>CBDFHH010000001.1:0-242489 GCA_965247665.1 Alphaproteobacteria bacterium
ATGCGCTCGCCGAGGCGCGGCGGCGCGTGGAGATGCGCAATGCGTAGGACCGAGAAGCTCGTCCGCATCGCGATTCCCGGCGCGTACCCGGCCTATCGCTGACCCAACCGGGCAAAGCCGGGGTGGAGTGAATGGGCTATGAGTGGGTGCTCTAACGATCCTTCTCGCGCCGCGGCGGGGCGGGGTAACGGGTCACGGGAAGTTGTCCCTTGCCTAATACGCGGCGTCGCGGCCCTCGACGGCGGCGATCTCGCGGGCGCTGGGGTTGACCGATTCGCGGAACGGGATCTCGACCACCTCGCCGGCGACCGGCTCGCCCGGGAACTCGGCGTAGCTGTCCGGCAGGTGAATCCTGAGCCTGGTGCCAATCTCGCGGCTCGCCCAGGGTACATAGCCCATGGCGATGTTGGTTTCGAGTTCGGGCGAGTACCAGGGCGAAGTGACGTAGCCGAACGGATCGCCGCCGCTGCCCGGAGAAATCGGCCAGAAATCGGGTGCGTATTCGTCGATCGGTTTGCCGCCGAGCTGGATGCCGACGAGGATTAGCTTGAACGGCGGATTGCCAGCCTCGATCTGGGCGCGCACCTCTTCGAGCTTGGCCTTGCCGATATAGTCGGCTTCCTTCTTGCGCGGCACTTGGTAGCCGAGGTTGCACTGGAACGGCAGGGTTTCGGCATCTATGTCCTGGCCCCAGGATAGGATGCCGGCGGCGATGCGACGGTGATGCGCCGGCGCAATCACCCGCAGACCATGGGGTTGGCCGGCTTCGAGCACGGCGTTCCACATGTCCTCGGCGTGCAGGGTGGCGTCGCGCAGATAGATCTCGTAGCCCTTCTCGCCGGAGAAACCGGACTGCGAGATCATCACGTCGTGACCGGCGACCTTGGCCTCCATGAGACCGTAGTAGGGGATGTCGCGAATCTCCGGACCCACGAGGTCAGCCATCAACGGCTCTGATTTTGGGCCCTGGATCTGCACCGGGCAGATGTCGATTTCGTTGATCTCGACGTCGAATTTCTTGCCGACATTGACTCCCTGCAGCCAGAAAGCGATGTCGGAATCGGCGAGACTGAACCAGAATTCGTTCTCGCTCGGCCGCAACAG
Organism: Alphaproteobacteria bacterium; assembly: GCA_965247665.1. Taxonomy (GTDB): domain Bacteria; phylum Pseudomonadota; class Alphaproteobacteria; order SHVV01; family SHVV01; genus CAUZWH01. The sequence goes on from CBDFHH010000001.1 coordinate 1,105, forward strand.
CACCGGATCGTTGAGCACACCGCCCCGCTCGTTGCACAGGATCACGTATTTGGCGTGCATCGGTTCGATGCGCTTGGCGTTGCGTGTGATGACGTAGTCGACCAGAGCCTCGGCGTCGGGGCCGATCACTTGGATCTGACGTTCGACCGCGACGTTCCACATGGTCACGTGGTTGACCAGCGCGTCGTACTCCACCATAGCGCCGCCATCTTCGGGCCTGACAAAGCCGCGCGGGTGGTACGTGCGGTTGTAGACGGTGGCGCGCCAGCAGCCCGCTTCCATCGACAAATGCCAGTAGGGCGACTTGCGCACCCGCGTCGAGATCAGAAGTTCGACCGGAGTTGGGCCGCTTTGGCGCAAATTGATCGGTACTTTGCGATCGCTTTGATCGACGCTGGTGATCTGCTGGGTCATGGCCGCGGCTCCCGATCTTGGTGGGGTTCCTCAGAATTTGGACGCGCACTTAATCACCCGCTTCGGCGGTGCGCAATCATCGCCCTTGAGACGGTTGGTCTGCTCGGTGTGGGTGGGTGCCGCCGGTTGCCGGGCGCGGCTGAAGACCGAGTCGATGGCGGTGAGTTTCTCGATGTGGCAGGCGATGCGATGATGCTCGCCGATCCGATGAATCCGCGGCGTCTCGCTTTCGCCTGTCGCCGATCTTGTGCGGGAATCGGGTATTGACCGGAGATCGGGATCAACGGGTGCGATGTCTGGTCCGCGCTCGGCAGTGGTGCAGTCGAACAACCGGTGCGCATAGGGGTTGCATAGGGGTATTGCAGTGCCGTGAAGACGTCGACGATGAAGCCTTCTTCAATCGCCTCGCCCGAATGCATCACGGTGACGCGGTCGCACACTTCGCGGATCAGGCCGAAATCATGCGAGACGTCGATCACCGCCACTTCGCCGGCCGCTTGCAAGGGAGGCGGGATCAGAGCTTCGAGGCGAAGTCCCGATATTCCTTGTGGATTCCGTCCCCCGTACCCAAGAACGTATGTTTGCTCATGTCGGGCGAATAGCGGCTGGCTCGGGGTTGGCGTCCGAGCGCTTCGGCCATGCTGCGGACATGATGCGGCGCGGCGCCGCAGCAGAGCCCGAAGTAGGTCACGCCAGCCTCCTTCGCGGCGTGGGTGAACTCCGCAATTTCGTAGCGATTGCAGGTGAACGGGTCGAGCGCGAGGGGAAACGGCCGGTCGTCGGGGATGCAACTGCACGCCGTGTCGTGCAACGACTGGAAGGTCGGTTCCGCTTCCCCGGTGCGATACGGAACCGGCAGAGCGGCAACGGGGCACGACACCGCCGCGCAGATCGGGCCGAGCAGCGGCAGCAACGTATCAGGCCCACGGGCGCAATTGAGCCCGACGACGTCGGCGCCCGCGTCTTCGAGCCGTTTGCAGGCTTCCGCCGGCGTCGCACCACCGCGGACGATCGGTTCACGATGAATCGCGAGCGTGACGACGGCCGGGAGACCGGCCTGCTTGATGGCTTCGAGGGCGATCAATGCTTCGTCGAGATAAGAAATCGTTTCGGCGATGATGAAGTCGACGCCGGCATCGACCGCCCAGCCGATCTGCTCGTCGAACATGGAGCGGACGTATTTGTGCGACTCGGCATCGCCGTCGATATACGCGTTGGTGTTGCAGATATCGCCCGCGAGAAGGGTGCCGGTATCCTGCGCGACCGCCTTGGCGATCTCAAGCGCCTGACGGTTCATCGGTTCGAGATCATTTTCGCGGCCGATCTGGCGCAGCTTCTCGCGGTGGGCGTAGTAGGTGAATGCCTCGACGACATCGGACCCGGCATGCACGAAATCGCGATGGAGCTGGCTGACGATTTCCGGGTGCTCGAGCACGACCTCCGGAACGTAGGCGCCGGCCGACAGATAGCCGCGACGCTCGAGTTCGAACAGGTAGCCCTCGGCACAAATCACCGGACCTTCGGCAAGGCGGCCCAACAGACCATTTGCTTCGGCCATCTGCATTCTCCTGCTGGGATTGGCTGGATCGGGTCTTAGTCTGCGTTGCTCGTCGGCGCCGACGGGTGCAAGGGAGAGTCCTTGGGTCGCAATATGTACCTGCGGAACAGGTCCGAATAGCCAAAAAATACGATCCCGCCCCGGTCCGCGCGTTCGCGCCGTTGGCCGCGATAGACCTGCGCCAGCCGATACCAGGGCAGCGCGGGCCGGCGATGGTGCAGGGCATGGAAATTGTTGCCGAGAAAGAGCAAGCGCCACAACAGCGACGCTTCGACGGTCGCGGTTCGCGTCTCCCGATCGGCGGCGGGGCCGTGCTCGGCGAACGAGCGGATGAGGGTGAGCGCGAGGCCGCAATAGCAGGCGAGAGCGTAGAGCCAGATCGGGATCGAGCAAACGAGGGATATCCAGCAATAGAGACCGGCCGACAACGCCAGGTGCGGACCCCACTCGCGAAACACGCGGTTTCGATCACGGGTCGACAGTGTGCGAAGCTCGGTGAACCAGAAGCGAAGGGTGGCGAGTAGCGGGCCGATGGTCACGCGCCCGAGAAGGCAATTGTTGAAGGTCAGCAACGCCCGCGCCGGCGCCGGTAATGCCCGCCACTGCCGCAGCGTGAGATAGAACGATTCCGGGTCCCGCTCGGGATCCGTCAACAACGCTATTCGGTGGTGTTCGAGGTGGAGCCGTCGGTAGCTCGCGAACGGCATCCACAATCCGAGCGGCGGCGATCCGAGCCACGCGTTGAGGGTGTCCGACCGCGTGGGATGACCGTGTATGATTTCATGCTGGAGCGAATTGTGCCACGTCAAGACGGGAGCCAACGACGCCGCGGCCACCCACCACGGTAGCGTCATCGCGTACCAAGTGAGCGCGAGCCAGGCGGCATAAACGGCCGCGACAACCATCCATGTGGGGGCTTCACGGTGCCGCCAAGGAGCGCGCAGGCCGATCGCCGCCGCCCGGTTCGGAGCCGAACGCACCACTCGCATTCCTTCTTGCTTTCAAGGCCGTGATCGGCCGAGTTCCGCCACCCACAGCAGGTCCATCTCGCTCTATGGTGTAGAGACATCATTGGTTAGGGAATAATTAAATAGTAAACAAAAAGAAAAATAGATGATAATATACACAATCATTGATTATATGAACCAATAGGCCTGGAATATGGAACCCAACCTGGACCGGCGGGATTTTGCGCGTCATTTCCGCCAGCGACTGGTGACGGCGATGGAGAACGCGGGGGTCAACCGCGCGGCGCTTGTGCGTGCGGTTGGTATCGACCGCTCGACGCTGTCGCAACTTCTATCGGACGAAACCGATCGATTGCCGAGAGCCGATACGGTCGCGGCCATCGCTACGTCGCTTAAGGTCAGCCTCGACTGGCTGCTGGGCATTAGCAACGAAGCGCGGCTGAGTGCGGATATTCACCCCGAATCGCCGGAAATCGCGCCCAGCCCGCACACGCCCATCGACGCCCGCTTGGGCGCCTGGTACGAGGAAGCTGTCGGCTACAAGATTCGTTACGTTCCGACGACGATTCCGGATCTCGCAAAAACCGACCAGGTGCTCGAGTACGAGTACGAGGACTTCGCGGTCAGGTCAACCGAGCAGGCGATGGCCGCGAGCCAAATCAAGCTCGAATTTACCCGGCTGCCGGAGGCCGATATGGAGGTGTGCACGCCGCGCCAGACGATCACCGAATTCGCCTACGGCCAGGGCTTGTGGGAGGGTCTGTCGCTTGAAGCGCGCCTCGCCCAACTCGATCGCCTGATCAACCTGATTGAAGAGCTTTATCCGACGCTACGTTTGTATCTGTTCGACGGCCTGACCCGTTACTCCGCGCCGTACACGATTTTTGGGCCGAAGCGGGCTGCGGTTTACGCCGGCCAGATGTACTTCGTGTTCAACACCGCCGAGCACATTCGGATGTTGACGCGCCATTTCGACGATCTCGTGCGCGCCGCCGTCGTGACCTCGGCCGAAGCCGCAACCTATCTGCAAGGGCTGCGTGACCAGGTAATCCGCAAGAGCGGCGGGGCGTGAGTTCATGCGCCTCGCCGGCCTACCGATGTATGACCTACCCGAAGTTCGGCCGGCAACACATGCGTGGTGGACGGGGTTGGCACGCGCCTTCTCGGCGGCCGGAATCGAGGATGTGCCCGGGTCTCTGGTCGAGCCGACCGACCTGATGGCGCACTGGCGCGCGCCCGACCTGATGTTCAGCCAGACCTGCGGACTGCCCTACACCCGCGAGCTTTTGGCTTACGCCCGGCTCGTGGCGACGCCGTGTTACGCGGCGGGGGGCTGCGACGGTGCGACGTACCGAAGCCTGGTGCTGACCGGCGCCGACGCGCCGGCTCCTGATGTCGCTGCATTGGCAGCCGCGACGCTCGCGGTGAACAGCTACGGGTCGCATTCGGGCTGGGTGGCACTGTGTGCCGCGATCATCGGCCAAGGACAGATGCCGGCGTGCGCGAACGTCGTGCTGACCGGCAGTCATCGCGCGAGCATTGCTGCGGTCGCGCGGGGCGAGGCGGATTTGTGCGCGGTCGACTGCGTAACGTTCGCCCTGCTGCAAGCGCACGTGCCGGCCGAAGTGGCGGGTGTGCGTTCGATCCTGCAATCGCCCGCGGCGCCGGGGCTTCCCTACATCACGGCGCGGAGCACCGCACGCGAAAGCCTATCGCGGCTGCGCGACGGACTGGTCGCCGCATTCGAAGCGCCGGATCTAGAGGCTGCGCGCGCCGCGTTGCTGTTGCGTGGGTGTGACACACCAAACACGCTTTTACAGCGCTCGACCGTTAGCGTAGGGTCGCAGTTCCTCCCTATATAGTTCTTTATATACAACGTGTTACGGTCTGTATCAAGAGGACTGTCGGTTGTCTGACGTCAGCGCTTACGGGACAGATTGAGGTGATTTCGTAACGGAGGATTTCTGGTTCATCGTCGTGACCGAAGGGAACGAAGATGAGACAGGAATCGATGAGTTCGAGAGAGGGCGCCGAGCGGACGGTGCGGGATATTCGCCGCAAGACCCGCAAGCAGTATTCGGCCGAAGAGAAGATCCGGATCGTGGTATCGGGCCTGCGTGGTGAGGACAGCATCGCCGAACTATGCCGCCGGGAAGGGATTGCCGAGAGCCTGTATTACAGCTGGGCGAAGGAGTTCCTCGAGGCTGGCAAGAAGCGGCTTTCGGGCGATACCGCGCGCCAGGCGTCCTCGGGTGAGGTCAAGGAGCTGATCGAGTCCCTCACCGAGGCCAAGGCTGCCGGCAACCTGTCCCGGCGGCTGCGCGTGCTGACGCATCCGGCCCCGCTGCTGGTCGACGAGATCGGCCACCTCCCGGTCAACCAGGACGGCGCCGTGCTCTTCTTCCAGCTCATCAACGCCCGGAACGAGAAGGCGTCGACCGTGCTGACGTCGAACAAGGGCTTCGAGGACTGGGGCGGCGTGCTCGGCGACGAGGTGATGGCGGCGGCTCTCATCGACCGACTCGTGCACCACTGCCACATCGTCAACATCCGAGGGAACAGCTACAGGATGCGGGACCATCAGAACCTGCTGCAGGCCAACTCGGATCGGCGCCGGAAGAGAGCCACGTCGTGATTCCCGGCGAAACCGCAAAGAGCATAGGTGCCGGCCGCCCGCTGTGGATAACCGGGTTGTCGCCGCCAGACTCTTGGCGGTCGCTGCGCCAACCCGGTTACCCACAGCTCCACCGAGCCCGACACCCCCAAACACCGTATCTCGGGGCACGACCGCACGCCCGAAGTGTACGATTTTCGATTGGCAAAAGTGTGCAGTTTTCAGTTGGGATTGACACGGATCACGCAGGCTGCCGGATCCGGCCGGATAAAGGTGGGTACGCGTATTGCCGCGCGACCGATGCAAGAAGACGTTCCGAACTTGGCACGACCAACCATAGAGCCGGAAACCCGGGGAGACCGACGCATGCCGACGCTATAGTCCAATTTACCACTTGACTGTTGTCGCCTCATAAAGGCCCGCGGCGTATGATCTGCCGCATTCGATGAGGCCGGACACACGACAGCACCTGACTGCATGCACCAACCCCGCCAAAGAAAATGCTTGCATCACCAGGGGCGTCCATACACGCTCTAGTTGTGGGCTTTCAATAGGTTGTCCACTCGGCCCGAACCAAGGAAGCTGATGTTGTGAAGATATCCGTTTCCAAGGAAGGACCGAATGGACATGCACAAGAATGCGCCTTTGACGCCGCTGGGTCGAGAGGAACTCGTGCGGCGAGTGCCAGGAGGGGTGACCATGCGACGTCGCGATCCATCTCAAAGAGCCCGTTCGATGCCGAAGTCCGCGATCCGAGAGATCATGAGCCTCGCGGCCGGCCGCGAGGGAGTCATCCATCTGGAGGTGGGCGAGCCGAATTTCACCACGCCAGTACATATCGTCGAGCAGGCCGGCGCTGCGGCGCGCGACGGCTGGACGCATTATACGGCGAACGCTGGAATCCCATCACTGCGTGCCCAGATAGCCCGGCGGGTCGGACAACGGATCGGGGCCGAGGTCGAGCCCGAGCGGATAGTCGTCACGGTGGGTGCCATCGGTGCCCTTTACACGGCTATCATGACGGTGGTCGACGCTGGCGACGAGGTGTTGATTCCGGATCCAGGCTGGCCGAACTACGAAAGTATTGTACACTTGGCGGGAGCAACGCCGGTACGCTTTCCCTTGCCGGCGAGCGAGGGCTTTTTGCCCGATCTCGATGATCTCGCCGGAAGAATTGGGCCGCGGACGAAGGCCCTAATGCTGAACACGCCCAGCAACCCGACCGGTGTCGTGTTGCCGCGCGAGGCGATGCAAGAATTGGCAGCGCTGGCCGACCGGCAGGGGCTTTATCTCATAAGCGACGAGATTTACGAGGACATTTTGTTCGAGGGCGAGCACGTCTCAGCCGGAAGCCTCGGCCTCGATGATAGGGTCTTTATTGTCTCCGGCGTCTCGAAGAGCTACGCCATGACCGGATGGCGGATCGGCTACCTGGTCTGCCCGCCGGACTTGGCGGAAATCGCGGTACAGCTTCAGGAGCCCATCACGTCCTGCGCATCATCGGTTTCTCAGAAGGCGGCCGAGGCGGCGCTCGCCGGACCGCAGAATTGCGTGGCGGAGGGGCGGCGGATATTCCAACGGCGCCGTGATTTGCTGCTGGACGTACTTGGCAACACCGGCCTGCTTCCGGTCACCCCGGCCGGGGCATTTTACGCGCTGGTCGACATCGGCGACCGGCACGAGGGGTCTGTCGAATTCGCAAAGGCGTTTCTGCTGGAGCAAAACGTCGCCACCGTGCCGGGCCTGACATTCGGTCCTTCGTGTGACGGGACAATCCGCGTTGCCTTCACCATCGCCGATGAGCAACTGCGCACGGGCCTCGAGCGGCTCAGAACTTACATCCGGGGGAACTGACCGACCAAGTCAATCGGCCCCGAGGTCGAACGACACGCCGATCCGCGACCGCGCGCTCCGGGCCAACAGACGGTCGCCCAGTACAAGGTCCTGGACCGCGGTGCCCAGTGACTTGAACACGGTGATCTGGTCGTCCCTCGTGCGGCCCGGCAGCTTGCCGGCCAGCACCGCGCCGATCTCACCCTTGATCTGTTCCTCGGTGATGGCGCCGCTCTGCAAGGCCATCAAAATGTCTCCGGCCCGCGCCCGGCAACTTTCGGCGCTGTCGAGGAAAAAATCAGCGCGAGCTGCAGCCTCGTCGTCCATCTCACGGTTATTGGGTCTGAAGGCGCCGGCCAGGTTGATGTGGGTTCCTGGTCGCACCTGGGAACCATCGAAGACCGGCGCGCCGGCACTGGTGACAGTCGTGATAATGTCCGCCTCGGCGGCGGCCTCGTCGGCTGAAAGGTCGCTCGTGACATGGATGCCGGAAAGCGCCGTATTGCTCTCGACTCGCGCCTTCAGCGCCGCGACCCTCGAGGCGGTCCGGCTAACCAGGACAACCCGCTCGATCGGACGCACGCTACAGATCAGCCTGATGCTGGGATAGGACAGCTTCCCGGCGCCATAGACGGCAAGGGTGCGGGCATCGTTACGGGCGAGGACGCCAGTCGCCGCGGCGAGACCCCCGGCGGTGCGGTAATCGGTAAGGTGAACGGCGGACACGACCCCCTTTGCCTGCGTCGAGTGCGCGTCGAGCAAGATCACCAACGCCATGGTCACCAACCCACCGGGCGCCGAGGGATCGGACCTGCTTGCGATCAATTTGAGCCCCAATACCTGGTCGTGGACCAGACCCGGCATGACCAACGCGACACTCTCAGGATCGCGTTGAATGAACTCCGTTCGGAGCGGCACCTCGGCGCCACCCGTCGACAGCAGCTTGAAGGCCTCAGCCGAAGCCTCAATCGCTTCTTCGGGGGAGAGCAATCGGGCCACGTCCAGTTCGGAGAGCAGCTTCACCACCCGTCGACCGCCTCACTTAAGATAGACTTCACCGCCGTCGCCAGAACCCGACAGCCGAGCACGATGTCGGCCTCTTCTGTATCTTCGGCGATGTCGTGACTACGGCCACCGATGCTGGGGACGAACATCATGGCTGTTGGCATGTGTCGACCCAGGACCATTGCGTCATGTCCAGCGCCACTCGGCATGCGTATCCAAGCTGCCTCGTGCGTCGCGGCTGCAGTGGCAATCCGGTCGCCGAGACTAGAATCCATCGGCGTCGGCTTCAAACTCACGACCTTCGCCGCATCGACGGACACCGGGCCCGCCATGGCCTGATCCGCCAGTTCGCGCAAACGGGCCTCCAATCTGTCCAGGACTTGAGACGAGGTATCGCGGAACTCGACAGACAAGACGGCGCGCGCGGGCACGACATTCGGCGCTCCCGGTTCGAACACCGCATCGCCGAGGTTCCATACCGTGTTCTCGGCGGCAAGCCTCCGGAAATCCGACTGCAGCTTATACGCCACGTCGATGAGAGCGGCGCCCGCGTCCTTACGCATGACCATCGGCGTCGTTCCCGCATGGTCGGCCTGGCCGGTGAAGCTGAGCCGAAACCGCCGGATTCCGACGATCGCGGTGACGATGCCGATACGCTTGTTTTCCGCTCCGAGCCTCGGTCCCTGCTCGATATGCGCTTCCAGATAGGCCGTGTGGCGTCCCGGCTTGAGCTGCGCGGCGCCTCGCTCCGCGAGGTCATACGCGGCCATGGCCTCACGCAGCGGGTGGCCGCGGCCGTTCATGGCAGCGTCGATCTCTTCGTCCGCCAGCTCGCCGCAAAACGTGCGGCTCCCGAGGCATGGAAGATAGGCGCCTTCCTCGTCCTGGAAGGCAATAACATCGACACCGCCCTCTGTCGCGCCGCTCTCGACAAGCGCGCGAGAGATTTCCAGGCCGTAGATCACCCCCATTGCGCCATCGAGCCAGCCACCCTGTGGCACGCTGTCGGTGTGCGAGCCCATGACGATCTTGCTGCCGCCAGTCGGTGAAGCTCCGAAGACGTTGCCAACACTGTCGATATAAGCGTCCAGACCAGAGTCGATCATCCGATCACGCAGCCACTGTCGCGCCTGCATGTCCTGTGGCGAAAACGCGGTGCGGTCCACACCGGTGCCAAGCTTGCCGAAGGTCGCGAGCTTACGGAGATCCTTCATAAGACGATCGCCGTCGATTTCGACCATGGCTGTCCCCGCTTTGCGAGTCTTTGTAGGTGCGAAACGCCTTGATCGCCGACTATGACAGGCTCCCTTGCGCCTTAGCGCATGCATTGTCACGTCTGCGTCAGGCACAGTCAACGAAATCCCCGCCATGATGATGTACGAGAGTTTATTGTCTAATTCCGGCTGGTCACTCTCCCGGGTCTATAGTGCGGGGTCGCGGCGACGCGCCCCAAGAGACGAGAAGGAGAGTGACCATGGGTGAGTATGTCGGCTTTGACGTATCGAAGGAAGAGACGGTGTTTTGTGTGAAGGAGGCGGAGGGAGAGGTGTTGGCGCAGGGCAAGGCGGCGACGGATCCGCAGGCCTTGTTCGAGGTTCTGAAGGCGCATTGTCTGTGTCCAGAGCGGATTGTCATGGAGACGGGGACGCTGTCGGGGTGGCTGGCGCGGGGTCTGGGGGCGTTGGGGATCGTGGTGCATGTGATCGACGCCCGCCAGGCGCATGCGGTGATGCGTCTTCAGCCCAACAAGACCGATGTCAAGGATGCGGAACTGCTGGCGGAGACCGCGCGCTCGGGCTTCTGCCGTGCGGTTGCGGTGAAGAACGCGGCGGCGCAGGAGGACCGGGTTTTCTTGAAGGCGCGGTCTCACTTGGTGGGTCAGCGGCGCGATACGGAGAACGCGATTCGGGGTCTTCTGGGCTCGTTGGGCCTGCGCTTTGCCAAGAGATCGGGCAAGCTGGCGCGCCAGGTGCGCGCCGTTCTCGAGGACCATCCCGAGCTGGATCCGGCGATCGAACCGCTGTGGTCCTCCCTGGCGGGCTTGAAGCGGGCGATCGCGGAGTTGGACGAAGCAGTCGCGGTGCGGGCCAAGGACGAGGCGGTCTGCCGCCTGCTGATGACCACACCAGGCGTCGCACCATGCGGTGCTAAGCAGTTGATATAGCGGAGTGTTTTTCCCCGTGCAGTTGCAGATTGGGGCGGAAGCGGTGGTCGTTTGTACCCCGACTGCAACTGATTGCAGGAGGGAAAACCCATGCCGAAGGCCCATCTCGACCAGGCCGTAGTCAACACTCTCAAGCCGGGTAAAGCCGCCTACGACATTCGCGACACCGACCTGAAAGGGTTCGGCGTCCGGATGCTGCCTTCGGGCAGCGTACGCTATTTCATTCACAGTCAGCATTTAGGGCGGCGCGTCTGGAAGATCGTCGGCGAGGTCGAGGTGATGAGCGCCGGCGAGGCCCGCTCCCGGGCGGCGGCGATGCTGGCCGCCATCCGCCGAGGCGAAGACGCGCCGACGCCGCCTGAAGAGACCGTCTTCGAGGCGGTCGCGGAAGAAGTCTTCCGACGCTACGGTCGCACCTGGAAACCGCGTACCCTGCTCGTCAACCAAGGCTATTACCGAAATCAGATCCTGCCTTGGTTCCGGGGACGTCAGATCGGCGACATTACCCGCCGTGACGTCCAGCAATGGTTCGCGTCCCTGCACGCGACACCCGTCGCGGCGGACCGCTCAGCACCGGTCCTTTCGGTGATCATGCGCCAGGCCGAGGTTTATGGCTACCGACCGGAGGACAGCAATCCGTGTAAGGGCATCAAGCGCTACCGCCGGCAGGGTCGGGAGAGGTTCCTGTCGGCCACCGAGATCCGGCGTCTGGCAGTGGTGCTCGCCGGTCATGAAACTGACCACCCGCTGCTGGTCGCCGCCATACGGCTGTTGCTGCTGACCGGGTGCCGCAAGAGCGAAATTCTGACACTGGAATGGACCTGCTTGCGCGAGGGCAAGCTGTTTCTCCGCGACAGCAAGACGGGGCCGCGCACGGTCTGGCTGTCGTCCGCCGCTCGCGATGTTCTGGACCGGCTGCTCCGACGATCACGATGGATATTTCCTGCCCCGCGGGCACGCGGTCCCTTTCGCTCTCAGACCATCTCCCCCTTCTGGTACCAAGTACGGGTGGAAGCGGACTTGCCGGACGTCCGGCTGCACGATTTGCGTCATACCTATGCCAGCGTCGCCCTCATGCACGGAGAGACCGTCCTCACCATCGGCAGGCTTCTCGGGCACAACGATCCGGAGACCACTCTCAAATACACCCATCTTGCCGATGCCGCGGTTTGCGAGGCGGCCGAGGCCGTGGGCGCGGTTCCAGGTGCGCTCCGAGAAGTAGGTCACGGTCACCGCGTCCGCGGTGTCCTCGCCCGGCATGACGTATTGGACGCGGAAACTGCCCTTGACGATGTTGCGCGGCCCGAACAGCGCCACAGGATGAGTGCGCGGCGCATCGCGGGCGATCCGCAGGATCCCCCCTTGCAGGAACGGAAGGGATCGGCCGCAGCGGGCGATGCGGGTCAGCGCCTCCCACACGGTGAGGCCCTGGTCGAACACGGCATCGAAGCGGTCGCCCCGGGTCTCCCAGACGGCGTCGAGCGCATGAAGTGCTTCGAGATCGATACGGGCGTCGACGAGCCCGGCGCCGTAGCGTGATCTGGCCGCGTCGGCGAAGGCCCAGGCCAGCGAGCGCGTGGCCCAAGGTTCCGACCAGCCGACCTCGGGGTCCCACACCGGCAGTTTGCGGGTGACGATGGCGTTGACGAGCCGCGCCGAGCGCTGCGAGAGATTGTCGGTGGCGCGCATCTTGACGGCGAGCAGCGTGACGGCGCCGAACTCCGGTGTGTCGTCCAAGAACGTCTTGAGACCGCCCCAGCGGAGCTCGTGGCCGGCGCGTGCATCGCCGCTCTTGTCGTTGGTGCGCCGGACCCTCACCTCATAGCGCCCGGCGGTGACGGTATAGCGGTAACTCTTGCGTTGCGGCGTGTTCTCGGCCGCGGTCACGCTTTCGGAAGCGACCGCGATCCATTCGCCGATCGCCGTTCCGTTATCGTCGACGGCGCGGGCCTCGACCTCCCATTCGACGGTGCGGGCGCTGAAGCTGCCATTGTCATTGGCGTAATAGAGCCCGCGCGGCATCACCACATCGATGCCGATCCCGGTGGCTTCGGTGCCGGCCGGGTTGGCCGTGAAGGGACCGATCCAGCCATCGCCGACCACCGTGGTCACTTCCTCGCCGGCATCGTTCGTCGTGACGGCGGTCTCCCGGTCGCTGGCGCCGATCAACTCCTGGCCCGCGACCTGGGGTGCGTTGACGACGTCCGTTTCGAACAGGGTGACGCTGCCACCGGGCGGCACGATCTCGGTCTCGATTTCCTCGAAGGAGGCGATCGGGGTGTCCTCGATGCGGATCTGCTCGACCTCGTGCTCGCCCTGGCCGATGCAATGCAGCTGATGCAGGTACTGGTCGTTGTCGCTGTATTCGGCCCAGGGGGTGACGGCGAGATCGGGAAAGACCCGGTGGCGGCCGTAGACTACGGGGATCGGCTGGGTGAGGCGTGCCTGGTTGCCGGCAACCACCGGCACGAGCTCGGCGTAGACCTGGCAGACATGGCGGTAATGGCCCTCGGAAAAGAAGCTGTTGGGATCGGCCGCCGGATCGACGCCGCCGACGAGGTAGGCGATATCGAGCGCGTCGGCGAAGGTGCGCACCAGGATGCTCATGCCGGGCCAGTCCTGGACCGACTTCATGCCGGCCTCGAGATCGATGCACAGCGTCTCATCCGGCGGCAGGGTGCGGAGCAGCGAGGTCTTGCCGACGCCGGACGGGCCGAACAGCGCGATGGTGGTCTTGCCGCGGGCCTCGGCGAGGCGCTCGTCGGCGGTGATGATGCGCAGGCTCATGATCTGCCTCCTCTCATGCGCGGCGGCACCCGCCGGGCGCGGATCGCGATGTAGCTGTAGTCGGCGTCGCCATCGCGGCGCTGAACCAGATGAACGAGGCCCTGCCCGGAGGCCCGCATGGCGCGGGCGGCGAGGCGGTCGGTTACGTCGGCCGGGTGGTGATCGGTTGCGGCGGAGAGGTCATTGCCCGCCATCCCCGGCCCTATGAGCGAGAGGACACGATCTTCGAGCCGATCCACTATCTGCCCCTGATCGAGCAGAAGATCGGCGCGCTGGATCAGGCGGCGCCGCTTGCCGGATAGGAGCTGCCGCCCGCGTTCCAGACCCTGCGCCGCCTGATGGAGGCGCGCTCGCCCAAGGCGGGGCGGCGGGAGTATGTGCAGGTCCTGCGGCTGCTGGAGAGCTTCGGGCTGGAGGATCTCGACGGCGCCGTGAAGGACGCCCTGCGCCTGGGCGCCATCGGCTTCGACGCGGTCAAGCATCTGGTGCTGTACCGGGTCGAGAAGCGCCCGCCGAAGCTCGACCTCGACGTCTACCCGTATCTGCCGAAGGCCACCGTCGGCAGGACCTCGGCCACCAGCTACATGTGCCTGCTGTCGGAAGACGCGGCATGACGGACAGGCCCCACATCCTGCTGGCACACCACCTCAAGGCCCTGAGGCTGCCGACCTTCCTGCGGGAATACGAGAAAGTGGCGCGCCAATGCGCGGCCGAGGGCCTGGATCATGTGCAGTTCCTGGCCCGGCTGGTGGAGCTGGAACTGATCGATCGCGAACGGCGCATGGTCGAGCGGCGCATCAAGGCAGCGAAGTTCCGGTCGCCAAGAGCCTCGACAGCTTCGACTTCAAGGCCATCCCCGCGCTGAACACGGCGCAGGTGCTGGAGTTGGCGCGCTGCGAGTGGATCGAACGGCGCGAGAACGTCATCGCCCTGGGCCCTTCCGGCACCGGCAAGACCCATGTCGCTCTGGGGCTTGGACTGGCCGCCTGCCAGAGGGGCCTCTCCACCGGCTTCACCTCGGCCGCCGCGCTCGTGCATGAGTTGATGGAAACCCGCGACGAGCGCCGCCTCCTGCGGCTCCAGAAGCAGATGGTCGCCTGCAAGCTGCTGATCATCGACGAGTTGGGCTTCGTGCCGCTGAGCAAGACCGGCGCCGAGCTTCTGTTCGAGCTCATCTCGCAGCGCTACGAGCGGGGCGCCACCCTCATCACCTCCAACCTCCCCTTCGACGAATGGACCGGGACCTTCGGCTCCGAGCGCCTGACCGGGGCGCTGCTCGACCGTCTCACCCATCACGTCAACATCCTCGAGATGAACGGCGACAGCTACCGCCTCAGGCAGAGCCGCGCACGTAGAAACAGCGCCGCAAGCTGAACCCCGGCACGCCGACGACCGGCCCCGATCAGCCAAGGCGCCCAGCCCCCGCCACCTGTCGTGACGATGCCCGGGCGCTCACCGTCATCCCGCCATCAAGCGCGCCCGTTGACGGCGCAAACCTGAACCTCAACAAACCGAAATCAGTATGGCCGCCCTTCGGACGGCCGGCGCGCGCGGACCGCTTGAGCTCTGGATGGCTCCACGGACCGCGCCCGCCGAAAAACCCTCACGCCGCCTCCCGGACCCCAGCCTCACAACCAGACCAACTCACAACGCCGGCTCACCCAGGGTGGCAGTCTTTTGCGCCGCCCTCTGGCCGAATCTTGATCCGGCGTTGACAGATGGCGTGCTCTGAAGCATGGGCGGCGATGAAAGCGTGCTTCGTCTTCATGTCTTCGCCGCCCATTGAGCGAAAAAAGCCGAGGCTTTGCGTAGAACCTCAACCTCCTCCGTCAGCCGCTTGTTATCCCGGCGAAGCTGCACCAGTTCAGCGGCCTCGGCTTTCTGCGCAGCGGTCGCCGCGGCCGAGCCCGCGGCCTCAAGCTCGAGCCGCCAGGTCTTCAACTGCGTTGGCGTGACGCCGAGCTCGGCAGCCACACTGCTATGCGTCGCACCCGGCTCCGACAGCCGGGCAACCGACTGTTCCTTGTACTCCGGCGAAAATCGCCGCCTCGTCTGCTTTGGCATCTCGTCCCTCCAGGTCGGTATTTAATTTACCGCCTGGTCCGGGATCCGGGAGCAATGTCATTTTTTGTCACCCGACGCCCTCGTCGTCGAGCACCCATGGACGCATGCGTCCACACCAGCACCATCTGCCGATTATTCGTTTGAGTTCATCGGCAACGTCGAAACCATGCGCCAAGCGCTCGAGTGTTGCCACAAGGGCTGGGGCGAAAGCGTCATCATCGGTGTTGCCGGCGCGGGTCAGAAGATCTCAACGCGGCCATTTCAATTGGTGACAGGGCGCGTTTGGCGCGGCACTGCATTTGGCGGGGCCAAAGGCCGCACCGAAGTACCGCGCATTGTCGACTGGTACATGGAAGGCAAGATCAATATCGACGATCTCATCACCCACACCATGTCCCTTGAGAAGATTAACAATGCCTTCGACCTGATGCATGCAGGTGAGTCGATCCGTAGCGTCGTCACCTTCTAGTGCAGTGACTCAGACGGAAGGTACAGGCATTTGTTTTGTTTTTGCGAGGATGGTTTTAGCGGGTTTGGTCCAGACGAAGGGTTTGGGGTCGTCGTTGTGCTCGGCGATGTAGCGGTTGATGGTGGCCTGGAGATCGGCGACGGAGTGGAAGGTACCGCGTCGGATGCGCCGTCGGGTGAGTGCGGAGAAGAAGCTCTCCACGGCGTTGAGCCAGGAACCGGAAGTGGGGGTGAAGTGGAACACCCAGCGCGGATGGCGCTTGAGCCACTCGATGACCTTGGGCTGCTTGTGGGCGGCATAGTTGTCGAGCACGGCATGGATCACCTTGCCTGGCGGGATGACCCGCTCGACGGCGTTGAGGAAGCAGATCAGCTCCTGATGGCGGTGGCGTTGCATGCAGCGGCCGATGACGGTGCCGTCGAGAATGTTCAGTGCCGCAAACAGGGTGGTGGTGCCGTTGCGCTTATAGTCGTGGGTGATGGTGGCGCAGCGGCCGGGCTTGAGCGGCAGCCCGGGCTGGGTTCGATCGAGGGCCTGGATCTGCGACTTCTCGTCGATCGACAGCACCACGGCATGGGCCGGCGGGTTCATGTAGAGGCCGACGATGTCTTCGACCTTCTCGGCGAAGGCGGGATCACCGGAGCGCTTGAAGGTACGGATGCGATGCGGCTGCAGGTTGCAGGCTCGCCAAATGCGCTGCACCGAGCGCAGGCTGATGCCGACGGCCTTGGCCATGGCCCTGCCGGTCCAATGGGCGGTCTCGCCGGGCGCCTCCTCCTGACAGGTCATGGCGACCACTCGAGCGATCGTCTCCGGCGGCAGCGGCGCCCTTCCCGGCGGCCGGGTCTTGTCGCGCAGCAGGCCCTCGACGCCTTCCTCGGCAAACCGGCGCTGCCAACGCCACACCGCCGGCCGGCTCACGCCGGCCAGACGCGCCACCTCTGCCACCGGCAAGCGCTCGGCCGACGACAGGATGATCCGGACCCGCTGTACGTGCTTGAGCGGGCGAGAACGATCGCCGACGATCGCCGCCAAACGCGCACGGTCCTCGGCGCCAACAATGACGTTGAGCTCTTGTGCCATCACACGAGAATGACACAGAACTATACTCCCGTGAATCCTTTGTTTGCGTCAATGCACTAGCTACCGAAACGATGGTCCGCGCCGGCGACCGGAAGATGGACGCGGCGGCGTTTCGGCACGATACCTCCTGCAATTTCGATCCGCAGCTCCACACTCATTGCGTGATCGCCAATAGGGTCCAGGGCGGGGACGCACCGCCGGGATGGTCGGCGAAGGCGAACCTGTCGCGTTGCGCCTTGTGTTGATGCCCTTGGCGGCGACGATCTCGGCAGCCTCGCAGGCGATCGATCCGCGGCGGTCGGCCATGGTGGCCAAATATTTCGAACGGCAACCCGTCGACCCTTCGCGCCCGCCGCTCACCCACCGGCGGCGCTAGGCGTACGGAAACGCCGTGCTTGACAGCTTGATCAGGTGCCCGGCGCCGAGCCTATCCATGAGCTGCATGACTTCCTTGCGGTAGGCGCGGCGCAACTGCTCGTTGCTTTGGCGTTTGAGCCCGAGATCCTTGAGACGCCGGGTCTTTGAGGATTTCGGCGGGCCGAAGAAGTTGAGGCCGAGGGCAAACCAGCGGGTCAGGCGGCGCGACGTATCCCTCTCGTCATAGGGTCGCGCGAGCTCCTGCTGCAGCTGGTGGTAGCCGAAGCTCACATGGATCACTTCGTCACGCAGGATGCGGCGGCACACCCGCGCCCACGGCGCGTAGCTCGAAGTGGAGAAATTGGTCACCATAAAGTGGCCGGCGCGGTCGAGGAACATGTGGTTGAGGATCACGTCGATCCAGCGATTGTCGTCGTTGGTCACCTCGCGAGGGCCGTCGAGCGAAGCCCGCGCCGCGCCCTGGCCTGTGCGCCCTTCGGCGATATCGGCCGCTTCGGCCTCGCTCACGCCCATCAGTTCGAGTTCGCGATAGAGCCAGAAGCTATGGGCCGCTTCGTCGGCGGCGATCCGCGCCACCAGGCGTCGCTGCCGATAACTCGGCGCCCGAGCGATCCACGGTCCCAGCTCGGTGGTGCCGAGGCGCTCGGCATAGGCCTGCATGGCCATCGTGCGGATCAGGAAGGTGCGATAGTCGTCCGGCACCTGCGCCAGCATGGTGCGGCTGATGCTCTCCGGCGGATAAGGATAACGCGGGAGGTTGGTCTGCGATTTGCTCAATGCGTTGTCCGCTCTTGTCGCTGCTCGCCGGCGATCCTAGCACAGGACCTGCTAGGCCGCGGCGGCATCGGCCGGGATATCGAGGTTGAACAGGCGGGCGCAGTTGCGACCGGCGACGTCGGCCTTGACCTCGGGGCTGACGCCGGCGAGGACGCGATTGATGATCTCGTGGCTGTGGGGGAAGGTGTTGCGCGGGTGCGGGAAGTCCGAGCCCCACATGATCCGCGTCGGCCCGACGATCTGGTAGGCCAGATCGAAGAACTGGTCGTCGGTGAAGCCGTGCCACAGCTGAGTCCGCATGTAGTCGTCGACCGGCCGCTCGATGCGCCACATGCTGAGTGACTCGCCGA
The DNA here is from genome assembly GCA_965247665.1 of Alphaproteobacteria bacterium. Classification (GTDB taxonomy): domain Bacteria; phylum Pseudomonadota; class Alphaproteobacteria; order SHVV01; family SHVV01; genus CAUZWH01. The sequence goes on from CBDFHH010000001.1 coordinate 19,569, forward strand.
GACCGCCTTCGAGCTGGCGCAAGCGGAACAGGAAATAGGGGAACCAGGAGATCTCGTGCTCGCCGAGGATGATCTGCAGTTTGGGGAAGCGGTCGAAGATGCCGCCGAACACGAAGTCGTTGGCCAGCACCGGGCTCGGTTCCGACATGATGGCGAGATACTGCCGTGGGATCAGTTCCCGCTCCTCCGCGGTCTGAAGCGTGTAGGGGTCGCGGACGTTGCCGGGGATGACGTGCAGCTGCACCGGTATGTCGAGATCGACCGCGGCGGCCCAGAAGCGGTCGTAATGGGGGCTCCGATAGGGCGGCATGCTGGGCTTGGCATCGGTGTAGATGATGGCGTTGCAGAGCTTCTTTCGCTTGACGCGGGTCAGTTCCTCGACCGCCCATTCGACATCGTCCATCGGGATCAATGCGCTGCCCAGGAGCCGCTTCGGGTTTTCGCCGCAATAGTCGGCGATCCAGTCGTTGTAGGCGGCGCAACAATCGCGGACCAGTTCAACATTGGGCGTGCGCATCATCAGCAACGCGACGGTGGGGTTGATGATCTCGGCATCGATGCCGTCCAGCGCCATCAGCTCGAGCCGAAGCGCCGGATCGCTGTTGGACCGATTCACCTTGTCGACCATCTCGTCGGACAGCTCCTCGGTCGCCGCCGTGGAATCGACGGTGTCCTTCGGATCGACGTCGCCGAGCTTGAAATAGTCGCAACCGGCGAAGAAATAGACCCCGGGAACGCCGTTGCACTCGTCGACCACACGCGGCAGGCGGTTGCCGTGCTTGTCCTCGAGGCTGCGGGTCCACAAATCCATCGGCTCGATGATGTGCGAGTCACCGGAGACGACGTAGCTGAGATCACTCATCGCTTCCCTCCCGGCCGGTCGTTATTCGGCGAGGCTGTTGTGCCCGCCACCGTACCATGCCCCTGTCGCCCCACCGCCGCGTTTGTGCGAGCCTCGCCGGCCGCGTACAAATCGGGAGCGACAATCGGAGGAAATCGATGGAACGCGTTATCTCGGCCGATTCCCACGTTCTCGAGCCGCCCGATTTGTGGAGCAAAGCCCTGGGCGACAAATGGGGTGACGCGGCGCCGCACTTTGCCGACGACTTCCGCGGCGAAAACGGCACTTTCTTCTTTACCGGCCGCGACGTGTTGCGGCTCGGTAGCTCGCGCGACATCGATCAGCAAGAGCGCTACCAGAACCTGCAGGCCGCCGGCCGCGATCCGTCGCTTCGCCTGCGCATCATGGACGAAGAGAAAATTGCGTCTGAAGTTCTCAATGCCTCTTGGGCGATGCTGACGCCGCGCATCCTCGACGGCGAGCTGCGCCGGGCCTGCGCCGCCGTGTTCAACGACTATCTCGTCGACTACGCCCGCCACGATTTCCGCAGGCTGGTCGGCGTCGCGCTGCTGCCGATCGACGACGTCTCCTGGGCGCTTGCCGAGCTCGAACGCATGGCCGCTGCCGGTATGAAGGGGGTGATGGTGCCGGTTAACCCGATCGACGGCGCCGCGCCCTATCGCGACGCGCGCTACGACCCGGTTTGGTCATCGGCGGTGGAGAAGGGTCTGCCGGTGACGCTGCATTCGGGCACCGGCAAGGTGCCGGATCCCAGCACCTGCTTTGCGACCGACGTGCAGAACGTGCCCGGCACGTTTATCGAATATTTCGCCGAAGCTGCGCCGGTACTGACCAACGAATTCATCTTTGGCGGCATCTTCGACCGCTGCCCGGATCTGCAGCTCTACCTCTCCGAGTTCGATGCGTCGTGGGTGCCGATCCTGCGTTACCGGCTGCAGCGCATCGAGAAATATCCCGGCCTGGAGCCGCTCAAGAAGCCGGCGACGCAGTATCTCGAAGACAACGTCTATGTTGGCTTCATCAACGATCCGCTCGCGGCCGGGCTGCGCAACGAGATCGGCATCGATCGCATGCTGTGGGGATCCGACTTCCCGCATCCGCCATGCCCGTTTCCCAACATTCGCGAACGCCTCGATACCGAGATCCTGGTCGACGTTCCCGACGACGAACGGCGCCGTCTGGTCGCGGACAACGTCGCGACGCTCTACGGCATCGATCTCTAGCCGGAAAGACCAGGGGCGCGGTCTCGAGACCGCGCCCCTCCGCGTTTCGCCTGTGGGCCGGAGCTACTTCCAGGGGATGTAGTCGTTGGTGAAGTAGCTGCCGGGGTCGTCGCCGACCGAGATCAGCTTGTACTCCATTGCCCAGTCGCGGGCCGTCTTCCAGGGTCCCGCGACTTGATGGAAAACCGTACCGTCGGCGGCAACCCAATCCGGTTTGGCCAAGCGTTCGCTTTCGCGATGCATGGCTTCGGTAAAGATATCGTTGGCTTTGATCGCGTGCTGGATCGCCATCGAATTCTCGTCTTCGAGCCAGGTTTCGAGCCCTTTGCGCGAAGCCCTGAGGAAGCGGCAGGTCGCGTGCGGGTTTCTCTTGACCCAGTTCTCGCTGCCGACGATGAGTTGATAGTAGAACTGCGGCACGCCGTGATCGGTATAGGGAAGGAAGCGCGCGGGATTCTTGCCGGCCTTGGCGAGTTCCATGTTGATCATCATCCACTCTCCGTAGTGCAGCGAATGGAAGGCGTGTATCTTGCCCGTAAGGGCAAGCGAGATGCCGGCGTAGCCGGGATCGACGACTTTCACATCCTGCCGCGACAGACCGCCGTCGGCGAGGACTGTGTCGAGGTAGGCCTGGGCGTCCATCTTGACGTTCTGGCCGATCGTCTTGCCCTTGAGGTCGGCCGGCGAAGAAATACCCGACTCGTCAAGCGAGGTCAGGCCCGAAACGATCTTGCGCAGGGTCGTTGCCACCGCGATCACCGGGATCCCGGTGTCCCGCGACATCAACACCTCCGGCACGTATGTGAGACTGAAATTGACCCGTTCGCGTGCGACCAGCTTTATCGGGTCGGCCGGATTGGCCGGGGCGATCAACTCGACATCCAACCCTTCGTCCTTGTAGTAGCCGCGCAGCTGAGCTTCCCAGAATGGACCCTGTGACAGGGTAACCGGCAACCAGTCGGTCATCAGCACGATGCTGGAAACCTCGGCGGGGCCGTCACACGGTGCGGCGTCGGCAGCGTTACCCCAGAACCCGACCGCAACGGCCAGCGACAGCGCAACGGCGCCGAGCCGGCCTGGCAAACGTCCACTCATGTCGTCCTCCCTAGTCTGCGTAACGTCGTATTCGCGTAAGGATTGGTCTCGGATTACTCGAACAAACACTCTATCACAATGGCCGAACCGCCGCCGGATTTGACGTCGGCGTCGTTAGCACCCAGGCTAGAAGCTATGGATGTTTTGCTTGAGGGGAAACCATGAAATCTCTGGGAATCAAGGTGCGGCGCGGTGCAATCGCGATTTCGACGTTGCTTGTGGCAGGCGTCTTTGCGGGTCAGGCGGCCGCGCAGAACACACTTACGATCCCGTTCTCCGGTCCGATGAGCGGGCCGATCGCCTTGTTCGGATTAGAAACCGCCCATGGCGTCATGGAAGCGGCCGCAGACATCAACGAGGCGGGCGGTCTCAAATCGGGTCCGTGGCAGGGCTATCGCATCGAAATCGAAACCCATGACGACAATGGCAACCCGCAGGAATCGGCCAACATCGCACAGCAGCTCTCGCTCGACCCCGACGTCAAGCTGATGATCGGCCATATCTTCAGCGGCAACTGCCTGTCGGCGCTGCCGATCTACGATCAAAACGAAGTTAGCATGGTGACGCCGATCTGCACCAATCCGACGATTACCGAACTCGGCTACAAATCGGCTATCCGGGTGGTGCCCGACGACGGCATCATGGGCATCGCGATGTCGGAAGTGGCCGTCAAGGAGCTGGGCGGTAAGAAGATCGGTATTCTCTATGCCAACCACGACTACGGTCGCGGTCTTTTCGAATCGGCAGCGGTGCACCTTGAAAGGCTCGGCACGGCGATTATCGCCGAGCCCTACAACGAGGGCGATACCGACTACAACTCGGCAATCAGCCGCCTCAAGAATGGCGGCGTCGACATGCTGCTGCATTTCGGATTCTACGTCGAAGCGGCGTTGCAGCGCCGCCAGGCACGTCAGCAGGGCTTGGACGTGCCGTTCGTCACCGGCCCCGGCGCCATCGGTCCGCAGTTCCTCGAACTCGGCGGTGCCGACGTCGAGGATACGATCATGATGGACTACGTTCGCGGCGAACCGGACTCACCGAAGGTCGCCGAACTCACCAAGCGCGTGAGGGACAAATATGACGAGGGCTGGAGCGTCTATCACCGCAATGGTTACGACGCCATGATCTTCGTCGCCAAGGCGTTGGAAAACACTGCGAGCCAGTCCCGCGGGGACGTCAACGCAGCACTCCTCGAGACCGAGCTTCCCGGGCTCTCCTACCCGATCGAGCTTACCGAGAAGGGCAATCTGAAGGTACCGATGGACCAACTGCGCGATTACCTGTTTCTCAAGATCGTCAAGAACGGGGCGCTGGTTCCGTACAAATAGCGGTTGCGAACGGCCCTATCGACAGCCCCGGCCGCTCGCGCGGCCGGGGCTTCTTCGCATCAGCCGATCAGGTGGCCGCCGTCGACGGGAAAGACCGCGCCGGTGATCCAGGCGGCGTCGCCGGAGGCGAGGTAGCGCACCATCGCTGCCACCTCCTCCGCCTCGCCGGCGCGTCCCAGCGGATACTCCCGGCCACGCTCCCGGAGCAGGGTCTCGTACGCGCTTTCGTCCATCCCGTCCGGCAGGTAGATCTCGCTGCGCACCAGCCCGGGACTGACCACGTTGACCCGCACCCGGTCGGACGCCAGTTCGAAGGCCAGGGCCTTCGAGAATGAGTTGATGCCGCCTTTGGACGCACTATAGACGGCGTGCCGCGGCACCGGCCGATCCGACAGGGTCGAGCTGATGTTGACAATCGCGCCTCGGCTCTTGCGCAGCGCCGGGACGCATGCCAGCGATACGTTCATCGTGCCGACGAGGTTGATGCCAATGGTATAGGCGATGCTGTCGTCGCTGATCTCGTCGAGCGTTTCGGTGACCGCGACGCCGGCCGAGTTGACCAGCAGGTCGATGCGGCCGAGCTCGTCGAGAATCGTGCCCATGGTTGCGCGAACTTGCGCCGCATCGGTGACGTCGCAGGGATAGGGTCGGAGATCCTCACCCGGCGCCGGCGCGAGCCGTTCGGCGCGCCGCCCCAACACGGCCACGGTAAAACCGTCGGCATCGAGATCCCGCGCGATCGCTCGACCAATCCCGGTACCACCGCCCGTAACAACCGCAATTTTCGCCATCGCTTCCCCCTGAACTACCATCGTCGCTTTATTGCAACCGGGTCACCCGGCTTTGTCCAACCGTAGACGAAGCGGTGACCCGGCGTTACGCTGGATCGCACATACCGTCGATAAGAGATGCCAGGGAAGGAAACCGATGGCTGAGGTTACCGGAAGGGAAGGGCCCGCACTTCCCGAAGAACGACAGAGTTTCGGCTTCACCGTTACCGAGTACGACGCTTATCAGGAACAGCGGCGCGGGGCGGACGACTGGTCGCTCAAGGACGTGCCGTTCTACGGCGAAGATGGCGACGGGCAGGATCCGCTGGCTTGGCACGACTTCGACTATGTCGATGCCTACCAGCATATCTATGGTCGCCGCTGCGGCTCCGCCGGCATCGGCAAGTTGCGCGAGGTCGCGATCGTGAGGCCGTCGGCCGACGACGAGTACACCAACCATCCCTATTTCCACGAAGATCGCGAGTACATGAACCGCGACGGTTTTTTCCTGCACTCCGACAAGCTTGATATCTCCAAACTCAACGACGAAGCCGAGGGTATGGCCGCGGCTTTCGAGAAGCACGACGTCAAGGTCTACTGGATCACCATGCCGGAGAGGCCGATGGCGGCCTACGGGCCGATGATGAACATGCATTCGGCCGGCGAGCTGATGATCGTACCCGGCGGCGGTATCATCGGAAAAAAGAGCTATGCGTTGTCGCCGACCGCCGGCTACGGCCGCACCGAATATTTCACGCGCTGGGCGCTGTGGAACCTCGGCGTTCCGGTGCTCTATACCGTCACCGGAGAGGCCTGCTGGGTGATGGGCAGTTTCCTCGCCGACGACGTGTTCATGAACGGCATCGGTATTGAGGGAGATTGGCGCGGCCTCGAGCAGGTTGCACCGGTGCTCAAGCGCGCCTGTGGCGAGGAGCTCTATATCCACCCGGTGGTGACGCCGAGCTGGAAGTATTTCGACCGCCACACCGGCGCCAACACCCATGTCGGCATGGTCATCAGCGGGCTCGACGCCGACAAGGTGCTGGTGCATACGCCGGGTGTCGACATCGACACCCTCACCTGGCTCAAGAAGAACGGCTACCAAATCATCGAGGCCGATCTCGAGGAACAGATCCACCATTCGGCCTGCGCCTGCACCACTCTCGGCCCGGGCCTGGTGATGATGCACGCCCGCGCCGAGAAAACCATCGCCAAGGTGCGTGCCGCCGGCGTCGAGGTCGAGCCGGTCGATTACGACGAATACAACAAGTACGGCGCGGCGATACCGTGCGCGGTCACCCTGATCGACCGCGACCCGGGCCCGCGCAAGTTCTCCTAGGCGCGGGACGGGAGCACGCGACATGACCCAGATAAAGGGACGCGAGGGTGCCCGGCTGCCGGGTGAACGGCGCAGCCACGAATTCGTGCTCAACGAATACGACGCCTGGCAGGAGCGCCAGCGTGGGCGCAACTGGACCCTCGAACAGGTGCCCTTCTACAAGGGCAAGGGCCACCACGACGAGCACAACCCGTTCGATTGGCACCATTACGACTTTCTCAAATATTACGATCAAGTCTACGGCCGCAGGTGCGGTGCCGCCGGCATCGGCAAGCTCAAGGATGTCGGCTTGGTGCGGGTTGCCGAGGGCGATGGTGAACATCCGTTCCTCGAACAGAACCCCGATTTCATGGCGCGCGAAGGTATCAGGAAGATCGACGTCACCAAATTCGCCGACCAGCAGGCGAAATACGCCGCGGCGCTGCAGGCCCACGACGTCAAGGTCTATTGGATCGAGTTTCCCGAGCGCCTGGTCGGGGCGTTCGGGCCGGTCGCCGACAAGCACTCGGCCGGCGACATCATGTTCTTGCCCGGCGGCACCATCGTACCCAAGCACGGGACGGCGGCGGCCGGTCTCAAGAGTTTCGGCCGGCCCGAATACCTCGCCCGCTGGGTCTATTGGAACCTCGGCATGCCGCCACTGGTCACCATCAACGGCAAGGGCGTGTGGGAGCCCGGCGTGTTCCTGGCCGACGACGTCTACTGCCAAGCGATCGGCGTCGCCGCCAACGAGGATGGCTACGGCCAAGTGGTCGACAAGATCAAGAGCGTGTGCGGCGACGGTATGAACTTCCTGCGGATCTTGACGCCGGGCTGGTGGGGATTCGATCGCGAATCGGGCGTCAGTGCCCACGCCAACAACCTGATCGCGCCGCTCGATGTCGACAAGGTGCTGGTCTACCCGGCCGGACTCTGCAAGGACTCGAATTGGTGGCTCTGGGACAACGGCTACCACATCGTCGAGGTTCCGTACGAAGACCAGATCGCCCACCGGCCGACCAACGCGGTCGTCATCGAACCGGGGCTGGTGGCCATCAACGCCGCTGCCAAGGCGACGATCGACAATGTGCGCGCCGCCGGCATCGAGGTAATTCCGGTCGACTACAGCGAACATGGCGGCGGCTTGGCCAGCGCCACCATGCAGATCTGGCGCGACCAGGGCCCGAGGAAGTTCGGCTAGAGCATTTTCTGATCACTTGTGGTCATATCCTGCGGCGGCGAAGTAGTTTTGGCACTCGGCCGAGGTGAAGATGTCTGTGGTTTGGGCGATGGCCTCCCAGAGTTCTGTGACGGTACGGGCGGCCCGGCGCTTGAGGTAGGCCTTGAACTTGGAGAAGGCCATCTCGATCGGGTTGAAGTCGGGGCTGTGGGGCGGCAGGAAGCGCAGCTCGGCGCCGGCTTGATGAATGGCGTCGCGGACGCCGGCGCTGCAGACGGGGCGATCCCAAAGCGCTTTGCCGCTCCCCGTCGCAACATCCCGCCATCCACCGCCACCACCACCCGGCGACGCAAATCATTCGAAAGAGGTTGCGTCATACAGGCTGGCCTCCTTCACCAGCACGCATCTTGAATCACAGACACAACCAATTGAAAATACAAAAGATTCTATCAGATCGGAAAATGCTCTAGGGTGCGCGGGTAGTCCCAGGGTTGAGGCTGCCGCTACGCTTCCAGACTGTAGGACTGTTCCTGGAGGACTTCACCGGCAAACGCCTTCTCGGTGGTTTCGCGTGCGAGTTCTTGCCACCGCCTGCGGTCGTCCTCTGAAGAAACGTTCTTTTTCTTCGGCACCAGTTTGGTCATGTTGCTGGCATAGGAGCGGATCGGCCCGTCGCCGCTGCGGATGATCCCCTTGGGATCGCCGCCGCCCCTAGCCGCCTCGATCCCCTCGCGCAGTTGCTTGCGGTAGAGCGCGACGCCGCAATCGGCCGCCGTGAGGTGTTCGTTGCCATGCACCGTGATCTCGCCCTGCAGCATCCAGGCGTCCCAGTCGCCCGGGTTGCGGCGGCGCTCCTCGTAGGCACGATCGCCGTCCTGGCCGAACGCGATCATGTCGTAATAGGCCTGGCGTGCGGAATCGTCCATCTTGTCGAGCATGTGAAACCAACCGATCACGATGGTGCTGGCATTGGTTAGCGGCGTGGTCCACTCGGTCACCCCGCGCCGGTGCACCAGCGGGATCTCGGCGACGAAGTCGGTGACGTCCGGCACCCGCGTCCCGGTCGGCAGGATCAGCTCGTTGGTGCGGACGTAGATATAGTCGTAGACCCGCCGCGCGCTGGTGGTGATCTGGCCGATCGGAGTTTCGTAGGCCTCGATTTCGGGGACCTCGTACGACCACGGGCCGAACTGCTTGTGCTCGAACATCGAATGCAGGAACACGAAGTGAATCGGGTCCTGCGTGTTTTCGCGCAGCTGCAGCCAGTTGCAGTTCGAGTGCCAGCGCACCGGATACAGCTCCTGACCCTCATACGCCATGAAGTCATAGATCGGGAAATCCGGCGTCTTGTCCGGCGGCCCCATATAGGCGAACACCAGCCCTTGGTACTCGATCACGGGATAAGCACCGTGGAACAGCCGTTCCCTGAGGCTGCCTCCGGGCGCGTCGCCGGGTATGTCGAGGATAGTGCCGTCGACGTCGTAGTGCCAGCCGTGGTAGCAGCAGCGAATCCCGGTTTCGCACACCATCGCGAATTCGAGCGAAGTGTTGCGGTGGCTGCAGCGGCGCTGGAGCAGGCCGAATTTGCCGCTCAGATCCCGGAACAGCACCAGTTCCTCGCCTAAGATGTCGATCGCCACCGGGCTGTCGTCGAGATCGCTGGTCAGCGCAATCGGGTGCCAGAACCGCCGCATATACTCGCCGCACGGCGTATCGCGATCGATCAGCATCAGCTCGGGATCGGGTTCGGTCGCGCGCCGGGCGTGATAGCCGCCAAACGGACCGGGGGCGTCCTTGCGTTTTCGCTTCGCCATCGTACGCTTCCTTTCGCAGAGTCCGACTCTAGTCGTCTGCCCCGGCAGCGCCAACGCTGCGGCGGAGGAAGCCCGACATCCACGCCGCCGCTACGTCTTCGTTGGTTTCGACTTCGAGGCTGGTGAGGGCGTCGTCGACCCTGTCCGAGCCGATCTGCTCGCGCCGCGCCGCGTAGAGTTCGGCGACGAAAGGCTTGGTCATCTCCGGGTGGCTTTGCAGCGTGAGGATATTGTCGCCGATGGCCATCATCCCGATCGGGCAAAAATCGTTGCCCGCCAATATCTCGGCGCCGGGCGGCGGTGTGGTCACCTGATCCTGGTGGGATACCAGGAGCGACAATCGGTCGACGGGCGGTTTCATCCACGGCCGAGAGACGTAGACCTCATAGTCGTGGACGCCGACGCCCCAGCCCTTGGGCGATTTGGCGACCTCGCCGCCATGAGCCTCGGCGACGAGCTGGTGGCCGAAACAGATGCCCAGTACGGGTCGCGTTGCCGCTGCGCTGCGTACGAATGTCTTAGCCTCGGCGATCCAGGGAAAATCGTCGTAACTGCTGTGGCGACTGCCGGTAATCACATAACCGTCGCAGGCGTCCGCCCTTGACGGCAGCTCGCCGCGGTACGCCGCATAAGCCTTGCAGGCGAACCCCGCGTCGTGCCTGCGGAAATAGGTCTCGAAGAAATCGGCATAGGTGCCGTGGCGCGCGGCCAGTTCGGGCCGATTTTCGCCGGCCTCGAGGATGCCGATGACCGGCGCATCCGGCACGTCTAGCCGCGTAGGAAGTCGGCGGCCACCGCGTTGAACTCCAGCGGGTGCTCGATATAGGGCAGGTGGCCGCATTGATCGATCGTCACGCAGCGAATGTCGGGAATGCGCTTGGCTTCGATCTCGGTGTTTTGCCAATTGGTGCGCTGGTCCTGCTTGCCGGTGATTACCAGGGTCGGAACCTTGATCTGCTCGAGCTTGTCGCGGATGCGATAGCCGATCGAGCTCTCCGCTTCGACCCGGTTGCGGTTGGCGGTGACGTAAAACTCCACTCGGTCGGGTCGGGCGTATTGGGTGAGTTGCATGATCAGCAACGCTTCGGGCACCGTCGCGGGGTCGTGCACCGCGTTGTCCATCCGTCGCCGGCAATCGGCGAGGTTCGGGTTGCCGATCGTCTTGGCTGCGTTGTCGTAGGCTCCCTGCAGTGCCTTGCGGTAGTTCTCGTCGGTATCGAATACCGAGCTGCTGCCGACCAGGATCAGCTTGTCGACGCGCTCGGGGATCTCGAAATAGACCAGCCCGGCGATCAGCGCGCCGTAGGAACTGCCGCCGACGCTGAACCGATCGATGCCGATCGTATTCATGAAGTCGATGAGATGGCGGGTGGTATGCGGCTGCGGCAAATCAGTGCCGAGATCGATAGCGTCGGTAAAACCGTGGCCGATATTGTCGGGCGCATAGACCGCGAATTCCTCGCCGAGGGGTTCGATGTTGCGCAGCCAAGTGTCGGCCGCAACGCCACCGCCATGGATCAGCAGCAGGGCTTTTTCGTTGTCCTCGCCTGCGTAGAGGTAGCGGGTCGATATCCCGCCGATATCGATGAATTTGGCGCGCACCGGCTCCTCCCCAATCGCTAGCTTTGCCAGGCTCGAGGTGTGGAGCCTCGACAGATTGCCGCCGGACAATCCGAGCCGGCTGATGGTGGCTTTGCGTCGAAGCTACCATGGGGTCCGCAGCAGTTGTAGTTGTACAACCCGGCTGGCAATAGCGCCGTCGTCGTTGGCGGCGGTCTCGCGCGTGTCGAGATGCCGCCAGGTGCCGTTGCCGATCGCCGGCGCGCGGCAGCGCCCCAACAGGCCCAACAGAATGGCGCCATCGAATCGACTTGCCCGCGGCCGGCGCGGTCGTGCCGGTTGCGGTCGCAATGGTGAGCGATCAGACCGACCTTGAACCCTCGGTAGGTCCCGTGGCGTGCGATTTGCCGGGCCGCTCAGGGCAACGCATAGTCTACCGCGCCGCAGCGATCTCCCGGTGCGATGCTGCGAGAGAAGGAAAACAATATGGCCATTGAACTCGCCTTCATGTCGGTAACCGAGCTTGTCGCCGGATTTCGTCGCGGCAGCATCTCGCCGGTCGACGCGCTCGACGCAGCGCTGGCGCAGGTCGCCGCCCACAACGACCGGATCAACGCCATCTGCCATCTCGACGAAGCCGGTGCCCGTTCGGCGGCGGAGGCGTCGGCGCGACGCTGGGCGGCCGACGAAGCGCTTGGCCCGGTCGACGGCGTGCCGCTGACGGTCAAGGACACGCTCCATGTCGCCGGCATGCCGACGCGCTGGGGTTCGCCATTGTCGGACGATACGCCGCGGGCCGAGGACTCCGCCGCGGTCGCTCGGCTGCGCGAGGGCGGCGCCGTCATATTCGGCAAGAACACCGTGCCCGAGTACGGCACCGGCCCGGTCACCATCAACCCGTTGACCGGTGTAACTCGCAATCCCTGGAACCTCGACAAGACGCCGGGCGGATCCTCCGGCGGCGCCGCGGCCGCGGTGGCCGCCGGCTTCGGCGCCACCGCGATCGGCACCGACGCCGGGGGATCGATTCGCATCCCCTCTGCCCTGTGCGGATTGGTCGGGCTTAAGACCACGCTCGGTCTGGTCCCGGTCTACCCGCCCATGGTCGTGCCGGTGCTGTCGACCACCGGCTCGCTGGCGCGCACCGTTAGCGACGCCGCCCTGTTGCTCAACGTGCTGAGCCGGCACGACGGACGCGATCATCAGGAGCTGCCGCCGCACGACACCGACTACACCGGCGGTCTCGACGACGGCGTCAAGGCGCTTCGGGTCGCGTTCAGCCCGACCCTGGGCTATGCGCCCAAGATCGACGACGAAGTCGCCGACCGCGTCGCCGCCGCGGCACGCGCCTTCGAGCAGCTCGGCGCCATCGTCGAGGAGGTCGATCCCGGTTTCGAGGATCCCCACGATTTGCTGCGGCGCCTGGTCAATGTAGGCGTCGCCGCGCGCACCCGGCACGCCCACGAGCGCCGCGGCGAGATGGGCGACAACCTCAAGAGCTCGGTCGAAGCCGGCCTCGAAGCGTCGGCCCTGGAGTATCTGGAATCGCTGGAGGCGCGGGCGCGCATGCACGTCTTCATGACCGAGTTTCATCGCACATACGATGTTCTGCTAACGCCGACGGTGGCGGTACCGGCCTTCACCGCCGACCGCTGGATGCCGGAGGGCTTCGAGCGGTTCGGACGCGTTCGCGCCTGGTCGCCGTTCTGCTATCCGTTCAGCCTGTCGCAGCAGCCGGCCGTGTCGGTACCGTGCGGCTTTACCGACGACGGCCGCCCGGTCGGCCTGCAGATCATCGCAGCCAAATATCAGGACGCTCTTGTGCTGCGCGCGGCGCGCGCCTACGAGGCGGCTCACGACTGGGTCGACCGGCGCCCGCCACTTTAGCTGCCGGCCGCTTCAGCGGCGCAAACGCCGGCGATGCGGCCGAATACGGCGCCGGAGGTCAACCCCGTGCCGCCGGGGTAGTTGAAGTAGAACAACCCCCCGATCAGCTCGCCGGCTGCATAGAGTCCCGGAGTCGGTCGGCCGTCGGAATCGATCACCTGGCCGTTGGTGCCGATTCTTAGACCTCCGAACGTGAAGGTGATGCCGCAGCCGACGCCGTAGGCCTCGTAGGGCGGGGTGTCGAGCGGGTTGGCCCAGTTCGATTTCGGTACCGCCAGGCCCTCGGTGCCGCGCCCGTCCTTCACCGTGGGATCGAAGGGAACATCGCTCTTCACGGCGGCGTTGAAGGCCGCGACTTCCGCAAGGAACCCGTCGCGATCAACCCCTTCGAGCTTGTCGGCCAGCTGTTCGAGGGTATCGGCATGGACCTTGGTCACCTGGCGGATGCGGTATTCGTCGCGCAGGAGATGGCTGACCTTGTGGTCGAAGATCTGCCAGGCGAAGTTGCCGGGTTGGCCAAGGATAACGCGGCCGTATTTGGCGTAGGTGTAGTTACGGAAATCGGCGCCCTCGTCGACGAAGCGTCGGCCCTCGGCATTGACCATAATGCCGAACGGGTAGCTGTGCTTCTGGAAGCCGTCGCCAACCGCCAGATCGCCGAACGGCGGCGCGTTCATATCCCAGCCGACTGCGTGGCAGCCCGACCAATGCCCCCACGACATCGCGCCGGCGTCGAGCGCCATGCGGATACCGTCGCCGGTATTGAAGCGGGAACCACGCACCTGGGCCAGCTCCCAGCCGGAGCCGAGATAGCGGGTGCGCCACTCGCTGTTGGCCTCAAAACCTCCGCACGCTAGCACCACCGCTTTCGCGGCGATATCCCTGGTGCGACCGCCGATACGGGCACGGACGCCGCGGACACCGGCATCGTCGGCGATAAGGTGTTGGGCGCGGGCGTGGTAGACGACACGGACGCCGGTCCTGGCGGCAGCGGCGTACAGCGCTTCGACCAGGCCGGGACCGCCGCCCCAGGCCTCGACCGTGAGCCCGCCCCAGAAACGAAAGCGGCCGTCGATCTTGAACGCCTGGCGCGCATACATCGGCGCGAAGCGCGCGCCCTTGCCGCGCATCCACTTCAGGGTCTCGAAGCTGCGCGACACCAGGATCTCGGTGAGGTCGGGGTCGGCGCGATACTGGGTGACACGCGCCATATCGTCGAAGAAATCTTCGAAGGTATAGGTTCCGAAATCGGTGCTGCGCAATTCCTCGTCGCTGAGCTCGGGCATCAGCTCGACGAGGTCGTCGACTCCGTTATAGACGACGCGCATGGCGCCGGCGGTAAACCGGCTGTTGCCGCCGCGCTCCTCCTCGGGCGCGCGTTCGAGCAGCAGCACCTCGGCCCCGCTTTCGCGCGCCGCCAGGGCCGCGCACAGCGCCGCGTTGCCGCCACCGACGACGACCACGTCGGCGCCCGGATCGTTGCTGTCGCTCACCATCCTCTGCGAACCCGTCGGCCGATGGATCGACCGAGCCTAATCGACTAGTGTGGCGCGCGCCACGGTCCGGTGTATAGGGAGGAGGGGTTTGTGGCCGATTATGACGTCATCGTTGTCGGTGCCGGTAACGCGGCGTTGGCGGCCGCCACTGCGGCGCGCGAGCAGGGTGCCGGCAAGGTGCTGGTACTCGAAAAGGCCTCGCAGGAGATGCGCGGCGGTAACACCCACTATAGCGGCGGCCTGTTCCGCATCGCCTTCGACAGCGCCGAGGAGCTGCTCGCTCTGGTTCCCGACGTCGAGACGCAAGCGCCCGGATTCCTGGCCGGCGTCGCGCCCTACACGAAGGACGATTTCCGACACGATTTGCAGCGCGTCACCGACGGCCGCAGCGACCCCGAACTGGGCGAGATCCTGATCAGCCGCTCGCAGGACACGATTCGCTGGGTCAAGGAGCAAGGTGTGGCCATGGAAGCGGCCGTGTCGTTAAGCGCGATCCGCGTTGACGGCGAAATCAAATGGCCGACCGGGGCGGTGATCCGGGCCCGACAGGAAGGCGTCGGCCTGTCCAAATCGTGGTTCGCGATCGTTGAAGACCGCGGTGTCGAGGTGCGCTACGAAACCCGCGCCGCCAAGCTGTTGAACAACGAAAAGGGACGGGTCACCGGCGTGGTGGTCGCCGACCGCGATGGTTTTCGGGAGGTCACGGCCAAGGCAGTGGTGCTGGGCTGCGGCGGTTTCGAGGCCAACCCGGCCTGGCGGGCCCGCTATCTCGGCCGGCCGTGGGACCATGCCAAGGTCCGCGGCACTCCGTTCAACACCGGTGACGGGCTCAAGATGGCACTCGACATCGGTGCGTTGCCCTACGGCCACTGGACCGGCTGCCATTCCACACCGATCAATGCCGAAGCACCGCCCTACGGCGACCGTAAGCTGACCGACAAGACCAACCGGCTGTCCTACCCGTTCGGCGTGCTGGTCAACAGGAATGGCCGCCGCTTCTTCGACGAGGGCGTCGATTTCCAGTGGTACACCTACGCCAAGCTCGGCGGCATCATCCTCAACGAACCCGGCGCTCTCGCCTACCAGATCTTCGACGCCAAGACTGTGCACCTGCTCGAGGGGCGCTATTCGACTTCGCAACCGCTCAAGGCCGACACCTTCGAAGAGCTCGTCGCCCAGCTTAACGTCGACCGTGAGATCTGCCTGCGCACGCTTGCGGAATACAATGACTCGACGCCCGGCGATGGCTTCGATCCGACGATGCTGGACGGCTTGGCGACGTGCGAGCTGAATCTACCGAAATCGAACTGGGCCCAGCGTATCGACAAGCCGCCCTTCGTCGCCTATCCCGTCACCGGCGGCATCACGTTTACTTTCGGCGGCGTGCGTATCGACGACCAGGCGCGGATCATCGATGTCGGCTGGAAGCCGATCCCGGGATTGTTTGCCTGCGGCGAAATGGTCGGCGGACTGTTCCATGACAATTATCCCGGCGGGACGGGGCTGGTTTCAGGCGCCGTGTTCGGCCGCATCGCGGGAGCCGCAGCCGCGGGCGAGTAGCGAAGGGGCGGACGGCAGGGGCGATGGCTGGGCCACAGACCGGAATCCGGGCCGTATTCATGCGCGGCGGCACCAGCAACGCGCTGGTCTTCCACCGCCGTGACCTGCCCGAGGATCCCGCCGACTGGGACGACATCTTCCTGGCCGCAATCGGCAGCCCCGATCCTTACGGGCGCCAACTCGACGGTATGGGCGGCGGCATATCGTCGCTGTCGAAGGTGGTGGTGATCGGACCGTCGACGCGCGACGGCGCCGACGTCGATTACACCTTCGGTCAGGTCGTGATCGATCGGCCGGTGGTCGATTATGGTGCCAACTGCGGCAACATGTCGTCGGCGGTCGGTCCTTTCGCGGTCGACGAGGGGCTGGTCAGGCCGGACGGCGCCACGGCGCGGGTGCGGATCCACAACACCAATACCGGCAAGATCGTGGTTTCCGAGTTCCCGGTGGAAAACGGGCGTGCCGCGGTCGAGGGCGACTACGAACTGCCGGGCGTCGCCGGCCGCGGCGCGCGCATCCGGCTGTCGTTCGACGATCCCGGCGGCGCCGCCACCGGGAAATTGCTGCCTTCCGGTCAGGTGCGCGATGAGTTCGACGTTCCGGGGCTCGGCCTCATCGAAGCGTCGCTGGTCGATGCCACCAATGCCGGCGTGTTCGTGGCCGCCGGCGCGCTGGGCCTCAAAGGTACCGAGATGCCCGAAGCGCTCGAGGCGGATCGCGACACGATGCGTGCCCTGGAAGCGATCCGCGGCACCGCTGCGGTCGTGATGGGACTGGCTGACAGCGCCGAGGAAGCCACCGCACGCAGCCCGAGCAATCCCAAAGTGGCGCTGGTGTCACCGCCGCAGACGGCGACGACCCTCGCCGGAGAAACTCTCGATGCCGGCGCCATGGACCTCACGGCGCGCTTGATCTCGATCGGGCGGCCGCACCGCGCCGTGCCGTTGACGGGCGCCATGTGCCTCGCGGTCGCCGCGCGCATCGAGGGCACCGTGGTTAGCGATGCGCTGAGGGCCGGCTCATCCGGCGATCTGCGCATCGCACATCCCTCGGGGACCATCGACCTGGCCGCCGACGTTCGCAATGAAGGCGGCTGGCACGCCGAGCGAGTCGTGGTGTACCGAACCGCGCGACGCCTGATGGAAGGTTCGGTGCTGATCCCGACGCGGCGTGCCGCGTCCTCTGAACGAGGCGGTTAGGGAGGAGCGGATGAAGGCAACGACGCGACTGCGCGACCTGCTGGCAGGCGACGAGGTGCAGGTGGCGCCGGGCGCGTATGACGGCATCTCGGCGCGGCTGATCGAGCAGGCCGGCTTCGCGCTGGTCTATGCCAGCGGCGGCGCGATTTCGCGCAGCATGGGCTACCCCGATTTGGGCCTGCTGAGCATGAGCGAAGTGATCGCCCGCCTTGCACCGATCCTGGACAGCGTCGCCATTCCCGTGATCGCCGACGCCGATACCGGTTACGGCAACGCGCTCAATGCCCGGCGTGCGGTTCGCGAATTCGAACGACTTGGCGTTGCCGGGCTGCATCTCGAAGATCAGGTATTCCCCAAACGCTGCGGACACTACGACGACAAATCGGTGGTGCCGGTGGCGGAGATGGCGCAGAAGATCCGTGCGGCTCGCGACGCCGCCGAGGATCCGGACCTGGTGATCATCGCCCGCACCGACGCGCTTGCCGTGGAAGGTCTCGATGCGGCGGTCGAGCGCGCGCAGGCTTACGCCGAAGCAGGCGCCGACGTGCTGTTTGTCGAAGCGCCGCAAAGCGAGGCGCAGATCGAGGAGATCGGGCGCCGCCTGCCGCAGCCCAAGCTGCTCAACATGTTTCTCGGCGGCAAGACCCCGATCGTGCCGCTCGACCGGCTCCGGGCCTGGGGCTATCGCCTGGTCATCGTGCCGTCGGACCTGCAGCGCGCGGCGCTGCTGGCGATGAACGAGGTGTTGCGAGTGCTCAAGCGCGAAGGGCACAGTGCACAATTGGCCGAGCGTATGGCGAGTTTCGCCGATCGCGAGACCATCGTCGGCACGGCCGACTACCTGGCGCTCGACGCTCGCTATCGCGTCGATTCATAGGGTGCTCGAGGATCGCTACCTCACAAGCGGGCTGGCCGCGCTCGCGCGCGTGCGCGACCGACATTGGAACGCCGGGCACTACGGCGCCGCGGTTCAGGCCGCCTATTTCTTCGCCGAAGAACAGCGGCTCGACGCTGCCGCCACCGCCGCGCTTGCGGAACAGCTCGACCGGCTGATCGCCAGGCATCCCGAGCTGTTTGCGGCGCGTGCGCCCGGCCACGCGCCGAACCGGGGCAACGTCGCCGGGTTGGTCGAGGTACTGAAGCGCACCATCGGCGAGCTGCACGCGATCGGCCACAATGTGATCTTCGCGACGCTGGCGCTCAAGGCCTTCGCGCGACGTCCGGAACTGGCGACGCCGGACAATGTTGCCGGCCTGGTCGAACTGCTGAGTCAGTTCAACGCGTACGGACCGGGCCGACCGTTCTATGGCTGGGACGATCCTGCGAGCGTTCGCCTCGAACCGGCGGACGCGATCCCTGTCTACGACAGCGAAGCGGCGATCGCTCGCACGGCGCTGGCCGCCTTCGCGGAGATCGAAACCGTCTACCCTTTCCTGCATCAGGGTATCGTCGGGCATCTTCTGACCCACGCCCACGCGCTGATCGATCTCGCGCGCATCGGCCATGCCGGGCTTGCAGCGAAGGGCCACGACGTGCACCGCCTCTACGTCAAGCTCGCGCGCAATCCGCCCGACGCAGGCGAGCCGATCCCGCGGGAAGCGGCGATCGATGCGTTCGCGCCGCGTATGGCGGCGTTCTGGCAGCGGGATCACGAGGGCGGCCGCGAGTGGCTGGTCGGCCACCTGTTCAAATACATCTACAGCTTCTACGACCTGGTCCGCCATGTGGACGATGCCGGCGAGCGCCAAGCGCTTGAAACGCACTTGGCCTACGTCCTGGCGCCCACCTGGTCGATCCGGTAATCCCTGCGCGCTTACGCGTAGTAGGTTTGGTAGTCCTCGGCGGCCATCAGCTCCTTGAGCCGGTCACGGGTCGCCTGCCAGGCGGCGTCGCCTTCGGCGCTGCCGACCGGCCCGCCGCCGGACTCGAAATCGTGGATCGCAACGTCGCTGATGTACTGCATCGAGAAGTCGACCAGCTGGCGATGAATCGGCGCCGCCGCGTAAGCGGCGAAGCTTTCGACCGAATTGAAGGCAGCGATAATCGCGTAGGGGTAGTCCGTCGATTTGGCGTTGAGATTGCGGCAGTAGGCGTAACTGACAATGCCGTCGAGGCTCGAACGGATGCGCTCGGCATAGTCGTGGATGCGGCGGTGGACGTCTTCGCCGACCTCCTCGCCGTAGCGGAACAACACAACGTGCTGGTACATGTCTAGCTCCTTTCGCGCCCTGGACCAGACCGACCGGCCGGTGTCGTCGTCGCCCGCTGCCAGCTACCGAGACGACGGAGCTTGGCACGGCGACCCACCGTCTTACGGCGGGAAACCGGGGTCGACAGAGCGCGAGCGCGGGGCACCGTGATCGAAAATGCCGGTGCCGGTCGGATCGGTCGCGATGAAATCGGTTGCCTCGGCGACGGGGTTGAGCAACCGGACGGCATCGGCGTCCAGTCTCTCCAGGCGTGCACATAAATCGAGGAAGCGGTCGCGTTCGCAGTCGCCGATAACCGGTACCGCGAGCCTGTCGAACTTTCCGGCATAGTCGTTCCAATCCCACGGATGCGCACCGTTGGGGTGGGCGTCGGCCACAAGCTTCTCGGCCGCGATCGTGCGTCCGTCCGTCATCTCGACTTCCACCCGCCCGCCGAACGCGCGCCAGCCGGGGTCGGGGTCATGGTAGCGCGCGGTCCAATCCGGATCCTCAACGGTCTCGATCCGGCGCCACAGCGCTACCGTCGACGGTCGTGCCGCGCGCTCGGGCAGATAGCTGTCGACATGGTGCCAGGCGCCGTCCTCCAGCGCGACGGCAAAGATGTACATGATCGAGTGGTCGAGGGTTTCGCGGCTGGCGCCGGGATCGAACTTTTGCGGATCATTGGCCCCGGTGCCGATCACGGTGTGGGTGTGGTGGCTGGTCCTGATCGTGACGCGCTCGATCGCGGCAGGATCGCCGATCTCCTCGCGCATCTCGAGGGCGAGGTCGATCAGCGCCTGCGCCTGGTACTCGGCCGCGTGCGCCTTGGTGTAGGTCTCGAGGATCTGGCGCGGTGCCTCGCCCGGCGCCGGAAGCGGTACCTCGTAGACCGCTTCGGGACCGTCGAGCATCCAGGCGATCACGGAGTCCTCACCCTCGTAGATCGGGCTCGGCGCCGCTTCGCCGCGCATCGCGCGATCCACCGCCTCGATCGCCAGTTTGCCGGAAAAGCCGGGCACGAAGGCTTTCCAGCTCGAAATCTCGCCCTTGCGCGATTGTCGGGTGGAGAAACCGAGATGAACCGCCTGGTTGATCGCCTGGTAGACGATCGCGGCGGGCAAACCGAGCAACGCGCCGATGCCGGCGGTGGTGCCGACGACGAGGTGACCGACATGGTCCTTCTTGTGGTGATGCAGGTTAATGCCCTTCATCAGCCCGATATGCACCTCATATGCGACCGCGACGGCGCGCACCAAATCGGCGCCGTCGCGCCGCATCTGCTGGGCCGTGGCGATTTGTGCGGCGATGTTGTCGCCGGGGTGGCCGAACTCCGTGGCCAGGAAGGTGTCGTGAAAGTCGAGCTCGCGCACCGCGGTTCCGTTGGCCCACGCCGCCCACTCCGCGTGGACGGTGGTGGTCGCCGGCACGCCAAACAGCGTGGCGCCGCCGATTCGCGGATGGGCCAGCGCCATCGCCCGCGCCGCGGCCACCGGGGCGCGCTGGAGCGAAGCCAGCGCCACCGCGGCGTTGTCGACGACGCGGCAGCGCACCATTTCCGCGACGTCGTCGACGATCGGCGGCCGGCTGGTGGCGTAAGCGGCGAGCTTCCAGGCGAGCTGCTCTTCGCGTGCGAGCCGCGCCGAAGACGGATAAACTTTGACCTCGTGGTGTCGCAAACGCGCCTCCCGCAACCCGCACGGCAAACCAAATGATCAGCCCGTATCGATTATGCGTCAACGGCGGCTTCAGCGCATGGCCGGTCGATAAGGTGGTCGAGTGGTGGCGCCTCTGTGAGAGCCTCGGCATCGAGACCACGATATCGGATTCGCCGGCCCAGTTTCGCGATCTCTACGTCAGCGCGGCCGCGTGTGCGCTGGCCACCGAGAAGCTGCCGATCTTCGTCTGCGTCTCGAATCCGGTCTCGCGCCACCCCTCGGTGACCGCGGCGGCATTGCTGGCGCTCAACGATATCGCGCCCGGTCGGGTGGTGTTCGGAATCGGCACCGGCGATAGCGCGCTATGGGGCGTCGGGCTCAAGCCGGCGAAACTGGCGACGCTGCGCGAGTATGTCGAGGCGGTGCGCGCCTTGCTGCGCGGCGAAACCGCAATCTGGCGCGGCACGCGCTTCACGGGCCAATGGAGCCATTGGTCGGCGCCGGTCGAGATTCCGATCCTCATCGCCGCCGCCGGACCCAAGGCGCTCAAACTCGGCGCCGAAATCGGCGACGGGTTGATCCTGTCGCTCGGTTTTTCCGAACCGGACATTGCCCGGGTGTTCGAGATCATCGAGCGCACCCGCGACGCAACCGGACGGGATCGCGCGCTCAAACTTTGGTGGCAGGCCGACGTCACCTTCGCCGAAAGCGTCGCCGCCGCCGCGGACAGTGCGATTGGCTGGGGTGTCGAGTGGCTCACCCTGACCACCATCGAAGGCAAGGGTGTGCCCGATCATTTGCGCGATGCGCTGATCGAGCTCAACCAAGACGCGCGTAGCATCGCCGCGGCTTACAAGAATGTCGACCGCGACCGGTTTCTCGTCCGACGCGCCAAGGAGCTCGGGCTCTACGACTGGCTGGTCGAACGCTCGCCGCGTCTGTGGGGGACCGCGGCCGACGTCGCGGCGCGGATCGAAGAACTCGGCCGGCTCGGCTTGCGCAATTGGATCTTCTATGTCGGCCGGCGCGAAGACAAACATGGCCTGGTCGAAACGTTGGCCAAACAGGTGGCGCCCAGGCTTCGCTAGAAACGCGGCCTCAACCCCATGGCAACGACGCTTGGGACCGCACGCGCCCTCTATGCCCGGCCCACGGTCGGCAGCTCGGCAACGGTGCCGAGCGCATCGATTCGCTGTAGCCTGTCGAACAGTTCTCGGGCCGCGGTTTTGCTCGCCGACGCGGTCACGCAGTCCGCGAACTTGGCCCACATGTCGGCCTCGGTCAGCGGTAGCTTGGCGTGTCCGCGCGCGTGGCGGATCTCGCCGCTGTCGAGCACCTCGCCGTTGGCCAGCTTGATGACGATGCGGTCCGCCGGTGCGAACGCCGGCGAGTCGGGATCGGTTTCGTCCGTCGTGGTGATCGTAACCTTCTCCATGAAGCGCTGAACGTCGTCGCGCTGCACGAAATCGTCCGTGAGTTCGCGCAAACTCGCTTTGCCGGCGATCGCCGCCGCCGCGCAGGAAAATTCTCCGCTGAACTTAGCCTCGAGGCCGGTCCGCGGGTGGTGGTTGCGCAGGATCGCGGCCTGGGTTTCGCCGAGCCGCATTTCCACCTCCGCAATCTCGCCGACTGCTACGGGTCGCTTCGCGACCAGATCGAGAAATCCGTCGAGGGTGCGGTGCACGGCATAGCACATGGGATACTTCTTGACGTTGAGGCCGTAGCGCAGGACGCGCCACTCCCGGCCGAGATGGGAAGAGTGAACTTCGCGATCGACCTCGCCGCCCGGCGAGATCGCGGTGAGATACCCCAAGGGATGCTCGAACACGTCGTCCGCGGCGGTCATGCCGGCTTTGGCCAGACGCGCCGCCATGATGCCGCTGCTGGCGGCGCGGCCGACATGGAACGGCTTGGTCATGGTGCCGAAATTGGCGGTCAGGCCGCCGGCGTGGGAAGCGGCAATTCCGAGCGCCGCATGGACGCGCGCAGGTGAGAGCCGATGCAGGACCGAAGCCGCGGCCGCGGCAGCGATGACGCCAAAGATCGCCGTCGGGTGCCAGCCCTTGGCGTGGTGCGGCGACGAGTCGCGAAAAGCGAGGTCGGCCCAGACCTCGTAGCCGGCAACGTAGGCGGTCACGAGTTCACGGCCGCTGCTGCCGAGCGCCTCGCCCTCGCTGAGTAGCGTGGCCACCAGCGGGCTGCTGGGGTGTGCGTCCATCGCCACGTCGTCATAGTCGAGCGCATGGGCGGCGGTTCCCGAGATCAGCGCCGCGTCCGGCGCCGCGGCGCGCTCGGGCGACAGGTACAGCCGGGCCTCGCCGTTGCCGCCTTGCCGCGGCACCACCGAGCCGACGATTCCCGTTACCGGTTCGCCGGCGCCGGCGATCATCACCGCGACGCAATCGGTAAACCCGGTGCGAACGATATCGACGGCTGCGCCGGGAATATCCTCGAAACGCATATCGCAGATGAAATCGACGATCCGCTGTGTCAGGCCCTCGTTCATGTCAGGTTTCCCAATCGTTCGGACGGTTCGGCATACAATGAAGCTCGATCACCGGAGGTCAAGGAGCTCACCGATGACAGAAATCGATGCCCGTTACCTCGAGCCGTTCACCACCCTGCAGGCGGAGCCCGGCGACACGCCGATCGAGACCATCGCCGCCGTCGAAGGCGCGGTGCCGGAGGGTCGTCTCACCATCCAGGTGTTGATGGTGACCGAACGGCTGCTGGTGCTGAAGGCGACGCGAAGCAAAGGACTGATCGATCGGCCGCACAAGCACGACGACCACGAATCCGTGGCCACCCTGATCAGCGGCCGTCTGCGCAACGTCATCGATGGGCGGGAGTTCATCGCCGAGCCCGGTGCCACCTGGCGCCACCCGCCCGGTGTGGTTCATTCCAGCGAAGCGCTCGAAGACTGCGTCCAGATCGAGATCAAAACGCCGCCGCGCAAGACCTGGGTCGGCGAGTCGGGGTAGCCCGACCTATGCGATTTCCTGCGCCGACCGGCGTTGGATTAGACGAAACACCGCCAGACCGGCGAGCGCAGCAACCAGACACAGGGCGGCGAACAGAACAGGGGTCGCCGAATCGCCGCTGACATCCGCGGTCCAGCCGGCGAACGGCTGCAGCAGTGCAAAGCCGCCGTAGCGCCAGGCGTAGAACAGGCCCATCCCGATGCCGCGATTGCGCTCGGTCAGGGCCTCGACCGATAGCGCCATCACCGCGCCGGTCGGCAGGCCGGTGGTGATGCCGATGGCGATGAACAGCAGGGAAGTGAGGTCGGTGTAGGGAACCAACGCCAGCGCCGCAGCCATGGCCGCGAAGTTCACCGCCATCACCAGATTGGGCCGTTTGGTCCATTCGACCACGGCGCCGCCGACCAGGGCCGCCGCAGCATAGGCCCAGGTGCTGATGCCGACGAGCTGCCCGGCCTCGCTAACCGTGAAGCCCTGGGCCTCGAGCAGGGTCGGCCCAAAACTGACCAGCACCAGCAGGCCTTCGTTGAACAGCACCCAGACCAGCCCGGCGATCGATACCAGCACCGCCTCACGCGCCGTGATGGCGATCTCGGCCGCGTTCATTGCCGGTTCATCGGCCATGGCCTGGACGCTCGGCGGCCGGCGGTAGAACCCCAACACCAACACAAAGCCGAGCAGGCTGACTGCGGCGGTGGCGTAGAACACCGTGGGCCAGCCTAGTGCTTCGGCCAGCGCTCCCTGGGTGCCGAGCGCTGCACCGATACCGATCGGCCAGCTCGCCAGCAAGATCGCTATGGCCAGCGCCAGTTCGCGGCCGGCAAACCAGTCGGCGATCATCTTGGCGGTCAACACCCCGAGGAGGACGGTCCCGGCGCCGGCGATAATGCGGGCGCCGGCACTGACTTCGAAATCCAAGCTCGCGCCACCGGCAACGCCGCCGACCACCATCAACCCCAGCCCGATCAGCACCAGGCGTTTGTCGCCGTAGCGTTGACCGAGATAGCCGCCGGCCAGGGCGACGATGATGCCGGGGGCATCGAACAAGCCGATCAGGGTGCCGAGCTCGGCGTAGCTGATGCCGAAATCGTCGACGATCATTGGCCCGACCGAACCGACGGCCTGGAACTGGTAGGCCCACGCGCCGCGGGCGATGAACAGCACCGCGAGGATGAACCAGCGGTTGCGGACCAAGTCAACCATCGGTGGACGCACCTTGCCCGCATACGCCGCGCTTGGTGGCGTGGTCGTCGATACGGTCGTCAGCCGGCGCCCGGGCACACGCCGCCGGAGTTTTGATGACAGGCCCCTCGTGCAGGTTGAAGCTGGTGTTGATTGACACCGGCAATCCGCTGGCCTGCCTGAAGCCGGCGAGGATGTCGGCATGGAGCGGGTCGACCGCGCGCTCGATGATTTGCGGCTCCGCCGTGCCATCGACATGCACCAGCGCCGGATTCCGGTCGCGCCGGTGCGGGTGAACGTCAGCGATGGGCAACGCGCGTTCGAGGCGGCGGCCCACGGTCAGGTGGGTGTCATGGCGGGAGGGAAAGGCGGCGCGCCCCGGGCACGGCGCGTCGACCTCGTACCGTTTTGCGCCGGCCCCGGCGAGACAAGCGTCAACTGCCTCGTGATGCACCGCGCCGCCATCGATCTTGACCCGGGTCAACCACTCGAATTGTACCGCGGCGAGTATCTCGTCGTCGTCGAACACGACCGCAATGGAGTCGTGGTGGCCGGGACATATTCCGAGAATGAGCACCTGTGGTCCGTGCGAGCGCCGCGAACGCGGCGGGGCAATCACTATCTCCGGTCACCGCCCCGTGCAAGCGGCGTCACGTGCAGGCGATTGATCGCTGCGGCGCGCGACCTGTATCGTGACGCGGCGACTGGAGGAGGCCGGTGGATGGCTAGACTGACCCTGGCGCAGGCCGAGATTATCGTCGACGCGGCGCTGGCCAAGGGCGCCGAGCTCGAGCTCAACCCGCTGACGATCGCGATACTCGACGACGGGGCCCACCTCAAGATGTTCAAGCGCCAGGACGGACCGGGCGCCCCCATGCGGCCCAAGATCGCTATCGGCAAAGCGTTCGCGGCGGTCGGTCTCGGTATCGGCACCCGCCCGTGGGAAGAACGCGCCAAGGAACGACCGCTCTTGATCCAGGGCTTCATGGGGTTGGTCGACGAGTTCATCGCGGTGCCGGGTGGTGTGGTCATCCGCGACGGCGAAGGCGAAATTCTCGGTGCGGTCGGAGTATCCGGTGATACCTCGGATGCCGACGAGCAATGCGCGGTCGCCGGAATCCAGGCCGCGGGGCTCATCGCCGACACCGGCGGCTGAGCACCGGGCATGAATGACGCCGCGCCGATCGCCGCCGCGCAACGCGTTTGCAAACGCTTCGGTGGCACCCAAGCGCTTGATGGCCGGAGCTGCCTGACGTCACGGTCTATGTCGAGAGCCTCGACCGCTATATCGGCGGCGCGGTGCTCGAAGATGTCCGCCTGTTCAATCCGTTTCTACTGCGCTCGGTCGCGCCGCCGCTCGCGGCGGTCAAGGGCAAGCGGGTGCGCGGCGCCCACCGCATCGGCAAGCGCATTGCCGTCGGCCTCGAGGACGATCTGTTCCTGATCATCCATCTGATGATCGCGGGGCGCCTGCGCTGGCGGAAGCCGGGTGCCAAGCCGCCGGGCAAGCAGGGGTTGGCCGCGTTCGACTTCGCCGACGGCACGCTGATGTTCACCGAGGCGGCGTCGAAGAAACGCGCCTCGCTCCACATTGTGGCCGGCGAGGCGGCGCTTGCGGAACACGATCCCGGCGGCATCGAGCCGCTCGAATGCGACCTCTCGTCCTTCGCCGACTCCTTGCATAGAGAGAATCACACCCTCAAGCGCACCTTCGGTGCTAAGGTATTGATATAGCGTTTCTTTTTTCCTCGTGCAGTTGCAGTTTGGGGCAAGATTGATGGCCGCGTTTCCCCCGCCTGCAACGGATCGCGGGAGGAAATATCATGACGAGTGTCTATCTCGCTCAGACCCTTATCGAGGTTCTCGAGCCGGGCAAGGCCGCCTACGAACTTCGTGATACCGATCTGAAGGGCTTCGGCGTCCGGGTGCTGCCTTCGGGTAGGATGCGCTATTTCGTCCACAGCCAATGTTGGGGCCGGCGTGTCTGGAAGATCGTCGGAAAGGGCGAGGTCATCAGCGCCGGCGAGGCTCGCTCGCGGGCGACGGCGCTGCTGGCGGCGATCCGGAGGGGAGAGGACGCGCCCACGTTGCCGGAGGAGACCGTTTTCGAGACCGTCGCCGAGGAAGTGTTCGACCGCTATGGGCGCAACTGGAAGCCGCGGACGCTTGCCGTCAACCGCGGCTATTATCGCAAGCAGATCCTGCCCTGGTTCCGCGGGCGCCAGATCGCGAACATCACGCGCCGGGACGTCCAGCAATGGTTTGCCTCCCTTCACGCGACGCCGGTTGCGGCGGACCGCTCGGCGCCGGTGCTGTCGGTGATCATGTGCCAGGCCGAGGTCTATGGCTACCGGCTCGAGGGCAGCAATCCCTGTGTCGGCATCAGGCGCTACAGGCGGCGGGGGCGGGAGAGGTTCCTTTCGGCGGGCGAGATACGCCGGTTGGCAGCAGTACTGGCGGCCCATGAGACTATGGAGCCGCTGCCCGTTGCCGCCATCCGGCTGTTGCTGCTGACCGGCTCCCGCAAGAGCGAGGTCCTGACCCTGGAGTGGAGCTGCTGGCGCGAGGGCAAGCTGTTCCTTCGCGACAGCAAGACCGGTCCCCGTACCGTCTGGTTGTCGTCTGCCGCCGAGGATGTCCTTGAGGGGATACCCCGAAGATCGCGCTGGGTCTTTCCGGCGCCGCGCGGGGGTAAATCCATGGGCCCTGATAAGATCCAGAGGTCCTGGTGGCGCATACGGGCCGGAGCGGACTTGCGCGACGTCCGTCTGCACGACCTGCGCCATACCTATGCCAGCATGGCCCTGGCGCACGGCGAGACCGTGCTTACCATCGGCAGACTTCTCGGGCACAGCGATCCCGCCACCACCCTCAAATACACCCACTTGGCCGATACGGCGATACGCGATGCGGTCGATGCCGTGGGCCCTGTCCTCGCGATGGAGTGAAGCATGGCGAAGGCAAGAAGAATACGCCTGACCAACATCCGTATCGCCAAACTTGAGCCCGCAACCCACGAATATACCGTCTGGGACACGCGGATCGGCGGGCTCGGCGTCCGGGTGCGACCGTCGGGGCATCGCGGTTACGTCTACTATCGCATGGTTGATGGGCGCGTGAAGAAGATCAGCCTTGGTCCGGCGGCATTGAAGAGTATCGAGGAGGTTCGCCGGGAGGCTCTGGAGATAGAGGTCGTGTCTCCAATAGCAGGGCCAGACACCGCGGGCGACGACCGCGGCAAGGTGCCGACACTCGTGGAGTTCGTCGATGGCGGTTGGAAGGCGGACCGTTACGACCGCTACAGGCAATCGACGAGAAAGAGTGTGGATTCTGAATTGAGAACCCAGCTGCTGCCGACGTTCGGGTCCCTGCCGCTCGACCGGATCACCCGTGTTGCGGTGCAGCGATGGTTTGACCGCTACAGCCGGACCGCGCCGGGCGGTGCCAACCATGCGCTCAAGACACTCAGGGGAATACTCAATCACGCGGTCTCTTGCGGCCACATTACCGCCAGTCCTGTCCGAGGGGTGACGCGGAATCTGCGCCCCAGGCTCACCCGCTTCCTGTCCCGAGCGGAAATACGGCGTCTCCATCGTGTGCTGGACGGATATGCGGAGACCTCTCCCTCGGGCCGGCAACAGGCCGATATCATCCGCCTTCTACTGCTCACCGGATGTCGCAAGAGCGAGATCGTGAACCTTCGCTGGCAGGAGGTGAATGGAGACGTTCTCAACCTCAAGGACAGCAAGACGGGACCCCGAACCGTGTTCCTGAACGCTCAGGCCCGCATCATCATCGAGCGTCAGCCGCGGCAGGAAAGCGTCTTCGTCTTTCCCTCGCCACGGAACCCCCTGCGGCCGCGTGGTGACAATCTACCGCTGTGGTATCGGGTAAGAAAACGGGCCGGGATCCAGGATGTTCGCCTGCACGACCTGCGGCACACGTTCGCGAGCCAGGCCGTGATGCAAGGTATCCCGGTTCCCGTGGTCGCGCGCCTGCTCGGGCACAAGCAGCTGCGGATGACACTGCGCTACGCTCATATTGCCGATCGGGAGATCGAAGCCGCGGCGGAACGGATCGGCGAGGCCATCAATGGTGTGATGAAGAATGGGTTCCACGAAGAAAAACGGCCTTACCGGATCGACATGAACCCGTAATCGGCCGTCGGGTTCCTGGCATATAGTGGCACTGTCTCATAACCTGAAGGTCGTAGGTTCTAATCCAACCCCCGCAACCAAGGCAAACCCCTGAAAACAGTGACATTTTCAGGGGTTTTTCACTTCCGGAGCACATGCAAGATATCCGTTTGGGAATCTATTGGGAATCACCGGGAATCAAATTGCTGCGCAATCAAGCGCACCTGAGAACCTGAGGGTGTTCTGGCGGAGTTGGCCTTTCCGAGTCGCCCAGCCACTCGTCGAGCTTCGACCAGCGCCGCCGCCCTGAGACGTTGGGCACGGCGATCGCCACCGCCTTCTTTTATCCGACCAGCACGACCAGCCTTTTGCCGCGCGTCACGCCGGTGTAGAGCAGGTTCCGCCGGAGTTTCTCGTATTCCGCAGGAAGGTCGGCAGCTTCAGCATCTTCAGGTGATGTTCGCGCAGGATGCGGGGCGGCTCAGCCATGCCCGGCCCCTCCGGCCAGCAGGGTGGCGTAGTCGGCGCTGCGGGTGGCAGCGACGAAGGGATGGGGCAGGTACGGGTAGCACCTCAGATCGAGATGCGCCGGCCGCCTCTCGATGTGGGCCAGCAGGAGATGCTTCACGACATCGAAGCCGATCCGATCAGGCGCCGCTTCACCGCGTCGCGCACCGCGGCCGCCACCTGCCGTTCCTGGACGTCTTCGTGCAGGCGCAGGACCTGGATGTATTCGCGCTTGCCATGCGGGCCGAAGCGCGCCTCGAGGAGGCGGCGCAACGTGTCGAAGACCGGATCGAGCTTCCATCCGCACAGCGGGGCGGCCTGGTCCAGGGCGCCCGGCTTCTTCTCCAGCAGCGATAGGTAGTGCAGCGGGTCGTAGACGACGTCGCCGCGGATATAGGAGCGCCGATGGCGGGCGACGACCTCGGCGCGGAGGGCGACCTCGACTCGGTCGACATAGCCCAGGCGGCTGGGGAAAGTGACCGACAAGCCCGTCGGCTTCCTCGGGAGTCAGTTTAAACTCCATAATTGTCACTTCCTGAGTGTCCATGCGGTCCCTTGAATATCTGTCGCGCGGGTAGTCGTAGGGCTTGTCAAAGACACCATCGGCGACGTTCCGACTTTTCCACATTGCCTTCAGAACGGCGGTCTTGCCGCTCTCGTTCTTTCCGACGAGCGCGGTCACCTTCGCATCAATCTTCACGGGCTTCGTATCGGTGATGACCTTGTAATTCTTGATCCGAAAATTGATAAGCTTCATCATTCAGCCCTCCTTGTACTGACGAAGATTGGCGAAAAGGTCGGCAAATGACTTTGGGCTGTATCTGTTGAAGCTCTCTCCGTCTACAAAAACGAAATCATAGGTCACGTCCGACTGTGCACGATTGATATCTTCGCACCATTGTTTCAGGCGCAGTGTCTTGAGCGGCACGTCCAGGTCTTCCTGCCCTTTGGTCTCGACAATAACGATCCGCTTGTCGGTTAGCTTGACGAGAAAATCAGGGTAATAGTTCGAGATGTTTCCATCGGCGTTGACGTAGTCCATCTTGAAATGGATCGCAAAGTAGTTTTTCGCGTAGGACACCACGTCCGGGCAATCCTCTAGAAAGCCAGCAAATTGTAGCTCCAGATGGCTGTCGCCGATGACGCGGTTGAATACGCTCTTCTTGGGCATGAGATAACCCTGGTCCTTCACCACGAAAGGCCGCGTCTGGCGTAGCTTAATGGTGTCACCGATTTCTGCATCGCCCTTATCCCGCACCGTCAGGGCGTTGATCGCTTTTTTGAAGGTCTCTATCAGCGTCTTGGTGGCGGTCAGCTCCGACAGGTTGCGCAGCGTGTTGGGGTACTCAAGATCAACGGACCGATCAAACAGCTCCGCCTGCACGAATGCCTTGATCTTGCCAAAGAGCACGTCATACCCGCTGACCAGCCGCAATTCCTTCATGACCGTCTGAGCGAAATACCCGATCACGCTGCGATAGTCGGCCACGCCTGCTGTATCGAGGATCGTGGTATGAGTCACCGCGCCTGTGGTGATGTCCTTGAAGACGATCTCTCGCTGCTGCTCCTCGCTGAATTGCTGATAGGGCACGGACTGATGGCCCATGGCACTCGTGTCCAGATCGGCGAGGTTCTTGTATTCGCGGTAGATGCGCGGAGTGAGCACTGGGATCTCGATGTCCAGTGCCTCGATGTCCTTCTTGTCGTTTTCGTTGTCGATCTCGACGACAAGCGGTGTCTTGGGCTTGGTACCTTCACCCATCGCCGTGCGTTCGAGTTCCACGCCCTCAGCCTGGATCGACTCCACGAAATCCATGAACGCATCCGTCCCGACGACACTGACCCATTCCTCCAACCCGCCGGGATACATCTTGCGCAGGCCGCGCCCGAGGGTCTGTTCCGGCAGGATATTGCTCTTGGCTGAATAAGGACGCAGGCCGACAATGGTTGTGACGTTCTTTACGTCCCAGCCTTCCTTGAGCATCATGACAGACACAATCGCCTTGTAGGGGCTGCTTGCGTCGTCGATATCGTTGGCATGCTGGCGCAGCTTTTCCAGCTCTTCTTTAGCTTTGCCCGATGCGGCTTCGGAAATCTCGCCATTGTTCTTGGTGTGAATCACCAGCACTGCATCCTTGAGATCAGAGTAACGGTCTTCGAGGTATTCGGCCACGTCATCGCAGTTGCGTGTGTCATCGGTCATCACGAACAGGATAGCCTTCTTGCCCATCTTCTCGTGCTCGGCGTAGACCTTGCGCCATTCGATCACGCCCAGGTCGATGTAGTCGGTGTATTTCTCGGTGTATTTGGCGCTTTGCCGTTCCGAGAGTTTCGCCCGGCTGAGAGCGTCAGGCAGGACGGGGTGCTTCACCACGTTCTGGGAAATTGCCTCTACCAAAGGGTAGTCGGACACGGTCTGCACAAAGATAGCGCCGTTGTTGTGCTTCGGCGTGGCGGTCACATCCACCTGTAGCGCCAGCGACCCGCCCTTTTGCAAAAGCCGATTGTGGATATCCTCAATGGATTTGAACCATGCGAGTTTTGAATCGTGGATGTGATGCGCCTCGTCGTTGAGCACCATCAACTCGTCTATGTCGCGCACGATCATGCCCAAATCCACGCTCGAATCCGTCGTCGCGCTCGTCGGACGCTTGCCAAAGAAATAATCCATCGTGTTGTCGTCATCGGGCGAGGGCGGGATGTCGTCGCCTGAATAGACGCGGTGGATATTAGTCAGAAATATATTGCCGGTAGGCTGGGTGATGCGCACTTGGTCCTGCTTGTGCAGGGTGAGCTGGAAGTCCTCCCGCCAGTTGCGACCATCGAATCCGTCATCGGGGAGCACCGGGTCTTCGAAGAAAATTCGGAGCCCTTGGAAGTCGTGATAAATGCGGTCAAGGACAATGATGTTGGGTGCTATCACGAGGAAGTTGCGCGAAAGCGCGGAATCCGGCTCATGGAGCTTGTGAAAAAAGCTCCATGCCAGTGCGAGGCTCATCACCTTAGTCTTGCCGCTACCGGTCGCCATCTTGATGACGAATCGTCGCCAGCTTTCGTCGAACATGCCCGCCGACACCGCGCCTGAGCTATCGAAGCGCATCAGGTCAAACTTGTCCTTCACCCCCACCACGTCATAGAGGTAGATGATCGTCTCCAGCGCCTCCCGCTGGGCAAAGAAATATTGGAATTCCGCCATCGTGCCGTCGGTCTGCGGCAGCAAATGCGGTTCCTTGAACCACCAGTTCAGCAGGCTTTTGCTGGTGTCACTCGCGCCGACATAGCCACCGTCACGAAACTCCCTTACCTTCTTGCGAAGCTGCGCCACCAGCGGAGGCATGAGCTTGTCCATGCTGGTTTCGCGTAACGCCTCGTCCGCTGGAAACCAGCGGATTGAGGGGTCCAGGATCGCGTGCGGTGCATCGGGAAAGTCGGGATGCAGCGCCACTATGCCTTCCCTCCCGCGCTCACTTCGACGATCGTCATCGTATCATTGCCGAAGATGTCCACGACCTTGACGGCGACCTTGCGCCGTCCTGGGACGCTTTCATGGGCGACACTGGTTAATTCTAGTGACCGGTCCTTCTTGGTGCGGAAGCTCTGCCACTCGTTTTCAAAGATGTAATCTCCCGTCCATTGTTCCTCCCATTCGCCGGTCTCGGCATTCTGCACGCGGATGATTTCGCGTTTGCTCTCGAAATCGAAATCCACCGACCAATAGTCGATCCAATCGGTCCAGTTCTCGGTGAGGGTCACGCGGGTGACGATACCATCATTGTCCTTGTTCACCTTTACGATCTGGCCGCGCTCGACCACGATTCTGCTACCCTTGTTCTTGAGTGTGGCTTCAGCGTTAGCGATGGAATCCTGCGAGTAGAAGACCGAGAAATCGGTCAGTTCAACAGACACGCTATTACCCTTCACATGCGGCTTGACCTCGATGAAGGCCACATCGTGGAACACCACTTGGTTCTTCTCCACCGCCCTCTTGTCGAACACATCGCCAGGGATGTACTTGGGCGCGATGTCGATGCCCTTGGCCCGCGCCTCGTCCAGGACGTTGGGGAACAGGCCCATCTCGAACTCGAAGCCCAGGATGTCCACCTTGGTGATGTGCTGCTTGCGGCATTCCAGAATGATCTCCTCGACGAAAAGCCGTGTGACCGGCAGGTTAACTGGGCCAATTGCAACCAGCCGTCCGGCACGTTTGCCATGGAAGGTGGCGAAACCATCCGTCTTCTCGGCCCGGTAGGCGCGCAGGATCAAATCCAGAAACGCGGCTTCCTTCGCTGCAATTTGTTGTTGTTTCTGTTCCTCACGCAGGTCGGGGTTAATGCCAATAAAGTGCTGGCGCTCGTACTTGCCAAGGTTGAGAATCTCAAATGCGCGGTAGTCCTTGCCTTCTGCCTTAAGACCGCGCTGCACACCGATCATGCGTTTGCGGGTAGTGTGGATGCCGAACTTGCCAAGGTCGCTGACGATCCACTTGCGCCCTAGCCTCTCCGCGACCGCTGCCGTAGTGCCCGAGCCGCAGAAATAGTCCGCAACTAGATCACCCTCGTTAGAGGAAGCTTTGATGATTCGTTCAAGAAGGGCTTCAGGTTTTTGGGTCGGATAATTGACGCGCTCTATTGCCGTTGGCCCCAGTAATAAATCGTACAAGATGGTTGAAGCTGCGACCCCGGGGCGCTCATCAAGGAAGTATTTTATGTAGGGCTGTCCTGACGAGGAGTAGTATAGCTTTCCCTCCTTTTCAAACGCGTGCATTTTCTCCCTTGTATATGCCCAGTATCTGCCCTTTGGTGGGGTCACGCCTCGCCATTCGTAGGACGTATCGCCGCCGGGCTTCGCTGCTGTAGGGGTAACGAGGCGATATTTCCGTCCATTGTCATCTACCTTATTGTATTGCTGTTCTATTTGTTCGTCTGAGAAAGGAATGTATTGGGTGTTCCAAATTTTTTGGGTCGCCGCTTTCGCCACAAAAAGGATTGTGTCATCAACTATGTCATATCGCTTTGCGCCTTGTTTAGCATCGCCATGTGCAGTCGTCCTTCGCCAACACAATTGATTGACAAACTGATCGGCTCCAAAAATTTCGTCCAAAACCAAACGCAGCAATGCGTTCACTCGCCAATCGGAATGCACATAAATGCTCCCATCGTCGGCGAGCAGGTCACGCATCAGTATCATCCGCTCATAAATCATGGCGATGAATGAGTCTGCACCTTGCCCCCAGGTGTCTCGATAAGCGATCTCTTCGAGAATGTTGGGCTTCTTGGTAAAGGTGTTGCCGCCAATCTCGATGTTCATGGAGAAGTCGGCGCCGACATCGAATGGCGGATCGATGTAGATCAGTTTGATGCCACCTTGGCGTTCGATTGCCTCGCGTAGTGGACCGTTCTTCAGCGATGACAGAATGAGTTTGTTGTCGCCCCAGATCAGCTTATTGGTCCATCCCTTGAGTTGCCGACCCCGCGCGTCAGTCGCGAACAGGTCGGCCTGCGACGCGCTGTCCTCCGGCTTTTCTGCGCGCGGCTCATCCACCGGCTCGATGGTTTGAAACGGCAGCACGACATTGCAAACCTCGCTGGTCTTGCCATTCCAGACCAGCTCGACTGCGCGTTTGTCTTCGAACAACAGGAAGCGGTACTTGTCGGGCAACGGCTTGCCCGCTTCCAGATGCTTATTGACGTCTCTTATTTCGTTATCAGTGAGCTTCATCTACCGGTCCCGTTTCCGTATGACCCTGCTGGCTGTTGCTGCCGTCACCGCACGTCACCCCTTAAAGTGTGCAGTTCATCAAGTACGACGAACTGAAAGCCTCGGCAGTTTTCGATGACCTTCCGGTCCAGTTCATTCTGCCTCGTCATGAGCAGCTCGAGCATCATGAAGTTGGTGAGCAGGATGTCCGGCGGATTGTCCTTTATGCGTTCCCGTTCCTCCTGGCCTTCTTGGCCGGTGTATCGCGCGAATGTCGGGCTATTCGGGCGCCCGGAGCCGAGATAGCGCCTCAATTCTTCGGCCTGGCTGTTAGAAAGCGGGTTCATCGGATAAACGACGATGGCGCGGGTCCTCGGGTTTTGTCCCGCCTTCCGCGCCTTGATCGCAGCGTTGATGATCGGGATGAAAAAACACAGCGACTGCGCCGAGCCGGTCCCGGTCGTGACGGCGTAACTCTGATTGCTCAAGGCATAGCCGACGGCCTGTTGCTGGTGCTTGCGAAGTTTGAGCGTTCGATCCCGGGCGCCATCGGTGGCGGAGGGGTCTCGAAACACGTCGGCACATTCGGGTTCCAGATCACCGGCATTGATGAAATCCTGTATCGAACTGCCGACAGCGTAGTGTGGATTGAGCTGAATCAGCGGCTCGGGCCAGAAGCGCTTCGTGTCATATAGATCATCGACTTTCGCCTTCATCTCCTGCGAGCGGATCTTGGTAAACGAGCGGGCGAAAGCCTTGTAACGATCGATGACGGTCTCATCGAGATTGAATATGTCCATCAGAAACCCTCATCCCGGTTGAGCATTGCCGGTGCGTTCAGAAGAATGATCTGCTGATCCTGTGGACGGCGTGCTGACGGGTCTGTGTCGAGACCAAGTCGTTTAAGGGCGTAGTAGACGTTTAAGGGCGTAGTAGAGAAGGGCTTTCCGTATGGGGATCTTCGCCTTGCAGCCGCACATCCCATAGTCGAGAGCAATCACTCTTTGCTGGGTTTCGGACAGTTCAGGATGTGGGGCGATTTCTAATGTCACGAGCTCGTGCCAGCCCGTGTCGGCGTCCGCGCCGACCTTGCTTGAGCACGTTCCACGCGTCTCGATGATCCTTGATAAGAGGAAGTCCTTGAAGGCACTCTAGGCAGTGGAGGAATCCGCATCAATGGCGCCGTGGAAGGCATGCATGTAGGCCGCGAACGCGAACCGCCATAGGTCGATGTTCAGGACGAGGTCGCCGGAGGCGTTTTTACGGGTCTCACCGTAGTAGCGGGCGTGCACGAAGGTCTCCTGGTGCGCACGCACGATCTCGTCTGCGGTCGCCGCGGTTCCGGCGTCACCGAGTTTAGTTCCCCGCGTCCGGCTGCGGATCTCATCGATCCGCTGTGCGATGGCACACTGGTCCTCCGGCTCGAGGTCGCCCCACAACTCGGACAAGTCGTGTGTCCGGAGGCACGCGCCGCGAGTACGCCTGATGGCCACTGCTTTCAAGCTCTGCTCCGCGGACAACGCAATCAGAACCGCAGCGCCCCAGGTTACTGAGTTCCGCCAGGTTCGGTCGTCCAGTGGCGGCTCTCCTACCACCTTGGCGAACAACTGTCGGCCGTCCGCGACGTCCTTCGGCGTCCGCCACACCATTTGCGACGCCGCAGCGATCGTGCCGCGGGCCATTGCTACCCATTGGGTCGAAAGCTGGCCCGTCAGTCGATCTTGGCCTTTGGCCATAAGTGCGGGACTACCTAAATTCGCCAAGTGAAGCGAGTACGCTATCCGCGGGCAACGTCGATCGTGTCCCGTCCGTGGTGTAAGAGCCTAGCGTCCTATGCGGCATCCGGCGGGCAGGGTTGGGTCGCTCAAGCTGCCGCGGCGGCAGCTTGATGGAGACATTGTCGCCGGTCTGAGCGATGGACTCCAGCGTCATCTATCGGGCTCCCGAACATGGCCAGGCGCATGTTCGAAGCCTTTCTTGCATTCCGTCAGCCGCAGATCTCAGGGGATCTGTGGCAGAAACTGACGGCGGTTCCGTTCGACGAAGCGAAGAAGCTCCGAATTCTCCGGTTCCTGCACACGCACTCGCACAGCATTGCCGTGGGAGAACCGGAGCATGACCTGACGGCGCTCGCTGAGGGACCGGCCGTCTTCAAAGACCTGTTGGAGATGATCGAGTCGCTGGACGGCGCACACTTCTCGGCAATGGTGCTACTCAATGCGCCTTCTGCGGAATATGCGATTGAGGTCCAGCTAGATGTTAAGCGGCTTCCGATAAATGAAGAACGGCTGAATGCTCATTATTCGCTACCAAGGCTTGGGCCCGGTTCCACAGTGTTCCCCCGGTACGCCTTGGGCGATCCGACAGACGTCGGCCAACTTCTCAAATCATTCCATCATGATTTCTGGAATCGCCTTGGACAAGACGTGGGCGACGAAGATGGTAATTTTGTAATCGAGAATTGGCCCGGGCAAGACACCGGAGAAAAAGACTAAGTGGCGGTTTTCCGAGCGTCCATCCGACCATGTTAGGTCAATGAGGATGAGGTAGCGGGCACGGAGCGCTTCTGCCAGCTTGGGAAGCTTCTGCGCAAGACGGTCGACCCGCTCGTCAGCCGCAGGAGCCCTGGCTGCAAGAGTATTACGGGCAAACTCGGCGCATGCTTTCCCCGTTTGTCGGGCGGAACGGCAATCGGCCGCCACTTCCTCTAGACGATGTGCGGATGCTGTATGCCAGGGCGCGCCACAGCCATGCCTTTGGCGAAGAGAAGCACTACGCCTCGCTGCTCGCGGCGCTGGACCCCGTGCGGAGCATTCTCCGTTCGCATCCCACGCTGGCGCAGGTTGTAAGTCATATCATCGGCAGAGACGATTTCTGGATGCAGATCCTAGGCAGCGGTGGCTTGACCTCCTTGACGGACCTGGTTGTGGGACTGATGGCGCGTGCCGATGAGCTGGCCGGCGAGTGTTTCGGGGCGGCGGCGAGCGAACTGAACGCGTTTCTCGCCCTGGCCGGGGACGGAGAGTCGACCGGCGTACTCGGCGACCTGGAAGTCGGATGCGATGCTCTTTTGGGAGCTGACCCTGAAGGAAAGGATCGACATCGCAGACGGCATGGCGATCATCCCATTCGAGCAGGTGCGAGCGGAAGGCGGGGCAGATTCTCGACGAGGCGAAGGCGCTCAGGAAGGACATTGTGAAACACGAGCTCGCCGCTCATCTGAGGGCCGTCGGCGCCGCACCGGACGCGCTCGAGGCAAAGGAAGAGACGATCGGAAACAGAATTGCCCTCGACGAGCGGGCGCACAAGGAGCAACTCAGTCAGGGCGGCGGGCTCTCGATGTAGACCCGGACCAACCGACGCCGATGCACGGTGCGGAGACATTGCCGGCGGGCGGGGACATGCTGTCTTTGTCCGCCGGCGACGTGAAAGCGAGGGGAGATCGATGATGAGGCTGCCGTTCCTCGACCGCGACAATGTGGGGTTGCGTTTCGAGGTCGACGGCAAGGTGACGGCTTCGACCAATTCGGGCGAGGAGATCGCTGGCAAGTGGTGGTGGTCGCGCGGCAACTTGAATGTGCAGCTGCACGGGGTCAAAGAGGTGATGAGTTATACGTGGCGGCCGCTGGCCGAGCGTCTCGGCTGGCCGGGCTAGTGCCTTGACGGTGCTTCGCTCCGTGTTGCCCTTCATGGCCGCTTGGCTGTGGGCGATGGTGGTGTTGGGACGGCCAAGGATCTGGTCGGCTCGCTGCCTAGCGACCCGACGACATTCTCCATAAACAAAAGTACGCTTTCTTCAGCCAGCGCGGCAAAGGAGCGCGGATATTAAACTAGCCTCCCAAGCACACAGCCGCCTCTCCACACAACCATATTCCCAAGACTCGTCCCGCGGAGTATTCTATGACCATGGAAGGGGGATGGTTTTACGATACCCACGCAGCCATCCGCCGGCTCACCAAGGCCGGTATACCCGAGCCACATGCCGAAGCCATCGCGTACGAGTTCGACCGCGTGATAGAGCACCGACTGGCCACCAAGGCCGACATCGAGAAACCGGGCCTGACCACCAAGGCCGATATCGAGAAACCGGGCCTTGCCACCAAGGCCGACATCGAGAAACCGTGCCTGACCACCAAGGTCGACATCGGATCCGCCCGCGTCGAGTTGGAGAAACTTGAGCGCGAGCAGACCCTATGGAAGATCGGCTACTTCGTCGTCATGGGGGCCTTGGTGATCGCAGCTATCACGCTCTAGCAACGCCTGGCAGCCCATTTCTGCGCCGGCCAGCTCGGCTTGGCCGCATCCGACATCGGCGGGGCTGTAGCTTTGGTCCCGCTTCTCCCGGCTTGCGGATGTTCATCAGGCTCCCGAACTTCCGGCTGTCCACAGTCCGCCAAGCCTGCTCGACCACCCCATAGTCCGACTTCGGGTTGCCGCAGATGTACGTCAGCCCCTCCCGATCGAAGTACGCGTCCCACACCTTGTTGCGCGTCTAAGTTTCTCCGGCCGGTGCACGATCCAGGCAGGGCCCGACATCAGCTCTTTGAAGAACGCCGCGCTGTGCGAGCCCAGGTTGTAGTGGTACTCATACGCCGCCGCCGGAGGCGCCGGCGCGGCCATGAGCGCCATCGCACCCGCAGCACATCGCCAGCAAGCGAAACCGGATCATCGTCGATCTCCTTCCCGAGAGGGCTAACGCAACTCAATGAACCGTTGTCGATTCAGCGAAGGGAGAATCGGTCATACCTTGAAGGCGATGGAAGGCACCCACCGCGACCCGAGCAAGATCCAAGAGGGTGTTTATGACGTGCCTTCGGAAACATCGGGCGGTGGTGGCAAAGGTCAGGATGGTGAATAAACGTCTGGCCAGGATGACGTTGGCAACGACGACGGTTCTGGTGTCGTTGTTGGGGACGTCCTTGGCGGCCGACTTTCACGACAACGCGAGTTCGCACGATGCCGCGTTTTTTAGCGATCTGTTGAAGGGTCGGGTGTGGGTGTTAAAAAATAAAAAAACCGACTTTGGGATCGCATCTGTATACATAGATTTAGTGCAACACAAATCAAAAAAGTATACCACATTGTATAACTGCTATCCCTATTGGAAATCACGAAAGGAACGTTCAGTACCTTCAGGAAAATACGGTTCTCGGATACGCGCTGTGAGAATACGAGACAGTGGTGACTACCATTCGGAGTTCAGAGCCACAAATCGCCAAACTCGTAAGGAACGGTCTCCGCACCTGATGTTTTATGAACCGATCAGCGGACAGTTCCATACCGAACGATGGGACCGCCAACAAGGGCGGTGGGTGCTATTTCTTCGTGGGTGGGTGCAGGACGGTCTCCCGCGGGCGATCAAGGACGCCTGCCCGCATCTCAAGTACCCGCCGTATTTAACGATCAACGAGAAGCAGACCTCGTTGCGCTTTAGGGAACTGCGGGCGCAGGATCCGG
The DNA here is from genome assembly GCA_965247665.1 of Alphaproteobacteria bacterium. Lineage (GTDB taxonomy): Bacteria > Pseudomonadota > Alphaproteobacteria > SHVV01 > SHVV01 > CAUZWH01. Next base: position 60,668 of record CBDFHH010000001.1, read on the forward strand.
ATGCGCCGATCCGCAACTTCCCGGGTTCCGAGCTGCGTGCGCTCGGTGCGGTCGGGACCCCGATGGCCGAGGGCAGGCCGCCGATGGTGGTGCGCAACCGGCTGAAGTACTTCCTGGAGGCCCATAACGGGAAGCTGCTGCGGAGCATCCGGGACAAGGTCCACTACGCGCTGATGCTGCAGGGCGGGTCCGGGGGACACTACGAGGTATGGCGCCTCAAGCCCGACAGCTATGAGATCGAGGACGTCGGCCATCTTGTCTGGTCGCCGGATTTCGAGGAGATCGTGGTTCGGTTCGAGACCCTCGATGTGCGCCTCGGTTATCGCCTCGGTGGGGTATTTCCGCTGGTTCCGACGGGCCGGCGTCACGCACCGACGTTGTTGATGGACTGGCTGGTGGCGCGCGAGGGCCATGTCGCCCTGCCTTTCGTTGACAACGAGAACATTGACTTTCGCTTCCAGGCCGACGGCCGGGTCGAGGCGCCGCGGCGGGACGGTTTGGGGCCGGTTTTGGGCACTTGGCGGTGGTCGCGGGGCGAACTGGTGGTGCAGCTCGAGGGGATCGACAGTTCCACCAGCTATCCCTGGCGCGAGTTGGCGCGGCACGTTGGTTGGACGGCGCCGGCGTGGGGCTGGGAAGCACCGGCGGAGGCCCGTTTGCGGGCCGAGCGTCGGGTCGCACCGCCGCCGCCGCCCACGCGCGCAGAGGTTCTTGCAGAGAGACGCCGGCGCGCGCAGGAAGTGTACGGGGGTCGCTGATGGTCGAGGTCGCAACCCGGTGGGCCGGACGCCAGTGCCGGCGGTTCGGCAGGGGTCTGGTAAGGGAGAATCGCGGTGGGGGCCCGCACCGGAAGATTCTGGTGGCCGGGCACCCACCGCGACCCGAGCAAGGTTCAAGAGCGTGGTTGTGACGTGACTTCTGACACCGGGCGATGGTGGCAAAGGTAAAGGGAACGTCAGGATGGTGAATAAACGTCTGGCCAGGATGACGTTGGCAACGACGACGGTTCTGGTGTCGTTGTTGGGGACGTCCTTGGCGGCCGACTTCCACGACAACGCAAGTTCGCACGATGCGAAGTTTTTTCGCGACTTGCTGATTGGGCGGGTGTGGGTTGTGGGCGCACCTCGCGATATGACAAGTGTCGCGGCACTTTATGTTGACGCCAAGTACGACAGAAGACGTGGGCTCATCAAGTTGTACTGGTGCAGAGAAATAGCCAAAGTCAAAAAAGACGGACGGTACGATGGAACAGGTCGATATGGTCATCAGACGTACATGATGCGGATCCGAGACGATGGCGATTACCATTCAGTGCGGAAATACGTACATCCTGGCGTAAACCACAGGGAAGGACGGATTCGTCACTTGTTGTTCTATGAATCGATTAGTGGGCAATTGCATCGGGAGAATTGGGACCGTCAACAAGGGCGGTGGGTGGTAACACATCATCCCGGTTGGGTGCAGGACGGCTTGCCGCGCGCGATCAAGGATGCGTGCCGGCATCTCAAGTACCCGTCGTATTTAACGATCAACGAGAAGCAGACCTCGTTGCGCTTTAGGGAACTGCGGGCGCAGGATCCGGATGCGCCGATCCGCAACTTCCCGGGTTCCGAGCTGCGTGCGCTCGGTGCGGTCGGAACCCCGATGGCCGAGGGCAGGCCGCCGATGGTGGTGCGCAACCGGCTGAAGGACTTCCTGGAGGCCCATAACGGGAAGCTGCTGCGGAGCATCCGGGACAAGGTCCACCACGCGCTGATGCTGCAGGGCGGGTCCGGGGGACACTACGAGGTATGGCGCCTCAAGCCCGACAGCTATGAGATCGAGGACGTCGGCCATCTCGTCTGGTCGCCGGATTTCGAGGAGATCGTGGTTCGGTTCGAGACCCTCGATGTGCGCCTCGGTTTTCGCCTCGGTGGGGTATTTCCGCTGGTTCCGACGGGCCGGCGCCACGCACCGACGCTGTTGATGGACTGGCTGGTGGCGCGCGAGGGCCATGTCGCCCTGCCCTTCGTTGACAACGAGAACATTGACTTTCGCTTCCATGCCGACGGCCGGGTCGAGGCGTCGCGGCGGGACGGTTCGGGGCCGGTCCCGGGCACCTGGCGGTGGTCGCGGGGCGAGCTGGTGGTGCAGCTCGAGGGGATCGATAGTTTCACCAGATATCCCTGGCGCGAGTTGGCGCGGCACGTCGGTTGGACGGTGCCGGCGTGGGGCTGGGAAGCACCGGCGGAGGCCGGTTTGCGGGCCGAGCGTCGGGTCGCACCGCCGCCGCCGCCCACGCGCGCAGAGGTTCTTGCAGAGAGACGCCGGCGCGCGCAGGACGTGTACGGGGGTCGCTGATGGCCTCGGTCGCGATCACGCGCGAAAGACTGCACCGGTGGATGTGTTGGAGCCGAGGTTCAAGGCGTTAGCAAGGGAGATACGTCATGAAACGTAGATTGAGCGTGGTGTGTGCAGCCGTTGTGGAGGGCGGTGCTCCGGATCCTAGGGGCTTGTGAGGCCCGGGCGGGCCGGACGCCAGTGCCGGCGGCTCGGCGGGAATCTGGTAGGGGGAGAATCGCGGGTGGGGGCCCACACCGTAAGATTCTGGTGGCTGGGCACCCACCGCGACCCGAGCAAGACCCAGGAAGTGTGTTTATGTTTATGACGTGCGTTCGGAACATCGGGCGGTGGAGGCAAAGGTAAGGGAACGTCGGAATGGTGAATAAACGTCTGGCCAGGATGACGTTGGCAACGACGACGGTTTTGGTGTCGTTGTTGGGGACGTCCTTGGCGGCCGACTTTCACGACAACGCGAGCTCGCACGACGCCGCGTTCTTTAGCGATTTGTTGAGGGGTCGAGTGTGGGTAATTAGAAACGAAATTGCTTCATTCGGAATAGCGTCCGTATACGTAGATTTAGTGCAACACAAATCAAAGAAGTATTACAAATGGTACAACTGCCTTCCCTATCGAGAATCACGAAAAGAACCTCCAACGCCTTCGGGAAGGTATGGTCATCAAACGAGTGGTCTGCGGATACGAGACAGCGATGATCATTCTGTTTTCATGTTCACAAGTCGTAATGGGAACAAGGAGGGACCTCCGCACCTGATGTTTTTTGAGCCCATCAGCGGGCAGTTTCATATTGAGGGGCAGAACCGCCAACAAGGGCGATGGGTCGTAGTACTTCGTGGGTGGGTGCAGGACGGTCTCCCGCGGGCGATCAAGGACGCCTGCCCGCATCTCAAGTACCCGCCGTATTTAACGATCAACGAGAAGCAGACCTCGCTGCGCTTCTGGGAGATGAAGGCGCAGGACCCGGATGCGCCGATCCGCAACTTCCCGGGCTCCGAGCTGCGTGCGTTCGGTGCGGTCGGGACCCCGATGGCCGAGGGCAGGCCGCCGATGGTCATACGCAACCGGCTAAAGTACTTCCTGGAGGCCCATAACGGGAAGCTGCTGCGGAGCATCCGGCACAAGACCTACCACGCGCTGATGCTGCAGGGCGGGTCCGGGGGACACTACGAGGTATGGCGCCTCAAGCCCGACAGCTATGAGATCGAGGACGTCGGCCATCTCGTCTGGTCGCCGGATTTCGAGGAGATCGTGGTTCGGTTCGAGACCCTCGATGTGCGCCTCGATTTTCGCCTCGGTGAGGTATTTCCGCTTGCCCCGACGGGCCGGCGTCACGCGGCGACGCTGTTGATGGACTGGCTGGTGGCGCGCGAGGGCCGTGTCGCCCTGCCTTTCGTTGACAACGAGGACATTGACTTTCGCTTCCATGCCGACGGCCGGGTCGAAGCGCCGCGGCGGGACGGTTCGGGGCCGGTTTCGGGCACCTGGCGGTGGTCGCGGGGCAAGCTGGTGGTGCAGCTCGAGGGGATCGACAGTTCCACCAGCTATCCCTGGCGCGAGTTGGCGCGGTACGTCGGTTGGACGGCGCCGGCGTGGGGCTGGGAAGCACCGGCGGAGGCCCGTTTGCGGGCCGAGCGGCGGGTCGCATCGCCGCCGCCGCCGCCGCCGCCCACGCGTGCAGAGGTTCTTGAAGAGAAACGCCGGCGCGCGCAGGAAATGTACGGCACCGGTCGTTGATGGCCTCGATCGCAACCCGTTGTCCTGATTCACGACCTGGCGCGGGCGCTGGTGAGGGGATGGCGATGCGGTTGCGTGGGTTGGATTTGAACCAACGACCTTCAGGTTATGAGTGTGGGATAGACCATTTCTCAATTATGCGCAGGATTGCGTGAAGATACTCTAACTCTCTGCGTTTGAGAGAGTTTTTGGTATGGTAAGCTCCGCGTGATCGCGTGGAAATACCCGCGATTTTGCTCCCATTTGGACCAACGAATTGTTGGGGGGATACCATGCCGAAGATCAACAAACGCCTGATCGAGTCCGCCGAGGCTCGAGACAAAGCTTATGACATCAACGACAGCGAACTCCGTGGCTTCGGCGTCTACGTGCTGCCCAGCGGTACCCGATCCTTCTTCGTTCGCTACCGCCTGAGCGGCCGGCGGGACTCTTGCTCGCAGCCGGTTCTCCCCCGCACCTATCTGGAGGACCTGGTAAGAAAACCCCACTTCACAACGCGGCCCTTGCGCCGACGCCGAAAGCCATCGAGACGATAGTAGTGCTTTTGGATGCGGGTGCCGATCCCACCACCCAAGATAACAAAGGGAACACCGCAGCCGATTACTTGGAGAACGACAAGAGACGCTGGCTGAACCGGCACGAGCGCGAGGCGACGTGGGACGAACAGGATGCGCCGGAGGGCCGTTGGCGCAGCTACAGCTATGAGTAGATCGCTGCGCGTGACAAGACCAGCCTCGACATCTTCTGGCTCAAGGACAAGAGCTTGACCGACCTCGACAACCTGCCTGAGCCCGACGACCTAGCCGAAGAGATCATCGAGAACCTCGAAGCAGGCTTGAACAGCTTCCGCGAAGTCCTGGCCGGATTGGGAACCCGGTAGATTGTGGGCCGCTGACCTCGCCATTCAAAGGGCACTGCGTGTGCGCATAGACGCGGTTCCGAAGTCGACGGCGTGCAATCACACGCCTTTCTGATTTCTTGATCGGAGCAAGCAAGTAGTTGACCCAGGTTCTCTCAAAGCCAGTCGACCAGATTGACATCCACGACATCGAATCGTTGATAGAATCGAGGGTTCCCGAGGGGGAACGGATTGAATTCAAAGAGGCCCTTCCAGCGAAGGGCCGCACGCCAGATCCTTGGACGAACGGCCAAGATGAGATTGGAGATCGTGCAAAGAGCGCCATCCTTGAAGAAACCGTAGCATTCGCCAACGCGCACGGTGGCGCTCTGGTGTTGGGCATCAAGGAGAGCGGCTCGAAGCCACCCGTAGCGAAGGAAATCAAGCCAGTACCGAGATGCGGCGAACTGGCGGATCGCCTGAAGTTGGTGTTTCGCGACTGCGTCGAACCGCAGCTCCCTTTCATCGAGATCTTCGGGGTCGAGACAGAGGGCCGGAGCGGTGTGGTCATCCTTCGCGTGGGGCGGTCAAGGCAGGCACCTCACCGAATCACCAAAACGCTCGTCTGTCCCATTCGACGTTCCGACCGCTGCGAGAAAATGACCATGCGTGAGATCCAGGACATGACGCTCAACGTCGCTCGGGGACTCGAGCGGCTGAACGGGCGACTTAACGAGCGCCACGAGCACTTTCTGCGTGAGTTCGAGCGTCTACCCCAGGGATACGGACTTCGGATGACCGCGGTACCCGTGGTTGAGGATTTGCCGCTGGATCGAGTGTTTCGCGGACGCGACATCATCCCGGAACTGGCGGAACCGTGGCACAAAATCTTCGGGCATACGCCGGAAAACAAAGTGGAACTGCCATGGATAGAGCCCAGCGACCTCCTGCTCAATTGGCGACCGATGCTGCGCGCAGCGCGGGCGGACCCCGACAGCAGCGGGTGGCACCATAGCAGTTACCGAGAGATTCACTGGGATGGTCTATTGGAATTAGGTTTTGTTTGGGAGGGAAAAGAGCGCCGTGATCTTCATCCCGCCTGGCCAATCGTCATCTTCGCGAACCTGGCCGCATGGGCGGATCGTGTCAGGCGATACGCCAATGTGCCTTCTGCGGAATATGCGGTTGAGGTCCAGCTAGATGTTAAGCGGCTTCCGATAAATGAAGAACGGCTGAATGCTCATTATTCGCTACCAAGGCTTGGGCCCGGTTCCACAGTGTTCCCCCGGTACGCCTTGGGCGATCCGACAGACGTCGGCCAACTTCTCAAATCATTCCATCATGATTTCTGGAATCGCCTTGGACAAGACGTGGGCGACGAAGATGGTAATTTTGTAATCGAGAATTGGCCCGGGCAAGACACCGGAGAAAAAGACTAAGTGGCGGTTTTCCGAGCGTCCATCCGACCATGTTAGGTCAATGAGGATGAGGTAGCGGGCACGGAGCGCTTCTGCCAGCTTGGGAAGCTTCTGCGCAAGACGGTCGACCCGCTCGTCAGCCGCAGGAGCCCTGGCTGCAAGAGTATTACGGGCAAACTCGGCGCATGCTTTCCCCGTTTGTCGGGCGGAACGGCAATCGGCCGCCACTTCCTCTAGACGATGTGCGGATGCTGTATGCCAGGGCGCGCCACAGCCATGCCTTTGGCGAAGAGAAGCACTACGCCTCGCTGCTCGCGGCGCTGGACCCCGTGCGGAGCATTCTCCGTTCGCATCCCACGCTGGCGCAGGTTGTAAGTCATATCATCGGCAGAGACGATTTCTGGATGCAGATCCTAGGCAGCGGTGGCTTGACCTCCTTGACGGACCTGGTTGTGGGACTGATGGCGCGTGCCGATGAGCTGGCCGGCGAGTGTTTCGGGGCGGCGGCGAGCGAACTGAACGCGTTTCTCGCCCTGGCCGGGGACGGAGAGTCGACCGGCGTACTCGGCGACCTGGAAGTCGGATGCGATGCTCTTTTGGGAGCTGACCCTGAAGGAAAGGATCGACATCGCAGACGGCATGGCGATCATCCCATTCGAGCAGGTGCGAGCGTATGTGGACGAGCGCTTGGTGGAAGAACTCGCCCCACGGGACGCCGTGTTCAACGGCTGGAGTTCGGTCGGGGCGGCGGTGAGACCGTTCCGATGGCGGCCTGCGTTCCCTCGGATGGGTTACGAAGGAGGGCCGGAACCGGAGCGGCCGGGACCGTTCTTCAGGGACGCGCGGATTTTCTTGGAGCTGCTTGCCGTAGCCCACGGGGCGCCCGTGTTGCGTCTTGCGGAATTGAACAACTGCATCGACCGGTCCGCCGGCAGGCTCCTGGGCCGGAAACGCCATGCCCCCGGCTTCTACCTGCTGGGCAATAGGAATGTCGTCGAGGGTCATGGTGGACCTCCGTTGCTGTGATTGGAACGCCGCCCAAGCGCGTTCGAGCGCGCCCGCGGGCGGCGTTCAAAGAATTAATGGGAAGTGGTTAGAGGATTTTGAGGGTCGTGATGATGAACGCCGCAAGCGCTATGTTGGTGCCGATCATCCACCTGCGTGTGTCGTTCTTGGCGTCGGTGACGAGGGTCTGCATGCGCGCTTCCAAAGCTTTGGAGCGCTCCTCGACTTTCTCGAAGCTGGAATCGATCGTCTTGAAGCTGGAGTCGACCTTTTCGAAGCGGACGTTCATTTCTGCGCGGAGCTCTGTGAATGACGTATTCACTTCGGTGCGGAAATTTGCGAGGTCGGTCTTCGTGACGACGGTTTCCTCGAGCACGCGAAGGCTCTGCCGGACCACCACTTCAGCTACGGACTCGTCCATGCCAGCGCTGATCAATTCCTTGATGTTGGCATGGGTATCTGGGATGTGGATTCCCGATGTCATGGCAGTCATGATGTTAAACTCTCTGTGATCTGGGCGAAAGGGGCGGATGGTGGTGGCTCCCGGCTTCCTCTCTCCCGGGTTCGTTCCGAACGGCTCTCCTTCAGCTCCCGCGCCGGATGCTCGTGACGGTCATGCTGGTACGCTTTAATCGACCTCTTCGAAGGTGCATTCGCTCTGGGCGTAGACCTCGCCGTCTTCGGCAACGAGTCTGGGCTCGCCGTTGGTGTCGGTGATGGTCTTCTGGTTATTCCAATAGACCTCGGTCTCGCTTGTGTAGTTGGCTTGCCAAGAGCGGTCTTGCTTGAGGTGGAAGTGCGAGCAGGCGATTGAGACATCGAAACATCGGTGGCAATTCTTCCCTGAGGCCTTCGTTGTGGGTAAGGGAGAGCCCGGTTGCACGCTCGAACGCGGCGACTTCCCAATCGGGGATGCGATCATGGTAGAGGTCGAGGTAGAACAGTCGAAGGGCACTCTTGGCGTAGCTCGATTCGAAGTTGTCCTCGGGTCGGAACATGCGGGCGCCGTCTCCCATTGAACTCTGTGAGTCCCGGTGGCCGCGGGTGATGGCACCGAGGCTGTCGAGTCGCCGTACGATCGTGCTGATGAAGCGGCGTTCGCCTTTGACGTCCGTCGTAATGGGACGGAACAGTGGTGCGCAGGCCTGGTGGGTGCGATGGCAGGTTTTTGGGTAGATGGATTCAGGTAATCTGAATGGCGGCGCCGTAAAGAGCCGCCTCCGCCTCCCGCCGCCTGATCAGCCCCTTGAGCCTGCGCCCACCGGCCCACACCCAGCGCCAGAACTCGCCTGGCACCGCATTGTGCTCCTCGCGGTTCACCTTTCGCCGGAGCGTCGAGCGCTGCAACGCGCCGGCGCCGAGATTGAAGGTGAAGGAGCCGAGCGCGTCGAACCGGCCGTCCTCGAGCGGTATCCGGATGAGGCGCAGCACGGCCCGCTCGGCTGCCCCGACGTCGCGGCGCAGCAGCTCCTCGGCCGCCGCCTCGTCGATGCCGCCCGCGTACCGCTCGCGCTCCTCGTCCCGCACCACGTGGCCGTAGCCGATGGTGGGCCAGCCGCCAGGACAGATGTAGATCTTAGGACTAAAGCTTTCGAAGCGCTTGATCAGCCGTGTATCAGCGACGGTCACGGAGCGAGGTCCGGAGGAACCCGATGACGCCGTATCGGATTGTGCTGCCAGCGCTGATTGCATCGTTCTTCGCCGTCGCCGCTCTCGAGCCTGCTCATGCACATGGCGGAGGCATAGACGGCCTTGGCTGTCATCACGACCGGAAACGGGGCGGCTACCACTGCCACAGAGGTGCGCTCGCCGGGCGATCCTTCGCTTCGAAGGCCGAGGCCGGCCGAGCCCTCAAGGGCGAGGTACCGTCTCCATCCGAGAACGCTCCGTCCACGGTTCCCTATGACAGAAAGCTCTACGGCCGCTGGATCGATCAGGATGGCGACTGCCAGGACACCCGGCACGAGGTCCTGATCGCCGAGAGCACCGTGCCCGTGACGCTCGACGCGAAGGGCTGCCGCGTTGTCGCCGGCCAATGGGAGGATCCCTACACGGGGCGCGTGTTCACCAATCCCCGCAATCTGGACATCGACCACTTCGTTCCGTTGGCGGAGGTCCATCGCAGCGGCGGCCACGCTTGGACACCGGCCGAACGTCGCCGCTATGCCAACGATCTCTCCAACCCCGACACGCTCATCGCCGTCTGGAAATCGGCAAACCGATCAAAGGGTGACCGGGACCCTGCCTACTGGCTTCCGCCGAACCAGGCGTATCGATGCGAGTACTTGAAGACCTGGGTCGCCCTGAAGCGCCACTGGAGGCTCGTGGCAGACCCCGTGGAGGCGAGGTTCTTGGCCGCCAGCGCGTGCCTGAGCACCGAGTGACCTCCGCTCCAATGGGTGCAGAGGGGCTGAGATTGATGAAGTTCGAGGAGGTGTATGCGCGGGACCACGGCGCGGCTGTTGAGCCAGGCCGAGGCGACGGAGGTGTTGGGGGTGTCGGAGCGGACCTTCCGGCGCTGGCGCGATCGCTACGAGGCCGACGGGGCGGAGGGCCTCTACGATCGCCGTCTGGGCCACCTCTCGGCGCGTCGCGCCCCGCTCGACGAGGTGGCGCGGGTGCTGGCTCTCTTCGACACCCGCTACTGAGACTTCACCGCCAAGCACTTCCACGAGAAGCTGGTGGCCTTGCACGGCTGTGAGCGCAGCTACAACTGGGTGCGGTTGACCTTGCAGGCGCCTGGGCGCACGCGTGCGGCGCCCAGGCGCGGCGCGCACCGGCGCAAGCGCCTACGCCGCGCGCTGCCCGGCATGATGGTGCACCAGGACGGCTCGCGCCATGAGTGGGTCGCCGAGCGCGGCAAGATCGGCCGCACTCAAATACCTTGGCGCTTCTCCTCGGGTTACTTCTTGATATGCCGGCGCGGGTTCGAGCCATCCGGCCGCAAGCCCCACATCTCGGCAAGGACGAACATCTTGAAGACGATCTCGAGGTTGTGGTTAGGTTGGTAGGGAATGTGTCGGTGTTCATGATGGAATCGCACCGGGATGTGTTCGCGATCGAACCGCTCGGCAAGCTCGGCGACGGTGATCGCGTTGCGCTCGGCCTGGCACTTTCCGGCGGGGTCCTCACCCCGGCTGACCGAGGTAAACAGGATGGACGAGGATGATGGTGATCAAACGAACAGACGAGGAAAAGGCGAAATTACAACGGAATTCAAAACGAACAGAAGAGGAAAAGGTGAAATCACGGCGGAATTCAGAGGTTTTGAGTAGCATATTGGATGCCAAAGAGCGTGGCGACTACGAAACCGCCAACGAACTCCGCAAGCAGCTGGTGATCCCCGCCGAGGCCCTGATGGCGGCGAAAGACGTCATGGGCGCCGATTGGATTCGCAGTGAAGGGGTGCGAACCGAGACCGCGGACGAAAAATATGGTCCTGACTGGCTTGATCGCTGAAGCCCAGAGATGTTTTTGGGATGAGAAGACCGCGGTCGTTCAGGCCGCTGGTACGCGTTCGGCGGGAGTTTTGCAACGAGCGCGGAACGACTTGGTCGATGTAATCGATCGGGTACGAAGTTCGGGTGACATCGACACCATTCTTGAATTCGAACGCGCGTACCTCCAGAACGAGCTACGGCACTACAGCAATTCGCCGGGGATGGAGAGCAGCCTGAAGATTGCCCTTGCCAAGCTCGAAGCGGTGGAGTTGATGATCGCGTGATGATCGCGATGAACAACTACACTGTCCCCTACGCCAATGCCCTGGTCGTATCGACGCTGCCGGATCAGCTGGTCGACGCCGGCAGGCCCAAGAGCCTGAAGGGCGTTTCGCGGGAACAGATTGCGCGCATGGAACGGGAAATCGGGAGCCTTCAGCGCGGCATCAAGCGAATTGAGGCGTCCTACGGCCCCGACCACTTGCATCTGATTCTTGCGGTCGGCTAGGTGCGATCGTTGCTCGGCAATGCCCTGATCGCCCGCTACCTCAAGCGGCATCACCAGGAAATATGGGAAGAGTTCGGGAAAATTTCGGAGGCGATGACGATGAGATTGGAGGCCGCGGAGTAAGGAAGTCACGGCAATCGACACGTCGCGGTCGTTATTGGCGTCGCATCGGGCGGCTTCGAGCGACAGGACGGGGACTCGGACCCGATAAGCGCGGGGACCGCGGGAGACCCCGCACGGTGGGGCGGATCGAGCGCGGCGGTGGGGATGGCGGCGAACCCGTTCGGGGCCCACCAGGTCGGCCGTCATGGGGTCGATCGCGAGGGCGGCCGATGGGTGGCCGTCCTCATCGAGGCGGGGGCATGTCGCGGCAACGGACCGAGTATCAGAGCCGCGACACGTTCCGCAGCCTATCCGGCATAGAGCTCTACCTCGACAATACCAGCGTGGGGAGTGTGAACCTGTGGTCCTCCGGAAACTCTGCTTCAGGCACGGTTAGTTCATCAAACCGCTACTGCAAAGCAATCTTCACGCTACGTGATGGACTGGTGCAGACAGTAAAATATCCGGGTTTAAAGGGAGGCCTGCTGACGAAAGGAGCAGTGCGCTTTCATCCTGCAGCACTGTGTATGCTGAAGGGCAATAGTCTTCCCCTATGGCCCCCGGTTCGAACTCGGATCGACCAGAGGTAATCGACCGAGACCGAGACCGCGAACGCACGGGCGATCTTGACCGGGGTATCGGCGCTTGGCATCACCGGTGGTAGGTTTGGCGCTGCTGGACTGGACGACGCATGGTTGCCACCGTTACGAACCTGAGTTCGGCCAGCTCGACGGTGCACTACTTCGAGCTGGACGGATACTATGCGAAGCACGATCCGGCGCATCGCAAGGCGAGTTTCTGGCATGGTCGGTGGGCAACGAATCTGGGCCGTCATGTCAAGCCCGGGCTGTTTCAATCGATCCTCGAAGGCCGTGTGCCGAAGACGGAGATCCGTCTCGGGCGTCTCCGGGACGGCAGGCATGAGCACCGTCCGGGCGTGGACATCACGCTTTCGGCGCCGAAGTCGGTCTCGCTGGCGGCGCTTCTGAACGGCGACCGTCGGGTGGTGCGCGCGCATGACGAGGCGGTGCGCGCGACCCTCGACTACGTCGAGGCCAACCTCTTGCAGACCCGGGACTATGATCCTGCGACCGGGCGGCGCCCGCGGGTACCGGCGCGGGGCATGCTGGCGGCGACGTTTCGCCACGAGGTGAGCCGCAATCTCGACCCGCAGCTTCACACCCATTGCGTGATTGCCAACATGACCCGGAACGGGGCGGGAGAGTGGCGCAGCATCGAGCCGACGGCGCTGCACCGGGGTATGAGGCTGATCGGCGCCCATTACCGCAACGAACTTGCGAGCCGATTGGAGGGGCTTGGCTATGCGATCGTGCCGACCATGATCGGGCGGGTGCCGGGCTTCGAGATCGCGGGTTACGACCGGTCTGTGCTGGAGGCGTTCTCGACCCGGCGGCGGGACATTCTCGAGGACCTTCGGCGACGGGGACTGGAATACAGCGCCGCGCGGGCGCAGCAGGCGGCGCTGTACACGCGGGCGCGCAAGGCGGAGCCGGCGAAGGAAGAGCTGGCGGCGATCTGGGGAGCTCGGGCGCGAGAAGTGGGGCTGGAGCTGCCGGCCAGCGTGCGGCCGCTGCGGCGGATCAACGGCGCCTCGCAATCATTCGCGGCCCCGGTTCCATCGGCGCTGGACGCGGTCTGGCGCGCGGCGGCCCATCTCGAGGAACGGACGTCGGTATTTGCGGCGGTAGAGCTTAAGGCGTTCGCGCTCGGCCTGGCGCCGGGGCGGCTCTCGATGGCCGCGGTGGACGCGGCGATCGACCGTTTGCAGCGGGACGGTCATCTGGTCGAGGCGCGGCTTCGCCGCTCCGACCTCGCGTTCGTGACCGACCGCGCGCTCCGCGCCGAGCGCGAGATCGTCGCCTGGATGAAGCAGAGCACCGGCAAACCTCTGGCACAGAGCGCGAAGGTCGAACGACGGCTCGCCGCGTCCGACCTGACGGCGGGCCAGCGGGACGCGGTACGGACGATTCTGCTGAGCTCGGTCCAGGTGGTCGGGGTGCAGGGATATGCGGGGAGCGGCAAGACCGAACTGGTCCCTGACCTGGTGAGCCTGGCCGGAAAGCGCAAGGTCTTCGGCCTCGCCGCTTCGGTGGGCGCGGCGCAGACCCTGGGACTGAAGGCCGGAATCCCTGCCCGAACCCTGCAGTGGTTCCTGAAGCGCCACCGCGACCTTGCCGATCATGCTCCGGAACGGCTGATCCGGGCGCGGCAGGAGTTTGCCGGCAGTATTCTGATTGTCGATGAGGCCTCGATGATCGCAACGGTGCAGATGCGCGCGCTGTATCGGATCGTCGAGCGGCTCGGCATTGCCCGGCTGGTGCTGGTGGGCGACCGGCGCCAGCTGCGTGCGGTGGAGGCCGGTCAGCCGTTCCGACAGTTGCAGGACGCGGGAATGGTGACGGCGGTGTTGGACGATATCCAACGCCAGCGCAATCCGGATCTAAAGGCCGCCGTGATGGCGATGGTTGCCGGCGAGCCCGGGCGGGCGGTGGCGGGTCTCGAGGTGCACGAGCTGCCGTTGGAGGAACTTGGCGAGAACGCGGCGCGGCTGTGGCTCGACCTGGGCCCCGAGGGCCGTGCGGGAACGGCGATCCTGGCGCCGACCCATGACTTGCGCGAAGACATCAACGAGGCGGTGCGCGAAGGCCTGAGGGACGAAGGCGTGCTGCACGGCGTGCGGCTCGAGATCGAGCGCTTGGTGAGCCTCGGCCTGACCCGGGTCCAGAAGTTGGACCTCGCCAACTACCGGCCCGGCGACGTGGTGGTGTTCCACAATGACATCTACCCGTACAGGATCAGGGCCGACGATGCTTGCACCGTGGCCGGTCTCGAGGACGGCCGGGTGTTGCTGGAGCATACCGACGGGAAGCCGCGGCGGATCGATCCGAGCGGGCCGATCCGCTATCGGTTCGACGTGTTCGAAGCGCGAACGATCCAGCTGCAGGTGGGCGATCGGGTCCGCTGGACCCGCAACGACAAGAGACGCGGGCTGATCAATGGCCACCACGCCGAGATCACCGCCATCGGCCCGCGGCAGGTCAGGCTGCGCACCTCGGATGGCCGCGCGCTCTCGCTGAAGCGGGGCGACAACCAGCTGCGCCACCTCGACCATGCCTACAGTTCGACCGTGCACGCAGCCCAGGGCATGACCATCGACAACGTGATCGCGGTGCTCGATTCGGGCGCCATGACGGACCAGTCGCTGTTCTATGTCGAGATCAGCCGGGCGCGCGACAGTGCGGTGCTGCTGACCGACAACCGGGAGGATCTGGTCGCGCGGCTGGAGGCCGCCAGCGGCGAGCGCATGACGGCACACGAGGCCATCGGCGTGGAACCCTGGACTGTCGCCGACAAGGAAGTGCCACGGCCCCGGATCACGGAGGCGCGCCAGCAGGAACAGGAGGCACGGCAAGAGACGCGCAGATCCGAACGCATGGCGCCGCCGTCGATCAGGCGCGAGGCCCAAGACATCGGCACGGCGCCCACGGTTGTCTCGGGCGGCGAGGCATACGGCCCCGGCGAGCTCTGTGCTGGGTTCCAGCGCGACTGGCGGGCGCATCACGAACGCGCGCAAAGCCTCGATGAACACCCGTTCTACATCAGCGGTTACCGCGATCTTGTCGCACGTATGACGGCGCTGGTATCGCGGCCGGATCTCGACCAGGGCATGCGCGGCGTCCTCGCCGGCTATATGGAGAGCCACCGCCGACTGGAAACCGACCGCGCAGAGATCGACGACTGGTTGCGCCAAGCGAGCCAGGAGTTTTATCGGGAAGGGGAAGACCTCGCCGCCGCGCGCGAGCGGGTGCAACAGCTGGTGGCGCGCGGCCGGGAGATCCTGGACGACGAGGAACGCTACGGAATGCATCTCGAGCGCCTACCCGACAGCCGGGCTTCAGTATCGGCGGGCGTCCGCAGTTGCGAGCGTTTTCTCGATACGGTCGATCTTCGTGACCAGCTGATCCGGGACTGGCGGGTGCATGTCCAACTGGCGCAAATGGTCGATGCACACCCGCTTTACGCCGAAGGCATTCAAGATATAGCGGTCCGTCTGGAACGGCTCGCCGGACAACCCGTTCCCCCGTTGACGGAGGAACTGCGGCGCATCAGCGACGGGCTCGAGGCGCGCAAGTTGGTCGAGGGCACGATGCAGAGTCTCGGCGCCGCGCTCGACCGGCGGTCGGACCTGCTGCGGTTGGCCGCGGGAGAGGCGGTCGCCTTGGTGCCGGATTACGGGGACTGGCGGGCGGTGGCGGACCGGGTGCTGGCGAACGCGCGCGCGGTACTGTTGGACAAGGACCGGTTCGCCGTTCATCTCGAACACCTGGGTCGCTTGCGCAAACTGTTGGAGAGCAACGTCGGAGAGCTTGAACGAGCGCTGGGCGTCGACGATCTCGCCGCCGGGATTGTCCAGGATTGGCGCAGCAACGACCGCAACGCCGCCGATTACGGCGACATCGCTGCACGCGCGAAGAACCTGGCCGCCAGCGCCCTTGAACAGGGCGAGATACCGGCGACGTTAAGTCGGCTGCTCGATCACCACAAGCAAATGGTCAAGTCGCGCACGCGCGTGGAGAGAACTCTCGCGGAGGTGGATGAGATCGTCGAGAGCCGCCGCCGCCGGCTGGAGAAGGCCGGAGACCGGCCGCCGGCCGCTATGAGGGGTTACGGGCGGTGGATGAAGAAGGCCGACAAGACGACGGCGAAGGCGGCGGACATTCTCGGCGACAAAGAGCGCTACGGCGAGCATATCAACGAACAGGAATGGAACAGCCTCCGGGACGCGATTCGAGACCAGGAGATGTGGCGGCGCGTGGATGCGCTGCCGGCGCGGTTTCTGCTGGACTGGCAGGACCATGCCGAGCGGGCGAGGTCCGCCGGCGTGAGCCCCTTGGATGCCCCGGGTTACGACGATATCGCCAAGCGCATGAACGCGCTGGCGGTCCGTGCGACCCTGGACCGCGGCGCCAAGCGCGTCCTTGAACAGGAGCTCAAGACCTACGGGCGGCTCCGGGAAGAAGCGAGATGGCTTGACCAGTGCCTGCGGGACCTGAAGGGTTGCCTGGAGAAACGCGAGATCAACCTGTCGCGAGCGGCCGAGGCCGGCATACCGGTCACCGATCTCCCCGACTACCCGGGCTGGCGGTCCCGCGCCGAATCAGCTCGGGAGCACATCGAGGGCATTCTGCGGGACCGGGGCACTTACGGTCGCCATCTCGCCAAGTTGCCCGGCGCGGAGAACGACATGCGGGACGCACTCACGGAGATTGCCCGGATATGGAAGACTGACGAAGAGCCCTACCGGCGCACCGAGGCGAGGATTGCCAGGGAACGGCAGCAAGAGCAGGAACGGCAGCAACGCACCCGGAGCCGGGGGATTTCATTGTGAGGGGTCGTCGGGGAGCGCGCCACGCTTGCGCGGACGCCGAACCCAAGGAATGCCCATGAAAATCCAACTTCAATCATTTGACTACCATTTCACAATGACGGGTCGGGTTAGGAACCTTTTCTCGATCGAGTGCGAATTCCTACCAATGCCGGCGGCGGGCACCAGTAGCGAGGCAGAAGCGAAATCGGCAGCCCGAGGGTTGGTCGAGACGTACAACAACATGCTGGGCAGGGTTTTCGAGGATCTGGTGAAGGGATCGAGAGAGCCCTTCCTAAGAGACTCTCCCCACAATGTGACCGCCGGCTACAAGTATGAGGGATATATAAAGAAGCAAATTCCCGCGGTCCTCAAGCGCCGGGCGAGGGTCTTGTTCCCCTGGATAGCGGTCCACGATCAACGCGTACCCTCGGCATTCATGCAATTGGAGGCAAGCATCGAGTGCAGCTTTAAGAAGCGCGGCAAGGATATCCACGGTGGAAACATTGCCGCGAAGTTTCAATTGAGGCACATGCTGAACCTTTGCTTGTATGAGTTCACCAAGAGACTGGAAGACATAGAAGTGGCGTCGAATGCGCGCGAGAGCATGGACCGCCTGGAACACACCTTGGCCGTAACGTTGCGGCAAGGAGAACAGGACTATTTGAGGTTGATCACGGAGTGATGAGCCACCGCCGACGCAGATGCGGCTGAGGAATGTCACTGAGGGTCATCGCCCGGGAGCAGTCCACGCCCTTGCATGCGCCCGAGGAACTGCTCGACGATCCGCGCGGCCCTGTCGTCCCCGAGCCAGGTTGCTACAAACGCATGCAGGTCATGGCCTCGCCAGGCGCAGGCGATCAGCGCGTTGTCGAGCAGCACACCGGCATGGATCGAGAGGTCCAGCATCCAGGCGGTTCCCGGCTTGACCCCGGCCAGGGTCCGTTCCTCGATGCGGGCGATGCGGTCATGGAGCGTGCGCTGTTCCGCCTCTCCCAGAACCAGGTTGGGCGGCGGTTCCCTTTTTCCCGCGAGGCCACATTCGACCAGGTAGCGGGAGATCGAGAGGCCCGCCTCTTGGGCGCGCTCCCTGATCTGCTCCCACTCGAGATCGGTGCAGGAGATGGAGTGCATCACCGGTCTCATCGGTGCGCATCCGGCAGATCCTGAAGCATCGCGATGATCTCGAACACGGATATGTCCGTGCCCGGTACCTTCTCGAGCATCACTCGGCTGCACCGCTCCAGCGCCGCGACCCGCTCGTAGAGCACCCTCTGCTCTTCCTCCGACAGCACCAGCGGATGGTCGAACAGTCCCGCCGCCTGCTTCTCAGGTTGCGGTTCCTGCAGGGCACAGTCGACCAGGTAACGTGACACCGGCAGGCCGGCGGCCTGGGCAAGTTCTCGGATCGCCGCCCACTCGAGAGGCGTGCAATAGACGCTGCGCTGCCGCGATGCGTTGGCCTGCCGGACCCGCCTTACATTCTTCCTCACCCCAGTCTCTCTTCGCCGTCGAGCCAGGCATCGACCGCTTCGCCGATCGCCTTCCAGGTCTCCGCGTCGCCACGACCGGACAGGCGCAACTCTTCGATACGCGACAGCACAAGCACCTCCCGCGCGATTCGGCGCAGGACCGACACCGGCAATGCATCCGGTACCGACCGCCACCCCTCTTCCGTCAGCCGTTGGACAACGAAGCGCGATACCGGCATTCCCGCTGCCTGGGCGCGCTCGCGGATCAGCTGCCACTCGCTGTCGGTGGCCATGATCGCGCGTTGCTTTCTCGGTGCCGTCACCGTCC
The DNA here is from genome assembly GCA_965247665.1 of Alphaproteobacteria bacterium. Classification (GTDB taxonomy): domain Bacteria; phylum Pseudomonadota; class Alphaproteobacteria; order SHVV01; family SHVV01; genus CAUZWH01. Next base: position 79,239 of record CBDFHH010000001.1, read on the forward strand.
GCAGTCCGCCTCAGGGAAGCAGCTCACAACGTTATACAAGCGGAGTGAATCATACCTTTCATATATGAGAAACATATATGATATTCCTATATGGCCTATTATGGAGCGAATGCTTTTGTATAGATGTTATGGAGCTGATCGATCCGAGAATTCTGCCAGTATTGGAGATTTCTCTCGTTACCGATTAGAGATGGGGAGGATACAAAACAAATTCCCTAGATGCAATTTGCTCCCGAGACGGTGGATCAGAGTATATAGCCTTGTCAACGCCCATCAGCCGTTGACAGGATCTGTAACATACTGTAAACACAACAGAATCAAGCGAGGAAAATCGAGCTATATAAAGCACGATAGTGCCTCATGGTGACGGCTTTGCTTGCCACACCCTCAAACGCACGCTGACCGATCCCCGTCTCTTCAGCGGAATCGGCAACGCTTATTCCGATGAAATCCTGCATCGTGCGCGGCTGTCGCCGATGAGAATGTCGCGGAAGCTATCGGATCATGAGATCGAGCGCCTCCGCGCGGCGACCCGGGAAACCTTGACCGAGTGGATCGAGCGGCTGCGGACGGAGGTCGGCGACGGCTTTCCCGACAAGGTCACGGCGTTTCATGACGAGATGGCGGTACACGGCCGCTATCGCGCGCCGTGCCCGGATTGCGGCTCACCGGTACAGCGCATCGCCTATGCCGAGAACGAATGCAACTACTGCGCGACCTGCCAGAATGAAGGCCGGCTGCTGGCCGACCGCTCGCTGTCGCGGCTGCTGAAGAAGGATTGGCCGCGCACTCTCGAGGCGCTCGAGAAGAAGCGCGCCGACCTCAAGGCGGGCTAGAGTCGGCTTCGACCTCGACCAAATTGTCTGCGACTCGAACGCGAATGTCGTCGGGGATGGGTGCCGAGGTGCGGGTCTCGGGATCGAAGAACACCTCGACCGAATCCTGTGTCGCGCACAACACCCCCGTGTCGAGATTGTACATGAGCTGGCGATGACCGATGCTCTTGGTGCCGACTCGGGTGAAGCCGCCCTTGATGATAATCAGCGAGCCGGCCTTGAGCTCGCGCAGGAAGCGGAGCTTGATCTCGGCCACCACGGGGTGCACGCCGCGGTCGTGGAATTCGTCGAGCTTGAGGCCGATCAGCGACCAGATCTGAAAGCCGGCATCGTCGAAGAAATGGCTGTAATAGCGCACGTTGAGGTGTCCGTAATGATCGCATTGCCACGGGAACACCACGCCGCGGTTGGTTTCGGTCCATTCGGTCATTGTTCTCTCTAGCCGTCGTGACTGCGCCGGATCTCACAGCGTTAACGAAACGATGATTCTCCCGATTTCGTCGCCTTCCGGAACCGCGCCGCGTTCCTAATACCGGTAGTAGTCGGGCTTGAAGGGACCGTTTTCGGGGAGTCCGAGATACTTGGCCTGCCGTTCGGTCAGGGTTGTCAGCTTGACGCCGAGCTTGCCGAGATGGAGCTGGGCGACCTTTTCGTCGAGGTGCTTGGGCAGCACGTAGACCCTGTGCTCGTAGCTCCGATGGTTGTTCCAGATCTCGATCTGGGCCAGCACCTGATTGGTGAACGAATTGCTCATGACGAAGCTGGGATGACCGGTGGCGCAGCCCAGATTCACCAACCGCCCCTCGGCCAGGACGATCAGGCGTTTGCCGTCCGGAAACTCGACCTCGTCCACCTGCGGCTTGACGTTGTGCCACGTGAAGTTGCGTAGTGCGGCGATCTGGATCTCGGCATCGAAGTGGCCGATGTTGCAGACGATCGCCCGATCGTGCATCGCGCGCATATGGTCGAGGGTGATGACGTCGATGTTGCCTGTCGCGGTCACGAAGATGTCGCCGATCGCCGCCGCTTCGTCCATGGTCACCACTTGGTAGCCTTCCATCGCCGCCTGCAGCGCGCAGATCGGATCGATCTCGGTGACCATGACGCGGCAGCCCTGGCCACGGAGCGCGGCGGTCGAGCCCTTGCCGACATCGCCGTAGCCGGCGACCACCGCGACCTTGCCCGCCAGCATCACGTCGGTGGCGCGCTTGATGCCGTCGACCAGGCTCTCGCGACAGCCATAGAGGTTGTCGAACTTCGACTTGGTGACGGAGTCGTTGACGTTGAAGGCGACGGTCTTGAGGTCGCCGCTCCTCTCCATCTCGTAAAGCCGATGCACGCCGGTCGTGGTCTCCTCCGTGAGACCGCGCACCTCGTCCAGGAGATCGGCGTGTTTCTCGTGCATCACCGCGGTGAGGTCGCCGCCATCGTCGAGGATCATGTTGGGGCGCCAGCCGTTCGGGCCGGTGATGGTCTGGTCGATCGCCCACCAGAACTCGTCCTCGTCCATGCCCTTCCAGGCGAACACCGGCACGCCGGTGGCGGCGATCGCCGCGGCGGCGTGGTCCTGGGTCGAGAAGATGTTGCATGAGCTCCAGCGGACTTCGGCGCCGAGCGCAATCAGCGATTCGATCAGCACCGCAGTCTGGATCGTCATATGAAGGCAGCCGGCGATACGGGCTCCCTTGAGCGGTTGCTCGGCGGCGTATTCGTCGCGTACCGACATCAGCCCCGGCATTTCGGTTTCGGCGATGTTTATTTCCTTTCGACCCCAGTCGGCGAGGGAGATATCGGCAACCTTGTAGTCTTCTCGCATGTTCTTTCCTGTTGGTTGGATTGATGAGTATCGGTTGATGGGTATTGCGTGCCTCTAGGGACGCCGGCGTGAGATGACGAAGGATTCATCGTTGAACCAGAGACCGCAGTCGCGGAATTTCTCAAGGGTCGCGGTGGTGACGCGACCGCCGCCGCGCGCGCGGCCGACGAACTTGCCGTCGTTGACGGACAAGCGGCCGAAGGTCGATTCGGCCATGCCGTGGCGGCGGCAATAGTCCTCGATGTCTTGAACCAGGGCGGCGGCCTCATCCATGAGCTGCGCATATACGTATCGATGCCCAGATGCGTCAACAGCCAATAAGTGGGACTAATTGCGCAGTTGAGATTCTGGTAAATTATTGAAAAATCGAGAGATATTATCGAAGCAAATCGCTGCGAAGTGGGATTTGTCCCACCAATGCCGAGAGTCCGGCGTGGGCCTGTGCGCTACTTCTTGCGTTTGGTGCCAGCCTTGCCCTGCGCGGCGCCGAGCTTCTGCCAGTCGACCGATTGCTCGTAGGCGTGCGCGGCGCGGTAGAGCGCCGGCTCGTTCCAATGCCGGGCAACCAATTGCAGGCCGACCGGCTTGTCGTCGGACAAGCCGCACGGTACCGAGATAGCGGGGTGGCCGGTTAGGTTGAACTGGCAGGTGTTGGTGATGTTGCGCCAGCAATGTTCGAGATATTCCGGCAACGGTGCATTGGGATCCGGGATCCTGGCGGTGGTCATCGCCGTGGTCGGCAGCAGCAGCACGTCGTGGTTTGCCAGTGCGGCATCGAAATCGGCGCGCAGGCGGCGGCGCAAATTCTGCGCTTTGGCGTAGTAGGTGCCGTGGTAGTTCCGGTCGGAGTAGTGGGCGAGCAGCATCGCCACGGTCAGGGTGTGCGGCAGTTCATTGGCGCGGTTGGGCCAGTTCGACATCGCCTTGATCAGCGAGGCCTGGTGGACGCCGCCGATGTTCTTGCCGCCGCCGCAATTGACCAGGGTGACGTGGTAGGACCCTTCGAGCGTGATCGGCGCCCAGATCGGCACGCCGAAATGATGCCACGGTATCGATACTTCCTCGACTTTGGCGCCGAGCGCCTGCATCTGCTTGGCCGCGGCGCGCACCGTTTGGTCGACGCCGGGTTCGGAATCGGGATTGCCGAAGCCCTCTTCGAGGACACCGATGCGCATGTCCTTAACGCCTTGGTCCAGCGCCTTGCGGTAGGGTGCGGTCTTGACATGGCGCTGGCGCGGATCGAGGTCATCGTCGCCGGCGAGCACCTCCAGCGCCAGAGCGTTGGCGGCGACGTCGCCGGTAAGCGGGCCCGTGTGGTCGATGGTGGCCTCGATCGACATGATGCCCGTGTAGGGCACCAGCCCGAAGGTCGGCTTGATACCGACCACGCCGCTGTGCGAGGAGGGGATGCGAATCGAACCGGCCTGATCGCCGCCGAGCGCTATATCGACTTCCTCGGCCGCCACCAGCGCTGCCGATCCCGTTGACGAGCCGCCCGGCGTGTGGCCGGGGTTGCGGGGGCTGATCACCGTGCCGGTGGCGCTGGTCAGGCTGCCGCCGGCATAGGAGAGGTATTCACACGTCGATTTGCCGAGGATGGTCGCACCGGCATCGAGCAGCCGCGTGACCACCGTGGCGTCGAACTCCGGCATGTAGCCCTCGAGGATCGACGCGCCATTCATCATCGGTACCCCGGCGACGCTGATCGGGTCCTTGATGGCGGCGGTGCGGCCGGCCAGCTTGCCGCGCTTGGCGCCGTGGATGGTGGTCTTGACGTACCAGGCTCCCCACTTGTTTTCGTCACCCTCGGGGCGATAGCCCGGTGTGCGCGGATATTTCACCTCGGGCAGGTGGTCGGGCAGGGTGCCGACCAGATTGTAGGCGTCGACGAAGGGGCGGATGTAGTCGCGGATCTCGTCGGCATAGGCGGTGGTGAGATCCATGCCGAGGTCTTCGCCGGCTTCCAGCAACTGCTCGGTCGTGGGCAGCTTGAATGTCATGGTGGTTCTCCGCTCGTCTTTGTGGTGGTCGGGTTAGGCTTGCCAACGAATTTCTCGATAATCGCCGGATCGCTCAACGCCTCGGGGCTCAGCTCGACCACGACGATGGTCAGGGCGCGGCCGGCGCGCAACCGACCGAGGATCTCTTCGAGCTGGTCGACGATCGAAGGCTGGACGCCTCGGTGGGCTCGTCGAGCAGGATCAGCCGCGGCCGGCCGCATAGGCGGGCGATCGCCAGGATCTTCTGCTCGCCGCCCGACAGCGCCCCACCGGGAGGTCGTGCAAGTTGAAGAAAGCGCAGTCCCCGACTTGCTTGTCCTCGACCAGACGGATGCCCAGGACTTGCCCCTTCATCACCTCGACCGCGCGTCCCTCGCGTGCCGGAATGATGAAACCGTGTATCGTCCGCCGTGCCATGGGTGCCTCCGTGCACGTGCCGGTTGCCATTATCGCGCCGATGGCGGCATGTTGTTGCGGTGTTAGGGGGATACCGTAAGCGTGAAAGCGCCGCCGTTCCACTACGTCAAGCCGGATTCCCTGGCCGAGGTTTTCGACCTGCTCGCCGAGCACGGCGACGCGGCGCAGATCCTGGCCGGCGGCCAGAGCCTGATGCCGACGCTGCATCTGCGTCTGTCGCAGCCCACCGTCCTGGTCGATATCAACGGAATCGATGTGCTGGCCGGGATCGACGTCGACGGCGATGCGGTGCGGATCGGCGCGCTCGCCCGCCATGCAGAAATTCTGCGCTCGGCGCTCATACGCGACCGGTTAGCCGTGATCGCCCGCGCCATGCCGCATGTCGGGCATGTCGCGATTCGCAACCGCGGCACCTTCGGCGGCAGCATTGCCTATGCCGATCCCGCCGCCGAGCTGCCGGCCTGCATGCTGGCGCTCGATGCGACGCTGGTCGTCGAGAGCAAGCGCGGCCGCCGCAAGATCTCGGCGGGCGACTTCTTTCTCGGTCTCTACGAAACCGCGCGGGCGCCCGACGAGCTGCTGGTCGAAGCGCGAATCCCGGCTGATCCGCCCGAGCGGGTCAGTGCGTTTCACGAACTGTCGCGGCGTCATGGTGATTTCGCCATCGTCGGCCTCGCGGCGACCGCGCGCCGCACCGACCATGGGCTCGAGGACGTGCGACTCGCGTTTTTTGGCTGCGAGGACCGCGCCAAGCTCGCAGCCGGCGCGGCCGCCGCGATGTCCGGCGAGACGATCGCGGCGGCCACGGTCGATCGGGCGGTGGCGGCGCTGGCCGACGACCTCGATCCGGTGGCCAACCTGCTCGGCAGCGCTGCGACCAAGCGCCACCTCGCCGGCGTGCTGGTCCGGCGCACCTTGGCCGAGCTGACGGGAGCAGCGGGCGATGCGTGAGCGCCAGCGGATCACGCTCGCCGTCAACGGCGAAACCGTGACGCGCGAAGTCGGCGTGCGCCAACATCTGGTCGATTTCCTGCGCGGCGAGCTGGGAATGACCGGCTCACATCTGGGTTGCGAGCACGGCGTGTGCGGGGCCTGCTCGGTGAGGGTCGACGGCCGCGTCGTGCGCGGCTGCCTGATGCTGGCCGTGCAGGTCGACGGCGCCGAAGTGATAACCATCGAGGGCCTGTCGGCGAGTGGCGAGATCGCCGACCTGCAGCAAGCGTTCGTCGCTCGCAACGCGTTGCAATGCGGGTTCTGTACGCCGGGCATGCTGATGATTGCGGCCGAACTGCTGGTCGCGGCGGCGGCGATGACGCGGGCCGAAATCCGCGAATTCCTGTCCGGAAATTACTGCCGCTGTACCGGCTATCACGCCATCATCGACGCGGTTGAAACGGTTCTCGCCGCGCGTATCAAGGGTCGCAGGCGATGAGCGATGCCGCCGTCATCCGCAGGCCGATCGGCGAGTCCGTCGAGCGTTCCAAGAACCGCCGTCTGGCCCACGGTCGCGGCCGCTATATCGACGATCTCGGCTTGCCGCGCATGGTGCACGCCGCTTTCGTGCGCAGCCCTCATGCACACGCCCGCATCGTCGCCATCGACACCGACGCGGCGGCGCAGGCGCCTGGGGTGGTACGGGTGTTCGCGGCCGACGAGGTCAACCAAGCGGTCGAACCGTGGACCGGGGAAGCGGCCCATCTCGCCAAGCTGCGCTCGCCGCCGCAATACCCGATGGCGCACCGGCGGGCGCTGTGGCAGGGCGAGCCGGTCGCCCTGGTGGTGGCCGAGAGCCGCGCGCTGGCGGAGGACGCGGCGCAGCTGGTCGCGGTCGAGTGGGAGCCGCTCTCGGCGGTGACCGATCCACGCGCCGCGCTCGAGCCGGGCGCGCCGCTGATCCATCCCGAGCTCGGCAGCAATTTGGCCTTTTCCCACGAACTCGGGCGCGGCGACGTCGATCCCGCGTTCGCTGCGGCGGCTTTTGTCGGTGAGCAGGAATTTTATTTCGGCCGCCACACCGGGGTGACGCTCGAGCCGCGCGGTCTGATTGCCGATTACGACCCGACCCTGGACACGCTCACGGTCCACCATTCGCATCAGAGTCCGTTTCAGATGCAGATGGTGTTCTCGCGCCACGTCGGTATCCCCGAACACAATGTGCGCATCATCTGCCCCGACGTCGGCGGCGGCTTCGGGCTCAAGCTCCATGTCTATGGCGACGAGGTTGCGACGGTCGTTGCGAGCAAGCTGTTGCGCCGGCCGGTCAAGTACATCGCTGATCGGGTCGAGAGCCTGCTTACGGATGTCCATGCGCGGGATCACCGGGTGGCGGCGCGGATCGCAACCGACGGCGAAAGCAGGGTAACCGGTCTCGAGGTCGAAGATATCTGCGTGATCGGCGGCTATTCCAATACGATCCGGCTGAGCACCGGCGAGGGCATGCTGGTGCTGTTGTTCTGCGGCGCCGCGTACGACATCCCGAACTACAGGGCAAGCCTCAAGGTGCCGTTCCAGAACAAGAACCTTATCGCCATGTATCGCGGCGTCGGCCAGCCGATCGCGGTGGCGGTGACCGAGCATATGATCGACCTCGCCGCCCGCGCGGCCGGGATCGACCCGGTCGAAATGCGCCGGCGCAATTATCTGACCGACGATCAGTTCCCGACCAGCTCGCCGGGCGGCGTGCATCTGGAGTACCTCACGCTCGGCGCCTGCCTTGATACCTTGGTGGCGCGGATGGACTATGAGGGTTTGCGTACGGCGCAGAAAAACGCGCGGCACGGCGGTGTCCATCGAGGCATCGGGCTGGCGACCATGGTCGAGATTACGGCGGTGGGGCCGCATTACTACGGTCCGGCTCAGGTCGGGGTGAGCGCGATCGATGGCTGCACGGTCAAGCTTGAGCAAAGCGGCAAGGTGCGGGTGATCACCAGTATCACCGACCAGGGGCAGGGGACCGAGGTCGGCATCGCCCAGATCGTGGCCGGCGCGCTCGGCGTACCGATCGAGGATGTCAGCGTGATTTGCGGCGATACCGGTGTGACGCCTTATGGCGGCGGCGCCTATGCCTCGCGCGGCATCGCCATCGGCGGCGAAGCCGCCTACGGCGCCGCCCGGGTGGTGCGCAGCAACGCTCTCGACATCGCCGGCCTGATCCTGCAGGCCGAGCCGGGGTCGCTCGATATTGTCGACGCCGAGATCGTCGATGCCGTCACCGGCACCGCCCGGATGTCCCTGGCCGAGCTCTCGGTGATCGGCTATACCCGCCAGGAAACTCTACCGGCGGACATCCAGCCCGAGCTGTCCGCGACCCGGAGTTTCAACCCCAAGGTGGCGGCCTTCGTCGCCAACGGCATCCAGGGCTCGCACGTCGAAATCGACGTCGACACCGGGTTCGTGAACCTGCTCGATCATTGGGTGGTCGCCGATGGCGGCCGCCTGATCAACCCGGCGCTGGTCGACGAGCAGATTCGCGGCGGCGTGGTGCAGGGGCTCGGCGCAGCCCTGTTCGAGCACGTGGTTTACGACGAGCACGGCCAGATGCAAACCGCGACCCTGGCCGACTATATGGTGCCGATGGCCTGCGAAATGCCGGACATCGACGTCGCCCACATCGAAACGCCGCACAAGGACAACAAACTCGGCACCAAGGGCGCAGGCGAGGCCGGCACCATGGGCGCGGCCTCGGCCGTGCTCAATGCGGTCAACGATGCGCTGGCGCCCCTCGGGGCTGCACCGATCGCCAGCCTGCCGATCACCCCGGAAATCGTGCTCAAGGCGCTGGGCAAAGTCGTCTAACCAAGCGATTCAAAGGCTGCTCCACCCGGCGTCGTCGGCGCAACGGCCATCGCATGGTCGGGCGCCGGCTGGTCTATGGTCGAGGCGAACCACCCGGGAGGGTGGATATGGGTCAAGAACCGCTAGATCGCGAATTTCTCGATTCGCTGGATGTTGCCTTCAACGACCACGACGTCGATGCGATCGACGACCGGTTCGCGCCGGACGGTATATGGTTCCTGGCGTGCGGGCCCGATCATTTCGGCACCCGCCGCGGCGGCCACGATGAGATCCTGTCGTTCCTGCTGAGAGGTTTGCCGGCATCCCTGACATGAGGCGGGCGACGGTCGACCGCCGGTCGGTCGGCAACGAGGCGGTTGCGGAATGGCGCGTCGCCGGCTCGGACGATGACGGTAACCGAATCGACGTCCGGGCTGCGATCTCTACGCCTTCAACGACCAGCGCCGGATCATCGAGAAAGACACCTACCGGAACAGCCGCGAGACCGCCGCCTGACGGTGGCGCGGCGCCGGAGGCGAGGGCCATGACGGCATCCGCGAGGACGGGTTGTCGTCGGACCCGCCCGAAGCGTCCTGGCTCGCCGCCAAACTTAAGCCGCTGTTGAGCCAACGCTGAGCAATTCGGGCGCCGGCCATCGAGGTCACGGGCGTTGTGCGTGGCGCTGCCGTTATCGGGTTGCGCGTGGTCGGTGCGGGGTGCGTTCGTCACTTGCAAGGAACCGAGCAACGGCGGCCGCGCACATGGCATGAGGCGGCGACCCGCGCTACAATATATTCACCATCGCTTCGGACCGGGAGGGATACTCAGTGTCTATGGGAGGACAGTCATGAGAAAAACTTTCGCGCTTTTGGCGGCGCTTCTGGTCTTGCCCCTGATTGTGTCCGGCAGCGCTGCTGCCCAGGACAAGGTGCTACGCCTACCGTTCTCGACCGCCTTTAGCGGTCCCTATGTCGCGTTCGGTGAACGGCTGTGGCGTGGCGCCCAAATCGCCCTGGAGGAGATCAACGGTGCGGGCGGCGTGCGTGACGGCTACAAGATCGAATTCTACAAGGTCGATACTCGCGGTATTGACGTCGCGCCGTTTCTCGCCGATTTCAAACGCATCTGCGCCGACAAAGACATTCCGGTGATGCTCGGGAACATGTCTTCGAAAACGCTGTTCGCGATCTACGAAGTCGCCAAGCAGTGCAATATGGCGATGTTTTCGCCGACCTCGGGTGCCCATTGGGTCTATCCGGACCACGGCAAGTGGATCTACCGCTACCTGCAGGTCCCCAATCTGGTTCTGCCGGTTCTGTTCCAGAAGCTCAAAGACAAGCTCGGTGCCAAGACGGTGGCGCTGAGCTACACGATCGACGACGATTTCGCCTTTTTCAACGCAAAGCTCGGCCGCGAGATCCTTCAGAAGAAGGGCTTCGAGGTTACAGCCGACCTCGGGACCAAGCTCAAGGAGGTGAACTACGCGTCGCCGGTGGCGGCGATACGCGCAGCGCGGCCCGACCTCGTCGTGCTCAGTCATCAGCCGGATGATGGCGGCAAGTTCGTGCTGCAAATGCGCGACCGCGGCATTGAAACCCAGGTCGCCGATACGGGCTACACCGTGGTCGGCCGCGACTACTGGGAATTGTCGAAGGGCAAGGGCATCGGCTCGATCGGCTCGTCGCTCTACGCGCCGACCGACCAGCGTCCGATCGTCCAGAGCTGGGTCAAGAAGTGGCGCGAGAGTACCGGCAAGACCAATCAGGATCCCGATCCCTACGAGACCTCGACCTACGATGCGGTCAAGGTGCTGGCCCACGTGCTCAACGTCGCCAAGTCGCTCGATCGCAAGGATATCGCCGACGCGTTCCTGACGATCAAGAACATGGACACCGTGAGCGGCAAGATCACGTTCCGGCCGGAGGACCTGCCCGACGTCTACCGTTCGGAGCCGATTCTGGTGCAGCTCATCGAAAACGGAAAGATGGTCCGCTGGGGCAACTAGCGTGTCACGCCACCCAACGTTTCACCTCAGCCCCGGGTTTCCCCGGGGCTTTTTTTGGCCGCAAGCCAGCTCGCCGTCCGTCTGCCGGATAACCGTCCACGCCCGTGGGGCTGCTGCGGGCCGCTACAATCGCGAATGGGCGGCCACTCACGCCGCTCGGATCGCGATCTCCATGCGGCCGATAGCGGCGGCTTCCGCGACCATGACGTCGCCCGGCTTGACCGGGGCCACCCCCTCGGGCGAGCCGGTGAGGATGATGTCGCCGGGGTGCAGGGTGTAGTGGGTCGAGGCGTAGGCGATCAGCTTGGCAACGTCGTAGTCCAGGCTCCTGGTGCTGGCGTGCTGACGCACCTCGCCATTGACCGTCAGCTTGAACTCGATGTCGCTGGGATCGGGTATTTCGTCGGCGGTTACCAACCACGGGCCGAGCACCGCGTAGCTCTCGATCGACTTGCGCCAACTCAGCAGCTCGGGTCCGCGCAGCGTCATGTCAAAGCCCATGGCGTAGCCGGCGATGTAACCGAGCGCGTCGTCGTAGGCGATGTTGGTGCCGGGCTTGCCGATCACCACCGCGAATTCCAGCTCGTGGTCGTTGCGGCGGTCGAGGAAGCGCAGCGCGACGCCCTCCGAAGGGCCGACCAGCGACGAGGTGGCTTTGAGGAACAAGCCCCAGTCGGCGATGGTCTTGATGACCCGGTCCTGCTTGAGGTCGGGATCGGCCTTGGCTTCGTCAATATGCGCCTGGTAGTTGATCGGCGCGCCGATGATCTTGCTGGGGTTGGCGACCGGGCTCAGCAGCTTGACCGCGCCGATATCGAGGGTTGGCGCGTGAGCGGCGATGTTCTCGATCTCCGGCCGCAGCCGGCCGAGGTTGGCAATCACCTGGTCGCCCGGCGGCACCGGCCAGCGCAGCGCCGGCAACGAGTCGAGCACCGCCGACACGTCGCGCACTTGTTCGCCGTCGACCAGACCCAGGCGATTGTTGTCGAAACGGCACAGTTTCATGGGTTTTCTCCCTCCCTTTCGAGTTTGCCCCAGCTGGTGACGCGGGCGATGCGTAGCGCAATCACGGGCAACGGCGCCAGATCCATGTCGCGGTACTGAGGATAGCGCTTGATCAGCAGGCCTTGCGCGCGGTCGTGCTCGGCGCCGCTTGCAAGAATATCGGCACGGCCGCGCAGCATGACCCAGCCCAGCCGGGACCAGTCACCATCATCGTAGTGATCGGCAACGAGCGCGACATGGGGATTGGCGGCGATGTTGCGCAGTCGCTTGAGCGGGCGTCCTGGACCGTGTTTCGGCTTCTCATCGATCGATATAAAAAGGTTGTCGTTGTCGATTACGAAGCACACCGGCAGCACGTGCGGTTCGCCGTGGGCATCGGCGGTAGCCAGATGGCCGATGCGGCAGCAATTGAGGAAGCGGCGTTCGCGGTCGCTCAGCACGGGATTTCAGCGCGGTCGTCGGCAGCTTTCAGCACCGGCCGAACCCGGAAACGGCCGATGCCCCGGGTCTCGAGCCAAGCTCCTCCGTATCGGAACACATCATCGTTGCGAGAGAATTATCACCGACTCGGAACCCCGATGCACCTGCCCTTTGGTAGAGAAATCCTGGCTGGCGCGTTCGCGTGTCAATGTCGCCGCGAAAAAGAAAAAGCCCCGACCGAAGCCGGGGCTCAGTATCAAATATCCGTTACGATCGGCCTAGGGCCAAGGCAACAGGCGACCGTTGTCGCCGAGCTGCACCAGCACCGCCTTCTCGCGGCGGATGTCGGGCAGATCTTCTTCGCGGTACCCGGCGATTCCCGTGATGAACTCCATGCTCTCGATGGTCATGAAGGCATCGGCGATGTCCTGGCGATCGAGCGACTTGGCGTTGTCGAGGATCCGGGCCAGCATCTTGACCGCATCGTAGGTCGCGGTCTCGTAGGCATCGGGATCCTTTTCGGGCTCGCCGGTGCGCTCACGCCACAGCTTGATCCAGTTCTGAACGATCGGACGCGGGTCCTCCGAGGTGTAGTTGGTGCCGCCGATCGCACCCTTGCCGGTGCCGGCCGACAATTCCCAGTAGTCGCCGCCGACGATGGTGTAGCCGGTGTCGGTGATCTGGGTCTTGATGCCGCGGTCACGGACCTGCTTGGTGAACTTGCCGCCATCGTCGGGCTGATGGCTCAGCACGATGATGTCGGCGCGACTAGCGCGCACCGCGGCAACCTGCGACGCGAAGTTGGTCTCCTGACGCTTGCTGCCGAGTTCGTCGACGACCTCGATGTTGTTGTTGTCAAGATGGATCCGCGCCTGCTTCATATTGAAGAAGGTGAAATCGTCGTCGATCGTGAGGCTGGCAATTGCGGTCTTCGGATCGAGCTGATTCTTGATCTCCTTGTACAACGCCGCCTGGATGAGGTTGGGCACCGGCAGGAAGCGGAAGATCCACTTGCCTTGATCGGGATACACCCAGTGGGCGCCCGAGGTCGGTGCGAAGGTCGGCATGTTGCAGGTCTTGGCATGCTCGTAGAGCGCAAATAGCTGCTTCGACGAGACGTTGACCAGGAACAACGGGATGCTCTTGTTGGCACAGGCGCGCCGATACTCGATGATCATCTGCGCCGTTTCCGGCGACCGCGAGTCGATCTTGTAGAACTCGATCTTCATACCGCCGCGGACGCCCGTCTTGTTGACCTCTTCGAGGGCCAGCTGTCCGCCACGCCACAACCGCTCGCCGAACGCGATGACCGGACCGCTGAACGCGGTCGCGAACGGTATCCGGATCACGTTGTCCTGGGCGCTCGCCGTGCCGATGCCGACGAGGGCCGGCAGGGCCAGGACGGCAAGCGCCAGCCCAATGAACTTTCTCATAACGTTGGTCTCCCTAGAGTTGCTCGAACTGGCCCGAAATAGCCGGCGCCAATTATCTCACGGCGCATTATAGCTCCGCACAACGCGGCGGAAAGGTCGAAAGCGTGTCCGCCCGCGCGGCTCCTTCAAGGCTTCCCCCCAGTTGGCCTCGTGCAATTACACGGCACCCGGACCGCACCAGGCGGTGCGCCCGCTATCTTAGACGCGATCCGCTATCCTTCAAGAGGCAGGCCGCGGTCGTCCAGCTACTCGGCCGCTTGCGCCACGCCCTCCTCGCCGAACATACGCTCGAGATAGGCGCCGACATAGTTGTGCACGAGGAATTCGCTGGTCGACATGCGCCCCGGGCGAAACCCCTTGGTGCCCATCACCTTCTGCAGCGACTCGATCATGGTGCGATCCTCTTCGAGCACGATCTCGAGCTGCTGGTGGATCGGTTCGGCCCGTTCGACCACGTCGCCGGCGGCGTCGAAATAATGTGCCGGCACGGTCAGATACTGGTGGATCAGCGTTTCGTCGACCGCGACCGGCCAGATGATGATCTCGGCGACGGTGTAGGGCCGCACGAAGGTGGTCAGATTGGGCGACAGGAAGCCGGCGCCGGCGGCGAGTTTGAGATCCTTGTCCTTGAGCCAGTCGTCGAGCCATGGCGCATGGCCGAGGTCGCGCAAGCCTTCGAGCGTTGCCATGTCGTTTTCGTAAAACGCCGCGTACCCCCCATTCTCCCAGGTATCGTAGTTGTAGGTCTCGGGCGTTGGCCACTCGGTCAGCGTGTCGCCATGCAGCGTAATCAGGTGGTAGACGTCGACGAAGTTCTCGTTGATCAGTTTCCAGTTGCACTTCAGTGAGCTGGTCAGCTTCTTGGTCAGACGGAAGCGCCCCTGCTGGAACACGCCGAAGTGCCGGGCGAAATCGGCGACGAAGTCGGTTAGCGGCTTGGCCTGGTCGTCGAAATTGACGAACACCCAGCCCTCCCAGACATCCGACTTGATCGGCTGCATGCGGCAATCGTCGCGGCGGAAATCGGCGATTTCGTCCATATAGGCCGCGCCGATCAGCTTTCCGGTGAGGTCGTAGGTCCAAGCGTGGTAAGGACACTTGAATTGGCGTGCGGTGCCCGTGCCCTCGACAACCGCGACACCGCGGTGGGCGCAGATGTTGTAGAACGCGTGGATCTCGCCATCGCGGTCCCGCGTCACCACGATCGGCTCGCCCATGATGTTGAAGGTCATGTAGTCGCCGGGCGTCTCGATCTCCTCGACCCGCGCCACGGCGAGCCAATCCTTCATGAAGATCTCTTCTTTCTCGCGTTCGAACAGCTCTTGCGAGGTGTAGATGTAGCTCGGCAAGTGGGCTGCTTCGCGCAGCGGCCGCCGGCTTGCAGCAAGCTCGCTGCCGGGTGCACGCGATCCGTTGCCATGGTGGATTGCTTTGGAAACGACCATTTCGCCGGTCCCTGGACGGTTACTCACCGGGCGCAGTATAACCGGCCGCGCCGCGCTGCCCAATGAACACGCGGCCTACCTCGCGAAAGGGGAGTGATGGCTAAGATGAGATATGGACTGTTCCTGCGCGGGCAATTCCCCCGCGAGGACGACATGGTCGTGCGAATGCAGGAGCTGTTCGAGCAGGCCCGGCGCGCTGACGAGCTCGGTTTCAGCGACATCATGGTCGGCATGCACTACGCCAGCTATCCGTTGTGGATGCCGTCGATGATCCCGTTCATATCCAGGTTGAGCGGCGAGGCGCCCAACGTTCGCCTGTGCGCCGGCATCGTGCTGCTGTCGCTGCACAAACCGCTCGATATCGCCGAGCAGTTCGCCACCATCGACGTGATGTCGCACGGCCGCGTCGTGTTCGGCGCCGGGCTCGGCTATCGCGAGGTCGAGTTCAACGGTTTCGGCACCAGCCAGGCCGATCGGGTGCCGCGTTTCGAAGAAAATCTCGACGCCGTGATACGGCTGTGGACCGAGGACAACGTCACCATCAAGGGTTCCCACTTCGAGCTCAACGACGTTACCATCGGCATGAAGCCGGTGCAGAAGCCGCACCCGCCGATCTGGATCGGCGCCAATGCCGACGGCGCGGTCAAGCGCGCGGCGCGCATGGCCGACAGCTGGTTCATCAACCCGCACCAGAAGATGGAAACCATCGAGCGCCAGCTCGATATCTTCAAGGCCGAGCGCGAGCGGCTCGACAGGCCGATGCCCGACGAGCTGCCGCTGATGCGCGAGATCTTCGTCGCCCCGACCCGCGACGAGGCGATTGAGCGCGGCCGCCCCTATATCGAGGAGAAATACAAGGTCTATGTGAAGTGGGGGCAGGACAAGGCGATGCCCAAGGAGGATAGCGATCTCGGCGCCGCGTTCGACGAACTCACCAAGGACCGCTTCCTGATCGGTTCACCCGACCAGGTTGCCGAGCAGATCGCCGGCTATCACAAGCGGCTCGGGGTCAACAATATCTGTCTCGGCGCACAAGGCGTCGGCATGCCGCAGAGCCAGCTGCTGGAAGCCATCCAGCTGTTCTCGGAAGAGGTGATGCCGAGGGTCGAGCAGGCAATCTAACGGCTGTCGGACATCCGATGACAGCTGTCAGAAAATCAGATTTCGAATCGTTTTCGGCTGGGAGATGGCGACGCGCTACCCGCTACCCGGTGGATGAGCTGCCGTCATCGGTCATCTGACATTTGACTAAACGTCGGTCGTGCCTACCCAGGTGCGCGAAATGTCGATGACGATTCCGTCGGGATCGCGATACTTGCGCTCGAAGCCGATGAAATCGTCCTCGCTGCCGATTTCCTTATGGTAGCTGCCGCCTTGCGTGACCACCGTCTCGCTGGCCTGCTGGAGATCGTCGACGATGAATCCCATGTGGTGAATGCCGACGAAGTTCTTGCCGCGCTCGTCGCCGGCGGATTCGTCGGTCGGGAAGTTGAGCACCGTGAGGTTGACGACGCCGTCGGACAGCGAGATTCCGTTGCCGTGGTTGGTCTGCACCTCGTTGATGCGCTCCATACCGAACGTGTTCTCGTAAAATTGTGCGGCAGCCTCGATATCGGGAACCGCAATCGCGACATGACGAAGTTTGCCTTTCATCCTCGCCTCCTGTCTGAGCGCGTGACTATGGCGCAGAATCGTACCGGCTGTCGAGCCGGCGAACGGAGAAGGTAAGCGCATGCGCATCGTTGATATCCGCGAAAAAAGGGTTTCGCTCAAATCTGCCATGACCAACGCGGCGATCTCGTTCGACGACATGACCGCCAGCGTTGTCGCCGTCGTCTCGGACGTCGTCCGCGACGGCAAGCCGGTGATCGGCTTCGGATTCGATGCGATCGGCCGCTATGCCCACGGGTCGCTGCTGATGGAGCGGTTTGCGCCGCGCGTGCTCGCCGCCGAGCCGAAGTCGCTGCTCGATGCCGACGGTCTCAACATCGATCCCATCGCGGTGTGGACGACGGCGATGCGCAACGAAAAACGCGGCGGTCATGGCGAACGCGCCGGTGCGGTCGGCTTGCTCGACACCGCAGTGTGGGACCTCGTTGCCAAGCTCGACGACAAGCCGTTGTGGCGCGTGCTCGCCGAGCTCTATGGCGATGGGCGCGGGCCCGAAGACGACACCGTGCCGGTCTACGGCTCGGGCGGGCACTACTATGCCGACGGGGGCGCTGAACGGCTCGCCGAAGAACTCCGCGGCATGCGCGATCGGGGCTACATTCGGCTCAAGATCAAGGCCGGCGGCGCAGCGATCGACGAGGATCGGCGCCGCATCGAAACCGCCCTCGAGGTGGTCGGCGATGGCGCCAATTTGGCGATCGATCTCAACGGCACCTTCGACGCGGCGCGCGCCGAAGCATTCCTTGAAACGGTCGCACCGTATGACCTGGCTTGGCTCGAGGAGGTGGTTGATCCGCTCGATTTCGAGCTTCAGCGCCAAGTGTGCGAATCCTACGCAGGCGCGGTCGGCACCGGCGAAAATCTCGCCTCACTCGCCGACGCCACCAACCTGATCCGCTATGCCGGTTTGCGGCCCGACCGCGACCTCCTGCAGTTCGACATCGCGCTGTCCTATGGCATCGTCGAATATGTCCGCATCCTCGACATGCTCGACGCCAACGGCTGGGCGCGGCATCAATGCTATCCCCACGCCGGTCACCTACTGTCGCTGCATGCGGTCGCCGGGCTCGGGTTGGGGTGCCACGAATCGGCGGCCGACGACAGCACGATCTTCGGCGGTTATCCCGAGGGCTGCACCGTCGAGGACGACCGCGTCAGCCTGCCCCATGCGCCCGGTATCGGCTACGAGCTCAAGCCGAACCTGTGGGCGGTGATGCGGACGCTCGCTGAGTGAGCCGATGTCGGATATCGGAGGGCGGGGCCGGCGGGCCTCTGCCGAACCCCCGGCTTTCCATTCGGAGATCTGACCTTGGTCATCCGGAATCCGATATCCGATATCCGATCCCCGATCCCCGATCCCCGATCCCCGATCCCCGATCCCCGATCCCCTATAGGGGGATGGTGATGAAGGTATGCGGGGCGTCGCAGTTCACGAGATCCACACGCTTCAGGACAATCTTGAGATTGTCGCCGTCGCGTCGGAGCGTGTGGCGGCACTTGCCGGCAAACACGCGCTGGCCGTCGCCCTCGCGATACTCCACCACCTGCATTCGCGAGCTGACATCGTAGATGCCGTTATCGGCGCCTTCGACCCGTATCCGACCGACCACGTGGCTGGTACGTGGGAACGGGCTCTGCGCGACGTTGGCGGGATGGCTCATGCGGCGGATGCGGATCGCCATGATGTCCTTGTCTTCGTAGAAGATCGAGATCGTGTTGAGCGGATCTTCCTGTCCCGGGACCGCCGGCAACCAATAGACACCGTCGTCGGCGAACAGGTCGAGCCATTCTTCGAAAAGCCCGTCGTCGAGCAACTCGGCCTCGGCATAGACGAAGGCTTCGAGCTCCTCGCGCAGTTCGGGGTCGATAGCGTTGGCGTTCATCGCGGGCTCACGGCACGCGCGGCAACTCGCCGGTCATGTATTTCGACCAGGCCCCCAGCTGGTTGCGGATGCCGACTTCGCTCGACCCGACGCCTTCAGTAACGCCGTCGGTGTGGCGGATTTCGTGGCCAAAGCCGCGCGAAACGTTAATCCAGTCCGAGTCGCGACCGTTCCAGTCAGACGGGCCAATCGCGGTCTGCAGGTTCTTGAAGGCCTCGTGGTCGTCCTGCGAGATCATCGACGCCGGCGAATTCTGCGACATCATGAAGCGCACCGCCGAGTGGAACATCTGATCGGGCGCGCCCTTTAACCGGAAACAGAAGCTGCGCAGCACGGTCTGGTCGACTGCGACCGGTTCGAACAGCCGGATCTGCTGGAAACGGATGTTGAGGATCAAGTTGGGGTAGATCAGCGTGTTGAAGCGGTCGATCGCCAGGATCTCGGCGGTTTCGGCTTCGCCGTGGCGCTCGACCAACGACTGCCGGTAAGCGGCGAAGGCGGGGTCGCTGCGTTCGGCCGCGATCTTGTCCTCGTTGTAGAAGCCGCCGATATGCGCGTGCCCGCCGTCGAAACCGAACAGGCCGATCTCGTCCCAGCTATTTAAGGGCCGGCCGTTGGCCTTCATCTGCTGCGCCATATGCGGCGTATCGGCCGGTTGGGTTTCGCGCTCCCAGTCCTTGACCGTAGCCCAGGACGAGCGGTGCAAGAAACCGCCATGGAGAAGGTCGAATGTGTTTTCGACATGCACCTTCCAGTTGCCGTAGTAGATCTGGCGGAACTCCCCGCCCTCGCGGAGCAACTCTCCTTCCGGCGCACGATCGACCATGTTGTCGAGCGAATCGCGCACCGGCGCGATGTAATCCTCGAGCGCCGGCCCGTGGTCGCATAGATTGATGAAAATGAAGCCGCGATAGCTGGCGATGCGGGCGACCGCTTGGAGGCTGTTGCGCGGATCTTCGACGTCGAATTTGTCGGAATAGCCGTGCGGCAGCGGAACGCCGAGCAACTGCCCGTCGCGCGCGAACGACCAGCCATGATAGGAACAGTCGAAGGTCGAGACGTGGCCGCGGCGGACGTTGCAGATCATCGAGCCCCGGTGCGGGCAGCGATTGTGGAAGCCGGCAAGGCCGCCATCATCGGTGCGCACGAGGATTACTTCGCGGCGGCCGATGCGGGCGCGGACGTAGTCGCCGGGTCGGGCGACTTCGCTGTCGTGGGCGGCATAGACCCAGGTGCGCTCGAAGATCCGCTCCATTTCGAGGTCGAACAATTCGTCGTCGGCATAGACCCGCCGGTGGACACGGCCGGGCTGCACGAAGCCGCGGATTTCGTCGTCGGAAACTTTGGTCATGATTGCGCCGCCGTTTGCTGCTCCGTGGCCGTCATCAGCGACAGCCACATTTCGTATTGCGCCCGGTGGAGCACTTCGCTCGCGCCCGAACCGCCGCGCTTGCCGTTCTCGACATCGTAGTCGATATCGATGCCGCGCGAAAAATCAATCCACCCGCCATGGCTGGTCCGGAATCCGGCCTGGGCGCGCTGGAAAACCGCGAGATCGTCCTGCGAGATCAGCGATGCCGGTGAGTTGAAGGCGTTGAGGCAGCGCACCGATGTTCGAAACACCTCCTCGGGGGCTCCTTTGAGGCGGAAGCAGACGGCGTGGACGATGCTCTTGTCGACGCTGATCGGTTGCACGTAGCGCAGGACCTGGAAGCGGATGTTGATCGTCAGGTTGGGATAGACGATCGAGTTGAAGCGATCGGTAGCCAGGATCTCCGCGGTTTTGGCGGAGCCGTGAAAGGCAATCAGCTCCTGTTTGTAGTTTTGGAAAACCGGATCGTCGGGTTCCGGCGCGAGTTTTCCCTCGCGATAGAAGCCGCCGAGATGACCGTGGCCGTTGCGGAAGCCGTGAACGGCGATGTCATTCCATCGATGCGGCGGGATATCGTTCGACTTGATCTGCTTGATGATTTGTTCGGCGTTTTCGCCGAAGCCGTCATGATCGCGTTCCCACTCCTTGGCGGCGGTTGCCGAGGAGCGATGCACGAAAACCGCGTGGGCGGCATCGATGCCGTTCTCGACAGACAGTTTCCAATTGCCGTTGAAGATTTGGCGAAAATGGTTGCCGCCATATTCGACCTCGCCGCTCGGCGAGCGATCGACGAAATTATCGATCGAGTCGGCGATCGGCGCGAGGTACTCGGCGAGCTCGGGACCCACCTTGCACAGGCGGGCGAAGATAAAACCGCGATAGCAACCGATTGCGGGGACGCGTTGGAGACCGAAATCGGAGCCGTCCGGCGCGAACCCGGCGCCGTAATCTTCGCGGGCGGGAACCGAGATCAAGCGGCCATCGCGGTCGTAAACCCAACCGTGGTAAGGGCAGTCAAAGGTTTCGGCGGTGCCGTCATGGGCGCTGACGATCTGCGTGCCGCGATGGGCGCAGCGGTTGTGCAGCCCGTAAATGGCGCCGTCGTTGCTCCGTACGACGAGGATGTCGTGGCGTCCGACCGGCGCGCGGATGAAATCACCGGGTTGGGCGATCTGGCTTTCGTGCCCGACGTAAATCCAGCTGCGCCCGAAGATGCGCTCCATCTCGAGTTCGAAGATCTCGGGGTCGGTGTAGACCCGCTGATGGATGCGCCCGGGCTGCACGAGCGCACGGATTTGGTGGCTATCGAGCACGGCAGGACAAAAGTACCACCAACGGCCCCGCCACCAAACGGCCCACAAGCTCGTCTAGAGTCGCAATCTGCGCCAGTCGTAGGACTGCTCGAACGCGTAGGCCGCTCGGTAGAGCGTCGTTTCCTCCCAGTGGCGCCCGATCAGCATCATCCCCACCGGGATGTCGTCGACCTTGCCGCACGGCAGCGACATTGCCGGGTGGCCGGTCACGTTGAAGGGGCAACAATTGGCGATGTAGATGAAGGCGGTCTCCGCGATCTCGCGGGGCGTAGCCTCGGGCCCGGGGAGCGGCTTGGCCTTGAGCGGCATCGTCGGCATCAGCAGCAGATCGTATTCGGCGAGCACCGCGTCGTAGGCGGCGCGCAGCCGGCGCACCAGGTTCTGCGCTTTGGCGTAGTAATGGCCACCGCCGGCTTTGAGCGCATGGGTGCCGAACATCGCGATCACCTTAAAGGTGTCGGCGAGACCGTTGGCCTCCTGACGCCAGCGCGAAAACGCCGCGCCGGCCGAAATCATCTGTAGGCCGCTGAAATTGGCCAGCGTGCCGTTCATCGACAGCGCGTTGAGCGCCAACCCTTCGTTGACGATCGGCGACCAGATCGGCAGGCCGAGATTGTGCCAGGGGATCGACACCTCATCGACCCGCATGCCAAGCTTGGCGAGCTTCTTGGCGCCGGCGCGAACCAGGCGGTTGACGTCCTCTTCGGCGTTGAACTGCTCGAAGCCCTCCTTCACCACCGCGACCTTCATGCCCTGGACCGCTTCGCCCAGGGCTTTGGTGTAGCGTGCGGTGCGCATGTCGCGCTGGCGCGGATCGAGCTCGTCGGGGCCGGCGATCACCTCGAGCAGCAGCGCGTTGCCGCTGACGTCGGCGGTCATGGGGCCGCAATGATCGACCGTCGCTTCGACCGCCATGATCCCGGTATAGGGCACCAGCCCGTAGGTGCCCTTCATCGCGTAGATGCCGCAATGGGCCGCGGGTTGGCGCACGGATCCAGCCTGATCGCACCCCAGCGCCAAATCGACATCGCCGGCGGCGACGACGGCACCGCTGCCGGACGACGAGCCGCCCGTGGTATGGGTCGGCTTGTGCGGATTGCGGACCGGACCGGTTGCGCTGGTGTGGCTGCCGCCCGACGTGCACAGATATTCGCACACGGTCTTGCCGGCAATGACGCCGCCGGCGTCGAGGATGCGGGTCACCACGGTGGCGTCGAACTCGGGGACATATCCCTCGAGCACCGAAGCGCCGTTCATCATCGGCACGCCGGCGACGCAGATATTGTCTTTGATCGCGACTCGCCGGCCCTTGAGTTTGCCGCGCGGCGCTCCCTTGATGTCGGTCTTCACGTACCAGGCGCCGTATGGATTGTCGTCTCCCTCCGGTCGATAGCCCGGGGTGCGCGGATAGCGCACGGCCGGTACGTCGTCGGGCAACAGGTCGAGCATCCGATAACCGCCCGCCATCGGTTCCATGATCGCCTGCATGTCGGCAAGGTAGTCGTCGGTCGCGGCGAATCCGAGGTCGTCGGCGATCTCGCGCAACTGCCCGATCGTCGGTGTTTTAAAGGCCATTCGCTCCTCCCTATTCCCGCCGCGGCCACCGACCGGCGGCTGCGCCGCCTGCGCCGTCAGCGAACATCGCCGCACGCGCCGACGGACGGACGCCGGTTCGCCATTCTAACGGTCACGCACCAACCCGCTACAAAGCGGCGCGCGGTGTGATAGTGTCGCGCGCGTATTGGGGATACCGGTGAGCGCAATAATCCACACCCCCAACCGCCGCCGGTCTCGTTGGCATCACGAGCGGCGCTCGCTGCCAGGCTGAAACCAAGCTGCAACTCGTTGATATCGCGATGGTGCTTCGACAAGCTCGACTCGATTCGCGATCACGCGCGCGCCACCCTTCCCGCCGAGGCAAGTGAGCTCACCGCCGTCCCCGAATAGGTTACCGCCAATGTCTCAAACCGTGCCCGTTCAGACCAATTCGCTGATCCGTGCCGCCTATGTCGAACGTACGCCGAGCTCGGCGCGTCTTTTCAAGCGTGCGCAAGCCGCCCTTCCCGGCGGTCTGACCCACGACGCGCGCTACATCGATCCCTATCCGATCTATGTCGAGCGGGCCCACGGGTCGCGCAAGTGGGACGCCGACGGCAATGAATATGTCGACTATATGGGTGGCCACGGCGCGCTGCTGCTCGGCCACAACCACCCCGAGGTTGCCGCTGTGGCCAAGCGCCAGTTCGGTATTGGCACCCATTTCGGCGCCTGCCACGAGCTGGAAATTCGCTGGGCCGAGCTCATCAAGGAGTTGATCCCGTGCGCGGAAAAGGTGAGGTTCACCTCGTCCGGTACCGAGGCAACGCTGTTGGCGTTGCGGATGTCGCGCGGAATGACCGGCAAGACAAAGGTGATCCGCTATGCCGCCCACTTCCACGGGTGGCACGACCACTTTTCCGCCGCTTTCGTCGATCATTTCGACGGCTCGGCGCCGATTGGCGTTCTCGACTCGGTAGCCGACGACGTCGTGGTGCTGGCACCGAACGATCTCGACGCCACGAGGGTGGCGATCGAGAGCGGAGAGATTGCCGCGGTAATCCTCGAGCCGACCGGTGCCAGCTGGGGGCACGTACCGGCGCCGCCCGCCTTCGTCGAAGGGTTGCGCGAGCTGACCGCCGAGCACGGCGTGATCTTGATCTTCGACGAGGTGATCTGCGGCTTCCGCTGCTCGCCGGGGGGCGCGCAGGCGGCACTCGGCATCACCCCGGACCTGACGACTCTGGCCAAGATCGTGGCCGGCGGACTGTCCGGTGGCGCCGTGGTCGGGCGCGCCGAGCTCATCGATCTCACCAGCTTCGAAGAGGACGCCCGGAGCGGCCATGAGAAGATTCTTCATTTCGGCACCTTCAACGCCAATCCGGAATCGGCGGCGACCGGCATCGCCTGCCTCGAGATCGTACGTGACACCGACGCCTGCGAGCGGGCCAACAACGCGGCGGCAGCCCTGCGCGAGGGGTTGATTGACGTCGCCGTCGACGAGGATCTGCCGTGGGGCATCTACGGCACTTATTCCGGGTTCCACATCTTCACCAATCCGGAGGGGCGCGACTTGGATCCGGCTGCGTTCGATCCGCTTGCGATTCCCTGGCGGGAACTGAGCACCGGCAATCCGCCGATCGCGAACAAGCTGCGGCTTGGCATGCTGGTACGCGGCGTCGACATCAACGGTTGGCCCGGCGGCATCACCTCGATGGTCAACACCGACGCCGACCGCGAACAGACCGTCGACGCATTCCGGCAGACCATCCGTGCGATGCGCGAGGAAGGCGATCTGTAGGAGACGCCGTCGCCGAGGTCCTCACGCGATCTCGTACAGCACCATCGCGGTCAACACGCCCGGGGCGATCAGGAATAGCGAGCCGATCCACGGGCCGATCCACAGATAGGGTTCGACGTCGTCGGCGCGGCCGACGGGGACGGCGTGCCGGATTCCCAGCCCAACACCAATTATTGGGATTCTTGCAAGTAGTACATTCAATTTATGCAAGAACATACCAATGACGAGTGGATCAAGGGCCTGATCCGCCATTTCGTCATTGAGGCGATCGGGCAGTGGGACAAACGCGTCATCGTCACCGCCGTGACCTTCGCCCCCCCCGACATCGATCGCCACGTGCTGCCCACCGGACGGCTGCCGTGGATGGCCGGGAAGCTCAGCGTTCCCGCCGGTTCGGTGTAGTGCATGGCGCGCGCCCATGGCCTCCAGCTCGATCGAATGCGTCAGTTCAAGCTCTCCAACATCACGGGAACATTTCTTCGGCGATCAACACCTCGGAGCGCTGCTCCACCCGTTTCCGGCGAGCCCGAGGACGTCGCCGCACGAGTATCGTTCCTCGCCTCGGCCGAGTCGTCACGGATGACCGGGGTCGCGATCCCGATCGAGGGCGGCAAGATGGTCGGCGGTCGAGTTGAGCCACCGGCTCAAGCGGTCGTGAGCTCCTGGGCTCTCCCGCAGGCGAGGCCGATCCTACGGTCCCGTCCCGATCGCGGCCGCAGCGCCGGCGATGCCCGCGGGCCGGATGCTAGACTTTGAGAAGGCGTCCGCCTTCGAGGACAAAGTCGGTGATCCCGAGCGGCGCGTGGAAATGCTTGAGGAACGCCGGTTGCGGGTCGCCATCAGCACGGGCGGCGCGCAGCTTCTCGCGCCGGGATTCGGTCGCCGCTTGGTCGACGGCAAGCGGGTCGCCGCCAATGACGACGCCATAGACGTCGTAGGCGTAGTCGGTCGTGATGCGCTCTTCGCGCACATCGTCGAGCACCGCGACCGGATCACGCGTCAGCGGATCGCCGTAGCCGCCGCCGCCGGCCGAGACGTGGCAGAACACATCGCCCTGCCTGAGCCTGACCGCCTCCATCGGCATCACCGGCAAGATGCGCTGATCCGGTCGACCGGGATTGATGATGTTCCAGGACGGCGTGCCCGGCGCACCATCGCCGAGCCCGTAGGGCAGATACATGCGTCGGTCCGAACGCATCACCAGCCGCGCCTCTTCACCGAGCAGCCGGTATTCGCGTACGAAGGCGAGACCGCCGCGGTGCCTGCCGGGACCGCCGGAATTTTCGACCGTGCCGTAGCGCGTCACCTCGATCGGGTAGAGCGCCTCGATCATTTCCACCGGCTGATTGGTGAGGTTGCCGCCGGGGTTGGGAATGCCGTGGACGCCGTCGCGGTCAGGCAGAGCGCCCCAGGCGCCGGCCAGGGTCTCGCTGCAGATGTAGGGCCGGCCCTCGTGGTAACCGCCGATCACCGGGAAGGTCACGCCGCCCTCGCCGCCGGCCGGGATGCGGTCGGGCACGATCTGGGCGAAAGCGCCGAACAGCACGTCGAGCGCACGCCAACCGATGATCGCTCGCGCCGCGCACGGCGCCGGCAGCCGCGGATTGACGATGGTACCTTCCGGCGCGACCACGTTGATCGGCCGCATGAAGCCCTCGAAATTGGGGATATCCTGCTCGGCCAGGCATTTTAAGACCACGTAGCACGCCGCCTTGGTGAACGGGATTGGGCAGTTGATCGCGGCCGGAACCTCGCCGGCGCTGCCGGTCCAGTCGATCGTCACGTCGCCGCCGTCGATGGTGACCAGGACCTTGAGCGGGATCGGCTCCGGATCCTCGCCGAAGCCGTCGAGATAATCGGTAAACGACCAGGCACCGTCTGGCAGCGCGGCGATCTCGTCGCGCATCAGCGCTTCGGAATGGTCGTGCATCTCCTCCAGCAGCTGGCGGAAAATCTCTACGCCGTGTTTCTCGATCAGCTTGAGGTAGGCACGCTCGGCGGTGCGGCAGGCCGCGATCTGGGCGCGCATGTCGCCGGCGACCTTGTCGGGCAGGCGGGTATTCTTCTCGAGGATTCTGAAAAAGGTTTCGTTGGGTGCGTCGCGGTCGTACAGCTTGATGATCGGGATGCGCAGTCCCTCCTGGTAAATCTCCGTCGAGAACACTGCGTTGGAGCCCGGCGCGGCGCCGCCGAGATCGATCTGGTGCACCAGGGTGGTGGCAAAGCCCTCGATCTCGCCCGCGTGGAACACTGGTTTGACGATATAGACGTCGGGCAGATGCATGCCGCCGCCACCATAGGGGTCATTCCAGATGAACATGTCGCCGGGGTTGATGTTGCCGTCGTACTGGCTCAGGAGCTGGCGCATGGCGTCGGGGAACGAGCCGAGATGCAACGCCATTGTCAGACCGCTGGCGATCATTTTGCCGTTGCGGTCGCACAGGCCGGTGGAGAAGTCGCCGGAATCACGAACGATCGGCGAATAGGCCGTGCGCATGATCACCAGCGCCATTTCGTCGCCGATCGAGCTCAGCGCGTTTTTCACGACTTCCTTGGTGATGGGGTCAATGTTGGCTGCCGTCGCGTTCATCCCCGGCTCCTTAAATAATCAGCCGACCCGGCCGGTCCGACCGGCCGTTAGACTTCGCCGCGCCGCGTCAGTTCGATATTGCCGCGCGGGTCGACTTCGGCCCGCCAGCCCGGCGGCACCACGCAGGTCGCATCATACTCTTCGACGATCAACGGTCCCTCGCGCGCGCCGTCTAGCAGCTGGCGGCGGTCCACCACCGGCGTGACGCGCTGACCCGCCTCGGGGCCGAAATAGGCAAGCCGCGAAACGGGCCGGGCGGCGGTGCCGCTGTAGCGCTCGAGCCCGGTCCGCATCTCGTAGGAGCCGATGCCCTCGACAAGCACCTGCGCGGTAACGCGCAACGTGACGCTTTCGACCGATTCGGCGCTGGCCGCGTGGCCGTAGGTGCGTTCGTGTTCCTCGGAGAACGACTCGGCCAACCGACCGAGATCGGCGAGGAACGGCACCGTCAACTCATGCGCCTGTTCGGTGTAACGCAGGTCGATCGAGCGTAGCAGCCGGGCCTCACCTTCGCCGTAGCCCTCACCGGTCATGACCGCGCGCACGTTGTTTTCGAGCTCGCTATAGATCGCGTTGAGCTCGCCGGTATCGAGGTCCTGCAGCCGCCGCAGCAATGCCCGCGTCACCTCATGCTCGACGTTCGACAGCAGCAGCCCGAAGGCGCTGAACACGCCGGGGTTGAGCGGCACCACGACGCGCGTCATCTCAAGCTGGGTGGCGATTTCGGTGGCCACGACGGGGCCGTTGCCGCCGAAGGCGAACAGCGTGAAATCACGCGGGTCGCGGCCGCGATAGGTCGACACTGCCTTGACCGCCCGCACCATGGTGCCGCCGGACACCTGGTAGATCCCGTAGACGGTGTCGAGCAGGTCCTTGGCGAGCGGTTCGGCGATCTGTGATGCGATTGCTTCACGCGCCGCCGGCGCGTTGAGTTTGAGCCCACCGCCGACCAGATAGTCTGGATTAAGGTAGCCCAGGACGATCATGGCATCGGTAAGGGTCGGCACGGTGCCGCCCTTGTCGTAGGCGACCGGGCCCGGCATTGCACCGGCGCTCTCGGGCCCGACATGTATCAACCCGCCCCTGTCGATCGTCACCAGGCTGCCGCCGCCGGCACCGATTTCCGACAAATCGACGACCGGCAGTTTGAGCGCGTAACCGCCGCCGGTGATCAGCTTGCTCGACAGGTTGATGCCGGCGCCGACTTCGTAGTCGCCCGTGGTGGTCACCTTGCCGCCTTCAACGATCGAAGCCTTGGCCGTGGTGCCGCCCATGTCGAGGGTGATCGAATCCGCCGCACCGCCGAGCCCGGTGACCCGGGCCGCACCGATCACCCCGGCGGCCGGACCGGATTCGACCAGATAGGCCGGTTTGTCGCCCGCCGCCGCGACCGTCATGATCGCGCCGTCCGATTTCATCACCTGCAACGGCGCAGTGACGCCGATGCCGGCGATGTGCTCGATCAGCGAAGCGAAATAACGCCGGAGCGCCGGGCCGAGATAGGCGTTGATCACGGTGGTGCTGGTTCGCTCATACTCGCGCAGTTCCGGCAGGATGTCGCTCGAGCAGGTGATGTAGATCTCTTCTCCCAACGCCGCGCGCACGATCTCGGCGATGCGTTGCTCATGCGCGGGATTGGCGTAAGCATGCAGCAGGCTGATCGCCACCGCCTCGACATCTTCGCCTGCGAGGCGCGCCAGCGCGGCCGCGACGCTGGCTTCGTCGAGCGCGACCCGCACCTCGCCGCGCGGCCCCATGCGTTCGATTACCTCGAGCCGTCGCCGACGCGGCACCAGCGGCTCGGGTTTTGGATAGTTCAGGGTGTACATCTCGGGGATGCGCAGCCGTCTCATCTCCAAGACGTCGCGGAACCCAAGGGTGGTGATCAACGCCGTGGTCGCACCCTTGCTTTCAAGAATGGTGTTGGTCGCCACCGTGGTTGCATGCACCAGCCGCTCGATCGACGCGGCGGCGATCCCGAGCTCGTCGAGCGCGGTCTTGAGACCGGCGACGACGCCGCGGCCGTAATCGTCGGGAGTCGACAGCAATTTCTTGGTGTGCATCGCGCCGTCATTACCGACCAGGATCAGGTCGGTGAAGGTGCCGCCGATATCGATACCGACGCGATAGCGCGAACCGCCGCTCGTCAAACCGTAATGTCCTCTTGGCCGCAAATCGTGCGGGTATGCGGCAAGCGTTCTAGCCTCGGCGGGGGTTCGAGAACAAGTCCGGTTCCACCTCGTCGGCGGGTGCGGCGTCGCCGTCGCCCGCGAACCCGGCCGGCACGATGCGCTGGATGCCGGTCTCACGCTGGAACAAATGGCCTAGATTCAGCAGCGCCGCCTCGGCAAAAGGGCGCCCGACGAGCTGGAACGCGATCGGTAGGCCTTGCGGCGAGTCCTGTGACGAGGCGTTGTCCGAGAACCCGCATGGAACGGCGAGTGCCGGCAGGCCGAGATAGTTGAATGCGCGCATGAAGTAACCCGGGTCGAGCTTGGTGGCCAGCGGTGGGATGCCGTCGAGCACGTCGTCGGCGCGCGGCGCAACGTCGGTGGCGGCCGGCAGCAACAACGCCTCCGCTTCGCCGAGGACGGTTGCGACGAACCGGCGAGCCTCGGCCGATCGCGCATTGACCGCTTCGATGTAGGCGGCGGCGGGATAGGCGAAGCCCTGCAGCAGGCGTTCGCGGACCTGCGGCTCGATGTCATCGCCATGCTCGCGCAGTGCCTGAGTATGGGTCGCCGCCGCTTCGCTGGCGAACACCATTACCGCCACCGCCGACAGCGGTTCAAGTTCGATCAGGTCGACCGCCACCGTGTCCGCCCCCAGCGCTTCGAACACCTGAATTGCCGCGAGATAGGCGTCGCGCAAATCGGCGGGCAAGTCGGCGATCAGGGCATCGTCGGCGATGCCGATCCTGCAGCCGGCAATCGTCGTCTCGAGAGCGGCCTCGTAGTCCCGGGTCGGATGGCTGCTGCAGCCGGGGTCGGCGGAATCGGGACCGGCGAGCACGCTGAGCAGGCGCGCGACGTCGGCGACCGCGCGTGCCATCGGGCCCGGCGCATCGACCGTCGCACTCGAGCCGAGCATGCCGTGACGGCTGAGCCGGCCGTGGGTCGGCTGCAGCCCGACGACGCCCGACAGCGCTGCCGGATGACGGATCGAACCGCCGCTGTCGGAACCCAGGGCGCCGAACACCATACGCGCGGCCAGCGCCGCCGCCGAGCCGCCGGAAGACGCGCCGGCGATGCGGGTAGGATCCCAGGGGTTGCGCGGCGGTCCGAGCAGCGGGTTGAGCCCCCACACATGGAACGCGAATTCCGACATGTTGAGGGCGCCGAGATCGATTGCACCGGCGGCATCGAGGCGGGTCAGCAGAGTCGCCGTACGCTCGGAAACGATGCCTTCACGGCTTTTCGAAGCACAGCTCGACACCCGGCCGGCGCGCTCGAACTGATCCTTGTGCGCCAGCGGCACGCCATGCAGCGGCCCGACCGGTATACCGGCCGCGAGCTCGCGATCGGCTCGATCGGCGGCGTTGAGGGCGCATTCGCCGTCGACGCGTATGAACGCTTTGATGTTTCCGTCATACGCGGCGATCCGGGCGAGGCTGGCCTTCGTCAGCTCGCGGGCGGAGATCGATTTGTCGCGAATCGCGGCCGCAGCCTCGGTCAGCGTCCAGGTCAGGGGGTCAGTCATCGTCGTTGGCAGGCATCGCCGACAGTTCGCGCAGCACCGCGCCGAACTCTTGCGCCGGCACGTCGCCCCCATGCCGGCGCAGCAGCGGCGCAGCGGCGACCAGCATGCGGCGTGCAGCTTGGCAAATCCGCGTCGCCTCGGCGTCGCTCATCCGACGTCCCAGCACCCCGGCGACCGTTTCGCGCAATGCCCTTGGGTCCATATCCGTCTCCGAGCTATAACACGCGTCCATGGCAAGACGGGTATGGTGATGGCTGACACCCATTTTCTCAACATCCGCGAGTGGCCGACGCGAATCTGTAGCGGCGTCGGCGCCGTCGAGCGACTGCCGCAAATCTGCTCCGAACTCGGCGTCCGGCGCGCGCTCGTAGTGTGCGGCCGGACCGTCGCTGCCAGTTCGATCCTCACCCGCATCCGCAGCGTGTTGGGGTCGGTGTTCGCCGGCGTGTTCGACGAAGCGGCGACCCACACGCCGATCCCCAGCGTCGAACGCGGCGTCGACGCGCTCAGGCGCCTCGGTGCCGACGTCGTGGTCAGTGTCGGCGGCGGCAGCACCATCGACGCCGCCAAGGGCATCGCCATCATGTGCGCCAGCGGCGGCGACCTCGCGCCCTATGCCATGAACCGGTCGATGGAGCGTGCGCCGCTGACCTCCAACGGCATCACCCATGTTGCCGTGCCGACCACCGCCGGCTCGTCGAGCGAGGTGATGCCGACCGCCGGCATCCTCGATCCGGCGGCGCACAAGAAGTTGCTGTTCTGGGATCGTCGTCTGGTGCCGCAGGCGGTGATCCTCGATCCCGAAATGGCGGTGCATGCGGGCCCCGAGCTCACCGCAGCCAGCGGTATGACCGCGTTGGCGCGCTGCATCGAATCGCTCTACTCGCGCGACCGCAATGCCATCGCCACCGGCATGGCGGTGCACGGCGCGCGCTTGCTGCGGCGCTCGCTGGCGCGCTCGGTGGAGCAGCCGGACGATCTCCGCGCCCGCGCCGATTGTCAGTTCGGCTGCCTGATGTCCGGCATCGCCGGGATCAACGCGATGGTGTCGTTGGTCCATGCCATCGGCCACGTCGTCGGCGGTCGTTACGCGTTGCGGCACGGCATTTCCCACGCCATGTTGCTGGCGCCTGCTATGCGCACCCTGTTGCCGGCGATCGGCGAAGACCAGCTTTTGGTGCTCGAAGCGATGGGCGGCCGGGCCGACGGGTTGAGCGCCAACCAAGCCGGCGCCGTTGCAGCCGACGCGATGGCCAAGCTGGTCGCGTCGTTACCGCTGCCGCAACGGCTGCGCGATGTCGGGATGGCGGAGGGCGATCTCGATGATATCGCCGCCGCAACCATGGACGACTACATGATGGGCTACGTGCCCTGCGCGCTTAGCCGGGCCGAGGTGCGCGACACGCTCGAATCGGTCTATTGAAGCAGGCCCGATCAATGAACGCGGCTGCGTGAGCGCCCATTGTTGGCACGATGAAACATGCGCGCGGCGGCGGCCGCATCGGCGTAGCTCGCTCGTCTTCCACCGGCGCGGCAGAGGGTCCCCGTGACGGCGAATAGCGAACGAGATCCTTCCCTGACCTCTTCCCCCACCATTGCCCGGCGACTGGCCGACTGGGCGGTCGCAGTGCGGCCGGCCGACATCCCGGAAGAACAGCGCCGGCTCGCGGCGCTGCGTGCGATCGACACGCTCGGGCTGGTTTTTGCCGGTTTCGACACCCCGGCCGCGGCGGCGATTTACGACACCGTGGTTACCCAGGGCGGGCGGCCCGAGGCCACGCTGATTGGCGCGCATGACCGGGTGCCGAGCGCTGCGGCGGCGCTTGCCCACGGCATCGTCGCCCACTGCCGCGACTTCGACGACACCTTTCCCGATTCCGTCGTCCATCCCGGTAGCGTCGTCGTCCCGGTGGCGTTGGCTCTGGGCGAGACCCACGACGCGACCCTCGATCAGGTGTGGGCGGCCATCGTCGTCGGTTACGAGATTGCCGCCCGCCTCGGCGCTGCCGCTGGTCGTGCCTTTCACGCCCATGGCTTTCACGCCTCGGCGGTGATCGGACCGCTGGCCGCCGCTGCCACCGCCGGTCGTTTCCTCGGCCTCGATGGCGAGCGCCTGGCCTCGGCGCTCGGGCTTGCCGGCAGCATGTCCGGCGGTTTGCTGGAATTCGCGACCGAGGGCACCTGGTCGAAGTGGCTGCATACGGGCTGGGCTGCACAGGGTGGCATCACCGCGGCGATGCTGGCCGCGCGCGGCTTCCGCGGCCCCGGCACGGTGTTGGAGGGGCGCTACGGGCTCTACCGCTCGTTCCTCGGCGACGATGCTCCGGCGATCGAGACGATCGCCGACGGGCTCGGCACGGTCTGGAAGGCGGAGGGCGCACATTTCAAATACTATCCCTGCGCCCACGTCGTTCAGCCCTATATCGACGCCGCGCTGGCGTTAAGCGCCGCGCACGAGATCGATGCTGGCGAGGTGGCGTCGGCCAAATGCGTCATCGCGGCCTGGGCGGTGCCGATCGTGTGCGAGCCGCGCGAGCGGAAGATCGCGCCCACCAACGATATGGAGGTGATCGCCAGCCTGCCCTATCAGGTGGCCGCGGCCCTGATCGATGGCGCCGTCGGTCTCGACACCCTGGCCTCGCACCCGCTCGTGCGCGCCGAAGTACGCGAGCTGGCGGCAAAGGTGGTCCATGTCGTCGATCCCGCGCTTGGCCATGCGTTTGACGGGGTGCTGGAAATCACGCTGGCCGACGGTACCGTCCATCAGACGCCGGCCGCTGCGGCGCCGTCCGATCCGGCCAAGGTGATCACCAAGTTTCGCGCCAATGCAGGTGGCGCTTTGTCGACCGAACGGTTGGCACGGATCGAAGCGGTCGGCGAACCGCCGTGGGACGTCGGTGTGCGCGAGGTGCTCGACGCGTTGCGGTAGCCGCGCCGCGAGGCCGGCTATCGCCGGCGTGATGGCGGAGCGGCGGGGCACGTTGCTTCGGTCGAATCCGGTTGCTACGCTCCGACCACCGGGGATTCTCGCGGCGCGGGCGCGTATGTGCACGCGCGGAAATCCGCATCAGCTAGGGCTAGGGAGTGATCGATGAAGAAACTTTTCGCGCTGGCTTCCGCCGTCACGGTGGTCGGTCTGCTTTCGGCGGGGTCGGTCCTCGCCGAGGTCACGGTCAAAGCCGTCGCCTTCATCCCCAAGACTCACCCGGTGATGGTGGGTTCGCGGATGTGGGTCGACGAGGTCAACGAGTCGATGAAGGGCGAGTTTCAGATCAACTATGTGGGCGGCCCGGAGATCATTCCCCGTTTCGAGCAGTTCGAGGCGATCCGCAGCGGGGTGATGGACATGGGTTTCATCGTCGGTGCCGATATGCAGGACACTATCCCTGAAGCGATCGGTATGGTGCTGTCGAAACTCGACCCGAGCCAAGAGCGGGAGAGCGGCTTCTTCGACTATATGGATAATCTGTTTCAGACCCGCATGAACACCAAGCTGATCGGTCGGGTACAGATGTCGCCGTTCTTTCTGTGGATGAAGAAGAAACCCGAAACGCTGGCCGATCTCAAGGGCGTCAAGATGCGTACGGGCGGCCTTTACGATCGCCTGATGCGGAACTTCGGCATGATCCCGGTGACCATGAACTCGCCGGAAGTATTCACTGCTCTCGAGCGCGGCGTCGTCGAAGGCTTCGGCTGGCCACCGACCGGCGTGGTCAAGCTCGGCTGGGCCAAGCATATCGGCTATGTCATCGACCTGCCGTTCTTCGAGTGGAGCAACATGTACGGGGTGATGAACCTCGACAAGTGGAAGGGTCTGGGTGCCCGCACCCAGAAGAAGATCATGGATTCGATGATCGCCTTCGAGCCGGGGATGGTAGCCCACTACCGCGCCATGAACGAAGACGAATGGCGGGCGCTCGACGAGGCCGGCGTCGAGCGAATCACGTTCTCGGATGCCGAGAACAAGGAGTATCTGGATACCGCCTACAATCTCGAATGGGTGCAGCTTGCGAAGAAGATCGGGGCCGCTGAAGTCGAGAAGCTGCGCGCGCTGACCGGCAACTAGTCCCGACCAACACCGAGGGTTTTGTCGCGCCGACCGCTGGAGTGCTCTGCGCTCCAGCGGTCGGGCAACGAATGGCGAATACGGGGCCGGCGTCGCGATCGCGGCGCCCGCTCCTTGCTTCGTTTCGAGGAAGGGCGGCGTTTTGCGAACACGGGCGGGCATCGGCATGTCTGGGCACCAAGTGCGGCTACGGCCGACGGCCCCTTGCGCGGGAATGCCCCGCATCGGCAGCTGACCGGCTGGCGAAACGTCCTTGCTTCGCGGTCCGGGTTGACCCCGCAATTCGGCCTAGGGATACTCCGACCGAGAGGTCCCCGCCGACAACCACAGCAAGACGCCCGGGGACGTCGGTTTATGGGAGAGAATTCATGAAAAAATTGGTGTTTCTAATCGGCGCGTTTGCCGTCGCCGCCATGCTCAATGCCGGCCCGGGGCACGCCGAGACCACGTTGAAGGCCATCGCCTTCATTCCCAAGCCGCACCCGGTGATGTGGGGTTCGCGCGCCTGGACCGATGAAGTCAACGCGGCGATGAAAGGCGATCTGCAGATCAACTATGTCGGTGGCCCCGAGATCGTGCCGCGCTTCGAGCAGCATGAAGCGGTCAAGAGCGGCGTGCTCGATATGGCGTTCATCGTCGGCTCCGATCTGCAAGACCGGATCCCCGAGGCCCAGGGCATGGTGCTGTCGCGGCTCAACCCGATCCAAGAGCGCGAAAGCGGCTTCTTCGACTACCTCGACGGGCTGTTCCAGGAACGCATGAACACCAAGCTGATCGGCCGTGTGCAGATGTCGGCGTTCTATCTCTGGACCAACATCGTCCCGACCAAGCTGGCCGATCTCGACGGCCTCAAAATGCGCACCGCCTCGCTCTACGACCGGCTGATGCGCCACTATGGGATGATCCCGGTGACCATGAACTCGCCCGAGGTCTACACTGCGCTCGAGCGCGGCGTCGTCGACGGCTTCGGCTGGCCCAACACCGGCGTGGTCAAGCTCGGTTGGGCCAAGCACATCAAGGCGGCGGTCGATCTCCCGTTCTTCGAGTGGAGCAACCTCTACGCGGTGATGAATCTCGACAAATGGAACGGCCTCAGCCCCGCGACCCAACAGAAGCTGATGGACACCACCATTGCTTTCGAGCCGAAGATGGTTGCCTATTACCGCGCCCAGGAGGCGGAGGAGTGGGAGGCGCTGACGGAAGCCGGCGTCAAACGAGTCAAGTTCTCCGATGCCGAGAACGAGGACTATCTCGCCAACGCCTACGGCCTGGAATGGGCTGCGCTGGAAAAGAAGATCGGCAAGGAGACGGTAGAAAAGCTCAAGCAGCTGACGGGCAACTAATCGTCCGCCAGCAACCATACATTTCGGCTGAGCCGGTTTCGGAGAGCGGGTGAACCATGTTCTTTGATCGGCTCGGCCGGTTTCTCCACATTCTGGAAGATATTTTCGCGTTCCTCGCCATCGCGATTCTGGTAACGGTCACCCTGGGCGTATGTACCGAGGTGGTGATGCGCTATGCGTTCAACAGTCCGATCTATTTCGTCGTCGAGCTGTCCGAATATGCCCTCCTTTATATAACGTTCTTCGGCACCGCCTGGGTGTTGCGCGAGAACGGTCACGTCCGCATCGAAATCTTTCTCGCCGCGCTGACCGCGCGCTGGCGCCATCGCCTCGGCCTACTGAGCGCGTCGTTCGGCATCTTTGTCGGCCTGGTGCTGCTGATCTTCGGCGCCAGCCGCACCCTGGACGCGTTCGAACGCGGACTGTTCCGTGCCACTCTGGTCGAGTTCCCGCTGTGGATCGTGTTGTTATGCATCCCGATCGGCGGGTTGCTGCTGTTCGGCCGCTTCACCCAACGCTTCATCGCCCATTGGCGCGAGGATCCGTCGGTGGACGTCGACGTCGAGCTGCTCCAGGGCGCGGCCCGGCGCGAGCTCGAATAGACGAGGTCCGGCACGATGGAGTGGTACGAGGTTCTGGCCGCGATTTTCGCCAGCTTGATGGTGCTGCTGGCGATGGGCGTGCCGGTCGCGTTCGCTTTCCTGATCATCAACGTCGTCGGCGTCTACGTGTTCTGGAACGGTTTCGCCGGGCTCAACCAGCTGGTGCTGTCGGTGATGAGTTCGATCACCCATTTCACGATTCTGCCGGTGCCGCTGTTCATCCTGATGGGCGAACTGATGTTCCGTTCGGGGATAGCGGCGAAACAGATGGATGTGCTCGATTCCTGGATGGGCCGGGTGCCCGGCCGCCTGAGTCTGATGGCGGTGGGCGGCGGCACCATGTTCTCGACACTGACGGGCTCCGGTGTCGCCGGCACCGCCATGCTGGGCAAGATTCTGGTCCCGGACATGCAGAAGCGCGGCTACGCCAAGTCGATGTCGATCGGCCCGATTCTCGGCTCTGGCGGTCTCGCCATCATGATCCCGCCGTCGGCGCTGGGCGTGCTACTGGCCTCGATCGGCCAGTTCTCGATCGGTGACTTCCTGGTCGCGATCATCGGTCCCGGCCTGCTGATGGCGGTGCTGTATGCGCTCTACATCTTGATCCGTGCCTCTCTACAGCCCGAACTGGCGCCGCCCTATATCGCCGAGCAAAAGCTGCCGATCTTGCTGCGGATCGGCAACACCATCCTCTACGTCATTCCCATATTAACCATCATCGGCACCGTCATCGGGCTGATCTTCTTCGGCGTCGCCACGCCGACGGAATCTGCAGCGCTGGGGGGCTTGGCCGCGTTCATCCTGGCCTGGCTCTACAAGGGCCTGACCTGGAACGTGGCCAAGGAATCGCTCAAATCGACGCTTTCGATCACGGTGATGATGCTGATGATCCTGACCGGCTCGACGGCGTTCTCGCAGATCCTCGGCTTCACCGGCGCTGCCCAGGGCGTGGTCAACCTCGCGACTTCCTTCGATATCGAGCCGCTTTACGTCATTTTCTTCATGCAGATACTGCTGCTGATCCTCGGCACCTTCATGGAGCCGCTGTCGATCATGCTGCTGACGCTGCCGATCTATTTGCCGATCGTCGAGGCGCTGGGGTTCTCCGAGATCTGGTTCGGCGCGATCATGCTGTTGAACATGCAGATGGCCTCGACCACCCCGCCGTTCGGGTTGCAGCTGTTCGTCATGAAGGGGGTGGCGCCGCGGGGCACCTCGATGTCCGACATCTACAAGGCCGGCCTGCCGTTCCTCTCTTGCGACTTCATCGCCATGGTGATGATGCTGGCGTTCCCACCGATCGTGCTGTGGCTGCCGAGCCAGATGGCGAGCGGCTGAAGCCAAGCCCCAGAGTTCCGGCAGGCGGCCGTTAGGCCGGCGTCGAGGTCAGGCCGCGCCCGGCGGTCCTGGGACAGACGTTCTTGCAAACGTTGGAAGATCGTCGACTTTCCCGCCGCGGTCACGCCTTCGATGATACGACCGCGCACCCGCCCGATCGGCCGGGTCCTGGCCGAGTTCGGCCTACTCCGCCGCCAGCGCCGCCGGGGCCTGGTGCAACAGGCGGCCATACCCGTCGAGCGGCTCGGTGAAACCGAGCGTGTGGCGGGTCGCCCACGCCGTCGCCTGGTTGGCGGTGACCACCGGCTTGCCGGTCCTGTCCTCGATGGGCTGGCACACGTCGGTGGTGCGCCAATTGGTGCAGGAGAGGAACACGCCGTCGGACTCGGGCGCGGTGTTGTCGGCGACGAAGTCGATGATCTCGTCGAGCGGGTCGTTACCGATCGCCAGATTGTCTTCCTTGCGACGGCCGGCCAGGCTCACCACCTCGTAGCCGCTGGCGTCGAGGTATTCGGCGACCTTCTCGGTCATGCTGTCCTGGTAGGGCGTGCACACCGACAGCCTGCGCATGCCGAGCGTCGCCAACGCCAGCCGCGAGGCGGTCGAGATCGTCGTCGCGGGGACGCCCGTGATTTCGGTGATCCGGGCGCTGATCCGGGTATCGTGACCTGGTCCTTCGAGCAGGCTGCCGCCGGTGCAGGCATAGACGATGAAATCGAGCCCCGCCGAGCCGAGATGCTCGGCGCATTGTTCCATGTCCTCGTTCATGCGCCCCAGCCCTTCGGCGCCGGAGCCGGTCAGCCACATGCGGGCGCTGTGCAGCGACACCCGGCGCGGCATCAGCCGCTGAAAGTCCCACTCCACCGTCGTGTTCGACGACGGCACGATCAGCCCGAGTTTGATGCGCTGTCGTTGCATGCTCGGTCCCTTCCTATGCGCTGTGATGATGCTATCAGAAATCGTTTCGAGTCGGCGCCACAGGTCCAGCGAGGCAGCCTCGATAATTCGGCCAGGTTCCCTTCCGATCTCCTTGCGCGAGAGGCGCCGACCACATCACCGCACCTGCAAAACAATGCGGCCGCGGCTGACGACGCCGGACTCGAGCAGACGCTGCGCCTCCGCCGCCTGATCGAGCGGCATCACCCTGGATACTTGCGGCTTGATTGCGCCCCGGCCGAGCAGCTCGATCACCGCCTTGAGCGCAGCGGGATCGTCGTCGATCACCGCCTGACGCTCGACCACGTCGACGGTCTTGGAGACGTCGTCGAACGGTTCGGCGATCAGCCAAGTCATGACCCCGCCCGGCTTGATCACGTCGTAGGACCGGTTGTGGACTTCGCCGCCGACCAAGTCGAACACCACGTCGCAGTCGCTGACATGGTCGCGGAAATCCTCCTCATCGTAGGCGATGGCGAGGTCGGCGCCGAGGCTCTTGACGTGGTCGACATTGACCCGTCGGCAGGTGGTGACGATCGGCGACGCGCCGAGATGCTTGGCGAGCTGGATCGAGAGGCCGCCGATGGCGCCGGCGCCGCCCTGGATCAGCACCTTCATGCCGGCCTTGATGCCGGCCTCGCGCACCAAGCCGATCCAAGCGCAGGTGCCGGCATGGCCACCGGCCGCTGCCTCGACGTGGCTGACCGAGGTCGGTTTGGCCACCACCATGTCACGCGGCCGGACGATCAGCTCGGCATAGCTGCCGCGTTCCACATGGCTGACCTTGAACACGACCTCGTCGCCCACCGACGCAAAGTCCGCCTCCGCCCCCGCCGCCGCTACCACGCCGGAACCGTCGCGGCCGGGGATGGTGGGGAAGCTCTGCGGGAACAGGTGCTGTAGCTTACCCGCCCGCACCAGCCAGTCGCTCGGCGCCACGCTGACCGCGTGGACCGCGATCAGCACTTGGTCGGGCGGGAGCTCGGGGTCGGGGAACTCGCCATACTGCAGCACCTCCGGCCCGCCATATTCGGAGAAGTGGATCGCTTCCATGTCGATAGGGACTTCAATCGATGGTCGTATTGCGCACCCTTGCTGTCTGCCTCACGACGCCTTTTGCCGGCGCTCGCGACGCACCTTGGCGAGGCGGGCGATCAGCTCGCCGGCGCGGTTGGCGCGGCTGCGCATCTCCTCGATCGCCTCGATCTCGGTGCCGGCCGCGAAATCGTCGACGATGCGCTTATAGGTGTGCACCGTATCCGGCGGATAGGCGGCGATGCGTTCAACGAAGGCGGCGCCGCGCTCGAGCAACTCGGCGGCCGGCACCACCTCGTCTACCAGGCGCTTGGCGTGGGCGGTGACGGCGTCGTAGGGCGTGCCGCCGATCAGCAGGTGCTTGGCCGTGCTGGGCCCGGCCAGGGTGACGATCTTGGCCACCGCATCGAGCGGATACACCAGACCGAGCGACACTGCGGGGATGCCGAGCTTGAGGTCGTCGGCGGCGATGCGGATGTCGGCGGTCATCGCCAGCTGCACGCCCCCGCCGAGGCAGGCACCCCGGATCGCCGCGACGATCGGCACCTCGATCCGCGCCATCGCCGCTACCGCCTGGTCGAGCATGTCCTCCATGGCGTTGACCGAGTCGAGAATGTTGTCGGCCTCGGTCATGGCGTCGAAATCGGCGCCGGCGCAAAACGCGCGCTCGCCTGCCCCCTTGATCAACACCACGCGGATGTCGTGGTTGTCGGCGATGATACCGGCGACGTCGCGCAACTGGCGCGTCATCCGCAGGTCAAAGCTGTTGCGCTTGTCGGGATTATCGATTGTGATCGATGCCACCGCGGCATCGAGGTCGAGATGGATCGATCCAGTCATGACAGGGCCCTGCGTTTGTTGGGCGCAAAACTCCTACGCGCCCCAGGGCCTGTCAACCGGCGGACGCCATGACCGACGAGGGCGAACGCGTTCGCGCGCTGGCACGTGCGAGCTGGGGAATCGAAATCACGCTCGAACGCGCCGACGAGCTGGCGGCCGAACTGGCGCGGCTGGACGGCGCGACCCGGGACATGTTGACCGCCGGCGACTTCGACGCCGAACCCGGCAGCAGTTTTCGGCGAACCCTGCTGTCGCTCGTTGATGACCTCCCGGCCCAACCACCCCCGTTTCAAGAGAGAACTGTCGTGTCGCCGGCCCCGGACCGCGAGCTGTTCGAGCTCAGCCTGGTCGAGGCCGTCGAGGGAGTTCGCCGCGGCGATTTCTCCTCGCTCGAGTTGACCGAGGCCTGCCTGGCGCGGATCGAGCGCGCGCAACCCCGTCTCAACTGCTTCATTTCCTGCGACGCGGACGCGGCCCGCGACCAGGCCACGCAAGCCGACGCGGCTCGGCAATACGGACCGCTCGCCGGCGTGCCGCTCGCCCACAAGGACATGTTCTACCGCGCGGGACGCGTCTCGACTTGCGGCTCGAAGATCCGCCGCAATGTCACTGCCGACGTTACGGCGACGGTGCTGACCCGCCTCGATGCCGCTGGTGCGCTTGAGATCGGCACCCTCAATATGTCGGAATTCGCGGCCGGCGCCACCGGTCACAACGTACACCACGGCGACTGCGAGAACCCGTGGAAGCCGGGCACCGCGCCGGGCGGTTCGTCGAGCGGATCGGGCGCTGCAGTGGCGGCGCGGCTGGTGTTCGGCGCGCTCGGCTCCGACACCGGCGGCTCGGTGCGTCTGCCGGCCTATTTTTGCGGCGTCGCGGGCCTGCGCCCGACCCACGGGCGCGTCAGCCGGTTCGGGGCGATGCCGCGCTCCTGGTCGGCCGATGCGATCGGGCCGCTGGCGCGCGAGGTACGCGATGTCGCCCGTATGCTCGGCGTCATCGCCGGTGCCGACGCCAACGACCCGACCTGCGAAAGCGTCGCCGTGCCCGAATATGAGGCCGGCATCGAAGCTTCGATTAAGGGCCTTAAGATCGGGCGGCCCCACGGTTTCCTTGCCGACAATCTCGACGCGCCGCGGCGAATTGCGCTCGAGGCCAGCCTCGAGGTCTTGCACGGCCTCGGCGCCGAGATCGT
Source organism: Alphaproteobacteria bacterium (assembly GCA_965247665.1). Lineage (GTDB taxonomy): Bacteria > Pseudomonadota > Alphaproteobacteria > SHVV01 > SHVV01 > CAUZWH01. Next base: position 121,610 of record CBDFHH010000001.1, read on the forward strand.
CGACATCGATATGGCCGATCTGACGCCGGCCTTCGCGGCCGCGCAGATCATCCTCAAGGCGGAAGCGGCGGCGTTGCACCAGCAGTGGATAAGCGAACGCCCCGACGACTATGCGTTCGGCATCCGCACGGAGATGGAGGCCGGCCTGTTCATTCCCGCCGCTCGCTATATTGCGGCGCTGCGCAAACGCGGCCAGATCCTCGCCGACTTTGCGCGCCAGGTGTTCACCCGCGTCGACGTGCTGCACACGCCGGTCTATGAATACCCGACACCGACCCTCGCCGATTGCAACCCCGACGAGCCCGGTGCTGCCGCCCGCGTCATGGCGACGTTCGGCCGCTGTACCCGCCCGTTCAGTTATCTCGGACTGCCGGCGCTGTCGGTGCCCTGCGGCTTTACCGACGACGGGCTGCCCACCGGATTCCAACTGGTGGGTCGGCCGTTCGCCGAGGCAACGCTTCTCAACGTTGGTCACCTCTACCAGCGCGAAACCGACTGGCACCGCCGCGTGCCGAGCGTGAGCCGGCAAGAAGAGAGCTGAAGATGCGCGCGTCCCATTTCCTCCATTACGAAGGCACGACCGTCGACGCAAAGGCGTTCCGCGACGCCTTCGCCGAACGCTTCGGCCCGGTGCTGGCGGGTTTGACGGGGGTGCGCAGGGTGCTGCTCTACACGCAATGCGCCTATGACGACCCCCTTCTCGAAGACGATCCCGGCCCGTTCCTGCTGTGTCGCACCGAGTTCGACTCGATCGGCGCGCTGTTGGCCGCGTTCGAAGCCAACGCCGCGGCGCTACGCTTCGGTGATCCCCAGGGGCTGCCGCCGTTCGCGGGCAGCGTCAGCGACGAGATCATGGTTGGCCATCAGTATCCGACGACAAGCGACGAATGGGGCCGCGACGCGGTCGGCGCCGTCAGCTACTTCGTGGTCTACCCCAACACGGCCGCCGATCGCGCCGACTTCCTTGGCTATTACACCGCGCACCATCCGCCGCTGCTGGGTCAACTGCCCGGCATCCGCGCCACGATCCTGTACGAGCCGACCGACATCTCGGCGCCGCTCGGGCTGGTGCGCGCCGACCACATGCTGATCTGCGACATATCGTTCGACTCGCCCGCAGCGCTCAACGCTTCGCTGCAATCCGACGTGCGCAAGCGTTTACGCGAGGACTATCACCGGTTCCCGTCGTTCGCCGGCGATCCCGTCCACTCGGCGATGACGAAGCTGACAGTCAAGTAAGGGCGTGAAGGGGAAAGCTTTCGTGTTAGTCCAAAGCTACTACCGCTTTACCCACGATCGCGCGCTCGCCGGCTGCGGTCTGCGCGGTAATCTCGACCTCGACCCGGTTCTCGCCGTCGAGCTCGTTCTTGGCGGTGATGGTGCCGCCGCAACTCACCACGTCACCGGGCTTGACGATACTGGCGAAGCGGCCGCCGAGCTCGCGGAGCCGCGACTGCGGCACCCAGTTGCCGATGAGCTGGCCAAGGAACGCCATCGACAGCATGCCGTGGGCGATCACGCCGGACAGGCCGCCGGCCCTGGCCTGCTCGTCGTCGAGATGGATGGGGTTGTGGTCGCCCGAGGCGCTGGCATAGAGCGCGAGCTGCACCCGGTCGATCGCCGGCTTATCGAGCCTGGGGATCTCGTCGCCGATCTCGACGTCGGCGAAGTTCGGCGCGTCAGGCATTGCTAATTCCTCACCACGACGACGCTCTTCATGTCGCACACGGGTGCGGCCTTTTGGTTGACCAACGACACCTCGGTGACGATGAATTCGAGCGCGCCGTTCTTCTTGTCGAAGATGTCGACGATCTTCTGGCGCCCGTTCACCGTATCCCCGGCATAGATCGGTGCGTAGTAGGTGAACCGCTGCTCACCGTGCAGCGAACGCGAGATATCGGCGCGGATGTCGCGCAAGACCGTGAACGCCTGGTCGGCGTCCATGATCGCGACGTAGCCGAAAGTGGGCGGCGCCGGGATCGTCGCATAGCCCTCGGCCTTCGCCGCGGCTTCGTCGCGGTAGATCGGGTTGTCGTCGCCAATGGCGTCGGCGAACTGGCGGATACGTCCCTTTTCGACCTCGAAGCTGAAGGATTCGTATTCCCGGCCGATGAAACTGCGGTCCAACATGGTTTACCCCATCCCTCAGGTACGGACGGTCACTGGCTTGCAGTGAAGCCGGTTTAGCCGCAACCGACAACCCTCGGGCGAAGCGTGACGCGCTTCCGCCATTCGATGTCCGCCGATACGCGGTATTTTGGCGCATGGCCGGCTCCGCCGAGAGCGCAACACCCGTTCGCAAGGAGCGGTATCTATGACACCCGTTCATCCATGACGGACGCCCTGCTCGCGAGACCGCTTGATGCCGCGCCTTGAGTCGGGGCAGGGGGCACATTGCGGAAGAACGCCCATCGCAGCTTTATCGACGGCGGATCACTCCGACGCCCGCGTCTCCACCGCCTGGTCGTGCCGTATTGCGGCGTCGCCGCTGGCGACCAGCGCTTCCGCCTCGGCCGCCGAATAGCCCGCTTCCTCGAGGATGCTCAGCGTGTGCTCGCCATAGCGCGGGGCGAAACCGTAGTCCTGCGCCGCGCCGTCGATATCCACCGCCATCGGCTGCATGCGAATCGTTTTCCCGTCCGGCAGCGTCGTCCGCATCGACTTGCGCCTGATCTCGTCGAGCTTATGCACGGTCGCGATGTCGTTGATCACGGAGTGCGGGATCCTGGCCGCCGCGAAGTCGGCCGCGACCTCATCGGTCGTGTATTGCGACGTCACCGCGCCGATCTCGCGGTAGAGGTCGTCGCGTTCGGCATAGCGCCGGTCGGGCTTGCCGCGCCGCCCGTCCGGATCGATCACCGCAAACTTCTCGATCGCCGTCAGCCGCTGCCACTGCGCATTGCTGCCGAGCGCCATGTAGACGTGGCCGTCCCGCGTCGGGTACGCGTTGGTCGGGATGAACTTGCGGTGGGCGTTACCCCAGCGGGTGATTTCCTCGGGTCCGCAATCCATGTCGACCAGCGGCAACAGCGTGATCAGCCACGACGACGCGGCTTGGAACATCGACACGTCGATGCGCCGCCCCTCGGGCGTCGCCCCGGCCGCAGCCTGCTCGGCCTGCTCGGCCAGCGCCAGCATCACGTTGGCGTAGACCTCGTCGCCGGCCTTCAGATCGACCAGCGGCACCCCCATCAGCGTCGGCGGTCCGTGCTTCTGACCGGTGACTTCCATAAAGCCGATCTGCGACTGGATCATCGGGTCGTAGCCCGGCACATCGGGATAGTCCGGCCCCATCGCCGAGATCCCGGCCCAGATCAGGTCGGACTTGACCGCCGATAGCGTGGCGTAGTCGATGCCGAGCTTCTCGTAGCGCGACGGGATGGTGTTGCAGCAGAACACGTCGACATCGAGTTCACGGACGATGCGCTTGAGCGAATCGCGGCCCGCGCTGGTCTTCAGATTGAGCGCGACCGCTTCCTTGCCGACGTTGGGCGCGACGAAATAAGAGTGGCGGTCGAGGTCGGCCACGCGCCCGCCGACATAGCGGTTGGGATCGCCCGGCTGCGCGTCGCCCGGCGCCGGCGTCGCTTCGAGCCGGATCACCCGCCAGCCGAGATGGACGAAGCGCAGCGTGGCGTACGTCATCGCCAGAGCCTGCTCCATCGACAGGACCGTCCGCTGCTTCACGTGCCCATCCGCGCGGTGTTCTCGCTTGCCGGGAGTTTTGTCATCCGATCTGAACGCTACTCTGCCGCTTCGAACTTGATCGGCTCCCGGTAGTAGCCGTAGATGTCCGCCAGCACGTTGGTGATCTCGCCGACCGTGGCGTACGCCGTGACGGCGTCCATGATGGCCGGCATCAGGTTATTGTCGGCGACGGCGTCCTCCCTCAGCTGGGCAAGGCTACGCTCGACTTCCTTCTGGTCGCGCTCGGCCTTGACCCGGGCAACACTTTCGATCTGCATCTGTAGGTCTTGCGGTTTGTTCTCGTGCATCTCGACTTCGTGCGCGGCGTTCGCGGCGTCGACGTCGCTGGTGTAGCAGTTGACGCCCACTTTTCGGAACTCGCCGCTCTCCAATTTGCGCTCGTACTCATAGGCCTGCTGCGAGACGTGGTCCTGCAGGGTGCCGTCGGCGATTAGCTTTACGATGCCGCCCATATCGTCGACGGTCTCGATCACCTTGCGCATTTCCGTCTCCATCGTGTCGGTCAGCGACTCGATGTAGTAGGAGCCGGCCAGCGGGTCGACCGTGTCGGCGAGGCCGCCCTCTTCCATCAGGATCTGGTTGGTCCGGAGTGCGATCTGCTGCGCCTTGGGGCTGGGGATGGTGTAGGCCTCGTCGTAACAGCACAGCGCCGTGGTCTGGCAACCCGCCAGCGAGGCGATCAGCGCATACATGGTGCCGCGGATGATGTTGTTTTCGGGCTGTTCGATGGTGAGCCCGAAGCCGCCGCCGCCGGCGATCATGCGGAGCCACATGCTGTTGGAGTCGGTGACCCCGTAATCCTCGTGCAGCACCTTGGCCCACAGCCGCCGCCCGGCGCGAAACTTGGCGACCTGCTCGAAGATCGAGCCGAAGATGTCGAAGTTGAAGCTGAGTCTGCCGACGAACTCCTCGGCCGGGACGCCGCGCTTCACGGTCTCGTCGATATAAGCTTTGGCGATGCAGATGGCGTAAGCCATCTCCTCGATCGGGTCGCAGCCGCTTTCGCGGATGTGATAGCCGCACACCGACACCGGCGAGTATTTTGGCGCGTGCTTGGCGCAGTATTCGATGGTGTCGCCGATCAGCTTGACCGAGGGTTCGACCGGAAAGATCCAGGTGCCTCGGCCGACGAACTCCTTGAGGATGTCGTTCTGGGCGGTGCCCCGCAGCTTGCCGACGTCGAAGCCCTTTTTGCGGGCCATCGCGAGATACATGGCGATGAGGATCGCCGCCGAACCGTTGATGGTGAGCGACACGGTGATCTTGTCGAGATCGACGCCGTCGAAAGCGATCTCGAAGTCGCGCAACGAATCGACGGCCATACCGACGCGGCCGACCTCACCCTCGGCGCGGGGGTCGTCGGAATCGATGCCGCACTGGGTCGGCAGGTCAAAGGCAACGTTGAGCCCGGTGTTTCCCGTCTTGATGAGGTAGTGGAATCGCTCGTTGGTTGCCCTTGCGTTCGAGAATCCGGTGTATTGCCTGAGCGTGTACCAGCGCTTGCGGTACATCTCGGGGTGGATGCCCCGGGTGAAGGGGAACGCGCCCGGGCGCTCGTCGCCGATGCTCGAGTCCTCGACATCGGCGGCGGTGTAGAGCGGCTTGATCTCGATGCCGCTTTCGTTGACGACCGGCTTCAGCCCCTCCGGCAGCGGCGCGCTCAGGGGGATCGGCTTTCGTTTCAGTTGCGAGGCCATTTTGCGACGTTCTCCTTGATGTAGTCGGCGATGACGTCGAGATGGGTGCCGGTGTTGAACACCGCGTCGACGCCGATGTCCTTCAGTTCCTCGTGGTCGGCTTCGGGCACGTTGCCGCCGACGATCCACATTTTGGTGCCGAGGTCATATTCGTCCCATAGTTGCCTTAAGCGCCTGCAGAAGGGGGTGTGCGAGCCCGACAGGATCGACAGGCCGATCACGTCGACGTTCTCCTCCCTGGCACGCCGCGCGATCTCCTCCGGAGTCTTTCTGAGGCCCGTATAGACTACCTCGAATCCGGCCGCCATTAGACCCCGCGCCACCACCTTGGCGCCGACGTCGTGGCCGTCGAGCCCGGGCTTGGCGATGAGAATCTTGATTTTTCGTTTTTCTTCAGTGGCTTGTGACATGACACGAAAACCAAGCAACCCTTACCCTGGCCCGCTCCGCCGATACCGACGGGGTAAGCCCGGAATCCTCTGTCCATTATGCCACGTTCCTCACCGTCCGGCGCCGGCCGAGGGTGATGTAATGTCCGCAAGAGGGAGCGCGGTGGTGCGCTCGCGCGCTCCGCAGACCGCTGCTTGCCGACATCGCTTCTATGCGGGCACGACGACGCCGGCGCGGCGCGCGGTTGCCCCTTCCAAGCATGGCCACGAAGGCGTGGCCGTTGCGCCCGTGGCGCCACGTAGGCCCGCCCGAGTGGCAGCGGGGTTGAGGGTTGGCTTCTCACGGTCCGGTCAGTTCGCTTCGGATGACACTTCCTTGGCGATGACCAGCTTGAGGATCTCGCTGGTGCCGCCGCCGATCAGCAGGAACCTGACATCCCGCAAATAGCGTTGCGCCGGATATTCCATGGCGTAGCCGTAGCTCGCAAAAATACGCGAGGCGTGCTCGGCGATGCTGGCCGCCGCCTCGCTGGCGAACAGCTTGGCCATCGCCGCCACCTTGTGCACGGGTCTGTCGTTGTCGACGCACCACGCCGCGTAGCGTACGAGGTGGATTGCCGCCTCGAGCTCGGTGCCCATATCCGCCAGCCGCATCTGCACCGCCTGAAAGCGGTTGATCGGTTTGCCGAACTGCTTGCGCTCGCTGGCGTACTGCACCGCGGAATCCAACGCCGCTTTGCCGATCCCCAGCCCCAGGGCCCCGGTCATGATGCGGATACGGGCCAGGATCGCGCGCAGATGCTCCTCGCCCTCGCCGATCCCGCAAAGTTTGTGACTGTCGGGCACGAAGCAGTCGTCGAGCGCCAGCTCCGAGGTGGTCAGCGGCCACACGCCGAGCTTTTCGATATTGCGGCCGACTTTGAGTCCCTCGAAGTCCTTCTCGATCAGGAAGATGGTGATGCCTTCCTCGTCGCCAGCTTTGGCGAACACGGTGAAGAAGTCGGCCAGAGGCGCCAGGGTCACCCACATCTTCTGGCCGTTGAGCAGCCAGCCGCCCTGCACCTGTTTGGCGCGAGTCTGCATGCCCTTGAGGTCGCTGCCGGCGTTGGGCTCAGTCATGCAGATCGAGCCGATCTTGTCGCCGTCGAGCGCGGGCAGGAACAACCGCTCCTTGATCTCGTCGTTGCCCAGCGCCCACAGGAAGTTGGTGCCCATCAGCGACTGCATCGCGCAGCACGCCGCCACCGCCATCGAGCCGCGCGCGAGCTCCTCCACCGCGAGGCAATAGGGCAGGAAGCCGAGGCCCAAGCCGCCATCCTCCTCGGGGTAGCGCATGCGGAAGAAGCCGAGTTCGGCCACCGCCTTGAAGATCTCCTGCGGGAACTTGTGGGCTTCGTCGAGCTGCTCGGCCTTGGGCAGGATCTGCTCGTCGGCAAAACGCGCGAAGGTGTCCTGAATCGCGCGCAGATCTTCGTCGAGTTCGAAGTTCATGTGATCACCTGTGCGAGGCGAGCCGCGGGTCGTGCGCCTGGTGCGGGCGCCGAGCTCAAATCGGGAGGATGCTTGCTTGCAGACATGCTGTTGGCTCGGACCGGAGGTCGGGGCTACGCCCGCAGCTCGGCCGTCGCAGCCTCGTCGACCGCAAAACTCTTGGGGTCGACCACCACGCCGTAGGTGTCGCGCGCCGCGTCGAGCGAGATCACGCCGTTGCGCACCTCCTCGGCGACGCGCGCTGCCAAGCGCGCTTTCGGGTCGCCGTAGCCGCCGCCGCCCTGCGCTACCTGAGAATACACCGTGCCCTTGGGCACGCCGGTGATCAGGTCCTTGTTGCGCGGTTTGGTGTTGGTGCCGTCGGGGTAGGTCAGCTTTATGAGATTCAGGTTGCTGTCGCCGCCGCCGAACAGTCCGAACGCGGGAATGAAATCGCCGTCGCCGAAGGTGACGATCTGGGTGTCGTTGCTGCCGACCCGGTAAGCCATGTGAGTGCCGAGCCCGCCGCGCCAGGTGCCGGCGCCGGCGGAATCGCAGGTCAGCTCGTGCTCGAGCAGGAGGTGCGGGGTCTGCTGCTCGTACATCTCGTAGTCCTGCGCCAGCACGCCGCCGGAAGCGTCGATCATGCCGATATGATCGTAGCCGTCGGTGCCCTTCATGGCGCCGGCGCCGCCTTTCATGCCGAGGAACAGAATGTCGACATAATCGTCGTGCTTGCCTTCGTCGAAGCCGACCGACAGCGAGCACAGCAGGTTGTTCCAGCCCGCGGTGACCCGGTCGGGGATTACCGGCGCCAGCGCCTTGATGATGGCGTCGGCGTTGGGCGGGCACAGATGGTTGCCGAAGGTGGTCGCCTTGGGGTAGCCGGCGTTGAGGATGGTGCCCTCGGGGATGATGATGTCGACCGGCCGCGTCATGCCCTCGTTGTGAGGGATGTCGGGGTTGACCATCTGCAAGAGGGTCAGCAGCGTCGCCGACGCGCTCGATGTGTAGGTGCCGTTGACGAAGCCGTTGGTGCGCGCGTCGGTGTCGGAATAGTCGAAGGTGATGTGCTTGTCCGCGACCGTGATCTTGACGCGGATCGTGTATTTGGAGCCTTCGTTGCGGCCGTCGTAGAAGACGTAACCCTCGCCGGTGTAAACGCCGTTGGGGATCTCGGCGATCTCGGCCTCCATCATCTTCTCGGTCGAATCGAACAGAGCTTCTTTGTGCGCCGCAAACACCTCGAGTCCGTATTTCTCGAGGGTCGCCAGGATGCGGCGCTCGGCCACCACGCAACTGCCCATTTCGGCGCGCATGTCTTGCTCGACGATGGGGAAACGGATATTGGCGAAGATCAGGTCCCACACGTCCCTGCGCAGCTTGCCCTTCTCGTAGACCTTGACCGGCGGGATTCTGAGCGCTTCCTGCCACACTTCGGTGGCGTTGGGGTTGTAGCCGCCGGCGACGGCGCCGCCGATGTCGGCCTGGTGGCCCTTGCACGCCGCCCACGCCACCAGCTCGTCCTCGAAGAAGATCGGCTTGTAGACCGCGACGTCGTTGTTCTGGTTGCCCATCGAGAAGACGTCGTTGTGGAAGATGACGTCGCCGGGGTAGATCTCGTCGCCGAAGAACTCGCGGATGTACTTGCACACCGGTGCCAGCGAGAATGCCAGAATCGGCAGGTTCTCAGTCTGCTCGAGCATGTTGCCGTCGCCGTCATAGATACCGGTGACGAAGTCCTTCGCCTCGCACAGGATCGGCGAGCGCGCGGTCTGCTGTAGCGAGATGCTCATCTCGTCGGTGATCGAGCGAAACGCCTTGGCGAACACCGACAGCAGGATCGGATCGATGTTGACCGTCATGTCGTCAGCTCCCTGAAACAAACCAGATATACCGCGAAGCCCGTCAAGACTCATAGGGTTTTGACGGCCCCGAGCGGGACGGGTTTGGTTTCTTTCGACCCGCAACCCTCGGCGCCGCTTATGCGGGCAGACTTGGGCCGCGCCAGCGACGCCCCGGTTCCGTTCTCGAACCCGTCAAGGGAGAGCGAGCCGGCGCGGGTGCGGAATACGCGGCCACGCGTCTGTGCTTTCTTGCAGACGGTCGGTGCGTGACACCGCGGGAATGTCGCAGCGGGTGCATTCACCCGCCCACCAAGCTTGGCACCAGGTCCTCTTGGCCCTTGGCGTAGATCGCGAACGAGCCGTATTTGTCGCACACGCAGTCGAACCCGGCGGTGACCAGAATCGCCGTGTTGACCTGCTCGATCAGCGCCGGCCCCCCGATCCGGTAACCGAAGCGGGTGGCGTGGCCGTCATAAACCGGCGCGGCTTGGAACCGGCCCTCCTCGGGCACGTAGAGACGCCGCTCCCCCTTGAGCGCTGCCGAGGCGTCCTCCCCGGCATAGTCCTCCTCGCGGAAGGTCGGCTTGTCGGTGATGCCGATCGACTGCATGCGAATGTTGATGATCTCCACCGCCGTGCCCTGATCCACCAGCGAGTAGCCGTACATGCGGTTGTGCTCGGCGTGGAATCCACTCGCGATGGCGTCGAAATCGTCGGCCTCGATCACATCCATCGACACGGGAAACGACACCTCGTGGTACTGTTTGACGTAGCGGCAATCGATCCGGGCGACATGCTCGCGCCGGCCGCGACCGCGGCCGATATGCTCGGCATCGAGCAGCGCATCGCCCTCGGCCCGCATCTCGGCATAGGCCTGCTTAAGCTTGGCGGCGTTGACCTCGGTCAGCCGATGCACGAACGAGCGCACGAAATCGTGCTTGAGGTCGCTGGCCAGCATGCCGGCGGCGCAGAAGATCGAGCTCTCGCGCGGCACCAGGATCATCGGGATCTCGAGCTCGGCGGCGATCATGCAGGCATGCAGCGCGCCGGCACCGCCGGCCACCACCATCGGGAACTCGCGCGGGTCGTAGCCGCGCTTGATGGTGATCTCGCGCACCCCTTGAGCCATATTGTTGTTGATCACCCGATACATGCCGGCGGCCGCTTCCTCGACGGTCATGCCGAGCGGTTTGCCGATCTCGGTCTCGATCGCGTGCGTGGTCGCCGCCGCGTCGAGCTTGATCTTGCCGCCGGCGAAGAAGTCGGGGTCGAGATAGCCGAGCCGGAGGTCGGCGTCGGTCACCGTCGGCTTGGCGCTGCCGCGGCCATAGCAGGCCGGGCCGGGATCGGCGCCGGCGCTCTGCGGACCCATGCGCAATAGGCCCCCCTCGTCGATCCAGCCGATGCTGCCGCCGCCGGCGCCGATGGTGTTGATGTCGAGCATCGGCAGAGCGATGCGGTAGCGGTTGATCTCACCGTCGCTGATGGTGACGGGTTCGCCGTTCCGCACCAGCGCCGCATCGAAGCTGGTGCCGCCCATGTCGACGGTCAGACAGTCGTTGCGGCCGTGCGCGCGGGCGTAGCCAAGCCCGACGCCGGGACCGGCCGCCGGTCCCGACAGCAGGGTCACCGCGGCGCGCGCTTGCGCCACTTCCGGCGTCACCACGCCGCCATTGGACTGCATGATCATCAGGGTGCCGCCGAACCCGATATCGGCCAGGCGTTTGAGGAGGCTTTCGATATAGGCGGTGAGCTTGGGCCCGATATAGGCGTTCAGCACCGTGGTGCTGATGCGGTCGTAGAAGCGGATCGAAGGCAGCAATTCGTTGGACACCGTGAGATACGCGTCCGGCAGGCGGCTGCGCACCAGCTCGGCGGCGCGGTGCTCGTGGTCGGGGTTGGCGAAGGAGTTCATGAAGCAGATCGCTACCGCCGCACATCCTTCCCTCTCGAACAGGGCGACGGCGTCGTCGACATCGCCGAGGTTGAGCGGCGTAACCTCGGCGCCGTTGCGGTCGAGCCGGCCTGCAACGCCGACCCGCAAATAGCGCGGCACCAGCGGCGGTACGTTGGTATAGCGATTGTTGTACTGCTCCTCGCGGACGCCGCGGCGCATCTCCAGCGCGTCGCGCAGGCCCTTGGTGGTGATCAGGCCGGTCTTGGCGCCGGTCAGCGTCAGCGTAGCGTTGGTGGTGACCGTTGTGCCGTGGACGATGGTCTCGATTTCGCCCGCCAACGCGTCGAGCGCGAGCCCATAGGTCGCGGCGATTTCCTCGAGTCCGTTGATCAGCCCGATCGCCGGATCCTCCGGCGTCGACAGAGTCTTGAAGATGCGCGGTTCCCCACCTTCGCGCGTCACCAGAAAATCGGTGAACGTGCCGCCGACATCGATGCCGATCTTGAAAGTCATTGCCGTTCACCCTCACCCCAGATACGCGGGCTTATGCGGCGCCGCCGACGCCACGGTCCCCTATACGAACCCCTCCCGCAGGCGGGAGAGGGACCTCGCCGCACGCGCCAAACACTCCCTCCCTCTCGCAGGACAGGGTTGGGGTGAGGGGGTCAAAGAAGGGCTGTCTCCTCCGCTAGGATTTGCCGACTCCCTAGCACGCGGCCTTGTCAATATGAAGGCTTTGCGCGCCCCGCGGGCGGGCGCGGGACGGTTAAGTCGGGTATTCGAGACCCCTGTCGCCGCTTGCCGAGAGCCGCGAATGTGCTCTTAATACGGGGCCTCGTGGGAGGACATGAATGTCGATCAAAGCCCCAACGCCGAAGCAGATTCGCACCGTCGCCGACGATCTCGGCCTGTCGCTTAGCGCCGCCGACGTCGCCGAGTTCGGCGCCATGATGACGACGACCCTCGGCAACTACTACGCGCCGCTCGACCGGCTGCCCGACAATCTGCCTGAGGTCGCCTATCCCCGCACGCCCGGCCACCGCCCCGGCGCGGACGAAGACCCGCTGCACGCCTGGTATGTCAAGACCTCGATCAAGGGCGCGGAGTCCGGCAAGCTCGCCGACAAGCGGGTTGTGCTCAAGGACAATGTCTGCCTCGCCGGCGTTCCGATGATGAACGGCGCCTCGACGCTCGAGGGTTATGTGCCCGACGTCGACGCTACGATCGTTACCCGCATCCTCGATGCCGGCGGCGAGATCGTCGGCAAGGCCCACTGCGAGTATTTCTGTTTTTCCGGCGGCAGCCACACCAACGCCACCGGTGCCACCCACAACCCGCACAAGCGCGGCTATTCGGCCGGCGGCTCGTCGTCGGGCTGCGCGGCGCTGGTCGGCGCCGGCGAGGTCGAGATGGCGATCGGCGGCGACCAAGGCGGTTCGATCCGTGCGCCTTCCTCGTTTTGCGGCGTCTACGGCATGAAGGCGACGCACGGGCTGGTGCCCTACACCGGGGTGATGCCGATCGAGCTGACGCTGGATCACGTCGGGCCGATGACCACCACCGTCGCCGACAACGCTTTGCTGCTGGAAGTAATCGCCGGACTCGACGGACTCGACCCGCGCCAATATTCGCCCCAGCCGGCGGCCTACACCGAGGCGCTCGGGCGGGACGTTAAAGGGCTCAAGATCGGCGTGGTTAAGGAGGCGTTCGGCTGGGGTCATTCCGAGGTCGATGTCGACGCCGGGGTGCGCGCCGCCGCTGATCGCCTCGCCGGCCTCGGCGCCGCGGTCGCCGACGTCTCGATCCCCATGCACGCCATCGGCATGAACATCTGGCTGCCGATGGGGGTGGAGGGCGCCACCGAGCTGATGATGAAGGGCAACGGCTTCGGCACCAACTGGCGCGGGCTCTACGTCACCAGCCTGCTCGACGCTCACAGCGCTTGGCGCGCCAATGCCAACTCGCTGTCCGAGATCCTTAAGCTCGGCCTGTTGCTCGGGCAGTACATGCACCGCTACTACCACGGTCACTACTACGCCAAGGCGCAAAATCTCAGCCGCCGCCTGCGCGCCGAATACGACGCCGCGCTGGCCGACCACGATCTACTGCTGATGCCGACCTGCCCGATCAAGCCGCCCGAGTTGCCGCCGCCCGACGCCGACCGCGCCGCTTCGATGTCGCCGGGATTCGCGCCGATCACCAACACCGCACCGTTCGATGCCACCGGCCATCCGGCGATGAGCGTGCCTTGCGGGATGTCGGACGGGCTGCCGATCGGCATGATGCTGATCGCCGAGCACTGGAACGAGAGCGCGATCTACCGCGCCGCCTACGCCTTCGAGCAGTCCGGCGACTGGAAGACGTTCTAGCGCGGCACCTTATGGGCGCCCCCCAACGTTTTCGGGTGGGCACGAACGGCGCGACGACCGCAACGCATGCCATGTCTCTTGCAGACGGCATTGGGGCGGGTAGGGTGTCGGGGTTGCAGGAGCTCCGATGAAAGCCATCCAGTACAGCGACTACGGCGACGCCGAGATCCTCGATCTGGTCGACATGCCCGACCCCGAGCCCGGCCCGGGACAGGTGCTGGTCGAGATCCACGCCGCCAGCGTCAACCCGGTCGATTGGAAGATCCGCTCCGGCCTGCTGCGCCGGTTCTTCGAAGTCGAATTTCCGGTCATCCCCGGCCGCGACGGCGCCGGGGTCGTGGCGGCCGTAGCCAATGATGCGGCCGATGTCGCGGTCGGCGACGAGGTCTGTTTCATTGCCCGCCATATGGGCCAGGGGAGCTACGCCGAGAAGATTGTCCTCGATGCCGAAAGCGTCGTATCCAAACCGGCCAACGTCTCGTTCGCCGAAGCGGCCGCGTTTCCACTGGCCGGCATGACCGCATGGGCGGCGCTGGTCGATACCGCGCCCGTCGAGCCCGGCATGAAGGTGCTGATTCACGGCGGCAGCGGCGGCGTCGGTGGTATTGCCATCCAGCTCGCGCGTCATCGCGGCGCCGGTGAAATCACCGCCACCTGCAGTGCCGCCAACGCCGACCAGGTCATCGCGCTCGGAGCCGACCGCGCCATCGCTTACGACCAGCAGGACTTCGCCGCCGCGATCGACGACCAAGATTTGGTGTTCGACACCTGTGGGGGTGAGGTGCACCGCAAGTCGTACGAAGTGCTGAGGAAGGGCGGCACGCTGGTGTGGATCACCGCCCAGCCGATCGAGGATCTCTCCGAGCGTTACCGCGTCGCGACCGTACAAGCCCATGTTGGGCCCGACCCGGAGGGCTTTCGCCGGCTTGCCGGGCTGATCGCCGACGGCGCGGTCAAGCCGCAGGTCGGCCGGGTCATGGTGCTGGCCGACGCGGTCCAGGCCCACCGCATCAGTGAAACGGGCCACATGCGCGGCAAGATCGTGCTGAGGGTCAGATGACGGGAATCGCCTATCCGAAGGCCGGGATCAGGAGCCGGCCGGCCGTAGGGGCGGGCGACGCCAAGGCGGCGCGGTATAGTTGATTCCTGATCCCCGACGCCTGATCCCGGATCCCCGTCACGATAGGAGATTGGCGTTCGACCGTCGTTCGCATCGCCCTGCCGTTTCGGGTGGTCGGGCCGGCGATCTCGCACTCGGCCCGTGGTCCGGGAATTTGCTCGGCAACCCGGCGCTATGGTTGTTCGACGCCGCGCTTGATCTCGTCCGGCGGGCCGTTCCCCACCGGTTGGGCGGTGCGGTCGCGGTGATCCCGATCTGGACGGCGCCGGCGATCGCACGCCCTGCACGCGGGAGACCAACTCGGGTATCGGATGTAGGGTATCGGGGATGAGCTTTAACCGATTTCCGGACTATGATTTCTGATTCCTGATTCCCAATCACCGATCGCCGATGCTTGACCTCAGACAATTCATTGCCGGGCTCCCCAAGGCGGAGCTGCACATGCATATCGAAGGAAGTCTCGAACCGGAAATGATGTTCGCGCTGGCCGCGAAGAACGGCGTCGAGCTCCCCTACGTCTCCATCGAGGAAACCCGCGCCGCCTACGACTTCAACAACCTGCAGGAATTCCTCGACCTCTACTTCCAGGGGATGTCGGTGCTGCAGACGGAGCAGGATTTCTATGACCTCACCCGCGCCTATTTCGAGCGCGCCGCCGCCGACAATGTGCGCCATGCCGAGATCTTCTTCGACCCGCAGGGCCACACCACCCGCGGCGTACCTTTCGCCACGGTGATCGACGGTATCGAGCGCGGCCGCGAAAGCGCGGCTGCCGAGCTCGACGTCACCTCGGAGCTGATCCTCTGCTTCTGGCGCCACCTCTCGGCCGAAGAAGCCGACGCGACCTTGCGCGAAGCGGAGCCATATCGCGACCGGATCGTCGGCATCGGCCTCGACGCCGCCGAGATCGGCCATCCACCGAGCAAGTTTGCCGACGTTTACGACCGCGCCCGCGGCATCGGCTTCAAATCGCTCTGCCATGCCGGCGAGGAGGGCCCGGCGGCCTATGTGCGCGAGGCTCTCGACGTGCTCAAGGTCGACCGCATCGACCACGGCAACGCCTCGCTCGAGGATGATGATCTCGTGCGCCGCCTTGCCGACGAGGGCAAGGTGCTGACGGTATGCCCGATCTCCAACGTCAAGCTGGCCGGGGTCGACGTGATGATCAATCACCCGCTGAAGACCATGCTCGACGCCGGGCTCGCCGTCACCGTCAATTCCGACGATCCCGCTTACTTCGGCGGCTACATCAACGACAACTACATTGCCGTCGCGCAAGCGCTCGAGCTCACACGCGACGAACTCGTGCGCATCGCGCGCACGTCGTTCACCGGCTCTTTCCTCGACGACGACGCCAAGGTCAAACACCTCGCCGAATTCGACGCTTATGTCGCGCGATTTGATAACCATCGCTCGCGCTGATCAACCGCGTGCTTGGGATAGATTAGGCAAAGAAATCTCCTGAAACCTACGGATGTAGAATCCGGGTTTGGCTGTCAGCCGCCTCAGCCTTTTGTTGCAGATGAGGGCTGAATACCCGCACGCGTCCACGGCCGGCATGAGCGCGCTCTTGCGCGGTCACCGGGGGGATGAAAAATTCGGTCGGTCAACGTCGCGACCGCCTCGCGCGGTCGACCGCCGGTAACGCTCGTCCGAGGCCTGTCCGGGGAGCGGACAAATCGCGAAACCAGGATGGAGCATCCCGGCATCCAAGGAATTCGTCCCGGCATGCGTCGAATGGTTTGACGTGATGCGCGGGCGAATAATGATTTCGGATGGTTGAACACGAGGACGCGACGCTTGTCGGCCGGGCTTGCGGGGGAGATCGGGCAGCGTTCACCACCCTCGTCGAGCGCCACTACGAGCGGATCTACCGGGTCGGTGCCCGCGTGCTCGGCGATGCCGCGGAAGCGGAAGACCTGGCGCAGGATGTCTGTATCGGATTGGCCGCCAAGCTTCCGTCCTATCGCGGCGAAAGCCTGTTTACCACCTGGCTCTACCGGGTCGTCGTCAATGCGGCGCGCGATGCCGGGCGGCGCGGCGAGGCTCGGCGGCGGAAGGAACGGGAATTCGCCGAGGTCGATGCTCTCGTGCGCGCCGGAAATGCCGCACGCGACAGCGAGGTCGCTTGGTTGCGGCAGATGCTGAGCGGCCTAAGCGACGATCTGAAGATGACCGCAGTCCTCGTGCTCCAGGAGGGGTTGCGGCACGCCGAAGCCGGCGAAGTTCTCGGGGTGAGCGAAGCGACCGTGTCGTGGCGGATGCACGAACTGCGTAAGCGTTTGCGAGCGTTGGCGGCGGACGATGAGGAGACGGTCTCGTGAATGACGATCTGGAGAAACTGGCAAGAGCATTGCGCGCCACCGCCCCGCTTCCATCGGACGAGGCGCGGGCGCGGGCGGTGGCGGAGGCGGCAACCGCCTTCGATCGTCACCATCAAGGAATCCGGGACGAGGCGCGTCAGAGAGGACAGGTGCCGAATGTCGGCACGTCCTGGCTGCGGAGATTCACCATGCCCGTTTTACGTCCCTATCATCTTGTGCTCGCCGGCGGCGCGAGCCTCGCCTTGCTCGCAGGCGTCATCGTCCATCTGATTCCCTCGGCTCCCCCGGACGATCTTGGCACGGTGTCCGCGTCCCTCACGGACCGCGGCGAATCGGACGCCGTCCATGACGCCATAGCGCCCGTCGCGCCGGCGCCCGCGCCAAAGATTCTTGCACTTGAGTCGAGAGGGGCTCCGGAATCTTCCGGCGCGATGTCAGCGGCCATCGTGGCGAGTCCAGCGGCTGACGCGAGTAATCGTGCCGCGGCGACCGAACCACAATTTGAATTTTACAAGGCGCCGCAGGGGTCAGCTAAGCTCGCCCGCGAGTCAAGCGGGACGCCGCCCTACTACCGCGATCAGGGTCGCGATCGCTTCACCGACGTCGACCCCAACCCCGTGAAAGTGGCCGCCGAGGAGCCGGTGTCGACCCTCTCGATCGACGTCGACACGGCGTCCTACAGCTTCATGCGCGCCTCGCTCCTTAGCGGCGTATTGCCGCAGCAAGACGCGGTGCGTGTCGAGGAACTGGTCAACTATTTCCCCTATGACTACCCGGCGCCCGAAAGCCGTGAAGCGCCCTTCGCGGCCCATGTCTCCCTGATGCCGACGCCGTGGAACGACGCGACCCGGCTGATGCATATCGGCGTCAAGGGCTACGAGCTCGACCGCACGGCAGCGCCGCGTGCCAACCTGGTGTTCCTGATCGACACCTCGGGTTCCATGGACGCGCCCAACAAGCTGCCGTTGCTGATCAACTCGTTCAAGCTGCTGCTGGGCGCGCTGGCGCCGGAGGACACGGTGGCGATCGTCACCTATGCGGGCTCCGCCGGCACGGTGCTCGAGCCGACCAGGGTGACCGAGAAGGCCGCGATCGTGGCCAGCCTCGAGCGGCTCGAATCGGGCGGATCGACCGCCGGCGGCGAGGGGATCCGCCAAGCCTATCTGCTGGCCGAGCAGCACTTCGTGGACGGCGGGATCAACCGGGTGATCCTCGCCACCGACGGAGATTTCAACGTCGGCATCACCGACGGGGAAGAGCTGGAGAGCTTTATCGCGCGCAAGCGCGCGAGCGGGGTGTTTCTCTCGGTTCTCGGCTTCGGCATGGGCAACTACAACGATGCACTGATGCAGCGCCTCGCCCAGAACGGCAACGGCAACGCCGCCTACATCGACAGCCTGTTGGAGGCGCGCAAGGTGCTGGTCGAGGAAGCGACCTCGACGCTTTTCCCCATCGCCAAGGACGTCAAGATCCAGGTGGAGTTCAATCCGGACCTGGTGAGCGAGTATCGGCTGATCGGCTACGAGACCCGGCTGCTCGCGCGCGAGGATTTCAGCAACGACAAGGTCGATGCCGGCGAGATCGGCGCCGGCCACACGGTGACCGCGATATACGAGGTGACGCCGGCGGGCTCGGGCGCCGAGCGCATCGCGCCGCTTCGCTATCGGCGCGGCGGAACGAGGCCGAGCGCTGAATTCGAGGGTGAGTATGCGTTTCTGAAGATTCGCTACAAGCTGCCCGACGCCGAAACCAGCACCCTGATCACGCGGCCGGTGACCCAAGCGGATGCTTTCGAGAGCGTGGGCGCGGCCTCGCAGGAGGCGCGTTTCGCCGCGGCCGTCGCCGCGTTCGGCCAGCTCCTGCGCGGCGGCCGCTACACCGGCGACTACGGCTATGACGACGTGATCGCGCTTGCCCAGGGCGCCAGGGGCGAGGACCCGTTCGGCTATCGGGCCGAACTCATCGGCCTCGTCCGCCTGGCCCAATCCGCCGCCGCCATGGAAACATTGCGATAGTGATGAGACGAGCACCTGCCGCCTCGTGACATGCGGCGCTGCCGACGTTCTACCGATCTCCAGAACCCGCTCTTCATCCTGACACGCGCCAATCCGGTCGGGCTGGTCCGAGCGGCAATGCTCGAAGAGCAAGCGCAAACTATCCACGGCAACGGGGCGGCGGTGACGGTTGATTACCCACTCCGTACCGTCATGTCTCGATTATGAATCCAGAGTACAGACCTCAACCAACACATAAATTCTCGTTGACGAAGATACTATGAACCCTCCCTTCACGATCGGTTAGAAAAACGAGCTGCCAGGACTTTCGTTTTGTATCCGCTATCTCTATCAGGTGGGCGGAACACCGTCGTTAACGTAGTAGCCGGAATATGGTCCAATCGAAACGAATATCAGCCGCAAGACCGTCGAGGGTTGGTCAAGGCGGACTGGCCTGCCTTCGCACGAGCCCGCGCGGCTCCAGACCGCGCCGTTACGCGCGCATGCCGACGAATTCGTCGATGATCGCTGGGTCGCTCAACGCGTCGGGCGCCAGCTCGCGAACGATGGCCCCCTTTTGAATGATCAGCACGCGATCGGCCAAGCTGGCGACAAAATCGAGATTTTGCTCGACGATCACCAGCGTCAGGCCACGGCTGGTCCTCAATTCGCCGAGAATGTCTTCCAGTTGATCGATGATCGAGGGCTGGATGCCTTCGGTCGGCTCGTCGAGCAGGATCACTTTCGGCTCGCCGCACAAACAGCGCGCGATCGCCAGGATCTGTTGCTCGCCACCGGATAGCGCACCGCCGGGGCGATCGAGCAGCGGTTTGAGCCGCGGCAGGTTTTCGAGGACCGCGTCGACCATGTCGTCGCTGGTGTTGGCCGCGCCCATGCGTAGATTGTCGAGGGTTGAAAGTTGCGGAAAGATCTCGCGCCCTTGCGGCACATAGCCGATGCCGCGCCGCGCGCGACCGTGTGGTGACTCGCGGGTGATATCGGCACCTTGATAGCGCACGTGGCCCGCCGTTGCCGGAATGAAGCCCATCAGGGTGCGCATCAGCGTCGTCTTGCCCATGCCATTGTGGCCGAGGATGCCGATCACTTCGGCATCGGCCACATCAAAGCTGACCCCATTGAGGATCGGAATGCGGCCGTAGGCGGCGCGGATGTCGGAAACCTCGAGCATCGCTAATTCGCCCGGTCTGCCTGCTTACCCAAATACACATCGCGGACCGCGGGGTTGCGCATGATGGCGTCGACCGGGTCTTCGGCCAGGATCTTGCCCTGGTGGAACACCGTGACCGTTTCGGCGATCATGCGAATGAACTGCATATCGTGCTCGACGACGATGATCGAGTAGGTCCGGTTGATATCCCTGATCAGCGCCGCGGTGCTTTCGACCTCGTCGAGCGTCATACCCGCGGTCGGTTCATCGAGCAGCACCAGCACCGGGTCCTGCGCCAGCACAACCGCGAGTTCGACCCACTGACGTTGGCCGTGCGCGAGGTGGCCGACCAGTTGCTCGGCCTGATCTGCGAGGCGAATCTGTTCGATCAAATCGTCGACCACCTCGATCGCGTCGCGCTTGGAACGCGTGCGCCACGCCGACAGCATGATGTTCTCGCGCAAGCTCAGTCCGTCATACACACTCGGCACCTGGGTCTTGATGCCGATACCGGCGCGGGCGATCTCGTGCGGCTCGGCGCCGGTGATGTCGCGGCCTTGGAACAACACGCGCCCGCCCGATGGTTTGAGCTGGCCGCACAGTATCTTGAAGAACGTACTCTTGCCGGCGCCATTGGGCCCGATCAAACACCGCAACTCGCCTTCGTTGAGCGAGAAGTCGACCTCGTCAACCGCGGCGACGCCGCCGAAGCGCTTGCTCAGATCGTTGGTTTCGAGGATCTCGTTCATTCGGCCGCACCCCCGCCGGTCGCCGGCCGGGCGTCAGGGTGGCGTCGTGCGATCACCCAGTTGCGCACGAACGGCACGATCCCTTTGGGGATAAACAATGTGAAAACAATAAAGATAATCCCGAGCACGATGTTGGAATCGAGCAGGTCCTTGAACTCGAGGCGCCAGCCCAGGATCGTCAGGCCGGCTTTGATCTCGCTGGTCGCCGCGGTGCCGAGCTGAGTGATGAGATACTGGATCGCGACCGCGGCGAGCATCGGGCCGACCAGGGTGCCGAGCCCTCCGACCATCACCCACACGATGATTTGGGCGGTGAAGAAGATGTTGAACACCACCGGGCTGACGAACCCACCCCAAGTTGCGTAGAGCACACCGGCGAGTCCGGCGATTCCGGCGCCGACGACATAGAGCGCTAGCTTGTAGGCGCGCGTGTCGTAGCCGATCAGCTCTGTGCGCGGCTCGTTTTCGCGGATCGACACGGCGACGCGGCCGAAGCGGGTTTCCAGCAACCAGCGAATCCCGAAATAGGTCAGGAACATCACGATGATTGCCAGGTAATACTTGCCCTCGAAGCCAAGCCGGGCGCCGGCATCGCCCGGAACGTTGATCGATGGCAGGCCGGGAATGCCGTTGTAGCCACCGATCGGCGACTTACCGATGCGCCATTGGCCACCCGAGGTGCTGACGATCAAATGATAGAAGATCAGCGAAACGGTGAGCGTAATGACGGCGAGGTAGATATCGCTGATCCGGCCGTAAAACATGAAGTAGCCGAGCAGCGCGGCAAACACCATCGGCACCAATACACCGACGAGAATCGGAATCGTACTCTCACCAATGTTGAGAATGGTGATTGCATAGGCGTAGCCGCCAATACCGAAGAATACCGATTGCCCCAAGCTCAAAATGCCGCCGAACCCCCACACCAGCGCCAGCGATAGCGCCAGTATGGCCATCACCGCGAAAACCGTGAGGTCGTTGATGACGTAAAGTTCGGTCACCTCGGGAACAATGAACAGGAACACAAGCATCAGCCCGAACATAATGATCAGGCTTGGGCGCTGCTTGAGCGCGCTCACAGGCCCCTCCGGAAAAATCGGCCAGTGATTCCCTCGGGTAGCAGACGCAATAGCACAATCGCCGCCACCAGCAGGGCAACCTCGCCAACCACCGGCGTGGTCGCGAACGCAACGAACTGGCTGATTGAGCCGAACAGGCCCGAGGCCGACATCGTGCCCGACAGCGCCACCGCCCCGCCGCCAATCACCGTGATGAACGCGCGTGCGATATAGCTGAAACCGATAACCGGGCTGACGCTGACCAGCGGCGTCAACACGGCCCCGGCCAGTCCACTGAGCGCCGAGCCAATAAAAAACGTGACTGCGTAGACCTGCCCGGTGTTTACGCCAAGCGCGGCTGCCATCGCTGGGTTCTGCATGGTGCCGCGGGCGAGCAGGCCGAAGCGCGTATAGCGCAAGCCGATATAAACCCCCGCCACAATTGCCGCCGTCACCGCGATCACGAAGAGGGTGTAGCCGCTCTCAGTGTAGTCGCCGATCGCGATGCTGCCCAGCGGCGCTTGCATGCTCGATTGGTAGTAGCCGACCGTCACCGACGCGACGCCGATCATCAACAGGCTCAAGCCCCAGGTCGCGAGCACGGTCTCGAAGATGCGGCCATAGAGCGGCCGTATGATCAACCGCTCGATCACCACCCCGAACACCCCGACCACCATTGGCGCGGCGACAAACATCGCGAGCCAGAGATTCATCCCGGCGTTGAACAGCAGCAGCGTCGTGAAACCGCCCATCATCAGGAATTCGCCATGAGCGAAATTGATGACCCGCATCATGCCGAAGATGATCGCCAAGCCGAGGCTGATCAGCGCCAGACTGGCGATGGCGAACAAGACCTGGATAAGGATGACGGCGGCGAAGTCCATTTTTCGCTCTATAGCCACCAACTTGGCTGGCGCGGGTCACGCGAGCCAACAACCGGCAGAAAACACATCCCCTCCCGCGAGGGACGGGATGTTGATCGTTCAGTATTGCGCGGACCTAGATCTTGGGCTCGAACTGCATACTGATATTTGGGTTCTTCTGCAGGTCGCACTGGCCGCCGGGATTGGCTGGGGCGACATTATCGAACTTCTGGATCAGTTTGAGATCCTGGTTCTGCACTTCCCACAGATACATGTTGAAGTTCGCGTGGTGGGTCACGGGATCAATCGAAATGCGGCCACTCGGTCCGTCGATCGAAATGCCGGATTCGAGCGCCTCGATCACGGCTTCGCGTTTGGTCGTACCCGCTTTCTTGACGCCTTCGACGTAGACCGAGAACCCCTGATATGAGTTGCCGGAGAGATCGCCGAGGTAGCCATAGTCGGTACCGAATTTCTTGCGGAACCGGGCGAGAAACGCCTTGTTGGCGGGTGTATCGATCTCGTCGACATAGTTGTAGCAGATCACCACGCCATCGCCGACGTCCTTGGGCAGGCGGAAGTGCTCACCGACTTCGCCAAAGGTTTGTGAACCCAAACCGATCTGACCCTTCAACCCCGATGCCGCCCATTGCACGTAGAACGGATCCGAGGCGATCAAGCTGGTGATCACGAAATCCGGCTTGGCCGCCTGGATTTTTTGAATGGTCGGGCCGAATTGATTCGCGCCGATCGGGTGGAACTCATGCCCGATGACTTCGCCGCCATTCTCTTTGCAAAGCTTGGCCGCCCATTTGTGAGAGATGTGGCCGAAATTGTAGTCCACGCCCACGTAGTAGCACTTGGGTCCGAATTCCTTGATCAGGTGCGGCACCAGCTTGGCCAGCAGCTGCCCCGGGGTGGTGCCCGTGATAAAGGCGTTGCGATCGCAGACGCCCCCTTCGTAGGGCATATTGTAGAAATACAGCAGTTTGGCGTCGTGGAATTTCGGCCGGATGATTTCGCGCGACGAACTGGTCATGCCGCCAAACACGACATCGAGCTTGTCCTTGAGGATCATCTGGTCGGCGAACTGGGCATAGAGCTGGTTGTTGGCTTGTGTGTCGTAGGTAATGAATTCAATCTGCCTGCCGATCAAACCGCCGCTGCCGTTGACCTCTTCCCGTGCCAGGTCGAGGCAACGCTTCTTGTTCACGCCGAAGATGGCGAGCGGACCGGTGAGATCGAGCGCGACGCCGATTCGAATCGCATCAGCTGCTTTTGACCTGCTGGTGATGATGAATGGTGATGACAACACCGCGGCGCTGGCAGCGGCACCCTTCAATACGTCACGACGTTTGATGCTCATACCAAACCTCTCCCTGTGAATTCCTCGTTCAAGCGCAACGTTGGCTCAACACTTGCTCCTTATTCTCCATAGCTAGCAGCAAACTACAATCGTTCGCCTCCGGCCACGCGCCTCGAAATCCCCTGATCCGAACGGGTCGCCTGGTCAGCCCTCCCGGAACCAGGCCCGGGCATCGTCGGCTGAGGAAAAGTCTGCCGATTCGTACGGCTCATTGGCGCCGGTCGTTGGCGGGCAGTAGGTCATCCCGTTCGCGACCCGGGCGAATTTCGTGATCCCGGCCTCGATATAGGCCGGTACGATTTCGGCCTGTCGCCATTCTTCGGTCTCGTGGTTGACCTGGAAACGGAAGCCGTTGACGTCAATGAGTAGATGTTTGGCCTGATACTCATTGGCATAGCGGCCAAGCAGACGCAGCGCTTCCTTGAAATCGTCAAAACTCATCTGCGAGGTTGCCTCCCGCCATTCGATGGAGATGGCGGCCGTATCGCGCTCGTGGCCGATAACCCAATATTCGTCTCGTGCAGCACCATTGCGCAATCCTCCTTCGTCGCGCGTAGGCGCTCGCAGGCCCACGACAGCAGTCGCTGAACTACATCACCATACCGCCGTCAATTAGATGCACGGCGCCTGTGGTGTACGCGGATTCATCGCCGGCGAGATAAACCGCAAGCGCCGCGACCTCTTCCGGCGTGCCAATCCGTCCCATCGGCTGGCGGGCGAGAAAGTCGCGTTTCGCCTGCGCCGGATCGTCGGCCGCGGCGACGCGGTCTTCCCATGATGGCGTGTGAACCGTTGCCGGGCAGATCGCGTTGCAGCGGATCCCGCGGGCCACATAGTCGGCCGCGACCGATTTCGTAAGGCCAATCACCGCGCCCTTGGTCGCGCCATAGGCGAAGCGGTTGGGCACGCCCTTGATACTCGAGACGACCGAGGCAACGTTGATGATGCTGCCGCCGCCGGTATCGATCATTGCTGGCAGAAACGCACGGATCATCTTGAACATCGAGCGGACGTTGAGCTTGAAGGAGAAGTCCCACACCTGATCGCTCGTCTCCAGCACCGTGCCGTGATGCACGTAGCCGGAGCAATTGAACAGGATGTCGATCGCGCCAAGATCGTCCGCCATCGCAGTGATTTCGTCATCGCTGAGAACGTCGAGGACCGGGGTATGCAGGTGCGGCGCTTCCTCGGCCAGCACCGCGAGCTTGGCGGCATCCGCGTCGGTCGCCCATACCTCTGCGCCTTCGGCGGCGAAGCCGAGCGCTGTGGCGCGCCCGATCCCCTGGCCGGCGGCGGTCAGCAGCGCGCGCTTACCCTTGAGCCGGTCCGCCACGCCTTTGCCTCCGCGTTCCGGATCAGTCTTCGGCAAACACCGTGATCCCCAGTGGTTTGGGCCGTCCGTCATTGGTCGCGTTGGCGTCGGCCGGGCAGGCCGAGACCGCGGCCAGCACGTCCATTTCGGCACGCATGTCGATGTGGTCGCCTTTCATCGCCGTCGGCGGGCTGATCTTGAAGGTGCCGTCAGGATTGACGTGCACATTCATGAACACGTTGAAGATATCGATGATGTCGTCACCGGTGATGCCGTAGGGCGCCACCGCCTCGGTAATGTTCTCCTGGCAGGAGCGATGGTCGGTGTCGCCGTCGCGCATTTCGAGCAGCCGCTTGCTGCAGCGCCCGCCCATGTTCGACCAATGGTTCTTCACTGTATCGTCGACCACCGTGAACATGATGTTTTCGCGCGGCGGTTTGGAATAGAAATATCTGAAGCATTTGCCGTTGCCATCGCCCAGCATGACGTTGAGGGCCCAACTCTGGCCGACATGGAAGGCCTCCTTGTGGTCGTGCAGGTTGAAGAACGCGCAATCGCCCACCTGTTTGTCCTCGACCAGGTGAATCCGCAGAATCTGACCCTTCATCACCTCGACGGCGCGGCCTTCGCGGGCCGGAATGATGAAGTCGTGTACGGTGCGTCGCGCCATCTGCCTCTCCCTCACAGCTAACTCTCGTTTCGTCTGCGCCACCATACAACGGCGGAGCGCCGTAACTCATCTGCGATGGACTAGGATGTTGTTCGTTGCTTCGGTTTGCTAGCGCATTTTCTGATCACTTGTGGTCATATCCTGCGGCGGCGAAGTAGTTTTGGCACTCGGCCGAGGTGAAGATGTCTGTGGTTTGGGCGATGGCCTCCCAGAGTTCTGTGACGGTACGGGCGGCCCGGCGCTTGAGGTAGGCCTTGAACTTGGAGAAGGCCATCTCGATCGGGTTGAAGTCGGGGCTGTGGGGCGGCAGGAAGCGCAGCTCGGCGCCGGCTTGATGAATGGCGTCGCGGACGCCGGCGCTGCAGACGGGGCGATCCCAAAGCGCTTTGCCGCTCCCCGTCGCAACATCCCGCCATCCACCGCCACCACCACCCGGCGACGCAAATCATTCGAAAGAGGTTGCGTCATACAGGCTGGCCTCCTTCACCAGCACGCATCTTGAATCACAGACACAACCAATTGAAAATACAAAAGATTCTATCAGATCGGAAAATGCTCTAAGTTCGACAGCCAACCGTCTATCAGCGCACGAACCGGATATCACTAGCGTTGCACTGATCCGCCTGAATCCCGACATCGCCGCCAATCCTACCCGCGCGGAAGACGTGCTCTACCGCCTGCGCGCTATCGTCATGAGCGCTCTCGTTCGGACGGGCTCGTGAAGGCCACGAGGAATTGACTGCGTGGGCGCAGGCGGCCATGGCCGATGCGAACTATTTCGACCGGGTCCGCGAAGCCGGTCGGCGGTGAGCGGGAAACCGGTCGTCCTGCGCGAGACGGCGCGGCGCGATGTCGATGAGGCGGTCGAGCATTATCTGGCCGAGGCGGGATCAGCGGTGCGCCAGCCTTAATCGACGCTCTGGAAGACGCCCGCCGCCAAGTCGGTGAACAGCCGGGGATCGACTCGCGACGCTGTGCGCAAGAGTTGGGTATTCCCGGCCTGCGCTTCCGGTCGGCCGGAAAGTTTATTCTCACCGAGCCTTCGAGATTCTCGTCCGGAAATGGCAAAGTCTTTGCCACGAATACTCTTTCTCCCGTTTACGGGCCGGTTTACGTTGCTCCGCGAATAGTTCGCGCCAACAGCCGGGAAAGGTGGATCGGATGTTGCCATTCAAGCGCCTCGTTCCTGCCCTCGTGACGACCATCCTGCTGGGCGGGCTGGCCGTTGGCTGCGAGCCGTCGGAGAAGCAGGATGCGCGTGGCAGAGACACCGGGCCGAGGCCGGTCAAGACGGTGGTCGTGAAGGCGAAGTCGGCGGAGATTCGGCGTGTCTATCCCGCGGTTATCCTGCCGGGGCGGGAGGTCGAGTTGTCGTTCCGGGTTTCCGGGCAAATCGTGGAGCTTCCGATCCGAGGAGCGTTGAGGGTCGAGAAAGGCGATGTTGTCGCGCAGCTCGATACGAGGGACTTCGAAACGGAGCTCGCGCGTCTAAAGAGCCAGCTCGCGCAGGCGAAGGCTCAGTTGCGGGCGCTGACCTCCGGCGCGCGGGCCGAGGATGTGGCCGCGCTGGAAGCGGAGGTCGCCGCCGCCCGGGCGGAGGCGGATGTTGCGGCGGCCCAGCTGGAACGGTCGCGCACTCTCTTCCGGCGCAACGTGGTCGCGAAGGCGAGGCTCGACAGCGACGCTACGAAGCTGAGAGTCGCCCAGGCGACCCTGGAGGCGAAAAGGCAGAATCTCATCAAGGGCCGATCCGGCGCCCGCGAAGAAGAGGTGGCCGCGCAGCAGGCGGCGATCGACGGACTTGAGTCGTCGGTCGCCACGGCAAGGGCCAATCTCGCGGACGCTACGTTGCGGGCACCGTTCGGCGGGATCATCGCGAGGCGCCTGGTGGAGAATTTCGCCAACGTCCAGGCGAAGGAGCCGATCGCCGTCCTGCACAAGCTGGACACGCTGGCACTCTCCTTCGATGTCCCGGGACCCGATGTGACGGAGCTTGCCGGCCGCGGCATCCTGTCGTCGGTGGTCGTGCTGAACAACCTCCCCGGGCGGGAGTTCGCGGCCAAGCTGGTGGAGTTCTCGACACAGGCCGATCCGGCCACGCAAACCTAT
Organism: Alphaproteobacteria bacterium; assembly: GCA_965247665.1. Taxonomy (GTDB): domain Bacteria; phylum Pseudomonadota; class Alphaproteobacteria; order SHVV01; family SHVV01; genus CAUZWH01. The sequence goes on from CBDFHH010000001.1 coordinate 149,720, forward strand.
CGCGGCCGCGTGGCCATCGCCGTCCCGGGAGATACCGTCATTCTTCCCGGCATGGCGGGAAGCTTGGTCGTGACCGATACCGACGAGCAGCGGGCGGGTTATACGGTCCCGCTGACGGCGCTGGGTTCCGGAGCCAAAGGGACGCCCTTCGTCTGGGTGGTCGCCGGGGTGGAGAATCAAGTCTCGAAACGTGTTATCGAGCTGGGGGAAGTCAGCGGGGCCGTCGTCGCCGTCATCCAAGGATTAAACGAGGGCGATGTCGTGGTGACCGCCGGTGTCTCGGCCCTGCGGGAGGCGATGCGCGTCAAACCGATCGCGGCCATCGGAGAGTAAGGCGGGTCGATGATCCTGGCGAAGTTCGCTGTCGAGAAGCGGGTTGTCAGCGCTCTGGCGACGCTGTTGATCCTGGCCGCCGGCTACCTGGCCTACGAGGAACTCCCCCGCTTCGAGGATCCGGAATTCATCATCCGGCAGGCGCAGGTCGTCACGCCCTATCCCGGTGCGAGCGCGGCAGAGGTGGCGGATGAAGTTACCGATGTGATCGAGAATGCCGTGCAGCAGTTGCAGGGTGTGAAAGAGGTCCGGTCGGTGTCGTCGCCCGGCCTTTCCGAGGTCACGGTGGAATTCGCCATCGCGGCGACCGGAACCCGTTCGGCGCTGGAGCGGAAGTTCACCCGGCTGCGGGCCAAGATATCCGATGTTGCCGACCGCCTGCCGCCGGGGGCGGCGGCGCCGGCCGTATACGACGATTTCGGGGACGTTTTCGCGCTCTACTACGCGATCACCGGCGAAGGGTATTCCCTCCTGGAGACCGCCGAATACGCAAAGGAGTTGCAGAAGGAGCTCGCGCTCGTGCCGGGTGTCTCCAGGGTGCGGCTCGTTGGCGTGCCGCGGGAAGCGGTCTTTGTCGAATACCGGACGGCGAAGCTGGTCCAGCTCGGACTGTCGTCCGACCGAATCGCACAGGTGCTGGAAGGCCAGAACCTGGTGACTCCGGCGGGCAGCGTCGACGCGGGCGGCTCCAGGCTCGCGATACGTCCAGCCGCCGCCGTGACCACGCTCGAAGCCATCGGCGACCTGGTGGTGACGGACGCCGAGGGCGTGCGGTCTTTCCGCCTCGAGGACATCGCGACCGTAAGCCGCGGCATCCGGGAGCCGGTCGAGAAACGTCTCTTCAGGAACGGCCGGCCCGCGATCGGGCTCGGCATCTCCAACACGACCGGCGGCAATGTCGTGGAACTGGGCGATGCAGTGAAAGCCCGCCTGGCGGAACTCACCGAGCGGCGCCCGCTCGGCATCGAGCTGACGCCGATCTCCGACCAGTCCGAATCGGTGCGCGACTCGGTCGACGACTTCGTGGGCAACGTGGTTCTGGCGCTGGCCATCGTCGTCGGAACGCTGCTTGTCTTCATGGGTTTGCGAAGCGGGATCCTGATGGGCGGCATCCTGCTCGTCACTGTCGCCGGCACCCTGTTCGGAATGTACGCCTATGGCCTCGACATGCAGCGCATATCCCTGGGGGCGCTCATCATCGCGCTCGGGATGCTGGTGGATAACGCCATCGTGGTCGTGGACGGCACGCTGGTGCGCGTTCGGCGGGGGGAAGACCCGGCGGCGGCCGCGATATCGGTCGCAAGAAAGACCATGTGGCCGTTGTTGGGCGGAACGGCGGTGGGCGTGCTGGCGTTCTCGGCGATCGGCTTCTCGCCGGACAACACCGGCGAATACGCGGGTTCTCTGTTCTGGACGATCGCCATCGCGCTCCTGTTCAGCTGGCTCGTGGCGGTATGGCTGACGCCGTACTATTGCACCCTGCTCCTCAAACCGCCGGAGCCCGGCGCGGATGTAACGGTGAAGGAGCCCTTCATCCTGCGCATCTATCGCGGCCTCCTGACATCTTCCCTTCGCCTTCGCTGGATCGTGATCGGCCTCGTCGTCGCCCTGTTCGCCTCTGCGATCGCCAGCTTCGGCCTGGTAAAGGACGGCTTCTTCCCGGCCTCCACGAGGGCGCAGTTCGTGGTCGACTATGTCCTGCCGCAGGGAACCGACATCGAGCGTACGAGCAAGGACGTCGTCGAGATCGGCGAATGGATCCGCACCCTGGACGGCGTGACCGGCACCAATACGGTCGTCGGCGGCGGGCATCTTCGCTTCATGCTGACCTATAACGGGGAGAGCGGGAACCCGGGCTACGGGCAGGTGCTGGTCGATGTGGAGGATTACACACGGATCGCGGCGCTTATGCCGCGCATCGTCGACCATGTGGAGGGTGCCTATCCCGACAGCCGTGCCAAGGTCTGGAAGTTCGTGCTCGGTCCCGGCGGAGACAGCCTGATCGAAGCGCGGTTCAGCGGACCGGACCCGACCATTCTGCGCCGGCTGGCCGGGCAGGCGAAGGCGGTCTACGCGAGAGAAGGAGCGCTCGGCATCCAGGACGACTGGGGCGAGATGGCGAAAGTGCTGCGCCCGCGCGTCAACGAGCGGAACGCGCGGCGCGCCGGCCTGTCCCGGGCTGATATCTCAAAGGCCATCGCTGCCCATTTCGACGGATCGGTCATCGGGGTCTTTCGCGAGGGCAATGACTTGCACCCGATCGTGTTCCGGCCGGTTGCAATGGACCGCGACCGGATCGAGAAGATCCGCCAGGTGCATATCTTCAGCCCGCTGACGGGGCGCTACGTCCCGATCTCGCAAATGGTCGACCGTTTCGATCTGGTCCTCGAGAATGCCAGGCTAAGGCGTTTGGACCGGACGCTCGCCGTCATGGCGCAGGCGGATCCCCCAACCGGAGTGAACGCAGGCGAGCTGTTCGCGCGGATCCGGCCCGGTGTCGAGGCGATCGAATTGCCGGTAGGCTACAGCCTCGAATGGCGAGGCCAGTATGGAGGCAGCCAGGATGCCAACCGGGGCCTCGCGGCTACCATGCCCTACGGCTTCGCCGCGATGATCCTGGTCGTATTCCTGCTGTTCAACGCGATACGCCAGCCCGTCATCGTGTATCTCACCGTTCCGCTTGCGCTGATCGGGGTCGTTTGTGGACTGATCTTCACCGGCACCCCGATGGAATTCGTGGCCATCCTCGCGATTCTCAGCCTGGCCGGAATGCTGATCAAGAATGCGATCGTTCTGATCGACGAGACCGATTCTCAGATTGCGGAAGGCAAGGCGCGCATGGACGCGGTGGTCGATGCCGCGGTCAGCCGGGTCCGCCCGGTGAGCCTCGGCATGCTGACCACCGTGCTGGGCGTGACGCCTCTCATTTGGGATCCGTTCTTCAAGAGCCTGGCCGTGGTCATCATCTGCGGGCTCAGCTTCGCGACCGTCCTGACCCTGGTCGTGGTGCCGGTGCTCTACACCGTGTTCTTTCGCATCGGTGCCAATGAAATATCGGCAACCCAATTGCGGCCAGCGGAAGCGCACGATGGGCCGCCTTTGGAGTTGCAGGAGCCGAATCCGGAATCTACCGGATGACCCCGCAGGATCGGCGTCTTTCAGGCCTGCCCTGTGAAGCCGGGCCGGACCCGCTACGATCGAATCAAGCCCCCGGCCGGGTCGATTGCCCGGACCACGCCCGACACCGGCCGCTGCGTCCAGGCGCGCCCGGCTGGACGCCCACTGTCGCCGCAGCGAACGTGGTCTTCCCTTCCTCGCCGCAGCCGCTGTGGACCGCCATGCCGGGCAGCGCCGCGTCATGACCGTGACGATGCAGATCCTGTCCGGGAGCCTAATCCTGGCGGTGTGCTCGCTGATTCACCTGTGTGTGCTGGCCGGTGCGGTGAGGCTGCTCCGTGTCCTCGGTGCCGATTCCGGCGGGCCCTACGGTCTGCGCGTCGTCAAGCTGATGGGAACGGGACTTGCTGCCGCCGTGTCCGCGCATACCATCCAGGTCTGGATCTGGGCGGCTGTGTTCGTCATCGCGGAGACCCTGCCGGACTTTGCCGAAGCGATCTATTTCTCCCTCGCCACCTATACGACGCTCGGATACGGCGATGTCGTCGTCGGAAAAGGGTTTCGTGTCTTCGCAGCGATGGCCGCGGTCACCGGGCTGCTCAACTTCGGGCTCAGCACAGCGTTTCTTGTAGGTATCTTTGGCAGTTTGATACGGGACGGACGCTAGTCTGGTTGGGAGGGACTGCCGATGATCGGAAAGCTGCTGGGCCATAACCACGTGCATACAACCGCCCGCTATGCGCATCTCGCCAACAATCCCCTGAAATCGGCGGCAAATCGAATCGCGAGCCGCATCGCCGAGGTCACAGGGTGACGCCGTAAGTCGACATATGATTAGGATTCGAAAGCACGCTGATCCAAAGCTCCAACAGAACATTATCGGTGCGTGTTCGTGCTTGCCGGCTTTGCAGCTGCTACCCTCGCTTCACGCTGACATGTAGACGACACGGGGGTAACACCTTAGCGGATTTATTCAATGCGCCTTTCCACGGCGCACTGAATAAAGGGGGTTAGTGTTCCGCGCTTAGGCGTGTTCGGTAATGTTTGTTCAGTTTTGTAATAAGATTACCGACTGTTTCCTGCATTTCTGTTTCGGAAGGGAGGGACATAACTCTTATCCCAGGGTGATATTCTAAGTGTTCCTTTCCATATTCTGGATTTAACAAATGAACTAGCACCCGCAATTCTTTGTCGACAAAACTCTTATCAGAATATAATTCCAACTCGTCAAGAGCTTTCTCCAAGTCATGCCTTATCTCTTTCCTCAGCTTGTCTAAGGGAACGCCGTTTTTCACGAGAATGCTCTTGAGCGCCAGTTCGATTGCATGCCCGTACAAATAAGTAACCGCGATATGCGTTCTTTGAATCTGTCCACATTCTACAATCACGGTTGCAGCTTTCAAAAACTGCTTGGCGTAGGTTAGAAATCCAATATGCGGGTAACTAGATTCCATCGTACACTCCGAGTGTCCGTCATTATGCTAGTGGATTAAACCTGTACACTACTGGCGTCCAGAACGAACCAAGGCGTTGTTTGATACTGTCTCTCTCTGAAACCGATCCATTAGTGATGTGAGGCATCCAGTCAGACCATAATAGTTGTCTATCGCTCGGTTCAGCATGTCCTTTGCTTCGTCCTGCGCATCGAACTCGACTATTTCTGGTTTGTCGGAAGACCAATGTTTCAAAGCGTTGCGCGCCTCGTTTGCGCGATCAGCTATTTCCTTCTTCTGCAGTTCTTGACCGAGAAGCTCTTTGTGGACCGTTGAGACATCTCTCTTGAGGGAGCCCAAAGAACTCTCATTTCCCCCGCCACTCAGAAGCTTTCCAAAGATTTCCTCCGAAGCGCCCGCCAGCGTTATGACGGAATAGTAATCCTCCCTCTCGAAATACAAACGGAGCGCGGTTTCGAGTTGTCTGAGTGCCATACACTGTACGTCATGGGCAATTTCGGCCATCACAAGAGTCCTCAGTTCAGGTCCCAAAATCTGCCTCCTTACCGAGCAGTTCCCGGGAAAGGGTGGAGTAATGATCCGGGGCGGGGCGCGTACCGTCGCCCTGGCAGCGCTAACCTGCGCCTTGCCGCCGCGTGCTCGCCAAGAAGACCCCGACCAGCACCAGCGCCCCACCGGCGACGTGGAACAGGGCCAACCTCTCGCCGAGCAACGCCACCGCCAGCAGCGCCGTCAAGACCGGTATGGCATAGAAGAACGGGCTGGCCCGCTCGGGCCCGATGCGGGCCACGCCCATGGTCAGGAATACCAGCGCCAGCACCGACGAGAAGATGATGAAATAGCCCATCGCGGCCATCGTCGTGAGCGTCACCGCCATGCGGGCGTCGGTCAGCAGCAGCTCGCCGGCGTAAAGCGGCGCCATACCGATGGCGCCGAAGACGGTTGCGATCTGGGTCGCGGCGTAGGGCCCGATAGCCGGGGGTAGGCGGCGCAGCAGCACGGTGTAGACCGCCCAACTCAACGTTGCCAGCTGGACCCAGAGATCGCCGACCACGAACTCGAGGCCGAGCAGAGCGCTTAGGCTGCCATTCGAGACGATACTCAGCACGCCGACGATGGCCAGCGCGAGGCCGACGCCTTGGCGCAGCGACAGGCGCGAGCCGAACAACAACCATGCAACCGCCAGGATCAGCGGCGCCTGGGTGGTGCCGATAACGCCGGTGTTGATCGCGCCGGTGGTTTGCAGGCCGGTGTAGAGCGCCGCCTGACCGGTGATTACCTGGGTGGCGCCGATCAGCGCCAGCAGTCGCCAATGCTGGCGGATCAGCGGCCATTTCATGCGCAGCTCGCGGTGGACGAACGGTGCCAGCAACAGCATCGCGCCGATCTGGCGCCAGAACACGAGGGCCAGCGGCGGGATCTCCTCGTGCATGGCGCGGCCCAGGACGGTGTTGCCGGAGAAGAACAGCATGGTCATGCCGACCAGCAGGTAGGGCAGCCAGACTAGGCGATCGCCCACGCCCGCGGGCGGCGAGGAAGGGCGCTGATCGGTCAAGCGGATGTCGGTCGCGGTTCGACGCGGCGCTCTACATCGCGCTGATGCCGCCGTCGATCACCAGCTCGGCGCCCGTGACGAACTTGGATTCCTCCGAGGCGAGGTACAGCACGGCGTAGGCGACGTCGTCGGCCTCGCCGATGCGGCCGAGCGGCACCTGGCGGGCCAGCTTGTCGCGCCCGGCGGCGTTGTTGCCGACATGCTCGAGCACGGGCGTCAGCATCGGCGTGTCGATGAAGCTCGGGTGCACCGAGTTGCAGCGGATGCCGTTGCCCGTGCGGGCGCAGTGCAGGGCTACCGACTTGCTGAGCAGACGCACGCCAGCTTTGGCCGAGTTGTAGGCGGCGAGGTTGTGGCCGGCAATGATGCCGGACACCGACGAGATGTTGACGATCGAGCCGCCGCCGGAGTCGCGCATCGCCGGGATCGCGGTCTTGCAGCCCAGGAACACGCCGTCGAGATCGACCGCGTGGATGCGGCGCCAGTCATCCAGCGAAGTGTCCTCGACGCTGGCGTTCATGGCGATTCCGGCGCTCTGTACCAAAATGTGCAGACCGTCATACACCGCGATCGCCTGCTCGACCGCCGCCTGCCAGATGTCGGCGTCGGTGACGTCGTGTTCGACGAACAGCGCGTCCTCGCCAAGCTCGGCGGCCACGGCCCGGCCGCCGCGGGCGTTGATATCGGTGACGACAATCTTGGCGCCCTCGGCGGCGAGCAAGCGCACGCAAGCGCGGCCGATCCCCGATGCCCCACCGGTCACCAGCGCGACCTTGCCCTCAACCCGTGCCACCGAACCGTTCGACCCGTACCGTCATTCGAACCACACCGTAGCACCCCTCGCGTCGTTTGTTGTCGCCCGGTGCCGATCATCGCCCGGACCAATTAAACCCGCTTGTAATGGAAGTGACCGCCAGCACGGGAACGACGTCGTGCCGTTGCCGGCATCGCGCAAGCTTACGCGACACGACTACTCACCTTCGTGCATCCTAAACGGATCGCGTCTATCGCGGTTCGCCGGTTTGGAGTTGCCGTCGCCTCGAGTTGCTCTCGAGGCTCCTTGCCACTCTCATAGCCGAGGGGCGCGCCCTTGATCGATCACACGATCGTTAACGAGTCGCCACCGCGGGCTTTGCATTTCGCTGGATTGCTGTAAAGTCGCCGACCGAGGTCTGTCGTCGCGAGGACGGCGACAGCTGTGGCCCCATCCGGGGCGTTTTCGAGGGAGGAGTCACATGAGACTGCGTTCACTTGTATCTGCCATCGCGGTTCTCGGCCTGGCCGTTGGACTGTCGATGCAGAGCGCGCAAGCGCAGATGGCAAAGGGCGAGCCGGTACGGCTTCCCCACTTGACCACCTTCAGCGGCCCCGCCGCCAGCTGGGGCGAGACCATGCTCAAGGCGGCGCAGATCGCTGCCGGCATGATCAACGAGAAGGGTGGCGTGCACGGCCGTCCGCTCGAATTCTACGCTCAGGATGCCCCGTACGACCGCATGCCCGAGGCCATGACCATGGTCAAGAAGGTCGCCCGCGATCCCAGCGTGCTGGTCATCTTCGATTGCGGTGGCGCTACCACTGTGGTCGCCGCGGCGCATGACGTGGTCGGCAAGGCCGGCATCCCCTGCTTCGGCCTCTCGTCGGCTGGGCACTGGCGTAAGCCCTCCTTCAATCCCTACGTGTTTCGCCTACTGCCGCAGGCGGCGACGGCAATGCCGGTGTTGGCGCCGAAGATATTCAAGAAGCACAACGTGAAGAAGGTCGCGGTCGCCTACACCCACAATGACGAGGCGCCGGCGGCCAACGCCCAGTTCGTCCAGGGCATGCTGAAGGAACTCGGCATTCCATTCATCACGGTTACGGGGATGCTCAAGGAGCCGGAATACCGTTCCCAGGTGACCAAGATTAAGTCGGAGGAGATCGATCTCGTGACGGTGACGATGCAGCCGGAGGATGCGGGCCTGTTCGTCCGCCAGCTGCGCGCCGACGGCGTGAACCTTCCAGTAATGGGCTCGGCCGGCCTCACGGACACGAACTTTGCCGACCTTGCGAAGGGGCATGTCGGCACGGTCTACACCTACGGCGTTTATGATCCCAAGGATCCGAGGCCCTATGTCCAGAACTTCATCAAGCGGTTCAATGCCGACGTAGGCCGTGATCCTGGCGTGTATGAGGCGATCGCCGGCGATGCAGCATTTATCGTGGCTACGATCATGAACGCCGCCAAAGAGCTCACCCGCGAGGCTATTCGCGAGGCGTGGTCACAGACCGAGGGCGTTGAGACCTTCACCGGCCGCGTCAGCTGGGAAGGCTCGGGCGAGGCGATCCGCGAGCAGGTGCTCGAGCAGATGTACGACGCCGACGAAAAGCTGGTCACGATTCCAGCGAGCTACTGGGCGGCCGGTTCGTAAGCCCGAAAACAGGTCTCACTGGAAGGGGCAGCCTGATGGCTGGCCCTTTCTTTTTGCAGTCCGACTCGGTAATCAACGCTCTTTGTTTTACCCGGCCGGGGCGGTAATAAGGAACGCCGGGGAGGCGCGGCGATGGAAGCATTCATCCAGCAACTGGTGAACGGGCTCTCGCTGGGCGCGATCTACGCTCTGATCGCGCTGGGCTACAACCTGATCTTCGGGGTGATGAATATCCTCACCTTTGCGCACGGCACGGTCGTGATGATCGGCGCCTACACCGTGCTGATCGCCCACCAAAAGGTCGGCATCAACTACACCGTCGCGATCGCTCTCGGCGTAGTGATGGCGACGCTGACCGGGTTGTTGGTCGAGCGCACCACCGTACGCCCGATTCGCGACAATCCGTGGGCGGTGATCATCGCCACGTTCGGCGCCGCCATCGTGATCGAACACGCGATGCGCCAGTACAAGGGCATACCGGCGCGGCCCGTGCCGTTCCCATCGCCGATCGAGCAGAAATACTACTACCTGTTCGAAGGCGCGCGTGTTTCCGAGCTGCAGCTCGTGATCCTTTCCACCGGCCTGGTGTTGATGGTGGCGCTGCTCGCCTTCATCTATCGAACCAAGCTCGGCATGGCGGTGCGCGCGGTGGCGCAGAGCCCACACATCGCCGAAACCATGGGGATTAATCTGCGTAAGATCGCGGTCGTCAGCTTTGCGATCGCCTCGTCGGTGGGCGGTGTGGTCGGCATCCTCTACGCCATCTACTACCAGTCGATCTACATTCACGTCGGCAGCCAATTCCTCGGATTGAAGGGGCTGGTTATCGTCATCGTTGCCGGTGCCGGGAATATTCCCGGGTCATTGGTGACCGGACTCCTGCTGGGCACACTCGAAGCGCTCACGATCGGGTATATCGGCTCCGAGGTGCGCGACCTCGTCGCCTATTCGGCGTTGCTGCTGGTGTTGATTTTCCGGCCCTCCGGTCTGTTCGGCGAACAGGCGCGGGTCGAGTTCAAGGTCTAGGGGCACCCAGCGTGCAGGAAATCGAACTCTTTCTCTTCCTCGTCCACGACATCCTGCTGGAGTATGGCGTCTTCCTGATCATCGCCCTCGGCTGCTACGTCACCATGATGTCGGGCCAGCTGTCGCTGTGCCACGGCGCGCTCGCCGGCCTTGGTGCGTATGCCACAACGGTCGTCAGCTATGTCTGGGGCCTGCCGCCGCTGCTCGGCGTGTTCTGTGGGATTCTCGGCGGCGTCGTCGGCGGCCTGTTCATCACCTATGTGGTCTCCTTCCGCTTGGTTGGGATGTATCTCGCGATCGCGACATTCGCGTTCAACGAAGCGATGGCGGTGATCTGGCGGAACGTGGATTACGTCGGCGGCACGCTTGGTGTCGTTGGCATTCCCCTGATCGACGAGGTCTTGCCGCTGCACATCTGGCAGCCGATCGACGATTTGTGGATCCTGATCATCGTCATCGCGCTGGTATCGTTCTTTCTGTGGCGCTTCGAGAAGTCGTATCTCGGCCGCTGCTTCCGCGCCTCCTTCGACGACGAACGAATCGCCGAGGCGATGGGCGTCAATCTGCGCATGGTGAAACTACTGTCGTGGTCGATCGGCGGCGGCATCGCCGGTATGGGCGGCGCGCTGTTCGCCCACAATATCGGCATCATCCGTCCCGACAATTTCCAGATCCCATTCGCAGTCCTGGTGTTGTTGGCGCCGGTGATCGGGGGCTACACGAAGTTCTGGGGCGTCTATCTCGGTGCCTTCGTCATCATCTTCGGCCCCCATATCCTCAACTATGTAAGCGAGATCATCGGTGCCGGGCTTAACGTGAATGCGCCGGAAACCAAGATGATGCTGTTCGGCGGGCTCTACATCGCGTTCATGCTGTGGCGGCCCGACGGCATCATCGATCGCCGCGGTTTCCCGTGGCGTTCGGTCAATATCTTCAGGTTGATGGCGCGCCAGCATGCTGCCCGTGCGAATCCGTAGGCGCGCCTAGCCGCGCGCTTCACCGAGCGGAGCAAGTTTCTCGATCAGCGGCCGCAGGTCGTCGGCGGATTCGAGCGACTGGACTTGGTCGATTAGCTCGGCGGCGGTCGATGGGCCGACAACGGGAGCGGCCAGGTTTCTGAACTTTGCGCGCAGCGCGGCCTCGTCGATGGGATTGGCGGGTGCGCCGAGGGGTTCGTCGACGCGCCGCTCTAATTCCGCACCGGCCTTGGTTTGCACCGTCGTCACGGCGGAGCGGGTGTGCGGGTAGGACGAGTCGCACGACTCGTCGAGCGACACCGAGATCTTCTCGGCGAGCGTCGCGGTCTCGCGGTCGGCGCGGCGGGGTGAGGAGAAATGGCCGAGATCGACCGCGCCGAAGCGGAGCGCCGTCGCGACGGCGAACGGGATGCTCATCTGTGCGGCCGTGAAGTCGTCCCAAGTGCGAAGGTCGTGCGTGGTCGCGACCCGATAGGTGCCGATGTGGAGCGATACGACATCGTCGACCGTCAAGCCGTCGCTGCGCTGCATGTCGAGGACCGCATCGATCGCGGAATGGATATGGCGGCAGCAGGCGTGCGGCTTGATGTAGCACTCGGTGATTGCGTGCGGCGAACCCGGTCCAACACTGAGGAGGTCGAGGGTGGTGTAGTCCAAGGCGCCATCATCATCACCGGCATAGGCGTGCAAAAAGCCGTTCGGCGACTCGAGCGCGCCCGGCGGCCCCGCGAGGCCCTCTTCGGCCAACAATCCGGCAAGCAGGCCATTGCTGGCGGCGAACCCGGCATGCAGGCGCTTGACCTCGCCGCCGTCGAGGAAGGTGAACAAGCCTGAGGCGGTCGACGCGGCGATGCCGAACGCCGCCTCGGTCCGCTCCGGAGAAAAGCCGCCCAGCGAGGCCCACACCGCAGCCGCGCCGAAGACGCCCGTGGTAGCGGTGTTGTGGAAGCCGCGCCAACGCGAACGGGGATGGCAGACCGCAGCGAGGCGGCACATGGCTTCGTAGCCGGCAACGGTGGCGGTAATCGCGTCTTGACCCGAAACCGCGCCCGCGTAGCCGGCCACGAGCAGGGCCGGTACGATGACTGCGCCCGGATGAGTCGAACCGGCCCGGTAGCCATCATCGAGCTCGAGACCGTGCGCCGCCGCGCCCTGCAGAAATGCCGACGTCAGCAGGTCGTGTCGTTCGTGCCGACCGGCGGTCGGGATCTCGCCGCGGCCGCCGAAACGCAGCGCTGCGCGCTCGGCGATCTCCGTTGCTTGCTGACCGGCGCCGGCGAGGACGGCGCCGATGCTATCGAGAATGTGCTGTTTGGTGCGCTCGACCGTGCGTGGGTCCAGATCCTCGAAACGCAATTGGGAAACGTGGGATGCGAGCTGAGCTGTCGGCCCGGTGGCGTGGGCGGCGTTTTCGAGTGCCGTCATGGATCGTTCTCGTGATGTGCCGGTCGAACCCTCATTTGAGCCGATTTCGCCGCGGCACGCCATGCTGCTAGAGTCACCGGTGAATTGTGAGGGAGATACCGATGCCCGTTGCCGCAGCGCTGCGCTTTACGCCCGATCCGGATACATCGGCGACCCTGCCGGCGCGCTACTATTTCGACCGCGACATCCATCGGCGCGAAGCCGAGGAGATCTTCTATAAAACCTGGCAGTTCGTCGGATTTACGTTCGACCTCGAACAGCCCGGCGACTACATCACGGGTGAGATCTTCGACCAGAAGGTGTTGGTGGTGCGCGGTAAGGACGGCGAACTCAAAGCCTTCCACAATGTGTGTATGCACCGCGGCCACATCCTCGCCGAAGGGAAGGGCAACAAGACGATCTTCACCTGCCCGTTCCATGCCTGGTCCTACGACACCAATGGGGCGCTCAAGGCGGCGGGAAACGCGGAAAACGTCGCCGGGTTCCGGCTCGAGGATTTCCACCTCGCGGAAATCAGGGTCGATACGCTGGCGATGCTGGTGCTGGTCAACCTCGACCCCAATGCCCCGCCGCTTGCGGAGTGGGCGCCGGGCATGGCCGAGCACTGGCGCGCAAACGTCAAACTCTTCGACCACCTCAAGCTGGTCCACGAACAGCCTTACGACATCGCCGCCAACTGGAAGCTCACGGTCGATCAGAACGAGTGCTACCACTGTCCGGTCATCCATGGCGGCGTCACCACGGTCGAAGGCGGGCCCGAGGCCTGGATCACCTCGGAGTACGATTATTGGTCCACGCATCTGATCCGTGCCAACGATGAAGTCACGCGGGCGCGGCTCGCCGAGCGCAAGGATCCGCACGATCCCGAAACCTGGCAGAACGAAGCCTACATCTGGTGGTTGTGGCCCAACCTGATCTTCGTCACCCATCAGGCACCGACCAACTTCAAGCTGCTGCACGTGATGCCGGTGGATGAGGCGCACACGCGCGAGGTGCTGTACTGCTTCACGCTCGACGATCCGCCGAGCCGGGATGACGCCGACAACATCGATCGCTTCGCCAATGTCGTGAATCCGCAGGACATCGATCCGATGGAAAAGCAGCAGCTCGGCCTGCACGCGCGCGGCTATGAGATGGGTCGGCTGATGGTCGACAAGGAGCGGTCGTGGCGCAGCGAGCACGCCGTCCACCACTTCAACAAGCTGGTGTGGGAGGCGCTGAACGGACCGAACTACGAGCGGGCCTGATGCCGGCCGACAATGGGCTTCGCTTCACCGCCGATCCCACGACCTCGGCGACGCTGCCAGGACACTACTATTGCGAACCGGCGATTTTCGCACGCGAAGCGGACGAGATCTTCTTCAGGAGCTGGCAGTTCGTAGGCTTTACCTTCGATCTGCGAAATGCCGGTGACTACATCACCGCCGATCTCCTCGACCAGAAGATCCTCGTCGTGCGCGGCAAGGATGGGAACTTGCGGGCCTTCTACAACGTCTGCATGCACCGCGGGCACATCCTGGCCGAAGGCTCGGGCAACAAAACCATCTTCACCTGTCCTTTCCACGCCTGGTCCTACGACACGACCGGTGCGCTCAAGGCGGCCGGTAACGCCGAAAACGTGGCCGGGTTCCGCGTCGAGGACTTTCGCCTCACGGAGATCAAGGTCGACACGCTGGGCATGCTGGTGTTCGTCAACCTCGACGCGAACGCACCATCGCTGGCCGAGTGGGTGCCGGGGCTGCTCGACGACTGGCGCGCCAAGGTCAAGTTCTTCGACCACATGCAGCTCACGCATTCGCGGGACTACGACATCGCCGCCAACTGGAAGCTGATCTTCGACCAGAACGAGTGCTATCACTGCGCCTCGGTGCATCCCGGTTTCGATACCATTACCGACAAACCGGACGAGTGGGTTACCACCGAGCATGCGCACTGGCTGACCCACCTGATGCGCTCGACCGAGGAGGTGCGGCAGTTGCGGATTGCCGAGGCCCGGCTCGCCACGCGCCGGAAACTTGGCAGGACGATATCTATATCTGGCAGATGTGGCCCAACCTGTTGTGCATCACCCACCAGGCGCCGGCCAATTTCAAGATCGTGCATGGGTTGCCGGTGTGACACACCGAACCACGCTTTTACAGTGCTCGACCGTTAGAGTAGGGTCGCAGTCTCTCCCTATAAAGACTATTAAATACAATGCGTTACTGTCGGTGTCAAGAGGATTGTCGGTCGATACGAACAACACAAATAGCGTTCCTGTTTCGCAAAACAGTTGCATTTGGGGAAGTAAGGTAGGGGGAGCGGTGTTTGGATGTGGACGCTATCCAAGTGGCTATTTATAATGATTTCGTGGTCGACACATGAACGACGCATGAGATTCACCATATGAGGAATGACCTAGGTTTTATATGCAATATTCATCCATTACAGGAGCTTCCTGTGTTGTGGTGTACATGGGCTGTTTCAGACGGACGGTGGTGGTGATGAGCGACGGCAGCGGGCGGCGGCAGCGCGCCGTGATGGCGACCGATGCCGAATGGGAACGGATCGCCCGGGCGGCCGCGGCGAGCGGCATGGAGCTGTCGCGTTTCTTAATTCGTCAGGCAGTTGAGCGGGACGCACTGCCGGCGGAGGTGCTGCGCCGGGCGGTGCGCGAGATGCTGGTGCTTTCCCAACTCGAGGAGAGGCGCCTGCGCGCGGCTGGCGCGGGGGAGGCGTGGGAGGATGCCTGCGATGCGGTGGACGAATGGATGGATCGGGAGGGTGTGCTGGACCGGCTGACCGATCCCGGTGCGGCGAACCGCTGGAAGGCGGTCGGCGTGGAACCGGAGAGCGGGGACGGGTGATGACGGACGCGGCGGTGCCGACCGGGAGACGGCAGCGGAGCCTGCACTGCGGCCCGGAGGAGCAGGCGATGATCCGCGAACGAGCGGCGGCGGCGGGCAAGACGGTCTCGCGTCATGTGCTGGACCTCGCCCTTGCTGATGAACCGGATCGCCATCGCCTGGTGCTGACGCGGGAGGAGCAAGCGGAGTTGCGCGATGGGGTCCGGGCGGTCGAGGCATTCGTGCGGGCGCTCAGGCGCGAGCTTCCGGGCGGCAGCGGCCTGAACCTGCTGGCGGCGATCGCGGTCCTTGCGCGTCTTGCGCCGGATGTCCCGTACCGCCGTCTCGGCGCCGTCTTTCAAACTCAAGGATTTCTGTCTCATCTGCGTTCCCTTCGGTCACTACGATGAACCAGAAATCCTCCGTTACGTAATCAACTCAATCTGTCCCACAGGCGCTGATGTCAGACACGGTAGACGGACGCTTCCGAGATGAAGTAGCCCTTCGCGTCGGTGAACGTCACTGCAAGTTCGCGTGGCGACAGCTCCGGCTCATCCAGGGCCAGCTCTACGATCTGGCCGCGGATATCGTCCGGGATACGGTTCCATACCCGGCCGGGACCGCAATTGCGATCTTCAAGACCGGCCTCGTCAAAGGCTCGATAGCGATCGTACCAGCGATAGAATGTGGTCGTCGGAATACCCAGCTTGTCCAAGGTGCGCCGGACCGGCAGATGGGATCGCTCAACCAGGCGGATGATCTCCAGCTTCTCGGACGCGGGGTACCTCATGCGCCGTCTCCCCCATCCCCGATCATGCTTTTTTTGAGCAGCCGGTTCTCCAGCACCTGTTCGGCAAGCGCCTCCTTGAGGTCGCGCATCTCGTGGCGCAGCTCCTTAACCTCACCCGAGGACGCCTGGCGCGCGGTATCGCCCGAAAGCCGCTTCTTGCCAGCCTCGAGGAACTCCTTCGCCCAGCTGTAATACAGGCTCTCGGCAATCCCTTCCCGGCGGCATAGTTCGGCGATGCTGTCCTCACCACGCAGGCCCGATACCACGATCCGGATCTTCTCTTCGGCCGAATACTGCTTGCGGGTCTTGCGGCGAATATCCCGCACCGTCCGCTCGGCGCCCTCTCTCGAACTCATCGATTCCTGTCTCATCTTCGTTCCCTTCGGTCACGACGATGAACCAGAAATCCTCCGTTACGAAATCACCTCAATCTGTCCCATAAGCGCTGACGTCAGACACCGCCCGCAATCCGGATGCGGTCCGGGCCGGCTATCGAGTAGCAAACTATTCTTCACATCGCGAAAGGAAGAAGGTCGAGATACAGTTCGCTCATCACTTGAAGCGTGCTACTGGTCCACAGCCGTTGGGGACAAAGGGGGTCTACTGACCGAGTTCCGCAAGCAATTCTGCACACTTTTCAGCAACGTCTCTGTCGGATTCCTTTTCGCCAGGCATTGTCGCCCAACCCTGTTTCTTTACGTAGTCACTTCTCTTCCAGGCATCTGTTTCTTTCAGTTCTTTGAGCTTCTGATCTTTCTCCGAAACCTGGTTAAACTGCTCGACACAAATCGGTGCCAACCGGGCAACGACGGCATTTTCAGCCTCTTGCTCAGCCATTTCCCGGGCAGTGCCATCGGTAACCCATCCACCCCAAGCGAAGCCGATGATGGCTAGTGCAATTGCACCACCAACAGCACCCCATAAACCTGGTTTAATTTTCTCCCAGTCCATCTGCATCTGGATACCTCCTTAAAAAAACGCATCATCAGCCTCGAGCGAAGCACGACCGATCCACTCAGACCCCAGGGAGGCGAGCCCCAGGATCCACCAGAGCCGACCCACATCAGTCCCATCAAGTATACTATCCTGGACCGCGCGGGCTGAGATGTCGAGTTCTTCAATCACCCTCGCCCTCTAACCAGGCGTCGTCGGCGTTAGCAGCCAATATTTATCTTACCTCGCGTTCGACGCTCGGAGTTGACACGAACGGGTCGAGGCCGTTGCCACCGGGGATCGTGAACAGCATTCAAACGTTTCTTGGGGGACTCCTCTGTGTGCTCGGATTTCATGACTCTCGGGTTATCAATGTGACCTTCGGATTTGGTTCCGGGGGCAACGTCGAGGAGATCCAGTGCCGGCGTTGCGGCCTGACTACCACGCGACAGGCTTGAACACCCCTTACGCTTCCGAACTCTGGCGGTCGCGGGATGTTTAAGACTGTTTCAGTCACCACCCCTCGCTCGGTGCAACCGACCCTATTAAATCGACCAACCCCGGCAAAGGCGTCTCGGGCCGGACGTGCAGGAATCGAGAAGATGGATGAGCGAATGCAGAACTTGGTTCCCATGGTAGTAGAGCTAACCGCTCGAGGTGAGCGCGCCTACGATATCTATTCGCGCCTCCTCATCTTCAAGCAGAACCGCTCGACCGCCCTGGCCTCCACCCACGGCCCCAGCTTCGGCATCGGCTGGATCTTGCGCTCGTAGCTGAACGAGGTCTCATCGCCCCGCACCACCTTGCGCACCGTGTTCTTCGAAACCCTCAAATCCCGGGCGATCTTCTTGATCGGAACGCCCCTCACCAGATGATCCAGACGGATCTTCGCGATCGTTTCCACAACCAGCATCTCCCCCTCACCTCGTCCGTCCAATCACGAGGCGCGTTCATGGGCACAAACCATGGGGGGTCAATTTTCCACGCTTAACAACACCGCGGAGTTGCGTGTCTGGTTGCGACACGACGTGGCGGTGCCGGAATTCCTCAACGAGTTCGCTTCGCTTGAGGATAAGGTAGGAGGTTCTATTGTGCCCGGCACTAGCCCGGGCATTCCCCTCTCTGAGTGGAATAACCGACGTGACCAGGCAATGCTGACGGGTCCCCGTTGGCGTTCGTGTGGTACGCGGCGATGCAGCCCGTTGCGCATCGACATTGCCGCGAGGGATCTGTTCCGACGTTGGAATAAATTTTAGAGGAGTATGGAGAATGAGAAAAATCGGGCCCGACTCAATCAGAGTGGCCATCGCCGGCGTCGGCAACTGCGCGAGTTCCCTTGTCCAGGGGTTGGAATACTACCGGGGCCGTAACGAGGAGTCATTCAGCGGTCTTATGAACGCAAAGATCGGCAACTGGGGGCCGAGCGACATCGAGATCGTGGCCGCCTTCGATATCGACCGCCGCAAGGTGGGTAAGTTGGTGGAGGAGGCGATTTTCGCCCAACCCAACTGCACCAAGGTCTTCCAGAGCACCCTGCCGGTATCCGACGTGGTGGTGCGGATGGGGCCGGTTCTCGACGGAGTGGCGCCTCACATGGCCGACTATCCCGATGACGAGGCTTTCCGACCCTCCAACGAGCAACCGGTCGATGTTGTCCAGGTCCTCAAGGAGGCCGAGGCCGAAGTTCTGGTCTGCTACATGCCGGTAGGTTCGGAAGAGGCGGTTCGGCACTATGCCCGGGCCTGCCTGGAGGCCGGAGTGGCCATGGTCAACTGCGTTCCGGTTTTTATCGCCTCCGACCCCGAATGGGTTGAGAAATTCCGTCACGCTGGCCTGCCCATCGTCGGCGACGACATCAAAAGCCAGGTCGGCGCCACCATCGTGCATCGAACCCTGACCCGCCTGTTCGGGGACAGGGGCGTGCGACTTGACAGAACCTATCAGTTGAACACGGGCGGCAACACGGACTTTCTCAACATGAAGGCCCTCGATCGACTGAAGTCCAAGAAGGTTTCCAAGACGGAATCCGTGCAGTCGCAGTTGGACGAACGTCTGGAATCCCGGGACATCCATATCGGACCGTCCGATTACGTGCCGTGGCAGGACGACAACAAGGTCGCTTTCATCCGCATGGAGGGGCGCGGCTTCGGGGACGTGCCGTTGGAACTGGAACTCAGACTGTCGGTCCAGGATTCCCCCAACAGCGCGGGCGTGGTCATCGATGCCATCCGTTGCGCCAAGCTGGGGCTGGAGCGCGCAATCGGCGGCCCCTTGGAAGCCGCTTCCGCCTATTACATGAAGAGCCCGCCGAAGCAGATGCGTGATTCGTTGGCCTATGAATTGACCGACGCATTTATTCAAGGCGGAGATGTCGGCGAGGGGACATCTCGAACGGACGCCGGTGACTAGCCGCGACGGTCGGGCTGCCAACAATGGTCCGGGCGGTGGCAACACAGTCCGGACTGTGGACGCGCCGTGGGCGGAGCTGCTGCTCGCGCTCCACTGCCAGGTGCGGAACGCGCTCGCGAAGGCCGGCCGCGGCAGCACCGGGGCCACCAACCCCAAGGGCGACGAGGTCAAGGTCTTCGACCTCGCCGCCAACGACGCGGCAGTGGCCTGCCTGAAGGCGGCGGCGGTTCCGCTGATTGTCCAATCGGAAGAGGCCGAGCCCCTGGAAATCGGCCGCGACCGGCCCCGCTACCGGCTGATCCTCGATCCCGTGGACGGCTCCGACAACCGGGCGCGCGGGCTGCCGTTATCGGCCTTGTCTTGCGCCGTGCTGCCGGTCGACGCCCCCTTGCATCCTGATTGGGTCGAGGCGGCCCTGGTCGGGCCGCTCGAGGAGGAAACGCCCCTGATCGCGCTCAGGGGCTCCGGCGCCTGGCGCGGGAACGACCGGCTCGAATCCTCGGACGTTCGCGGCATCGCCGAGGCCATGATCTCGGTCGAGCTCAATCACTTTTCTTCGCCACCGGGCTTCGCCCGCATGATGGCCGCCGCCAGGGGGGTGCGGTGCTACGGTTGCGCGTCCCGAGCCCTCTCCCTGGTTGCCGCTGGTGCCACCGACGCCCATGTGGACGTGCGTCGCCGTCTGACGGCGGAAAGCTATCTCGCCGCCGCGCGGCTGGTGACCGAGGCGGGGGGATGGATTGGCGGCCTCGACGGCACGCCCCTGGCGGAGGCCGAAGGCTTAGCCGACCGCATCTGCTTGATCGCGGCGGCCAGCCGGGATCTGTACGACGAAATCGTGGAGGTCTTGGGCGATGAAGGACACTGAGTTGGCGAACGCGGCGCCGGAGGTGGCGCTGATATTGGCCGCCGGGCTGGGATCGCGGCTTCGTCCGCAAATCAACACGCCGAAGCCCCTGATCAGGGTGCTCGGACTGAGCCTCGCCGAAAGGGTCATCTGCACGTTGCTGGCTGCCGATGTTTGGCGGTTCCTCGTCACCCTAGGCCATGAGGCCGAAAGGGTCAGGGCGCATTTTTCCGATATCGCCCGGCGTCGCGGTGTCACGGTCGACTTCGTCGAAGTCGAGGGCTGGGAGCGGGGTAACGGCGCCGGCGCCCTTGCGGCTAAGGGTCGCATCGGCGACGCGCCTTTCTTCGTGGTCATGACCGACCATCTTTTCGACCCCGGGATTGCGGGGGCACTGACCGACGACCCGCCCGCACCAGGAGAAATACGCCTCGCCGTGGACTGTGACAAGGACGCCATCTTCGATCTCGACGATGTCACCCGAGTCAAGATCGACGACGGACGCATTCAGGCGATCGAGAAAAACCTTGGCGATTGGGACGCGGGCGACGTCGGGGTCATGCTCTGCACGTCGGGCCTGTATGAGGGTCTCGAGCGCGCGGCGGCAAGAAACGAGCATGGGCTTTCCGACGGGCTCAGGGAACTGGCGGGCGAAGGCCGGGCGAGAACCGTCGATGTGACTGGAATGTCATGGCTCGACGTGGACACGCCCGACGCATTGCGTGAAGCCGAACGACGTCTGATGCGCGACCAGGGTCGCAAGACCCGGGACGGGCCGGTGTCGCGCCATCTCAACCGGTCGGTTTCCCGGTGGTTGAGCCGCTATCTGGTGCGCACAACGGTGACGCCCAACCAAATCTCTCTGATCTCGTGGATGCTGTCGTGCGTTGCCGCAGGATTGATGGCTGTGAGCGGTTATCCTGCTCTGGCCGCCGGTGGCGCCTTGGCTCAACTGGCCTCGATCATCGACGGCTGCGATGGCGAGATCGCCCGGTTGAAACGATCCCAGAGCGAGTTTGGCGGCTGGTTCGACGCGGTCCTCGACCGGTATGCCGATGCCTTTCTCTTGTTCGGCCTGATGTGGCACGAATATGCCGCGACCGGCACGAATCTATCCGTCGTGCTGGGGTTCGCGGCGATTATGGGGTCGTTCCTGAACAGCTACACGGCCGACAAATACGACGGCCTGATGGCCAGGAAATTCCCTGGCGTTGTCTATCTCAGGCTGGGCCGGGACGTCCGGGTTTTCGTCATCTTCCTCGGCGCCCTTTTGAATCAGCCCTTGCTCACCCTGGGCGTTATTGCATTAGTGATGAATGCGGAAGTGGTCCGGCGGATCGTTGTTTGTTCCCGCGCGGACGAAAAACGATGAAGCACCCCCCTGAATTCCGCAAGGCGCTGTCAGAGTAAACCGGCTTGAGCCGGGAAGGTGAATTCCGTAGCCTCGACGGATGAAAAATCCCTTCCGTTATTTCAACAGTTCACCCGAGATCATTCGCCTCGCAGGGATGATGTATATTCGCTATCCGCTGTCGCTGCGGCAGGTCGAGGACCTGCTGTCCGAGCGTGGCATCGACATCTGCCACGAGACGGTACGGTTGTGGTGGAACCGGTTCGGGCCGCTGTTTGCAGCCGAGATCCGGAAGCGCCGGGTTCATCGTCATTGGTATTCGAACTGGCTCTGGCACCTTGATGAGGTGTTCGTGCGGATCAACGGGAAGACCTACTATTTGTGGCGCGCCGTTGACCACGAAGGCGAAGTGCTCGAGGTTTTTGCAACCAAACGGCGGAATTGCAGGGCTGCACTCGGGTTTCTGAAACGCGCGATGAAGCGTTATGGCCGGCCGGCTTCGGTCGTCACGGACGGGCTTCCGTCATACCGGGCGGCGATGAATGTGATCGGCAATGCGGCCGCCCAGACCTGCGGTCGTTGGCTCAACAACCGGGCAGAAAACTCACATCAACCCTTTCGGCGACGAGAACGCGCAATGGCAAGGTTCAAGAGTGAAAGGGGGCTGCAGAAATTTACCTCAATCCACGCTTCAGTTCACAACCACTTCAATCACCAACGCCATTTCAACCGCTGCGATATGTTCAAACAAGCCCGGGCCGCCGCCTTGGCCGAGTGGCGTCAACTCGCAGCCTGAGGGCCTTCGATTGTAGGTCTTACAGGTCCGATCCAGTTAGGCTGACAATGCCCCGTGCCGGGCGCCAGGGCCGCACCGCAGACCAGCTCGTCCGCCGCGACTTCGTCATCCTCGACGAACTCGGCTACCTGCCCTTCGCCCAGGCCGGCGGGCAGCTGCTCTTCTACCTGATGAGCCGGCTCTACGAGAGAACCTCGACCGTCATCACCACCAACCTCGCCTTCGGCGAATGGCCTTCCGTCTTCGGCGACCCCAAGATGACCACCGCGCTGCTCGACCGTCTCACTCATCATTGCGAGATCATCGAGACCGGCAACGAGAGCTGGCGCTTCAAGAACCGCTCCTGAGCCTGCGCCGGCCGTGCCTGCGGCCCGGTTGCCCCGGTGGGCCAACAGGTACCCCCCCCCCTATTGGCTACCGAGACAACCTCCGCCGTGCCACTCAGGGGGGTCAATTTTGCACGCCGATCGGGGGTCAATATTGAAAGCCGTTTGACACTCGGAGTACTGACGCCTTACACGGGCTTCTCGATGGCGGGCGACGGCGACGGGCACACATACTACATAGGCGCCCGATGGAACGCCGAGCCCGCGTTCGGGCTGGCGCTCGAGGGCAGCAACGGCGACGCAAGCGCCGCCGCCGCCGGCAACCCTCCGCGCCTCATATCGCTGGTAGAGAACGCCCTGCCTTGCTTGACCGGCTCTACCCTCGGTCAGATTTGCAGCAGAATTGCATACGGTGAATCGGCACATGGCGGAACGCGCCGAAGATGGCAACGGTGCGAGCCCACGGCTGCCCACGGTGGCGTATCAGGGTGTCCCCGGTTCTTACAGCTTCGACGCATGCGGAGAGGCCGAGCCGGATCACTACGCCGTACCCTGCACGAGCTTCGAGGAAGTGTTCGAGCAGGTGCGCGAGGGCAGAGCCGAGCGCGCCTTGGTCCCCATCGCCAATTCCAGCGTTGGCCGGGTTCCCGACGTTCACCGACTGTTGCCCGATACAGGACTGCACATCATTCGTGAGCATTTCATGCCCATTCGGCATCAGCTACTGGGCTGTCCGGGCGCTCGCCTTTCGGATGTCCGGGTTGCCGAGAGTCATCCCGTGGCGCTTGGGCAGTGTCGCCGCTTCCTGAAGGCAAACAGGATTGCCGCGTCTCCGGTGCTGGACACTGCTGGCGCTGCGGCCGACATCGCCCGTCAGGGCGATCGGACCAAGGCCGCTATCGCGTCCGAGAGCGCCGGGGTGATTTATGCCTTGAAGCCGCTGGCCCTTGACATCCAGGACGACGATTCCAACACGACGCGTTTTTTGATCATGGCGCGAGAGCCCGCAAATTCCTTGGCACCCTCGCAGCCCTCCATGACGAGTGTATATTTCACGGTGCGCAATATACCAGCTGCGCTTTACAAGGCGTTGAGCGCCTTCGCGAACGCGGATGTAAACATGGTGAAGATTGAAAGCTATCATGGCTCCCGGACATTCGCGACCGCCGACTTCTACGTTGAGATCGAAGGCCATTCGGGAGAAGAGCGGGTTCAGATCGCGATGATGGAGTTGAAGCGCTACTGCACTCGCGTTGTGCTTCTCGGTTCGTACCCGATGCACTCGTTCCGTCGTCAATAACGCTAACGTGATTGTCTGACGCAGGCATTGTCAGCCTAACTGGATCGGACCTGTAAGACCTACAATCGAAGGCTCTCAGGCTGCGAGTTGACGCCACTCGGCCAAGGCGGCGGCCCGGGCTTGTTTGAACATATCGCAGCGGTTGAAATGGCGTTGGTGATTGAAGTGGTTGTGAACTGAAGCGTGGATTGAGGTAAATTTCTGCAGCCCCCTTTCACTCTTGAACCTTGCCATTGCGCGTTCTCGTCGCCGAAAGGGTTGATGTGAGTTTTCTGCCCGGTTGTTGAGCCAACGACCGCAGGTCTGGGCGGCCGCATTGCCGATCACATTCATCGCCGCCCGGTATGACGGAAGCCCGTCCGTGACGACCGAAGCCGGCCGGCCATAACGCTTCATCGCGCGTTTCAGAAACCCGAGTGCAGCCCTGCAATTCCGCCGTTTGGTTGCAAAAACCTCGAGCACTTCGCCTTCGTGGTCAACGGCGCGCCACAAATAGTAGGTCTTCCCGTTGATCCGCACGAACACCTCATCAAGGTGCCAGAGCCAGTTCGAATACCAATGACGATGAACCCGGCGCTTCCGGATCTCCGCTGCAAACAGCGGCCCGAACCGGTTCCACCACAACCGTACCGTCTCGTGGCAGATGTCGATGCCACGCTCGGACAGCAGGTCCTCGACCTGCCGCAGCGACAGCGGATAGCGAATATACATCATCCCTGCGAGGCGAATGATCTCGGGTGAACCGTTGAAATAACGGAAGGGATTGTGCATCGCCGGAGGCTACGAGAGCGTACTTCCTGGCTCAGGCCCATTTACTCTGACAATGCTCGTTCGCTAGGCTAAGGACGAAGCGGAGGGATAGCGGATGCCATGGGCTGGCTGTGGTTCCTGCCTCTCGTCTTTTGCATGTGCACGCGCGACGACGTTCTGGCGAGCGAGCCGGAGAAGACGAGCGAACACTGGGAATGCTGGCGCCGATACGATGGGGACCGGAAGATTGTGGTTCGGCTGACACGCCAAAGGATCGGCGGCAAGGATATCGGAAAGGGAACTATCGTCGTCGCCGAGGAACAGACACAGACGAGGTTTGGGATGACCGGCGTATTCCGCGACTGGAATTGGGGGGTGCACGATACCCTGCACCACTACACTTGGAAGTTCCTGATAAGGCCGGACGGCCTAGCGGCAATTTACGATTTTTTCGGCCTTCGATGCTTCGGATTTAGAGAACGACAAGGCGGTGGAGCCTAGCAAATATTTCCGTTGCCGGCTCCGCTAAGGGGCGCGGGAAGATCAGGAGGGATCATGAAACCGATACTGGCGACCGCCTGTGCGGCGATGGGGCTGCTGACCGGTTGCGCTGCCATTCCCACTGAAGGCGAAAGCAACGGCATCATGTCCCGCAGGGAAGCGGCGTGTCACATTATGGAGTTGGAATCGGGCAACCGATCCACTTCCGCCCGGCTTTGGATTCTGAAGACGGCCCAAGAGGCGAGCATCGCGGGCCTTCGCAAGAAATGGGAAATCTTGCCGGGTGAAGCCGCGATTATCTGCCGCGACTTCCTGATGGAGCGGCGCCAGTCGGACGCTACAGATAGCCAACCGCGAAAGCGGTAACGGTCGAGAGGGCCTTGTCAAGTTAACCAGATTCACTCCGAAATCTCGGTAAATTGTCGATGGCTGCTCTACGCAATTTCAATGGCTTAGCCTCATGGAGAAATGCTGAAAACAGCCTGCAATCGGTTAACTTGACAATGCCCTTGCGCGCGCTCCTGGACCTGCTTGGGCGGGGTGAGGATGCGCTCGCGCCGGGCCTCGTCGGTCCGCCCGATCCGGCTGCCGCGCTCGGGCACGCCGGGCCCCGAACTGCGGATCACCCGAAGCTCCACGTTATGACCGCCCAGGGCGGGCTCGCTCAAATACGAGGCGGTCTACCTGCACGAGATTGCCGACGGCTTCTCCGCCCGGCGCCTGATCGGTGATTGGGTCCGCTTTTACAACCTCGAGAGGCCGCACTCGGCGCTGGAGGGGCGAACCCGGCCGACGCCTACCGAAGCGACCCACCTATGGATATGATGGACAAGCCGCTCCGCACCTTGCCCACATCTCCACAGGCGCAGCAGCAACAGGGTTCGTTTGAAAAGGGTTCTGGGGGCCTGATCGATAACCGGAATACACCTTAATTCAGCCGCCGGGCTGTCCGAAAAGGTGAGGCCACCTCAAAGTTTACCGGGAGCCGCTGTCATGGTCGCCCGTTTGGTCGGCCTGCACCTCGGAATGGGGCCGCGGTCTCGGCTTCAAGATGCGCGTGGCGGAGCATCTGGAGAGCTGGTTCGTCAAGGAGGCGAAGCTGAGGGATCGTCTTGAGCAGGTGATCAAGAGGCCGCGGGAGGAGATGGTGATTGCGCCGCTCGTGAGGCTTGTCAAGGAGAGTGCGCCTGAAGCGGATCCGAAGCCTGACAGCGTCATTCGGATTGAGGACCACATGTCGGCCTGAGTAGACGCACAGGGGAAGCTCGAGGCCGCCAACTACAACGGGCTCGGCAAAGGAAAGGGGTCGCTGGTCGGGTAGTGAAGCCACACGGAGGAGCACGGTATGGCACGAATTCGGGCAGTAGATATCAAAAACTTCCGGGGCATCAAGGAGCTGACCTGGTATCCCTCTGCCGGAATCAACTGCCTGATTGGCCCCGGTGACAGTGGAAAGTCGTCCGTTCTCGATGCGTTGGACTTGTGCCTCGGGGCGCGCCGGAGCGTCCAATTCACGGATGCCGACTTCCACCTGCTGGATGTTGAGACTCCGATCACTATCGCGATCACCCTCGGCGAACTCGATGACGACCTGAAGAACTTCGACGCCTACGGCATGTACGTCCGGGGGTTTGACGCCGAGACTGCAAATGTTGAGGACGAACCGGAGCGGGATGCCGAGACCGTACTAACGGTGAAGCTCACTGTTGCAAGCGATCTGGAGCCGACTTGGACGCTGGTGTCGAAACGAGCCGAAGCGCAGGGACTGACGTGGAATCTGAATTGGGGCGATCGCATTCGACTAGCCCCGACGCGCATCGGCGTGATGGCTGACTATCATCTGGGTTGGCGGCGCGGTTCCGTGCTGAACCGCGTCGCCGAGGAGCGCGCGGATGCGTCGGCGGCTCTAGCCAAGGCTGCCCGCGACGCCCGCGACGCCTTCGGCGATCAGGCGCAAGGTCAGTTGGGCGAGACGCTGGGCATCGTCGCGGCCACGGCGAAGGAACTTGGCATCCCCATCGGCGAGAACATCAAGGCCATGCTGGACGCCCACTCCGTGTCGTTCAGCGGAGGGACCATTTCCCTGCACGATGAGAGCGGCGTGCCACTGCGCGGGCTAGGTATTGGCTCAACACGGTTGCTCATCGCGGGCCTCCAGCGGAAGGCGGCGGCGCAGTCCTCCATCATCCTGATCGACGAGTTGGAGCACGGGCTGGAGTCGCACCGGATCATCCGTCTCCTTGGCTCTCTAGGCGCGAAAGAGACGCCGCCACCGCTACAAGTCTTTATGACCACCCATTCGCCGGTCGCGCTGCGCGAGCTGTCGGGAAATCAGTTGTTCGTAATGCGCGGCGCAGCCGAGAGGCATGAAGTCTGCGCCGTCGGCACGTCCGACGGCATCCAAAGCACGATCCGCCTGTACCCTGACGCCTTTCTGGCAGCGAGCGTCATTGTCTGCGAGGGCGCCAGCGAAGTCGGCTTGGTCCGTGGGCTTGATCAGCACCGGACGGCGAATGGTGGCGATGCTATCACCGCCCAAGGGACCGCTCTGGTCGATTGCGGTGGCGGCGATGCCGACAGACCCTTCAAGCGCGCGGCCGCCTTCCATGCGCTGGGGTACCGGGCGGCGGTGGTCAGGGACGACGACAAGAAACCGACCGCAGCTGTTGAGGTGGCATTCATCGCCGACGGCGGGACGGTTGTCGCGTGGCGCGATGAGCGGGCGTTGGAAGACGAGCTGTTCTTGAGCCTGACAGACGATGGCGTTGGCAAACTCCTCGACCGGGCGGTCGAACTGCACGGTGAAGAGTTGGTGGACGATCACATCAAGTCGGCTTCGCAGAATACAAAGAATCTGGCGGACATGCACGTCGAAGCCATAAATCACGGGATAACACTCGAAAGCCGCACTGTCCTTGGCAAGGCCGCACGGACGAAGAAAGCCGGCTGGTTCAAGTCGGTCACATGGATGGAGGACGTCGCCCGTGACATCGTCGCGCCTGACCTCATGAACGCCGACGCTGGTTTCAGGGAGCTGGTGAAGCGCATCTTTGCGTGGGCAGGCGATGCCCGACAATGACATCGATCTGCTGGCGATCAATCGCGGCATCGTGACGGCACCTGCGGGCTGCGGGAAAACGCAGCTGATTGCCGAAGCCCTGACCCGACATGGGGGCGGCAAGCCGATACTCGTGCTGACGCACACGAATGCCGGAGTCGTTGCTCTGCGTGGGCGGCTCGACCATGCGTGCGTTCCCGCAAAGGCGTATCGTCTCTCGACGATAGATGGCTGGGCCATGCGGCTTATCTCGACGTTCCCAGCGCGGAGCGCGCACAACGCCGACCTTCTGCAACTGACGCATCCTGGCACCGACTATCCCAACATCCGGGTCGCTGCGGCCAAACTGCTCAAGACGGGCCACGTCAATGACATCCTCGCCGCGAGTTACGCACGGCTCATTGTGGACGAGTATCAGGATTGCTCGTTCCGACAACACGCCGTCGTGGCTTACGCGGCGCAGATACTGCCAACCTGTGTACTCGGCGATCCGATGCAGGCGATCTTCGGCTTTGGCGGTGACGATCTGGCGAAGTGGGACGAAGATGTTTGCACCTATTTCCCGCTAGCGGGTGAGCTGGATGCCCCTTGGCGATGGATCAACGCTGGCGCGGAGCCTCTAGGACGCTGGTTGCTCGACGTGCGCGCGGAGCTGCTGCGCGGCGAGCCCATTGACTTGCGGATAGCGCCGGCCGGCGTGAGCTGGGTCCATCTCGACGGCACCCAAGACCACAAGCGGCGCTTGCGGGCCGCCAGTGTGCGTCCGCCGGACGGTCAGGGAGGTGTCCTCATCATTGGGGACAGCAGGAAACCCGACGGTCAGCAGCAGTTTGCGAGCCAGACGCCCGGTGCTGTGACCGTCGAGGCCGTCGATCTACGAGACTTGATCGCTTTCGCGAGAGCCTTTGACCTCGACGCGCCGGACGCACTGACACGTCTCGCCAACTTTGCGCAGCGCGTCATGCGGAATGTTGGTGCCGCAGATCTGGTGAGGCGGGTGGAATCGTTGACGCGCGGTACTGCGCGCAATCCGCCAACAGAGGTCGAGAAGACCGCCTTATTGTTCGTTCGATCGCCATCTTATGGCTCCGCAGTCGATGTGCTGGTCGAGATTGGCAAAGAGGGTGGTGTCACCACATACCGGCCCGCGGTCCTGCGGGCGTGCATTAGGGCACTTCAGCTTTGCGACGGAACGGATGGTCTGTCATTCCAGGATGCCGCCATTCGGATGCGCGAGCAGAATCGCCTTGTGGGCAGGCCGCTGCCGAGGCGCGCCGTGGGCAGCACGCTGCTACTGAAAGGGTTGGAGGCAGCCGTAGCCGTGATTCTCAATGCCAACGCTCTGGACGCTCGGAACCTCTATGTTGCTATGACGCGCGGGTCGAAAGCCCTGACGGTGTGCGCTTCCTCTCCAGCTCTCAATCCGGATTTGTAGTTGCAGACCTGTTCAAGACCGACATCAGTCGCTGATGCCGGAATTTGTCTGGCACCCGCCGTAGGCGGCACAGCTATCGCCTGGGGTAAGAACTGTCTCCTCGCGCGGCAGATGATCCGGTGACCGGCCCCCACTGACTGGTCACCCGGCGCTGGCGGACAATCGTTCTACAGGCCCATGATGGTGGCGATGGATCGTCCGACTCTCTCGGCGGCAGCCTGGATTTCCCGGTCTCCGAGATGGGCGTAGCGCAGGGTCATGCGCACATTGCTGTGGCCGAGCAGCCGCGAGACCACCGGCACCGGGATGCCGTTCATTACCGCATGGCTCGCGTGCGTGTGGCGCAGATCGTGAAGGCGGACATCCTCGATGCCGGCTTCTCGTCGAACCCGATACCAGAGCCGGAGGTAGAGAGTGCGCGGGCGGGTCGCGTCGAGCGGCGATGGAAACACGAAATGGCTCGCGCCTCGCGGCCGGCGTTCGAGGATGCGGCGGGCCTGGGAGTTAAGGGGTACTTTTCTCGGTCCCGTCTTGCTGTCGATGAGGTTGAGCACGCCGCCGTCGACCTCGAACCAACGCAGCTGCACGATCTCACTCTTGCGGCACCCGGTGAGCAGCAGAAGGCGGATGATGTCAGCCTGCTCCCGGTTTGTCTTGCGGGTCTGTCCGTCCAGCGCCCGGTGCAGGCGGGCGATTTCCTCGCGCGACAAGAAGCGGGTGAGCGGCGTACGCCGGTTCCTTTGAACCCCCTGCGCCGGATTCGTGTCTATGTGGCCGCAGGCGATCGCGAAGTTCATGATCTGCCGGAGAAGATCGAGCGCGTGGTTGGCGTTGCCGGGCGCGGTTCGACTGAACGCGTCGAACCAACGCCTAACCTGTGCCGGGGCAATGCGATCAAGCGGCTTCGAACCGAATCTCGGTAGTATCCGGCCTTCAAGTACCGATCGGACGCCCTTCGTCGTCGAGGGCTTGTAGCGGTCGAAATGAGCTTCCTTCCATGCACCCGCGACGAAATCCCGGAACAGCGGCGCGCGCGTCGGCCCGGACGTACTGTCGGGCTCGGGGTTCGCCTGGCGCGCGAGGCAATCCTGGCGCGCCTCTGCGACGGTCATCGTCGAGACCGGACCGAGCGAGACGCGCATCGACCGGCCTCCGACATTCCGCAACAGGACGTAGCTCCGCCCGCCGGACGGCCGCACCCGGACCCCGAGACCGGGTACCTTATTGTCCCAAACGGTGTATTCCCGCCCGCGGGGGCAGAGACGGGCGATGGCGTCGTCGGTGAGCCGGATGCGTTCCCTGCCTGCCATGGCTCAGCCCTCCAGCACGGCGCCGACCGTCTCGGCGGCGTCCATCACCATCGCGTCGGCAGGGTGCGTGTATTTGAGGGTCGTCTCCGGACTGCGGTGGCCGAGCAGCCGGCCGATGGCGAGGACGGTTTCGCCCTGTCTTAGCGCGAAGCTTGCATGGGTATGGCGGAGGTCGTGAACACGCGCGTCCCGCAGCTCCGCTTCCGCGCGGACCCTGTGCCAGAAATTGTGTAGCCATGGGCCTTGCCGCGGCCGGTCCCCTTGCGGTCCCGGAAAGACCCATCGGCTCGTCTTCTCCAATGCATCGAGGATGCGCCTGGCCGGGGTCGACAGCCAGACCGTTCTGGGGCCCGTCTTGCTGTCGCGGAGGAAGAGATGTCCCTCTCGATAGTCGGACCAGCGCAGGGTCAGGATCTCGCCCTTGCGGCATCCTGTCAGCAGAAGGAGGCGGATCACGGCGACCTGGTGCGGACACCGCTCCGCATATGCCGACAGTGTCCCGGACAATCGGCGGATCTCGTCGTCGGACAGGAAGCGCTCGCGTCCCTTCCGCCGGTATCGCCTGATGCCCCGGCAGGGATTGGAGGCCTCCGGCCGAAGGCCCATGGCCTCCGCCTCCCTCATGATGACGGACAGCACCGGCATGGACCTGTCGGCGGCGACCGGCGTCGCGCGCAGGGACGCGAACCAGTTTCTGACGTCGTGCCGGTCGATGTCAGTGATCCGGCGTCCGGCGAAATGCGGCAGTATCTGGTTGCGCAGGTAGCGGCGGTTCACGCAAAGGGTGCTTGCCTTCCAGACCCGTTCGTGACGCTGGAACACGGTTTCGGCGACGGCTTCGAAGAGGATCTCGTCGGGCCGGGGACGCGCGTTCCCGTCCCGCCGGATCGCGGCGAGCATCTCGGCCGCTTGCGACCGCGCATCGCGGACATTCATGCTCGCGGCGTCGCCGACGATCTTCCAGACGCGTTCTCTCCGATGCTGGCAGTGGACGAAGAAACGCTTGCGGCCCGAGGGCAGCACGCGGACGCCGAAGCCCTTGAGCCTGGCGTCGCGGATGTCGCAAGTGTCCTTGCGGGGTCTCAGCGCCCTGACGCGGGCGTCGGTGAGGGTGATTCCGGTCACACATCTTCTCCCGGTTGCGGTTGCAGCCGGGGAACGGAAAGTTGCGGAATCCGTTCCTCGGCGACCAAGTGTGGGAGAAAAAAACGACCCTATCTCAGATAGTTAGAACCGAAGGTGCGGTTGCCGGTGTCCGCGGACCACACGCGCGAAGTGGTGTATTGCCTGACGCGCAACGATCCCCCGACCCGGGATGACGACGACTACAACTGCATCTTTACCGACGAGATCAACCCGCAGGACATCGCACCGATGGAGAAGCAGCAGCTGGGCTTGCGCTCGCGCGGCTACACGATGGGGCGGTTGATGGTCGATGAGGAGCGCACCTGGATCAGCGAGCACGCCACGCATTGGTCGAACAAGCTGGCGTGGGAGGCCCTCAACGGTCCGAACTACGAGATCTCTCAGGATTAGACGACGATCGTCATAGGCGACGATCGGCCCGATCAATACTCCTTTGGCTGCGTAGGGGAGGCCGGCGACGAAAGATCAAGTCTCGATGTCGGCCGCGCCTATCACGGCACCGATCGCCGTGCCGGCCAAGACGAAACCGATACCGGATCTCGGGCGGTGCGGATACAGGCGCCGGCTCTCAATCGACCGCGCTGCCTTGTCTCCTCTCGATTCTAGCCTGGGTCGTCGCACCGCTCGCGTCTCGCAGGGCTGGATTGCGGTTCCGCATCAGGCGCCGCCGGAGTTTGACGCCCAACAGCCCATGGGCGAACATCCCTTACGAGTTGAAAGGTGAGAAGCGAGATGAGCGCGACCCCACGCCCGTACTTTACGAACAAGTTCAACCCCGATCCCGAGCTGTCGTACACGCTGCCGGGTTACTACTATTTTGATCCGGAGATCTTTGCCAAGGAACGGGACGAAATCTGGTTCAGGTCGTGGATCCTTGCCGGCTATCTCCACGACCTCAAAGAGCCCGGCGACTTCTTTACCCGGCAAATCCTCGATCAGGAAGTTTTCATCGTGCGCGGCAAGGACGGCGAACTACGCGCGTTTTACAACGTGTGCATGCACCGCGGTCACGAATTGGTTAAGGGCAAGGGCAACAAGGCGATCATTACCTGCCCGTATCACGCCTGGTCCTACGACACCGAAGGCAAGCTCAAGGCGGCCGGCGGGGCCGACGACGTCAAGAACTTCGACTATCGCGAATTCCACCTCGCGCCGGTGCGCGTCGACACCCTGCTCAACATGGTTTTCGTCAACCTCGATGATGGCGCCGCGCCGATGCGCGAGGTTTACGCCGGTCTTGCGGATGAGATTCGTGGCGTGATGCCGGAGTTCGATGACCTCAAGCTGGCGCGGACCGACCCGTATGAATTCAATGCCAACTGGAAGTTCATCTTCGACGCGATGGAGTGCTACCACTGCCCGGTGATCCACCCCGAGGTGATGGGCGAAAACGCTTATGTCGAGTTGAGTTTCGAAATCACCGGCCATGAGCGCTGGGCGCTGCATTTCATCCGCGGCAATCGTGAGGTGATCAGCGGCGAGAAGAAAGGATCTGTACCCTACGACCTGCGCGCCGATCAGAAATACCTCGACACCTACATCTGGTGGATGTGGCCCAACATCTATCTCGTCATCCACCAGGGTGACCCCAACTTCAAGGTGCTGTTCGGCATGCCACGCGATGGCGAGAGCTCATGGGAGACGGTCGACAATTTCTTCACCAACGATCCGCCGACCGAAACCGATGTCTCCAACATGAACAACTTCCGCGATCTGGTGCAGCCGCAGGACATTCCACCGATGGAAGCGCAGCAGCGCGGGGTCCATTCGCTGGGTTACACCCAGGGGCGGCTGATGGTTGACCAAGAGCGCACCTGGCACTCGGAGCACGGCGTGCACCACTTCAACAAGCTTTGCTGGGAGGCGGTGAACGGCGGCGGCAACTATGAAATCGGGAACGAAGGGATCGGAACATGATCGGCACACCCCCGAGCCCCGACTTCAAGAGCCGGTTCCACGCCGATCCGGAGCTCTCCTACACGCTCCCGGCCTATTTCTATTACGACCACGAGATCTACGACCGCGAGGTGACGGAGGTCTTCTACAAGGTGTGGTTGCTGGCCGGCTACCTCCACGATCTCGAAGAACCCGGGAGCTACATCACCCAGAAACTCCTCGACCAAAGTGTTTTCGTGGTCCGCGGTAAGGACGGGCAGTTGCGCGGTTTCCACAATGTCTGCATGCATCGCGGTCACGAGTTGGTCACGGGCAAGGGCCGGAAAACGACCTTTACCTGCCCTTACCACGCCTGGTCCTATGACACCGCGGGCAAGCTCAAAGCGGCCGGCAACGCGGACAACGTCAAAGGCTTCGACTTCGATGAGATGGGCCTGCAGCCGGTGCGCGTCGATACCTTGCTCAACATGGTGTTTTTCAATTTCGATCCGGCGGCACGACCGATGGATGAGATCTATCGCGGTCTGGAAGCGGAGGTGCGCGACGTGTTGCCGGGGTATGACGAGCTCAAACTTTATCGCACCGATTTCTACGATCTCACCTGCAACTGGAAGCTCATCTTCGATGCGATGGATTGCTACCATTGTCCGTCGCTGCACCCTCAGGCGATGGGCCGAGACGCCTACTACAAACCCAGCTTCGAGATATACGGCCACGATTGGTGGGCGTTGCACATCATCCGCGGCAACCCGGACGTGATCAGCGGCAAAGTCGACGGTTCGGTCGCCTACGACATTCGCACCGATCATCCGTTGCAGGACGTGTACATCTGGTGGATGTGGCCGACGCTCTATCTCACCGTGCATCAGGGCAACCCGAACATGAAGGTGCTGTTCGCGATGCCGAGCGCGATCGATCATTCGTGGGAAACCGTCGACAACTTCCTGCTCGGCGATCCCCCGCTTGCCGAGGACATCGCCAATTTGGATAACTTCCGCGACAACATCCAGGCGCAGGATCTAGGCGCGGTGGAAAGTCAGCAGCGCACGCTGCGCTCGCGCGGTTATCGGGAGGGGCGCCTGATGGTCGATCGCGATCGCTCGTGGGCGAGCGAACACGGCGTGCACCATTTCCATCGCCTGTGCTGGGAAGCGGTCGACGGCCGCTCGTTCGACGGCTGAGGCCAAGCGCATCGGCGTACAGAAGGCGGGTGAGCTCGCTTTGATTGACGTCAAGCGATCTTTCCTCTCCGCGCCCGATATCCAGTCTGAATCGGGCTCAGGATTTGGAGCGGAACATGGCTAAACACCTCACCTGCGGCCAGCTCTTCACCGGGCTGGGCAACGAGGCCCAGAACGACCAGACCATCATCGTCGAGGACGACAAGATTGCCTATGTCGGCCCGGCCGATGGCGCGCCCTCGCCGGCAAAGGGGAACGAGGCGGTCGACTGCGCCGACTACCTCGTGTTGCCCGGCCTGATCGATGTCCACACGCATCTCACCTACGGAAACGCGATGTGCGAGGAAGACATCGATCTCTACGCGCCGATCGAGTTCCGCGCCCTGCGCGGTTTGATTAACGCGCAGCGGCTGCTCGGTGCGGGCTTCACGTCGATGGCCGACCCCGGCGGCTCGACCCGGGTCGCGGTGTCGATCCGCGATGCGATCAATGCCGGGCTGTTCAAGGGGCCGCGGATCACCTGCTCGGGCGCCTACATCACCAGCCGCCAGGGACTGACCGATTGGTATCCAACCTGGTTCGGCCAACCGGAAACCTCGATCGGACATCTTGTCCGCAGTGTCGACGAGGCTATCGAAGAGGTGCGTATTCAGGTCAAGGACGGCGTCGATTTCATCAAAATCGCGATGGACGGACGCGAGATCAACGCCAAGGGCGAACATGTTGCCGCATTTAGCGAGCAGGAGGCCATTGCGATCGTCGGTGAGATTCACCGGCTCGGCAAGAAGGCCGCGGCCCACGCCTGGGGTGACGAAGCGACGCGGTATTGCGCCCGGGCGGGCGTTGATCTGATCTTCCATGCGTTCGAGATGACGGAACCTACGCTCGACGAAGTCGTCAAAGCGGGATGCGCGATCGCGCCGACGCTGACGTTGCCCTATCATGTCAACATATTCATGCAACCCACCGACCCGGGTTTCAGCTATGAGCGGGCCGAGGCCTTCCGGCGCTTCTGGGACCCGGCCTGCGCGATTCTATCCAAAGCGCGCGAAGCCGGCGTGCCGTTCATGACCGGAACTGATTCCGGTTTCTCCGGTACGCCCTATGGCGAGTGGCACGCCCGCGAAATCGAGCTGTTCGTCAAGTTCCTCGGCTTTACGCCGGGCGAGGCGCTGCGTTGCGCAACCGCGGTGAGTGCGGACTTCCTCACCGGCGGCGATCGGCTCGGCATCATCGAGATCGGGCGCCAAGCCGATTTCGTGATGTTCGACGGCGACCCGCTGAGCGATGTCGGACAGATCGTCGAGAAGGAGCGGGTCAAGCAGGTCTGGCTGGCCGGCGAGCCTATCGCGTTGGAGTTGCCGCCGCTCGAGCGCGAGGGTATCAGCGATTTCTCCTACAAGATGTGGCACGACATCTACGACCAAGACCATGTTGGCGATCTGCGCGGCAAAAAACGCATTCGCGAGCTAGCTACAGCCGCCGAGTAGCGGTCTCTTGTCGACGCATGACCATTGGGTCACCATGGGCGGATTTGGCGTAGGAGAGTTGCAACGGTGCTCCTGACCCCGGCCGAGAAGAGCCTTTTCCATCCCGATCCCGAGAAATCGGCGACCCTGCCGAGCACCTACTATTTCGATCCCGAGATCTACGCCCGAGAGGTCGAGGAGATCTGGTTCAAGACTTGGCAGTTCGTCGGCTACATCCATGATCTGAAGAAGCCGGGCGACTACGTCACGGCCGACCTTCTCGACCAGAAGATCCTGGTCAGCCACGGCAAGGACGGGAAATTACGGGCGTTTCACAATGTCTGTATGCATCGAGGCCACATCCTTGCCGAGGGCAAAGGCAACAAGACGATTTTCACCTGCCCCTTCCATGCCTGGTCCTACGACACGACGGGCGCGCTCAAGGCGGCGGGCAACGCGAACAACGTGGCCGGGTTCCGGCTCGAGGATTTCGGCTTGAGCGAGATCCGACTCGAGCGGCTGGGTCACATGGTGTTCGTCAATCTGTCGCACGACGGCCCGGCGCTGGCCGACATGTGCGGCGGGATCGTCGACGAGTTCCGCAGCGTCGTGCCGCGCTACGACCAGCTATACAACTTCCGGCGCGATCGCTACGACGTCCAAGCCAATTGGAAATTGGCCTTCGACCAGATGGAGTGTTACCACTGCCCGCATCTGCATCCCCAGATTATGGGCAAGGACGCCTATCTCGAACCATCGTTCGACATCATTGAACGGGAGTACTGGGCGACCCACATCACCCAAGGCAACCCCAAGGTAATCGGCGGCGAAGAGGGATCGCTGCCCTATCAGTTCGGCCCCGACGAAGAGATCAACAACGGGCATATCTGGTGGATCTGGCCCAACCTGATCTTCGTCGCCCATCGCGGGCCTTCGAACCTCAAAACGATGCACATCGTGCCCGACGGACCCGAGCGCTTCGTCCAGCATATCGACAACCTGATTGCCGACGATCCGCCGCAGGAAAATGCTCTGTCGAACATCAACTACAATCGCGACGTGCTGCAGCCGCAGGATCTCGGCGCGATGGAAAGCCAACAGGTCGGGCTCCGCGCGCGGGGCTACTACCAGGGGCGTTTAATGGTCGATCGCGAGCGCAGCTGGCGCAGCGAGCACGGCACCCACCACTTCGATCGCCTCGTGTGGGAGGCGATCCACGGCCCGAACTATCAAACCGGGTAAGCGCGAGGAGGGAGATAGATGCCGCTCAGCGCCACCGAAAAACGCCTGCATCCCAAACTTAGATTCACGCCGGACGCCACTCGATCCGCGACCTTGCCGGCCTACTACTATTACGACCCCGAAATCTATGAGCGCGAGAAGCAAGAGATCTTCTACAAGAGCTGGCAGTTCGTCGGTTACGTGAAGGATCTGCGCAATCCGGGCGACTACATCACCGGCAACATCATCGATCAGAAGATTCTCGTGGTGCGCGGCAGGGACGAGCGCTTGCGCGCGTTCCACAATGTGTGCATGCATCGCGGCCACGTCCTGGCCGAGGGCAAGGGCAACAAGACCATCTTTACCTGCCCGTTTCACGCCTGGTCATACGACGCGACGGGAGAGCTTAAGGCGGCCGGCAATGCCGAAAACGTTGCCGGCTTCGCACTCGCCGATTTCCATCTCAGCGAGGTCCAGGTCGCGACCTTCGGTGGCATGGTCTACGTGAACCTCGACGCCTCCGCCCCGTCCCTGCACAGCATGGCGGGCGGCCTCGAGAAGGAATTCGAGAGCATCGTTCCGAGGTTTCACGAGCTTACCTATGCCCGCACCGACGTTTTCGATATCGAGTGCAATTGGAAGTTCGTGTTCGATCAGATGGAGTGCTACCACTGCCCGCACATCCATCCGCAGATCATGGGCCGAGAAGACTCCTACCTCCAGTTGAGCTTCGACATCACGTCATACGACTACTGGTCGCAGCATTTTGTCGCCGGCAACAAGAAAAACCTCGAGGACGGCACCGCCGACCTGCCCTATGAGTTCTCCACCGAGGGCAACGATACGCTGGAAGACGCCTATATCTGGTGGCTGTGGCCGAACTGTTTGTGGGTTGCTCACCACGGTCCGAGCAACTGGAAGCTGATGCACGTGCTGCCGACCGGCGTCGAGACCTGCCGGCAGGTGGTGGACTATTTCTTCCTCAACGATCCGCCGACCGAGGGCGAGGTCGAGCTCATGGATTACTTTACGCATGTGCTCCAACGCCAGGACATTACCTCAATGGAAAAGCAGCAGCTCGGTGTGCACTGCCGCGGCTACTCGCAGGGGCGGTTGATGGTCGACGAAGAACGCAGCTGGCGCAGCGAGCACGGCACCCATCACTTCGACAAGCTGCTGTGGGAAGCGGTGAACGGGCCGAACTATCAGTGATCGGCAACCGGGTATCGGGGATCTGACGCCGAATGCCTGATTGCCGACTTCTGTTAACGGGGTCGTAGGCGCGACGGCGGCGTATTGTCAGGCCGGCCCGTTTACGTTTACGAACTTGCCGTGGTGCGCTGGCATCGCGCCTACCATCCGTGGTCGCCAAGGTTGTGCGGCCGGGTTTGTTCCTGCTCCGACGCACCTCAAAACGCAAGGTCGAGTTTGCAAGGTTCCATATAATGCTGGTGCTTGCCAATTCGACCTGCTTTGCTTCAGTTCCGATCCAGGGAACCAATATCTTTTAAGGGTTTAGGAAGAATTTTGGAGAACAAGTTAAAAAAGCGGCTTGGTCGAGGACAGCCGGTTTTCGGCGCCTTCGTGACCCAACCCAGCGTCGGCATCACGCAACTGCTGGCGACGAGCGGTCTCGATTGGCTGATGATCGACATGGAGCACGGGCTTATCGATACGCCGTCCATGCACGCGATGGTGGTCGCCGCCACGAACGCTTTGTGCACCCCGTTGGTGCGGACGCCCCTCGGCGAGCACGATCTCGTCGAACACGCGCTCGATGCCGGCGCCCTCGGGTTGGTGTTTCCGACCGTTTCGACCCGCGCGCAGGCCGAAGCGACGGTCGCGGCGTTGCACTACCCGCCGCGCGGCGAACGTGGTTGGGGGCCTTTCTACGCGGCGGCGCAGTGGCGCAACAGCCCGGCGCAGTATTACGAAAACGCCGAGCACGAGCTGTTGAACGTCGTGCTCATCGAGCAACATGAAGCTCTGGATGAGCTCGCTGACGTCCTCGCGGTTCCCGGGATCGATGTCGCGTCGATCGCCCCGGGCGATCTCAGTGTGAGCCTTGGTCATCCCGGCGATCGAAATCACCCTGAGGTCCTGGAGGTTATTAACCAGATCGAGACCAAGATCCTGGCCAGCAATGTTGTGTTGGGTGGCGTCGCGCTCTCGCCGGACGAAGCCAACGAGAAGGTGGCGGCAGGCTACCGGTTCTTGTTCCTGGGCGCGGATGTGACGTTGCTGCAACGCGCGGTGGCCGGGGCGCTCGACGGGGTGGTGAGAGAGCTTCCTTAACCCTTCATCCGCTCTGTTTCGTCCCCTGGTTCGGTCGTGCATCCGCGCACGGCCTGGGTCGAGCAAACTTCGACGCGCAACCAGCGGGAACACCGGAGAGCGACTTTCTTGGACTCCACCGACCGTGCCCAGATGCCGCTTAGCGGAGTCTTGGCACGACCTCGTTCGCGAGCGTGTCGATGAACTCGAAACGCTCTGTTTCGGTGCCACCGACGAAGATCGTCCAGTTCACCATGCCGGCGTCGAAGTACTCTCTGAAACGCTCGGCGACGTCCTCGGGCGTACCCCATAGACCCGGGGCACGCGATATCAGCCAATCGTAGAGTCCCAGACGTTTTGCGCGTTCGACCAGCAAACGCGGACGGTCGGGGGTCTTGTAGATTGCATCGATATCGTGAGTATCGGCGTTCATCTCGCGCATCAAGTCGCGATACTCGTCGGGTATTCCCTTGCCGGTCAGCGTGCCTGCGGTAAGCCACTGCGGCGACCAGCCGAGCGTGGTTCGCTTTGCTTCTTCGATCGACGATGCGAAAGAGATCTGGGCGTTCCACCAGACGTCGAACTCCTCTACGTCGCGGCCGGCGCTGTTCAACCCGTCGGCGATCGCTTGTTTGGCGCGCGCGATGTCGTCATCGGCAAACCCGACATACACGATCGCCCCATCCGCCACCTCGGCAGCCATCTGCAGCGTCTTTGGCCCGGCGCAGGCGACGTAGACCGGGATGTCGAGAGGAGGGGACCATTTGTCCCATTGCGCGGTGAAGTTGTGCTCTTGCCACCGTGCTTCCTCGCCGCGCAGCATGGCTTTGACCGCCTCGATGTACTCGCGCAACTGCGCTACCGG
Organism: Alphaproteobacteria bacterium; assembly: GCA_965247665.1. Classification (GTDB taxonomy): domain Bacteria; phylum Pseudomonadota; class Alphaproteobacteria; order SHVV01; family SHVV01; genus CAUZWH01. The sequence goes on from CBDFHH010000001.1 coordinate 190,698, forward strand.
GGCAGGTTTGAGCCCGATGGTCCAGAGCGCCGAGTCGCCCGCGGCGATCCCGAAGATGATCCGGCCGGGCGCGAGATCGTCGAGCCCGATCAATCCGGCGGCGGTAACCGAAGGGTGCCGGGTTACCGGGTTGGTAACCGCCGTGAAGATCCGTGCCCGCGACGTGCTCAGGGCACAGCAGGTCGCGGAAACGAACATCTCGCGCAGAAAAACCGGTGAATCCGGCACGCCGATCATGTCGAACCCGGCTTGGTCGCACGACTGCCACCACCGCTGTGCTTCGCTGAGCGACCAGAGGTGCGGCTGGTATAGTCCGAATTTGAAATCTTTGGTCATGAGCGCTTCGCCGATTTGGGCATATGTAGCATATGGAACAACGCGGCGTTGGCGAACTCATCGACCGGCTATTCCACCATGACGTGCGTGGCTGACGTCGGCGATGACGCGACCCTTCCGACCGGACAATCTTCGACCTTGCTCGGCGACGATCAGGAGGCGGCAGCAGCCCGCTCGACGGAAATGTTGCCGTGGTTCGCGGTCGCATGCCGCGCCCGCGCGACGAAACCTTGGTTAATATCGATCGCCGGGACGTATTCGGCCAGGACCGCGAGATACGTGGTGAAGGTGCCCGAGCCGCAGCCGATCTCGAGGGTACGGCCGCGGATATGGGGTTGGACCATGTCGAGGATCCAGCGATTGTAAGCGGTCGCCGATTGCAGAATCGTCAACCCCCGATTGCGCGGTGTCGGCGCGGGTCGGGGCCGTTTGCGATGATGAGGGCGTCGCGTACATGTCTGCCGATCAGCCTAGCGGCCGCTTGAACGCTCGCCTACACTCGATTGGATCAACGAAAGCTGTTTGCCGTGGCTCTGGAACGCTTCGATCGACGACTCCATCTCGCAGTAAAGTCCGCTGTCCCGGCGATCGTGCTGGCGCTGACCGTTTCCCCGGCTGACGCGTTCGACCTCCAATTCGTCGACGGATCGCCGCAGGTCTACGCCGAGCCTCATGACCTGGTGCTGTCGCCGGATGGCCGCCGGCTTTACGTGGCCGACAACAACAACGATCGTATCGCAGCGCTTGATCCGGCTTCGCTCAGGCTGATCTCGACATTCGGCGAAGGCGAGTTGGGATCGCCGCACGACGTCGCCTTCGACGGCGCCGGCCGGCTGCTGGTCGCTGACACCGACAACAGCCGCATCGCCATCTATCGTCTGAGCGGCGGCGGCACACTGGTGGACGAGTTGCGCGGCGCGATCCGGCGGCCGGAGGGTGTTGCCTGGCATCCCAACGGACGGGTCTACGCCACCGGGGCGAGCTCGGGCAATATCGAGACCTTCGCCGCCGGCCGATCGGTCGCGGTCGCGGGCGGGCTGTCCTCGCCCCATGACGTCGTGATCGGCGGCGACGGGAACGTGTGGGTTGCCGACGCCAACCATGATCGCCTCGTGCACATGACGCCGGATCTGAAAGTCCTGCGTACGGTCGGCGGTCCGGCCTATGAGTTCAATGGCCCGCGCTATCTCGATTTCGATGCCGACGGCCGGCTCTACGTCGCCGACAAATACAGCCACAGCATCAAGGTCCTGGCCCCCGGCCTGGACCTGCTGCTGAGGCTCGGCAGCGGTCGCGCCGAGCTTGGAACCCGAGTTTTCGACCGGCCCGAGGGCGTGGCGATCCGCGGAGCAGACGTCTGGTTCTCCGACACCTACAACGACCGCATTGTGCGCTATCGCATCGTCCCGTAGGTATCGGCTCAAGGGCAGCTTGCGCAAGCCGCGGACGGTTGCTTAGAATCGGTTGTCGACAAGTTCGGCCAAAGAACGCTGGGGAGGGAGAAAACCAACCCCGATCGAAGAATTGTTCATGACGGTACGCGCTTGCCGGCGCGCCAGCCGGTTGCGTGTTCCCTATTCAGACAGGAAGTCCCATGACTCAGATAAGCGGCAACGAAAATGAGCCATTGGCCGAGCAGCGGCGTAGCCACGGTTTCGCGGTCACCGAATACGACGCGCACCAGGAAGTGCTGCGCCAGCGCGATTGGAAGCTGAAGGACGTCCCCTTCTACAAAGGCAAAGGCGCGGAATACGATCCCTTCGAGTGGAACGATCTCGATTATCTCGACACCTACCAGCAGATTTACGGCCGCCGCTGCGGTTCGGCCGGTATCGGCACGCTGCGCGAGGTCGGGATTACGCGGCCCTCGGCCGACGACGAGTACTCCAACCACCCCTACTTCCACGAAGACAAGGAGTATATGAACCGCGACGGCTTCTTCCTGCTGTCCGATACCGTCGACGTGGAGAAGCTCAAGGATGAGGCCGCCGCGTTCGCCGAGAAATTCGAGCAAAACGGAGTCAAGGTCTACTGGATCGAGTATCCTGAGAAACCGATCGCCGCATTCGGGCCGATGATGAACATGCATTCGGCGGCCGAGCTGGCGATCTGGCCGGGGGGGTCGATCATCCCCAAGAAGGGTTACGCGCTGGCTCCGACCGCCGGCTTGGGGCGGGCCGAATATCTCGCCCGCTGGGCTTTCTGGAACCTCGGCGTTCCGCCGCTGCTCACAGTCACCGGTACCGGCGTGTGGGTAACCGGCACATTCCTTGCCGACGATGTCTACTGTCAGGGCATGGGCGTCGAGACCAACTGGGATGGCCTCAATCAGGTTACGCCGGTACTCAAGCGCGTGTGCGGCGAGGATATCCATATCCAGCCAATTCGTACGCCGGGCTGGAAGTACTTCGACAAATACACCGGCGCCAACACCCACGGCGGCATGGTGATCAGCGGTCTCGACATCGACAAAGTGCTGGTGCACGCCGCGGGCGTCGATATCGACACGCACGTTTGGTTGCGCAAGAACGGCTATACCGTGATCGAGACCGACACCGAGGAACAGATCAATCATTCGGCGGCGGCGATCGTCAATCTGGCCCCCGGACACGTGATGATGCACGCCCGCGCCGAGAAAACTATCGCCGCGGTGCGCAAGGCCGGCGTTGAAGTCGTGCCGGTCGACTATGACGAATACAACAAATACGGGGCCGCCATCACATGCGCGACGATGCTGATCGATCGTGATCCGGGCCCGCGGAAGTTCTCGTAGCGGCGACGCCAACCGTCGGCGATCAAGCGTGCGCCGGATGCAACGATAGGTGAGGAGCTATGGCTATAAGCGGTCGCGAGGGAACCCCTCTCCCCGGGGAGAAGCGGAGTCAGGAGTTCAGCCTGACGGAGTACGACGCCTGGCAGGAACGCCAGCGCGGGCGCAATTGGACGCTCAACGACGTGCCTTTCTACAAGGGCAAGGGCGAGAGCCTGTCGCAGAACCCGTTCGATTGGCACGACTACGACTATCTCAACTACTACGACCAGGTGTTCGGCCGGAAGTGCGGTTCGGCCGGTATCGGCAAGCTGCGCGATGTCGGTATTCTCGAAGTCACCGAGGATGACGATTATGCGTCGCACCCCTACTACAAGGAAGACCCGGACTATATGGACCGCGACGGCTTCTTCTCGAGCCGCACCATGGACATCCCCAAGATGCGGGATCAGCAGGCGCGCTACGCCGAGGTGCTCGAGGAGAACGGTGTCAACGTCTATCGGATCAACTATCCCGACAAGCCGATGGCCGCCTTTGGGCCGATGACCAACCAGATGTCGGCGGCCGAATTGACCGTACTGCCCGGGGGCTCGATCATCGCCAAGAAAGCCTACGCGCTGGCGCCCACTTCTGGATTTGGCCGCACCGAGTACCTCGCGCGCTGGGCGTTTTGGAACCTGGGTATTCCGGTGCTGCTGACGGTGATCGGCAAGGGCTCGTGGGTAACCGGCGTGTTCCTCGCCGACGACGTCTACTGCCAGGCGATATCGGTCGAAACCAATGAAGACGGCATGGCCCAAGTCGAGCCGGTCATGCGGCGGGTGTGTGGCGAGGATCTGCACATCCAACGGATCTACGTGCCGACCTACAACTATTTCGAACGCGACACCGGGGTTAGCGCCCATACCGACGTGGTCATCGCCCCGCTTGATATCGACAAGGTGCTGGTACACGCTCCGGGTCTCGATGTGGATACCGTGGCGTTCCTTTGGAACCACGGCTATCAAGTCATCGAGGCCGATCACGAGGAGCAGTGCCACGCGCTGGCCTGCAACCTGATCCCGCTTGAACCCGGCCGTGTGATCATGCACGCCGGTGCCCCGCGTACGATCGACTCCGTCCGCAAGGCGGGGGTCGATGTCATCCCGGTCGAATATGACGAATACAATGCCTACGGTGCCGGGTTGCACTGCGCGACCATGCAGATCCTTCGCGATCCCGGACCGCGCAAGCTCTCGTAACGTTTAAACAGTTCAACAGGGAGGAGACACATCATGCGTTTCATTCGAAAAGGTCTCGTGACCTTCTTTGCAGTGCTCGTCGTCGTCCTGCTCGCGCGCGGCGCCGACGCACAAAACAAACTCACCATTCCGTTTGCCGGGCCGCTGACCGGGCCCATCGCGACCTATGGCCTCGAGCCGCTGCACGGCGCGATTCTCGCCGCCGAGGATCTCAACAATGCCGGCGGCCTGAAATCGGGTCCGTGGAAGGGTTACCACCTTGTTATCAAGGAACATGACGATCGCGGCGACCCGCAGGAGTCGGCCAACATCGCCCAGCAGCTCTCGATCGACCGCGATGTCGTCGTTCTGATCGGCCACATCTTCTCCGGCAACTGCCTGTCGGCGCTGCCGATCTACGAGCCGGCCAACCTCAGCATGGTGACGCCGATTTGCTCGAACCCGTCGATCACCGCGCAGGGCTACAAGACCGCGCTTCGGGTGGTGCCCGACGACACCAAGAACGCGACAGCTCAGGCGCGTGTCGCCATCGAAACCCTCGGCGCGAAGAAACCGGCCGTTCTGTGGGCCAATCAGGACTATGGCCGCGGCCAGTACGAAGTTGCCACGTCCTACTACAAGAGCAAGGGCATGGACTTCATCGCCGAGCCCTACAACGAAGGCGAGACCGACTACAACGCGATCATCAGCCGCTTCAAGAATGCGGATGCCGACATGATCGTGCATCTGGGTTTCTACACGGAAGCCGCGCTGCAGCGGCGCCAGGCCAACCAGCAGGGTTTCAAGGTGCCGTTCTTAGCCGGTGCCGGCGTCATCAGCTCGGAGTTCGTTCGTCTCGGCGGCGATGACGTCGAGGGCGTGCTGGTGCTCGACTTCATGAAAGAGGCGATGGCCACGACTCAGCTTCAAGGACTACAGAAGCGGGTAAAGGCGAAATTCGACGAGGACTTCAACCTCTACCATCGCAACGGGCACGACGTGATGAACTTCGTCATCCGTGGTCTCGAAGCGGCCAAGGGCAACTCACGAGAAGATGTCAATATGGCGCTACGCGGGGTGTCGTTCCGCGGCCTCAACTTCGACATCATGCTCGATGGCAACGGCAACCTGGTGGTGCCGCCCGAGAAACTGGCCGACTTCTATCACCTCAAGATCGTCAAGGGCGGTCAGTTCAAAGACCACACGCCCTAACCTCTTGAACTCGCAATAATCCGGGTCCGGTTGTCGCCGTGGCAACCGGGCCTTCTTGCATGAGTTTGGTTCTCCGCTCGCCGTTCGATGGCTGACTTCCTTTTTTTCCTGCAGCAGATCACCAACGGCCTCGCCCTGGGCAGCGTCTACGCGCTGCTCGCGATCGGCTTTTCGATGATCTACGGCATTTTGCGGATGATGAACTTCGCACACGGCGATCTCTACGCCTTCAGTTCGATCCTCATCGCTGCGATGATCAGCGACAAATACCCGATATGGATCGCATTGCCGACCGGCGTGGTGGTGGGCGCGATCATTGGCGTTCTGGTCGAGCGCGTCTGTTACCGACCTCTGCGATTTGTCGATCGCTCGGTGGCGATCGTCAGCTCCCTCGGCGCCGCCTTCATTCTCCGCAACGGATCGGAGTTCTTTTTCGGCGTAAGGCCGTCGCCGTTCCCGCTGCTGCTCGGTCAGCAGCAGTTGAGCGTTGCCGGGGTCAATTTTCCGGTCGCGGGTTTCTTCGTGCTGCTGGTCGCACTTGGCAGCGTCGCGCTGTTTACGATTTTCTTGCGGCGTTCCAAGCTCGGCACGGGCATCCTCTACGTTGCTCAGGACATCCCGACCGCCAGCCTGATGGGCATTCCCATCAACCGCACGATCGTCCTGGTTTATGTTTTCGGCGGGGCGCTCGGCGTGATCGGCGGTATTCTCTACGGTTCGATCTACGGCGTCGTGTTCCCGGCGATGGGCTTCCCGGGTACGATCAAGGCGTTCGTCGCTGCCATTATCGGCGGCATCGGCAACCTCACCGGTGCTTTGATCGCCGGCCTTTTCCTTGGCGTTATCGAGACGCTGGTGGTGGTCTACGGCGCTGATCTGTTGGGTCTGCCGCCCGGTTACCGCGACGCGGTTGCGTTCGTCATTCTGATCGTCTTCCTGCTGTTCAAACCGACCGGTTTGATGGGCACCCGAGTGTCGATGAGCGAGGTCGGCGCCGCCGCGACCATGGGCTACTCGGCGGTCGTAAAGAAGACGGTCAAGCTGTTGGGTTTGGTCGATGTCCCGCGCTGGTCAATCTGGCCCATTCTGGTGATCGTCGGCCTGCTTTTCCCGCAGGTCGTCGACGATCCCTACCTGCTCCGCATCGCCTGTTTGATCATGATGTACAGCATCTCGGTTCTGGGCATGAACCTGGTGCTTGGCTACTGCGGTCAGTTCCATTTCGGACAGGCCGGGTTCATGGCGATCGGCGCCTACACCACCGCGCTGCTCATGCTGCGGTTCGACGTCAACTTTGTTCCCGCCTTGATCGCCAGTGGCGCGCTTGCGTTTTTCTTCGGCGTGCTGATCGGGATCCCGGCCATTCGCGTGCGCAGCGACTACTTGGCGCTGGTGACGTTTGCCTTCGGCGAAATCGTCCGTCTGTTCATTCTCAACTCGGATTTCACCCGCGGTCCGATGGGACTTCCCGGGATTCCGCTACCCGAACTTTTCGGTTTCAAGATCGCATCGATGGCGAATTTCTTCTACTACGCACTGATTCTTCTGGTGTTGTCGTATTTCCTTTGCGTGCAAGTTACGCGATCGTTTGTCGGCCGCGCTTGGCGCGCGATCTATGAGGATGAGACCGCCGCCGAAGCGATGGGCATCAATACCGCTCGTTATAAGATCCTTGCGTTCGGGTTGTCGTGCTTCCTGGGCGGAATATCGGGCGCTTACATGGCGACGCTGTCGCGTTTCATCGCCCCCAATAGCTTCGGCGTCGACCTGTCGATCCTGATCATCATCATGCTGGTGTTGGGTGGCCTCGGAAATCTGTGGGGATCTATCGTCGGCGCGGCGATCATGATTGGGGCGATCGAACTGCTGCGGCCGATCGCCGAGGTGCGCATAGCTTTCATCGGGCTGGTGATGATTCTGGTGCCGATCCTGCGCCCACAGGGGCTGTTCGTCGGGATAACCGACGACATCAGGCGCCTGCTCACGCGGAATTCCGACACAACCCACCGAACGATGAAGTAACCGCAATGAGCTCCAACGATGTCATCTTTTCCGCCGCGGGCGTGACCAAGAATTTCGCCGGTCTGGTTGCGGTCAACGATCTGCACGTCGATCTGCACGAGGGCGAGATTCTTGGCCTCATCGGGCCTAACGGCTCGGGCAAGACCACTTTTTTCAATGTGGTGAACGGGTTGTATCAGGCGACGACGGGTCGGGTAACGCACCGCGGGATCGAGATCACAAACTGGCCGTCATACCAGGTCGCCGAACACGGCATCACCCGGACCTTCCAGAACTCGCGTGTGCTGCTCAACGCTTCAGCGCTGGAAAATGTCATGGTCGGCGGTCACCTCCATGCCCGCACTGGTTTCTTCAAGGTCTTGCTGTCGAATCCGGAGGCGCGCCGACGCGAAGCCCGGGTACGTGACGCAGCACTTGCCAACCTCGAATTCGTCGGCCTCGCCGCCTATGCCGACGAAACGGCTCGCAACATGCCCTACGGCGCGATCAAGCGTCTGGAGATCGCCCGCGCGCTCTCGACCGAGCCCGACATCCTGATGCTTGACGAACCCGCTGCGGGACTCAACCCGGCCGAGGCCGATTCGCTGATCGGCCTGGTGCGACAGCTGCACGAGACCGGCAAGACGATCCTGATCATCGAACACAATATGCGCGTCGTCATGGGCTTGTGCCAGCGGATCATCGTTATCGACGCGGGGACCAAGATCGCGGAGGGGCCGCCCGAAGCCATCCGTAACGACGCCAAAGTAAAGGAAGCTTATTTGGGAAGGGGTGGTTAGCGTGCTAACCGTCGATAAACTTTCGAGCGGCTACGGTTATGCCGAGGTCCTGCATGGGGTGTCGCTCGAGGTCAATGAAGGGGAGATCGTCGCCGTGGTTGGCGCCAACGGCGCGGGCAAGAGCACGCTCCTGAAAACCATTTCCGGCTTGCTGCCGACGCGCCAGGGCGAGGTTAAATTCTTCGATGAATCAATCGCTTCGACTGCTCCCGAAGAGATCGTGCGTCGCGGAATAGTCCACATCCCTGAAGGGCGGCGCGTGTTCCCCTACTCCACCATCGACGAGAATCTGACGGCCGGGGCATATGTGCGCGCCGACGCCGCCGAGGTCGAAGCGGATCGCCAGCGCTACTACCAGCGCTTTCCGGCGCTCTACGAGCGGCGCAGCAAGCTTGCCAGCACATTATCGGGTGGCGAGCAGCAGATGCTGGCGATCTGCCGCGGGTTGATGTCGCGCCCGAAGTTGATTCTGATGGACGAGCCCTCGCTCGGCCTTGCGCCGATTTTGGTCGATCGCGTGTTCGAGATCGTTGCGGAGCTCAATCGCGAAGGCAAATCGATCCTGTTGGTCGAACAGAACGCGACCCGTGCCCTGGCAATCGCCGATCGCGCCTATGTCATGGTCACCGGCGAGATCGTGTTGTCCGGGCTCGGCCACGAACTGCTTGACAACGAAGAGGTGCAGCGCTCCTACCTCGGTAGTTGAACCACCTCGCGCCCGATCGATGCCGCAGGTTCAGCCGAGCACCGAGAAACTGCTCTCCAGGTTGACCGCGCGTTTTCGCGAGTAAAAGCCGACATCGATGTCGCGCGCGATGCGCGGCAGGCGGAAGGTCATGGGCGTGGTATCGTGATCGTTGCCGGCCTCGCAGTGGTCGATCAACGCGGCCATCATCTTGCCGGCGATCGGCGCGTTCTTGAACTGATTGCCTGAAGTTCCGATCGCCATGTAGAAGCCGGGCACGCATGATTTGTCGTAGATCGGAATCCAGTCCTCGGTGACATCGTAGAGGTCGACCACCCCTTTGGTCTGGCTGGGAATCCCCAAGGTCGGAACCCGCTGCGCGTAGCGGTAGACCTGAACTGTGGATTGCTCGGTGAAGTTCTGGTCGTAATCGTCGGGGTCGACCCACTCGCGCGGGTCGCACTCGGGATCTTCACTGCCGAGGAGAATGTGGTCGCCGTGCTCCGGCCGGGAATACACTCCGATGTCGCTATCCGAGGTAACCGGTGCGAGATCGTAGTAACGGTAACCGTCCGGCGCGGGAACGTGAGCGACTTCCTGTTTGAGGGCGCGGGTGGTGATGCGCATGTCGTCGAGGGCGCCGACCATGGCGTTGACTTTGGCCGAGTGAGGTCCGGCGACGTTGACGACAACCGGAGCTTCGACGCCGCTGCCGTCATCGAGGCGTACGCCGCTGACCCGATCCGCCTGTTTGAGGATCTCGATGACGCGGCGGCCAAATGCGAAGCGGCTTCCTTTCGCTTCCGCGGCGCGCTGCAGGTTGTGGGTAGCAAGCTGCGGATCGGTTACATAGCCCGCGGTCGGCCAAAAAACGCCGCTCTTTACCGGTTCGCGTCCGGGTTGGCCAAAGCGCTCATCCGATAGCAGCTTGGGCGGACCAAATGTGTCGAGGTCGTAGAACGGCAGGACCTCGTTGATCCTCACCGCATCCCAGATCTCGAACGGGATATCGAGCTCCGCGCTCAGAGAAATATGCTTCTCGAGGTGGTTGTTCTGCGGGGTTTGCATGACCAGGCAGCCGGTTTCGCGGAATTCGGCGAGGCCGCGCTCGTCATCGATTTCGAGATAGTCCCGCCAATCGCGCCAGTGGAAATAACTCTCATAAGCAAATGCGGTGCCGGCAAGCGTCGAGTAGTGAACCCGGATAATCGCGCAAGATGCGGCGGTTGGCCCGTAGCCTGCGGCGGGGTTCTTGTCGACTGAGACGGTTTTGACGCCCGCCTTGGCCAATTCGAAGGCCGTTGCCGCGCCGATAATGCCGGCTCCGATGATGACGACGTCCGCACGATCCGTCATCCCTGCTGTCCCCCTTGCTCGGACTTCCTATCCGAGCTCGTCGACAAAACGCTTGATCGCCCGGCCGATTTCGGCCGGCGCATCCTCTTGAACGAAGTGGCGTCCGGGAACCGTGACCTCGGTCTGATTTGGCCAACTGCGGCAATAGTCGCGTTGGGTGCCAACGAGAATGCTGCCGGGGTCGGCGTTGACAAACAGTTTCGGGATCTCCGCGTCTTCGCTGAGCCACGTACCATACCCTTCGACGATATCGTGAACGTCGGCCGGCTCACCCGCGATCGGGATCTCACGCGGCCAGGTCAATGTCGGGCGGCGGCTCTCTCCCGGTTCCTCGAACGGCTTGCGGTAGCGCCGCATCTCCTCCTCGCCGAACTCGCGAATCACCGATGCCGGTAGAACGCGATCGACGAACATATTTTTCTCGAGAATCATTTCTTCCCCAGCCGATGATCGAAATCCTTCGAATACATTACGTGCGTTTTCCGGCCAGTCGTCCCAGGTCAGAGGTTTGACGATCGTTTCCATGTAGACGATTCCCGCGATCCGCTCGCGGTTACGCTGCGCCCAATGGAAACCGAGCGCACCGCCCCAATCGTGGCCAACGATGACCACGGTTTTGAGATCCAGTGCGTCGAACCATCCGTCGATCGCCGCCGAGTGATCGACGAAACGGTATGACTTGTTTGGCGTCGGTCCGGAATCGCCCATTCCCACGAGATCAGGGGCGTAACAATGGCAGCGCCGAGCGACATGCGGGAGGACGTTGCGCCACAGGTACGATGACGTCGGGTTGCCGTGTAGAAAGACGATCTCAATCCCACCGAAGTTGCCGGTTTCGACATAGGCGATCTCCGTCCCGGCAACTGCGATTCGCTGCCGCGGATGGGAGTCGGTGGGTGCAGGTTTGGTCAGCGGCATAGATGACCCCGTACGATAGATCGCAGCGGTTTCTGTCGCGGCGCGTGAAGAAGAAATCCGGCGAAAGGTTTAGCGCGACTTGCGCTGATTTTCCATGTCCATTTCGGCGTCCATTTCGGCGTCGCGTCGTTCGAGGCCCAGTCGTAGCGGTGGCGGTCAAGGCGGTGGAGCGAGGCAAGGCGAGCACGGGTCGAGGTCAACGATTGAACACCGCGGCGAGATAGCCTTCGGCCGTGCCGTAGACCAAGTCGAGACTTCCGTTGCGTGTCAGATCGATCGCGAAGATGTCGGTGGTGATCGGGCCGCGGGCACTCTCGAATTGGGCGACCTCCACCAGGCGCCCGCCGGCCAGGCTGACGATGCGCAATGTCCGCCGGTCTGATGAAGGCACCGCGATATCGGCAATACCATCACGGTTGAAGTCCGCGATCGCCGAGAGATCGAGACGACGCGACCCCCTCTGGTGGTTGGAGAACCCGCGGTAGCGAACCACCTCGTTCAGGACGCCGCGGCCCAGGCGGTAAAGCATCAATATCCCGCCGATATGTGGGGTGCAGACCACCGCGATCTCGACCCTGCCGTCACCATCGAAGTCGGCTGCGCCTATGGGGTTGAGCCAACGGTTCGCCAAGCCGATCGGTTCCGATTCGGCGATCGGCCGGAGCCCGTTGCGCGTGAGTGCGAACGCGGCGATCGCGGCACCGCGATCGAGATATGACTTGACCACGAGGATTTCGTCGCGGTCGTCGCCGTCGATATCCGCGATTCTGGCGAATCGATCCTCGAACACCGCATCTTCGGAGAGTTCGAAAAGCGCAACACGGCCGAAAGCGTCTTCCGCAGCGAGGCCGCCGGCCTCGATCGCGTCTCCGAGCACGCCATGGCTATAGCGGGTGGTCGGGCCGGTCAGCCAAGCGGCACGAATGTTGCGCCGCGCTTCGGTCACCACGCCGTCGGGCAGCATCTCGTCGCGTCGCGTCTTCGCCGTGCGGTGAATTTTCGACGGCGCAATCGGCCAAACCGAAAGCGGCCATGCCCGCGCCCGGTAATAGATATCCTTTCCGCTGCGGACCACCGCCCCAAGACGCGGGTCCAGGAAAATCTCCGTGATCCCGCCATCGAGGCGAATAGTCTGGTGCTCGAGCCGTTGGGCGCGGCATTCCGCAGCCGACAGCACGAGCAGGCCTGCGACACCGGCGAGCGCGCACAAGAACCGCATCATGCGCCTCAGCGGGGCGCCTCGCCGATCATACCCAGCGAGCTCGGCGGAGGCTGGTCGGGCGCGCTAGAGCTGGGTGATCTGATCGGGTTCGCAATCAAGTTCCGAACGGCAGAACGCCACGGCAGCTTCGCGTGCATCGCTCTCGGTCTGATGCGCCTCTCCCTGATGAATTCTGCGACCGTCGCGCCACACCGACCACAGATAGTCGATTCTGCCGGTTTTCGACCAACGATCGATGATCACCTCGAGCATCGCGACGCACCTAACTGCAGGATTCGGTTGTTGGGCGCGTGCGTAAGTTCGCCTCGCAGTTCGGCGGCGGCGCCGCTACCGTCCGGCGCGGTATCGATGGCTATGGTTGACCCGTGGCGAAAGAACCCCACTTCGTGCGGAGTTGGATCAGTCTCGCCGACGCCGTCGACCGGCGAATCCAGCGTCGATTGGTTGCCAGCAAAGGAGAACGCGCCTGTTCTCTCGAATGCGGAAACATCGTCAAACGCTCCGCCGATATCGGCGGCTAAGCGGATCCGCGCCTGGAGACTGTCACTCACGGGTTCGCTCCGGTGGGGAAGGGGCGGCATAATAGACGCACTGTTCATAAAAGGAAGCGAGCGCAGCGAGGCTGGCGCGGTTGTGACTTTGTCCGCGTTAGAAGCTGCTTTATCCTAAGAGCGTGGAGACGATCAACGAAAGCCTCGCGTCGACACGTGCGAGCACATCAACGTAGGGAGGCCGTTATGACGGTAAATCGATTTTGGGCCAGCGCGGTCGGTGTCGTGCTTGGCGGGGCCGTATTTATTTCCAGCGCGCCGGCGCAAGCCGACTTGAAGATGCGGTTAGAGTGGACTCCGATTCTGATCCATTCCTGGTACTTCCTCGCCGAGAAGAACGGCTGGTACGCGGACGAGGGTGTGCGCGTCACCTTCGAACCCGGTGCCGGTTCGGTCAACACCACGCAGATCGTCGCGGCTGGGAGTCACGACATCGGTCAAGCCAGCCACAGCGCGATGTCGGTCGGACGTTCCAAGCAAGAGCTCGAGGTGAAGGCGATCGCCTCGCTGATACGTAAGAACGAAATGGGCATCCTCGTGCCGCAGGGTTCGGGCTGGAAATCGCCCAAGGATCTGGTCGACAACAACGTCAAGATCATCACTTCGCCAGGTGGATTCGACGTCCCGTTCTTTGAGGCGTGGTTCCGCATGTCGGGGACCAACGTCAAGAAGGCCGACTTTTTGAATGTCGCGACGAAGTTGAAGGGATCGACCTATATCGGGGAGAAAGGCGATGCGTTGAGCACGTCGCCGGCGTTCTTCAATGCCATTTTCGGCGCCAGGCGGCCGTCGGACTTCTTCATGATGTCGGAAGTCGGGCTCAATATCCCCGGCACCGGAATTATTGCTAGCGAGAAGGCGATCAGGGAGAAGCCGAACGAGATCCGCGGTTTTCTCAAGGCGACCATGCGGGCGTTTGAACACATCATCGGCGGCAAGAACTACGAGGACGGGTACAACGCTCTGGTCGAGATGCGTCCCGAAGTGAAGATGCCTATGGGGCTCGTCGTCGCCCAGTTTCGTGATCATGCGAGATTGGGACTGTGGACGACCGAGGCGACCAAAGGAAAGCCGTGGGGCTATATGGCTCCGTCGGATTGGGAGTCCGCCGTCCAAATCATGACTGATGCCAAAGTGATCGGTGCCGGGCACAGCCCGACCGAGTTTTACACCAACGAGCTTCAGCCGGCGGTAACCAACTAACGCCGGTCGGTCCAATGAGCTGGCGCCGCCCTCGGGCGGCGCTTTTTTTTGCGTTCGTTTGGCCGATGATGGGCGCCGCAAGATGATGGGCGCCACAATATGAGCAACCGGTTTTCTGCGAGGATAGCCATGCGTGTCACCACAATTCTGAAGTGGTTCGGGTTGTTGATCGTGGCCTTGGTCGTGGTTGCGGTCGCAATCCTCTATTCGATCGACGTCAACAGCTATCGCGACGAAATCACAGCGGAGTTCAAAAAGGCGACCGGGCGCGATCTCACGATCGGCGGCGAGATAGACTTGTCGATTTCGTTGAGCCCTGCTGTCGTCGTTGAAGAGGTCGCGATCGCCAATGCCGAATGGGGATCGCGTTCACAGATGGTCACGCTCAAGCGCGCGGAGGCGCAGGTCGAGCTGATCCCGATCATCACCGGTGACATTCGCGTCACCAAGCTGATCCTCGTCGAGCCCGACATCCTGTTCGAGACCAACGCCGATGGCGTTCCCAACTGGCAATTCGCGCCGCCGGCGAGCGACAAGCCGGCGCCGAGCACCGCCGCCGGCGAGGCGAAGCCATCGAAAAGCGACGCCGCTGAAGAGGCCGAAGCGCCGAAAATCCCGATTTTCGACCACGTCGAAATTCGCCAGGGCAGCTTGACTTACAGGAATGGGCAAACCGGCGAAAAAATGCAACTCGACCTCACCGAGGTCGTTGCCAAGGCACAATCCTTCACCGCGCCGTTGACGATCGACGCGCGCGGCGCCTGGAACCAAGCCCCGTTTTCGGTTTCGGGATCGATCGAGTCGCTGCCGAGTCTGGGTTCGGGGCGACCCTTCAAACTCGTCGTTGAGGCCGAGGCGTTCGGGTTCAACGCCAAGGTCGCGGGAGCGATTACCGAGCCCGGCAAGCGCGCCGGTTTGGACCTGCAGGTCGTGATCGGCGGCGCCAACCTCTCTTCGCTGGCGCCGATCGCCGGGCCGGGGCTGCCGAAGCTCGGGCCGATCAACTTGAATGCGAACGTCAGGGGCGGGGTCGAATCGCTGCAGATCGACAACATCAAACTTGCCCTGGCAACCAGCGATCTCTTCGGGAACGCCGCGATATCGCAGAATGGCTTGCGGCCGCGTATTACCGGCACGCTCGCGGCAACCAAGATCGATCTGACCGCGCTACTGCCCAAACCCTCCGCGAGCGCCGGTTCAGCCGGCGCCGCCAACAACGTAGCTTCCGCGGCGGCGAGGCCGGGTCGTGTCTTTCCCAGCGATCCGCTTCCCCTGGCCGGACTCACGGCGGTCGACCTCGATCTGAACCTCGACATCGGTCACCTCATCACCCCGTGGTTTGCGGTCGACGCGGTCAAGGCGGGCGTCAAGCTCGACGGCGGCGCGCTGAAGGTAAAACCGTTGTCGGCGTCGGTGGCCGCCAGTCAAATCGACGGCGAGCTGGACTTCGATGCGAGTCGCGCGACGGCATCGCTTGAACTCGCGATCCATGCCCCGGACCTCGATCTCGGCGGCCTGTTGAAGCAGGCCGGCGTAACCGATCTGTTCGAGGGCAGAGCGAAGCTTAGTGCCGACCTCGCCGGCAACGGCCGGTCGGTCGCGGCCCTGATGGCCGGCCTTAGCGGAGAAATTAAGCTTCTCGCTGAAGACGGGCGCCTGAAAACACAGGTTTTCGATGCCGCGATCGGCGGCGCAAGCGCTGTTCTCGGCACGCTTTTCTCCGGCAGGAAACAGTGGACGGTGGTCAACTGCCTGGCCAGCTCGATCGACATCAAGAACGGGTTTGCGACCAGCCGGGCGACCCTGATCGACACCGAGTACGCGACCGTCATCGTCGAAGGGAGCGTTAATCTCGCCTCCGAAGCTCTCGACCTGATCGTCGAACCGCGCGCCAAATCGGCGACCCTGAACGTCGCCGTTCCGGTGCACGTCAAGGGCACGCTGGCCGAGCCTTCGTTCGAGCCGGATGCCGGCGCCGGGCTAAGAAAGCTCGGCGGCCTACTGGGGATCGCCCTGTTCCCGCCGGCCGCCATTGCCTTTCTTGGCGAACTCGGCAGCGCCGACAATGAGTGCGTCAAGATCGCAACTCCCAAGCAAGGCGCCGGGGCGGCGCCGGGTTCCGAAACGGGGACCGCGTTGCCGACCTCGCCGAAGGAAGCGATCGAGAAGGTGAAAGAAGGCGCCGAAGGACTCGTCAAGGGCGTCACCAGCGGCCTGAAGAGCCTCCTCGGCGGTAAGAAGAACTAGACGCGCTGCGTCCTACGGTTGGGCCTCGAGGATCGCCGCCAGGTTCCCGCCCAGTATCGCATCGGCAATCTCCGGGTCGCGGGATCTGACCGTGGACACCGCCATGGCGCCGACGGGATCGGCAATCTCAAAGGGTTCGTCGGAACCGTAAACCACGCGGTCGGCGCCGACCGTGTCGATCAGGAAGTTGAGCATTTCCGGCGCGCCGACCGCGGTATCGAAGAAGAGCTGATCATAGTAGGTGCTGGGCGGCCGGGAGATATTCTTGTGGCAGTCGGGATTTCGTTCGTATTTGGGGGCGTGATAGCCGAGGTCGATGCGCCCGCGCATGAACACCAAGTTACCGCCGCCATGGGCCAACGCGAGATGGAGGCGAGGATGCCGCTCGAAGACGCCGCCGTAGATCATGCGAGTTACCGCGAGCGTGGTTTCGTTGGGCCAAGCCAACACGGTGTTGAGCGTGTAGTCGCCCCAGCGGTCGAGCTTGTCAGCCGTGGTCGGGTGCATGAACGCGATCAGCCCATGCCGCTCGATGCAGCCATACAGGGGGTCCAGGGACGGGTCGTCGAGGGGGCGGTCACCGCCGTAGGTGCCGATCTGCACACCGACGAAACCGTGCTCTTCGAGGGCTCGTTCAAGTTCGTCGACGGCCTTTTCGGGTTCGCCGAGACACAGCGTCGCGAGACCCTTGAAGCGCCCGTCGGATTGGGCAACCGAGTCGGCCGTGCTCTGGTTGAGGCGGCGTGCCCATTCAACGTCGGCGGCCGCACCGGGCCACGAGATCAAGGTGGGGACCGGCGACACGAGCTGGGTATCGACGCCGCGCATGGCAAGGCCGGCCACGCGGTCCTCGAGGTGATAGATCGGCGGGTCGAAGGGACCATAGCCGGGGACGAAATAGGTGTCGTTGTCGTCCATCAGCTCGATGCCGAGGGTTTTGTTGCGGGCGAGCTCGGCCATGAATTCCTGGCTGAGGACGTGGGCGTGGACGTCGACAATCATCGCCGCGAACTCCTCATCGTGACCAAAGGAGCGTAGGCCACGCGCTCCTCTATGCCCAGCCCGTGCGCAATCAACCCGGCGCAGACGATTCGTTCGCTTTTACAATCGACGCTCGCCGAGTAGGACATCCGTCGATCTGCTGGCGACACCGTCGGATCATGCGTTTTTTCCAACCCAACCTTGAGATTGACACGGATATAAGCAAAATACCGCCACTGGGAGGCGCCGGCTGATCTCCGAATGGAGGTGCAGACAGCTTGTGCCAACAGAATTGCACACCCTTTGGAGTTAGGGAGGTCAAGATGTCCAAATCGCTAACCGCGATTACCGCGCTGGCCGGTGCCATCGCGATGCTGGGCGCGGTCGCGCAAGCAGCCGACGTGAAAATCGGCTATTCGCTGGGCCGAACCGGGATTCTGGCGGCCGGCGTTCCGGTGCAGGATCAATCGTACATCCTGTGGCGAGAGCAAGTGAACGCACGCGGCGGTCTCAATATCGGCGGCATGGAGAAACGCAAGATAGGCGAGTTTATTTCGTACGACGACCAATCCGACGCCGGTAAGATCCCTCAGATCTACGAGAAGCTGATTAGCGACGACGAGGTCGATCTACTGCTGGCGCCGTATGCGACCTATCTTCACGTCGCGATCACCGGCGTGATTGAGAAGAACCGCTTTCCGCTGGTTGGCAACACCGCTTCGTCGGTGTTGGTTCGTGATCTCAATGCGCGCTACATGTTCTTCACCGAAAAGCTGCCCGACGACTATTCGGCCGTGCTCGTGAATTTCATGCAGTCGCAGAACTTTAAACGGGCCGCGCTGTTTACGCTACAACTGTCGTTCAACCTGGAGATGAAGAAGTTCACCAAGCCGTTGCTCGAAAAGGCCGGGATTGAACTCGTCATCGACCAGGAATATCCGCCGGACATCAAGGACTTTACGTCGATCGTCAACGCCGTCAAGCAGGCCAGTGTCGACGCCGTGATCGGCTACACCTATCCGGCCGACTCGATCATGTATATGGACAGGGCGCGCGAGCTCAACGTGACGTCGCCGATGCAATTCCTGCTGATCGGCCCATCGATCCCGTTCTTCGCCGGAAAATACGGCAAGAACCTCGAAGGCCTGGTCTCGGTTGGCCACTGGACAAAGGACGCCAAGTTTACCGGCGCGCGCGAATTCCATGACGCCTACCTCGAGCGCTGGAACGAGAAGCCCGACAATCTCGACAGCGTGATCGCCTATGTGAGCGTGCAGATCCTCGAAGAAGCGGTCGCCAAGGCGGGTCTCGACAGGGAGAAGCTTCGCGATGCCATCGCGGGCGGCAGCTTCGACACCATCATGGGACCGGTCGAATACGAGAACAACAACAACGCGATCACGTCGGCTGGCTTGCTCCAGTACCAGGGCGACGATAACCAGATCATTTGGCCGCCGGAGATCGCCACGGCCAAATTCATCAAAAAGCCTGCTTGGCAGTAGGCTGTAGCGCAGTTGGATTTCGCGGCCGACCTTCGGGTCGGCCGCTTTTTTGTGATCCATCGTATAAATCGCTACATTGAGCAAGCGTTCGCAACAACGGCGCAGATACCAGGGAGGAGAGCATGGTCAATCGACTGCTGACAGCCCTCGCAGCAATGGCCGCGTTGGGTTTGCTAACAACGGCTCATGCCGCCGACCCCGTTCGCATCGGTTATTCGATCGGAAAGACCGGGATCCTGGCGGGCGCCTGCCCGGTCCAGAAGGAAGCCTATGAGCTCTGGAGGGATCAGGTAAACGCCCGCGGCGGGCTTGATATCGGCGGCAAAGAGAAGCGGATGATCGAATTCGTCGAGTACGACGACCAGTCCGACGCGTCGAAGGCGGTTCAGATATACGACAAGCTGATTACCGACGACGAAGTCGATCTTCTGTTGGCGCCGTGCGCGACCTACATCCACGTGGCCATCGTGCCGGTGCTCGAACGCAACGGGTTCCCGGTGGTCGGCAACACCTCGATCTCGGCGATGGTCAGGGACCTGAACGCGAAGAACATGTTCTTCGTCTATCCGCTGCCGGATCAGATGAGCGCGTCGCTCGCCGAACTGCTGAAATCACAGGGTGTGAAGACCGTGGCGATGACGGCGCTGCAATTGACGTTCTCATTGGAAGCGAAAAAGTTCCTCCTTCCGGAGCTCGAAAAACGGGGCATCGAAGTCATTTTCGATCAGGAATACCCGCCCGACCTCAAGGACATGACCACGATCATTGCCGGTATGAAGCGGGCCAATCCCGACGCGGTTCTGGCGTTGACCTACCCGGCCGATTCGCTTCTGTACATGACTTCGGCACGCGAGCAGGCCCTCAATCCCGACTTCCAGCTCGTGATTCTGGGGCCCTCGCACCCGTTCTTTCTCGACAGGTTCGGCGAGAACGCGGAGGGCATCATTTCGCTGGGTATGTACAACCACAACAATGAGAAGTGGCCGCGCGCCAAGCCGTTCTACGATGCGCACGTGAAAAAGTTCGGCAAGCCGCCGGATGTTGTCGACACGGTGGTCGGCTACGCCTCCGTCGAGATCCTCGAGCAAGCCGTTGCCGAGGCGGGGCTCGACCGTGACAAGCTGCGCGAAGCGCTGAGCACGATGCGGTTTGAGACTATCCTTGGCCCGGCCAAGTTCGACGACACCAACAACAATGTGCTGCTGCCCGCTGGTTGGGTGCAGGTTCAAAACGGCGTGAACGAGGTGATTTGGCCGCCTGAGATCGCAACGTCGAAGTTCCAGCCCAAGCCGAACTGGCAGATGAACTAACGTTTTCCCTTCGCCCGACAAAGGACCGGCCGCTCCTCGAGCGGTCGGTCCTTTTTCTTTGCTCTGGTGCCGCTACCGTCGAGCATGCGGCCGTGGTAGCGTGTTGACCATAACCGGAAGAGCAAACCAATGGAAACAGCCATGAGCGGATTGAAATATGTGGTGTCCGCCGACTCCCACATCATGGAGCCGTTTGACCTGTGGACCCGGACCCTGGGAGACAAGCACGGTGAAAAACTGCCGCAGGTCGTCGACGAATACCGCGGCGAGAAGACCAAGTTCTATTTCACGGGCTTCGAGTACATCAAAATCGGCGACTTCGAGCCGGTCAATACGGCGGACTCGCAAGCCGGATCGAAGTCTCTGGAGGAAGAGCTGCTGGCCAAGGTCGATCGCACCAACGAGGATCCCGATCTGCGCCTTGAGCTGATGGACCATGACGGGGTTTCGGCCGAGATCGTCAACCCCACCTATTTGCTCTACACGCTGCGCACGCCGAACGTCGAGTTGGTGAAGGATTGCTGTGCGGTCTACAACGACTACATCGCGGACTATGTAAGCGCGAACCCGCAAAGGATGCTGGGCACGTCCATGATCGACATGGAGGACGTCGATTGGGCGGTCAGTGAACTCGAACGGACGCGCGAAAAAAACCTGCGCACGACGATCATCAACACCGACGTGCGTGACGGCATGCCGCCCTATCGCGACAAGGCCTACGATCGGTTTTGGGCAGCGGCGCAGGATCTCGAAGTGCCGGTCACCCTCCATATTATCACCGGCAAGGAGCAGGATCCCTACACGCTGCAGGGTCCGGAGGAGCGCCAGATCATTGCCCAGACTCTGATCCGGGTGCTGTCCGACGTCGGGCCGGTGCTGGCCAACGAGTTCATCTTCGGTGGCATCTTCGATCGTTTCCCGAAGCTGCAGATCATACTCGGCGAGTACGAGATCTCGTGGCTGCCCTGGTATATGTTCCGTTGCCGCCAGCTCGAAGGCGCGCTTGGCCAGTCGATGGACATGGTGCCGCCCAAGCGTTCCGTCGACGAGGTGATGTACAACAATGTCTGGCATGGCGTGGTCGACGACGAGTATTTCGATCGGGCCTACGATATCGCCGGCCCGAAACGCATCATGTGGGGATCCGATTTTCCGCATCCACGGAATACCTTTCCCAATACCCACGCCGTTCTCGATCGCGTGTTCGCGAACGTACCGGAAGAGGTGAAAATCGACGTTGCCGGGATGAATTGCGCTCGGCTGTTTGATCTCGAGGTACCGGCGGACACCGCCGTCGCGGCGGAATAGCCGGCACAATCGTCGCCGGACTGCGAAAGCAAACCCCGGGCATCGCCCGCGGCTTGCCCCGCTTGCGCCGAGCTACGTGACCGGCAGCAACGCGTAGGCGGGATCGGTCGCCGGGATCGGCGCTGCGGGGAGGCCAAGCTCGGCGCGCACGATGTTGGCGCCACGGACGATCGACACCATTTTGTAGAACGCGTGGGCGCGGCTCATGCCGTCACGGCCAAAACCGCAATCCGTGCTCAGCACCAAGCGCTCCGGCTCGACATGCTCGAGCGCCTTGCGAATCAGAGCCGCGACCTCGTCTGGCCGTTCCACCTGCAGGCGGCGGTGGTTGACGACCCCGATGCATATCTTCTTATCCCTACTGACCAGCTTGCTGATAGCTTCGAGGTCCATGCCGCGGTTCTCGGCCGCCTCGAACGTCAGTACGTCGACGTCGAGCCGATCGAGATAGGGGAGCGCGCGCGCATAGCTGAGGTCGGCGTGCTCGACGCGCTGGGCATAGGGGCTGCCCCAGCAGGTATGACACCAGACCTCGGTCTTGTCGCGCAGTCCCTTGATCTCTCGGTTGAACGCCTCGACGTAGAATTCCGGCGTCAGAATGGGGTCGTTGACGATCCCGACGCGCCCATGGATCGCCGGTTCCTCGACCTGAATGACAGGGCAGCCGGCATCGGCCAGATCGTGGTATTCGGCGTTCAAGGCGACGGAGATGTCCGTGATGAGATCACGGCGGTCGTCGTAGTGCCGGTTGTCGATCATCCCTTCAACCAGCCCGCCCGAGATGCCGCCGAGCTTGACCGGCTTGGTGGTGAGCCCCTGTGCTGCCTTCCACACTTTGTCGTATTCGAGGGGACCGCGTCCCACTTTGCCGTTAGCGTAGGGCGGCAGTCGCGTCTCGATGACCTCGTACATGATGTCGCCGGGGCGTTTGTCGCGGGCGGCTGCGGTCGAGTGGTGGCTGATGTGCGGGTGCGAGCATCCCTGTAACCGCTCGAGCACGTACGCGAACCAGCTGCGCCCCGCAACGTCGTTGTCGAAACGCGCGTCGCCATCGACGAGAATATCGAGGCCGGCACGGTTCTGGTCGGTGATGTAGGTCTTGACGGTATCTAGGTATTGCTCACGGTAGGCGCGATCGGCCATCGCCACAGAGAAGGGGCGCCCGTCGAGGTCGACGGTGTACCAGGTCGGCCGCGGTAGCGAGCCGGTTACGGTGGTCGCAAGCGGCTTGTCCTTGGTCGCGACGAACATTGCGGGTGAGTGGCCTAGCTGCCGATTGGGAGCAGCGCGAACCTCGGGTCGGCGCCCAGGATCGGTTCCTCGTCATACCCAAGTTCTCTACGGATGATGTTCGCACCCTGGGCAATCGACACCATCTTGTAGTGGGCATGCGCCCGGCTCATGCCCTGGCGTCCAAAGCCGCAATCGGTGCTCAGGATCAGACGCTCCGGTTCAATCCATTTCATCGCCTTGCGCACGAGATCGGCGACCTCCTCGGGCCGCTCAACCTGCAGCGAGCGATGGCTGCAGACGCCAATGGCGATTCTCTTGTCCTTGTCGACTCCCTTGCCGATGATCTCGAAGTCGGCGCCCTCGTGCTCCTTGCCTTCAAAGGTCAACACGTCGACATCGAGCTCGTTGAGATACGGCAGCGAAGCCTGGTAGCTGATGTGCTGATGTTCGACGCGCTGTGCCCAGGGGCTGCCCCAACAGGTGTGGCACCAGACTTCGGACTTGCCGCGCAGCCCCTTGACCTCGCGGTTGAAGGCTTCGACATAGAATTTGGGTGTGAGGATCGGATCTTCAACGATACCGGCGGTTTCATGGATGCAGGGTTCCTCGACCTGGATAACCGGACAACCGGCGTCGGCGAGATCGTGATATTCCGCGTTGAACGCGTCGGACAAATCCATCACCAGTTCGCGACGATCGGTGTAGTGCTCGTTGTTGATGATCGCCTCTATGATCTGCGCCGAGATGCCGCCGAATTTGACCGGCTTGTCGGTCAAACCCTGGGCGGTCTTCCACACCTTGTCGTACTCCAGAGGACCGCGATCTACCTTGTCGATCACCCTCGGTGGCAATCGGGTTTCCATCACCTCGTACATGATGTCGCCCGGCATTTTGTCGCGGTTCGAGGCGATCAGCGCGTTGCTCATTTCCGGGTCGCCGAGGCCCTTGATGCGCTCGAAGGCGTAGGCGAACCAGCCGCGGCCGGCGATGTCGTCGTCGAAGCGCGAGTCGCCGTCGACCAGCAAATCCATACCTGCGCGGGACTGGTCGATGAAATGCGCGGCCAGTGTGTCGAGATATTGCTCGCGATAAACCCGATCGGCCATCGCTACCGAGAAAGCGCGGCGGTCGAGATTGGCGGTGAACCAGCTCGGCCGCGGCAGGCCACCGGTTGTCGTTGTGAGCAGCGGTTTGTCCTTGCTGACCGTGAGCATTGAGATCTTCCCGATTGTGTTTGGCGGCGCGTCCGTCCGGGCCGGAGCAGATCATTCGCTCTCCGCGACTGTCAAGCGACGCCAGGCGCGGCAACGTCGACCTCGCGACGGTGCCGACCAATGCGGTTGGGGCGAGAGATGACCGTTAGACCGGGTTTGAAATGCTCTAATATCGGCCCATGAATCTCGCGGCGCAGCTCGTCAAAACGGCGCGCACCTTCGGCGACCGATCGGCCCTGACGGTCGGGACACGACCGGTCCGCAACTACGCGCAGCTGGCCGATCGGGTGCAGCGTCTGGCGGGCGCGCTGCGCGACCGTTTCGGTCTCGCGATCGGTGATCGCGTGGCCGTCATCATGACCAATCGGCCGGCTTTCTTCGAAGTGCTCTATGGCGCCTGGCACGCCGGCCTGGCGGTAGCGCCGATTAATGCGCGGCTACACCAGCGCGAGTTCGAGTACATCCTCGGGAACGCGAACATAAGGCTCTGTTTCGTCAGTCCCGACCTTGCCGAAACCGTCGCGCCGCTGGTCGACAAATTGCCGGATCTTGCTCACGTCGTGGTCGCCGACGAACCGGAATACGAGGCCCTTTTCAACGGCGAACCGATCGCCATGGTTGAAGCGGCGCCGACCGATGTCGGCTGGCTGTTCTACACCTCCGGCACCACGGGCCGGCCGAAAGGCGCGATGCTGACTCACCGCAACCTGCTGATGATGATGCTGAGCTACTACGCCGACATCGATCAACTCGGTCCGGAGGATACCTGTGTTCACGCGGCGCCGATGTCGCACGCGTCGGGGCTCTACGGTTTGCCGCACATCGCCCGGGGCGCCAACCACGTGGTTCCGGAGAGCGGGTATTTCGAGCCGGACGAACTTTGCGAGCTTATCGGCCGGCACCGCAACGTCAGCATGTTCGCGGCGCCGACAATGCTGAAGCGTTTGGCAAACAGCCCGGCGGCCGGCGACGCTGATTTCACCGGTCTCAAATCGATCGTTTATGGGGGCGGGCCGATGTATGTCGTCGATCTCGTGCACGCACTCGACGTCATCGGGCCCCGGCTGGTGCAGATCTACGGCCAGGGCGAGAGCCCCTGTACGATCACCTGTCTGCCGAAATCGATGCACGCCGCGCGGCACCACCCCCGATACCTCGAGCGGCTGGGTTCCGCCGGGTTCGCGCGCACCGATGTCGAGGTCAAACTGGTCGATGAGGAGGACAATATCGCGCCGGTGGGTGAAATCGGCGAGGTGGCGGTGCGCGGCGACGTCGTGATGCTCGGCTATTGGAACAACCCCGAGGCCACCGCGAAGAGCCTGCGCGGGGGCTGGCTGCACACCGGCGATGTGGGCGTGTTCGACGAAGACGGTTTCCTCACCCTCAAGGATCGGTCCAACGACATGATCATCAGTGGCGGCACCAACATCTATCCTCGCGAGATCGAAGAGGTGCTGTTGCGGCACCCCGCGGTGTTGGAGGCCTCGGTGGTGGGTCGGCCGCATCCCAAGTGGGGTGAGGAGGTGGTGGCCTTCGTCGTGCCGCGCGCCCCTCAAACCGTCGCGGAAGCCGATTTGGACCGGTTGTGCCTCGACAACATTGCTCGTTTCAAGCGGCCGAAGGTCTATCGCTTTGTCGAGGAACTGCCTAAGAACAATTACGGCAAGGTATTGAAAACCGAGCTCCGCGCCGCTCTCGCCGAACAAGCCTAGGTCGACCCGACCCCGGACCCCCCTCTTGTCGTGTATAATTGTCGCCCACGAGAATGGGTTTGCGGCCTCAATCACGGACGCCGAGCCCTCGATGCAGCAGGCTTGGGCGGGGTTAGGAAAGATTGGATAGGTTCGCTTTAGGTCACGCGGGCGGCGGCGAATGGCGCCAAGCGGTCGATTCGTGCCTCGCCCAGCTCGGGCCGCTCCCGGCAACGGCGAATATCGGGTTCGTCTATTTCACCGAGAACTTTGCGCCCAACGCCGGAGAGATCGTCGACGAGCTCAAGGGGCGCACGGGGATCGCGTCGTGGGTCGGCACCGCGGGCGCCGGCATTCTGGCGACCGGACGCGAGTATTTTGGCGAGCCCGGGATTGCGGTGATGGCGGCCGGGTTTCCGGAAGACTCCTTCAACATATTCACCGCCGACGAGAACGGGCTCCGCGGTTTGGTCGAAGGACGGCGCGACTGGATCGAACGAAATGGTCACCATTTCGGCGTCGTGCACGCCGACCCACGTAGCCCCGGCCTCGATTCGGGAATCACCAGCTTCGTCGCCGCGACCAACGGTTTTCTGGTCGGCGGCCTGACCTCCGGGAGCGATTCCTTTCCGCAGATCGCCGATGGAGTAACCGAGGCGCCGTTTTCGGGCGTTCTGTTTTCGGGCGATATAGGCGTGGTATCGGGTCTAACCCAGGGCTGCAGCCCGGTTGGGCCGATGCGTCGGATCACGAAATGCCGGGGCAATGTCGCCATAACCATTGACGACCGCCCTGCGCTCGACGTTTTGAAGGAGGATATCGGCGAGTTGCTGGCTCGCGATCTACCCAGCATCGGGGGCTATATTCACGTCGCCCTGCCGGTCCCCGGGTCGGATCGGGCCGACTATATGGTGCGCAATCTGCTCGGGCTCGACGCCGAGCGCGGCCTGGTTGCGATGGCGGTTAGTCTTGAAGAAGGCGCGCGGGTGATGTTCTGTCGGCGCGACACCCAGAGCGCCTATGACGACCTCGTTCGCATGCTCGACGATGTCGGCGCTCGGGCGACCGCGGCGCCACGGGGCGCGGTCTATTATTCCTGCGTCGCCCGCGGTCCCGGGATGTTCGGCGACGACAGTGCCGAATTGAAAACCATCGCCGACAAGCTCGGCAACGTGCCGCTGGTGGGCTTTTTCTGCAACGGCGAGATCTCGCACGATCGCCTCTACGGATACACCGGTGTTCTAACGTTGTTCTTGTAGAACGCGCCGCTTTCGCCGATCGTCGCCCGGATAAGCGCAGTCTCGCTGTACGGAATAGCGAGTAAGTCTCGCTGTTGTGTGTGACGAATCCGGGTGTGCGCCCGTCCCGGTCATTGCGGTGCTCGCCCTCATCGAGGTTGGGCGATGAGTCCTGAGGTGGCGTCAAGATAAGCGAATAGCTTGAACTCGTCATCGCAGTCGCCGTTTTGGTAGTGCATCTGATGCACTACCAACGTCTTGATTGGCGTGTTCATCACGTTCGTTCGGGAGCAACCAGCGCCGGAATTTGCCGTCGTCGGAGGCGTCGGCGTTTGTTGGCTACCGACGTCCTTTCCACCTCCGATGTGCCGAGCGTTTTCGGCAGCGCGGCGCGGGTCACGATCGCTTGCATGTTGATCCTGGGCGCGGCGCTCGAACGCACCGGCAGTATCGCTGTGGTCGGGACGGTGTTTTCCCGTCTGGCGGGCCAGTGACCGGCGCTCATACGGATCACCCTCATGGGGTCGGTGGCGGTGATATCGGCACCGATCAACAATACGCCGGTGGCCGTCAGTCTTACGCCGGTGATGATGGCGCCGGCGCGGAGTTTGGACATCGCGCCGTCGCGCCTGCTCATTCCCCTCTCGTTCGCTTCGATCCTGGGCGGCGCCCGTACGCTGACCGGCAGTTCGACCAACCTGCTTGCCGCCGGCGTCGCGCCAGTGGTCGGAGAGGTATTGCATGACGCGGGTGGCGCGGCGCGTGGTGATATCATGGCCGCGCATCAGGCGGTCGCAGAAATCGCCGGATCCCGCCGCATACGTGGACACCGTATGCTGCTTCAACCCGGTCGCTCTCGCATAGAGATGGATCAGCTCGATCAGCTTTTATCAATATATAGAAAAATTATCTCCGTTTATGGAGAATAATCTCTTAGGAGAATAATCTGTCAAAGGAGTTTTCTGGTGTCCAGGGGCTGGGTGTCGCTATATTTAGCGAATGGATGTCGATGAGCTGGCTGGTGTCCTGCGTCAAGCGTTGGGCGCTCAGAAGGCGACGCCTTATCGCGCTGCGCTTGACGCGGGGTTGCCCGGAAACGCAATCCGCAGCGTCTTGGACGGACACGACCCCACGGCATCTCGGTTGTCGACAATCTGCGACGGCCTTGGCCTTGAGTTCTACATTGGGCCGCCCCGCCCCGGGCGAGTGGCCGACCCGAAGAGCTCTAGCACGCCGTGGCCGGTGCCGGTGGGGCCGCAGAAGGACGGCTACTCCCCCGCTGGCTGCATGTGGTTCACGAAGGGGTTCCTGAACCATTGGGGCTTCGACCCGACGATGTGCGAGACGTTCACCATCACCGACCAGTCGATGGAGCCGGTCCTGGCAAAGGAATCCGTGGTGCTCATCGACCTGTGCCAGCGCGTGCGGCGGGAGAACTGCATCTATCTGGTGCGGACGGACGATGGTCCGGTCGTCAGGTGGGCGACCCGGGACAGAGAGGGCCGATGGTTGCTGGGCTGCGATAATCCGGCCTGGGAGGACGCCCCCTGGCCGAGCTCCGCGGTGGTCGAAGGCCGCATCGTCTGGACCGCGAAGATGCTTATGAGGTCGCCCGCGATCGAAGCGGCGGCGTGAACCGTAGGTGCGACTGAGACGTTGTTGAGATGGTGAGATTCCCATTTTTGCCACAACGCCGCGGTAAGCTTGAGCGCGTGGTTTCGGATTGGGAGCGGCTTTCGCAGCTCCTTGAGTTGCATGGCATCACGGTCGTGCTCGACGTCGGCGCGAATGAGGGCCAATACGGCGTCCAGTTGCGCCGCAGCGGCTATGGCGGGCGGATCGTCTCCTTCGAACCCGGCAGCGAGGCGCACGCCAGCGTGACGGCGTGCGCGGCCGCAGATGAGAAGTGGCAGGTAGTGCCCCGCTTCGCGCTCGGTGCCGAACCGGCGCGCGCTCAGCTCAAGGTCAGCAACCGATCAGACATGAACTCGCTTCTGGTGCCGCGAGAACTTACGCTACGCGCTTTCCCCAAGCTCTCATTCGATACCGAGGAAACGATCGAGGTACGACGGCTTGATGCGGTGCTGGATGAATGGGTGTCGCCGGCGCCGGGCGAGCGCATCTTCCTCAAGGTCGATACGCAGGGCTACGAGGCCCCGGTGCTGACCGGCGCCGAAGGCGTGATCAAGCGAATCGCCGGGCTTCAGATCGAGATGTCGCTGGTGTCGCTTTACGAGGGCGAGGGCGATTACTTGGATCTCCTGCGCTGGGTTCACAAGCACGGATTTGAGCCGCATCTGTTGATCAACGGGTTCTTCAGCCGCGTTCACGGCCGGCAACTACAGGTGGACGGCGTGTTCTTTCGGGCGTCCGACGCCGCTCTGTCTCGATGACTAACCCGCCCCGCCCCCGCCGCTGATGCGGGCATACCCACGCCATATCCACTAGAGACTCCATCGGCGACCATCAGAGTGGAAACAAGCGGATTTGGTCGCTGCCACGACCCGGGGTTTCGACTCAACTACACAGCACCGCCACTCCCGGGAGCTCGCGGCCCTCGAGCCACTCCAAGAACGCGCCTCCGGCGGTCGACAGATGCGTGAATTGCTCGGCGACGCCCGCCAAGTTGATTGCCGCCAATGTTTCCCCGCCGCCGGCGACGCTGTCGAGTCGGCCGGCGGTTGTCTGCCGCGCGAGGGCGCGGGCGACCGCCACCGTTCCCCGTTCGAAAGGAGGGACTTCGAAAGCGCCGAGAGGCCCGTTCCAGACAATCGTGCGGGAGGCCTCGATCTGCGCCTCGATGTCGGCGATGGAACGTGGACCGATGTCGAGAATCATCGAATCCGGTGGGACCGAATCCACCGCAACCGTTCGACAAGCAGCATCGGGTTCCGGCACCTTGGCGACGACCACGTCCGCCGGTAGGAGCAGCTTGCCGTCGCGCCCCGTGATCGCTTGTTCGACCGCGCGCGCGGCCTTCAACTGGTCGTGTTCGCACAGACTGCGGCCGACATCGACGCCGCGGGCGTGAAAGAAAGTGTTGGCCATGCCGCCGCCGATGATGAGCGCGTCGACCTTTTCAGCCAGCGCTTCGAGCACGCCGAGCTTGGTCGACACCTTGGCCCCGCCGACAATCGCGGTCAGGGGCCGCTCCGGCGCGTCGAGAGTGTTCTCGAGCAGGTCCAGCTCGTGTGCCATGTCGAGACCCGCAGCCGACGGCAGGAGCCTGGCCAGCGCTTCGATCGAAGCGTGCGCGCGGTGCGTGCATGAGAAGGCATCGTCGACATAGGCGTCGCCGAAGCCGGCGAGACGTTGCGCGAACCGGGCATCGTTGGCTTCCTCGCGCGGGTCGAAGCGGAGGTTCTCGAGCAGCAGTACCGCACCGCAATCGAGAGCATCAACGGCGGCCTCGGCGGCCTCACCCGCCACGTCCTCGACAAAGGCGACCGGGCGATCGTCGAGGTGTGCGGCCAGCGCTTCGCGCAAGGGACGCAGGCTGAGCTCCGCCACCGTCTTGCCGCCGGGTCTTCCCAAATGCGACAGCAGGACAATCGCGGCGCCGCGGTCGAGCAGCGTGCGGATGGTCGGCACGATACGCCGGATCCGGGTATCGTCGAGGATCTTCCCATGCTGCAGCGGTACGTTGAGGTCGACCCGAAGCAGGACGCGCTTGCCGGTGACGGCGAGGCGATCGAGCCGACGCAACGCCAGCATGTCGGTCAATCGCCCGATTTCCGCGACGCCTGCTCGGCCTTGAACGCTTCGATGAGCCGTTCGTGCTCCTCGGCCAGGGCATGTTCGAATTCCGCGGACGACCATTCGCGATGTTCGCCGCGCGCATAGGCCTGTGCGTTGCGCCAATAGAACCAGGCGTTGATCCGGTTCGTCACCCACCGGTTCTCGGTCCGCACGACCCTTCCCGGCACGCCCATCACGACCGAGTTGTCGGGAATGATCGTGCCTTCGGGGATGAAGGAGCCGCCGGCGATGGTGCAGTTGTCGCCGATCACGACCCCGTCCATGAGGGTAGCATTGATGCCGACGAGGCAGTTGTCACCGATATGCGCGCCGTGAACGGTGGAATGGTGGGTAATTGAGCAGTGGGCGCCGATATGCGTGCCCGATTGAACGCCGACATGGACCATGCAGAAATCCTGGACGTTGCTGTGGGGACCGATATCGACTTCGTGGTTCTCGGCCCGGATCACCGCGTTGGGCCAGATTGACGCTCCGGCTCGGATCGTTACTTTGCCGAAGATCGTGACACTGGAATGAATGAATGCCGGATCGATCAGCGTGACGTCCGGGCCATAATCCTGCACCGCAATACTCTCCGAGAAGCGCGGGAGCCGTCGCTCCCCGACAGTGCCGAACTCCTGCTCCACCAAATCGAGCGAATCATCGGCGTTATCGGCGCCGACTCCTGAAATGCCGGGTTGCATCGCGCGGTTGTGGTAGGGAATGATACAGGGTTCCAGTCGTTGACGCGCTAGCCTGTTGACGACGAACACGCTTATCGACCTTGCGATATTCGAAAGGCGAGCCCGCTGATGGAACCGATCGATACTTCAACGGAGGCCTTGACGGCAACGGTCTTTTCCGACCAGCGAACCGTGCAAGCGCCTGCGATCCGGTTGCCGGCCGAGTTGACGCCGAACACACGTCTCAGGATGGATGGTCTCGAGTTCTTGGCCATGCTGCCGGCGCAAGCGATTCCCGTCGCCTTTCTCGATCCGCAATATCGCGGCGTCCTCGAAAAACTGGCATATGGGAACGAAGGGAAGAAAAGGGGAAAACGTCGGTCCGCGCTGCAACAGATGACCGAAGCCGTCATTGGCCGCTTCATTCGCGGGATTGATCGCGTTCTGATCCCGTCAGGCCACCTGTTCTTGTGGGTCGACAAGTTCCATCTATGTCAAGGCGTGCGCGGTTGGGTCGACGGAACCGATCTCGACATCGTCGACATGCTCACCTGGGACAAGGGGACGTTCGGCATGGGTTACCGGACCCGTCGCCGAGCGGAATATTGCGTCGTGCTTCAAAAAGGAATTTATATATAATTTTAGCCAGTTAAATACTAACACATTGTTATTAATAAATATATTAATCATTGATGTATAAATTTGGAATGCTTATATTTCTAGCCATGAGTAAGGGAAAGCACATGGCGAAGCGGCACAATCTAGACATAATGAGCGCTTGGGACTTCATGGCGAGGTTCCCGGACGATCAGACCGCTAGGGATCACATTGAGCGGATGCGTTGGGGTGATAGCCCGATTTGCCCGCATTGCGGAAGCGACCGCATCAGCCGTATCGCCAATGCCAAGCCGCAACCATACCGATGCAAGGATTGTCGGAAGCATTTCTCGGTGACAACCGGGACAGTGTTTCACTCCGCCAACCTCTCGCCGCGCAAGTGCCTTTATGCGATCTATCTGATGGTCGTCGTCAAGAAATCGATTTCAAGCTGTCAGATGGCGCGGGAACTGGGCTGCACGCAGAAGACATCATGGTATCTCGCCCAGCGTATCCGCGAGACATGACTGAACAAGCCCAGCATCGGCGATCCGATGACGGGCGAGGTTGAGATTGACGAAACCTATATCGGCGGGCGTGAACGGAACAAACATGCCGATAAGAAGTTGAACGCCGGACGCGGCGCTGTTGGCAAACAGCCGGTCGTCGGGTTGCGCGAACGCAAATCGGGACGCGTAAAGGCTCGCCCTGTTGTCGGCACAGACGCAACGCATCTCCAAAGCGCCGCGCGAGCCGAGGTGACGCCGGGATCGACCATCTACACCGATGGGCATCGCGCATATCGAGGGATGGGCGAATACATCCATGAGGCGGTTGAGCATTCTGTCGGTGATTATGTCCGGCAAAAAGCCCACACAAACGGGATCGAATCCTTTTGGGCTTTGTTGAAGCGCGGCTATATCGGCACGTTCCACCATTTCTCGGCCAAGCACATGGGCCGTTACGTCGGTGAGTTCGCGACTCGACATAATCGCCGCAAATGGAACACCGTGGCTCATATCGACCAAAGCCTCCGCAGCGCGGGCGGCATTCTCGACTACAAGAGCCTCACCGCGAACTGAAAGCCGGATCCATGCCCCGCAAAGCGCAACAGATGATCGACCCCATCGCTACGACGATGGATACTCTTACAGCGACCGTGTTTTCCGGCCAAAGAACCGTGCAGGCGCCGAAACTCCAGTTGCCGGATGTGCTGGTCCCGAACACGCGGTTGAAGATGGACGGGCTAGAGTTTCTGGCCCTGTTGCCGGAGGCGGCGGTCCCGGTTGCTTTCCTGGACCCGCAGTACCGCGGCGTCCTCGAAAAGCTGGCATACGGCAATGAAGGGAAAGGCCGGGGCAAGCGCCGTAGCGCGCTGGAACAGATGCAGGAAGACACGATTGCGAAATTTGTTCGGGGTATCGACCGCGCGCTGATCCCGTCCGGCCATCTGTTTCTGTGGGTTGACAAGTTTCACCTGTGTCAGGGTGTTCACGCTTGGCTGAACGGAACCGTCCTCGACATCGTGGACTTGCTGACATGGGACAAAGGCACGTTTGGCATGGGCTACCGTACGCGCCGGCGAGCCGAATACTGCGTCATTCTGCAAAAGCAGCCGCGCAAGGCAAAGGGAGTGTGGAAAATCCACAATATCCCTGACGTGTACAAGGAGGCCGCGGCCAAAGGCGATCATCCGCATATAAAGCCGATTGATCTGCAAGGCGAACTGATGGCAGCCGTGAGCCATGAAGGTGATTTTGTGATTGACCCCGCCGCGGGTTCATTCTCGGTCCTACAGGCCGCCAAGAACCGCCGCCGCACCTTTCTCGGCTGCGATCTAAACGGTTAGCCTCGATGGCTCGCCTGCGGCATGTCCGCCCCAAGAACGTCTCCGGTTCCTATGAGCGGCTTTTCGACAACGCAGAAATAGGCGCCCTCGCCAGCAAGGTTCAGGCCGCTGTCATCCGGTCCGGCACCGAACTGGAAAAGATGATCGCCAGTCTGGTGCCGAATATCCCTGACCTTGATGCGTTCTTGGAACAGGAGATCATGCCAGATGGGGTTTTCCTAGCTACCAAGCAACAGATCAAGAAGTCTAAGACACTGGACTTCGCCGGTTCAGAGCCGGACTTCATGGTGTTCAAGCGGCGGAAGAATGCGCAGACCTGCCATATCGTAGAACTGAAAGACGGCCACGTGTTCGACACCAAGAAGGCCAGCGCAGAGCGCACGTCCATGCATCGGTTTATCGAGCGCAACGCCCAGCACATCCAATATCGGTTCCAATCGCATTTCGTGGCCTTCAATCAAGAAGACCGAAATGCGATTTGGGAAGGGTTCAAGAAGAAAATCGCCTTCGAGCAGGCGATGACGGGCCGCAAGTTCTGCGCACTGTTAGAGATCGACTATGACGCCATCGTGAAGGCCCGACAGGCCGATTGCCCTGATAACGTAGAGTTCTTTCTGTCCGAAATAGCCAAGATCGATAGCATCAGGGCGAGGCTGCTTGAACTGCTGAATGGCTAGAATGGTATATAATTCCCTTCAAAAACAACCCCGTAAGGCCAAAGGGTTCTGGAAAACCCACAATATTCCCGACGTCGTCCAGGAGCGCGCCTCGCAACGCGAGCATCCACACGCCAAGCCGGTTGATCTGCAGGGCGAACTGATGGTCGCCGTAAGCCATGAAGGGGACTGGGTAATCGACCCGGCCGCGGGATCGTTTTCGGTCCTCGAAGCGGCCCGAAACCGCCACCGTAATTTTCTGGGCTGTGATTTGAACGGATGACGCGTGCCTCGCCTTCGAGACGCGTCGAGGAGTGCCGATAGGGTCGAAGCCGAGATCGAGCCGGCCTTGCGGCTAATCCGTTTGAGATTTTGGACGCGATATCGGTATGATCCGCCGGGCACCGCACCGTTCGCCGCTAAGGCGTCGGGGGCGGAGTTCGAGCGTCGCGGGCAAGAACCGATTAAGTCCTGGAATTGGCCGGAGAACCATGAGCGATATAGGGAAAAACCTGGTCGATGAGGAAGAGATCGCCGCGTTCGAACGCGACGGTGCGCTGTTGCTGCGTGGCGCCATCGATACCGCCTGGCAGGGACGCCTGCGAGCGGCCGTAGCTTGGGAACTCGAACGTCCGCAGACGTTTTTCGGCCGCCGTCTGCTGTGGCGATCGGATCCGGATTTTGCCAGCTTTTGCAAGGAGTCGCCGGCTCCGCTGATCGCCGCCGAGTTGTTTGGTTCCGCCAAGGTGAATTTGTTCATGGACCAGTTGTTCGCCAAGGCGCCGGGTGAGACAAGCCGTACCGGCTGGCATAACGATCTGCCCTATTGGCCGCTTAAGGGCTGGCAGGTCCTGACCATTTGGGTGGCCCTCGACCCGGTGATGAAGGAGAACGGCGCATTCGAGTTTATCCGCGGCTCCCACAAATGGAACCGCCGCTTCCAGCCGTTTCATCCCGATGCCCATGGTAGCATCCTCAAGTTCAAAGGGGCCAAGGACGAGCGCTATGATCCGCTTCCCGATTTCGAAGCCGAACGCGACCGCTACGACATCGTTTCCTGGTCCATGCAGCCCGGCGACGTGATCGCCTTTCATGCCATGACCGTTCACGGCGCCACCGGCAACATGACGGCCGAACGTTGGCGGCGTGCCTACGCCGTCCGCTATGCCGGCGAGGATGTCCGTTACTACGAGCCGGCGACCAACGAATGGCTCTACAATCCGGCGCTGACACCGGGTGATGTGCTCGACAGCGACATGTATCCGGTCGTCTGCGGCGCCTGACGGGTGGGCGCCGTACCGTCCATCGAGTCGAACGCCGGCCACCGGACGGCGGAATTGGCGCGGTCGCAATCGCAAACGCCGAGTCGGGAGACGCTGGCGATCGCTCTTCTTTACGGCACGGGCGGTAGCGCCGCCCCGGGAGGAGCGCGAGGTGACGAAATGGTTTCGGGGCACGCTGGAGCAGGAACAGGCGCAAGCCCACGCCTCCCCGGTCGCAGGGACTTGGCGCGCTGGCGGGCCTGAATTCCGCGACGAAGCTCCCAAGGGCCTGGAGGGTAGACCGGGCTAGTAGCTGCGCTTCATTTGCAGGTAGTCGTAGCGGTCCGCGCTTTCGACAGTGATCTCGACCGGTTCGCCCTCGCGCGACAATTGCAGCTGCACCTCGATACCGGCCTCGCCGAGTCCCCACAGTTTGCGATAGAAATCCGGAACGTCTCCTACAGCCTGGTCTTGCACCTTCAGTATGCGATCGCCGGCCTTGAGACCGGCTTTCGAGGCCGGCCCGTAAGGTGCGACCCAGGTAACCACGACCGTCCCCCCATACTCGGCCGAGAAAACGCCGAGCCATGGTTTGACGGGACCGCTCGCGCGACCTTCGGTCAGCAACTCGGCGAAGATCGGCTTGAGAAGATCGATGGGTACGAACATGTTGCCTGGCAGGAATTCGTCGTTGGCTCTGGCGTTGCGTACGAAGAGGGAGCCGACGCCCAGCAGCTGACCTTGCGGCCCCATCAAAGCCGCGCCGCCCCAATTGGGGTGCGGCGGCGACGTGAAGATGGCGCGATCGAGGAGATACTCCCAATAACCCGCGAACTCGCGGCGCGACACTACGACCGCGGGAATGGCGCGCTCTATACCCGCAAAATCGGCAATCACGACCCCATCATCCGTTTCGAGATCCGCGGACGACCCGATCGTTATCGGTTTGACCGCAAGCGGCTGCGCGGCCCGCAGCAAACCGAAGCCCGTGTCGTAGTCGTAGGCGACCACTTCCGCGGGGAGGCTCCGGCCTTCGCCGTCCTGGAGGGTCACCGACATGGCCTCGAGGATGATGTAGCCGATCGTCAGCACCAGACCCGAATTGTCGATAACGATGCCGCTGCCGACCCGCGACGTACCAAGTCCTCGGGCTGTGCGCGCATCGGGCGGGATCTCTGCATCGACGCGAACGATCGAAGTAAACGGGTTCGTTTTCTCTTGAGCCGTCACGGGGAGCGGGAGGAGCATCGCAAAGCAAAGCCCCGCCAGGGCGGCGATGGCGGCCGATCGGATGTGAACGAGATGACCTGTCATGCCGGGAAAACTCCGAGGACGATGGGACCATCTGGCCGTAGGCAATTAAGTTAAGCCGGAACGCGATGCCGGTCACGCAAATCCGGGTCAAATTTTCTTGTTGTTGGCCGGCGGAGACCTCGGACCAAGGCGGGAAAAATGTTAGACACCGGCATGACCGACCACGGGAGGACTACGATGAAAACCCATACCCGGGTTGTTGTCATCGGCGGCGGCGTCGTCGGCGTCAGCACCTTGTACCATTTGGCCAAGAAGGGATGGTCGGACGTGGTGCTGTGCGAGCGGACCGAGCTCACGGCGGGGTCGACATGGCACGCGGCCGGCCTGTTGCCGCTGTTCAACATGAGCTACAGCGTCGGGCAGATCCACAAATACTCCGTCGCGCTCTATCGGACCCTCGAAGAGGAAACCGGCCACAACGTTGGCTTCAGCCAAGTCGGCAATATCCGTCTCGCGACCAATGCGCAGCGCATGGACGAATACCATTATTATGCCGGGGTTGCGCGAACGATCGGGGTCGAGGTCGAGCTCCTGACTCCCGAGCAGGTCAAGGAAATCTGGCCCCTGTGCAAAATCGAGGGGTTGGTCGGCGCGCTTCTTCACCCCGAGGACGGCTATATCCAGCCAGCCGATCTCACCCAAGCCCTGGCCAAGGGTGCGCGCGACAACGGTGCCGAGATCTACCGTCGAACCAAAGCGGTGGCGATCGAGCGCACGCGTGGCGGAGAATGGCGGGTCAAAACCGACAAGGGCGACATCGTTTGCGAGCACGTCGTCAGTGCAACCGGCAATCATGCGCGTCAGACCGGGGCGATGGTCGGCATCGAGATCCCAACCGTCCCGGTCGAGCACCAGTACATCGTCACCGAGCCGCATCCGGACATCGTCGCCCGCCACGAGCAGAACCTTCCGGAGATGGGGGTCCTGCGCGAATCCGACGTTTCGTACTATATGCGTGAGGAACGCGGCGGATTTATCCTCGGCCCCTATGAGCGCGGTGCGCCGGCCTGCTTCATCGACGGTCCTCCCGACGACTTCGAAAACGATCTGTTCCAGGAGGATTTGGATCGGCTCGAGCCACACATCGAGGCCGCGATCAATCGCGTACCGGCGTTTGGCGAGGTCGGCATCAAGCAGGTAATCAACGGGCCGATCCCCTACACCCCTGACGGCAGCCCGTTGGTTGGGCCGTGCTGGGACTTGCCCAACTTCTGGATCAATGAGGGCCACAGTTTCGGAATCACCGCAGCCGGCGGCGCCGGCTGGCAACTGGCCGAGTGGATGATCGACGGCGAACCGACGATCGACATGATGGGTGTCGACCCGCGGCGGTTCGGTCCCTACGCGTCGCGCGGCTACCTCAAGGCCAAGAACGAAGAAGCGTATGAGAACGTTTTCGTCATTCACTATCCCGACGAAGAGCGTCCGGCGGCTCGGCCGCTCAAGCAATCGCCGTGCTACGGTCGGATGCGCGAGCGGGGGGCGGTGTTCGGCCAGATCTATGGCTGGGAACGGCCCAACTGGTTTGCGCCCGAGGGCGTAGCGGCGAAGGACGTCTGGAGCTTCCGCCGCACCAACTATTTCGAGCATGTCGGCAACGAGTGCCGCCACGTCCATGAAAAGGTCGGTCTGCTCGATATGACCGCGTTTTCCAAATTCGAGGTGATTGGCAGCGGCGCCGAGGCTTGGCTCGACGGCCTGCTGTCGAACCGGATTCCGAAGAACGTCGGTCGCATTAACCTCTGCTACCTCTTATCCGAAAATGGCGGCGTGCGTTCCGAATTCACGGTTTTCCGCGAGGCGCCGGACCGGTTCTATCTGGTCTCGGCGGGGGCGATGGAGCGCCACGATTTCGACTATCTGACCAAGCTGCTGCCCGTCGACGGCAGCGTCCATTTGCAGAAGGTGACGACCCAGTACGGTGTCTTCGTGATCGCTGGACCACGGTCGCGCGACCTGCTGAAAAAGCTCAGCGATGCGTCGCTCGCCAACGAGGACTTCACGTGGTTGTCAGGCAAAACGATCGATGTCGGGTGTGCTACCTCGCGAGCTCTGCGCGTCAATTTCGTCGGTGAGCTCGGGTGGGAACTGCACCATCCGATCGAGATGCAGAACTACATTTTCGATCTGCTGATGGACGCAGGTGGCGAGTTCGATCTCAAGCCGTTCGGCATTCGCGCGATGGATTCGCTTCGAATCGAGAAATCCTACCGGCTGATCCCGCGCGAGCTTTCGATCGAATACGCCGCGTTCGAGTCCGGACTGCAGCGCTTCGTCCATCTCAACAAGGGGCCGTTCATCGGTGCGGCGGCGCTGGCCGATTGGCAAAGCAAGGGCTTTCGCTATCACTATGTGACGATGGAGGTGCACGATGTCACCGACGCGGATGCCCGCGGTTCCGAGCCGATCTACGACAATGGCGAGCTGGTCGGCCGCGCAACGTCCGGCAACTATGGCTGGCGTGTTGGCAAGAGCCTGGCGTTGGCGATGATTCCGCCGGCGCTGTCCGCAATCGGTACGGAGCTGGAGATCGAGATCCTTGGCCGGCGTCACCGCGCGACGGTGATCGAAGAATCGCCGTTCGATCCGGAAAACAAGCGCCTGCGCGATCTCGCTTGAGAAATTTCAAGACAGTGACCAGGCTCAGCCCTCCCATTCCTCCGGCCCAATCACACCGAGGATATCCCGATCGGGTGGTCGAGCCGGGGTATGGGAGGTGCCAGATGGTCGCGACGATTTTCGATCGATGACCCGTTTTTCGATCTTCTCGCTGGCGCGTAACGCGCTAGCCGGTCACACCGGCTGGGATCGGCAGTGGCGCAGCCCCGAACTCAAGCCGGATTACGACGTGGTGATCGTCGGCGGCGGCGGGCATGGACTGTCGACTGCCTATTACCTGGCCAAGGAACACGCCATCACCAATGTCGCGGTGCTGGAGAAGGGCTGGCTGGCGGGAGGCAATATCGCCCGCAACACCACCATTATCCGCTCAAATTATCTGTGGGATGAAAGCGCAGCGATTTACGAGCATGCGCTGCGGCTGTGGGAGGGACTTTCCCGGGACCTCAACTACAACGTCATGTTAAGCCAGCGCGGGGTTCTCAACCTTGCCCACAATTTGCATGACGTTCGCGAGGGTCGGCGCCGTGCCTACGCCAATCAGCTGAACGGGGTCGACGCCGAATGGCTCGACGCGGCGGCGGTCAAACACTCCTGCCCGATCATCAATACCTCGCCGGATATTCGCCATCCCGTGCTGGGCGCAACGCTGCAACGCCGGGGCGGCATTGCGCGGCACGACGCGATCGCCTGGGGCATGGCGCGCGCGGCCGACGCCCGTGGCGTCGATATCATCGAGAATTGCGAGGTCACCGGGATCCGCCGCACAGGCGGGCGGGTGGTCGGCGTCGAAACCAGCAAGGGCACGATCGGCGCCCGCAAGGTTGGCTTGGTGGCGGCCGGCCACAGCTCGGTGCTGGCCGAGATGGCCGGCTTGAAGCTGCCGATCGAGAGCCATCCGCTGCAGGCGCTGGTGTCGGAGCCGGTCAAGCCGGTGCTCGACACCGTGGTAATGTCGGGGACGGTGCACGTCTATGTCAGCCAATCGGACAAGGGCGAGCTGGTAATCGGCGCCGGGATCGACGGGTTCAACTCCTACGCCCAGCGCGGCAGCCTGCATGTGATCACCTCGCAGACCGGCGCGCTGATCGAATTGTTCCCGATCTTCAGCCGACTCAAGATGATGCGGTCGTGGGGCGGAATCGTCGATGTCTGCCCCGACGCCTCGCCGATCCTCGGCAAGACGCCGACCGACGGCCTCTATGTCAATTGCGGCTGGGGCACCGGCGGCTTCAAGGCGACGCCCGGATCGGGTTGGGCGTTTGCCTACACGATCGCCAACGACCGTCCCCACCCGATCAACGCGCCATTCACGCTCGATCGTTTCACCAGCGGCGCTCTGATAGACGAACACGGCGCCGCTGCCGTTGCGCACTAGAGGTCGCCATGTTGCGCATCACCTGCCCCCATTGCGGTCCACGTGACGAACTCGAGTTTCGCTGTGGCGGCGAAGCCCATATCGCGCGTCCGGCGAACCCCGATGCGCTCAGCGACGTCGAGTGGGCCGACTATGTGTTCATGCGCAAGAACCCGAAAGGCAATCACGCCGAGCGCTGGGCTCATGTCAATGGCTGTCGACGCTGGTTCAATGCGGTTCGCGACACGGTCACCCATGAAATCAAGGCGGTATATCCGATGGGCGCACCGCTGCCTGCCGATCTCATCCCGGCCGACCAGGACGACGCATGAGCGCGCCGCAAAACCATCGCCTGCCGAGCGGCGGGCTGATCGACCGTCAGCGGGAGCTCTCCTTTTCGTTCAACGGCCGCGGCTATCGAGGGTACGCGGGCGACACACTGGCCTCGGCGCTGCTCGCCAACGGCGTCCATTTGATCGGCCGCAGTCTCAAATATCACCGACCACGAGGAATCGTTACCGCCGGCACCGAAGAACCCAATGCGATCATGCAGCTCGGCGAGGGTGCCAGAGCCGAACCCAACCCGCTGGCAACCATGGTCGAGCTCCGTGACGGCTTGGTTGCGCGTAGCGTCAATGCTTGGCCGAGCGTCGACAAAGATGCGATGGTATTGCTCGCGCCGCTGTCGCGACTGTTCGCCGCCGGCTTCTACTACAAGACCTTTATGGCGCCGGCGCCGGCATGGCGGCGTCTTTACGAGCCCTTGATCCGCAGGGCGGCGGGGTTCGGCAACGCGCCCGACGCCCCCGATCCCGATCGTTACGACCATTCGTTCGCCCATTGCGACGTGCTCGTAATCGGCGCCGGACCGGCGGGACTTATGGCGGCGCTGACGTCGGCACGAACCGGGGCACGGGTGATCCTGGTCGACGAACGCGAGCGCTGCGGCGGATCGTTGCTCGGCTCGAAGGAGGAGGTCGCCGGCCTCGCCGCATCCGCTTGGGTTGACCGGACGGTGGCGGAGATCCGAGCTTGCTACGAGGCGCGAGTCTTGGTGCGAACGACTGCGTTCGGCTACTACGACGGCAACTTTATCGCGGCGCTCGAGCGCGTGTCGGAGCACGGCGATGACGGCGCGGCGATACGCCAGCGGCTATGGCAGATCCGCGCCGATCATGTGGTTCTCGCCACCGGCGCGCATGAACGTCCTCTGGTTTTCTCCGACAATGATCGCCCCGGCGTCATGCTGGCGGGGGCGGCGGCGACCTATGTCAACCGCTACGCCGTGCTGCCGGGACGCCGCGCCGTGATCGCCACCAACAACGAAGGCGCCTATCGAGCGGCGCTGACGCTGGGTGACGCCGGCATCGGGATTGCGGCGATCGTCGACGCTCGCCGCAATCCCGGGGGTCCGCTGGTGGACGCGGTCGCCGCACGCGGAATCCAGGTCATGGCCGGCCACGCGGTAATCGGCGCCGCGGGAAGGAAGCATGTCGCGGGGGTGACCGTTGCCGAGCTAAACACCGACGGAACCGCCGGCCAAAGTCGGCGCCTGGCCTGCGATCTGCTGGCGATGTCGGGCGGCTGGTCGCCGGTCGTGCATCTCTTCAGTCAGTCGCAGGGCCGGTTGCGCTACGACGAAGATTCGTGCGCTTTGGTCCCCGACCGTGCACAGCATGGGCAGAGCTGCGCCGGTGCGCTGGTTGGATATTTCGCGACAACCGACTGCGTGGCGAGCGGTGTTGCCGCCGGCGCCGCTGCGGCGCGCGCGACCGGCTTCGAGCAATCGGGCGGGGCGGCGGTTCCCGAACCGGCGGGGCTCGCCGAAGCAGCGATCGAGCCCCTGTGGCTGACCCCGACCACACGCGGCCGCTATGACCGCAGGGCCAAGCAGTTCGTCGACTTTCAAAACGATACCACCGCCGCCGATATCCTGCTGGCGCTACAGGAAGGCTTCGAATCGATCGAACACGTCAAGCGCTACACGCTGACCGGGTTCGGCACCGACCAGGGCAAGACCGCCAATATCAACGCGCTGGGCCTGGTCGCCGAGCTGACGGGAAGGCCGATTCCGGAGGTCGGCACAACGACGTTCCGGCCGCCCTACACGCCGGTCACCTTCGGCGTGCTGGCCGGTCCCTATGTCGGCAAACTGCTCGACCCCGTGCGCGAAACCCCGATTCACGACTGGCACGTCGCGCACGATGCCTGGTTCGAGAATGTCGGCCAATGGCGACGGGCCTGGGCCTACCCGCGACCGGGCGAGGGCTTCCAGGACGCCGTGGATCGAGAGTGCCTCGCGGTCCGCCACGCGGTCGGCGTGTTGGACGCCTCGACCCTCGGCAAGATCGAGGTGTGGGGACCGGACAGCGCTGAGTTCCTCGACCGCATCTACACCAACAACTGGTCGACGCTGGAGGTTGGGCGCGCCCGCTACGGCCTGATGTGCCGCGACGACGGCATGGTGTTCGACGATGGCACCACGACCCGGCTCGACGAGCACCGTTATTTCATGACCACGACCAG
This sequence comes from Alphaproteobacteria bacterium, assembly GCA_965247665.1. Taxonomy (GTDB): domain Bacteria; phylum Pseudomonadota; class Alphaproteobacteria; order SHVV01; family SHVV01; genus CAUZWH01. Next base: position 234,297 of record CBDFHH010000001.1, read on the forward strand.
TGGCAATGCCGCCATCGTGCTCGATTGGCTCGAAGAATGGTCGCAGACCGAATGGCCGGAGCTCGAGGTCTACTTCACCTCGGTGACCGAGCAGTGGGCGACGGTGACGATCGCCGGTCCGCGCGCCCGCGACCTGCTCGCCGAACTCGCGCCCGATCTCGCGGTTGATCGCGAGAGTTTCCCGTTCACGGCGATGCGGCAGGCGCGCGTGGCCGGGGTCGAGGCGCGCATTATCCGGATCAGCTTCAGCGGCGAGCTGTCCTATGAAATCTACGTGCCGTGGTGGTACGGGCTGCATGTTTGGGAGGCAGTGATTGAAGCTGGCGCGCCGCTGGGCGTGACGCCCTACGGCACCGAGGCGATGCACATTCTGCGTGCGGAAAAAGGTTACATCGTCGTCGGTCACGAGACCGACGGGACGGTCACTCCGCTCGATCTCGGCATGGGCTGGGCGGTGTCCAAGAAGAAGGATTTCATCGGCCGGCGCTCGCTGAGCCGCAGCGACACGGCGCGGTCGGACCGCAAGCAATTGGTGGGCTTGAAGACGTCGGACTCGGAGCGAGTGCTGTCGGAAGGGGCGCAGCTCGTTGCTGCGACGAACCTTCCCCTCGCACGCAAGGCGGCGTTGGGCAGCCCGCCGGTGCCGATGGAGGGACATGTCAGTTCGTCGTATCGCAGCGCCGCACTTGGGCATTCCATCGCCCTGGCGCTGGTCAAGGGCGGGTCCGAGCGCATGGGCGAGACGCTCTACGCCGCCTATGACGGGGCGTTGGTGTCGGCCGAGATCGTCAACCCCGTGTTCTACGACCCGGACAATGAGCGGCGCGATGCCTGAACCGAAGAAAACCAGCCCGCTCGCGCCCTACGCCACGCGGTTTGCGGCGGTTTCCCGCGACCGTCTGGCGATTCGCGAGGTGCCTTTTCAAACCCAGGTCAACTTGCGGGGGGAGCCCGACGCGCACGGATTTAGCGACGTTGTTCGCGCAGTCGCGGGTTGCCCGATGCCGCAGCCGAACCGGGTGTCGCGCGGCCCCGAGCGGACGACCCTGTGGCTCGGGCCGAACGAATGGCTGATCGTTAGCGGCAAAGAGGAGGGGCCGGGTCTCGCCGCCGAGCTAACCGCGGTCCTGGCGCGGCGTCACGTTTCGGTGATCGACGTCTCGGCCAACCGCACCATCGTCGAGCTATCGGGCGACGCGGCACGCGATGTGTTGGCTCGGGGGTGCAGCCTCGACTTGCACCCGCGCGCCTTCGCGGTCGATCACTGCGCTCAGACGCTGCTGGCGAACGTTCAGACCTTCCTCGAGCAGACCGACGATACGCCGACCTTTCGGGTCTATGTGCGTCCCTCGTTGGCGCGCTACTTGGCGGATTGGCTGTTGAATGCGGTGGCGTGAGGCGGATCGGGTGGGAGCTATCGATAGCGCTTCGGTTTGTGCCCGTGAACGGCCACCCCAATTCGAGTTTTGCGCCGTGGCGATAACTGGTTAGGCCTCCAGGCGGTCGATCAGCCAAGTCTGGAAATTGCGGACGTCGGCTTCCCAAGTTGGCGAGAACAGCACCTCGTCGGCCACGGCTGAACCGCGCGCGGCCTGTTGCAACTGCATGCAGTTGAAGTCCTGACTGCGGATGCCGCCGCGGTCCTCGAACTTGCGGGTGGGGCCGAGCCAGCGATCGAGGCTGCGCTCGCGAATGTCCTCGTACTTGGAATCAATCGCCTCGCTGGCGTAGTACCAGGCCATTGTCGCACGGGTGCGGCTCGGGCCGATCGGAGTGTAGATCACCGGCTGGTAGGACTGATAGGTCGTCGTTGCCGAGGTGTTGGCCAGAATCGCGACGGCCGCGGCGACGAACGGGCGCGCGCCCGCCTTGCGCCGAATGGGCGGAAGCTCTGCCGGCGCGCGCGGAATAGCGTGGCGCGGGCTGTCCTCGCGGAGGTGCAGGATCATGACATCGCCATCGGCGATCGGTTCGGTGTAGGGGCGGCCGGTCTTGATGTCGACTTCGTCGGTCATGCGGTCGAACACGCCCTCGTGTACCCAGACGTGGTGGTAGACCTCCCAGTTGTCGAACACCAGCTTCCAGTTGGCCTCGAACTCCCAGGTCAGCCGATAGCCCTGCCGCAGATCGTCGGTGTCCAGCGGTGCGAACTCCGCGGCCGCCGGTTTGACGACGTCGTCCAAGGGAGGCGCGTTGCCGTCGAGATTGATAAAAACGACGTGGTTCCACACGCGGCACCGCAGGGGCACCAGACCGTGTTGCGAGCGGTCGAGGTGGGAATTTGAGGCGTCGGGCGTGCCATCGAAATAGGGCGTCGCCTGGAGCGATCCGTCGAGCCCGTAGGTCCAGGCATGATAGGGGCACTGCAGATGCTTTAGCCCCGTGGCCGGCTGCTGCAGCACGATGGTGGCGCGGTGGCGGCAGACATTGTGGAAGGCCCGGATTTCTCCGTTGTCCGCGCGCAGAACGATAATCGGCACGCCGCCGGCAGTGACCGGGATCGCATCGCCGGGCTCGGCAATGTCTTCGACGAAGCACACGCTCATCCAGGTCTTGGGAAACAGCTCGCGCCGCTCGAGATCGAAGAACTCCTGGCTGGTGTAGGCTGCGGTCGGCAAACCGCGCGCCTGTTCGATCGGTTGCCGCAGCCGGGCGATACTGTGTTGGCCAAGAATGTCGGCCGCGCCGAGCAACATGGTGCACTCCGATGCTTGTGTCGGACTGGTATTAGCCTACCATCGGCCGTTGCAAATAACACGATTGCGCAAGCGGTTTCGTAATGTCCCGAATCGACGATCCGAAGTTCGTAGATTTCGCCGGCTATCAACGGGCGGTTTTCGCGGCGACGATGTCGGAGGACGCCGAGCTGATGCATGTCGGTCCAAGCACACCGGGCGGCGAATATCTGCGCCGGTTCTGGCACCCGGTGGCGCTGACGTCGCAACTGACCGACCTGCCGCTGCGTCTGCGGATCCTCGGCGAAGAGCTGGTGATCTTTCGCGATCTCGGTGGCCGCATCGGCCTGCTGCACAAGCACTGCAGCCATCGTCGCACCTCGCTCGAATACGGGATCATCGCCGAGTGCGGTATCCGCTGCTGCTACCATGGCTGGCTTTACGACGTGGACGGCACCATTCTCGACACGCCGGGGGAACCCGACGACAGCCCGATCCGGCACAATCTCCGCCACGGCGCCTATCCCACGCGCGAATACCGGGGTCTGGTGTTCGCTTATCTCGGACCGCCTGCCGAGATACCGGATTTCCCGATCCTCGACACGATGGCGCTGCCGCACGACGAGCTGGTGCCCTATGCCATCGACTATCCCTGCAACTGGCTGCAGGTGAATGAAAACCCGATGGACCCATTCCACAGCGTGTTCCTGCACACGCGCGCCAGGCGGGCGCATTTTACGCCGGCGTGGGGCGCGTTCCCGGTGGTGGAATGGAGCCGACTACCTGAGGGAACCGGGATCTACCTGACCAATTGCCGACGCTGGGAGGACTTCGTCTGGGTGCGCACGGCCGAATGGTTCGCACCCAACTTCGCGCAACCGCCGGACATCTATCAGAACCCGGACCGCGAGAAGTTCTTCGTCCGCGTCGGCATCACCAAATGGACCGTGCCGGTTGACGACACCAACTCGCGCATCATCGCGTGGCGGCATTTCAATGACATGTTGGTCGACGATGAACGCACCGGTCGCGAGAAGGTTGGCATCGATAGGGTCGACTTCTTGGGCCAGAGTGGAAGCGAACGGAGTTACCAGGAAGGCCAGCGCCTGCCCGGCGACTACGAGGCCCAGGTGAGCCAGGGCCCGATCACGGTTCATGCGCTCGAGCAGATGGGCGAGACCGATACCGGAGTGGCGTTGATGCGGCGTATGCTGCGCGAAGGCATTCGCAAGCTGGCCGACGGCACCGCGCCGCCGCGGCCGTCGCCGGGCGCGGATGGTTTGATCCCAACCACCGCCGGCGATGTAATCTTGAGGATCCCGCGTACCAGCGCGGATGACACCGAGCGCTGGCGCCGGCTGTCGCGCGACATCGGGGCCCTGGTCGTCGAGACCATGGGCCTGCCACATGACGAGCGTGCGACCGAGATCGAACGCCGCGCCCGTGCACTAGCCGGTTGACGCCCACAACCGACGGTGCAACGCTGCGCCGATCATAATGGGAGGACTCTTATGAAAGCATTGAAACTACTGGTCGGCGCGATCCTCGCGACCGGGCTGTTAGTTGTCGCACCGAGCGCGATTGCCGACGAGACGCGTAGAGCGCTTTCCTCGGAAAGCGTGCTGGAGACGATCAAGAAGCGCGGTTCGCTGCGCGTGGGTCTCTCCACGTTCGTTCCTTGGGCGATGCGCGACAAGAATGGCGAGCTGATCGGCTTCGAAATCGACGTCGCCACGCAATTGGCAAAAGACATGGGCGTGGGCATCGATTTCGTGCCGACGTCCTGGGACGGCATCATCCCGGCGCTGATCGCCGGCAAGTTCGACGCCATCATCAGTGGCATGTCGATCACGTCAAACCGCAACCTCACGGTCAACTTCACCCGCCCCTATGCCAGCACCGGCTATATTCTGATGGCCAGCACCGAACGCGCCGACGAGAAGGGCTTGAAGATGCTCGCCGATTTCAACAAATCGGGCATCACGATTGCCACGCGGCGGGCATCGACCGGTGCCGTGGCGATGCAGAAGAACTTCCCCAAAGCCAAGCTGATCTATTTTGACGACGACACTTTGGCCTTTCAGGAAGCGGCCAACGGTAACGTTGACGGCGTTTCCTCGACCCCGCCGAAGGCGGCGTTCGAGATCGACAAGCGCGGCGACAAGCTGCGGGTCGTTTCTCCCGAGCTGATGTCGCCGACCCGCGAGGCGTTCGCTCTGCGCAAGGGCGATCCTGATGCGCTCAACTTTTTCGGCAACTGGATCCAGGAGAAGCAGGCCAGCGGCTGGCTGCCGGAGCGGCACGCTTACTGGTTCACAACGCGCGAATGGGCCGGCATGGTCGCGCCTAAGTAATAAACCAACGAGACTTCGACAATGGCCGGGCCGCCCAATGGGCGGCCCCTTTTTTCGGTTGTCAGAGATAGGCTTCGCTGCGGCGTTCGAGCCAGCCGAAGGTGAGGGCGCAGCTGTAGCAGATCACGAAATACAGAACGCCGACGAAGATCCAGACCTCGAACACCTGGGTGGTCGAGATGGCGATTTCGAGGGCGTAAAAGGTGAGCTCCTGGATCGAGATCAGCGATACCAGCGACGAATCCTTGATGAGGATGATGAACTGACCGGCCAACGGCGGAAGCACCCGCTGCAACGCTTGCGGCAGCACGATGTGGCGCATGGTCCGAAAGCGAGTTAGTCCGACGCTGGAACCGGCTTCGAACTGCGATTTGGGTATCGACTGAATACCGGCGCGGACGATTTCCGTGACATAGGCGCCGGAGAACAGGGACAGGCAGATCACGCCGGCAACAAAGTTCTCGAGCAGCTTGGGCGGCGCCACCGCCCATTCGATGATGGTCGCTGTCAGGGGCGCAGCGGTGCTGGCGAACGTTTCGATACCGAGCAGCGGCATGATCTGGCTGGAGATGAAGAAGTAGAAGACAAAGATGAAGACTAGCGGCGGCGTGTTGCGGATCAGTTCGACATAGGCGCGGCTGAGCATGCGCGGAAACAACCGCTCGCTGGTGCGCATGATGCCCATGACGCCGCCGATGATCGCCGACAGGATGAGGCTCCAGAACGCGAGACGCAGGGTGGTTAGAGTACCGAGGATCAGTAGGTTGGGCGCGAGGTCGCCGGTGTCCTCGTGGCGCCGCAACAGGTAGCGCGGAATCACGCTCCAGTCCCATTTGTAGGCGAGAACCGAATCGACCTTGTAGACCACGAACACGACGACCGCCGCCACGACCGCCAGGATCACGGCATCGAGCGGCTTGAAGCGGCGTCGGGATGCGAGCGGCGTCATCGCTAATCCTTGGGCGCGACGCGGCGCTCGAGATAGCTGACGAACGCCGACAGGCTGCAGGTGATGACCAGGTACATCGCGGCCACCGTCAGCCATACCTCGAAGCTCATAAAGGTGTCGGCGATGATGTTGCGGCCCTCGGTCGTGAGGTCAAACACGGCGACTACGCTGACGATCGCTGAATGCTTGATCAGGTTGATCAGGACGCCGGTCATCGGCGGCAGCATCAGCGGCACCGCCTGCGGCAGGACAACGTAACGGTAGGTCTGCGGCCGCGACAATCCGACCGACACCGACGCCTCCCACTGGCCGCGCGGGACCGAGTTGACGCCGGCGCGAATGATCTCGGAGGCGAACGAGCCCTCGAAGACGCTGAGACAGAGAACACCGGTCCAGAAGCGATCGACGCCGATGATCGGCGCGACAACGAAATAAAACACCAGCAACTGCACCAGCAGCGGCGTGTTGCGGATCGCTTCGAGATAGACCTTGGCGAGGATTTGGCCCGAGACCGAATCCGACATACGCAGCAGCGCGGTAACGAGGCCGAGCAGGATCGTCAGCATTATGGAATAGAGCGAAAGCTCGATGGTGACCCTGAGCCCGGTCATCAACGGTCCCCAGATCAGTTCGCCGTCGATGACCCGCCAGAAGAATTGGGGCATGCGGTACCACTGCCAGTTGTACCCCATGGCGTCCGCGCCGCGAACGGTCAGCCATATCAGGCCGCCGGCCAGGATGATGAACTGGACGGTGTCGAAGGTGCGGCTGCGCCACCACCCCCGGGGCGGCGGCGCGCGGAGGACCCGCATCCTGTCTCTGTCGGCGATATCAGCGGACAATTGAATCCTCCCGACCCCGTTGCGATCCGACGTGCCGCCCGCGCCAAGACTCTGGCATTATAGGTCGATCCGGCGCCGCTTTGGCGACCCCCTCGACCGCGAAGCCAGAAATGAACGTGATCGAACTTGAAATCGGCGACGACGATCGCCGTACCGTTGCCGAGACCAAGTCGCGGATCGAAGAAAAGATGCAGCGTTTGCGCGATATCGTACCCGCGGTGCTCGACCTATCGTGCCGTGAGTGCGTGCTGCCCTCGGCCTATGGCCACACGCTGGCCGACAAGAACGAGTTGATGAAGCTGTCGCGTGAATTCGGCTTCCAAGATCTGGTCGTCGCCAACTTCTTCGACTTCCCCAACGTCGACCTGAAATTCGTGCAGGACTTGTCGTCACGTCAGGTCGATCGCGACGGGCTATTCGCGTTCATCGTCGAACCGTGGAACACCACCGACGGTGCGCTGGAGCCGAGCTACGGGATGCAGCAGGTGCTCGATGCCGGTATTCCCAACATCATCATCGATATGGTGGTGGCGCCCAGCAACCTCGCCCGCCAGGGCCGGACGCCGGAACAGGTGCTGCTCGATATCGAGCGCGGCTATCGCTTCATGCGCGAGCGGCTGCCCCGGAAGAGTGCCCGACGCGGGCGGATCTACGCCAATATTTCAGATTTCTTCGATGTCTGGGACGAGGATACCGACCATCTCCTGCGCGTGCTCAAGCTCCTGGCCGACAAGCCGATCGACGCGCTGTTGTTCGAAGACACCAGGGGGACGCATTTCCCGTTCCAGTCCGCGGAGATCGTCAAGCTGCTGCGGCGCTACGCTCCGGCGCCGCGCAAGATCCTGGTCCATCCGCATGCCGCCAACGGCCTCGACGACGCGGCGGTGATCGACGCTTTGTTGGCCGGCGCAGACGGGTTGTGGGCGGCCCTGACCCCGCACGCCGCGCAAATCGGGCACGCCAGCTCGCTGATGCTGCTGTCGAACCTGCTCCGTGCCGGCAACCCCCATGTCGAGAGACTGTATAAAATGCAGACGCTGCCGACGACGGCGGAACGCATGTGGCACCTCCACACCGGGGAGGGGATCGACAAGGATCAACCTGTGGTTGGCGAGCGCGCCTACCGCTATATCGACCCTTTGTTCGTGCAACACGACAAGGAGTGCGACCTGGCGCCGGAGCGTATCGGTCGCGCGGCAGGCTGGCGCCTGACGCCCGCCTGGTCACCGCTCTTTACCATCGCCAAGCGGCTGGAAGAACTCGGCTATCCCCAGGGGATCACCGAGGACGCGACGTTGCTGCAGGCGATGCGCGAGGTGATGTCGGATGCCAATGTCGACGGCCGCCACGCACGCTTCGAAACGCCGGACGAG
>CBDFHH010000002.1:0-683556 GCA_965247665.1 Alphaproteobacteria bacterium
ATGCCAGTTGCCGTTCAGGAAGAAGATGCCGCCCCAGGCATGAAAACCGTTGGCGATGAGCGCCGCGTCGTCGCCGAACAGATCGGCCCAGCGGAAGTTCGAGCGCTTCAGGAGATCGATCTCCGACATGACGAAGTCGCCGAGCGGGATGGTCTCGCCGGCGTCGGCGGCCTCCCATGGCCACTGGTAGCCGCAGAGCGGGCATTCGAGGACCGCCGCAGGGACCGCGGCGCCGCACTCGGGGCATTCCTTCATTGGCGCCTCGCCGCCGGCACGCCGGCCGTCGAGATCGACGTCTTGCTCGAGGCAGCCGTGAATGAGGCTCGAGGTGCCGAAGTCGAGGACGAGGCAGTCGGTCTTGACGACGCCGGGGAACTCGGTGGGATCGATGGTGCGCAGGCCGCGGCCGACCATCTGAATCAGGGTGCACTTGTAGGAAGAGGGCCGGAGCAGCACGACGCAGCTCGTCGGCGGATGGTCCCAGCCCTCGGTCAGCACCCCGACATTGACTATCACCCGGGTCTCGCCGCGCCGATAGGCGGCGAGCGCGGTGCGCCGCTCGGCGGAGCCCATCTCGTGCCAGACCATGCCCGCTGCAACGCCGGCGTCGGAAAAGACATCGCGCACGTTGCGGGCGTGATCGACGGTCGAGCAGAAGACGACGGTCTGGCGGTCGCCCGCTTTCTCTTTCCAATGGCGGATGACGGCCTCGGTGATCGGCCGCCGGTTCATGATCGCGTCGACCGCCTTCATGTCGAAGTCGTCGACGGTCTTGCGAACCGCCCGGAGGGCTGCTTGCGTGCCGACGTCGATGACGAAGGTGCGCGGGCGCACCAGGTGGCCCGAGCCGATCAGTTCGCCCAGCAGGATCTGGTCGGCGACGTTGGAGAACACCGGCCGGAGGCCCTTGCCATCGCCCCGGTTGGGTGTGGCGGTGACGCCGTAGATGCGGACGTCCGGGTTGCGCTCGCGGGCCCGGTCGATGATCCGCCGGTAGCTGTCGGCGGCGGCGTGGTGGGCCTCGTCGACGACCAGCAGATCGAGCGCCGGCAGGGCCTCGAGGTTGGCCGCCCGCGCAAGCGTCGGGACCATGGCGAAGGTGGCGCGCCCGCGCCAGGACTTGGTGCGGGCATCGACGATCGATGTCGAGAGCGCCGGGTTGACCTTGGCGAACTTGAGGACGTTCTGCGCGGTCAGCTCGTCGCGGTGGGCGAGCACGCAGGCCTTGGCGTCGCTGCCGGCCAGCATCTGGCCGACGACGCCGGAGAGCATCAGGGTCTTCCCACTGCCGGTCGGAGCGATGCCGAGGGTGTTGCCGTGCTCGCCGAGCGCACGGACGCTACGCTCGACGAAGGTCTTCTGGCGGGGACGAAGCAGCAAGGGCCCGGACCTCTACTGCGCCCAGGCGGGCCGGTTCGGATTGGCCGGCTGTGCCGCCGGAGCCACCGCGGACTGCTGCGGGCCATCCGGTGCGGCGGCCGGCCCCTGTGCCGGGCCCTGCGGCGCTGATGCGGCCGCATGGGGCTGGGCCTCTGCCGCGTGGGCGGCGTGAGAGGCACCCGGGCGCCACTGTCCGCCCGCCTCAAGGAAGGCCTGCCAGTCCTTGTGGTTCGGCGCGACGGCGAAGCGGATCTCGTTCCTCGGATCGCCGTTCCGGTCCTTGCCGACGTCGATCTTGGCCAGGAACTCGATGCCGTCGAGCACATGGAGGCCGTCGATGCGCCGCGCGGTCTGCGACGGGGGCGAGGTGTCCTTGTCGGAGAGCCCGCGGGCCGAGTTCAGGATGCCGCGCACGAACGAACGGCCCATGTTGGCCCACTCGGGGCCCTTGGGGCTCGAGAAGCCGATCAAGCTCCACACCCGGCGCCTTGCATGCGGGCCCTCGAGGAGGACGAACTCGGCGTTGAGATAGATCGAGCCCGTGGTCTCGTTGCGGGTGGCGTAGCCGCCGGTCCAGCCCTGGCCCGGATCGTCGTAGCCGCCCGGCTTGATGGTCATGCGGACGGGCGCGATGGTGCCCTTGGGGATGATGTCGTAGGACGTCTGCTCGTCCGCGTCGTTGAAATCGTTCCAGGCTCCGCTCATGGTCGGGATGCTCCTTCATCTTCCGGGGTGACGGGGGATTCGGCGGGTGGGGCGGTGTCCTTGGGCGGTGTCGGACAGCCGAACACCAGCCGCTCGCTCGCCGGTCGGACGGGGCCGCCGATCTTGGTCATCAAACGGCCGAGATGGGGCTCCTCGATTTGATCGAGGCGACCGCTGCGGTCCTTGGCGGGATAGCCGAACGGGTTCAGGGTCCGGCAGACGAAGGCCCGGTAGGGATCGCCGTCGGTCTGGCCGATCTCGGCCATGACGATGACCTCGTCGACGATGCCGGGCAGCTCGTTGCCGGTCTTGGAGCCCTCGATCTGGGGGGAGAAGACCCGGCGATTAAAGTCGTCGAGCTTTTCGTCGAGGATGCCGACGAACCAGACGTTCTTGACGCGGGTGTGCTGGAGGTGGGTGAGCCAGGCGATCATTTCCTGGCCATGCAGGCCGTAGGCGCCGCGCATGTCGGGCTTGCCGTTGCGGTCCGAGAACGCCTGGGGCTGGCCCTTGCACCACTGGAAGCAAAGCCGCCCGGCGACCGTGATCGAATCGATGAACACGGTCTCGTATTTCTCGAGTGCGGCGGGATCGCCGAAGCGTTCGCACACCGCCTCGTAGTGAGCCCGGCTATAGACCTGGTCGTCGCGGAGCGCCGGGTTGGGCCCGCCGATGAAGACCGCGAAATCGCGGCACTCGGACCAGGTGCGCGGCCGGATGGTGTCGCCGGGCCAGCCCTCGATGGCGAGGTCGCCGGCCTCGAGGTCGAAGAAGAGCGTGGTGCCGGGCTCCAGCGTCCACAAGAGCGACGTCTTGCCGATCCCGGACTTACCGAAGATGCCGCCCTTGATGCCGCGGCGCTCGGCGAGCCGCTCGTCGGCCGAGATGATGGGAAGCGCGCCAGTCATGCCGGCACTCCGCCCAGCCGATCAGCGATATCAGCATTCTCGCTGTTCTTGGGCGGCGGGTTCTTTGACAGAGTTTCGCTAGCCATGATGGTCTCCTCAATCGGGGTTGTCGCGATCAGGGTGGCGGCGAGGAACTGTTCAGGACATCGGTCCCTTGCCTCTTCGCGTTTCGTTTCCGCGCCATGCCTTGCCATGCCTCGCCACGCCCGGCCTTGCCGGGCCAGGCTTCGCCGCGCCAAGCCCTGTCCTGCCGCACCTGGCCGTGCGCTGCCGCGCCAAGCCTTGCCGGAGCGCGCTCAACACGTGATGCAGCCCGAACGCGGGACGTGGCTGCCCAACAAGAACGGTCACTGCGCATTCCCGTTCGGTTCGATCGAAACCTTCAACGTGCCTGCGCGCACCGTGCGTGCAGGCTCGAAGCTCCGGCGAATGGCCTCGGGCCAGGCGGCGTACTTCCGCTCCGGCACCTTGAGGGCGATATCGACATACTCGGCCGGGTCGTCGCCTGCGGCACGGATGCGCTCGACCAGCGCCCCGAGCTGGGCATGGTCCCAGATCACGCGCTTGGAGATGTTCACGACGACGGTGAAATCGCCGTCAAGAAACCGCACGGTGCCGGTGTCCTTGCCCGCGTCGCGCCGTGCCGCGTGCGCCTTCTCGGCGTAGCGCAGGCCGATGGCACCGTCGAGCCAGTCCTTCAGCGTCTTGGCGGCCGTGAGCGCCGCCTCGGCGTCCTCCTGCAGCAGCGCCAGCTGCCCGGCCGGCAGGGCGGCGATCTCACCGACCGGCATGGCGCGGATGTCCTCGAGCTGAATACGGTTCGACATCAGGTTGTTCTCCGACGGTTCGAAAGGGGGAAGGCCTCCCGGCGGCGCTTTGCGGGAGTGCGGGCGCGGATCGCGATGTAGCTGTAGTCGGCGTCGCCGTGGCGCTTCTGGACGAGATGAACGAGGCCCCGCTCGGAGGCGCGCATGGCGCGGTCCGCGAGACGGTTGAGCTCGTCGCGCGCCGGGTCGTGCGGTGCGTGGGGCCGTTGCTGCCGGTCGACGCTGAGATGGCCGCGGTGGAGGGTGATCCGGCTCCCCGGATGGGCGGCCCTCAACCATCCCTCGAAACCGGCCACATCGATGATGAGGGCGATCGATGCCGGGAGGGGCACGGGCGCTTCCGGGGCGGCGCGGCAAGCCATCAGGGTCATGCGCCGCGCCCCCGGGCGGTCGCGGCGGGCTGGGCCGTCTCGGGCTCGGCCAGCCTCAGCTGCCCGGCCTCGTAGGCCTCGATGTCGGTGATGCGGTAGACGACGCGGCCGCCGATCTTGAGGTAGCGCGGGCCCTCGCCGATCCAGCGCCAACGCTCGAGCGTGCGCGGCGAGATGTTCCAGCGCGCCGCCAGCTGGGTTTGGTTCAGATGTTGTGTGGCCATCGCTCCTCTCCGCTGCTCTCGTTCAAGCTGCGGAAAGGATGACCGTTGATCAGTGGCCTGTCGGCAGGCTCATCGACGGGTGGGTAAGGGCTCTGTGACGGGTCAGCGACGGGTCGCTGACGGGTGGGATTACGCAGTCCTACTCGGTTCTTAGACGGTAGAGCCCGTGCCTGTTGGACTCGATCAGAGTGCCCCAGCAAGGATGATCCCTGAACAGGTTGATCATCTTCGCGTTGGTCGAACCCGCCTCGTACAGGACCGCTTTGCCGGACTGCCAGGGCCGATCGTTATTGACGGCCTCGTGAAGGAGGCGGATGACTTCACGCTGAACGAAGCCGGTGAAGAGATACGTCTCGCCGTTCAAGGTCACTTCCGAGTAATCGGCCGTGTGCGTGAACGGCGGCTCGGCTCCGCCGCGGTCCGCAGCGCCGGTGGCCACGACCGTTGCCCCATCGCAGGCCCCATGATCGGACCGCCCGCTGCGGTTCAGGCATTGCCCGATCTTGGCACCGAGGCCCCGGTCATCGAGGCTCAGCGGTTTACGCACGAAGTCGTCGCCGCCCTCCTGCAGGGCCTGCACCACGTCGTCGTGATCCTTGGCCTGGCCGCTCACCACCAGCACCGGCAGGAGATGGATGTCGTGCGCGGCGCCCGCGACACGGCCCGGATAGCGCCGGCGGATGTCCACCAACAACGACTTGCCGACCTCCACGCGCGGCTGAAGCGACTTCTCGTGCGCCGGAATCTGCAGGTCCAGCAGCACATAGCAGAGGCCGCCTTCGTTCAGGATCTCGATCGCATCGGCCCTGGTCGTCGCGTGGCGAGGATCGTGACCGAGGGAATCCACCAGATCGCACAGCGCGGCGGCCATGGCAGGATCGTCCTCGACAATCAGAACTGCGTGGCCGCACGCCATCGGTTTAAGCCTCCGCTCCCAACTGCTCGACCGGAAGCACCACGGTCACCGTGGTTCCCTCGCCCTCGGCGCTCTCGATGGCCAGCGTGCCGTGATGGTCGAGTTCAACAATCTTCTTGGCGAGCGGCAGCCCGAAGCCCATGCCGTTGCGTCTGCCCGTGCTATAGAGCTGGGTGCATTCGGCGACCGCGTCTTCATCCATCCCGCGGCCGTTGTCGGCGACGCTAAGCGCGACATGGCCGCCCGCGAGCTGCTCGGCGGTCACCTCGATGCGCCCCGGCCGGCCGCCGTCGCGGCACGCCTCGACCGCGTTCACCAGAAGATTGATGAGTGCTTGCAGGAGCCGGGAGCGGTTGGCCTCGACGCGGATCGCGGGATCGACGGCCACATGAATCGCCGGCGCCGCGATCGACGGCTCGAGGTCGTCGAGCGCCAGCTCCTCGGCCTCGCGCGCCAGCGGCAGCAGCACCTCGCTCGTAAAGGGGCCCCGCACTTCGGTTGTGAACGCGCGCAGATTGTCGAGGAACTCCGTCATCAGGCGCACGCGCCGCTGGGCGCGCACGACCCGGCCCCGGCTCTCGGAGCCCGCCCCCGGTGTGTCGGCGAGCTCGCGCTCCAGATTGATCAACTCGGCATCGAGCGGGGAGATGATCCGGATCATCTCGTGATAGGCCATGCGCACGAAGGTCGCGTCCATTTGATCGGCGAGCCTGTGCGCCGCCCTGCGCGCCCGCGGCCCGTACCGCGCCTCAAGCCCGTTCAGAAGCGCGAGCGTCCGGTCGCCGTGATCATCGCTGTGGATGTCCGCCCGGGTGACCTCGGTGCGCCGCTGGAAAGTCCGCCGCGCGGCGTCGCGTACCCACACATTGTCGTCGTCGATGATGCGGGCGATGGCGGCATGAAAGCGCTCGTGGCGCAGATAGAGGAGTGCGTGGGCAACCGCCTTGCGGACCTCCCACTTGGGGTGGGACGCAAGGCCGTAGAGCCGCACGCCGATGGCCTCGGTCAGCTCGGCGTCAAGGCGCCTTCGGCGCAGCCGGTCGCCTGCGGTCTCGACCGCGTCGCGCACCGTGCTCCAGTCGTCGGATTCGAGATCGTCGAGCAGCGTCCGTGCCGCGTCCGCCATCATGGCTCCTCAATGGCCGTACTTGCGCATTCTCAGCTTGAAGGCCTCGGCGCCGCCTTCCAGCAGATGCTCGATCTCGCCCTTGACCTCGTCTACCGGGCCCGCGCGGGTCACGCTGCCGCGCCTTCCGTCGGAAGCGAACACGAACACCCGCTCGGCCTCGCCGAGCACCGGGATGTTGGGGTTGTGGGTGACGAAGATCAGCTGCCTCCCGCCCTTGGCCTCGCGCAGGCTTTTGACGATGGTGTCGTAGACGAAGGCGTTGTCGAGATTGTCCTCGGGCTGATCGATCAGCAGCGGGCGCTCGCTCTCCAACAGCAGGATCGGCAGGATCACCGTGCAGCGCTGGCCGGTCGAGAGATCGGCCGCGTTCTTGTAGGTCTCGCCGTCCTTGAGCTCGATCAGCGGCTCGTCGGCGAGCTCCACGGTCTCGAGCCTGAAGGCGTGGTCGCCGTCCCGGAGATGATCGATGATGCGCTCGCCCTGGTCCTCGCCGATGCCGGCGCGCTCCGCCAGGCGCTCAGTGTCGCCCCGGCGGACGATCGGCGACAATTCCTCCGGCGCCAGGTTGGCGACGATCTGCGCCACGATCTGGCCGTACCTGGTGCCCGAGCCCTTGAGCGCTTCCCGCAAGTACTGCTCGTAAGCCGAACGATCACCGGCCTGGGCGATCGAGACCCGGATGGTGGGGGCCAGCGCCGCGCTCAGCCGCTCGGCGATCTCCTTGCGCAACCCGAAACGCCGGTCGCGCAGTTCCGACAGCCGTGCCGTCATCTTGCGGTGCTCGGCCTCGCTCTTCTGGCGCCTGCGCTTCAAGCCGTCGAGTTGGCCTTGCGCCTTGGACAACTCCAGATGCCGCTGCTGCAGCTTCGCCCGCTCGGCCGCCTGTGCCTGCTCCTCGGCCGAGCGTGCGACCAGCTCGCGATAGTGCTGCTCCTGGCGCGCGTGTCCGCCGGCAAGCCCCACGGCCAGGGTGTCAAGGGCCGCGGCCGCGGCGGCCCGCTGTCTCCCGATCGCCGGCACGGTCTCGCGGATCGCGCTTGTAAACTTCGCGGCCACATCGGCAGCCTGGGCGAAGACCGCGCCGTTGGGGCCGTTCTCGAACCCGTCGCCGAGCGCGGTGGCGCAGTCCTCGGCCACGGCGCCGGCAAGCCGCTCGAACTCGTCCGCCGCCCGGTCGACCGCCTGGCGCAGATCGCTGAGCGCTTCCGTCTCCCGCGCCCGCAGCGCTTTGTGCTGCGTGCGCGGTATTGATCAGCTCGGCTTCGGGGCCCTCGACGGCCTGCATCTCCTGCAGCCGCTTGGCGACGATGTCGATCTCCGGCACCACGTCCTCGATCTCTCCGATGTTGCGGTCGAGGGCTCGCAGATCGTGTGCGCTTTGCTCGATGGCCCGGGTCAGCTTGGCGATCTCCGCGCCGGTCTCGCGGATCGCTTCCTCCTCGAACTTGTCGATCAGCGACAATTGAAAGCGCGGCGTGGTGGCGATTTCCTCGATCTCGTTCTGGCTGTAGATGTCGGCCTTGAACACCAGGTCGCGATCGAGCGTCACCGCGACCGGCGCACCGTCGGCGTCGAGCACCTGGCTCGCATCGTCCCACGGCCGCTCGGCGCGGTAGCGGGTGCCGTGTTTGGTCTCGACGTCGAGGCCGATGGTGCCGCTGCCGAGATTGCCCCGGACCAGCCCCTCGATCGCCTTGCCGCGGGTCTTGCCCTCGGGAGTGTCCGGCATCGGGCCCAGAAGGTAGCGGATGAACTCCAGCACCGTCGTCTTGCCCGTGCCGCGGCCGCCGATGATGCAGTTGAGCCCGTCCGCGAAGTCGAGTTGGGCGCCGTCGAGAAAGCCGCCCGAGACCGCCATCGAGCGGATCTTGTGATGCGCCCTCGCGGCGGTCTTCGTGCCCTCGGGCGGTTCTATTGTATTGATTGCCGTGTTCGGCATTGTGCCGTCCTCCCTGGCCGCGAGCGCCGCACGGTGGTCTCAGGCGTGCCGCCAGGCCCCGAGTCGACGATCGAAGCGGGGCACTATAGGGTGAATCACATAGGAGAACAATACGAGAACATCAGGAGGGCGAAAATTCCTGACTCCGATTGCAAATGGCCGCTGAGACAGCTCGTGGCCGGCTGCGGGGCGGTTCGGTTATGCGATCTTGGTCCCGGCGGAACGCTCACCGTGGTCTGCGAGCCGTGCGGCCGTCGCGGTCGCTATCGGGTCGAGAGCTTGATGCGGGTCTTCGGCTTTCGGGCGGGGCTGCCTGACATCCGACGGACGCTTGTCGAGCGGGGCGAATGCCGCAGTTCGGTCATGCCGCCGCGGCCCTGCGCGGCGGTGTTTGAGGGCGTGCGCTCGTGACAGGGGCCGGTGCGTCGACGACGTGATCGTCTTCGCCGCCGGCGGGCGGCTAGTGAAGTCCGACCACGAACACTGAATCCCGGCGTCTGAGCGTCGGTATCGCGTCATTCGCCGGCCGCTACGAGATCGAAAGGGTGCGCCCCGTGGTACCGTCACCGGCCGAAGGCCGCTAGCGAGGCCCGCGGCCGGCGAAGGGTATAGCTTGACCGCAAGCAGACGAACATGAACCGTGTATAGTGACATTATCGACGCCGAAAACGCAAGTAGCCCGGCGTTGTATCGAACGGGCGCGCGTAGGAGGACAGTTTCCGTGAGACTTTTCCCACGGCTGGCGGGCATCGGCGCGTTCCTCGCCGCCGCCGCGCTGCCGCTCGGCTTCGCAGCGCCGGCGCAGGCGGGCCACGGAGTCACGTACGTGAGTACCGCGGGTAAATCGCAACATGACGGAGATTTCGCCAACACCTTAGGTAATCTAGCGCACGCTCAGAGGTTCACAACGGGCACGGATACAGCTGGCTACGATCTGACTAGCATCGAAGTAAACCTAAAGCGTGCACCCGTTGGTGGAACCCTGACGGTAACTATCAATCCCAATTCCTCAGGGAGCGACGAAGTGCCGGCCAGTGGTGCGCTTTGCACCTTAGTAAGTCCAGCCACCGTGGGAACAGGGCTCCAGAAGTTCAGCGTTGACAGCAACGGTTGCCATCTGAGCGACGCCACCGACTATTGGGTGTATATGATATTTAGCGGCGGCAGCACCCGCCCTCGACTCAGCAATACTGAAGATCCCGGAGCAGATACGGGCGAATTTTCGGGCTGGGATATTAAAAATAATCGTTGGCAGGCTACGGGGGGAGGAACTTGGCAAACTCATGGTACCAGGTTCAGAATGAAGGTCAACGGGCCAAACAGCCCCCCCACGGCTTCTGCCAGTACGGTGTCCACGGAAGATAACAAGACGCTCACCTTTACAGTGGCCGACTTCGGTTTCTCGGACGCCGACACCGGTGACTCGCTGGAGGGCGTGAAGATCACCTCGGTGCCGGCCCAGGGGACGCTGTCGCTCGAAGGCACCGACATCGCCAGCGCCAGTGACGCCAATCCCGTGGGGGTGACGGCGAAACAGCTCACGGATGGTGATCTGAAGTACAACCCGCCGATCGACACCACCGTCTCGGTAACGTTCGACTTCAAGGTTTTCGACGGCGCAGCCGACAGCGCGTCGGCGGCCGAAATGTCCATTAATGTGACGGATGTCACGGACAACGCGAAGCTGTCGACGCTGAGCATCTCTGCAGGGACCCTGAACTTCGACGCGGATACCTTGAACTACACGGTCACTGTGGCAAACGATGTGACCGGCGTGACGGTGACGCCGACCGCGGACGACAACGACGCGACGGTGACGGTCAACGGCACGGACGTGGCCAGCGGCAACGCCAGCGACGAGATCCCTCTGACCGAGGGCGGGGATACCGACATCCAAGTCGTCGTAACGGCCGAGGACCGCACGACCATCGGGACCTACACCTTCAGGGTGACTCGGACGGCGAGCAGCAACGCGAAACTGTCGGCACTGACCATCTCTGCAGGAACCCTGAACTTCGATGCGGATACCTTGAACTACACGGTCATTGTGGCAAACGATGTGACTGGCGTGACGGTGACGCCGACCGCGGCCCATAACAGCGCGACGGTGACGGTCAACGACGCAGACGTTGCCAGCGGCAGCGCCAGCGACGAGATCGTCCTGACCGAGGACGAACCCATCGACATCGCCGTCGAAGTGACGGCCCAGGACGGCACGACCAAGACCTACACCATTACGGTGAGCCAGGCGGCGGAGTTTTCGGCGCGCTTCCGGCGCCTCAACGCCGAGATCCTCTCCAAACACGCGCTGACCGTCCCCGACATCACCAACCGGGCGATCGGCGCGCGCCTGGACGATCCGTGTGGCAAGCGGGCGGCCGCCTATAGCTTGGCCGGGGGATCGACGCTCTCCCACACGCTGCACTCCAACGCGCAGGCCATCGAGGACGGCACGCTCGCCCTCGACGATGTGCTGGCGGGCTCGTCCTTCCGGCTGCCGCTCGCGGCGGCGGCCAATGACGGCATGGCACCCGGCGCCGGCGGGCCGGTGGTGTGGGGCCGGGGCGAGCGGCAGGTGCTGGAGAGCACGGAGTCCGCCTTTGCCTGGGACGGCACGGTGTTGACCGGCCAGCTCGGCATTGACGGCTGTCTGCGCAAGGATCTCCTGGCCGGGCTCGCGCTGTCCCACTCGATCGGCGCGTTCGACTATACCGCCGGGACTGGGCCGGCGCCGGTAAGCGGCGGCTATGAGAGCCGGATGACCAGCGTTCATCCGTATCTCGGCTGGACCTCGCCGCAGGGTCTCGATCTCTGGGCGACGCTGGGCTACGGCCGGGGCGAGATCGAGATCGACGACGAGCAGGTGCGTCGCATTGATCCCGGCAACCCCGTAAGGCACAGCCTTACGATGCTCAAGACCGCGGCACTGGGCGCGAGCGGGCCTTTGATGACCGATGGGTCGTTGATCGCGGGCGGCACGACGAACCTGCGTCTCAAGGGCGAGGCGTCGGTTGCGCAAGTCGAGGTCGCGGGCGACGACGACCTGATCGAGGAACAGACAGTGAACGCCAACCGTCTGCGGCTGGCGCTGGAGGGCAGCCACGAACAGATGCTGGCCTCGGGCTCCTCGCTGACGCCGTCGCTGGAGCTGGGTCTGCGCCATGACGGGGGCGACGGGCTGACGGGCGGCGGCATCGAGATCGGCGGCGGCTTGCGTTATCGCGACCCGGCCACGGGCCTGACGGTCGAGGGACACGGCCGGGTGCTGACGGGGCAGAACAATTACCGGGAATGGGGTCTTGGCGGCTCGGTCCGCCTCGACCCGGGCGCCGAAGGGCGGGGACTGTCGTTCAGCCTCTTCCCGACCTGGGGCGACACGGCGAGCGGGGTGGAACGGCTGTGGGATCAGGACGTCGCCGAGCTGGCGACCGACGATACGGCAGCCAACGACAACGTCCCGCCGATGCGGCTGGACGGCGAGCTCGGCTATGGCTTCGGCGCGCTCGGCGGGCACGGGCTGCTGACACCCTATGGCGGGTTCTCGCTGGCGGGCGAAGGGTCACAACGCTACCGGATCGGCGGCCGCTTCGAAATCGGGTCGTCGCTCAACCTCAGCCTCGAGGGCGAGCGCCGTGAGCCGGCCAACGACGACGCCGCGGAGCACGGCGTCATGCTGCGTCTACAGGCAAGCTGGTAGGGCCCAAGGCCGAAGCCGGTCGCGCGGCGGCGCGGCGGCGCGGATCACGCTGTGATGCTGCGCGGCCAGATGCGGTTCTGAACGTTGGCCAAGGTCGGCGGGTAAGCCGCCAACGTCGCGATCTCAGTCGGGGCGGCGTGCGCGGTGTCGCGCAGAAACGTGCAGGATTATGCTCCCGCTTGCTCCCCCAGTGCTCCCCCGGACATAAATTGCGCTGGCGCGCCAAAACGAAAAAGCCCGTAACTATCGGAAGTTACGGGCTTTATTTGGTTGCGGGGGTTGGATTTGAACCAACGACCTTCAGGTTATGAGACAGCAATAGGTCTGAATCCCCTGAAGCCGCTCATCGTGCAATCGCGAATTTGATGCGGGTTTCGGTCGCTGTGCGACAGCAAATTGCGAACTTTGCTTCACTGCAGCAAATGTCCATTGGCGAAAACTGAGATACGACAATCACTATGCAAGATAAGCGCGATTAGGGCGTGTTAGCACTAATGGTGATGTTCATGGTATTGTCTGTGGATGGAACTCAGCGACGCTCAATACGAACGCATTGCGCCCCATCTCCCGGTCCAACGCGGCAACGTCAGCCTTTCCAATCTGCAGGTACTCAACGCCATCCTGTATGTCGCCGAACATGGCTGCAAGTGGCGAGGGTTACCGGCGCGGTTTGGCAACTGGCACACCATCTACACGCGAATGAATCGCTGGTCGAAGAACGGCGTGCTCGACCGGGTATTCGAGCATTTGCAGCGAGAGCAGGTTGTGCGTATCCGACTTGAGGCCGTGTCGATGGACAGCACCATTGTGAAGGTGCATCCCGACGGGACGGGAGCGCCAAAAAAGACGGTCCCCAATCCATCGGACGCTCCCGCGGCGGGTGGACCACAGAGATTCATATGGTTGCCGCGGATGCTCGAACGGCGATAACGTTCTCGCTCTCGCCGGGCCAAGCCCACGACGCGCCGGAGGGGCGTAAGCTGCTGAAACGCCTTGGTCAGCTATACAAGCGCCGCAACGAAATCGAGCGGTTGTTTCGTCGACTGAAGGGATTCCGCCGCATCTTCTCGCGTTTCGACAAACTCGACGTGGTCTTCGTCGGATTCATCATCTTCGCACTCATCGTCGATGCATTGCATTAGTGTGAACACGCGCAAGACAGAGAAAGTTTCGATCCCAGTGTTGTTGGCTCCGCCAACCGCATCGTTGGAGATATTCTCTGCGCGATCCGCCCAACCGCCAGAATGGCGCAGGATTTGGGCTTTTCAGCTCGAATATCCGAACCATCAACCCGTCTATCTAGCCGAATTTGGCCCGCTTTCCTTCTCTGCGGGCGCAAATTCTCTGAGACAACCGAACTACGGCAGTTTGGTACGGTTAAACCGTACCACGTCACATCAATGACTTAGCGGACGTCTGGCAACCGAAGGTTCGAAATCTGTTCGCTCGGGCAAGCGGAAACGATTTCGAACCCTTTGGTTCGGTTGTGCCCATACGCGCTCGATGGGCCGGATTCCGTCTCCCATTAGGCAGGGTCACCGTCGCCGGTTCGGCCTCGTGGCCACTGTCGGGCGCCTGTGCGCCCGTGTTGGCCAAATGGGGGCAGTCGGCCGGCTCGACGTTGATGGCCAGCGCACCCTCGGCCGTTATGGCGAAGTTGGTCTCGCCGATAGTGCCGCCTTTCCGGGGCGGGTCTTCCGCGATCAGGCTCTTGCGCAGCAGGGCCTGAATTACCTTGGTGACCGCGCTGCCCTTGAGGGTCGCAGGAAACGGGTGGATCGAGCTGTCGTCACTGCGTTGCAGCCGAGAGAACGATCATTTGAGTGTCGGTGAATTTCATGGGATTGCTCCCTCCTTCGGTTGAGCGCGCCGCGACCATCGCGGCGCTGCTACTGCCCGAAGCCCCGCGAGGCGCGAGCCCAAGCGGGGCTGGAGGGCGTGGGGCGCCAATCAGTCGGTCGGCACGCGGACGGCGACCTTGCGGCCGTCCTGGTTGAAGGAGCCAGGCGCCCTGGACCAGGCAGCGCCGCTGCGCGGATGGAAGCTCGACCCCACCTTCGATACGTTGCGCCGCGTCCTCGAGGCGCGCTTCGGCCTGCGCGGCAAGCGCGAGTACATCCAGGTCCTACGCCTTCTGGAGGACTTCCCGGAGCGCCAGGTGACGGCGGCGGTGCCGTCAAGCACCTGCTTCTGGCCCGCGTCGAGAGGCGGCCTGCCCATCTCGACCTGTCGCGCTACCCGCACTTGCCCCAGCCCTTCGTCGCCGTCACACGGAGCACCGATTACGCCACCTTGCTGGCCGCCGGCGACGGCCTCGATCATATCGGCTACCTCGCCAAGCTCGTCGAGCTTGAACTGATCGACCGCGAGCGCCGGCTGGTCGAGCGGCGCATCAAGCAGGCACACTTCCCTGTCGTCACACAGCTCGAGAGCTTCGACTTCAAGGCGATACCCGCGCTCAACAAGATGCTGGTGCTGGATCTCGCACGCGGCGATTACATCGCGCGCCGGGAGAACGTGATCTTGCTCGGCCCAAGCGGCGTCGGGAAGACGCATATCGCTCTCGCCCTCGGGCTTGCCGCATGCCAAAAGGGCCTCTCCGTCCGCTTCACCAGCGCCTCCCATCTGGTCCACGAGCTGATCGAGGCGCGCGACGAGAGGAGACTACTCCGCCTCCAGGCCCAGCTCGCCAAGGCCAGCCTACTGATCGTCGACGAGCTCGGATACGTCCCGCTGTCGCAAACCGGATCCGAACTGCTGTTCGACTTGTTTAGCCAGCGCTACGAGAACGGAGCCACCATCGTCACCTCTAACCTGCCTTTCCAGGAATGGACATCCGTCTTCGCCAGCGAGCGGCTCCCGGCGCACTGCTCGGCCGCACCACCCACCACGTCCATATTCTGGAAGTGAACGGCGAAAGCTACCGGCTCAAGCAGAGCCGGTCCCGACGCCGGCGCCTTTCCGAATAATCGCGCTCCCCGCTTGCCCGCGTGGGACCACAGGCCCCACCCACGCGCGGATCGCCGCCAGCCGCGCTGAGGGCGCATCGTCCCGCGCACGAGGCCCGCCCATGGACTACGCGGACAAGCTGCCACCGAGCCCGTGGGGTATTTTTACGCCGCCGCGCCGATACATAATCTCGCCGCCGTTGACACACGCCCTTTGGGCGGCCCGTCCATGACCGCGGAAGGATCACACCGATGCCCAAACTCGGCGGACTCCGTCATGCCTATGTTCGGATCTGATTTTTGGTAGGGACAGGACACCAACGCCCGCTATCGGGCGGAAACAATCGCAGAAATCGATATGGTCAAAAAGGGCGGGTTCCCCGGACGCTTACAGTTAATCTGACAATGCCCCGCCAAGACCGCTCAGGGATTTACGTTTCACAGATCGACGCCTCCCCGTCGGAGAATCTCTCGCACCCGTACTTGCTGTTCATCCGAAATGGTTAGTCGCTCCGCGAAGTCCCGACCAATAGGCCGAGTGGCGTCGATCCCCATTTTCGTCACCGTGAACGTCTCGGGATCGGACGTCGGGTCAAGAATAGCCCCTTTGCAACCGGGCATTAGCATAATGTCCTTCTCGGCGCGGACGCGCGTCGCTATCGCCCACATGACGTCACCCATATCGAAGATATTGACATCTTCATCCACGACGACGACGTACTTGACAAAAAACTCAGTCCCAGTGGCCGCCAGGATTGCCTGCTGCGGCTCACCGTCCGTGGTCTTTTTTATCTTCACGAACGCAAAGAACGCACCGCAGGTCCGATGCGGGACATGGACGGCAATCACGTTCGGCAGGTTTTGCCGGAGTGTGTTAAGGATTTCGCCTTCCCGTGTGACGCACGAAATCAGGATATGGTCCTGAGACATCCCCGATACGATGGAATGGAACATCGCGTCGCGCCGCATGCGGATTTTTTGGGCAACGAACACATTTTGGGTCGAGCGGTAGGAGGCATATCCCGTGAACTCGCTGAACGGACCTTCCGGTTCATTCGTGTGTGGCATGATTTCGCCTTCAACAATGATTTCAGCGCCGGCCGGTACTTCGAGATCGGCGATGCCACACTTGGCGAGCCGATACGGCTCGCCAAACAAGGCGCCGATAATCTCAAACTTTCGAACCTCGGGTGGATACCCGAAGACCATGGACCCCATGTAATGGAGCGGATGAATCCCTAATGTCACCGCCGCGGGGAGGGGCTCATTACGTTCTTCCGCCCGACGATGGAACTCGTACATGCGTCGTCGTGAGTGGAGCGACACACCCAAGCGGTTCTTACCTTTGAGCATCAGTCGATGGAAACCGGTGGTGTCGATACCGCTGACCGGGTCACGGGCGGTAATCTGCCCCGCCGTAATGTAGGGCGCGGCGTCGACGGCGAAATGCGTCGGAATGGGAAGTTTGGTTAAATCGAGGTTATCGCCTTCGATGACCAGTTCCTGCCATGGCGCGGCGTCCAAGACTTCGCACGGGATGTGTTTTTGGACCCGCTCTCGGAACGCCAGGGGTAGGTCGTTGGGATCGACGCCAAAACACGCGGCCAACAATTTTCTGTTGCCGGCGATATTAGTTACGATGGGCATTTCGTGCCCTTCGACGTTTTCGTAAACGACGACAGGACTTCTTCCGACTCGCTCTAGTTCGAATACAGTAGAAGTGATATCTAAATCGGCACGGACCGGCTCGCGGATACGCAGAATCTCTTCCGGAAAATTCTTCTCCACCATGCTAAGAAATCCACGCAGGCTTTGTGATTCGCCGGACACTGATAAACTCATCGAAATATCCTCATTCAGTCATGCCATTTTCACGATTTTGGTAGATCATCCAAATGGAAGCGCAGTGGCCTGCCCCATTGATTGGTCAACTTGCTATATATAGTGATGGACTTGCCCCTAATGTTGGACCAGCCTGATGCGGAACTTCCCGTCTTCTCAAGCCGTCGGGTAGCTAGTGCATTGACGCAAACAAAGGATTCACGGGAGTATAGTTCTGTGTCATTCTCGTGTGATGGCACAAGAGCTCAACGTCATTGTTGGCGCCGAGGACCGTGCGCGTTTGGCGGCGATCGTCGGCGATCGTTCTCGCCCGCTCAAGCACGTACAGCGGGTCCGGATCATCCTGTCGTCGGCCGAGCGCTTGCCGGTGGCAGAGGTGGCGCGTCTGGCCGGCGTGAGCCGGCCGGCGGTGTGGCGTTGGCAGCGCCGGTTTGCCGAGGAAGGCGTCGAGGGCCTGCTGCGCGACAAGACCCGGCCGCCGGGAAGGGCGCCGCTGCCGCCGGAGACGATCGCTCGAGTGGTCGCCATGACCTGTCAGGAGGAGGCGCCCGGCGAGACCGCCCATTGGACCGGCAGGGCCATGGCCAAGGCCGTCGGCATCAGCCTGCGCTCGGTGCAGCGCATTTGGCGAGCCTGCAACCTGCAGCCGCATCGCATCCGTACCTTCAAGCGCTCCGGTGATCCCGCCTTCGCCGAGAAGGTCGAAGACATCGTCGGCCTCTACATGAACCCGCCGGCCCATGCCGTGGTGCTGTCGATCGACGAGAAGTCGCAGATCCAGGCCCTCGATCGAACCCAGCCCGGGCTGCCGCTCAAGCCCGGCCGCTGCGCCACCATCACCCACGACTATAAGCGCAACGGCACCACCACCCTGTTTGCGGCACTGAACATTCTCGACGGCACCGTCATCGGCCGCTGCATGCAACGCCACCGCCATCAGGAGCTGATCTGCTTCCTCAACGCCGTCGAGCGGGCCATCCCGCCAGGCAAGGTGATCCATGCCGTGCTCGACAACTATGCCGCCCACAAGCAGCCCAAGGTCATCGAGTGGCTCAAGCGCCATCCGCGTTGGGTGTTCCACTTCACGCCCACTTCCGGTTCCTGGCTCAACGCCGTGGAGAGCTTCTTCTCCGCACTCACCCGACGGCGCATCCGACGCGGTACCTTCCACTCCGTCGCCGATCTCCAGGCCACCATCAACCGCTACATCGCCGAGCACAACGACGACCCCAAACCCTTCGTCTGGACCAAACCCGCTAAAACCATCCTCGCAAAAACAAAACAAATGCCTGTACCTTCCGTCTGAGTCACTGCACTAGTTTGCCCGATGGCTTTCATCAGCTCCATCGGGGATTTGTTGCCGATGGCGCTATGGAGCCGTTCTTCATTGTATTCCCTCCGGAAAGCTTCGCATTTTGACCGAGCATCGTCGAGCGTCAGGAACCAGTTCTGGTCGATGCACTCCGCTCGCACCTTCCCGTTGAACGACTCGGCGGACGCGTTGTCGGTCGGTTTGCCGGGCCGGGGGAAGTCCACCGTCACGCCCTTGCTGCAGGCCCGAGGGTCGAGATCTCGGGAGATGAACTCCGGAACCTAGTCGACCCGAATGCTCTTCGGCACGCCGTAGATGGTGGTCAAGGTCCGCGAGGACGCCCGCTTCGATGGCCTCTTCGTGCTGCGCACCAACACCACCTTCGGCCCCCCTCGAAGTCATGCTGCGCTACAAGCAGCTGTGGACCGTCGAGCAACTCTTCCGCGCCGCCAAGAGCCCGTGTTCCACAAGTGCGACCGAACCATCCGCGGCCACGTCTTCTACTCCTTCCTCGCCCTCGTCCTCAAGAAGGCCCTCGAGGACAGGATCAACGCGCGCAGTGACAGGGCCTATCGCGGACCTCGACGCCCTCGACGAGACCGAGATCGCGCAGGACGGCAAGCGCTTTCTCATCCGCGCCCAGCCTAGACCCGCCGCCAGCCTCGCCCTGCGCGCCATCGGTGTCGCCCTGCCGCCGACCATCCGTCAGATCGAAACAGCCGCCGCCTGACGCGCCTCGCAACACCCCCAAATTGTCGTGCCAAGCCCTATCCAGAACGTGAAAAACAACGCCCTATCAATTACTTAACAATATTTACTGTAGAAGATGGGTTAGAGCGAGCTTTGGCGGCTTTCCGTTTTCTTCGAGTGTGTTGAATTCTCGTTTCATATCCGTATTAAACCGTGTGGCGACGAGAGCCGCCATGTAAACGGCCTGGCGCGCTTGCGCGCGTCCGCCCCGGATGATGTGGCGCTTGCCTTGGAACGTCCCGCTGGCGCGGGCTACAGGAGCGACACCCATCAGACTTGCTACTTGTCTGGGGTTGACGTTTCCGAGTTCGGGCATTTCGGCAAGCAAGGTCATCGCGGTAACCTCGCCGATCGCGGGGATGCTCATCAGGATTGTGAGACGTTACGCCCGACATGGCGAGCCTATGGCACTCTGCGTCGATCTGCGCGACCTGCCGTTCTACCTGTTCCCCCAATGGCCGGAGCTGATGCTTGAGTAAGCGGGAGGTAACGGTTTTGTTCCTGTTGGCGATGCGCGTGCCGTTTTTCACCAAGCCACGGCGCGCCGCGACCAACTCCTTGAGTTGTTCCAGAGCTGGTTCGGGCAAGGGCGTCACCAGCGGTTCCAGAAAGGGGCCGAATTGCGCCCCGGACGCGCGCGTCGACCGGGTCAGTCTTGGCGTTCACACCAAGCGCCTCCGCGAAGCGCCGGGATCGCAGAGCTGCCCTCAAACTACTAAAGCGAACGATGAAGCGTTACGGCCGACCGCGATCAATTGTAACCAATTGGCTTCGATCGGCTACAAAGTGGTCGGAATGTTGGAGCGTCAGGTTTGTGCGCCTTGGCTCAACAATCTAGCCGACAATTCCCACCAGCCGTTCCGACGACGACGAGCGAGGGCAGCGGCGCGCTTCAGGGACATAAAACTCTCCAAAAATTCGCTGCCGTCCATGCACCATTCTACAATCACTTCAACCAGGACCTCCATCTCAACCGGCGCGACGTTTTCAAACAGAACCGCTCTGCTGCTCTGGCCGAGTGGCGTCAACTCGCCGCGTAAGAGCCTTGATCACTTCTGATTAGCCAGCTTACGCCCAGTTATTGTGACGCTGCCCGGAGGACCCCAGGAGAGCAATTACCAATTTCGAGGTGTCCTAAATACCGTGTGCTGCTATACTAAACTATCAGCACCCAAAAACATCTTATCAAAATAAGGGTCTAGAAGGGAGAAACGTATCGATGAGGAACATATCAATTAAATCCATTCACGTAATTCTCGTCGCGGCGGCGATGGTCGCCGGTGCGATGGTAATGCCCGCCAATGCGGCGGAAAAAGTAAATGTCCGTATTGGCACGGCCGGGCTCGGCGGGAGTTGGTACGTCTACGGAGCCGGCATGGCCGACATGGTCAAGTCGAAACTGCAGGCAGGGTCTAGTTTCGACGTGCTGCCGATTGCCGGTGCTATCGGAAATATCAAGCTGCTGCAAAAGGGTGAAGCCGAATTCGGGTTGAGTTTCCCCATGCCGGCGGCTGAAAGCTGCGAAGGATTCGGTGCGTTCAAAACCAAGCAAGACAAGGTCCGTGGTGTAATGGGCGGCCTCGATGTGTTCTATTTTGGTACGTTCGTGACTAGGAAGTCGGGAGCGACGTCGTGGAGCGATATTGCGTCGGCGAAGAACGGCTTCCGCCTCCTTACAGCCAATGTCGGCGGGACCGGTGAATTGGGCGTTCGCCAAGTCCTGTCTCTGTTGGGTAGCGACAAGAAGAAAGTCAAGGCCAAGGGCGGCAGTGTCAAAGCCATAGCCCGCGCGGCGACCGCGAGTGCGATTTCCGACGGCAAGTCCGACGGCTGGGCTCACGTGGTAACGCGGGGTCACCCGGCAGCCACTCAGTTGACGACGACAAACGATATGCGAGTGTTGGGGCTGTCTGATGACGTCATCAAGGGGATGGTATCGAAATACAGGTGGATCGCCGCCAAGATTCCGGCCAATACCTTCAAAGGCCAAACGGAATCGGTGAACACGGTCAAAGCGGCTACAAACGTTTTGGCCAGCGCCGATGTTCCCGATGACGTCGTGTATACGTTCACCAAGACCATCATGGAAAACGCCGCCAAGTTTCGGAATATGCATGCCGGGCTTTCAAATTTCGATCCAAAGCGCGCCGTCGCCCCCGGCTTGGTGGGCAACTGCCCGTTCCATCCCGGGGCGGTAAAGTATTTTGAAGAAGCAGGCCTGATGTAAGCTACCGACACTCGGCAACTATAAACTGCCGACACTCGGCAACTAAAATCCGACTTGCGATCCAAGGGCTGACGCTATGGCGATCCCCGCCATGGGCGTACGTGTTCTTCTCGTCGGCATCGTCATTGTTTTGGCTACGGCCGAGTTTCTGCCCCTGTATACGGGCGGCTACGAACATGAGGTATCTTTCCTCAGTGTTCACGTAGGTGCCGCGTCCGCGATCACATTTCTCGTCATTGGGATTCGAGGCAAGCGCAATGATGGCGATCGAGTCCCGATTTATGATTTGGCGCTCGCTCTGCTCGCCGGTCTCTGCACCGGCTATTTCACAAGCCAAGGTGAACGAATTGCCGAGCGTATCGCGGGGGTCGATATCGTATTCCCCGTGGATATGGTCTTCGGTATCCTTCTTATTCTGGTGCTGTTGGAAGCTTGCCGGAGAGTCACCGGTCGGATTTTAACCGGCGTCGCAGCCATCTTCATCGCCTACATATTTCTCGGCCCCTATATTCCGGGTCCCTTGTCCCACCGCGGCATGACTCTGGCCCGGTTTATCGATCTCCAGGTACTTTCCACGTTTGGAATCTTCGGTACGCCGATTTCCGCGTCGGCGCATATGGTATTTTACTTCATTATCGTTGGCGCCTTTCTCGAGCGATCGGGTGCCGGTAAACTGTTCGTCAATATCGCACAGTGTTTTACGGCACGGGCATGGGGCGGGTCGGGGAAAGCAGCCGTTGTCGCCTCGGGCCTGTTCGGATTGATCTCCGGAAGCGCCGTAGCAAATGTCTTGATCAGCGGGGTCATGACGATCCCGTTGATGAAGCGATCAGGGTTTCGGCCGACCCTTGCCGGCGCGATTGAAGCGACGGCGTCGACGGGCGCCCAATTGGCCCCGCCGATCATGGGGGCCGCCGCTTTTATTCTCGCCGACTACGTCGGAGTTCCCTACGCGGAAGTCGTCTTTGCGGCGATCGTTCCCGCCCTCTTGTATTACATCTCTCTCTTCATGCTGGTCCATTTTTCTAGCTTGCGAAATGGGTTGCGACCAGATCCAACGATTCGGTTGACAGAGTACTTGGAGGGCCTGAAAGAACGCTGGCATCTTCTGATACCGCTCGCCCTCATGATCTTTCTCCTGGTATCCCAATACTCGCTTCTGACCGTCGGCTCGTACACCACCTGTTTCATCGTTCTCGTCAGCCTGGTCCGGCCGTCCACGAGGATGAATGTACGCGATCTGCTGGACGCCCTTATCAGAGGGTGCCGGGCGGCGAGCGAAATTGCCATTCCATCGGCGGTCGCCGGGATCATCGTTGGAACCCTGGTTCAGACGGGCATGGCGCTAAAACTTCAGAGGTGGTTTTTGGACCTCGCTGGGAACAACCTCACCGTCTCTCTAATCGGGGCAATGTTCCTGACAATCATATTCGGTATGGGCATGCCCACGGCGGCCGCCTACCTAGTATCGGCGATCCTGGTCGCGCCAGCGCTGCAAGAGTTGGGGGTTCCCAATCTACCAGCTCATCTTTTCATACTTTATTTCAGCATCCTGTCCATGGTCACGCCGCCGGTCGCCTTGTCCGCGTATGCCGCCGCAGGGATCAGCGGAGCAGACTTGTGGCGAACGGGGGTGAGAGCATTTCTGCTTGCGGTGCCTGGGTTCATCATTCCTTATGCGTTTACCGCAAATCCAGCGCTGCTGCTGCTGGGCGAACTCACGGATATCGCGTTCGCCATCGTTCCGGCACTGCTAGGCGTCATCATGATTGCCGCCGCGTCGGGAGGTTACGCGTTCGGCCCCCTCTCTCTGCCGCTTAGAGTGCTGCTGTTCGTATTGAGCCCGCTGTTGATCGCGCCAGAGTTGATCGCGTCAGACCTGAATACCGACATTGTCGGCCTGATCGGTGTCGTGGCGATCCTTATCTATCAGGTGTGGAAATTCAAATGGCGCGGTCCGATCAGGGAATAGGAACCTTAGATACGACGACACTCGTACAAGCAGGAGGCGAACATGCGCACCAAGATAAATGCGAAATGGGTTGTAGGACATAAAGATAATCATCATGTTCTAATCCGCGACGGCGAGGTTGTATACGAAGACAACCGGATCATCCACGCGGGACACGGGTTCGACGGAGAGGTCGACAACGTCATCGACGCGTCCGGGAAACTTGTCGCCCCTGGATTCATAGATACCCACGTGCATTCCGGGCACCGGGCATCCCACCGCCTCCTCGCCGATACGGGCCGGCCGTTTTACTTCGGGCAACCGTTTCTCGAGATCACCGTCCCAAAAGAAGGGAAAGTCGTTCGCGGCGATCCCCGCTATCTTGACGACGGCGTCGAGGGGCTGGGGTCCGTGTTGCGTTTGGACGGTACATTCACCGTGGCCGAGTTGCTCCGAAACGGGGTGACGACATTCATTGAATTCGGTAGCCAACTTAGCACCCAGAACTCGTTACTTGAACAGGTCGAGTGTCTGGGGACGCGGGCCTACCTTGCGCCGGGATACGATTGCGGTCGGTGGGTCGGTGACGAAAAAGGCCGGCTGAAACGAATCGTCGATGATCAGCGGGGTCTCGACGGTCTTCAGACAGCGATAGATTTCATTGATCGCAATGACGGAGCGGCGAACGGACGGGTCAGGGGGATACTAGTCCCACGCGAAGTTGAAACCTCAAGCATCGAAGTCTTGAAGCGTACTCGGGAAATCGCCGATGAAACGGGTTTGCCCATAGCGACCCACGCCGCATACAGCGTACTAGAGTTTCACGGTATCGTCCGAGAACACCAGATGACGCCGATTGAATTACTTGATGACCTGGGCCTGTTGCGCCCGACACTGAACATCGGACACGGTAACATCATCGCCGATAATCCTAATTTGAACTACTCGGTTTCGAATGATTTGCGGCTCATGGGTGAGGCCGGCGCGTCCATATCCCATTGTCCCATAAATATCGTCCGACGGGGGCGGGTCCTGGACAATTGGAAGAAATACCAGGAAGCGGGCGTCAATATTTCCATCGGCAGCGACACCTACCCGCGTGACATGATCATGAACATGCGGACGGCCTCCTATCTCGGCAAGACCATGAGCAATTCGTATTTCGCTGCTACGGCCGGCGAGGTATTCGAAGCCGCTACTCTCGGCGGCGCCATGTCAGTAGGTCGGGATGACCTGGGGCGGCTGGCTCCCGGCGCTTTCGCGGATATCATCATCATTGATCTTACAGGGCGAAATACGCTGCGTTATGGTGCGGTCCGTGATCCCATTAAGAGTGTCGTCGAATGCGGTGTGGGGGATGACATCGACACTGTCATTGTCGATGGAAAGGTCTGTATGGAAGGCGGGGAGATTCCGGGAGTAGACTTTGCCGAACTTCGTGCTGAGGCCCAAACCGCAGGCGAAGATGTGTGGGATACCTTGCAGGAGTGGGACATGCTGGGGCGTCACGCCGAGGAAGCCTGCCCGTGGTCTTATCCGACCGCTGATTGAGGCCTTGGAGCCCTTCTGGAAAGTTGCTGAATCCGAGGAATCATTTGTGGTCTGCCCCCTAACCGGGTCCGAATGCTGAGTTACAGATTTGGCATGTTGGATTTGTCCCCAACGTTGGACCGGCCTGATGCGGAACTTCCCGTATTCTCAGGCCGTCGGGCAGCTGGTTTGCCCGATGGCTTTCATCACCTCCATCGGGGATTCGTTGCCGGTGGCGCTATGCGGCCTTGTAGTGTTGTAGTGGACCCGCCAGGCTTCGATGGCGGCGCAGGCAGGAGCCAGGCTGACGAACCATTCCTCGTCTAGACATTCTCGCAGAGCCTCCCGTTGAAACTTTCGATGAAGGCGTTCTGCGCCGGTTTACCGGGCTCGATGAAATGCAGCGCGACGCTGTTTGTGACACCGCCGGTCGAGGTGTTCGTGCCGCGAAAAGACCGGAGTCCCGCCGGCCGGTTAATGCGACTTTGATGCGTTGTATGCGCTGCAGCCGCCATGATATCCTCTTCTTCACCACGAAATTCGGTGTTGGTTCGGTTGCCTGCATTCCTCCGGAACGATGTTCCGGCTTCAAGCGACCAAAGGGAGGACAACATGAACCGTATTTGCAGCTTGATGCTCGTTGGGGTTACCACGTTGGTGGCCACGACGTTCTCCAACGATGTTATAGCCGAGGAAGTAACGCTTCGAGCGGTGAGTTACACGCCGATCAACTCCGAAACCTCATCGCACTTTGCCAGGTTCATCGACAAGGTCAACGCTGAGGGCAAAGGACTCGTACAGATAAAATTCCTCGGTGGCGCACCCAAGGTCATGACCATATTTGAGGTGGGTAACGCAGTCAGCAAGGGCAGTATTGATATCGCCAACGTGAGTGGAGTTTTCTACGCCTCCCTCGTGCCTGTGGCAAACGCGACATTTTATTCGGAATACACGATTCAAGAACTGCGCAAACTGGGTGTCTGGGAAACCATCGTCGATATCCATCGTGAGAAAATGAACGTCCACTATCTGGCCCGCGCGCGCGACCGCATGACCCTCAACTACTTCGTCAACAAGAAAATAACTAAACCTGATTTCAGCGGAATGAAAATACGGTCAAGCACGCTTCATACGCCATTTATCAAATCACTTGGCGGCACGCCTATTGAGACTGGGCTGCCGCAAATTTACCCGGCGCTCGAGCGAGGCGTGGTGGATGGTCTCGGATTTCCGACCTCTCTGTTGATGGACTTCCGTCTACATGAGGTCGTCGAGTATCGCATTGAGCCCAGTTTCTACCGGGTGGATATCGCGCTTCTGGTCAACCTTCGGGTCTGGGAAAACAAGCTCAACAACGAGCAGCGAGCGTTCCTCACAAAGATGGGCCAATGGGTCGAAAGCATCAACATGGAGGACGTCGAGAAAAACCAAGCGGCGAAGAGGCGCCAGGAAGACGCTGGAATGAAAGTAATTCGGTTCACCGGGCAGGATTGTATCGACTACATTCGCAAGGGGTACGAAGCCGGATGGGCCGCGGTTACCAAGCGTGATCCCGAGACCGCGACCAAGCTCAGAAAACTGATCTACAACCCGGCCGAGGTTGAGAAGGCGTTCTGTTCGTAGTCCGCGTGACATCTTAGGCCAGGGACTGAAGCGCCTGCCGCGCTTCAGTCCCTGGCTCGCGGGCTCGTGAGGCCACTTCGCACGTCGAGTACGGAAGAGCGATGTACCGAGTGGTTCTCGAACTCTGCGGCAAGCTTACGGGCCTCAGTATCGGCATCATAGCCGTTCTGGTTAGCGTTGACGTTCTAGTCCGGAACCTGGGGTTCGACCCTCTGTCCTGGTTGGTCGAATCCGTGGAATACACGTTGTTCGTCACCACGTTCCTGGCGGCCCCGTGGGTACTGAGCAAAGGTGCCCACGTGCGGGTCGACCTAGTGATCCTGATGGTGCCCCCGAAATTCCGTTATGGGCTCGAACTTCTGGTCGATGGGCTTGGCGTTATCATCTCGCTGATTCTGTTCTACTACAGTCTAGGCGAGGCCATCGATTCCTACACTCATGATCGGCTTATCTACAAGACCCTGACCGTGACAGAGTGGTGGTTTCTCGCAATCATTCCGTTCTCCAGCGCTCTTCTAGCAATCGGATTCCTTCTGCGGTTTTTCCGCGTCCTCTCCGACGGTGTTGGCGCAGTCGGGAGGACCGATGGCCACGAGGGGTTTTAGATCATGAGCTGGGACGCGGCCCTAGCACTGTTGCTCGGCGGCTATGTCTTTCTCATGGCAATCGGGCTGCCTGTCGCTTTTGCCTTTTTCGGCATCAACTTGGTTGGCGCTTATTTGTTCTTGGGTGGCGAGATCGGTCTGCATCAACTCGCCCGCAACTCTATGGGAGCTTTAACAAATTTCATATTGGCGCCGATTCCGCTTTTTCTGCTGATGGGCGAAATACTGTTTGAGACTGGAGTGGCGGCCAGGGCGATTGACGCCATCGACAAGCTGATCGCGCGCGTGCCGGGACGATTATCAATCGTGTCGATAGTTGGAGGTACCTTGTTCTCTTCGCTTTCGGGGTCCACGATCGCCAACACCGCGGTGCTTGGAAGCACGCTGCTTCCCAATATGATCCAGCGGAATTACCACCCGGCATTCGCCATGGGGCCAATCATGGCGGTCGGCGGAATCGCCATGCTGATCCCACCATCGGCCCTCGCCGTTCTGTTAGGCAGTCTGGCCGGCATATCAATCGCCAAGCTCTTGATCGCCGGAATCGTTCCCGGCATTTTGATGAGCGCACTCTTCCTCTTCTATGTGGTGGGACGCAGCGCCATCAACCCCTCGCTGGCCCCGGCGTACGACGTCGCGCACCTGACGTTGTGGCAACGTTGGCGACCGTTCCTCATCTACGTTGTCCCCCTCTTCAGTATTTTTGTCGTTGTCGTCGGCAGCATATTTGCGGGACTGGCAACGCCAACGGAATCCTCCGCACTCGGATGTATCGCTTGCTTGATCATCGCGATTGCCTACAGATCGCTCACCCGCCGGAATCTGATGAACGCGCTCCAAGAGACGGCGAAGATCTATGCCATGGTGCTGTTCATCATTGTGGCGTCGCTCACGTTTTCGCAAATCCTAGCGCTGTCAGGTGCTACCGACGGACTTCTCTCCCTGATCACTGGTACCGGCTTGTCAAAGTTCGCGGTCGTGCTAGGCATGCTCTTCATCCTGCTTCTCCTGGGTGCCTTCATGGATCAGGTGAGCATGATGTTGATTACGCTTCCGCTATACATGCCGCTGGCCGAGACCATGGGAATCGATGTCCTCTGGCTTGGCGTGCTGATACTGGTTTCCATGGAGGTCAGTCTGCTAACGCCACCGTTCGGCATCCTGTTGTATACGATGAAGGGTGTGGCACCTCGGGACATAACACTACATCAAATCTGGTGGGCGGCTGCGCCCTTCGTTGCATTGGAATTGTTGGTGCTGATGCTTCTGGTGGCGTTCCCGATCTTGGCTCTGTGGCTGCCATCGGTGACCCTTAATTGAATGCGAAGGGATTACACTCGGTCTCACACCTTGGTTTTCTACAGCCTGGCACAGTTCGTGGACGAGCACGGCACCGAGGAGCGGTGCGTTGCGGCGGTGTTTCGTTGGCGCTGGCCGAACGGATTCGTGTGTCCGAGGTGCGAGCATACCGAGTACTGGCGCCTCCAAAGTCATCCCCTGTATCAGTGTCGCGGCTGCCGACATCAGGTCTCGCTGACCGCGGGCACGACCCTGGACAGCACGAAGCTGCCGCTACGGACGTGGTTCCTGGCCATGTACCTGATGACGCAGACGAAGAACGGCATCTCGGCGCTGGAACTCTCCCGGCAACTGGGGGTTACCTACAACACCGCGTGGTCGCTCTAGCGCAAGCTGAATGCAGGTGATGAAGGAGCGCGACGACATCCGCCCTTTGGGCGGTTGGGTGCAGCTCGATGACGCGTACTGGGGGGCGGGAGCGCCGCGGAGGCAAACGCGGGCGAGGGGCACCGGGCAAGACGCCGATCGTCGCTGCCGTGGAGCTCAATCGCGAGGGCCGCCGGTGAGAATGCGCCTGAGCCGCGTCGGCGCGTTCCAAAGCGACGAGATCGCCGCTTGGGCCAAGTGCCACCTCGAGCCCGGCACCCTCGTGCTCTCCGATGCCTTGGGCTGCTTCTCTACCGTGTAACGCGCCGGGTGCTTCACCAACCGTTCGGGACCGGAGGCGGACCGGCCGGCGCGCAGCATCCGGCACTGTCCTGGTTCAATACGATCCTGGGCAACATCAAGCGCTCGCTGCATGGCAGCTACCACCACGTCAGCTCCAAGCTCCTGCCGCGATACCTCGCCGAGTTCTCCTATCGGTCCAACCGCCGATTCTCGCACCACGAGCTGTTTCCCCGGCTCGCCTATGTCGCCTTGCGCACTCCGCCCATGCTCAACCGAGTGCTCAAGCTGGCTGAGCATTATGCGTAATCAGGAGTCAGATAGGAACCAAACAAGCCGCGTGGTATCCTCATGAAATCACACGATAAGGGAGGAACCCATGATCGTAGACGGCCATGTCCATGTCGTCGGCAATCCCGACTCCACGGCACCAGAATACGTCGATGTGATCCGGGACGCCGTACTGCTGCGCCGCCGTCATCCCGATGTTTTTGCCAGCCATTGGGGCAAGCTGGAGGATATGAGCGACCTTCTGATCGAGGACATGGACGCTTTTGGCATCGACAAGGCCGTAATCCAGCCGGCGCGCGGCGAGTCGCCGGAGTTGGTCGCTCAGGCGGTGGACAAGTATCCAGACCGTCTGGTCGGATTATTCATGTCCGGCTATAGCGAGTTTGTTGGAGGCGATGCTGCAGTGGTAAGCGGTCCATCGCAAAAACCAGATCTCAACCAATTCGCCGATAACGTCCGGCATTGGGTTCGGGATCTGGGACTTAGGGGGCTCGGCGAGTTCGGCGTCCGCACCTTTAGCGAGGAATCGGATCCCAGCAAGATCGCCCGCGACCTCATGCCGGTGATTGAGATCATCAACGAATATAGGATTCCCGTACTGATTCACACGGCCTGGACACAGTTTGGGACGAAGCTCTATCACGGCATTCCGATGTTCGTTGACGATCTTGCTGAGCAATTTCCCGAGACCCCGTTCACGCTGACGAAGATGGGCCGAGGTTATAACTTCATTTTCGAGATCTGCCTCGCGCTTGCGACGAAGCACGATAACGTCTACCTCGACACGGTTCAGTCGCCGGCCGAGCACGTCGCGCGCGCCGTCCGCGAAGTCGGTGCTGAACGCGTCATCTACGGGACGGATTGGGATCCCACGTGGCGACCGCTCAACCTTCCCGAGGGAATTTACGCGCGCACCTTGGCTGTCATCGATGATGCGGGACTCACCGACGGTCAAAAAGAACAGGTGCTGGGTAAGACCGCGGCAACCCTCTACGGAATGTGTAGCATGGAGGCATAAGCCGCTATCACCTGAAAGAAGCTAAGAGCACATACTCATGGCCAAGAATGCACGACGCTCTATCATCGATGTTCATTGTCATCCGTTCGGTAATCCGGCTTGTGACTTAACTGAGTATATTCAGGTCAAGCGCGATGCTGTGTTGCTTCGACGCAAACATCCGCATCTATTTGCCGAACAGTGGGGTGTATTGGATGATATTTCCGATCTACTGATCCATGACATGGACGCGCATGGCGTCGATGTCGCCGTGGTGCAGGCCTCGGTTGGCGAGCCCGCCGACAATGTCGCGAAGGCAGTAAAGAAATATCCCGACCGCTTCATTGGCCTGTGCAGTACTGGCCATTTCGACTTTTACCCGGGCACACACCCGGTTCTAGAAAAGCCCGACTACGTCAAACTGACCGAAGACATTCGTTATCAGGTCGAAGAGCTTGGATTTCGCGGGCTCGGAGAAGTCGCCGTACGTTTGTTCAGCAACGAATCGGCGCCACACCGGATAGCCAGGGACATGATCCCGCTGATGGAAATCCTCGATCAACACAAGATTCCGGTGATGCTCCTAACCGCGTGGACCCAGTTCGGAACGCCACTCTACCATGGTCTCCCACTCTACATGGACGATCTAGCCGAGAGCTTTCCCGACGTACCGATCATCGTCATGAAGATGGGGCGGGGTTACGATTCCTTCTTCGAGATTGCCCTGGCACTTGCCACTAAGCACGACAATATCTATCTCGAGACCGCGCAAGCGCCGATGCAACACATCAAGCGTGCCGTGCGTGAAGTCGGATCCAACCGGGTTATCTTCGGCACCGACTGGTGCAGCACGTGGCGTCAGTTGGCTGCGCCGCACAACATGTTCGGACTAGCGGTCGACGCCTTGGATAAGACGGATATGAGCGAAGAGGACCTCGATTGGATCCTCTGGAAAACGGCGGCGACCCTTTTCAAGATCGATTTGTCCAAGATGGGGAGAAACGCAGCGGCGGCTACATCATCGTGAAGGACTTATGTGCGGGTCCGGCGGCAGTCGGCGCGGGCGGCCTTCCTACCGCTCTATCACCCGCCGGGCCATACCCAGGTCGACTTCGGCGAGACAGCAGATCTTCGACCTGGCTCGGCGACAACGGGTAGCGGACATAAGGCGGATGACCTCGGGCGAGCTGTTGAAGTAGGGGAAGGGATTTCGCATCTGCCAAAACTATGGATGCCCCATCTGCGCATCAATCCATTTTTGTCTGACACCGCCCTTCTGCCGCTTGCCGGTCGCGGTGAAATATAGGGATTTATTCTCCCGGGCCTGGCGGTGAGCGGTTATGAAGAGGGTTGCACCGGCAGAGCCATCTTTTCGACCGCCAACTTAGGCGACTCGTTAGTTGGCGCAAGGCCCCGGAGGGTGATCCCTTCTCGGCCTCGTCGTATCTCCATGGTCACCTCCGCACCGTTCCAAACGAACTCACCACGCGTCCGTCCTCACGCCTGCAGCAGGCGCTGCTCCAACAACGCCCGCATGTCGCGGCGTCCGTCGGCGATCACCATCACGTAGACGGTGTTTTCGACCGCTCGGTAGATGATTCGGTAGGGCTTGAAGAAAATCTCCCGGTACTCCCGAATCCCAATGTCCAGCAGTTCCTTGGGATAGCTGCCGCGCCGGGGATGTTCCGAAAGGTTGGCGAGCGTCTTCTCGATCCGATCCAACACATGGTCAGCACTCGCCGCCGAGTCTCGCCGGAGATCTTCGAGGTCGTATGGAGCCGGCACCTTTCTGACGGGGGCACAGTCCATCATCTCCCATAAGGATACCCCGGCATCTCGAGCCGCCCGCAATGCCGGAGACGAAGCCTTTTCTGAACGCGGGTGCGAAAGAGTGTTGCGCAAGGGGAGCCGGTGTCCGCAGGGATCAGGCCAAGCGCCCCCGCCTCACCCCTTCGCGCCGCTCACCAAGCTCGATCCGGTGCCGCTATTCCCGGGCCAATCGCCGACCGATCCATACCACCGCGATGCCGGCGACAAAGCCGAACAGATGTCCCTCGAACGAGATGTGGCTGCGCAGCGGCAGCAGCCCCCACAACAGCCCGCCATAGATCACCAGCGTGGCGAAGGCGATCGCCATCGACGACAGACTGCGTTCGCTGAAGGCGCGCGCCAGGATCGCGCCGAAATAGCCGAACACCAGGCTGCTGGCGCCAACGTGATAGGCTTCGCGCGCAAACAGCCATACCAAAGCGCCGGAGAGCAAGGCGATCGCGATCGTGATCTGCCAGAACCGCTTGCGGCCGCTCGCCAGCGTAAGCGCACCGAGAATCGCCAGCGGCACCGTGTTGGAGAGCGTATGCCAGAGACCGGCATGGATCAGCGGCGCCAGCGCAATACCGATCAGGCCGCTCAGAGAACGCGGCAGGATTCCCCACGACACCAGCGCATGGCCGGTGAGCAGGTTGACGATCTCGACCGCCCAGATCACGCCCAACAGCACCAGCACCGGCTGCAGACGCTCGGCCATGGCGTTCACGACCGGGCCGCCATCGGCGCTCGACATCGCCGATCCGCTCCCGGGTCCCTAAGGCGGCGAGCTGTGGCTCAGCTGGCGGCGCTGCCGCCGCGGCTGGCGGCGCGGGCGCCGAAGCCGCCGCGCGAGACGGTGCGGGTGCGTGCCGACGGCCGGCTCACCTGGGACTTGGCCACACCGGTGCGCCCCGTCGCCGACACCGAACCGAGCCGCGCATTCGATGCGGTGTAGTAGCTGTTGGGATCCGTAGCCGGCCGGTAGAGCGGCTGCGAGGCGATGCCGCCGAAACCCCCGCGCGGCGCCAGCATGTAACCGACCATGAACGGCAGCCAGACCGAACCGCCCCCCACCGAGGTCCGGTAGCAGCGGTTGTAACCGAAATCGGTGTTGCAATCGCCACGACTGCCATAGCGCGGCGCGACGTTCTCATGCAGCTGCCGGGCCCGGTCGAACTCTTCGCGGCACACGGTTTCGTCATTTTCGCCGGCGGCGATGCAGGCTTCGACCGAATCGTAAGCCAGCACGTCCTCCTTGTCCTCGCCGGTGCCGACCACCAACAGATAGATTACGAAGGCGATGACGACCGCAAAGACCGCGGTTTTGATGTTGGCGTT
Source organism: Alphaproteobacteria bacterium (assembly GCA_965247665.1). Classification (GTDB taxonomy): domain Bacteria; phylum Pseudomonadota; class Alphaproteobacteria; order SHVV01; family SHVV01; genus CAUZWH01. The sequence goes on from CBDFHH010000002.1 coordinate 33,285, forward strand.
CATCGTTCGGTCCCTCTCAGCTCGTCATCGCCGCGGCATTGAGGATACCCGCCACCATCGAACATGCCCCGAGCCAGCTACCGGCAGCGATCTCGTTGGCCTCGATGCGCTCGGATATGCGCGGCATCGGCAGGCGAATGAGCTGATAGATCAAGAGCTGAACGATCAGTGCCACCAGCCCCCACAGCACCATTTCGACCACGGTGTCGGCGTCGATCATGGCGCTGGCAAGCGGCAGCGCAAATCCGATCATGCTGCCGGAAAAAGCGATCGACGCCGCCACCGACTGCTGCTTGATCAACGCGAACTCGTTGTGTCGCGTGACCCGCGTATAGATCAGCAGGAACAGGATGGTCAGAACCACGGCCACGACGAAGAAAACCAGAAAATCGCTGAGGTTCGCCAAAAAATCGGCCAATTTCGCCTCCTTGTTTCGTCACATCGGTTTGTTTCGTTGGATCGGTTTGTTTCGTTGGATCGGTTTGTTTCGTTGGATCGGTTTGTTTCGTTGGATCGGTTTGTTTCGTTGGATCGGTTTGTTTCGTGGGATCGGTTTGTTTCGTCGGTTCGGTTTGTTTCGTCGGTTTGGTTTGTTTCGTCGGTTTGGTTTGTTTCGTCGGATCGGTTTCGCTGCGGACGGTCGGCGGCGGGCGGCGCCCTCATATAACCCGCAGCTGCGCGAGCTCGAGATCGACGCCGATCATCAATTCGACCGTTTTCTCGCCCGCATACGCTTCCGCGGATACCAGCAGATACTCGTTCTTCCTGCCTTCCTCCAGATTGCGGCCGTACAGCATGACGGTGTGAACGATGTCGCTGCACGCGTCCGATTCGGGATCCTCGTAGACCGATTCGGTAAACGTCACCGGTTCGGCGTAACCGGGGGTGGTGTCGAACCAGATTCGCTGATACGCCGTGCCATCCTCGAGCCGGAACGTCGGTGCGCCGATTTTGCCGCCGCGCGAAATCCATTGCGCCCATTCGCCCTCGCCCGAAGGATAGTGGCTCTCGTACGGCACGTAGAGCGTCAATTCCTCGATATGCTGATCGTCCACCCCCGCGGCCGTCAACAGCTGAATCATCACGTCATCCGCGCTGTAGTAGCGATGCGCATAGGTCGCGTCGCCGAGATCGATGTAGCCTTGCGCCGCGATCAGCATCGTCTCCTCGGGCAGCTCGACATGGATGTCATCGGCGTACATGCGTAACGGCAGCGTATCAACGTCGACGGCAGCGCCAACCCTCAACCCCAACGGCCTGGGAAGCTCATCGTCTGCGTCTTGGTTGGCGAACCGACTTCTGAGACCACGAACGCCGCTCTTGAAAAGCGACCTCATCGCTCCGCTAGGCATCGTGCCTCCCTACACATTTTGGCCTTGAAATTTATTGTACATGTAATATTTTACATGTAAAGGTGATTCAGGGTTGTTCAAGGTGGCGAGGAAATCATCATACTACCAGTCGCGGTACCGCACACGCTTGCGCGAGAAGGGTTACGTCAAGCGCGAGATCTGGATACCGCCGCGTTACACCAAGATCCTGAAGGATTGTGAGACGGCTCTCAGGGCCGACGTGTTGCCGATCATTCCGAGACAAGCGACGGAGAAAACGATGAGCGAAAACGGGAACTGGACCACGGAAACACTACACGAGGCGCTCGCCCAGAGCGAGCCGGCGCACGAAGGTGCGATCGAGGTCGAGCTGATCGAAGGCACCGATCCCGGGATCCTGGTCACGATGTGCGAATTCGGCGACCTGCCCCTTCTGATGAGCGTCAGCGGCGGCCAGATTCTCGTCGACACGCTGCTATGGCCGGTCGACGAGGTTCCCAACACCGCCGCGTTCAACGAACTGCTGTTGAAGACGCACAAGCTTCTGCCGCTGTCGACGTTCGGCATCGGCCGGGGGCCCGACGGCAAGGACTACTACGAGATGTTTGGCGCGCTCAGCGCCGGATCGATTCTCGAATCGGTTCTGTTCGAGGTCGAGACCCTCGCCGACAACGCCATGCAAGCCGCGACCGCCTACCAGTCCGATCTGAAGAACGTGGCCTGAGGCGACGGCAGCATCGAACCCCCAGCAAGGAGCTAACGAGCAAGGAGCTAACGAGAATGAGCATCTGGACAAAAGTCGTGACTGCCGTCCGCGGCGGCGTCAGCGAAACCGGCGAAGCGATCGTCGACCACCAAGCGCTGCGGATCCTTGATCAAGAGATTCGCGATGCCGACAACGCGCTGAGCAAATCGAAAGAGGCGCTGACCGACATTATCGCCAAGCGAAAACTGGCCGACAGGAAAGTCGAAAGCCTGAAATCGTCGCGCACCGAGTATGAAGGATTCGCGATGCAGGCACTCGACAAGGGCGACGAATCACTGGCCGGCGAGATCGCCGAAAAGATCGCCGGCATGGAAACCCAGCTCAGCGGCGAGGAAGCCCTCGCCAAGTCCTTTGCCGACAGCGAAGCCCAGCTGCGGCAAGCGGTGGCGCAGACCGAATCCAATCTCAAGCGCCTGAAACAACAAGTCGACACGGTCAAGGCGACCGAGAAAGTGCAAAAAGCACAGGCCGCCGTCGCCGCCCGCCATTCGGGCGCGGGATCGAGCATGCGCAGCGCGGTCGACAGCCTCGAGCGCCTGAAGGCCAGGCAGGCCGAGCGGTCGGCCAAGTTCGAAGCGGCCAGCGAGCTGGCGGCGTCGACCGAGGAAGTCAGCCTGGACCAGAAGCTCAAGGCCGCCGGCATCGTCGACGGCGGCGCCGGCGGAAACGACGTGCTGGCGCGCCTCAGGGCGAAGCGCGCGAGCTAGAGCGGCGCCCGAAGGCGCGATCCGTCCCGGTCGCCGCGGCCGGGTCGAGCGCGGCAATAGATCGCCTTCCCGCGATGCAGCGCATCCCGGTGGCCGAGCGTCCCGGACTCGAGGAGACCGCCCGTGCGCACGGCTACCCCTACCGTGCCGGCACCGGTGTTCCCTACTGGGACGAGACCGCATATTACCGGTTTGGCCTGCGCCAGATAGAGGACGATCTCGAAAGCGCCGCCGAGCAGATTGACGACATGTGCCACCAACTGCTCGACCTCGCCATCGCCGACGAAACGATCTTTCGCCGTCTGCGCGTACCCGAGGATTATTGGGACTACGTCGCCGACAGCTGGCGCCGCGGCGAACCGGACCTCTACGGTCGTATGGATTTTTGCTACGACGGAACCGCGCCCGCCAAGCTGCTCGAATACAACGCCGATACCCCGACCACACTATACGAAGCCGCCATCTTCCAGTGGGTGTGGCTCGAACAGGCCATCGATCTCGGTCTGATTCCACGGGCCTGCGACCAATTCGCCCTGCTGCACGAGCATCTGGTCGCCGCATTCGGCGCCATCGGAGTCGAGGACATGCTGCATCTCGCATGTTTGATCGACATGGAAGAGGATCGCGAAACCGTCATCTATCTCGAGGAATGCGCGGCCGAAGCCGGTCTCGAAACCCAGTTGCTGGCGATGCGGGAGATCGGCGTCGATCCGCTGGGTCGCTTCACCGACCTCGAGGACCGCGTCGTCACCACGCTGTTCAAGCTCTATCCGTGGGAGTGGATTTTCGAAGAGGAGTTCGCAGACTATCTGATCGGCAGCGGCGTCCGCTTCATCGAGCCGCCGTGGAAGGTCCTGCTTTCCACCAAGGGCCTGCTGCCGCTGCTGTGGGAGATGTTCGAAGGGCACCCCAACCTGCTGCCGGCCTATTTTGAAGACGATCCCGCCTGCGACGGCCTGGCGGGCAGCCATGTCCGCAAGCCGCTCTATTCGCGTCGGGGTGCCAATATCCAAATCGTGGACCAAGGCCGGACCGCCTCGAACAGCGCCGGCCCCTACGGCGAGGAGGGATTCATCGTTCAGGCATTTCATCCGCTACCGCAGTTCGCTAGCCGCTACCCGGTGGTCGGTTGCTGGCTGGTCGCGGGCGGCGCATCCGCCATCTCGATCCGGGAAAGCGAAACGCTGATTACCGATTCCGCGGCCAGCTTCGTGCCCCACGTGATCCTCGACTGATTCTCCCGGGCGCCATGGCTTTACGAGGCGGTGTCGAGTTTGAAATAGTGCGCGTGGGAAACAAGCGCCGGTCACGGCATCGAACCGCCGGCTGCGGATGGGGAGGATAGGCGGCTTGGCGATAGACATCGAGACGCCGGCATTCGTGGTCGACGAAAGAGCGCTGCAAAGCGACCTCGACCAGTTGCGGCGGCTTGCCGATCAGGCTTCGTGCAAACTGCTCTATTCGCCGAAAGCGAATTCGATCGCGCCCGTTCTCCGCACCGTGGCACGACGGGTGGACGGCTTCGCATGCAGCTCGCTGTTCGAGCTGCGGCTGGTCGATATGTTGTGCGCCGATAGCCGCCCGCTCCATTTGGTCAGCCCGCTGATTAAACGGGAAACCCTTGCATATATGGGAGAGCGGATCGCCTCCGTGACCTTCAACTCCCTGTCTCAGTGGCACGCCCTGCGGCCGGCCGTTTCCGCCGCAACCCGGGTCGGCCTGCGCATCAATCCGCAACTGTCGTTCCTCGGCGATCCGCGCTACGACCCGTGCCGCCAGAATTCGAAGCTGGGCGTCCCGGTAGCGGCGCTGGCACGGCTGGTTCGGTCGCAACCGGCCGCCCTGCACGGAATCGACGGGTTGCATTTCCATAACAATTGCGAAGGCGTCGACTTCGCAGGCCTGGTCGCCACCGCGCGGCACATTCGGGACGTGTTGCCCGACGTCCTCGCCGGCATCGATTGGATCAATCTCGGCGGCGGTTATCTGTTCCACATGAGCGAGGATTTCTCCGACTTTTTCGAGGCGGTTTCGATCTTTCGCGATGATTTCGGTTTGGCCGTCTATATCGAACCGGGCGCGGCGATGGTGCGCCGCGGCGCCACCCTCGAAGCCACGGTGCACGACGTTTTCGATAGCGACGACGCCCGCATCGCCATTCTAGATACCACGGTCAACCACATGCCCGAGGTCTTCGAGTTTCAGTTCGAACCGGACGTCCTCGGCCACATCGACAGCGGTCTCCACCAATACATCCTGGCCGGATGCACGTGCTTGGCCGGCGACGTGTTCGGCGAATACGCCTTCGATCGCCCGCTTGACGCCGGCGCCCGTATCAGCTTCCTCAACATGGGCGCCTACACGCTGTCGAAGGCCCATCGCTTCAACGGCGTGGAACTGCCCCGAATCTACCATCGCGGCCTCGACGGCGTGGTAACGCCGGTAAGGACCGACAGTTTCGACGATTTCGCACGAACCGCCGGAGTAAGCAACATTGCAGCTACTTGAGAAAGCCATCGCGGTCCCGGTCACGCCGGACAACCGCGGACTGCTCGAGCACATCGAAACGGCGGCGGGGTTCCGGTTCTCCGGTCACGAAACACCGGTTCGGTTTGCCGTCACCGCAATCTCGGAGGGCCGATATTTCTGCGAGATCGGCTGTCTCGTCGACGGACCGCAGCGCGACGACGGCAATTCGATCTTCAGCCTGCGGCGGCGCGCCGGCGCCAACGCCGACGCCTTCATGTCGGTCTTCGTCGTGCCGACCGGTATCGGCGCCGAGGTGGGCGGGCACGCCGGCGACGCGACGCCGGCGGCTCGGCTGCTGGCGGCTTGCTGCGACCGCCTCATCGTCCATCCCAACGTCGTCAACGCCAGCGACGTCAACGAACTCCCCGCCAACGCGCTGTATGTCGAAGGCAGCGTCCTCGCCCGCCTGCTCCTGGGCACGGTCGGGCTCGAACCGGCGCGCGCCAACCGGGTGATCGTGGTGTTCGACGCGCAGCCCGACGCAATGATCGAGAACCTCGTCCTCAACACCGTCGAATCCGCACGCGCGACCTATGGATTCGACTGCGCCGGTATCTACAAGCTCGACCCGGCGCTCGAGTTGACCGCGTTGTCGGCGGCCTCGGGTCGGGCGGTCGGTTCGGGACGCGGTATCGAGCGGCTTTTCGCTTTGCTCGAAGAGACCGCGGACGATTACGACGCGGTCGCGATCTCGTCGCTGATCGACGTCCCCGATGGTTTCCACCAGCGATATTTCAGCAGCGGCGGCACCATGATCAATCCGTGGGGCGGGGTCGAGGCCATGCTGACGCACGCGGTGTCGCATTGCTTCGACGTGCCCTCGGCGCACGCACCGATGATGGAGTCGCGCGAAATCCTCAACGAAGATCCGGGCCGCGTCGATCCGCGCATGGCCGCCGAAGCGATCTCCTCGTCGTTTCTGCAATGCGTCCTAAAAGGCCTGACGCAGGCGCCGCGCATCGTGGTCGAGGCCGAGCGGATGGCCGGCCGCGGCGTGCTGACGGTGGAAGACGTGTCCTGCCTGGTGATTCCCGAAGGCTGTATCGGACTGCCGACGCTCGCGGCACTCGAGCAGGGAATTCCCGTCATTGCGGTTCGCGAAGGAAGCGGACTTCAGGCTGCTTCCCTCGGCTCCCTGCCCTGGCGAGCCGGCCAGTTCTTCGTCGCCGAGAACTACTGGGAGGCGGCCGGGATCCTCAGCGCCCTGCGCGCGGGCATCGCGCCGCGCGCCGTGCGCCGGCCGGTGCAAGCGTCGGAGATCAAGACCTGGCGCGGATCGCCTAGCGACCGCGAAGCACGCCGCGGACGGACCTACCGCGACCCCTAGCCTCGCTTTTGCGGCGCCGGGCAGCGCCGGCGCCGCTCGTCCGGTCTAGCTCGAGCGCTCGACAACGAACTCCGCGAGCCGCCTCTCCAGCTCGTCGCGCTTGACCTTGCCGGTGGCGCTGCGCGGGAAATCCTCGTAGGCGATGAAGCGGATTCCTTTGGGCTGCTTGTAGCCGGCCAACTCGGCGCGGCAGCGGGCATACAGCTCCTCGGCGCTCAGATCTTCGTCGTTGCGGGCGACGAAAGCGATCGGCACCTCGCCCCATTTCTCATCCGCGCAGCGCACCACCGTGGCTTCGGCCACCCGTGGGTCCTGCGCCAACACGCGCTCGATCTCGGCGGGATAGATATTCTCGCCCCCCGATTTGATCAGGTATTTGGCGCGATCGACGAAATCGAGGGTGCCGTCGGCATTGCGTACGAACACATCGCCCATGTGAAACCAGCCGCCGCGGAAATCGCGCGTGTTCGCCGCCGGCGCTCCCCAGTAGCCGCTGAACAGCGTCGCGCTGCGAATGCACAGCTCGCCGGGTGTGCCGCGGGGCACCTCGCGATCATCTTCACCGACCAGGCGGATTTCGCAGAACCGGCTTTGCCGCTTCGACAGCTCGACCGGCGCCACGCCGATCGGAATGAAATTCGGCGAACCCGGCGGGCTGCCGGTCTCGGTGGACCCGAACGTATTGGCGTAAGGGGCGTCCAGCAATCCGGTGATCTCCGCGATGTCCGCCGGCGGCACCAGGTCGGCCATCACGCCGCAAAAACGCACCCCCTTGGGACGGATGTCGCGCCGGCGCAATTCCGCGATCATCGTCCGGATCATGCCGGGCACGACGACGAACCAGCCGAGTCGCTCGGCGGCGACGATGTCCGCGAGGCGCCCGGCATCGAAGCCGTCGACCACGATCACCTTGCCGCCCGACATCAGCGTCGCCAGTGAATATTCGCAGCCGCCCATGTGGAAAAACGGCGTCCACGCGGCGTAGGTGTCGTCGACCTGCAGACCGAACTCGGCGCGCATTACCAGATTGCGAGCGATCTCCGCGCGGTGGCTGATGATCGCGCCCTTCGGCAACCCCGTGGTGCCGCTGGTATAGAGGATCAGCAACGGGTCTTCGGGTTCGGCCGCGTCGAACCCGGTATCGACCGGCGTCGCTTTCTCGAGCGATTCCTCATAGACGTCGCCATAGATGATGACGTCGTCGGCGGACGCGCGCGCCGCGGCCAGCAAACCGCGATGTCGGGGCGATACCAGCGTCAGACGGGGTTCGACCAAATCCAGGCAATGGCCGAGTTCGCGCGCCGTCAGGCGCCAGTTCTGGCACGCGACGATCGCCCCGAGCCGCGCCGCCGCCAGCAGAAGTTCCGCATATTCCAGCCGATTTTCCGAAAGCACCGCGATACGGTCGCCGCGCATGGCGCCGCGCCGGGTCAGCCATGCCGCCAACCGCCGCGACCGCTCGTCGAGTTCGGCAAAGCTCAGCCGGCGATCGCCATCCTCCAGCGCGACACGCTCCGGGAAAACACCGGCTTGCGCGCCAAACAGGCTCGCGACCGTGCCGCGTGCGCTGCGTGCCACGTCGGGATCAGACATCGCGAGGTTGCCTGGCCTCAGTTTCCGACTCGAAGCCGGGCGCCATCGGCGCTACCTTCCGGCGATGCCAGGGCCGGTGCGAGAGCCGGCGCGGACAGGAAACGAGGATCGACATGATCAAAGGCCTGCATCATAACGCCTACCGCTGCAAGGACTCCGAGGAGACGCGCCAATTCTACGAAGATTTCCTCGGCCTGCCGCTCGCACATACGCTTGAAATCGACGAGACCAAGAGCGGCCGCAAGACCAAAACCCTGCACACCTTCTATCGGCTCGACGACGGCTCGTTCATGGCCTTTTTCGAAGCGCCGGACCGGCCCTTCGAATTCAAAGATCAGCACGATTTCGATCTCCACATCGCGCTCGAGGTAACGCGAGCGCATCTCCACCGGATGTTCGCGAAGGGCAAGAGCGCCGGCATCGACGTGCGCGGCATATCCGACCACCACATCATGGATTCCATCTACTTCCGCGATCCCAACGGCTATGTCATCGAGCTGACGGCAAAGCGCGAGAACCACGATGCCGAAATGGACCCCGCCGCCAGCGACGCCCGCGGCAAGCTCGATGCCTGGCAGGCGACGAAGACAGGGAACGCAAGCAGGCGCGAACCGACCCGGGGCCAATCCCGATAGACCTTGCTCGGCGGCGACCAACGACCCAACGATTATGCCGACCTGTTACGGGCAGCCCGCGCCGTCATTGCAACAGACCAGGTCGCAGGCTATGCCGCGGTACGCGCTGCGTGCCGGTCGTGATCGTCGTCGACATCCAGAAGCGAATGTTTCGCAGGCCGGAACGCGCCGATCCGGGAGTTGGCAAAGATCCAGTCGGGTTTCGCTTGGGCAGCCGGGTACCCCGAGTCCCGGCCAGGCTCCCCGCCCCCGTTCGATCTCGCGCACGAATTATCGGTGGTCGCCGCTTGCCACGAGCCGTGCGATTTCAAGATCGGCAGCGCAAATCCCCCGTTCGCACATGCGCTTGAACCCCGCCGCGGAGTCGGTATACAGAACCGACTATCGTAAAGTTCCCGCTCGACCGACGCTGCATCGCCGCCGGCCGATATGCCAGAAATTCGCTGCGCCGCGAAACCCAACAGGAAGGGTCGGCCGATGACGACGACACGGATCCGCAACGCATCGTGGGCGGTGGCCTGGGACGAGACTGCCTCCGCGCACCGCTATCTTCGGGACGCCGACCTCGTCTTCACCGGCAACGTGATCGACTTCGTCGGCCAGGGCCATGACGGAACCGCCGACACCGAAATCGACGGCACCGATCTGGTCGTGCTGCCCGGGTTCGTGAACACCCACGCCCATCCGCCCAACGAGCCCGGATACAAGGGCATCCGCGAGGAGCACGGCGTGCCGGAGATGTATATGACCGGCCTCTATGAGCGCATGCTGGCGATGCAGCTCGACGATGAAGGCGCCATCGCCGGCACCGAGGTCGCCTACGCCGAGCTCTTGAAAAGCGGCGTCACCACGATCGTCGATCTGTCGCCGCCGATCGATGGCTGGCTCGAGGTCGCCAGGCGCAGCGGGATTCGCAGCTATGCCGGGCCGTGGTACGCCTCGGCCCAATGGCGCCTCGAGAACCGCCACCAGCTCAAATACGACTGGGACGAGCGCGCTGGCCGCCGCGCGTTCGACCGCGCGATCGAGGTCATCGAGGGGCTGGAATCCTTCGATCCCTCGGGGCGCATGCGGGGCATCCTGTGCGCCGGCCAGATCGATACCGTGTCGGTCGAGCTGTTTCGCGACACCGTGGCCTACGCCGAGGAACACGGAATACCGCTCACCACCCACTGCTCGCAAAGCGTGGTCGAATTCCACGAAATGACCCGGCGCCACGGCATGTCGCCGATCCAATGGGCCCAATCGATCGGCCTCCTCGGACCCCGAACCATCCTCGGCCACGGCCTGTTCATCGACGAGCACAGCTGGGTGCAATGGCACGGCCGGCGCGACCTCGACATCCTGGTCGAAACCGGCACCTCCGTGGCCCACTGCCCGACCCCGTTTTCCCGCTACGGCCAGGTCATGCAGGATTTCGGCCGCTACGTTCGCGCCGGCGTCAATATGAGCATCGGCACCGACACCTTCCCGCACAACATGCTCGAGGAGATTCGCACCGCCGCCGTGTTCGCCCGCATCGCTGCCGAGGACATCAACACCCTGCAGATCGGCGACGTGTTTGCGGCGGCGACGGTCGGCGGTGCGACCGCGCTGCGGCGCGACGATCTGGGCCGGCTGGCGCCGGGGGCCAAGGCCGACATCGTTATCGTCGACGGCAACCAAATCGACATGCGGCCCTTGCGCGATCCCCTGCGCAGCCTGATCTTCTCCGCCGCCGACCGCGCCGTGAAGGACGTCTATGTCGATGGCATCAAAGTCGTGGAGGACGGCAAGACACTCAATCTCGACCCCGACACGGCCGTCGGTATTCTCGCCGAGGCGCAACAGCGAATGGAGCGGGACTGCCCCAACCGAGACTTCGCCGGCCGCCCCGCAGGCGAGATTGCTCCGCTCAGCCTCGACCTGATGTAACCCCGCCGATCAGACCCGCACCGCTAACCGTTGTCCGGTTCCGCCACACCGGCGCGTCGCGCTCGTTCCCGCTCACGCAGAACCCGCCGCGCGACCTTGCCGGTCGAGGTCAGCGGCAGCGCGTCGACGAACTCGATCGCTTGCGGCCGGTGTTCGACTGCCAGCCTGGTGCGGGCGAAGTTTTCGATCTCTGCGGCTTCTACCGCCCCGATTCCGACCCCGGTCGGCGGCTGCAGGAATACCTTGATGCGCTGGTCGTCGGCGCCGACCGGAACCCCGATCGCCGCCGCGACCGCGACCGACGGAGAGCGGGTGAACGCCTCCTCGATCACGAACGGTGCGACCATCCCGGCCACGGTTTGGATCAGGTCTTCGGGACGTCCGCGGTACCAGTAGTAGCCTTCGCCGTCGCGGCTGACCAAATCGCCGGTCAACAGCCAGTCGCCGGCATAGCGCGCGCGGCTTTCCGCGCGGTCGTTCCAGTAGCCCAGCATCATCACCGGGTGGGGCCGCTTGAGCGCGAGTTGCCCGGTTGCGCCATCGGGCAGCGGTGCGCCGCGGGCATCGATGACCCCGATCTCGCACCCGGGAACCGGCAGACCCATCGAGCCCGGCCGTTCCGGCATGAAGGCGGGGACATGGGCGAGCAGGAAGTTCGCTTCGCTCTGGCCGTATACCGCGTTGACGTGGATGCCGAACGCCGCCCGGCTCCACTCGGCGAGCTCGGCGCCCACCGCCTCGCCGGCGCTGATGAAGGAACGGAGCCGCAACCCGCGCGGCAATTTGCCCTGGCGCAGCAGGTTGATCATCGTCGGCATCGCAAACAGGTTGCGCACCCCGTGCCTGAGCATGGTCGCGAACGCGCGTTCGGGATCGAACGCAGCCTCGGAACGGAAGGCAACGGCCGGCTTGCCGAACCACAGGCATGGCATCAAGGACATCGACAGCCCGCCGCCGCCGGCCCAGTCCGCCGGTGTCCAGCACAAATCCTCGGCCTGTCCGAAATGCTCGTAGGCAAACGCGAAACCGGGCAGGTGTCCGGGCAGCATCCGGTGGCCGAACGCCACGCCCTTGGATTGACCGGTCGAACCCGAGGTAAATGAGAGGAAGGCAAGATCGTCGGGTCCGGTCGCGGCCGCGGCGTGGCTCTCCGACGCGTTCGCCAACAATGCATGGAATTCCGCGGCGTCGGATTCGCGCCCGTCGATCAGCAGCGTTTGAATCGGTTCGGGCAGTTGGTCGCGGATCTCGGCCAGCCGCGGATAGCGCGCCAAGTCGGTCACGACGATGCGCGCACCGCTCGCTGCCAGTCGCGCGGCAAGCGTTTCTGCGTCAACCGAGATCGAAATCGGCACGCTGACCAACCCGGCGCGCCAGCAGCCGAGATGGACGAGGAGTGCCTCCGGCGACTGGTTCAGCAGCGATGCGATGCGGTCGCCCCTTGCGGCGCCCAGAGCGGCAAAAACGTTCGCCGCTCGCGCGGCGAGCGAGCGCAGCCTGGCGAAGCTGTAGCGGGTGACGTCGCCGGCCTCGGTTTCATGGATCAACCCGATCGCGTCGGGCGTCGCTGCGGCCACCCGATCGATGAGATCAACCGCCATGTTGTAGCGCGACGGAAGATGCCAGCGAAACGCGTCGTGCATCGCGCGATGGTCGTCGCCGCGCAGCCGCATCGAATACGGCAACGCGTCTTGCGCTTCGGCGTTGGGCTCGCTCACCGGAACAGCCGCAACGCGCGCGACCGATCAATCGGTTTGGATCGGCAACCCACGGCCTTTGCCAACGGCGCGTCTCACCCGCCCTCACCCCACGGCCCGTTGCGCGTCCAATCGTAGCTGCCTTGATCGCGCTCCTGCACCGCTTGTTTCCAGCCGGCATCTTCGGCGCGGGTCTTGAAGTTCACACCCTCGGGCGAGTGGCGGCTCATGCCGTCGAAGATTGTGGCCAGCCTCTGGACCTGCGTGATCGTGGCCTCCGCCGCCTGGTTGATCACCATCTTCTGCATCGCCAACTGGTTGATCGGCACCGATGCCATACGCCCGGCCAGTGCTTCGACCTCGTCGTCGAGCCGATCATCGGGTACGGCCTTGAGCACGAGCCCCATCTCGGCCGCCTCGCACCCCGATATCTTATCGCCCGTGAACAACATCCGCTTCGCCTTTTCAGGCCCCAGCCGGTAAACCCACATCGCCGTGGTCGGGCAGCCCCAGACACGGGCCGGCATGTAACCGATCCGTGCGTCACGACCCATGATCGTAATGTCGGCGCACAGCGCGATATCGGACCCGCCCGCCAAAGCGTAGCCGTGCACCTTGCAGATGACCGGCTTCATAGCGCGGAACAGCGACATGAAGGCTTGCGTGTTCGCCCACATGAGCTGGTAGTCCTGCATCGGATCCCATGGCATGTCCTGCACGGCCTTGCTCGGGCCCGCACCCGCCGCGTAATGCGTCAGGTCGTATCCTGCGCAGAACGCCCCGCCCGCACCCGAGAGCACCATCACGTGGATATCCCGGTCGGCATCGGCCCGCATCACCGCCTCGGCGAGCTCGCGCGGCAGATCGTCGTCGATCGCGTTCATCACCTCCGGGCGGTTCAGAGTGATCCGCCCGATACGACCATCTTTCTCGTAGAGAATTTTCGTCATGCCACTCTCCGTCGCTCACGGTTTCAGGTGCTCGTCGAACCAGTCGACGGCCATCCCCAGCAGTTCATCGAGCCGGTCGCCGTAGTAGACCGCGTGGTGGCCGATCGCCGGAAACAGATGCAACCGCTTCGGTTCGCGAGCGCGGGCAAACAGCGCCAGCGTCTCTTCCGTGGGGACCAGCGTGTCGTCGGCGACGCCGATGAAAAAGGCGGGCCGCGGCGAGATTCGATCGACCACCCGCTCCGGTTTGAAGCCGATGATGGCATCGGCGGTCGCCAGCGGTACCCGGGTCACGCGGTCCGGATCGTTGGCGCGTGCTTCGCGTTCGTGCGCGAGCGCTTCCGGGTCGCGCACCAGCACCTCGGAGGTGTCGACCAACTCGCTGTCGAAGCCGAGGGCGCAGCGGCGGCGGTCGGCGGCAAGGCGGTCGCGGAAGTCAATCCATTCCCACTCGCGGCGCAATGCCTTGAGCCAGCGTTCGCCGTCGCCATAGCCCACCACGCTGACAATCGTCGCGATGCGTGGATCGATGGCCGCGGTGTACACCGCGTTGGCGGCCCCGTAGCTGATCCCGTAGAGAGCGATGCGGGCGGAATCGTTCTCCTCGCGTGTTTCCAGGTACGACACCGCGCTGCGCAAATCGGCCACCTGCCCGATCGGGTCGAGATGGCATCTCGGCGTTCCTTCGCTGTCGCCGGTGTTGCGGTGATCGAGCGTCAGCGCGGCATAGCCAAATCGATTGAAGTGGCGCGCGAAGCGGGGGAACCAGAAGCGCCTGAGACCCCCAAAACCATGGCAAAGCACTATCGCCGGCGTTTTTTTCCCCGGCGCTTGTTCGGGCGGGAGATAGAGGTCCGCCGCGATTGCCAATCCGTCGCTGTGAAAGGTGATCGCTTCGGGACCGGTCATCGCTCGCACCGCGGCGCGGTTATTGGGGCGCGCCCGGGCGCGATCTGATAGCGTTGGGAGCAGCTCAACATCCGTCTCGGGAGGCGCCTATGGAGGTCGGTCTTCATATCGTCAATTTCACCTGGCCGGCCGGCCGGGCCGCGATCGCGCCGACGCTCGGAGCGATCGCCGAGGCCGCCGAAGCCGCCGGCGTGACCAAGCTATCCGTGATGGATCACTACTTCCAGATGGAGATGCTGGGCGACCCCGCCAAACTCGACATGCTCGAGGGATACACCGTTCTGGGCTACCTCGCAGCCAAGACCGGCAAGATGCGGCTGGGACTGCTCGTGACCGGCGTTACCTACCGCCATCCCGGCTTGTTGGCGAAGATCACCACCACCCTCGATATCCTGTCGGGGGGCCGCGCCCAGCTCGGTATCGGCGCTGCCTGGTATGAGCGCGAACACCGCGGCCTTGGCGTTGCCTTCCCCCCGCTCGGGGTGCGTTTCGAGCAGCTCGAGGAGGCGTTGCAAATCTGCCTGCAGATGTGGAGCAAGGACGATGGTCCCTACCAGGGCAGACACTACACGCTGAGCGAAACCCTCAACGTTCCGCAATGCCTCAGCAAGCCGCATCCGCCGATCATGATCGGCGGCGGCGGCGAGAAGAAAACGCTGCGTTTGGTGGCCAAATACGCCAATGCCTGCAACCTGTTCACGCGCGACGGCGTCGATGGCGTCAAGTCCAAGCTCGACGTGTTGCGCGAGCATTGCAGGGCCGAAAACCGCGACTACGACTCGATCGAAAAGACGATTCTCTACTCGGCGCCGATCCCCGCTACCGAGGCGGTCGGTTCTTTCGTCGACGAAATGGCCGCCTACGCCGGAATCGGCATCGATACCGTGATCCTGATGCCTTTCGGCGATCAGCCGGTGCAGAGCGTCGAAAGCCTGGGCGACGTCGTCGGACGGCTGGCGGAACTCTGATCGCTCGGGCCGGGGATGCGTGCGAGCGGAATCACTCCATGGGGCGGGTTGGCAGCGTCGCAATCGCGCGGACGATGTCGGCGATCTCCCTCTGGCGCGCAACATCTCGGTCGCGATGACGAACGACCGATGGTGAGGAGGGAATCGGCAACAACCGCCACGCGCTCAGGGTTCGACACATGATATTGATCGAGCGCCGGTCGGAGCCAAGCCGCGATGAGGGAGCGGAAACATGGATGGGATAACCCTGGATAAGGATATCGCCGGCAAGAACGTCGTGATCACCGGCGGTGGGCGCGGTATCGGCCGGGCCTACGCGCTGGCCTTCGCGGCCGCCGGCGCGATTCCCATCATCGCCGAGCAGGACGCCGACAACGCCGGCGCCGTAGCCGCAGAGATCACCGCCGGCGGCGGTCGAGCGCTGGCGATCACGACGGACGTCGCCGACCCCGCCGCGATCAAGGCGATGAGCGATCAGGTGGCGACCGAACTCGGAGGCGCCGACATTCTCATCAACAACGCGGCCTTCTTCGCCGACATCGACATGCGGCCATTCTACGAAATCCCCGACGATGAGTGGGACTACGCGATGCAGGTGAATATCGGCGGCTGTTACCGTTGCGCCAAGGCATTGGTCCCGCACATGCGAGCCAAGGGTTGGGGGCGCATCGTCAACATCTCCTCAAGCGTCGTCGAAATGGGCCGACCCAACTACCTCCACTACGTCACCTCGAAATCGGCACTGGTCGGCATGACGCGGGCCATGGCGCGCGAGCTCGGCGATTTCGGCATTACCGTAAACGCGGTCATGCCCGGACTTGTCATGACCGGCATTCCGCGCAAGACCGCCAGCGAGGAATCAACCAGGCGGATCGTCGACCAGCAATGCGTCAAACGGGTGGGCGCGCCGGACGACATTGCCGCCATCGTGCTGTTTCTTGCCGGCGGCGCGGCTTCCTTCATAACCGGCCAGACGATTCTCGCCGACGGCGGCCTGTTCTTCCGCTAGGACCCGCATCGCCATGACCGCACCCAACGCCGCCCTCGAAGCCCTGCTCAATGCCGGCGATTGGTCGCTCCCCTCGCCGCCCACGCCCGTGATTGCTGGCGACGACCCGATTCTGCCGACCCGGTTCCGTATTGGCGCAGCCGCCGGCGCGGCGATCGCCGCGGTCGGGGTCGCCGCCAACCAACTGTGGGCGGCGCGCGGCGGCCGGTCGCAGCAATTGGGGCTCGAGATCGAGGCCGTCGCCGCGGCGCTGCGTAGCGAACGTTCCTATTCGCTCGACGGCCGCCCGGCGCCGGGGGTCTGGCACGACGTCTCCGGTTTCTACCCCACCGGTGACCAGCGTTGGGTGCAGTTGCATTGCAACCATCCCAATCTGCGCAAGGGAATCCTCGAAATCCTCGGCGTCGACGACGGCGATTCGGCGCCGGTCGCGGCCGCCGTGGCCGGACGGACGGCCGGCGAGCTCGAGGCTGCGTTGATCGCCGCCAACCTGTCCGCGGCAATGATCCGCACGCCCGAGGAGTGGCTCGCCCATCCCCACGCGGCGGCCGTCGCCAAACTCCCGCTGCTCGAGGTGGTGAAGCTGCGCGACGGCCCGCCGCAGCCCTTACCGCCGGCACCGCGCCCGCTCTCCGGCGTGCGCGCGCTCGACCTCACCCACGTCATCGCCGGACCTCTGTGCGGCCGTACCCTGGCCGAACACGGCGCCGACGTCGTCCGCGTCAGCGCATCGCACAGCTACCATTTCGAATCGTTCGTGATCGACACCGGCCACGGCAAGTTGTCGGTTAGTCTTGATCTCAGGAGCGAAACCGAACGCCGGCAGCTTCTCGCCCTGGTCGCGGGCGCGGATCTCTTCGTCCAAGGGTTTCGCCCGGGTGCCCTCGAGCGGCTTGGCCTCGGCGTCGATGACCTGCTCGCCGCTCGCCCCGGGCTCATCTATGTCACCCTGTCGGCGTTCTCCCACGCCGGCCCCTGGTCGCACCGGCGCGGCTTCGACAGTCTGTTGCAATCGACAACCGGGATCGCCTTCGAGGGCGGCGACGGCCCCGAGCCCAAACATTTGCCGGCGCAAGCGCTCGATTACACCTGTGGCTACCTCGCGGCGTTTGGCGCGCTGATCGCGCTGCTGCGGCGCGCACGCGAAGGCGGCAGCTATCTCGTGCGGGTGTCGTTGGCGCAGACGGGGCGCTGGATCCAGTCGCTGGGCCGGGTCGATGCCGGCGCCGCCGACCGGATTCGCGTTCCAACCCGCGACGATCTCGCCCCGTTCATGACCGAGAGCAACACCGCTTTCGGACGCGTGCGTCACATCGCGCCCGTGTTGCGCATGTCGGAGACTCCGCCCCGCTGGCTACGGCCGGCCGCACCCTTCGGAACCCATCCGGCGCGCTGGCCCGAATAAAAAAGCCCTCCAGCGACGGAATCCTCGCCGCACATACGTGTAACGCTCGAGTTGAACAATCAACCCGGAGCGGAATCGATGAAACCAACCTCCTTTGTTGCGATGGTCATGACCTGCGGCGCCCTGTGGGCGGCACCCACGCCGGGTCTGGCGCAGGACGACCGGCCTGGTCCGCCGCGCGAACGCGGGCAGGAGCGCATGATGCTGCTGCTCGATACCGATCGCGACGACAAGATCAGTGCCGCCGAGATCGCCGCCGAACAGAAGCGACTGCTCGCGGCGGCCGATGTCGATTCCGATGGTAAACTGTCGGTCGATGAGTTCAGGCGGCGCGGACGCTGGTTCCGGTCGATCGGCACGACGACGCTGTTCGATCTCATGGACAGTGATGGCGACCAGGCCCTGACGCTGGAGGAAATTCAAGCGCCTTCGCGAAGGTGGTTGAAGCGATACGACGCCAATGGCGATGCTTCGATCGAAGCGGGCGAATTTGCGCCGCGGCGCTGGCACCGGCGTCCCCGCCGATAGGCGAAACCGACGCGCTGCCACGCGCGCGCAGCTATCCGGCGCTGAACCCGTCCGCGGTTCGGCGGCGCGGGCGGCCGGCGAAACGCTCGCCGCCGCCTCGGACGACCACTTGCTCCACCTCGCTGCGCGGAGCGAGCAGGCAGCGTGGGCCGCGCTGGTCCGGCGGCACCTGCCGGCGCTGGTGAGCTACGCCTGGTATCTGCTGCACGATCGCAGCGAAGCGGAAGACGTCGTCCAGGACGCTTTCTTGCGCCTGTTGGCCAAGGCGCCGACGTGGCAGCCGGATGGTGCCAATCTCCGCACCTGGCTCCACCGCGTGGTCACGAACCTCTGCATCGACCGCAAGCGAAGGCTGGTTCGCCTGATCTACCTGCCCGCCTGCTTGCTCGACGGTGGGTCCGCAGCGCCGGCGCTCGAAGATGAGATCGGTCGTCGGCATGCGGTCGCCAACGCGCTCAGGCGACTGCCGAGGCGCCAACGCGCCGCCCTCGTGCTGGTTCACTATCAGGGATTCTCCAATCCCGAAGCCGCCGCGGTCATGGGAACCACAACCGAATCGGTCGAGGCTTTGCTCGCTCGCGCGCGGCGACGCTTGCGTGAATTGCTGGCGCCGCACGTTCAAGATCTCCTGGAGACATCGTCATGAACGCGACACTCGACACTCTCGCCGCGTGCCTCGACCGCCATGGTGCCGACAGCGCCGATTGGCCCGACGGCCAACGCCCCGCCTTGCGGCGGCTGTTGAAGGAATCGCGCCACGCGCAGGCCATGGTCGAGGCCGCGCGGAAGATCGAGCGCGCGCTCGACACGTTGCAGGCGCCGCCGCCCTCGCCGGGTATGATCGACCGCGTGGTGGGCCGGTTTGCAGCAGGCGGCCGGTCGGCGGCGGGGTCGCCGCGACGACCGCCGCATCCGCTGCCGATCGCCGGCGCGGCAGCCGCCGCCGCGTCGGTTGCCGTGCTCGCCGTTTACCTGATCGACGAAAAGCCCGCGGTCACGCCGCGCCCTGTAGCCGATGTAGAGGAAAACCTTATACAGGACGGAGGTTTGATACAGGATGGGGGTTTGACCGTTGCTCGGACTGCGACGGAGGCGGCGGTCGACGAAGCCGACGACGACGCACTCGGTTTGATTCAGGTCACGGCGCTGGCGCGCAACGATTTCGACTGGATCGCTGCGATCGAACAGCTGCCCCTCGATTGAAACCTTGCCGGTCGATCGACCGAGCGGCGTCAACTGTCTGATTTAACTAGCTGATATCGAAGGCGACGCGCGGCATTGCGTCGTCGCGCGTCCGGCGCTAGGGTGCCGCCGACCAGTCGATTGGAAGGCATCCGAGGGCGCACACCGATGGCTCAAATCCAGAGATTTTCTATTGTTGCAACGGCGGCGATATTCCTCGCTGCCTGTGCGGTGGTCGACGTATCGATGGTCGAGATGATGCAGCCGACCGGATCCGAGTTCTCGCAGAATCTGCATAAGGGCTACGTCGAAATCGGCGGCATGGAGCAACAGGAAAGCGATTGGCGCGATGGCGATCACTTCCTGATGAAGGCCCAGATGGCCGCCAAGGGCGAAGCGCCGGGGCCGGACGCGGTTGAAGCGAGGACGATCCCCGCCAGCTACAAGAACCCCGCCTTCTACATGAAACGGCGCATCGACGAAGTGCTGGCCAAGGGCGCGCGCGAGAAAGCACCGTTGGACGCTGCGATGGCGCAAGTCTATTTCGATTGCTGGTTGCAGGAAATCGAGGAGAACATTCAGCCGGCCGACATCAAGGCGTGCGAGGAGAAGTTCGAATTCCACATGGCCTTCGTGCACCAGTTCCTCAAGCCGCCGCCCAAACCCGCGCCCGTCCAGGCGGCCGCGCCGGCGATGCCGGAACCGAAACCGGAACCGATGGAGGAAATGGCCGAGCCTGTCTGGTCCCATTTCGTGGTTCGCTTCGATACCGCCAGCTCGGTACTGAGTATCGAGGCACAGCAGACCCTCAACGAGGTGATTGCCGCATACCGCAAGTCGAAGCCCAAGGAAGTCGTGGTGAGCGGCCATGCCGACAGAGCGGGCAACAAAGAGTCCAATCTGGTCCTGTCGCAGTCCCGGACCACGGCGGCCGTCATGTTCCTGCTCGATGCCGGTGTTTCCAACCGGCCGCTCAAGCCATCGTCTTACGGCGAGTCCAAGCCGGTAACCCGGGTCAAGGACAGCGTCGGCCACCCGCTCGATCGGCGTGTCGAAATCGAGCTGAAATAAAGATCAACGCGTACGCCAGGGCGGCGACCTATTGGGGTCGCCGCCTTTTTTTGTCCAGCTACGTCGCGTTCGCCGGCTGCCGGCCGACAACCGGGTTGCGGTCGATGCCGCCATCGGTTCGAACGAGCTCTACCCCGCCGCCGGCAACGCCCGGTGCACCGCGCCGCGAGTTTCATGTTGCCCGAGCGCGCGTTGCCTCATCCAGGGAGAACCACAGGGCCCCTTCGCCCTCACCGCCGACGACGTGATCCGGGGACGCCATGAGGTCGACGATGCGATCGGGTTCCTGCCCCCCAAGACGCGTTCTACGCCTTCCGCGGTTGGCTCGGCGCACGACGGCGGCGGCCGGGCCGTGACCGGCCTCCGGGCGCCGACTTCAACACCTTGCCGCGCTTCAAACTCCACACCGGCCGGCTGGCGATCTCCTACCGGTACGAAGGCGATGAGTTCTTTGCCGATCGCATCGCCGGCTTGTTCGCCGACGGCAAGACCTTTCGCGAGACGTTTGCCGCGCTGCCGGCACGCTTCGCCCGACAATCGAGATGCGCGAGCGGGGCGGCGCGTCAGCGGATGTGCTGCGGTGAAAGACGTGCACGCCACGTGGAACCGTTGCGGGCGCTCGCAAGGTCTGTGAACATGGACTCGAGGTAAAGGGAGGAAACCATGGCCATCATCAGCTATCCGTTCGGCGCCGGATCGACGCTGACGCATGTTCTCGAATCCGGATCGGGCGACCGCAACGTGGTGCTGATCCACGGTCTTGGCGCGCGCGCCGACCGCTGGCACACCAACCTCGAGCCGCTGGCCGACGCCGGCTACCACGCCTACGCGATCGACCTCCCCGGACACGGCTTCGCCTACAAGGGCGCGGACTATCGATACGGCGTCCCGGCATTTGCCGACTTCGTCGGCGATTTCATGGACAGCATGGAGATCGAACGCGCGGCGATCGTCGGCACCTCCCTGGGCGGCCACGTCGCCGGCTACTTGGCCTCGCGCAGTCCCGATCGCACCACCGCGTTGGTCCTGGTCGGCGCGGTCGGCGTCATGCCACTGGGGCGGAAAGCCAGCGAAAACGTCCGCGCCAACGTCAAGAACGTCACGCGTGACGGCATCGCCGGCAAACTCAAATTCGTCCTCGCCAAGCAGGAGCTTATCACCGAGGATTTCATCAATGAGGAATTCCGGATCAACAACTCACCCGGCGCGCAGGAGGCGTTCAACGTGCTCGGCGACTACATCGTCGAAAGCATCGACAACGATAATGTCGGCGCTGCGCTCAAAGACTACGCCGCGGCGAAACCGATGCTGCTGATCTGGGGTGCCGAGGACCAGGCCGTGCCGTTGAGCGTCGGCGAAGGCGCCCGCGACTTGCTAGGTTCTGTCCGGCTCGAAGCGATCGAAGGCTGTGGCCACTGCTCCTACATGGAGGATACTGCACGGTTCAACGAGATCCTGCTCGGCTTCCTCGACAGCGAAGCGGCCGCCGGCTAGCGCCGACTGCTCTTAGCTCGACTTGTTTCAAGAACCCTCGCCATGGAAACGCGCGCCAAATTCCATGTCGGCCAGATCATCCGTCATCGCTTGTTCGATTATCGAGGTGTCGTGGTCGACGTCGATCCACAATTCCGCGGCAGCGAGGAATGGTATGAGCAGATGGCGCGTAGCCGGCCGCCCAAGGACCAACCCTGGTACCATGTGCTGGTCCACGATGCGACGCATTGGACCTACGTTGCCGAGCGCAATCTCAACGAGGACGACAGCGACGATCCCGTTCGCCACTCCGATCTCGATCAGGTTTTTTCGGGGATGCGGGGCGGCGTCTATGTACGTCGCCGGGGCGTCAATTAGGCGTCAATTGGTTGTCCCGCTACCACCAAATCCCTAGGATGCGCCGGCACTCATAACTCGAGGGGTACGCCGATGGCAGTGACCGAGATTTGCGAGCCGAGCGAAGCGCTGGATACCGAGACCTTCGCCAAGGAGCTCGAAGCGATCGTCGACGACAAGGTGCGCAATCGCATCTACCACCCCTTCGTCGAGGCGGTCGCCAACGGCACCGCAACCGAGGATCAATTTGCCGGTTGGATCCACCAATTCTCCCTGTGGGCCGACCCCTGCAACAAGTATCTCGGCACCATGTGGGCCAATTGCCCCGACGATGACATCCGCGCCGGCATCCTCGACAATATGCGCGAAGAGGAATACGGCTATCAATCGGGCATCGCCGGCCATGTCGAGTTGATCCATCGCACCTGCGACGCGCTGGGTTGGGAGGCCGAGCGCCGCGCACGGGACGAAAAACGCTACGAGTCCTGGGCCCTGCACCACTGGTTTGAGGTCGTGATGACGCGGCGGCCTTTCGTGGAGTCGATCTGCGCCACTTCGTTCACCGCCGAGCGCATGAACCACGTCGTGTTCGCCAAGCTGGAAAAGGGCCTGCGCGAGCACTATGACCTCGGCGAAGATGGGTTGCTGTCGGTCGCGGTCCACGCCTCGGATGTCGAGGAAGAGCATGCCAGCCTCGGACCGATGGCCATCGAACGCTACGGCACCAGCGCCTACGACCAGAAGAACATCCGCTTTGCGGTCAGGCACACGGCCGAGATGTATTACCGGCAGTACAATGTGTGGGAGTACTACTAGAGCTTGGCGCTGAAAGGAGAGCGGGATGGCGCAAAACGGTGTGGTTTCGACCGAACAGCTGATCGACGAGCTTAACGTCGTGCTCGACGATCCGGTGCGCAATCGTACGTTGCATCCCTTCGTTCAGGCGGTGCGCAGGGGAGCAGCGACCGAGGACCAGATCGCCGGCTGGCTGCATCAGTTCTCGCTGTGGGCCGATCCCTCGAACAAACTGTTTGGTGTGCTGTGGGCCAACTGCCCGGACGACGACATCCGCCAGGGTATTCTCGAGAACATGCTCGAGGAGGAGTATGGCGAGAGCTCCAAGACCGCCGGCCATATGAAGCTGATCGACGCAACGCTTACCGAGTTGGGGTGGGACGCGCCGCGCCGCGCCGAAGACCGACTGCAGCCCGAATCATGGTTGCAGAAGCATTGGCTCGAGGTGGTGATTCGCAATCGCCCGTTCGTCGACGCCCTCGCCGCCGTCTCCTTTGCCGCCGAGCGCATCAACCCGCTGGTCTTCGGCATCCTCGAAGAGGGTTTGCGCGAGCATTACGATCTCACCGACGAGGGGCTGATGTCGATCTCGGTGCACGCCTCCGACGTCGAGGAGGAGCACGGCACGCTCGGACCGATGGCGATGTCGCGCCATGCCACCACCAAGCCGCAGCAGGACAGCGTCCGCTTCGCGGTCGAGCACACCGCCGACGTCTACTACAATCAGTACAACGTCTGGCAGTACTACTAGAACCAGAGAACAGCCATCGGGGCGAGCGCAAACAGCCACCGTTACGCGTCCGAGCGCCACGTTCCCCCGCACCTCGCCCCGGGGCTATGGAGAGCCCGGCTCCCCACATTCATGTCGGAGAGATCGCCATGTCGAAACAGCCGCTGACCAACGACGCCCTGGTCCAGGAGCTCGAGAACGCCCTGTTCGACGATGTGCGCAACCGCACCAGGCATCCGTTCATCGTGGCCGTCAAGGAAGGCAGGGCGAGCAAGGATCAGATCGCCGGGTGGCTGCACCAATTCTCGATGTGGGCGGATCCGACCAACAAGCTGTTCGGCGTGCTGTGGGCGAACTGCCCGGACGACGATTTGCGCCAGGGCATCCTCGAAAACATGCTCGAGGAAGAGTATGGCGAAAGCTCGAAGACCTCCGGTCACATGAAGCTGATCGGTGCGACCCTGACCGAACTCGGCTGGGACGAGGAGCGGCGCGCCCGGGACGAGATGCGCCTCGAATCCTGGCTGCTCAAGCACTGGTTCGAGGTGGTGATGTGCAACCGGCCCTTTGTCGAGGGATTGTCAGCCCTGTCGTTCGCCGCCGAGCGCATCAACCCGCTGGTCTTCGGTGAGCTCGAGGCGGGCCTCCGCGAGCATTACGACCTCACCGATGACGGTCTGATGTCGATCTCGGTGCACGCCTCCGACGTCGAGGAGGAGCACGGCACGCTCGGACCGACCGTGATGTCGCGCTACGCTATCACGGCCGCGACGCAAGCAAGTCTTCGCTTTGCGGTGATCCACACCGGCGATCTCTATTACAACCAGTACAACGTTTGGCAATATTACTAGGCTCGGGACGAGATCACCGTCGTGACCATAGCTCGCACATTTACCGACCTCATCGGCAACACTCCGTTGATCCGCCTCGATCGGGTTTCCGACGAAACCGGTTGCGAAATTCTCGGCAAGGCCGAATTCCTCAATCCGGGCAGCTCGGTCAAAGATCGCGCGGCGCTCTACATCATCCGCGACGCCGAAGCCAGAGGATTGCTGAAACCGGGCGGCATCATCGTCGAGGGTACGGCCGGAAACACCGGTATCGGGATCGCATTGGTGGGCAACTCGCTCGGCTACCGCTCGGTGATCGTCATCCCCGATACCCAGAGCGCCGAAAAGATCTCGATGCTGCGTCTGTGCGGCGCAGAGGTGCGGCCGGTTCCCGCGGTACCCTACAAGGATGACAACAACTTCGTGAAATTGTCCGGACGTATCGCAGAGGAACTCGCGGCGACCGAGCGCAGCGGCGCCATCTGGGCTAACCAGTTCGACAATGTCGCCAACCGCCGGGCCCACTTCGAAGGCACCGGCCCCGAGATCTGGACGCAGACCGAAGGGCGCATCGACGGTTTTGTTTCTGCGGTCGGTACCGGCGGCACCCTGGCCGGCACCGGTATGGCGCTCAAGGAACGCAACCGCGAAATCGTCATCGCGTTGGCCGATCCGATGGGGGCTGCGCTCTACAATTACTACGTTCATGGCGAACTCAAAGCGGAGGGCAGTTCGATCACCGAGGGCATCGGTCAGGGCCGGATCACCAAGAACCTGGAGGGCGCGCCGATCGACAGGGCCTACCAGATCCCCGACGCGGAAGCGCTGCCCCATGTCTTCGATCTGCTCGAGCACGAGGGCTGGTGCGTGGGCGGCTCGACCGGCATTAACGTTGCCGGGGCGGTGCGCCTGGCCCGAGAGATGGGCCCCGGGCACACCATCGTCACCATCCTCGCCGACTTCGGCACACGTTACGAAAGCAAGCTGTTCAATCCGGCGTTTCTGCGATCCAAGGAGCTACCGGTGCCGCGGTGGCTGGAGAACCAGCCATGACCGAGCTGGTCTTCCGCGACGATCCCTATGCCCGGAGCTGCGGGGCGACCGTCACTTCCGTGGACGCGGGCGGGATCGAACTCGATCGCACCGTCTTCTATCCCATGGGCGGCGGCCAACCCGGCGACACGGGCCGTCTCGTTTTTGGTCGCGGCATCGTCGAGATCGTCGACACCCGCAAGGGCGATGGACCCGAAATCGTACGGCACCTGATCGCCGAAGGCGCCGACGCGCCGCCACCGGGCACCGCTGTCTCGGCGGAGATCGACTGGGAACGGCGCCATCGCATCATGCGCGTTCACACCTGTCTGCACCTGCTTTCCGCTCTGTTGCCCTACCCGGTCACGGGCGGTCAGATCAGCGACACCAGGGGCCGGCTCGATTTCGACATCCCCGAAGCGATCCTCGACAAGGAGACGCTTACGGCGCAGCTCAACGCGCTCATCGCGAGGGGCTCGACCGTGACGCCGGAATGGATCACCGATGAGGAGTTCGCCGCTCAACCGGATCTCGTCAAGACCATGATGGTCGCGCCGCCGACCGGCGCCGGCAAGATCCGCCTGATCCGCATCGAGGATCATGACCTGCAGCCCTGCGGCGGCACTCACCTCGCCAATACCCGGGAGATCGGGCAAGTGGTTGTCAGCAAGATCGAGAAAAAGGGCCGCCACAACCGCCGAGTCGTCGTCACCCTCGCCGAGGCCGTTCAGCAATGACCGAAGATCGGTCCGACGCCATCGTCTCGACCGCGTGGCTCGCCGCGCGGCTCGCCGACCCCGATATCCGTATCGTCGATTCCTCGTGGTATTTGCCGGCCCAGAAGAAGAACGGCAAATGGGAATACGAGCGCGCTCGGATCCCTGGCGCCCGCTTCTTCGATATCGACAAAATCGCCGATACCGAAAGCGGCTTGCCGCACACCCTCCCCGGCGCCGAGCTGTTCGCCGAACGGGTTACCGGACTCGGCATCGGCAACCGCCATCAGGTCGTCGCCTATGACGGGCTCGGGATCTTCAGCGCCGCACGGGCTTGGTGGATGTTTCGCGTTTTCGGCCACGAAAAGGTCGCTGTCTTGGACGGCGGCATCGCCAAATGGCGCGCCGAATCGCGTCCCACCGAAGAAGGCAAACCGTCGCCTCCCGTGGCCGCCGACCCGGCGTTCCAGGCGGTTTACAATCGAGCCATGTTCCGCTCGCTCGAGGACATGCGCGCCAATCTCGACACGCGAGCGGAACAGGTTGCCGACGCGCGTTCCCGGGGGCGGTTCGACGGCACCGAACCCGAGCCGCGCGAGGGCATGCGTTCCGGACATATCCCCGGCGCCTGCAACCTGCCTTACGGCGAGCTGATCGATCCCGAGAGCGGTACGTTGCGCGAGCCCAAGCGACTCCAAGATGCGTTCGCGCGGGCCGACCTGGCGCTCGACCGGCCCGTCGTGACGAGCTGTGGCTCCGGCGTCACCGCAGCGATCCTGTCCCTCGCTCTCCACCTCCTCGACCACGACAAGCACGCCCTATACGACGGCTCGTGGAGCGAGTGGGGCGGGCGCGACGACACACCAATCGAGGACCCGGCGATGATCGAGCGCGCTCGATCCGAACTTTGAGAACCAGAGCGATGAGCGCGACGGCATCCGGCAACTATCTGGCCTGCACCATCACCTATCTCGAAATGAAGCAGGCGCCGGAGCTGCCGCCTCTACACCAACCCGGTCTCCAGACCGCTCTGCTGCGTGTGGAAAAGCCAACCGTTTCCTTCTACCGCTTTCTCTATGATGCGGTCGGCCGCGACTGGATGTGGACCGAGCGCAAGCGCATGAGCGACCGCCGGCTGCGTGAGATCATCCACAACGACCGGGTCGAGATTTACGTGTTTTACGTCACCGGCTGTCCCGCCGGCTACGCCGAGCTCGATCGGCGTGAAGAAGCCGTCATCCACCTGTCCTATTTCGGCTTGCTGCCGGAGTATTTCGGCAAGGGACTCGGCACCTATCTGCTCAACCGGGTGGTGCGCTATTGCTGGGAGCAATCGCCTAAGCGGGTGTGGGTCAATACCAACAACTTCGACCATCCCCGAGCGCTGCCGCTCTACCAGCGGATGGGCTTTGAGCCCTACTCCCGGCGCATGGTACATGTCGACCCCGATCCCGACCCCACGCCGCCGCTCGACGAATAACCGAATCATGAAGCAGGACACCAAGATCGTTACCGCCGGGCGTCATCCCGACGACAATTTCGGTATCGTCAATCCGCCGGTCTATCACGCGTCGACGGTTCTCCATCCGACCGTCAAACATCTCGAGGAAACTCAGCGCAACGCGCGCGATCCCTCGAACCGGGGCGTATTTTACGGCCGCCACGGGACGCCGACGACCTTCGCCCTCGAAGACGCGGTGCGCGCGCTGGAAGGCGGCGAGGGTTGCGTCATTTACCCCTCGGGTCTGGCCGCGGTCACCGGTGCGTTGATGGCGTTTCTCGAGTCGGGCAGCCATCTGCTGATGGTCGACACCGCCTATGGTCCGACCCGCAGGTTCTGCGACACCATCCTCAAACAGTTCGGCATCGAGACCACTTTTTACGACCCTCTCCTCGGCAGATCGGTGGGCGATCTGATGCAGCCCAACACCAAGGCGATCTTTCTCGAATCACCGGGCTCGCTGACCTTCGAGGTGCAGGACGTGCCGGCGATCGCCGAGGTCGCGCACCGACACGGCGTCGCCGTGATCCTCGACAACACCTGGGGCACGCCGCTCTATTTCAAGCCGTTCGAAAAGGGAGTCGACGTGTCGGTTCAGGCGGCGACCAAGTACATCGTCGGCCATTCCGACGCGATGCTCGGCACCGCCGTTGCGAACGCCGAGCACTGGCCGCCGCTCAAGAAATATGCCGTAGGCATCGGCTTCTGTGCCGGCCCCGACGATGTCTACCTCGCCCAGCGCGGTATCCGCTCCATGTCGGTGCGGCTCGAACGCCACGCCCGCAACGCCCTCGCTCTTGCCGAGTGGCTCGAAGCGCGACCCGAGGTCGCGCGCGTGCTTTATCCGCCGCTGCCGAGCGACCCCGGGCATGAGCTGTGGAAACGCGACTTCACGGGCGCCTGCGGGCTGTTCGGCGTGATCCTGAACGAGGTACGCAAGGAAGCGGTCGCGGCCATGCTCGACGGGCTGGAGCTGTTCGGAATGGGCGCCTCCTGGGGCGGCTATGAGAGCCTGATCCTGCCGACCAACCCGGAGCGCTTCCGTAGCGCCACCATTTGGGAGCCCGGGGGGCCGACGATACGGATCCATGCGGGCCTCGAGGATGTCGACGATCTCATCGCCGATCTCGAGCTCGGCTTGCAGCGGTTGCGCGACACCGCCTGAGCATTCCACTTCCAGTAGCTTTTTTTCGTCGTTAGCCTCGCCATTTTGCGTTGTTCGCCCTCACTTTTTTTCGCCGCGTATTCGATGCGGAGCCCGGGAACAGCGGTCTTTCAGGGTTCGCCGATGGATTCGATCTGCCGAGAATCCTGCTCACAGCCACGTTCGCGGATCGCGGGTCGGAACCGGGGATAACGAGCGGGGCTGGCGCGCAAAACGCTCGCCGATCACAATGATCATCTCGCCACATGGATGGAGCCCAACGATGACCCCGCCGCCGGCGGCGCCAAGCGAAGCGACGATCTCGACGCTGCTCGATACGATCGTTTTCGACGAGAACGGCCTGGTTCCCGCCATCGCCCAACAGCACGACACCTGCGAGGTTTTGATGATGGCCTGGATGAACCGCGACGCCGTCGTCGAAACGTTGAAGACCGGGCGTAGCTGCTACTGGTCACGCTCGCGTCGAGCGCTATGGCGCAAAGGCGAAACCTCGGGCCAAATCCAGGCATTGGTCGAGTTCCGTGTCGATTGTGACCGCGACACCATCCTGCTGCAGGTCGATCAGACTGGCGTTGCCTGCCACACCGGCCGCCGTTCGTGCTTTTTCACCGCCGTGCGCGACGATAACATCGAGACCATCGCCGAGGCCGTAATCAATCCCCGGGATTTGTACTCGGACGATTAGACTAGCTTACAAAGTCCAGCGTCTGATCTTCCATGAGCGTAGCGCCGCCATGGCATGAGTCGGCCCGAATAGCACCAAAACGCTCCGCCGATGACGAAACGGCGGATGATTGCGGACGCCAACACCGCCGATCTCAGCGAGAAACGGACAGCACACCGAAATCTTCGTCAAATCCCTCGGTTGTTAGAGGTCTCCACTCGCCAAGAACTCATCGGCTAGGATTGAGGCGGATTCGCGGTCACCCCATTGGCCTGACTGGTGGTCCTCGTTTAGCGCGACGATTGGCGCATTAGCGGGAGAACTTCTGAAAATGGCAAGATGCGTACGCACTGATGAGCGCCAGGACGTTTTGGCTTCTCTGGAACAATGCGTACTGAGCTTGGGTCAAGCTCGACGATCAGATCGTGCCTGGAAGTGGGTTGTCCTGTCGCTCCATAGCGCTTTGCAAGGCGCAATGGTCTGTCACTTGTCCGGGACGGCCCAACTGGGTGCACTAAGCGAGAGGAGCGCTGCGAAGTGGCTCGAATGGCATAAGAGAGACCGCCGCGGTGAAATCACACGGATACAGGATGGCGTTGACGAATTCGGTGACCCGATCATGCTTATCGAGAGAGAGGAAGACCAGCCGCCCAGGGAATTTGTTGCCAACGCTGACGAGTTGTTCAAAAGGCTAAGCTGTCCGTCGTTGCGGATCGATAATGGATGCGGTGGGATTATTGCAATCACTGGAAAGCAGAGAAAATCATTCAACCGGTTGCACAAACTCCGCAACGAGTTTTCTCACTTCAGCCCGAAGGGTTGGAGTATTGAACTAGAATTCATTGTGGAAGTTATCGACGATATCCTTGATGTTCTGTGTTCGATTCTGGACGATCATTGGCCGTTCAGGCATATGCCGGAGGAAGACAAGAGCGCCCTACGCTCAAGAATGCAAGAAATCCGCTCTATCGTCTCTCAGGGCTCTTCTTGGATCTTTGACGCATCAAACGGATGACAGGTCGCAAGAGATGCGAGCTAATAACTTGGTCGAATTGTCGATAACACAACGATTTATCACGAAGATGGCTAGACTAGCGCGTCAGCACTCGCGCTCAAGCACTGCCGAAGCCCGATGCTCAATCCGTCATTGGGGCTGAAAGGCCGGAAATCGGGGAATAACGGCTCTCAGGGTTCGCTGCGGCGCGCCGAGGACGCGTGCATCATCTCCAGGCTCCGGGTGGGATGGACCGCCCTCGACGGCATCGACGAGTCTAGTCTAGCTCGCCAGCGTGAGCGTCCGCTCGCGGTCGTCGTTGGCAGCAATCCGAGGCCGCGATGTCGAGGGCTCCGCCTCGGCCGTCGGCGCGGCGTAGCGATCAATCAGAGCCGCGCCGATATTGCTGGGCTCCAGGCCGATGTCGCGTAGCGTCCGTGAGTCGAGCCGCGCCAGCGCGGCGAGATCCCGCCGCCGCCGCCGCCGGGCACGGTAACGCGCCCACGCCGGCGCCAGCCCGGCTGCCCACACCTTCAGCCCCGAAGCCGCGACGCGGGCGAGCGCCGAAGCCATCGCGATGAAGGTCCGCGACCGCTCGACCCGGGCCCGTTCGATATGGAACCGCAGCCGCGGCTCGAGCTTGTGATCAAGCGAATGCATGGATTCATCTCTTTAGAATACCTACATCAATCGAGGATGCGATGGAGTGGAAATGGTCATAAATTAACCTACATACAAATGAATATTTTTCAGCTCGGGAGTTAGAAATACTAATTAATGAAAAGGCTTCCACCGCTCAACAGCTTGCGTGCTTTTGCGGCCACCGGTCAGCATCTCAGCTTCAGCAAAGCCGCCGCCGAACTCGGCGTCACTCCGGCGGCGATCAGTCATCAGGTCAAGTCACTTGAAGAGTTCCTCGGCGCGAGCCTGTTCGATCGCAGGGGACGCGTCGTCTCGTTGACCGCCGCCGGCGGAAAGCTGCTGCCCGGCGTACGCGACGGCTTCGAGAGCCTGGTCAAGGCCGTAGCGGCAATGCGGTGGAGCGGCGATTCGGATATTCTCAATGCCAGCGTCGCCCCCTCGTTCGCGGCCAAATGGCTGGTGCCGCGCCTCGAACGCTTCAACCGCTCGCACCCGGACATCGACGTCCGCATTTCGGCCAGCTTCGACCTCGCCGACGTTCCCAACGACGGCTTCGATATAGGGATCCGCTTCGGGTTTGGACGTTATCCAGGCTTGCGCGTCGACAAGATCTTCGATGAAGCGGCAGCACCGATGTGCCACCCGCGCCTGCTCGCAGGAACCCACTCCATTCGAACCCCGGACGATCTGCGCCACCACGTGCTTCTCCACGATGATTCCCTGCTGAAGCTCGGCAACACGCTGCCCGATTGGCGGATGTGGCTCAAAGCCGCGGGCTACGATCACATCGACGCGCGCCGCGGCCTTCGTTTCTCCTCCTCCGATCACGCCATCGACGCCGCGATCGCCGGCACCGGCATTGCGCTAAGCCGCGTGGCCCTGGTCGCCGACGACGTTGCCGCCGGTCGCCTGGTCTTGCCGTTTGCGCTCGATATCCCCCTGGTGCCGGCCTACTACATGGTCACAGCGGACGACCACGCTGCCTCCCCACGCGTCAATGCGTTCCGCGAATGGCTGATTACCGAGGCCGAGGAAGAGCGGGAGAGCCGCGCCAAGGTCCTCGACCGGACACTAGGTCTGTTGTGATCGAGTCGACTCGCTACGTTATATTCCGTTATGCATAACGCAGGCGCACCGATGCGAGCGATCGTGACGTCGTTGCTGGTATCCCAGCTCCTCTTCGGCGCTGCGCGTGCGGACACGATCCTGGTGTTCGCCGCCGCGAGCACCGGCCCCGCCATCGAGGAGATTGCGATGCTGTATCACGCGGACGGAAGCGATCGCGTTCGCATCTCGCCGGCCGCGAGTTCGACCCTCGCACGCCAGATCCTCAACCGGGCGCCTGCCGACATCTTTCTCTCCGCCAACATCGAGTGGATGGATTATCTCGATCAGCGCGGCGCTCTGCTCACCGGCACCCGGGTTGACCTCTTGACCAACCGCCTTGCCCTGATCGCGCCGGCGGATCGGCCGGTTGACCTCGCCATCCGACACGGTTTCCGCTTGCGCGCGGTGCTGGGGAACGGACGTCTCGCGGTCGCCGACCCCGACCACGTACCCGCCGGCCTGTATGCCAAGGCGGCCCTGAACTATCTCGGCGTCTGGCGCGACATCGTCGATCGATTGGCACGCGCGGTGAACGTCCGCGCTGCCGTCGAGTTCGTCGCCCGCGGCGAGGCCCCGCTGGGCATCGCCTACGCCTCCGACGTCTACAACGAGTCGCGCATTGCGACCGTAGCCTTGTTCCCCGCGGAGACCCACCCGCCGATCATCTATCCTCTCGCGCTCGTCGCCGGCGACCGTACCGCGGCGGCGCGGCGCTTCGCACGATTCCTGATGACCGATCCGGCGCGCGTGATTTTCTCGCGCCACGGCTTTACCCCTTTGCCGCACCGTTGAGACCGTGTTTCCTCTGCTGACGCCGGCCGAAACCGAGGCCCTGCTGTTGTCGCTCCGGATCGCGTTCTGGAGCGTCGCCGTGGGCTTGCCCTTCGGCATCGCCGCGGCTTGGCTGCTGGCGCGTCGCGAGTTCGTCGGCAAGGCGCTGCTCGACAGTGTGATCCATCTACCCCTGGTGGTGCCGCCGGTCGTGGTCGGCTACCTCCTGCTGGTCACGCTGGGACGCACCGGCTGGCTCGGTGGCTGGCTTTACGAGGCGTTCGGAATCACGGTGATCTTTACCTGGAAGGGGGCCGCGATCGCCGCCGGCGTCATGGCCTTTCCCCTGATGGTGCGCGCGATCCGCCTGTCGATCGAAGCTGTCGACCGACGCCTCGAGGTCGCCGCGCGCACCCTCGGCGCTTCGCGGATCGATGTTTTCTTCTCGGTCACCCTGCCCTTGTCCCTCCCCGGCATCCTCACCGGAGCGGTGCTGGCCTATGCCCGCGCGCTGGGCGAGTTCGGCGCAACGATCACCTTCGTTTCCAACATTCCCGGGGAGACCCGCACCCTTCCACTGGCTCTCTTTACCTTCACCCAGACACCGGGCGGCGAAGAAAGCGCAGTGCGCCTGGTCGCCATCTCCTTCGCCTTGGCGATCGTTGCCATGCTGGCTTCCGAATTTATCGCCCGGCGCGTGCGCCGCCGCATGGAGGCCTGATCGGCGTGCTCGATATTGCGATCAAATACGGGATCGCCGATTTCACGCTCGAGGTGGCGTTCGCCACCGATTCGGTCGGCATCACCACCGTGTTCGGCGCTTCGGGGTCGGGCAAGACCACGCTGGTCAATCTTATCGCCGGCCTGGTCACACCCGATGCCGGACGCATCGTCGCCAACGGCCGCGTGTTGGTCGATGCCGAAAAGGGGATCAATCTCCAGCCGGATCGGCGCAACATCGGCTACGTGTTCCAGGATGGTCGTCTGTTGCCCCACCTGCGCGTCGCCGGCAACCTCAAATACGGTCTTCGCCGACGCCGCCGCGACCGCCGCATGATCGCTATGGATCAGGTGGTTGGCCTGCTCGGTCTCGAAAACCTGCTCGAGCGGCGAGTCGCCGGCCTGTCCGGAGGCGAACGTCAGCGAGTGGCGATCGGCCGGGCGCTGCTGACCTCCCCGGATCTGTTGCTGCTCGACGAGCCGCTGGCCAAACTTGATCTGCCGCGGCGCCGCGACATCGTTCCCTTCATCGAACGCTTACGCGACGAGATGGGCATCCCCATCGTCTACGTCACCCACGACGAGGATGAACTGATACGATTGTCTGACGATGTCGTGCTGCTCGACCGCGGCCGGAGCGTCGCGTTCGGCGAGCTCGAACAACTCATGATTCGCCTGGACCTCGGCAGTCTCACCGGCGGATTGGATGCCGGCGCCGTGGTTTCGGTCGCGGTTGCATCGCACGATGATACTTATGGGCTCTCCACCCTCACCTTCGACGGCGGCGAACTGGTCGTCTCGCGCCTGGAGCTCGCCGTCGGCACTTCCTTGCGGATCCGGGTGCGCGCCCGCGATGTCACCCTGGCGTTGGAAGCGCCGCGCGACATCAGCACGCTCAACGTGCTGTCCGGAAAGATCGTCGCGTTGGCGCCCGCCGCCGGCCCGCAAACCGACGTGCTGATCGATGTCGGTGCGCCGCTGTGGGCGCGGGTAACCCGCAAATCGGCCGCCGAACTCGCATTAACCCCGGGCAAACCCATCTATGCGTTGATCAAATCGGTCGCCTTCGACCGTTTCGTCGACACCGCGTGATCGCCGATGGCGGATATTGTCAGAGTAAATGGGCTTGAGCCAGGAAGTAGGCTCTCGTAGCCTCCCGCGATGCACAATCCTTTTCGTTATTTCTACAGTTCGCCTGAGGTAATCCGCAGCGCGGTGATGCTGTATGTCCGTTACCCCTTGTCGCTGAGACAGGTCGAAGATCTCTTGTTCGAGCGCGGCATCGACATCTGCCATGAGACCGTGCGAAACCGCTTTGGCCCATTGTTTGCCGCGGAGATCCGGAAACGCCGTGTTCACCGTGGATCCTATTCGCTGTGGCGCGCTGGCATCTTGATGAGGTGTTCGTCCGCATCAACGCGACGAGACACATTATCTATGGCGTGCCGTTGACCATGAAGGGGAGGTGCTAGAGGTTTTTGCCACGAAACGGCGGGATCGCAGGGCTGCGCTCAGGTTTCTGAAACGCGCGATGAAGCGTTATGGCCGGCCGGCTTCGATCGTCACGGACGGGCTTCCGTCCTACCGGGCTGCGATGACTGTGATCGGCAATGCGACCGCCCGGACCTGCGGTCGTTGGCTTAACAACCGGGCCGAGAACTCGTACCAGCCGTTCCGACGACGGGAAGGGGCAATAGCCAAGTTCAGGGACGTAAAGACCCTGCAGAAATTCGCCGCCGTCCACGCCTCGATCCACAACCAATTCAACCACGAACGCCATCTCAACCGCCGCAACATTTTCAAACGAGCCCGGGCCGCCGCCTCGGCCGAGTGGCGTCAATTGGCAGCCTGAGGCCGTTTGATTGTAGGTTCTACAAGTCCTGGCCAGTTAGTCTGACAATGCCCCCCGCGGCTTCGGCATCCGCATTCTGCCAAGCGGCGCTCGTTCGTACTTTGTGCGCTACCGTTTGCAGCAATTCTTGTGTACGCGCACGTCGTAAATTTCTCCCTCGTTGGTCGCCATAAAGACGATTTGCCAGGAGTCCTGTTCCGTGGTTTCCGCGGTCTCGATCAAGTAAGCGGGGACCGAGTCGTAGTTGAAATATCCGTAATGGGCGCCAAACCGGTCCCTCACGTCACCCGCGTGCAGACCGATGTAGTCCCGTTTGTTCCGGAGGATGGAGCAGGCCATTTCAGCCCGCACCGAATCGTCGCCGGCGGACCTGAACGCCGCGACGTCGACCGGATGCTCGCCCCAGCGCGGACAGACCTCCGAGACGCTCATAAAGTCTTCGCCCGGGAAGTACCGGGACAACCGCTCCGCATTCGCAAACCCGACCAGCACAAGGATTCCGGCCACGGCTCCAACCACCAGGAATGTCCTCACGTGCGCCTCCCATATGGCCCGACAGGGGGATATCATAATGGCATCCGAGCTGTCATGACAGGCTGTAGTCCGCGCTTGATCGGGCTGATTTGGTGATGTGAAGCCCGGCCCGGTGACCACTCCGCATTGTAAGGGCGCACTTCGACCGGCGCAGCACACACCTGTCCTGTCGGGCGACCTGGATGCTACTGGATGGGCCGCTGTCATGGCGGCAAAGGGACCGGCCGCAGTCCATCGATGAGGCGGAGGATTTTTCGGAACAGCTCCCTCGGCACCGCAACCTCCGCCAGTTGGAAAGTGACATACCCTCAGATCATGAAGTCGTACATCTTCGATTCCGGCGTTCCGGCGGACAGCGTTCCATAATTTAAGATTGACGCGCGGATGCACGGCATCGCGCGGAGAGGGAAACACGAACGGGCTCTCCCCGCGGGGCTGACGCTCGATGATGCCACGCGCCTGCGCGTTCAGATGCACCTTTCTCGGGCCGGTTTTGCTGTCGACAAGGACTAGCGTGTCTCCGTACACCTCGCGCCAACGCAACCTGAGGATCTCGCTCTTGCGGCATCCGGTCAGCAGGAGTAGCCGGATGATGTCTGCCTGCTGCCTTGCTCCGGGCCCTTTGCGGGAATCTTCGTCGAGCGCGTGATGCAACCGGCGTACCTCGTCGCCGGACAGAAAGCGCGTGAGCGCGCCGCGCCGGTTCCGTTTCACCCCGCGCGCGGGGTTTGTTCCGATATGGCCGCAGGCGATCGCGAAGTTCAGGATCTGGCTAAGCAGGTCGAGGGTACGGTTGGCGCCTCCGGGCGCGGTTTCGCTGTAGTCATCAAACCAGCGCAGCACCTGATTGCGGGTGATGCGGTCAAGCGGTGTTGAACCGAAGGCGGGGAGGATCTGGCGGCGCAGGGCGCCGTCCGTGCTTTCTCGCGTCGATGGCTTGTATCGAGGAAAATGCGTTTCCTTCCAAGGTCCTGCGACAAAGTCCCGGAACAAGGGTGCCTTGTGTGCCGCTTCGGAGGTCTTGTCGGGTTCGTGCCGGGCCATTAGCGTATGGCATTCGCGGCGAATGCTGTCGAGGCTTCTTGAAGCAATCGGGCCGAGCGAGAGGCGCCTCGAACGCCCTTCGCACTTGAGCAGCAGGACATAACTGGTGCCGCCGGACGGGCGCACCCGGACCCCGAGGCCGGCGAGACGGCTGTCCCAGACCGTGTACTCTCGCTCGCGCGGGCGAAGACGCGCGATGGCTGTATCGGTCAGTGGCATCTTTTCCTTGCCTCGCATTGTTCAACCCTCCAGCGCCGCACCCACCGCCTCGACCGCCTCGCGCACCATCGAATCCGCCAAGTGCGTGTATTTAAGGGTAGTCTGCGGATCGTTGTGCCCGAGCAGCCGGCCAATGACGAGAACGCTCTCGCCCTGCCGAAGAGCAAAGCTCGCAAAGCTGTGGCGGAGATCGTGAAGGCGTACATCGGGCAGATCCGCTTCGGCACGAACCCGTTTCCAGAAGATCCACAACCAAGCCTGGCTCGCTGGCTGCCCGGCGCGTTGCCCCGGGAAAACCCAGCTCCCTACCCGGTCGATGTTCTCAAGGACATCCCGTGCGGGGCGGGACAACCACACGGTCCTCGGTCCGGTCTTGCTGTCGCGAAGGTACAAATGACCGTCACGGTAATCGGACCAGCGCAGCGTCAGGATCTCGCTTTTCCGGCATCCCGTGAGCAGAAGGAGGCGCACGGCGGCGACCTGCAACGGCCGCTCGCCCTGATATGCCGAGAGCCTTGCCGCAACCTGACGGATTTCGTCCTCCGAGAGGTACCGCTCGCGCCCTTTGCGGCGGTAACGCCGGATCCCCCGGCAGGGATTCGACCCCTGCGGGCGATAACCCATGAGTTCGGCTTCCTTCAGGATGACCGACAGGATCGGTGCGGAACGGTCTGCGGCGACCGGCGTCGCCCGCAGTGAAGCAAACCAGCGTTGGATGTCATGCCGGGTGATGTCGGCAATCTGCCGCCCGGCGAACCATGGCAGAAGCTGGCGGCGGAAATAGATCTGGTTCACCCGTAGCGTTCCGGCCTTCCAGATCCGGGCATAGCGTCGGAACACGACCTCGGCGATGGCCTCGAAGTCCGTCTCTTGCGCAGGTGCGGGCGCATCCGCTCCGTGCCGGATGGCGGCCAGCATCGATGCGGCGCGCGATCGTGCCTCGTCCAAGGTCATGGCATCGGCATCGCTGAGGATCTGCCAGACGCGCTCGCCACGATGCTGGATGTGGATGAAGAAGCGTTTGGTGCCCGAAGGCAGCACACGGATGCCGAAGCCCCTGAGCTTCGGGTCGCGGATATCGTAGGCAGACTTCCGGGGCATGAGCGCCTTGAGGCGGGCCTCGGACAAAGCGGTTTTTGGCATGGACGGTTCTCCTGTTTGCAGTTGCAGCCGGGGAACAATGGCGCAATTGGCCCGGTCCCATACGGCGATGTTGACAGGAGAACGCGACGTTAAATCAAATACTTAGCACCGAAGGTGCGTAAGAGGGTGTATGATCTCCGTTGCATTTCAACCCGGGGATGGCCTGGACGACCGAATTCGAAAACCCTGGCGCGGTCGCGTCGCTGATCCGGCCGAGCTCAACGAACCTGTGGAGATCGCTGATGCACGACATCGAGTTCCCGCAAGACTATCTCGATCGTTTGGTCCAACGGCGCGGCCGCTTGCACGTCTACGACCACGTCGATCCCAGGACCACGGCACTGATCGTCGTCGATCTGCAGAACGCGTTCGTCGCCGAGGGCGCGCCCTACGAATGCCCGGCCGCACGCGGCATCGTACCCAACGTCAACCGACTCGCCGAGAAGATGCGCGAAGCCGGAAGCGAAATCGTCTGGCTGATGTCGACCCAACCGCCGCGCGACGATCCCCGTTTCTGGTCGGTGTTCTTCGACAATTTCGAGAGCGATGCCCGCCGCGAGGAATGCGTGGCCGCGCTTACCGAGGGCAGCCCCGGACACGCATTCTATCCCGCGCTCGATGTTCGCCGCGGCGAAACCATCATCAAGAAGTATCGCTTCAGCGCGCTGATCCCGGGCTCGTCCAACCTCGACGACCATTTGCGCGCGCACGGCATCGACACGCTGCTCATCACCGGCGCCGCCACCAACGGCTGCTGCGAGTCGACCGCGCGCGACGCGACGATGATGAACTATCGGGTCATCATGCTGTCCGACGCCACCGCCGCGTTCAACGACGCCAACCACCTCAACGGCCTGTGGACCGTGTTCCAGGCCTTTGGCGACGTGCGCACCACCGACGAGGTGATGGCCATGATCGACGACGGCTTGTCGCGACAACCGGTCGCGCAAGCCGGATAGCCCCCCCGCCGACGCCGGAAGGGAGCGGCCCGCGACCGCCCTAACGCAAGACCTTCACGCAGCGCGCGCGGTGCCGGTCGCTACTCGGTCCAGAACAGGCCGTCGTTGGGCAGCTCGGTGATCAGCTCGGCATCTCTGTAGAGTTTCATTTCCTCCAGCCAGACGTTCTTGAGCTCGCTGGCGGGAATCCCGAACCACTCCATCTTGCGCCCGAAGAAACCCTTTTCGTACATGGCCCGCACCACATAGTCCGGCAGGTTCGAGCCGCCCGAAGCGGTGCCGCCGGAAATCACGGTCTTGGGACCGAGCAGCTTGACGGCCTGATCGATGTCGCTCGACAGCACTGCTTGAGCGTCGGCCAGCGTCTTCAGCACCGCGGCACCGCCGCCGGGATTGGCCTCGAGCCAGTCCGCCCGCATCGTCAACACCTGATACATGCGGTCGCGCCCCAGAATGCGGGCGACCTCGGTGTCCGGCCACAGCAGCACCTTGAACTTGCCGGGCGCTTTGTTGTCGAGAATGATCGCCTGCGACAGCAGCGGCATCGTCGCGTCATACTCGCCACGCTCGAGCAGGTTCACGGCCTGGATGATGTTGGCTTTGATGATCTTGACGTCCTTGTCCATATCCAGGCCGGCTTCGCGGAAGATCGCGTACATGTAGGCCCAGCTGTACGACGCCGGCGACAGACCAACCACCTTGCCTCTGAGGTCCTTAACCGAATCGATGCCCGAATCCGTCCGCACCATCAGCGGCCACGGGTAAGCGGCGCTGCCGCCTACGATACGAATCGGCGTACCTTTGTTGTATTGCGTGACGAGATAGTTGATGCCCGAGAAATTTAGGCCCTCATACACGCCCGTGTAGTAGTCGTTGGCCCAAGCTGCCGCGGTGGTGCGAACATGCCACTCCAGCTCCCACCCGTTCTTCGTGTCGAGGCCGGCAGCCTTGATGACCGCGAGCACGTGCGAGCTGATCGACGGTCCCGGGAAACTCGATAGCCCGGCCTTTGGGCCGGCCACCGATTGCGGCGCCAGCGAAGCCATAGCAACCGCCGCGACAAGCACGACCATAGCCTTGATGATTTTCATGGGACTCTCCCTCCGTTGTAGTCACCCGTAGCGAAACCGAAGGACATACCCCGAACCGCGGGTCGTCAGGGAGCGGGGATCGGTCACACCAAACAGTTGTTGTCGTTCGCCGACGCCAAACCAAAAAACTCCCGCGGCAGTGTCGCACGCGACCGACCGCCCCGCCAAGGGCAACCGACAGGCTCGGCATGCGCAGGTGCGGTATTTGCGCGCAGCCATGGGAGCATTAGGATATGCATTTGATCCCTGGGCTCACGGACATGCGCGGACACCACGATCTCGGCGGCTTGGACGAAGGACTGCTCGACCTCCGCGAGGACGATCTCCAGCTCTACGAGCGCCGCGCCGACGCCATGGTGATCCTCCTGGTGGGGCGGGGCTATTACACGCTCGACGCATCGCGGCGCGTCGCCGAGCTCGACCTCACGGCCGAGGAGTACGCCACCACGCGCTATTACGACCGCTGGCTGGTCCAGGCCCGGCGCCTGATGACCGAGCTCGGCGTGATCACCGATGCCGAAGTCGAACGCGAGATCGCTGCGGCCCGCGAGCGCTTCGCCGGGGAGCACGAGAACGCACCCGCCATACTTGCCCGAGCCGCGGTCGGTAGCGACCATCCTCACGATCACGACGTCGCCGCGGACGCCGACGCACCGGCCGGTGAATACGAGATCCTGGAAGCCGCGCTGCGTACCCTGTTCCTCGCCAAGGGATTGTTCACCGCAGCCGAGCTGCAGGCCGAGGTCGCGGCGATGGAAGCGCGCACTCCCGAGCTCGGCGCACGGCTCGTCGCCCACGCTTGGACCGACCCTGAGATTCTCGCCCGGGCTGAAGAGGACGCGATCGCCGCGGCTTCGGCGATTGGCCTCGATATGGCCAACTCGGTTCCGGTCCGCGCCGTCGCCAACACGCCCGACATCCACCACCTGGTGGTGTGCACCCTGTGTTCGTGCTACCCGCGCCCGTTGTTGGGTCCGCCGCCGACCTGGTACAAGAGCCGCGCCTATCGCGCCAAGGCGGTAATTGATCCGCGCGGCGTGCTGCGCGAATTCGGTACCGAGCTGCCGCCGACGACCGAGGTTCGCACGGTCGACAGCACGGCCGACCTGCGCTATCTCGTCATCCCCCTGCGCCCCGAGGGTACCGACGACTGGCCGCTCGAATCGTTGGAGAAACTGGTCACCCGCGACAGTATGATCGGAGTCGGCGTCGCCGCTGCGCCGGGCGCCGAACCGAGGCATGCCGGAGGGTAAGCGGCACGGCGCAGCGGCGATCGAGTCCAACCCCCTCTCCCGTTGGGGCGTGAGAGAGGATGGGGCAATCGGTGAGGCCGTGATCAGACAAACCGAGGGGATGCCATGAACGACGTCGGCGCCGAAAGGCCGAGCAGCCTCAAGCAATCTTTCAGCCAATATCATCGCCGCCGTCTTCCAAAGGAGGATGCGACGCTGACCCACGCCGGCCCGGAGACGGCGGGTGGCGAATATCTGCGCCGCTTCTGGCAGCCCGTGGCGATGACCGAGGAGCTCGGCGAACTGCCGCTCAAGATCCGCATCATGAGCGAAGATCTGGTGCTGTTCCGCGACGGCTCCGGGCGTATCGGTTGTCTCGATCCGCACTGTAGCCACCGCGGCGCCTCGCTCGAGTTCGGCGCCATCGAGGCCGACGGTATCCGCTGCTGTTACCATGGCTGGCTCTACACGGTCGACGGTCGCATCCTCGACACCCCCAACGACCCCGACAGCACGCTCAAGGATCGCATCTGCCACGGTGCCTACCCCGTTCACGAATACCGCGGTCTGATCTTCGTCTATATGGGACCGCCCGAGCTCAAGCCCGAGTTCCCGATCTACGATATTATGGCGCTGCCCGACCAGGAGCTGGTGCCCTACTCCATTTACACGCCATGCAATTGGCTGCAGGTCTACGAGAACATCATGGACCCGATCCACGGCGTGTTCCTGCACACCCGCATCGCCGGCACCCAGTTTTCGGATTCGTTCGGCGACCTGCCGATGCTCGAGTTCTATGAATCCGACGTCGGCATGTACTACATCACCCCGCGCCGCGTCGGCGATAACATCTGGGTGCGCATGAACGACGTGGTGCTGCCCAACATCCTGCGCGCCGCCTTCATCTGGGAGGGCGGCGACGAGGAAAAGTATTTCGCGCGCGGCAGCCTGATCCGCTGGTGCGTTCCGGTCGACGATACCGGCTGCCTCGCCATCGGTTTCCGCCTGTTCAACCAAGAGACCGACATCGAGGGCATCGGCAGGCGCGACGAGATCGGCAAGGATTGTGTCGATTTCATCGGCCAGACTGGCGACCGCCCTTACCAGGAGCGCCAGCGCGTGCCCGGCGATTACGATGCCCAGGTGTCGCAGCGGCCCATCGCCCTGCACGCGCTCGAGCACCTGCAGGGCTCTGACCGCGGCGTCGCCATGATGCGGCGTATGATCCGCGAAAGTCAGGAGGCCGTGGCCGCCGGCCGGGAGCCGCACTGTGTGCGCGCCCTTGCGGATGGCGACGCCATCCCGACCTTCTGCAACGACAGCGTGGTCCGCGTGCCGCCGCGGCGCGGCGTCGACGATGACCGCCTGCTGTGGGAGGTCGCGCTCGAAGTCGCCGACATCATCAAGCGCAACCATGGCGGCGACGCCCTCGCCCGCCAGCGACAGATCGCCAAGGAGGTAGCCGCGCTGTCCGAACCGGCCTGAGCGACCGGCCCGCAGCAGCGTCGCGCCCTGCGCGGCAGCTTGACAACCGCTTGGCTTGTTCCCCTTATGTTCGCCATGGCCGTCGACGATGGGTTCGCCGTCCCCTCCATCCTCCACGCCGATCTCGATGCGTTTTATGCCTCGGTCGAGCAGCTGCTCGACCCGTCATTGCGCGGCAGGCCGATCGCCGTCGGCGGCGGGGTGGTGCTGGCGGCATCCTACGAAGCCAAGGCGGTCGGCGTTCGCAGCGGCATGCCCGAGCGCCGCGCGCGCGAGCTCTGCCCGGACCTGCATTTCGTCAGCGGGCATTTCGACGAATACAAGCGGCTCGGCGACGACGCCATCGACGTGCTGGGCGATTTCACGCGTCAGGTCGAGCGGATCTCGATCGACGAGGCGTTTGCCGATGTCGCCGGATCGGTCCACCTCTTCGGGTCGCCGGAAGAGATGGCGAAAACCATCCGCAAACGGGTGCAAACCGAGATCGGACTGCCGATCTCGTTGGGCGTGGCGCGCACCAAGCACCTCGCGAAAATCGCCTCGCAAGTGGCCAAGCCCGATGGGCTGGTCGTCGTTTCCCCCGGAACCGAATCGGATTTCCTGCGCGATCTGCCGGTCGAGCTGATGTGGGGTGTCGGTCCGGTCGCCCAAGCGCGGCTGGCCCAAAGAGGCGTGCGCACAATCGGCCAGTTGGCGCAGACCTCGCAGCAATCGCTGGAACGCCTTCTCGG
The DNA here is from genome assembly GCA_965247665.1 of Alphaproteobacteria bacterium. Classification (GTDB taxonomy): domain Bacteria; phylum Pseudomonadota; class Alphaproteobacteria; order SHVV01; family SHVV01; genus CAUZWH01. The sequence continues at coordinate 77,593 of CBDFHH010000002.1, forward strand.
CCGGGCGGCGGCAGGCAAGCTGGCGGCGTTGGCGCGCAATCGCGATCCACGGCGAATCGAAACGAGGCGGCGCGCGCGCTCGGTCGGCGCACAGTCGGCGCTCGGCCGCAAGCCGGCTACGGAAGAGGTTTTCCGGCCCACCCTGCGGCACCTCGCCGACCGGGTCGCCTCTCGGCTCCGAGCCAAGTCGCGCGCCGGTCGCACCGTCACGGTCCGGGTTAGGTTCGCCGACCTGCGCTCCGTGACCCGCGCTCTAACCTTGCCCGCAGCGATTTCGGCCACGACGATCTTGGCCGAGATCGCCGAAGACTTGGTCCGTGCCGCGCTGGCGGACCACCCCGACGAAAGAATCGTCTCGTTGCTGGCCGTCTCGGTGTCACAGCTCGAGAAGAACGCGGCGCTGCAAATGGAGCTTCCGCTCCGTTTGGCCGACGAAAAACGCCGGCCCGGCACCAGGGAGGGTGCGGCGCGCTGGCTGGTCGACCGTGCCATGGATACCGTACGTGATCGCTTTGGGCGGGAATCGATCGGTTACGGATCGGTCTCCTTAGGTGGTCGCCGCGCGGTTCCCGATGCGTTCCGCGAACTTGCCGAGGGGGAGCTCTGACCCCACCCGCGCCACGCCCGAAAGTCGCCGAGCCCGGTTCACGGTGACGGTCGTCCCGGCCGCCTCAAGCCGGCTTCCTCGTCGATATGCGCATCTGATAGACCGCTTCGCGGTAGTCGAGCTCCGACGCCAGCATCACTTCTTTCTCGACCAGCACGCTGCGCACGCATGGGAACTGGTCGATTCGGAGTTGCAGATACTGCGCCTTCTGCTGGCTTAAGCCCGCGGCCAAGACGTCGATGCGCAGCTCGCAATCATCGTCGCCGGCGCGACCCGATCGCACCCCCTCGGGCACGACGCTGAGGATCGAAAAGAGCTCGAGCACGCGCGCCAACACCGAAGGCTCGCGCTCCGCACGCACCACGAAATGGTGGCGCACGGCGGCGTCGTTCGCGACGCTTCGCTCTGGTTCAGGGTGTGGTTGTGATGAGGTCTGAAACATGGTCCGCAATCGTCTCTGTCATGAACACGCCTATGCCGGTCTCCCGACTTCCATTGGAAGTCGGGCCCGTAATGAGCCGCGTAATCACGACCGAGAAATTGCGGTCCGAGTTCATGACGGCGATCTAAGCGCGTTCCATGCGCCGCTGTCCACTGCAAAAAACGACGTCGTTCCTGCGCCGCGAAAAACGCAACGCTATTGCGGTTTAAACCGGCGTCGTTAATATTTTGTTTCAACGTCGGCGCGACCACGCGCGCGGCGCTTCATACCAAGGGAGGGGTGCATGACCCTGATTGACTTCAAGACGATCGGTGCGGCGGCAACGGGCATGGCCGCGCTCGGATTGATCGCCTCGGCGCCGGCGATGGCCGGGGTCGAAGGCGACACGATCCGGCTCGGCGCGGCGGTCTCGCTGACCGGCAAATACACCACCGCCGGCAACCACACCAAGCGTGGCTACGACCTCGCGGTCAAGCGCATCAACGCGATGGGCGGTGTCACCGTCGGCGGCAAGAAGTACAAGCTCGCCATCAAATATTACGACGATGAATCGACTCCGGCGCGCGGCGCCCAGCTTGCCGAACGCCTGATCCAGCAGGACGGCATCACTTTCATACTTGGCCCGTACAGCTCCGGCCTGACCAAGGCGATCGCTCCGGTCACCGAGAAACACAAAATCCCGATGGTCGAAGGCAACGGCGCCTCGCGTTCGCTGTTCAACAAGGGCTACAAATACCTGTTCGCAGTGCTGTCGACCTCGGAGCAGTATCTCGCCGAAGCCATCAACCTCGCTGCCGAGCAGGCCCGGAAGAACGGCAAAAGCCCGAGTGAGGTGAAGGTCGCCGTGGCGGTGGAGAACGATCCTTTCTCGCTCGACATCCGCGCCGGCGTTCTCGAAGGCGCTCAGAAGCACGGCATGAAGGTCGTTATCGACGACAAGTTGCCGCGCGAACTTAACGACATGACCTCGACCCTGACCAAGGTCAAGGCGTTGAAGCCCGACGTGCTGGTGGTCTCCGGCCATTCCAAGGGAGCGGCCCTGGTCACCCGCCAAGTCGACCAGCAGAAGGTCGACGTGCCGATGATAGCCATCACCCACTGCGAGTCGGCGGCGGTGCACAAAACCGACAATTTCGGCACCGCGGCCGAGAATTTCCTGTGCGCGACGCAGTGGTCGGAGAAGATGAGCTACAGCGACAAATGGTTCGGATCGGCCGGCGATTATGCCAAGACCTTCCAGGACGCGTACGACTACGTGCCGCCCTATCAGGCCGCCGAGTCGACCGCGGCGGTGCTGGTCTACGCCGACGCCATCGAACGCGCCAACAGCTTCGACACCGAGGCTGTCCGCGCGGCATTGGCGGCGACCGAGATCGAGACCTTCTACGGCAACATCAAGTTCGACACGACCGGCAAGAACATCGCCAAACCGATGGCCCTGCGTCAGATCCAAAACGGCGAGTACAAGGTCGTTGCGCCGACAAATTGGGCCGAGACCGAACTGGTCCACCCGCGCCCCATGTTCTAAGCGTGATTTGACTCGACTTTGAACGCCCGCTTCCCCGAACGGGGCGGCGGGCGTTATTGTGTCCGCATGGAGAATCTCGAGATCCTGATCGCCGCACCGGTGTTCGCCTGGCAACTGCTGATCAACGGCGTTCTGGTCGGCGCGATCTTCGCGCTGGCCGCCTACGGCCTGGCGCTGGTGTGGGGCGTGATGAACATCATCAACATCGCTCAGGGCGAGTTCGTCATCCTCGGAGGCTTCGTCACCCTGTTCCTCGTCAATGCCGGCATCCATCCGATCCTCGGCATCCCGGTTGCCGCGGCCGCGCTGTTCGCGTTCGGTTGGGCGCTCTACCGCATCGTGATCTTCCGCATCGTCGACCGCGACCTGTTCATTTCACTGCTGGCAACCTTCGGCATCAGCATCCTGCTGCAACAGCTGATGAACGAGCTGTTCGGTGCCGACATCCACACCGCCGAGACCGGCTTCGGTACGCTGCTGCTGTTCGACGGGCTCGTCACCGTCGCCGAGATTCAGATCATCACCTTCGTTATCGCCCTGATTCTCGGCGCTTGCCTGGTCGTTTTCCTCAAGCGCAGCCGCATGGGCCAGACCATCCGCGCCACCGCCCAGAATGCGCGCGCAGCCCGCATCATGGGCATCGACACCGACCGCGTATACGCCTTCACCTACTCGCTCAACGCGGCGATTTGCGGCGCCGCCGGCGCCTTGGTGGTGATGACCTGGGTTATTCACCCCTTCATCGGCCTCACCTACACCGTCCGCTCGTTCATGATCGTGATCGTCGCCGGTCTCGGCAATCTCGCCGGCGTCGCCGCCGCCGGCCTCGGGCTCGGCGCGCTCGAAAAGTTCGCCGGCTTCATCCTCGGTGCGGAATTCGAATCCGCCTTCATTTTCTCGCTGCTGGTCGTGATCCTGCTGTCACGCAACATCATCCTGGCGCGTCAGCGCAAGTATCTGAAGTGAGCGCCGGCCGACACAACCCGTTGATCTACGCGGCGATCGCCGTCGTCGGTCTGGCCGCGCCGATCCTGTTCCCCAGCATCCAGACCCAGCTCGCCTTCCTCTGGGTCATGATCATCTTCGCCCTCACCTGGGACATTGTCGGCGGCCAGATGGGCTACAACTCGTTCGGCAACATTCTGTTTTTCGGTGTCGGTATGTACGTCACCGCGGTGGTGCAGCGGGACCTGTTCTTCGACGTCAACGAGTATGTCCACCTCGCCGGCAGCGAAAAGACCCTGCTGACGCCGATCGAATACCTCGCCGGCCTCGGGCTCGGCATGGGCGCCAGTGTGATCGCCGGTCTCGCCGTCGCCATTATTCTCGGCGCCGGCATTCTCGGCTTGCGCGGCCACTATTTCGCGATCTGCACCCTCGGGCTCGGCATCGCCGCCGGCGAGATTTTCGCCGGCATCGACTATGTCGGCGCCGGATCGGGACTTGTCACCCCCACCTTCCCCGACGCGCTCGGTGCTCGCGCAATGTTCTTCTACTACCTGTTCTTCGCCCTCGCGGTGGTTGCCTTCTTCGTCCTGCACAGGCTCTACCGCAGCCGCTTCGGTCTAGCGCTGAACGCGATCCGCGACGACGAGGACAAGGCCGAAGCCATGGGTCTCTACACCACGCGCTACAAGACCCTGGCCTGGTGCCTGGCCGCGATGTTTCTCGCCGTCGTCGGTGGCGGGGTCGGCAATCTGATCGGCTTTATCGATCCCATCGACGTCGCCTTCGCCGGCGCCACCTTCGGCGTGTGGATGATTCTGATGGCTATCCTCGGCGGCAAGGGAACGCTGTGGGGTCCGGTGATCGGCGCGGCGATCTTCCACGTCACCCAGGAATTGTTCTGGACCTACCTGCTCGGTTGGCAGCGCGTCGCCCTTGGTCTGCTTATCGTCATCATCGTGGTGTTTTTTCCTCAGGGCATCATGGGCTATCTGCGCGAGCAGCGCCCCGATTGGTTCGGCGAGGTGATCGATGACAGCCGCACCAATGAGGGGGTCGAGGAAGCGCGATGAGCGAAATCCTCGAAGTCTCGCGCGTCTCCAAGCGCTTCGGCGGCGTGATCGCCAACAACGCAGTCTCGCTCAGCGTGTCGGCCGGCGGCATCACCGGGCTGATCGGGCCCAACGGCTCGGGCAAGACCACGCTGTTCAACTCGATCGTCGGGTTTCATCCCATCGATAGCGGGTCGGTCCGCTTCCAGGGCGAGGAGATTTCCCGGCTCCGCGTGCCGGAGATCGCTCGCCGCGGACTCATCCGTACCTTTCAGCAAACCCGCGTTTACCGTGCGATGACCTGCGTCGACAACATGCTGATCAGCACGCCCCGCGCCCACGGTGGTGTGCGGGCCATGTTCGCGTCGCACCATGCGCAAGACCGCGAGCGTTCCGAGTCGCTGCTGCAGTTCGTCGGTCTCTATGAGAAGCGCCAATTGCGCGCCGGCGACCTGTCCTTCGGCCAGCAGAAGCTCTTGGAATTCGCAATGGCGCTGATGATGCGGCCCAAGCTGCTGCTGCTGGACGAGCCCACGGCCGGTATCAACCCGACCCTGATCAACGGGCTGATCGACCGTCTCAAGCGCGCCAACAGCGAGTTCGGCATCACCTTGCTGGTCATCGAGCACAACATGTCGGTGATCATGTCGCTGGCCCAACGCATCCACTGCCTGGCCCACGGCGAGTCCCTGACCGAGGGCCCGCCCGACGAGATTCGCAACGACCCGCGCGTCATCGACGCCTATCTCGGCGCCCACTGATGGCTGACGGTCCCGCCCAAAAACCCGGCGAACCCGCGACGCTTTCGGTCGACGACGTCGACCGGCAGGCGCGGGCGATGTTCGGCGACCTGCCCGACCGCGCCGCCCTGCAAGCGATAGCCGCACCGGCGCCGTTCCTGTCGATAACCGGGCTCAGCGCCGGCTACGGCAAGATGGACGTCCTGCACGATTTCGACCTCGCCGTCGGCCGCGGCCAATCATTGTGCCTGATCGGGCCCAATGGCGCCGGCAAGTCGACGGTGCTGCATTCGATCTATGGCTTCACCGATATCCGCAGCGGCATCGTCGCCATCGACGGTCGCGACATCACCGGGCTCAACCCCAACGCCAAGCTGCGCGACGCCGGCATCGCCTACGTCCTCCAGGACAATTCGGTGTTCCCCGACATGACCGTCGAGGAGAACCTTTGGCTGGGTGGCTTTCTCATGGACACGCCGGCTCGGGCCAAAGCGGCGGCCGAAATCGTGCTCGAGAAGTACGACCGCTTACGCATGCGGCGGCACGAGCGGGCCGGGGTGTTGTCCGGCGGCGAGCGGCGTCTGCTCGAGATCTCCCGCGCGCTGATCATGGGACCGGAGGTGCTGCTGGTCGACGAACCCTCGATCGGCCTCGAGCCGCGTTACATTGACATGGTGTTCGAAATCCTCGACGACCTGCAGAAATCGGAAGGCAAGACCATCGTCATGGTCGAGCAGAACGCCAAAAAAGGCCTCGAGTTCGCCGACATCGGCTATGTGCTGGTCTCGGGCCAGATCGCCAAGGCTGGGTCCGGCGACGAACTCTTCGCCGACCCCGACGTCGGCAAGTTGTTCCTCGGCGGCTGAGTCAAGTGGTCGGACCAATGGTACCGCATTCGGTCGGCGGTACCGCTGAGCATAACCAACCGAGCCTCGGTGCCGCGATGGCGCGCCGGCTCGCGTCGTAACCGCAGCCGCCGGTCCGGTCTGGGTCACACAGCTCCCGCATCGGCGCTGTTGCCGCCCTCAGCCCGGCACCTCCGCACCGCCACTCTCGAGGTTGGCGATCACGCGCCGCAGCAGATCGTTGAACACCGCGCGTTCATCGGTTGCCAACCCGGCAAGCGCCCGCTCCTCGACGGCCATGCCGGCATCCAACAGTGCGGTCTGTCGTTGGCGCGCCTTCTTGGTCAGCCTTACCTCGACGGCACGCTTATCGGTCTTGCTGCGCCGGCGCCGAAGCAACCCCGCATCGACCATACGGTCGAGCGTTCGCACCAGGGTCGGCTGCGAAATGCGCGCGTTGCGACCCAATTCCGTCTCCGTCTGACCGTCCTTTTCCCACAGGAACAGCAGCAACGGATATTGACCGGTCGCGCATTCCAAGGCGTTGAGGCGGCGCTGCAAAGCGGCGTTGTATAGCCGCACCGCATGGCGCAGCAGGAAGCCCGACACGTTGTCCGCATGGAATCGCACGAAACGCTGATGGACGTGGGTCGAGGGATGATCGCTCATGTAATTGTCTTCCTGTAATTGTCTCATTTTTTAATTGTCTTACTAATTTAGAGACATCCGAACGCGGTCTAAGGCGCATGCGGCGACCCGACGACCACCAGTCTTGCTTCGCTCATCGATCAGCCTTTCGAAATTCGTGCAACCGACGCCGAAGGGCTCTGCTGCCGATAGCATGACCCACCAGCGATCGGCCGGCGATCGGCCAGCGATCGGCCAGCGATCGGAATGACTTCGCACGGACCGGGCCGCCGCGCTCTCCGTTTCGCCGATACGGTTGCGGTGATTGATGCTCAATCCGAAATGACACGGCCACAAAAATCCGCGCTCAGGCAGTCTCGGCGAGGGCTTTTTCGATCGCCGCGATGGCCGAGCTCGCTTTGTCGGCGTCGGGGCCGCCCCCCTGCGCCATATCGGGACGGCCACCGCCGCCCTTGCCGCCGAGTTCGGCGACGCCGATCCGCGTCAACCCGACCGCGTCGACGCGGTCGCTGAGGTCGGCGGTCACGCCAACGATGAGCGCGGCCTTGCCGTCGACCACCGATATCAGCGCCACGACGCCGGAGCCGACGCCCTTCTTGGCCTCGTCGACCATTCCGCGCAGCTCTTTGGCCGGTACCCCATCGAAGATTTCCGCGGCATAGGTGAAGCCGTTGATCCGGCGGGTCGACAGGCCGCCGCCCCCGCCCGCAGCCATTTTGCGACGGGTTTCGGTGAGGTCGCGTTCGAGCCGCTTGCGCTCTTCGAGCAGCGCGTCGATGCGCTCGGTAAGTTCATGCGGTTGCGCTTTGAGGCGGCCCGCCGCAGCCAGCAAATGCCGTTCCTGGTCGCGAATGTGGGTTAGCGCCGCGTCGCCGACCACCGCCTCGACCCGGCGCACCCCGGCGGCCACCGCACCTTCGGAAACGATCTTGAGAAAACCGATATCGCCGGTGCGCGCGACGTGGGTGCCGCCGCACAACTCGATCGAATAGGGCACGTCGCTGCCGATCTTCTCGCCCATTCCGAGCACCCGCACCTCGTCGCCATACTTTTCGCCGAATAGCGCCAGGGCCCCCGCCTCGATCGCCGCGTCCGGCGCCATTAGCCGGATTTGCACCGCACCATTGGCGCGGATCTGCCGGTTGATCACGGATTCGACGCGGGCGAGCTCGTCCGCCGTGATTGCCTTGGGGTGACTGACGTCGAAGCGCAAACGGTCGGGCGCCACCAGGGAACCCTTCTGGGTGATGTGCTCGCCAAGTTCCGCCCGCAGGGCAGCGTGCAGCAGGTGCGTCGCGGAGTGATGAGCGCGTACGCCGCGGCGGCGTTCGTCGTCGACCCGCAGTTCGACATCGTCGCCGACCGCCAGCTTACCCTCGCTGATTGCGCCGATATGGACGTGAAAATCGCCGAGCTTCTTCTGGGTGTCGCTAACCGCCATGCAACCGCCGGAGACCGAGAGCATGGTCCCGCTGTCGCCGACCTGACCGCCGGATTCGCCATAGAACGGCGTCTGGTTGGTGACGATCTGCACCCGCTCACCGGCCGCGGCGGAATCGCGCGCCGCACCATCGACCAGGATCACGACGATCCGGCCCTCGGCAGTTTCGGTTTCGTAGCCCAGAAATTCGGTGGCGCCGAGCCGATCTCGCAGCTCGAACCACACCGCTTCGGTCGCCGCGTCGCCCGAGCCTGTCCAGGATTTGCGGGCCTCGGCGCGCTGCCGCTCCATCGCGGCGTTGAAACCGTCAACGTCGACCGCCCGTCCGTCGCTGCGCAGGGCGTCCTGGGTCAGATCGAGTGGGAAACCATAGGTATCGTACAGCTTGAAGGCCACATTGCCGGCCAACGTCTCGCCCGCGCCGAGCTTCGCGACCTCTTCATCGAGCAGACGCAGTCCGCGTTCGAGGGTCCGCTTGAAGCGCGTCTCCTCGAGCTTGAGGGTCTCGGTGATCAACGGCTCTGCGCGCACCAATTCCTCGTAGACCCGCCCCATCGTCGCGTTGAGCGCCGGCACCAGACGCCACATCAGCGGCTCTTCGCAGCCGATCATGTGCGCGTGGCGCATGGCCCGACGCATGATCCGCCGGAGCACGTAGCCCCGCCCTTCGTTCGCAGGCATCACCCCGTCGGCCATCAGGAAGCAGCTGGCGCGCAGATGGTCGGCAATGACCCGGTGCGAGACGGCGTGCTCGCCATCGGGCGAGCTATGGGTGGCGTCGGCCGAGGCCTCGATCAGATGGCGCAGCAGGTCGGAATCGTAGTTGTCGTGCTTGCCTTGCAGGATCGCCGAGATCCGCTCCAGGCCCATGCCGGTGTCGATCGACGGTTGCGGCAGATTGATGCGTTCGCCCGGCGACACCCGCTCGAACTGCATGAACACCAGATTCCAGATCTCGGTGTAGCGGTCGCCGTCCTGGCCGGAGCTGCCCGGCGGCCCGCCGGCCACTTCCGGTCCGTGGTCGTAGAAGATCTCCGAGCACGGTCCGCACGGGCCGGTGTCCCCCATCGCCCAGAAATTGTCCGACGTGGCGATGGGGATGATGCGCTCCTCCGCAATACCGGCAATCTTGCGCCACAGTTCGAAGGCCTCTTCGTCCTCGGCGAACACCGTAATCCACAGCCGATCCGCGGGCAGCCCGTATTCCTTGGTCACCAGGTTCCAGGCCAACTCGATGGCGACATCCTTAAAGTAGTCGCCGAACGAGAAGTTGCCGAGCATCTCGAAGAAAGTGTGGTGGCGCGCGGTGTAGCCGACATTGTCGAGGTCATTGTGCTTACCGCCGGCGCGCACGCATTTTTGGCTGGTCGCCGCGCGGACATAGTCGCGGGCCTCGCTACCGACGAATATGTTCTTGAACTGCACCATCCCGGCGTTGGTGAACAGCAGCGTCGGATCGTTGTGCGGCACCAACGGGCTCGACGCCACCACCTCGTGGTGGTTGGCAGCGAAATAGTCGAGAAACGTCGCTCGGATCTCGTTGGCGGTCGGCATGGACGAAATTCCCGGCGAGCCCTCTTGGGGTTCGAAGCTATGGCGGGTTCTCGGGCCGCGGTATCGGCGTCGTTTTAATGATCGCTCCGGGGCCTGTCCAGGCAATGCCCGCGCCGCTCGTTAAGCCGACCGAAAGGCGAAGAGGCGCGAGCCGATGGCGCCGCCGCCGCGCGACACCCCCACCGTGAGTCGCCGAAGCTCCCTGCGAGCGCGGCGCTTCGTTCTTTGCACCCGGACTCTAGGCCTCGAGCGCCTCGCTCAGTTCCTCGGCAGGACCGGCTCCGCTTATGCTGCCTTCGCGTATCAGCCCGGCGTTCTCGCGGATCGCCTGCTCGATACGTTGCGCCACGTCCTCGTTCTCGCTGAGGAACAGCTTGGCGTTTTCCCGGCCTTGACCGATACGTTGATCGGCGAATGAGAACCAGGAGCCCGACTTCTCGACGATCCCGGCCTTGACCCCGAGGTCGAGCAGTTCGCCGGTCTTGGAAATGCCCTCGCCGTACATAATGTCGAACTCGACAACCTTGAAAGGCGGCGCCAATTTGTTCTTCACCACCTTGACCCGGGTCTGGTTGCCGACCACTTCGTCGCGATCCTTGATCGCGCCGATACGGCGGATGTCGAGGCGCACCGACGAATAGAATTTGAGTGCGTTGCCGCCGCTGGTGGTCTCGGGGTTACCGAACATGACGCCGATCTTCATGCGAATCTGGTTGATGAAGACCACGATGCAGCGCGATTTCGAGATCGACGAAGTGAGCTTGCGCAGCGCTTGGCTCATCAGCCGCGCCTGCAGCCCGACATGGTGGTCGCCCATCTCGCCTTCCAGCTCGGCACGCGGTACCAACGCGGCGACGCTGTCGATCACCAGCACCTCGATCGCGCCGGAGCGCACCAGCGTATCGGCGATCTCGAGCGCCTGCTCGCCGGTATCCGGCTGCGAAATCAACAATTCATCGACGTCGACGCGGAGCTTGCGCGCATAGATCGGGTCGAGCGCGTGCTCAGCATCGATGAACGCGCAGGTGCCGCCATCCTTTTGGGCCTGCGCGACGACTTGCAGCGCCAGCGTGGTCTTGCCCGAACTCTCGGGACCATAGATCTCGACCACGCGGCCACGCGGCAGACCTCCAATACCAAGGGCGATATCGAGCCCAAGCGAACCGGTGGGAATCGCGTCGATATCGACGACGTTGCTCTGCAGACCCAGCTTCATCACCGAGCCCTTGCCGAACGAACGCTCGATCTGGCTCAGCGCCGCATCCAGCGCTTTCTGCTTTTCGCCATTGTCCACGTTATCGACCAGCCTTAGCGGAGATTCCGACATCGACGGCTCCTTCCTTATTTCACACGGGGTTGTGCGATGCAATGCGCCGCCAATGTACACCTTTTGTTCCGATTGGCAAGGACAATTTCAAGTTATTGATATTATTACGGATACGCGCCCGCGTTCGGGGTTTGTTTTAGTCTTTCCGGCGACATCACCGCCGGTTCGACGCCCGGCCAACTCCTTGGCAAACGCTGCCTGCCATGCCGCTCGGCTCGAGAAGCCGGGATCATCGCGGCACAACGCCTCGGTGGCGGCGACGATCTCGTCGTTCGATTGGTCGAAATCGAGCGGTTGGGCGCGTCGCCGTAGAACGGCGTGTCGACGAAAACTTCCAGCCGGTTGCCCTCGGAATCGCAAAAGCAGACCGACCAGGCGATGCCGTGATTGACCTGCTGCAAATCGAGCCCGGCGTCGCGCAAGTGGCGGCACATGGCCCGCGGAGCATCGCGCGAGGCCCGGCGAAACGAGATCCGGTTTCTCGGGCGCCCCATCGCCGCGCCCGCCGGCGATGGCGATCCGATGGTGCTCACCGACATCGCGGCGGAAAAAGATCGACGCCTGCCGCCGCGGTTAGCCGCGGTCGGTCACTCGCAGGCCGAGGGTTGGGCGTAGAAATCGGCAAGGCCCACGGGATCGAACGCATCAACGCCGACAAGGGCTGACCTTGACGGGCGGTGGGTCGGTCATCGCATTTATCCGTCCCCGGCATCGCCAACGGCGGCGAGAGCCCGTGGCGGGAGCCCGTGGCGAGAGCCCGTGGCGAGAGCCCGTATTGCCCCGAGATGAACGATCTCAGAGACGGTCGCTTACGCGCAACGCGCATTCGGGATAGCGCTCGGCGATCACTGCCTCGACCCGGTCGTGCAGCCGCCGCTTCCAGCCCAGCGCGAAGAAGATCTCCGCCATCAGAAACATCGGCCCGATCAGCGCCTGGAATAAATTGCTGACCAGTGCGGGGCGCCGCCCCTCGAAGACATGGCCCCACAGTTGAAACGCCCAGCCGCCGACGAACAGCACCGCAAACCACCACCATGCCGTCGCCGCCATGGACGACCTCGCCAGCCACTCGCCGAACGCCAGCGCCGGCACCAGGTACAACACCATTGCGAGACCGATCGCGGCGTCGAGCGCGACCCACAACACGAACACCGCCGCGGTCACGACGATCGCCCATGACAGCTCGGCGTCGCCGATCGAAAACCGGGCCAGCGCCAGCACGACCACCAGCGAAACGATGATCGCCGGAATGCCGACGAAGTGGGTCGCGCGGTTGCGCGCATCGCGATGGTAGCTGGCGTAGGTCGCCATCTGGCTCTCGAACAAGCTTACCTGGGGGGTATCGCTCATGATCGAGATCCGCGCGCGACGGACGCGCGGCCACCAACGGGATCGGCAAACACCCGCGCCAGCGTCTCCGTGACGGACCTCAGCTCGGCACCTTCGAATACCCCGCGCTCCGCCATCGCGCGATGGCACGCCGGCAGATTGTAGTGCGGAATCGCGGGGTAAATATGGTGCTCGAGGTGATGGTTGACGTGGTGCGGAAACAGCAGCCACATCACCCAGCCGGGTCCGACATTGGTGCGCGCGGCGGTAAGCGCCGAACCGTAATCGACGACCGCACCGTGCTCGCAGATCGCGCGCAGCCGCAGGATCGGCTGCAGCACCGTCAGCGCCGGCACCACCCACAGCAGCAGATAGGCCAGCAAATACCCGGACCATGCAGCCGCGGCCAGCAGTGCCAGCTGCAGCGCCACCACCAGCCGGCGGTCGCGCCGCGCCGTCCGGCGCAGCCCGGGCGCGGTGTCGTCAAGCGGCCGGTTGGCGGCGCCGACGACGTCGTTGATCGCCGGCGCGCCGAAGAAGTAGGCGTAGTTCTTCCACGCGTTGATCCCGCCGAGGTCGAGCAGCAGCTTGCGCACGAGATAGCCCCGCCCGCGCGGATAGCCCCCATGCAGGGCGATATCGGGGTCCTTGTCCGTGTACAGATGGTTGTGGTGCAGCCGGTGCACGACCCGGTAGGTCGGCATCGACAGGCCGACCAGCGCCGCGCTCAGCCGCCCGATCAGTTCGTTCAGCGCCCGCGAATCGTAGAGCCTGTAGTGCGCAGCGTCGTGGGCAATGATGAACAATCCGTGCTGTTGGGTGGCGACAATGATGATCGCCGGCACGATTACCCACGGCGTCCACCAGGTCAGTGCCGCGACGACGCAAACCGCAAGGGTGGCGTAGGTTCGTGCCACCGCGAGGCTCGCTCTCACCGCGTCAAGGCGGGTCAGGCGCCGCACCTCTTCGGCCGGCAAGCCGCGAACCCGGCGCGCGTCATTGCGAAATTCGACGCCGGTAGACATGCGGCGATCTTAGCAGATAAGCGGGCAAGCGGGCGGTGCGCACCGCAAACGATCGCGGTCGGCAGGCACGGCCCGATTCCGCTCCCCGGCCATGCGCCCACCCCGGCTGGGACGACCGGCCTCCAGACGGGCCTCCAGACTTAACGCATGGCTCCGATTGGTGCGGGTTCGGGTGCGGTTCCCGTCGAGTCGGCGTGAACGCCCGTCAGGCCGGCGCCACGACCCGCCGCTCGCCCGGCAGCATCACCGCGCACAGCCCGACCACGACCGCCAGCACCGCGAGCATCTCGAACAGCCTCGCGAAGCCTTCCGGCGAGGCGTGGAACCAGCCGATCAGCGGCACCGCCAGTGCGCTGACGCCGAGCGACAGCACGTATTTCGCGGCGTATACGCGCGACCGCCAAGCGTCGGCGACATAGCGCGCGACGATCGCGTCGTAGATCGGGATCGATCCGAAAACCAGCAGCATCAGCGGCAGCGCCAGCCCGAGCATGGTCCAGTCGAACGCCGTCGCGGCGAGATAGTGCAGCGGCGCTTCGACCGCCAGCACGCTGAAGAACACCAGCTTGAAGGGATAGCGATCGATCAGATAACCGATCGCGATCTGCGAAAAGCCGGCCACCGCCAGCACCGCGGTAACCCAACCGCCGACGTCGGTCATCGACGACGCGATCTCGGGCAAGCGCTCGTCGAACACCTTGGGCAGACCGATCGTGGTGACGTTGAAGATCACCCCGCCCGCAGCTGCCGCAACGGCAATCGCCGCCAACAGCCGCAGTTGGTCTGTCCGCGCGAGGCGCGGAGGTCTCGCTCCCGCTTTCTTCGCAGCCGCCGCCACGCTCGCTGTCGCTCCCGAGCCGCGCCGCGCTATCGCAGCGTAGGCGAAACCGGCGAGGATCGCGCACAGCCCCGGCACGATGAAAGCGGCGCGCCACGAGATCTGCTCGGTCAGCGTCGCGGCGATGATCGCCGCGAACGCCACCCCGAGATTGCCGAACACGCCGTTGATCCCGAGGTCCCGCCCCACCTGGGTCGCGTTGGCGGTCAGCATGGCGATACCCACCGGATGGTAGATCGACCCGAACATGCCGACCAGCGCCAGCGCCGCCGCGATGTGCAGCGGCGACTGCGCCAGCCCCACCAGCACCGCGGCGACGCCAATACCGATGAAAAAGATCACCATCATCGTCACCCGGCTGACCCGGTCGCCGAGCCAGCCGGCCGGCAGCGAACCCGCGCCGAACGCCACGAAGCCATAAATCGCCAGAACCAGCAGGTCGCCATAGTCGCGGCCGAGATCGTCGGCCAGCACCAGCACCACCATCGGATAGATCAGCATCATCAGGTGGGCGAAAAAATGCCCGATATTGAGGAACAGGAAGTTGGTCGCGGTGCTCATGCCGGTAGCCGCAGAAATCCGGATCGGTTGCTTTAGGTCAGTCTAGCCGGAAACCGGCATACGAACTGCCGATATCCGCTTCGCCTCGGCCACGGCGATGGTCCCTGTCTCCGGGCGCACCGGCCTGCGTCCGGACGGCACCATCGCCGACGACCCCGCGCCGACGACCCCGCCGAGCGGTGTTCGCTCAAGCTTTCGTCGTCGTCGGCATGACCGGCTACTCTGTCGGCTTCGACCATATCGACCCGCTCATGCGCATCAAGGACGAGTTCGCTGACACGCCCGATCCGGCCTGCCGTCGGCTCACCGGTCCCGTGGCCCCGAGGCGCCGGTCGTAACCCGTGTGACCCGCCCCACCGAGAGATTGGTAAGGACCGGCGAGGTCTCGCCGGGTCCCCTCTCCCATGGATAAGGAAAAGGGAGAGAGCGATAATTCGATTTGCCGCGACGCTTTGAGCTGGTTCGGCGAACAGCGGCCCCGGGAGAGAACCGACCCACCTCCTAAATCGTCCGAATCTGCGCGGCGTCGGCCAGCTCTTTGACCATCTTCTGGTCGTAGATCTCCTGCCACATACGATAGGAGAAGTTGTACTCTTCGGCCCGCGGCGGATCGATCTCGAAGCCGACCGCTTCACCACCGACAAAGATCTGCTTGATCGCCGACTTGTCGAGCAGCGTCGAGATGTCGGCCAGCGGGTCGCCGTCGATCACCACGAAATCGGCGAGCTTGCCGGCCTCCAAGCTTCCCACCCCGTCACCGCCGGTCAAGAACCAAGCGTTGACCGAGGTCGCCGAACGCAGCGCTTCGGCTTCGCTGAGGCCGACATGGTTCACCAAGTTGACGAGCTCCTGGGCGTGCCATTCGCCGCAGGGATTGACTGCGAAGCCGGAATCGCTGCCGCACATGATCGTGACCCCGGCAGCGTGCGCCTTCTTGGCCGCTTCGATCGCCCCGGCCCACTCCTTCTCGCCCATGTCCGGGCGGCGGCCATGGCCATCCCACTCGACGTCACGGCCGTCGTCGAGCTTCTTGCCCGGACCGCGGCGCGAGCGGCCGTGTCCGTCGGTCGGCTGGGTGAAGCGGTAACGGTTGCCGATGATCGTCAGCGAGGGACAGATCACGGTGCCGTACTCCAGCACCGCGTCGAGCACCTCATTGTCCATCCACGAGTAGTGGTAGATAACGTCGACGCCGGCGCGTGCGGCCCTGAGCGCACCCTGGCGGCCCTTGGCGTGCGCGATCACCCGCTTGCCGAGGCGATGGATCTCGCCGATCAGCCGGGTCGTCTCGTCCTGGGTCCAGGTTGCCGCCAGCTCGCCGTCTTTGACCGCGCTGCCGTCCATCGCGATCTTGATGAAGTCGACCCCGTCCTTGACCTGGCGGCGGATGATCTCGAAACCGCTCTCGAGGTCGTGCACGCATTCGACCACCGCGGTCGGGTTGTTGAACCAGGTCGGATAGAACGCGGTGTAGCCCTGGTAGGTCGAAACGAACGGACCCGAGCAGGTGATGCGCGGGCCCTTGAACATGCCCGAGTTGATCGCATCGCGCACCGACACCATCACCCGGCCGGTGCAGCCCGGATCGATCAGCGCGGTATGCCCCGACTGCAGCGTGCGCTGCGCATTGATCACCGCCCGCAGCGCGCGGAACTCGACCGGCGCGTACATGTCGATCTCTTCGAGAACCTGTTGCGCGCCGAACGAACAGTGGGTGTGGGCGTCGCTCAGGCCCGGCATGACGAAATAATCGGTGTAGTCGACCAGCTCGTCGTCCCTGCCGGGCTGCGGCGCGGCATCGGTCGGGCCGGCATAGCTGATGGTGTCGTCGTCGACCACCAGCGTGTGATTGAGCCGAGCCTCATCCTCGAGGCCGTTGAAAAACCGGCCGCAGCGATAGTGGGTAGACATGGGTTCCTCCTCCGTGCGCGCGAGCAGCTAGCGTCCGTTCATATCCCGGCTGGTTGCATCGTATCTCGTCAATTCAAACGATAAACCTCGGCGACGTTTTCGGCGACGATCTTGTTCTGGTCGGCGACCGGCAGGTCGGCCAGCATCTCGCCGACCGCGCTCTGAGTATCGAGCGCCACCGACCGCACATGCGGGAAGTCGGATCCCCACATCACGCGTTCGGCGCTCAGCACGTCGATCGCATCGGTGCCCCAGCCGTCATCGATCCAGCCATGCCAGGTGTTGCGTCGCAGGTAATCGCTGGCCCGTTCAAGCTCGACCTTCATGATCGGCATCCGCTTGGACAGCCCGACCTGGAGTTGATCGATACGCCACGAGAAGTAGCGCAGCCATGAAACCTCGAATTCGCTGCAGATGATCTTGAGCGTGGGATGACGGTCGAGGATGCCGCCGAAGATGAAATCGGCCGCCAGCGTCCCCTGGATCTCGTTGAACTGGTCGATCGCCCATAGCGCCGCCTCACCCTCCTGCTCCTTGGTTTCGGGATGGAACGGGTCGGGAATCTGCCCGGTCAACGGATGCAGCGTAATCGGCACGCCGATCTCCGCCGCCCGCGCCCAGAACGGGTCGTAGATCGGATCGCGATAGCGCGGCATGTCGTGCGGGTTGCGGCAATTGATCATCACCGAGCGGAAGCCGTTCCTCACGGAGCGCTCGAGTTCGCCGATCGCCCAGTCGATGTCGACCGGCGGGATGATCGCCACGCCCCATAGCCGGTCGGGCGCATAAGAGAAGTATTCGCGCAGCCAGTCGTTATAGACCTCGGCGCTGGCCTTCAGCGCTTCGTGGTTCTTGGCCTGCATCACGACCATGCCAAACGTCGGATACAGCACCTCGGCTTCGACCTTCGCCTTCTTCTGGAACTCGACCCGCGGTTCGGGTTCGTACCCGGCGCGGCGCAGCAGGTCATCGTCGCGGTGCTCGGAATCCTCACCGCCCAGCTGCAGCACCTGACGGCCCGAGTACCAGAACCTGCCCTTTTCGCCGTTGAACTCTTCGAAACAGTGCGGCACGGCGTCGCCGTATTCGGCCCTGAGCGGTTTTTCCCACATGTCCGGCTGCTCGAGGATGTGGGAATCCGCGGAGATCATCGTGTCGTAGGTTGGTTTCATCGCGCCTTCTCCACCGCGGGGACGGCCGTGGCTCCCCGCGGAGCCAGGGCCGCGTTTCTATTGCCAGCGTTTCGGAACGCCGCTCTCGTGCAATTCTACCAGGATCGGCTTGGATCGGTAGATGTCGCCGATCTCGTTCCACGAGATCGTGCCGCTGATCGTTTCCGGGTTCCGGATCTTCAGGAACGCGTCGCGGATCTCCTCGCGTTGTTGAGGTCGTTCACCCCGCGCCGTATGTCGGCGAGGATCAGGCTGCCGTCATAATACGCGATCAGGAAAACCTCCGCCGCATCGTTCCGGCGGCCGGTCGCCTCGCGCCGACGCTTGAGCCAGTTCCGCACGATCGGACGCCCGGCGGCGGCGGCGCAAAACGCGTAGGCTCGAGCCGTCGTTTCATCTCGTTCTCCCAATGCCGGCAGCCAGCTCGGACGGGCCGTCAAGTCAATCGTGGAACGCGATACTGAACTCACGCCGGTCGGCATACGCCCGGCGGCCGACCACCCCCGTTCAGTCAATCGACATTGTAGATCCGCGCCGCGTTGTCGCAGACGATCTTCCGCTGCGCATCGTCGGGCAGGCCGCTCAACATCGCCGCGGTCCCGCTCTGCGCGTTGACGCTCATCGAGCGTATATGCGGGAAGTCCGAGCCCCACATCACCAGGTCGGCACCAAGGTGCGCGACCATCTCGGCGCCGAGCCCGTCGTCGATCCAGCCATGCAGGGTGCGGGTGCGCACATAATCGCTGGCGCGCATCTCCAACTTGTCCATCGCCACGCGCGACCCATAGACCTCCTGCAGGCGGTCGATGCGCCACATGAAATGCTTGAGCCACGACAGCTCGAACTCGCTGCACACCACCCGCAGATTGGGGTGCCGGTCGAACACGCCGCCGAAGATGAAATCGTTGCCGAGCGTGCCTTGGATCTCGTTGAAGGTTTCGATCAGCAGCCGCGGGCCCTCGCGCTCGTCCTCCGGTTTCTGGGGATGGAACGCATCCGGCACCCAACCGTTGAGCGGATGCAGGGTCAGCGTGATGTCGGATTCGGAAATACGCGCCCAGAACGGATCGTATACCGGGTCGTGGTAGGCCGGCGTACCGATCGACGCGCGGGCATTGATGATGACGCCGCGGAAGCCGCGCTTCAGGCAGCGTTCGAGCTCACCGATCGCCCAGTCGACATCGACGATGGGAATCAAGCCCAGCGCCAGCAGCCGCTTGGGGTCGTGGGAACAGTACTCATGGAGCCAGTCGTTGTAGACCTCGGCCACCGCGGTCAGCGCTTTGAAGTGCCGGCTCTGCATCAGCACCAGCGCCAGCGTCGGATACAGCACCTCGGCATCGACATGGGCTTCCTTCTGGAACTCGACCCGGGGCTCCGGCTCGTAGCCGGCACGGGTCAGCATGTCTTTGCCGCGGTACTCCTTGTCGACGTCGCCGAGCCGCACATAGTCGCGCCCGGTGTAGAGGTAGTTGCCCTTCTTGCCGTTGAACTCCGGCACGTGATGGGGGATCTCGTCGCCATATTTGTCGCCGAGCGTGTTCTCCCACAGATACGGATCCTCGAAGATGTGAGAATCGGCGGAAATCATCCGCGCGTAGTTTTCGGCCATAGACACCTCCCCCGATGTGGCCCTGCCCATCGCCTCCCGACCTGCGCCTAAGCCCCGGTCACCTGCCGAGGACGTTGAGCCGCGTCGCGTGTCGCCGCGGCCGGCATACGCGCGACCGCCTGTCGACCCGCCGCGTTCTCTCGAATTCGCTCGAACACGCGCCGGCTGCTCGCCAACTCGGCCTCGGACACGCCGCGCAGCAATTCACCCCTGACCGCGGCCGCGGCCCGTTTGATCTCGCCGTAGCGCCGCTTGCCCTTGGCGGTGAGATGTATGGTCTTGCTGCGCCGGTCCGACACCCCGTCCTGCCTTTCGATCAAACCGTCGGCTTCGAGCCTATCGAGCAGCCGCACCAGGCTTGGATCCTCGATACCCAGCGCCAGCGCCAGCTCTCGCTGGATGGCCCCGTCGTGCCCTTCGGCGAGCTGAAACAAGGCCTTCCAGGTCGACTGCGTGAGACCTTGCGGACGCAGCCGGTCGTCGATAGCACGGCGCCAAGCTTGCGCCAGCTTGGCAAGCTCGAAACCGAAGCCGTATTCCAGGTCGTCGCGGTTGGTCGCCATCCGGTTTTCGATTGGTTGCGATGCGATATTATTAGCATTCTAACGAAACGGCAATGGTGGCTGAGCACGAGATTGCCACGCCCGCGGCTGCCAACGCAGCAACGAGGTCTACGGCATCGCCCGCATTCGCCGGCGGTAGAGCCGCACATGGGCGGCCAGGCGATCAGGATACTGGACGCGGTAGGCGTCGAGCGGTTCCAGCAGGGCACCGCCGCGGCCCAGCATGCCATCGGCCATCCCCATCATCAGCCGACTCGGCCACGGTTTGCGGCTCACCGTCATGAGCGCGTCGAAGCTCTCGCGTTCGCGCCCGGGACCGTCGCGCAGGGCCAGGGCGATGTAGGCGGCGGCGGTGCTACGGCTGACCCCGGCGTGGCAATGGGTCAGCAGCCGTAGCGGCGGCGGACTGACCAGCGCTGCGTGCAGAAAGTCGACAATCGCCGCGACGTGCGCCTCGCTGGGCCCCTCCCGCTCCTGGGATACGCGGTATCCCTCGTCGCGGTGGACGTCGAAGAACCGCCGCACCAGGTGCCGGGCGCCGTCGACAGCGGGGCGGAACGCCGTGTCCGGGAGATCCGGGTTGACCAGGCTTATCACATGGGTCGGCCGGAAATTCGCCAGCTCCCCCTTCAGCGTGTGCAGGCCGGCGACGCGAAGCTGAAACTCGCTGCTCATTGCCCACCTCTAACACTGGATATCCAGGGTTCGCCGCGCCGCGCGACAAAATCGGCGCACCTTTTTTGCAAGCCCCGCGACGCGGCGGGCGTCCATGCCGGATCCGCGAGGTAGTCGAACATCACCGACGAACCGGGGGCCATTTTCACGGCGATACTTTGAATACGGAATACCGGGATGATTTTTGGAATTACATGTATAGAGGAATTTTAAGCTGTGGTATTGCACTCAAGGCATTTGGGAGGGAAGACGAATTTGAGAAAAATAGGAGAATCGCATCGGAGTTTGAAGGTACATACACCAGGGTGCACCCCATCAATGGGAGTGGATCAATTCCCTTCCTTGCTCAATGCGCGATCGGACACCTGCATGTCGATCTTGAGAACCACTGGAATTAGGCCTGGGTGGCGAGTGCTTTGACTGTCCCGACGAGGCGGTAGACGGGTACGGGTGCAGTGCGGCCCTTAACCTCCATCTCTCCGACCGGCTCGATATCGAAACTGCTGTCCAGATCCGCGACTGTCGCCGCACTGATGCTGATTGCCACCTCGGCATCGGGCGTTACCTGTTTGCCGATCTGTTCCAACCGTTGCGCAACATTTACATCGTCGCCGATGACCGTGTAGTTGATCCGGTCCTGTGTTCCGATGTTGCCAACCGTCGCCTCGCCCGAATGGATGCCAATGCGCATGCATATCGGCAGTTCCGCGCGGTCCGCTCTTGCCTTGTTGTCTGCGGCTATGCCGGCACGGATGGCAAGCGCCGCACGGCAGGCGCGGACTGCCCGGTTCTTCTGCTTCTCCGGTGCGCCCCAAAAGGCCATGACGCTATCACCGATGAACTTGTCCACCGTGCCGCCTTCGGCCTCGATCTCCCGCGTAACGATTGCAAAATGATGATTGAGCAGTGCCGCGATTTCCGCAGCGCCCTTGCCTTCCGAAACCGTCGAGTACCCGGCGATGTCGGTGAACATTACGGTCACATTTCGTCTGCCGGAGGCGAGCGCGGCAAGATCACCCTCGCGGACCAACTGGCGCACCAGCGACCGCGGTACATAAGCCTGAAACCATTTGAGGGCGCCGGTCATCGCGTTGAAGGCGCTTGATTGCTCGTCCAACTCACGCACCCGGCTGCGTGGTAGATCACGGATATCCTCGAGTTGCATCTCTCCCACCAGGCGCGCAGCGGACGACAGGCGGGCGACCGGTCGCGCCAGGCGCCATCCCATAAGCAAAGCCAGTGCAACCGAAAGCACAAGTGCGATGAGTCCGGCAATGATCGAGTTTTGTAATCGATTAAACTCACCGGCGACGACATCGCGGGGAAAATGCACGCCGGCATACCAGGGCGTCCCGGTATAGGTTTCGAGCCGGCGGTAGATGAACACGTGCTCGACACCATCGATATCCGTCACGTGGCCCTGCAACGGTGGGCGGGGTTCAAACATGCCCGGCCGCATCGATTCCCGGTCCCATATTCGGCCCAGGATGTGGTCCCCGAAATCGTCTAGCCGTGGCAACGGATCCCGCAGAGAAAGACCTGGATAGCCTGCTGCCATGAGTCTATGGGCGAGTACTCTTTCCTCTCCGTACAGAACGAAAACGTTACCGCCGAGATGTTCGACCGCCCGCTTCAGATATTCCGACAGGGTACGGACACTGATCGCCGCCACCAGGACGCCACGAAATTCACCGTCCTTGCGGACAGGCGACTGCCAACTCAAGATCGTGCGGTCGAAGTCGGGGTGATATGACGGCGCCCCCCAGATCGGTTCATCGCTGACGCGGCCGTGATCGAGTGCTTGCTTAACGACGGCGTCGTCAACGTAATCGACGCGATAACTCCGTGCCGAGTCCGCCACCCTGTCGGCAATCACCGCCTTGCCCTCGGGATAAAGAAACGCGAGGGCACCGATCGCCGGGTCGGCCGCCATGGCGCCGAAAAGCAGTTTTCCCATCTGATCATATTCGCTGACGTCCAAACTGCCTGTCTCCAGTGCGCGCGCCACGAAAGAGACTTGGTCGCGTGCCGACTTCAGATGGTCCTCAATCTCGGTTGTGATGATGCCAATGCTAAGATCTGCTTGATCGCGCAACAGATCGATGGTGCTGCGCGCGGCGCTGACGATAGCAAAACCCAGCACAAGCAGAATGGAGACCGTGATCAGCGAGCCGAAGCTCAAAGCCAGAATCGACGCCAGAGAAAGGCGATAATTCATGCGCGGCCAAGCGAAGGGATTGGATCGGGAAAAATAGGCGTTTCTGGGGTGGCCATTAGTTCTTCTATCGCAAGACGCGGCTGGGCCCGTCAGCGCGGGTCAACGAAAGCCGGGTCGACTGAGACATGCAGCATGCGCCACGAACGTCACGTTTCACTTCGTCGACCAGAGGAACAGCCACGCATGCACTTGGACCAAGCATGAAATCCCCCCGCATACGCCGCACGACCAGCGTGAATTGCATACGAAAAAGGGCGAAACATTCAAAGTCATTCTATTGGTGATTGTTACCTTGGCCCGTGAGTTATCGCTGAATATCGGTTGTTGAAGCTTCGGCAGACCGGGAGCCTTCTGGAAGCTCATGATTGCATTGGAGAGCTATTTATAGGCGGATACACTCGGCGTTTCACGATCTGATCTGGCATCCGCGTATCGTCGTGCCCTGCGCGCAATTCCTCGAGCGCGGCGTGCGCCTGATGCACGATCAGTTGTTCTGCAAGGTGGCAGACCGGGGCGGCAGCGTGACGTGGCACCAGGACTATTCCTACTGGACCTACACCCAGCCCATGGCGCATGCGAGCTGCTTCATCGCGCTGGACGATGCCGCGATCGAGAGCGGCTGCGTGCAGTACGTGCCGGGGAGCCACCGCTGGACCCTGTTGCCCATTACCGGAGCATTCGGCGAGGGGCAGGGGATCGAAGGCGTGTTGAGCGAACGCGAGAAGCGGGCATTCGAGCCGGTACTTGGTGATGCCTTCCACGGTCGCCACCTCGGTCGCGCTGGCCGGCGGCGTCTCGTTCGCTTCCGCTGTCGCGGCGGTCGGGCCGGCCCGGAAGACCAACGCAGCCAGGATTAGGGCCGGCAGCATGGCCGACGTTCTTTGCAATGTGTTTCGCATCGTAACCCTCCCGATGCGATCGTTTGTGCCTATACCCGACATTCATAGCCACCGAGGCGGCCGAAGACGGACTGGCGAAACCGCATGCCGGCCGTTCTTGCCGGTGCGCGGGTCAACGAGGTCGTCGCCAACCATGTCGGTCAACCGAGCGCGTCATCGAGTTCACGATAGGCGGGCAATCCGGCGTCGGTGGTGATCCTGGAGCCATGAAACTCGAGCTTCAGGCGGCGGTCGAAATCAAGCCGCAAAGGCTCGTTCTCGGATTCACCCGCCGGATCCGTCATCGGTCTTGCCTCCAGATGCGTTCAACATATTGATTCTTATAGAAGAATCAGTGCGAATCCGCATCAATTAGTGGAAACAACCGGGAAATGTGGGCTAACGCAACGGTAGGCGAGACGCCAGGATCGGGGCTGGCCGAGGATTGATTCGCGGGGCTCGTCCTGTCACCTTCGCCGGACAACAGCAATCTGGGGAGGATGACATGGATCTCGAGATCGCGGGTAAGATCGCGCTCGTCACCGGCGGCAGCCTCGGTATCGGCAAGGGCATCTGTCTCGAACTCGCACGCGAGGGCGTGAACGTCGCACTGTGCGCGCGCGGCGAGGAGGCGCTCGCGGAAACCGCGGCGCAAATCGAAGCGCTCGGGGTCGAGTCGCTCGGCGTCAAGGCCGACGTCACCGAAAAGGCCAACATCGAACGGGTCGTCGCGGCGACCTTGGAAAAATGGGGCCGCATCGACATCCTCGTCAACAATGCCGGCGGCGACGCTTCCAACAGCCACTTCGTCGATGATCCCGACGACGTCTGGGAGGCCAACTACGCAATCAATCTCTGGCCCTGCATCCGCTTCACCCGCCTCGCGATCACGTCGATGCGCGAGCATGGCGGCGGCTCAGTGATCAACATCTCATCGGTCGGTGGCCACTCGGTGAGCTGGCCCGGCGCCAGCGACTACAGCTCGGCCAAGGCAGCGATGCTGATGTTGACCATGGCGTGGTCGGTCGACATGGCCGACGACAGCATCCGCGTCAATTGCGTCAACCCGGCGCTGATCCACACGCCGTTGTGGGACGAGCTCGCCAAAGGCTTCATCCCGGAAATGGGCAACACCGTCGAGGAGGTGTTCGCCAGCCTCACCGAGAGGCTCACCATCAAGCGGATGGGAAGAATCGAGGAGGTGGGTTCGGCGGTCGCGTTTCTTGCTTCCGACGCCAAGGCCGGCTTCGTCACCGGCCAGTGCTGGAATGTCGACGGCGGCTACACCCGAACTCTCTAGACTAGCTCTGGTGAACCGCTCAGGACGCCTCAAATGCCGTCAACGCGATGCCTGCATACTCGCCATACGCGTTCCGGTGTGATCGGCATATCAATGTGATCGACGCCGAATTCACCGAGCGCGTCGATAACGGCGTTAGCGACTGCTGCAAGCGCACCGTCCGTTCCTCCTTCCGCGGCACCCTTAACGCCAAGCGGGTTGGTTAAGCAGGGGATCTCGTTCCAGGTGGCTTCGAACATTGGCAGATCAGCCGCGCGCGGAATTCCGTAGTCGATAAAGGAGCCGCTTAGGCTAGCCTGATCGGTAGACGCGCCCGCCGGTCATCGCCTCGGGGACACCGGTGGTGCCGGGAAAGCTGATGGGAAAGCCCCGTAGCGCCCGCACTGCCATAAAGGCGAACGCCTCGGCTTCGAGCGAATCACCACGCCCGCCGACCGCCTCGATCGGCCGGACCGGCGTCGCGACGCGCTCTGCCAGCCGGTCGACCAGATGGCGATTGTGGCGTCCGCCGCCGGTCACCAACCAGCAACTTGGCCGCTCCGGTAGATGTTCGCTTGCCTTGAGCACGCTCTCGACCGTAAACGCGGTGAAGGTTGCGGCACCGTCGGCCGGCGATAACCTCAGTGAGGACACCGCGAAATCGTCACGGTCCAACGATTTCGGCGGGTTGCGGGCGAAGTAGGGATCGTCCAGCAGCGCCGCGACGACGGCGCGGTCGGCTCGGCCCGCGGCCGCCAAACGTCCGTCGCGGTCGAACGCTTGCCCGGTCTCGGCGAGCACCCAGTCGTCGATCAACGCGTTGCCGGGGCCGGTATCGAATGCGAGCAGTCGCTCCGGCAGCGCGAGCGCGGCCTCATCGACATAGGTGACGTTGGCCACCCCGCCGATATTGAGAACCGCTACGGGCCAGGCCAGCCGCCGGCCGTCACGGCCCAGATAACCGAGCAGATGGGCGTGATAGATCGGCGCCAGGGGTGCCCCCTGCCCGCCTGCGGCGACATCGGCTTGTCGGAAATCACCGACCACATCGACGCCGAGCTCGCGCGCGAGCCAAGCCGGGTCTCCAATCTGCCTGGTGCGACGAAGGTCGGGGCGGTGGGATACGGTGTGGCCGTGAAAGCCAACCACGTCGATAGCGCGGCGGTCGATCCCGTTGGCTTCGAAAAAAGACCCCACGGCGGTTGCGTGCGCCTCGGTCAGCGCACGGCCGACCTCGTCGCACCCGTCGAGCTGTCCCAACGCCGCGCGGATGGCATCGCGCAGTTCGACAGCGTAGGGGACGGAGGCCGCCGGTCCGAGCGCGGCGATTTCAGTGCCGTCGGTTTCGATCAGGGCGATGTCGATCGCGTCGATCGAGGTGCCGCTCATCAAACCAATCGCGCGATAGCGATGCGCCATTTCAGGAAACGGGCTCAGCTTCCGATCGAAAACCGGACCATTCTATCCGCGAAGCGATAAGATCGTCAGCGCGGGTACGCGTTTTGCGCGCGCGCAAATTGTGATATTGCCCGGCTTCGACACCGGTGACGATCGCAGGCTACTTCGAGCAATGACGAGTCCTAAATCCGAATTCCTGCAGCGGGTAACCGCTCGGGGATTTGTCCACCAAATCACTGATGTCGAAGGGCTCGACGCGGCGGCGGTAAGCGGGCGCCTGACCGCTTATATCGGATTCGATTGTACCGCGCCGAGCCTTCACGTCGGCCATCTGAGAATGATCATGCTGTTGCGTATCCTGCAGCAGACGGGACACCGCCCCATCGTGCTCATGGGCGGCGGCACGACCAGGGTCGGCGATCCCAGCGGTAAGGATGAAGCGCGCCAACTCCTCAACGATGGTCAAATCGAGACCAACCTCGCGGGTATCAAGACCGTGTTCGGGCGGTTTCTCAAGTTCGGCGATGGACCGCAAGACGCCATCATGGTCAACAACGCCGATTGGCTCGACGACCTCGCCTATATCCCCTTCCTGTGTGAGGTGGGACGACACTTCTCGATCAATCGCATGCTTGGTTTCGACAGCGTCAAGCTGCGGCTCGAACGCGAGCAGCCGCTTTCGTTCCTCGAGTTCAACTACATGGTTCTGCAGGCTTACGATTTCCTCGAGCTGAGCCGGCGCTACGACTGCAATCTCCAGATGGGAGGGTCGGACCAGTGGGGGAATATCGTTAACGGTATCGAGCTCGCCCGGCGAACCGACAACCGCGCCTGCTACGGCCTGACCACACCGCTGCTGACGACGGCAGCTGGCGCAAAGATGGGTAAGACCGCCGCGGGAGCGGTGTGGCTGAACGCTGATATGCTGTCGCCCTACCACTATTGGCAATTCTGGCGCAATACCGACGATGCCGATGTCGGTCGTTTTCTCCGCTCGTTTACCGAACTTGAGGACAACGAGATCAAACGGCTCGAAAGGTTAGCGGGCGCCGAACTCAACGCTGCCAAGAAGATCCTGGCCACCGAGGCAACCCGCCTGTGTCACGGCGAGGCTGCCGCCAACACCGCCGCGGAGACGGCTCGGCGCACGTTCGAGCAAGGCGCGACCGCCGCGGCCCTTCCGACCGTCGACATCGATCGCCAGGAGCTCGAAACCGGGATCGCGGCGTTCGAGTTGTTTCGGCGTAGCGGCTTGTGCAGATCCGGAGGTGAGGCGCGGCGGCTGATTCGCGGTGGCGGCGGACGTATCAACGACGTCGTGGTCGAGGATGAGCGAACGATCGTCGCCGGCGACGCACTCACCGACGAGGGGGCGATCAAACTCTCGGCCGGCCGCAAGCGCCACGTTGTCGTTCGACCACGGGACAACTAAGGCGCTAACGTTCCGTATTCGGCGCCTCGACGGCGTCGCCATCTTGGTCATCCTTCGCGCCGTTTGCCGGCCGGCGCTCGAGCAGGGTGACGAAGCGACGGAGAAAACCGGGCGCCAGCGCCGACAGCGGATTGACCTGGATGTCCGCTTCGTCGGCTTTACCACGAAACGAATAGGTCAAAGCGAACACGCCTTCACCCTTGCCGCCCACCAGGAGATCTCCCAACAACGGAATATTGCCGAGCAGCGAGTTAAGCGTATAGGCCGGCACGATCGTGCCGCTAAAGTCGACATCTTCGGTAGCGAGCGCGTACGTGCCGCTGGCCGTGGCCCCGAGCACCGGGCCAAACGCGCGGCCTTCATCGATTTTCAAGACCCCGTCCTTAAGCTCGAAAGGCAGATCCAGTCTGACGAACGATATGCCGTTACCGCCGCGCAGGAGCTCTAGAATCCCCTGCAGTGACGCCAACGTCAGAATTTGGGCGAGCGCGGGGGCCTTCACCAGCGTGAACTCCCGGATCTGGACACGCCCCTTGATCGGTTCCCCCGGCATCGTGTCATCGATTTGCGCCGCGAACTCGAGCCGACCGCCGAGGGCGTTGTCGGTGAAACCGATCGCCTGCGCCACCAATCCGGCATCCGCGCTGTCGAGATGAACCCGGCGAACGCCATTTTCGGCCTCGATGCGGAACGCCAAAGTCTTGCCCTCGGTACCGAAGCCGCCGGTAACGGAGAGCTCGACCCAACGATCGCCATCGTACCGCCCCCGCCCGCGTGCGCCGCGCAGGCTCTCGCCCTCGCCGATCAATAGCTCATCGACGCGTAACGAGAAATCTAGCGGCGGCAGAGTGCCCTCGCCCCCCTCGAGAAGGTCGCCAATATAGGGATTGAAATCGAGTCTTTGGCCCTCGACGGCGATGATAAAGCCCTCCGGCGCGCGCGGCCGAAGAGAAAACGAAAGGTCGGACCGTCCAACGATGAGATGGCTAAGGTCGAACCTGCGAATGGCCGCATCGGCAGCGAGTTCGAGCACTCCGCTCGCCACCAAATCGTCGGCGCGGAACTCGATAGCGTCGACGATTACCGACCCGTCGGATTGCGGAATCACCACGGCCCGCGCACGTGCCGGGCGGTGTGGCGATTTGCGCCAACGAAGCGCAGCGAGATTGATCGCGGCGCCGAGAAAATTAGCCTCGATTACCGCGCGTTTTAACGACCCGCGATCGACCGCGGCATCGACGCTGACATCTACGAATCCACCGATCGCGCCCGCGGTGCCCAATCCCAGCCGCTCTCGACCCGCTTCGTCGATTTGGGTTCGCAGGAGATATCGACCGGTGGCGCCGCGATCGCCCAGATTTTGTCGCCACCGGACCGTCACCGGCGTGCCTCCGACAAAGACCGCGCCGTCGAGGTCGAAGCCGTTGCGGTCAAGCCGAAGGCTCAACGTCCCGCGGTCGAAGTCGACCGCGGGAAAGGGCAGCGACCCGCTGACGTCCGCCAAGTTCGCAGCGGCTGCAAAATCCACTGGTTTCAACGACGTCCCCTGCTCCGCGCGCCGCAGTGTTATTTGCGTGCGCGCGGCAACCGCCCCCTCGATTGAGCGGGCCGGAATGCCTTGCCCGCGGACGAATCCAAGCTTGGGAGCGTCGAGGATATCGAGCACCTTGGCGAGTTGTCCTCGCAGAACGAACGCGATCGACATCTCTTGCGCCGACGCTGAGAGACCGGCCATGGCAAGAGTCATTTCGGAGACGTCGATGCCGTCGAGATCCGCCGTATCGACGCTTACCTCAAGGAAGTTGTCGGCGATTCGTCCGCGACCGGAGACCGATACCAGAGGCGGGAGGCCCTCGATGTAGGCGACCGATAGCCCAGAGAACACGAAATCGGCGGCGAAGATTCGGCTGCGGCTATCTTCACCCTGCCGCAAACCCGCGAGTTCGATATTCGCTTCAACGATGCGGCCATCGCCGATTCTCGATGCCACCCAATCGCGGGCAGCACCGCCGATGCGGTGCGGCCACAGCGCCGGTAATCTTCGGATCGGCAGGTCGAGGACCCGGACCTCGCCGGCAAACTCGGGCTCGTCCGCGACAAGCCGGACAATCCCCTGCGCGGTCACCAGGGTTCCACCGAGATCGACCGCCAGTTCATCGATGACGGCTTCGACGGCCGACCATTTGAACGACCCGTGCGCCGTCGCGCGAACCACCGGCAATCGTTCGGCAAAGGTGTCGGGAAGGTCGATGAATCCGCTGTTGCTGGCGACGGAAAATCGCCCATCGGAGACCTCGCCATCGGTGCCGACGGCAAACTGCACGTTGCCGCCAATTTGCAGCTCCAGTCCGGCGAGCTTGTCAAGGATACGACCCTGCTGCGCCAGATCAGGCAGGTAGAGATCTTGGAAAGAGACACCCACCTTGGCACTGCCGGAAACGCTGTCATAGCTGACCGTCCCTGCCGCGCGGGCACGGCGGCCGCCGAAATCGAACTCGAGCCGGGCATCTCCGGTAATCGACTGACCGCGTCGTAGAACCACAAGATCGACCTTGGCCGCCCGCCACAACGCGCCATTGATCTGATCGATCAGAGTCAGGTTGGAATCGAGAATGCTGACCCGCGTGAGGTTGCCGGTATTCGGAGCGGCGTCGGGTGGAACCAGCAGTTCGTTGGCCAGGCGCACCAGGAGCGGATTGTCTCCCCCCCGAATTGACGCTTCGCCAAACCCGAGCCCGATCGAGCCGTCGCTACGGCGGATCACAACCGTTTCCGCGCCGATCACGTCAACACTGCTGAGACGCAACCTCGCCTCTAATAACGCGCGGCCGCTTAGGCCGATGGAGATCTCAGGAAGTTCGGCAATTTCGGTTTGTTCGGCATCGACGATAACCACATCGCGGGCGCGGATATCGAGCGTGCGGTCCCATCCCGCCCACGCCAGCATGGTGTCGCCGAACCGGATACCGACTTCCCCGCCCCGTCCCTGGTTCAAAGCCTCCTCGAGGTAGGGTGTCAGGAATGCGATCGACACCGGCCCGACGGCAAGCCGCCAGGCCAGCCCCGCGCCGGCAATAATCAGGATGATCGCCAGCGCCGCCAATATGCGGACTACAGACCCGGCTATTCGGCGCATTCGTACGGCGTCCTGGTCGGGTTACCAGTGCGGATGCGCATTGTCCTCGTGACCCCTATCATGGCTTTCAAGAAACGTCGTTCTACGTATCACCCATCGTGACCGGCGGCACTTGCGTGCCACAAGAAATACCCACCCTAATGGAACCGTTTGCACTCCTCGATCGGACCGAAACGATCCCCGAACCGGCCGATCCGGCGCTTACCGGGTTGGGCTTCGCCAAGTGGCACGACGCGCTCGCCGATCAGGACGCGGCGATCGAAGAACAATGCCGGGCGATCGAAGCCTCGGCAACGGGTAAAGCGATTCTATCCGCGGTCTTCGGCAACAGTCCGTTTCTCAGTCAGACACTGGTTCGCGAACTCGGGATCTTTGTGCGCATCGTGCGGGAGGGACCGGAATCTTGTTTTCAGGACCTGCTGGCGGCGAACACGCAGGCCGTGGGCGGCAGCGATAATTCGCTGATGACCGAGCTGCGGCGGCGGCGCAGCGAAGTCGCGCTCCTGGTGGCCGTCGCCGACATCACCAATGCCTGGCCGCTTGATCGGGTTACCGGCGCGCTCAGCGCGTTTGCCGAATCGGCGATTCAACGCGCTGCAAACCACTTGATCGCATCGGCGGTTGCCGGCGGCCAGCTGGGCAGCAGCAATGCCGACGCGCCGGCCGAGTCGAGCGGGTTCGTGGTCATCGGCATGGGTAAGCTCGGCGCCGGTGAGCTCAATTATTCAAGCGATATCGACCTCATCGTCCTCTACGATGACGAACGCATCGACTATCGCGGCGACGACCACCCACAGGCGCTGTTTGTCGACATCACCCGGCGCTTGGTGAGAATCCTGCAAGAACGTACGGCGCACGGTTATGTATTTCGCACGGACCTCCGGCTGCGACCGGACCCGGGCGCGACACCGCCGGCGTTGTCGATGGCTGCCGCCGAACGCTATTACGAAAGCGTGGGACAGAATTGGGAGCGTGCCGCCTTGATCAAGGCGCGCGCGGTTGCAGGCGATTTTTCCGCCGGGGCCGACTTCCTCGACCGTATCTCCCCGTTCATCTGGCGCAAGCATCTGGACTTTGCAGCAATCGCCGATATCCACTCGATCAAACGGCAGATCACCGCCCATCGCGGACACGCCAAGACTGCAGTCGCCGGGCACAACATCAAGCTCGGCCGAGGGGGGATTAGAGAGATAGAGTTTTTCGTTCAAACACAACAGATTATAGCTGGTGGAAAAGACTTTACTTTAAGGATGCGCAAGACCCTGGATGGACTTGATGCGCTCGCCAGGTCAGGACGAATCGAACCCCAGGTGGTGCGGGATCTTGCCGCCGCCTACACCTATCTCCGCCGCGTCGAGCACCGGCTGCAGATGATCAATGACGAACAGACCCATACTTTACCGGCCGATGAGATCAAGCTCGCGAACCTGGCGACATTCATGGGAGCGACCTCAACCACCGCCTTTTGCGATGAGCTCAAGACCCATCTCGACGCTGTGGTCGGCCACTATGCGCGTTTGTTCGAGCGCGAAGATTCGCTCGGCGCGCCCGGCAATCTGGTCTTTACCGGAAGTTCCGACGATCCCGAAACCCTGGATACGCTGGTTGAGCTGGGATTTCGCGAGGCGAGGCGGGTATCGGAACGCATCCGTAGCTGGCACCACGGCCGTTTCGCAGCGACGCGAACCGTCCGCGCGCGCGAACTGCTGACCCTGCTGATGCCACGCCTGCTGGAAGCGCTTTCGCAAACCGCCGATCCCGACGCCGCTTTTGTCAAATTCGACGAATTTCTGGGTCGACTGCCGGCCGGCGTGCAGCTGTTCTCTCTGTTCAACGAAAATCGGATATTGCTCAACCTCGTCGCCGAGATCATGGGAACCGCACCGCGCTTGGCCGATGCGCTCAGCCACAACGCAACGATGTTCGACGCAGTCCTGTCGCCGGACTTCTTCGAACCGCTGCCCGATGGAGAACAGCTCAGGCGGCAGTTGAACGACGCGCTGGCTCGCGCGCGCGATTATCAGGACATTCTCGATCTCGCTCGCCGTTGGGCCAACGAGCAGAAGTTTAGAGTCGGCGTACAGATCCTCAGAAACGCATTGAGCGCCGCCGATGCCGGCCCGGACCTTAGCGGCCTCGCCGACGTGTTGATCGCCCGGCTCACCGACGATGTCGGCGCGCAACTGGCTGAGCAGCACGGCGTCGTCCCCGGCGGCAGTTTCGCGGTTGTTGGGCTGGGTAAACTCGGTGCGCGCGAGCTCACGCCGGAATCCGACCTCGACCTCGTCTTCATTTATGACTGCGATCCGGACCGTCCCGACTCCGACGGGGCGCGTCCTTTGCCGGCCCCTCTCTACTACACCCGCCTTGGCCAGCGGTTGATCAGCGCACTTACAGCTCTCACCGGCGAAGGCAGGCTCTACGATGTCGATATGCGATTGCGACCCACCGGTAATTCGGGACCGGTGGCAACCCATCTCGACGGCTTTGTTCGGTACCAGCGGAAAACGGCGTGGACCTGGGAGCACATGGTCCTGACAAGAGCTCGGGTCGTCGCCGCACCACCGCCTCTTTTCGACCGCACCGAGCAAGCGATCCGCGAGGTGTTGCGAATCCGGCGCGATCGTACGCGACTGGTTCTCGATGTCGGCGAAATGCGTAAGCGTATCGAAAAGGAGCACGCGACCGACGATCCGTGGAACGTGAAATATTCGCGCGGCGGCCTTATCGACCTGCAGTTCGTCTGCCAACTCCTCCAACTCGCGCACGCCGCGCAATTCCCCGAACTGATCGGCGGGAGTACCGCAAGCGTGATCGAAAAATTGTCAGCGAAAGGATTGATCAGAGCGCGACAAGCCCAGGAGCTGGTTGCGGCGGCGCACCTGATGATCAATATTCAGGGCCTGCTGCGCCTCACTATTCCCGGCGCCTTCGACGAGGCCGAAGCGCCAAACGCGTTGCGCGCCGCGTTGGCTCGCGCCGGCGGCGCCGAAGGCGTAACCGCGCTTCGCGACCACCTCGTTGCCGCCCAGCGGATGGTTCTCGACGCTTACCGGGAGCATGTCGAGCGCGCGAATTAGAACAGAGCATCGCAGCTGGTCTAGGCGTCAGTCTCGGTCGCCGTTATCGAATCATCGTCCGCGCGCATGGCCAGCGCGGCCTCCATGAATGCATCGAGATCACCGTCGAGAACGGCCGAGGTGTCGGCGGTCTCCACGCCGGTGCGCACGTCTTTAACCAGCCGATAGGGGTGGAGCACATACGAGCGAATCTGGCGGCCCCAACCGATTTCGCTTTTACTTTCGTGCAGCGCCTGCCGCTCCTGTTCCCGCTTTTGTAGCTCCACTTCGTAGAGGCGCGCTTTCAGCATCGACAACGCCGCAGCGCGGTTCTTGTGCTGCGAGCGATCCGACTGGCATTGCACGACGATATTGGTCGGCAGGTGGGTAATGCGCACGGCGCTATCGGTCCGGTTGACGTGTTGCCCGCCGGCACCCGATGCCCGGTAGGTATCGATGCGAAGATCCTTGTCTTGAATGTCGACCGCGATCGAGTCGTCGATCACGGGATAAGCGCCGACGCTGGCGAAGCTGGTGTGTCGACGAGCGCTGGCGTCGAACGGAGAGATGCGCACAAGGCGGTGAACACCGCTTTCAGTCTTCAACCAGCCATAGGCGTTGTCGCCTACCACGCGTATCGTCGCCGATTTGATCCCCGTTTCCTCCCCCGCGCTCTGCTCGATCCATTCCACACGGTGGCCGTGGCTTTCCGCCCATCGCACATACATGCGCAGCAGCATCTCGGCCCAATCCTGTGACTCCGTTCCGCCGGCACCGGCATGGACTTCGAGGTAACTCGCATTGGTGTCCGCTTCTCCGGACAGTAGCGTCTCGAGCTGGATTTCGAGCACCCGTTTGGACAGCTCCGCGAGAGCCGCCGCGGCCTCTGCCACCACATCGTCGTCGCCTTCCGCTTTCGCTATTTCCGCGAGCTCGAGGTGGTAGGAGAGCTCCTCTTCCAAGACCCGATGATGCTCGATGATCGATTCGAGACGAGTCCGCTCCCGCATCAGCTGCTGGGCGAGCCGCGGGTTGTTCCAAAGATCCGGGTTTTCGGCTTGGCCGTTAAGCTCTTCGAGCCGTTTCAGCGCGGCGTCCCAGTCAAAGATGCCTCCGTATGAGACCGAGAGACTGCCTGATTTCCTCGCTCAGGGACTGAATATCCGCTCGCATGTCGCTCGCCGTGTCGCTCGAGTGATCGTCAGCATGTCAATACAAGCCACCGGTGCCGCCGCCAAGCCGCGCGCCGTCATTGGCGGCATAGTCCTCGATGGTATCAAGGACGGCTCGCTTCGACGCGCGCGGCTCGGTTCCCGGTCGAAATGCTTCCAGTATGATCAACTTGTCACCGGACCGCGCGGGTAGACCGGAGACCGCATTCACGCGCACAAGCCTCACGCCAGCGGGAATCCTGAACGGAATGTCCGGCTGGTCGGCCAGCGCTTCGGCCATGAAGTCGCGGAAGATCGGGGCCGCCACGTTGGATCCGGTTTCGCCGCGCCCCAGCGTTTTGGGTTCGTCGAAGCCGACGTAAACGCCGACCGCCAGATCGGGAGTGAACCCGATAAACCAGGTATCGAAGCTGTCGTTCGTCGTCCCCGTCTTTCCGGCCAACGACTTCTTGATGGCCCTGCCGATGCGCACGCCCGTGCCGCGTTCAACCACGCCTCGCAGCATCGACACCACCTGGTATGCCGACGCCGCGCCGATCATCTGCGCGCGGGTATCGGGTATCTCCGGTTCACGCTGACCGCGCCAGGTCGACGCCATACAACCCGGGCACTGGCGACGGTCATGGCGAAAAAAAGTGCGCCCGCGACGATCCTGAACGCGATCGATCATGGTTGGTTCGATACGCTTGCCGCCATTGACCAGGATCGCATAAGCCGTCGTGAGTCGGAGCAGCGTGGTCTCGGCGGCACCCAACGCCATCGACAACATGCGCGGCATTTCGTCCACCACGCCCAATCGCTGGGCATAGTCGGCAACCTTCTCCATGCCGATGAAGCGGGCGAGACGGATCGTCATCAAATTGCGCGACTTTTCGATGCCGAGACGAAGCGTACTCGGGCCGTAGAACTTCCTCGTGTAGTTGGCGGGTTTCCACTTACCCAGGCCGGGCCCTTGATCGATCACAATCGGGCCGTCGAGGATCAGGCTCGAGGGCGTGAAGCCGTTTTCGAGCGCCGCGGTGTAGACGACCGGTTTGAATGCCGAGCCCGGCTGGCGCAACGCCTGCGTGACGCGGTTGAACTCGCTGTCGTCGTAACTGTAGCCACCGACCATCGCCCGGATGCGCCCGGTATGCGGGTCCAGTGCCACCAACCCACCATTAATGTCGGGAACCTGTCGCAACGCAAAAGCGCCTTGCGGGTCCTCCGCCAGAGCCTCTACAGCGACGACATCGCCCGGGGCCAGAACATCCGACGCCCTCTTTACGGCTGGTCCGAGGCGCTGATGCTCGAGCCGCGGGCGCGCCCATTTGAGCTGATCGAGGGGGATATATCCGGGATTGCCGGTGTCGACCCCGATCGATGCACCGAGCTCGTCGACCTCCAGGACGACCGCAAGGTTCCAGGGAGCCAACGCAATCGCGCGCTCGACCTCGGACAAGCGTCGCGGCCACTCACGATCGAGATCGATCCGGGTGATCGCGCCGCGCCAGCCGTGCCGCCGGTCATAGGCGATGAGGCCCTGCCGTAGCGTCCGTTCGGCAATTTCCTGCAGCGTTGGATCGATTGTCGTCAGCACCGATAGACCGCCCTCGTAAAGAGCTTTCTCGCCATATCGGTTCGCGATCTCGCGCCGGACCTCTTCGGTGAAATAGTCGGCGCTGACGATCTCGGTCTCGTCACGGTGGCGGATCACGATATCCTCGGCGGTTGCTTGGGCCGCTTCGCTCTCGTTGATGAAACCTTCGTCGAGCATGCGCGTGATCACCCAGTCGCGCCGGGATTTCGCGGCGCGAGGTCTGCGGATTGGATGGTAGTTGTTCGGTGCTTTGGGCAAGGCCGCAATGAACGCGGTTTCGGCAAGCGTCAGTTCGTCAAGGGAACGGTTGAAGTAATTGAGCGCCGCGGCGGCGACGCCGTAGGAACCGAATCCGAGGTAGATTTCGTTGAGGTAGAGTTCGAGGATATGCTCCTTGCTCAACGCCCGCTCAATGCGGAAGGCGAGGATCGCTTCCTTTACCTTGCGCTCGATCGATACCTCGTTCGAGAGCAGGAAATTCTTTGCTACCTGTTGGGTTATCGTCGAGCCGCCCACGGGCCGCCGGTTGTCACCCAAACCTCTCAGATTGGCGATCGCCGCTCTCATAACGCCCCGGAAGTCTATTCCGGCGTGATCGAAAAAGGTCTTGTCTTCGGCGGCGAGAAACGCTTCGACCACCCGCTTCGGGATCGCGTCGACCGGCACGAACATGCGCTTTTCCACGGCATATTCAGCCAGCAGGCGGCCGTCGCTCGCGTAGAAGCGGGTTACGGTCGGCGGCTCGTAGTCGGCAAGTTGCTTATAGTCGGGAAGCCCGCGCCCGTAGTGATACAGCCCGTAGCCAACGCCAGCCGCGGCGACCAGCCCAAGCAAAAGCACAATCGCGAAACTATAGGTAAGAAATTTCAACACCTTCAGCCTTTGTTGACTTTCCTGCACCCAAGATACTCCGTGGAAACGACCGAGAGTATCGTGATCGCGACCCATTTTGATACTACGCGCCTTATGATAGCTAACCAAGAAATGGGGCGGATGTGTGGCGGCTCGCCTGCCTTCAACGTCAGTTGCGCATTTCCGTCCGGCGGAAATAGGTCTGCGTTGCGCGCACGATTGCAGTAACCAGCGCCTGCCGACCGGACCTGGAGGAAAGGTAGCGGACGTCGTCGCGATTCGACAGATAGCCGAGCTCTACCAATACCGACGGAACGTCCGGCGCCTTGAGTACGACAAATCCCGCAAAACGGTGGCTTTTTCTCAACACCCGAACCGACTTGCGGAATTCAGCCAACACGAGATTTGCGTAGCGCGCCGACTGATTCATGGTTTCGCGCTGCGTGAGGTCGATAAGAATGCTGGTGACTTCGTCGTTTTGCTCGGTCAGATCGAGGCCGGCGATGATGTCGGACCTGTTTTCTTTAGCTGCCAACGCCGCCGCTTCCTTATCGGACGCGGTCTCTGACAAGGTGTAGACCGAAGCTCCGCGAGTTGTGCGGTTCTTCAGAGAATCGGCGTGAAGCGAGATGAAGAGGTCGGCATTGGCTTCACGAGCGATGGCAATACGCTCGCGGAGGCGAACGTACTCGTCGTTGCCTCGCGTTAGAACGACGCGATAGTTCCGGGTCATCTCGAGCGCCCGCTTCAGGGCAAGGGCAAAGCGAAGCGTGATGTCCTTTTCGTACACGCCGTTAACGCCAATCGCGCCGGGATCTTGACCGCCATGTCCGGGATCTATCGCAATAGTGCGCGGTTTGCGTGGCCGGTTGGGGTGGGGTCGTGGGATTGGCGTTCGAACCTTCGGCGTGGCAGGAGTCGCCGATTTGCGGGGTGCACGGACCACAACCCGCGCCGCGGATCTTGTCAGATCGATGACGAGACGATGGCCGTAGCTCGAGTTGGGCGGCAACAGAAAACTACGCTCGATTCGCACCGGTCCGGCGATGTCGAATACCAGGCGCGAAGTCGACGCGGAGAATCTGCCAAAGCGATAACCGAGTACCAGCCCTCCCTTGGCCCGACGGCTCGTATCGACGCGCGCCGTCATGGGCTCCATATCAACGACGATACGGGGCGGTTCCGACAGTGCGAAGGCACGAAACGACGTCGGACCGCTAAGGTCGAGGACGATCCGCGTTTGCTCCGGTTGTTCGCCGAATCGTACCCCGAGAAGATTGAGTTCGGCGGCTAAGCTATCGAGTTGAGCGGCCGTGGCACCAAACCCGACCAGCAGAAGAGCAAACGCCCGCGGTATCAAGAACTTGTGTTTCTGCCGCATCTGCGCAAAAGATATAGCGTCATCTGCATATTAAAGACAAACATGAGACGAAAACGTACATTAACCGCAAGAGAGCGTTGTCGACGGGCGAGTTGTGCGGGTAAGATGCTTCGTTCGCGCCGACCGCGGATTGGTTCGCCCCGTGCGGACGCCGTCAACGGCCTGCCCCGCCAATACCGATCGGCGGGGTTTTACTTGAGTTTGTCTCCGCGACCCATCGCAGCTGCGGAACATGATGAAAATTTCGAGATTCTGCACCGCTGGCAAGACGCAGCAGATTGAACCCCATGGTTCGTACATCTGCGCCTCGATGCCGGGTGGATCGAGCACCTGGTTCGACCCGCGGGATCTCGTGTCAACCCGAACCCGTCCGGCGTCTCGCGCGAACTACGCAAGGCGCCGTGTGACAATTGGAGTTATCACCCATGACCATGCGAATGCTGGTCGACGCTGCACACCCGGAGGAAACCCGGGTCGTCGTTATCAAGGGTAACCGCCTCGAGGATTTCGACTACGCAAGTTCGACCAAAACTCAGCTCCGCGGCAACATCTATCTGGCCAAAATCACCCGGGTAGAGCCGTCCCTACAGGCTGCCTTTGTCGATTACGGCGGAAACCGTCATGGTTTCCTCGCTTTCAGCGAAATCCATCCGGACTATTACCAGATACCGGTCGCCGACCGCGAAGCGCTGCTCGCGCAGGAAGCCGCTCAACAACTGGCTGACGCAGCAGAAGAAAATCACCAAGCCGAAGACGGCGACGACCCCGACGCGCACGATGAGTCCGATGAAGCCGTGGACCAAGCGATCGCGTCCGACGAGGGTTGTGACGGCGACGACGAGGGCGCGGCGCCTACCGATGATCGCGAAGCCGGGCCTGAAGCCGACGGCGCGACCGAAGACGGCGCCGAGCCGGACGTATTGAGCGCCGACGACGAAGCGGAAAGCGCCCGCCGCCGCAGAGCCCGGTTGGTGCGTTCGTACAATATTCAGGAGGTCATCAAACGGCACCAGGTCCTCCTGGTACAAGTGGTCAAGGAGGAACGCGGCAACAAGGGCGCCGCTCTAACGACCTATCTGTCCCTGGCCGGCCGCAACGGTGTGTTGATGCCCAACACGGCGCGCGGCGGCGGGATCAGCCGCAAGATAGCGGATTCCAAGGACCGCAAACGCCTTCGCACGATTGTCGACGAGCTCGCGGTGCCCGCCGGTATGGGCCTGATCGTTCGCACTGCCGGCGCCAACCGAAGCAAGTCGGAAGTCAAGCGCGACTACGACTTTCTGATGCGGACTTGGGACAGCGTTCGCGACCTCACACTGAAATCAACCGCCCCGACGCTGGTTTACGAGGAGGCCAACCTCATCAAACGAGCGATCCGCGACCTCTACTCGAAAGACATCGAGGAAGTGCTTGTCGAAGGCGAGGAGGCGTACAAGGCGGCCAAGAGCTTCATGCGCATGCTTATGCCAAGCCACGCCAAGCGGGTTCAACCCCACCGCGACCGCGTGCCCCTCTTTCACCGATACCAGGTCGAGGAACGCTTTGACGCCATGCACGCCACCGAAGTGCGCCTCAAAGGCGGTGGCTACATCGTAATCAATCCGACCGAGGCGCTGGTCGCCATCGACGTAAACTCGGGCAAGGCAACCAAAGAGCGCAATATCGAAGAGACTGCACTGCGCACCAACCTTGAAGCGGCTGAGGAGTTGGCGCGTCACCTTCGTCTGCGCGATCTCGGCGGTCTGATTGTGATCGACTTTATCGATATGAACGAAAACAAGCACAATCGAGCGGTCGAACGGTGCTTCAAGGAGGCGTTGAAGCAAGACCGTGCGCGCATTCAAGTCGGTCGGATCTCGAGCTTCGGCCTGCTTGAGATGTCACGTCAGCGAATGCGGCCAAGCTTGTTCGAGGCGTCGAGCGAAACGTGTCCTCACTGTCACGGAATGGGCAGCATAAGGTCTCGCGAATCGATAGCGTTGCACGTCTTGAGGACCGTCGAAACCGAGGGCATTCGCAAGTCAGGCGGAGACTTGACGGTTTATGCCCCGACCCCGGTCGCGATCTACATTCTCAACCAAAAGCGCGCATCGGTCGCGGAGATCGAGCAACGATATCAACTCCGCGTCCTTGTGGTGGGCGATGACACGCTGATCCCTCCCGATATTCGAATCGAGCGGACGGACGCGCCGCTCGAAAGCAGCACGGAGATGACGGAGGAGACTGAAGAAGCGGTCCGCGACACGGCGGTCGCGGATAACGACGACGACGACGGACAACGCAACAAGAAACGGCGGCGTGGACGGCGCGGCGGACGGCGTCGCAAGCGTTCGACCGCGGGAGATGCGGAGGCGACCGTCGCTGTCGGATCAGCGGATGGTGACGAGGTCGAGACCGCGGCAAGCGGCCGTCAAGCAGACGGCTCGTTGGAGGCGACGCCGGCCGCCGGGACCGAGAAGCCTACCGATGCGGCGACGGAGGATGAGGTCCCCACCGATATCGACTCTTCGCGCGACGATGCGGGCTGGGGCGCACCCGCGCCTCACGATCATCACGAGCCCAACGCGGACCAAGCGACGGCCAGCCGCGACGAACCCGACCAACCCGACGAACCCGTCGCAAGTGAGACGGAAGATGATGCTGAACCGGTCTTGCCCGCGACAGCTTGGCATTCATCCCGGCCGGATGCGGAAGACGGAAACGCTCCGCAGCAGCAGCCGCAGCTCGATTGGTCGGAAACCGCACCGGGTAGCGCAGCAACGGGCGATGGTGATAGCGCAGCTCCCGCGCTGGCAGCCGAGGCCGGTGGCGAAGAAGAAGCACCGTCGCGAAAGGCTCGACGTGGGTGGTGGCGGCGCCGCACCAACGCCTAATCTAACCCAGCCACTCGGCAATACGTCGGCTGGCTGCTCCAATGTCGTCGGTAGAACCGGCGAAACAAAATCGAATGCAACCGTTTCCCCGGTCACGGTCAAAATCGATGCCGGGCGTGGCCGCGACTCCGGTTTCCATGAGCATTCGCTTACAGAAATCGATACTGTCGTTGGTCAGCTTGCGGATGTCGGCGTAGATGTAGAACGCGCCGTCCGCCGGCGCCAACCGATCAAACCCGGCCCGCGGCAGAGACTCCAACAGCACGCGTCGGTTCTCGGCATAGCGGGCGACGTTGGCCTCCAGCTCCTCGCGACAACCAAAAACCTCGACCGCCGCGTGCTGCGACAGCGCGGAGGGAGAAACGAACATGTTCTGCGCCAGGCACTCGGTCGGGCGCAGTAGATCCTCGGGCAGGACCATCCAACCCAACCGCCATCCGGTCATGCAGAAATATTTTGAGAAGCTGTTGATAACGATGGCGTCGTCGGTGAGTTTGAGGGCGGTTTCGGCTGCCGTTTCATAGCTTATACCGTGGTAGATCTCGTCGGAAATGAAGCGAATCCCCCGCTCTCGACAGTACGCGACAAGTTGCTCGAGCGCCTCCCCGACGACCATCGTGCCGGTCGGATTCGCCGGGCTCGCCACCATCAACCCATCGATCTCACCGGCGATTCGATCGAGCAAGGCCGGGGTCGGTTGAAAACGTTGCTCGGGGCCGCTTTCCACGATCACCGGTTCGATGCCCATTGCCGTGAGGATGTTGCGGTAGGCCGGATAGCCGGGCGTCGCGATCGCAACGCGATCGCCCGCATCGAACGCTGCGGTAAACGCGAGAAGGAACGCGCCGGACGAGCCCATCGTCACAACCACACGCTCGGGATCAATATCGATCCCATACATCGTTGCGTAGTGCGCAGCGATCGCCTGGCGAAGCGGTCGGATGCCAAGCGCCTCGGTGTAGCCTAGGTGGGTATGGTTGATGATTTTTTTTGCGTGCTCGATCACCGCCCGCGGCGCGCCCGTACTGGGCTCCCCAACTTCGAGATGCAGCACATCGGCG
Organism: Alphaproteobacteria bacterium; assembly: GCA_965247665.1. Lineage (GTDB taxonomy): Bacteria > Pseudomonadota > Alphaproteobacteria > SHVV01 > SHVV01 > CAUZWH01. The sequence continues at coordinate 120,726 of CBDFHH010000002.1, forward strand.
CCTGTCGCCGCCCGCTCGTTGGCGGTCTTGAGCACCTCCATGGCGTAGAACGGCGCGACCTGGCCTCGACGCGAAACCTTAAGTGCCACGAGCAAACCTCCGGGTCGGCTATTGCGTGAGATCCAAGCCCGATCCCCTGGGATCGGCGGCATAGCTGCAGCCACCCGCGCCGCGCCCGAGACCTTTGGGACAATGGAGGAGATTGACGAAGCCGATCGGTGCCGCCCTGAATATCACATGGTTGCGCGCAGCCAGCCCGTCGGTTGCGACCTTCGACAGTTCGGGCTCGACGATTACCATGTCCGGCGATCCGAGATGCAAGACCCTTGCCGCCGCCAACGCATCCGATGTCGCGCCTCGGTTCGCGGCTGCGATCACCGCGGCTTGGGCCAACGCCACGGGTGCACCCACCCCGCCGCTTGCAGCACCGGCAAGAACGACATGCGAGTCGGGAGTGCGTACCGTAAGTATCGGTCCGGCAAACCGTCGCGCGTCGGCTATTGCCGCACTGGGCGCCGGGACGATTCCGGTTATCGGATCCCATGCGCCAATCCCAAACGGTGTCCCCAAAACCAGGTTGCATGCGACGGCCGAGCCATCATTATCCCCGATGACGAAACCGGTCGTCCCATCGCCTCCGGCGACGATCGGCAGGGTTGCATAAGGCTCGAGCGAATCGGCAGCGATCGGCTGATGTCGATTGGGATCGTAGCTCTGCATTAACGCGTGCGCCGTGAACGCCGGCCTCGCCGTGGATAGAGCCGCGCGCAAATCGGCGAACGCACGTAGCGACGCCTCGGCGACCAGATGTGATCGCTCGTCGGGTGCCGCGCGGTAATACCGGTCGGCATCCGAAAGCATCAGCCAGACCCGGCCGGCGATCGCCGCGCCCGCGCTCGGTAGCGGTATCGTGTGTAGCGTGGTATCGCCAATTTTCGCCTGAGCGGTCTGGCCCCAGGTCGGCGTGAAGGCCCTAAGTTCCGCGAGCGTCACGGCGCCCCCCAAGCGACGAGCCGCGTCGACAAACTGGCGCCCCGAGAGGCCGCCATAGAAGTCGCCCCCACCCCGGGATCGCAGCAGACTTAGTGTGGCGGAGAGTTCGATCTGGACGAGGCCCTCGCCTTCCTCAAGCAAACCGCCTTGCTCGCGGCCCAGCCACCGTCGAAGCGTATCGTTGCGATCGATCGCTTCGGCAGCGGCGCCAATGTTGCGCGCCATAGCCCGCGATAGCGGATGACCGCTGCGTGCCATTTCTTCTGCCGGCCTGACGACATCCTCCCACGGCAGCCTTCCGTAGCGTGCATGGAGAGCGGCCAATCCGCGGACCATGCCCGGAACCGCCACGGCGCCGCCTCCGCGTGGTGTCTGCGGAAGAAACTCCAGCGACTCCGCGCTGCCGGTGGACCCGTCGAACACGACGCACGCGCCGCCGCCGCCAAGGCTCGCAGCCACCGGGAACGTCACCGATAGCGCGAGCGCGGTCGCAACCGCCGCGTCGGCCGACGATCCGCCGGCGTCGAGCACACCCCGACCGACGGTCGCGGCATGGGGTTCGTCGGTCGCGACCCCGCCCTGCCCCTTTCCGCCCAGACGTGCCTGCGTGGCGGCGCCACATCCCGCCAGCAGCGCGGTAACGACCGCTAGCGCGATAGATTGACGACGCAGCTGCGCCAACCTAGTTTGAAAAACACTCACGAGGGCTCAACCTTTGTTGCACCGCATTTGTCGGCGTCCCACCGTCCGGTTCCTCTCGGCGTGTTGCGCGGGCATGCTGGTGCTTCTCGTCGCGTTGAACTCGGCGCAGTCGAGGTCGCTTTCGCTGATCCGCGACGCCGAAATCGAAACTATCATCGGCTCTTACGCCGCGCCACTGTTCGCGGCGGCCGGACTCTATCCCTCCTCCGTCGAAATCAAGCTGGTGAAAAGCAGCGACGTCAACGCTTTCGTCGCCGGCGGCCAGCGGATCTTCATCTTCACCGGACTGCTCCAGGCATCGGACCATCCCGACGAGGTTAGGGGCGCGATTGCGCACGAGGTTGGCCACATCGCCGGCGGTCATCTGGCGCGCCTGCACGACCAGCTGCGTCGCGCCAACTCGCAGGCGATTATCTCGACCCTGATCGGCATTGCCGCCGCGATTAGCGGCGGCAGCAGCGCCGGCGCGGCGGTAATCGGTGGCGGGCAGCATGTCGCCCAACGATCCCTGCTGAAATACAGCCGCATTCAAGAGTCGGCCGCCGACCAGGCAGCGCTCGGCTATCTCAAAAAGACCGGAAACTCGCCCCGCGGCCTGCTCACATTTCTCGAGAAGCTGAGCGACCAGGAGGTTCTGCTCGCAAACCGCCAGGACCCCTACGTCCGCACGCATCCCCTGGCGCGTGAACGGGCTGCGCTGCTGCGCACCCAGGTCGAGAAGTCGCCGATTCAAGGCGCGCAAACGGGGACGGGCGAGTTGCTCGCCTTCGCGCGCATGAAAGCCAAATTAAGCGGTTTCCTCGACCACCCTACCAAGACTCTGCGACTCTACCCCGCTTCGGACAGCAGCCAGCCAGCACGTTACGCGCGCGCAATCGCTTATCATCGCCAGGCCGATTTCCCGACCGCTCTGGCTGAGGTCGATGGACTCCTCGCCGAGTCACCCAACGATCCGTTTTTTCACGAGTTAAAGGGGCAGATCCTTTTTGAATCGGGCAAGGTGGCGCGAGCGATCGCCCCGCTGAGCCGCGCCGTTCAAATACTACCCGATGCACCCATGCTTCGCTTCAGCCTGGCTCGAGCTCAGATCGCGACCAACGACCCAACCAATAATCGTGCGGCGATCAACCATCTACGCGCGGTTGTCGAGTTCGATCCCGATGCGACCGGCGCGTGGCAGCAGCTCGCTATAGCCTATGGCCGCAACGGTCAGCTCGGCCTCTCTTCGCTGTCGAGCGCCGAGTTCGGTGTTCGCGCCGGCCGCAAACGCGACGCGCGCTACCATGCCGGGCGTGCCCTGCGGTTACTTCCACAGGGCTCACCCGGTTGGCTGCGCGCCAAGGACATCGAGATCGCTGCGGGCAAGAAGGGCAAATAAATTCATACATCCGCGCTTGTGTTCGCCCCTCGGGTCAACCCATGATGACGCGGTGCGCCCGTCGGAGATGACGATGAACATATCGACATGATTCCGTACCGCCTTGGCTCGGTCGTGGTCTGCGTTATCGGCATCCTGCTCGTGCTTTTTGCCCCGAGCCACGCAGCAGAAACGCTGTCCAAGCAACAGCACACCGAAATCGAGCGTATCATTGAGCGGTATCTGCTCGACAACCCGGACTTCATGCTCGAGGTGCTGCGTCGCGTCACCCGCTATCAGGAGGAGCAGGAAGCGAAGCGGGTCCGCGACAGCCTGGTCCGACACAGCGACGATTTGTACGGTGACCCGAACTCCGTGAAGCTAGGCGACCCCGGCGCGAACGTCACCATTGTCGAGTTCTTCGACTATCGCTGCGGCTACTGTAAGCGCAATCACCCCATCGTCACCGCGTTCCGCGAACAGAACCGGGACGTCAATGTGATTTACAAGGAATTCCCGATCCTTGGGCCGGAATCGGTGTTCGCGTCGCGCGCGGCGATCGCAGCCCGCAAGCAAGGCAAATACTGGGACTTTCACGACGCGCTGATGTCGACGCGCGGGAAGTTGACCGAGCGGCATGTGCTCGCGCTGGCGAAAGAGGTCGGGCTCGATCTGGTAAAGCTGCGCCGCGATATCGGCACACCCGAGATCGATCAGGTAATCCAGAGCAATCACCGACTGGCCCAAGCACTCGGCATAAATGGCACACCGGGTTTCGTCATCGGTGACAATGTCGTGCCGGGCTTCCTTTCCACGGAACGCCTTGCCCTCGCGGTCGACCAAGCCCGAGCCGGTTGCCGGTCCTGCTAACGGCGCCAGGCGGTGGACCGACTTGTCGAATCCGGCGAACACGAGGCTTGGCTTACCGGATACGATCTACGTTATTTCATGGCCGAACTCCGCTTCGACAACGAATACGGGCTCGGCGTCGTCGCCGCGCAGCGCACCATGTCTCAAGGGCGTGTCGACAAGCGCCAAATCAAGCGATACTTGGTCCACATCCGACGCGCGATGGAGAAAGTCGACGTGAACCGTCAGTCTGGTCCGGTGCGCGTCGTCCCCGCGCCGGAACCCGGTCGCCCTGGACATGTGCGCACCAACTAACCTCTCCGCAGCAATTGCTACCGGTACCGCGTGGGTCTGCCTGATCCTGAGCGTGTGGGCCTACGGCACTCCGCTTGCTGCCGACGAGACGTTTGCTTCCGAACGCCATTCGTTTCGCCTGTTGCAGGTCGCCAGAGGTCTCGACCGCCCTTGGAGTCTCGCGTTCCTCCCCGACGGAAGAATGCTCGTCACCGAGCGCCACGGCCGCCTGCGCTTGATCGCGGATGGCGAAGTGCAGCGGCAAGCGGTTGCGGGATTGCCGGACAACATTCGGGCCGGCGGACAAGGCGGCTTGCTCGACGTGGTCCTACATCCGGACTTCGCCGCCAACCGCCGAATTTATCTGTCCTATGCGGGCCATGCTGGGGGCGGGGTGGGCACCGAAGTCGTGCACGCCCGCTTGGAAGGCAATCGCCTAACCGACGTCACGACCATCTTCCGCGCCCTGCCCAAATCTCGAGGTGGGCGCCATTTCGGCTCACGCTTGCTGTTTGACGGGGCCGGCTATCTCTACATCACGCTCGGGGATCGCGCCGAACGCGACAGCGCCCAGAAGCTTGATGACCACCGTGGCAGCGTTATCCGGCTGTGGGCGGACGGTCGTGTTCCCAGCAGCAATCCGTTCGTCTCGTCAAGCGGCGCAAAGCCGGAGATCTTCACCTACGGCAACCGCAACGTTCAGGGGATCGCACTGCAGCCGGGAAGCGGTTTGGTGTGGATGCACGAGCACGGCCCGCGCGGTGGGGACGAGGTCAACGTCGTCAAAGCGGGCGCCAACTATGGATGGCCCCTGGTAAGCCACGGCATCAACTACGATGGATCAACCATTTCGCAGAGTCCGACCCGGCCCGGCGTCGAGCCGCCCATCCACACCTGGGTCCCCTCGATCGCACCCTCGGGCATGACGTTTTACGATGGCGACGCGTTCCTCGATTGGCGCGGAGATCTGTTCGTCGGCGCCCTCAGGGACCGCTTGCTCGTCCGCCTCAAAGTCAAGGAAGGAGCGATCGTTTACGAGGAACGACTGCTACGCGGCGAAATCGGGCGCATTCGCGACGTCCGCCAGGGCCCCGACGGGCTCCTCTATCTGCTCAACGATTCCTCACGCGGTGGGATCTACCGCCTCGAGCCGGCCGGTTAGTTAGTCTGGGCGCCACGGTCTTCTAAAGCATTTTCTGATCACTTGTGGTCATATCCTGCGGCGGCGAAGTAGTTTTGGCACTCGGCCGAGGTGAAGATGTCTGTGGTTTGGGCGATGGCCTCCCAGAGTTCTGTGACGGTACGGGCGGCCCGGCGCTTGAGGTAGGCCTTGAACTTGGAGAAGGCCATCTCGATCGGGTTGAAGTCGGGGCTGTGGAGCGGCAGGAAGCGCAGCTCGGCGCCGGCTTGATGAATGGCGTCGCGGACGCCGGCGCTGCAGACGGGGCGATCCCAAAGCGCTTTGCCGCTCCCCGTCGCAACATCCCGCCATCCACCGCCACCACCACCCGGCGACGCAAATCATTCGAAAGAGGTTGCGTCATACAGGCTGGCCTCCTTCACCAGCACGCATCTTGAATCACAGACACAACCAATTGAAAATACAAAAGATTCTATCAGATCGGAAAATGCTCTAGCTTTAGCTCGTATTCGGAAACTAAGAGGCGGCCCTACCGCGCCGCTCACTGGCCGCTCGGGCAGGAGCATGATCGTCACCCGCCGGCGCGCAAGTCACCATTGAATCGAGATCAAGGTCGGTCCGTGGGCTATCGCTCCGGCGGCAACACTTCCTGCACGCAAATCTGATCGATCAGATGCTCACGATTGAGATTGGCGAGGTGGGTGCGCTTGTGTTCGTTTGAGAGGTTCGCGCCGATCCCCTGCGTCATTGTCATAACGAGCGAGCGATCGCTCATGTCGAGCCAATAGGCACGCCGGATCAGCTTGCCATTCTCATCGCGCGCGAAGGGATCGTCGGGAGTCCTACCGAGGTCGGGTTCATAGAACTTTGCCACCATGGGCCTCCGCCTAACCGTCGCACGACCCCTTCCTGCCAAGCTACCGTGGGGTTGACGTCCGGTATTCGAGAAGGGCGGCCAGCGCCGCCGCACGCCGACCGGCGCGGCAATGGTTTACGCCGGATATGTCCGCGGCGCAACGAGTCCGTCCAGCTCGCCGCGGCCGGGTCATCCGGGCACAGTTGTTAGATTAAACCGCCGAGTGGCGAAGAAGGATCGGCGTAAAGCTTCTTCGGCATGCGACCAGCGAGGTAGGCGAGCCGGCCGGCTTGGACCGCATGTTTCATCGCCACAGCCATCAGAATCGGATCCTTGGCTTCGGCAATCGCCGTGTTCATCAAAACGCCATCGCAGCCAAGCTCCATGGCAACGCTCGCGTCGGACGCCGTGCCGACACCGGCATCCACCAGCACCGGCACCGATGCCCTCTCGACGATCAGACGGATATGCACCGGGTTTTGGACACCGAGCCCCGAACCGATCGGCGCGGCGAGCGGCATAACCGCGCAACAGCCGATCTCTTCAAGACGCTTCGCCATGATGGGGTCGTCGTTGCAATAGACCATCACCTCGAAGCCGTCATTGACGAGAGCCTCGGCGGCCACGAGCGTCTCCGGCATGTTGGGATAGAGCGTCGTCTGATCGCCCAGCACCTCGAGTTTGACCAGGTCCCAGCCGCCGGCTTCGCGGGCCAGGCGCAGCGTGCGGACCGCTTCATCGGCCGTGTAGCAGCCGGCCGTATTCGGCAGATAGGTGTATTTCTTGGGATCGACGTAGTCGATCAGCATCGGCTGACCGGCATCGCCGATATTCACCCGGCGTACCGCGACGGTGACGATTTCCGCGCCTGCGGCTTCGATCGCCGCGCGGGTTTGCTCGAAATCGTGGTACTTGCCGGTTCCAATCAATAGCCGCGAACGGAAGCGCCGGCCGGCGATCACCAGATCGTCGGTCTCGGTCGCTCCTTCAACCTCGGCCGCGTCGGCACCGCCGCCGATCAAGTGCACGATTTCGATGTTGTCGCCATCAGCCAGAGCGACATCGGCGTATTGCGATCGCGGAACGATCTCCAGATTACGCTCCAGGGCAACCTTGCGAACGTCGAGGCCGAGCGTTTGCAACAGTTGTGAAACCGTCAGTGCTTCGGCAAATTCGCGCGTCTCGCCGTTGATCTCTAGGTGCATTCCGTGTCCTCAATGGACGGCGTATATTTGGCGTCAACGAAGCCGCGCCCATCCGCCAGGGATTATGGTTTGCGGAGCGGGTCTTTTCAAATCGAGCCCGCTTCCATCGTTGCGGGATGCAGATTGTTGCGAAACCGCGTCGCTTGGGTTAAGCGAGCCTTCGAACAATTGATGACAAGTCGATGGTTGCAAAATTCCTCGTCCTCAACGGCCCCAACCTCAACCGACTCGGCTTACGCGAACCCGAAATCTACGGCTCGGTGACGCTGGCCGACATCGAGCGACGAACCGTCGCCCGAGCTGCCGCTCTCGATCTGGAGGTTGATTTTCGTCAGAGCAACAGCGAGGGAGAACTCGTCGATTGGATCCAGCAGGCGGAAGCTTTCGCCGGCATCATTATCAATGCCGGCGGCTACACCCACACCTCCGTCGCCATTCTCGACGCGCTTCGCGGCGCCGACCGTCCGGTGGTCGAGGTTCATTTGTCGAATATCTTTCGACGCGAGGACTACCGGCACGTTTCATTCGTTTCCGAGGTCGCGGTCGGTACTATCTGTGGCTTCGGCGCGCACGGCTACGAACTCGCGGTTGAGGCGATGGCCGGTCTGATCGACGGCACATAACGGCGTGCGCCCGCTTGACCCGAAACCGCTCCCGGTAACGCCGGAAATCCTGGTGGAGGCCTATCGACGCGGGCTGTTCCCGATGGCCGAGGACCGGCACGATTCGCGGCTATACTGGATAGAGCCCGAAATGCGAGGCATTCTGCCTCTCGACAGCGTGCACATTTCGCGCCGACTGGCGCGCAAGGTACGCGCGGATATCTTCGAAATTCGCATCGATCTCGCTTTCCCAGCAGTAATCGAGGGGTGTGCGACGCCCGCCCCGGGTCGCTGGAATACCTGGATCAATGACGACGTCATCGCGCTCTATACCGAACTGCATCGCCGCGGCATCGTGCACAGCGTCGAAGCATGGCACCATGGCCGTCTGGTCGGCGGGTTGTATGGGGTCGCGATCGGCGCCGCTTTTTTCGGCGAGAGCATGTTCAGCCGCGAAAACGACGCCAGCAAAATCGCACTGGTTCACCTCGTAGCGCGCCTCTTGGCCGGCGGCTACCGCCTGCTCGATACCCAATTCGTGACCAAACATTTAAGCCGGTTCGGCGTCGTCGAAGTGCCGCGTGAGCTCTACCGCGCCCGCCTCGCCGACGCCCTCGCCCACGATGGTGATTTCTATTCGCTGCCAGGTCCGGTTTCCGGCGTCACCGCCTTGCAGGCGATTACCCGCAGATCGTAGACCGGGTGCTCGAGCGCGTTGAGCGCCGGGCTCGAGGCGAACATCCAGCCACCGAAAACCCGCATCGCCGGTTCACCTTTCTTGAGTTCGAGAATCTCGAGGAAGACCGTTGTATCGGGTGTTTCTTCCGGAGGTCGTGTGCGGCAATAACGCGCCGTTATCTGTAGGGTGCCGAAGCGGACGGGGTGATCGATCGGCGCGCGGATAGTGGAAATGCGCGCCGTTACCTTGTCCAGGCCCTGGAGGATCGCGGCCCGCTCGCCCTGCGCGATAGCGGCTTGAGCGCCGACCAACGTTGCCGCGGCTATCGAAGTCGCGAGCCAGCGTCTAGTCAACATGAGCGGAGAAACGCAATCGTACATAGTCGAGCGTCCAGTTACCGTGCTGATCGCTGAGATACGGCACGATTTCCGCGGCAACCTCGTTCAACATTTCGGCTCGCTCGCGCGGATCGACCTGACTCAAAAACGACTCGCCGAAAGTCTCGAGCCAGCCGACGATGTCGCCGTCGATCGGTGTCGGTCGGTCGAACGAGGTTATCGAATCAACGGCGAAGCCGGCGTCCTCGAGCAAATCTCGATATTGGTCGGTGGCCGGGAAGAACCAGGGATTGGCTGCCCGGCCGTCCAAGCCACGCCGGGTGAGCGCTGCTTCAAGCGCCGCCTCCTCATGGGCGACGTTGCCCGCCCCGCCCATATCCCCGACGAACCGCCCGCCAGGCCGCAAGGCGCGACGAACCCCTTCGAGCACGGGTTGCGGCGGCTTCATCCAGTGCAGTGCCGCGTGCGAGAACACCAAGTCGAACGCGCGGTCGAAAGCGAGCGAACGAGCATCGCCAAGGCACGCGTCGATCCCGCGGCGTCGCGCCGCCGCAATCAAATCGGCGCTGGCATCGACGCCGACGACCCGAGCACCGCGCTTCACCAAATGGCGGGTCAGCGCACCATCGCCGCAACCCAGGTCAAGCACGTCGAGACCGGCAAGCGGTCCGAGCGTCGCGACCCAGGCGACGCCGTGGTCGGACACGAACGACGCATGGCGCGCATATAGGTCGGCCGACCAGCTCTGCTTGGGACCGCCGGTCACGTGCTGCCGACTACTCTCCTGTGGATTCGCCCTGGCTGAAGATCAGTTGTCCGATCAAGTTCTCCAGGCTCACCGGTGATTGCGTAAAGCGGATCTCTGCGCCTGCCGCGAGCATGTCTTCCTCTCCGCCCGGTACCAGCGACAGGTATTTGCTGCCGAACAAACCGTCAGTCACGATTTCGGCGGAGGAGTCAGCGGGCAGCTTGATCCTGGGATCGATGCTCATGCGCACAACCGCGAGATAGGTGTCGGGCTCCAGTTCCTGACCCACGATGGTGCCGACCTTGATTCCGCCAAGGCGCACATCGCTGCCAACAACCAAACCGTCGATGCGATCGAATTTCGCGCTCACCTCGTAACCGTCGACCGACGCCACGTCAGTCGCAGAGTATGCGAAGACCAGGAAGCCAGCCGCCACGACAAGCACGACGGCACCGAGCAGGGCTTCAACCACATTTCCACGCATCGCGCCCTATCCTCTTCCGAGACGCCGGGCTAGGAAGGCCGCCACGCTTCGTAGTCCCCTGTCGCGCGATCGCGCCGCCCGGTCCCGGTGATGTCTCCCGGTGGGCGATAGGCCGCAGCCGTTCCGGTCAGGTTGGGCTGGTGGTCTCGTTCCCACGCATGCGCCGGGGGCGCGTTAAGCGGTGCGTCATCAATGGTTTTGTGCAACCACGCATGCCACAGCTGTGGCACTTGCGAGGCTTCGACCTCGCCGTTGTAGACGACCCAGCGGCGCGACCCGTTTTTCTCCTGGTAGTACCGATTACCGAACTGGTCGGTACCGACTTCGCGACCGTGACGCCACGTGAAAACGCGCGTCCACGGCGTATCACCATTCCACCATGTGAAAACCTGGTTCAACCAACCCATTGGCGTGATCTCAACCCACGATTTTGGACGTTTTGTGACGCAATCCGACGCGCGACTATCGCACCGCAACCCCGAATCGTCCAGGAGCAAGATGGCGCGAAGCGGTGTCGCCGGTGGGTATTCGATCCATCCCAGGTGCGCCGGACGGGGTTGCCCGTGAGGGCGTTTGGCAACACGCCTACAACACGTTGATTCTACGAGAGATTCTCACCTGCTTTTTTTTCGCCCATACAAGATATTGTAGTCTGTCACAACTTTGTCACAAAATTTTGTTGACGCCTCGACGTCAGACTGTCTACATATAGCGTTTTGCGGTGGGGAGGCCTCAAGATATAGCAATGAGGCCTCGTCGGCATGGTCGCGCTACGTGGGAGCCGTGGAGGCTTCAGTCGGTGGGGGCTTAGATGCGCATCGAGCGTCGTTTCACGATAGAGGGCCAGTCGCCATACGAAGGCATCGAGTTTCGGCGCACGTCGAGTCAAATCCGCAATCCGGACGGGTCCGTCGTTTTCGCGATGACCGATATCGCAGTTCCGGCCGATTGGTCTCAGGTCGCGTGCGATATTCTGGCCCAAAAATACCTTCGCAAAGCCGGTATCCCGGCGCGTGTAGAACGCGTCGAAGAGAACGACGTCCCATCCTGGTTGTGGCGCAGCGTCCCGGACGATGCGGCACTCGAGGACCTGCCCGACGACGAGCGTTCGAGAGGCGAGACATCGGCGACCCAGGTGTTCGACCGCCTGGCCGGAACCTGGGTCTACTGGGGCTGGAAGGGTGGTTATTTCGACGGCGAGGCCGATGCGCGCGCGTTCCACGACGAGATGCGCGCGATGTTGGCGCGGCAAATGGGCGCGCCCAATTCGCCGCAATGGTTCAACACGGGCCTTCATTGGGCCTACGGCATCGACGGCCCCGCCCAGGGACACCACTACGTCGATTATCGAACCGGTGAGGTGACCGCCTCCGAAAGTGCGTACGAACATCCCCAACCGCACGCCTGCTTCATCCAGAGCGTAGGCGATGATCTCGTCAACGACGGCGGCATCATGGACCTATGGGTGCGCGAAGCACGTTTGTTCAAATACGGTTCAGGAACCGGATCGAACTTCTCGTACATCCGCGGCGAAGGCGAGCGGTTGTCGGGCGGGGGACGGTCGTCCGGCCTGATGAGCTTTCTCAAGATCGGTGACCGGGCCGCCGGCGCCATCAAATCGGGCGGCACCACCCGCCGCGCCGCCAAGATGGTGGTGGTCGACATCGACCACCCCGACATCGAGGATTTCATCAACTGGAAAACGATCGAAGAGCAGAAGGTCGCAGCGATGGTCGCCGGATCGAAGCTCTGCAGCCAGCACCTCAACGCCGTCATTCGGGCGTGCCACGCGCTGGCCGGGCCGTCTCGCTTTACGCCGTCCGACAATCCCGAACTCAAAAAGGCGATCGGCAAGGCCCGCAAGGCTATGATCCCGGAGAACTATATCGGGCGGGTCATTCAGTTCGCGCAGCAGGGCTTTACGGAAATCGTTTTCCCCGCGTACGACATTGATTGGGACGGAGAAGCGTATCTCACCGTATCCGGGCAAAACGCCAACAACTCGGTCCGGGTGACCAATGATTTCGTTCGCACGGTGCTCGACGATGGCGAATGGGAGCTTATCCGGCGCACCGACGGCAAAGTCGCCAAGCGCATCAAGGCCAGCGAGCTGTGGGACCAGATCGGCTACGCCGCGTGGGCTTCGGCTGATCCGGGGGTCCAATTTCACACCACGATCAACGACTGGCACACCTGCCCGAGCGGCGGCGAAATTCGTGCTTCGAACCCATGCTCCGAGTACATGTTCCTGGATGACACGGCGTGCAATCTTGCCTCGCTCAACCTGATGACCTTTCGGCGGCAAGGCGGCAGCTTCGATGTCGCCGCCTTCGAATATGCGGTTCGCCTGTGGACTCTCGTGCTCGAGATCTCCGTGCTGATGGCGCAGTTTCCGTCGCGTCGCATCGCTGAGCTGTCGTACGAGTACCGTACGCTTGGTCTCGGCTACGCCAACATCGGCGCGTTGCTGATGGCATCCGGCATCCCCTACGACAGCGCGGAAGGCCGGGCGACGTGCGGCGCGATCACCGCGACCATGTGCGGTATCAGCTACGCCACATCGGCGGAGATGGCAGGCCAGCTCGGCGCCTTCCCCCGCTACGACGAGAATCGCGAGACGATGCTGCGGGTGATGCGCAACCATCGACGCGCCGCCTACGGTGAAACCGACGGCTATGAAGAACTCGCGGTCGATCCGGTTCCGCTCGACGCCATAGCCTGCCCCGACCCGGCATTGTCGGCGGCCGCAGCGCGGGCGTGGGATCTGGCCGTGAATGAAGGCGAGAAGCACGGCTACCGCAACGCGCAGACCACGGTGATTGCCCCGACCGGTACGATCGGCTTGGTTATGGATTGCGACACCACCGGAATCGAGCCGGATTTCGCGATCGTCAAGTATAAGAAGCTCGCGGGCGGCGGCTACTTCCGCATCATCAATCGCACCGTTCCCGAGGCCCTTGAAAGGCTGGGCTACGACGCCGATCAGATCCGCGATATCGCCCGTTATACGCTGGGACACGGCTCGCTCGACAAGGCGCCGGGGATCGACTACGAGGCACTGGTCGATCGCGGGTTCACGGAAGAGACGCTCATCAAACTCGAAGAGGCCCTGAAGAGCGCGTTCGATATCAAATTCGCGTTCAACAAATGGACGCTCGGCGAAGCTTTCTGCACAGATGCGCTCGGCTTCGACGCCGCAGCTCTCGACGATCCCGACTTTGACATGCTCGTGGAACTCGGCTTTCCCAAAGCCGATATCGAGGCCGCGAATCTCCATTGCTGCGGTGCCATGACGCTGGAAGGTGCCCCGCATCTGAAGCCGGAACACCTCGCCGTGTTTGATTGCGCGACGCCGTGCGGACGCAGCGGCACCCGCTATCTATCGAGCGAAAGCCACATCCGGATGATGGCCACGGCGCAGCCCTTCATCTCGGGCGCGATCTCGAAAACCATCAATATGACGAATCGTGCGACAGTGGAGGATTGCAAAAGCGCCTATTTCCTCGCCTGGAGTCTTGGCCTCAAAGCTATCGCCCTCTACCGCGACGGTTCGAAGCTGTCGCAGCCCCTCGCAGCTCTGAAGCTCGACGATGACGAAGAACTCGATACGGAGGAGATCAGCGACGCGCCCACAGCGGTCAAAGCGCAGGTTTTAGCCACCGCACTGGCGCGCGAGTTGGCCGAGCGTGGCGTACGCCGGCGGCTCCCGCAAAGGCGTAAGGGCTACACGCAGAAGGCGGTGGTTGGCGGGCACAAGGTCTATCTCCGCACCGGCGAGTTCGAGGACGGCAATCTCGGCGAGATTTTTATCGACATGCACAAGGAGGGCTCCGCCTTCCGGAGCCTAATGGACAGTTTCGCGATCTCGATCAGCCTCGGTCTGCAATACGGCGTCCCGCTTGAGGAATATGTCGAGGCCTACACGTTTACGCGCTTCGAGCCGGCTGGAATGGTCGAGGGCAACGACGCCATCAAGATGGCAACTTCGGTGCTTGATTATCTGTTCCGCGAGCTCGCGGTCTCCTATCTCGGGCGCAACGATCTCGCCCATGTCGAGCCGGACGATCTGCGCCATGACGCGCTCGGCACCGGCATCGATGAGCGCCCGGCCGGTCCCGCGCTCAGCGCCGCCGAAGGCGATTCCTTTGCCGCGATGATGGGCGTGGCCAGCAACGGATATATCCGAACAAACCTCTATGTCGTGAACGGGGATGGCCCGTCCACCACCGAAACCACCGCTTCGGCCCCTGCCGAAGCCGTGGCCGCCGCCGTCGCACCTGATTCCGGCGGTGGCGTCGCGGCTGCTGTTGTCACGGCAGCGGCCGCCGGCGCGAGCGACAGTGTGGCCAAACGCATCCGCGAGGCGCGGATGAAAGGCTACGAGGGCGACGCTTGCAATGAGTGTGGCAACTTTACGTTGGTTCGCAGCGGCACGTGTCTCAAGTGCGGGACCTGCGGCTCGACCAGCGGCTGTTCGTGAGCGCGTTGTTATGAGTACCGCTTAGTAAGCATTGGTAGTCCTCCCTGCTAAACTTGGGGCGCTTTGGCGCCCCTCTTTTTTGGTGTGAGGAACCACCAAGAGGGCGTTGAATTACATCAGTATTTTATTTAACGCAAGTGGAAAACTACTCCGCCGTCCGGGGCGCGTCCGGTTGTACCACGCGTAGGTGAAGTTCGCGCAGGTGGCGGGGATCCACTTCCGACGGTGCGCCCATCATCAGATCCTCAGCTTGCTGGTTCATCGGGAACATGATGACCTCGCGGATGTTCGGTTCATCAGCGATCAGCCGAACGATGCGGTCGATACCGGGCGCCAGGCCACCATGCGGCGGCGCGCCGTAACTCAACCCATGCAACATACCCGAGAATTTCGTCTCGACGTCTTCCCGCGAATAGCCCGCAATCTCGAATGCTTTGAACATGATCTCGGGCATGTGGTTGCGGATCGCGCCGCTCGACAACTCGACGCCGTCGCATATCACGTCGTATTGGTAGCTTTTGATGGTCAGCGGGTCGTCCGCTCGCAGCGCATCGAGGCCGCCTTGCGGCATCGAGAAGGGGTTGTGGCTAAAGTCGATTTTGCGCTCGTTCTCGTCAAACTCGAACATCGGAAAATCGACCACCCAACAGAAGCGGTAGACCGAGCGATCGATCAGCTCGAGTTCCTCGGCTATGCGGGTGCGCGCGCGACCGGCGAGATCGGCGGCAACCGAGGCCTTGGCGGTTGCGAAGAATACGGCGTCGCCGGCGCCGACACCGACAGCGCCGCGGATCTGCGCCAACCGTTGCTCGTCGAGCTGCTTGGCGATCGGCCCCTTGGCTTCGTCGCCGTCAAAGACGATGTAGCCGAGCCCCGCATATCCCTCCTCACGCGCCCAATCGTTCATTTTATCGAAGAACGACCGCGGCCTGGCGGCCGCACCGGGTGCGGGGATGGCCCGCACGACCGCGCCCCCTTCAATCGCACCGGCGAAGATCTTGAAGTTCGAGCCGGCGAACGCCTCCGTGGTATCGCCGATCTCGAGCGGGTTACGCAGGTCGGGCTTGTCGGTGCCGTACTTTAACATCGCGTCGTCGTAGCGAACGCGCGGAAACGGAAACGGCGCGACCGGATGCACGCCGAACTCCTCAAAGACCCCGTGCAGCACGGGCTCGACGGCCGCAAACACATCCTCTTGAGTGACGAACGACATTTCGAGATCGAGTTGGTAGAACTCGCCGGGCGAACGATCGGCACGCGCGTCCTCGTCGCGAAAACACGGGGCAATCTGAAAATAGCGGTCGAAACCGGCGCTCATGATGAGCTGTTTGAACTGCTGCGGCGCTTGTGGGAGGGCGTAGAACTTGCCCGGGTGAATCCGACACGGAACCAGGAAATCCCGAGCCCCTTCCGGGGAACTCGCGGTGAGGATCGGTGTCTGAAATTCGGTAAACCCCTGCTCGACCATGCGCCGCCGGATGCTGGCGATAACCTCGGCCCGCAGCATGATGTTGCGGTGCATCTGCTCGCGCCGGAGATCGAGGAAACGATAGCGAAGCCGGATATCCTCGGGATATTCCTGCCCACCGAACACCGGCATCGGCAGTTCCGCAGCGACGGATTGAACCGTCAGCTGGCGGATTCGCAACTCGACATGGCCGGTCGGGATAGATTCGTTGATCGTGTCCTCGCTGCGCTCGACCACGTGACCGGTCACCGTGATAACGCTCTCCGAGCGCAGAGCTTCGACCGCTTCAAATGTGTCTTCCTCGGTCTCAACCACGCATTGGGTGATGCCGTAGTGGTCGCGGAGGTCGACGAAAAGCAAATTGCCATGGTCACGCTTGCGGTGGACCCAACCGGAGAGGCGGGCGGCTTGACCGACATGGTCGCGGCGCAATTCGCCGCAGGTGTGGGTTCGGTATGCGTGCATGCTCGCTCCTCGCGGTCGGCGATGGCATGTCGCGCGACCGATTCTCGACCTGGACCGATCGGATAGTCGTGCGATCCGTCCGCGATCGGCGGCCGGCAAAACCGCATTTTCGGGCCGTGTTGTCAAGCGCGCCGATAGCCGCCAGCAGCACCCTTCGTGTATAGACAAGGCGATGCACATTATCAAAACCAACGACGCGCTCGCGGAGGCGTGCGAGCGGTTCGCGCGCCAGCCCTACATCGCTGTCGACACCGAATTCATGCGCGAATCCACCTACTGGGCGCGCTTATGCTTGGTTCAAATCGCCGGCGGCGGTGAAGCGTCGGCGATCGATCCGCTTGCCGACGGCATCGATCTCGGCCCGTTTTACGAGCTCCTGACCAACACCGACATCGTCAAGGTATTCCACGCTGCCCGGCAGGATCTTGAAATCTTCCATCACGAGCGCGGAGTGGTTCCCGCCCCCCTGTTCGATACCCAGGTCGCGGCGATGGTCTGCGGCTTCGGTGATTCGGTTGGATACGAAAAGCTGGTCCGCGAACTCACCGGCGCTCGCATCGACAAGTCGTCACGGTTCACCGATTGGGCACGGCGTCCGTTGAGCCGTCGGCAGATCGATTACGCGCTGTCCGACGTGGTGCATCTGTGCCGGGTGTTCGAAGAGCTTCTCGCGAAGCTGAAGCGATCGGGGCGTGAAAGCTGGCTCAACGAGGAAATGGCCGTCCTCGCGGATCCCGACACCTACGAACCGCCGCTCGAAGATGCGTGGCGGCGAATAAAGACTCGCAACCGGGGCGGGCGGTTCCTCGCCATCCTCAAGGAACTCGCGGCCTGGCGCGACAGCAATGCCCAACAGCGCGACCGTCCGCGCAACCGAATCCTTCGCGACGAAGTGCTGCTTGCGATTACCGCGGACGCACCGCGCTCTATCGAGGAACTCAAGCGGGTGCGGTCTTTCCCGCGCGGGGTGGCAGATCAAAGCGAAGCCAACGACATTCTCGAAGCGGTCGAACGTGGTCTGGACGTCGATGAAAACGAGCTGCCTCGATGGGAGCCGCGCAAGGCATTGCCGCGCGGTTCCGCGGCATTGGTCGAGCTTCTTCGCGCGCTACTGAAAATGAAGAGCGAACACCACGATGTCGCCCAAAAACTGATCGCCAGCGCTGAAGACCTTGAGAGCATTGCGCTCGCCAACGGCGAAGCTGACATTCCGGCGCTCCATGGCTGGCGCCGAGAATTGTTCGGCGAGGATGCCTTGGCGCTCAAACGCGGCGACGTCGCGCTGACCGTCAGGGACGGGCGTCTCGTTGTGGTCCCCTTGACCTAGACCGGCTCAGGTCGCTCTCAGCTTTTCTTCGATGATAACGATCGTTCGCCCGATAACGCGCGCCAGCGATTCGAAACGACGCGCCACCAGGTCGCTGTACAGGACCCGGCCCTTGTCGCTCAGCGCGAGCGTGATCCGGTGCTCGTTCAAGTAGAGACTGCCTACATCTTTGAGGTGGGTGCCATCCGCAGCGATAACGGAAGCAAACCTCAGCGCAGCCCCTAATGCATGGGCGTCGGCAACGGTCCGATCATCGACCAAACGACGGAAGCGGGTACTCACGCCGGCGGCGATCTCGCCGCCGTAGCGCGCATACATTGCCAGTCCAAGAAAGATCCGGCCGGGATGGTCGATGCCGACGAACGGCGCACGAATCACTTGGGTCAACGCTTCGTCGGCACGATAGTCGGGATGGGTGCGCCAGGCTATATCACGCAATTCACACGCGGCGCGATAGAGACGCGCGCGATCTGCTGCCGCATCCTCGAACAGCGGTCGAAGCCAGTTCCATAGGGCTTCGCCATCGTCCAATCCGCGACCGTCACGGCGCCTGAGTTGGAGACACGCCGCAAGAAGCGGATCTTCGTTACGATCCGCTTGCGACAGACGGTCAAACAGCAGACCTTCGCGCACACCGAATGCCGAAAAGATGACGTCCCGCGGTTGCGCGAGTCGCAACAGACGAAGCATCGTTGTCGCTGTCGCCGGGAGGCTGTCGAGGCGGCGACGGGGCACACTGACGATGCCGCTCAGCGACTGACGACTCATGCGCGCGATCAAGGCGGTCAGTTCCTCGGCGGTGACGCGACTCATGCGGTAATTGTGAACGATACTCAAAGGATATTTGTTCTGGGCGATATGCAGCCGGGCCAGAGCACGCCAGCTGCCGCCGACGGCAAACAGTGTTCGGCCCTTAACGGCGCTCAACCACTCGACCTCGGTCAGCGCCGCATCGATCTCGCGCTTCAGCTTGCGGCCCTGCGCGGAGCCGAGACGTAGCGAACCCAGCGGCAGGGTGGCACTGCGACGCGGTTCGCCCGCGTCGAGTTCAACCAGCTCGAGGCTGCCGCCACCAAGGTCGCCCACCACCCCGTCCGCACCCGGGTTTCCGCTCACCACGCCCAGAGCTGAAACGCGGGCTTCCTCATTTCCATCGAGGACGCGAACCGAAAGCCCGAGCTCGGCGTCGAGCCGATCGACGAAACTGGCGCCGTCCCGAGCATCGCGGACGGCAGCGGTCGCGACGGTGCCAATCAGCGTCGCGCGGAGGTCAGCAACAATGGTTTGAAACCGCCGCAGGGTCCCGATCGCGAGGCTGACGCCGTCGCAATCGAGGTTCCCAGTGTCGGCGATCGACCGGCCCAGGCCGCACAACACCCGTTCGTTGAACACCGGCGCAGGCGCGCGATGAAGCCCGTCATAGACGACCAGGCGCACCGAGTTAGACCCGATGTCGATCACCCCGACATGCTCGGGCGCGGCTTCCTGCGGAACGGAAGCAGCGTGGGGCGAAGCCAGCGTCACGTTCTATAGGTTGTCGAGATGCACGACTTTGGGTGGTCCAGACTCGCGAAGTGCTTTGCCGCGACCGGACAGACTGGGATTGATCATGAAGTATTCAAACGCGTTGCAGTCATCCACGCTAGATAGTTCGCGGGTATAGGTACCGTCCGGGTTCATATTCCAGCTTTGCTGGAGGTCTTTGAGATTGGTTACCATGATTTGCTCGAGCACCTGCTCGTGCACGGTCGGGTTTTCGATTGGAATCAGCAACTCGACTCGGCGATCAAGATTGCGCGGCATCCAATCGGCCGAGGTAATGAAGACCTTGGCGTCAGACGATGGCAGTTCGAATCCGGCGCCGAAGCACACGATCCGCGAATGTTCGAGGAAACGGCCAACGATGCTCTTCACGCGAATGTTCTCGGATAAACCGGGCACGCTCGGGCGCAAACAACAGACGCCGCGGACAACCAGTTCGACCTGGACTCCCGACCGCGATGCGCCGTACAGAGCGTCGATGATTCCAGGATCCACCAACGAATTCAACTTGGCCCAAATCGCCGCCGGGCGACCGGCTTTGGCATGCTCGATCTCATCATTGATCAATTCGACCAGGGTCTCGCGCAGATTGAGAGGAGAGACAGCGATCTTCTCGAAACTCTCGGGCCGTGCGTAGCCCGTGAGAAAGTTGAACAGTAGCGATGCGTCGCGGCAGAGAGCCTGGTTCGCGGTAAAAAACGATAGATCCGTATAGATCTTCGCCGTCACCGGGTGATAGTTGCCGGTACCGAAATGGCCGTAGCTGCGCAACTCTCCCCCTTCACGCCGAACCACCAAGGAAACCTTGGCATGAGTCTTGAGGTGGACGAATCCAAACACGACCTGGACGCCCGCGCGCTCCATGTCGCGGGCCCAACGGATGTTGGCCTCTTCATCGAAACGGGCTTTGAGCTCGACGAGTGCGGTTACCGATTTGCCTGCCTCGGCCGCTTCGATCAGTGCCTCTACGATCGGCGAGTCGTCGCTGGTGCGATAAAGCGTCTGTTTGATCGCGACGACATCGGGATCGTTGGTGGCTTGCCGGATGAATTGAACAACGACGTCGAAGCTTTCATACGGATGGTGGACGATGATGTCCTTTATCCCGATCGCGGCAAAGCAGTCGCCGCCAAAGTCACGGATCCGTTCCGGAAACCGTGGAATGTAGGCCGGGAACACAAGCTCGGCGCTGCGGTTGTCGATCAGCTGGTTGGTATCGGAAAGGCCCAATAGGCCCTCCACGACGGTGATGTTTGCGTCATCGGCCTCCAGGTTGTCGATGACGAATCGCTGCAAATGTGGCGGCGTCGCAGCGTCGAATTTGAGCCGGATAACGCTCCCGCGGCGGCGGCGCTTGAGCGCGGTCTCGAACAGGCGTACGAGGTCGTCCGCCTCCTCCTCGATCTCGAGGTCGCTGTCTCGGATGATACGGAACAGACCGCGGGAAACAACGCGATAGTTGGGGAACAGCTTGTCGAAAAACAGTTGGATCGTGTTCTCGACCGTGATGTAGCGGTCTGGACTGCCAGGTAGTTTGACGAAACGATCGATTTGCGGCGGCACCCGCACGAGCGCGTTGCGGGGCGTTGCATCGTGGCGGTGAGCGATTTCGAGCACCACGCCAAAACCGAAATTCGGGATAAAAGGAAACGGATGCGCCGGGTCGATCGCCAGGGGTGTGAGAACGGGAAAGATATATTTGAGGAAGTGCCGTTCCAGCCAATGTCTGTCGGCGTCGCTCATGTCGCGCGTGTCGACGACCGTCGTTCCCGCCTCCGCGAGCTCCCGCCGCAAGCTGCGCCAAGCCTCCTGCTGACGCTCGATCAGCTTGGTCGCCGCATGAACCACGCGCTCCAGCTGCTTGTCGGGAGTTAGTCCATCGAAGCTTCGCTGCTGCACCCCGGCCTGCACCTGACCATGCAGCCCGGCAACTCGGACCATATAGAATTCGTCGAGATTATTCGCCGAGATAGCGAGGAATCGAAGCCGTTCGAATATAGGATGCCGGGGGTTGCCGGATTCCTCGAGCACGCGCTCGTTGAACGCGAGCCACGAAAGTTCGCGATTGATGAACCGTTCGGGTGAGGTCGGCGAAAACTTGGCGGAATCGACGTGATCGACGGTGGTCGCAACTGGTGTCGCGACGCCGGTCGCTTCGGCGCTCATCTATCGTTCCCCGCTATTCGCCCGGTGCGTCAAATTGATTATCTATACAATACAACGATATACGCGGAATTGTTAAACTGATATTATGGTTTGCTACGGGCAGCTAATCGATGCCCCCGAGAATATCCCGGACCAACGCGACCGTCACCTGACGCTTGCGCTGCAGCGCGGCGTGGTCGATGCGCCGAACCGTTCGCTTGGCGGCGGCGAACGATCGTTCCCCATGCCGCAGCATGTAGCCGATGATGTCCTGCCCGACAACGAGCTGGCGATCCGCGAACTGCTTGCGGAGGACCGCCGCCAGCAGCGCATCGTCCGGCTCCCGCAGCACCACCACGGGAAATGCCCGCATGCGCGAGGTCAAGTCGGCCAACGCGAACCGCAATCTAGCCGGTGCCGTCCGCGACGTGGCCAGCAGGAACCCCTGCGTTTCGCCGAGGAGGTTGATGATGTGGAGAAGCTCGGTCTCAACCGCTATCGAAACATCACCATCCAATCCCTCGACGACGACAGCGTTATCCGTTGCAACGACCGAATCGGCTGCTATCGAATCGAGATCGCTGTACGCCAGACGCCGGGCAGCGGTTTTTGATGCCCACACATTCGAAAGATGCGTTTTCCCAGACGCCGCAGGTCCGATGATGATCGAGCCCACCGCGGGCCAATCGGGCCAGCGATCGATCCACGCGACCGCGTCGCGATTGGCGCCGGCGACAACGAAGTCTTCGCTGCCGAGGGCGGGCCGGTGTTCGAAGTCCAGCGCCAGTTGTCGTGCGGTCACCGCGACCAACCGGGTCCGCCGCCGCCGCGGCGCGATCGGTCTCCGACCGACGCGAGAATCACCGCGATGCCTCCCCTTCGACGTGGTTGCTCCGACGCAACCACGCGCCGAGGTAGTTTGCCCCTGAAATCGCCGTCGTCGCCGCGACCACGAAGATCCCGACTTCCGCCACGAGGTCGAGCGACAGATTGAACCCGACCTGGCCCAGGACAAAGCAGGCAAGGGCGATTTGGGCTGCGGTGTTGGCCTTGCTGATGCGCGCAGGTTTGAGAGATAGCGGCTGCGACAGGAGCGCGGATAGAAGCGTCCCGCCGACGATAAGCAAGTCGCGTGTCACCACCAGTAGAACCAGCCAGATCGGCAGGTAGCCTTGCGAGCCCAGGGTAATGTAGACGCTAACCAGAAGCGTTTTATCGGCCAGCGGATCGAGATAGCGGCCGAGTTCGGTCGTTCGCCCGAAGCGCTTGGCGATAAAACCGTCCACGGCGTCCGACACGCCGGCCGCCACGAACACCCAAAAGGCCCCCTGGATCTCTCCGGCGATGATCAACCAGATCGTAACCGGCACGGCCAGAAGCCGGCCGAGGCTGATGGCGTTGGGAATATTCATGGGCACAAAGAGCTACGATCCATCCAATCGCGCTACGGTCCAGAAACCGCCGGCGTCCTCGGCCAGTCTGAGATTGTTCTGCGCCAGCGCTACCCTCAGGCGCTCGACGTCACCCCAATAATGGAGCACGACCCGCGCGCTCGCCACGGAGAGCGCGGTTAGCTCGACACGCCGCACGAGGCTGTTGTTACCCAGACGTTCCCGGACGGCAAGCCAATCCCGCAATTCCCGAAGCGGAACAACAGCGCTCAAAGTGCGTTCCTCG
The DNA here is from genome assembly GCA_965247665.1 of Alphaproteobacteria bacterium. Taxonomy (GTDB): domain Bacteria; phylum Pseudomonadota; class Alphaproteobacteria; order SHVV01; family SHVV01; genus CAUZWH01. The sequence goes on from CBDFHH010000002.1 coordinate 144,078, forward strand.
TCGAAACGGATGAGCGTGTCGGCCTTCCATCGTTCCTGAATGCCGGTGGTAATCGCCCTCACGGCGCGTTCGATCATCGCCGTCTCGGTTTCCTGTTCGCGGCTGGAGAAACTCTCGACGATCACGCTCTGGCCCGCCGTGCCGTGCTGACGCAGCGACACCTGCAATAGTCGCGCCCGGGTCGTGAGATCAATGTCGAGCTCCGCGAACGCCACCAGAACGTCGGCAACGTCGTATCGGTTCGCAATAACGCCGAGCCGTCGGCCATCTCCTGCGAGCGCCTGCTCGGCGCTGATCGCCGCCATGTCGGCCAACCCTCCGGCCGGCACGAGCAACGGAACAGGCGCGTCGGCACCGACCGTCAGGTTGGACCAACCGTCCCTCCATGGGTTGGGAACCTGCCACAGACGAACCGCTCCCGCCGCCCGGAAGACCGGCAACACCAAAAGCGGTTTCGATCGCGTTTCCGAGAAAGAGATGCCGTGCTGACGCAGCAGGTTGCGTACTTCGTCCTTCTTAAACCTGACCCTCAAGGTGGCGATATAACGAGTTGCCGAGGTCTTTTCCTCGTCAACCTCTATGGCACCGACCAGTTCCGCGATCACCTCTGCGACCACGGACGGCAGTCGTCCGTGGTCGGCCTTCAAGGTAAGCCGCTCGAGCAACCGGCGCAGTGCCCATTGTTGTCCTTTCGCCAGAGCAACATCGCGCGCCGCGGCGGCCGTCTCCGCCGTATCGTCGACCGCGACCCGCGCAACGGTATAGATGTCGGCTGCCAGCGCCGGCGAGGGGTGAAGTAATGCCAATGACGACGCCAAGACTACAAGCACAAAGTGCTGAATCGAGGCGAGCCTAGCGAACATTGCAAACCGGCAGTGATCGATTATTGTCAAACTGGCCCGCCATCTCGTTTTCGGCAACATGGTGAGACTCCGCCAACAGATACACCGAGATAGAGGCGGGTGTCGACTGCGGCGGGTTCGGCGAGCACCTGCTTGACCCGCTCGATCGCGGCATCAATTCCGGGAATAATGGTACCTGCGTGGCGAATCTGAAGGTTGGCGTATTGATTTCCGGGCGCGGCACGAATCTCCAAGCGCTCATCGACGCGTGCGCCGATCGCTCTTTTCCCGCTGAGGTGACTGTGGTCATTTCGAATGTCCCGGGCGCCTCGGGCCTCGACCGCGCCCGCGCCGCCGGCATCGATGCGACCATCGTCAATCACAAAGATTTCGAGGATCGAACCCGCTTTGAACTCGAACTGACCCGCACCCTCGAAGCCGCCGGTACCACCTTCGTCTGTACCGCCGGCTTCATGCGCATTCTGACGCCAACCTTCGTGGATCACTGGCACGATCGACTCATCAACATCCATCCGTCGCTGTTGCCCGCGTTTCCCGGTCTCAACACGCACCAACGGGCGATCGATGCCGGCGTCAAATTCGCCGGTTGCACGGTCCATTTCGTGCGCGCGGAGGTGGACAAGGGGCCGGTTATCGTGCAGGCAGCGGTTCCGGTGAGCCCGCGAGACGACGCGGCGTCCCTTGCCGCCCGCGTCCTCGCGGCGGAACATGTTTGCTATCCGCGCGCGCTGCGCCTGATCGCCGAGGGCCGCGCGCGAGTTCGGGGAGACGTGGTGGAGATCGAAGGCGCCGGTGCGGTCGATGGCGTATTGATTAATCCGAACGAATGACCGAAGTACGGTTTCGTTCGTGCCGGTCTTAGCCCACGATATCGTCGTCGGCGAAGAAGAAAGCGATTTCGGCAGCCGCGTTCTCGCGCGAATCCGATCCGTGGACGGTATTGGCTTCGACCGATACCGCAAAGTCCTTACGGATCGTTCCAGCCTCGGCTTCAGCCGGATTCGTCGCGCCCATAATCTCTCGATTCCGCGTGACGGCGTCCTCGCCTTCGAGAACCTGCACGACCACCGGACCGCTGGTCATGAAGGTGCAGAGATCGTTGTAGAACGGGCGGTCCTTGTGCACCGCATAGAAGGCTTCTGCACGCTCGCGGGTTAACCGGATGCGCCGTTGGGCAATGATACGCAACCCGGCATCCTCGAGATACGTATTGACCTTGCCGGTAAGGTTGCGGCGGGTGGCATCCGGCTTGAGTATCGAAAGGGTGCGTTCGATCGCCATGGACAAAGATCCTCGTCGGTGGGTGGGGCCGGAGCGGCGCGGGTTATAGTCGAGATCGCGACGCGATGCCAAGCCTTTAGGCGAGCCTTCCGGTTCAGTCGCCGGCGCGTTGCCAGCGACCCTCCGGCGTTTGGCGCCAGAAAACCACCTCGTGACCGGCATCCCGCGCCGAGCGCCAGCGGTGTCGCGCATCGGCGACCGCCGCCTCGTCTTTGCCATCGAACAATAGCAAGCAGCGCACGAACCCGTCCGGCTCGTCATGCTCGGCACCATCGACCAGTACCAGTACTTTAGCCCCGTTGGGATTTTCCTGCCCGGTGGTCAGGTAGATCGGCTGCGCGTCGGCGTGACCGTCCGTAGCCATGCCGTGGGGCAGGAACGAGCGCTGTTGGTAGGTCCACAATGCGGTGTTAAGCGCTTCGACGCGCTCTTCTGAAGTTGCCAGGACCAGAGCGCGATACCCTCGCTCGACAACTTTCTCCAGAAGTTTGGGTAGCACGCGTTCGAGCGGCGAATGCTCAAGCTGGTAGAAGCCAATCTCCGTCAACCGAACAGCGCCTCCTTCACGTGCCTATCCTCGGCGCCGCGATCTCGTTTCGTAATGGTCCGCCACGAGCCGGTCCAGCAAGCGTACGCCAAATCCCGAGCCCCCTTTGGGAACCGTCGGCGTCGCTTTGTAGCACCACGCCATGCCGGCAATGTCGAGGTGCGCCCACGCCACGCCGTTAACGAAGTGCTGTAGGAAAAGGGCAGCGGTTATGCTGCCTGCGCTGCGCCCGGCGCCGACGTTCTTGATGTCGGCAATCTGTGATTTGATGTCGGGCTCGTAGGACTCATGCAGCGGCATGCGCCACACCCGTTCACCGGTCGCCTCCCCAGCTTCGACGAGGCGCTGCGACAGCTCGTCGTTGTTGCTGAACAGGCCGGCATAGTTGTGCCCGAGCGAGACGATCATGGCCCCGGTCAGGGTGGCCAGATCGACCATCGCCGCCGGCTTGAAACGTTTCTGGACGTACCACAATACGTCCGCCAAAACGAGGCGGCCCTCGGCATCCGTGTTAATCACTTCGACCGTCTTTCCCGACAGCGCTTTGACCACATCGCCCGGACGCTGCGCAGTTGCGGAAGGCATGTTCTCGACCAGCCCGACCGCGCCGATCGCATTGACCTTCGCCTTGCGGCCGGCCAGCGCTCGCATCAGTCCTACGACGGTTCCGGCACCGCCCATGTCCCATTTCATTTCCTCCATCCCCGAGCTCGGCTTGATGGAGATGCCGCCGGAATCGAACGTCACGCCCTTGCCGACAAAAGCGATGGGCTTTCGGTCGGCGCGGGAAGCGCCGTTCCATCGCATGACGACCACGCGGGGATCACGGGCGCTACCCTGGGCGACGCCGAGCAGCGCCCGCATGCCGATGCGTTTGAGCTTGGCTTTATCAAGCACCTCCACGCTGACCCCCAGCTTGCTCAGCTCGCGCGCCTTACGCGCCAGCGTTTCGGGATAAATGATATTGGCCGGTTCGGAGACGAGGTCGCGGGTGAGAATGACACCGTCCGCGACCTGGCTTTGCGGCGCAAACGCTCGGCGGGCCCGATGGGGATCACCGCTCATGATGGTCAGCGTTTTGACGGTTGGCTTGGTCTCCTTCTTCTCGGTCGTCCGATAACGGTCGAAACGGTAGCTGCCCAGACGCGCACCCAGGGCGATCGCTGCCGCGGCCTCGGCGACCGAGACACCATCGCCGGCTTCGGCATCGACGGCAATTGCAAGGGAGCGGTCACCCCCCTGATTGGCGCGGCTCATAAGGCGTCCGCCGATCGCTTCATAGGTCGATCTATCGAGCTTCTTCGGATCACCCAGGCCATAAAGGAGCACCCGGTTCGCCGCGATACCCGCCGGCGCCAGGATCTGCTCGATCTGGTTTTTCTCGCCGTCGAAGCGACTGGCTCTGAGCGCCCGCTTGATTGCACCGTCGATCCGCTCATCGACATCCTGCGCCGTCGCGCTCAGGCGTCCGCCTTTACCTATGCCGACCGCGAGCGCACCGCTGCGCGGTGCGGCAACGCCGGTGAACTCAATCTTCATCTCGCCTTGCCTCCCCATAACAAGCCCACAAGCGCTATCGAGCGCGCACCGTCGGGTGGCCGGCCATCTTAGTTGCGCAATAGACAAAGAAAAGCCCCGCCGCACGGCGCGGCGGTATCCGCGATGCGATTGGGCGGCTAATATGGAGGGATGGGCGGCGTTCCCCGCTATATCCTGTGGCAACTGGTCGGACCCACGATCTTTGTTACTGTCACGCTGACCGGCGTGATATGGCTGTCACAGAGCCTTCGCTTTCTCGACCTCATCATCAACAAGGGCTTATCGGCAGGGGAATTTTTCTACCTGACGCTGCTCTTGCTACCGAGGATTCTCGTCCTGCTGGTTCCAATCTCGCTGTTCTCGGCAACGGTGTACATCTACCACCGCCTCAAGACCGACAGCGAGATCGTAGTCATGCGCGCGGCGGGGCTCAGCCCCGTGTCCCTGGCCATGCCGGCGATCGTCGTGTCCGTCGCCGCTGCGGCGGTTTGCTATTTGCTGACGCTATATCTCCAGCCGCTGGGGTTCCGCACTTTCAAGGATCTCCAATTCTCCTTTCGCTCCAACTACGCCTCGGTCCTGGTGCAGGAAGGCGTATTCAATACGTTGGTCAACGGCGTTACCGTCTTCGTCAGGGCACGCGAACCAAACGGCGAGCTCACGGGAGTATTCGTTCACGACGCGCGCGATCCCGGCAAGCCCACGACGATGATGGCTGAGCGCGGCGCGCTGATCCGGACCGACAAAGGGCCGCGGTTCGTGCTTGTCAAAGGTAGTCGGCAAGAGCTGGACACGAGAGATCCAGGTGTGTCGTTCCTGTTCTTCGACCGCTACACACTCGATCTTCAGCAGTTCTCGGATGCACCGACGAAGCGATGGCGGGAGCCGGGCGAACGCTACCTCCACGAACTTCTCAACCCCGGAGACGGCGCCGACGACCTGGCGAACGCGGACAAGATGTTTGCCGAAGCGCACCAGCGGTTGACGGCGCCCCTCTATGCCATCGCGTTCGTGCTGATCGCGGTATCGAGCATATTTTATGGCGAGTATAACCGGAGGCGGGACTGGGCTCGGATCCTAGTCGCGGCGGTCGGTGTAATGATCGTGCGAACGCTCGGAGTCGGCTTCACCTCCGTCGTCAGCAATACCCCGGAGCTGGTTTCGCTAATGTACGCTAATGTGGCCGTACCGATCTTGGTTTGCCTGTACGTTCTCTCGACGATGCGCCGCGTGCGGGCGCCAAGGCAGCTCGATACCGGTGCCACTTGATGCGCCTGTCTCCGACCCTCCTCGCCTATCTCGGTCGCCAGTTCCTGGTCGGCATAGTGCTGGCATTGGCAATCCTGCTCGCGTTGGTTCTCATCGTCGATATCGTCGAACTCTTGCGACGGGCCGAGGGACGCGAAAGCGCCGGGCTGATCGAAGTGTTCGAGATGGCGATGCTGCGATCGCCATTCATGGCGCAGAAGCTTTTACCCTTCGCGACGCTATTTGGCGGGATGTACACCTTTCTGCAATTGTCGCGCTCGCAGGAACTCATCGTCGCCCGGGCGGCCGGCGTATCGGTCTGGCAGTTCCTGATGCCCGCCCTGTTCATCGCTTTCGTGATCGGCGCCTTGGCCGTATCGGTGTTCAACCCGATCGCTTCGGTGATGATGTCTCGATACGAGCAGCTCGATAACAAATACCTACGCGGCCTGCCCAGCCTGTTAGCCGTGTCCTCAACCGGCTTGTGGCTGCGCCAGGCCGACGCTCAAGGTCAGTCGGTGATTCACGCCGCGAGCGTTTCGCGTGAGGGTGCCGAACTCGATCGGGTGATCGTATTCCTGTATCGCGGCGACGATAGTTTCGAAGGTCGAATCGACGCCGCGCGTGCGCGCCTGATCGACGGCTATTGGGATCTCGAGAACGTTCTGGTCACGCGCGTGGAAGGACGCGCAGAATCGATCGCGCGTTACCTTCTCCCAACCACGATAACCAGCGCACAGATCCAGGAGAGCTTTGCTTCACCCGCGACGATGTCTTTTTGGGCGCTTCCGGCCTTCATCGAGGGGCTCGAGCGCGCCGGGTTCGCCGCCCGAAAACACCTGCTTCACTGGCATTCCTTGATCGCGCTGCCGCTACTGCTTTGTGCGACGGTTCTCGTCGCTGCGACCTTTTCGCTACGCCTGACACGCCGGGGGAGCATCGGCTTGCTGGCAATGGGCGGCGTCCTGGCGGGTTTTCTCCTATACTTCCTCACTGACTTGGTTCTCGCGCTGGGCGCGTCCGGGGCAATCCCGGTCGCACTTGCCGCATGGAGCCCTGCGGGCGTCAGTAGCCTGCTGGGCCTCGCCATGCTGTTCCACCTAGAAGACGGTTAGTCCGACACGTGCACAGGCTCGCAGTCTTGCGCGGCGCCGGCACCGGCCTCTTTCTCCTGCTCGTCGCCGCAAGCGCGCCTGCCCTGGGGCAATCGGCGCCGGTTTTGTTCCGCGCCGACGACCTCACTTACGATCAAGAGAGCGGCATCGTCACCGCTCGCGGCAACATTGAAGTCAGCGTCGAAGACCGCATCCTCGTCGCTGACCTCGTCTCCTATTTCGAGCGCACCGGCGTGATTACCGCTAGCGGCAACGTCGCCATTCTCCAACCGAGCGGAGACGTTTTCTTCGCCGACGAGGTCAAGCTCACCGAGGACCTTCGCGAGGGTGTCCTTAGCGGCTTCCGGGCCCTGCTCGGCGGGCAGGCGAGGATTGCCGCCGCCGGCGCGGAGCGGCGTGACGGCAACCTGACGACGATGGCGCGCGCGGTGTTCACAGCCTGCGAGTCGTGCGAAACAGATCGGACGCGCCCGCCGCTGTGGCAAATCAAAGCATTCGAGGTGGTTCACAACGAGCGCCGCAAACGCATCGAATATAAGGATGTCGTCCTCGAGTTTTTCGGCGTCCCCGTCGCCTACACGCCCTATTTCTTCCACCCCGATCCGCGTGTGAAACGCGAAAGCGGCCTGCTAGCACCCATCTACGGCCGTTCCACGCAGCTCGGGCTGCGCTTACAAACCCCCTACTATGTCAATATCGCCCCGCATCGCGATGCGACGATTGCCCCTATCTTTACGTCGAAGGAAGGAATCGTCGGCACTGGCGAATACCGCGAGCTAACCTCCAACGGGGAGTTCTCGTTCAGTGGCAGCCTTACGCGCGTTGACGAGAGAGACGAGACCAATACCAAAAGCGGCGACAAGGAGTTCCGCGGCCACATCTTTGGTCGCGGCCGTTTCGACATCAATCAGACTTGGTCGTGGGGTTTCGACCTCGGGCGAGCGACCGATGATACTTACCTGCGTCGCTATGACTTCAGCAATGCGGATGCGTTGACCACCAACGCGTTTATCGAGGGCTTCCGCGGGCGCAACTACGCGTCCGCCAACGCCTACCTCTTTCAGGGTTTTCGCAGCGACGATGATCCCGACGCGACGCCGGCAATCCCTGCCCTGCTCGATTACCACTTTGTCGGTGAACCAGGTCGACGCGGCCAAACCTGGCGCCTGATCGCTAACGCGCTTGTTCTCGAGCGAGACATCGGCGTGAGCACGAACCGCCTCACCCTGGAAGGGATTTGGCACCTACCCTACACCTCACCTCGGGGTGCGCTCTACAACTTGTCGGCAACGCTGCGCGGTGACCTCTACTACACCGACGACGCAACGACCTCCTCCGATCCCGTCGCCAGTCCGGATGACGGCTTTACCGGACGCCTGTTTCCACAAGTGAGTCTCGATTGGCGTTATCCCCTTATCGCACACACCCGCCGCTTCCGGCAGATTATTGAACCGATCGTCGTCGCCATTGCCGCGCCCTTTGGCAGCAATCCGGCTGATATTCCCAATGAGGGCAGCCTCGCGTTCGAATTTGACGATACCAACCTGTTCATCACCAATCGGTTTCCTGGTTTCGATCGTGTCGAAAGCGGACCTCGCGTGAATTACGGTGTCAAAGTGGGCGTCTTTGACGCGGTCGGCGGCTATGCAATTCTGGTGTTCGGACAGAGCATTCGGCTTAAGGAGGACGATACCTTTGCCGACAAGACAGGATTGGAAGACAACCGCTCGGACTATGTCGGACGCTTTGACTTCGTTCCTTCCCGCTTTGTCGATTTCAATCAGCGCATCCGCTTGGACCGCGATACGTTCTCCATCCGGCGCCACGAAACAAACCTTGGCGTTGGACCGAAGTTTCTCCGAATCAACGCCTCCTACGTCTTCTTAAGCCGCGAGTTAACGACGGGCGAGCTAACCGGGGGTGAGCAAATCGACCTATTCGGCCGATTGCAAGTTACGCCGCAATGGGCCCTCACGGCGGGGACACGGCGAAATCTCAAAGAGGAGCGCTCTTTGAGCTTCAATTCGTCGATCGAGTATCAGGACGAGTGTCTCATCTTCTCCATCGGCCTTGATCGTACGTTTTTCAACGACCGTGATCTCGAACCCTCGACCTCCGTCACCGTGAACCTCAAGCTCAAGCATCTGGGGTGATCGCGGTTTTTTCGACCCGATATGAATGCTATCGTAGGCGGGTGCGACGCGAGCCAGCGACAGCTCGGTGTTGCAATCAAGCTCCTAATTTCGATAGTCGGATGCGATGACGACCAATGGCGCACAACGCGGATTGTCGAACTTGGTGCGCGCGCGGATATTCGCGGCCGCCGCCCTTTGCTTGCTCGCGGCGCTACCTCAGGAAGTCAGCGCGCAGCAGGTTCAGTCGATCGCGGCGGTGGTCAACGACGAAGTGATCTCGGCGTACGATCTCGAGCAGCGCGTTCGACTTCTGTTAACGACGGCACGGATGAGGGACACGGCGAATACCCGACGACGCTTGAGGCAGCGTGCGCTACGTGGCCTGATCGACGAGAAACTGCGGCTCCAGGAGGCGCGCCGCTTCAGTATATCGGTCACTGAGGCGGATCTGCAGCGCGGTATCGATGTCGTCGAAAAGCAAAACAACATGAAACCGGGTGACTTGAAGCGGTTCCTGGCTTCGCGCGATATCGGGTTCGATATCTTCGTCGATCGCCTACGCGCCGAGATCGCGTGGAACAAGCTGGTGTCGCGGCGGCTGCGCCCCGCCCTGCGTATCGGCGAGGACGAGATCGACGAGGTCGAGAAACAGGTTGTTGCAAGCAAGGAGGAAACGGCGTTTCTGATCTCCGAGATTTTCCTCCCGGTTGATTCCGCCGACGACGATCCACGCGTGAAACAAACCGCCGAGCGGATTGTTGCGGATATCCAGGGCGGCGCACGTTTCGCGGAGATGGCGCGCCAGTATTCCGAGGGAGTCACCGCTTTTGAGGGCGGTGACGTCGGTTGGGTGCGGCCGGGACAGCTCGCGCCGCAAATCGTCGCGGTCTTGGCGAGAATCGCGCGCGGCAGCAGAACGCCGCCGATTCAAACGACTGCGGGATATTTCATTGTCGAGCTTCGCGACCGTCGGTCGCCGGACGAACCGGGACGGGCGACCGTAACGCTCAAACAAGTCGTGCTCCCGCTAACAGGGGGCGCTTCGGCCGCCGAGATCGAGAGTCAACGTCGACGCGCTGAGACGATTGCTGCGTCGATCAACAGTTGCAGCGATGCCGAAGGCGTTATTGCGCGCCTGGAGTCGCCCGAGTCGGGTGATCTCGGGACCCTCGAGGTCTCGGATCTTCCAGCCGAATTTCGTCCTGTTGTTCGCGAAACGCCGATCGGCAAAGGCAGTCCGCCAATCGTTCGAGAAAACAGCATTCACGTTCTTGTGGTTTGCAAGCGCCAGATTGACAATCTCGAACCGCCCGATCGAGAAGCGATCGCCCGGGCATTGAGCAACACCCGGCTCGCGCTGATGGCGCGGAGATACCTGCGCGATCTCACGCGTGACGCTACCGTCGAAATCAGGCAATGACCGGAGCAGGCGCCAACGCGCCGGTCGCCGTGACGATGGGCGAGCCGGCGGGGATCGGCGGTGAGATCACCTTGAAGGCATGGCAAGGTCGCCGTCACCTGCCAAGTTTCTTTACGATAGACGATCCGGACCGATTGCGGAGCCTCGCCGAAAACCTCGCCATTGAGATTCCGGTCGTTGGGATCGATTCACCGCGCGAGGCCAACGCGTGCTTCGAGTCGGCCCTGCCGGTCCTGCCACTGGTGCTGAAGCACGGAGTGGTGCCGGGTTCACCTGATCGCGCTAACGGGATCGCCGTGATTGAATCGATCGATCGCGCGGTCGAGCTCGCATGCAGCGGCGCGGCGTCGGCAATGGTGACCAACCCAATCCACAAAGCCGTGCTTTGCGCAACCGGTTTTCGCCACGTCGGGCATACCGGATATCTCGGTGAGAAGGCCGGCATCGAGGATCCGGTTATGTTGCTTTGTTCGCCCCTGCTTAAGGTCGTACCGGTGTCGGTGCACCAACCGCTGATCGAGGCAATCGCCACGCTGACCGTGGAGAAGATAAGTCATGCGGCGCGGCAAACCGCGGCCGCCCTGCGTCAGGATTTCGGGATCGCCGACCCCCGCCTCGCTATCGCCGGGCTCAATCCACATGCCGGCGAATATGGTGTAATCGGCAGTGAAGAGCGCGACGTGATCGCACCCGCCGTCGACGCTCTGTCGCAGGAAGGTATCAGCGTATTTGGGCCATGCCCTGCCGACACGATGTTCCATGAGGCGGCGCGTGCGAACTACGACGCCGCGATCTGCATGTATCACGATCAAGCATTGATTCCGCTCAAGACACTCGGCTTTGATGACGGCGTCAACGTCACGCTCGGCCTCCCATTTGTCCGCACTTCCCCCGATCACGGTACCGCGCTCGACATCGCCGGCACCGGACTAGCTCGCGAAGCCAGCCTGATCGCCGCGATCAAGCTGGCGGCGAAGATAGCCGCGCGACGCCAGTTGCCGTAATTGCCGTCTTGGCCGCCGCTGCCGACCGTTTCGAACCGCTCCGGGAGGTCATAGCTCGGCACGGCATTCGCGCCGCCAAATCGCTGGGCCAGCACTTCCTGCTCGATCGCAACCTGATCCGCCGCATCGTCCGTGCGGCGGGTCCGCTCAATCAAACCCGCGTACTCGAAATTGGTGCCGGGCCCGGTGGTCTGACGCGCGAGTTGCTGGCGGAAGGTGCGGTCGAGGTCGTCGCGGTCGAGCGCGATCCGCGCTGCATCGCGGCGCTGAATGACCTTGCCCGCGACTTTCCCGGCCGCTTGCGTGTCGTTCCCGGCGATGCTCTTGAAGTCGACGAAGCCAGCCTCGTGTCCGGCCCGGTCAAGATCGTCGCGAACCTCCCCTACAACATCGCGACGGAGCTGTTTTTTAAGTGGCAGGCGCGGTCAACATGTTTCGACAACCTTACCCTGATGTTTCAGAAGGAGGTTGCCGAACGCTTTGCCGCCGCGCCCTGCACCAAGGCCTACGGCCGTCTCGCGGTCATGGCGCAATGGCGCTATCGGGTCCGCCGGTTGTTCGACGTTCCGGCGACAGCCTTCGTACCGCCGCCCAAGGTAACTTCAACTGTCATTCAGTTTATCCCGCTCGTCGAACCTATCGCTTCGGCCGAGCCGGACTCGATGCAACGTGTCGTCGCTGCGGCCTTCGGCCAAAGGCGCAAGATGCTGCGCGGGGCGTTGCGCGGTCTTCCTTGCGATACCGGCGCGCTACTCGCCGCCGCGGGCGTCGCCGAAGACGCACGCGCCGAGGAGCTCGGTATCGCCGAATTCTGTGCCCTGGCTCGAAGCTTCGATCGCCTTACCCGCGGCTAAAACTGCTCGCTGATGCGTCGCACAAAGTCACCGGTACCCGTGAGACGCGCGCGGCGATGCCGCTCGGCCGTAAGAATCGCCTGCGCGCTGGCCACACTTGCCTCGATCGCATCATTCAGAATGAGATAGTCGTATTCGGCCCAGTGACTCATCTCGTGAGCTGCCTTCTCCATGCGTCGACGAACGACATACTCCGAGTCCTGAGCGCGGGCGCGCAAACGCCGTTCGAGTTCCTCCGTCGTAGGCGGAAGAATGAATATGCTGACCAGATCCTGCCGCGCTCGCTCGGCGAGTTGCTGCGTCCCCTGCCAGTCGACGTCGAACAGCACGTCGCGACCGCTCGCGAGCGCATCTTCAACCGGCCCGCGCGGCGTGCCGTAGCGGTGGCCAAACACTTCGGCGTATTCGAGAAATTCGTCGCGCGCGCACATTGCGTCGAACTCGCCGTTGCTGACGAAGATGTAATCGCGACCGCCTGCTTCGGCAGGTCGCGGCGGACGCGTGGTTGCCGAGACCGACATCGTCAAGTTGTCGTCTTCGTCGAGCAGCCGCCGCGAGATCGTGGTCTTGCCCGCGCCAGACGGTGAAGAGAGAACCAGCATCAGGCCGCGTCGCGCCAACCGACTTGTCATCGCTCGCCGGTCTACTCGATATTTTGCACCTGCTCGCGCAGGCGGTCGATCACGGTCTTGAGGTCTAGACCAATCCGCGAAAGCTCCTTGTCGGAAGACTTCGAGCACACAGTATTGGCTTCTCGGTTCAGCTCCTGCGTGAGAAAATCGAGCCGGCGCCCGACCGCTCCGTTCGAGTCGACCAGCGCCCTCGCTTGCGCCAAGTGAGCGGCGATCCGGTCGAGTTCTTCGCGCACATCGTACCTTACCAGCAATAGTGCGACCTCGTGCGCGAGGCGATCATCCGCCACGACCGGCGCCGCATCGGTGAGCTCCCTTATTTGTTGAGCCAAGCGTGTCTTCAACATTTCGGGCTGCACCGAAGCCAGTCGTTCCGCCTCCGCCACCAACGTTTCGACCTGGGCAAGCTGGTCGCGCACGACCGCCTCAAGATGCGATCCCTCTTGCCGACGAGCAGTGGCCAGTTCGTCGGCAGCCTTATTGAAAGAGGCGAGAATCGCGGCCTCACGGATTTGCCGCTGCGCCTCGGTCTGCTCGGGTTCCACGAGTTCGACGACCCCGCGCACCGACAGCAGCGCTTCCATCCGCGGCGGTTCCGCGCCGGTCTCCGCGGCGGACAACCGAGCCATCTCGAGCAACGATTCCAAAAACTCCCTGTTCACGGAAGGTTGCACCGCACCTTCGGGCCGCGACAGGGTGAGCGACACGGAAACATTACCGCGAGTCATTCGGTCGGACAGTACGTTTCGAATCGATTTCTCGAACGAGTCCATGCCCGGCGGGAGCCGGCAGCGGACGTCGAGACCGCGCCCGTTCACGCTCTTGGCCTCCCATGTCCAGGCGCTGCCATCGGCCTCGCCGTCGGCGCGGGCGTAGCCGGTCATACTGGAAAGCGACACGATGTTTTTTGAGATGAAATCAACAGGCGGCAGCGCAGAGTTCACGAGTCTAGCCGCCGGTCAGCAGACGAACAATATTTAGTGTCGTCGTGTTGGCGGATTACGTTCGCCGCGCCCCGTGTTTGTTCTCATGCCGGTACTGTGGGTTGGCGCTCGCGGCTTCGCAAAAAGGAAGGGGTTGCAATAGAAGATCGCCAAGTTACTCACCATCGCTCTGACCATGGCCGTCCCCTGGTTGGCCGCAAGCCTGCATCCCGCTGCGGCGCAGAGCGCGAAACGTTCGATCTCGCTGATCGCAGGTGACGTCGGTCGGTTTCAGAACAACTTCCATTATTCGGTCATCATGGTCACGCCGGAGGGGGATCCTTCGCCGACAAGGCGACGGTCGTCGCCCAGGAGAAAGCCAAGCGCCACATCATCGGGGAGAGACGCCCCACCGCAGTGCCCGACATCACCTTCCGAGACCAGCTCGATCTGACGCTGGGCGGCAGGTCCGTTGAATTGCACCATCTCGGTCTCGGCCATAGCGACAATATGATCGTCAGCCGGTTTCCGGCCGAGCGAATCCGATTCGTAGTCGATGTCGCGCCGCCTGGAACAGTGGCCTTTCATGATTTCCTGGCGGTTACATCGAACATTGGAGCGAGTCTCGCGCAGATCGAAACGATGGATTTCGATATTCTCGCGCCGGGCCACGGCCGCCTCGGTACCAAAGACGACCTCACTGCGTGGGGAGGTCCTCACGCATGGGCGTGGGGGCAGGAACCTCGAGAAGATCACGCAGCTTGTAACGATGCCTAACTGCAAGTCATGGGGCCAATACGATGCGTGGTTCAAACTTGACGTGGCCAGAATGTACCGGCACCTGCAACTCTATCGCCGCGGCAACTGGACGGGCAGCCGGCTACTGCTGACGGGATCGCTGGAGGCGTCGCAGTTTGGCCACGTTGCGCAGATGTTCGCGCAGGGTTCCGGCGAAGGCGTGCCCGCCGCTGCCGTCGGCCACGAAGTAAAGGTCTTTGGTCGCCAGGGGCATCATTACCGCCTGGATCGCGGCACGCCCCGGGTTGGCAATCGGTGTCGGCGGCAGGCCCTTGACCCGATAGGTGTTATAGGGGCTGTCGATTTCGAGGTCCGCGCGGGTGAGCGCCCGTTTCAGCGGGCCGCGTCCGCCGCTTAGGGCGTAGATGACCGTGGGATCCGACTGCAGCCGCATATTTCGGCGCAGGCGGTTGACGAAAACCCCGGCGATACGCGCGCGTTCCGCCGGCGCGCCGGTTTCCTTCTCGACGATGGAGGCCAGCACCAGGGCCTCTTCCGGAATCGAGTAAGGGAGGTCGCCCTCCCGGCGGCGCCACATATTCGCGAGAACCTCGCGCATGGCGCTGCGCATCCTTGCGAGCATTTCGACGCGGCTGTCCCCGTAGGAGAAGTGGTAGGTTTCGGGCAACAGCGTGCCCTCGTCCGGAATCGCGGCGAATGTACCGACGAGCCCATGGGTTCCCTGCAACAGCGCGACCACCTCCGCCGAGGTCAACCCCTCGGGAATCGTGACCCGGCGGACCACGGTGCGGCCCGCCACCAGCAGCTCGACGACCTGCTCGGGGCTGATCGCGGCGGAGAACTCGTACTCGCCGGCCCTGAGGTCGCGGCTGCGGCCCAAGACACGGACGCCGATACCGAACAAAACGGGCCGGTCGATCACCCCGGCGGCGCGTAGGCGCCGGGCAATCTCGTTCACGCCGATCCCGGTCGGCAACACCAGCGTCGTTTTGTCGCGAAGCGGGCCGGGCGCGGAAAAGCGATCGATACCCCATCCGATCGCCGCGGCGGCCGAAACGACGAGTAGAACTACTAAGAGAAGGCTCGAGCGAACGACGTCGCGTCGCATGGCGGGCGGAAAGTTCCCTAAGGCGCCTGCGTGAATACGAGCGAAGCGTTGGTGCCGCCGAACCCAAACGAGTTCGAGAGGACGGCACGAATCGGACGTTCTCGGGGCTGATGTGGCGTCAGATCGAGATCACAACCCTCGGACGGATTGTCGAGGTTGAGCGTTGGAGGCGCCACACCGTTGACGATCGCCAGGATCGCGAAGATCGCTTCGACGCTGCCAGCCGCGCCCAACAGATGCCCGATCGCCGATTTCGTCGACGACACGGAGACCGAATAGGCGGCATCACCAAACAGGCGCTTGATCGAGCCGATCTCGATTTCATCGCCGAGCGGCGTCGACGTGCCGTGGGCGTTAACATAGTCGATGTCCTCGGGGTTTAGCTCGGCTCGCCGCAGCGCTGCCTGCATCGCCCGAAATCCGCCCTCGCCATCCGCCGCCGGCGCCGACACGTGATGGGCATCGCCGGACAAACCATAGCCGCTTACCTCGGCGTAGATGTGCGCGCCCCTCGCCTTGGCATGTTCGTGTTCCTCGAGCACAACGACCCCGGCGCCCTCACCCATCACGAAACCATCGCGGTCCCGGTCCCACGGACGCGACGCCTTCTCGGGCGTGTCATTGAAATTCGTCGACAACGCCCGCATCGCTGCAAACCCGGCAATACCGAGACGGCAGACCGCGGCCTCCGCGCCGCCGGCGACCATAACGTCGGCATCATCGAGCATGATCAAGCGGGCGGCATCGCCAATGGCGTGCGCGCCGGTCGCGCACGCGGTCACGACGGAATGGTTGGGACCGCGTAGATTGTTGCGGATCGAAACGTGACCCGACATCAGATTGATGAGCGCGGAGGGAATGAAGAACGGGCTTAATCGCCGTGGCCCGCGCTCCTTGACCACGATCGAGGCATTCTCAATCGCCTGGAGACCACCGATACCCGATCCCAGGAGAACGCCGCTGCGGATCTGATCGTTGTCGGTCTGCGTCACCCACCCCGAGTCGCGAAGCGCCTGTTCGGCCGCGGCAATGCCATAAATAATGAATTGGTCGACCTTGCGCTGTTCCTTGGGCTCGAGCCAATCGTCGGGGTTGAATGCGGCGCGCTGGTTGCCGGTCGGCACCTGGCAGGCAACTTTGGCCGACAGGTCGGATACGTCGAAGCTGTCGATCGCCTGAGCGCCCGACTCGCTTGCCAACAAACGCTCCCAGGTCACCTCGACGTTGTCGCCGAGCGGGGTGACCGCGCCGAGACCGGTGACGACAACCCGTCTCATTGAATGGGCAATCCCGAGAGCCCTCGGGATGGCGCGAGGGGAAACACGTCGCTAGCCGGCCCCTTGCTCGTCAATATAGGTGATTGCGTCCTTGACGGTGAGGATCTTCTCCGCGGCGTCGTCGGGGATCTCGCACCCGAACTCTTCTTCAAACGCCATGACCAGCTCGACCGTGTCCAAGCTATCGGCGCCGAGATCGTCGATAAAGCTTGCGTTTTCAGTAACCTTGTCTTCATCGACACCCAGGTGCTCGACAACAATCTTTTTCACGCGATCGGCTACGTCGCTCATTCGTGTATCCTCGACAATCCGTTGTCCCGAAAAGTAACAGCCAGCCCTGTTCGATTAAGAATAAGAGGCTTTGGCCCGCTGTGTTACGGCGGTTGGTAACACACTTTCGCAGGCAACACTAGAATGCGATTTGGGGCTATTCGCAACCTAAAAGATGGCTTTAAACCATCACCATTCCGCCGTTTACGTGGATCGTCTGGCCGGTGATATACGCCGCCTGATCGCTCGCCAGAAACGCCACGCATGCGGCGACGTCGTCGCCGCTGCCCAGCCGCTCGGCTGGAATCGAAGCCACTATTCGCGTTTTTTGATCCTCGTTCAGCGCCTGTGTCATCGCGGTGTCGATGAAACCCGGCGCCACGCAATTGACGGTCACCCCGCGACGGGCGATCTCCTGGGCGAGTGATTTCGACATACCGATAATACCCGCCTTAGCGGCGGCGTAGTTGGCCTGACCCGGATTGCCCGTCACGCCGACCACCGAGGTCACGTTGACAATCCGCCCGAACCGCTGCTTCGTCATGCCCCGCAGGGCGCTCCGCGATAGTCGAAAGTAGACATCGAGATCGATGCGCAGGACCTCGGACCACTCCTCATCCTTCATCCGCAGGGCAAGGTTGTCACGCGTGATCCCGGCATTGTTAACCAGGATGTCCAATCCGCCGAGCGCGTCGCTCGCTTTCTCGACCAGGCCATTGACCGCGTTCGTGTCGGCGAGATCGGCCGGGAGTACGACAGTGCCGCGGCCTACCGATCGCGCCAGTTTCTCCAGAACCTGCTCGCGGGTCCCGCTGATCGCGACCTGCGCTCCCTGGGCACTGAGCGCGCGCGTGATCGCGCTGCCGATACCGCCCGAGGCGCCGGTCACCAATGCGCGCCGATCACTGAGCTCGAACATCTCTGGCCCCGCTGTCAGAGGTGCTTCAACAATATGTCGATTTCGTCCGGTGTATGCGCTGACGCGGTCGCGATATCGCGATCTATGCGGCGCACCAGTCCGGACAACACGCGCCCGGCACCGAGTTCGACGATCGAATCAACGCCGAACTCGCGCATGGCGAGCACGCTCTCGCGCCAGCGCACCATCGCCGTCACCTGTTCCACCAGCAGGTCCTTGATATCATCCGCCTCGCTGACCGGCGCCGCCGTGACGTTCGCGACGAGCGGTACGGTCGGGGGGTTCAATGCCGACGCGGTCAGGGCGTCGCGCATCTCCTCCGCCGCCGGCGCCATCAGTGGGCAATGGAACGGTGCGCTAACCGCCAATTCGATACTTCGCTTGGCGCCGCGATCTCCACACAACGCGATCGCCCGGGCAATAGCTCCGCTGTGGCCGCTAATAACGATCTGACCCGGTGCGTTGTCATTGGCGAGAGCGCAAACCTCTTCGTCGCCGGCCGCGAGCTCGGCGATTTCGGCGATGTCCTCCAACTCGAGGCCAAGCACCGCCGCCATGGCGCCTTCGCCGACGGGGACGGCACGTTGCATGGCCTGTCCGCGCCGCTTCAGCAGTCGGGCCGTATCGGCGAGCGCGAACGTCCCGGCTGCCGTCAGCGCCGAATACTCGCCGAGAGAATGGCCGGCGACGAATGCAACCTTGGCGCCGGTATCAAGCCCGCCTTCCCTTTCCAGCGTTCGCAGCACGGCGAGGCTGGCCGCCATCAGCGCCGGTTGCGCGTTTTCCGTGAGAACGAATTCGTCTTCCGGCCCTTCGAACATCAGCCGCGACAGGTTTTGCTCGAGGGCTTCATCGACCTCTTCGAGGACCTCGCGCGCAGCTATTGAGGCTTCGCACAGTTCTTTGGCCATGCCCACCGCTTGTGAGCCCTGCCCCGGAAATACAAATGCGTGTATTGCCATCGATCCCGCCGACCGAAACCTGTCGACCAAGACCTAACACCGACCACATCCCGACACAAAGCTTTCGACAGCGGCCGCGCTCGGGACAAGTGGCTGCGGTGTTGCCTGGCTCTCGGTTTGATGTATAGTCCGCGCCGCACGCGTGCGTACCGCATGTTGTCGGCGCAGGCGCCGCGATCTTCATCAGCGTGAGATCAGTAGGAGACGCGCTTAATGCCGCTGTATGAGAGTGTATTCATTGTTCGCCAGGACGTGTCCGCTCAGCACGTCGAAGGCCTCGCCGAACGTTACGCCGAAATGATCAAAGAAAATGGCGGCGAAGTCGCAAAGACCGAATATTGGGGGCTGAAGAACCTCGCCTATCGCGTCAAGAAGAACCGTAAAGGTCACTACATGATGTTCAACATCGACGGACCCTCTGCGGCCGTCGAGGAGTTCGAACGCAATATGCGGCTAAGCGAGGATGTTCTGAGGTATATGACCATCCGGGTCGACGCCTTCGAGGAAGGCCCTTCGGCGATAATGCGCAACAAGGCAACCCGCGACGAAGGTCGCCGCGAAGACCGCTACCGCGACCGCGATCGCGATCGCGGTAGCGGTCGCGGGCCCGCGGGCGACCCAGCGAACAGCCGGCGCGCCGACGATAAAGAAACCGCGACCGCGAAGAGCGATAACCAGGAGACCGAATCATGAGCGATCGACGTGGCGGCGGGCGGGCGTCGCGGCGGCCGTTTTTTCGCCGTCGAAAGAGTTGCCCTTTCTCCGGAGCCAACGCTCCGAAAATCGACTACAAAGACGTAAAACTGTTGCAGCGCTTCGTATCCGAGCGGGGCAAGATCGTACCCAGTCGCATCACCGCGGTATCGGCCAAGAAACAGCGCGAGTTGGCGCGGGCCATCAAGCGCGCGCGCAATCTGGCGCTCATTCCCTTCATCGTTCAGCGCTGAAGCGGACAGGGTCTATCGCCATGGACGTCATACT
Organism: Alphaproteobacteria bacterium; assembly: GCA_965247665.1. Taxonomy (GTDB): domain Bacteria; phylum Pseudomonadota; class Alphaproteobacteria; order SHVV01; family SHVV01; genus CAUZWH01. The sequence continues at coordinate 163,915 of CBDFHH010000002.1, forward strand.
CCTGGAGCGCGTCGAAAAGCTGGGTCAAATGGGCGACGTTGTTTCCGTAAAGAACGGGTTCGCTCGCAATTACCTGCTGCCAGGGCGCAAAGCCCTGCGGGCGACCAAGGAAAATATCACCGGCTTCAAAAACCAGCGCTCCCAATACGAGGCTCAGAACCTCGAACGGCGTAAGGAGGCCGACGCGGTCGCCGCCAAGCTTGACGGTCTCGATCTCATGATCATCCGTCAGGCCAGCGAAAGCGGTCAGCTCTACGGCTCGGTTGCGGCGCGCGACGTGTCCCATGGCGTTACTGAAGGCGGTTTCACGATCGACCGTCAGCAGGTGGAAATGCCGGGTCCGATCAAGACCCTGGGCATTCACGACGTTCGGATCGCGCTGCATCCCGAGGTCACCGTCACGGTGCGGATCAACGTCGCTCGCTCGCAGGAAGAAGCCGAAGCGCAAGCCGTTGGGCCCGCGGCCGAGCTATCCGCAGCGGCGGCCCAGGAGAGCGAGGCCGAAACCCGGCTTGAGGAGATTTTCGAGGACGGGGAACTGACAGTCAAAGCTACCGCCGATGCGCAATCGACCGACGCCGACGAGGGATCGACAGAACTTACCGACGCCACTCGCGGCGAAGAGGAAACGGATAGCGGCGGCGGCGAAGCAGCTTCTGCCGAAGACCCGACCAAGCGGGATTAAACCCTTCCGTCGACCACGGTTGCTTTGCGGCCACGATCGCTTTTTATTAACCTACGCCAACCTCGATTGTGCTCGAGGGACACCTCGGACGGGTGTACAAGCTCGGCCGAGCGTCGCAGACCGTAGGAGAAAACATGCTGCTCGCTGTCCTGCTCAAATCGGTGTTCAAAACCGGAACGTTAACCCTGATCGATGCTAACGGACGGACCCACCGCTTCGGCGACATGGACGAACCCCGGGTCACGGTCCGGCTGCACGACAAAGCTCTACACACCCGCCTGTTCTTCAATCCGATGCTGGCCGTAGGCGAAGCGTTCATGGATGAAACGCTGACAGTCGAAGACGACGCCGACATCCACGATTTCCTCGCTCTCTGTCTGCGCAATCTCGGCACCACCTATGGCCACTGGTCTCAGGAGCTTATTGCAACGCTGCGCCGCATGATGCGTCGGATCGCTCAGCACAACCCGGTGGGAATCGCACGGCGGAACGTCGCTCACCACTATGATTTGTCCGACACTCTCTACGATCTGTTCCTCGACAAGGACCGCCAATACTCCTGCGCCTATTTCGCCACCGCGCAAGACAATGTCGACGAGGCGCAGGAAAACAAGAAGCGTCACATCGCGGCGAAGCTCTTGCTCGCGCCCGATAGCCGGGTGCTCGATATCGGCTCCGGCTGGGGCGGCCTGGCGCTCTATATCTCGCAGATCTCGGGTGCTGACGTCACCGGCGTCACGCTCTCGACAGAACAACAGACAGTGTCGCAAAACCGCGCCGCGTCGTCGGGCCTGGCCGATCGCGTCCGCTTCCGGCTGACCGACTATCGCGATGTCGACGAACGCTTCGACCGCATCGTTTCCGTGGGTATGTTCGAACATGTCGGAGTTGGCCACTATCGCGAGTTCTTCACCAAGGTCCGCGATCTCCTGGCCGAGGACGGTGTCGCTTTGCTGCACTCAATCGGCCGGTTCGACGGGCCAGGCTCAACCAACCCGTGGATACGAAAGTATATTTTTCCTGGGGCCTACGCTCCGGCTCTGTCTGAGGTGCTACCGGCGATCGAGCGATCGGGACTGGTCACAACCGACATTGAGATCCTGCGCCTCCACTATGCCGAAACGTTGAAAGCTTGGCGCCGCAACTTCAACGTTCATCGCGATGAGATCCGCGACATCTATGACGACCGTTTCTGCCGCATGTGGGAGTTCTATCTTGCCGGTAGCGAAGCCTCGTTCCGTCACGCGGGCAGCATGGTGTTCCAGATCCAGATCGCGAAACGGCAGGATGCCGCACCTCTTACCCGCGACTACATTACCAACTGGGAACGCGCCCAACGCCGGCGCGATCGCGAGGCGGCGTAACCACGAGATATAGTGTCGCATAGAGCGGCGCATTACTATATATAGAGGCCGGATGGCGAAGTCGGGCTGCGGGCCTTCTCCGCACCCGACAAGCGGTGAAGGCACCACCGACGCTCGGTGCACCCCCCGCAAGGATGGCGTCGGCACGGAACGCCCGAGCCACGTTCATGGCGTGATGACGGCTTATGGTTAGTCAGGCGACTCACAACTTGTGGATAATTTCTGTCCCGAGCTTTTTGGAAGCGGCGCGTGATCACGGATGTCATTGCGGCGCGGCACCGTGATAGCTTCCCTGGCCGCATGAGCCAAATCGAGGACATTGCCCCGCTCGCCCCTACCGCCTCAGCCGGCGGTGGGCCAATGTTTCGCGAGCCGCCGCGAAACGTCGAGGCCGAACAGGCCTTGCTCGGTGCCATGCTGGTCAATAACGAGGCGGCCTATCGCGTGTCCTCCTTCTTGCGGCCCGAGCATTTCTACGAACCGGTTCACGGGCGCATCTACGAGACGGTTCTCACCCTCGTCGAACGCGGGCAGGTCGCCACGCCGCTAACGCTGAAGTCCACGTTCGACCGCGATCCGGCGCTCGTCGATGCCGACGGTGCGCGCTACCTCGGCCACCTCGCGAGCGCCGCGACAACCATCATTAACGCGGAGGATTATGGCCGCCATATCTACGACTTGGCGCTGTCCCGGCAGCTGATTCGCATCGGCGAGGACATCGTCAACACCGCCTATGAGGCAAGCCTCGATCATCCCGCCGGGGAGCAGATCGAGGAGGCTGAAAAGCAGCTTTTCGGTCTTGCGCAGACCGGCGACCCGCAACGCGGCTTCGTTCCCTTCGCGGCAGCAATTGCCAAGGCGATCAACACCGCCGAAGCTGCGTATCAACGAGATTCGAAGCTTACCGGAATTGCCACCGGCTTCAACGATCTCGACGAGCTTCTTGGCGGGCTGCACCGATCCGACCTCGTCATCATCGCGGGGCGGCCGGCGATGGGTAAGACGGCGTTGGGCACCAACATCGCGTTTAACGCCGCCAAGGCATTCCGCGAGGAGGTCGACGAAGACGGCAATCGGCGTGTGGTCGATGGTGCCGCAGTCGCGTTTTTTTCACTTGAAATGTCCTCCGAGCAACTGGCGCTGCGCCTGCTCTCGGAACAATCCAACATTCCTTCAGAGAGGATCCGCCGCGGCAACATCTCGAGCGACGATTTCATCCAGGTCGTCCGCGCCAGCCAGGAGCTCGAGCAGCTCCGGTTGTACATCGACGATACGCCAGCGCTCAGCATCGCCGCCCTTACGACTCGCGCGCGCCGCCTAAAACGCACCGAGGATATCGGGCTCATCGTTGTCGATTATCTGCAATTGCTGCGACCGGCGCGACAGCGACGCGATGATAACCGCGTTCTCGAGGTCTCCGAGATCACGCAGGGCCTCAAGGCGCTTGCCAAGCAGCTCGACGTCCCGGTGATTGCCATCTCCCAGCTCAGCCGCGCCGTCGAGCAGCGCGAGGACAAGCGACCACACTTGGCCGACCTCAGAGAATCCGGCGCCATCGAGCAGGACGCCGATGTCGTCATGTTTATCTATCGCGAGGAGTATTATCACGAGCGCCGCCGCCCGCCGGAGGACAAGCCGGAGTATCTCGAATGGCGCCAGCGCCTCGATGAAATCCAGGGTATTGCGGAAATCATCATCGGCAAGCATCGCAACGGCCCGACCGGCAAAGCGGACCTCCTGTTCGACGGCCGCGTCACCAAGTTTGCCAATCTTGCAAAAGCCGAGCATCTTCCAGCCGACGCGCCTTTCTAGGGATCGCGACACGCTCGCCGGCGCGCGCCTGACGATCGATCTTGACGCGCTCGCCGACAATTACCGCCTGCTCGATCGACACAGCGCCGCCGCCAGCTGTGCCGCCGTGGTCAAGGCCAACGCCTATGGGCTCGGGATCGATCGCGTGGCCCCGGTTCTTCACGACGCCGGCTGTCGCGCGTTCTTCGTCGCGACGATCGACGAAGCGGTTGACCTCCGAGAGATACTCGACGCCAACGGCCGCGATGGCGAGATCTTCGTTCTCAATGGCATCGCCGCGCACGCAGCCCCACTCGCCCGCAAGCTGAGGCTGATCCCGGTTCTCAATACCCGCGAGGAGGTCGCGGAATGGCGCACCCTCGGCACTTCCGCCGGCGGTCGGCCCGACGTCGCCCTGCACGTCGATACCGCGATGAACCGCCTGGGTTTGCGCCTCGCCGACGCTTCCCAACTGCTCGGTGACGCGAATCTCTATGCCGACGTAAACGTTGCGGCACTGATCAGCCACCTCGCTTGCGCGGAGCAACAGGACCACCCCCTCAACCGCCACCAACGCGAGCGCTTTTCGGCCCTGTGCGAGGGCTTGCCGCCGCTCCGCACGAGCCTCGCCAACTCGTCCGGCATCTTTCTCGGGTCCGAATTTCGCTTCGATCTGGTGCGCGCGGGGGTCGCGCTTTACGGCGTCAATCCGACTCCCAATCAACCCAATCCAATGGCGGAAGTCATTAGTTTGAAAGGAAAAATCATCCAAACCCGAAAAATTGACAGGGGTATGAGCGTTGGCTATGGTGCCGCGTTCACTGCGACTCGACCGATGCGCTTAGCGACCGTACCGATCGGCTATGCCGACGGCTATCCGCGTGCGCTCGGCAACCGAGGGATCGGCGAAATCGGTGGCACCCGTGTTCCGGTGGTGGGTCGCGTCTCGATGGATCTCACAGTCTTCGACGTTACCGACGTGGCGGCCGATGTGGCGGCGCCCGGTGCCGAAGTCCAATTGATCGGCAGCGGCATACCGCTCGACGACGTCGCCGAGGCGGCCGGGACGATCGCCTACGAAATCCTCGTCCGCCTCGGCCCCCGATTGGAACGTAGATACGTTTCCGCCGCAGGGCGATGACGATCCTTGGCAAAAAATCGGGTCGCTACATAAACGACAACATTAGTGTTTCTGTATAAACATTTGTAAAATTGTCATTTTTTGATGCTTTTAAAATGTTACACATATTGATCTTCCAGTCGCTCGGCGCGATTGGTCGCCTGTTCCTCAAGTTCCTTGGCGCCATCGGCAATCTCACCCTGTTCACCGGCAACGCAGTCTGCCATTGCGTTACACCACCTTTCTATGGGCGTCTCATCGCCCGCCAGATCGTGATCGTCGGTTACTACTCGCTGCCGGTCGTCGGTCTCACCGCCCTGTTCACCGGCATGGTCTTGGCGCTGCAGATCTATACCGGGTCGTCGCGCTTCAACGCCGAGGGTGCGGTAGCAACGATTGTCGTCATCGGCATTACCCGCGAGCTCGGGCCGGTGCTCGCGGGTCTCATGGTTGCCGGCCGCGTGGGTGCCGCCATGGCCGCCGAGATCGGTACCATGCGCGTCACCGAGCAGATCGACGCGTTGACGACCCTCGCGACCCATCCCCTCAAATACTTGGTCACCCCGCGGCTCATCGCCGGTACCATCATGCTGCCGGTGCTGGTGCTGGTTGCCGACATTATCGGAGTGTTCGGCGGCTATGTGATCAGCATCCAAAAACTCGGCTTCAACCCGGCGACGTATTTGAAGAACACGTTTGAGTTTCTCGAGGCGCTTGACGTGATATCCGGGCTCGTCAAAGCAGCGGCGTTCGGCTTCATCATCGCGCTGATGGGCTGCTACAACGGCTATAACAGTCGTGGCGGTGCCCAGGGTGTGGGTTCGGCCACGACCAACGCCGTGGTATCGGCATCGATCCTTATTCTCGCCGCCAACTATGTCATTACAGAGCTCTTCTTTGCCCGTTGAGGTCGTGGCTTGACAACGAGGGACACAGCCAAGGTCTTCTTTAAAGACGTTCACATCGCGTTCGGCTCGAACAAAGTCCTTCGCGGCTTCAACCTCGAGGTGGCCGAAGGCGAATCCGTGGTCGTCATCGGCGGCTCGGGCACAGGCAAATCGGTCATGCTGAAGTGTCTGCTCGGGTTGTTGCGGCCTCAGCGCGGCAGTATCCGCGTCGACGGGGTGGAAATGTTGAACGCTGGAGCCGGGGAACGCGCCCGCGTGCTCGCGAAGTTCGGCATGCTGTTTCAGAACGCGGCGCTGTTCGACAGCCTGCCGGTGTGGGAAAACGTAGCTTTCGGCCTGCTCCAGGGGGAAGGATGGTCGCGCGCCAAAGCCCGGAAAATTGCCTCGGAAAAACTCGCTCGGGTTGGGCTCGGCGAAGACGTGGCGGAACTTGGTCCGGCGCAACTATCGGGCGGTATGCGCAAGCGCGTCGGTCTCGCCCGGGCTATTGCGACGGAGCCCGAAATCCTGCTGTTCGACGAACCGACCACGGGCCTCGACCCGATCATGGGAGACGTGATCGACCGACTAATCGTCAAATGCGTGAAGGAGTTGGGTGCTACGGCGATCACCATTACGCACGACATGGCCAGCGCCCGCCGTATTTCCGATCGTATTGCGATGCTGTATCAGGGTGAGGTGATCTGGGTAGGTGCGACGTCCGATGTCGGTGCCAGCGACAACGCCATTGTCGAGCAATTCATCCACGGTCGCGCCGATGGGCCGATCCAGTTCGACGTTCGCGCGTCGTAACGCGGTGCGAGGCAAGGGAAAAGCCGGTGGCTAAGGCATCTTCCAAATATGTCTGTCAGCAATGCGGCGGCGCCAGCAACCGTTGGACGGGTCGCTGCGAAGCCTGTGGTTCGTGGAACACCCTGGTCGAAGAAATCGCGTCGAGCGCAGCGCCCAAAGGGCTGGGTAGCGGTGCCGGTAGGCGGATCGATTTGGTTAATCTAGCCGGCAAAACCGACCTAGCCGCCTATATCGCAACCGGGATCGGCGAGCTCGATCGGGTGTGCGGCGGCGGCCTCGTGCCGGGATCCGCCCTTCTGATCGGCGGTGATCCCGGCATCGGCAAATCAACGTTGCTCTTGCAGGTTACCGCCGGGCTCGCGGCACGCGGCGTCGCTTGCGCCTATATCACCGGCGAGGAAGCCGTAGATCAGGTTCGCCTGCGCGCCGATCGCTTGGGGCTGTCCCAGGCCCCGCTCGAACTCGCCGCCGCGACCAACGTGCGCGACATCGTTACCACCCTCGACATCGCGGACGCGCCACAGCTCGTGGTCATCGACTCGATCCAGACCATGTTCGTCGACACGCTCGATTCGGCGCCCGGTACCGTTGCCCAGGTCCGAAGTTCGGCTCAGGAGCTGATACGCGTTGCGAAGAAACGCGCGCTGACCATGGTGCTCGTCGGACATGTCACCAAGGAAGGACAGATCGCCGGGCCACGCGTGTTGGAACACATGGTCGACACGGTGCTCTATTTCGAAGGCGAGCGCGGCCACCAGTTCAGGATTCTACGAACCGTCAAGAATAGGTTCGGGGCAACCGACGAGATCGGTGTGTTCGACATGACCGATCGCGGCATGCGCGAAGTCGACAATCCCTCGGCTCTGTTTGTCGGTGACCATGACGTCGAGCAGAGCGGTAGGTCGGTTTTCGCGGGTATCGAAGGCACTCGGCCGCTGCTGGTGGAAATCCAAGCTCTGGCGGTTCCGACGAACTTCGGCACGCCGCGCCGGGCCGTGGTCGGCTGGGACAGTGCCCGCATGGCGATGATTCTCGCAGTGTTGGAGGCCCGATGCGGGCTCATCCTCGGTGGGCAGGACGTGTTTCTCAACATCGCGGGTGGCCTCAAGGTCCGCGAGCCCGCCGCCGATCTCGCCGTCGCTGCCGCGCTAATCTCATCGACAACCGGGGTATCGGTCCCGAGCCGAACGGCCGTGTTCGGCGAAATCGGACTGTCCGGCGAAGTGCGTCCGGTCGGCCAGTCGGAGATCCGCATCAAGGAGGCGGCCAAACTTGGATACCGTCATATCCTCGCGCCCGGCGGAAGCGTGTCGGGCGCCGGTGACGCGAGGGTGACCTCAATCGCCCGCCTCGAAGATCTTTTCGCGCTGCTCGGCGACGTCGAAGACCAGCGCATGATCTCCGTGTCGTAGCCATGCTCGAATCGTCGCCCGTTACCGTTGCCGACATCGCCATCGTCGGCTTCCTTGCGCTGGCCGGATTGCTCGCCTTCGCCTGGGGTTTCGTACGGGTGGTTCTCGTTATCGCCGCTTGGATTGGAGCGGCCCTGGTGTCGGTATTCTTGTTCCCCGAGATACGGCCGTTTCTGCGCGATCTCATCCCGATAAACTGGGCCGCAGATGCGGTCACCGGCGTCGCTACTTTCGTCGTCTTCCTGATCGTGTTTTCGATCATCGGCGACATGATCGCGGATACCGTACGCGGAACCCGGGTCGGCTTCATCGACCGCGCGTTGGGTTTCGGATTCGGCGTCGTGATCGGTGCCGCGCTGGTCTGCACCGCCTATCTCGGTCTGAACTGGCTGGTCGATACCGAAGAGCAACCCGAGTGGCTGCGTACGGCGCGACTGTTGCCGATGGTCGACTACGGCGCCGGCTGGTTGATCAAGATCGTGCCGGCCGAAACCCGCGAGGCCGGTTCCGCCAAAGCCGATGAGTTCGGTCAATCGATCGAGAGAGCGGCGCAAGCCGGGCGCGCGGTCCAAGGCCTGAACGACGCCGCCAAGGAGGGCGGAGTCGATGTCGACAAAGACAAGGGTTACAGCGAGCGCGAGCGTGGCGCACTGAGACAATTATTGCAAAGCGACGACGGTCAATGACCGTAACCGCACACCCCTCACAGTCCCGGATCGTCGAGTCCAAGTCCGATCGATTTCACGACGAATGCGGGGTGTTCGGTATCTTCGGATATGATGATGCCGCCGCCCACACCGTGCTCGGCCTGCATGCGTTACAGCACCGCGGCCAGGAAGCCGCAGGCATCGTGTCTTTCGATGGCGAGCAGTTCCATTCGGAACGTTTTCTCGGTGAGGTCGCCGAAAACTTCAACTCGCAGGAAGTGATCAATCGCCTTCACGGCACGGTCGCGATCGGGCACAACCGCTATTCCACCACCGGGGACACGGTGCTCCGTAACGTCCAGCCGCTGTTCGCCGAATTTGCCTTTGGCGGATTTGCGGTGGCGCACAATGGCAACCTCACCAATGGCGTCGGGCTACGCAAACGGTTGGTCGCCGAGGGTTCCATTTTTCAATCCACCACGGACACCGAAGTTCTGATCCATCTAATCGCGACGAGTCCGTTCAGCGACGTTGTCGACCGCCTGATCGACGCCCTGCACAAAGTCATCGGCGCCTACTCGTTGGTCGCCTTGACCCAAGACGTTCTGATCGGGGTGCGCGACCCGCTGGGTGTGCGCCCCCTGGTCCTCGGCCGATTGGGCGATGCCACCGTTATAGCCTCGGAGAGCTGTGCTCTCGACATTATCGGGGCCGAGTTCGTGCGCGACGTCGAGCCCGGCGAACTCATTGTTGCCGGCAGTGACGGAGTCCGCAGCCTGTTCCCCTTCCCCGCCGCGCCCCAACGTTTTTGCGTATTCGAGTACATCTACTTCGCTCGACCCGACAGCGTCGCTGACGGCTTCAACATCTACGAGGTGCGCAAACGCATCGGTGCCGAGCTCGCACGCGAAAACAGGGTCGACGCCGACGTCGTTATTCCGGTGCCTGATTCCGGCACTCCGGCGGCGATGGGCTATGCCAGCGAGGCCGGCATACCCTTCGAACTCGGCATCATTCGCAATCACTATGTCGGCCGAACGTTTATCGAGCCGAGCGACTCGATCCGACATCTCGGGGTCAAGCTCAAGCACAACCCCAACCGCTCCAAGATCGTCGGCCAGCGGGTCATTCTGGTCGACGACAGCATTGTCCGCGGCACCACCTCGACCAAGATCGTGGATATGGTGCGTCAGGCCGGTGCGAGCGAGGTCCACCTGCGGATCGCCAGCCCGCCGACCACCCATTCCTGCTTTTACGGCGTCGACACGCCGGAGCGGAGCGAGCTGCTCGCCGCCGGTCAGGATCTTGAAGCCATGCGCGAAGTGATCGGCGTCGACAGCCTGGCTTTTATTTCGATCGACGGGCTGTATCGGGCGATGGGCCACGAACAGGGTCGCAACCAGGCGGAGCCACAATACTGCGACGCTTGTTTCAGCGGCGACTACCCGCTGCGCCTGTGCGACCAGGAAGATGGCGAAGGGCCGCAGCAACTATCCTTGCTTGCCGACTCGGTCTAGCGTCGCGTTGAGGAGTTCGGCATCTTGACCCGACTTCTCGAGGGACGCGTTGCTCTGATTACCGGCGCATCGCGGGGAATCGGCGCCGCGGTAGCCGAGAGATTCGCCGCGGAAGGTGCCGATCTGATCGTCATCGCCCGCACGGTCGGCGGTCTCGAAGAGCTCGATGACCGCATAGGTGAGCTCGGCGGACGGGCGACGCTGGTCCCGCTCGACCTTGCCGACGGCGTCGGTATCGATCGCCTCGGCGGTGCCATTGCCGAGCGCCATGGCCGGCTCGACATCCTCGTCGGCAATGCGGCCGATCTTGGTCGTCTCGGACCGATCGCGCAGTTCTCGCCGGACCAATGGCAGCCCGTCATCGACGTTAACCTGACGGCGAATTGGCGTTTGATCCGCTCGTTCGATCCCTTGCTGCGCGCGTCGGACGCCGGCCGCGCGATCTTCGTCACCTCAGGCGTGGCGCGGTCGTCGAAGGCATATTGGGGCGCCTACGCGGTTAGCAAGGCAGGCCTTGAAATGTTGGTCAAGACCTATGCCGCCGAGATCGCGCGCACCAATGTGCGCGCGAATCTGCTTGATCCGGGTGTCGTCCGCACGCGCATGCGGGCCCGGGCCTTTCCGGGCGAGGAACCGGAATCCCTTCCCGAGCCATCGACGATAACCGATCGTTTCGTCGAGCTGGCTTCGCCGCAATGCCAAACCAACGGCGAAGTCGTCGCCGCTCAGTCCGCCAACCCGTAGCTCCGGAGTCGACGCCTTAGCTGGCATAGGGGTTCTTGCCCTTGCGCAGCATCATCCGGATCGGCACTGCAGGTACGGAAAAGCGCTTCCTGAAATCGTTTTCGAGAAAGCGAACATAGCTATCGGGCAGCCCTTCGGGACGACTGACGAACAATGCGAAGGTCGGCGGGCGCGCCTTTGCCTGAGTGATGTATTTCAGGCGGATACGGCGCCCCCGCACCAGCGGCGGCGGATGGCGAGCTTCGACCTCAGCAAGCCAGTGGTTGAGCGGGGCTGTGTCGATGCGGGTGTTCCACAGCCCATGAACCGCCTTTATCGCAGGCATAAGCTCGGCAACGCCCCTACCGCTTAACGCCGACAGCGTCACCAGCTTGAGACCTTTGACCTGGGGCAGTGAGCGCCGCAAACGCTCGGTTATACGACGGCGGGCGCGTCGCGCATCGTCGACGAGATCCCATTTGTTGGCGATCACGACCAGCGCCCGGCCCTCCTCCGTGCAGTGGCGGGCAATGGTGAGATCCTGCTTTTCCACCCCCTGCTCGGCGTCGATCAGCAGGAGCACCACTTCGGCCAGCGCCAGCGAACGTAGCGAGTCGGCTGCCGACAATTTTTCAAGATTCTCATCGACGCGGGATCTTCGGCGCAGTCCGGCAGTATCGGTCAGGCGGTAGCGCTGTCCCGCCACCGTCCACTCGATGGCGATTGAGTCGCGAGTGATGCCCGGTTCCGGGCCGGTGAGCGTGCGGTCGTCGCCAATCAGTCGATTGACCAGTGTCGATTTGCCGACGTTCGGACGTCCAACCACCGCCAGATTAATGACCGGGTCCGATACCTCACCTTCGGCGGTATCATCGTTACCGCCGGCGTAGGCCTCGAGCGCTTCATAGAGCAGGTCGAGACCCTGACCGTGCTCGGCCGATATCGGCACGGCCGCGCCGAGGCCTAGCGAAAATGCTTCCAGACGACCGGCCTCGGCAGCCCGTCCCTCGCATTTATTGGCGACAAGAATCAGCGGCCTGGCCCGCTTGCGCAGGAGGTTGGCGAACTGTTGGTCGAGCGGCGTGATGCCCGCTCGCGCATCGATCAGCAGCAACGCCATGTCCGCTTCGGCGATCGCGCGCTCGGTCTGTGCACGCATGCGCCCCTGCAACGAGGTCGGCGCCGAGTCTTCATAACCCGCGGTATCCCAGACGCGAAAGCGCAAGGGGCCGAGGCTGGCAACGCCCTCGCGACGGTCACGGGTGATGCCGGGCGTTTTGTCGACGATTGCCGCCCGCCGCCCGACCAGGCGGTTGAACAGGGTCGATTTCCCGACATTGGGACGACCGACGATCGCCACGGTAATCACCACAATGCCTCCCAAGACCACAATCGGTGGGTTTGAAGTTGGCTTGACCCCATTCAAGCGCGCTTACGCCGCGCCTCCGGCACGACACTCGCGCCTTGGACCGCTCCCCGGCCCAACGACACCAAGCATATCTTCAGCGGATGGCCAGCAACTCTGCGTCGTCGGTTAAAACGTAGAGACTGCGATCGGCCACGATCGGTGACGTGTAAGCCCCCTCGGGCAGCTGGATCCTACCGAGAACCCCTCCGGTGTAAGGTGAAACCGCGAGCGCGTAGCCGTGCGATGATACGATCACGAGTCGATCGCTCGCCAATATCGGGCCGTTCCATTGGATCGGCCCGTCGCGCGCCTCCGGGTCCTCGAAACGCTGCAGCGGCAACACCCAGCGGATTCGTCCGTCCCGACGCCACAGACATACCAGCTCGGCTTCATTGGTTATGAGAAAGATAAAGTCACCGGCGACCCAGGGCGTTTGCGTGCCACCGATCACCTGATCCCAGACCCGCGCGCCGGTGCGCAGATTTACGGCGGCCATCCGTCCGGCGTTGCCAATCACATATACCCGGTCGCCGACGACCACGGGAGCGCCGGCGATGTTGCTGAAGGTTGGAAGCAGCGCGGCGCCCGTTCGAGTCAGCAGATCGGACCACACGACACGGCCGTTGTCGATCCTCAACGCGTAGGTCTCGCCTGAGGAGTACGGCGCGACGACGATGCCGCCTGCGACCGCCGCACTCGCAGCCCCCATCAGCCCCGCGTTTTCAGGCAGACCTTCATGCTGCCACAGGCGGCGACCGTCCTCGGTGGCCAGGACGTAGAGCTTGTTCTCGATACTGATCACGAACACCCGACCAGCGCTGACCGTTGGCGGCGCGCGAAACGGCACGCCGAGATTCTGGCGCCAGAGCAGCTGGCCGTTTTCCGCGATTAACGCGATTACCTCACCGAAACCGGTAGTTACGTAGAGGACATCATGCTCGTAGGCGAGACCACCGCCGATGGCCCCGTACTCCTCGTCGACCGGCCGCAGCGCGACCCGCCATAGGAGGCGGCCCGTCGTCGCGTCGACCGCCGCGACACGAGCCCGCGCATCGATAGTGAATACGCGTTCGGCGGTGGCCACCGGCGAGGTGATCAAACGCCGATAGCCTTCCGACCCGGTGCCTACGTTACGCCGCCAGGCGAGCTGAGGAACATCGGCAATCTCCAAATGCTGCATCGCATGGCTCGGCAACCCGCCCGGTTGCGGCCACGCCACATTCACCCGCGGCGGCGGCACTCGGATCTGCAAATCCTGGATCAGCGGGTCGGGAACCAGCGCATTCTGGAGCGACAATACGGAGATTCGCTCGCCCGGAAGCGGTGGCGGTTCGGACTTGAACTGCATCCACTCGGGCACAAAGCCGCAAGCGCCAACGAGCAGAAGCGCCGCGATCAGTGCGGGTGCCGCCGGAGGGGTGGAGGCGAGGCGAAGCATCGCGAACCCGGTCCTGAGTTGATCAGCCGTCCTGGCCAAGCACGGTCAGCATCTCGGCGGCGCGACCACGAACGCCCTCGGGCGCTTCCGCGTCGTCGACCAGCTTCTCGTATGCGGTCCGCGCCTTTGCCACCTTGCCGGCCTGCAGGTCGACCAGGGCCCGCATCTCACGCGCCACGAAGCGCCAGGAATTGTCGTGCGCGATCAACGCGTCGAAGCGGGGGTAGAGATCGTCGGGCGCCGCGGTATCAATCAGCAGCATCACCGCGCGCAGGCGCGCGAGGTCGCGGAAAACACCGGGGACGCCACTGTCGGCGGCAATCCGGTCGTATAGCTGAACCGCCGTGGCCGAACTGCTGTCCGCCAGTGCCGCAGCCTGCTGGAGACGAGCGAGAATGCCATACCCCGAGTTCGTCGAGTCCGCGAGGTCAGCGAACGCGTTCGCCGCTGTCGTAGTATCGCCCGTGTTGAGCAACCGTAGCGCGGCGGTGTAGTGCACGCTCTCCTTTTCCCGCTCGGAAACCTGGTATTCGCGCCAGCCCATGATGCCGGCCGTCACCACGACCACGGCCGCGAGGGCGGCGATGGCGTAAGGCCCGTACTTCTTCCACAGCCGGAGGTGCCGCTCCTGGCGGACTTCCTCATCAACTTCTCTGAATATTTCGCTCACAGCTCCGAGCCTCCTCGCGGCGCGCCAACATAACCACAGCGGGCCGGGCTCGCAACGCAGCCGCGTCATGTCGTGTCCCGTCACAGAAGCCGAACGGACTCAATTGCGAAGGTTTCGAGGTCCGGGGGTATCCCGCCCCACGAAACGAGAACGCAGCATCGCAAATTTCGTCGAAACCGGCGATCGATGGCGCCTGCGCGGCGGCGCCGTCCACGCCCCGAAAACGAGGCGCGCGCCTCGGCTTCGGGTTAAACTGCGGCCGACCAGCCGGCAAAACGGAACCAACCTCGCGCGGAGGAAACCATGGCATTCGACGACCTGCCGCCACTACGTGACATCCCGGGCCTCGGCAAGATGCGGCCGGAGGCGCCGCAGCATAATGCCTACGTCATGGAGGCGTCGCGCAAGGTCGCGGAATCCACCCGCACCGAGCTCGACGTACCTTATGGCGACAGCTACTGGCACAAGGTCGACGTCTACCTGCCCGACGACACCACCGCTCGCGACATGCCTATATTCTGCATGTTGCACGGCGGCGGGTTCGTGCGGGGCTACAAGGAGTGGATGGGCTTCCAGGCACCGGTTATCACCAGCCTGCCGGCGATCTACATCTCCGTGTCCTATCAGCTCGCGCCCGAGGCACGGGTTCCGGAGATCACCGACGACTGCCTGCGTGCGCTCAAGCTGGTCCATGAACGGGCCGGCGATTGGGGTGGCGACGCCAATCGCATTTTTATCGGCGGGCACTCGGCCGGTGCCATCCTGGTGGCACAGATGGCGTTATGGAAGGAAGGCCGGACCCGCCACGGCTTGCCCGATGACGTGATCAAGGGGTGCTTCCCCGTCGCCGGGGTCTACAATCTCGATCCCGATTGGCTGCCCGAGGACACCGTTCTCGCGACCGTGTTTGCCGATCTATTCGGCGACGCGGCCGACGCAGAAACGTACAGTCCGATCAACCATGTCGCCGGCAACACGACACCTTTCCTGGTGAGCTGGGGCGATGCCGACACGCCGTATGTGCTCGAATCTTCGGCCGATCTCGTCGCCGCATTGGCCAACCAACCCGGCCTCGTTAAAAGCCAAATATGGGCGGGCTACAATCATTTCGATGCCCACCGCACGCTCGAGAACGGCGATGACCCCTGGGTCGTGACGCTGCGGGAATGGATGCAGAATCCGCCAATGGCGGCAGCCGGCGATGCCGCCGCGGCGGAGTAGTCTGGCCGCCCCCGGGAGGTTCAGGTAACCATCTGACGCGTTGATGCGCGGCGGTTGGCGCGCCTCACCGAGGTTGGTCCGTAGAGGCTCCGGGCTATTTCCGGCCCAGGGCGAAGTTCGCGACATGGTCGGGCAGCTCAACGCCTTCGAGGTTGCGCGGATCGGCGACCGGCTCCAGAAGCCGGATGTCGGTCGGCACGATGCCGGCCCAGATCGGCAACGCGTAGTCCTCTTCGTCGTCGATCGGCGGCCCGCTGCGCACCTTGGCCGAACCCTCATCGATCGGCATCGACAGGACGGTCGTCGCTTTGATTTCCTGCTCGTTGATCGGCCGCAGCTTGTCCCAACGGCCCGGAAACAACCTGTCGAGGAAGTTCCTCAGTCTGTCGACCTTCTCGCTCTCCGGCACGGCTTCGGCCTCGCCGAACAGCACCACCGACCGATAGTTGACCGAATGGTGGAATGCCGAGCGGGCGAGAACGAAACCGTCGAAATTGGTGACCGCCAAGCTCACTTGTCGTCCCACCACTTGGCGCAGAAAGCGGCTCGCCGACGACCCGTGCCAGAAGATCAGCTCGCCTTCACGCCATTGCAAGGTCGGCGTGATATGCGGTGAGCCGTCGATGACATACGCGAAATGACACATCGGTGTGGCATCGATGATCTCGTTGACCCGCTCGCGTTCGTAAGAGCCGCGCTGGTGTAGCCGCTTGACGCGCGACCGCTCCGTATTACGTAGATCCTCACCGGTCATCGACGTGTTACGAGCCATCGCGACTCCTCCATCCCGATGTCGACGGGTAGATCACCCCTGTCGTTATTCCCACTCAATAGTGACGTAGATTTTTTCTTGTCTATTTTCAATCTCTTATCTACGCCTCACAGTATGCGTGCAAAGTTGTGTGTAACGCATTTCCCACGTTGCACATTTTTTCCACGCTTGAATTTCTGTTGCAACCCAATAATCTACGCAATCCTTAGTTACACATTGTGCGACGAAAAACGTACTCATTGCAGCCCAACTTTCCACCAACCGTCTTCAATTGCATCAATACAAAGCCTTTAGACTTATAGAAATTAAAGATTTGTCGTGGCTTAGATACTTCAAAAGGATAGCCTCCCAACCAATCCAACAAGTCATACCATATTGTCATGCCTCTTGGGGCTTTTCGGTTTTGTAGCAACTTAAGGAACACTGAAGGTAACGTTGGGTATATCCCATGCAGAAGTATCCAAAACGGACGACTAAGAGAGAGTTTGTTGTATGTTATTTTCACAAACGTCCAATAACGTCTGAAGAATGGTTGCCAGTTGTAGAGTGCAATAAATAATAAACCATCATCTTTAACGCTACTGACAATGTTTTCTAAAGCTTTCCACAAATTTCCTGTGTGATGCAAAACACCCCAACTATAAACGATATCGAACTTTCCCAACGACGCTAAGAAGCTCTCATCCAACACAGAACCCTGCGTCACAGTCCATTTACTATCATCTTTGTAATAACGGGACTTTAGCTCGTTCGTGCACCAAACTGATGATTCATCATAATCAAACGACACAACATCGGCACCGAGATTACGTGCTGCTAACGAAAACAAACCACTACCACTGCCTATGTCTAGGAAACTTTTCCCTTCCAACGTATCAACTTCAAGCATTTCCTTAAGTGAGCACTCAGCTTGACGAATTCTCTCTTCACAAATCGTTGTTAAGAAATTCTTCCAATTCTTTCCGAACTCGTATCGTTCCTTGTTAACAACTTCAGTTCGGAAGTCTTCAACACTCATTTTTTCTTCTTACCTTAAGCCGAGACACCTTTCAGCATCCCAGCCGCAAAGCCAAACTCTTTGCACGGCTCTTTCACTTTCTTCGGTGTTTCTGCTCGCTCACGTTTCTTCGCTTCAGCCATCTGCTCTTCAAGCTGTTCCATCTCATCTTTCAATTCGTCGTAACTCTTCAAAACTATTCCCATTCGATCGTCCCGGGCGGCTTTGACGTCACGTCGTAGACGACGCGGTTAATACCGCGCACCTCGTTGACGATACGGTTGGCGACGCGGCCCAGCAAGGGCGGCTTGAACGGGTAGTAATCCGCGGTCATGCCATCGGTCGACGTTACCGCGCGCAGGGCACATACATGGTCGTAGGTGCGCTCGTCGCCCATCACGCCCACCGTGCGCACCGGCAGCAACACCGCGAACGCCTGCCAGATCTCGTCGTAAAGCCCGGCGGTGCGGATTTCCTCGAGATAGATCGCGTCGGCCTTGCGCAGGGCTTCGAGTTTGTCGGTCGAAACTTCACCGGGGATGCGGATCGCCAGGCCCGGTCCAGGAAACGGATGGCGGCCGATCGCCGTCTCCGGCAGGCCGAGCTCGCGCCCAAGCGCACGTACCTCGTCCTTGAACAGCTCGCGCAGCGGCTCGACCAGCGCCATGTTCATGCGTTCGGGCAAACCACCGACATTGTGATGCGACTTGATGGTCGCCGACGGACCACCGGTGAAGGACACGGATTCGACGACGTCGGGATACAGCGTACCCTGGGCCAAGAACTCGGCACCGTCGATCTTGGCGGCCTCCTCCTCGAACACATCGATGAAGGTGGTGCCGATGGTTTTGCGTTTAGCTTCGGGGTCGATCACGCCGGCCAGCCTTTCGAGAAACAGGTCGCTGGCATCGCGGTGCACCAGGGGTACGTCGAAACGGTCGCGAAACAGCGACACGACCTCCGCGCTCTCACCGGCCCGCAGCAACCCGTGGTCGACGAACACGCAGGTAAGCCGATCACCGACCGCTTCGTGGAGCAGCATCGCGGCGACCGACGAATCGACACCGCCGGAAAGACCACAAAGGACGCGGGCGTCGCCAACCCGATCGCGTATTGCAGCGATCGCGCTATCGCGAAACGACGCCATCGTCCAGTCGCCGCGGCAGCCGGCGATCCGGTGGGTGAAGTTCTGTAGCAGCGCCGCCCCGTCGGGCGTGTGCGCCACCTCGGGATGAAACTGGACGCCGTAGAAGCGACGCTGGTCATCGGCAATCGCGGCGAAAGGCGCCCCTTCGCTGACGCCGACGACGTGAAACCCCGCCGGCAGCGTATCGACCCGGTCGCCGTGGCTCATCCACACCGTATGGCGTTCGCCCGGCCGCCAAACACCCTCGAACAGCGGACACGGCGCGGTCGCTTCGACCGAGGCGCGGCCGAACTCGCGATCATCCGAGGCGCTGACCTTGCCTCCCAATTGGGCGCACATCGCCTGCTCGCCGTAGCAGATGCCGAGAACCGGTACGCCCCGCTCGAATACCGCTTCGGGCGCGCGCGGCGTGAAGTCGTGGATGACCGAAGCGGGCCCCCCGGACAGGATAATCGCACGCAGGTCGCCATCGGCGTTGCGCATCGCCTCTTCGGCCCGGTCGAACGGCGCGATCTCGCAATAGACGCCGCTTTCGCGCACCCGCCGGGCGATCAGCTGCGTGTATTGCGCACCGAAATCGACGACAAGAACGCGCTCGGTCATGGCGTCACGGTATAGGGATGCGTCCGGCGCGAGTCCACTGCGAAAACGCATTCGACGAAGCGCGCCGCCACGGCGTTTCTTAGCAATGCCCGGTGTGGGAGCCGCGTCGCGCTCCACTCGCAGGAATCAGGAAGGGCGCCGAAATGGCGCCCTTTCTCTTTACACCGGCAAGTCCTCTTTACACCGGCAAGTCCGCGTTAGCTGCCGATATTGTGCTTTTTCTTGTAGACCTGAACCGCTTTTTTGAGGTCGGTGTATTCCTGGCAGCTAAAGAAACAGAGATTATCGAGCGCCTCGAGATGCTCCTCGGCCATCTTGAGATTGCCGGTTTCGAGATAGGCTTCACCGATATACTCGTGTGCGCCCTTGTGCTTGGGGTCAATCCGTAACGCCATCTCGTAGTACTTCAACGCCTGGCCGTAATCGCCCGACTTGCGGTAGCTGTAGCCGAGGAAGTTGTGCGCATCCGCATTGTTCTGGTCGCGGCTCACGACCTTGGTCAGTAGCGCGATCGCCCGGCTCCAGTTCCGGGCGTTGACCGCCCTCTTCGCCATTTCGTACTCAGCGTCCTTGGGCTTCGAGGCGCTCGGTGCCGGACTCTGACTGCCCGCCGCGAGAACGGCCGGGCCGGCAACGATACCCAGCGTGACACCCAGCGCGACACTAACGGTGAGCGCAAAAACAAAAGGTCTGATCATATCGTTCCCCTCGGGTTGCATTCCGATGACACGGCGACACGAGCGTTTGGCGTAACAGCGGACCCGGAACCTCGGATCGTTCCCGGAGTTGCGCCTGCTCGCCGCCGACCGGCGCGGCGTCTCCCATACGGGTATTCAAGCTTGGCTGGGATAGTTCGGCGACTCACGGGTGATCATAACGTCGTGCACGTGCCCTTCCCGCACGCCGGCCGGAGTCAGGCGCCGGAAGCTGCAACTGCGTTGCATGTCGGCGATGGTCGGGTTGCCGGTATAGCCCATCGACGCGCGCAGCCCGCCTACCAGTTGGTGCAGGATTGCGGCGGTCGGCCCCTTGTAAGGCACTTGGCCCTCGATCCCCTCGGGCACGAGCTTGAGATCGTCCTTGATGTCCTGCTGGAAGTAACGATCGGCCGAGCCGCGGGCCATCGCCCCAAGCGAGCCCATGCCGCGATAGGCCTTGTACGAACGTCCCTGATAGAGGAACACCTCGCCGGGTGCCTCGTCGGTGCCGGCCAGCAGCGAGCCGATCATGACGCATGAGGCGCCGCCGGCGACCGCTTTGGCGATGTCCCCCGAAGAGCGAACCCCGCCATCGGCGATCATCGGCACCTCGGCTTCGAGGCAATATTCCGCCGCTTCGGCAATCGCACTCAGCTGCGGCACGCCGACGCCGGCGACGACGCGCGTGGTGCAGATCGAGCCGGGTCCGATGCCGACCTTGACCGAATCCGCACCGGCGTCGACCAGCGCCCGAGCCCCTTGCTTCGTCGCAACGTTGCCCGCCACCACCTGGGTGTAGTTGCTGAGCTTCTTGATTCGCGTGACCGTTTCGAGAACGCGCGACGAGTGGCCGTGCGCGGTATCGACCACAATCGCGTCACAGCCGGCATCGATCAGCGCTTCGGCCCGGGCGATACCCCCGTCGCCGACATTGGTCGCCGCGGCGACTCGCAGGCGCCCCTGTTCGTCCTTGCAGGCGTTGGGATGAAGCTTGGCCTTTTCGATGTCCTTGACCGTGATGAGGCCGACGCAGCGGTAGTCGTCGTCCACCACCAGCAGTTTCTCGATGCGGTGTTTGTGCAGCAGGCGTTTGGCATCCTCGCTGTCCACGCCCTCGCGCACCGTGATCAGATCCTCGCAGGTCATCAGCTCGCGCACGGGTTGGGCCTGCTCGGTGGCAAAACGCACGTCGCGGTTGGTCAGGATCCCGACCAGCCTGCCGCCGGTCTCGACCACCGGAATGCCCGAGATTCTGTTCACCTCCATGAGTGCGAGTGCGTCGGCAAGCATCCGGTCGGGGCCGATCGTGACCGGGTTGACCACCATGCCGGATTCGAACTTCTTGACCGACCGTACCTCGTCGGCCTGGGCCTCGGGTTCGAGGTTGCGGTGGATCACGCCGAGGCCGCCGGCCTGGGCCATGGCGATCGCCAGGGCCGATTCCGTCACCGTGTCCATCGCCGCGGACACCAGTGGGATACCGAGCTCGATCTCGGGGGTGACGCGGGTTCGGGTGTCGACGTGGCCGGGCAGGACCGTGGAGGCGGCGGGAACCAGCGAAACGTCGTCGAAGGTTAAAGCCTCCAGGATTTCCATGGCGCCTCCTATACGAAGGGCGCTTCGCCGTCAACCGTAACCGCGCCATGCTCAAGACATAGCCCGGCGCGCGGCGCCTTCGCGCAGCCGGGGCGCGTTAAAGCTGGGTTGTGGGGGTCGGTTCTCCCTCCCGACCTCGGCCCCGACAGCTTCGGCTTCTTGCTCGATAAATGTCTAAATAAATCTTTCCAACAAATTGATATTCAACGAAGAATGGACATATGAAATGATTGAGAAATGGCCACGAACGCCCCCGCCCGAGCGAGCAGGAGAAGCGTTGGCCGAATCCGACATGATCAGTGTTCGACCTCCGCCTCGGCGTGGAAATCGCCGGGTCGTTTGCATTTGGAGCCATCGAACATGCGCCAATAAGTCGTGCCGAACGCTTGGATGATCGGCTCCACCGGCACGTCGCGGAAGACTCCCTGATAGCGGAGGTATTCCATATGCAGCCGGTCCTCCGCGTCGAACGGGTGCAATAGTGAATCCTCGCAGCCATCGAACTCGAGCGGCAGCACCTTGAACCTGTCGCACAGCTCGATGTTGAAGACCGGCGTCGCCTTGACCCACCTGCCGTCGAGAAACAGGTCCGTATAGCCGTGCCAGATAAAAATATCGGTCCCCATCGTCTCGATCAGTTTATCCGTCGCCAGATGGTTCTTGACGTCGGCATAACCGACCCGCGCCGGAATGCCGCAAGCCCGGGCCGCCGCCGTAAGCAGAGCCGCTTTGGGGATACAGAAGCCGATCTTGCGCTCGAGGCACTTCGCCGCGCCCAGCTCTTCGGGCACGAGCTGTATGGAGTAGGGATCGTAGCGAATGCCGTCGCGTACCGCATAATACAGTTTGACGGCCCGGGCGATGTCGTCGCCCTCGCCGCAATTCATCTCAGCGAAGGCGACGATGGTCGGATCGTCGCTCTGAATGTGCGCCGTCGGTGCGAGGTAGCGATCCGGCGCATCGTCGAAATCAGGCCCGATCGCGATGTTCGTAGCGGTGTCCGCCATGGATTCCGTTTCTCCGAAAATCGAGCGCGGCACTATGCCACAGCCGCCCGCTGTTGGTAAGCGCGTTGCGACCGGCCAACTCAGG
Source organism: Alphaproteobacteria bacterium (assembly GCA_965247665.1). Lineage (GTDB taxonomy): Bacteria > Pseudomonadota > Alphaproteobacteria > SHVV01 > SHVV01 > CAUZWH01. Next base: position 186,516 of record CBDFHH010000002.1, read on the forward strand.
CGGTTCCGCGGAAGCCCTGGGCCACCAGGTACATCTCCGCCGAATCCGCCCGGCTGGCCGGCGGTTTTGCATGCCTGACGCGCGCGTAGCGCTTCTTGAGACGCGCGAGGAGATCATTCTCCGCGCCGCCCTGCCACACCTTGGCGACGAACCCACCGCCGGGCCGCAACACCCGATTGGCGAACGCAGCCGCGGTTTCACACAGCCCGATGATTCGCAAGTGATCGGTGGCCGCGTGTCCGGTTGTCGACGGTGCCATGTCGGACAGAACGACATCGATTGGCAATTCGAGCTGCTCGATCAGTGCGCGAACCTCGTCGGCGTCGTTGAGGTCGGCGCGCATCACTGCGGCGCCGGCCACCGGCTCGATTCCGACGATATCGACCGCATAGACGGTCCCGCCGTCGCTTTCTCGCGCCCGCACACCGGCTGCCGCCACCTGAGTCCAGCCGCCTGGCGCGGCGCCGAGATCGACCACCGCGGCGCCGCGTTGGAACAGATGAAATCGCTCATCGAGCTCGATCAGCTTGTATGCGGCGCGGGATCGGTAGCCTTCGGTTTTGGCCGCCGCGACGTAGGGATCGTTGAGCTGCCGTTCGAGCCAGCGCGCCGAGGATGTCGAGCGGCGCTTGGCCGTCTTGACCCGTTCGTGGGCGGCACGGGTCGCGCCCGAGCCCGATATTCCGGACCGCCTGGCTCTGTTCGACGCCTCTCGTCGCGCCGGGCCGGTGCGGCGTTTGCGCGGCATGCGACTTTCGGGCTCAGGGAGCCGCGTGCGCCGCGGCCGCAGCGCATGCCGCTGCACCGTCCTCGCGGTCCGCGGCCGCCATGAGCGCCAGCAAGATCCCCTCGCGCAGACCGCGGTCGGCGACCCGCACGCGCGATACGGGCCAGCTCCGCATGATCGCCTCGAGGATGGCGCAGCCAGCCACCACCAGATCGGCCCGCCCGCGCTTGATGCAGGGATGATTTGCCCGCTCCTGGTAGGTCATGCGCGCCAGCCGGTCCGACGTTTTGGCGATCGCATCACCGGCGATCCAGCGGGCGTCGATCTGGGAGCGATCGTATTTCGGCAAGCCGAGATTGACGGCGGCCAGCGTGGTCACTGTGCCCGATGTCCCGAGCATTTGCAGTTCGCCGGCCCGCGCCCGCGCACCGATCGCATTGGCCGCTTCAAACGGCGCCAGCAGCGATAATGTCTCGCCGACCATGGCTTCGTAGACGCGCCGAGGGATATCGTAGCCGCCATAGTGTTCGGACAGGGTCACCACGCCGCACGGCAGGGATATTACGTCGCGGATATCCGGCTTGCCGGGTTCGGCAAGCTCGAGGAACGTCAGTTCGGTGCTGCCGCCGCCGATGTCGAACACCAACCCATAGCGGGCATCTCCATACAACAGAGGCATACATCCGGCGAGGGCAAGCTCGGCTTCTTCGCCGCCGGTGATGATATCGAGCGTGATCCCGGTTTGGTCGCGCACGCGATCGAGGAATTCGTCGCAGTTGGCAGCCCGCCGGCACGCTTCGGTCGCTACGCTGCGTACGCGGGTGGCCCCGCAGCGGTGAATCTTGCCGGCACACACCTTCAACGCCCGAAGGGTCCGATGAATTGCCGCTTCGCTCAGCACCCCGGTTTCCGTCACCCGCTCGCCGAGGCGGACGATCCGCGAGAATGCATCGATGACACGAAACTTCTCGCCTCCGGCGAAGGGTAGGGCAACGAGCAATCTGCAGTTGTTGGTACCGAGATCCAGTGCCGCGTAGGTGTGCGCAAACCGGCCGTTGCGGGGTCTATTCCGCCGCCGGCGCCCGCGCGCTCCCTCCCCGAAGCGTGAGGCACGAGGCTGCATTCTCAATCCCTCCCGCCGAGCGCCGGCCTTGCCCGCGGCGCACCGGTGGCGAATATCCAAACTTGCGACCATCGTATAACAAAGGCGGCGCGGTAACCAAGAATCGCGGCGCGGCGTGTCGCGAGCACATGATGTGTCCGGTTTAGGTAGCACACGAGTTGTCCGGTTAGGTGCCTCGACGAGGAGGTACTTCGGTGAACCGGACGGCATGGCTACAGGAACGCAGGATGGAGAAGTTTTTTGATGTGCTGGGACGCTTCGAGGCGAGGCGTCTTTCGGCGATGGATGCGGCAGAGCTGCTTGGGATGTCGGAGCGAAGCTTTCGGCGCTATCGGCAGCGTTACCAGGAGGACGGTCTGGAGGGTCTGTTCGACCGCCGGCTCGGCAAGGCGTCGGCGCGCCGGGTGCCGGTCGACCGGATCGAATGGGTGCTCGAGCAGTACCGCACCCGCCATGTGGGCTGGACGGTCAAGCACTTCCACGACCATCTACGTGACCATCACGGCTTTGCCTTGAGCTACACCTGGACCAAGACCACGTTGCGCCGCGCCGGGCTGGCATCCAAGGCGCCCCGGCGCGGCGCTCATCGTCGGCGGCGGCCGCGCAAGCCGTGCGCCGGCATGATGCTGCACCAGGACGGCTCACGCCACGCGTGGCTGACCGGCCAGGCGCCGTTGGACCTGATCGTCACCCTGGACGATGCCACCAGCGAGATCTACTCGGCCTTCCTGGTCGAGGAGGAAGGCACCGCCTCGACCTTTCGGGCGCTGAAAGAGGTGTTCGCCGCCAAGGGCCTGCCCGGCACGCTGTATACCGACCGTGGCAGCCACTACTTCCACACCCCCGAGGCGGGCGGCAAGGTGGACAAGAACCAACGCACCCAGGTCGGGCGCGCCTTGCACCAGCTTGGCATCGAGCACATCGCCGCCTACTCGCCCGAGGCAAGGGGCCGCTCCGAGCGCGCCTTCGGCACCCTCCAGAACCGCCTGGTCAAGGAACTGGCGCTGGCCGGCGTCACCACGATCGAGGCCGCCAACCGGTTCATCGCCGAGACCTACCTGCCCGATCACAACCGCCGCTTCGCAACCCCGCCCGAACTCGAAGACAGCGCCTTCGTCGCCCTCGCCCGGCCCGACCAGATCGACGACATCCTGTGCCTGCATGCCGAGCGCACCGTCGCCCGCGACAACACCGTGAGCTACGGCAAACGGGTCCTCCAGATCCCCGCCGGGCCAGGCCGGCCCCACTACGTCAAGGCGCACGTCCGGGTCCACGAGTACCCCGACGGTACGCTGGCCGTCTTCCATGGACCCAGACGCCTCGCTCGCTACCACGCCAACGGCGCGCCAGTCGAAAGCCAAACCCGGAAGGCCGCGTGATCCGCTTCGACGCGACCGACCGGCGGCCTGTGGATAAGTGGACAGCCGCTCCGCGCCTCACCACTTCCCCACAGACCCAACAACCACAACCGAAGCGGACAATCAATGTGCTACAAAAACCAGCCAATCCCACTTGCTAACGACAGAATCGCGGCGCGGTGAGCGGCGATGCCGTCCCCTCCCCCGGTGCCGCCCCAGCGTTCCGACATCTTCCAAAACATTCCTGTCGGTGCCTCTAAGCCCAGCTCCTCGCGGCGGTACTCCAGCCGGGCCGCGATGGGATCGCGGTGCTCCTGGACATGCTTGCGGCGCGCCTCAGCTGCGTCGAGCCGGAAGATCACGTCGCCTATCTCGGAACGAATCCGTTTGTCCAGGTACGGATCGTCGCGGGCCATGGACCTCAGCTCCTTGCGCAGCTTCTTGTAGCCGCGGGTATAGATGACGTGGGTGTCCTTCCTCTCCGCGCCCTCCACCTGCCGGTTTCAGTTCTCCTTGAACGTCTCCCAGCGCTCCAGTGACTTCCTCGTTTCGGCTTCGATCCTCGCCTGCCTGTCTCTCTCCGCCGCGCGGCCATCCCAGTCGTAGACGCGTCGGAGCTGGTGCCGTGCTGGAACATGGCCACCGCAATGTCGGCAGGAAGCACCGCGATCCGCCCCTCCGCGTTGCGGATGCGCGTATAGCCGCAATAGCGGAACACTGTCCCTTCGAGCGCGACGTGGGCCGCGTCGTTGTGCGCCTGCTCGATTTCGGCCCTGAGATCGAGATTGGCGAGCGGAGCCTGAAGATGTTCCTCGATAAGGGAGAGCTGCCGGGGCGGAAAGCGAGGGCAGCGGCGCAGGTTGCGGAGACGGAGACGAGCGACCCGTTCTGAGTGAGTGGCCTGCGAGAGCAGCCACTACCCCGAGCCTGACGCAAAGCCAACGGGAATGGCAGAAGCGTGCGAGTCTGTCGAAAGGGCGCGGCGGAAACGCGACATGGGCCGGCTCGGACGGCGATATGCGTATCGGACACGCGGTTGACATGACGCCGTGGATTTGACATTCATGGCGTGAAACTCGAAAGCGCCCATGGCTGACAAGACTGGCATCCAGACCGAGATCGACCTGCTCACCGCCCTTGAGCGGCAGGAGGTGGTGACGCAGCCTGCGCTCGCCAAGCGCCTTTCGATTTCGGTGGGTATGGTCAACGCGCTGCTCAAGCGCGCCGTGCGCAAGGGGCTGGTGAAGGCCAAAGCGGCGCCCTACAAGCGCTGGGCCTATTACGTCACGCCAGAAGGGTTCCAGGAGAAGAGCCGCCTCGTCGCGCAGTACCTCGATGCATCGCTGGCCTTCTTCCGCATGGCGCGGCGGGAGTATCGGGCGCTGTTCCTCGACGGGCAGCGGATGGGCTTCCGCCGCTTCGTCCTGGTGGGACGCGGCGAGGTTGCGGAGATCGCGCTGCTGGTGGCGCTCGAGGCCGATGCGGAGTTGGTGGGGATACTGGACCGGAAGGCCAACACGGACCGTCTGCACGGCTTGCCGGTGCTGCGCTCGCTTGAGGAAGCGGAGGCCTGGGACGCGCTTGTAATCACGGAGTCCCGCCATCCGCAGGAGGCGTTCGAGACGCTGCGCGACACGGTACCGGCGCGCCAGGTGCTGACGCCGCCCTTCCTGCGCATCGTGCGCGAACCCTTGGACTTCACGCCGCCGGCGGTCGAGCCGGTCGGGGGGCGCCGATGAACCGGTGGTATGTGGTCCATGCGCGGCACCATCAGGAGCGCCGCGCGGAGGCCAATCTCGTACGCCAGGGATTTAGGGTCTGGCTGCCGGTGATGGAGCGTTCCCGCCGTCACGCAAGGCGCATCGAGACCGCGCGCTCCGCGCTCTTCCCCGGCTATCTGTTCGTGGAACTGGATATCGAGCGCGCGGCGTGGCGGGCGATCAACGGCACCTTTGGGGTACGGCGGCTGCTTGCCGACGGCCCGCATCCGCAGGCGCTGCCGGAGGACTTCGTCGCCGCGCTGCGGGCCGCGGTCGGGGTCGACGGCCTCAGCACGGCGGCACCTGCGGACCTACGGCCGGGCGATGCGGTGCGGATCACCGCCGGCCCCTTCACGGAGTGCGCCGCAGTTGTGCTGCGGCTCGCGCCGGGCGAGCGGGTCGAGGTGCTGCTTGAGGTTCTGGGCGGCCGGGTTCCGGCCCGGCTCCCAAGACGGGCCGTCGTCGCGGCCGCCTGACAGGGGCCGGCCACGTGCCGGCGCCGAACGGGACATGAGTGCACGGGTGAAGTCGGCTTCACCCGAACGGCGGTAGCGTGGCAAATCGCGGGCAGTAATCACGACGAAGGGACCATGAGCGGTACAAGCTACGGCCTGATCGGGGCGGCCGGCTACGTCGCGCGGCGCCACATGCAGGCGATCCGCCATACCGGCGGAACGCTGCGGGCCGCGCTCGACCCGAACGACTCGGTGGGGATCATCGATTCCTTCTTTCCCGATGCCGCCTTCTTCACCGAGTTCGAGCGCTTCGACCGCCATGTGGACCTGCTGCGCCGCCAGGGCCGACCGCTCGACTGTGTCGGCGTGTGCTCGCCCAACTACCTGCACGATGCCCACTGCCGCTTCGCCCTCCGCGCTGGCGCCGATGCGATCTGCGAGAAGCCGCTGGTGCTGAATCCCTGGAACGTCGACGGCCTGGCCGAGATAGAACAGGCCACCGGACGGCGTATCTTCACCATCCTGCAGTTGCGGCTGCATCCGGCGGTGCGCGCGCTGAAGGAAAGGATCGCCGGCGGCGGCGCGAACCGGACCCACGACGTGGACCTCACCTACGTGACAGCCCGCGGCCGCTGGTACGGCGTCTCCTGGAAGGGCGACGTGCACAAGTCAGGTGGGATCGCCACCAATATCGGCATCCACTTCTTCGACATGCTGATCCATGTCTTCGGCGGCGTCAGACGGAGCGTGGTGCACCTTAGCGAAGATGCCCGCACCGCAGGCTATCTGGAGCTGGAGCGCGCCCGCGTGCGCTGGTTCCTCTCCATCGACCGGGACGACCTGTCCGAGGGAACCGGGGAGAACGGCGCGACCCACCGCGCGATCACCGTGGATGGCGAGGCCTTCGAGTTCTCCGACGGGTTCGCGGACCTGCATACCGAGAGCTACCGGCAGGTGCTGGCCGGCAACGGCTTCGGGATTGCAGACGCGCGGCCCTCCATCGAGGCCGTCGCCGGCATTCGGGAGGCCGCGGTGGAGCCGGGCGGCGGCGAGCGGCACCCGTTCCTCGAGCGGCGGGCATGAGCGGCGTACACCCGACGGTGACGGTCCACGAGAGCGCCTATGTGGACGAGCCCTGCGAGATCGGCGCCGGCACCCGTATCTGGCATTTCAGCCACGTCATGCGGGACTGCCGGATCGGGCGGGACTGCGTGATCGGGCAGAACGTGATGATCGGCCGCAATGTCGTGGTGGGCAATCGCTGCAAGATACAGAACAGCGTCTCGCTCTATGACGGCGTCATGCTGGAGGACGGAGTCTTCTGCGGTCCCTCCTGCGTCTTCACCAACGTCAACAACCCGCGTGCCGAGATCGAACGCAAGAGCGAGTTCCGGCCGACGCTGGTCAGGCGCGGCGCCACCATCGGCGCCAACGCCACCATCGTCTGCGGCCACGAGATCGGAGCCTATGCCTTCATCGGCGCCGGCGCCGTGGTGAACCGGAATGTGCCGGCCTACGCGCTGATGGCTGGCGTGCCGGCCCGGCGTATCGGCTGGATGAGCCGCGCCGGCGAGCGTCTCGGCGACGATCTGGTCTGCCCGCTCGACGGTACGCGCTACCGGCTCGACGACCGGGAGCTGCTGGAGGAAGTCTCATGAGAGGACGAGAATGGACATTCGCGGAAAGCGCCTGATCGTCATCGGCGGCGCCGGCCTCATCGGCTCCCACATCGTGGACCAACTCACGCGCGCGGACGTGGGCGAGATCGTCGTCTACGACAACTTCGCCCGCGGCACGGCGGAGAACCTGCAGGATGCGCTGAAGGACCCGCGCGTGAAGGTCTACGAGGTGGGCGGCGACATCTGCCAGACCGACATCCTGAATGCCGCCCTCAAGGGGGCGGACGGGGTGTTCCATCTGGCCGCACTCTGGCTGCTGCAGTGTCAAGATTTCCCTCGTTCGGCCTTCGACGTGAACATCGCGGGCACGTTCAATGTCCTCGAAGCCTGCGCCGCTAACGGCGTAAAGCGGCTGGTCTACTCTTCGTCGGCTTCGGTCTACGGCGAGGCGATCGAAGAGCCGATGACCGAGGACCACCCCTTCAACAACACCAACTTCTACGGAGCAACCAAGATCGCCGGCGAGGCGATGGTGCGGGCGCTGCACCACCGCTACGGACTGCCCTGTGTGGGGCTGCGCTACATGAACGTCTACGGGCCGCGCCAGGACTATTTCGGCGCCTATATCGCCGTCATCATGCGCTTCCTCGACCGCATCGATCAGGGCGAGCCGCCGACGCTCCACGGCGACGGCAGCCAAGCCTATGACTTCGTCTATGTCGGCGACTGCGCGCGGGCCAACATTTGCGCGATGCAGGCCGGGACCGTCGATACGTTCTACAACGTCGGCACCGGCGTGCGCACAACGGTGAAGGAGCTTGCGGAGCTCATCCTCCGCCTCTCGGGCTCCAACCTGCCGATCCGCTACGAACCGGCCGACCCGGTGTTTGTGAAGAACCGCATCGGCAGCCCGGAGAAGGCGGCGGACGAACTGGGCTTCACGGCGGCGGTGCCGCTGGAAGAGGGCCTGCGTGCCCTGATCGCGTGGCGCGCCGAACACAAGGCGGAAGTCGAGGCGAGACGGCGCCGCGCCTCATGAACACGCACACCCGCGACATCGCTATCGCGCGTCCCTGTGTGGGCGAAGAGGAGTGGCTGGCCCTGCGTGAGCCGATCATGAACGGCTGGCTGACCCAGGGCCCCAAGGTTGCGGCGTTCGAGCGCCGCTTCGCCGAGCTTCACGGGGTGAACCACGGGGTGGCGACGACCTCGTGCACCACGGCGCTTCACCTGGCGCTGCTCGCGGTCGGCACCGGCCCCGGCGACGAGGTGATCGTGCCAGCCTTCACTTGGGTCGCGTCTGCCAATGCGGTTCTCTACTGCGGGGCAACCCCGGTCTTCGTCGATATTGACCCGGTGACCTTCAACATCAATGTGGAGCAGGCACTCGCCGCGGTGACGGAGCGGACGCGCGCGGTGATGCCGGTGCATCTCTTCGGCCTCTGCGCGGATACGGCGCGACTCCGCGCCGGACTGCCGGAGACCGTGGCCGTGGTCGAGGACGCCGCCTGCGCCGCCGGCGCCAAGCTGGGCGAGCACTTCGCTGGCGGGCTCGGGGATGTCGCGGCGTTCTCCTTCCACCCGCGCAAGTCGGTGACTACGGGCGAAGGCGGCATGGTCTCCACGAACGACGAGGCGATCGCCGCGCGCGTCGTCCAGCTCCGCAATCACGGGGCTGCGGTATCGGAGGAGCAGCGGCACGCGGGCCTGAAACCGTACCTCCTCCCCGACTTCGACGTGCTCGGCTTCAACTACCGGATGACCGATCTGCAAGGAGCGCTCGGCCTCGTGCAGATCGAGAAGCTCGAGGGCTTCATCGCCGAGCGCGCGCACTGGGCCGCCTGGTACCGGGAGGCCCTCGCCGAGATCGCATGGCTCCGCCTGCCGCAGGAGCCGCCGCATGGTCGACACGCCTGGCAGGCCTTCGTCTGCACGGTCGATCCCGCGCAGGCACCAATGACGCGGAACGAGATGATGGAGCGCCTGCACGGAGCCGGCATCGCCACCCGGGCCGGCACCCATGCCGTCCACATGCTCGGCTACTATCGGGAGCGCTACGGTTTGGAGGCGGACGACTTTCCCGTTGCCCGCGATGCCGAGCGCCACTCGCTCGCCCTTCCGTTGCACAACCGGATGACCCGCGAAGACTACGACCATGTCAGCGATTCCCTCCGCGCCCTCTGACGCCGACGCCGACTGGCTGGCCGCCCTGCTGGGCGATCGACTGCCGGCGGAGGGAGGCACGATGACCGTGTCCGGTCGGACGTTCGAGATGCGCCAGGGCATATTGAGGTCCGTCGGAGTCTCGTCTGCGCCACAGGATCAAACCAGCGAAGTGTTCAAGTACAAGTGGCGGAAGCGCGAAACATTCGATTCACCGTTGTCACGGTTGCGAGCGCGCGAATGGCTGCAACAGCGTTATGGCGACGTGGCGACGGCACAGTGGTGGCAAGGCTATGGGGAAAAGCCGCTGCTGCTCGACGCGGGCTGTGGAGCTGCATTCTCGGTACTGGAGTTGTTTGAGAAGAGAATTCCGAGTGTGCGGTATCTCGGTGTTGACATATCCGGTGCTATTGATGTTGCCGATGCACGTTTCAAGGAACGCGGTCTGCCGGGCACGTTCATGCAGGCAGACATCACAGACTTACCGCTACATGACCAATCGGTAGATGTAATTTTTTCGGAAGGCACACTGCATCACACTGATTCGACCGAGCAAGCATTGTCTGCGCTCTCCCGCTTGCTCAAGATCGGCGGCCGGTTCCTCTTTTACGTTTACAACAAGAAGGGGCCAATCAGGGAGTTCAGCGACGACTACATCCGAGAGCGCCTACAGGATATGAGCGAACAAGAGGCATGGAACGCGCTAACGCCGTTGACGCGATTAGGGAAGGTTCTTGGAGAGTTAGACATCGAAATAATGGTTCCAGAAGATATCGATATATTGGAGATACCGGCAGGAAAGATTACTTTGCAGAGGCTTTTCTATTGGCATGTTTTCAAAGCGTTCTATAGCCCTGACCTCAATATGGAAGAAATACAGTGTATCAATTTCGACTGGTATGCACCGACAAATGCTCATCGGCAAACGCCCGATGAAGTACGCAACTGGTGCAATCAAGTTGGACTCCATATCGAGCGAGAAGTTGTTGAGGAGGCGGGCATCACAATCATCGCCCGCAAGACGCTCTGATCTTCAGAAATCCGAAGAGAGATTAACTGTTTACCATGTGCGGCATCGTCGGCATCCTCAACCTGGACGGCGCGCCCGCCTCACCGGACGTGCTGCAGCGCATGACCGATGCGCTCCGCCACCGGGGGCCCGACGGCGAAGGGCGGTTCCTGGACGGCGCACTCGGCCTCGGCCACCGGCGGCTCGCGATCATCGATCTCTCGCCAGCCGCCGACCAGCCCATGGAGACGCGGGACGGGCGTTTCGCCCTCACCTACAACGGCGAGGTCTACAACTTCCGCGCGCTGCGCCGTGAGTTGGAGGAGCGCGGCCGGCGGTTCCGGTCGCACTCCGACACCGAAGTCGTGCTGGAGGCTATGGCCGAGTGGGAAACGGACGCCGTCCCTCGCTTCAACGGCGTGTTTGCCTTCGCGCTCTGGGACCGGCAGGCGCGCGAGCTTCTGTTAGCGCGGGACCGCTGCGGGGTGAAGCCGCTCTACTATGCGCAGGCCGGCAACGCCTTCGTCTTCGCGTCCGAGATCAAGGCGCTGCTTCAGCATCCCGGCCTCGCCGCCAAGGTCGATTTCACCGGCATGGCGGAATACTTCACCTTTCAGAACTTCTTCTCCGAGCGCACGCTCTTCGCCGGCGTCTCCATGCTGCCCGCCGGATGCCTGCTGCGCATCCGCCCGGGCGTCGCCGAGGCGCCCCGGATCGAGCGCTATTGGGACTACGACTTCCGCGAGCCCGAGATGCCCGCAAGCGAGAGGGAGTACGAGGAGGAGCTCGACCGCCTGTTCCGCCAGGCGGTGGAGCGGCAGCTCGTGTCCGACGTGGAGGTCGGCGCCTATCTCAGCGGCGGCATCGATTCCGGCTCCATTACGGCCGTCGCTGCGCAACATTTCCCGACCTTCAAGAGCTTCACGGTGGGCTTCGACATGTCGTCGTCGGCCTCCGGCCTGGAGCAGTTCTTCGACGAGCGCGTGAATGCCGAGCGCCTGTCGCACCTTTGTAAGACCGAACACTACGAGATGGTGCTGAAGCCGGGCGACATGGAGCGCTGCATCGGCGACCTGGTCTGGCATCTGGAGGAGCCACGCGTCGGCCAGTCCTATCCCAACTACTACGCGGCGCGCCTCGCCAGCCGTTTCGGCAAGGTGGTCCTGTCCGGGACGGGCGGCGACGAGCTCTTCGGCGGTTATCCCTGGCGCTATTACCGGGCCGTGGTCAACGACGACTTCGAGCACTACATCGACAAGTACTATCAGTACTGGCAACGACTGATGCCGAACCGGGTCCTGCACGAGGTATTCCGGCCCGTTGCTGAGCGAATGGAGGGGGTCTGGACCCGCGATATCTTCCGCGACGCCTTCGCCTCCCACGCCGAGGTCCTCGACCGGCCGGAGGACTACGTCAACCACTCGCTCTATCTGGAAGCCAAGACCTTCCTCCACGGCCTCCTGGTCGTCGAGGACAAGCTCTCCATGGCGCATTCCCTCGAGAGCCGCGTGCCTTTCCTCGACAACGACCTGGTCGACTTCGCCATGCGGCTGCCGGTCGGCCTTAAGCTCGGCAATCTCGGCGCGGTGGTAAAGCTCAACGAAAACGAGCCGGGCAGAAAGACCCAGCGCTATTTCGAGCGGACCAACGACGGCAAGCTGCTGCTCCGCAAGGTGCTGGGGCGCCATGTGGGCGGTGAGACCGCCGGGCGGGAGAAGCAGGGGTTCTCCGCCCCCGATGCCTCCTGGTTCCGGGGCGAGAGCATCGACTATGTACGGGACCGGCTGCTCGACAGCTCGGCGCGGATCTACGACTGGATGGATTACGGCGCCGTCACCGGCCTCATCGAGGAGCATCTCTCGGGCCGGCGCAACCGCCGCTTGCTCATCTGGTCTCTGCTCTATGTCGAGGAATGGTGCCGCCGTTTTTTGGGCGCGCAGGCGCAGCAATCACGAGCCGCCGCACATGCCGTCGGCTGAGGTCCTCGGCCTGCCGGTTGCGGCAGGATGAGCCGCATGAACACCGACGAACTCGCTACGGCACTGCGCCGTGTGCATGCGGAGAGGAACGCCGAGCTCGAACGCCGCTTCGACCGCAACCTGCCGTTCGCCGACGGCCTGTTCGATCGTTGGGAGCGCGCCGCTCACCTGGGCTTCGAGGAGGGCGCGAGCATCTACGACAGCGCGCTGGTGTTCGGCAAGGTTGCGGTCGGGGCGAACACGTGGATCGGTCCCTACACTCTGCTGGACGGCAGCGGCGGCGGCATCGTGATCGGCTCCTGGTGCTCCATATCGACGGGCGTCCAGATCTACACGCATGACACGGTTCACCGTGTCCTGTCCGGCGGCCTGCTGCCCCAACGCAAGGGTGCCGTCGATATCGGCGATCGCAGCTATATCGGGAGTCAAAGCATCATCGCCATCGGCACCCGGATCGGGACCCAGTGCGTTGTCGCGGCGAACAGTTTCGTGAACCGCGACATGCCCGACCGCACCATTGTCGGCGGCAGCCCAGCGCGCCGGTTGGGATGCGTCGAGGGCGACGGCGCCGATGTCCGACTCGTCTTTGACAGCGGCAAGATCGATTCATGGCGAGGATGACCGAAGCAACGGCGGCGGCCGGCGCTCGGGAAATCAATTCGCCAGCGGCTTTCGAGTGCGGCAGGCCGACATGCCGGCACGGCGGGAAGAGACTGCGCTGATTGTTTATCGATTGGAACGTCACCTACGTGAATCCGACTCGCAATCTGCTGCCGACTGTGTTGGGCCGGCCGGGCCAGATCGCTCGGTTGCCCGATATCGCATCGCCGTGCGTTGTTACGGGGCAGGGCCTCCTTGCAATCGAAGAGGCGACGGGAGAGGACGGCGCCAACCTCCTGCCGCTGATCGCGACATCGGCTCAGCAGCATTTCACGCCCCCTCTATGTTTGAACCCGTCATCACGATCGACCTCGATTGGGCACCCGACTACATGATCGAACCGATGGCGGAGGCGCTGATCGAACGCGGCGTTCGCGCGACGTGGCTGGTCACGCACGAATCGCCGTCGGTGGATGCCTTGCGCAGCCGCTCGGACCTGTTCGAACTCGGCATACATCTCAACTTCTTGCCGGGATCGAGCCACGGCGCGGCGCCGAATAAGGTGATCGATCACTGCATGAGACCGGTTCCATCGGCGCGCTGCGTCCGCACTCACGGGCTCATGCAGAGCACCCCCTTGCTTCACGAGTTGGGCCGGCGCGAGGGGTTGCTGATCGATCTGTCGCTGCACCTGCGCCGCTGTTCAAACGCCGTTCCCAGCTGTTTCGAATACCGGGACGCGACGCTCCTGCGCCTGCCCCATGTGTTGGAAGACGACATGGAGATGGCATGCGCGGACGCGGACTGGCGGCTCGATCCGATACTGCGGCTTTATCGGATAACTCTTGAAGGAATTAAGGATGATCAGGATGGAAGCGAGGCCGAAGGGTCGACCAGGTATTGATCGACCAATACGTGTCCTCCACTGCCCGACAGACGTCGGTGGAGTTCCGCAGTGTCTGGCTAGAATAGAACGCGAAATAAGCCTTGATAGTGTCTCTGTAGTTTTTGATCCCAGTATTTTTCAATACGGAGCAGACCAGATATTGTTCGATGCTGGAGATAGTTTATTTGGTAGAGAGATGAAGATCTGGAAGGCGGCGTCGGTCACCGCCGAGCGGCGAATGAAGCTGTAGGCCCGGTCGATGGCGATATGGCTCTTGTAGCCGAACACCGGGATGGCAATGTCGGGCAGGCGTCGTTGCGTCCCGGCAGGCTCTCTGCGCTTTCCAGTCTTCATCGTCCAGCGTTCTTGCGTGTCCTTCTGCGCCGCCTTGGCCGGCTGATCGGGCCAGATCTCGGCCGCGCTCCTGCCCGTCTTGGTCGCCTCCTTCTCATCATCGCTGTTGCGCTGCTTGGGCGCAGACATCAATGTCGCATCGACGATCTGGCCTCCCATCGCCAGATAGCCGCACCGACGAAGCTCGCGGTCGAAGGTGGCAAACAGCTCATCCGTCGCCCCGGCCCTTATCAGACGCTCACGGATCAGAACTTCCATCCGCTCGTCGCTCACCGTGTGCTGCGCGGCCAGGATCAGCACCTTGAACATCGCCACCGGATCGTAAGCCCGACGACCGCCCTTCGAACCGTCCGAATAATCAAGCGCTGTCTCGAGCGCTTCTCGGAAGAGCTCGAAGTCGACCACCTCCGCCAGCACTTCCAGCGGATCGCCGGTCGAAGACAGCTTGCGCAAGTGATCCGGTAACCCAAACAGTCCAGCCTGCCTCATCAATAGCCTTCTCAAACCCGTCAGCCGCAGAGAATAACAACGAGGCAAAAAACGGCTAGGTAAATGGAGGCCTCCAAGTGAGAGAAACGGCATATGAATACGGTGACCGAAAAGGCGGTTAAATTTGTTTTAAGGGCTGTCGGGTCTTCTTTAAAGGCGGTTAGATTGGTTTTTCTGTCACCCGTGGATCTGGCAGCCTCTAGCATTTTGATTTTCGTCGGTGCTCTTAGCATTCTAGTCTTAGCGCTCGCTAGCCCGGCAATTCGGACCATTTGGCGTCGGCGCGCGCGTCGTATCCGCACCGAATCACCTGATCGGCTGCTGATTATCGGCTATAACACGATCAAAGAGGCTAAGAAAAAAGGCCTAACCGAAGACTATAACGCTTGGTATAATCCCGGAAGCGTGTTCAAACAGGTAGATGTTCTGATTATAAATACCGATGAGACAGTTAGGAGGAAGTTAACATCGGAGATTTATTATCGACAGCTAAAAAAACCATACGCGCCGAGAAAGACAATTTTTCGGTACACAATATTTTTGTTTTCACTTTTATGCGCTGGAGTGATCGCAGCCGTTATTATTTTGTCCAAGCGAAAACAAGTCATGCAGGTAAACGGCCAAAATTTTGTATCACTGTCGGCGATGACAGCAAAACGCTTGACCGGTATTCCATCGGTCATGTTCATTGAAGCTTATTGGGACAATATACTTGACCACCAAAATTACCTATCTTCTTGGTTACGCACGCTTCTTCGTCGCTGGTACCCGATTGCATATAGGGCGTTCGAGGGATACATCGGCATGCCGTCATTTGATCCCGAGTTCTATCGGCAGGCTGGGATGCGCAGGGAAGCAATTTATTCCTATGGAGACACCGAATACGTTATTGATGCTGTCTGCCCCTACTTTTTTGGCGTCGATGCGGAAGAGCTGGGAGAGGTCGCAGGCGCAACGCCTATTCCCGCCGTCATAAACGAACTTCCCAGACCTTGGGTTGTGTCGGTCGCCCGGCTGCATCCGGAGAAACTGCCCGAAGACACTGTACGTATGGCGAGAGAACTGAAAGAGCTCGGTGTATTCTGTTCCATCATAATGGTTGGCGGCGGAGACATGAAAGAGGAACTCGAGGCGCTGGCGCGAGATTTGAATGTTTCCGATCGCGTCCATTTCGTCGGCGCTCTGCCGCGCGAGCAAGCAGTTGCGCTGATGGGGAGTGGCGATTGCTACTTTGCCACCTACCACGGCTGCGCGCTTCTGGAGGCCGTGGCGTTGGCAAGCCCGGTAGTGGCGTACGATAACGATGTGCACAGACTCTTCATTACCGACCCAAACATAGTTCGCTTCACTCCGGAACGCGATCCTCACGCTGCCGCCGCTGCGGTCGGAGCATTGCTGGAAAACCCGGACGAGGCCAAGGCGCTCGGCAAGATGGCTCGGGCGTGGGCATTGCATCGTTACACGGCCCGCACGATCGCGGAATCGTGGTACCGACCGTTTCAAGCGATTTACGAGAGACGATGCTCGAATACCGGGGAGCGGAACTGAACGATGACCGGGGGAAGGAGAAACCGGTAGTGCACGGAGGAGACGCGCTCTGATGTGGGACCCCGGAACCCCCGCGCGCGCGGAAAACGGCGAAAGACTGACATGGAGAGCATACAGGCGGGCCGGGTCCGGGTGGGCCGCTGGAGCTGCGGCGTCTTCGGACGGAGGGAGCTGGTCTCTTGCTTAGCCATCGCCTGCCGTACAACGCGCAAATTCCCATGGTTCCAAACGTGGCAGTTTAAGCAAAGCCGTGTCGCACCGAGACACAGGACGCGGCTGGCAACCACGACGGGCACCGGTTCTCTGGCCTTTCTTGGTCATCAGGCGGGATGTTGCAGGTGCTTGAGAGCGTTTCAGATGACCCGGCCGGCCCCGCCGCCAAGCGCCCGGACCAATCCTGGGCAACGGCTCGCCGGGGCAGCGCACTCGCCGGTGATCCCGCGCGTGATGCCCGCGACATCGGAAGAGCACTGAACTCGCAAGGAGACAACGTCAATTTGGGCGGTTCCCGAGAGGATCCGTCGACGCGGGCGGACCCCCTACCGAGCCTGCACGAGTCGGCCCCGGCGCTGCGCATGCTAATCGCAGACATAGGGCGACGCCTGCGCGGCGGAATTGTCCTGCTCTTGGGACTCTCGGTCGTAAACGGACTGCTGGAAGGCATCGGCGTCCTGCTGCTGCTGCCTTTGCTCGCCACCATCGGGATTGGAGGCGGCGAGTCCAGGCTCCCCTTGCTCGGCGACATTGGCCAGCGGCTGACTGCCATTGGCATAGAGGCGAACACCGTCTCGATCCTCGTGCTCATCGTCGTCGTATTCCTGATTCAATACCTCGTGTTCCTTTCTTACAGCCATATGGTCGCGAACCTTCAGTACCGCTACGAGGCACTTTGGCGGCAGGACTTGTTCTCGTCCTGCATGACTTCGGGGTGGGCATTCTTCACACGGTTCAAGAGCGGCGAACTCATCAATACCTTCCTCGGCGAGACCACCCGGCTGGGCAGCGCATTCCAGATGCTGGCGTATGTCTCGTCGGCGCTGATCGTGACCTGCGCCTACGTCGGCCTCGCCGCCGCCACCTCGTGGCGGACGACGCTCTATCTGCTCCTAGTCGGCACCGTGCTGTTCCTCGCCACGCGCCGGCTGGTGAAGCGAGGCCGCCGGATTGGCACAGGCATCAGCCGCGGAACCCACGCACTTCAGTTCCACGCAAACGAAATCGTGGGCGGCGCCAAGCTGATCAAGGCGACGTCGACCGAGCAGGTCGCCGAGCGACGATTCGCGAACATCGTTCAGTCTCTGCGCAAGCTCTACTACTGGAACCTATTCAACCAAAGTCTGCTGCGCTGCATTTTCGAGTTTGGAGCGATCATCGCCCTCTGCGTGATCCTTGCCGTCGGCGTGAAGAATTTGGGGATCGATCCGGCGCGGATCCTGGTCGTTCTCGCGCTCTTTCTGCGACTCTATCCGCGTCTGTCCAACATTCAGCAGCAGCTGCAGGCGCTGAACGTCAACCTGCCAGCTATTGAGACGACAACCGCCGTCCGGTCCAGCGCCCGTGCGGCGTCCGAGCCTATCGACGAGCGACCCCTGCCCGATGGCTTTGGCGACGGGCCCGTTGCCCTGGACATCCGGGACCTGCACGTCGCCTATGACGAGCGGACGGTGCTCGACGGCGTGAGCCTCTCGCTGCGGCCCGGCGCGACGACCGCGATCGTGGGTCCTTCAGGAAGCGGAAAATCGACCTTGGTCGACTGCATCCTCGGCCTGACTCAGCCGCGCTCCGGCTCGATCACCTGCAACGGCATCAACCTTGAGCAATTGCCGCTCCGTGCCTGGCGCCGCTCGGTCGGCTACGTCGCGCAGGATACTTTCCTGTTCCATGCCTCGGTTCGTGATAACATCATGTGGGGTCAGGAATCGGACGATCCCGACCGACTGACCGCCGCGGCCGAGAGAGCGTATGCGCACAAGTTCATCGCCCGCATGGCGGGCGGATACGACAGCGTGGTGGGCGACCGGGGCGTGAGGCTGTCGGGCGGCGAAAGACAACGCCTTGGCTTGGCGCGTGCGTTGATCGGACAGCCCTCTCTGCTTATCTTGGACGAAGCAACCAGCGCCCTGGACAGCGAATCGGAAGAGACGGTGCTCAGCGCCATCAGAGAACTTGATGACGATGTCACCATCGTCACCATCGCCCACCGTCTCTCAAGCGTGCGGGACGCGGACAATATCTGTGTTCTTGAAGCGGGGCGCGTGGTGGAGACCGGCAAGCAAGAGGACCTGCTCGCCCGTGGCGGCCGTTTCGCCGAGCTTTGGGCGCTCCAGAACCGAGGAGAATAAGACGCCATGACCTTGAAGCGAGCAGTCCAGATGGCGTCCCACGGAGCCAAGCTGGCGTGGAGCCGGCCGAAGGGCTGGCAATCGGTCCTCTACAACACGGCCATGGCGAAGGCGCGCGTGCCCGGCCCGCTGTTTATGCCGGCGCACGTCTCGATCGAGCCGACCAATCTCTGCAATGCCCGCTGCCCGGTCTGCGAGACTGGCAATCTCTCGATGGAACGCGCGCAGGGCATGCTCGACTTCGACAATTATCGGCGCTTCATCGACGGGATCGCGCCGCACACGGCGGTGCTTATGTTCTACTTCATGGGCGAGCCCTTCCTGAACAAGAACGCCTACGACATGATCCGCTATGCGCGCGAGAAGAACATCTATGTCGAGACCTGCAGCAACGGCGATTTCGTCGACGCGAAGGGGATAGTCTACTCCGACATCAACCGGATCAGCTTCCAGATCGGCGGCATGACTCCCGAGACCCACGCGGTCTATCGCGTCCGCAGCAACCTGGTGAAGGTCCGACGCAATCTCGAAGCGCTGCTCGAGGAGCGGCGGCGCCACCCCAATTCCAACGTCACCATCGAGATCGGCTTTATCGTCATGCGTCATAACGAGCATGAGGTGGAGAGCTTCCTCGATTGGGCCAAGGAGATCGGTGCGGACATGGCGTCGATCATCGATCCGTGCGTCCGCAACATTGTCGAGGCTCACGCGATGCTGCCGGAGGATCGCCGCTACTGGTTCTATGACGAAGACGCACTGGAGCGCGGTTATCTGAGGCCGAAGAAGGTATTGGACAACGAATGTACCTGGGTTTGGAACTCGGTCATGGTCAATTGGGACGGCTCCGTCGTCCCGTGCTGCCGAGACCCGCATGGGCACCACGTCTTCGGCAACGCCTTCGAGACTCCCCTGCGGGAGCTGTGGAACGGGCCGGCCATGCGGGACTTCCGCCATCGCCTCGCCACCGACCAGAGAAACATCGAAATCTGCGCTCTCTGCTCCGGCTTTGGCGTTCCCGAACTGATGAAATCCGAGGCAGTCGGCTTCGAGGTGCGGCGTCTCAGCAATGAAGCGACACCCATCGAGGAGTTGTTGGCCGACGAAGGAGTGAGCGTCGACAAGCTGGCGGCCGCGAACGACACGAACGCGCACGAGCCGGCGACGGCGGACGTGAGATCGTCAAACTAACGCGCCACCTGCCGGATGCGTGACGGAGTGATGAGATCGGTGAGACCGATATAGAACTCATCGCGTCCCTGGCGGTCCTCCCCGTCGTTTTTCTTGTTGTGCGCCTCGCGCCAATCTGGCACCGCCGCCATCAGGGGTGCGACGCCTATTACTTCCTGATGACGTCGGACGCGCTGCGGCGCAGCCGGCGGTTGCCGATCGTCCTCCCGCCGGTCTATCTGCTCGAGCCGCAGGAACAGTGGTACCCACCGGGCTTCACGATCCTCCTGGCGTTGCTGCCGAAGCGGATCGTCGAGCGATACTACTGGGCGCTGACCACGGTCATCGATGCGGTCATCGTCGTGGCGTTGTTCCTCTGGCTGTGGGAGACCTACGGTCTCGGGGCTGCCTGGCTGGGTGCCGTTGCCTATGCCGCAAGCCCCATTCTCAACGAATACGGCCAGCTCACCTCGCGCTCGTTGGCGGTTGTGTTGACGGCGCTGTTCCTGGTTGCGAGCTATCTCTGGGTAGGCGGTGACGGCGGGATATGGGCCCTGGCCGGCGCGACCGTTGGCGGGGTCGCGGTGCTCTACACCCACAAGCTCTCCACGCAATTGCTGTGGTTCCTGGTCCCGTTCCTCGCGATTGTCGAGCAGGATCCGGCATGGCTCGCGCCGCTCGCGGCGAGCTACGCCGCAGCATTCGTGCTTGGCCGCCGGCACTTCGTCAACATTCTTCGGGCGCATTGGGACATCGTCTCGTTCTGGAACCGCAATTGGCGCCATCTGGGCGCGCACGCGGTCGAAGCATCGCCGATCTACGGCGATGCCGATGCGGGAACCGGCTTCCGCAGCAAGGGGGGAGTCAATAGTCTTCCGCTCCAGATTCGCCGCCTTTTTCAATACAATCCGGCGGTCATGGCCATCCCCGTCATCGTATTCGTCTACGGCAGCCTTACGACGTTCGAGTCTTTCTTATTGTACTGCGTAGCCGGCATTTATATCTGGGCCGCGCTGACGCTCTTGGTCGGTCCGTTGAAGTGCCTGGGAGAAGGCACAAAGTACGTCAAGTACGCGATTCCGGCTTCCCTGGCGCTCGTGGCAAGTCTGCTGGTCGAGGGTGGAGACAAGCCGGGCGGCCTCGTGTTGCTGGCATTCGTCATGTGTGTGCAAGCCGCTCTCTATTGCATCGTGGTTCGTCGAGCGCGGGCGGGGTCCGTGGGGCAATCGGGGATGCTCACGCCCGCTCTCGATGCTCTCCTTGGCAGAACGGCCGAACGCGGAGGCTTGCGACTGATGTGCTTGCCGAGCCATCTGGCCGATCTCACGGCCTATCGCACGGGGGTCCCCGTATTGTGGGGCACGCATGGCTACGGGTTCAGGACAGCCGAAAAGTTCTTTCCCGTCTTGCGAAAGCCCGTCGCCTATTTCGTCGGGCGCTACGGCCTGACCCACCTGCTGCTCGATCGCCGTTACACCAGCCTCGCGCAGCTTCGCCTGAAGGAGGCCGGCCCCGTTGACGAAGCCGACGAGATCGCGCTCTTCGCCTTCGACGACCTTATCTCCGACGGAGCGGAGCCTTCGTGAGCGAGCCTCGCGCGGAACTGCGTTCTCGGCCGTCGATTCTATACGTCATAAACGACCTCGACGTTGGCGGCACCGAGCACCATCTCGTCCATATCCTGCCGGGTCTGTTTGCGGCGGGCCTGCGTCCTGCGGTCTACACGATCACGCACAAGGGGCAGCTCGCGCCGTGCCTGGAGGCGCAGGGAATTCCAGTGATCGAGCCGCCGTTCGCCGCACTGGCGCTGCGGCTGCCGAGGGCGCTCCGCCGCGTCGCCGTCCTGCCGGTCAGTGCACTCTTCCTCGTTGTTCTCCTCTTCCGCACTCGCCCGCGCGTGGTGCACTTTTTCCTTCCCGTTTCCTATCTGCTAGGTGGGATGCTGAGCCTCGCAGCCCCCGTCGGGGGGCGCGTGATGAGCCGTCGCAGCCTGAACGACTATCAGCGCCGCCATCCCGTCCTCGCACGCGTCGAGCGATGGCTGCATCCTCGGATGACCGCGGTCCTCGGCAATTCGCAAGCGGTCCTCGCGCAGCTCCGCGAGGAAGGCGTGCCCGAAGACCGTCTCGGCCTGATCCGCAATGGCATCGACATCAGGCCTTTTCGCGCGCTTTCTCCCCAACACGAGCTGCGCGCCGGTCTCGGTCTCTCAGATGCCTCGCTCGTCATCGCGAAGGTAGCCAACCTCATCCCCTACAAGGGTCACGCGGATCTCCTTCACGCTTTGACAGGCATCAGGCACGCGTTGCCGGCAGGCTGGGTGCTTCTCCTGGTGGGGGAAGGCAGCGAAGAGAGGCCGCTGCGCCGCCTGGGCGCCACACTCAGTCTGGAGCCGCATATCCACTATCTCGGCCGGCGAGACGATGTGCCCCGGATACTGGGCGCGGCGGACATTGGTGTGCTGTGCTCCCACGAGGAGGGCTTCTCCAACAGCGTGCTGGAAGGGATGGCTGCGAGCCTTCCAATGGTGGTCACCGATGTCGGCGGCAATCCCGAAGCCGTAATCGACGGCGAGATCGGTATCGTCGTGAAAGCACGTGACCGCAGCGCCTTGGGGGCGGCAATCCTGACGCTCGCGTGGGATGAACGGAAGCGCCGCCTCATGGGCGAGGCGGGGCGGGGCCGGGTCGAGGCGCAGTTCTCGCTCGACGCGTGCCTAACGCGTTATCAGGCATTCTACACGGGTCTGATCGAGGGTCCCCCTGGCACCGTGTCCGAGCTGATCGCCGGCGCGTGCAGAGGGACGGACTGAGCGGCGCCATGTGCGGCTTCGCGGGCTTCATCGAGGAACCGGGAGCGCACAACGCCGAGACGCTGAAGCGGCTGGCGGCGCGCATGGCCGACCGGCTCGAGAGCCGGGGGCCGGACGATGCGGGCACGTGGGTCTCGCCCGCCGCCGGCATCGCCCTCGGCCACCGCCGCCTCGCCATCATCGATCTGTCGGCGGCCGGCCACCAGCCGATGATCTCGGCAAGCCGGCGCTCAGTCATCGCCTATAACGGCGAGGTCTACAATTTCGCCGAGATCCGCCACGACCTGGAGGCAGAGGGGATCCGCTTCCGCGGCGGCTCCGACACCGAGGTGCTACTAGAGGCCTGCGAGGCCTGGGGCGTGGAACGCGCGGTGTCGCAGCTCATCGGCATGTTCGCCTTCGCGTTCTGGGACGAGCACACCCGGCGCCTCACTCTGGTCCGCGATCGGCTCGGCATCAAGCCGCTCTACTGGGGCCGCTCAGGCGGGGTTCTCTTCTTCGGCTCCCAGCCCAAGGCGTTCGTCGACCATCCCGCCTGGCGTCCCGCGGTGGATCAGGATGCGCTCGCCGCCTACCTCCGGCACGCCTATGTGCCCGCGCCGCGTTCCATCTTCCAGGGCATCGAGAAGCTGGAGCCGGGATCGATGGTCGAGATCGACGCGGAGGGGAGAGAATCGCGGCGGCGCTACTGGAACCTGCGGAGCGTCGCAGGCGACGCCGTGCGCGAGCGTACCGCGCTCGACGACGGGGCGGCCGTGGAAGCGCTCGACGTGCTCCTGCGCGATGCCGTGAAGCGGCGGATGATCGCGGACGTGCCGCTCGGCGTCTTCCTCTCCGGCGGTATCGACAGCTCGACCGTGCTGGCACTGATGCAGGCGCAGAGCGAGAGGCCGGTTAAATCCTTCACGATCGGCTTTACCGAGGCGGGCTACGACGAGGCACGCGACGCCAAGCGGGTGGCCGCGCATCTGGGGACGGATCATACCGAACTCTACGTCGCGCCAGACCGCGCTATGGCGGTGCTGCCCCGGCTCGCCTCGTGGTACGACGAGCCGTTCGCCGATTCCTCGCAGGTGCCGACCTATCTGGTCTCCGAGATGACCCGGCGCGATGCGACCGTTGTGCTCTCCGGCGACGGCGGCGATGAACTCTTCGCGGGCTACAACCGGTACAACTGGGCTAATGCGCTGCGGCGCTACGCTGGCGGCTGCCCACGCCCGCTGCGCGCCGGGCTTGCCTCGCTGCTGCGCGCCGTCCCCCCATCCGCCTGGGACCGCGTGTTCCTGGCCATGCCGCGCTCGATCCGGCCGCCGCAGGCCGGTGACAAGATGCACAAGCTCGCCGCGCTCCTCGCTACGGCGGACCAGGACGCGCTCTACCGGCGGCTCGTCTCCCAGTGGCAGGAGCCGGGCACACTGGTGCGCGGCGCAGAGGAGCCGCGCGGCATCCTCTGGGACGAGACGCTCCACCGCGACTTCGCGGACTTCACGGACCGCATGCAGTTCCTGGATACAATCACCTATCTCCCCGACGACATCCTCACCAAGGTCGACCGCGCCAGCATGGCGGTCGGGCTCGAGGCGCGGGTGCCTCTGATCGACCATCGCGTGGTCGAGTTCGCGTGGCGCCTGCCGCCCGCCATGAAGGTGCGGGGCGGCCAGGGGAAGTGGTTGCTGCGTCAGGTGCTCCGTCGCTACGTCCCGGAACGACTCACCGACCGCCCAAAGATGGGTTTTGGGGTGCCGATCGACCGCTGGCTCCGGGGACCGCTCAGGGACTGGGCCGAGAGTCTACTCGCCGAGGACCGCCTGCGGGACGGCGGCTATTTCGAGCCGGCACCGATCCGCCGCGCCTGGGACGATCACCTCTCCGGCAACCGAAACCGTCAGTATCAACTATGGACCGTCCTGATGTTCGAATCGTGGCGCGAGACCTGGGGGATCGGCAGTGCGTGAGCCCTTCCATCGGCTGACGTCGGCGGCAACACGCGTGCCGCCGAGGAGTATGTTCGCCGACGGCGAGAAGACGACGCGGAAGAGCGCGAGACGGCCCGTCGCAGTGGGGGCACCGATATCGTGTTGGCGGGAACGTGGGGAGCGGGCGAGAGTGGGTCCAGAATTATAGCGATACATCAACAGGTTGAAGCGGGTACGGTTTCCCCCTCCCGCGGTGCCAACGATGCGATGGTTGACAGTACCTTGGCTGTGAATAAATGATGCGAGCGATGCACGGCGCTGACGCGCGGCGCTGGGGGATAGTTTAACGGTAGAACTCTCGGCTCTGACCCGAGCAGTACAGGTTCGAATCCTGTTCCCCCAGCCAGCGTGAGCGCGAGAATGCCGGATCATCGGCCGTGAACCCCCATCGATCGGTAGAGCCAAGCCTAGAGCCGCTAACCGCGCAGATCGGCGCCGCAGTCGGCAATCTCGGCCCCCCGGTCGGCGGCGCGGTCGTGCCCGACGCCTTGACCCGCGCGATACAGGGTCGAGTCCTGTTCCCCCGGCTAGCCGGATGCGTCTGCTCCCGCTAAACCCCAACATTTCGGAGTCGGCGACGACCGCGATGGCCGTGGCGAACCGGGACGCCGACGAGGCATTTCCATTATCGCTGCGGCTTGTCTCGTAGAGATCGGATCGGTATGGCGGCAAAACCACGAATCACGGCGCTGACCTCGCATTTCGCCGGGCAGGTCGACGGACTGGCGCTCGACCATGCGGTCAGCGCCGCCACCGCCGCCAAGCTCCGGGCCGCGCTCGCGCGCCATGGCGTGTTGGTCCTGCGCAAGCAGGAGCTGTCGCCGGATCAGCTGCTGACCGGCGTTGCCGCGCTCGGCACGCCGGAGCGTCAGAACTACTCCCAGTTCAACCATCCCGACCATCCCGATATCGGCATCATCAACTACGACGACGTACAAACGCCGGCCGACACCTGGCACACCGATCACACCAATCGGGAATATCCGCCCAAGGCGACGATCCTCTACGCCATCGAAATCCCCGAACGCGGCGGCGACACCAGTTTCGCCGATATGCGCGCCGCCTACGCGGCGCTGCCCGAGACGATGAAGCGGCGGATCGAAGGCCTGCGAACGGTCAACACGTTCGACGGTCAGTTCGACGTGAGCGACGCGGATCGGCGTGCATTCGGC
Source organism: Alphaproteobacteria bacterium (assembly GCA_965247665.1). Taxonomy (GTDB): domain Bacteria; phylum Pseudomonadota; class Alphaproteobacteria; order SHVV01; family SHVV01; genus CAUZWH01. The sequence goes on from CBDFHH010000002.1 coordinate 212,055, forward strand.
GCGCCGGTGGTCCATCCGCTCGTGCGGACCCATCCCGACACCGGCGAGAAAGCGCTGTATTTCCACATCCTTAAGACGGCTCGGATCGAGGGGATGAGCGCCACAGCCAGCCGCGCGTTGCTCTCCCAACTGCTGGAACAGGCGATCCGACCGGAGTTCGTCTATCGCCACCGCTGGTCCGCAGGCGACCTGGTCGTGATCGACAACCGCAGCGTCATGCATCGCGTGCACGACGACTATGACCGGTCGGAAAACCGCCTGCTGCACCGGGTCATTGTCGCCGGCGACCGCCCGATATAGAGCCCTCCCGTGGTCATTTCGGGTGCGACCGCAGGAGCTGTTTGGTTGGTTCGGCTTTGGCGTGGTGCGGGTCGCGGGATCCTCCGTTCCAAGCGCACTTGTCGCAATAACGGCGCCTCGCAACGGTGCTGCCCGGACTCTCCGGAAGTGAACCTGAACGGATCGAACGGCTTGATTTCGAATCCGGCGTCGATTCGGAGCGAGTGCCGTTTCGTCGAAACGCAGGTCGTGCTCGGCCCGATCGCTCGATTCCGCCCAGCGACGGCCCGTCCGGCGTTTGGCCGCCCGAGTCGGGGTGCGCGGCACGGTTGCAAGCACTAAGGTAACGGCAGAATAGCGATCACGAACGCGAAGGAACTGCCATGCCGTTCTACATGACCCATGCGAGCTTTACCGAGGAATCCCTCAAGGCCATGGTGCACAGACCTTCGAACCGCCCCGAGGCGATGGCCAAGATCGTCGAGGCGCATGGCGGTAAGATGCGTGAGTTTTTCTGGCAGTTTGGCAAGCATGACGTCGTCACGATCTACGAGGCCCCCAGCAACCAAACCGCTTCTGCGATTTTCATGGCGTTGATTTCCGCCGGTGCGGTCAAGTCCCATGAGACCACGGTGCTGGTGACCAACGAAGAGGCGATGGCCGCGATGAAGGCGGCCGGCAGCATCAAGTCCAGTTACACCACGCCGCGCGAGGAGTGGGAGGGCTGGCGGGATGAGGGCGGCGAGGGCTGAACGCCGCTGGTCGGATCCGCAGCGAACAACGAGCCTGAACGATGGAACCCGTCCTCAACAGCTTCCTCGCCGGCTTTCCGGTGTTCATCGCCCATTTCGCGCTCACGGTGGTGCTGCTGGTCGTCGGCGTCGCCGTCTACCATACGATCACCCCGCACCACGAAATGCGCTTGGTACGCGACGGCAACGTGGCGGCGGCCATCTCGCTCGGCGGCGTGGTCATCGGTTTGGGACTGCCGCTCGCGGTGAGTCTCGCCAACAGCGTAACGCTGTTCGACATCCTGCTCTGGGGCGCGGTTGCACTCGTGATCCAGCTGCTCACTTATTTTGCGATCGACCTCCTGCTGCGGGGGCTGTCCGAACGAATCGAGCAGGGCCAGGTCGCGGCCGCCGTCCTGCTGGCGACGGTGAAGGTGTCGGTCGCCGCCATCAACGCCGCCGCCTTGTCGGGCTAGGCAAAGAGACCGACGCAGCTGTCGCTCGCGAAGCGTTGCTCGCCAAGAGATGCGCGGATTCGACTATCTGGTCATCGTCGTACTGATCGCCGCGATCATTCACGTTGCCCTAAGTGATTTCTCCGAACCGGAGCAGCGCCGGCCAACGCCTCAACGAGCGCCACCGACCGAAGCCGTGTTGGCGCCGCCGTCTCCCGACGACCCGACCCTGACGGTCGAGTTGGAACGCAAACGCGGCCACGCCGTGGGGACGGCTTTTTCGATCGCGCCGAACGGCGTGTGGCTCACCGCGCGGCACGTGATGAGCGGTTGCCGGGAGGTGTGGCTGCAGACTGCGCCACGCCGCGGATTGCCGGCGGTCCGCGTGGTCGAACATCCAGGTGCCGACATCGCCGTCATCGTGACTCGACGCGGCGCGCCATCGCTGCCCCTGTCGACGCACCTCGGACATGGCCAAGAGGGATTCCATTTCGGCTTCCCGGGCGGGAAGCCTGGCGGGGCGCATTCGCAGCTTCTGGGCCGTGCGCGCCTCAAAACGATCGGCGTGCGTCGCACCGTCGAACCGGTAGTGGCCTGGGCTGAATTGCGGCGACACCCGGAAAGCCTCGACGCCCTCGGCGGCCTAAGCGGCGGTCCGGTGCTCAACCGTAGCGGTGACGCGGTCGGCGTTACCATCGCCGAGTCGCGCCGGCGCGGTAGGGTTATCACGGCGGCACCGAGATCGGTCCGCGAGATCCTCCGGCAGGCGGCTGTCAGCGCCGCCGGTCGCGCCGCCGGGGCCGTATCGGCGTCGCTTCTCAACGGCAACGACTTCCCCCGCTATGGCGACGCGCTGCGAGAGGAACTCACGGTGGCAAAGGTGATCTGTCTGGTGGCCAACCCGCGACGACGCCCGACGTTTTAAGAAGTCATCGTTCCCAGCCGTTGTTGGCATTGGGGCATCTACCCTCCACGCTGAAGCGGAACCTCTGAATCAAGGAGGCGATGCGCCGTCGCGGCCAAGCGTTCAAGGAAACGCTCAATCAGGCTATGCTCAAGGGGCCCGCACGCGGGGCGACGCGCCGTCCGCGCGGCTGGCGTGGACCCGCTTGTGGGAGGTCCCTGTGGACCCACGGGGTCAAGCGGGGCGCGCGCTTATTCGACGGTCGCCGGTGGCGGAATCGGCTCTGCTTGAGCCGGCAGCTCTCGCCGTTCATCTCCAGGACATGGACATGGTGGGTGATGCGGTCGAGGGGCGCGCCGGTGAGACGTTCGCTGGCGAAGACCTTGTCCATTCCTGGAAGTGCAGGTTGGAGGTGACGACGGTGGCGCCGTTCTCGTAGCCCTGGCTGAAGACGTCGAACAGGCACTCGCTTCCGGTCTGCGACAGGGGGACGTATCCGAGCTCGTCGACGATGAGCAGGCTGACTTTGACGAGCTGGGCCTGGAGGCGGAGAGCCTCTTTTCGTCGCGCGCCTCGATCAACTCATGGACCAGATGGGAGGCGGTGGCGAAGCGGACGGAGAGGCCCTACTGGCAGGCGGCGAGGCGGAGGGCGAGGGCGATGTGCGTCTTACCAACGCCGCTCGGGACGAGCAGGATTACATTCTCGCGGCGCGTGATGTACTCGCCGCGGGCGAGTTCGAGGACCAGCATCTTGCTGAGCGCCGGGATGGCCTTGAAGTCCAGGCTGTCGAGCTGTTTGACGATGCGCAACTTAGTCTAGCCTGCTTGATACGCCGCTCGGCCCGTCAACCCAACCCGCGTCCAACTCTCTCATAAGACGTGGACCACCTATTGGGCGCGGGTCATAATCCTTCAGGATTTCGAACGATGTTTCCGCAAAAAAGTCGGTCGGAAGGAAACTAATACAGATGAAGACACTCATTAGGGGAGGCACTGTCGTCGCCTGTGTGGAAGACGGGCATACAGTAATCGAGAAAGGGGTGGTCGTATTCGAGGGCAATGAAATTACGCATGTCGGCGAGACATATGCCGGCAATGCAGACTTGACGATCGACGCTCGCGGAAAACTTGTGATTCCAGGCCTGATCAACATGCATATGCATGTTACCGACACGGCGTACACCGGCGAGCTGTTGGTCGACCACGGCCACCACGACTGGCGTGACGTTCTCTATAAATTCTTACCGGCAGTCCGGAACGTAATCAGCGCTGAGGATGAATTCATTGCAGCAGAATGTGCTTTCGCCGAATTGATGCTGTCGGGCACCACCACCGCCGTCGAGTTAGGATTTGACTATGAAATGATGGAGGGAGGCGACATAGCCCATACCGAGCATATCGCCGGGATCGCTGTCGATATGGGACTGCGTTGCTATATGGGCCCTAGATACCGGTCATTGCACTGGGGTCTCGGAGATGCTGGTGAACCTTGGTACAAGCCGTATCCGAATCGTGGTCTTTCGCGGTTTGAGGACTGTTTCCGGTTTTGTCGAGACTTTGACGGTCGTTTTGACGGTCGCCTTCGTACGATGCTCGCTCCTGGCCAAGTCGACACGTGTGATCCCGAGATCTTGGAGAGAACTCGTGAGGCGGCAAACGAAATCGGCGTTGTGATCCAACTCCATGCTGGTCAGTCGTCACAAGAGTTTAGAGAAATAGGCCGCCGTCACAAACAGACGACCGTCGAGTACATTTCGAGTACGGGCCTACTCGGATCGGATTTGATCATAGGGCACGGGATGTTTCTTTCTGAGGATGGCGATGTTGATCATTGCACGCCAAGCGACCTCGAAGCATTGAGAGAATCAGGCACCTCGATTGCACACTTACCCTGGATACAGGTTCGACAGGGGAGATTCATGAGGTCCTTTGCAAAATACCGCCGCGCGGGGATCAATATGTGTCTAGGAACTGACACTTTCCCCTTCGACATGATCAACGAAATGCGATGGGCGGCCGTTTTGTGCAAGATAGCCGAGCAAGACCCAAAGGCAGGAAGTGCACGCGAAATATTTCACGCTGCAACGATAGGCGGCGCGCAAGCACTTAAGCGGGATGATCTCGGTCGGCTGAAGCCGGGGTGTCGGGCCGACATCGTCATAGTCGATCTGAACAAACCACACGCACTCCCGCTTCGCGATCCATTCAAGTTCATGGCTTACAGTGCTTCGGGCGCAGATGTCGATACGGTGATTATCGACGGCAGAACTGTGGTAGATCAGGGGAAGCTCGTGTTCTGTGACTTGCCCACGGCGTTGGACAAATTGCGAGAAGCAATCACGCGAGTGCATGACCGCGTTAGAATCTCCCAATAGCCTTCCATCGCAGCGTTCGCACGCATCGCCGTCTCGTCATGCCAATTATTACCAATTCTGCACTTACTGTTGGGGTCTGACGCCAGGCAAGCGGGTATTCCTTCTCGATCCAGCGTGGCCTGCCTCCATTAAGTGGTCCACGTCTTGTGAGAGAGCTGGACGCGGGTCGAGTGGACGGCCGAGCGTAGCCCATCCACAGCGTAGGTCGGCCCCAGAGTGATCCCGGCTCTATGTAAAGGGTCTTCACACCGATCCGACCGAGCCGTTCGCGGACGGCATGGGCGGTAAACTCTGCCCCGTTGTCGGAGCGGATATGGTCGGATGGGCCGTGCAGAGTGAAGAGGTTGGTGAGGCAATGGAGCACATTGTCCGCGTTCAGCCTGCGCTCCACGACCATGGCGAGACATCGCCGGGTGAACTCATCGATCAGGCCCGTCGTTCCGATATACCCAGGTCCGCTTGAAGATGATCGATGCACTGCCGGCGGCGGGCGGAGCTTATGAGTTTCCCTCGAGCGCCTCTTTGAGGATCAGCTTGTCCAGCGTCAAATCGTAGACCACCTTCCGGAGACGGCCGTTCTCCCTTTCCAGATCCTTCAGGCGCTTGGCCTGATCGACGCGGAGACCGCCGTACCCCTTGCGCCAGCGACAGTAGCTCTGTTCGGAGATCCCCAGACCACGACAGACCTCGCCCGTCGTCTGGCTTTGGCAGATCAGAACCTCGGCTTGCCGCAGGATATTGATGATTTGCTCAGGTGCGTAGCGCTTACGGCTCATTTTGTCCTCCTGCCGAGGGGTCAAAATGCGCCAACTCTCTCAATAAATCCGGACCACCTAATGGGAAATCCGGACCACCTAATGGGGGTCACTCCAGGCGCTGCCGGAGGTAATCAATCACGCGGGAATTTCCTTGATAGCTCCTGACCCTAGTATGGTCCGATCGCCTTGAACACGTATGCCAGACCGGCAACCACAAGAAGAACAGCGACTGACTGCCCAAGAACACGTGTGGAGATTCGTTGGGCAAAGATCGCACCTATGCCGGCACCAACCACGACTACCGCGGTCAGGGGGATGGCGACGCCAAAATCCACTCTGCCCAACAACAAGTTTCCAGCTGTAGCAAAGATACCGATGGGCATCTGTACAACGTGAGCAAGACCTATGGCCTGCTTGTGATGAATGCGTAAGGCCATCAGGCAAGGCATCAGTATCAAAGGCCCCCCCGTCCCCGTGAGGGCTGAACCGAAACCGGTAATGACCCCGACAATAAACAATGTCCTGTTGGCGGGCCGATGAAATTGCCCTGCGTCCGGGTGTTTTGCGCCAAACACTAAGACACGGATACCGGAGGCGACACAGAGTGCGGCTACGATTAACTGAATGGCGGTCGAGGGGAGATAGGCCAGTGCGAAGGTTCCGGCGAAAGCCCCGACCCCCGATCCCAGCGTTATCTCGATAAGGTCCTCGCGTACGATCGCCCCACCCCTTGCATAGAAAAGCGCTCCAACCCCTCCCGCAAAAATGAAGGCGAACATGCAACTGGGAATCGCCAAGTGGATTGGCACCTCTCCCACCACGTTCAAAGTGGGGCCCAAGAGCATGCCACCGATCGACGTAGCACCGATTAAGAACGCAATTGCGAAACTGCCCCCCACAAGGAACATATTCGACAAGAAATCCATGCCCATAACGGTGACTTTTCCGAACAACGATCAATTAGTCGAGCAACGACTTGCCCATAAGAGCAATGGCTGAATTTTCGCGGGGCCGTAGTAGTTAGCGGTTGGCAGCACCTCTTGTTCAGCCCCGAGACGGATTGATCGGTCAGTCTACGCGTTGATGCCGGCGATGCGGGCGCCAGCGTTGCGATTTAAACGTTTATTTCTCACGGTTGACCTTTTCGATGATGGCGTTGGCCGACGCGGTCCGGATGAAGGGACGGGGTCGGCATTGTGCTGATCGAGGTAGTTGTTGATGGCGATTTGGAGATCGAGTGGGCGAACCGGGTCTGGTGTGCCGACATCACTTCCCGGTGCGCTGCGGCTTCCTTTACCTGGTGGCGATCATGGACTGAGCGAGCCGGTATGTCCTGGCCTGGCGGCAGGCGCAACAGCAGTCACAGGAAGAACGATTGAAGGGGATTCTGGCGGCCCGATCGACAACCGGCATACACCTTAAACCAGCCGCCAACCTGTCCGAAAAGGCGGGGCCATCTCGTGCTGTGTGCCAAGTTGCGCCGCGCCTTGGCCGATCGCGAGTGCAACCTCTTGTCCGGCTTGGTGGAAATCGACGAAACCACGATGAATTACCGGACCAAGAACGATCCGCCAGCCGCCGGCTGTGAGCGTAGCCACGTGGGCAAGCTGCTCATCGCCGGCGCCGTCGAGATCAAAGATGGCAAGCCGGCCGCATCCGCCTTGCCAACATCAATGATTTCTCCGCCACCAGTTTTCGGGCGTTCATGGCGGCCAACCTCGCCCCCGACAGCACCGCCAAGACCAACGGCTGGGCCGCCTGCACCAACGCCCCGGATGTCAACCATGAGCGCCACGTCATCGGCCCCATGGCGGCCCATGTCGTGCTGCCATGGGGCCACCGATCTTCTCCAACCTCAAATCCTGAGTGCTCGGCATCTACCACGGATTGCGGCCCGATCGCCTAAACTCCTACCTTGAGAAGTTCGTCTTCCGCTGCAACCGACGCCGAACAGGCGCCGCCGCGTTCCAATCCCTACTCGGCATCGCCACCCACATCCAAACCGTAACCTACAACATATCGATCTCACCGGAAGTATCGGGATAAGCCTTTACAATGGTTCGGGTTTGTATAATCAACTCCTAAAAGGAAGAATACAGTTGTTTGGGGGAATTCCACTGCGTCATGACAAGCTTTTCACAAGTTGTGAAATGGGCTTTTAACTTTTTGCCGTGACTTTGGATTTCTAAATTCGAACTGGTAACATGGCTCCCAAGACTCCTCCCATCAAGAAGTTCCTTACCCGAAGGGAACGCGGCATGTATTCGAATTATCGCTACATAACCTTAGCAGTGGTTTCACCGGTGTTATTGATACTGATTTGGGACATGGTCGTAAGATACGGCATAGCAGATTCCCTTCTCTTGCCATCGCCGGTCACGATCAGCCAAGCGTTCTGGGACATTGTTCTCAAGGGGTATAGTGGCTCGGGGATTCTCCTACACGTTGCCATGAGTCTATACCGCGTCGTCGTTGCATTTTTTGCTGCGACAGTCGTCGGAATAATCTTTGGGCTACTGAGAGGAAAATACCGTGATGTCAATGCGGTATTACTCGTACCCGCCGAGACGATTCGACCAATTCCCCCCCTCGCGTTTATTCCGTTGTTCATTCTCTGGTTCGGAATTGGAGAGCTTTCCAAGATTCTTTTGATATTCTATTACGTTACATTGATCGTAATGTTGAACACGGAAGCGGGTGTCCGCAGCGTTCCTGACGACAAAATACGTGCGGCACAATCGCTTGGCGCAAATTCCCGTCAAATATTCGCTTACGTAATCGTACCCGCAGCACTTCCACACATAATGGCCGGCCTAAGAGTTGGTGCCGCTGCGGGCTTTTCGATTCTGGTGGCCTCGGAGTTGTTGGGCGGCGATTTGGGGTTGGGTTTCGTTATCATGGACGCGAGCACCTTCTTCCGCATGCCTGAAGTTTTCGTAGGTATTATCTTGATAGGAATACTGGGATTTACGTGGGATCGTGGTCTCAATTATGTCTTCCACCGGTTGGTTCATTGGGAGGGGAAAATCTAGGCTGGAAGATGTGAGGGAACCAAGAAGGGAGCTGATCGCAGTAAACCAGGAGCACCAGATGGGTCGTTTTCGGACCACCGCTTAACGTGGTAGAGTTCGAGTCAGGACGGTTCAGGAAGTTTAAACGTCTGAGAACCAAACGGTGGTGAATTTATATCTGTGACAAGGTTTCGGGGATTTCATCAAGCTGAGGAGGAACTGAGATGAACGCGACAAAACGATGGCGAGCTCTCCAGGGTGCTTTGGTATCTGTGATCCTGCTGGCTGGGCTCAGCCAAACCGCTTACGGAGAAATGCGTATCGCGTGGCAGAGTGCTGATGTTCAGACCCTATTAAGCCTAGCGGATAAGACCGGCATTTTTAAGGAAGAAGGTCTCGACTATTCGCTGCGTTCCTTTCCTTCCGGGGGGACAATTCTACCCGCCATGGCTGCCAGCGAAGTGGACATCGGATGGATGGGAGAATTTGCTGCTCTCACTGGGTTCACGAACGGAATTCCACTCGAAGTCATCATGGTCGAGCAAGATTGGCCATCATATCTACGAGTTATTGTACAACCAGACTCTGGAATAAAAGATATAACGGATTTGAAGGGGAAGAAGATCGGGATGGCCTTCGGATCTTCCGGTCATAACCACGCCCTGCTGATGCTGGACAAGGCTGGTTTGACAGCATCCGATGTGACACTGATCAATCTTCAGCCAGCCCAGCTACCTGCGGCAATGCTCGCAAAACAGGTGGACGTCGCCGTGATATGGGAGACGAGTGCTGGACTCATCGAACGCCAAGGAGGCATTCCTATTGCGACAACCGAATCCCTCGGTGCCTGGCTGATAGGTATATGGATCGCTCGAAAGGAGTATGTGCGGGAGAACCCGGAGGAGATACAAAAATTCCTTCGAGCGTGGAGTAAGGCGATGAAAAGGCTTAATGACCGTTGCCAAGAGAGTCTCCAGTTTGAGGCGGAACGGATAGGTCAGACACCAGATCAGCTCAGTGCACTACTCGTTAGGGCGGGCACGAAATGGCCAAGCTGGGGAAGCTTGATTTCGGACGATTACATGGGTGCTCCGGGGAAAGTCGAAACGAGCCGCCTATACAAGCACTATCTTAATCTGGCTCACTTCATGGTCGGCTTGGATCGACTCAAAGCCGTTCCAGATAACCTTGCCGATGTGATCAATCCCCAACCTGTGGCTACTTATCTTGCGGCACATCCCGAGGATGCCAATATGAGTCCAGTCTGTCCCTAGGCTCCGGACTCATAATCAGTAGCACACGATAGCGGCGAGGAAGGTTTGGGCGAGGCGGTCGTATCGAGCGGCGATTCCACGGAGTCCTTGAGGCGGGCGAACACGCGCTCGATAGCATTGCGTTGGAGTTAGAGAAGGGGCGAAACGCAGTTCTTCCAACGCCGGTTGGTTTTGGATGGAATGTTCGGCGAGGCGCCCTTTCTCTCGATCTTTCGATACACGACATCGCTGTCACAGCCTATGTCGCCATGATGGATGTCGGTTTTCGGCATGTGCTCCAGCAAGGGCGTCGGCCGCGGTGTAATCGGCCACTTGGCCGTCGGTCAGGAGGAAGGCGATTGGGCGGCATCGAGGGTCGCTCAGGGCATCGATCTTGGTGGTGCCTCCGCTTCCAGAGCGGCCCATCGCCTGAGCGAGTTTCCCCTTACCGCCCGAGGCGCAGCTGGGGGGCGTGACCGCCGATGAATCGATCAGTAGTTCCGTCGGCGGCCGTCAGCCGGCGCCAGCGCGTGAAAGACAATTTTCCAAACCGCTTATGCCGGCCAACGCACGAAGCGATTGTAGAGCGTCTTGCATGGTCCAAAGATCTCCGGTGCAGCGGCCCAGCGCCCGTCGTTCTACAAGACATGGACGATCCCGCTGATGACCCGCCGATCATCGACGCGAGAAACGCCACGCGTATCGCTTGGGAGAAACGGCTCGAGCCGCAAGAATTGCTTCTCGTCGAGCCAGGAACAATCGCCTTCCATCGTTGGCCTTCTTTCGGAAACCTTGAACCACAAGTGCATTCGAAAGGAGATCGTTCTTATGAAGCCGGAGCCTAAGCAGTGACCACCCCTGCTGGTAGTGGGCCAACGGAACCACTTCTTTTGGCAGAGAGCTTGTCCTACTCCTACGGGGATTTGCGAGTATTTGACAAACTCTCCTTTACTCTGGAGGAGAAGAAGTTTGTATCACTTCTTGGGCCGTCTGGATGTGGTAAGACGACGTTGCTCAATCTGATTGCGGGTTTCCTGAGACCGACTGGAGGGGTCCTGAAGTTCAACGGTAGGCCAATAGAGACCCCTGGTCCGGATCGCGCAGTCGTCTTCCAGAGCGGCGCACTCTTCGAGTGGCTAACGGTCCGGGACAACATCGAATTCAGCCTTCGTTGTCGCGGTGTCGCCGCCGGCGCACGCCGCAAAGTAAGCGAAGAGATGATCGAGCTTGTTGGGCTTCGCGGGTTTGAGGATCAATATCCCTATCAATTGTCAGGTGGTATGCAACAGCGGGTTGGCGTTGCGCGTGTTATTGCGGCCAACCCGCGGATAATGCTGATGGATGAACCATTCGCCGCTGTCGATGTGCAGACACGGGAGATGCTGCAGGAGGAGCTATTGCGAATCCATCAGCGGACTGGTTGTACAATAGTGTTCGTGACTCACAGCATTGACGAGGCCGTGTTTCTTTCCGATCAGATAATTCTCTTATCCTCGCGGGGGCAAGCATTCGGAGGAATCCGATCCCAGCTCGAGGTTCAACTCCCAGCGCCACGCTGGGACGGAGCCAATCGTTTACATCCGCAATTTCTTAAAATCCGAGAACAGCTCTACGTGGCAATGCGGGAAGGAAAATAGTTGTAGCCTGCCCCACATAGTGGTCCACCGCATAATTAGAGATTGGCGGGGGTCGGGTTGATTTTCGGGCCAAAGCTTATCAGCAGCGGTGGGTTGAACATCAACGATGGGCAACGTGGAATACGGAGCCGGAGGCCTCTATCCGAGTGAAATCTCGTCGGTATCCGGCATCAATCGCCGGCCACAACCTCGCCGACCGTTTCTTTGCGGTGCTACGTCGTCATAAACTGCTGGGACATTCCATCCGCTACTCTTCTACGTTCCAAAGTTCTTGGGTAAGCCTCCGGCGTAGGCCGCCTGTTCCGCTGCCGGCCAACCGGCCCGGCTCCGCGATCAGAGACGCTTGCGCATGTAAACCCGCGGATAACCGCGCTCGACGCGGCGCTCTATTTCCTCATATCCATGACGCACATAGAGCGCGATATTCTCCGTCATCCGCTGGTGGGTGTAGAGATCAAGGTGCCCGTAGCCCAGCCGGCGCGCTTCAGCCTCTGCGTGCTCCATAAGCCGGCGGCCGATTCCTTCACCCTGCCTCGACGGCCGCACAGCGATGTTATCGAGAAGAAGGCCGATCTCCTCTTTGATGAGAACGAGGACGCCAATAATCGCCTCCCCGCCATCGACGACGAACACGCGGTGATCGCGGACGATCTCGTCGTAGTTTCCCAGCATGGGTCCCGGCGGTTTGCCGATGCGCTTGATGTAGGGCGAGTAAGCCGCTCGCACGCACTCCGCAATGCTGTCCGCATCGCTAGATGTCGCGGAGCGGAGTACAGGACTGGTCATGGAATCGGGCATGACCTTGATGACGGCGGGTACAGCATCCAAGTGCGGCGTTCCGTTCCTGTGAACCAACTGCCAACTCTCGTCTTCGTCCATCGCCGCGCGGAGATCATATCGAGGATAGATTTCCCCGTCGCCTTTGGTCCGAGCATCAAGCTCCAGGATAACCATTTCCCAGTCGGAACGGTTGATCACATCATGCGCCCCGCCTCCCGCACGGAAGCCAGCGCACATTCCGGGCGCCAGTGCAGCGTGAAAACATCGAGCATATGGCTGCGCTGGTCGCGCAGCGCAAGCAATCCGGCGGCGGCTTTATCCTGGTCGAGCAGAATCTCGAGCTGGTGGCTGCGGTCGCCGACCGAATCACCGTCCTCGACCAGGGCCGGTCGGTTCTCGCCGGACGCGCCGGCGAGACTTCGCGCAGTGTCATCCTCGAGCATCTTGGCGTCTAGTCCAGCGTCACGCGGCGCGGGGCATCGTCGGGCTTGGCGATCGGGCGCCAACCCCCTAGCCTGGAGGTTCGTGCAGACAGGAGGGTTGGCATGACCACGAACTTTGTCGATTGCGAAGCTCAACTCCGCGAGAGTTACGACGAGCCCAAGGAAATGTTGCTCAAACTCAAGCTCAAGAAACTCGACAAACACACGCGCCGGTTTATCTCGCTGAGTCCGTTCCTGGTGCTGGCCACCCGTGGTGACGCGTCACCGAAGGGCGATGCCCCGGGCTTCGTTCACGTCGTCGACGACACCACTCTGCTGCTCCCCGATCGCGCCGGCAACAACAAGCTCGACTCCCTGCGTAACATCCTCGACGACCCCGTCGTCGGCATGATCTTCTTCATCCCCGGGTTCAACGAAACCTTGCGCGTCAACGGCACCGCCCGCGCGACGATGGATCAGGCGTTGCTCGAGCCCTTGGCCGTCAACGGCAAAGTGCCCAAATCGGGCATCGTGGTCGATGTCGACGAGGTCTATTTACACTGCGGTAAAGCGCTGATTCGCGCCAAACTATGGGACATTGAGGCGCGCACCGACCGCGCCGAGATGCCGACCATGGGTCGGATGGTCGCGGACCAGATCGCCGGGTTCGATGCCGACGAGGTCGAGACCAACTACCAGGACGCGCTTAAGACCCACCTCTATTAGCGCGCAAAACGCCAGACGCCGCGCGTATCGCCGCCCATACCCCAGCGGCGCCAGGGCGTCCAGCACCGCGTTGGTGACCGCCGCGGGCGCGCCGATCGCGCCGGATTCGCGGATTGGCGTCCTGAAATCCGCTTATCGACACTCTTTCGGCCGGTGCAATCCGATCGAGTCTTGTCGACCACCGCACGACGACCCATCTACTGGACATCGCGGGTTTACGCATCGACGCTTGTCAACTGGTCGAGCTAATCTCTGCCCACAACAACACCAAACCGGAGGAAAATCATGGCACTACGCATTAACGACGAGGTTCCGGACTTCACCGCCAACACCACCGAAGGCGAGATCACCTTCCACGATTGGGTCGGTGACGGTTGGGCCATCCTGTTCTCCCACCCCAAGGATTTCACACCTGTCTGCACGACCGAACTCGGCTACATGGCCGGCCTCAAACCCAAGTTCGACGAACGCAACTGCAAGATCCTCGGCCTCAGCATCGACCCTGTCGAAAACCACACGGCGTGGGCGAAGGACATCGAGGAAACCCAGGGCCATGCGGTCAATTACCCACTGATCGGCGATCCTACCCTCGCGGTCGCCAAACAGTTCGACATGCTCCCGGCGGGAGCCGGCGACAGCTCCGAGGGCCGCACGCCGGCCAACAACGCGACCGTGCGCTCGGTTTTTGTCATCGGACCGGACAAGAAGATCAAGGCGATGCTCACCTATCCGATGAGCACCGGGCGCAACTTCGACGAGGTTCTCCGTCTGCTTGATTCCTGCCAGCTAACGGCCAAACACCAGGTCGCGACGCCGGTCAACTGGAAGCAGGGCGAGGATGTGATCATCGTCCCCGCCGTGTCGGACGAGGACGCAAAGAAGAAGTACCCCGACGGCTGGAAGGCGCCCAAGCCCTACCTGCGCATCGTGCCGCAGCCGCGGTAAGCGCGGCGTCGCTGCGAGGATTGATTTGTTGGCGAATCGGCCCGGTTTGGTACCGCTGGTTAGGGGCCAACCGGGCCGGGCACCGCGGCGATGCGGGTGAAGACTTCGGCGATTAGGCGTCATCGGCAACGGCGCGCTTGCGATGCGGCACCAACGCCACCGGAGCGCCACGGACCTCGCGGATCAGCTTGCGACGGATCGCTTCAGCGAAGTTGTCGTAGTTGTCCGCAATCTCGACGAAGGCTGACGGCCCGGTGACGACCGTGCTTGCGTAGTAATGCGCCAGGTCCGGTTCCTCGTTAAGGATCGTCAGCCCGTTGATCGTAATGCCGAAAAGCTCGGCCCGCGTCCGCATCTCCTCGACGTCGGTGCCGTCGTTGGCACGGCCGTCGCCCGAAACGTCGATGATTTGGCGTCGCCCCTCGATGCCGTTGTCTTGGATCAGCTTGACCGCGTGCTCCAGCGCATCGCCGATCGCCGTACTCCCGCCCCAGACCACGCGCGGGGTGAAGTCGATCGTCTCGGCGAACGCCGTCGACGTCGGACCGTCCCGTATGATCGACCAGTCGATGGCGACGCGGCTTTGCCCTGGACCGGCCCACACCAGCATGCATACCGCCAGGCCGCCGCTAAGCGCCTCGACCGCCGCGGCGAATTCGGGATCGCGGAAAGCGGCGGCATAGCCCGCCATTTGCAGATTGAACTCGCGATAATCAACGCTGGTCGAAGCGTCGACCGCCAGCACCAGCTCCATGTCGACCGCCGCAGCCGGCGCATTCCAAAGAGTTCCCAGAAGGGCCAACGCAGCCCCCGCACCGCACCAACATCGTCTTGCCCGGCCAGCGACGAGTTTCATTATTCCACCGCCGGCTCGACTGCACGATCGTCGTCCAATCGGACGACCGGCGCCCCGCGAATTTCGCGAATCATCTTACGACGAACGGCGCCCTCGAAATCGTCAAAATCGTCGCCGATCTCGACCAACGATTGCGGGTCGCCGACCACATCCCCCAAGTCCTGGAGGTCGACCCCGCCCTCGTTGTCGAGGATAGTCAGGCTGCAGCTTTCGGTGGTTATCGCCGGGCGAACTCTGGCCGCACAGGGTTGTCGCGTGACCCCGGGCGGTAGCGCGATATCGGCAGGCCCATGATCTCACGGATCAGCTTGCGCAGCACGGCATCGGGCACTTCGTAGAAATTATCGACGTGTTCGATGAATGAGCCCAAACCGCCTGTCACGTAGCGATTGAAGTAAAGATTGAGGGCGGCGCGACGCATGATCACCAGGCCGTTAATGGTCACCCCGGAGGCTACCGCCCGGTCGCGCGCCGGCCCCGGAAACGCGCCCATATTGGATCGCCCATCAGCCGATACGTCGATCGTCTGTCGTTCGGACTCAAAACCGTTGTCGGCGAACTGCGCCATCGAGAACAAAATGGCATCGCCGATCGCCGTGAGATCGCCACTATAGTAACGCGGCGTCGCCGCGATGCGGTCGGCGAACAAGCCCGCCGTACGCGCATCGCGCAGCTGCATCCAGTCCACCGCCAGCACCGGCTTGCCGCCGCCGGCCCACTGCACCATCGCGACGGCGATACCTTTGTTGCCGGCCTGATGGATGGCCTGATGCACGTCGGGATGGCGGAACGCGGCGGCGTAGCCTTCCATCTGGATGCGAAATTCATAGTCGTTGATACTCGCCGAGGTATCGACCGCCAGCACCAGTTGGAGATCGACGGTTACCGCGGCCGCCGTTTGCGGCGCTGCAAAAAGGATCGCCGCGACCAGCCAGCCGATCTCCGTTTGTCGGATACGCGCCATATCCGCTGCCGGTTCCGCGCCTCCTCCGGTCCCCGCTACCAGCTGTTGCGCAACTCGCGCAGTTTGAGAAACACCTCCTTGGCGCCGGGCGCTTCCGGCAAATCGGGAAACGCCTCGCGCAGGCGCTTAATCACGCTCGGGCTGCGGAGCCGGAAGAAGGTGTTGATCTCCTTTTCCAGGCCGATCGAGGTTACCCGCGGACTATGCGGATCCTGCCGCTTGATCTCGGGCAGCAGCTCGGCAGCCCGTTCGTTATCGGGCTCACGGTCCAACGTAAAATTCAGATTGTTCTCGATGTAGTCGTGGCCGGGATAGATCAGCGTGTCGTTCGGTAGTTCCGCGAGCTGGTTGGCGAAGGTCTGATACAGCTCGGCCGGATGACCGCCGCCGTGGCAATTGCCGGCACCGGCATTAAACAGCGTATCGCCGCACACCAAGGCCCGCTGATCGGCGTGAGCGAGCAGGCAGATGTGCGACATGGTGTGGCCCGGCGTGTCGAGCGCTTCGAGCTCGACGGTTTTGCCGACCTTGATCGCGTCGCCGGCCCTGAGGCCGACATCCATGCCCGGAATGCGATCCTTGGCGCCGGCATGGGCGAGCAGCTTTGCGCCGGTGGCGGCGATCATGGCGTCGTTGCCGCCCGTGTGGTCGCCATGTTCGTGGGTGTTGAGGATCTGAGTCACCTCCCAGCCCCTGTCCTTGGCGACCTTGAGGCACAGTGCCGATTCCAGCGGATCGATCGCCAGAGCCTCGCCGGTTTCCTCGCAGGCGATGAGATAGTTGAAGTTCCGATAGGCGTTGTCGGTAAATATCTGCTCGACGATCACGCTCGCCTCCCTGGTTGGTGCAAGTGGAACCGCGCTCGGCAGGCTAGAACCCGCCTTCGAAAGCGATTTCGGTCACGGCTTTGCGGGTATTGGGGACTTCCATGCTGCGCGGCCCCTCCGGCAAGTCTTCGATCTCGCCCGGCCGGCCTACGGCGATCATCGCTTCGACGGCATAGCCGTCGGGCACATTGAGTTCGGTCTTTGCACGGTCGTAGTCGAACCCTTGCATCGCATGCGCGACCAGTCCCATCGCTGTCGCCTGCAGAGCGAGATTCTGCCACGCCGTACCGGAATCGAACGAATGCGTGCGGGCCGGATTGCCATTGCCTTCGAACGTGGTACGCGACACCAAGACAATCAGCAATCCGGCGTTCCGCGCCCAAGCCCGATTGCCTTCAACCATCAGTCCGAAGAACTTGTCCCAGTGCGCCGAGTCGCGGGTCGCATAGAGCAGGCGCCAATGCTGCGCGTTATAGGAGGACGGCGCCCAGCGCGCCGCCTCGAACAGCGTCATCACTTCGTCGTCGGACAACGCTTCGCCCGACATCGCTCGGGGCGACCAGCGGCGATAGAGCAGCGGTTCAACCGGCCGGTCGGGTTTGCGGTGCTCGTCGATGTCGATATCGGTGGGTTTCATGATCCTTCCCCTGCGAGACCGGAGCAAAGCACCGACCGAGCGATCCGTCGCATTATTGTTTCGCGAGCACGCTCTCGGTCAGCTTGGCCCAGTAGCTCGCACCGACGGCCAACACCTCGTCGTTGAAATCGTAGTGGGAGTTGTGCAGCGTGCAACCGCCCTCGCCGGGTCCGTTACCGATCCAGACATAGGCGCCGGGACGCTTCTGCAACATGAATGCAAAGTCTTCGGCGCCCATCAGCGGGGTGACGTCGCGGTCGATGTTGTCGGTACCGACGATTTGTTCGGCGGCGTTGGCCGCCAGCTCGACCTCCCCGGCCGTATTGATCGTCGGCGGATAGCCCGTGTGGTAGTCGAGCTCGACCGAACATCCGGCACCCGCGGCAATACCCTCGGCGACCCGTAGCATCAACGGCTTGATCGTTTCCTGCACGTCGCCGGTGAAGGCGCGGGTGGTCCCGCGCAGCGTCACTTCGTCGGGGATCACGTTGTAGGTGTGTCCGGCATCGACCTGGGTCACGCTGACGACGATCGATTCGACGGGGTCGGTCACCCGGCTTGAAATAGTCTGCAGTCCCTGGATGATCTGCGCGGCGGTCACCACCGGATCGATGCCGAGATGGGGCATCGCGCCGTGTGTGCCCTTGCCCCTGACGATCAGATCGAAGCTGTCGGCCGCCGCCATCATCGTTCCGACCTTGGCGCCCATGGTTCCCACCGGCATGCCGGGTATGTTGTGCATGCCGTAGACGGCCTCGAGCGGAAACCGGTCGAACAGCCCCTCCTCCACCATCACCTTGCCGCCGCCCTCGTTTTCCTCGGCCGGTTGGAAGATGAAATGCACGGTGCCGGCGAAATTTCGGGTTTCGGCCAGATACTTCGCGGCACCCAGCAGCATCGTCGTGTGGCCGTCATGGCCGCAAGCGTGCATCTTGCCGTGGTTCTGCGACCGGTGATCGAACTCGTTCTTTTCGAAGATGTGCAAGGCGTCCATGTCGGCGCGCAATCCGATCGCGCGATCGCCCTCGACGCTGCCCTTGAGTGTGCCGACCACACCCGTCTTGGCGAGCCCGCGATGCACCTCGAGGCCGAACTCCTCGAGCTTGGCGGCGACGATGTCGGAGGTGCGATTCTCCTCGAACGCGGTCTCGGGATGGGCGTGAATGTCACGCCGCCAGGCTGTCATCTCCTCGTGAAAATCGGCAATACGGTTGATAATCGGCATATCCGACCTCCCTATTTCCCCTAGCAGCCGCCTACCCCTCCGCCAGGGTAGCCGGTTTCGGCAACAGGCGCGCCAGTAGAGCGCATAGTCCGGCGATCGTCATCGCGATTGCGACCACGCGAAACATCCATTCGGGGTGGCCGATGGCAATGATCCAACCGAATGCGGCCGGTGCAATGGCGCCGCCCACGTCGAGTGCCGAGTAGACAAAACCGAACACCCGTCCGGTCGAGCCCTCGGGCGCGACCTTGCGCACGATCATATCGCGAGATGGCATCACGATCCCAAACGAAAATCCCGCGGCAAGAAGCACCAACCCGACCACGACGACATCCGGGCGCACGCCCCCCCACCAATTCAGCGTCGCCGTCGGATCGAACATGACCACCGAAACCGGCACCAGCGAGAAGGCGAGTATGATCGCCCCCCCGCTCATAAAGCCGGCCGCAGTGAGCTTGTCGTGCTCATCGATGCGATCCGCAACCCAACCGCCGGGCAGGATACCGGCGACGTAGCCGCCGAGGAACATCGACAACAACCCACTCGCGACCAGGGCTGGCAAGCCGTAATGGACGGTAAAAACCGTGATCGAGAACGTGGCGAAGGCCAACAGGGTGATCGCGATCATCATGAAGAACACGAAACACGAGAGCACCGCCGGCGACAGCAGGGAGCGGACGGCCCTGAGGTCGAACACCCGCTCGCCGGCCGCCGCTTTGCGATCAACATCGCTGTCGTCGATTAGGGAATCGCGGAAAATGATGAGCGCCACGACCGTCAACAGCCCGGCGCCTCCGGCGACGATGATCGCGACCTGCCAGTCGAACGCGGCCGCCAATCCACCCATCGCGACCGGTGCGGCCATGTAACCGATGTTGCCGCAGAAGCCATGCCAACTGTAGGCGCGCCCGACAACGCTGGTTCGGACGGACGCCCGGAAGATCGCGAAATCTGCCGGGTGAAAGACGCTGTTACCCAACCCGGCGATGAACATCAGCCCCATCGCCAGCCAATAGTTGGGAAAGAAAGCAAGCAGGAAGAAAGACCCCGACAGCATCGCCGCGCCGATGATCAGCAGGTTGCGAGCACCGAAACGATCGACCACGAACCCCGCCGCGATTTGGGCGATTCCCGAAGCTGCGAACAGCACCGATACCAGCAATCCGAGTTCGCCGATGCTTACGTCATAAACCTCGACGAGGATTGGGAACAGCGGCGGCAACGCAAACTGGTAGAAATGGCTGAAGAAATGCGCCGCCGAGACGACGGCCACGACGTTAACTTCGTTGTCAGAGGTTGTGTTTGCGGGAGCGGCCACGTTCGGAAAATACGCCGGAATAGACACGCGAAGCGTTAGTCTAGCACCCCGCCAACAAGCCGGCGCGGATCGATTGAGCGCGCGATTGCGCCCGGCGTCGACCAAGGAGCGTTGCGATGCCCACGCCACCCCCAATCACCGGCACCATCGTCGAAGACTCGATTATCCCCGCCCGCGAACATTGGAGCGGAACTCTGACCTCCGGTCAGATGGTGCGCATCGTCGATCTCGAGGGCGAACAGGGTGTCGATTTCCTGGTCTACAACGCGCACGATCATCTCGACCGCTATGCCGCCGCCGACACGATGAAGATCAACGGCAAGTTCTTCATCGAGCAGGGCTGCATGCTCTACTCGATCAACTGCACCCCGCTGATGACCGTAGTGACCGACACCTGCGGCAAGCACGACACCATCGGCGGTTGCTGTTCGGATGCCATCAACCGCACGCGTTACAGCGCGCCCGGGCAACGAAATTGCCGCGACAACTTCTTGTCGGAGTTGGCCAAGCACGGTATGGACGAGCGCGACATGGTCGCGAACCTCAATTTCTTCGCCTATGTGCCGATCGGTCCCGGCGGAGAGATGGACTTCCGGCCGCCGATCTCCAAGCCCGGCGACCACGTCGATCTGCGCGCCGAAACCGACGTCCTGACGATCATCTCCAACTGTCCGCAGATCAACAACCCGGCCGCCGGCTTCAACCCGACTCCGATCCAGGTCACGATCTGGGATCCGTCCTAGCGGCGGGCCATGATCCACGACCTGTTTCCGCGCGAAAACGCCATCGCATCGGTGATCGGCTCGTCACCCGGCTCGGGCCGGGCCGGGCAATGACCCGTGCACCGGCGAGCGCGGGTGCACACGTCGTATGCGACGCCCGCCATTCCGCGCGCCTCTATGGCGCCGCTTCTCGGCCCGGCAGATAATCCCGAGATCGATTCGCGGATATGCTACCGCACCCCGCCGCTGCAATCAGACATTCACCGGATAAATCCCGGCAACATTGGCGCGATAGGCTGCGTACAAGCGAGCTGCCCAGGGCTCGCTTACGATCTTGAATTTTCGATTGTAATATCCATTTTCAATATATATTAGTTATATATATTACGGATAATTTGGATCTTGGGAGCGGCCAATGAACGTCAAGACGCTGTGCCTCGGAATCCTGTCGCAGGGAGATGCGACCGGTTATGCAATCAAGAAACAGTTCGAAAACGGCTACACCCATTTCTACGAAGCGAGCTTCGGCTCGATCTACCCGGCTCTTGCCCGACTCACCGAGGAGGGGCTGGTTTCCTGTGTTCAGCAGGCGCAAGAGAAGCGGCCCGACAAGAAGATCTACTCCATCACCGCAGCCGGGCGCCTCGCCTTCCTCGACCAGCTCGGCAAGATGCCCGGGCGCGACCGCATCCGCTCCGAGTTCCTGGCGACGATGCTGTTTGGCGATCTCCTGTCGCCGTCTCAGCTCGACAACCTGATTGAGACCAAGCTCACCGAGTACCGCGCCGAGCTCGCACAGATGGAAGCCCGTGACATGTCGGGCGCCAGCGCGGGCCACGCTTTCGTCCATGGCTTCGGTATCGCGTTTTGTCGCGCCGCGATCGCCTATATCGAAGAGCACGGCCATATGGTGGTGGGCGGCGCTTTACTCTTGACCCGGTCGACGACCGGCGCTACCGACCGCGACGAACCGCCCTCGGCGCCACGGGAGGCAGCCGAATGAACCGTTCCGTAATCCTCGCGATCCTTGTCGTCGCCGCCGTCGGGGTTTGGCTGGCGTCCGGCAAAATCACCGGAAGCACCCGCTTCACCGACGCCGCCACGCCGAGCGAGGGCAACGCCGAGACCCAAGCGGCTGCCCCGGCGCCGAAGGAGCGAGCGGCGGCCGCGGCGGAAAAGCCCCGCCCGAACGGCCTCTTCGCGGTGCGCGTCAAGCGCCTCCAGGCGGCTCCGCACAGCCGCGCCATCGTCGCCCGCGGTCGCACCGACATCAACCGCATGGTCGACGTCAAAGCCGAGGTCATAGGCCGTGTCGCCGAGGTCGTCGCGGTCGAAGGCCGCTTCGTGAAGAAGGGTGACGTGCTCGCCAAGCTCGACCTGCGCGACCGCATGGAGCGCCTCGCCGAGGCCAAAGCTCTGGTGGCTCAGCGCGAGATCGAATACGAAGCCGCCAAGCGGTTGCGGGCTAAAGGATTCCGCGCCGAAACCAAGACCGCAGAGGCCGCCGCGCTGCTCGAATCCGCAAAGGCCACCCTCGCCTCAAGGGAACTCACCCTCGACCGCACCGTGATCCGCGCGCCGTTCAGCGGCGTAGTCGAGCGCCGCCATATCGAACTCGGCGATTTCGTCGACGTTGGCGATCCTGTCGCCCGCATCGTCGATCGTTCGCCGATCCTGGTGATCGCCGACGTTTCGGAACGCGATGTCGGCTACCTCAACAGCAAAACCAAAGCCCGAGTCACGCTGGCAACCGGCGAAGAGCTCGTGGGCAGCCTCGAATACGTCGCGAGCGTGGCCGAGGAAGCGACCCGCACGTTCCGTGTCGAATTCCGCGCCCCCAACCCGCAGCTCAAGATACGCGCCGGCGTCACCGCGGAGTTACGCATTGCGGTCGATCCCGTACCTGCCCATTTCGCGTCGCCGGCCATGTTGACGCTGAACGACGAGGGCGAGCTCGGGGTCAAGCTGGTCAACAGCCGGAATCTGGTCGAGTTCCACCGCGCCGACATCATCAGCGATGAGCCAAATGGCGTCTGGCTCGGCGGCCTGCCCGAGATCATTCGCGTCATCACTATCGGCCAGGAGTTCGTCCGCGACGGCGATACCGTGGTCCCGGTCGTCGACACCACGGCTGATGCCTCATGAAAGCCGTTATCGACGCGGCCATCGATCGCAGCCGCACCGTCTTGATGGCGCTGGCATTGATCCTCATCGCCGGAACCGTTGCCTACATCTCGATCCCCAAGGAATCCGATCCCGACGTCAACATCCCGATTATCTATGTCGGGATGAAACATGACGGCATCTCGCCGGAGGACGGCGAGCGCCTGTTGGTGTGGCCGATGGAACAGGAACTGCGCTCGATCGAGGGCATCAAGGAGATGCGTTCAACTGCCACCGAGGGCTACGCCAGCGTGCTGTTGGAGTTCGACGCGGGGTTCGATGCCGACCTGGCGCTGGCCGACGTGCGTGAGAAGGTCGATGTCGTCAAGGCCGAGCTGCCTCAAGAGACCGACGAGCCCACCGTCAACGAGGTCAATGTCAGCCTGTTCCCGGTTATCGTCATCATGCTGTCGGGCGAGATGCCGGAACGTACGCTGCTCCGCCTCGCCCACGACCTGCAAGACGTGCTCGAAGGGCTGCCCGGCGTATTGGCAGCCAACATCGTCGGCAACCGAGAGGAACTGCTGGAAGTAGTGGTCGATCCGGTACGGCTCGAGAGCTACCGCATTAACCAGGAAGAGCTGATCCGCGCGATCGATTTCAACAATCGCCTTGTCGCCGCCGGTGCGCTCGATACAGGCGCAGGGCGCTTTTCCGTGAAGGTGCCGGGGCTGTTCGAGTCGGCGAAGGACGTGCTCGAAATCCCCGTCAAAACCGACGGCGACGCGGTCGTGACCCTAGCCGACGTCACCGAGGTGCGGCGTACCTTCTGGGATGCCACCAGCTTCGCCCGACTCAACGGCCGACCGACGGTGGCGCTGGAGATTCAAAAGCGCATTGGCTTCAACGTCATCGACACTATCGACGACGTCCGTGCCGCCGTGGCAGACGAGCAGACGCACTGGCCCTCGGCAGTCGAGGTCACCTTCATTCAGGACCAGTCCGAGTTCATCGATACCCTGCTGACCGATTTACAGAACAACGTCATCAGCGCGGTATTGCTGGTGATGATTGTCGTGCTGGTTGCGCTGGGCATGCGCTCGTCAGCCCTGGTCGGCATGGCGATCCCGAGCTCGTTCCTGATCGGCATTCTCTACCTCTACCTGTTCGGCATGACCATCAACATCGTCGTGCTGTTTAGCTTGATCCTGGCGGTCGGCATGCTTGTCGACGGTGCGATCGTGGTGACCGAATTCGCCGACCGCAAGATGGCGGAGGGTAGTCACAAGCGCGAGGCTTACGCGACCGCGGCCAAACGCATGGCCTGGCCGATCACCGCATCGACGCTGACGACGTTGGCAGCGTTCATGCCGCTGCTGTTCTGGCCCGGCGTGGTCGGCGAGTTCATGAAGTTCCTGCCGATCACCTTGATCGTCACCCTTTCCGGCTCGCTGCTGATGGCGCTGATCTTCCTACCCACCCTCGGCAGCATTTTCGGCAAGGTCGGCACCTCCAACGAGCGCACGCTGAAGCGGCTTGCCGCCACCGAGATCGGCGCGATCGAAGACATCGACGGTTTCACCGGCGGCTACGCTCGCACGCTGCACGTCCTGATACGGCGTGGCTGGGGTGCATCCGCCGTCGTCGCGACGGCGGTGGTGCTGCTGGTCGGGGTCCAGATCGCCTACGGCAAGTTCGGGGCCGGTATGGAGTTCTTCCCCGATGTCGATCAGGACAGCGCCTTCGTACTGGTCCATGCGCGCGGCAATCTGTCGAGCGAAGAGAAGGACGTTTTGATGTCCGAGGTCGAGCAACGCGTGATGCTGCTCGACGAGTTCGACGCGGTCTACACCCAAACCGGCTTCTCGGGCGAGGGTCAGGATCAAGCTGAGGACGTGATCGGGCGCGTCATGCTCGAGTTCAAACCTTGGCGCGAGCGTCGCCGCGGCGATGCCATCCTCGCCGACCTGCGCGAACGCACCGCCGACATTCCCGGTATTGTCGTCGAGATGCGCAAGCCCGATAGCGGTCCGCCGACGGGCAAGGACATTCGCATCGAACTGGCGTCACGCAATCCCGAGCTGCTGCCGCCAACCGTGCAGCTCCTTCGCGACCACCTCGAACAAAACGTCGCCGGCCTGATCGATCTCGAAGACAGCCGGCCGATCCCCGGTATCGAATGGCAGCTCGAGGTCGACCGTGCCCAGGCCGGGCGCTACGCCTCCAATGTCTTCGATGTCGGCAATCTGGTTCAGTTCGTCACCAACGGCGTCAAGGTCGGCGAGTACCGGCCCAGCGATACCGACGACGAGATCGAAATCCGCGTACGCTTTCCCGATGCCGACCGGTCGATCACCCAGCTCGATACGCTGCGCGTGCAAACGCCGAAGGGTCTGGTTCCGATCAGCAATTTCGTCAAACGCGTTCCCAAGCCCAAGGTTGGCCAGATCAACCGCATCGACGGTTTCCGTGTGCTGACGGTTCAAGCCAACGTTGCCGACGGCGTTCTGGTTGACGACAAGGTCAAAGAGATCGGCGCCTGGCTCGAAACCGGGCCTGTTCCGGCTGGCGTCGACTGGCGCTTCAAGGGTCAGGACGAAGAGCAGCGCAAGGCCCAGGACTTCCTGTCCAAAGCGTTCGGCGTGGCTTTGTTCATCATGGCGATCATCCTGGTGACGCAATTCAACAGCTTCTACCACGCGTTCCTGATCCTTACCGCCGTGATCATGTCGACCATCGGCGTGATGATCGGATTGTTGGTTACCGGCCAGCCTTTCGGCATCGTTATGACGGGGGTCGGCATCATCACCCTGGCCGGCGTGGTGGTGAACAACAACATTGTCCTGATCGATACGTTCGTGCGCCTGAGGAATACCGGTATGGACGGAATCGAGGCCGTGGTTAGAACCGGTGCCCAACGCTTGCGACCGGTGCTTCTCACCGCGATCACGACGATCTTCGGACTGTTGCCAATGGTGCTCAGCATGAACGTCGACTTCCTGGCCCCGGAGATCGCGTTTGGCGCGCCGTCGACCCAGTTCTGGGTGCAACTCTCGACCGCGGTCGTGAGCGGTCTCACCTTCGCCACGATACTGACCCTGGTGGTCACGCCGTCATTGCTGGCGCTGCAGATCCACGGTCGCCGATCGATCGACAATTTCGGCATGCGCTGGCGCAAGCGTTTCCGCCCGTCCACGGTGGACGCCTACCCCGCCGAGTAAACGCGAAACAAGCCCGCCGTTCAGCGCCCTGGCCGCCCCCGACCGTCGTGCGTATTCTCACGGGTCGCAAAACACCAGGAGGGAGAATGTTCCGCGTCGTGATTGTCGGGGCCGGCTCGGCCGGCGCCGTGCTGCGGCGGCGGCCGCGTTCAACGGCAGCGGTTGGATCGTCGATGCCACCGTTATGGCGCTCGAATCCAACATCGAAGAACGCTCGGCGGGTCTCGACAGGTTGGTTACCGCGGACCGGGTCTCGCCGCGGCCATCGCGGCGGCACCGACTTGGCGGGTTGAGCCGTGCCGCGCAGCGCGCTCCCCTCGATCGATCGCCTGCTGCGGCACAACCGCAGCGAAGCGCTCATCACCAGGTTCGGGCGCGCCGCGACCACCACCGCGCTCAGAACCGCGGTTGCCGAAATGCGGAGCGCCCTGGCCGACGAGGACTCGATCGCGGTGTCCGAAACCGGTCTCGTAAAACGCGCCGCTGCGTTGCTCGCTGCCCAGCGGCGACCTCACCTGCGACCGGTGTTCAACCTCACCGGCACGGTACTGCACACCAATTTGGGCCGCGCCCTGCTACCTCGGGAAGCGGTCGCGGCAATGACGGAAGCGGCGACGTGTGCGACCAATCTTGAGTTCGACCTCGATCGTATGCGCCGCGGCGACCGCGACGACCATATCGAGGACGAGTTGCGCGAACTCACCGGTGCCGATGCGGCAACGGTGGTCAATAACAACGCCGCGGCGGTGCTGCTGGTGCTCAACAGTCTGGCGCAACGCAAGCAAGTGCCGATATCGCGCGGCGAGCTGATCGAGATCGGCGGTGCGTTCCGTATCCCCGAGGTCATGGCCCGCGCCGGCGCCAAGCTGCGCGAAGTCGGCACGACCAACCGCACGCATCTCGAAGACTACGCCGAGGCGATCAGCTCCTCGACAGGGCTGGTGATGAAGGTTCATCCGAGCAACTTCGAGGTGCAAGGGTTCACCGCCGCCGTCGCGGAGACCGATCTCGCGGCGCTGTGCCGCGAGCGCGGGGTGCCGTTTGTCGTCGACCTCGGCAGCGGCGCCCTCACCGATCTCAGCCGCTTCGGCCTGCCCCATGAACCGACGCCGGCGGAAACGCTGGCGGCGGGGGCCGACATCGTCACCTTCAGCGGCGACAAGCTGCTCGGAGGGCCCCAGGCCGGTATCATCGTCGGTCGCGGCGATCTCGTCGCCCGGATCAAGCGCAACCCCATGAAGCGGGCGCTGCGCTGCGACAAGGTCACGCTGGCCGCGCTGTCGGCGGTGCTGCGGCTATACCGCGATCCCGACCGCCTCGCTGAACGCATCCCGACGCTTCGCCTGCTGTCACGCTCCGCCGAGGAACTCGCCGCCCTCGCCGAGAGGATCGCAAAGGCACTGGCGCCTGCCCTCTCCGAAGTTGCGGCGATCGAGATCGTCGATTGCCGGAGCCAGATCGGCAGCGGCGCGTTGCCGACCAAAACCGTCCCCAGCAAGGGACTGGCCTTGCGGCCCATCACCGGCAAACCCGGCAGCGGCACCGTGCTCAAGCGCCTGCTCGCGGGTTTTCGCGACCTGCCGGTTCCGGTTCTCGGTCACGTGCATGACGGTGCACTGGTATTCGATCTGCGTTGTCTCGAAGACGAGGCCCGATTCACCGGCCAGCTCGCGCAGCTTTCGTTCGCGCGGAGTCGGTCATGATTATCGCCACCGCCGGTCACGTCGATCACGGCAAGACCTTGTTGATTCGGGCGCTCACCGGTATCGATACCGACCGCCTGCCCGAGGAAAAGCAGCGCGAGATGACCATCGATCTCGGCTTCGCCTACCTGCCGCTGCAGGCGGACCGGTCGATCGCGTTCATCGACGTGCCCGGGCACGAGCGTTTCATTCGCAACATGCTGTGCGGCGTTGCCGGCATCGATTTCGTCGTGTTGGTGGTCGCCGCCGACGACGGCATCATGCCGCAGACCCGTGAACATTTGGCGATCCTCGACCTGCTCGGGGTCACCGACGGCGTCGTCGCTTTGACCAAGATCGACCGCGTCCACAACGACCGCGTCGAGACCGTGACGGGCGAAGTCGGGAACCTGTTGGCCCCGACCACCTTGGCCAATGCCCGAATATACCCGGTTTCGGCCGCGACCGGCGCAGGCATCGACGAGCTTCAGTCGCACATCGTCGCGGCAGGCCGCGCGTGGTCGCCGGCCCCGATGCGCGGTGCATTCCGCCTCGCCGTCGATCGCTGCTTCCATGTCATCGGCGCCGGGGTCGTGGTCACCGGCACCGTGTTCGCCGGCACCGCCGCCGTTGGCGACGAATTGTTGGTGCAGTCCAAAGATCTGCCGCTGCGCGTGCGCGGCCTTCACGCCAACAACCGCGCCGCGCCCCAAACTCGGTCAGGCCAGCGCTGTGCTCTCAACATCGCCGGTCAAGGGGTTACCCGCCGGACTGTTACACGCGGCGACTGGATCGTCGCTCCGCCGTGCGCCGCGCCGGTGCGCCGCCTCGATACGCGTTTGCGCGTGCTCACCTCCGAGCACCGCCCGTTCGCGCATTGGACGCCGGTTCACGTTCACCTCGGTGCCGCCGAAACCACCGGCCGCGTCGCTGTGCTCGAGGGCAAGGAGCTAGCGCCGGGCTCGGACGCCCTCGCCCAGCTCTACCTCGATCATCCCGTCGGTGCCTGCCATGGCGACTGTTTCATCGTGCGCGACCAATCGGCGCGGCGGACGATCGGCGGCGGACATGTCATCGATATCCACCCGCCCGCGCGCGGTCGCGCCAGGCCGGAGCGGCTCGCCGCCCTCGCCGCCATGGACGTGGCCGATCCCGCGGCAGCGCTGTCGGCCCTGCTTGCGGCCACGCCGAACGGGATCGAGCTCACCGCGTTTCGCAACGCGCGCAATCTGACCGGTCGTGAAGCCGAGGCGGTTTTCGAGGCCGTTCCGCACCGCCGTGTCGCCCGCCGAGGCGGCGCGCGCGCTTTCTCCGCCAGCCACTGGCAGCATTGGCGCGAAACGGCGCTCGCTAACCTCGCCGCCTGGCACCGATCCTCGCCTGCCAACCCCGGCCTACCGGAAAAGCAGCTGCTCGCCGGGTCGGGCCTGCGGACACCGGCCGAAGTCAGCGCGACCCTGGCGCGCGAACTAGCCGACCGGGGCACCGTGGTGCGCGAGGGGGCCGTGGTGCGATTGCCGACTCACGACGCCGCGCCGGCGTCCGGCGAGAGGGTACTGGGGCAACGTATCGATGCCATGCTGGACGAAACCGGCCGGGTTCCTCCAACTTTGCACGAGCTGGCCGAGGCGCTGCAAACCAGCGTGCGCAAGATCGAGAAACTTCTGCTTTCCTCGGCTCGCCGCCGCGGCCTCGCACGGGTCGGAGCGAACCGGTTCTTCAAACGCGCCACGCTGCGCGATCTCGGAACCGTCGCCGAACAGCTCGCTGCCGGGTCGGCGGACGGCCGTTTCAGCGTCAAGGAGTTTCGCGATCACGCCGGCATCGGACGCAATCTCGCCATCGACGTGCTGGAGCATTTCGACGCGGTGAAATTCACGCGACGGGTTGGTGATGGGCGCGAGATCGTGCGGCCGCTTGCCCAGGTATTCGCTTCCGATCAAGATGGCCGGGACGGCACGGACCAGGGAAAAGAATCGCACCCCGGTGGGGCGCCCGGACTTCAAATCCGGTGAGGGGCGTTCGACGTCCCTGGTGGGTTCGACTCCCACTCTTTTCCGCCATGCCGCGCTCCAAATGCCGATAACGACCACCACCTGATCGACCCGCCGCATGCCGCCGTCATCCTCGAACGGCGGTTCATGGACGAGTGGGCGCCATGGTACGGAACGCAGGGCGAAGCGGGACGCGCCGGCTTGTCTCGCCGCGTGCAACCAACGCGATCGCCTGCCGATCTCCCTGATCGCGCCGAATCCGGCAGGTGAGGTCGGCTTGACCGCTACAGGGGCGGCGCGCTACGAGGACGGCATGGCCGAGAAACTTGGCGTTGGCGCGACCTTCCCGACCTTCCCTTTGGCCCTCGTTGACGGACGCACGATCACGCTGGCCGGGCAGCTCGAGGGCCGTTATCGCGTCATCCTGTTTTATCGCGGTCATTGGTGACCGCATTGTCGCCGGCAGTTAGCCGGCTTCGAGGGACGCAAACAGGAGCTCGATGATCTCGACATCAGCGTGATCGCGGGCAGCATCGATCCCATCGACCAAGCCCGCGAGGTCGCCGACGAGGTTTCGTTTCCCATCGCCTACGAAGTACCGCGCGAGGTCGCCGATGCGCTGGGCTCGTGGTGGGAAGACCGGCGCGGAATTATCCAGCCGTCGGAATTTCTAATTGGCAGCCACGGCAAGGTGGTGTGCTCGAGCTACAGCGACGGACCTATCGGCCGCTTCGACGCCAAAGCGCTGATCGGCTTGGTGAGGTTCTACGAATCCCAGGCGGCCAAGTCCTAGACCGGAACCAGATTAGATCCACGGCAACGGTCGTCGCCGCCGAGCCGATCAGAGCTTCACCGCTACCGGCCGCGCGCTGCCGTTACCCGGCCCGACCGATCCGATCACCGCGCTGTCGCTATAGCCCAGCGCGCGCAGCTCGGCGAGGCATGCGTCGCCCCGGTGGTCGGGTACGCCGGCCAACAGGCCGCCGGCGGTCTGCGGGTCGAACAGGAGCCGGATGCGTCGATCGTTGGTGTCGAAACCATCAAGGTTGGTGGTGGCTTCGCCTTGGGCGGCATTGCTGGCCTGGAGCGAAGATTCGATCCCGGCGGCCAGACTCTCCGCAGCGCCTTCCAGCGCCGGCACCGCGTCCGCATCCAGCACGACGCTCACCTCCCCCGGCTTGACCATCTCGGCGAGATGGCCGGCGAGGCCAAAGCCGGTGACGTCGGTGCAGGCGGTCGCGCCGTGGCGCATGAGGCAGGCGGCGGCCTCGCGGTTCGACTTGAGCATCGAGGCGACCGCCCCGGCGATCCAGCTCCCTTTGGCCTTGCCTCGCATTTCGGCGGCGAACAGCGTACCGGTGCCGATGCCCTTGGTCAGGATTAGGCGCTGGCCCGGGCGCAGGTCGCTCTTGCGCAGCAAACGGGTTTCTTCAGCCAGGCCGTTGACCGAGAATCCCAAGGCCAGCTCAGCGCCTTCGCCGCTGTGGCCGCCGATCAGCTGGGCGCCGGCTTCGCATAGAACTTCGCCCGCACCGGTCAGCAGCTGGGTCAGCGTGTCCTCGATTCTGAGTTCGAGGCCGAAGGGGATCGTCACGATGGCAAGCGCGGTCTGCGGCTCAGCCCCCATCGCGTAGATATCGTTGAGGCAGTGGTGAGCGGTGATCTTGCCGAACAGATAGGGGTCGTCGACCATCGACCGGAAGGAATCGACGGTTTGCACCAGCACCATCCCCGGCGGCACAGTCACCACCGCGGCGTCGTCGGGGCAGTCGAGGCCGATCAGGACGTCGTTACGGTGGATCCCGTTGATCTTGGCAATAACCCTTGCGAGGACCGGCGCCGGGATCTTCGCGCCGCAGCCACCGCAGCGCATAGCTGACGCCCGCACCGCGGCCCTGACCTGGACCGTGTCGAGTCCCGCCGGCAGCTGTAGCGGTGTCGGTTCCGGCATTGCCGGCAGATCGTTGAACCTGCGCATGAACCGGCGGTCAATCCAATCCTTCCAACGCCACGCCCAGCGGCCTTCGAGCGACCAATTGGCGCGGGAGGCGATGGCGTGTTGGGGTCCAGTCGATATCAGGCTGAGGAAGCGTCGTTGCGGCGCGAACGGCCGCGGCGTTCGGCCAAGCACGGCGCGGCGCAGGTTGCGGACGAGCGGCCGTCCCTGCCGCACCGCAAACACCCCCGATTTCGGCCGTGGGTGATTGACCGCGACGGCCGCATCGCCGGCGCCGAACACGTTATCGTGCGACGTCGAGCGCAGACAGTCGTCGATTTGGAGAAACCCCCGCTGGTCGACCGCAAGACCGGATTCCCGCAACCAGGGCGGTGCCGCCGCCTGCGTCACCCACAGGATCTCGTCGAGCGCGATTGTTCCGCCGCTGCCATCGTGCAGCTCCCCCGGCCTCACCTCGGTGACGTGAAAACGGGTGTGGATCTGCACGCCGATCCGTTCGAGGTGGCGGCGCACACGTCGGGCGGCGTCACGGCCGTGGCCGATCAGCAGATCGGGTTCTTCGGTTACCAGGCAAAACGCGTGATTGGCCTCGTTTCGGAGCCGATGCGCGACGGCCAACATCAGCTCGACGCCGCCGGCGCCGCCGCCGACCACGCCGATACGGAGACCATCCTCGTGGGGTCGCACGCGCTCCTGCAATCGCGCCCAATGCGATGCGAAACGGCTGATCGGCTTGACCGGCACGGTGTGTTCGGCGGCGCCAGGGATATCGGCAGTGTTGGGCGTTGATCCCGCGTTGATCGAGACCAGGTCGTAGGGAATGGCGGGGCGGTTGGCGCAGTTCACCAGCTTCGCGTCAAGAACGATGCCGGTGACCTCGTCAACGAACAGGCGCGCCCCTGCAAACCGCGCCAGCACCGCCAGGTCGATATGGATGTCGTCGAAGCTATAGTGCCCGGCGATGAAGCCCGGCAGCATTCCCGAATAGGGCGTGTACGGGTCGGGCGAGACCAAGGTCAGGCGGACGCCGGGGATCGGCTTCATGCCAAAGCGCCGCAGCACGGCGACGTGGGTGTGGCCGCCGCCGATCAGCACGATGTCCTTGACGATGGGGATGTTGGACCCGTTCACCCGTATGGCCGCCCAATTGAGGTCGCTCTCGCAAAGCAGGTTCTAATGTAGGCCTCCCGCTGGTTGTCCGGGGCATGGAGGGCAACGCGGGTCATCTCTTATCGGGTCTCCCGATCCTCGCCGGCGTCCGGCCGCATCGTCGTTGACGGCATTCAGCCGCTCGAACGCCTCGCGGGCGATCTGCCGACTGATGAGCCGGGCGATTGTCAGCACGGCGGACTCTACCCCGGATTCCGCCGTCCTATTATCGTTCGCAGCTCCGCCGCGCTTGAGGGCAATGGTACGCGCCTAGTCCCCGATCATTCTCGACCCTATTCCAGGAAAACCTCGATAACGGTCCAGAATTGATCTGAGCGGGCAGCGGCGTCAACATACTTAAGTCAATAATTTCGTGCAGTTAGGTCATATATTGGCACACTCGAGCTCTTGTCGGTGAAGCCCAAGATACGCCAGCCAATGTGAAGCGATACATGAAGAGTTAGGAGTGTCCTGTCGCTATCCTACCACGGGTATTGATTGGAATCTGATCTGGTCAGGCAGCCGATATTTTGTTCATCAACGACCATCTGTGCATCCAAAAAAGCACTTAAGGATCAAACCCGGCATATCGGGTAATTCGGCTGCTTTTCATTCCATGCCTCTATTTCATTCCATGCCTCTATATTGAACACCAAGCACTGCTCCACAAACGACCGAACCCAATTTCCAGATTGTGGCCCCTTTATCGGTAACTGTCTTTTCAATGCATCAGTTCGTGTGAGCATGTCCGCAGGAGTTAGACTTTCGATGGCGACAAGAACGAAATAGTGGATAGGTTTTTCAGCGTTCCTCGATGCCCATTCATAAATAAACGAATCTCGATATTTGTATTTCAGATCTTTGTCCAATTTTCCACTAAGGAAATCACTAATAAACTTCTCGCTATTGGCGGGTTGTGCTCCCGGCTGTTCCGGGTCTTTAAATTCAATGAAGAGAAGCTTATCGTCCAGTTCAACCACGAAATCTACTGCCTTCATGCAATGCGATAACCCATGGGTGTTTTGGTTATCAAATTTCTTGGCCTGCGTTCCGCGTGGAAAGGTGATTTGAAGGTTCCCTTCGATAAGCGTGGTCACTCCTAAATTCCTCTCAAGCTGCGTTTAACCTCACGGTCGTACAGATCGGCAAAGGCTTCGGCGATTGTATTTGGATGTATGTCCAGATAGCTATGCCCGGTATGACAAGCTATCTCTTTGCTTTCTGGATCTCTGTAAAGAGAATGAAAGGAAACTTTATCACCGTCCTTCGTTCTTAGATCAAATTCCTTTAGAATCACATAGTCGTGCGTTGCCAGAAAGATTTGCACCCCTGCTCGCTGTAATGTAAGGAAAATTTCTATCAAAGAACCGAATAACTTTGGATTTAAGTTAGTTTCAGGTTCATCCCAAAACAACACAGATCCTTTGAGAAGGGCGCCATTCTGGATTAGAAGCCACAACAAACCAAGTTTACGCATACCCTCCGCAAGCAAGGAAAACTCAAGATTACCCTGCCGATTCCTGAGGAAAAATTCTTCTTCTTTTGTCGTGACCTTCCCTTCCATAATATCCTGCAAGATCGAGAGTAATTTTTTCCGATCTCTATCCACCGGGCCTCTTAATGG
This sequence comes from Alphaproteobacteria bacterium, assembly GCA_965247665.1. Taxonomy (GTDB): domain Bacteria; phylum Pseudomonadota; class Alphaproteobacteria; order SHVV01; family SHVV01; genus CAUZWH01. Next base: position 246,612 of record CBDFHH010000002.1, read on the forward strand.
TGGCCGGTATGCGCGGGTAAGGATGTCTGCATACACCGCTTCAAAATGTATTTCGCGTTGTGAATAGAGAGAGCGGAATCCGGGCGCATTTGCGAGCATTTCTTTTACAGGGATGTAAACGCTTTCAATGGGGGCCTCGGCCCAATTTTTCGCACCAATGACCCTGGCAGAATCAGGAACGGTTCCGTGATTGGAGAACGAAACCCTAAGTTTTTTATTGTCTCGGAATACTTCGAGGGCACATCGCGAGCTGGTTTTATGGCGCTTTACTAATCGTCCAATGGCTCTTCCTGACGGTAAGAATATCTGAATGAGCTTTTCGGCGATGGCGACCTTTGTTTTGCTGACGTCACAGGCTGTATACGCAACCTTCATAATGTGCGTCTTACCGGTTCCGTTGGCACCAACAAGAACGTTGATTCCCGGTGACGCCATAAAATCAAGTTTCTCGAATGCTGTGAAACGCTCAAACTTCACTCTCGTGATTGTCATGCACTTCCCCTGGCCAGTGCTCAAGGAGCTCCCCGTTCGACATGCTAATTCATGAATTGCGCGGCTTCTATCAATCTGACAAGCGAAAAGGATTCAGTGTTGCTTCGAGGCATTCGATCTACGCTCCAAGACTTTGCACGTAGGGGCGATTGACGAGGCGGGAATTGGGAGTGCTTTTGCGATATCTCCTGGACCAGACACGGTTCGACGCCGCGCTGGCGGAGCCATCTCGATACCTGCACGCGGTACAACTGGGCGGATTATCTAAGAACATTCGCAGCAGCCTACGGGGTCGAAGCGTGAGCCGACCAAGTTGGGTTACCATACGGCCCGCGTTCGTGTGTCGCTCGGGAGAGAACTGCGTGGCGAAATCTTGGTCTCGAAAGCTATAGCGCCACTCATCCTGGCGCCCGCCAAGGCCTGCCGTGCGCTCAATCGCCGGGCAGACTCCGAATAACTTTCCTCGTCGTACCCGGATTATCGTGTCGCTCTTCCTTTCAGCGGGCGCCATCTAGACATTCCTTCGGAATGTTGAAACAGGGACACGACAGCCGCGCGCTACACCATGACTACTGACCGGAAGCAGACCGGAACTGGCGCCGATCGCTTTAGATTCTAGCCGGACGCGGACGGACTTAATGCCCGATCCCGTCATGATTTCCCCGTGTTCGAATCGAATTCGTTTCGAAAACGCGACGGCGCAACGGCGCGACGACAAGTAGTCGGATAGCGTGGTAACGTTGGAGCCGCATTTGGAGTGCGATCAGAGAAGGCTAAAGGAGCCAAGATGACCGTCCCTCCGAACATGTGAATGGCCATTCTGGACCACATCCAGAATTACCGCTGGCCCAAGAAGGGTGATCGACTCCTGCGGGAGTGCCCGGACGGGGAACGCGGTGCAGAATTTTCGAACGACGCCATTTCCCGGCATGTCCATGTCTGGGACGGTAACATGAAGGCCGGGGCAATTCTCATTAGTGCATGCGAGGAAGGCAGTCACGAACGCCACGATCTGATTTACCCGATTCTGCTCAACTATCGCCACGCCATTGAATTGGCGATGAAATGGGTCATTTCACGGTATGGCCGCTATTCGACTGTTCAAATGGGTGACTTCCAGCATCATGATCTCTGGATGCTCTGGTGCTTGTGCAAACAGATCATTATTGAGGTTGGATCAGAGAGTGAGAGGATCCCCGTAGTCGAACAGGTGATCAAGGACCTCCACGACTTGGATAAATCGGGACAGACTTTTCGCTATTCCAGTTCCAAAGCGGGTGTCCCGATACAGCTGCCGGAGTACACGATCGATCTGCCAAACATCCGGGATGTGATGGAGGGTATAGCCCATTTCTTTGATGGCGTGGATGGCCAGCTAGATGCCCACTCATCCGCAGCAGATTGGTAAGTGTAAGGCTTCCCCAGTGGGTTACTTCTCGTGGTACCGCCCGATCAGATCGGAGTCACAAGAAAATGTCGATCTCGGCGACGGCGGCGGTGCGGTTATCGGACTTCGCCCCTGCGCTGAGCCTCGCGCGAACGCTCATCGACGAGAACGGTCTCGCCAGCGACGGTGCGCTGGCCGACGACGACCTGGGGACGCATGCCGTCCGCGAGATAGACATCGACCCTGCTGCCGAAGCGGATCAAGCCGTAGCGCTCGCCCGCCCGCACCTCTTGACCTTCAGTCGCGTTGCAGACGATGCGGCGCGCAAAGCGGCCGGCGACCTGCACCACCGCGATCTCCTTGCCGCTGATCGTCTTAAGCAACACGGATTCGCGTTCATTGTCTTCACTATCCATCGCTTGCGGGTGCGACGCGGCGAACGCGCCGGCCCGATGCACGACCCGCGTAACCGTACCGCTCGCCGGCATGCGCTGAATATGGACGTCCTTCAGGCTGATATAGATGGCGATTCGTGTCAGCGGGTCGTCGCCCATATCGAGCTCTTCCGGCGGCACGGCCGGACCGATCTGCGCCACCAAACCATCGGCAGGGGCGATGATCAGCTTGACGCGGATGGGCGTGACTCGGTCGGGATCGCGGAAAAAGAAAGCGCAGGCCAGCGTCAGCGCCAGGATCAGCCAGCCCAGAGGATCCCAGATATAGAAAAAGAACAGCGTCAGCACGAGGCCGACAGCGATGAACCTGTAGCCCTCGCGATTGATGGGCACGAGGATGTTTTCGAGCCAGTTCACGTTTTACTCGCACCGGAAAAATGACTTTCGTCCAAGACCTTAGCATGAAGATCGCGCGCTATATATAAACCTGCGCCAAGCCAAACCGAGCACAGGGCGCAGCTCTACCCGCTGGTCGGCGCGCGACACGCCCGGCACCCAATAACCGGCTCCCTACCCGCCGGTCGCCAGCGCCTCGAGCTCGCGTTGGCGCCGCGCCGCTTCCTGCTGCTTGGCCCACATCGCCGCATACCGGCCACCCTTAGCGAGCAACGCCGAATGCGTACCGCGTTCGGCGATCTCGCCATCGTCGAGCACCAGAATCTCATCGGCATCGATGACCGTTGACAAGCGGTGGGCAATCACCAGCGTCGTGCGGTTTTGCGAGACCTCCGCGAGATTCGCTTGAATTTCCTTTTCCGTGTGAGAGTCGAGCGCCGAGGTCGCTTCGTCGAAGATCAGGATCTTGGGGTCCTTGAGGATGGTGCGCGCGATCGCCACGCGTTGCTTCTCGCCGCCGGACAGTTTCAGGCCGCGTTCTCCGACCACGGTGGCAAGCCCATCGGGCAATACGTCGATGAAATCGGCGATGTGAGCCATGCGCGCGGCGTGACGAATCTCATCATCGCCGGCGCCGGGGTGGCCGTAGCGGATGTTGTAGGCGATCGAAGCGTTAAACAGCACCGTGTCCTGCGGCACGATACCGATCGATTGGCGCAAGGACCCTTGCGCGACGTCTAGCAGATCCTGCCCGTCGATCCGGATTGCGCCGTCGGTCACGTCGTAGAAGCGGTATAGCAGCCGCGCGATGGTCGACTTGCCGGCACCGGTGGGACCGACGATCGCCAGCGACCTGCCCGGGGCGACCCGGAACGATACGTCCTTGAGGATCGTCCGCCGCCGGTCGTAACCGAAGGAAACGTGATCGAACACGACCTCGCCGTCATCGACCGCGATCGGTCTGGCATTGGCGGCGTCCTTGACCTCGGGCTCAATCAGGGTCAGCTCGAACATCTTCTCCATGTCCACCAGGGATTGCTTGATCTCGCGATACACGAAACCGAGGAAATTGAGCGGCAGGTAGAGTTGGATCAGGAAGGTGTTCACCAGCACGAAATCGCCGAGCGTCATGGTGCCGTTGGCGACCCCGCGCCCGGCCAGCAGCATCACCACAATCAGACCTGCCGAGACGATCGCGCCCTGGCCGATATTGAGCAGCGACAGCGAGACCTTGCTACGCACGGCGGCGGTCTGATAGCGCTCGAGCGCGCTGTCGTAACGCGAGGCTTCGTGCCGCTCGTTGTTGAAATACTTGACCGTCTCGTAGTTGATCAGACTGTCGATCGCCTTGGTGTTGGCTTCGCTGTCGGTGCGGTTCATCTCGCGCCGGTACTTGATACGCCACTCGGTGACGCTGACGGTCCAGGCGATGAAACCGGCGATCGTAACGAAGGTCACCAAGCCCAGCCAGAAGTCGTAGCGCACCAGTAGAATGCCGCAGACCAGGAAGATCTCGAGCAGCGTCGGCAAAATGTTGAACAATGTGAAGTTGAGAATGAATTCGATCGCCTTGGTGCCGCGTTCGATGACCCGCGACAGCCCACCGGTTTGACGATCGAGGTGGAAGCGCAAGGACAGGGCGTGCAGGTGGTTGAACGTCGCCAGCGCGACCGTGCGGATGGCATGCTGTCCAACCCGTGCAAATGCCGCATCGCGTAGTTCGCCGAACGCCTGAACGAACAGGCGCGCGACGCCGTAGCCAACGACGAACGCAATCGGTACGGCAATCACCGCGGCCTCGGTGTCGAGCGCGTCGATCGCGCCCTTATAGAGAAACGGCACATAGACGTTGGTGACCTTGGCCGCGACCAGGAACGACACGGCCAAAGCGACGCGCACTTTCAGGTTCCAGTATCCGCGCGGCCACAGGAACGGTACCAACGACCGGATCGTGTCGAAATGCGTGCGTCCCACGCCGTCGGCGTGGGCGTCGAATTGGGTTGATCGGCTCACCGCGATCTCCAGCCCGCTAGTGTTGCCAACCTCGCTTGATCCAACCAAGCGCGTTTGGCAACCGGTTTCGCTTCATTTCCAAACATTTGCCCGACCAATGTTCCCTGAGTTTGGGCCACGGGGCCGACGCGGCAGCGGCGATCCAAACAATCGCATCCCATGCCATTGCCGGCGCGCCTGCATCAGGCGGCGGTACTCGTCGACGGCCTGGCTTGCGCCTGCCCCCCGCTCGAGGATTGCGGAGCGTTCGGCGGGGCCTATCGACCCCGACAGCTCGAGTTAGTTGGAAGCGGGATCGGGCGGAACCACGAAGATCTGGTCAGGATAGATCAGGTGGGGATCGCTGATCTGCTCGGCGTTGGCCGCGAATATCAGAGTGTATTTGATGCCCATCCCGTAAGTCGCACGGGCGATGCGCCACAGACTGTTGCCGGGCTTAATCACGACCGTGCCAGGTGCCAGCGCGCCGGGTTTGATCGTCGCGCGACTGAACGCCAGGTTGAGCTTAGCCAACACGACGCCGCCCTCGTCGACCTCCTCGATCCGAATCGCGTGTTGGCCGGATATCACGGGCTCGGATGGCGAGATCTGCCAGTCGCCGGCGGCGTCGGTCTCCCCCGTGCCCACGGTCTGATCGTCAAACTTGGCGTGGACCTCGCTGCCCGGCGTTGCCTTACCCGACAGCACCACCCGGCCTTCGTCGTCATAGTCGATGACTTTAAGGCTGAGATCCTCTCCGGTCTTTTCCTCCTCCGGTTTCGCCAACTCGGCCCCCTCCGCAGCCGTGGGCGGCGCGTCGGTCGTGGCTGGGGAGGAGTCCTGCGATGCGCCGGGTTTCGCTTGCGGATCGGGGTCCTTGACGGTCTCGGCCGGTTTGGGTGGTGGCGGCGCCTGCAGCAACTTACTGCCGCCGCCCTCGCGCGGCGTCAACACCACGACGGGAGCGCGCTGCTCGCCCTCGCCCTTGGGCGTCTTCCCCGGTACGAACAGCACCACCACGTCCTTGGACGATTTCCGCTCGCCCGCCACGGTCTTCTGTTCCAGGCTCAACTGACGGGCGCCGCTCGGTAACGGTTTTTCCGGCACCAATACCCACTCGCCACGCTCGTCCGCGGTCACCTTGCCGACCACGTTGCCGGCATCCTTGACGGTCACCTCGGCGCCGGGATCGGCCCGCCCGGCGATGACCGCATCGCCTTGGGGGTTGACCCGGACAACATCAAAGCTGGGCGGCTTGGCCTCGCTCTCCTGCCGTGCCGTGGGTTCGGCTGCTTCCGTCTTCGCGGTTTCGGGCGGCGACGGCTCGGCCGCCGGCGACACCGCTTCGGCAACCACCGTCTCTTGCCGCGCCGTGGGTTCGGTCGCCTCCGTCTTTGCGGTCTCGGTTGTCGGCGATGCCGCCTCGGTTGTAGCCGGCGCTTGGTCGGCCATCGCCGTCTCTTGCCGCGCCGCGGGTTCGGCTGCCTTCGTCTTCGCGGTTTCGGTCGTCGGCGGTGCCGCGTCGGCCATCGCCGTCTCTTGCGGCGCCGCAGGCTCGGCTGCCTCCGTCTTCGCGATTTCGGTCGTCGTCGGCGCCGCGTCGGCCACCGCCGTCTCTTGCGGCGCCGCAGTGTCGGCCGCCTTCATCTCCGCGGTCTCGGTTGTCGGCGGCGCCGCGTCGGCCATCGCCGTCTCTTGCTGCGCCGTAGGCTCGGCTGCCTTCATCTTCGCGATTTCGGTCGTCGTCGGCGCCGCGTCGGCCACCGCCGTCTCTTGCGGCGCCGCAGTGTCGGCCGCCTTCATCTCCGCGGTCTCGGTTGTCGGCGGCGCCGCGTCGGCCCGCGTCGGCCACCGCCGTCTCTTGCGGCGCCGTAGGCTCGGCTGCCTTCATCTTCGCGATTTCGGTCGTCGTCGGCGCTGCGCCGGCCACCGCCGTCTCTTGCTGCACCGCAGGCTCGGCTGCCTCCGTCTTCGCGATTTCGGTCGTCGTCGGCGCCGCGTCGGCCACCGCCGTCTCTTGCGGCGCCGCAGTGTCAGCCGCCTTCATCTCCGCGGTCTCGGTTGTCGGCGGCGCCGCGTCGGCCATCGCCGTCTCTTGCGGCGCCGCAGGCTCGGCTGCCTTTGTCTTCGTGGGGTCGGTTGTCGGTGACACCGCGTCGGCCATCGCCGTCTCTTGCTGCGCCGTAGGCTCGGCTGCCTTCATCTCTGCGGTCTCGGTCGCCGGCGACACCGCGTCGGCAACCACCGTTTCTTGCGGCGCCGCAGGCTCGGCTGCCTCCGTCTTCGCGGTTTCGGTTGTCGGCGGCGCCGCGTCGGCCATCGCCGTCTCTTGCGACGCCGCAGTGTCAGCCGCCTTCATCTCCGCGGTCTCGGTTGTCGGCGGCACCGCGTCGGCCATCGCCGTCTCTTGCGGCGCCGCAGTGTCAGCCGCCTTCATCTCCGCGGTCTCGGTTGTCGGCGGCGCCGCGTCGGCCATCGCCGTCTCTTGCGGCGCCGCAGGCTCGGCTGCCTTCGTCTTCGCGGTCTCGGTTGACGCCGGTGCCGTGTCACCCGCTCCCGGTCCAAACCGGAACGCATCTAAATAGATGGCGGCAACGACCGCAACGATCACCACGACCAGACTGGCGATGAGGGTTCCGCGCAAGATTATTACTCCTAATTCGTGGAGCGGTATTACCGCCCGGTGACTTTAGTATGCGCCCGCGTTGGCGACAATCCGTATGGCTCGCGCCGGCCGCATTTGCGCTCGATTACGCCCCTATCCGCCCTGTTTGGGCTTGATCGGATTGCGAATGGGCGGCAACGCGCGCAGATAGACGGCGATCGCCTTGAGGTCGGCATCGGTCAAGTATTTGAGGCCATCCTCGACAGCTTCGCCCATCGTACCCTGAACGTCGTCGAAATTCGGTTTGAAGCCGGTCTTGAGCAATTGCACGATGTCGCCTTCGCTCCAGTCGCCGATGCCGGTTTCCTTATCCGGGGTGATATTGGGCACGAACACGCCGTCGGGGCCGTCGACATTGCCGGCCAACCACATGTCGCGGTCGAGAGCGCCGAACGCGTTGCGGCGCGTGTGGCACTCGCCGCAGTGGCTCAGCGCTTCGACCAGATAGGCGCCGCGGTTCCATTCCGTGGATTGCGCCGGATCCGGCACGTACTCGCCCGCATCGAAGAACAACAGCTTCCAACCGGCCTGAAGCAGGCGCCAGTTGAACGGGAAGCCGACATCGTGGTCCCGGTTGGGACGCACGACCGGCGCCAGCAAAAACAGATAGGCCTTGATGGCCAGGGCGTCGGCGCGGGTCATCCGCGTGTAGGTGGTGTAGGGAAAGACGGGAAAATAGTGCGCGCTGTCGGGACGCACCCCGTCACGCAGAGCACGGACGAATTTGTCGTCGGTCCAAGCGCCGATCCCGGTCTCGCGATCAGGGGTGATATTGGGGCTTAAGAAAGTCCCGAACGGCGTCTTGAGCGGGCGGCCGCCGGCGAACGTCTCTCCGTCCTTGGCGGTATGGCAGGTCACGCAGCCGCCGGCCCGCACCAGGTAGGCGCCCCGCTCGGTCGCGCCGGCTTCGTCGGCAGCGAACGAAGCCGGCGTACCAGCCGCCAAACCCACGAACATGAGCCCTGCCCACATGGCCGGCAGAGCGGTGAATCGACGCGCTTTGATCCCCAGGTTCATGTGTTCTCAACGTTGCGCCGCTTCGCGGCGCCGGCAAGGCGAGCCGGAAAAGAAAGGAGCGGCCGCACAATCGTTGTGGGCCGCCCCAATCGGAATACGCCGTGTCGCGCGACGTTCGATTATCTCTTCGCGGCGCGATAAGGCTTGTGGCAGCTGCCGCAGGCCTTGCCGACAGCGCCGGCAGCCGCGCCGATCTTGCCCATATCACCGCTATCGGCAAGCGCGGCGAGGGCGTTTGCCGCCGACACCAGGTCGGCCGCGGCCTTTTCGAAGCCGGCGCGATCCGACCAAATTTCCGGCTTGGTACGGCCGCCGTCGGATCCCGACGGGAACATGGCCACCACCGAGGCGGCGATGGGCGCCAACGCCTTGGCGTGGTGCGGGATGTTGGCCTTGGCGTTCACCTCGCCCTTCATGTTCTGGAAAATGCCGCCGAGATGCGCTGCGAGCGACCACATCACGCCGTTACGGTATTTCAACATCTTTTCGTCGGCAGCCGCGTCGGGCGTGGTCGGCATTACCAGCGCCGTTAGCGCCGCGCACACGGCGGCGAGCACGATGATTCTAAAGGTGTTCTTCATGAGTTCGGGTCCTCCTTCATACCGGTCACTCCCCCCTCGGGTATTTTGGGTTTGATAGATTAACACCCTCTCCCAGCGGTTCATTCCAGGCTATTCACGCTTTCGTGAGCACAGCGGCACGCCAATCCTTCGTCGGCAAGGTCGCGGTTGCGCACCGTGACGCGAACGGCTAACGCTATCCGCTCTCCGTTGGTGCCGAAATATGGCTGAATTTGTGCCGAAGCATGGCTGAGCTTTCTTCCCTGTGCGTCTATTGCGGTTCGCGGGTCGGCACGGATCCGTCCTTCCGGGCGGTTGCCGAACAGCTCGGCCAACGTTTGGCGAAAGACGGGATTCGTCTGGTTTTTGGAGGCGGTCGCATCGGAATGATGGGTGCCGTCGCCGATGCCGTGATGGCGGCTGGCGGCATAGCGATTGGCGTTATCCCCGAGCACCTATCGGGGGTCAAGATCGCCCACGCCGGCCTCACGGAAATCCATGTCGTCAATAGCATGCACGCGCGTAAGCAAAAAATGTTCGAACTGGCGGACGCATTCGCGGTCCTACCCGGCGGTCTCGGCACGCTCGACGAAGCTATCGAGGTGCTGACTTGGCGCCAACTCGGCTTGCACGACAAACCGATCGTCGTCGTCGACCATGGCGGCTACTGGCAACCGCTCGAGACGCTGATCCGCCATACCATTGCCCGCGGCTTCGCTGGTTCCGAGGCCGTCGATCTCTACGCCGTCGTCAATACGATCGACGATCTGTTCGCGGCGATCGCCATAGCACCGCACCCCTCCCTCCACACCGCCCCCCGGCGTTTGTAAACCCGAGCAGATCTTGCGCTCGGAAATGACGATGATAATGTGCGCGCGCCGTCGTCGGAGCCCAGGGTTCGCGATTGCCAAACCGTTTCACGGAGCCCCTGCGCGACATCCGTGTATTGGTCGCGCGGTGACCGCTCTACGGTTTTCCGGCAAACCGGCCGTGGTGGCGGCCGCCGCAGGTCGGAAGAAGGACGCTCATGGCCAAAATCAAAGTTAAAAACCCAATCGTAGAAGTCGATGGCGACGAGATGACCCGCATTATCTGGGCGTTCATCAAAGAGAAGCTGATCCTCCCCTACCTCGACGTCGAGCTCAAATATTTCGACCTCGGCATCGAGAAGCGCGACGAAACCGACGATCACATCACCATCGATGCGGCCAACGCAATCAAGGAGCACGGCGTTGGCGTCAAATGCGCGACCATCACCCCCGACGAGGCACGGGTCGAGGAGTTCAATCTCAAACAGATGTGGCGCTCGCCCAACGGGACCATCCGCAACATCCTCGGCGGCACGGTTTTCCGCGAGCCCATCATATGCGGCAATATCCCGCGCCTGGTGCCGGGGTGGACCAAGCCGATCGTCATTGGCCGTCACGCTTTCGGCGACCAGTACCGCGCCACCGACATGGTCATTCCAGGTTCCGGTAGGCTGAAGATCACGTTCGAGCCGGACAATGGCGGCGACACCATCGAGCGGGAGATCTTCCACTTTCCGGGCGGCGGCGTTGCCCTCGGCATGTACAACCTCGATGAGTCGATCCGCGATTTCGCGCGCGCCTGCATGAACTATGCGCTGGACCGCAAATGGGAACTCTACATGTCGACCAAGAACACGATCCTCAAGGTCTATGACGGGCGCTTCAAGGATCTGTTTCAGGAAGTGTATGAAAGCGAGTTCAAGGACAGGTTCGAGGCGGCCGGCTCGCACTACGAGCATCGCCTGATCGACGACATGGTGGCGTGCGCGCTCAAATGGGAAGGCGGCTTCGTGTGGGCGTGCAAGAATTACGACGGCGACGTGCAGTCCGATACGGTGGCCCAGGGATTCGGCTCGCTGGGTCTTATGACGTCGGTGCTGATGACGCCGGACGGCAAGACGGTCGAAGCCGAAGCGGCCCATGGCACGGTCACCCGCCACTACCGCGCGCACCAGCGCGGCGAGGAGACCTCGACCAATCCGATCGCATCGATCTTCGCCTGGACCCGCGGCTTGATATATCGCGGCCGGATGGACGACACGCCGGACGTGGTGGGATTCGCCGACACGCTGGAAAAAGTCTGCGTCGGTACGGTCGAATCGGGTTCGATGACGAAGGATCTGGCGATTCTGGTCGGTCCCGACCAGAAGTGGCTGACCACCAACCAGTTCCTCGACGCCCTCGACGCGGGCCTGCAAAGGGCCGTGGGTTAGTTCCGCCGGCCGGTGGCGCTCGGCGCGTCCCTGCGCACGTTGTCGTTGCTCGCGACCGGTACCTTGGGACGGCCGATCGCGTCGGCGGCGACCGGTCCGACGTTGCCGCGGCGGCTGCCGATATCCCGCAACAGGCGATCTTCGAGACCGTGCAGGGTGGTAATCGTCTGAGTTAGGCGTCGAGCGCCGCTATCACGTCAGCGTAGGTCTCCAGCGCCCGCTCGCCCTTCGGCGTCAGCGCGTAAACCCCGCGTTCGGTGCGCTGAAACCAACCATAGACGTCGCGCCGCATCATCTGCGCGGTGTTTTCGATACCCGTGGTCCGGCGCAGCTCGGCCACCCGCGTTGGCCCGTTGGTCCTGAGCAGAGCGGCGCAGCGCAGAGCGTCCTGGCGGTAGGCCGTGACGATGGGCCGCTTGTTCGACCCGCCGACATTGGGATCGCCTACGCGGCGCTGGAACTCCTGCAGCAGCATGGACCGGCGCCACTTGGCCTTGCGCGGCCGATACGGCGCCGGGTCGAGCTGTATTTCTACCACCGCATCGCTTGGTGCATCGTCTCGTCCCATCCGTACCACCAGGAGGCCGAGACCCAGCCGGCGGCATAGCTTGAGGATATCGCGCCGCTGTCGGCGCCACACGCTGGTCTTGACCGGCGACGCGGCAAACGCCAGATACACCGCGTCGCTGATGGCCTGACGGCGCACGCCCTGAAGTACCAGCGGTAGGTTGAAGCTGGTCTTGAGTTCGACCAGCACGGGTTCCTCGCCGTCCCGCACTGCGACAACGTCGCAGTCCCCGACCTCGCTCTTTACTTCGTAGCCCTGACCTTCGAGAAATCGCTTGATTGGCGGGTAGAGTTCGGTTTCACGCCTCCTGGCCATTCCCGGCCTCTTATCACGATTCGGCTGCCGACCCGACCGGCAGGTAGGTTGCGTCGTTGCTGGTCACGCCAAAAACGAATCAGAATCCGGTCGGGTTTCGATCACCGATGCTCAGATCGCGCAACACGCCCGCACCCCCGCCGTGCCGCCAGCGCCAGGGGTGTCGGCGCCCGGAGACGCACGAGCGACAGCGAGTGCAGCCGCCAACACCGACAACCCTGCGAGGTCTATCCGCGCCTTCCACGGAGTTCAGCCGATGGCGTTGGGCCACTTGTCAGCCCAAGACGCCACCTGCTCGAACGTCTTACAAGCACGCATCAGGGTGCGGTCGTCGTAGCGCCGACCGACCAGTTGCAGGCCGACGGGCAGGCCGGCGCGGGTGAATCCGGCCGGCACCGACGCGGCGGGTTGGCCCGTGGCGTTGAACGCGGCCGTGAGCCCGAACCAGCGCGTCGCTCCCTCCGGTACCGTGAGCCAGCGCGCTGGCGCGTTCTGACCCACCGGGAAGGCAACCGTCGGCGTCGTCGGCAGCGCCAGCACGTCGATTTTGGCGAAATGCCGACGCAGACCGTCCCAGATACGGCCGATACCGAGCGCCGCGTCGGCCAACGCGAACGGCGACAGATTTTTCTCCGCCGCTGCGATCACTTCGCCGAGCTCGGGATCGATATGCTTCTGCCAATCCGGAAAGCGCGTAACGACGCGGCCGATGCCCGCGCGGATGGCGATACCGATCGTGGATTCCAGGGGATCTTCAATGCTGATCTCGAGCGGCACGATCGTGCACCGCGCGTCTTCCAGGCGCCGCACCGCGCGCTCGCAAATCCGCACCACCTCGCGGTCGGCCTTGAGAAAACCCAAATCCGGCGCCCATCCCACCTTGAGCCCCTCGACCGGCGCCGGCAGGCCTTCGACGAGGGTCTCTCGCGGTAGCGAATAGGGGTCGCGTTCGTCGGGCCCGGCGAGCACCTGGTAGAGCAGCGCCGCGTCGTCGACGGTGCGGGTTTGCGGCCCAAGATGGCCGATGCGCCCGTTGGGCGCCACCGGCGTATTGGGGATGCGGCCGTAGGATGCCTTGAAGCCGAACGTCCCGGTGAATGCTGCCGGAATGCGGATCGAGCCGCCGCCGTCGGAGCCGATGTGCAACGGTCCGAACCCGGCGGCGACGGCGGCGGTGGCTCCGCCGCTCGAGCCGCCCGGCGTGCGCTCGAGGTTCCACGGGTTGCGGGTTTCCGGAAACAGCACGTTGGAACTGGCGCCCTTCCAGCCCAGCTCCGGCGTATTGGTTTTGCCGATGATGATCGCGCCGGCCTTACGCAGTCGCTCGACCGCCGGCGGATCCTGCCTGGGCACCGCCTGGCGGAAAAACCACGAACCGCGCGTCCATGGCATGCCCTTGACCATGATCAGATCCTTGACCGAAATCGGCAGACCGTGCAGTGCTCCCAGGCGCTCGCCGGCCATCACCGCCTTCTCGGCGCGGCGCGCGGCCGCCTTGGCGCCGCGTCGGTCGAGATGCACGAAAGCGTGGAGCTTGGGATCGAGGCGGTCGATCCGCGCGAGCACGTGGTCGAGCAACTCGACCGGCGACAACTCACGCCGTGCGATCAGTCGCCGCAGCTCGACCGCCGACAGTTTGTGAAGCTCGCTCTTCTTCGGTCGCGCCATCGGTATCCTCCCCTGCTGCCGGTTGATGCGCCGACTCAATCCAATTGGCGGCGCCAAATCAATCTTCAAACGCCAAGCTCGAGAAAGCGACGTCATACGGAAACCGCCGGCCGGATTCGTAACCCGAATTGGATATCCCCGAATCGGACATCCTATCGAGCTGGGCACGGACTACCCGCGGCATGTTGCCGCGTAAATGCGTGACTCGCGACTCGTACCCGCCGCATCCCGGTTACCGCGTGTGCGATCGCGTGGACTACGAGCCCATCAACGCCCTCTTGCGCTCCTCGAGCTCTTCAGCCGTCGGCACATCGTAGGTAGCAAGCAGCCGGTCGACGACGGCGTCGAACTCGGCCCAGGGCGCCTCGCGATAATTGTGGTTGCGGATGATGAACGACGCACCGGCGTAGAACTTTTCGTATTGCTGGTGGCGGCCGGCGAACTCGGAACCGACCATGTCCCAAGCCAGCTTGAACAGCTTCATGCGATCGAGCGCGCCGAGCTGCGGCGTCTGCCAGTATTGCTCGAACCGTTGGCGCAGTTCCGGCTCGAGCATGACGTCGACCGACGCCGGCATCTGAAACACGCCGCCACCGCACAGCTCCCGCAACGTATCGACGAACTTGGAATAGTTCTGGGTGCAGAAATTGAGTGCCGCGTACATATAGCGGCGGTTGAAGCAGACATAGCCCTCGTCGCCGCCCGGCCAAGTCTCGTAGTCGTGGAGCTGACCCGCGATCATGCCCGCGAGGCACGCCTCTTGCGCCGCCATGTCGCCCAACAGCTCGCGTATGGCCGGAATCTGGTCGGCGCCGGTGGCCTGGGTGATACGACTGCACAGCCCGACCAGCAATCGCAGCTTGGCGAGGTAGCGCACGTTGGACTGATGGTTGCCGAAACAATGGCTCGGTGTGCGGATGTAGATCGCGCGCGCCAGCATCGGATCGTCGAGCACGAACACCTTCTCCCACGGCACCTTGACGTTGTCGCACATCACCATCGAATCGGTTTCGTCGTAGCGATAGGTGAGGGGCGCGTCGAACTCGTTGGCCGCGTTCTTCTCGATCGGCTGGCGCGACCACAGCGTCACCCCGGGATCGCCGACCCGAATCGCGCAGGTGATGGCTTCCTTGGTTTGGCTCGGCGCCAGTGGGATCAAATTGCCGATCCAGATTTCGTCGCAAAAAACGCCGCTCGTCGCGAGCATCTTCATCCCGGAGATCACGACGCCATCGTCCTTTTCGTCGACGATCCGTAACGTCGGGATCGGCTGGTTAAGACGCTCATAGTACTCGGGGTCGCGAGCGGCTTGCGGGGGCAGCACGGCGTAGGTCGCGTAAACGTCGTTCTTCCGCATGTGCTCGTAGTAGTCGAGCAGGTTCTGCGCGAAACCGCGATTGCCGGTGTCGCCTTCGTCGAGCACGTCGGCTTTCATCGCCATACCGGCCACGAAGCTCGATACATGGTCGTAGGAACGACCGATCATGCCGTAGCTCAAATCGGCGATCTTGCGATGCGCGTCCGACCGTTTTTGGAGATCCGCCTGCGAGGTCGCCCGCAGGTAGTAGGCCGAGTACCACTCGCCATCTTCCTGGTAGGCCATGACGTCGCGGTTTGCCGCGTCTGCTTTCATGTCATAGAGCGCCGCCATCGTGTGGGCCGCGTTCGTGAAGGCCGGATGCGTGGCAATGTCGGCGACCCTTTCCCGGCCGATATAGACGGTGCGCCCGTCGCGAATCGCTTCCAGGTGCTCCTTGCCGGTCTTCAACATGAACCCGTTCTCCCGGTTGCCGCGACTGCGTTGACCGAGCCTAGCGCGTCCGCACGGCAGGCAACAGCGACGCAGCCCTGCAGACGGAGAACGACGAACGCCTCGTCGCGACCGTGGCAGCGCTCGATCGTTTTGCCGGTACGGATACGGGTCGATTGGCCGATCTGCCGGTGGCGTAAACTGTGCTATCAGTAGGTGCCGGCTCCAGGAGACGAACATGAGCACCGCCGCAACGGACGACACCTTCAGCCTCGATCCCGACGTAGCCTACGGGCTGCCGCGCAACTACTACCTCGACGAGGCCATCTTCCAGCGCGAGATGCAAGAGATCTTCTTCAAGACTTGGCAGTTCGTCGGTGCGGTGCAGGACATACCCGAGCCCGGCAGCTACTTCAGCGCCACGATTGTCGACCAACCGGTGTTCATTATTCGCGGCAAGGACGGCAACATCCGCGCGTTTCATAACGCCTGCCCGCATCGCGGACACGAGCTCGTGACCGGCACCGGCCAAAAGATGATCATTACCTGCCCGTATCACGCTTGGTCGTTCGATACGCGGGGCACACTCAAGGCGGCCGGCAACAGCGAAAACGTGCGCCGCTTCGATCCTGCCGATTTCGCGTTGAGAGAGATTCGAACCGAGGTGTTCGCCAATCTGGTCTACGTCAATTTCGACGACGGAGCGGCACCGATCGGCGATGTGATGAAGGGGCTCGACGAGGAGCTCCGCAGCGTCATTCCCGGCTTCGACGACCTCGTGCTGTTTCGTCGTGATCCCGTCGATATTCGGGCCAACTGGAAGATCGTCGTCGAGAATTTCGTCGAATGCTACCACTGCCCGCATGTCCACCCCGGCATCATGGGCCCGGAAAACGCCAATATGGACCTGTCGTTCGAGTCGACCGACGAACCCTTCTGGTCGCGCCACATCATCCGAAGCCACAGCCAGGAAACGCAGGCAGCGAGCGACCGTGAGCTGCCCTACGACTACCGCAAGAACCCGCCGATCAAGGACGCCTGGCTGTGGTCGAGCTGGCCCAACACCTGCTTCATTGCGCGTCCGGGCGCCTCGAATTTCCAGGTGTTCCATGCGATGCCGGTGTCACCGGGAGTGACTCACGAAACCCTGGTCAATTTCGCCGTCAGCGACCCGCCCGAAGAGCCGGAGCTGAAGGTATTCGATGTATTTCGCGACCACCTCAACTGGCAGGACATCGGCGTGGTCGAGAGCGTGCAGCGCGGTATGCGCTCGCGCGGCTACCGTCCCGGGCGGCTCATGGTCGACTCCGAACGCTCATGGCGCAGCGAAGCCTCGGTGCATCATTTCGACGGCCTGGTGTGGCAGGCTCTGAACGGGAGCCCCGGTAGCTAGCGGGCCAGGCGGGAAGATGTCGGCGTGAATATCACGTCAATTTTCGCCGCCCTGCGCAGCGTTCCATTCTTCGTGGTGTCGCGCAACCTCGTACTCGGCTCGAGGTGTGATGAGCCGGCCGGCGCGGCCGGATATCTCCCTCCGTTTCCGTTGCAAAGTCCTCGCCGTCCCTGCCAAGGTTTCGAAGGTCGAGGGAGCCGTGCTTGACGCGGCTCTCCGTTGTCATTTTGCCGCGATTTCGGCACCATAGCGCCACAGCATGGTCCTAATTGTCGGGCGTTCTCCCGGATAACGCGGCGCACGAAGTCGGAACCACCGATGACCTTGGGGCTTCTCGAGACCAGGCAGTATGCCAAACGGCAGAAGCGTGGGCGTTTTTATCGCGGCGCGTTCCTGGTCGTGGTGCTGGTAGGACTCGGCGCCGTGGCCTATGTCGGTGGCACCGAGCTCGCTCGGCAGGAGGTCACCGTCTTGCGCGATGCAAACCGGCAACTCCGCGAACGCACCGGCGAACTCAGCCGGCAGGTCGAACGCTTGCAAACCCTGGCCGAGACGGCGCGGCAACGCGAACTCGAGTGGCGAACGCGTCACGAGCGCGAGGTGCCCCGCGCCACGCCCCGGGAGCTGTTGAGCCTGATTGAATCGCACCTCGCGGCCGGCGCCGATCCGAAACGCATCGAGCTCTACGTCGATGCTGCCGCGCGTCCGGCGCGCTGCGACAACGAACCGCGCAGCAAGCGCTTCCTGGTGCGCACCCCGCTCTACAGCGGCGCCAACGACTCGGTGAGCTTTGTCAACAGCGCGCTCACCGCGACCGCGAGCGGTCAGCCGGCGACCGACGCCGACGGCAATCCCGAAGCCTGGTTCGACCCGGCTAAGGAGATCACCTTTGCTGTCATCGCCATCGACGGCGAGCGCAGCGAATCTGTCGGCCCTCTGCCGCTGCACCATTCTGTAATCTGGGCCGGGGCCGAATACCGCTTCACCGTCGTCAACGGCGCGAGCCGCGGCTTCGTCACCGTCACCGCCGATCGTTGCGCGATTGCCGCGACGGAGTAGCTCGAATTAGAGGCGCCTTCGACCGCCTTACTCCGCCTGCGTTTCGCTGTTGGCCACTTCGCGCAACTCGACGCGGCGGATCTTGCCGGAGATCGTTTTCGGCAGAGCTTCGAGATAGGCGATCTCGCGCGGGTATTTGTAGGGCGCCGTTTGCTTCTTGACGAACTCCTGGATGTCCGTCGTGAGCTCGTTCGACGGCTCGTGGCCGTCGGCCAGCACGACATAGGCCTTGACGATCTGCCCGCGCATCGGGTCGTCCTTGCCGATTACCGCCGACTCGACGATCGCGGGATGCTCGGCCAGCGCGCTTTCCACCTCAAACGGGCTGATGCGATAGCCCGCCGACAGGATCAGATCGTCGGAACGGCCGACGAACCAGATATAGTCATCCTCGTCGCGCATACCGGTGTCGCCGGTATAGTAGAAACCGTTGCGGAAGCTCTCGGCGTTGGCATCATCGTCGTCGTCGTAATAGCCCTTGAACAAACCGGGCGGCCACGCGTCGCCCATGCGTACGGCGATGTGGCCGACCTCATGCTCAGCCAGCACATTACCGTCATCGTCGACGATCTGGATGTCGAAGCCCGGCACCGCCTTGCCCATCGATCCCGGCCGAATCGGCACCGCGGGGAAATTCGACACCAGGTTGACGCTCTCGGTCTGGCCGTAGCCGTCATGCGGGTCGTGGCCGGTGGCGGCGCGCCAGGCACGCATTGCCTCGGGGTTGAGCGGCTCGCCCGCGCCCAGCGTATGGCGGATCGAGCTAAGATCGTATTTCGACAGATCGAGCTGGGCGAACAGGCGGAACACCGTCGGCGGCGCGCAGAATGTCGTCACCCCAAGTCGCTCGATGACGCGGAGATGGGCGTCGGCGTCGAATCCGGGGCCGGCGTCGTAAAGCACGATCGCGGCGCCCAATTGCCATTGCGGGAACATACCCCACGCCGCCTTGGCCCAGCCGGTGTCCGACAGCGTCCAATGTACGTCGCTTTCTTCGAGGTCCATCCAGTAGCGCCCGGTGATGGTGTGGGCCAGGGGGTAGGCGTGATCGCGCGGCACCATCTTGGGATAAGCGGTGGTGCCGGACGTGAAATAGATCAACATGTCCTCGTCGGCGCGGGTGGCTTCGACGTCGTCGCGGCGGAGCGCGGTGGAAGCGTCGGCGCACGCCGCTTCGTAATCGGTCCAACTATCGCGCGACGCGCCGATGATGATGAAATGCTCCAGCGACGGGCACCGGTCCTTGATCTCCTCGATGCGGCCGGCGTGCTCCTCGGTCACGATCACCAGCTTCGCCCCGGCTCGATTGATGCGGTACTCCAGATCCTTGGCCGTCAGCAGCATGGTGCCGGGTATGGCAATGACCCCGGTCTTGATGGTGCCGACGATCACCTCGTAGAAAGCCGGGATGCGCGGCAGCACGACGATAGCGCGGTCTCCCTTAGCCGCGCCGAGCCCGTGCAGCATGTTGCCGACGCGGTTGGCGGCACGGTCAAGATCCGAGAATTTGTAGGTTTCGACCGTGTCGCCGTCGCGGGCGACGTAGTAGAACGCAGCCTTGTCGTTTTCGTTGGCGCGCTTTTCGACGATGTCGAAGCCGAAATTGTAGAACTCGGGGACTTCGTATTTGAACGTCCGCCGCGTCTCCGCGTAGTCCGTCATTTTGGGCAAGTCGAGCATTAACGCCTCCTTTCGCCGCCGCCCTGCGATTGTCGCCAAAGCGGCGGCGGTGGGCAAACTCCGCCGGATCACATCCGGCGTGACGATCGAGGGATGGCACGCCAATGTCCGCCCAACGTCAACGCGTGCGGCAGCGCCGATGCCGCCGCAGCGTTCGCCGGCAACCCCACCGGGCCCCTCTCCCAGTCGGACGCGAACGTCAGCTCATCAGTCGCCGGCGCACGCTGCGCCGCGCCCACACCAGCAGCGCGGTCGAGACCACCAGGATGTAACCCACATCCCAGACGGCGATCCAGCTCCACTCGCCGCCGTAAGCCATGTGCGATAGCCGCACGGGGTGCAGAAGCGGCAGCGCCTCCGCGACCGGCAGCAGCCAGTCGGGGAAGCGTTCCTCGATCGGGAAGAACACGCCCGCGAACAGGAACATCGGCGTCAGGAACAGCGTGAAGTAGAAGCTGAACAGATCGATCGACGGCATTTTCAGGGTGAAGGCGATGCCGATAGCGGCGAACAGGAGGCCCGCCAGCGGAATCACCAGCAGCGCAGCCAGCCCCGCTGGCATCGTCACCAGGCCGAACAGGATGGCGACGACGTAAAAGCCGCCGCCGTAAAGAAACGAGCGGGTCAGCCCCCACAGCACCTCGCCGACCAGGATGTCGTCGGTGTTGACCGGAGTCGTCAGCACACCGTCATAGGTCTTCTCGTAGACCATGCGGATGAACACGTTGAAGGTGACCTCGAAACTGGCCCCGTTCATGGTCGAGACGCACATCAGCCCGGGCGCCAGGAACTCGATATAGGGCACGCCGGCCATCTCGGTGATGTAGGCGCCCACGCCGATGCCGATCGCGGTGAGGAAGAACACCGGTTCGAAGAAATTCGGCAGTAGCGTGGTTTTCCAGGTGCGCTGGTAGAGGGCGGCGTTGCGGCGCCATACCGACAGCGCGTGCGGCAGAGACAGGCTCATATCATGCCCCCTCGCGCAGCGCCGTCCCGGTGATCGACAAGAACACGTCCTCGAGGTTGGCGGGCCGCACCACGAACGGACGCCGCGCGCCGCCGTCGGCCTGATGGATGCGTTCGATCAGGGCCGTCGAATCGTCGGTATACAGCATCACCCGATTTCCCGCGCGCAGCCGCTTGAGCCCGTTGCTGCCGCTATCGACCATTTCCCCGAACAGCGCCGCTTCCTCGGCTTCGTTGCAATCGACCTCGACCGCCTCGCGCGCCAGGTGCCGTTCGATCAATTCGCGCGGCGCGCCTTGGCTCATCGCCCTGCCCTGATCGATGATGACGACGCGATCGCACAGCCGCTCCGCTTCATCCATGTAGTGCGTGGTCAGCAGCACCGTCGTGCCCCGAGCGCGCAATTCTCGGATCCGCGACCACAGCGTATGGCGCACCGCCGGGTCGAGCCCGGTCGTCGGTTCGTCGAGGATCAACAGCTCCGGCCGGTTGATTAGTGACATCGCGACCGAGAGGCGCCGCTTATAGCCGCCCGAGAGGGTCCTCACCAGAGCGTCGGCGTGGGAGCGCAGTTCGAGGAAATCGAGCAGTTCCTCGATGCGAGCCGTCAGCTCGGCCTCGCCGAGCAGATAGTAGCGGCCGAAGATCCGCATATTGTCGCGCGTCGACGCGCTGTCGATCAGCACGTTCTCCTGCAAGGTGACGCCGAGCCGCTGGCGCACCGCCCGCGTGTCCTGGGCGACGTCGATGCCAAACACCTTGACCGTGCCGCCCGTCGGCCGGGCAACGCCGTAGATCATCTTAAGCATCGTCGTCTTGCCGGCACCGTTCGGCCCGAGCAATCCGAAGCAGCCGCCGCGCGGCACCGCCAAATCGAGTCCGTCCACCGCCACGCGTTCACGGTAGCGCTTCGATACCTTGTCAGCGGCAACGATGATGGCCGATGAGCCGTCGGCGTAGGATTGGGACATGAAAATACCCGGCGCGGGATAGAGCAAACGTAGGCCGCGTTTCGCCGCGGTCAATGGCGATCGATGTTGCAATGCTGGACGTCGAACGACAAAACGACGACCTCCGGGTTGCACCGCCACGAGCGCGCACCGTGGATCGAGATCCAGATATTCTCGAAATCGGCGATCCCCACCGCGCCCTCGCGCCGGGCATCGGCGTCGCTGATGTCTTGTAGACGCTCGACGGCTATGCCGGTCACCGCCAACGTCAGCCGCGAGGCGGCGCGCGGCAGGTGGATCGACGGATTCCAGGGTCCCGACCCGACGTCATCATCGGCGCGAAAGACGATGCCGTTACCGGTACGGCGAAATGCCTCCCGTACCCACAGGCGGTGATCCCACTCGCCGCGGGCCCAGTCGTCGGCCAAACGCCGCCACACCGTCGGATTACCACGCCGGTCGAGAGTCGAACGCCGAGACTGGGTCTTTCGTCCATCCACCAGCGCCCGCACCATCAGCGTGGAAAACAAGATCGGACGATCACCCATCGGACTCAGTACTCCTGCTCCTGATCCCCGCTCCTATTGACGAACGCGAGCACGGCAATCGATCGTTGATCGGCCGGCCGCAGTAGCGCGCGGGCGGAGCAATGTTCCGGATTTGGTGCATGCCGAGGCCGTCGAGCGGGATGTCGCGCCGATCGCGCGCCGGGTCGCGCGCGCTGCGTGAAATGTAGATCCCGCCGGGTTCGGCGGGTTTGCCGCAGCCGTGCGACGGTGGTGGCGGCGATACGAAAGCCGATCTGACGATCCTCGGACACCTCGATATTGCGGGGCGGCGGTCCCCGCCCGCAGGTCGACCCCATCATCTACCGCTGCGATGAGCTGGGAATTCGATCAGGAAACATCATCCGCAGTTTTGACGATGCGGCCGTCATGCTCGGCGATCTTGGAGCCCGTCAGCTCGCTGCGGTGAGCCTTCGCGTGTGGCCGGCGTGCCGGCCTCATCCGCCCCCATCAGGCGGCGGCTGCAACCGACCCTGTCGGCGCTCAAGACCGCCGCCAGCCCGCGTTTGACCGCCCGATCACTGGTCACGGTTCGCCAATTGCGCAGCGGACGGAGCGTCGTCCGGGCACCCCGGAATCGTCAAATCTGGTGTCGTCGGATGCGCGTGAGACAAGTTCATCCGCGTTTCCTGTCGGACCGGCCGCACAGGGGGCCACCGAACCGCTATCGGCGCGCGACCCTGCGGTCGCTCCGCCGCTTGGGGCGGCGAGCCGGATCGACCGAGATCCCGGTCCAGTCGACGCCCTGCTCAAAGGCATGCGCGGCTCGGTAGAGCGTCGGCTCGTCGTAATGGCGGCCGATCAGCATCATGCCGATCGGGCACCCGTCGACGATGCCGGCCGGGATCGTGATCGCCGGATGGTGAGTCAGGTTGAACGGACAGGTGTTCTCGATATTCTCCAGCGCCATCGAGATGGTGTCCTCCACCGAAAAAGGCTGATCCGGATAGGGCCGCGATTTCTGCGGTGCGGTCGGCATGATCATCGCGTCATAGTCCTGCAACAGCCGGTTGTAGGCCTCGGCTGCCTGGCGCGCGAGGTTGTGGGCCTTGCAGTAATAATGGCCCTGATGCTTACGCTTCATGTATTCCCCGGACAACATACCGAAGCGCAGATTGTACGGAATCTCGTTGGCCCGCTGACGCCACCCCGCGAGCTTGTCGTTGAGGCTGGTGACGTAGAGCCCGCCATGGTTGGTGCCGAAGCCGTTGCCGACGAGCAGGTTGGTGTAATAGCCGTCGAGCGCGAAACCCATCCAGGCGATGAAGGCATCGCGGTGCCAGGGGAATGACACCACATCTACCTCGGCGCCGAGCTTGCTGAAGCGCTCGGCCGCGACGCGCACCGTGGCATCGACCTCCGGCATCGACGCCGGCCAGCCGAAGCCCTCCTCGATGATCGCCAGCCTCATGCCCTTGACCCCCTTGCCCAGCGCTTTGGTATATGGGTGTATCTTGGGTTTCGGTGTCGACATGCGGGTGTCGATTCCGTCGGGCCCGGCCAGCACCTCGAGCAGCAGTGCGTTGTCCTCGACCGTGCGGGTCATCGGACCGGTATGGTCGATATTGAACTCCGACGAAATGATGCCGGTGTAGGGGATCAGCCCCCAGGTCGGCTTGAGGCCGACCAGACCGCAGCACGCCGAGGGGATGCGGATCGATCCGGCCTGGTCGCCTCCCAGCGCCATGTCCACTTCCTCGGCCGCGACCAGCACGGCGCTGCCGGTTGACGAGCCGCCCGGCGTGTAGCCCGGCTTGAGCGGGCTTTCGACAATACCGGTGACGCTGGTGTGGCCGCTCGACGAAAACGAAAAATACTCGCACACCGCCTTGCCGACGATGGTTCCCGCGGCGTCGAGGATGCGGGTCACGACTGTGGCGTCGGTGTCGGGCACATAACCCTCGAGCACCGAGGCGCCGTCCATCATCGGTACGCCGGCGAGACAGATCGTGTCCTTGAGCACCACCCGCCTGCCCGTGAGCTTGCCGCGCGATGCACCCTTCACCTCGGTCTTCACGTACCAGGCGCCGTAGGGATTCTCCTCGCCGCTCGGCCGGTAGCCCGGCGTGCGCGGATATTTCACGGGCGGCAGGTAGTCGGGCAGCTGGTCGAGACGGTTGTAGATGAAACGCACGCCCGCGAATTCACGCTGGTAAACTTCGACCTCTTCCTCGGTCATGTCGAAACCGAGATCGTCGCCGATCTCGCGCAACTGTCCCTTGGTCGGCGTCTGAACGGACATGGAATCCCCCTTGTTACCTCGTGTACAAGTCTAGCTCACACAACGCTTGCGAAGCACGGCTTGACGCCTGCTCGTACCGGCAGGTCGACGAGCGCGGCATGGCCGCCGACGATTGTCTTCGCCACCCGGCTCCTCCCTCGCTGCAGCGCCCGCCGTTTAAACGTCCGTTTGCCGGTCCCATTGCCGTAGCCTCCGTGGGGCTCGATCGGCCGTCACCCGGGGCGGCGCGTACTGTAGCGTACGGCAATCATGCATCCGCGCGTTCGCTCGGTCGTGCCGATAATGGCATCTATCTCATCCTCGTCGAGGAGCGTATTCAGCGGGACTTTGTCGGAATCGTTTTTCCCAATCCGGGTCCGGCGACGGGTCGGCCAGCAGGCTCGAATTGGGGTTTGCGCCGGACTGGTTGATGCCGCCCTCGACGCGGTTGATGGCCGACCGGTCTACGTCGCGCGCCGGAACGGCGTTCGTCCAGATCCTCGGGCTCGCGGATAGGGCCGTTGCTGTCGATCTGATCACGCCGTGGTGGAACACCCGAGACGGGAACGCAACGTCACCATTGCGTCGTCACCGGCGCTGCGCCGCCGCATGTACTCCGAGTCCGACATCTCGGCCAGGTCGAGATTGGAGAGCCCGCAGGCGAACGTTAAAAGAGCGGTTTGTCATGATGGTGCTCGGATAAACTCCGTAGATCCATTCAGGACGGTTTCATGGCACAACGCATCCACGGACCACTCTATACCGAGCGCATGGGCCGAACCGGACCGGTCGCGGCATTCGTCCACCCCAACCCGCTGGATCAGTCGTGTTGGCTGTACCAGATGGCGCATCTTTCGACCTGGTATCGCTGCGTCGCCATCGACCTCCCGGGCTACGGCCGCTCGCCAACTGCGGATCCGGGGCTGACCCTGCGCGATCTGGCACAAGCGTGCTAGGAAGCGGTTGAAGCGATTGCACCGGACGAAAAAGCAATTCTCGCCGGCTGTTCGATCGGCTCATCGATTGTGCCGTACATGTACCATTTCGACCCCGACCGTACCCTGGCGATGGTCCTGACCGGCACCGGCTACGTCCCCGGCCGCGAATTCGCACCACGCCGTATCACCGCCTTCCGCGAGCAGGGCATCGACTATCGCCGGGCGTACACTCTCGAGGATTTCAGCCCGGATTTTGGTGACACCGACTACGCGGCCTATTTCGTGAACCTGTTCACCGAACGCAACGCCTATGCCGACGTTGATACCATCATCCGCCTGTTCGAGGCCTATCTCACGCCCGACGCCGACGATCACTTCGCGAGCATCGACTGTCCCACCCTGATCCTGACCGGCAGCGCCGACACCGCCCACGCCAGCGCCTTCGCGCTGCGCAAGCAGATTCCGGACTGCGACCTCCAAGTGCTTCCCGGCGCCGGCCACGCCTGCCAAATGGAACAACCCTGGCTGTTCGATCGGCTGATGCTCGCGTTTCTAGAACGACACGGGCTGCATCCCGGCGCCGGGGCTGCAAACGCGTTAAAATAGTGTTCTTTAATTGGACGACCGGCGTCGCCCCTCGTTGCGAAACCGAGAGGTGATTGGTGGCGAAACGATCGATCGATTGGCGGGGCTTGAAAGCACTCGCACTTGGACTCGAGCTGCCCGGCGTCGAGGAGACGACCTCCTGGGGTCAGCCGACCCTGAAGGCGCACGGCAAGCTATGGGTATGGTGGAGCCCGAAGGAGAACGCGCCGGTGTTCAAGGTTCCGTTCGAGGAGCGCGAGTTCCTTGTGGAAGCCGCTCCCGACACGTTCTTTTTCACCCCACACTACAAGAACCACCCGCTGATCCTGGTGCGACCCGACAAGCTCGACCGCAAGTGGGCAATCACCAATTTGATGCGAGTGTGGCGCGACCAGGCGCCGAAGCGGGCGTTGAAGGCTTACGACGAAGCTCGGCGATCGAAGTGATTGAACGGCGCGGCCGCACGCCGAGGCGATCGAGGAATTTTGGCTGAGCTATGCCCGGGCCTGTTCAACGCCCGGGAGAGTTCCCGATCTTGTTGGTCAGGTGTGAAGCTATTTAGAACTATGTTGCAAAACTATTACAAAAATGTTTGATATTCATACATAGACATCAACCCTTACCCCCCAGCGAGGAGCAACCGCAAGTGAGTGGGCTGAGCGAACGTCTGCGACGGCACCGGATCGCATCAGGGCTGAGCCAAGCCAAGCTGGCCGAGCAAGTGGGGTTGTCCCGGACTGCGGTGACGCAGATCGAGGCGGGCAATCGTGAGATCACGGCTGACGAGCTCTCCAGGTTCGCCTCCGTATTGCGGCAAAGTCCGTCTTCTCTACTCGCCAGGTCGGACAAAGCCGCGAGCGCGTCGAAGCCGACGCAGGATGCACTTCTCGACGAGCTGGCAGACGCATACCCGGCGTTCGGAGACATCACGAGTTTCCACGACGAACTCAAGCAGCTCCTGAAGCTGGCAAGCTTGCTTACCGAGGTAGAGGCCGCTCTTGGTGCAGATGTGTTTGGGCCCGACGCCTTCGTGTTCCGGGGAAGTGATCCGCGAACTTCCTGGGAGGCGGCGCACCAGGGCTACTCGGCAGCCGAGGACGAGCGCCGTCGCCTCGACCTGGGGTCGGCGCCCATACGGGACATGCCGGAAACCCTGGCCACACTTCGCATCCGCGCGACGCGACTTCAGCTTCCCGCGGCGACCTCTTGTGTATCGATCAACACGCCTGACACCGGGCCGGTGATCATCGTTAGTCAGGCGGCGAGCCTCGAAGAACGGCGGTTCTGGTTGGCGCATGGCCTTGCTCACGTGCTCTTCGACTCGGAGCAGAGGTGGATCGGTTGCGGTCAGAACGATCGTGGCCACCATCGCGAAGTACGAGCCAACACGTTTGCCGGCCATTTTCTGATGCCCGCGAAAGGCGTCGAGCGTTATCTACAATCCATCGGCTGCGACACGATGGCCCGGAGCCTGGGTGCGGGCCTCGATCTGCTGTCCGACGATTCGGCCGTCCCCGCCGACAAATCCCGGATCCACCTAAGCGCTCGCTCGCGGCGAGGGGCGTGGCAACTTAGTTCCCAGGAACTGTCCCTGGTCGCCCGCTACTTCGGCGTGAGCCATTCGATGGTCGCCCACTCGCTCAAAAACCTGCGCTTCCTATCTGGGGAGCAACGCGACCGCTTGACCGACGACTGCGACGCGAGCGGGGAGAACCGCGCGCGAGAGGCAATAGGGCTGCCGTCGGGCGCGCTCGAGCCCCGGTACGACCCGTTTCTGTCCCGGCTCCTGGCGTCGGCCGCCGAGGCCAGGCGTCGCGGGGCGCCGGGGGAACTTATCGAGCCGATTTCCGATCTGCTGAAGCTGAACGAGGCGGAGAAATCGGTGTTTTTGGCCGCGGAGGAGTCCGACCGGTCAAAACCACTTAACGATATTCAGCGTGCCACGAGAGCCACGCGAGAGAGATGAAGAAAGGAGAGGACTACATGACGAAAATCAGAGTAGCGATCGCTGGTGTTGGGAACTGCGCAAGTTCGTTGCTGCAAGGTATCGAGTACTACCGTGGCAGAAACATCGTCGGACAAGCCGGCCTCATGCACCCCAATATCGGGGGTTGGCGGCCGTCCGATATCGAGGTCGTCGCGGCATTCGACGTCGACTCCCGCAAGGTCGGCCATGCTTTGGAGGACGCCGCTTTCGCCACTCCGAACTGCACGAAGATCTTCCAGCCCGCGTTGTCGGCCAGCGGCGTCGTGGTCCGGATGGGTCCGGTCCTCGACGGTGTCGCCGATCACATGGAGGACTACGGAGAGGATCAGGCTTTCCGCGTGGCGGATGTCGATCCCGTGGATGTGACCGAAATCCTCAAGGGCACCAATGCGGAAGTACTCATTTGCTATTTGCCGGTCGGATCCGAGCGCGCCGTACGCCACTACGCTCAAGCATGCCTCGACGCCGGAGTGGCGATGGTCAACTGCGTGCCCGTTTTCCTGGCGTCCGATCGCGAATGGGCCGAACGCTTTCGCGTCGCGGGGCTGCCGATCGTGGGCGACGATATCAAGAGTCAAGTCGGGGCGACCATCGTTCACCGCATGCTCAGCCGGCTGTTCGCGGATCGCGGCGTGACACTCGACCGTACGTACCAGCTCAACACGGGTGGAAACACGGACTTCTTGAACATGCTCGAGCGTAGCCGGCTGCAGTCGAAGAAGCGCTCCAAGACGGAATCCGTGCAAAGCCAGCTCGACGAGAGGCTCGCTCCCAAGGACATCCATATCGGTCCATCCGACTACGTGCCGTGGCAAGGAGATAACAAGGTCGCGTTCATCCGCATGGAAGGGCGTGGCTTCGGCGACGTTCCGCTGGAGCTCGAGCTCAGGCTTTCCGTGCAGGACTCTCCCAACAGCGCCGGCGTCGTGATCGATGCGATCCGTTGCGCCAAGCTCGGTCTCGATCGCGGACTGGCCGGGCCGCTGGAGGGCCCAAGCGCCTACTATATGAAGAGCCCGCCCCGGCAGATGCGTGACGAGGAGGCGCGGTGCGCGATCGAGACATTCATCGCAACCGAAGCCGGAAATCTCGAGTCGTGGGCACGGCAGGAAGCCAACATCTCGCACGTGGCAGCGGGCGCTGCGTCGCAAATCCGCAATATCGACGGCCCCTGAGCGAGACGGCGCCAGGCGCCCCGCCGATCGAGCAACCCCTGGCATAGACCGGCGTACTCACCAGGGCTCACCGGGAGCTGCTGGCTTCCCTGGATGTGGGCACCGGGCAGCGCCCGACCGGTCGGCGAAACGCCGAGGGCGACGCCGTTTTTCATCCGACCTGGCGGCCGAGCGAGCCGCACGGGCGAGGCCGCGCTCTTCGCCGTCATCGGCACCACCTTCGGCGCCGGCAACGGCGTGAGCATCTTCAACGTGCCTAACATGACGGATCGGGTGTTGCTGGGGCGAGCAGCACGCGCGGCCGGGAGCACGGGTGCTCGGAGCACGTCACGCTCACGGCGAGCCAGATGCCGCTCCATTCGCATTCGAGTGGAAGTTACCGGACGGATACCGAGGCAGCGCATACGCATCAGTATACCTGACGCATCAATACACCAGACTTGAGTACACAGTGGGTGGGGCGACGCGCGAAGGCGGGACGTCGTAGGGGCTGCCCGAGGTCACCAATACCACGCAGAGTGGCGGCGCTCATGACCACGACATCACCGGCTCCAGCGACGGTGCCAACTCGACGTCGAGCGCAGCCCGAGGCAGGCCTCATTTGCGCTCTCGTCCTCCGCCTGCAGGATCACAAGAAGGTCCGCCAACCCCCAGGCCTCGCGGATGCGGGCCATGTCCAGTTGTCGCGAGGCCGAGATCTGGATTTTGCGCTTGAATTCCCGCCCGACCATCTGCGCGACGCGCGCGAAGGTGAGGACCTTGACCTCCTAGAAGCGCTCACGGCTGCACACCGGCTGGTCGGGGAAGCCAGCTACGAACTGCAGCGGCATCTTGCGGGCGCAGCAGCCGGAGTCCCCGAACTTGCGCTCCAGGGCGCTAGCGTGGGCCCGCGGCAAGACTTCCCGCTTCCCGTTGAAGAGCGACCCTAACGCCCGGCGTGTCCGGTTGGGGCCACCAACCGAACTTGGTCGGCAATTGGGCGTTCGAACAATGCTCGGCAGACCGGTCCAAAACCCGCATTGCCGCCGCGTCCTGGTTCGGTTGGTTTAAGCCGCCTCTCCGAACCCCGCCGGTACCCGCACGAACTCGCGCCCCAGCGTCGCGACGTCGGGACAGCCGAGCAGCGCCAGTCCCCGGTCCATTTCGTCGAACAGGATGTCGAGAGCGCGCCGCGCGCCGGCCTCGCCGGCGGCGCCGATGCCGTACAGCGTCGCCCGTCCCGACATCGCCGCGGCCGCACCCAGTGCGATCGCTTTCAATACGTCGCCGCCGCGGCGCACCCCGCCATCCATCAGAATCGGCATGCGGCGGTCCGCCGCCGCGACCGCGGCCGGCACCATTTCCAGCGGCGCCACCGTGCCGTCGAGTTGGCGGCCGCCATGGTTGCTGAGGATGACGCCGTCGACGCCATTGGCCGCGAGCTGACCGATATCCTCCGGCGCCAGCACCCCCTTGACCAGTAGGATGCCTGGCCAGATATCGCGGAACCGGGCGAGACTGGCCATTTCCAGCGCCGCATCCTTGGCCCCCATGAGGAATTTGCGCGCGGCGTGGTTGGTGCGTTGCCCCGGCGGCAGCGCCGCTTCGACATTGGGAAATCCGGGCAGGCCGCGCAGCAATACGTTGGCCATCCAGCCGGGATGGCGCAGCGTTTCGAGCTTACTTCGCCAGACCAGGGCGCCGGGTGCGGCGAAGTGGCGGTCGTCGCGCGTGCGTTTGCCGGACACCGGCGTGTCGAGCGTGATAACCAGCGCTTCGTAGCCCGCGGCTTCGGCGCGTCGTGCTATCTCGCGCCCGACTTCTTGGTCCTTGTAGATGTAGAGCTGCATCCATAAGCGCCCATCGACCGCATCGCGCACCCGCTCCAGGCTGGTGTTGGCGGCGGTGCTCAGGGTGAAGGGAACACCGCTCGCCGCCGCCGCTTTCGCGAGCCCGATCTCGCTGTCGCGATGCAGCAGGCCGACGCCGCCGGTCGGCGCGATCGCCAGCGGCGCGGCCGATTCCTGCCCGAACAGAGAGGTGGCCAGGCTCCGCTGCGACACGTCGACGAGTACCTTCGGGACGAACGCGACGTCCTCGAAAGCCGCGACATTGCGTGCGATGCTGATCTGGCCATCAGCGCCGCCCTCAACGAAATCAAACGCAAAGCGCGGCAGCCGGCGGCGCGCGGACCGGCGCAGATCTTCGATTTCGGCGCAGCGGTTGAGCCTGACCACTAATACAGCTCGCCGCCGACGCTGAGTTGGTAGACGTCGGTGCGACGGTCGGCGCGTGGCGAGATCAGCTGGCCGCGCTCACGCGCCGACGCGACCGCCGCGGCATCGATCTCGGCGCTGACGACCGTCTCCTCGTCGCCGCCGAGCGGGCCGACCACAGGTTCGCCCCAGGGATCGACGATCAGCGACGAGCCGAGAAAATCGATCTCGCCGTTGCTACCGGCCTGTGACGCGCAGACGATATAGATCTGGTTGAGGTTGGCCTGTACCGCCGCGCCGCGGGCTTGCGGGCAGTAACCGTCGGAATCCCAGCGCCGCTGGTCGAACCCGGTGACCCAAGCCGTCGGTACCACCACGATCTCGGCGCCCCGCAGTGCCAGAGCCCGGGCGACTTCGACAAAGCGCAAATCGTAGCAGACGCAGATGCCGATCGTACCGAGCACGGTCTCGATGATCGGCAGCCCCTTGTCGCCGGGCTGGAAGATCTCGTTCTCGCGGCCGAACAGATGCAGCTTGCGGTAGTGCAGCAGCGGTTCGGGCCGATCAGGCCCGACCAGCACCGCGCTGTTGTACAGCGCGTCACCGTCGCGTTCGCAGAAGCCACCCGCGACCAGGCCGCCATGCGCCGCCGCCGCCGCATGCCACGCCGCGACCGTCGCTCCGTCGACGGATTCAGCGATGGCGTTCAAGCCCTCGGCGTCATAGCCATAGCCGGGAACAATCATCTCCGGCAGCACGACCAGGCCGGCGCCGTCGGCGAACGCCCGATCGACGATGTCGCAGCTACGCTGCCGGTTGGCGTCGGCGGCGAGCGGTTGTCCGGTGATCTGGGCGATCGCGACCGCGACCGTCATTCGTCGTCCTTGAGCGCTCCCACTGCCTTGAGCAGGCCCCGATCAGCGGGGCTGGGACCGCCCGCGCTGACCACGCGGACGCCGCGATCGGCGGCAATCGCGTGCTTGATGCCCGCGGGTACGTGCACCGCCTGGCCCGCCTCGAACACCACCTTGCTGTCGTTATCGAAATCGTGGGCGGTGCCCTTGCCTTCGAGGATGAAAACCGAATCCTCCGAGCTGACATGGATGTGCGGCACGTTGGATTCGCCGGGCTCGAGCACTACGTAGTTCATGTTCGCCGTCTCGGCGCCGACCCCCGGCCAGACCACCAGGCGCGCGTCCTTGGAGATGACCGGCAGCATTACGTCCGGCTCGTCGCGGTGGAATACATGAACGGCCATGATCGTCCTCCCTACAGATTCGCGTACAACGCCGGGTCCGGCGGGCACGGCCCTCCCATCACCTCGAGGCCGTCATCGCCGGCCTCAATCACGTATGACGTGTCGGGCTCGACGAAGATCATCGACCCCTCGATCAGCGCTCCCGCGGACGCCGCGTCGGTATCGCTGACGTGGCCGCTGCCCTCGATGATGTAGTAGACCGCCTCCATCGGATGGTGCAGTTCGGTGGTGCGGGCGCGGGCGCCGAGGCTGATGCGGTGAATCGACCGAATCTCGGCACCGACACCCGGCCAGACGATGGCGTGGGCGCTGCCGGTTCCTTCGACAATCGGCAGTCCGGGGCTGTTCGGTTCCAGCCCGAACACGCACACCCGATCCAGTTTTTTGGCCATCCTCCCCTCCCGGAACGCGACGACAAGTATGCGGTGCGACTATAATGGTTTGGTTCAATTTGTGTAGATCGGCACGCTTATGAAACCCGCGCCTTTCGCATACCGCGCCCCCGCTTCGACGGCGGAGGCAACAGCGATTCTCGCCGAGTTCGGTGACGATGCCAAGGTGCTGGCCGGCGGCCAGACCCTGGTCGCGGCAATGAATTTCCGCATGGCGCGGCCGGCAGTGCTGGTGGATATCAACCGCGCCGCCGACCTCGACTATTGCCGGAACGACGGCCGCACGCTGCGGATCGGCGCCCTTACCCGCCATGTCGCCTTCGAGCAACCCGTGACCGACGGCCCGCTCGCCGCGTTCCTGCCGCATGTCGCCCACCACATCGCCCACCTGCCGATCCGTATGCGCGGCACCTTTTGCGGCAGCCTGGCGCATGCCGACCCGGCCGCGGAGTGGTGCCTGGTGGCGCTCACCCTCGACGCCGACATGATCGC
Organism: Alphaproteobacteria bacterium; assembly: GCA_965247665.1. Taxonomy (GTDB): domain Bacteria; phylum Pseudomonadota; class Alphaproteobacteria; order SHVV01; family SHVV01; genus CAUZWH01. The sequence goes on from CBDFHH010000002.1 coordinate 279,916, forward strand.
CTACAGCGCCAACAGCGAGCGCGCCATCGCCGCCGAAGATTTTTTCATCTCGATTCTCACCACCGATCTCACCGACACCGAGCTGCTCGTCGAAGTCCGATTGCCGGTGCTCGATCAAAGCTGGCGCCTCGGTTTCGCCGAGTTCGCTCGCCGCGCCGGCGACTTCGCACTGACCATGGCCATGGTCGCGGTTCGGCTCGGCGACGACGGCAAGATTGCCGAGGCCAAGGTCGGCGCCGGCGCGGTCGAGGACCGACCGATCCGCATGGCCACCGCCGAACAATTGCTGGTCGGTGAAACGCCCGGCGCCGATCTGTTCGCCGCTGCCGGTGAAGAAGCGGCGCGCAAGGTCGATCCCACTTCCGACCTCCACGCCTCCGCCGATTACCGCCGCGACCTCGCCCGCGCGATGACGAAGCGGGCGCTCGAACACGCCTTCGCCGAATGAGCTGGGTCGGCCAGCAGATTAAGCGCCGCGAAGACGGGCCGCTGGTGCGCGGTTTCGGCCGCTATGTCGGCGACCTCGCAGCCGGGGCCACCACCCTGCGCTTCGTGCGCAGCCCGTTCGCGTCCGCCGCCATTGCCGGGATCACCATCCCCGACGGGGTGCGCGCCTTCACCATAGACGATCTTGCCGGTGTCGCGCCGCTGCGCCCGCTGCTGTTCCGGCCCGACTACGTCGCTACCGAGCAGCACGTCCTGGCCAAGGATCGGGTCCGCTTCATCGGCGAGCCGATCGCCGTCGTGCTCGGATCGTGCCCGGAGCAGGCCGAAGATAACGCCGAGCGCGTGGTGGTCGATTTCGAACCCTCCGACGCCGTTGCCGACGTCGACGCGGCGCTCGCACCCGGTGCGGTGCGGGTGCACGAACAGGCGGCCGAGAACACCCTGGTGGAGGCCAATATCCGCGGCGACGGCGTCGGTAACGCCTTCACCGGCGCGGCCGAAGTGATCGAGATTGCAGTCGAGTCCGGGCGCCAGAGCGCAATGCCGCTCGAGGCGCGCGGCGCTCACGCCGCCTTCGATCGCCGCACTGGGCGCGTGACCCTCCATGCTTCGGTGCAGGCGCCGCACCAGGTGCGGACGGGGATCGCCGACTGCCTCCGCATCGATGAGACGCTGCTGCGGGTCGTCGCTCCCGACGTTGGCGGCGGCTTTGGCCAGAAGATGCAGCTATCGACGGAATATGTCGTTGCGGTGTGGGTGGCGCGGCGCCTGCGCGGCGACGTCGTCTGGGTCGAGGACCGGCACGAAAACCTGATGGCCTCCTACCACAGCCGCGACCAGCGCTACACGCTCAAGGCTGCGTTCGATGCCGAGGCCCGGCTGATCGCCCTCGACGCCGATCTGCGCTGCAATATCGGTGCCTACTCGACCTACCCCGTGACCTGCGGCGTTGAGCCGCTGATGGCGATGAGCGAGCTTCCGGGTCCCTACGATTTCCGCCATTACAGCGTGCGTTCGCGCGGCGTCACCACCCATACTTGCCCGATGGCGCCCTACCGGGGCGTGTCGCGCCCGGTGATCACCTTCGCGATGGAACGGGTGATGGACACGGCGGCGCGCCGTTTCGGCATCGAACCGGCCGAGATCCGCCGCCGCAACCTGATCCGTGATTTCCCCTACACCTCCGTTACCGGCACGGTTTACGACCGCGGCTCCTATGTCGAAGCGCTCGACAGGGCGATCGAAAAGGTCGATCTCCCCGGTTTCCGCCAACGGCAGCAGCAGGCCCGCAGCCAAGGCCGTTATCTCGGCATCGGCTTCTCCACCTTCAACGAGCGTACCGGCTACGGCACCCCGACCTTCTCGCTGCGCTCGATGGAGATCACGCCGGGCTACGAGACCGTCGAGATTACGATGGACCCCTCCGGCGCCATCGAGGCCCGCATCGGCGCCTCGCCGCACGGCCAGGGGTTGGCGACCGGATTGTCGCAGATCATCGCCGACGAAACCGGGGTCGAGATCGACAAGATCACCATCGTGCATGGCGACACCGATCGTACACCGTATGGCTGGGGCACGTTTGCCAGCCGCTCGATCATGATCGCCGGCGGCGCCGCCAAGCTGGCCGCGGCTAAGCTGGCCGACCAGATCAGGGGCCTCGCCGCGCACCTGCTGCAGGCCGATTCCACCGAAGTCACCCTCGCCGGCGGGCGCGCCGCAGCCGGCAATGGCGGCATCGACTTCGCCAAGCTCGCGCGTATCGCCTACCATCAGAGTCATCAATTCCCCGGCGAGGCCTACGCGGAAATGTCGGCGCGCGCGAACTACGACCCCGTCGGCGCCTTCGCCAACGCCTGCCACGTCGCCATCGCCGAAGTTGATCCCGATACCGGCCACGTGCACCTCGAACGCTATGTCACGGTTGAGGATGCCGGCCGGCTGATCAACCCGATGATCGCAGACGGTCAGGTACGGGGCGGCATCGCACAAGGTATCGGCAACGCGCTTTACGAGCAGATCGTCTACGAAGACGACGGCAACATCCTGACCACCTCGCTGGCCGACTATCTCGTGCCGACCGCGATGGAAGTTCCCGACATCGAGATCGTTCATCTCGAAACCATCAGCGATGCCACCGTGACGGGCGCCAAGGGGTTGGGTGAAGGCGGTGCCATCGGCGCGCCGGCGGCGGTGATCAACGCCGTGGTCGATGCGCTGCGGCCGTTCGCCGTCGAGGTCTATGAAATGCCCATCACGCCCGGTCGGTTACGCGAGCTGATCCGCGACGCGGAGGCAAAACAATGAACGCGATATTCGACAAGATCGATCTCACCCTCAGCGTCAACGGCGAGGACCACGCCGTCAGCGTCGAGCCGCGCCGAACGCTGGCCGATGTGCTGCGCATGGATTGCGGGCTGACCGGCACCCACCTCGGATGCGAGCATGGCGTGTGCGGGGCTTGCACCGTGCTGGTCGACGACCGGCCGGTGCGCTCGTGCCTGATGTTCGCGGTACAGGCCGAAGGCGCCGCGGTGCGCACGGTCGAAGGCCTCGCCATCGGCGACGAGCTCAACCCGCTGCAGCAGGCGTTTCACGAGCACCACGCGCTGCAATGCGGCTACTGCACCCCGGGCTTCCTGATGCTGGGTACCGCGATCCTCGAGAGCCGCCCGGAGGTCGACGACGCCGAGCTGCGCCACCTCTTGTCGTCCAATTTGTGCCGCTGCACCGGCTACCAGAACATCATCAAGGCGATGCGCGCGGCCCTCGACGCCGCCAACACGTGACCCGCTACATCGGCCAAAACATCCCGCGGTTGGAAGACGCGCCGCTGCTCACCGGCCGCGGCTGTTTCGCTGCCGATGTTTCCTTTCCGGGCCAGCTCCACATGCGGGTGGTGCGTTCGCCTGTTGCGCGCGGCCGCTTGCGAGAGATCGATACCGCCAAGGCCCTCGCACTGCCGGGCGTGGTCGCCGCCTGGACCCATGCTGACGTCGACGACATCCCGCCCATCACCTTCCGCATGATGCGCATCGACGACCTCGAACCGTTCCGCCAACCTATCCTGTCGAAGGACTATGTGCGTTATGTCGGCGAGCCCGTCGCCGTGGTCTTCGCAGCCGATCCCTACCTCGCCGAGGATGCGGAGGAGCTGGTCGAAATCGAGATCGATCCGCTCGAACCTTATCTCGACGCGCGCGGGGAGCCCGGCGAATTCGAACCGGGCCGGCTCGCCGAAGCGACGGTGATCCGCAAGGAATATGGCGACATCGATCGCGCGTTCGCCGACTGTCATCGGGTCGTCGAGCTCGACCTCGCGGTGGCGCCGCAGTCCGGCGTGCCGCTCGAGACCCGCGGCGCCATCGTCCGCTGGGACGCTGCATCGCGGATCCTTGAATTCTACGGCGCCGCCAAGGTGCCGCATCAGAACCGTATCCAGCTCAGCACCATGCTCGGCCTGCCGCTCGACGCGGTCCACCTGTTCGAACGCCATGTCGGCGGAGGTTTTGGCGTGCGCGGCGAACTCTATCCCGAAGACGTGCTCGCCAGCCTGGCGGCGATGCGCCTCGAGCGGCCGGTCAAATGGATCGAAGACCGTCGCGAGAGCCTGCTCGCGACCAATCATTCGCGCGATCAGAAATCCCACATTCGTGCCGCGGTCGACGAACGCGGTATCATCCTTGCGCTCGACTTCGAATACTGGTCCGGCCAAGGCGGCTACATCCGCACCCACGGTATCACCGTGCACGACCTCGCTGCGGCGATGCTGCCGGGACCCTATCGCGTCCCGGCCTATCGCGCCACCGGCCATGTCCGCCTCACCAACAAAACCCCGTGCGGCACCTATCGGGCGCCAGGCCGCTACGAGAGCACATTCGTTCGCGAGCGCCTGATCGACCGTATCGCGGATGTCTACGGCCTCGACCGGCTCGACGTGCGGCGCGTCAATTTCGTCGGTGCCGACGAGATGCCCTACACTCGCGAGATCGACGCCATGGGCACGCCGCTGGTCTACGATTCCGGCGACTATGCCGACCTGCTCGAACAAACCGCGGCGCGCATCGGCCTTGACGCGCTGAAGGCCGACATCGCAAACCGCCGCGCCGGCGGCGAGCTGGTCGGCCTGGGGTACGGCTTTTTCGTCGAGAAGAGCGGCTTCGGCCCCTTCGACGGCGTCCGCATCGCCATCAACGAGAGCGGCACGGTCGAAATCGTCACGGGCGTCGCCTCGGTCGGCCAGGGCGTCGATACGGTGATCGCCCAGATCGCCGCCGAGACCATTGGCGTGCCGGTCGACAGTGTGCGCGTGCGCCATGGCCAGACCAACCTGATCGAGTACGGCATGGGCGCGTTCGCCTCGCGCGTCACCGTGATGACGGGCTCGGCGGTGCACATCGCGGCGACGCGGATCCGCGACAAGGCGCTCGCGACCGCGGCCGAGTTGCTCCAGGTCGCCGCTGACGAGATTGAATTCAGCGACGGTGTCGCCCGGGTCAGGGGTGGCGGCGGCGAAGTGTCGCTGGCCGAGATCGCCCAGGCACGGGGACCGTTCTCGCAGCTGTCCGACACCGATGACATGGGCCTCACCGCCGAGGGTTGGTTTAAAACCACCCACATGAACTATCCCTACGGACTCCATATCGCGCAGATTGCCGTCGATCGCGACACCGGCGGCGTCACCGTCGAGCGCTATGTCGTCGCCTACGATATCGGCCGCGCCATCAACCCGATGCTGGTCGAGGGGCAGATTGCCGGGGGCTCGGCCCAGGGTATCGGCGGTGCCCTGCTGGAAGCGTTCGTCTACGACGATGATGGTCAGCCGCTGGCGGCGAGTTTCGTCGACTACATGATCCCCACCGCCGGCGAGGTGCCGCCGGTCGAAGCCCTGATCTTCGAAGACGCTCCCAGCCCCTTGAACCCGCTCGGCGCCAAGGGCGCCGGCGAAGCCGGTATCAACGGCGCCGGTGCCGCCATCGCCGGAGCCGTCGATGACGCTTTGCAGATGTCCGGCGCCATCACCGAACTGCCGATCACCCCGCAACGCTTGCGCGAACTCCTTACTCGCCGCTGAAGCGAGCCGGGCCCGCCCCTGGATTTGGCCCGTCACGGTGATTCACTCCCATTGTAGCCGTTGGGACTCGACGCTTGGCCGCTTTTGGGCCTTACGCCCGCCTTCCTTCGACCGCTTGATCCTGCCCTACGGCGCCGGCCGGCGGCGGTGCCGGGTGAGCGGACGACCGGAGTCGCCAAGATGCGCGCGATCGTCGGGGCGACGTTCCTCGCCGGGTCGCCTGGTCTAACGCCGAGCTTCAAAACCGTTTGCTGGTAAGGTCTCGACGTGCCCCATCTCGCGCTCATCCTCGCGGTAACGTTTTGGGCATCGTCGCCGACGGCAATAAAGATCGTGCTGACGACGGTGCCCGTTATCGAGGCGGTGACCCTACGCTTCATCATTGGAGCGATGGTGTTGTGGTTGGCCGCGATGGCCGTGCACCAGGCAGTGAACGTCAAGCGAGTCGGCTGGCGCCCATTCGTCGCCGGCTTGATCGAGCCGGGGTTGGTGTCGATAATCGCCTATCAGGGTCTGCTCTTGACCACGGCGGTACACGCCGCCGTTATTTTCGCGCTGATGCCGCTGATCGCTTCGGTTTTTGCGCGTGTTTTCCTCAAAGAGGCGATCGCGGCTCCGGTCATCATTGGCGCCCTCGTCGGACTTGGCGGGATCGTGCTGCTGGTTTCGAGCGCCGGCGGAGACAGCGAAGCGTCGCTTGCCGGGGACCTGCTCATCATCATCGCGCTCTTCATGATCTGCGCAGTCCAGTTGACGTTCCGCCGCCTCGCTCAAGAACACGGCCAGCCGGCACTCGTCACTGCGATGATGATGTCGGGTGCGGCCGTTACCGGCGCGATCGCAGTCGGTACGTTCGGCGACTTACCGCTCCTGCAGTGGACCGGGCAGGCTGGGACCGGCGTGTGGAGCTGGTTCCTGTACACCGCCGTGGTCATCAGCGGTGCCAGTTTCTTCCTCCAGAACTATGCGCTGCGCCACCTCCCGATCGGCCGCGTCACGCTCTATTCGGTGTTGTCAGCGCCGATTGGCGTGCCCTTCGCTTGGCTGGTTCTCGGCGAGAGCATCAGCACCCTGGACATGATCGCGATTCTGATCGTGGTCGCTGGGGTTGCGCTGCCGGCTTTGGTGAACGCGCGGCAAAGGCGCCAGGCGGCGGCCGAATCAACGCGTTAGCGGCGCGCGGTTGCCGAGACCGCGAGCACTCCCGAATTCGAGTAACCCGGACTTTCGTTCCGGAATGTCGGCTCGTCCGGGGATTGTGTTGTCAGAACGTCGACACACGGTCCTTCAACAAAGCCCGATCACACCAAGTTGGTCCAAGAGATCCCCCAACTCTCGGCTTGCCGGTGCCTCGCTTCGCCCCTCCCGCTCCGCAATGGCCAGATGCCCCGGCAGTCAACGGCTCAGCGAATCCGAGGCCTGGGTTTGAACCCCCGCAAAACCCCCGGAGAGTGATTGGTCTAACTATCGTGCTCCACTCACTCCCAACAACAATCGTCGGCAAGGCGAGATGTGCGTGCATATCCGCCCGTGATCACAGTGGCCGCGGCGGTTAGCGCGGGTTTCGCATACTCGACCGCCGATGCTGGTTTCCCCGCCAGTCGCTGGGTGATTTGCCGGTGACCCTGCGGAATTCGCGGTTGAAGTTCGATCGGGTGTTGAAGCCGCTGGACAGCATGGCGGTCGTGACCGTTTCCCCAGCCAACAGGCTCTCGCAAGCTTTTTCAATCCGAAGCCCGTTGACGTAACGCGACACGTTGCTACCCGTTACACGGTTGATCGCCGCCGAGAGCTGCTTGACCGGCACACCCAATCTCCGCGACATCCGGCCAAGCGTCAGATCCGGGTCGAGATAGAGTTTCTGATCCGTCAAGAGCGCATTCAATCGAGCGACGATGTCAGCGTCGGCGCTCGTATCCACGTCCTGAACGGGCGTCTTCGTCATTCTTGACGCGGTGCCGGCGACGAAGTCAGAAAAACTCTGCGATAGGCCCAGCCCGCCCACCATCAGTAGAACGCCAGCGGATCCAACGCTGACGATCCATGGTTGCCAATGTGGCAAATACGCCAAGTGTGCGAGTGCGATCGCGCCGTCAATGAATGCGGACGCGAGCAACATAATGGCGGTGACTCGCCAGATGCGCCCGGCAAGGTCTCCGGTCTCAAGCCGCATTCGCGGCATTCCGTCGACGCCGGACCTGAGGGCGAGTAGAATGGCCGCGCCATAGCCGAGAAACGCCACCGGGATCACGAGATCCAGCGCGCCTGGCACATGTACGGCGCAAAATAGCGCAAGTAGCGGACCAATCAGGTGGGCAGCGTCACGTTTACGCTGCAAAGCGCGAACTGCCGTGATCTGAAACGCTATCCAGGCCAACGGGGGTATGAGCATTGCGGTGACCGGCTGTACCGCCCGGAACATGCCAATCCCGTAGTGTTGCCCGAGTGAGATAATAACTGCCTGGAGCGCGCAGACCCCAACCAATGCGATCAGCAGCCAATGGCGATTCCGTTTCTGTACCAGGACTGCGAATAGAAAACCCAGAGCTAGAGCGCTGATCATCGGTATAGGAAGCGCAGGCATCGGCTCAGTCCGGGCGATCATTGAACCACATGTGCAAGGACGTCCTTGGTTGCAAGAACGGACTTCGTTCACTTGCAGGCAATCTGCGCACCTCCATTAGCTTCTCTGGACTGTACGCCCCGGCAAACGCCGATTGAAGGCCGGGCGCCCATGACGCGGGTCCCATGAGACTCCCGCCGCACCACGTACGACCGCGCCATACCGGTGCAGCGGGGGACCGCGAGACAGTCACCCCCAAAGTCGGACACCTCCAGGTACGACTTTCGAGATCGTGACGACGCGCCACCCAAGCCACGCGCCTGTAATCGGTCGGAGCCCGGAACGAATAGCCGCGGCCGGCAGGCAAACGCTTGGAGTTGGAACAGTGCGAGCGCAGTACGTGTCCTGAAACCGGTTCTGCACGACCTAAAACCGGTTCTAGGATGCAGGCACAGACAACTCCAACTAAAGGTTCGAAGCGAGCGAATCCAGACGCGGAGTTCGGGATCATGAAGATGACTAATATTTTCACGGGAGCTGTTTTGGGGGCAGTGTTGAGCGTGGCTGGTACCGCCGCGCAATCCGGCGAAGTTCCCGGATTCAGCAGGATTTCCTTGGACATGGCACACCGCGATACGACGGTTCGGGGTGCTATCTGGTACCCCGTAGGCACCGGAGGCGAGGCGCGTCTGGTAGGCGAGAACGCGGTCTTTTTCGGGGTTCCGGTGCTCGAGGATGCCACCATCGCCGAAGGGCGCCATCCGGTAATACTGCTATCCCACGGGCTCGGCGGCAGGTTCTCCACGATAGCGTGGTTGCCGGCCGGACTGGCTGCACGGGGCGCGATCGTCGTCAGCGTCAATCACCCGAAGAGTACGACCAGCGACTTCGATATTCGGAAGGCGATCTATCACTGGACCAGGGCCCGGGACTTGCAGGGCGCACTCAATCACCTATTGAGCGACGCACTCTGGATGCGGAACGTGGACGAGTCTCGGATCATGGCAGCCGGGTTCTCCTATGGAGGATGGACCGCCCTCTCGATGGGCGGGGTAACGAGCAATCGGGACGGCTATGTTGCGTATTGTGAGACCTACCGACACCAAGCCGCCGATTGCCTCAAACTTGCGTCGGCGGGTATCGACCTTCTCGATCTGGACGCCGAGCGGTGGAATTCCTCTTACAAGGACGCGCGTATTGCGGCGGTTGCGGCCATTGAGCCGGCCCTTACCCATGGGCTCAGCTCGAGCAATGTGAAGAACTTGGTCGGCGATGTCTTGCTGATCGGATTGGGTGCCGGTGCCGACCGGTATTTGGCTACCGATTTCAGCCCGTCGGGCAGCGGCTTCTCGGGGCTACTGCCTCATGCAAGGGTCGTGGTCATTGCGCCGGCCAGGCACTTCACCGCGCTGGCGACATGCAAGCCGGGGGGCCCGGATATCTTGAGAGCGGAAGGGGATGAACCCGTCTGCGACGATCCGAAGGGAGCGGACCGCGATCGGGTTCATCGTCAGATTGTATCTGCAATCGCCGCACAATTGGGTCTTGGTGGCTGAGTGGCCCTACATCCACCCGGCAAGTACGGTCACGGAAAACGCTATACAAGTTGAGAACCGGCATCGAGATCACGCCTACGCTCGATACGAGCCTTCCACCACGGCGCGAACCGGCGAGGCACAGCGGTTCGCCGAAGCTGTCGCGGCCTCGAGATTCGCCTGGTTATTCACGCCCGCCGTGGCTTCGACCGACCGCGTCTACGAGGTTTGAGCCACGGCGAACCCGTGAAGCCGCATTGACGAATTGCTGCCTTGGAACTGCGCGCCGTCCGCAGATCGGGAAGCTATCGACTGATTGCCCAGGGCGGCTACGCTAACGCTTGCCCTTTCCTGAGCTTGGAGATCTTCAGCTCGACCGTAGGGCTATGGCCTCGGGCTCAGAGAGTTGCCGCGCCTGACTGACGAAATCAAAGCCGACATAGTCGATCCAGGCGTTGAGGAGATCGATGTAGATGTCGCGATCCTGATCGAGCGCGATGCCGTCGATGCTGAGAGCGGGCACGACGCAGAAGCTGGTCGCCGTGATGAACGTCGCATCGGCGTTGATGATGTCATAAACACCGATCTTGCGCTCCACGACCTCCAGCCCGATCTTCTCGGCAAGCTCGCAGAATGTGTCCAGGCTCACGCCTTCGAGCGCATCGGCGCGCGGCGGGCGCACAATACGCCCCTTGGTTAGAATACAGAGGTTCGCGACCAGGACTTCAGGGATCGAACCGTCGTCGCCGACGACCACGGTCATCGCCTGGCGGGCCGGTTCGGGGGCTTGCAGATTGGCCCGCTTGGTCTTGCGCTCCGCACGTACCCAGGCGCCGCGGCTGGTCGCCTTCACCCGACGATCCACAGCGCCGGCGAAATGGCGGGTCAGGAGCGATGGATGGAGATCGATACCGCCGTCGTAGAGCGGCGCGAACGCGTCGAAGTGCAACTCCCGCAGCATGACGATGATACTCGGCGTCGCATCGATCATGAGGTTGATATCGCCCAAACCGCCGGTGACGATCTGATGAACCCAGACATCGCCGGCCGCGCGGACCTCCGCTTCGTTGCGGGTCAACACCTCGAGGGTCGCGTCACGAACACGCCCGACCAACGCGTCTCCGTCCAATTCGATGAATCTGAGGGAACGCCTGAGCCGCTCCAAATGTTCGTCGAGCTTGAACGTTGTTCCATCGAAGGTGCGTTCTATTTCGAAAACCCCATCGCCGAACATGAAGCCGCGGTCAAAGACCGAAATCTTCGCCTCCTCATCGGACATGAATTCGCCGTTCACGTAGGTAAGCATTTCCCCTCCCTTAGGTGCGGTTCTCCCATCGGACAACGCTTGTCGAGCGCAGGCGTTTGGCGCGGCAACCGGTCGGCTTCACTCTAACATCGCCTACTTAATCCCGGCGCAAAAACTGCTCGATCTTGCCGACCCTTACGATCAAGCCCAACACGGCTGCAGAAATCACGATGTAGAGCACGCCGGAAGCGGCCAGAACCGGAGACATGTTTTGTCGGATGCTGCCAAATATATGCACAGGTAACGTCAGAGTGTGCACGTTGACCAGCATCAGGCTCACCAGGAACTCGGTAATGCCGAAGACGAACATGAGCAGCGCGCCGGTCAGGAGCCCCGGCGCCAAACTCGGTAAGGTCACAAAAAGAAATCGCTGTATTTCCTCCGCACCCAGGGTTTCGGCTGCCTCCTCCAGTTCCGGATTATGGGCGGCAGCCGAGGCGGCGCCCGCCCACAGCATGAAGGGCAGATTGATGACAGCGAGCGCGACGCCGACGGTCGACAGGAAATTCACCACGCCGAGGCTCGTGAAGAGGACGAGAAAGGCGATGCCGGACACGATGAGGGGCGCGGCGAAGCCGAGGGCGAGAAAAGCGTTCAAGAATGCCCGTAGCCGCAGGCGATGGCGATGAAGCGCGATGATCGCCGGGATGCCGACAAGCAGGCCGATCAGGACCGATTCGACTCCCACATAGAGGCTGTTGAAGAACGCTTGGCGCATGATCGGATCGCTGGCAAGTTCGACATAACGTGCCAGGGTCCAGTCCCTGGGAGGGAAAACGATGTTCTTGCCCGCACCGAAGGACGTCACGACGATCACCAGCGTCGGCACCGACAGGATCACGGCGCCAAGCGCGGTGGTGATGCGGATCACAAATCCCGGCTTCATCGTCTACCGCTTCGGCTCGCTGTCGTCCGGCACCAGGCGCCGGCGGCTCCAGGGAAGGCGCGATATCTCGCCGCCAGCGAGCAGCAGGAGAATGCCAAGAGTGACGATGATTACCAGCAGAATACCGACTGCGGCTCCCATGGCGTTGTTGAGCTGGGCGAAATAAGTCAAATGAATGACGTTGGCGACGAAATCGTGGCGGCCCAGGCCCAGAAGCGTCGGCATGGCAAAGGCCGTCATGCTGAAGGTGAAGCATACGGCCGCCGCGGCCGCCAGACCTCGTCGCGTGAGCGGCAGGATAACAAATAACCAGATACGGCGCGGCCGGCTGCCAAGCGTGGCTGCAGCCTCTTCGAGCTCGGGATCGACGGCTCGCACCGCCGGAACCAGAATCAGCGCGGCAAGCGGCAGCAGCAGTTGAAAGATGCCGAGGGAGACTGCGAAGGCGGTGCCGATCGGTGTGAAGGCTCCGAGGCCGATCAGGTCGGTAAACCACGCCAGGGCGCCATCGCGGCCAAGGACGATGAGCCAGCCATAGCCGCGGACCATCTCACCGACCAGAAAGGGCAGGAACGCGATGCAGAGGAGCGTGAAGCGCGCGAGCCGCGATTGTGTACGGACCATCGTGTAGGCCAGCGGAAGTGCCAGAGTGACAGCGACCACGGTGACGACGATCGAAATGCCGATGGTCCGCGCAAAGGTGCGAAAGTAGTAGGCCTCGCTCAGGATCAAATCGTAGTGCTCCCAAGAAAAACCGAGCAGCTGAACCATGATGGGATCGAACTCGTGGATGCTCTCCCAGGCCAGGAGTGCAATGCCGATCGCGAGCAGGCCCACGAGTAGGAAACTGAAGAGTATCAGCACGTAACCGGCATAGGGCCGGAGTTTGCGAACGCGCAGGTAACGCCAAAGCCAGATCATGACATCGAGTACCTGCCAGCCGAGGGCTATGTCGCGGGAGGCGGGTGCGTCTTGTGTCGGGGAAACGCTCACGGCCGTGCTCTCAGGTCGCCACCAGCGCCGCCGCCGTGGCTTGCCAGCCGATCCAGACCTCGTCGCCAAGCGCAAACCGCTGAACGGGGCCTTGTGCGGCCGGTGCAGACACTCTAACAGTCACCTCGAGCGACGGAACAAAGACCTCGTAATAGTCCGCAGGACCCTCGAACACCGCGATGTCGACGCGTCCTGGCAGTCGGTTGTCGCAGTGCCGCAGATCGTCCTCGCGTGCGCCGATCTGCGCAACCTCACTTCGGAGAACAAGCGTAGCCGGGCCCGCCTCAATCCCGGCGTCTCTGACGGTCAAAGTGACGTTGCCGCTCAGGAGCTCGGTCGCCCCCTCGTTGCGAAGGACCCCATCAATGAGTGAAGCATCGCCCATGAACGAAGCCACGAAGCGATTTGCCGGCTGCAAGTAGAGCGCCTCGCCCCGATCGACCTGGACGATTTGACCTTCGTTGAACACCGCGATGCGATCGCTCAGCATCAGGGCTTCGCGTTGATCGTGCGTGACGTTGATGATGGTGACATCGATTTCCTGATGCAGCCGCACCAGCTCGAGCTGCATCTCTTCGCGCAGGCGCCGATCGAGCGCGCCGAGGGGCTCATCGAGCAGCAACAGCCGGGGCTCGTACACGAGCGCGCGCGCCAGCGCCACCCGCTGGCGCTGCCCGCCACTGAGTTCCGTCACCTTTCGCTCGGCGACGTCGGGCAAGCGCATGAGCTCCAGCATGTCTCGGACACGCCGCGCGATTTCTCCGCGCCCTGCGCGCCGCATGCGCAGCGGGAACGCAATGTTGGAGTACACGTCCATATGAGGAAACAGCGCCAGCGACTGGAAGACCATGGCGATCGGTCGCTCATAGGGACGCAACCCGCTCATGTCCCGGCCATCGATGAATACCTCGCCGCCGCTCGGCTCACTGAGGCCCGCGACCATGCGCAGCACCGTGGTCTTGCCCGACCCCGACGGGCCCAAGAGGGTGAAGAATTCTCGACGATAGATGTCGAGGCTGACGTCGCGGACAGCGACAATCTCCCCAAAACGCTTCGTTGCGCCACGTAGCTGAACGGCGATTTCAGTCATGCTGACGGGTTCGTGAAGGCGATCCCGACTGGGATCGCCTCACCTCACGCTCGATGGCATATCCGCGGCCGCCGGCGCCGCTGCGCCCGGCAAGGTTCAGACTGCGATCCCGCAATCCAAACGCCTTACCTCAGGACGCGATCGTAGGCCGCTTGCCATTTGGCTTGGCCCTTCGCTTGCAGGTCCTCAGGCGTGATGATGGCGTACTTCTCGATCTCCTCCTTCGTGAACGGAAATGCGGGATCCCCCTTCATGTAATCTGGAAGCGTTGCCTGAGGATGAACGGGAATAACGCCAAATCCCTCCGACAACAAACTTTGATTGGTTGGAGAGAGTAAGTGGTTCACAAACACTTGGGCGTAATACTCCGTCTCCGGCGGCAGATTCTTCAGGACGTACACGCAGTCCGAAGCCAGATAGACACCCTCCTTGGGTACCAGCCAGTCGACGTCGGCGCCCAAGTCTCGCGCCGCCAACGCGTTACCGACGAGAGCCACGAACATGTCGATCTCGCCGCTCGCGATGACCTTGCTCAACGCCTCCGCGTTCACGATGGCGCCGATGTTGGGCTTCAGTTTGGCAAGCTTGTCCCAAACGGGGGTGAGGTTCGGATCGATGCGGGGATCCACGCCCAGCATCTTCGCCAGGGGCATGGTTACTTCGTAGTAATAGTCCTCAACACCAATCCGCCCTTTGAACCGGGGGTCGAACAGATCTTCCCACGATGTGATCGTCGAAGGATCGACCCGGTCCTTCGCGTAAACGATGGGGGTGGTGTAGGCATAGAGCTTCACGTAGGGCCATCCTGCATCGGTGATCGGAAGACTGGCCGTGGGCAATGAAACCTCGGGCGTGACCTCGTTGAGATAGGTGACGATCTCAGGGTTGAGCGGAACGATCAGATCCTGCCGCGCCGAGAGATAGCCATTCGCCGTCGTGTTGTTCACGACGTCCACCGGGGGACGGCTACCGGCACGTATGGCGGATCGAACCTTGGTCTGGATGGGTGATTCGTCAGTCAGATCGAATTCGACGGGAATCCCCGTTTCTTCCGTAAACGTACGCCCCGGTCCTTCCCCCATGAGTGTGTTCCAGGGCTCGCCCCAGGTGCGCATGACAATTCGGTCAGGCTTCTTGTCGGGTACCGTTGCAGCCTGCGCCGACGATTTGATCCCTGGCAATGTGCCGGTCATGCCAGCCGCGCCGGCCATTGCGGCAAGCTGCAAGAAGCGGCGGCGTTCGAATCTGCGGTTGCGGAATTTGAAACGGTCCATGCTTTCCTCCCTCGGTCGGCGGTTTGGACGACCCCGAAAGGAGCGACCTTTTATGGTGCGCGGCTGATCGAGCGCAGGTTCAGCCTCGTTTTGGTCCCGTCGGGGCGTACGATGGAGTCTAGCCTTCAGGTTCAGCTGCGTCTATCGAATGCCGATCTCGCTCTGGCTAGCCGGTCTGGCCGCCAAAACGGGCTGGCCATGGTCGTTGTGGTTGTGCGGCGGGATTCCCGGTTCCTGGTGCTGATGTTCCACGTCTTTGGCAGCGCCGAGCCGGTCGGGCCCGTCTTCCCGTGTGAGTCCGTGTACTCAACCCACGAGTTGGCCCTTGTGAGTTGGCCCTGTGAGTTGGCCCATTCCCGGGAGCGCGCGAAAGGCATTGCTGAACCGGTGGTTGCGGTCCTGCATCAGGCGGAAGAATTCCGGCACATGCTCAAACGCACTGCTCGATGCTCTTTCGTTGGCGATCTCAGTCCTGGCGCAAAGCCTCCTCAGGTGCTGGAGGACTTTTGTCGGCCTCACCGTCGCTCTCGCCAGACTGGTGTTCGGCAGCTTGCAAGTCTCTTTTTTTGGCTCGAGCCTCCAGCCGCGCGGCCTTCTTCTCGGCTTTCGCCAGCTCCCGCTGGCGCCGTTCAAGCCTGTAGTTCGGTTTCCAGGGCAATCCGTACTCTCCGCGATGTTTGGGCGGGGCGGCCGTCGACCGCCCCGGCGGGGTGCTAGTCGACGAGTGAGAGGTGCTCGGCAGCCGTCTTACCGTCGCGGCCAGCCACGAGCTCGAAGGACACCTTGTGCCCTTCGTTCAACGTGGAGAGGCCGGACCGTTCGAGGGCACTGATATGAACGAACACGTCTCTGGAACCATCCTCCGGCTGGATGAACCCGTAACCCTTGTCAGGGTTGAACCACTTGACGGTACCTGTAGCCATGACCGCTTCCTTTCACGAAAGTCCAGGCGGAGCACCGCCCCATGCGGCGCTCCTTGAAGACGTTCACAATGCCGGGGAAGAAACCTGGCCGCCCGCTCGCGCGGACAATCACGTAAGCAACAACGACTTGGCAACGCTGCGCGACCATACACGTAAAATGCGAGCGTGCAAAATTACCCCCGGGTGCACGTCAGGAATGTCATGGGTTTGGGTGATCGACAAGTACATCGCTGAGCAACTGCCCGTTGTCCCGCCCGACCGCTACGACGCCATCCGCTTCGGGCCGAAGACCGCCGGCGAAATCGTCCGCGACGCGGTGCCGGAGCTGACTTACACGGCCCACGACATGGCCTCATTTGCCCGCGACATCGGGCATGTCGCTGCCGACCGCAAGCGCCGCGGCGGCGCTCAAGATGGCGATGCGGCCTATACCAAAGGTGCGGCTGCCCTGCCGATCGTGATCCGGCCCTCGACACCGTAGGCGTCCAGAGCAGGTCTGAGCGCATCGACCGGCCGGGTCACGTCCACGCCATCGGTTCGTTCAAGAATCCGGCCGCGCGCCTGGTTGCTCGGCTCGAGCCCGCCGCCCCAGACGGCCTCGCCGGAAGTGCCGAGGATCAGATAATCCGGCTCGCAGCTCATCACCCGATCAACCCCGCGTCGACCTCGCGCTGCATTCGTTCGAACCCCTCCTTGTCGTCTGCCGGCTGATTGGTGATGTGCATGCACGCGACGTGATCGGTCACCCCGGTCGGCCGCATCGACTCGAATGCGGGCTGCAAGCTGGTATTCGTCGAGGGCGTGACGATGCCGAACTTCATGCGCCAGCCGAAACAGCCGGCCATGGTTTCCCCCCAAGCTTTCGCGTGGATGGTCTATTGTCCAAAATATCGATCATTCAGTGGCTCCCGACATCGCGGCGCCACCCGAGGGAGGAAGGTATGGAGCTCTTATACGTGATGTCGTCGGACTCGCACATTATCGAGCCCTACGACCTATGGACCAACGCACTCGGGGACAAACACGGCGACAAGGTGCCGCACCGGGTTTCCGAAGCGAAAGGCGTCAAGGGCGACTTTATCTTTTGCGGCTACGACTATAACGGCGTCGACGACCTGCGCCAGGAAAATGCCGGCGACACGCCGGACTCGACCGCAGCGGTCGAAACCGGCGAGCTGCCGGCGGAGCTTTCCGACCGCGTCTTCAAAGCGAATTCCGATCCCGAGGAGCGCCTCAAGCTGA
The DNA here is from genome assembly GCA_965247665.1 of Alphaproteobacteria bacterium. GTDB lineage: Bacteria > Pseudomonadota > Alphaproteobacteria > SHVV01 > SHVV01 > CAUZWH01. The sequence goes on from CBDFHH010000002.1 coordinate 297,246, forward strand.
TGGACATGGACGGCGTCCATTCCGAGCTGATCCAGGCCTCGATCATGCTGCTGGCCATGCGGATCCGCGAAACCGAGGTGGCGAACGACTGCGCCGCGGTGTTCAACGACTATTGCGCCGAATACGTCCAGCACGACCCAAACCGTCTGGTCGGCTCGGCGATGATCCCGATGCACGACCCGGAATGGGCGCTCAAGGAGCTCCAGCGGGTGCGCAAGAAAGGCTTGAGAACGACGATCATCAACACTGATCTGCCGGAGAAGTTCCCGCCCTACCGCAAGTCGGACTACGACGATTTCTGGGCCGCCGCGGTCGACCTCGACATGCCGATAACGCTGCATGTCCTCACCGGCGAAACCATCGATCCCTTCTCCTTAATCACGCCGGAAGAGGAGGAGTGGGGACCGAAATACTTCCTCGCGGTGTTCGGCGATCAGCAATACGCACTGGTCAACGAGTTCATTTTCGGAGGTATCTTCGACCGTTTCCCCAAATTGCAGTTGATCACCGGCGAGTATGAATGCTCCTGGTTCCCTTACTGGCTCTACCGCTGCAAGCAGATGCAGGGCGCACTCGGCATGGCGATGAACATTCCCCAGACCAGGCGTTCGATCGAGGAGTACGTCGCCGAAAACCTGTGGGTTACTTTCACCGACGACATCTTTTTCGATCGTTCGTGGGACGTGATCGGCGAAGACCGCATCATGTGGGGATCGGATTACCCGCATCCGCGCAACACCTTCCCGAACAGCCACGACATCATCAAGCGGCGCCTGGCCAACGTGCCGGAACGCATCGTCGCCAAGGCCGCAGGGCTCAACTGCGCGCACCTGTTCGATCTGCCGGTGCCGTCCGAAGCAATGGCCATTGCGGCTGAATAGGTACCGTCAACAAGCTCGCTCCGCATAGCGACGAAACGGGAGGCTCCGGACTCCCGTTTTCTCTGGCCCGGCCGGCGCGCCAAGGCCGCCGAGGAGGGATTGGCGAGGGCGCAGAACGCCCTCGGTTTGCGTACCAGACAGGCAAAAATGTCCCCGAGGACGATGTGCGAGCCTACGCATGGTTCAACATCGCCGCCGCGAATGGGAGTGGACATACAGGGGCGAACGAACGCGCCGTTAAAAAAGATGACCCGCGAGCGGATCACTGAGGGTCAGGAACTAGGGTCCGAGCTTTGGGAAACGTACGTCGTGCGTTCCAGAAGAACCAGCCGATACGCACCCTCCTCGCCCCTCGCCGCCCTGCCCGCTCTCATCTTGTTCGCCATACCTGTGGTGGCAGGGGATCGTGAGAATGCGGTCGCCGCTTACGATGCGGGCGATTGCCAGAAAGCCTTCCGACTGTTCAAGACCGCTCGGACCTCATGACGGGGCTCGTACGCCGCACTTGGTAGCAGCCTACGAAGCCGCCACCTCCTGCCATGATCGGGAAACTCGCTCATGGCGACGAAGCATCTCGTCGACGTTGGGCAACGTCAACTCCCCCTTTCGGACGACCGGCTTGCCGGCGACGATTGTGTGCCGAGCTGCGACCGGACCACATCGAAGCCATGCCTCAACCGGGTCCGACCATGCACCGGCAAAGGTGATTCCCTCCAGCGGCCATGCAACCAGATCTCCGCACGATCCGGGAGCAAGCACCCCGATTTCGCCGGGCCGGCCCAGGCATCGAGCGGAGCCAAGCGTTGCCATCTCCAGCACATCCCGTGCGCTCATCCCTGTCGGGCCCTTCCGAAGCCGTCCGAGCAACAGGGCGGTGTGGGCCTCAAGCCAAAGGGAAGCGTGGTCCGTATATGCCGATCCATCGCTCCCCAAGCCGACGGGGACGCCCTGCCCGCGCATCTCCATAACAGGTGCGATTCCTTCGCAGATCAGCGAGTTCGAACTCGGACAGTGGGAAACGCCTGTGCCCCACTTGCCCAAGCGTGCAATTTCGTCGTCGCTGACGAAGATCGAATGGGCAACCCATGTTCGGTGACTGCCCCAGCCGTTCTGATCAAGTCGATCTACCGGCTTCACCCCATATTTTTGCACGCAGAATGCCTCTTCCGCCGGATCCTGAGCCAGATGCGTGTGAAGCCGTATGTCGAGCCGCTCAGCCAGCTCGGCGGCCGCCAACATGAGCTCCGTTGTGGAGTCGTAGTTGGTGCAAGGGCCGATCGCAATGCGCACCATCGCATCGGGTGATCGGTCGTGGTAGTCGTCAACAAGGCGCTCGCAGTCCGCGAGGATTTCGTCGATGTCCTGGAAGAAGCTTTCCGGAAAGGGCGCGCCGGTCTCATCTCGCAAATCCATCGCACCACGCACCGGATGAAACCGCAAGCCAACCTCCTTCGCGGCGCGGATCTCAGCATCGATTAGTTTCGGGCGTGGGTGAATGTACAGATGATCGGTGCTCGTCGTGCAGCCGCCCAAGGCCAACTCCGCGCAACCAATCCAAGCAGAGAGATAGCTGGCCTCCTCATCCAGCCGGGTCCAAATTTTGCCCAGAGTATTCCACCATTTGAGGAAGTCGCTGTTTACGACGGGCGCAAAGGATCGCGTGAGGTATTGGAAGATGTGGTGATGCGTATTGATGAGGCCAGGGGTCACGAGACAGCTCTTCGCGGAGAGCGTTTCCCTTGCCGCCGGCTCCCGGCCTGCAATACCTATTTCCTCCACCATGCCATTCTTTATGGAAACCCAGCCTCCGGGTATCTCGTCACCTGTCATGGTCACGAGCAACTCGGCGTCTCTTACGAGAAGATCCGCCACAACGGGAGTGGAGCCATTGCCGTCCGTCATCTCCTTCCCCCCAAAAGCTGGCCTAGACGGGATGTCCCGGACACCTTCCAGGCACAGGGGACGTTAGCACAATCGACCCGGATGCCTGGTCCTTCGGCGTGCGTCGCATGAGGCGGTCTCTTTGAGCATTAGGGTGTTTAACCGGCCTGTGAGCGAGAACTTCCACAGACTCGACCGCACCATCATTGGGTAGCATTGGTGCGAAGATCCCCGGGACCTCATCGAGTTCGATGTATCGGGAGCATCCGAAGCGATTCCCCGGCCGAAAGCTCGCGGGAGTGGCGCGTTTGAGGATAAAGAAGTTGGACGAGCGGCAGGCGGCGCTGGTGGTTCCGCCCAAGCCTGCACCTGCGACGCATGGCAAGCCTGCAGTTGGTATTTATCCCAAAGCGCTTAAGCGCGGTGATGTGCTCCGTGATTGCGACGGCTGCCCTGAGATGGTGTTGATCCCGGCGGGGCATTTCATGATGGGCTGTCCGAAGAGCGAGACGGATCGTGAGGGGGGTTGCGAAGAAATATGCAATCCGGGAGCGTCCGCAGCACCGTGTTTCGGTGGGATCGTTTGCACTCGGGAAATACGAGGTGACGCGGGGTCGGTATGCTCGCCCCCAGCGCCGCGGCCACAGCTGGGGGGCAATCGAGTGCGGACGCCAGTCCCCGGGTCAATGCGCATAGGACGGATCGAGCGTGTCGGCTAGCCGCCGGAGCGCCGGCCATTCCTCATCGCCCATCGCCCCGTCGGCTTCGATCTGGCGCGCTATCTTGCGGCAGATTTCGGGCGGCGGCACCGACAGCGCGGCGCCGGAGGCTTGCGCCTTTAGCTGAACCTGGCAGGCGAGGTCGAGGTAGTACATGAGGACGAGCGCTTCCGCGACTGTACGGCCGGCAGTTAGGAGGCCGTGATGGCGAAGGATCATCGCCCGTGCGGACCCGAGATCGCGCGCAATCCGCCCCCGCTCCTCGCTCGCCAGCGCGATGCCTTCGTAGTCGTGGTACGCGAGCTGGTCGTAGAAGCGGAGCGCGTGCTGGCTTAGCGGGAGGAGCCCTTCCTTCTGGGCCGCGACTGCCATCCCGGCGATGGTATGGGTGTGGTGCACGGCCTCGACATCGGCGCGCACCTCGTAGACGGCACCGTGGATGATAATCGCGGCGGCATCGGCCGGCAGCGGCGAATCGCCGCGCTTCTCCCCCGCGAAACTCTCCTTCACGAGGTTGGACGCGGTAACCTCGGAGAAGCGGAGGCACGCCGGCTTGATGAGCATCTCGTCGGGCGCGTCAGGTACCCGCGCCGATATGTGGTTGCGGGTCATCTCCTCCATGGCGAAGTGCGCGGACAAACGGTAGGCAGCGGCGAGATCCACGCGCACGCTCCACTCGGCTGCGCTTACCCGGCCGCGGAGCGCGGGAAACGCCGACTTGATGTCTTCGCTAGGGTTGACAGTCACGGTCGCACCAATTCGGGCACAAATGCTAGCACGGCGAAGGCGAAAGAGAAGCGCCGGTCAGTTCGTCTGCAACGACGGCGCCGGCATCTTTGGTTCTTGCGACTCTATCGCAAGCGCAATGGAGAGAAGTTCGAGATCGGTTCCGGCGGCGCCGTCGATCTCCATCCCGAGGGGGAGACCACTGGATGTAAGTCCGATGGGCAGACTCAATCCGGGAATGCCGGCGACGCTGACAGGGTCCGTGTTGCGGGTGAAAGCCGCAAATGTCGGCAAGTCGCTGCCGCCTAGTCGAACGGTTTTGTCCTCGCCAATGAGAGCCGCCGGAAGCGGTGTGGTTGGAAAGACCAAACCGCGCACGTCGTAGCGAGCGAAGCAGTCGCGGTACATGCGCTGAAGGCACGGTCGCAGCTCGTCGATTGCTTTGCGGTAGACGGTTTGGGAAATCGCACCTTCACCCATGAGATTGGTCAGCCAGTCCTTCACGTCCGGGCTAGCCACCTGGGCGACGACCTCCGCGAAGTCAAGCCCGGTACCATGTGCTGCCAGGTATGCGTTGAAGTCCGGGACGATCTCATAGTCTGCGATCGGGAGACTTGCCGGTCGGTTGACCGCTTCGATCCCCCCGAGATCGACTTCTATCAGCTGAATGCCGTAACTGCCGAGGCGCTGAAGCGAACGCTCCATTGCCGCAGCAACCGCCGGATCGAGATTGTCGTAAAAGTACTCGCGCGGCACTCCGAGCCTGAGGCCCTCAAGCCGGGCGGGATCTAGCTGGGTGGGTCCGCCGGTAATCACGCCGTCCAGCAAGATCAAGTCCGCTACGCTTCGCGCCATAGGTCCCGCCGTATCACGGGTCGTCGAGATTGGCACCAGACCCTCCGTCGGATAGCGGCCGCTCGAAGGTCGAAAACCAATGATGCCGCACAGAGACGCCGGCACGCGCACCGAACTTCCCGTGCTGGTGCCGAGTCCGGATGGCACGAGTCGAGCCGCCAACGCCGCCGCCGTACCACCGCTGCTCCCACCCGGAATCCGAGTGCGATCATATGGATTACGTACCGGGCCGAATGCGCCGTTATTGCTCGTAATGCCACAACCAAGTTCGTGCATGTTGGTTTTTCCGAACAGGATGGCACCGGCATCAAGCAGCGCCTGAACGATTCGCGCGTTCTTCTTCGGACGATGCTTCTTAAGTGCCGGCGTCCCGCAGGTGGTGGCAGCGTCCGCAGTATTGATGTTGTCCTTGATGGCAACAGGCAGGCCGTGGAGCCTGCCTCGACTCTCGCCGCGGCGATACCGTTCATCGGCTCGCTGAGCCCGTTCGAGCACAGACGATGCATCAAGCGAAATGAAGGCATTGATTTCCTTGTGAAGCTCACATCTTCCAAGTAGCGCTTCGGCGTAGTCACGAGCCCTTAGATCACCACGACGCAGACGCTCCACAGCATCGTGCGCGGTTAGATCTGCAACATCTATCTCAGTAGGCGAGCTATTCATTTGCACCCCCGAGACCGGGCGCAAAACGCCGTTCGTCAACCCGCACTTCACGATACGCTTCGAAGACATGGACGAAGGCGAGAGCCGGCCGTTGATGGGCTAATTGTGCCAAGTGGTGGCGCGCCCCGAATTCACTTTCCGAGTGCGCTGGGAGAAGGACCCGGTGGCCTTCCTCGGCGACAGCTGCACCCGGCATTTTGCGGTCAACGATCATCCAGAGGAACTTCGGCTGCTCTACCGCGTCGCGATCAACCGCGAACGACCGTTTTGACCCGGGCGGCGAGGCGGCGGGAGCGAAGGGGTGGCGCGATAGACGCCTTTCGATGTCATCTATTTGGGCCAGGCCAAGTCTGCTTTCAGGGGCAATCCGGACCTTCTGGCCTGAAACGTCCGCCAAACCCCCGAGAGCAGACATTCCCAGGCTCGTTCGTCGGGTCTGCTCATGCCCCCATCTCGGACATCACCGTCGGTCGAAATTGGGGCTTTAGACAGTTATCCGCCGATATCAATCCCCGTCCTCAGTCATACGCGAGTTGCTCCAAGCCGCGATATATCACTTCGATCCCCGGCATAATGTCGTCGAGCGCGGTGAATTCCTTTGGCGTGTGGCTTTTGCCGCCCTTGCTCGGCACGAAGAGCGTGCCATTCCTTATAGAAACCCAGCCTCGGGCTTTGTGGAAACCCGGCCTCCGGGTATCTCGTCACCCGTCATGATCGCGAGCAACTCAGCATCTCTTGCGAGAAGATCCGCCACAACGGGAGTGGAGCCTTGCCGTGTGTCATCTCCTTCCCCCAAAAGTTGGCCTACGGGGCCAGACGGTTCGTCTTTCGCAGGATTTCCGGACTATAGCCTCCACGGCAGCCGAAGGCTACCGGAGGTAAACCGCCGCCGTTTTATTGGCCCATCCTCAGATTTTGGATTGAGGAGGCTCACGAGTTTATTGATTCAGGCAAGGGTCTATGTCAGAATTTTTGCTTCGCAGCACTCGGAACGCTTGAAATAGGCAAGAGCTTTATCTCACAAGCCCGAGGAGAGCATCGCAATGAATACTCGAAACATCACGCCGCTACTGGCTTTTTTTCTCGTTCTATTTGTCGTTTCACCGTTTGCACAGGCACACTCCGTCACCAAATCGGGGAAAACCGCAGAATACGATTCTTGCTTCCTGGCGCAACAAAACGCCAAGGCCATGAAGAACAAAGACGCCGGCGATCACCAGAAATATTGTTTCGATGGACATCGATGGATCGGCCATACTTTGCGTAGCTGGAGTATATCCCAATGTTTACATCGTTGTGCCCAAGAAGATAACCAAGGTAACTGCGTCCATTACTATTACCGGGCACTCTGGAGGGCCTCTTGGAGCGATGTTCCGCACGCATGCTGATCCACACCCGTTGAAGTGGTCCACCCCGATGTTGTGTATGAGCATGGAGGAGGACCATCATGGTCAAGGAAGAGAAGCCCGAGGAGATCGTTGCGAAGCGGCGCTGAGTTGATGTTGTGGTTTCGCAGGGGAGTAGCGTTGCGGACGCGATCCGGCGGCCGGGGTCAGCGAGGTTACGTATTGCCGTTGGCGCAAGGAGTATGGCGGGATGAGCGGCGATCAGGCTAGGCGCCTCGAGGAGCTTGACCAGGAGAACGAGCGGCTGCGCCGTGCGGTCTCCGACCTTAGGTTGCACAATCAGATACTGGCGGAGGCGGCCCGGGAAATTAATTCTCCTTGGGGGGCCTACGGGTCAATGCTCCCCTCGGCACTCTTACTTCCGGAACGACTTCCGCGAGGCTCGCTCTTCTCTGCGAGGTCAGCTTGAGGCTGCCTCATGATGGGGTCAGGGGAGCGGGCGGATCCATCTGAGTCGCGCGTTCGGCGAGACGCCGACGCGCAAGTCTCGACCATCTCGCCGGCCCTGCGGCCCCATTCCGATGTCCGAAATCGTTCGTATTTTGTCTAATTGGACTCGGACATAGGTGGCGCTTCCGATTAAGGGACAATCGCCCCAGCTCGTATATCGATCCCCCTCCTCAGTCGTACGCGAGTTGCTCCAAGCCGCGATACATCACCTCGATCCCGGGCATAATGTCGTCGAGCGCGGTGAATTCCTTCGGCGTGTGACTTTTGCCGCCCTTGCTCGGCACAAAGATCATGCCGGTCGGCACCGCCTTGGCGAACACCATGGCGTCGTGGCCGGCGCCGCTGTGCATGCGTTGGCGCGTCACGCCGGCCGCCGCCGCTGCCTCGTCGAACAGATCGACCAGGGTCGGGTCCATCGGTGTCGGATCGTCGTCGAAGAGAATAACCTCCTCGAAATCGAGATCGTCCTCGCCAGCCACGGTTTCGACCCGCGCACGGACCTCGTCGACGATCTGCTTGCGCACGTCCGCGCTGCGGTCGCGAACATCCAGTAGGAAGCTGAATTCCGCGGGCACGCTGCTCGGTCCACCCGGCTTCACGTCGACGATCGGCACCGTCGCTACGCAACCATCTCCAGCGCGCTGGCAGATCGCCGGCACTTCGTTGATCATGCGCACCGCGCCGCGCAGGGCGTCGTGGCGCATCGTCATCGGCGTGGTGCCGCCGTGGTCGGCCTCGCCGAGAATCGTGTAGACCTTCTGGGTGACGCCGACGATGTCGGTGACGATCCCGACCTGCAGGCCCTTGGCATCGAGCACCGGTCCCTGCTCGATGTGAAGTTCGACGAAACAGGCAATGTCGTCGCGCCGTGCTGACTCGAGATCGGTCGGGTCGAGACCAACTTGTTTCATCGCCTGTGCAACAGACACGCCGTCGTCGTCCTTGTAGGAGTCCAGTTCTTCGGTCGTCAACGTGCCGACGATCGCTTGGCTGCCGATGAATGACAGGCGGAAGCGGCTTTGCTCCTCGCCGCACAGTGCGACCACGTCGATCGACCGTTTGGGCGTGCCCCGCTCGCGGCGAAGACCCGCTGCCACCGCAAGACCGCCCAGGATCCCGAGGGCGCCGTCGAGGTGGCCCCCGGATTTTACCGTGTCCAAGTGGCTGCCGGTCAGGATGGCACCGTCGTTGCCGCTGCCGACCAGACTGCCGGTGACGTTGCCGCCATTATCGTAGCTGACCGCAAGACCGTTTTCGCTCATCCAGCCGCTAAGTAACTCCTTGGCGCGCAAATCGTCGTCGGTGAACGGCGAGCGCCACAAGCCGCCGTCCTCGAACGTGCCGACCTTGCGCAGCTCGTCGATCCATGTCTCCAACTGTTCGCGTACTTGATCGTCCATTGCGGTCCCTCCCGGAGCGCCAATGCCCCAGCTCTTCGATTCCTCTGGTTTGAGCTCGACCGTCTGTCCCAGCCCCTGCTTCCTCGCCTCGTCGAGGACGTATTGCGCCGTCACCGGTTCCTGGGCGGCGTTCCCTACCGGCTCCTATCACGCAATCTCGTTCGGTGGTTTGCGCCCACCGGCGGTGCCGAGAACGATCCGACCGACATCGACGAAATCGTCGAGCTTGCGCTATTGAGCGCCGTGCGCGGCGATGGCCGCGGTCATCGTTGCAATGCCGCGGCCATGCCGGTCAACCGGATCGACGCCGTCGTCTATTGCCAGGCCGGCTTAGGCATGAACTTGCCGGTCGCAATTTCGGGCGGCCAGATGATCTGTGGCTCGCCGTCCTGGAACTGGAAGACCCCCGGCGGCGTCAGGACGTTCGTCTGCTGCTCGAACCGCACGGGCCCGTTGATGGTCTCGAACGTTGCCGATGCAAGGTGCTCTCGCATCTTCTCGCGGTCGAGCCCGACGGCTTCGACCGCTTGCTGCAAGATTTCCGCGGCCATGTAGGCGATCACCGAGTCCAGCAGATCCGGCGGCTCGTTATACCTCGCCCGGTACGCGTCATAGAAAGGTTTGGCTCGCGGCCAATTCTTGTTGTGCTGGCTCCAGTGTGCGAGCGAGACGATACCGTTGAGGTTGGCCCCGAGCGTGTCCATGAAGGACGGAATCCCCGGGCCAAGGTAGACGTACTGGATCGGTGCGGTCAGGTTCATCTCGCGCGCCCGCTGAATGAACTTAAGTCCGTCTCCTGGGAACGACAACGCCACCACCGCATCCGCCCCTTCCGCCTGAGCGCGCGCAATGCTGGCTGTAAAGTCCTTGATTTCGAACCCATACTCCTGGTTGACGACGATCTCGATTCCGGCCTTCTCGATCTCGGGCAGTGCGAACTTCTTGACCTCGAGCGTATTCGGGAACTGCAAGGTAAAGAGAGCCAGCTTCGTCGCCCCTGCCAATTTCAGAAAGGAGGCGAGCCCGGGGCCGTTTTCGTCAGGCAACTTCTCGGCAAAGAACATGTACTTGGCGTTGGCTTCGCGCACGGTGACCGACGATGCCGTGCTGGCAATGAGGGGAAACCGGTGCCTCTCCAGCACGGGGACGATCGACATGTGCCACGGCGTTCCGTAAGGTCCTAACAGCAGATCGACCTTGTCGTCGCTGATCAGCTTTTCGTAGATGGTCGGGGTAATCGGCACTTCGGAACGGTCGTCGTAACTAACGAATTCTATCTTGCGCTTTTCGCTTCCGCCGATCGACAACCCGCCGGCCGCGTTGATTTGGTCTTTCCACAGTTCCTGGGCCTGTAACTGAACCGAAGCGAATGGCGACAGAAACCCCGTTTGCGGATAGGAGTAGCCGACTTTGACGTTGTCGGCCGCGTTGATTGGTGTCACCGCCATCATCAAAGCCACGCCGATAAGCGCAGCTAGGGCGCGTTTGATCATGTCTTCCTCCCTCGGATTTTTTGGATTGTCCGACTCTAGATGGTCTGTACCGGCCGCACAACGTCGCCTCTCGAATGGGCCCGGCTTCTCGGCCTCCGGATGCGCCGAGTGATGGAAGCAACCGACGGCAATGAGCGACGAGCTGCGTGATCTCTACTCTTCGCTGGACGGTTTGGCGCTTGCCGACCGCGTCCATCGCCGCGAGGTATCTGCGGTCGAGGTGCTGGACACGGCCGTTGCCGCCATCAACTCGGTCAATCCGGAGCTCAACGCCGTCATAGACCGGACCTACGACTACGCACGCGGCCAGATTGCGGCGGGAATCCCGGCCGGGCCATTTGAAGGCGTACCGTTCCTGCTCAAAGAGCTGGCAACCCTTGCAGCGGGTCTTAGACAAACCAACGCTTGCCCCTACTTCCGGGACTATGTCGCGACGACCGACATGGAGACGGTGGTTCGCCAGAAGCGCGCCGGCTTCGTGATTGTGGGCAAGACCAACGCGCCCGAGTACGGCTGGAGCTTGACAACCGAACCGGCGATGTTCGGCCCGACCCGAAATCCCTGGCGCAGCGACGTTACGCCGGGCGGTTCGAGTGGCGGCGCCGGCGCCGCGGTCGCCGCCCGCCTCGTACCCATCGCCGAAGCGAGCGACGCCGCCGGCTCGATCCGAGTTCCGGCGTCGAACAACGGCCTTGTCGGCCTCAAGCCCTCTCGCGGTCGGATGACGATGGCACCCGCATACGCCGATGTCTTTTTCGGTTGCGCTCACTTCCTCTGCGTGTCGCGAACGGTACGCGATACCGCGGCCTATCTCGACGCCATCGGCGGCGCGCTGCCGGGCGACCCTTACATGGCGCCGCCACCCGCGAGCGCGTTCCTGCAGGAGGTCGCGACCCAACCCGACCGGCTTCACATCGGCTTCACCAGCACTGCACCGGACGGCCAACAGCTGCATCCCGACGCCGTCGCCGCGGTGAAGGGCGCGGCATCGCTCCTGCAAGAGCTCGGCCACAACGTCGAGGATCACGACCTCATCTTCGACTTCGCAGCGATGTGGTCGGTGTACATGAACATCATCGCCGTGCAGACGGCGTTCGCATTCGAAGCCTCCGCCGCCTATGTCGGCCATCCGGTGGCGCCCGACGAAGTCTCGACGATCACCTGGGAGACGATCGAGCGTGGGCGTGCCGTCAGCGGCACCACTCACACCCGGGACGTCGAAAGTCTACGCCTGTTCGGTCGCGAGATCGCCGCGAGCCTCGTGCCGTACGACGTGTTCGTGACCGCGACGATGCCCCAGCCTCCGCGTCCCCTCGGTTATTGGGACATGTCGAAACCAGGCCTCGACGCTTACAATGCCGCGATGGCGGCCGATGGCGTTTACATGTCGCCCTTCAACATCTCAGGCCAGCCGGCAATGTCGCTGCCGCTACATTGGACGCAGGATGGACTGCCGTTCGGCGTACAAATCGTCGGCCGCCGGGGCGACGAAGCGACGCTGTTTCGCCTCGCCGCCCAGCTCGAGAGCGCGCGTCCATGGATCGACCACAAACCGCCAGTGTGTGCCTAAGGGACCGGTATTCGGCACAGGGACGTACCGCCGAGCGCGACCCTGATCGGCGCGGCAGCGGCACCGAACCATTCGGCAGCGATGGCCGCCAATTCGTCGAGCTCGCCACGGCCGATACCAATGGCGACACAAAAACGATCGTGTCACGCACGTCACGCCGCATCGGACCGCGCTCGATGCCATGGTCGATTTCGTTCCTCATCGACGCGCTGCTCGAAGCGACCTGGCCGACCAACCCGAAGACCAGTGGCGGTAGCGGTGTCGCGGCCTACATCCGCTCCGACAAACACCCGGAGTTCGTGGCCGGGGCGTTGCGGTAATGGATCGCCGCGGTCGGAGCCAGGACCGCCTCGTCGCGCCCGGGTCGCCCCGGGAGACATGAATGCATCGCATTCATGGGTACATCGAGAGCTTCAATGCGCGGCTGCGCGACGAGCTCCCGAATAATGGGGAGATCTTCTACATTTTCATGGCAGCTCGATTCCTCATCGAAGCCCGGCGGCGCCACGACGACGCCATCCGTCCGCACGGCAGCCTGGGATACCGGCCGCCGGCGCCGGAAAAACGATCATTACGCCAAGCTGGCCGCCTGGCTCCGCTCCGCTTAGCCGCTCGCACGGCTTGGCGGAGAAAGCGCCGATGCACTAACATTCGAACGGGACCACCTCGTGGGAGCAGGTCAAAGAAACACCAAAGCCCGCTAACGGCACGTGATCCGGGCACAGAAGATAATGCGCTCGCGAGGGACGGAGCACTGCAGGCAACATCGAGGCCGCCGATGATATCGGATATCCGCCATAGCCGCGCCGCACCCGTCGCCGCTCCCATGGGCGCCGTGGTGGCGGTTGCGGACCGTGTATCGGTGGTAGGGCCGAGACCGGCCCGAGCCTCGCACGGGCCGTCGCTAGTGGGAGGGCGGCGCTACGAACCCAATCCGCCGCGTGCGAACATGAAAGGAGGTTTGTGAACGATGATGTGTACCGGATCACAAGACGCTGGCCGCAGGCCGGATCACGCGAGTCTCGGGCTCACTAGTCGCACAGCGGGGTTCGCGCGCCACTTCAGCTCTGCTCTGCGGGTACTGGCGCTGTCGCTCGGCATCGCATGGGCCGGTGCTTCCGGGTCGGGGGCTCTCGCGAGCGGCTGCGGCGATTGGGAGAACGACGAAGCGGTGGAATTCTGGCGCACCGCGTCCGTGGAGACGGTCACCGCATGCCTGACCGACGTTGACTTCTCCAAACCCGGACGCGGAGACGCGAGCAAGCCGCTCATCATGGCCGCCCGATACAGCAACGATCCCGCCGTGGTGAGGGCGCTGATCCGGGCCGGTGCCAGGATGGGACCCGATGACTCGGAGGGCGGAAACTACACCATCGCATTGCATGAGGCCGCCAAGCACAACAAGAATCCCGCCATTGTCGACGTACTTCTGGAACACGGAGTGAGGTTCTTGGACAGTTATGATGAAGTATATGGCACACCGTTGTCTTATGCCGCCAGGAACAAAAGCATTGATGTGGCAACCACACTCCTCACCGCCGGAGCAGATGTAGACAAAGGAAGCGAGGGGCGGTGGTTCACTCCCCTGCACGTCGCGGCCGGACGGGATGACAATGCCGACATGATCGCGTTGCTCGCGGGCGCGGGCGCGGACGTGAACGGCGGCGACTGCAACGGCGATACGCCTCTGCACCATGCCTTGAAATACACCGAGACGACCACGGCCAACCTGCAGGCGCTTCTCGACGCAGGAGCGGATGTCAACGCCAGAAACAAGCGCGGCCGGCGGGATCCCTGTAGCAGATCGGATGGGCCGCCTCTGGGAGCAACGCCGCTTCACTTCGCGGCGCAGCACAACGGAAACGCTGCAGTGATCGAAGCTTTGATCGCGGGCGGTGCGGACACGACGGTCATCGGAGGCGATCGGCCGTTAACGCCGCTGCACTATGCCGCGGCGTACAACCGGAGCCCGGCGGTGATCGAGGCTTTGATCGCGACCGGTGCGGACCCCAACATCATCGGTGGCGATTTGATCGTGGGCCGTGCGGACCCCAACATCATCGGTGGCGATCGGCCGTTAACGCCGTTGCACTATGCCGCGGCGTACAATCCGAGCCCGGCGGTGACAAGGGCTCTCGCGGACGCGGGAGCGGACGTCAATGCACGCGTCTCGCTGACCGGTTTGAGTGACGGTGAGACTATCCGCCTCCATCAATTTCGTAAGACCCGTATCGTCAACGACATGACGCCGCTGCATCTGGCGGCGATGATGACTTCCGAAGCCGGCGTGGTCAGCGCCCTCGTGGCGTCGGGCGCCGATGTCGAGGCGAGGGATGCGAAGGACTTTACGCCGCTTTACTACGCGGTGACGGCAAACGACAAGCCGGACGTTGCAGCGGCGCTGGTGCGCGAAGGGGCCGACGTGAACCCGAGGAGCACGGACTATTCCGCGGCGACGCTGCTTCACAGATTGGCGCAGTACGGGAAGGATCCCTCGATCATCGCGAAGTTCGTCGCCGCGGGTGCGGATGTCAACGCGAAGGACGGCGCCGAAGCCAGGCCGCTCCACTATGCCGCGACGTTCAATAAGAACCCGGATATCGTCGTGGCGCTTGTCGCCGCCGGGGCCGACATCAACGCCCGCATGCCTAGCAGGTACATCTTCGGGAGGGGGGCTGACGTCGGCGAGACCCCGCTTCATCGAGCGGTCCGCTACAACAGTGAAGCCGCCGTGACCAGGGCACTGATTGACGCCGGTGCAGACACGAGAGCCCCCGATGAGCATGGTGACACGCCGCTCGATCTTACCCGCTACAGCTCGGTCGCAGTGCGCGACCTGCTCGACTCATCGACGTGGGAAGGCCCGCGCAAGGACCCGAGCGTCCTTCCCGCGGGAACGCTCGTGGTTGTTCCGCGCTGGGTGCATGAACGCTTCGAGAAAAATAAAGATTTGGGCCGAGTGTTAAATCTCTTATTCCACGAATATTCTATTGCGGCGGACTCCGTCCTGAACGAGCTATCTACATTCTATGTACCGATGGTGCGGCGGGACGACCCCAATGAAGAGACCATCATGGTCGACCTGATGAACATGCGAAGCTTCCACATAGGGAATGAGAATATCTTTATGACCGTAAGGGAGACGACTGCCTTCGAAGTGCCGGACAGCATAAGACGCGACATGCCCAACAACCCGCCGAAATAATCCGGCCGCGCCCACAATTCCGGCGCCGGTTGGGATTACCAGCTCCTACGGTGAAAGCAGGCAGGCTGCGCTTTTGGCGAGCGGGAGTCGAACCCGCTGGGGTGGGACGAAGAGTCTCAGATCAGCTCATCCTCCTTCCCGGGATTTCGCCTGGCGCTAGCTAGGTCAATATTCCACGCCGAACAACACCCAAGGAAGGTATTTCGGGATCGCTCTCAAGACCCCCGTCAATCGAGTTCGAACGCGTCCTTGTAGTCTCGCTTAAGCGCCGGATCTTGATCGTCCTTGCGCAGGAAACAATTGCCAACGACGAGCGCCTCGATATCGGTAGCTATGAAGCAGCGGAAGGCGTCCTCGGGCGTGCACACAATCGGCTCGCCGCGCACGTTGAATGAGGTATTGACGACCACAGGGCAGCCCGTGCGGTCCTTGAAGGCGGAAATCAGCGCATGGTAGCGCGGATTGGTTTCGCGGTGCACGGTCTGGACGCGCGCCGAGTAGTCGATGTGGGTAACCGCCGGAATGTCGGAGCGCACGACGTTGAGCTTGTCGATGCCGAACAACGCCTGCTCATCGTCGGTTATGTCGCGCCGCAACTCGTCACGCACGCCGGCGACCAGCAGCATGTAGGGGCTGGCGTCGTCAAACTCGAACCAGTCGGCGACGTCCTCGCGCAGCACCGACGGCGCGAACGGGCGAAAGTTCTCGCGGTACTTCACGCGTAGGTTCAAGGTCTTCTGCATCGTCGGCGAGCGCGGATCGCCGAGGATCGAGCGGTTGCCGAGCGCGCGCGGCCCGAACTCCATACGGCCTTGGAACCAGCCGACCGTCTGTTGGTCTGCAAGCGCGTCGGCGGTCCGGGCGATCAGCGCATCGTCGTCGAGCTGCTCAAACTTCGCGCCGACTGCAGTGAGCCGCTCAGCAATCTCGTTGTTCGCCCAGGCGGGGCCGAGATAGGCGCCGCTCATGCCGTCGATCGCATTGTGCGGCGCGCGCGGGTGGCCGAGATGATGGTGATAAGCGGTCAACGCCGCGCCGACGCTACCGCCGGCGTCGCCGGCCGCCGGCTGGATCCAGATATTGTCGAAGTCGGCGGCTGCGTGCAGCTTACCGTTGGCGACACAGTTGAGCGCGACGCCGCCCGCCAGGCACAGATTCTTCGCGCCGGTCTCGACGGCAACCGCGCGCGTCATGCGCGACATCACCTCTTCGGTCACGCGCTGAACCGAGGCGGCAACATCCATGTGGAATTGGGTCAGTAATTCCTCCGGCTTGCGCACCGGTTCCCCGAACAGTTCGGCGAACCGGTCATTGGTCATTGTCAGGCCGGTGCAGTAGTCGAAATAGTCGAGATCGAGGCGGAACGTGCCGTCGTCCTTCAGATCCATCAACTTCTCGAGGATCAAGGAGGCGTATTTCGGCTCGCCGTAGGGGGCGAGGCCCATCACCTTGTACTCGCCGGAATTGACCTTGAAGCCGATGTAGTAGGTGAACGCCGAGTAGAGCAGGCCCAGCGAGTGCGGGAAGTGGATCTCGCGCACCATCTCGATTGCGTGGCCGTGCCCGAAGCCAAGCGCCGCGGTCGCCCATTCGCCGACACCGTCGAGCGTCAGGATCGCCGCATCCTCGAACGGTGAGGGATAGAAGGCGCTGGCGGCGTGCGACTGGTGATGCTCGCCGAACAGCAGCTTCGCCTCGGCGTCGAAGTTGGGATCGAACTGGCGCAACTCGTCGCGCAGCAGCTTCTTCTGGAACAGCTTTTCCTTGAGCCACAGCGGCATCGCCATCGAGAACGAGCGGAAGCCGCGCGGCGCGAACGCGAGATAGGTCTCGAGCAGGCGCTCGAACTTCAAGAACGGCTTGTCGAAGAACGCCACATGGTCGACCTCGGCGAGCGTCAGGCCGCCTGCCTCGAGGCAGTATCCGATCGCGCCCGCCGGGAATCGCGCGTCGTGCTTGACGCGGCTGAAGCGTTCCTCCTGCGCGGCGGCGACGACGTGGCCGTCGGACACCAGCGCGGCTGCGCTGTCGTGATAGAAAGCCGAAATGCCGAAAATATGGACCATCGACGAGCGGTCTAGAAGATCGTGTAGATGAACGGCGCCACGGCGCTACCCTGGCTTAGCACGATCAGCCCGCCGAACAGGACGAAGATGATCAGGATCGGCGCCAGCCAGAACTTCTTGCGCACGCGCATGAACGCCCACAATTCACGGATGAAGGACATCGTTTCACGGATGAAGGACATCGTGGTTCAGAACTGGTTCTTCATGGTTTCGGGTGCCGGGCCCGGCTCGCGGGCGATCCAGTAGCTCGGCGCCGCGGCGTCGAAGCGCCGGCGCATCGGGTCCTTGCCGGCAAGCCGCATGACGATGGCAAACGGCGTCAGCACACCGAAAAAAATCAGTGCCATCACTACCGGGGTGACGATGCGGTTAAGCAGCAGCCCGAATTTGAGCCACAGCCGGTTGGCCGGAGCAAGCAGCACCGGCCGCACGAGCGCGATTGCCAAGATCGCCGCCGCAACGGCGAACGTCCACCAGTTGAGCCGGTCGACCGCGCCGAGATCGCCCGTCAGCGGCCACAGGCCGACGAAGACGAAGACGAGCGTGAAGACCACCCCGAAGGCGCGGTCGGTACTGCCCCGCACTTCGTGGTGGTGGTGCAGCGCCTGGTGCCTTTCGCCGGATTTCGTCATGCCTGCCAAGTCCGCCGGTCCGCGTGCGCGTCCTAGTGGCGCGCACCTAATGGCATACCGCACGCACCGAGTAAATCAGCGTTGCGTCGCGGCCGCCGGGGCGCGCCCGGCGAGGATCTGGCGCGCCATCGGCTCCAGCGCCCCAGCGATATGGCCGGCGATGGCGACCGAACCGGCGTCGTTGAAGTGCAGACCGTCGTACCGTTCCGCGCGCATCCAATGTTGCTCCATAGCAAGATCGATCAGTCCGGCGCCGCGCGCGGCCGCCGTGTGGCGCACGATCTGGTTGAAGAAGGCATGCGCCGATGCGAACGCATCGGCACTGAAGCCGCGGCGTGCTAGTTTCTCGGGCGCGAGGTAGTCGCCGCCATCGTCGACGGCGGGCCGCACCGTATCATCGGAACTCACCACCTGGGTCATCAGCACGATCGGGACCCGCCATGCGCGCGCCGTCTCGACGAGCTGGATCAGCGCGCTCTCAAAAGCGGCGCCCGAAGCATCGATGCTGCGCGGCGGCGGCGGCTGCGCGGCGTGCGCCGTGCCGCCGAACCGCAGGGGGCCGGCGTCCGAAAGCACCCGCCGCAGCGCCCGGTAGGTGTGCGGCACCGTGGCGTCGCGCAAGGTGCGGATCGCTGTCTCAGCGTCGCGTCGCGGCTGGCGGATGTGCCCGAAATCGGTGCTGTCCGGCCAGTAGGTGCCGTAGGTCGACAGCACGCCGAGATCGTTGGCGTTGTGCATGACGACGACGATATCGGGGCGCAGCGGCAGGACCTTTGCGATCAGGATGAACACCGAGTGCAGCACGTTGTTGCCCGACTTGCCGCCATTGTGGCTATTAACCGGCACGCCGAGACGTTCCTCAAGCAGACGGCCGACGAGGTAGGGAAAGCGCTTGTCTTCCGACACGAACATCGTCTCGGTGGTCGAGCCGCCGAGGAAGACGATGTCAAGTGCCGCCGCAGCGTGGACGCGCGACGGCACAATGAAACCGTCGGCGTCGGTCGCGACGCGGTAGACGTCATGCACCGCCCCCGGGGTTGGCGCGACGGATCGCCGGTGGCGCTGCAACCAAGACGGTGTTCGGTTTCCATTCGCGCAGGCGGATGTGGCGCTCGGGCACCGGCGTCGAGCGCCCCATCTCGAAGACATGGGCATCGCCGCGCGCGGCCAGGATCACTTCCGTCACTGCCAACGCCCCGATGGCGGCTACAACGATGATCGCGGAGACCCAGCGCCTCGGATGACGGGCAAAACGATTACGCGGTTCTGGTGCGGTCATTGGCAAGCATTCCCCAGTCACGTCCGGCGCAGCCGGCGGATGTAGAACCCGTCAAGCCCGCCGGCTTGGGCGAACTGGCAGGGCAGGGTCTGGATCGCACCGTCGCCGTCGACCGCCGGCGCTAGTGCAGCCGGACTCGGTACCTCGTCGGCGTCAATCATCGGGTCGCACGCCAGCGGTACGCAGGTGCACAAGGTCGCGGCGATGCGGTCTGACCCTTCGGCGCGGTCGAGCGAGCATACCGCATATTCGACCGGCTGTAATAGAGGTTCCGGGCGACGCCCCCGCGCCAGCACCTCTGCGATGCCGTCCCTCGCCGCGCAGCCCGCCCGGCACAATCCTGATCTTTCCTCGGTCGAGTAGCGCTTGCGCGTCGCCCGAGCGATGCTCTTGACGACCTGCTCGGGCTCTCTCTCGGTGGCTCGAACCCAAAATTGTCTCAAAGATGTTGACGGGGGACGGGTCGTACGACCGGCGGAGAGGGATTTCGAGTCTCCATTCGAGGAGGCGGCCGGCCGCGCGGTGGCCAGCCGGGTTTCGAGATCGAGCCGCAAATCGGGATCGTGGGCTTCTATATTGAATCGGAGATCGCGTCTCGGGGCGAAGTGCCGCCGATAAACCGCGCGGCACCGTCGGTTGGCTTTTTTGGCGTCGGCGGCATAGCCTCGTCGGCGCGGGGCAACGGCGGAGGCGGTCGGTGGAAAGCGCGGAAGAATCCCCGACTCTGGAAGGCCGCGCAATGCGGCTCTTTCCGACCGTGCTGTGGCGGGCCGAGATCAAACCCGACGCTCACCGCCGCATCAACGAGGAGATCGTCGCGAAACTCGCCGAGTTCAGACCGGGAACGACTGCCCCCGCCGCAGGCCAGAGCTGGCAGTCGGAGCGCGATTTGCACGAGCTGGACGAGTTTCGCGAGCTGACCAATAACATCGGCATGGCCGTGAAGGATGTCCTCGAATATCTGCGTGTCGGCGAGGCGGCGTTCGAGATCACCGGCTGCTGGGCCAACGTGAATGCGCCGGGCGCCGCACACGGGATCCACAGCCATCCCAACAACCTCCTTAGCGGCGCATACTACGTGCGCACGCCGAGGGGTGGGGACACGATCAATTTTCACGATCCGCGCAGCCAGGCGGGGATTCTGCGGCCGCCCATCGTCGAGCTCACCGCCGACAATACCGACCAGGTGGTGGTGCGGGTCGGCGAGGGCACGCTCCTGCTGTTCCCGGCGTGGCTGCCGCATTCGGTGAACGCCAACCGCGGCGATCGAGAGCGGATCAGCGTGAGCTTCAACGTCATGCTTTCCCGCTACGCGGCGGAGCTGAGCAAGCCGCTATGGTAGCGCCGGCCCCACCGACGGGTGACTTATGAAATCGTTGGACTACCACGAATCCACCAAGCATTCGTGGGAGCGCATCCGCGCCAATCCCCACTCCCTCGACTTTGCGAACATGCCGCACCCTTTCAAGATCTATTCCGAGGTGGCGCGCCGACCGCTCTCGACGAACGTGCCGGACTCGGCGGTTGCGACGCTGGCCGCGCTGGCGGAGCCGGGAGCGCGCGGCGGCGGCGACCGGGTCCCGGGCCGGGACGAGCTGGCGCGCTTGCTGTCGGCGGTCGGTATCACCAAGCGGCGGCGCTTTCCGGGCGGCGAGATGCTGTTCCGCGGCGCTCCGTGTACCGGTGCGCTCTACCACATCGAAATCTACCTGGTCTCGGCCGACCTGAAAGATCTGCCGGCAGGCGTCTATCAGTTCCAGCCGAAAGACTTCTCGGTGTGCCTCCTGCGGGCCGGCGACTACCGGCAAGCCCTCATCGACGCGAGCGGCGCGCACGCCGCCGTGGCCGAAGCGCCGGTGGTGCTGGTCCTGACCAGCACGTGGTGGCGCAATGCCTGGAAGTACCAGGCGCGTGCCTATCGCCATGCCTGGTGGGATTCGGGCTGCATGACGGCCAACCTCTTGGCCCAGGCGGCGGCCCTGGAACTCCCGGCCACGTTGGTGGCCGGCTATGCCGACGAACCCGTCAACCGGCTGCTCGACGTCGATCCCGAAAAGGAGGCGTCCCTGATGCTGGTGCCGATCGGTCGCGGCGGTCCGGCTCCCATCGCGCCCGCTCCCCGTTTCGCCCCTCTCGGACTCTCGACCGAGCCGCTATCGCGTTACGAGGTCGCGTATCCGCAAATTCCCGCCGTCCACGCCGCCTCATGCCTGAGCAGCGGAACCGAAGCGACGGCGTGGCGCGCGGCGATGGACCGCGCAGCGGAAGCGGACCCGGCGGAACGGCTCGTCCCCCTGCAACCCACGGACGACGACGCGGTTCCGGCCGAACCGGTGGAGGCCGTGATCCGGCGTCGAGGATCGACTCGTCGATTCACCGGCAAGAGTATCTCTTTCGTTGAACTCTCGACGATCCTGGACCGGACCAACCGCGCGTTTAGCGCGGACTTTCTGCCGCCTTCCGGCAAATCCCTGTGCGACCTCTATTTGATCGTCAACGCCGTCGACGGGCTGCCCGCGGGGACCTATGCATACCGGCCCGCGGAGGGCGGGCTGGAGCCGCTCCGCGAGGGAAGTTTTCGCGAGCAAGCGGCAGCCCTGGCGCTGGGACAGGAGCTGGCGGGCGAGGCTAGCGTCAACCTCTACTATCTCGCCGACCTCTCGCGTGCGGTGGAGCTCTTCGGCGACCGCGGCTATCGCGCGGCCGAGCTCGAAGGGGGGATACGCGGCGGCAAGGTCTACCTCGCCGCCTATGCGCTGCGACTGGGGACCACGGGACTGACCTTCCTCGACGACGACGTGACCGCATTCTTCTCGCCCCACGCGGCCGGCAAATCGGTCATGTTCCTCGCGGCCGTGGGCCGGCCGGGCCGCCCTTACGCCGTTCCCTGAGCAGGAAACCTGCTTGCGAGCCGATGGCGTCCAAACCCGTCGCGGTATTTGGAGGATCGGGATTCCGCGGCCGCCGGATCGTGAAATGCCCGGCCGCCGCGGGGAACGATGGCGTACGTTCCGAGCCTCCTTACCCCTGAGACCCGGCGGCTTTGCGCGAGCATGGAGCCGACGTCGGGGCCATTCGCAAGCAACAACCGGATCGCGCGGGAACGATCAAGGTTTGAGCCACGTTCCCGTGCTGTTTGGTCCGCGTGTCGCGATGGTGCGGCGTACTCAAGATCGTCTCGGAAGGCTACCGCGACGAAGATTGCCGAGGTCGGGGCCGAGATGCGCTTCCCCTTGCGGGTGCCTCGAAACGCCGCGCTTGTCGTGCCCCCGGTCGGCACCGTTCCACCCAACGCCGTGTGCCGTGCGGCCGGGACGGCGCTGTCGGCTACCGCACGTCGGTGCCGGAAGCGGTCGTTCCCTCGGACCAAAACCGTCAATACACAAACAATAAAACCGGATCGATCGATGGGGGCCGGTCAACCGGTGCGGGAAGTTTGGCCTCAAGCGAATCGTTGAGTGCCCAGACCGGATAATCGTCCCACCAATCAAACAAGCTTGCTTTCACTGGTGGATTCGGCGGTGACCTGCCCCCTGAAAATCACATAGCGCGGTTCGCGGTGGTGGGTGAGCGCTTCGCGTACCGAATCGTCCCGTAGCACCACCAGACTGGCTTCGTTTCCGACGGCTATTCGATGCTCCGGCAGCCGCATCAGTTTTGCTCCGCCGAGGGTGATCATGTCGTACAGCAGCTCCTGATCCTCGGGCTCCATCGACCACAGCGTGTGCGCACAGACGAACGCTGCTTCGAGCATGTTGCAACGGCCAAAAGGGTAGTAGGCGTCGTGGATCGATTCGCCGCCGAGCGCCAGCGTGATTCCCGCCTGGGCGAGATCGTGCACCCGCACATGCAGGGGTCCGCTGTGCGGGTTGGTGACGATACCGACCCCGCCCCGGCGCAGGATCTCGACCCATTTGCGATGATAGACCTCATTGTAGTTGGCCGATGCCCGTGCCTGGCTTGCCGCCACCCGGCCCTGCCAGCCGTGCTTTATCGCGCCGACCGCGAGGTATTCCGACGTCCGCAGGTCGGGATCGCCGGCATCGTCGACCAGCGACGTCAGATCCTTGTCGTATTTGGTCGCCATCTCGTAGGTCATGTCGGTGTGCCGCTGCATGTCGGCTTCGGTGTACTCGATCCACGGGATCCCGCCGACGACGTCGGCGCCGAGCTCCATCGCCTCCCACATCAACTCCTCAGCTCCGGGTTCGCGCAGCAGACCGTCTTGCGCGAAGGCGACCAGCTGCAGCTCGAGTCGGCCACGCCATTGCTCCTTGGCGCGCCGCGCCGCCTTGAACCCTTTGAGTTCGGCCTTGGAGTCGATATCGATGAAGGCGCGGATGTGCGTTGCACCGGCCAGCGCCGCAACGGTGAGCGCCCGGTTCATGCGTTCCAGCATTTCGTCTTCCCGGTAGTGGCGCTTGACCTCGGCCGCCCGCTCGATGGTCGTCATCGCCCCGCCCATACCCTCGTCGAAATAGCCGGCGGCGGCCTCCGTGAGCCAATCCACGGTATAGACCTTGTCGAGATGGAGCTGGGCGACTGCAAAGCTCTCGCTCACCAGATTGCCGGCCGCATCGATCTCGTGCGTAGCGCTGTCGGAGATACTGGGCGCAACCTCGACATACCGGCCGTCACTAATGGCGATGTCGACTTGATCGCCGTTGCGCCGTTTCGCATTGCGAACGATGAGATCTCCAGACATCGCACACCCTCCCCTGCAGGCCGCGCCCAAATTGCCTCAGGCGGCCGCGCTGAGGCAATGGCAAGATAGGGAAAACGCCCAGTTTGATCACGTCTTCGATCAGGGCGCCGCCGCGACGCCCTCGGACCGCAGCGGGGAATGACGTGGATTTCCGGCACCTCGAGCAGATCGAACGCTCCGTTCGCCGGTTTTCGCGACGAGCCCGGGCGACGTCGCGACGTGCAGCGGCGTAACGCTCTTGTATAATCGGCACCGCGACCAGGGAGACGGCGAGCGATGCTGTTCAACAAGCCCCACCTCGAATTCCGCCGGCTCGACATGGACCAGGGCTGGGAAACACCCCCCGGCTATCCCGCCGGGATCAAACAGAAGATCCTGGCCAGCGATCTCGATGAAACCGCCAAGACCGGAGGCCGCTCACGGTTGCTCAAATTCGACCCCGGCGCCTACTCGACCGTGCCCTTCGTTCACGATCATTGGGAAGAAGTGTTCCTGCTCGAGGGCGACCTCATCGTCGGCAATGACGCCGGTGGCAAGGGCGGCGAAAAATTCGTCGCCAAAACCTACGCCTGCCGGCCGCCCGGCATGCCGCACGGCCCCTTCAAGTCGGACGATGGCTGCCTGTTGTTCGAGATCCACTACTACGACCAAGCCGACGATTGAACGACGATTCCGGCACCGCCTAGACGGTGGCCACGGGCGTCACCGGCGAACCAACCGCGCCGGGCATCCTGAGCGGCGGCGCGGTGAGGAAAAAGCGGTTGCGGTCGTGCGCCGCGAGCCATGTCGCCAGCTCGCTCAAGAACCAAATCTCGCCGAGATGAATTCCGAGCTTGAACAGGCAGTGCTCGTGCAGCGGCAGCCACGCGCCCGACGGCCTGGGCAGGTCGGGCGACGGCACGCCCTCGACCGCGTAGTTGTCGGCGATCAACACGGCGAGACCGCTGTCGGTGATCCATTGCCGGAGCTTGGCGTCGCCGCCATCCAGTACCGCGCACGAATCGGCCATGACATCGGGGTCCGGATCGCGTGCCATCTCCAGCAGCAGGTCGGCGAATCCGGTATGGAGGCACACCATGTCGCCCTCCTCGACCGTCACGCCATCGCCCTCGAGAATCTGCATCAGGTCGTCGTAGCCCACCTTCTTGCGGTCGCGGCCATAGTGGCGGTGCAGGTCGATCAGGACACCGCGGCCCTGCACCCCGGTCACCGCCATATTGGCGATGCTCAACGCGCCGACGCCGGCTGGCGCCGCCGCACCGGCCTCATCGTCGGCGGCGAAGGCACCGATATGCTCGCCTGCGCGGAAACCGTTGTAGAACACCGCCTCGGGTACGCCGTCGCCGTCGGCGTCGAACATCTGGCCGACATGGGCGAGGCTGTCCCACTGCGTCGAATACTGCGAGTGGATGGTCATGACGTCGTCGTTGGAGACATCGACGGCGCCCTCGATCACGTCGCCGACCCGGAAGTTGCGCGTCGGCCGCCCCTCGCGAATGGTCGGCCGCAGCTTGGGCGGATAGCGCGCCGGGTTGAGCCGGTTGGCACCGGGATAGTCGAGCGGCAGGCTGAGGCAGAAGCTGATCCCGGCTTTGATTTCCGCCGCCGCCCGCTTGACCCGCTCGGGCGTCAGCAGGTTGAGGCGACCGAGTTGATCGTCGTCGCCGAATTCGCCCCAGTTGGAACCCTCCGGCCGGTTGACCCAGCGTCGCGTCATCGTCGGCCTGCCCCGCTTATTTGTTGACCGTTCCCTAACGTCGATCTTCGCGTACATAGGGCAAGCCGAGCGCGCCCGGCGCCGCGGTCGAAGTCTTGGTGTAAACCGCCGCGTAAACCAGCACGAACAACGTTGCCAGAAACGGCGTCATAAGCACGAAGTATTGCGGCACCGGCAGCCCGGCCGCGAAGATGCGCGGGATCAGAGCTTCGATGCCGCCGAACAGGACCGCGCCAAACAGCGCCCGGCCCGGCATCCAGCGGGCAAAGATCACCAGCACGATGGCGATCCAGCCGCGCCCCTGGACCATATCGCCGAACCAGATCTTGGCCGCCGATAGCGCCAGATAGCCGCCCGAGGCGCCGACCAGCGCGCCGCCGACCACCACCGCGCCGAAGCGGTAGAGCTCGACGTCGAGCCCGGCCGCGTCCGCGGCCTGCGGGTTCTCGCCCACCGACCGCAGCCTCAGCCCGATCATGCTGCGAAACAGGAAACGCCATACGAGGTAGATGATCGGTAATGTCAAATAGACCATCGGGTCCTGGCTGAACACGATCTTGCCGACCACCGGCAGCTCCGACAGAAAGCCGAGATCGAGCTGGGTGAAGCCGGCCACCGCCCGATTCATCCACGGCACACCGACCAGCGACGTCAGGCCGGTGCCGAAGAACACGATGGTGATGCCGGTCACCACCTGGTCGGCGCGTAGAATCACAACCACGAAGGCGAACAGAATCGCGACCACGAAACCGGCCAGGATCGCCGCCAGCATGCCGACCCAGGGGCTGCCGCCGAGCCCGAGATAGCCGGCCACGCCGGCTAGCGCGCCGCACAGCATCAAGCCCTCGGCGCCGAGATTGAGCACGCCGGCACGCTCGTTGATGATCAACCCCAGCGTCGCCAGCACCAGCGGCACCGCGAAAATCGGCGTGAAGGCGATCCAGTCGACGATGAAGCCGAGCATCGTCCTACCTCACCCAATGCGCGCGATAGGAAACGAAGAAGTGCGATCCGGCGACGCACAACACGATGATCGCCTGGATCAACTGCACCATCGCTTCCGGCAGACCGTAGAACGACTTGATGCTGAGCCCGGCGACGAACAACCCGCCGATCAGGAACGCCACGACCAGCACCGCAATCGGATTGTTACGCGCCAGAAACGCGATCATGATGCCGGAAAAGCCGTAGCCCGCCGCCATCGTGCCGGTAAGGCGAAACTCCTGCCCCGCGGCCATCACGAAACCGGCGGCGCCGGACAGCGCCCCCGACGCGCCCACCGACAGGAACACGATCAGTCCGACCGGCACGCCGGCGGCCAGCGCCATGCGCGCGTTCGAGCCGACGATCCGGGCGTAGGCGCCGAACCGACTGCGCTCGACCAGCCACCAGATCACCGCCACCATCACCAGGGCGATCACCAGGCCGACATGGACCCTCTCCCATCCCAGCTTGGGCAGCTGCTCGATCACGTCGAACTTCTCCGAGTGCGGGAAGCGCTCGTTGGGATCCTGCCAGGCGCCATAGACCTGATTGAGCGCGACCAGGAACGCGATGTAGTTCAGGAGCAGCGTCGAAATGATCTCGTTGACGCCGAGTTTGATCTTCAACAGCGACGGCACGACGGTCCACAGGAAGCCGCCGAGGCACGCCGCGACGAACATCAGATAGATGCGCAAACCGGGCGGACCGACGTCCCAGATCGCGATCGCAGTGGCGAAGATTACGCCCCAGAAAAACTGACCCTCGATGCCGATGTTCCAGAAATTGACGCGGAACGCCATGGCCGCGCTCAAGCCGACCAGAATCAACGGCGCGCACTGGATCAGCACGCTGCTCAGACCGAGGCGGTTGAAGAAGGTGAAAACCACGAACTCCTGGTAGATACCCGACACATCGACGCCGGACGTCGCCAGGATGATCACCGAGATCGCCATGCCGACCAGCACCGAGAGCAGCAGGATCAGGCCATGCAACCAGGCCGGGATCGACTGCCGCACTTCGAGGTTTAGCCGGCCCAGGGGCCGCCGTGCTGCGACGGGCTGCGGCCCGCTATCGATCGTTTGACTTGGGCTCCTCAAGACAACTCCGTTCCCCTCCCCTCGTCCGCGTGGGGAACGCCGGGACAAGGGGGCGGACGGCGCAACCCGGATCATCGTCAACAATGAGCAGCGGTCCCGGGTCGCGACCCGGATACCTGCACGAAATATCGTTACGCATGGTCGACCATCAGTTTACCGACCTGCTGGCGATCGGCCGGGCGGTCGAACTCGCCCACGATACGGCCGAGGTTGATCACGCCGATCCGGTCCGACAGGTTCATCACCTCGTCGAGATCCTCGCTGATCAGGAGCACTGCCGCTCCCTTGTCACGGGCTTGGCGCAGATAGTCATGCACCGCGGCACAGGCTCGGACGTCGAGCCCGCGGGTCGGCGAATGGGCAACGATCACTGCCGGGGCGCCCGAAAGCTCACGCGCCAGCACCAGCTTCTGAGCGTTGCCGCCAGATAGCAGCCGCGCCCGCGTCGCCGGCGCCGCGCCATGGATTTCAAATGCCTCGATGGCGTCGCGCGTCGCCCGGCGCATGTCCGACTTGGCCACCCAATAGCCGCTGCCGAAGCGGCCATTGTCGAGCCCGACGACAGCGAAGTTCTCGGTGACCGAGGAATCGGCGGCCAACCCGAACACGTAACGATCGGCCGGCACGCTGGCCAGGCCGGAACGACGGCGGCGGCGCGGATGCTCATTGGTAATGTCGTTGCCGTTCAACGCGATCGCGCCGCCGCTCGCGACGCGTACCCCCATCAGCACCTCGGCCAGCTCCGGCTGCCCGTTTCCGCCGACCCCGGCAACACCATAGATCTGCCCAGACCTGATCGCCAGCGACAGGCCGTTCACCGTTTGCACCCCGTCGCCGCGGGCGGCAACGAGGTCGCGCACCGCGAGCCGCGTTTCGCCGGTCACCGCCGAGGGCGGTGTTTCGTCACGGGGCGCCGTGCCGACCATCAGCTCGGTCAGCTTCTCCCGCGTCATCCCGTGCGGGTTCTGCGAAGCCACCGTTTTGCCGCCGCGCATGACAGTGACCCAATCGGCGTACTCCAGAGCTTCGCGCAGCTTGTGGGTGATCAGCACGACACAGGTGCCGCGCCGTGCGAGATCGCGCGCCAGCGTCAGCACGCGGTCGGATTCCTCGTCGGTCAGCACCGCGGTGGGCTCGTCAAGAATCAGGATTTTTGCGCCGCCCATCAGCACCTTGATGATTTCGACCCGCTGCTGCTCGGAAACCGAGATCGAATCAACCCGTGCGTCGGCATCGAGGCTGAAGCCGAGCTCGAGGCAATAATTGCGGATCCCGTCCTTGACCGTGCGGATGCCGTGCTTCCAGGACCGTTGCGGGTTGGCCAGCATCACGTTCTCGGCCACCGTGAAGGGACGCACCAGCTTGAAATTCTGGTGGACCATACCGATACCCAGGCTGCGTGCATGCGCCGGACCGCCGACATCGACTTCCGCCTCGTCGAGAGCGATGCGACCACCGTCGGGCGCATACAACCCGCACAGCAGGTTCATCAGCGTCGTCTTGCCGGCGCCGTTCTCGCCGAGCAAGGCGTGCAGCTGGCCGTACGCGGCATCGAACCAGGCATCGTCGAGAGCCTGGTTGCCGTCGAAGTTCTTGTACATGCCTTCCATGTGAATGGCGTTCGACATGTCTCCTCAGCACACGATGCAAGCCGACCGAAAGAAGATCGCGAACCCTGTTCTATGCGGATTGCCGCACACGGTCGAGAGTGTCGGCGGTGCTAGGCCGGGTCGTAGGGGTGATGCGCGATCCAGTGGCGAGCGATGTCGATACGGCGGCACACCCACACGTTCTCGCGCTCGCCGACATAGTCGAGGAAGCGTGCCAGCGCCGCGGCCCGCCCGGGCCGGCCGGCCAAGCGACAATGCAGGCCGACCGACATCATTTTGGGCGCCCGCAGGCCCTCGCGATACAGGGCGTCAAAAGCGTCCTTGAGGTAGGTGTAGAACTGGTCGCCGGCGTTGAAGCCTTGCTGCGTAGCGAATTTCATGTCGTTGACGTCGAGCGTGTAGGGCACCACCAGATGGCCCTTTCCGTCGACGGTCACCCAGTAGGGCAGGTCGTCGTTATAGGCGTCGGCGTCGTAGAGAAAACCACCCTCCTCGACCACCAACCGCCTTGTGTTGGCACTGATGCGGCCGGTGTACCAGCCGTGCGGCCGGACGCCGCAGACCTCGGCGATCGTCTCGACCGCCAGCCGGACATGCTCGCGCTCTATCTCCTCCGCCACCCCGCGATAGTCGATCCAGCGCCAGCCGTGACTGGCCACCTCGTGATCGGATTCGATCAGCGCCTGCGCCGCCTCGGGGTTACGCGCCAGCGCCATCGCCACGGCGTAGGTGGTGAAGGGCAGGCCGCGTTCGTCGAACAGCCGCAACAGCCGCCAGAATCCGGCGCGGCTGCCATATTCGTACATCGATTCGACCGTCAGGTTGCGCTCGTCGGCGAGCAGCGGCGTTCCGACCACCTCGGTGAGATAGGATTCCGAGTGCGGGTCGCCATGCAGGATGGAGTTTTCGCCGCCCTCCTCGTAGTTGACGACAAACTGAACCGCGATGCGCGCGTTACCGGGCCATTGCGGATCGGGCGGGTCGCGACCGTATCCGACCATGTCGCGCGGATAGGTCGCGGGATCGATCACGTTCCCGCTCACCCGTACCACCGACAATTGCGACAGGAATCGTTCACAACCGCGTCTCCGTGCCGGCCTTTACGTACCGCGAAAGACCGCGAAGAGGTCTTGGCGTTCGCGCGACCGCGAGGTCAGATCGAGGGCTTCGATCATGTGGTCGAAATGGGCCGCCATCGCGTTTGCCGCGGCCTCCGCGTCGCCCTCCTCGATGACGTCGACGATACCGCCGTGATCCGACTGCGGACAGGTCGAATTGTCACGCCGCTCGTAGGTGGCGAGTATCAGGTAGCAGCGCGATACGAGCTCACGCAGGAAGTCGACCAGGATGCGATTGTCCGTCGCGTCGGCAATGACGATATGGAACTCGCCCGACAGGTGCAGAATCCGTTCGTGATCGCCATATTCCAGCGCGGCCTGCTCCCGGTCGATGAGCTTGCGCAGGCGCTGCATCGTCCCCGATCTCGCCTTTCGCGCCGCCTCGCGGACGAGATGGAGCTCGACTGCGCGGCGCGCCTCGACCACCTGGCGGGCCTCGCCGGGTGTTGGTCGGCACACGAACGCGCCGCGGTTGGGCTCGAGCCGGACCACGTTCTCCTGCGCCAATACCAGCAGCACCTTGCGGATGCGGGCGCGGCTGGTCTCGAATACATGAGCCAACGTGTCTTCGACCAGCTTGGTGCCCGGCGCCAGCCGGCGCTCGGCGATGGCGCGATGGAACTCGCGATGGATGCGGGCTTCGATCGGTTCACATTTGCCCTTCGCGGGCGTGGCGACGGCGAGCGAAATGGCCTGGGTCCCCCTGTGGGTACGACACGGGTCGATTATAGACAGTTCGGGCCGAAATCGTGGACAATATCTGGCAACGGATTATTGTGGGCCTGCTATGGATCCCGTCCTGCAAGAGTGGCTCGACCTCGCGCTGAGGTGGATGCACGCGATCGCCGGCATCGCCTGGATCGGCACCTCGTTCTTCTTCAACTGGCTCGATGCGCGCATGTCGCCGCCGAAGAAGCCGGTCGCAGGAGTCGAGGAGGAAATGTGGCTCGTCCACAGCGGCGGTTTCTATGTGTTCAACAAGATGAACCGCATTCGCCGGGACAAACCGACCCCAATCGGCGACGAAGCCCTGGCGACCTGGGTCACCGGGATGCTGCTGCTGATCGTCGTGTTCTATTTCAGCGCCAGCCTCTATCTCATCGATCCCGCGGTCTCCGATATCAACGCCTATGATGCGATCTTCATCGGCCTGACCGTCATCCTCGGCGGCTGGCTCGCTTACGACACTTTCTGGCAGACCCGATTCGCGATTGAAAACCAGGGGTGGGCGGTTTTCCTATCGTGCCTGGCGCTGGTGGGGGTGACCTATTTCCTGCACCAAATGATGAGCGCCCGCGGTGCCTACGTCCATGTCGGCGTGATGATGGGCACGATCATGTGGGCCAATGTCCGCGTCCGTATCCTGCCGGCTCAGATCAAGATGATGCGCGAGACCGGGCCGGATGATCGTCCCAGCCTTGAGCTCGAAGCCAACGCCAAGCGGCGCTCGACCCACAACAACTACATGACCCTGCCGGTCGTCATCGTGATGATCTCGGGCCACTTCCCAGCGACCTACGGCCACGATCATGCCTGGCTGGTGCTGCTCGCCCTGTTCGCCGTCGGTGCGGCGACGCGCCACGCGTTCAATCTCGAAAACCACGGTCACGAAGGCAGGTGGCGGCTGCTGGTCGCATCACTCGCCGGTCTCATTGTCATCGGCCTGGTGGTTTCGCCGATCAGCTTCTCGCGTAGCGATTCCGCGTCTGCGGAAGCCGACGGCCCGCAAACCGCGTCGATGTTCCGGCAGGTGCGTATAACGATCGCCAGGCACTGCCTCAACTGCCACTCCGAAACACCGACTCATCCCGATTTCGAACAGCCGCCAAAGGGGATGGCGTTCGACACCGCACGAGGGATTCAGCTAAGCGCCCCGCTGATCAAGAAGACGACGGTCGACGATGACCTCATGCCGCTCGGCGACGAAACCGAGATGACCGAAGGCGAACGCGACCTGCTGCGTGATTGGATCGCCGCCGGCGCCCGAATCCGCTAGTTCAGAGCTGCGATGACGTCGGACCCCGAAACCTTCATGCGCCGCGCGGTCGAGCTCTCCGAGCAGGGGATGCGCAATATGGCCGGCGGCCCGTTCGGTGCGGTCATCGTCAAGGACGGCGAAATCATCGCCGAGGGCTGGAACCGGGTGACCTCGCACAACGACCCCAGCGCGCATGCGGAGATCGTCGCGATTCGCGAGGCGTGCGCCAAGCTCGGCACCTTCTCGCTGGCGGGCAGCGAGATCTACGCGAGCGCCGAGCCCTGCCCGATGTGCTTGGGCGCGATCTATTGGGCCCGGCTCGATCGCCTCTACTATGCCAACACCAGGGAGGAAGCGGCCGAGATCGGTTTCGACGACGCTTTCATTTACGACGAGATCGCCAAACCCACCTCCCAGCGCACGATCCCGACGGTGCGCATCGCCAGCCGTGAGGCGTTGTCGGTGTTCCGCGCCTGGCCCCAGCTGGTTGGCAAGCTGGACTATTGAGGTCCTCCGACCCACCCTCGCAAGCGCTCGCTGCGCTCGCCCCCTTCCCGCGAGGGAGGGTCTTGCCACGGCGCTTGCACTCCCTCTCCCTCGAGGTCCCGGGAAAGGGATGAGGCAAGGGTGACCGCGCGGCCGCTTACTCCCCGCCCAGCAGCGAATACAGCGTGCAGGCAATCACCTCGGTAGCGCGGCCGAGATCGTCGAGGCGGACATGTTCGTCGGCACCATGCGCACCGGCTTCTTCGATCGAGCGGGGGCCGCAGCCATACAGCACCGTCGGGACGCCGGTCCGGGCGTAGTGGCGCGCGTCGGTGTAGAGCGGCGCGCCGTGGATCGGGATCGGCTCGCCGAACACGCGCTCGCCGTGGCGAGCGATCGCCGCCGCCAGCTTGTCGTGCCCCGGCAACGGCACCAGCGATTCCGCCAGCAGCAGACGGTTAATCCGGAAGCGAATGCCGGTGCAGTCCGCCGCGGCCTCAGCGATCAGCGCCCGGAGGTCGGCTTCGACCGCCGCCGGATCCTCCTCCGGGATCAAGCGCCGATCGAGGCGGAACGACACGGTGTCGGGTACCACGTTGGTGTTGACCCCGCCGTTGATCAGTCCGACCACCAGGGTTGGCGAACCGATACCGGTGGTCGACGACGCGCGCGCCGATAGCCCCTTGCGGTGTTCGTACAGTGCACCGAGGATCGTATGCGCGGCCTCGAGCGCGTCACGGCCATGGTCGGGTAGCGCCGCATGGGCGATCTTGCCGAGCACCACGATTTCGAGATGCAGGCAGCCATTGTGGGCATTGACGATGCCGTAGGAGAAGCCGGCACAAATCGCCAGGTCCGGCTTGGTCAGGTTCTGTTCGAGCAGCCATTTCGGCCCGATCTCGCCGCCGCTTTCCTCGTCATAGGTCAGGTGCAGCTCGACCGTACCGGCGAGATCTCCGCTTGCCTCCTCTAGCGCCAGCAGGGCAAACGCATAGGTCGCGAAGTCGGACTTGGAGACAGCGGCACCGCGGCCATACAGCGCGCCGTCGCGGATCTCCCCGCCATAGGGGTCGACGGTCCAACCGTCACCCGGCGGCACCACGTCGCCATGGGCATTGAGGGCGATCGTAGGGCCGTCCCCAAACCGCCGCCGGACGATCAGGTTGGTCGCCGAGATCATGCCCTGATCCCGCGCAACCTGCTCCGGCACCGCGTGGCGTTCGACCGCGAAGCCGAGCGCGGCCAGGCGCTCGGCCACCATGCCGGCATGGGCCGCACAATCGCCCGGCGGATTGTCGGTCGGGGCCTGCACCAGCGCCTGCAAGAACGCGACTTGTTCGTCGCTGCGCCGCGCAATGGCGTCACGCAGGGTGTCAAACGCTTTCGTCATCGCGCACTCGCTCCATTCCCGCTCAACTCCGCTGTTACCGAGACGTGATCGATCAACCGCGCAATGAAACGCTGGCACTGCGCCACCAGCTCGAGGGTGATGAACTCGTCCGGCTTGTGCGCCTGGTCGATACTGCCGGGGCCGCACACGACGGTGGGGATTCCGGCCTCCTGGAAGTACCCGGCCTCGGTGCCGAAGCCGACCTTCGCGCTATCGTTCTTGCGCCTGAGGCGCATGGCGAGGCGGGTTGCTTCGGCATCGTCCTCGATGTCGAGGGCGGCGCAGCCCGGCACCTCTCCCCACTCGAACCCGGTTTCGGCCGACACGGCGTGCCTTTCGGGCTCGACGTTTTCAGCCACGAAAGCCTTGCATTCGTCGATCAGGTCGTACGGGTTGTGACCGGGCAGATAGCGAACCTCGAAATCGAAGATGCAGCGGCCCGCGACGATACTTACCGCCGTGCCGCCATTGACCATCGTGCACTGGACCGTGGTGTAGGGCGGATCCTCGAAATCCTCGGCGTAGGGGCCCTGGTCGCGTAGCCGCCGGGCGATGCGCTTGAAGCGCGCGATCGCTTCCGCCGCCGCTTCGACCGCGTTGACGCCGAGGTGGGCGACGCCGGTATGGGCACCGAGGCCGCGCGCGGTCACCCGGCCGCCGATCTTGCCCTTGTGCGCGCGTACCACACTCATTTCACTGGGCTCGCCGACGAAGCAAGCCAGCGGCTGTAGCGAACGCGCCGCGAGAACGGCCAGCATGCCGTGGACTCCCAGGCAACCGACCTCCTCGTCATAGGACATCGCCAGATGCACCGGCATCTTCAGATCCCGTTTCACCAGCTCGGGAACCGCTGCCATGGCGATCGCCAAGAATCCCTTCATATCGCAGACGCCGCGGCCGTAGATATTGCCGTCGCGCTCGGTCAGCTTGAAGGGATCGGTGGTCCAGGGTTGACCGTCGACCGGCACCACGTCGGTGTGGCCGGACAGCACGATCCCGGGGCGATCCGCCGGGCCGATGGTCGCGAACAGATTGGCCTTGCGGCCTTCGTCGTCGTAGGTGAGGACCGATTCGATCCCGTGCCGGCCGAGGAAATCGCGCACGAAATGGATCAGCGGCAGGTTCGAATCGCGGCTCGTCGTGTCGAAGCCGACGAACCGTTCGATCATCTCCAGGCTGCCGAGAGCATCCGACATTGCAAAGCTCAACTGCCGCGGTAGGTGGTGTAACCCCACGGCGAAGCCAGCAGCGGAACATGGTGATGGGAGTCGGAATCGCTGATCTTGAACCGCACGCGCGCCACCTCGAAGAAAGGCGTGGGCGGCATTGCCAGCGGCGATTCCTGGAAATATGCACCAAGCTGGAATGCAAGCTCGTAGCCCCCCGCCTTCAGCTGCCCGCCGGCGACCAGCCAGTCCCCGGTGCGCCCCTCCGTGGTCGTTAGCCGGCGCCCGAGATATTCTCGCATGTGCGGCTCGTCGCCCAGGCTATAGACATCGATGGCGAGAGCTCCGGCGCCAATGCCCCGGGCGATGTCGATCACGTGGCTGGTCAGCCCGGCCCCCGCGGCGGTCGGCGCCGACGACGGCTCGACTCGCTCCGGCCGATCCCGTGGCGGCAGCTTGGTCGCGCCGTCGTCCGGTGCGCGGTTGGGCGGTGCGCCACGATAGGTGCTGTAGCCCCAGGGTGAGGCCACCAGCGGCACATGGTAATGCCCGCGCACATCGGTCAGCGAGAAATCCACCGGCACGATGTCGTAGAAGGCGCTCGCGCCTTGTTCGCCGAAATACGCCCCTGCGTGAAACTCCAGTCGGTAACGCCCGGCTTCGGCATCGGGCGCGGTCAATAGCGGTGCGGGGCAACGCCCGTCGGCATTGGTGATCGCGCGGGCGAGCCTCACCGGTTCGCTCTCCTCCATGCGAAAGAGGTCGATGCGCACGCCCTGCGCGGGCCGGCCGGCGGCGGTATCTAGAACGTGCGATGTCAACACCGCGTCGTCGACCATGCTTTCCGGTTCGTGGATAGAGTGCGGGAATTCGTAGAATAGTAGACAATTTCTTTTTAAATTGTCTACATTATGGCGATGCCGGTAAACAAATCGTAGAGCACTGGGGCCGTGAAAATCCTCCTCGTCAATCCCAACACCAGCGCCTTCGTCACGGCGGCGGTGACGGCCGAGGCCGAACGCGCCGCCGCTCCGGGAACCGAGATCCGCGGCGTTACCGGCGAGATAGGAGCCTCGATCATCGGCTGCCGCTCGGAAAACGCCATCGGCACTCACAGCGCGATGGAGCTCGCCGCCGCGCATGCCGACGATTGCGACGCGGTGTTGCTGGCGGTGTCGTTCGACAGCGCGCTCGCCGAGCTGCGCGAGTTGCTTGCCGTTCCCGTGGTGGGCATGACCGAGGCGGCGATGTTGACCGCCTGCATGGTTGGCGATCGCTTTGCGCTGTTGAGTTTCGGCGATCGCGCCATGCCGCTCTACGAGCGACTCGCCCACATCTACGGTTTGCGGGATCGCTTTGCCGGCGCCTTCGCTCTACGCCAGCTGACTCCGGAAGAGCTGCGCGACCCGGGCATCATCATCCCCCTGATCAAGGAAGAAGCGGCGCGCACGATGGAACGGACGCGCGCCGAGGCGATCATCCTGGCCGGCGCGGTGTTTGCCGGCCTGGCCCGTGACCTCCGCGACGAAGTCCCGGTGCCCGTGCTCGACGGCATCAGTTGCGGCGTCGCCATGGCCGAGATGCTGGTACGGCTTGATCTGGCCAAGCCCACTGCCGGCAGCTACCGCCATCCGCGAGCCCAAGGGATGACGAGTCTCGGTCCGGGATTGACGAAACTTTACAGGTCGCTTCCGGGATGATGGGGTAGCGCCTGGTGCGCTCATACCGAGCGCGGGAGGGTCCGATAGCCCGCTGCGATGAAATTCGCTTTCTTCTCAACGGCGAGGAACGTTGCGCGGCCGAATTCCCGTCCCACCTGACCTTGCTCGACTATCTACGCACGATCGAACATGCCTGCGGCACCAAGGAGGGCTGCGCCGAGGGCGATTGCGGTGCCTGCACCGTCGCCGTCGGCGAGCCGGTCAACGGGCGCATGCGCTATCGCGCAGTCAACAGCTGCGTCGCCTTCCTCGGCCAAATCGACGGCAAGGCGCTGCTGACGGTCGAAGGCCTGGCCGACGGCGACGGCGACGGCGACGGCGACGGCGGCCTGCACCCCGTGCAGCAGGCGATGGTCGAGACCCATGGCAGCCAGTGCGGCTTCTGCACGCCGGGCTTCGTCATGGCGATGTTCGCGCATCACCATGAAGCCGCCGGCGCCGCGGTCGACGACGACACCATCCACGACGTCCTCGCCGGCAATCTGTGCCGCTGCACCGGCTACCGCCCGATCGTCGATGCCCTGCGCGAGGCCAGCCTGCGCCCGCACCTGCAAATGAGGGCGCGCGACGCCGCAACCACCGCCGCACTCGATGCGCTGCGTACGGTCTCGCCGGTCGAGATCGTCGACGGTAACCGCCACTTCTTCATCCCGCGCACGGTCGAGGAACTGCTCAACCTGCTTGCCCGCAACCCCAGCGCCGACATCCTCGCCGGTGGCACCGATCTCGGGCTTCTCGTCACCAAGGACAACCAAAAGCCCGCGCAAATCGTCCTGATCAGCGAGATTCCCGAGCTCCGCGAAATCGCGACCCTGCCCGATCACATCCGCGTCGGCGCGGCCGCGACCTACACCGACCTGCTGCCGGCGGTCGAGCCCGAATATCCCTCATTCGCAACCCTGATCCGGCGCTTCGGATCGCGTCAGATTCGCAACCTCGGCACGGTCGGCGGCAACATCGCTACCGCGTCGCCGATCGGCGATACAGCACCGGTCCTGCTGGCGCTGGGCGCGACGGTGGAGATCGCTTCGACCGCCGGGACCCGCGAGTTCGTCATCGACGAATTCTTCGTCGCCTATCGTAAAACCGCGCTGCGCCCCGGCGAGTTCGTCAAGTCGGTGAAGCTGCCACGGCTCGAATCCGACCAACTGTTCCGCACCTACAAGCTGTCGCGGCGTTACGACCAAGATATCTCCGCCGTTTGCGCTGCGTTCCGTATCACCCTGGACGGCGACATCGTGACCGATGCCCGCATCGCCTATGGCGGCATGGCGGCGACCCCGCAGCGCTCCGCTATTGCCGAAGCCGCGCTGATCGGCCGGCGCTGGAACACCGGCGCGGTCGAGGCTGCGGCCCAAGCCATCGCCGGTGACTTCAAGCCGCTAACCGACTTTCGTGGCACCGCC
The DNA here is from genome assembly GCA_965247665.1 of Alphaproteobacteria bacterium. Lineage (GTDB taxonomy): Bacteria > Pseudomonadota > Alphaproteobacteria > SHVV01 > SHVV01 > CAUZWH01. The sequence goes on from CBDFHH010000002.1 coordinate 335,850, forward strand.
GCCTACCGGCTCACCGCCGCCGCCAACCTTGTCCGCCGCTTTCAGCTCGACACCGCCACCGACGGCGCCCATCCCCCTACCGATGTCTACGCCCTATGAGTGAAGCGACGGTTCAACAACCCCGCGATACGATCGCCGGTGGCGTCGGCGCTTTGATGCGCCACGACAGCGCGGTCAAGCACGTCACCGGCGCCGCGACCTATGTCGACGACATGCCCGACATCGTCGGCACGCTCCACGCCTTCCTGGTCAAGAGCCCGGTTGCTTGCGGCGAAATCCGCGATATCGATGTCGAGGCGGCGGCCCGATCGCCCGGCGTCGTGGCCATCGTCACGGCCGACGACATCCCCGGCACCAACGACATTGCGCCGATCATTCGCGGCGAGCCGCTGCTTTCCGAAGGGACCGTCGAATATATCGGCCACCCCGTCGCTTGCGTCGTCGCCGACAGCTTTGCCGCCGCGCGCGACGCCGCCGCACTGGTCACCCTCGATGTCGCCGAACAAGCGCCGGTACTGTCGATCGCACACGCGCTTGCCGCCGAGAGCTACGTCGCCAAGCCGCAGATCATGAAACGCGGCGACGCCGCCCGGGCCATTGCCAAGGCGCCGCACCGCCTGTCCGGCAAACTCGAAATCGGCGGCCAGGACCATTTCTATCTCGAAGGGCAGATTGCCCTCGCGGTGCCCCGGGAAGACCGCGACATGCTGGTCTACAGCTCGACCCAGAACCCGACCGAGGTGCAGCACGGGGTGGCGCGCATCCTCGGCCTCGCTGCCGGCGACGTCACGGTCGAGGTGCGGCGCATGGGCGGCGGCTTCGGCGGCAAGGAAAGCCAGGCTACCATCGTCGCGGCGATAGCCGCGCTGTGTGCGGACAAGGCCGGCCGTCCGGTCAAGCTCCGCCTCAACCGCGACGACGACATGATCGTCACCGGCAAGCGTCACGACTTCCTGGCGGAATGGACCGTCGGCTTCGACGAGCGCGGCCGTATCGCCGGCCTCGACATGACCCTGGCCTCGCGGGCCGGGAATGTCGCCGACCACTCGCCCTCGGTGATGGTGCGTGCGCTATGCCATGTCGACAATTGCTACCACCTGCCGGCGGCACATTTTCGCGGCTATGTCTGCAAGACCAACACCGTGTCGAACACAGCGTTTCGCGGCTATGGCGGCCCCCAGGGCATCGTCGCCATCGAGCGCGTGATCGAGGACATTGCCCGCCACCTCGGCAAGACCCGCGACGAGGTTCGGCGCGTCAACTACTACGGCACCGATACCGGCAACACCACGCCCTACGGCCAGCGCGTGCACGACAACATCATCGAGCCCTTGGTCGACAGCCTGTGGGCGGCCGCCGAGATGGACCGGCGCCGCACCGAGGTCGACCGTTTCAACGCCGCCAACGACATCATCAAGAAGGGATTGGCGTTGTCGCCGGTCAAGTTCGGCGTGTCCTTCAATATGCCGAGCCTCAACCAGTCGGGCGCGTTGGTGCATGTCTACACCGACGGCTCGGTGCACCTGAACCATGGCGGCACCGAGATGGGTCAGGGTCTCTACGTCAAGGTCGCCCAGGTCGTGGCCGAGGTGTTTCAGATCGACATCGATCACGTCAAGATCAGCGCCACCCGCACCGACAAGGTGCCCAACACCCCGCCGACTGCGGGCTCGGTCGGCTCCGACCTCAACGGCGCTGCCGCGCAAAATGCGGCCGAGCAGATCAAGAAACGCCTAATCGGTGTCGCCGCCAAGGAGTTCGGCGTCGCCAGGGCGGCGGTCAGTTTCGTCGACAACAAGGTCGTTGCCGGCAACCATGTCACGACGTTCGCCGACCTCGCCCAGCTCGCTTGGGCCAAGCGGGTGTCGCTATCGGCCGCCGGCTACTACAAGACGCCGAAGATCCATTGGGACGGCGAGACCATGACCGGCCGTCCCTTCTACTACTACGCCTACGGCACTGCGATCTCGGAGGTGGCGATCGACACGCTGAGCGGCGAAACCCGGGTGCTGCGCACCGATATCCTGCACGATTGCGGATCGTCGATTAATCCGGCGATCGACATGGGCCAGATCGAAGGCGCCTTCGTCCAGGGCCAGGGTTGGCTCACGACCGAGGAGCTGTGGTGGGACGAGCGCGGCGAGCTCAAAACCCACGCGCCCTCGACCTACAAGATCCCGGGTTCGCGCGACGTACCGCCCGACCTCCGCGTCCACATCCTCGACGATGCGCCCAACCGCGAACCCACGGTGTTCCGCTCCAAGGCGGTCGGCGAGCCGCCGCTAATGCTGGCGGTCTCGGTGTGGCTGGCGATCCGAGACGCTATCGCCTCGCTCAGCCCCGGCGGCGAACCGATCGCCCTCGACGTTCCCGCCACACCGGAGCGGGTGCTGATGGCGGTCGAGGCAATCCGCGCAAAGGGTTCAACTCACTAGACCAAATCATTCGCTGCCATCCGGTGGGATAGAGAAGAGAACTTCCACCTCCGAGCTGTCGACCATGCTCGGTGCACAAGAAACCCGCCCCCCTTGCGAGGGGCGGGTGAGATCGGAGCAAGATCGGGCGCGAGCTACAGCTTGCCGATCACGCCTGTGACCAAGTAGTCCATGCCCCACAGATCGGCGTCCGAGGGGGTCTTGCCGGCGGCGATGCGTTCCTGGCCGCCCTGGTCGTAGATCGGGCCCTCGAACACATGGGCACCATCGATGATCTCCTGGCGCCGCGCCATCACCTTGGCTTTGACGTCGGCCGAGACCATCGGCCCGCAGCAGGCGATATCTGTGCCGCCGTGGGCGATGCCAAGGAACTCGCCGTAGGGCTGGGTCTTCCATTCCTGGCCGGATGAGATTTTCGTCAGCAGCGGGTTGAGATACTTGTCCCACACCCATACCGACGAACAACCCACCGCGTTGCTCGCGAACTCGGACATGTCGCGGTGGTGGCCGGTCGCGAACGCATCCTTCTCCTGCGCTGCGATCAGCGCCGCCGGCGTATCGACATGGATGCCGATCGCATCGACGCCCTGCTCCATCAGCGCCAGCGCCGCCGCTCGCTCCTTAACCGGATCGACCCAGGAGCCGGTGTAGACGACGTTCACCGTGGCGTTCGGGTTCATGCGCCGCGCGCCGAGCAGATAGGCGTTGACAGTCCAATTGACCAAGCCGATCGGGTGCGCGGCGATGAAGCCCAGCTTGCCGCTCTTCGTCATCGCGCCCGCGACCATCCCGCACAAATGCTGGCTCTCATAGGTACGGCCGTAATAGGACTGCAGATTGGGGCCGTTGGTGGTCCCCGCCGGGTTGAGGAACGCGACCTCGGGATACTCCTTGGAGAGTTCCAGGAACGTGTCGCTATAGCCGAATGCCGAGCCGATGATGATGTTGAAGCCACGCTGGATGTAACGCTCCGCCGCCGGCCGAATCTGCGACGCGACCTCCGGCACCTTTTCGGTGAACGGAATCTTGACGCCGAGCTGGCTCTCGAGGCGTTGGCGCGCCTCGTCGATAGCTTGGGTCCAGCCGCCGTCGTTCTTCACGTCGAAATAGATCATGGCGATCTTCGGGTCGCCTTCGAGCTTGAACTGCGCGTGCGCCGTTCCGGTGAACGCCACCGCCACGGCGACCGCCACCAGCGTCAGCCAAACTGTCCTGATTTGCATGGGGTTAGACCTCCCTGTTGCTAGATGAAACCAACCCTCCGCGAAGCAGCGGCCGTGCACCGGCCGGGCTCCGGAAAGGCAACGATACGGTTGCGAAGCCGACCCTCGGTATTCGGCTGAACATTGCCTCGCAACCAATTTCAATCCCCCTTACGCTCTTCGTAGGAGGGCTGAAGGTTCTCCATCATCTCGACCAGCGCGTTCACCGAGGCGTCGATGAACGCCTGGCCCGATTGTCCCGACGCCTTGTGCGGGTCGCCGAAGATGGAAGCGTGATTGGAATCGGGCGTCGGTCGCCTGCGGTAGGTCCGCGACGGCTCCACCGGTGCCACCAGATCCCAACCGACCAGCGGTGCGTAGACGCCTGCAAGCCGGTCCATCTTGACCAGGTCGGGTCGGGTCGCGAGTTGAAACGAGGTTTCGAACTCGCCGCCGTGGCCCATGCCACCGACCTCCGAGTTACGCAGCGCATGCACAGCGCCCGCGCCCGGCTCCCAATAGCTGACCGCGGTGACGGTGATGTCGTGATCGTCGAGGTCGTCGATCAACCGCCGCGCCACCGCGTCGTTCGAGGTGCCGTTGGGCCGGTTACCGTTAAGCAGCAGGACGTTCTTGAAGCCCTGCTTGATCAGCGCCGAACCGATCTCGTAGAGCATTTCCTGGTAGGTCGGGATCGACAGCGAGATCGTCCCCGGAAAGTGCTCGAAGGTCTTCGAGACGGCATAGGGCACCGCCGGCGCGACCACCGCATTGACCCGCTTGGCCAGTTCGATCGCCATGTATTCGGCCTGATGCGTGTCGGTATCACACGGCATGTGCGGGCCATGTGATTCGGTAGCCCCGGTCGGCACGATCACCAGCCATTGCCCGGCGATCGCCGCGGCAATTTCGTCGTAGTTCATGTAGCCGAGTCGCACTTCCATCAGTCAGCCTTTTCCCTTAGGTTCGGCGCCGCCCTCCCACCGAACAAAGGCGGCACCATCGTGCCCGACATCGAGGCCTCGTTCGATATCGACCAGCCGTTCGAGCGCGTCTGGGATTTCTTCCAGCAGGTTCCGCAGGTCGTCACCTGCATGCCCGGCCTCGAGCTGATCGGCCAGACCGGCGCGGCCAGCTACGAAGGTCGGGTCAAGATCAAGCTTGGCCCCATCAACGCAGCGTTCCAGGGTGAAGCCACCATCGTCAATATCGACGCTCGCGCGCATTCGGCACATATCGAGGCCAAGGGCGTCGACCGCCAGGGCGGCAGCCGCGCCAGTGCCGAGGTCACCTACGAAGTCAGCGCCGGCGACGCCGGCGCTCATGTCCGACTCTACGGCAACATCAAGCTGACCGGGGCGCTGGCCCAGATGGGCCGCAGCGGTATCGTTCAGGACGTTGCCGACCGGTTGACCGTTCAATTTGCCGACAACCTCCGGATCAAACTCGCGACCGTGGCCACTGCCGACGATGCCGAGACAGCGCCGGCTACGCCGGCGCCATCGGCCGGGAACCCGACGATCTCCGGCGCCAATTTGGTGCTCGGCATCCTGTGGTCGCGGGTGAAACGGGCTTTCGCTTTCATCTTCGGGCGAACCGACTAACCGCTCCCGCCCCGCCGCTCGCGGACCCCGGCTTTCGCCGGGGTGACAGCCCGAGAATGTTGCCGACGAAGGACGTTCATTCCACAACCCCGTCTTGGCGATTTGGCCCCAACACCGTTATTCCGCGGCCTTGGCGCGGGCTTGCGTCAGCATTTCGTGGATCGCGTTCGGGGTCAGCGGGGCCGAGCGAATCGGCGCGATGCCGAACGGCCTCAGGGCGTCCTCGACCGCCGACGCATAAACTTGCGCCACCGGAATCGTGCCGGCTTCGCCGACACCCTTGACTCCGAGCGGATTGAGCGGCGTCGGCGTTTCCGAATGGATAATCTCGACGTTGGGCACCTCGGTCGCGTAGGGGATGAGAAAGTCCATGAAGTTGGCGTTGAGCGGAATACCGTCTTCATCAAACTCGCAGCGTTCGTAGAACGCCCCGCCGACACCCTGGCCGATGCCGCCCATGACCTGGCCTTCGACGATCATCGGGTTGATCATCTTGCCGCAATCGTGGATGCAAACATAGCGCTTGACGTCGATCGTGCACAGCTCGGGGTCGACTTCGATGATCGCGGCATGGACGCCGAACGCCCAGGTCGAGTGCGGCGGACTGTAATAGTCAGTAGCCTCGATACCCGGCGCCTTGCCTTCGGCCAGCGGCGGTCCGTCGTATCTGCTGGCCGGGGCAAACTGCGTCGCGCTCGCCGCCGCTTCGTTGAACGCATAACGCAGCGGATTGGTCGCCGTGGCAATCTCGGCCAGCGTCGCCGAGCGATTGGTACCGACCACCCAGGCGGCCCCGTCGCGCAGCTCGATGTCCTCCTCGGCGCACTCCAGCATGTTGGCGGCGGCTTCGACGATCTGCGCGCGCGCTTTCACCGCCGCCTTGTGGATGGCGTTGCCGCTGCATACCGCGGCACGGCTCGCGAAGGTGGCCACGCCCCACTCGAAGGCGCTGGTATCGCCTTCAACCACGATCACGTCCTCGACCCGCGCACCGGTTTGGTCGGCGGCGATCTGCGCGAACACCGTCTCGTGGCCCTGGCCCTGACTGGTCAGACCGGTGTTGACATAGACCTTGCCGGTGATCGGATGGATCTTGACGTGGCCGCCCTCGTACGGCCCCAGGCCGGTGCCCTCGACATAGAAGCCGAGACCGAGGCCGAGATAGCGGCCTTCCCTGCGCGCCGCCTCCTGCTGCTTGCCGAAACCCTCGAAGTCGATCTCGCGGCTCACCCGGTCGAGTGCCTTTTCGTAATCACCGCTGTCGTAGCTGACTTGAAGCCCGTCCGCGAAGATCACACCTTCGCGGACATACGGGAACTCGCTCGGAGTGATGAAGTTGCGGCGTCGCACCTCGAGCCGATCGAGGCCGAGCTCGTCGGCAAGCTGGTCCATCGCCCGCTCGATCGCGTAGCAGGCATGCGGACGCCCGCAACCGCGATAGGGTGTCACCTGCACCGTCGGCAGGTAGATCGGCCGGAAGGAGATGCGGAAATTGGGGATCCGGTAAGGCCCCGCGACCGAGGTCGAGCCGACCTGGGCGACCGCGATGCCGTAGGGAATGAACGCGCCGGTATCGTGAAGGAAGTCGTCCCTGAGGCCGGTCACGGTGCCGTCCTCCAATGCCGCCAGCTCGACCGTGTGGATCTGAGTGCGCTCTTGGGAAGCGCCGATGAAGTTCTCGACCCGGTCCTCGATGAATTTGACCGGCCGCTTGAACTGCATCGCCGCCAGCGGCACCAGCACCTCGTCGGGCTGGAACATCATGATCTTCTGGCCGAAGCCACCCCCGACATTGGGCGCGATGACGCGGATCTTGTCCTCGTCGATACTGAATAGCGAGGCCAGGCCGCCGCGTACCGACAGGGTCGCCTGGGTGCTGTCCCATACCGTCAGCTCGCCGGTGACGTCGTCCCAGCGTGCCGCCATCGCCCGGCACTCCATGGGCGCCGCGGTGCTGCGTTCGACCCGCACCTTGATCCTGGTGATGTGGCCGGCTTTGGCAAAGGCGTCGTCGGTGTCGCCGGTTTCGACCAGGAAATTGCCAGCGACGTTGTTGGGTACGTCCGGATGTACCAACGGCGCACCCGGTTCGACCGCCTTCTCGATATCCATCTCCACCGGCAGCGGCTCGTAGTCGACCTCGATCAGCCGCGCCGCGTCCTCGGCAACATAGCGATCGACGGCGATCACCATGGCGATGCACTGACCGACGTAATGAACGTCGCCGCGCGCCAGCGGCCGCTGGGTCTTGGGATGCGTGAGGTCGGGGTGGGGGATCAGCAGCGGCAACTCGACATCGAGGTCGCCGATATTGTCGCAGGTGTAGACCGTGACCACCCCGTCAAGGGCTTCGGCAGCACCGGTATCGACCGACCTGATCTTGGCGCGGGCCACCGCGCTGCGCACGAAAGCGCCGTGCAGCGCGCCAGGCAGGTCGATATCGTCGATGAAGCTGCCTTCGCCGCGCAGCAATGCGGGGTCGGCGTTACGCGCGATCGGTTCTCCGAACTGCATGGTCGACATCGCTAGACTTCCCGGGATTGGTATCGGTTGCAGACGAGGGCGGAAGTGTTCGGGCGTTGGCGAAGGTGCGAACCGGCCCGATTGCCCCCGCGTTCGGATGCCCGCCGCACCCAACCCTCGCTCGCCGACTGCGGCGCGAGGGCGCCTCTGTCGACGCCCCCGTCTGCGCGGCCGGCGCTTGAAACAAATCCAGGCCGGGCGCCCTCTGCCGCCTGCGGGAGAGAGCCGAGGGTGAGGGTGAACGCTGGGGCAAACATCGAGTTCCTCCGTCGCCCTAAGCGCTGCGCATCGTTTCGGCGCTGCGGCGGAAGGCGGCAACGATGTTCTTGTAGCCGGTGCAGCGGCATAGATTACCGGATAACACCTCGCGCACCCCTTTCTCCGAGAGGTCGGGCTCGGGCTCCTCCTCGAGATAATTGAGGATCGCCATGACGAAGCCGGGCGTGCAATAGCCGCATTGCAGGCCGTGGCACTCGCGGAAAGCCTGCTGGATCGGGTGCAGTTCGCCGTCCGGGCCGGCAACGCCTTCGACCGTGCGGATCTCGGCACCGTCGGCCTGCACCGCGAACGCCAGGCACGACCGACCGGCGCGGCCGTTGATGATCACCGTGCAGCAGCCGCACACGCCGTGTTCACAGCCGACATGGGTCCCGGTCAGGCGCAGCTCGTGACGGATGAAGTCGCTTAGCAGCAGTCGCGGACTGATCTCGCGTTCGACCTTCTCGCCGTTGACGGTGAGCGAGATGGGAATGCGCGGATCGCTCGAACGTTCCGGAATTTTCGGGCGACCAATCGACTTTCCCATGACTATCCCCCTGCCCGATCGGCGGCCGTCTTCGCCGTTCGTTTGACCAGCGTCGCCACCAGCGTCCGGCGGTAGGCCACGCTCGCTTGGCGATCGTCCGCGGCGGTGACGTATTCCATAGCCGCCTCCCCAGCGGCCTCGAGCGCGGCCTCACCCAGCGTTGAGCCGACCAGCGCGGTCTCGGCGTGGGCGAGGCGCGTCGGCTTCGAACCGATGCCACAACCGGCCAGGCTCGCGGCGGTACATGCGCCGCCCTCGACCGTAACGATCGCGCACACGCCGGCCAACGCGTAGTCGCCATGGCGCCGCGCCACTTCCTGAAAGGCGTAGCCGGCGTTGGCCGGCAGCGCCGGGATCCGCACCTCGGTCAGCAGCTCGTCCTCGCCGATCGAGGTGGTCATGTGGAACTGAAACAGATCCTCGGCCGCAATCGTGCGCTCGCCATCGGGGCCCTGGACCACCACCGACCCCCCGGTGACGACCAGCAGGCACGGCAGCTCGGCTGCAGCGTCGGCATGGGCGATGCTGCCGCCGACCGTGCCGCGGTTGCGGATGACGATGTGCGCCACGTTTGCCATGACCTCGGCGATCAGCGGATTGGCCCGGTTGGCAGCGGCGTCGAGTTCAAGCTCGCGATGACGGGTCATCGCGCCAACTCGGATCACGCCGTCCTCAACGGCAATGCCGCCGAGTTCGCCGATCTTGCGCAGATCGACGAGCTTCGACGGCGTGGCGATGCGAAAGTTCATCGTCGGGATCAGGCTCTGGCCTCCGGCCAGCGGCCGCGCCATGTCGTCGCCGGTCAGCTCCTTGATCGCGTGGGCGATGCTCTCCGGGGCCACGTAGTCGAACAACGCCGGCTTCATTCCGCCGCCTCCGCAATCACTTCCGCCGCGTACCAGCCTTCGTCGGGATCGTCCCAGCCCACCGGCCGCTCGATCTTGTGCTTCATCGCGGCAAAATACGGGCCCCGATCGAACATCGGCAAACGCCCGCGTTTGGCCCGGATCTCGCTGCGTAATTTGTGGGTCGCGGCCCGATCGACGACGTAGCGCCTTCCCTCGCGGTCGAGCACCACGCCGTAGTCGTCGCGCGCGGCCTGCTCGGAAACCAGGCCGCATTGCACGTCGTCGCACACCATCTCGACCTCGCGCGCCAGCGGGTCGCCCCAGCCGCCACCGCCGGTGGTGCGAATCTTGATCGTCGAGCCCGGGGCGACGGGCACGTGGTCCTCCATCCCCGCCAGTGCTCGCCGAGTATCATCGGCGTAACCGATCTCGACCCCGTAAGTGCCGCCACATCTGCCGCCATTGACACCGTAGGTGTTCATCAGCGCCCGGTCGGCGTTCGACAGCGCCTCGCACTCCTCGAGCACCTTGACGCGCTTGTCGTAGCCGAAACCGCCGCGACGGTAGCCGGCGCCGCCGGAATCGGTCGCCAGGCCGAGTTGTTCGATGATCACGGGGTAACGGGTTTCGGAGAATTCGGCCGGCAGGTTACGAGAATTCGGCACCACGTGAACGACGTCGCTGCCGTCGGCCCAAGGCCGGCCCGGCCCGCCGCCGCCCAGCACCTCGCGGAACAGGAAGAAATCCTTGCCGATGGTGCCGCCATGAATGCCCCAGATGCGGATGGTCTCGTGGTCCGCCGGCATTCGCCCGTCGGTCGCCTTGGCCAGCAGCCCGGCGAAGATCCCAAGCGAGCGCAGTAGCGGAAAGAAGCGCAAACCGGTGGCCTTACCGAAATTGGGCGTCACCAGCGTGCCCTTGGGTGGGAATTTGAGCTCAATGATGTCCAGCACGCCCTCGTTCATGTCGATCTCGGCGGCGCGCTCGGGCGTGTCGGCCAGCGACCGCAACACCGGGCCCATCCACTTGCGCGCAAACTTGCCCTCGGAGTAGTCGACCGGCCAGTTGATCGGGCCCTTGGCTTCCTTCGAGGTGCCGGTGTAATCGAGCACGATCTTGTCCGGCGTTTTGGTCATGGTCAGGCGCACGGCGTGCATCTGCGGTCCTTCGACGCCGTCATCCTCGACATAGTCCTCCCAGATGTAGACACCGTCGCGGATCTTCGGCAGCAGCTCGCGGCGAATGGTCGCGGCGCAATTATCGATCAGCCAATCGTAGGCCGCTTCCAGCGCCTCGAACCCGTAACGTTCGGCCATGGCGATGATGCGGTCGCTGCCCAGCCGGGCGGCACCGATTTCGGCGTCGAGATCGCCGCGCAGATGCTCCGACAGCCGCGAATTGCGGGAGATGATCTTGAACACCGCCTCGTTGACCACGCCGCGCTCGTAGATCTTGATCGGCGGCACAACCAACCCCTCGGTCCACATGTCGGTGGCCTGCGCCGGCAGGCTGCCGGGCGTCGCCCCGCCCACGTCGTCGTGATGACCGAACACCTGGCTGAAACCGATCAGCCGGTCGCGGTAGAAGATCGGCAGCGTCGTGCACAGATCGGGAATATGGCCGATGCCGCCCGAGCTGTTGTAGGGGTCGTTCCAGAAGAAGATGTCGCCGGGGTGGACGTCGTCGGCCTCGAAATACTCGAACACCGGCTCGACCACCGCCGAATAGGAGCGCCCGGTCAGCTTTCTTCCCTTGGCGTCGAACAGGGCGACGCGGTAGTCGTGCTGGTCGCGAATCATCGGCGAGCGCGCGGTCCGTTCGACCGCTGCCTCGATCTCCAGCTCGGCGGTGCGGATCGTCCCGGTGATAACTTCGAGCTCGATCGGCCCCAATGCGGGTTTGTTGCCGCTCTGGCCTTCCGTCGCTGCCGTCATGCCTGCTTCTCCAGTATAAGGTTGCCGTAGTCGTCGGCGCTAAGCCTCCAGCTGTCGGGTACCACGAGGGTCGACCCGTACTCCTCGACGATCCCCGGACCGGTCATTGTAAACCCGCCGGCGAGGTCGTCGCGCCGGTAGATCGGACACGCGATCCAACCCTTGTCGCGCCAATATACCTTACGGTCGGCGACCGCGCCGGCCTCGCCACTCGCCCGTTCCATCGCTTTGACCATCGGCCTATGCACCCGTCCAACCGCTTGTACGCGCAAGCTCACGACCTCGGCCTCCTGGCGTCCTTCGTAGTGGAAGCCGAAGGTCTCCATATGTACCCGGTGGAAGTCCCTCCACATGTGCACCACCGCGGCTTGGCCGGTCATGCTCGCCGGTAACGGCACCATCACTTCATGGCCTTCGCCGAAATAGCGCACGTCGGCGCTGCGTTGGAGCGCGATATCTTCGGCCGCCACGCCCTCGGCCCCGATCTCTTCGCAGCCTCGCCGTTCGAGCGCCTGCCACAGTCCCTCGAGCTCGTCGGCGGTGGTCTGAGATTGCTGCCGTACCAGGGTGCGAACATAGTCGCGCTTGATGTCGGAGACGTGCAGCCCGAACGCCGAAAGGTTGCCGGGATTGGGCGGTGACACCGCCACTTTGATATCGAGGAAGTCGGCGACATCGGCAGCAAACAGGCCGCCGGCGCCGCCGAATGCCACCATCGCGTAGTCGCCGGGATCGAGGCCACGTGTTGTCGTCACCGTGCGGATGCCCTGCACCTGGTTCGAAGCGGCGATCTCCAGCACGCCTGCCGCGGCCTCTTCCGGCGCCAGGTCGAGCCTGCCGCCGAGCTCTTCGAACGCCGCGCGCGCCGCATCGATCTCCAGCGTCAGGCCGCCGCCGATAAAGGTATTGGGTAGTCGTCCCAGCGCCACGCCGGCGTCGGTTACCGTCGGCTCGCTACCGCCGCGGCCATAGCAGATCGGCCCGGGATCGGCGCCGGCGCTTTGCGGGCCAACCTTGAGCGCGCCGTAATCGTCAATCCAGGCCAGCGAGCCGCCGCCGGCGCCGACGGCGACCACGTCGAGCATCGGGGTTTTGACGGGATACTTCTCGACATAGGTGTGGGTCGAAAGCTGGGGAGTCAGCTCGCGGACCAGCGAAACGTCGGTCGAGGTGCCGCCGACGTCGAGGGTGAGGATGTCGTTATAGCCGGCGAGCCGTGCCATGTGGGTCGCGCCCAATACACCGCCGGCCGGGCCCGACAGCAGCATGGTCACCGGTTTCTCGCCGGCCGCATCGCTCGATACGATGCCGCCGTTCGACTGCATGATAAGGAACGGCTTCTCGCCGGTGCGCGCGCGGATCTGGTCGCGCGCGCGGTTGAGATAGGTCTTGCAGTAAGGCTTCACCATGACGTCGATCAACGTCGTCATGGCGCGTTCGTATTCACGGTATTCCGGTAGCACCACCGACGACAGCGATACGAACGTATCGGGGAAGCGCTCGGCGACGATCTCGCCAACCCGCTGTTCGTGCGCCGGATTGGCGTAGGAGTGGAGCAGGCACACCGCGATACGGGTCACCCCGAAATCGATCAGATCCTCGACCGCATCGATGACGCTCTGGTCATCGAGCGGCGTCAGCACGCCGCCATCAAACTTCAGCCGTTCGTCGACCTCTCGCACCAGATGCAGCGGCACCAGGCGCGGCGGCTTCACCCAGAAGAACGAGTTGCCATAGCCGTCCGGCACGGATTGCCGGGCGATCTCGATGAGGTGGCGAAAGCCCTTGGTGACGAGCAGACCGAGCCCCTCGAAGTGATGTTCCAGCACCGCGTTGGTCGCGGTGGTGGTGCCGTGCAGCACCTGGCTCAGGGCACCGGCATCGCCGCCCGCGATTTCGGTGACTTCGGCGATGCCGTTGAGCAGGCCGCGACTGGGATCGTCGGGTGTACTGGGGGTTTTAATGGCGAACTGATCGCCGGTCGTTTCGTCGATGGCGATGACATCGGTGAATGTCCCCCCGGTGTCGATGGCAATCCGCAAGCTCAATCAACCCTCCGCGATCCAGGTTCGGCGCCCTATGGTATATCCTGTATACGGATAATCTATTCGTTTTCGAACCGGCGGCCAAACAATTGAGGCGTCTGGGACATACCCGGACGCCAGCCCAAGGCGAACGAAATCGAGTTCGAGGTGCGCAGCAATTCCTCGCGCAGCAGCGCCTCCCGCATCTCGTCGCGGAACACCGAGCGCACACAAATGAAGCACACCGAGGCCACCACCCTGTCGTTGCGGTCAAACACCGGCGCGGCCAGCGAGCCGGTGAAGCGCTGCACGTCGGCGACTGTGCGCGCGTAGCCCTGCTCGCGGATGTCCGTCAGGATCGCGCGCAACGCTTTGGAATCGGTCTCGGTGTCCGGCGTCAGCTTTTCCAGGTCGCCGCTTAGATATTCGTCGATATAGTCGGGTTCGGCGTGGGCCAGCAACACCTGACCCTTGGAGCCGCAGTGCAGCGGGAAGTGGTAGCCGTAGGTCGCCTTGGTGATCACTTCGCCGGTCGTATGGCGCGAATACAGCACCACCGACAGTCGGCCCGAGCGCTCGACCAGCTGCACGGTGAAGTCGATGCCCTCGATACTGGTCTCAAGATAAGGCTGCGCTACTTCGACTACCGTATGATTGGTGAGATACGAGGTGCCGATGAACCACATGCGCGGGCCGATGCCGTAGCGGTTGGTGTCGGCATCGCGCGCCAGGAACCCGTCCTGCTCGAGCTGGCTAAGCGTGCGATACAACGTGGTCCACGACACGCCCAGCGCTTCGGCCACGTCGGTCGCCCGCCCCTGGTGGATTGCCAGATGCTCCAGCACCTCCAGCGCTCGGCGCACACCCTTGAGCGCCGGCGCGCCGCGTTCGTCGTTACCCTTTTGCGCCGCAAACGCCCGCGGTTGCCTGGTGTCGTTCATCACTCACCGTCCCCGGCGCATCATCATCGGGCATGGATATCAGATCAAGCGCAGCGGTTTCCATAAACTCTGGCACCGAGGATCAAAGCCCGCTACAAACGCGTCCGAATCATCCGTATTTTGGGGAGAACGATATGGCCGATGCCAGGGTCACACACATCCATCCGGGGACGCCCACTGCCGAGCACAACATGCCGTTCGTGCCGGGTTTCGTGGTCGACGGCGGCAAGCTGATGTTCCTGTCGGGCATGGGCCCGCTGCCGATCTACCACAAGCATCCGCACGACCCAGTCGAGGAAGCCAAGTGGTACGAGGGCGATTTCCGCGACCAGTGCTGGAAAACCTTCAAGAATATCGAGCTGATCATGAAGGCCGCCGGCGGCGACCTCAACCACGTCGTCAAGCTTACCCACTATCTCGTCGACGTGTTCGGCGACCAGGACGTGCTCAACGAGATCACCTGGGAGATCTGGGGCCATGACAACATGCCCCCGCGCACGCTGATCGAGATCCCCTCGCTCGCCCACAAGGACATGCTGCTGGAGATCGACGCCACGGCAGTCATTCCGACTTAAACCGCTCGGTGCATGGGGCGCTCGGTTAGGAGTCGGGAAGTCCACCCGACTCCGGCACGACCGATTTACTGACCGAGCGGCAGGTTCGCCCGGCTCAACCGGCGTCAACGACGCGCGTCGATTGTTGACGATCCCGCTACGCGCGAAGGTTCACGTTCGCGAGAGATGAGCTCGACGGGGAGACTACTCCGGCACGTCGAGCACCAGCCGATCGCCCTTGGCGCGGGAGATGCAGATCATCATCCACTTGCCCTCATTCTTGGCCTTTTCGGTCAGGAACAGGTCTCGGTGATCGACCGCGCCGTCGATCACCTGGGTGGCGCAAGTGCCGCAGATTCCCTCCTCGCAGCTCGAATCGAGATCAAAGCCGGCACCACGCAGCACATCGAGGATCGACTTGTCGGAGGGAATGTCGAACACCTGCCCGGTGCTCCGGATCTCGACCTGGAAGTCAACGCTCTCCCCATGTTCGATATCGAGCCCCTCGGTCGAGAAATACTCGAAATGGGTGGCTTCTTCCGGGTAGGAGACCGACGCCGCCTCGCGCACCGCATTCATCAACGGTCCCGGCCCGCAGCAATAGAGGTGGGCACCCGACTCACGGGTCGCCAGCAGCGACTTCAGGTCAAGCCCTTTGTCCTGCGGCTTGCCTTCATCGAACACGAACTCGACATGCGGCGCGAACGGTTCGTTGCGCAGCTCCCCGAGGAAAGCGGCGTTCTCGGGAAAGCGCGCGCAGTAGTAGAGCTTGTAGGCCGCGCCGATGTCCTGTAACCGGCGCACCATCGCCAGCATCGGCGTAATGCCGATACCGCCGGCGATCAGCAGGTGGCGGTCGGCATATTCGTTGAGCGGGAAATTGTTGCGCGGCACGCTGATCGCAACCATGTCGCCTTCCCGAACATCGTCATGGAAGCTGATCGAACCGCCGCGTCCCTGGCGTTCGCGCAACACGGCGACGACATAACGGTGGTGTTCGCTAGGGTTGTTGCACAGCGAGAATTGCCGCAACTCCGCGTTGGGAAGCCACACATCCAGGTGC
Source organism: Alphaproteobacteria bacterium (assembly GCA_965247665.1). Taxonomy (GTDB): domain Bacteria; phylum Pseudomonadota; class Alphaproteobacteria; order SHVV01; family SHVV01; genus CAUZWH01. The sequence goes on from CBDFHH010000002.1 coordinate 351,783, forward strand.
GCGCCGGCGGTGAACGGCGGCAGTTGGCCGCCGCCGGGGTCGACGAACTCGTACGAGTTGATATCCTGCGCCTCGCGCGTAATCTTGGCGACGCGGACGCTGAGTTTTTCTTTGTCCATTACCCCTTCGCCCCATGCAACGGAGCGAGACGAACTCTCGATATCGGCTGATTTCGGCCCCTTAAGAACATGGTGCTGATGCGGCCGTCAAGCCAATTGGCGGCTCAGTTTTTTTCGCTCACGCGGCTGTGTCGCGGTCGCGCCGCACTTGATCGAGAATTACGGCGATCACAATCACCAGACCGATGGTTAGAGTCTGCAGGAACGACGACACCCCGGCCATGTTGAGCACGTTCGACAGCATGCCGAGGATCAGCGCGCCGTAGAAGGCCTGCAGCATGGTACCGGAGCCGCCGGTCAGCGCCACTCCGCCCACCACCACGGCGGCAAGCGACTGCAGCTCGAGCCCCGTCGCTGCCAGGGGCTGGGCCGCGCTCACCCACGAGGTCAGCACGATCGCGCCGATCCCGGCCATGCCGCCGCACATGACGTAGACCAGCGTCGTGTGCAGCTTGACGTTAATCCCGGAGTTGAATGCGGCGATCGGGTTCGAGCCGATCGCGTACACATAACGCCCGAACACCGTATATTTCAGCAGGAAAGCCCCGAACAACAGCGTGCAGATGGCAAAGATCGCCGGCGTCGGGATGCCGAGCACGCCGCCATAGCCGAACATGTCGACCATCGCCTCGGGTACGTCGTAGTTGGGGATGCCGCCGGTCAACAGCAACGCCAATCCCTTCGCCACCGACAACATGCCGAGGGTGACGATCAGCGGCGACACCCGGAAGCCGGTGATGATCAACCCGTTGAGCAGGCCGACCAACATACCGGTCGCAAGCATCACGACCATGCCGCCGGCGATGCCGACCTCCGGGATCACCAGCACGCCGACCACCCCGGCCAGCGCCAGCACCGACGCCACCGAAAGGTCGAGGCCACCGCTCAGCACGGCAAATATCTGACCCGACACCAGAATCATCAGCGGCGCGAGCTGGCGGCTGAGATTGAAGAGATTGTCGGACGACCAGAAGCGCGGCTCGATCAGGCCGGTGATGATGCCGATAGCGATGATGAACAGCGGCAGGCCGAGCTGCATGCGGCGTAGCCGCGCCCATACCCGGTTGCCGTCGCCGGCGTTGGGGTAGTGCGTCGCCATCTAGGCGTCTCCGGCGCCGAACTCGGCGTCGCTCTCGCGCCCCAGCACGCCGGCCAGGGCCGCTTCTTCGTCGTCGAGGGCCGGGTCGTCGAACTCGTCGACGATGCGCCCGTCATACATGGTGTAGACGCGATGGCACAGCATCAGCGTTTCGATCAGGTCGCTCGACAGCCACAGGAAGCTCGTGCCTGCGGCCGCCCACGCGCGGATATGGCCATAGAGCTCGAGCTTTGCGCCCATATCGATACCCGCGGTCGGATCCTCGAGCACCAGCAACTTCGGGCTCGGTCCGGTGGCGCGCCCGAACAGGACCTTTTGCTGGTTGCCGCCGCTCAGGCTCGTAATGGCGTGCTCGGCCGATCCGAAGCGTACACCGAGGCGCGCCAAGTGCATTAATGTCGGCTCGCGTTCGCGGCGTGGGTCGATGAACTGCAGACGGGCGAACGTGCCGAGATTGGAGAGGTTCAGGTTTTCGCGGATCGAGCGCTCCGGCAAGATCCCGTTCTCCTTGCGATCGACCGGCAGGTAGCCGACCCCCTTTTTCAGCGCTTCGCGCGGGTTGCCCGGGGCAAAGCGGGCGCCTTCGAACGTGATCGAACCGCCGGTCGGGCGCTGTAAACCGACCATCGCCCGCGCCACTCCTTCGCGACCGCACCCGACCACGCCGTACAGGCCGACAATTTCTCCGGGCCCTACATAGAGGCTCGCGCCGCGGCAACCGCCCTCGGTGTGGAGATCGTCGATTCGCAGCAGCGCGGCGCCGGCCGCGGGCGGGGTCCGCGCCATCTCGGTCGAGATCTCGCGCCCGGTGAGCAGCTCCAGCAGGCGGCGCTCGGTCAGCTCCGAGGTAATCGCCGTGGTCATCACCACCTCGCCGTCGCGCATTACACTCACCCGATTGCCGATCTCCGGTACCTCGCGCAGATGGTGTGTGATGTAGAGCAGAGCCACCCCCTCCTCGCGCAGCCGCCGCACCACCGCAAACAGATGCTCCTTTTCGCGCTCGGTCAGCGTTGCCGTCGGCTCGTCGAGGATCATGATCAACGGTTGCTGCAGCAGCGCCTTGGCCACCTCGACGATCTGCTTTTGGGCGATCGACAACCGCCTGACCGGTGCGTCGAGGTCGATCTCGGTCTCGAGGCGATTGAGCACCTCCCGGCACTTGCCGCGCTCGCCCCGCCGATCGATCACCTTGAAAGGGTGTGTCGCGCCTTCTCGCCCGAGCAACAGATTGTCGGCGACGCTGAGCTCCGGCGCCAATGACAATTCCTGGAAGACGATGGCAATACCAAGCGCGCGCGACGCGCGCGCGTCGCTGAGCGCTACTGGCGCCCCGTTGACGCAAACTTCGCCGCGATCGGCCGCGTAGATCCCGGCGACGATCTTGGCGAGGGTCGATTTGCCCGACCCGTTCTCGCCGAGCAGCACATGAACCTCGCCCGCCTTGAGGTCGATCGACGCGCGAGCGAGCGCCTGGGTAGCGCCGAACGTCTTTTGCAGGTCTCTCACCTCCAGGACCGTTCGGTGCGCTGCCACCAAGAGCTCTTCCCCGCAAACGAAAGACCGGACCTGTGAACAGGCCCGGTCCCGGTTTGTTGCCGCTGTGCGGACGCTTACTCCGCCGCTTGCAACATCTCCTGCGGCACATCGATATCGTAGAAGCGCACCGCGTTGGTAATGGTGACTTTCTCGACCAGCTCCGGCCCGAGAAAACCGAGCTTCTTGTCGATCACCTCGAGTGAATTGGGGTAGGTGCAGCGCGGGTGCGGGAAGTCCGACCCCCACATCACGGTATCCCAGTCGAGGTGGTCCTTGGCCGAGGCGACGAACGGATCATCGATGATGCCCTGGCCGACCCGCTTCATGTAATCCCGCACCTTCTGCTTGGGCGGGTTGCCGCCGATCATCGGGATAAAGATGTCCTGCACCTGTTCAGCGCGGAACAGCCAGTACGGGTACCACGACACTTCATACTCGCCGAGGATCACGGTCAGGTTGGGGAACCGGTCCATAATGCCGCCGAAGATGAACTCGTTGGCCAGCGTGATCGGCCCGTCGGTGAACAGATCCATCAGCATCCGCGAGATGTCTTTGCGCTCGTCGCCGAAGGTGGTGAACGGATCGCGTTTGTTGCCGGCGACGATGTGGATCATGATCGGGATGCCGGCTTCTTCCGCCCTCGCCCAGAAGGGGTCGTAAACCGGGTCCTGATAGCGCGGCCAGTAGGGGCGCATATCGGTGTTGATCATCACCGAGCGCATGCCCGCCTTGACCAGCTTTTCGAGCTCCTCGCAAGCCCAATCCGGATCGTCCATGTGGATCTGACCGCAACCATAGAGCCGTTTCGGCGCGTGGCTGCAATACTCGATCATCCAGTCGTTGAACACGGCACAGCCGTCGCGCACCAGCGCATCCGAGTCGGCGCGCATCAGCAGCATCGTCGTCGTCGAGTACAGCACTTCGGCATAGATGCCGTCCTCGTCGAGGCATCCGAGCCGAACCACCGGGTCGACGTTGGCCTTGTTGAGCTTGTCGGCAGTTTCGTCATCGACGTCGAGCGCACCGGAAAGGTTGATGTACTCCTTGCCGCAGAACAGCCATGGGCCCTTTTCGCCTTGATGCTCTTCAACGGTATGGGGGACCTTGTCGCCCCACTTGTGACCAATCGCTTTGGTCCACAGGTCGTCCGGCTCGACGACATGCGAATCGGCCGAGATGACCATACGTTTCGTCATTGTCGCTCTCCTTCGATGAGCTGCTTTCGCGAACTCTATGCTCGGGGTATACCGCTATGGCGCCCGGCGGAGCCCCGCGCATCCCTTCGGGCCGTGTGAAGTATAGATTTGGTCGGGTCTCTCCCGCAATAGACGGCGGCGTGAATGTCAACTTCGAACGTCGTTGTCGACGTCTCCGGCGCTATCGTTTCGGCGCTGCCGCGGCCGATGCCGGCGATTCGGAAGCGGCAACCGCCCTCGGCTCCGCCACAAAGAAAAGGGCCGGCGAACCGGCCCTGCAGCGTCATCGAACCCGCTACTGCAGCTGTTTGGGCTTCCAACCTATCGGCGGCAAGTCGTAGCTGTAAAGGTCGTAGTCGGCGAGGTCTTTCTTTTCGATCGTCAGGTTGCGCACGAACGCCGCGGGATAATCGAAGATCCCCGGAATCAGGTTGGGCAACGGATCGCCGTTCAGCACTCGGATCGCATATTGCGTGCTGGCGCGCCCGAACAGTACTGCAGGCTCGGCCACGGCCATGGTGATATGACCCTGTTCGATCATCTCGACGGTCTTTTCGTAGACCACCGCGGTGACCACCTTGGCCTTGTGCTTCATGCGCTTGGCAACCTGGGCCGCACCGACGCCGAACACCCCGGCGACCGCGTAGATGTAGTCGGTTTCGGGGTGTTTCAGGAGCAGGTCAGTGGTCTGTGCCTGGGCTTCTTCGATAGTGATGTGGCCCTTGTAGACGTTGCCAACCAGGTTGAGATTGCAGTTCTTGGCTTCCTTCTGGAAGCCCTCGAAACGCAGCTTGTTCCAGGCAACGCCCGGCGGTCCGGGCAGGGTTGCCACGGTCGCCCCGGGCTTCTTGGCACAGATATGCTTGGCCATCAGCCCGCCCAGCCCGCCCTCGTTCTGGGCGATAATCAGCGATGCATCCTTCGAGTTGATCGGCGCACCCAGCAGGATCACCTTGACACCGCTGTCGGTCAGTCGCTTGATCTGCTTTTCGAAGCCGTTATACGCCGATGACAGCAGGATCACCGCATCCACGCCCATCGCGCGGGCTGTTTCCATCTGACCGATCTGTTCCGCGACCTTACCGTAACCGCCGGCCGAGAATACCCGCACCACTTCGGCGCCCGCGCGTTCGGCTTCGTCAATCACGCCGTAGGCGGCACCGAGAAAGAACGCTTGGTTAATATCGGCGGTGAGGTAGGCGATCCTGTATTTCTTTTTAGCCTTGACCGGTTCGACCACCCCAAGCATCCGGTCCTTCTCGGCCGCCGGCGCCGGTGCCCCAGCAGTGAATGCCAGCAGCAAGGTGAATGCCAGCGCGCCCGCCGCACACTTCATCATGGCTCTCATACCAATCCTCCGTTCTCGAATTCCGCTCGATGTTAGCGCGCAGTCGATCATCGAGTCGAATTGCAACACCGACCGGCTATAATTCTTCGCGGCCCAAGAATCGTGCAAGACCAACCACGGGAGAGAGCGCAGCCATGAAATCGGCCGAAGAACTTGTTCGCCGCGAGGATCTGGAGCTCGCCCGGGTTCCGGAATCCAAATCACGGCACCTCCCCGGCTATTACTACATCTCGCCGGAGATCCTCGAGCTCGAAAAAGAGAAGCTGTTCATGAAGGACTGGCTGATGGTCGGCCGGGTCGAGGAATTCCCCAACCCCGGCGACTTCCGGGTCATGGATATCGTTGGCGAGTCGATCATTATTTGCCGCGACAATGACGGTCAGCTCAACGCATTGTCCAATGTGTGCCGCCATCGCGGCGTCGAGGTCGCCCAGGGCGAGGGCAATCAGAAGGACTTCATGTGCCCGTTCCATGGCTGGACCTATGACCTCAGCGGCGGCTTGATCGCAGCGCCGGAGGCCGGTCAGTTCAGCGATTACGACTTCAAGAACTGCCAGCTCGTGAGCCACAAGATCGACAGTTGGGCCGGCTTCATCTTCATCAATTTCGACCCCGACTCGCCCAGCCTGGAAGATTTCCTCGATGCCGACGGCATCCGCGAAGCCGCTGGATTCATGCGCGCCGAGGACACCCATATCGTCGATTCCTTCACCTACATCCTCGAATGCAACTGGAAGATGATGGTGGAGAACAACATCGACATGTACCACGTCAACGTCATCCACGCCGGCAGCTTCGGCGGCACGTTCGAGGGCGAGACGTTCAAGCGCAATCTCAGCAAATACGGCTGGCATGGCCCTTATCGGTGCCCGACCATGGCGCCCGACGGCGAGATCCTGTTCCGGCCGATGCCGTGGCTCGACGAAGCCGGGCCGGAATTCGCCTACACCTACTACCTGAGGCCCAACTTCAACTTCTTCGCCCGCCAGGACATGCTGCAGCCCTGCGTCGCCTATCCGATCGACCCCGACACCACCCGGGTCACCTACATCACCCTGCTGCCCAAGGAAGCGCTCGACATGCCGGCGTTCGATGCCAAGGTGAAGATCCTTCGCGATTTCATCGAGCTGGCGGCGACCGAGGACCTGGCGATGCTCAAGTCGCTGCAGAAGGGGTTCAAGTCACGCTTTTTCAAGGGCGGCCCGATGCACGAGCTCGAAGGGCCGATGCACCACCGCCACCGCACCTATCTCGAAGCGCTGCTGAGCAACGGCGAGCAGTTGTAGCCCGGCAAAACCCGCCGAGTTGCGCCCGCCCGGCAGCCGGATGCATAGTATGGCAACGAAAGGGCGCGGCCGCGGGCGCCATCCACGCCCTGGGTTCCACCCGCTTCCGGAAGCATGTGAGAGAAAGCGGCCCGAATAAAGCGCGGGCCGAGTGAGGGGGAGCGGCGCCGAGCGCCGGACCCTACTGCAACACCGTGATGCCGCCGTCGATGGTGATGATGCTGCCATTGACGTAGGACGAAGCGTCCGACGCCAGATACACCGCAAGGTCGCCGATCTCCGACGGCTTGGCCCAGCGGCCGAGCGGGTTGTGCTGGTTGGAATATTCGTAGAACTCTTTGACCATGTCGGGCAGCGGCTTGTCCTCTTCCATCAGGCCGCCGATATTGGTGTGGAAATAGCCCGGTTGGATGGCGTTGCACAGCACACCCCGCGGGCCGAACTCAGCCGCCAACGCCCGCGTCAAGCCCTCGAGTCCCGCCTTGGCCGCCGAGTAGGCGGGCACCCCGGCAACCGCGAAACGCCCGCCGAAGATCGATGAGATGTTGATAATGCGGCCGCTGCCGCGCTCCACCATGTGACGCAGCGCCGACTGGCTCAGCGCGAACGCGCCGACGATGTGGGTGTCGATGTGCCGGCGGAACAGCTCGATCGAATAGTCCAACGTCGGGGTGTGCACCGATTCGCCGGCATTGTTCACCAAAATGTCGAGCCGACCCTGCTCGTTGAGTGTCCGACCCACCGCCGCCCCGCCGGCCTCGGTGTCGGCAACATCGAACGCGATGCCGGAGGCATTGTGCCCGGCTGCCGTCAAGTCCGCGACTTTGGCATCGACGGCTTCTTGACTGCGGCTGTTGATGACGACGTGGGCGCCATGCTCGGCCATCGCCCTGGCCATGGCGAAGCCGAGACCCTTCGACGAGCCCGTGATCAGCGCCACCTTGCCCTCGAGTGACAGGGAATCGGTCATCTCTCCCTCCTCCCGCTAAAGGTTCCGAGCTACTGCATCACCGACATGCCGCCGTCGATATAGATCGTCGCGCCGTTCATGTAGGACGCTGCATCCGAGGCCAGGAATACGGCCAGCCCGGCAATCTCGTGCGGCTGCGCCCAGCGGCCGAGCGGGGTATGCTCCTCGACCAGTCGGTAGAACGGCTTGACCGCCTCGGGTGGCGGTTCGCCCTCGGTCAGCGAGCCGCCGAGTTCGGTGTGGAAGTAGCCCGGCGCTATGCAGTTGGCGGTGACGCCCTTGGCTCCGAGTTCGACTGCGAGCAGCTTGGTCAGGCCTTCGAGCCCGGCCTTGGCCGCGGCGTAGGCGGGGATCGTCGGAAACGCGATTCGACCGCCCGCGATCGAGCCGATACTGATAATCGTGCCTTTGCCGCGCTCGGCCATATGACGCCCCGCTTCCCGGGCCAGCACAAAGCTCCCGGTCAGGTGCACGTCGATCAGGCGCTGCCACATATCGGTGGGATATTCGGTCACGGCGGCGTACTCCGCGTTGCCGGCGTTGTTCACCAGCACGTCGAGCTGTCCAAAATCGTCGATGACCTGGGCGATGGCCGTGACGCAGGCGTCGCTGTCGCCGACGTCGAGCCGCAGGCTCGACGCCGAGAAGCCCTTGTCGGCGATCTGCTTGGTCTTGGCGTCGATCGTCTCCTGCACCCGCCCGGCAAGCACGATATGGGCGCCGTACTCGGCCATGGCGTCGGCCATCGCGTAACCCAGACCGCGCGATGCGCCGGTTATTAGAATGACCTTGCCGTGCAGCGAAAACAGATCGCCCATCTTCGTCCTCCCGTGCTATCCGCCGGATGTCAGCCGGCGGGCGGCGTCCATCCCTCGGGCGCCAGATCGTAGCTCTCGATATCGTATTCCTGGAGCAGGTCGCGCGTAATCGAGACGTTGGGCGCGAACACCGTTGGATAGGGGTACGGTCCCGAGACTGTACCCGGCAGGCTCTTTTTCTCCACTGAGCGAATGGCGTACTGCACGGCCAGACGGCCGATCAACACTCCCGGCACCGACACCGCCATGTCAATGTGCCCGGCGCTGATCGCCGCGACGCCCTCTCGGGTGAGGCCGGCGGTCACGATCGCAGCGCCGTGGCGCAGGCGTTGGCGCACCTTGGCGGCCCCGACCGCGAGAACGCCGGCAGCGACATAGACGAAATTGGCTTGCGGGTATTTGATTGCGAGGTCGGCCGCTTGCACCTGTCCGTGCGGCACGCTGACCTCCAAGCGGTAGCGATTTCCGAACAGACGCGCGGCCGGGCAGGCCCCCGCGATCTCATTGCGAAATCCGTCGAACCGCTGCTGATTCCATACTTGATCCGCCGGCCCCGGGATCGTCGCGATACGGGCCTCTGCGTCCATCGCGCATATATATTGCGCCATGCGCGCGCCGACCTTGGTCTGGTCCTGCAACACCGCGACCGCGACCGGCCCCCAGCGCACCGGAGCACCGACCACCACCACCCTGGTTCCGGCGGCGTGCAATTCTTCCAAAGCGGCTGCGAAACCCTCCGCCTCCACCGGAGATAGAAAAACGATCGTTGGCTTGAGCGCGGCGACCTCATTGAGCTGCGCGATCTGCCCGTCGAGCCCATCGGCCGGATCGGCCATCCGCTGGTGCGCCAGCTCGATACCCGCCGTTCGGGCCTCGTCGGTGAGACCGTAGGCGATGCCGCGCCAGTACTCGTCGTTGCGATCGAGGCCGACCCACGCCGCGACGTGGGGGTTGGCCACGCTGAGCCGCGATATCAGCCCGCGCAACGGTTCGGCCGAGATTGCCGGCGGCGCAGCCGCCGCCACGGCAAGCACGACGCCGAGCGCGGCGCCACCAATCCCTCCCGGTTTCACGTCTGGTTTCTCCCTGCCGGGAGAGCATAGCAAAAAAAAGCGGGGCCCGAACCGGCGTTCGAGCCCCGTCGCGGATACCCGGTGTCGCCTATTCGGCGGCGATGCTGCGGATCGAGTTCGACAGTTCCTTGATCCGATCCTGTGTGTACATGTCACTCCACATATCGTACGAGAACTCCGACACCTGCTTGGTGTCGATCTCGTGCGTCGTCACCGAAATGTCCTCGCCGGCCAGCATGATGTGCTTCATGCGGTTCTTGTCGAGAAGCTGGCTGATGTCCTCGAGCGGGTTACCGTCGAACACGATGATGTCGGCATGGCGGCCCGCTTCGAGCCCGCCGAGGCGATCGCCATCGTTGAGGAACGCCGCCGAAACCGAAGTCGCCGACTTCAACGCCTCGCCCTCGGTCATGCCGAGATACTTGACGTAAATAACCAGCTCCTTGGCATGCCACTCGCCATAGGGTGTGATGGCGAAGCCGGTATCGGTGCCCGTCAGCAGCGGCACACCCGCCTTGTGGGCCCTCGACAGGAACTCGAACGCCGCTTCGGCTTCGATCTTCGCATGATCCGACCATCCGTTGCCGGCACCGTCGGTCGGCTGGCTGAACTCGTAGTTGTTCACCAGCAGCGTCAGCGTCGGCGAGATCGTGCATCCGTTCTTAACGATCTCGTCGAGACATTCATCGTCACCATACGAGGCGTGGAAGATGCAGTCGGTCTTGGCCCGCGCCGAGTACAACGTCGCTTCCTTACCGCGGGCGTGGGTGATCAGGCGTTTGCCGAGACGATGGGTCTCGATAGCGATATTGTCGAGCTCTTCCTGGTTGAACGACGCCATCAGGCCGCTGAAATCCGAAACGCCGTTCGGCTGCAGCGCGGTATCCCCGTCCATCGCCACCTTGATCACGTCGACGCCGTCCTTGACCTGAACGCGGACCTCTTCGATCGCCTCCGCCGGGCTGCGAATCAGATGGCCGATCGAGGTTTCGGGTTGGCCGATCCAGGTCGGGTACCAGTCTGTCAGGCCTTGACGACTGGTCAGATAGGGGCCCGCAGTGGTGATGCGAGGACCCTGGAACAGGCCGGCATTGATGGCGTCGCGGATCGACAGCGTCACCCGCGCCGCGTCGCCAGGATTGCACATCGACGTGTAGCCCGCGAGCAGCACGCGCTGGGCCATGAACATGCCCCGCAGCGCCCGAAACTCGACCGGGGCGTAGATGTCGATATCCTCTTCGCACTTGGCGTTGCCGTAAGCCAAATGGGTGTGGACATCTGTCAGGCCCGGCATCACGAAATAGTCGGATGCATCGACGACCTCGTCGTCTTTTTTGGCCTTCGGCGCGTTATCGGTCGGGCCGACATAGGTGATCATGCCGTCGTCGACAACAACGGTCTGGTTCTCTTCCGCCTTGGTGTCGAGGCCGGTGAAGAGCTTGCCAGCCTTGATATGTTTGCTCATTCCTCTCCTCCAGATACCCAGCGGCAGTTCAGCCGCAATCCGTGGCGCCGCGCTTCGGGTGCGCGCCGACTCCCCAGCTCCATTCGAGTGTAGCACCGCGCGTCATCGGACGCACCAAAACTGTTGGTTGCGAGCGACAGTCGATCGCAGCTGGCAACGTTAAACTATTGATCAACCGAAGAAATTCCTCGCCAAATCCATGAATTTCGCGGGCTGATCCATGGCCGGGCCGTGGCCGCAATTGGCCAGTCGCACCAGGTCGGCCTGCGGGATCAGGCGGGCCAGCGGAACGGCTGCGTCTTCGAACGGCACGGGCGCGTCCTGCGCGCCGTGCAGCATAAGCACGTCGCACTTGATGCGCTTGAGCTCATCCGGCGTCAGCACGCATTTGTTGAGGATCGCCTGCTTGTTGCCGCTGAACATCTTGGCGAAATACTCGCCGTAATTGCCGCTATGCAGGACGCGCATGCGATCGGCCACAAATTCGTCGGTCATCAGCGAGGTATCGGCCACCATTCGCGAGTAGACGTCGCGAAAATCCTGTTCGTTCTTGGGAAAGGTCCAGCCGGCGCGCAACGCGTCGTTGAGCCTGTACTTGGCGCCGAGTGAGCCCGTGACCAATACCTTGTCGATATGCTTGTTACGACCGGCCAGCTTGAGCGCGAAGTACCCCGACAGCGAGTGGCCGATCACGCCGACCGGTCCGCGCTCGCTTAGCCGGTCGAGCAGGAGCTGAGCCTCGCGCATCCACAGATTGATGTCGAAATAGGGCATGCGCGATTTCTGGTCGGACTTGCCGAAGCCGATGAGATCGCCGGCCAGGATCTTGTAGCGCCGCGACAGGGGCCTCATCACCGCGTGCCAGTTGCCGAACGACGATGCGCCTGCGCCCGATCCATGCAGCATCAGAATCGGGTAACCCTTGCCGCCGCCATAGGTGTGGATCTTGTACCCACCCATACGCATTTTCGATTCCTCAATCGGCATCTCCCACTCTCCTCCTTAAGCCGAGTCCCCTCAGCGAATCTCGTTTGGAAGCATCCTCGGAACCACGACCGGGCGTGTCCTCAAAGACACGTTCGGACTCTGCCGGCCCGCCTAACCCGCCCGCGGTGGCGGATCGGTCATCCACGCGCGTACCTTTTGGATGTACGAACAGTCGCGATCTTTGCAGGCTTCGTTGGCCTCGAAGTGATCGACCCCCGGCAGGACGCCGGTCTCAAGATGACCGGCCTCACTTTTCAGGCCGGCGATCATATTGGCGGCATCGGTCTTGATGTCGTCGGTGTCGTGTTCGCCCCAGCAGATGAAGAACGGCGCGACGTTGCCGGCGGTGTGCGAAACCGGGCTGGCTTCGAGGTCGTCGTCGCGGTTTTCCAGAAGAATCAGCGCCACCGTCTCGCGCGTACCGCCGGGCTCGGCATGGGCGAGCCGAATGTCGAACACCGCGCTCATCGGCAAACATGCCGAGATCACGTCGTCCGGCAGCCCGCGCGAACCCAGATGCTCCGGCACCAGAGCAATCAACGAAGTCAGGTGCCCGCCGGCCGAGTGGCCACCGACGAAAATGCGGTCGCGGTCACCGCCGTATTTTTCGATGTTGCGGTACACCCAGGCGACGCTGTCGGCAACGTCATTGATCTGAGCCGGCCATTTCGATTCCGGCGACAGCCGGTAGTTGCCGGAAATGAAGATCGCCGGTAGGTCGGTGATGTTGGGGGCGATGAAGCCCTCCCACTCCTTGAAACCGTGCCGCCACGCGCCGCCGTGGAAGAACATGAATACCGGCAGGCCGGTCAGGCCTTCTTCCTCGGGGAGAAAAATGTCGATCTTCTGGTAGAAGTCATCGCCATATGCAACGTCGAGATCGGAGCGCAGCCCCGGCACGATTTGCTTCGAAAGTTCGAGCATGCGCCCGGTCGTCTCCATCGCCCCGGGAAGGATCAGCTGTCCACGGTCGGGCATATCATCGAACGACATCTTGATCTCCTAGCTAGCTTGGACCGTTGGCGAGCCAGTCGCGCACCTTGCGCACCCAAAGAAAATCTTCGTTGGCGCAGGCGCGGTGGGTGTCGAAGTGGCTGAAACCCTCGAATGCGTGATGCTGGAAGATGCAATCCTCCTGTTGCATGCGTTCGACCATCAGCCGGTTGTGGGCCGGAAGCTCGGGTAGATCGTCCGACCCCCAGGCGAGGAGGAAGGGCATCTTGTTGCCCTTGGTGTGCTCGATCGCACTGGCTTCGTGATCCTGATCTTCGCTTTTGAGGAACAGCTTGATGAGGCGTTCGCGACGGCCGCCCGGCTCGCATTCGCTCAAGCGCAGATCGAGCGGCGCACTGAGCGGAAAGCAACCCTTGATCGTGTCTTTGGCAATCAGGTTGGCCAGAATCAGATCCCAGCGCAGTGCCGCCAGCGCCGCCAAGTGACCACCGGCGGAATGGCCGCCGATGAAGATGCGCCGTTTGTCGCCGCCATAGGGCAGGATGTTGCGGTAGACCCAAACAATCGAATCGATCACGTCCTGCAACGAGTCGGGATATTTGGTGTCGGGCGCGAGCCGATAGTTCGGCGAGACCAGGATCGCCGGCAGGCTCGTGATCGGCGGCGCCATAAAGCCCAACCATTCCTTGAAGCCGTGCCGCCAGGCACCGCCGTGGTAGAAGATCAGGATCGGCAGATCGGTCAGATCTTCATCGTCCGGCAGGAAGATGTCGAGCTTCTGGAAAAAGTCGTCGCCATAGGGGATGTCGAGGGCGGTGCGCGAGTTCGCGACGACCTTCTTGGATTGCTCGATGGCCCACGCCGAATACGCCGGACCCTCGGCCAGCGACATCTCGCCCAAATCGGGCATGTCGTCGAATGACACGGAAATCTCTCCCAAAAGAATGTCGCCGCCCACGGGCGGCGTCTGAATCTAGTCGACGACACCGGTCTCCGCAACGCGGGCGGCGGCGGTTCGGCCCGGCTTCGCGCGATCTCCTGCCGGCCGCCGGCCCGCGGCGACCGCGACCCCGGCATGGACGCTTGCGGGCTCGACAAGAGAGCGCCGGCTCGATCGGTCACGCCTCGGCCCGATCCCTACGGGTGGCGAACACGATCTCGGTCACGGCCTTGCCGGTCCAACACACCAACTCGGCAGCCATGTCCTGCTAGGGGTTCGAGCAATGATCGGGGATACGCGGGAACCGTCAAACTCCGTACAATCCGCGCCGCAATGTGTAGTTGCCAAACGGCTCGCCAGTTCGGAATATCGACGCGGCGTTCGAACGGGGGAATCATACGGCGACGCCGGCACGGCGGCACCAATATCGAGATTTCGACCCGAAGATTGGGCAGTATGGGTGCGGCCGGCCGGTAGTGCGTGCGCGACGGCGACGAATCCGGCGCGGCGCCGATCCCGAATACATGCTCGGCAAACACCATCACGGAAACGACGGCCAAGCGGGCCAAGACAGGAGGACAAGATGAAAAAACGCAAGGTCGGCAAGGACGGACCGGAGATCGCCGCTATCGGCTTGGGTTGTATGGGCATGGCGGGTTGGTACGGCGAGCGCGACGATGACCGCTCGATCGCCACCCTCGACCGCTCCCTCGAACTCGGAGTCGAGATGTTCGACACCGCCGATGTCTACGGCGCCGGCGAGAACGAGGAGTTCGTCGGCCGCTGGCTCAAGGGAAAGCGCGACCGCGTGTTTCTCGCCTCCAAATGCGGCAACACCTTCGGCCAGAGCGGCCGGCCCGCGGGCGTGGTTAACGGCCGGCCGGAATATGTGCTCCAGGCCTGTGACGAGAGCCTTAAGCGCCTCGGTGTCGACGTTATCGACCTCTATTATCTCCACCGCGTCGACCGCAACGTGCCGATCGAGGACACGATGGGGGCTTTCGTGCAGCTCCGCGACGCCGGCAAGATCCGCTTTATCGGTCTCTCGGAAGCTTCCGTTGGAACGATCGAACGCGCGGTGAAGGCGGCGCCGATCGCCGCGCTGCAAAGCGAGCTGTCGCTATGGACCCGCGACAACGAAGTGCATCAGCTCCCCAAAGCGCAGGAGCTCGGCATCGCTTTCGTCGCCTACAGCCCGCTCGGACGCGGCATGCTATCGGGCGTGATCAAGGCGATGAAAGACCTGCCCGAGAGCGATCGGCGTTTTGCGCATCCGCGCTTTGCCGAAGGTAATTTCGAACAGAACCGGGATCTGGTCATGCGCGTCGCCGAGATCGCCAAAGCGAGGGGATGTAGCGCCGCGCAGCTGGCGGTCGCCTGGTGCTTCGACCGCGCCGACAACATCATCCCGATCCCCGGCACCCAGCACCCAAACTACGTGGAAGACAATGTAGCGGCGATCGACATCGAGTTGACCGACGATGAGCGCACCGCCCTCGAAGAGATCATGCCGCCCGGCGCCGCCGCCGGTGACCGCTACCCCGAAATGATAATGGCGAATGTGAATACGTAGCAGAAGCCGGAATACGGTCGTCAGATGCCAGATGACCGGCATGTCGGTCCAGACGAGCTGGCGCGCCAGGCGGTCGGTTTATCCGAGATCGGAAATAGAGTATCTGACATTTGGCATCTGACGTCCGGCATCGGAATTATTGTACCCACCTCAGCCGCCATTGCTCGGGCTTCTTGACCCACGGCGCGGTCGGCTGGATTTGCTCGGCGAACTGCTGGCAGGTACGCAGGATTTCTGCCTCGTCCATGGTTGTCAGCAGGTAGTCGTCGATCACCGGCACCCCGTCGACGATGACCGTGCGCGCGCTGCGACCGGTAGCGTTGAAGATGAAGTTGCTCACCAGATTGAGATGCGTCGTCGGGATCCACTCGTAGCTCGTCAGGTCCCACAGCACGAGATCGGCCTTCTTGCCGACCTCGATGCTGCCGATCTCGTCCTCCAGGCCGAGCGCTTTGGCGCCGTTGATGGTCGCCATATCCAGCGCCGTGGCCCGCGTCGCGCCCGTCGGGATCTGAAACAGATCGGTGTCCGGCGAATTGAAGGTTCGGCGTGCTTCGGCATGGGCGCCGACCACGAGATACATCTCGCGCACCATGTCGTGGCAGGTGCCGGTGTTGGTCTCGTCGTTGCCGAGCCCGACATTGACTCCGGCCTTGACCATTTCCGGGATCGCGCTCTGCGCGTTGAGGGACCCGTACAGCCCGTGCAGGCTCGAGCCGGGAACATGGGCAACGTTTGTGCCGGTCTCCTTCACCAGAAAGATCTCGTTAATGTCGAGCCAGGCCATGTGCGCCGCCGTCAGTCGCGGACCGAGCACGCCGACATGATTGAGGTACTCAATGTCGCGCATCCCGGTGCGTTGGCGGGTGAACTCGACCACCTCGAAATTAACCGCCGCGTGGGTCTGGATGCCGATGTCGTAACGTTCGGTGAAGTCCTTGATCCCGGCAATCAGCTCCTCGGAACTGAAGCAGACCTGCTGGATGTCGAGCGCTGCAACGACGCGGCCGTTGGCGGAGAGGTGGTGGTCCTTGATGAACCGTTCCGTATTGGCGAGGCATTCGCGGGTGTTTTCCTGCAGCCGTTTGGGAATCCCCGCTTCGTGGATGTCGAGCATCATCCGCGCCAACACGCCGCGGGCGCCGATGTCGGTGACGGCCCGGATCACCGAATGTTCGTACGGTGGAATCGTGCCGCAGTCGGCGATCGTCGTGGTGCCGGTCTTAAGGCACGACAGCAGCGTATGCAGCGCCGCGTAGTAGTAATTCTCGGGGGTCAGCGTGTCCCAGGTGAAGCTGCATTTGCGGTCGACATAGGCGACCAGCGGCACGTCGTCGAGCAGGCCCTTGTCGAAGCAGGATTCGAGATGGGTGTGCGCGTTGATCAGGCCCGGTGTCAGCAGCCGCTCGGAGGCGTCGATCGTCCGTGCCGGCTGGCAGTGCTCGCGCAGCTCGTCGCGTTCGCCGACGGCGACGATCCGATTGCCCTTGATTGCAACCGAAGCGTTGTCGAGAAACCGGCGTTCCCGATCTTGCGTTAGAACGAAGCGGGCGCCGTCGATAAGGAGATCGATGGGTTCACCGGCCATGGTGCTTTCCTCCCGGCTTGTCGCGCGAAGGGCATGCGGGCATCTTAGGCACTCGAAAACGGGTTTTCGACTCAAAGGAGATCAGGATGGCACGCGCACCAAGCCGGCGCGGTCGGGCGCCGAAGAAGGTCGCCTTGGTCACCGGCGGCGGCACCGGATTAGGGCGCGCCACCGCCAACGCGCTTACGCGCGATGGCTTCACAGTCGCCGTGTGCGGCCGCCGCGCCGCTCGCCTTACGCCCAAGCGCGGCGAGTCGTTTCACCCCTATACCTGTGACATCTCCGACAACGCTTCGGTGAAGCGGATGGTCAAAGCTGTGCTGGCCGACCACGGCCGGCTCGACGTCGTGGTCAACAACGCCGGCATCATACGGGCCGAAAAAATCTCTCAGATCAAACCGGCGACCGTCGAGGAAATGATCCGCATCAACCTGATCGGCACCATCAACGTGTCGCTCGCCTGCATCCCGGCGCTCACCAAAACCAAGGGCCATCTCGTTATGCTGAGTTCGTCGCTGGCACAGCGCCCCAATCCGGGTACGGCGATCTACGCGACAACCAAGGGTGGGATCGAGTCGTTCGCCAAGGCGCTTGCCGTTGAACTGGCGCCGAAAAAAGTACGCTGCAACGTGGTTGCGCCGGGCCTGGTCGACACCGAGATCTATGCCCACGCCTTGGATCGGCAGGCGTTCAACCGGATGCTCAAGGGGCGTGGCAAGACCTACCTGCTGGGGCGCGCCGGTGTGCCCGAGGATATTTCCGAGCTCATTGCCTACCTCGCCTCGGACCACACAACCTGGATGACCGGGGTGGTGATTCCCATGGATGGCGGGCGCATAGTCGGGTGAAGCTCGACCCCCCGCTTCCGCCACCGCGACGTCGCGCGCGGCGACGATCTCCCAGGCTCTCCCTTTTTGCTCGGGCAATACGAGATGCTGACAGCTACTTGATCGCCTTGACCCGGTTCTTGAGGGTGCCGACGCCGTCGATCTCGATCTCGACCGTGTCGCCGTCCTTCATATAGACCGGCGGCTTGCGCGCGACGCCAACGCCCGAGGGCGTGCCGGTAGTCACGACGTCGCCCGGTTCCAGCGTCATGAAGCGCGACAGATACTCGATCAGCTTGGCGCAACCGAAAATCATGTCGCCGGTGCTCTCTTCCTGCATCACCTCGCCGTTGAGGCGGGTGCGGATCACCAGCTTTTGCGGATCGGTGATCTCGTCCGTCGTGACGATCACGGGCCCTAACGGCGTGAAGGTGTCAAAGCTCTTGCTGCGCGCGAACTGCCCCTCGGTGAACTGATGGTCACGAGCGGTGACGTCGTTGCAGCAGGTATAGCCGAATACGTAGCTCAGCGCGTCCTTGCGGGCCACGTTGCGGGCGCGCTTGCCGATCACGAACGCCAGCTCGCACTCGTAGTCGATCTTCGTGGAATCCTTGCGCCGGTACTTGATCAGCTCGCCGCTGCCGATCAGGCTCGATGTGTATTTGCACCAGGACATCGGCGCTTTGGGCACTTCGTGGCCGGTCTCCTTGGCATGGTTGAGATAGTTGAGGCCGATGGCGATGATCTTCGACGGCGCGGTCACGGCCGGCTTGTAGCGCGCGCCCTTGAGCGGAAACGGTTTGCGCACCGGCCGCACCCGGGCCGGATTTCGACCCTCTTCCAGGAGATCGCGCAGCGGATCGAGACCGGGGCGCTCGTAGGCGCGCCCGACGGGTTCGGCCATTCCATCCTTGATGCGGCAGAAATAAGCCTTCTTGTCCGGCCCAACCAATGTCGCGTAACGCATCGATGCCCCCTTTGATCAAACGCGGCGAGAAAACCGCGCCAAGCTAGCCGAAGCGCAGCGCCCCTCGCAAGCGGCGCGAGCCTCAGTCCGCGGCTGCCGACTCCATCGCGTCCAGCACCCGCTCCGGCGTCATGGGCAGCACCCGAACGCGATTGCCGATCGCATCGGCGACGGCGTTGGCGATCACCGCCGCGGCACCGACCAAGGGCGGCTCGCCGACGCCCTTGGCTCCGAACGGTCCGCTCGGCTCAGGATCCTCGAGAATGATCGGGTGGATTTCCGGCGGCGAGTCCAGCACCCCGGGTAGCTTGTAGTCCATCAGCGTGGGGTTGGCGACGCGTCCGGCGTCCCACACCATCTCCTCATAGAGCGCATAACCCATGCCTTGCACGAAGCCGCCCTCGATCTGGCCTTCGATCTGCGCCGGGTTGATCGCCCGACCGACGTCGTGGGCCGACCACGCACGCAGCACGCGAACCTGACCGCTGACCTCGTCGATCTCCACCTCGCAGGCTTGCGCGCCGAACGTGTAGGCACCGATATTGGGGAAGATGAAGCCGTGGATCGTCGCATGTTTGAGGTCCATGCGCTCGCCATCGAAGGTCAGCGAGTAGCTGCCGGTAATCGGCCCGCCGCCCATCGCGTTGCTGTGCCCGGCGATCGCCGCGAACGGCAGCACCCGTTCGGGGACGCCTTTGAGGCCGACCAATCCACCCGGCCGGATCTCGAGATCGACCGGTGCCGTTTCGAGCATGTCGGCGGCTTCCCGCAGCAGCTTTTCCTTAACCTGTTCCGACGCTTCGACGATCGCGCGCCCGGCCATGTAGGTGACCCGGCTTGCCGCCGTCTTCCAGTTGAACGGCGCGGTGTCGCTGTCGGGGTTGGCGAACGACACCCGTTCCAGCGGCAGTCGCAGAGACTCGGCACAGATCTGTTTCAACGCAATATCCGAGCCCTGCCCGATATCGACCACGCCGGTCGATAGCGCCGCCGATCCGTCGGTGCGGAGCTCGATAGTCGCCGACGTGCCGAGCAGGCCGCTGACATGGGCAATGCCGGTGTAACCGACACCGCGTCTTTTGCCGGGCGGTGCGTTCGACCCAGCTCCGGCCGCTTCCGCCTCTTCGCGTACCTTCTCCAGACACTCGGTGAATGCCGAAGCCAGGATCGTCTGGCCCCCGGCGAACTTCTCGCCCTTCTTGAGCGCGTTCTTCAGTCGCAGTTCGACCGGATGCATACCGAGTTTCAGCGCCAATTCGTCGAGTTGGCTTTCGCTGGCGAAGGTCGCCTGCGGCCCACCGAAGCCGCGAAACGCGCCGGCTCGCAGCTTGTTGGTGTAGAACCCGTCGGCTCGGCCGCGATAGTTGGGAATGTTGTAGGGGCCGTGCCCGAACAAGCAGCACACGCTGACCACGGCCGGGCTGTCGTCGGCGTAGGCGCCGCAATCGAGCAGAGCGATATGTTCGCGCGCGATCAGGGTACCGTCAGCCTTGGCACCGGTGCGCATCCTGATGCGCGCGGGATGGCGCGAGCGCATCATCTCGAAATCCTCGGTCAGCGACAGCACCAGCTTGACGGGCTTGCCGGTCTTCCGCGCCAGCGCCGCCGCCACCGGCTGGGTGCCGGGGCTACCCTTGCCGCCAAAACCGCCGCCGATCTTGGGCGCGATCGCACGCACCATCGCCATTGGCAAGCCGACCCATTCCGCGACCCGCTGCTGAGTCAGATGGACCGACTGACAGGTGGACCACACGGTGACGCGGCCGTCACGCGACGGGCTCGCCAGCGTGCCGCACGGCTCCATATAGGCGTGGTGTTGGGCCGGCGTTTCGTAGGTTCCTTCGACGATCACATCGCACTCGTCCCAGGCGGCGTCGACGTCGCCCTCGTCGATGGCCGCGCGCCACAGTCGGTTGCCCTCCCCGTTGAGCGGCACCACGCAGAAATAGTCGTTGAAGTCCTCATGCAGGATCGGCGCGCCGTCGGCCATCGCCTCGTCTATCGCCAGCACCGCGGGCAGTTCGTGGTACTCGATTTCGACCAGCCGCGCGGCCGCCCGCGCCGCCTTCAGGCTGGTCGCCGCCACCGCCGCGACCACTTCGCCAACGAACCGCACCTTGCCCTTGGCGATGTGCATCTCGTCCTTGATGAAGGCGCCGCTGCGGCGGGAAAAATCGAAATCGTCGCCGGTGAGCACCGCCTTCACCCCAGGCACGGCCAACGCCGCCGAGATATCGTAGGAAAGGATATGCGCGTGCGGATAGGGGCTGGTCGCGACCGCGCCATAGAGCATCCCCGGCAGATAGAGATCGTCGACATAGGCAACCTCGCCGCGGACCTTCTCCTCCGCATCGGCGCGCGGCACGTCGACGCCGACTGCAACCGCTTCGCTCATGTCATATCTCCCCGCGCGACGCGCTTCGCCGCAGCGATGATCTTTATATAGCCCGTGCAACGGCAGATATTGCCCGCGATCGCGTGGCGAATCTGATCCTCATCGGGGTTCGAGTTGCCGCGAAACAGCCCGGTGAGCGCCATCAGCATGCCGGGAGTGCAAAATCCGCACTGCATCGCCGCCCCCTCGACGAATGCGCGCTGCAAGTCGGTCATGGGCCCGTCATCGGCCAGCCCCTCGACCGTAACGATCTCCTGATCTGTGGTGTTGGCGGCGATTGCCAGGCACGAGCGGATCGGCTGGCCGTCGACCAGCACCGTGCAGGCGCCGCACACGCCCTGATTACAACCGCGCTTGGGGCCGGTCAGACGCAGCCCGTCGCGCAACACCGTCAGCAGACGGTCGCCGCCGTCGGCAACCACGGTGCGGTCCTCGCCATTGACCCGCAGGGTCAGCGCCTGGACATCGTTCGGCATACCGCCCTCAGCCGCCCCGCGCGGCCGCGATCGCACGCGCCAGCACCCGCAGCACCAACCGTTGCCGATAGGCGGCGCTGGCGCGCATATCGTCGATCGGATCGCTCGCCGCCACCAGCGCCAGCGCCGCGGTCTTAATCTCGTCTTCGCCGATGGGCCGGCCGGTGAGCGATGCCTCCGCCTCCGCGACTCGCACCGGAATCGGCCCCGCGCTTCCCAGCGCCAGGCACACCGCGCGAAACCCGGCGCCGTCGCGCACCGCAACCAGCGCCAGTGACAGCGTCGCGAAGTCGCCGTCAACCCGGGCGATCTTTTCGTACACCGCAACCGCGCCGACGGGACCCCTCGGCAGCTCGATCGCAGTAACGATCTCGCCCTCTTCGAGTACCGTTTCGAGGTAGTCGACGAAGAACTCCTCGATGGGAATCGTCCGCGCCCCGTCCGCACCGGCAACGCTAACCAGCGCGTCGGCAGCGACCAGAGCGGCGGGATAGTCGGCCGCGGGATCAGCATGGGCGATCGAGCCACCGATCGTCCCGACATTGCGCACCGCCGGATGGGCCACCACCCGCGCCGCCTCGGCAACGATCCTCTGCGCTGGACCGAAATCGCCGTAGGCGGCAATCGCCGCATGCGTCACCATCGCGCCGATCCGTACGGCACCGTCTTCGAGCGGGGTGATTGCGCCGAGCTCCTCGATACGCCTGAGGCTGATCAGCGCGCCGGGTTCGATCAGGTCGGCGTTGATCATCGCCACCAGCGTTTGGCCGCCGGCAAGAAACTTCGCATCGTCGGCCGCGCTGAACAGGCCGATCGCTTCTGCGACCGTAGTCGGTTGAAGAAGACGCAACTCCGGGGCTCCGCGACCCGCCGTTTAAGCCGGACCTTCCATCAGGAACTCCGGCGGCGGCACGGACATGGCGAAGGCGGGCCGCGCTTTGACGCGTTCCATCCAATCGCCGACGCCGGGCTGATCGCTCCAAAGATCCCGGAATTTGAGCCGCTCCATGCGCTCGATGAAGGGCGCATAGGCTATCTCCGCGAGCGAGTAGGCGTCGCCCGCCAACCATTCGTGATCCCCGAGGCGCATGCCCATGCGCTCGATCACTTCGCGTAGCTTGCCGCGCGCCTCGTCGATCACGGCTTGGTCGACCGGGCCGGTCGCCCATTCGATGAAATGCCGGCCGCGCTCGGGATTGGGGTGCGCCGCGACCATCCCCTCGACGTCGTCGCGCGACAGATCCGACAGCATCTTTTTGACCAACAATTGGAACGAGGCCGGCCGTTGCGAGAAATACAGCACGTCGTCCTGATATTTCACCCACACCCGCATCTGCGCGCGCGCCACAGGATCTTGGGACCGAAGAGGTGGATCGGGATGGGTGTCGTCGAGATACTCGTTGATCATCGAGGACTCGATGATCGCGGTGCCGTCGACCTTGATGGTCGGCACCACGCCATTGGGGTTCATCACCAGATAATCGGGCCTGAGGTGCTCGAACTGGAACAGCGATACCCGATTGGACTCCCATTCGATGCCTTTTTCGGCCAAGCACATACGCACCTTGAACGAGCAAACGGAATCCCATTCGTGATAGAGCTCGATCATATTTCCTCCGTTTGCTCGGCGCCCGGCGTTGGCGCCGGGCGCCGACATCGACCTTAACCTATTCCGATCCACCGCCTATTATGCCGGCCTGTTCAGGGGGAGGCGAGAGCAATGGCGGGCAAACCGACGGAGTCCAAGGGTCGCGCCCACCGCCGGGGCGAGGTCACGATCAACATCCTGCTCGACTCGATCAACGCCAGACGGATCGCCGACCACCCGTGGTTCAAGGACCGGTTTCGTAAGGGCGAAGCGTCGCCGGCCAAGGTCAAGCGCGTGGTGCGGCAGCTCGTCTTCTATTTCGACAATGTGATCGAGCTATACGGTCCGATGTATCTCAACAGCCAGGACTACAAAATCCGCCGGCTGTTTACCGACAAAATGCTTGAGCCGATCAAGCTTCCCGATGGCCGTTCCTTGCGCCAGGGTGAGGGCGCTCATGCCGAGCTTGCCGCTCACCTCGCGCGCGCCGTCGGCGCATCGGCGCGATCGGTGCGCTCGGTAAAACCGACCGCGTTGATGGAGCAGCGCATGAAGCGCCTGATCGGCACGCTCGAACGTCCGCCCTACTGGGTCACGCTCGGCGCCGGCGCCGCCGTCGAATCGCAGATGGCCGCACTGCACCGGCAAACCGCCAGCGCGCTTAAGCGCCACTATGGCGTCGCCGGCAAGGACCTCGCCGTGTTCCGGGCGCCGTTGCTGTTCGCGACCGGCGACATTCGGCACACGCTGCGGCGTTGCGACGACATCTTCGATCGGCTCAAGGTGGCCTATTACACCGAGCGCCTGCGCGATGAATGGTACGACGTATGGGACGCCGCGTTTGCCGCATAGCCCCGGACCCGCCCTGGAGCGCGCCAAGCGCGGCATGGTATAACACGGAGCGTCGTTAGCGCCGACGCATCAGGCTGAGGAGACCGTTCATGGAAGTCGACGTCACGCACGACATGTCGCCCGACGCGTATGTCGAGATCGTCGAGGAGATGGTCAACCGCAAACGGCTTTGCGACCACCCGTTTCTCGACCGGCTGGAGCGTGGTGAGGTGACACGCGAGCAGATCAACAAGGTCTGCTTCCAGATGATGTACTACTACAACAACAGCGTGCGAAACATCGGCTCGTGCCTGATGCACAACATGGATCGCGGCGCCCGCACCGCGATCATGGAAAACCTGATCGACGAGGAAACCGAACGGCGCTGCGGCTACGCCGCCCACTATGTTATCGCCCTCGATTTCGCCGAAGCCTGCGGCTACGACCGCAAGGAGATCGAGCAAGCCAATCTGCACGGCGAGATTCGGCCTCACCCGGCCCTCGAAGAGGGTCTCGAGGACATCGCCCGTTTCGGCACGCGTGAAGAACCGGCTCTGGCCATGGCCGCCGGCATGGTCGGCGCCGAAAGCTTGCTGCCCGATTTCTACATCCGCATGGTCCCGGCCCTGAAGCGATACGGCTTCAGCGCCAAGGACCTCGACATTTTTATCGTTCATATCGAGGGCGATCTCGAACATGCCGCGGAAGGTCGCAAGCTGATCCGCGCTTACGCCGATACGCCGCAACGGCGCCAGCGTTTCTATGCGATCTGCGAGTACGTGCGTGATCGACTGTGGGAAGCTTGGGACGCGGTGTTCCAGGCGGCCGACCTCGATCTACCGCAAGCGGTGTACGCGCGAAAGCCGAAGGTGCGGGGCAAGGCGAGGAAGCTCAACAAAGCCGCCTAACCACTATCACGGCGCCACGCTCAAAGCATCAAGGGGGAAGCTTCGTTTTGGTCGCAAGGGTCCGTCTCGACAATGTCGACAAAGTGTTTCCGCCGCACGGCGACGGCGCTCCCGTGGTGGCGGTCGAAAACACCAGCCTGTCGGTGGCACCGAAGGAGTTCGTCAGCATCGTCGGCCCCAGCGGCTGCGGCAAATCAACCATCTTGAACATGGTTGCCGGCTTGCTCGATCCCTCATCGGGCGAAATCCAGATCGACGGCCGGATCGTCGAGGATCGGCGTAAGCATTTCGGCTACATGTTCCAAAAGGACCTTCTGTTCCCGTGGCGCACGATTCGTCAGAACGTCGCGCTCGGCATCGAAGTCCTCGGAGTCCCCAAGAAGGAAGCCCTCGAACGCGCCGAAGACATACTCAACCAGTTCGGACTCGGCGGCTTCGCCAACAACTATCCCAGCCAGCTCTCCGGCGGTATGCGCCAGCGCGCCGCCCTCATGCGCACTCTTTTATGCGATCGCGACACGCTGCTGCTCGACGAGCCGTTCGGGGCTCTCGACGCGCTGACCCGTTCGGTCATGCAGGAATGGCTGCTCAGCATTTGGGAGCAAGATCACCGCACGATTCTCTTCATCACCCACGACATCGAGGAATCGATCTTCCTTTCGGACCGCGTGATGATGATGTCGGCGCGTCCGGGCCGTATCAAGATGGAACTCGATATCGACCTGCCACGCCCCCGCGACCACAATATCCTCACCCACCCGCATTTCAGCGAGCTGAAGAAGATCGTGCTCGACCAGATCTACGAGGAGAGCGTCAGGGCGGTCACCGCCGGCGATGGCGACTAGACGAGCCAGTATAGCTGACGAGCTAGTCTAGAGAGCAAACGACCCTGGGGGTCGTCGAGCCCCGGCACCTCGTCTGTTCCGTTCCTCCGGGCTTTGCCTTAGTCGACGATGTGATAGACGGGGGCTTTCTCCAATTCCCACTCTCCCGACTCCCGATCGTAGCGGGAGAGAGTGAAGCAATGCCAATTGGTGTCATCCAACTTCGGATGATCGGCGCGATAATAGTATCCGGGCCACCGCGTCTCCGTCCGGAACATCGTGTGCTGTGTCACGCACTCCGAGGCCAGGACCCGATGATGCAGCTCCCACGCCCGCTGAAGCTGGTGCAGGTCCTCGGCACCGAGATGGTCGAGGTCTTCCTTCAACATGTCCAGCAACTCCAGCCCGCGGGTGAGCAAGGGCTCGTTGGTCGTATAGAAGGCGCTGATACCGCCAACATATTCGTCCATGATCTTCTCGAGACGCTGGAGACCATGCAGCGGCAACATGTAGCTCGGTGACACGGTTCCCGCGACGATCTCGTTGCGGCCGATTTTGTAGTTCTCCAGCGGCCTGAAGACGACCTGTTTGAGATCTTCACACTCTGTCTCGCTGATCTGAGGCCGACCCTCACCCATATCGTTTACGTACTGGACCGCCGCCTTCGCGGCGATTCGGCCTTCCGTGTAGGAGCCCGACGAGAACTTGTGAGCGGAACCGCCGATAGTGTCGCCGGCGCCGAAGAGACCCTCAACCGTCATCATCCGGTTGTAGCCCCATTGGTATTCACTGGGGGCGTAGTCCTCGGGTCCGCTCGCCCAGGCACCGGAACAAGTGGCGTGGGAACCCATGACGTAGGGTTCCGACGTGGTCAGCTCGGGGTCGGTGTGCTTGGGATCGATGTTTTGCGACGCCCAAACCACCGCCTGCCCGATCGTCATGCCGAGGAAGTTCTCCCAGCCCACGGTCTCCTTGTGCGGATCCTGGAATGCTTCCGTGGTTACCATGTGGATCGGACCGCGCCCTGCCTTGACCTCCTCGAGCAGGGCGTGATTGCGCAGGCAGGTCGGCACGGGGTGTCGATCAACGTAATCCCCGACCAGTTCCTTGGTGTGGTCATACCATTTGGACTCGTACTCTTCACCGTAGGCGTTCTGCGTATATGTCTTCAGATGCAGGAAGTAGGCGCCGACCGGACCATAGCCGTCCTTGAACCGCGTGAGGACGATCCGGTTTTCCATCTGCGTCATCTTGGCGCCAGCGAGGATCGGCAATCCATAAGCCGAGGCGCTGCTCCAGGGGGCGTACCACGTCCGTCCCATGCCTTCGCCGACAGCACGGGGCTTGTAGATGTGCGACGCGCCGCCGGCGGAGACGATGACCGCCTTCGCTCGGAAGACGTAGAATTCGCCGCTGCGAACGTTGAAACCGACCGCCCCGGCGACCCGGTTGGGCTTGGTCTCATCCCTTAGCAGGTGCGTCACCATGATCCGGTTATAGATTTCGGTGGCGGCCTTGCGGGCAGCCTCGGCGACGATCGGCTTGTAGCTTTCGCCGTGGATCATGATCTGCCACTTGCCCTCACGCAGATACTGCCCGGTTTCCGGATCCTTCATGATGGGAAGGCCCCATTCCTCGAACTTGTGTACCGACGAGTCGACATGACGGGCGATGTCGTAGCCCAGATCCTCCCGCACCAGACCCATGAGGTCGTTGCGGGCGTAGCGAACATGATCCTCGGGCTGGTTCTCGTCCCACCGCATGCCCATGTAGCAGTTGATCGCGTAGAGGCCCTGGGCGACGGCGCCGCTGCGCTCGATGTTGGCTTTCTCGACGCAAACGATCTTGAGGTCTCGCCCCCAATATCTCGATTCGTAGGTGGCCCCGCAGCCGGCCATCCCGCCACCGATGATGAGAATGTCCGAATCGACAAAGACCGTTTTCCTGCGCGAGAACAAACCCACTAGATCACTCCCTGCTTGAGTTGATCGCGTGTCAGCGCGGGCAACTTGTCGATATGCAGCGCATCGGGTTCGTGCGCGAGTTCCTGTGATTTCATTGCCTCCGGGGTCGGGGGCTCGTAGTCAACCGGAGGTTTAATCGATCCCCACGGCGTTGTCCGGATGGGGGAAACGAAGTTCTTTTCGCGGCCGTCCCGGAACTTGATTTTCCATGAAATCGTACCCTTCGCCTCTTCCCGGAGTACGCGAACGCTGTGGCCCAGGGGAGCGAAATCGGCGTAGCCACGGCAATCTATCGCGTTTTGCGGACACGCCTTCACGCAGGAATAACACTCCCAGCACATGTTGGGCTCGATGTTGAGGGCACGGCGATGGGTCTTATCGATGTGCATGATGTCGGACGGGCAGATATCGACGCAATGTCCGCAGCCGTCGCAGCGCGTCATGTAAACGAATGTCGGCATGTGTTTTCATTCTCCCCGTTTAGAATCCAAGGGTAAGCTGATTAGTAATGTCGGGGCTGCCGGCCGACGCTGCCAAAGATCTCGGGCTTGTCGGCCGGGCCGGGCAGGTTGCTCCTCGATCCGTTTGCCTCTTCGACCCGTTTCTGGAAGGCCGCCGCAGGCTTGAAGAACATATGCGAGAATTTGGACCACGGTACGGATCCGAAGAGCACCGTGGTAGCGATGAGGTACAAACCGAGGAACCCGCTCGCCAACCAGCTGTCCGATGCCTGCAGGATCGCCCAGATGAGGCCCAGGGCGGCGCTCGCAAGAAGCGAGAGAACGAACAGGTCGGCCCGCACGACCCGGAAGGGCGAATGGCCCTCAGAGACGACGTCGACCCGGATGAAAAACCAGAACCAACAACCGCCGACGCAAACCATCAGCGCGCCGAGGTACCACAGCTGCGGTAGGAGCGCGGGCGTGTGCGTTGCCGGCGTCGGATACCAGAACACCATGATCGCCGTTGTGATGACGTAAGCGAGGAAGCCGTACATCGTGATGAGGTGGGCGATCCGGCGCCGCGCGCTGCAGAATTCACCCGAGGTCAGGCCCTCTATCACAGCGGTTTGAAGCGCCAGGGACACCATTTCGCCGCCACCGATTTGCCGCGTTCCCGTGTCCCTTGCATTCCGCCAATTGCTAAAGAAGTACGCGGCGCTTCTCTTGTGAACGATGTCGAACAGCGTGCCGGCCGCCACGAGCACGAACATGATGACGGCATAGGCCTGCATGATGTCCGGAGGAATGGACGCCGAAAGCTCGGCGAAGGGATTACTGGTGATCATCAAATAGCCCTGTGTTCGCCAGACGGCACCGGCTTCCCGGTACGCGATGGGAGGAATACTGTACGCACCACCCGGCGACCCAACTCCCGATATCGACCTCGGAAAACCCAGCGAGACCGACGGATGGGTGCATAATCCATCATCCGGTCCATGCTCGAATCCTGGGCCGGAGTTAGGATGGGGACTCCGGTTGCGGCACCGTTATGATGGCTGTTCTCGATGGCCTCGTAAACCCATACACCATTGGCTTGTCCAGCCGCCGGGACCCCGCTCGCGGGCGAGCCGTATAAATCGTGGACGGTGCAGCTTTCATGTCGAATCTGGTTTCGCCCCATGGCGGCGGCGAGCTCAACCCGCTCCTGGTCCCCGAGAGTGAGCGCGTCGCAGTGCTGAAACGGGCGGCCGAGCTCAAGGCCGTACCGATGACCAGCCGTGAAGCCTCAGATCTGGTGATGCTGGCCATCGGGGCTTATACGCCTCTCGAGGGCTTCATGGGACAGGCCGACTGGCGCGGGACCTGTGTGGACATGAAGCTGAGCGACGGCACACTCTGGCCAATTCCCATCACCTTGTCGTGCGATCGGCGCTCGGCGGATGCGATCGCGCTGGGCGAAGAAGTGGCGCTCGTCGACGAAGAGTCCGGTCAGATCATGGCGGTCATGGCGGTCGCCGAAAAGTATGAGATCGATCGCGAGTTGGAATGTTCCAAGGTTTTCCGGACCACCGACGCCGCGCATCCCGGGGTCGCCAAGGTGATGGCGCAGGGCGATGTCAATCTGGGCGGGTCGGTTCACGTGCTGAGCGAAGGCGCCTATCCGGACGATTTCGAGAACCTGTATATGCGTCCGGCCGAAACCCGCGCACTGTTCGTCGATCGTGGGTGGTCGAAGGTGGCCGCCTTCCAAACCCGCAACCCGATGCATCGCAGCCATGAGCATCTGGCGAAAATCGCCGTCGAGATCTGCGACGGCGTGCTTATTCATCAGGTACTCGGCAAGCTCAAGACCGGCGACATTCCGGCCGAGGTCCGGGTCAGGGCGATCGACGCCTTGGTAGAAAACTACTTCGTTCCCGGCACCGTCATTCAGGCCGGCTATCCCATCGAGATGCGCTATGCGGGGCCGCGCGAAGCGCTGCTGCACGCGGTGTTCCGGCAGAATTTCGGCTGCTCGCACCTGGTGATCGGTCGCGACCATGCGGGCATCGGCGACTATTACGGCCCGTTCGATGCCCACCACATCTTCGACACGCTTGACGCGAACAGTCTGGAGATTGAACCGTTGAGGATGGACATCACGTTCTATTGCGCCGTTTGCGGCAGTACCGCGACGACCCGCACCTGCCCGCATGACGAGGAACATCGGCTGACGATTTCGGGAACCCGACTGCGCGAGATGTTTGCCAACCACGAGCCGATACCGAGCGAGTTCAGCCGGCCCGAGGTGGTGGCCGTTCTCCAGGCGTATTACGACGGCTTGAAGTAACCGTTCACGGCCCGGTCTTTCTCGCCAACCGATGCAAGCACTGATCGATCAACGACCCCTTTGTCTCACGATTCGGTGGGGTTCCTGGCGTTGTCGTGCGCTTTTTCGAGCGGGTGCTTGGCCGCGTCGAGCTCGATCTTCGCCAAAGCCGCGGCGCCAAGATCAATGCCGACGCGCTCGGCGGCCGTAACATGATCATCGCCCAGATTAGCGATACGCATATCCTGGCGCGGTCCGCCGGCGGTACCGTCGGCAAGAGCCGCGCGGACAATCTCCGGCGTTGCATCGCCGACATCAATCGCCTGCGCCCCGATCTCGTGGTTCACACCGGCGACATCGTTCAGGACGGTCTACCCGAGG
The DNA here is from genome assembly GCA_965247665.1 of Alphaproteobacteria bacterium. GTDB lineage: Bacteria > Pseudomonadota > Alphaproteobacteria > SHVV01 > SHVV01 > CAUZWH01. The sequence continues at coordinate 382,650 of CBDFHH010000002.1, forward strand.
AGTATGCGCACATATGCGAGATTGTGGCGCCCTTGGAGATGCCGATTTATTTCGTACCCGGCAATCGGGATCGCCGTGATGCCCTGCTAAGGGCGTTCGGCGACCACAATTATTTTCCGACCGATGGCGACTTCCTCCACTACACCGTCGAGAACCGGGCGATTCGTCTGGTAGCCCTCGACTCGATTGCCGCAGGCAAAGAGGTGGGCGACAACAAGGGCGCGTTTTGCACGAGCCGCGGGGCGTGGCTCGACGACGAGCTGGCCCAGGCGCCGGATCGACCGACGATCCTACTCATCCACCACCCGCCTTTCGATGTCGGAAGCCACTATGTGGGTGGCTACCGTCGCCCCCGGGAGGCCGACGATTTGGCCGCGGTGGTCAGCCGTCACCCCCAGATCGTGCGGCTGCTGTGCGGCCATGTACATCGTTCGATTCAGGTGGGATGGGCCGGCACCGTCGCCAGCATCATGCCGAGCATCGCGATCGACCTGCGCAAGGATGTCGACGGCACTCGCGCCAAGGACGCACCGATCTACGCCGTGCACGAAATGTCGGTCGATGCCGGCCTGATCAGTTATTCGCGGGTGGTGGCGGACTGATCGCTATCGGCGGCGCTCCGAAGGTGAGCACCAGGCAGAGCGCCTCAGGCGGCTTGGGCCGGCGCCGTCGCCCAACCGTTGTGCGAGATGTCGAAGATGATCCCGTCGGGGTCGCGATATTTGCATTCGTAGTAGAGACTTTCCTTATCGACGGGAAGGTCGAGAAAGAACTCGCCGCCATTTTCGGTGATCGCGCCGCCGGTGCTCTCGAGATCGTCGACGTGGAAGCCGAAATGATGCGTGCCGACAAAGTCCTTGCCGCGCTCGATGCCGGCCGCCTCGTCGGACTTATAGCTCAGCAGCGCCAGGTTGATGTAACCGTCGGTGACATAGATGCCCTCACCGAGCGGTGATTCGGTCCGGCCGACATAGTCGAACCCGAACACCTCGCCGTAAAACTCGGCGCTCTGCTCGGGGTGCGGCATCGCCAAAGCGACATGGCGGATGCGCGGCGCGCCCTTCTTGATCGGCGGCACCGTGTAGCTCCCCTCATGGGCGACTTCCCGGGTCGAGGTGCCGACCCAGCCGCCCTTCGATATGTCGAAGATCACACCGCTGGGATCACGGTATTTACGCTCGAAATTGCCTTTTTTCTCGTCGCCGAAATCGAAGTGAAATTCACCGCCGGCTTTTTCGATACGGGCGCCGGTCTCGGCGAGATCGTCGACCTGGATGCCGAAATGGTGGGCGCCGACCATCTTCGAGCTGTTCCTGACACCTGCCATGGCATCGCTCGTGTAGTTTAGCAGGGCGAGGTTCATCTCCCCGTCGCACATATACACGCCCGAACCATGCTCGGTGTATTCGCGTCCGGCTTCCGACAGGCCGATGACGTTCTTGTAGAAGTCGGCAGCGCGTTCCTGATCACGGACGACGATGGCGACGTGGCGGATCTGCGCCATGGCGCTCCTCCTGTTTGAGCTGTGGTTCAAGAATACGACCGCGCCGGCGCCGGTGTCCACGCTACGAGTCGGTTGATCGGCGGCAACTTGCGGGGCCGCGGTGTTGGTGGCAGTCTCCGCCGCCCGGCCAACATAAGGAAATCCCCGGTGTCTGAGCAAACGATTACCCTTCCGCTCGCCGAGATCCCGGACGGTGGTGCGAAAATCGTCGAGGTCCGCGACGGTTTGAAAGTCGCGATCTTTCGCGACGGCGGGCGTTGCGCCGCGATCAACAATCGCTGTCCGCATGCCGGCGGTTCGCTCGGCGACGGCGAGTTCGACGGCACCGAAGTGCAGTGCCCGCTGCACGGCTTCCGCGTCGACGTGTGGAAGGGCGTCGGCAACGCCGGCAAACCGGTACAGACATTCGCTGTTGCCGTAAACGGCGGCGCCGTCGAGCTGACGGTGCCTGGAGAGTGATCTCTCCACCCGGGAAGCGAATAGTCTTGGTCAGCCAAGGGTCCGGGACCCATTCGCCCTCCGAGGCGTGTCGCGACGCGCGGCAGCCGCCGCCGATCCGAGCATCGGGTCGAGCCTGGATGCGCGCCGGCCGCCGGAAGGCCATCGGAGGGGTCGACCCCTCGAACGTCAAGCAGCGCATTCGCTTTCGAACCGACGAGTCGGATCGCCTACATCGCTGCGCAACTTTTCCCGGCGCCCGCGAGCCTCAGTCCACCTGGCGCTGATCGTCGATCAGCTTGCCGTCGTCGGGAAGCGAATCGGGGTCGGCGAGCGCCACCTCCCCGCGCACCTTGCAAACCGATTGCATGGTTTCGCTGATTTTCTCGGCCGGGACGCCGCCGCCGCCGGCCATCTCGCAGTACAGGGTCATGTGGTCGCGGCCGTCTTCATTGCCGATCACCAGCCGCGCCTTCTTGATCTCGTTGTGGCGCACCAACACCGCCATCACCTGGCTTGGATGCACGAACATGCCGCGCACCTTGGCCGATTGGTCGGCGCGTCCCATCCATCCGCGAATCCGCATATTGGTGCGCCCGCATGGGCTGGGACCGGGCAACACCGCCGAGAGATCGCCGGTCGCGAAGCGAATCAGGGGGTAGTCGTTGTTGAGCGTCGTGACGACGACTTCGCCCACCTCGCCTTCCTCGACCGGCGCCCGACCGCCCGGCTCCACGATCTCGAGCAAGACGCCCTCGTCGACGATCATTCCTTCGAGCGCCGGCGACTCGTAAGCGATCGAGCCGACGTCGGCGGTGCCGTAGCCCTGATAAACCGCGACCCCGAGATCTCTGATCTCCTGGCGTAGCGCCTGCGGCAGGGCCTCGCCGCCGACCAGCCCCTTGGTCAGGCTCGATGTGTCGAGGCCGAGTTCAACCGCCTTTGCGAGGACGATCTTGAGGAACGAGGGTGTGCCGCCATAGGCGGTCGGTTTGAGGCCGGCGATGATCTGCGCCTGAATCTCGGTGTTGCCGACGCCGGCTGGGATCACCGCGCATCCGATCGCGTGCGCGCCGCTTTCCACCATCGAGCCGGCCGGCGTCAGGTGGTAGGCGAAGCTATTGTGAACGACGTCGCCGCGGCGAATACCGGCGGCATACATGCCACGGGCGAAGCGCCAGTAATCGTCGCCGAACCCCTCGGGATCGTTGATCGGGCCCGGCGACTGGTAGATCCGCCGGAGCTGGTGGACCGCAACCGCAGTGAGCCCGCCGAATGGCGGGTGCTGCCGCTGACGTTCGATCAAATCGCTCTTGCGCGTTAGCGGGACCGCGCCGAGGGCGGCACGGCCGGTGACGGCGCGCGCATCGATGTCGGCAAGATGGGCGCTGAAATAGGGTGCGTTGGTCTTGGCGTGATCGATCTGGTTACGCACCGCCGCCAGCAGCGCGGTCTCGCGCAACTCGGGATCGCGAACCTCAAGCTCGTCGTAGTGGTCGCTCACCGGACCGACCGGTTCAAGCCAACCAGCGCTTGCGCCGGCGGTAGTGCTTGACGTCGCGGTAGCTCTTGCGCCCGCTGGCGCTGAGACCCAGATAGAACTCCTTGACGTCCTCGTTTTCGCTCAAGGAGGACGCCTCGCCGTCGAGCACGACGCGTCCGTTCTCCAGGATGTAGCCGTACTTCGAATAGCGCAGCGCAATGTTGGCGTTCTGCTCGGCGAGCAGGAAACTCACGCCCTCGTTTTCGTTAAGCCGTTTGACGATCTCGAAGATCTCTTCGACCAGTTGCGGCGCCAGACCCATCGACGCTTCGTCGAGCAGGATCAGTTTGGGCCGCGCCATCAGCGCTCGGCCGATCGCGGTCATCTGCTGTTCGCCGCCGGAGATGTAACCGGCTTGCGCGTCGCGTCGCTCCTTGATGCGCGGGAAATAGCTGTAAACCAGTTCGAGGTCGTCGCCGATCTTGCCGCGGCCGTCGCGGCGCGTATAGGCGCCGGCCATCAGGTTTTCCTCGACCGTGAGATGCTCGAAGCAGTGGCGCCCTTCCATAACCTGGATGACGCCGCGCTTGACGAGATCGTCGGCGCTGAGGCGGTCGACCCGCCCGCCACGATACTCGATCGAACCCTTGGTGACCTCGCCGCGCTCGGAGTGCAGCAGATTGGAGATCGCCTTCAGGGTGGTCGTCTTGCCGGCGCCGTTGGCCCCGAGGAGGGTGACCACACCCCCCTCGGGTACCTCGAAGGACACGCCCCGCAACACCAGGATCACATGATCGTAGATGACCTCGATGTTGTTGACGCTAAGCAGGGCGCCCCCGTTTTCCGGCATTGACTACGCGTATGCTTACCGACCCTCGCAGTTGCCGACAGAGCTAGCAGCTGCGCGGCTGGATATTGTTTTCCTTGGCGAACGCCGCCGCGGCCTGCTCGATCATCGGCCGCACGACCTCGCGTATCGGCGGGATCCAGTCGGTAATGACCTGCCATTGGGCGCCGTCCCACTGCTGGATCAGTACCGGCCCGTTGCCCTCGTGATCGGCGCAGGAAACCTCGAGCGGGCGGGTGAAACCCCCAAGCCCGAGTTCGGCCAGGCGTTCTTCGCTGATCTTCAGGTTCTCGAAGCCCCAGCGCACCTGCTCCTTGGTCGGCACCTTGCCCATGCCGTACTCGTTCATGGCGGTGCCGATCGCCTCGAGGCCGTAGGTGTATCCCACGATCGAGCGGTTGTAGAGCACCTCGCCGAAGTTGTTCTTCTTTGCCTCGGCGAGGTCGCCATCGTAGACGAGCTTGAGAATATCCTCGTGCGCCTTGGTGTCGTGCCCGGCTGCGTGGAAGGTGCCTGCCTTGTAGCCCTTGGCAGCGGCACCGGTCGGCACCACGTCGGACTCGGTGCCCGACCACCACACGCCGATGAAGTGATCCATCGGGAATCTGATGGCCGCGGCTTCCTTGATCGCCACCTGGTTCATCACGCCCCAGCCCCACAGAAAGATCCAGTCGGGCTTGCCGCGCCGGATCTGCAGCCAGGTCGCTTTTTGCTCCTGGCCGGGATGGTCGACCGCCAGCAACTGCAGATCGTAGCCGTGCTTCTCGGCCAGCGCCTCGAGGGTCGGGATCGGCTCCTTGCCGTAGGGGCTGTTGTGGTAGATCAGGGCGATCTTCTTGCCCTTGAGGCTGTCCATGCCGCCTTCCTGCGAGCCGACATACCTGACGAAGGCCGAGGCCTGGCTCCAATAAGTGGTCGGGAAAGTGAACACCCACGGGAACACCCGCCCATCGGAGGCCGCGGTCCTGCCGTAGCCCATCGAGTGCACGACAACCTTGTCGACGCTCGATTTGGGAATCAGCTGATAGGTGGCACCGGTGCTGTTCGGATGCACGAAGCGAACGCCGCCATTCTTGTTCTTCAGGCGCTCATAGCACTCGACGATCAGCTTGGTGTCGTAGCCGGTCTCGCACTCCTCGTAGACCAGCTTGACGCCTTGCAGGCCGCCGTCGCGCTTGTTGATCATCTCGACGAAATCCCGCGCGCCGTTGGCGAACGGAATGCCGTTCGGCGCGTAGGGTCCCGAACGATAGACGAAATTCGGTAAGTAGATGACGTCCTGGGCCTGCGCCTTCGAGATCGCCACCGCGGTCACGGCGATCGCCGCGCCGATGAATACCATACCCAGTTTCTTGAAAGACATGCCATGCCCTCCCCTTGAAAATTGATGAAAAGTACAGGCCGCGCTCATTCCTCGGCCTTTAGACGACATTACCACGCCTACTTGCCCCCGCCAACGCTCGGCACCGTTGCATCGCTAGTGCGGGAACGGCCACAGCCGCAGCTTCTCCTTGCCGATCTGCCACAGCCGGGCGAGGCCAAGCGGTTCGGCAATCAGGAAGAACACGATCAACCCCCCAAAAATCATGAACTCGATCTGCTTGGCGAGATCGACCGGGAGCGGTAGATGCAACATTTCCGGAATGTTGGTCAGCGCGATCGGCAGGACGACGATAAAGGCGGCACCGAGGATCGAACCGAGGATCGAGCTCAGACCGCCGATAATCACCATGAACAGCACCAGGAACGACAACGTCACCTCAAAGGCCAGGGTTTCGACGCTGCCGAGATAGAGCGCGAAGTAGAGCGCACCCGCGACGCCGCAATAATAGGAGCTGATCGCGAACGCCAGCATCTTGGTGCGGAACGGCCGAATGCCGATGATCTCGGCTGCCACGTCCATGTCGCGGACCGCCATCCAACCGCGGCCGACATTGCTGCGCACCAGATTCTTGGCCAGCAATCCGAGCAGCGCCAGAACGGCGAGGCAGACGAGATAGCGCGCCTCGGCGGTTGCCTCGGGTCCGGTCACCATGAAACCGAAGGTGGTCCGCGGCGGCGCGGTGATCGTGCCCGAGGGCGCGTAGTTGTAGAACCAGGGCACGCGATTGAACATCCAGATCAGGAAGAACTGGGCCGCCAGCGTGGCCACCGCGAGGTAAAAGCCCTTAATGCGCAAGGAGGGGATCCCGAACAGCACCCCGACGCCGGCCGCGAACAGGCCCGAGATCAGGATCAGGATGACGATGTTCACCTCCGGGAAGGCGACCATCATCTTGTAGGTCGCGTAGGCGCCGACCGCCATGAACCCGCCAGTGCCAAGCGAGAGCTGGCCGGCATAGCCGGTCAGGATATTGAGGCCGATGGCGGCCAGCGCCAAGCTCAGGAACGGAATCAGGATCGCCTGCAGCCAGTATTCGTTGGCGATCAGCGGTACGACGACGAAGGCGACGACGAGCACGCCGAAAATGGAAATGCGATCCTGGCTAATCGGGAAGATCGCCTGGTCGGCCTGATAACTGGTGCGGAACTGCCCTGCCTCGCGATAGAACACGCTCTAGACCCTCTCGATAATGCGCTCGCCGAACAGCCCCTGCGGCCGGAACCACAGGAAGACCACGGCGATCACATAGGCGAACCAGTTCTCGATCGCGCCGCCGATGGCCGGACCCCAATAGACCTCGGCCACCTTTTCGCCGACGCCGATGATCAGGCCGCCGGCGATGGCGCCGGGAACCGAGGTCAGGCCGCCGAGGATCAGCACCGGCAGCGCCTTCAACGCGATCAGCGACAGGCTGAACTGCACGCCGCTCTTGGCGCCCCACATGATGCCGGTGACCAGCGCGACAATGCCGGCCACCGACCACACGATGATCCAGATCGTCGTCAGCGAGATGCCGACCGAGAGCGCGGCTTGGTGGTCGTCGGCCACCGCGCGCAGCGCGCGGCCGATCTTGGTGCGCTGGAATACCACCGCCAGCACGGCGACCAGGACCGCGGCGATGACCGCGGCGCTGAGGTCGAATTCGTTGAGCAGCACGCCGCCGATCTCGAACGACTCATCGGGCAGGCCGACATTCAGCTCCTTGACGTTGGCGCCCCACATCATCTCGCCCAGGCCCTGAAGAAAGAAGGTCAGGCCGATGGTCGCCATGAACAGAATGATGTCGGCCTGGTTGACCAGGGGCCTTAACACCAGGCGCTCGATCAGCATCGCCAATACGATCATCACGATAATGGTGGCGATCAGCGCCAACCACACCGGCGCCCCGTGCTCCATCAGCCCGACCAGGGTCAGCGCCGCGAACAGCACCATGATGCCCTGGGCGAAGTTGAACACGCCCGACGCCTTGAAGATCAGCACGAAACCGAGCGCCACCAGCGAGTACATCACGCCGGTCAGGACGCCCCCGACCACCACTTCGATGAAGAATACCGGCTCGGTGACGATATCGACGAAGGGCTGCAGGATGATGTCGTAGAGGAGTTCCATCGGCTACGTCGTGCTTGCTAGTCCCGTGCCACGCCGAGATAGGCGCTGACGACGCCCTCGTCCTTGCGCACGACGTCGGGCGTCCCGTCGGCGATCTTGCGGCCGTAGTCGAGCACCACCACGCGGTCGGAGATGTCCATCACTACCCCCATATCGTGCTCGATCAGGGCGATCGTGGTGCCGAATTCGTCATTCACGTCGAGAACGAAGCGGCACATGTCCTCCTTCTCTTCGGTGTTCATCCCGGCCATCGGCTCGTCGAGCAGCAGCAGCGTCGGCTCGGCGGCGAGCGCCCGGCCCAGCTCGACCCGTTTCTGCAGGCCGTAGGGCAGGCGTCCCACCGGGACCTTGCGAATCGCCTCGATCTCGAGGAACTCGATAATTCGCTCGACATATTTGCGGTGCTCGATCTCCTCTCGCTGGCCCGGTCCCCAATATAGCGCCTGCAGCAAGAAGTTGCGGCGCATCTTGAGGTTGCGGCCGGTCATGATGTTGTCGAGCGTCGACATGCCGCGGAACAGCGCGACGTTCTGGAAGGTGCGGGCGATGCCGAGCCGCGCCGCTTCATGCGTGCGCATGCGCTGCCGCGTCTCGCCACGGAAGGTGATCGCCCCCTGGTCCGGCGGGTACCAGCCATTCAGCACGTTGAGCATCGTCGTCTTGCCGGCGCCGTTGGGGCCGATGATCGCCAGGATCTCGCGCTCGCGGATGTCGAAACTGACGCCGACAAGGGCCTGCACGGCACCGAACGAAAGGCTGATATCGTCGACCGCCAACAACACGTCGCCGACATTTCTAATGTACGGCACGTTGCGCGATGCAGCGTCGGCGGAGGCGGCCGGGGCGGCGGCATCGGTCATGGCGCGATTCCGGCCGCTTTCCGATCAGCTGGCGTTGCGCAGCGGTTCACGACCGCTGACCGCAACGTCACGAACTTGAAGGTCGGCCTTGATGACGCCTTCGCGGCCATCCTCGAACGTCACCCGCGCTTCGACCGAGACGTGGTCGGCGTCCGAATACAGCGCGTTGATGAGATTCTCATAGCGTTCCGCAACAATGCGGCGACGCACCTTGCGCGTGCGTGTCAGCTCGCCATCGTCGGCATCGAGTTCCTTGTGCAGGATCAGGAAGCGTTTGATCTGCGAGCCGGCGAGGTCGGGGTCGTCGCCGAGGCTGGCGTTCACGGCCTCGATGTTTTCCTGAACCAGATCGTAGACCTCGGCCCGGGCCGCCAGGTCAGTATAGCTGGTATAGGCCAAGCCACGACGCTCGGCCCAGTTGCCGACGGCGTCGAGGTCGATGTTGACCATCGCCGCGGCATAGTTGCGCTTGTCGCCCAGGCACACAGCCTCTTTGATGAAGGCGAAAAATTTAAGCTTGTTCTCGAGATATTTCGGCGCGAACAGGGTGCCGTCGTTCAGCCGACCGACATCCTGGGCCCGGTCGACGATTTTAAGGTGGCCGCCATCATCGATCAGTCCGGCATCGCCGGTCCGCACCCAACCCTCCTTGGTCTTGGTCTCGGCGGTAGCTTTCGGATTTTTGTAGTACCCCATGAACACGCCGGGGCTGCGATAGATCACCTCGCCCTCGTCGGTCAGGTCGATCTCGCAGTCGAGAGCCGGCACGCCGACGGTGTCGAGCTTGATCTCGTTGTCGGGCTGAATGGTGACGTAGACGCTGGCTTCGGTCTGGCCGTAGAGCTGCTTCATGTTGATGCCGAGCGAGCGGTAGAAGTCGAAGATCTCCGGCCCGATCGCCTCGCCGGCAGTATAGACCCGCCGCAGGCGGCTGAAGCCGAGCACGTTGCACAACGGTCCATACACCAGCAGCCGCCCAATGGCATAGCGCGCGCGGTCCCACAGCGGCACCGAACGGCCCTCGAGGATCTTCGATCCCGAGCGCCGGGCGACATTCATAAAGTAGTCGTACATCTGCTTCTTGAACCAGCCCGCGTCCTCCATGCGGATCGTCACCTGGGTGAGGATGTTCTCGAAGATCGCCGGGGGCGCGAAGAAGAAGGTCGGGCCGAGCTCGCGAAGATCGATCATCACCGTGTCGGCGCTCTCGGGACAGTTGACCGTGAAACCCGCGACCAAGGCCTGGCCGTACGAGAAGATGTGGTCGCCGACCCACGCCATCGGCAGGTAGGCGAGCACTTCCTCGTCGCGGCGGATCTGTTCGAGCTTGTTGGCGTTACGTGCACTGATGATGATGTTGTCAAAACTGAGCATCACCCCTTTGGGCCTGCCGGTCGTGCCCGAGGTGTAGAGAATCACCGCCAGATCGCTGCCGGCGCCCTTGGCAATTTCGGCATCGTAGAGATCGGGTTCCCGTTTCGCGACCGCGGCACCGCGGGCCATCAATACGTCGACGCTGAACAGGAACGGGAAGTCGTAGTGCCGCAAGCCTTTGGGATCGGTGTAGATGATGTATTCGAGGTTGGGGCAGCGGTCCTTGATCGACATCACCTTGTCGACCTGCTCTTGGTTCTCGACGACCGCGAATCGCGCTTCCGCGTGATCGAGCACGTAGTGCATCTCTTCGGCGATCGCGTCCTGGTAGAGCGGAACCGGAATGCCGCCCATCGATTGGGCTGCGGCCATAGCCCAGTACAATTGAGGTCGATTGTCCCCGATGATCGCCACGATGTTGCCGCGATGGAGACCGAGGTCGTGCAACCCCAGCGCCATCTCACGTACGTTTTCGGCCGCTTCGCGCCATGTCCAGGACTGCCAGATCCCGTAGCCCTTCTCCCGAACCGCGGTGCGGTCGGCATCGAGCCGCGCGCGCTCGGTCAGCAGTTTCGGCAGGGTGTCCGCGATTGGTTCACTCATCTCCATCTCTCTCGGCGGCAGCGTCGCGGTTCGCATGGTGCCATTTTTCCGTTCTGTTTCAAACGTTTTGCGAGTGCCCTTTATCCGCCCCGCGAAACCGGTCAAGATATGTTCAATTATCGACGCCGCGCGAGCGCCGACCCGCAACCTGGAGGCTTTGACATGCGCATCCGATTCCTACCACTCGTCGCCATCCTCGCCTTCGTGCCGATGGCCACCGCCACCGCGGAACCGCAGATCCTCGGGCTGCTGGCGACGAATTCCGCAACTCCATTTAGCTGCACCGGCGACGAATGCTACGCTGAGTTGACGTCGTTTTGCATGGAGCCCGAGCGCTCCTCGCCAGGCTACATGACCAAATACATGCCAATTCCCGGGAGCGACGATATTCGCGTCGCCGCCCACACCACTGCCGGTAAAATGGTCACGTTGCCGACCAGCAAGCTCAGCTTCCGCACCGAGCGCGGTTTCGCCGCCGTGCGTGTCAGCTTGCCCGCCGCCGCGCTGGAGGATATCGACGCGACCAAGGTAAGCGTCGAGGTCGGCGCCATGGTAACGCTGCGGCCGGTGCCGCTGCCGACTTATCGGCGGCCCCACGAGCCGGACGAGATCGCGCACACGGCCACGACGCTGCGCGAAATCGGTGATCGCGTCGTCGATAAGGGCGGCGTGGCGCGCGAAATCACCGTGCTGACCAACCGGCTGGTCAACGCGTTGCCGGAGTTCGGCAAGGTCGAAGAGAGCGAGCGTCTCGCCCTATGGGACAAGACCTTCGCCCGAAGCGACCTCGACGCCTATAGCCGCTCGGCGGTACGCCACACCCGGCGCGCCTACAAGCGCTGCCTCGGCAATGTCGAGGAGCACCAGCAAGATACGCTGCGTGGCTGCATCTGGCGCGCGCACGACCATCAGGTGTGGAAACTCAACCATCGCTACTGGAACAGCCTGACCGGCAGCTAGCCGGCGACGAGATTGCGCCTCGCGCACAAGCGGGCGCCCCGCCGAGCCGCTAGGTGTAGGGGCACCTTTGCCGCCAACCGAGCCCGCTTCTTAATAAGGGTTCTTGAGCGGGAGTAGATATCCGGAACCCAGGGCAGATCGGTGCCCGTCGGAACCGCGACAAGCCCCTCGAAATCCGACATCCCGCGCGCTTGTCGCCGGTTGACGAGTTCGTGTAGGGTCGCCGGCTCCGTCTGGGAACGCTTCCCGGAGCGGTGCGGATTCGAGATTTGAGCGTGACGAATCGTAAGATAAGAAAACACCAATAAATAACTGAAATAAAATACGTTTCCTGGATTATTCGAGCATGCTACCGAAGCCACAAGGTCTCTACGACCCGCAGTTCGAGCACGATTCCTGCGGCGTCGGCTTTGTCGCCAACATCAATGGCGACAAAAGCCACGAGATTATCGGCAGTGGCTTGCAGATCATGGTCAACCTCGAGCATCGCGGTGCCGTTGGTGCCGATCCTCTCGCCGGTGACGGCGCCGGGATCCTGATGCAACTCCCGCACGATCTTTTCGCCGGAGTCTGCGCAGCGCTGAACATCGAGTTGCCGGCGCCCGGTGACTACGGCGTCGGCATGGTGTTTCTACCGACCGATCGTGACGCGCGCGCGGCGTTCGAGGCGGTCGTCGAACGCTTCGTCGCCGCCGAGGGCCAGCGGCTGCTGGGCTGGCGCGACGTACCCGTCGACAATTCGATGCTTAGCGAAGGCGTCAGGGCGACCGAACCCATCGCCCGTCAGGTGTTCATCGGTCGCGGCGCAAGCGTTGCCGACATCGATGCGTTTGAACGCAAGCTCTACGTTATTCGCAAGCTGGTCGAAAATACGGTCGCGGGCAGCGAGCTTCCCGGCCTCGACGACTTCTATATCTGCTCCTTGTCGGCACGAACGATCGTCTACAAGGGCATGCTGATGGGCACGCAGATCGTCAACTACTACCTCGATCTCGCCGATGAGCGCACGACCAGCGCGCTGGCGATCGTCCATCAGCGCTTCTCGACCAACACCTTCCCCTCATGGCGCCTGGCCCATCCTTACCGCATGATCTGCCACAACGGTGAGATCAACACCGTGCGCGGCAACATCAACGCGATGGCCGCGCGCCGCAGCTCGATGAAATCCGAGCTGTTGGGCGACGACCTCGACAACCTTTGGCCGATCGTGCCGGAAGGTCAATCCGACACCGCCTGCTTCGACAACGCACTCGAATTGCTCCACCTCGGCGGATATTCCCTCGCCCACGCCGCGATGCTGATGATTCCCGAAGCATGGGAGAACCATCCGCTGATGGATGAAGAGCGCCGAGCCTTCTACGAGTACCACGCCGCTCTGATGGAGCCGTGGGATGGACCAGCCAGCGTCGCTTTTACCAACGGCCGCCAGATGGGCGCAACCCTCGATCGTAACGGTCTGCGGCCGGCGCGTTACCTCGTCACCGAAGACGGATTGGTGGTTGGCGGCTCCGAAACCGGCGTGCTCGACATTCCCGAAGAGAGGATCGTCAAGAAGTGGCGGCTGCAGCCGGGCAAGATGTTCCTGCTCGATCTCGACCAGCAGCGCATCATCGACGATGCGGAACTCAAGGCATCGCTGGCCGCGGCCAAACCGTACCGCGAGTGGCTGGCGCGCACCCAGATCATGGTCGAGGACCTGCCGGGCAAGGCCAAAACCCGGCAGCCGAGCGCGGCAACTCTGCTCGACCGACAGCAGGCCTGCGGCTTCACTCAGGAGGATCTCAGCTTCTTCCTGCAGCCGATGGCCGAAGCGGGCGACGACACGGTCGGCTCGATGGGCACCGATACGCCGCTCGCGGCACTGTCCCGTCATCCCACGCTTCTCTTCAAGTACTTCAAGCAGAATTTCGCGCAGGTCACCAATCCGGCGATCGATTCGACCCGCGAGTACGAGGTCATGTCGCTCAACTCGCTGATCGGTCCTCGACCCAACCTGCTCGGCTTCGACGATGGCGGCGACCATTTACGGCTCGAAGTGCAGCAGCCGGTGCTCACCAACTCGGCGCTCGAGAAAATTCGCGCGATCGCCGATCACAACGCCGCCTTCCGCACCCTGACGCTGGACACCACCTATCCCGTCGGCGAGGGCGCCGAGGGCATGGGACCGGCGTTGAGGCGCCTCTGTACCGAAGCTCGGGCGGCGGTTCTCCAAGACTTCAACATCCTGATCCTTTCCGATCGCGCGCTCGGGTCCGACCGGGTGGCGATCCCGTCGCTGCTGGCCACGTCGGCGGTCCATCACCATCTCGTCCGCGAGGGCCTGCGCACCGAAACCGGGCTGGTAGTCGAGACCGGCGAGGCCCGCGAGGTACACCATTTCTGCACCCTGGCGGGCTATGGCGCCGAGGCGGTCAACCCGTATCTTGCCTTCGAGACCCTGTGGACAATGCGCGAGTCCTTCGCCGATATGGATTGGCCAGAGGTGCGCAAGCAGTACATCAAAGCGGTCAACAAGGGCATGCTCAAGGTGATGGCGAAGATGGGTATCTCGACCCATTTCTCCTATTGCGGCGCCCAGATCTTCGACGCGGTGGGGCTGTCGAGCGAATTCGTGGCCGAGTATTTCACCGGCACCGCGACCCGCGTCGAGGGCGTGGGGCTGCGGGAAATTGCGGCCGAGACCCTTGCCCGCCACGAACTGGCCTATGGCGAGGCACCTATCTACCGCAACATGCTCGATCCCGGCGGCGAATATACCTACCGCCTGCGCGGCGAAGACCATATATGGACGCCGGAAACCGTCGCCATGCTTCAGCACGCCGTGCGCGGCAATCAGGCCGAGACCTACGAGGATTACGCCGAGTTGGTGAACGACCAGAACGAGCGTCTGATGACGTTGCGCGGCTTGTTCGACCTTGCCTTCGAGGCCGAACCGATCCCGCTCGACGAAGTCGAACCGGCCAAGGAAATCGTCAAGCGGTTTTCGACCGGCGCGATGTCATTCGGATCGATCTCGCGCGAAGCGCACACCACTCTGGCGATCGCGATGAATCGCATCGGCGGCAAGTCGAACACCGGCGAAGGCGGCGAGGAGCCGGACCGCTTCCAGCCGCTGCCCAACGGCGATCTGATGCGCTCCGCGATCAAACAAGTCGCCTCGGGCCGCTTCGGCGTCACCACCGAATACCTGGTCAACGCCGACCAGCTTCAGATCAAGATCGCGCAGGGCGCCAAGCCCGGCGAGGGCGGTCAGCTTCCGGGCCGCAAGGTCGACGCCAACATCGCCAAAGTGCGCTATTCGACGCCCGGCGTGGGGCTGATCTCACCGCCGCCGCATCATGATATCTACTCGATCGAAGACCTCGCGCAGCTCATCTTCGACCTCAAGAATGCCAATCCCCAGGCGTGGATCAGCGTCAAGCTGGTGTCCGAAGTCGGGGTCGGCACGGTGGCCGCCGGCGTCTCGAAGGCCCGCGCCGACCACATTACGATCGCGGGCTACGAGGGCGGCACCGGCGCCAGCCCGCTCACCTCGCTCACCCATGCCGGGTCGCCGTGGGAGATCGGTCTCGCCGAGACCCACCAGACCCTGGTGCTCAACGGGTTGCGCGGCCGCTCTGCAGTGCAGGTCGATGGCGGCTTGCGCACCGGGCGCGATGTGGTGATCGGCGCCATGCTCGGCGCCGACGAATTCGGCTTTTCGACCGCGCCGCTCATCGCCACCGGCTGCATCATGATGCGCAAATGTCACCTCAATACATGCCCGGTCGGTATTGCCACCCAGGATCCCGAGCTGCGTGCCAAGTTCACCGGCAAGCCCGAGCACGTCGTCAACTATTTCTTCTTCGTCGCCGAGGAAGTACGCGAGCTGATGGCCAAGCTCGGCTTCCGCAGGTTCAACGAGATGATAGGCCGCACCGACAAGCTCAACATGCGCAAAGCGCAAAACCACTGGAAGGCGCACGGTATCGATCTTGCCAACCTGATCTACCAACCCGAGGTCGGGGCCGAGATCGCGACCTACAAGTGCGAGGAAATGTATCACCCGATCGAGAAACAACTCGATCACGAGCTTATCGAGCGCGCCCGCCCCGCGCTCGAGGAGCGTACGCCGGTCCAGATCGAAATGCCGATTCGCAACGTCCACCGCACCTTCGGCGCGATGCTGTCGGGCGAGATCGCCAAGCGTTACGGCCATACCGGGTTGCCGGAAGACACGATCGGCATCAAGGTCAAGGGCTCGGCGGGGCAGAGCTTCGGCGCCTGGGGCACGCGCGGCGTCAGCTTCGAACTCGAAGGCGACGCCAACGACTATATCGGCAAGGGGTTGTGCGGTGCCCGCATCGCCGTCTATGCGCCGCGCGAGAGCCGCATCGTCGCCGCCGACAACATCATCATCGGCAACACCGTGCTCTACGGAGCGATTGCCGGCGAGTGCTATTTCTCCGGCGTCGCCGGCGAGCGGTTCTGCGTGCGCAACTCCGGGGCGATCGCCGTCGTCGAGGGCGTCGGCGACCATGGCTGCGAATACATGACCGGCGGCATCGCCGTGATCATCGGCCAGACCGGGCGCAACTTCGCCGCCGGCATGAGCGGGGGCATCGCCTATGTGCTGGACGAGGCCGGCGATTTCGAGCGTCGCTGCAACCAAGCCATGGTCGCGCTCGGGAGCATCGACCCGGACGAGCGGGCGCCGGAAGCCGACCGCGACACCATGATGCGCGACATCACCAGCTATGGACGCTATGACGCCCCCCGCCTGCGGCTGCTGATCGAACGCCACCTGCACTACACCGACAGCGCCCGGGCCCGCCAAATCCTCGCCAACTGGGACGACTATGTCGGTCAGTTCGTCAAGGTCATGCCGGTCGATTTCCGCCGCGCCGTACACGAGATGGCAACCCAGGTGAAGGTACCGGCCGCGCGGACCGAAGCGGCGGCCGAGTAACGCTTTTTCCCAACATGGGTAAGGTTACCGGGTTCATGGAGTACGCGCGGCACGACCGTACGTACGAACCCGTCGACCGACGGGTTAAAAGCTGGCGCGAATTCACGGTGCCGTTGGCCGACGAGGAGCTCGCGGTCCAAGGCGCCCGCTGCATGGATTGCGGTATTCCGTTCTGCCATCAGGGCTGCCCGGTCAACAACATCATTCCCGAGTGGAATGATCTGGTGTATCGTGGCGAGTGGCGCACCGCCCTCGAGGTCCTGCATTCGACCAACAATTTCCCCGAATTCACGGGCCGCATCTGCCCGGCCCCCTGCGAGGAGGCCTGCGTCCTCAACATCAACGACGATCCGGTCACCATCAAGACCATCGAGTGCGCGATCATCGACCGCGGCTGGGAGGAAGGCTGGGTGACGCCCGAACCGCCGGCGCAGGGGTCCGGCAAGCGCGTCGCGATCGTCGGATCGGGACCGGCCGGCATGGCCTGCGCCCAGCAACTAGCCCGCGCCGGTCATGAAGTCGTCCTGTTCGAGAAGGAGACACGCATCGGCGGCCTGATGCGCTACGGCATTCCCGACTTCAAGTTCGAGAAGTTCCGCGTCGACCGCCGTATCGAGCAGATGCAGGCCGAGGGGGTCGAGTTCCGCACCGGCGTCCATGTCGGCCTCGACATTCCGGCCAGGGATCTGGTCGATGAGTACGACGCTGTGGTGTTGTCGGGCGGAGCCGAGAATCCCCGCGACCTGCCGATGCGCGGCCGCGGCCTCGACGGCATCCATTTCGCCATGCCGTTCCTGGTACAGCAGAACAAACGCACCGCCGGCGATGACGTGCCGGCGGACGAAGCGGCCGGCGCTGTTCTTGCCTCCGGCAGGAACGTCGTCGTGATCGGCGGCGGCGATACCGGGTCGGACTGCATCGGCACCTCGAACCGCCAGCAGGCGGCCAGCGTAACCTCACTCGAGATCCTGCCCAAGCCGCCCGAGCATCCCGACATGGAGGTGACGTGGCCGAACTGGCCCCTCAAGCTGTGGACTTCATCGTCGCATGAGGAAGGCGTGGAACGCGACTGGAACGTGTCGACCAAGGAATTTCTAGGCGACGACCGGGGCCGCGTGCGCGCCATGACCTGCGTGCGGGTCGACTGGCGCGAGGGCGAGGACGGTCGGATGAACATCGTCGAGGTGCCCGGCAGCGAGTTCGAGATCAAAACCGAGCTGGTGCTGCTGGCGATGGGCTTCCTGCACCCGGTTCACTCGGGCATGATCGAGGAACTCGGTGTCGAGCTCGACCGGCGTGGCAACGTGAAGGCCGACACCGAAAATTACCAATCATCCAATCCCAAAGTATTCACGGCCGGCGATATGCGCCGCGGTCAGTCGCTGGTGGTATGGGCGATCCGCGAAGGCCGTCAATGCGCCCGCGCCGTCGACGCATACCTCATGGGCGCGTCGGATCTGCCGCGGTAAACACGGTTTGGTTTCCCTGGAGACCGCCATTGCCGGGCTTGACCCGGCACTCCACGAACACGGGTATCGGCGGTAGACCGGAACCGTTCGCCGTCGCCCTCGCGACGATCACTTACATGCTTTAACGCTTTCCCAGGCTTCGCGGGGTCCGTACTCGACCAACCAACTAAACCAGATACGGCCGGTCCTCGGGATCGGCATTCTCGACCACGTCGAACGCACCCTGGTTGCGGTCGATATAGAACTCGCAGCCCATGCCGTCGGGATCGCTGATGAAGATCGAACGCTTGAGGTCGTTGTCGATCTCGCGCTCGATGGCGACACCCCTCTCCCGAAGCCGGGCCATCCCATTTTCGAGCTCCTTGTCGTCCGGCAACTTGAACGACATGTGGTGCATGCCGCGGACTTCGCCGTTGGCGGGTCGGAACAAAGCGACGTCGTAGTAGTCCGAGGCGACGCCGCCGACGACGGTGAAGCTATCGGCGCGGTGCTTGACCTCGAGGCCGATGACGTTCTCGTAGAAATCGACCATGCCGTCATAGTCCTCGCAGATCACCGTTTCGCGGGAGATCTTGAGCGGATGCAACGCCGCGTCCGGCACCGACCGCAGCTCGGATTCGGGGTGGTAGCGCACGTCCGTGGTCGGTTCCTCAACCGCGTCCGGATCCCAATTGCCGGTCAAGTGCATGAGGTCCCCCTGGAGAATCGTGCGCCAGTCCTTGATCGCGTCGGCGTAGATCTCGTGCAGAATACCGTCGGGATCGAAGATGTAGACACTGTGCGACGTCTGGTGGTCGACCAAGCGATGGATCGGCAGGCCCGTCCTCTCGTAGCGGTGCCAGCCATCAATCAGCTCTTTCTGGTTTTCCATCTCCCAGCCCATATGGTTGAGGCCGGGCTCGACGCCACGCCCCTTGGGCATCTGGATGTGGCCGTCGCGGCCGATCCGCGCTTCGCCCTGGCTCAGGCCAACCAGGCCGAGGTCGTGGTGGGTGTTGCCGTTGCTGACGAATCCCGCCGGGATCTGCAACTCGCGCGCGACCTCTTCGAAGCCGCAGACGTCGATAAAGAACCGCATCGAGCGCTCGACGTCGCCAACGAAGTTGTTGGAATGACCGAGGCGACGCGGTGAGAACTTGACCTCCGGATACTCTTCGGCGCTCGGGCGCTCGAGGCTCGCTTGTGCGACTGCCATCTCAATCTCCTCCTGAATGCCCGTCTTCGGGTACGCGGTTAGTATGGGCGAGATCGCGGAATGTTCCAAGCGCGGGGGCGCGCGGGATCCGGACGCGGCGGCCGCGGAGCGGCCTGATCCCTGGAGACGAACCTGAACGGCTGGGCCGTCGCGCGGCTTAGAAAGGCATCGCCAACGGGTAGAACGCGCCGTCGCAGTTGATCACCGTCGCTTTTTTGGCCGCGATGCGGAAGCCGCCGGTCTCCCGAACCAGGCTGTATTCGTAAAGGCCGCCGAAACTGCGCTGTTCCATTTCCGGACGGTATTCCAACATGTGAAACCGCGCGCGCACCTCGAGGCGGGCACCGCCATCTTCAAATCCGGCGATCTCGACGTTCGAAACCATGTGGCTCGTGCGCGGCAGCGGTGCGCGCCCATGATCCCTCGGTTGCGCCAGGCGCTCGGCCCGAACCGCCATGATGTTCTTGTCGTCGTAGAACAGCGAGATTTCGTCGAGCGGATTTTCCTGATCCGGGCGGGCCGGAGCCCAATAGGTGCCTTCGTCGGTGAACAGCTCGCGCCAAGCCGGGAGATCACCGTTGTCCAGGAGCGCCAGCTCGGCGACAAGGAACGCTTCGATCTCGCTCAGGAGCATCAATTTGTCGACGCCCTCCGGCATAGAGCTCTCGTCTGCCATATCCCCTCCCCGGCCCGGTCGCACGATCCTAGACTAGACTAGTACTACCGCCGGACCGGCGATGCGTCGACCGCCGTTCGACGTTATTCTGTCGGTGCGCCATGACCAGCTACGTCCGCTCACCGTGCCAAAAAGCCTGTGGGTTCGACCCTGAACTCGGGCACTGCCGCGGCTGCCTGCGCACCGGCACGGAGATCTGGATGTGGTCGACGCTGACGCGGGAACAGCAGGTGGCCGCGGTCGAGCGCCTCGCGCGGGAGAAGGCGCGCCGACGTCGCAAACGGTTGCGCCGCCGGCGTGAACGGGAAAAGCTCTCGGCAGCCGCCGGCTAACCTCGGCCTACCCCGATGCCGGCCGGACATTGCCCGTCACGGCGCGGATCCGAAGATATGGTTCTTGGGAATACGATTCGGAACCGCCGCGGGCCGCGCCCGTCAACACCTAGCTTTCGGATCCCGCCAGCATCTGCGCGTTGCGAGCGGTGAGGTTTTTGTTGGCGAATTCGGGCAACTGGAAGATCCAGCCAACGACGATCTTGTTGATCGCGGCCACCTGCTCGGCGACCGGCGGCAGTTTCTCTTCATCGTCCTTTGCCGCCGCGTCTTGCTCCTTGTCGGCTACGGGTTGCTCCGGAACCGGGATCGGCTCACCCGCGCTGACGTCAAAGCGGACCCATTTTCCGTCGTCGATTTCGCCAATATCGACGCGAACGATCAGCCCGTCGAAGGTAACGAATTCGCTTCGCGCGACCGGCTCGGGGAAGTTCACGTCAGCAGCGGGGCGGACATCTTCGAACTCGAGAAACGCCAGGGTGGTCGCGTTGCCGTCGGCCGCGGATTTGTTCCTGAGCCTTTCGCCGTCCGGCAGCGTCGCCAGCGTGAAATTGTCGTCGGCCGACGATTTGCGCGACGCCACCACCTTCTCACCATCGGCATGCTGAATGACGTAACGGTGAATCCGCTTCTTCCTCACGTCCATCAGCTTGCGCGCCAACCAAAGCCGCTCAGTGCGGCCGGGATCGAGCTCGCTGCTGCCGAGCCAGGCCTGCTCGGTGTCGGCCCGCCGCAGATAAGTGCCCGCGATTCCGGTGCGGGAGAGATCGTATTTCTTCTTACCGATGACCGCGTCGGCCAGCACCTCTCCGCTCGAATCCTTCAGCGTCACGCGCACCGCGCGAGCTTCCTCACCCTTGGGATCGTCGAGGTTGAGCCGATTGAAGCGATCGGGCTTGGCGGTCTTGCGCTCGATCAGCTTCAACTCCTCGAAGCCGAGCAGTAGCGCGCGCACCTTGTCGACCTTGGCCGCATAGTCGTACTTCTCGGGCAGCACCCAACGGTCGCCCTTGCTGGCGACGACAATGCGAGCGTCCCGATTGACGACCGTGATTTCCGCTACCTGGTCGAGTTTGTTCTGCAGTTTCGGGAAGGCGATCTCGCCGTCGCCAAGTTCGCCGGTGCCGCCGGTGCCGCTGCCGACGGCAATAATCGCAAGGATGATCACCACAACGGTCGTGGCGGCAAGGAGGGAGAATTGCTTCGGGTTCATGATTTTCTGCCCCGCCCTAGGCGGTCTCGAAACGGCGGCTGTAGCGCACGCGCCGGATAAACGCGATGACGATCGCGATGATGGCGATGATCAGCGGGATCGCGACGATATTGATGATCCGGGTCCAGGTGTCGAGGGCTTCGATATCGCTGCGCAGCGCGTGTTGCACATCGCGCAATTCGGCGCGGATCGAGAGCATTTCGGCCTGGAAATCCCGGATTTCCTCCTGCTGCCGGCTGGTCAGGATCACGCCGCCTTCCTCGTCGGTGCGGATGTCCTTGATCTTGCCTTCGATGTCGCGGAGGTTGTTATCCAGCTCGCGTTCCTTGGCGCGATATCTGAGTTCGGCGCTGGCGCGGATTTCATCGACCAGTGTGAACGGGCGATCCGAAAGGCCGCGGCTGCGCAACCCGATCACCGAGCTCGACCCGGCGAGATTGTCGAGCGCATTAAGCACGAAATCGGCATTGTTGGCGAACGGCACCGCCAGTTGCTGGCCCGAGAATTCCTGCACCCGCACCCAATAGTCGTTGGCCAACATGTCCGCATCCGCCACCAGGATGACGTTGATCGGACGTTCGGATTCGGCGAGGTGCTTTTCCCTGAGCTTGGCGTGCTCCTCCAGCGCCAGTTCGTACTCGTCCTCGGCCCGCTTTTTGGCTTCTTCGTCGCCCTCTTTATATTCCGGCTTGGACGGCATCGGCGGGCCGTCGGAAAACGCGCTTTTGACCTTGCCGCTGATCCGCGCGGCCAGCACGTAGTCGCGGCCGGTCGGCTTGAACTCCTCGATCAGGACGAGCGGGTTGGGCCGAAACGATACCTTGTCGGCGCCGATTTCCATCGCCTGGTCGCTCGAGCGAACCAACGGGTCGAAGGCGAGCCCAGAACCGTCGGCCAACTCGACATGGCCGGTGCTCGACATGGTTATGAACTGTAGGTGCGCCGTGGTTACGTCCTCGAGGTTGAAATTGGCGCTGCGCAGGCCGAGCCAGGGCAGGTACTGCACCAGCAATGTACGGTCGCCGGAGGGAAAATTGATGCGCTGCGCGGTTCCGGCGTCGCCGATCACGCCCTCGCTGATCTTGACGCCCCAGGTGTCGAAAAAGCGCTCGAAGCCGTGGTTCGACGGGGCCGGCATGCCGGGCATTGCCGAACGCTTGCCGGTCGGCGTCTCCAGGTTGGGATCGGCGAACATGATCGCATTGCCACCCGTCATCATGTACTGGTCGATGGCATAGAGTGTCTCCGGCTTGACGTCGTCGATCTGCGCCAACAGCAGGATGTCGATCTCGTCGGGGAAGATCTCGGTGCTGTCTTCGAACAGCGTCTTGATCTCGAAGAACTGCTCCATCTGGTTGTAGACGACCCAGGGGCGGTACTGGTTCTGCGGCGTCCCGTACATCGGCAGCGACGACAGCAGGCCGACGATCTTCTTTTTCGGGTTGGCGAGGTTGTAGATCAGCCGGGTCAGATCGTATTCCAGGAAATCCTCGCGCTCCGGCGACAGAAAGCCGATTTTGTCTTCGTCGTCGGTACTGTTGGAGCCGAAGATCCCGAAATAGACCAAATCCCCCTCCGCCGTGTAGGGCACACCGCGCAGCCCGTTGGCGACGGCGATGTCCTCCTCGGTTGAGAACGGTTTGGGGTGGTAGATTTCGACGTCGAGCATGCCACCGGACAATTTCTCGTAGGTACCAAGCAGCTCGCGCACACGATCGGCGTAGCGCGCAAAGAGCGGATTGCCCTGGGTTAGCTGATCGGAGACGAACAAGCGCAGGGTGACCGGTTCGTCGATCGACTTCAGCACCTCGACGGTGCCGGGTGAAAGGGTAAACAGCGAGTTTTCGGTGAGGTCGAGGCGCGCGGTTCGCAGCGCTGCCGTCGACAGCACGTTGACGGCGAGAAACAGACCAATCACCAAGACAATGCCGGCTATCGCAAGTGTCCGGTGATCTGAAAACGAACGTTCGGCCATCTCCTTGTCCTCGTTGTCCTCTCCGCCCTACGCGCCCGAGCTACGATCCCTTTTTGAGATCGACCAGCAACGTGTTGATGAACAGCGCCGCGACCATCACCGACACGAAGTAGATAATGTCGCGCAAATCGAGCAGCCCTTCGGCGATCGCCGTGAAATGGGTGAGGAAACTCAGCGAGCCCAACAGTTCGAGGGCGAAGTCGGGCGCCCAGCCCGAGAACCCGCCCTGCACGATATCGACTCCGCTCATCATGAACGCAAAGCAGGTCACGGCGCTGAGAATGAAAGCGATCACCTGGTTCTTGTTAAGCGCCGACACGCACGCACCGATCGACAACAGCGCACCGGCCATCAGCCAGCTGGCGAGATAGCTCGTCACGATCACACCGTTGTCGGGATCGCCAAGCACATTGACCGTGATCCACATTGGAAACGTCAGGATCAGCGCGATCGCCGCAACGATCCACGCCGCCAGAAACTTGCCCATCACCAGCTGGAACGTCGACACCGGTAGGGTCATCAACAACTCGATGGTCCCCGAGCGGCGCTCTTCGGCCCACAGGCGCATGGCCACCGCCGGGATCAGGAACAGATAGAGCCAGGGGTGGAACAGAAAAAACGGCGTCAGGTCAGCCTGGCCGCGTTCGAAGAACCCGCCGATGTAGAACGTGATCGCGCCACTCATCGCCAAGAAAATAATGATGAACACATACGCGAGCGGCGTCGAAAAGTACGTCAGCAGCTCGCGCTTGATGACGCATAGGGTTATCGCCATGACTTTATCCTCACGCCGCTTGATCCTCACGCCGCTTGGGTCATCTCGCGAAACACATCTTCGAGTTCGCCGCCGGCGGAGCGCGCCTCGAGCTGTTGCGGCGTCTCGTCGACGAGCAATCGCCCGCGCGCGATGATAATGGCGCGCGTGCAAACGGCGTCGACCTCTTCGAGAATATGGGTGGAAATGATGATCGCCTTGGTGGCGGCCATCTCCGACAACAGCTGGCGCACGTCGTGTTTTTGGTTGGGGTCGAGGCCGTCGGTCGGCTCGTCCAGAACCAGCACATCGGGATCGTGAATGATGGCCTGGGCCAAGCCGACTCTGCGCTTGTACCCCTTCGACAGCGTTTCTATCGGCTGGTGGAATACGTCGTCGATTTGCAGCTTGGCGCCGACCTCCTCGATGCGGCGACGACGTTCGGCCGGCTCGAACCCGCGCGCTTCGGCGACGAAATTGAGCAGCGAGCGCGGCGTCATGTCCGAATAGAGCGGCGCACCCTCCGGTAGATAGCCGATGCGACGTTTGGTATCGACTGGCTGCTCGAGAACGTCGAGACCGCACACCTTGATCTTCCCCGCGGTCGGCGGCACGAAGCCGGTAATCATCTTCATGGTGGTGGATTTCCCCGAGCCGTTCGGGCCCAGGAAGCCAAGCACCTCGCCTCGGTTCAGTTTGAAGGAGATCCCGTCGACAGCGGTCAGTGGTCCGAAGCGCTTGGTGAGTCGTGTGACCGAGATGAGCTCTTCCATGACGCTCTGCCTCGCTTTAAAGAGGCAATGCTCCTTCTCTCCGGCAGTCCAAACGTAGAATCGCCAAACGTAGGAATGGGAGCCGTCTCGCGACGGCTCCCGATCCGGTTCGACGTTTGAGCTAGAAGCCCATGTCGCCCATTCCGCCCATTCCGCCCATTCCGCCACCCGGCGGCATCGGCGGCGCAGCTTCTTTCCTCTCGGGCTTTTCGGCGATCAACGCTTCCGTCGTGATCAGCAGGCCGGCGACCGATGCGGCGTCCTGCAGCGCGATCCGAACCACTTTGGTCGGATCGATAATGCCGGACTTCATCAGATCTTCGTACTTGCCGGTCTGCGCGTTGTAGCCGCGGTTGGGATCCTTGCTTTCCTGCAGCTTGCCCACCACGACGGATCCGTCGGCGCCGGCATTGTTGACGATCTGGCGTACCGGTGCTTCGAGTACGCGGCGTACAATGTCGACTCCGACGTTCTGGTCGTCGTTGGCGCCCTTGACGTTCTTGAGCGCCCGCACCGCGTAGAGCAGCGCTGAACCGCCACCTGCAACCACGCCCTCCTCGACCGCGGCTCGCGTCGCGTTCAGCGCGTCCTCGACCAGGTCCTTTTTCTCCTTGACCTCGATCTCGGTCGCGCCGCCGACCTTGATTACCGCAACCCCACCGGACAGCTTGGCCAGGCGCTCCTGCAGCTTCTCACGGTCGTAGTCCGACGTCGTTTCCTCGATCTGAGCTCGGATCTGCGAGCAGCGACCCTGAATGTCGCCCTTCTTGCCGGCGCCACCCACGATGGTGGTGTCTTCCTTATTGATCGACACCCGCTTGGCCTTGCCGAGCATGTCGAGCGTGACGTTCTCGAGCTTGATGCCGAGATCCTCGGAGATCACCTGGCCTGAGGCGAGGATGGCGATGTCTTCGAGCATCGCTTTGCGGCGATCACCGAAACCGGGCGCCTTGACCGATGCGACCTTGAGGCCACCGCGGAGCTTGTTGACCACCAGCGTCGCCAGCGCCTCGCCCTCTACGTCTTCGGCGATGATCAGCAACGGCTTGCCGGTCTGCACCACCGCTTCGAGCAGCGGCAGCATGGCCTGCAGCCCGGACAGCTTCTTCTCGTGCAGGAGGATGTAGGGATCCTCGAGCTCGACCACCATCTTCTCGGCGTTGGTGATGAAATACGGCGACAGATAGCCCCGGTCGAACTGCATACCCTCGACCACGTCAAGCTCGGTTTCCAGGCTCTTCGCCTCTTCGACCGTGATGACGCCTTCCTTGCCGACCTTCTGCATCGCCGCAGAGACGAAGCCGCCGACCGACGGCTCGTTATTGGCAGCGATGGTGCCGACATGGGCGATTTCCGCGTCGGTGGTAATGCGGCGCGAGCGCTTGCCGAGGTCCGCGACGACGGCGTTGACCGCGAGGTCGATACCGCGCTTGAGATCCATCGGGTTCATCCCCGCGGTCACGGCCTTGGCGCCTTCCTTGGCGATCGCGTGGGCCAGCACGGTCGCAGTCGTGGTGCCGTCGCCGGCTTCGTCGTTGGTCTTGCTGGCGACTTCGCGCACCATCTGCGCGCCCATGTTTTCGAACCTGTCCTCAAGTTCGATCTCCTTGGCCACCGTCACGCCGTCCTTGGTGATCCGCGGCGCACCGAACGACTTCTCGAGGACGACGTTACGGCCCTTGGGGCCGAGCGTCACTTTCACGGCGTTGGTAAGCTTGTCGATCCCGGCCAGCATGCGCTGGCGGGCATCGGCATCGAATTTGATATCTTTGGCGGGCATTGCTTCTTACTCCCCTAGGCAGCTTTCTTCTTCGACGACTTGCCGGCGTCCTTCTTCGACGACTTGCCGGCGTCGATGATGGCCATGATGTCGGACTCGCGAAGGATCAGCATCTCCTTGCCGTCGAGCTTGACCTCGGTGCCAGAGAACTTGCCGAACAGGATCCGATCGCCAGCCTTGACCTCGAGCGGTATGGTCGTGCCGTCCTCGGTACGGGTTCCGTTGCCAGTGGCGACAACCTCGCCCTCCATCGGCTTCTCCAGGGCCGTATCGGGAATAATGATCCCGCCGGCCGACCGGGCCTCCTGCTCGAGGCGGCGCACCAGCACGCGGTCGTGCAAGGGCCTGAATTTCATTGAATAGCCTCCATATTGAGTGTGACTTGCTCCATTGAGTGCGACTTGCTCCGCTAAACCGGAGAAGCGGGATTAGCACTCATCGCTAATGAGTGCTAATCCCGTTCGGCTATATGGCGATTCAACTCACGCCTGTCAAGGGTTTTGGCACTCTGTGAAGGCGAGTGCCAAGCGACCGTTAGCCGTCTCCTGTGGTGGCGGCTAACACCCTGATCTTATTCGCCAAATCTTGACAGCCCCGACGCGCAGCAGGCTGGGATGGTCGGGAATGCGGTACAGGATTTCCGCGGTCGTCAAACGATAGCCGGCAGGGGTCGTTGTGAGATTCGACATCGGCGCACAACTCCATCGTGACCAAGCCAAAGTCCCGCTGTCCGCAGGGTTGAGTATCGATCCCATGTCTGGCGGCGGTACGACATCGCGCCCGAGTG
The DNA here is from genome assembly GCA_965247665.1 of Alphaproteobacteria bacterium. Lineage (GTDB taxonomy): Bacteria > Pseudomonadota > Alphaproteobacteria > SHVV01 > SHVV01 > CAUZWH01. The sequence goes on from CBDFHH010000002.1 coordinate 410,114, forward strand.
GCCGCGTCGCAACAGGTTTCTCGAGTTTCGACAGGGGCATCTCGACGGTAAGCTTGATGCGGCGTGCGTCGCTTCGGCGGTATTGCCGCAGCCGGTTGAAATCAGCTTCGCCGATGTTAGGTTCACGCTGCATCAAAGCAGCGCCGCCCCAGCGTGCGGCAATCGCGATAGGATCATCCTGCTTCGCAGTCGTACCCGGCCCCTCAAGGCGGCCGGTGTTCACAGGAGGACTCAAGATGGCTACCAAGCAAACCTACAACCCCGATACGCTCGGCGAACCCGTCGGCCCGTTCTCGCGCGCCGTACGCATCGGCGACACGCTTTATATCGCCGGCACGTCGGCCATCACCCACCAAACCGGTCCGATCTGGGACCGGCCGCTGGCCCCGGATTTCGAAACCCAAGCGCGTCAGACCTTCGAGAACATCAAACGGGTCATGGAAGACGCCGGCGGCACGCTGGCCGACATCTACAAGACCACGATGCTGCTCAAGGATCGCAAATACTTCGACCAGATCAGCCAGATCCGCACCGAGTATTTCCCCGACAAGGCCTATGCCAGCACCGGCTTCATCACCGATCTCATACGCGACGACATGCTGATCGAGATCGACGCCGAGGCCTATCTCGGGGCTTAGACCGGAGTGCCGGTGCAAAGCGCGATCCGCTGGTCTTGCCGTGAGCATCGACGGTCGTCGTCGGAGCAATCGCTTCGCCATGCTCGGCACGAGTGCGGTGATCGTCGGTGGTGCGCGTAACCCGGACCTCCCGATTGCCGGTCGTAAGCGAGGGACCGTGAAACCACGGCCCATAACGCCGGACGACGTTCTCGCCGTCGACACGGAATCGGCGTCGAAACGGAGATGTGCGTGACTTGCACCGACCTTGTGCGCGCGGCCAGCGGCGGGGGAGAACCGGAAGTCGATTGTTGCGGCGAACGCTCCGGCCTGAAGCGGGATCCGCGGTCACGGTGATCACGTCGGTGGGCGCCGGTGTTCCGTGCGGGACATCAACCGCTCGGCGCGCCGATGCCCGGCAAATCCGTGGCCGCCGCTATCGGCTAGGTTCTAGGGATCGTTCGCCGTCGCGTTATCGTGGGCGTGACCGCTGCTCGCGATCGCCGATCTCACATCGACTGTGATAGTCGCGCTGCCCGCGCCCTCGAATGTCAGCGTCAACGGGAACGACGACCCTTCGCGCAAGGCGTACTTCAATCTTATCAGCATGATGTGCAATCCACCCGGAGCCAATGTCACGGCGCCGCCCGGCGCGACGTCGATCTTCTCGATCGGCCGCATCTTCATCACCCGCTTGTCGATGTCATGGGTGTGAAGCGCAGTCCGTTTGGCGATCGGGGTCGAGGCGCCCACCAGGCGCTCCAGCGCAGCGCCGCGATTGTGAATGGTCAGGAATGCAACGCCGATTTTACCCGCGCCGATCGTCGCGCGCGCCCACGGCGTGGCGACGCCGACATCGCCGAACTTGAACTCGTGGGCGTTACCGGGCGGCCCGACGAGCGCCCAGAAACCCAGCAGCAGGGCGAGACCGAAACGCCGCATGACCGTATTTCCCAATCGTTTGGTCGCGCGACCATAGCCCTGGGGGAGCGAGCCCGGCAACCGGCGCCGCCAGCGGTCGGTCTTCGCGATTGCGATGTACCGGCGCGTGGTCGGGGCGGCCGTGATCATCGCGTTCGATGACGGCGACGGGTACGCGGCGATCGGCGCGCGGCGCTGCCCTAGGGGATCAGGACCGAGAGTCCGAAGGTTTTTCGCGCCGCCATGTCGCGATGGGCCTGCGCTGCATCCGATAGTGCGTAGCGCTGGTTAATCGCGGCGCGGACCACGCCGTCGGCGACCATTGCAAACAGCGCATCGGCCTGCGCAACGAAGTTCCCGCGGCCGGTGTTGTAGGTCCGGCCGGTGCAGCGGGTCAGATAAAGCGATCCCTTGTGCGCGAGATCGACGATATCGAGGGGCGGCACCTTACCCGACGCGTGGCCGAAGCTGACCATCATGCCGCGCGGCCGCAGCAGGTCGAGCGATTTTTCGAAGGTGGCGAGACCGACCGAGTCGTAAACCACGTCGATCGCGTGCGCGCCGGCGATCTCGACCACATCTCGGTCGAAATCGCCGCTCCCGTAGTCGATGGCATGGTCGCAACCATGCGCTTCGGCATAGGCCACCTTGTCGGCGCCGCCGGCTGTGCCGATCACCGTCGCCCCGCGAGATTTGGCGATCTGGCACAGAATTACCCCCACGCCGCCGGCAGCGGCGTGGACCAGGACGGTTTCACCGGCCGCGACCGGATAGGCGCGCTCGACCAGGTACTGCGCGGTCAATCCCTTGATATAGGTGGCCGCCGCCTGTTCGTCGCTGACATCGTCGGGCAGGCGATAGAGATCGGCGGCGGCGATCAGCCGTTGCTCGGCGTAGGCGCCAAGCGGCAGGGCGCCGTAGGCGACCCGGTCGCCCGGGGCGACGATGTCGACGCCTCCGCCAACCTCTTCGACGATCCCGGCGGCCTCGAGCCCGATCACCGCCGGCAGCGAAGGCACGGGGTAGTGGTCGTCGCCGCCCTCGCGATAGCGCAGATCCGCCCAGTTCAGCCCGATCGCGGTATGCCGCAACCGCACCTCGCCCGGACCGGGGCGGCCGACCTCGATATCCTGCCAGGAGAAGACCTCAGGCCCGCCATGGCGTTCGATCAGCGCCGCTTTCGTCATGATGCCGGCTCGGCGCGCAGTGGATTGAGCTGGCCCAGGCAGATCAGTCGCGCCGCAGAAACTCGATGACCGTCTCGTTGAACCGATCGGGGTGTTCCATCATCGGCATGTGGCCGCACTTGTCGAAGATGACGATCTCCGAGTTGGGAATACGTTTGCCGCCGTCGATGGCGTTTTGCACCGGTGCGCGGACGTCTTCACGGCCGGTAATTATCAGGGTTGGCAGCTTGATCTGCTCGAGCTTCTCGACCACGCGGTACGGCGTACTAAGCTCGATATCCATATTGGCCTGAGCGATCGCTTCGTAAGCCGGCAAGATGTAGTCCTGGGCGTAGCTCGACAGCTGCACCAGCATGAACGCGTTATCGACCGAGCTTTCGTCATAGCAGACGTTGGCCATGCGCTGACGGCAAGTTTCGAAGGTCGGGTCGCGCAGCGCCGAGGTGGCGTTTTGGTACGATTTGGAAAAGCCCTGTTGCTGCTCCGAAGAGGGTCGGAACGCCGAGCTGGCGCCGACGATGATCAGCTTTTTCATCGGCTCGGGGCGCTCGAGGTAGAACAGGCTGGAGATCCCGGCCCCGTACGAGCTGCCGCAGGCGTAGTACTGCTTGATTCCGAGCGTGTCGACCCACGCCATGAAGTGTTCGAGGATCGCCGCGTGGCCCGCGCGCCCCTCGAGGTCGCGAAAATGCGTGAATCCGTGGCCGAACAGGTCCGGCGCGAACACGCTGAAATGCTTGGCCAGCACGTCGATATTGCGTGCCCAGCAATCGGCGGAAATTCCGAGTCCGTGCGCGAGCAACAGGGGCGGCCCGTCGCCCTCGTAGAGATAGCGCGTACGTATTCCATCGACGTCCACGAATGCTGCGCGCATCGTCTGCGACCTCCCTCGTCTTCGATGTTGGCCCGGCTAGCTAACCGACCCGTTCCGAACCGAAATACGCTTCCTCGATCCGCTTGCCATCGACCAGCGTGTGGCTCGGCGCTTCGAACTCAATACCGCCAATACGCATGACGTAGGCACGGTCGGAAACCTCCAGACCCTTTCTCACATTCTGTTCGACGAGCAGGCATTCGAGCTCATGGTCGGCGTTGATCTTGCGGATCATGTCGAACACAACGTCCATCATTTTGCCGGACAGGCCGAGCGAGGGTTCGTCGAGCAGCAGAAATTTCGGCCGCCCCATCATCGCTCGTGCGATCGCCAGCATCTTCTGCTCGCCGCCCGACAACGTGCCCGACAGCTGCTTGCGGCGCTCGGCGAGGATCGGAAACTGCTCGAACTGCTCCTCCATATCGATGCGGATCTGCTCCTTGTCGTTACGCACATAGGCCCCGATCTCGAGGTTCTCCTCGACCGTGAACCGCGGCATCACGTTCTCGACCGCCGCCACGGTGTACATGCCGAGGGCCGCGCGCTCGTGGGTTTCCATCGTGTGCAGCGTGCGCCAATCGCCGTTGACGCGGTAGTCGATCGAGCCCTTCCTGGTCTTGACCGAACCGATTACCGCCTTAAGCAGCGTCGTCTTCCCGGCACCGTTGGGACCGAGCACGCAGACGATTTCGCTGCGGCGCACCTCGAGGCTGGCATCCAGGACCGCCGGCAACTCGCCGTAATAAACGTCGATATCGCTGATGCTCAGGACGACGTCGTCGGTGGCGTCGGACATTTCGGGCTTGCCTATCCGAGATACGCGTCGATGACGCGCTGATCGTTGCGAACTTCTTCCGGTGTGCCCTCGGCCAGGACTTCGCCGAAATCGAGCACCGAGACGCGGTCGACCAGGTCGAGCACGACCTGCATGTTGTGCTCGATTATAAAGATCGTCCGTCCCTCGTCGCGGATCTTCCGGATCAGCTCGACCACCTGCTTCACCCACACCGGGTTGAGGCCGCCGGTCGGCTCGTCCAACAGGATGATGTCGGGCTCGCTGATCAGCGTGCGAACGATCTCCAGCATTCGCTGCTGGCCGGTCGACAGCTCCTCGGGGAAATCCATGCGCCGAGGATAGAGCTGGCCTTCAGCATAGTCGGCCAGCAGCTGGGTCGCCCGTTCCCGCAACGCCAGGCGCTCCTCACGCTCCTTCGGCATGCAGAACGTGATATCGGCGAGGTTGGCCTGGACGCGCGCGGTGTAGGCGATCTCGATGTTCTCGATGATATTGAGGCTGGTGAACACCCGGACCGCCTGAAAGGTGCGCGCCAAGCCGAGCGCGACGATCTCGTGCGGCCGGCTGCGCACGATGTCGTGGCCCTTGAGCAGGATGGCGCCGGAGTCGGCCGGCACCAGGCCGCCGATGCAGTTGAACAACGAGCTCTTACCGGCGCCGTTGGGTCCGATCAGGCCGTAGATCTCGCCCGACTTGATCTCGAGGTGCACGTCCTTTAGCGCCTGCAGGCCTCCGAAGCGTTTCGAAACATCGGTAAGTCGGAAGAACGGTTCGGTCGCGGCGCTCGCGGCTGGGTTCGGCATAGAGCTTTCGGTCGAGGTTGAAGTCATTCGCGTGCGGGCATTGCCTCAAACGGGCGGCAGAAGACACCGCCGCTTTGCGGGTGTCAACTTCAGCACCTCGGAATCATGACAGGGAGTAGCGGCACTCATTCGATCTCCACCGCCGCGTCCTTGGGAATCATGTCCACCCCGTTGATCGGCACCATATCCTGCGGGCAGCATGAGAAGGCGACGACGCAATCGCGTTCCGCGCGCAGAATGATGCGATCGCCGGCCTTGCTCACGGTCGGCGCAAACGCCAGGCCGCCGGCGTCGGTCCAGGGGATGTTCATGAACAGGTTGAGCGGGCTTGGGGTTTCCGGTTTTTCGAGATCGCGTTCCGCCAGCGCCGCGGTCAGGTTATCGGTGCAATTGTCGTGATAACCCTCGCAACCGAGCAGCTCGTAGCGCTCCACGTCGCACGCGGCCAGCAGCGTGTCGTGGATGCCGGGCGAAGTGTCGGCGACGATCGTCAGGATCAGCCGACGCCGGTTGGTAACGAACGTGTCGCCGATTTGGAGGATCAGCTTCAGCGCCGAGGCGCGGCTGTGCTCCATCGACATGTACTCGTTGAGATCGTCGGCGCAAAACGCCCAGGTGTCGACCACCTGAGTGCCATGCGTATTGATGACGGTAACGTGCTGCCCGGCCGCGACCGAAGCCGCCCGGCCACTGCGCGCGGGAATTGTGAATGCCTGCTTCGTCACGACAAACCTCCCTCCTCAATGTATCGCCTGGCACACCCAGGTCCTGCGCCGTTTTAAGACTGCGATGTCGCCGCCTGTGAGGTGCCGATCGCATAGCCAACGGCCACTGCGATGAGGCAAAGAACAACCGATGCTGCAACATAGCCTGCCGCTTTGCCGAGATGGCCGTTGCGTACAAGGTCGAGGGTTTGCAGGCTGAAAGCGGAGAACGTGGTATAGCCGCCGAGAACCCCGACCATCAGGAACTGCTGCAGCGTGCCGCCGGGCTCGAGTCGGCCGGCCGGAACCACGAGCGCCGCCATCACGCCGATCAACAGCGAGCCGAACACGTTGACCGACAATGTTCCCCAGGGGAATCCAATGCCGACCAACCGCTCGGCAATATCCGAGCACAGCAGGCGCGCGGCGCCGCCGACCCCGCTGCCCAGCGCCACCCAGAGATAGATTTGCCACACGAAGCACCTCCATTCGCTCAACCCATCCGCACCAATGCCGACCCCGACAATCGCGCGTTGCACGGAAAAAATGGAACGAATAAGGTCGCGCGCGCCAAGTCAAGACGGAGTTTGAAGAGAGGAGCGGTTATGGCGGAGTGGCATCGGGTTGCTGCGGCCGGCGACGTCGACGACGACGAGGTCAAGCAGGTCGTAGTCGGGGGACACCCCATCGGTCTGTACAAGGTCGGCGGCGAGTTCTTTGCGGTGGATGACGTCTGCACCCACGCGTTCGCAGTCCTCTCCGAGGGTTACCTCGAGGAACATACGATCGAGTGCCCGCTCCACCAGGGATGCTTCGACATCCGCACCGGCAAAGCCCTCAACGCCCCGGTCACGGTCGATATCACGAGCTATCCGGTTAAGGTCGATGGGGACGACGTCCTGGTCGAGTTCGAACCCAGGGCGAAAGCGGAGGGGTGACTCTCCGGGTCGTCGCGTTCGCTGCGCCAGGGTCTCGCACCCAGTTGTCGGTCCAGCGATACCGGCCGACATGAACCATGTTCTCAATGTCTGCCTGTTCCGGTTCGCGCAGGGGCTCGAAGGGCACGAGATCGACTCGAAGGCGGCGGCGAACATCCGCGAACTCGAGCAGACACTGGCGAGAACAGGCGTAAGGCAGGACCTCGATTACTTCGACACGGTTACCCGTTCGTCACCGCCTCGCACCTCCCCATACGGATGCGCGCTTCTTCCCGGCTACCGAGAGGGCGACGCCAAGAATGACGAGCACCGTACCACGGGAGGCCCGGCTGTTCGAACCGGGCCAGGGGGAGGAACCGGTCGGCGGCAAGGATCGCAGCGATCGCCATCCAGAACAGGGTCGGGGGATTGATCTGCATGAACCGTCCTCAGAAGAGCGGCACCTGCCGGTTGCCGTAAAACGGCTTTGCCGGCGGCAAGCTCGCCGTGACCTGCCCGCGGCGCAGGTTCACATGCGCCTCCCAAAGCGGCTTCTTGTGGACGGCGTAGCGGAGGATGTCGCCGCCAGGGGCCCGGCCATCGCCGTCGAATACAGCCTCGGTGAAGATGACCTTGTACCGTGCGGTGTCCCGATTTCGGGGGATGGTATGTCCGTACCTCTCTCCCGGCGGCAGAGTCATCGGGATCTCCGAAACGTACATCGCGGTCGGCAGGACGTAGTTGATAAGGTTCTTCTTGCCCGCCAAAGCGCGTTCCACCTCCGGCGCCGAGCGCGCAAGCTCTGCGACCGCCGCGAGGTCTTTGTCCGAAATCTCGATGACCGACAGATAGATGCCCTGCCGGTCCTCATGGACATGAAGCGCATCGATCGCGTGAATTCGTATGCCGAACGCCACAAATAGCGCGAGCCCGAGTGCCATTCCATAAGCGAGCGCCCAGGCGCCGAGACGCGCCAGCCGACTTTCTCGGGCCGGTAGTGCGAGTGCGTGGCCGAAGCGCGCCGGAAGAAACATTCCCGTGCGCTCGAGGTAATCCGCATAGCCGGGAAAACGGCGCAAACAGATACCTTCTTCGGCCCTGGCCAGGGCAATATAGATGAAGATCACGGTAACGGTCGCCACCACCACCAGGTAGCGAGGCCAGATCAGCATCATGCCGATGCTGGCGACGATCAGCGCGAGATACTGCGGATGGCGGATGTGCCGGTACAGGCCGCCCGTGACGGCGCCCCTGCCGCGCAGCTTGGCAACGTAGACCTGAATCGCGCCGATCGCGAACCCCGCCAGGCCGGCGATCATCAGGGCGGAGCCCAGATGCTCGTGAACGTCGACCGGGAGGGAAGTCGTCTCCTCGACGACATGCGGCAGGAAAAACTGAATGAGCCAGCCCGTCGTTCCCGAACTCTGGAGCCAATCGAGTCCCGGACCGTAAACCGCATAGAAATACGCCGCGAATGGCGACGCCATGTACAGGAACTCGAATGCGATCAGGACATAGAACGCGGCAGAAACTACCAGGGCGCGGCGTGCCTGGATTGCGCTCTTGTCCGTCTTCATCGCCTTGACCATCTCGCCACCTCGCTTCTGCGTCGGGATTTGGATATGGGAAACGATGAGGCCGCGCGGTTTCCGGCCTTTGTCCGGCAGGTAAAGAATTGTGAGATTGGCCGCCGCCAAGCGTTATGTTTCCTCCGGCTTCCTACGATGATCTTGGCTTCGCGTGGTTCGACGAACAGGGTCTGCGCCCCAGCGTCTGCTTCTACCCCACCCCCGAACGCCGGAAGTCCTCTGTAACTTGCACAATGGTGCCTCAGATCCTGCAGCCGTACGTCGTCGATCCCGGCTTTCATCCTCGCCCGGTAGCGTCGCAGCACGGGGAAATCCTGTGTATGGCGCTCACACCCGGCAGCGCCATCGTTGCACCTGCGGCCGGTCTCTTGAATCGCTCGGGTTCAGGATGCCGGCGTCACCTGGCGAATACGCGCCTTGACTTCCACGGCGCCCTTGTTCCGGTAGCGTATCCCGGTTTTCACGACCTTGAACGCATTGGCCCAGAATCTGGCGATCTGGCGTAGTCGGGGACGCACCGGGTGGTTGGGCGAGCAGCCGGGCGTCCCCCCCCCGGCTCCATGTGCATGGAGCCGGACTTCGCCGGCACGACAATCTCGTTGCGCCGATTCGGCACAAGCGCCGCAGGTCGACACAACCGCCCGGAGGTGCGCTCTTCGGCGCCCCTACCGCTTCGCGAGGTGCTGCATCTTGACGCCGGGGTCAGCGAGCTCGTCGGCGGTCAGCGGGGTGCCTTTTTCGATCAACTGACGTGACGGGCGAATGTCACGCGCATTGTTGACCGTGTTGGCCGCGACCAGCTTGTCGCCGGCGAGGTAGAACAGCGTAAAGCGCTCGTCCTCGTCGTCGTCCCCGCCGCCGTCGCGCCGCACCACCTGATCCCAGCTTTCGGGCGCACCGACCATCTGCAGATTGATGTCGTACTGGTCCGACCAGAACCACGGGATCTCCGCGTGCGCCGTCTCGCCGCCGGCCATGTTGCGGACCGCGGCGATCGCCTGGTTCTGGGCGTTTTGCCACGACTCCAGCCGCAGCGACCGGCCGAGCAGCGGGTTAAAGTGATTGGTCACGTCACCGGCCGCAAAAATATCGGGATCGCTCGTGCGCGCGAACTCGTCGACCGTGATCCCGTTGTCGACCTTTAGTTCCGCGGCCTCCGCCAACTCGACGTTCGGCACGATACCGACGCCGACGACCACGGCATCCGCGGCGACCCGGCTGCCATCGCTCAACACCAGTTCGCGCACGCCCTTATCGCCCTCGATCCCCTCGACGGTAGTTTTGGTGCGAATTTCAACGCCTGCGGCGCGGTGCGCAGCGTCGAAATAGGCGCTCATCTCCGGCGCCACGACGCGGTTCATGACGCGGTCGGCAAACTCGACCACCATGGCCTCGCAGCCCCGCTTGCGCGCGCTTGCCGCCACTTCGAGACCGATATAGCCGCCGCCGACCACCACCAGCTTCGCGCCCGGCGAAAGCGCCTCGCGCAGGCGCAGTGAATCGGCGATGTCGCGCAGGTAAAACACCTCGTCGAGATCCTCACCCGGCAGGTCGAGTCGGCGCACCCGAGCGCCGGTGGCGATCAGCAGCTTGTCGTAGGCGAGTGACGAACCGTCCGACAGTTGCACCCCATGGCCGCTGCGATCGATCGACGTGACCGACGCCTCGAGCCTGAGCTCGATATTGCGCTGGTCGTAAATCGCGCTCTCGCGGAGGTGGGTGTCGGAGGGTTCGTTGTCGCCGATCAGCAAGCCCTTCGAAAGCGGCGGGCGCTCGTAAGGAATGTGCGACTCCTCGCCGACGATGGTAACGGCGCCGGCATAGTCCGCTTCGCGTAGCGCATAGGCCGCATCGCCACCGGCCTGACCGGCGCCGATGATGACGGTATCGGCCATCAGTTCAGTTTGTCGAGGAAGTCGAGCACAGCCTTGTTGAAGGTGTCGGGGTCTTCGAGATACGGCGCGTGCGCGCACGCGGTCATCTCCACCAGCGGTGGGCCGCCGAGGATCTCCTGCGCCTTCTTGCCGACCGACAGCGGGACCGACAGGTCTTCCGTGCCCCAGATCAACAGGATCGGGATCTTGTCGGCGTACTGAGCGAGCTCTTCGCCGACCGCGTCGTCGTCGAGCCGGGTACGGAAATATTCGGCCAGAGCCTTGAACGCATCGGCCGCACCGGGCGAGTTGTTGACGCGATATTCCTCGTCGCACCACTCGTCGGTCACGATCTTGTCGTCGTGATGGATCAACGATTTGAGCTTGTTGCTGATGCCCTCGCGGGTAGTGTCGGCGATGCGCCCGCCGATCGCCTGCCGCGTCTCGTCGCCGAGTCTGAACAAGCCGGTGGCGCCGACGAGAGTCAGCGATTTGACGAGCTCGGGGTGGCGACAGGCGACCGTCGCCACATTGTGGCCGCCCATCGAGGTGCCGATCAGGTGCACGGCGCCGTGACCAAGCGAGCGCACGAACTCGGCGATGAAGTTGGCGAAGCCGGGAACCCCGTAGGGAAAGTTGGGGCCCTTGGTGGCGAAGCCGTGGCCCGGATTGTCGATAGAGTAAGCGTGGTAGCCGGCCGCGGCGAAAACCGGGATGTTGTAGCGCCAGCGATCGCCGCGCGCGGCGACGCCATGGCACATGACGATCGCGTCGTCGCCGGCCCCATCCTCGTGAACCCGGGTGACGACGTCACCGACGCCATAGGGATAAACCTTCATCTCGATCCCCTCCTCCTGTGCCGTCCCTGCCTAGAGAACCGCGATGGCGTTGATTTCGATCCAGGCGTCAGGATGCACCAGCCGGGTCACCTCGACCATCGTCGAAACCGGCGGGTTCTCGGGAAAGTACTGCCGCCGTACCGTGTGGATCGCGTCAAATTCCGCGATGTCGGTAGTATAGACGTCGACCCGCACGAGATCGGTGAGGGTACCGCCGGCGGCTTCGACTGCGGCCTTGAGGTTCTCGCAGGTCTGCCGCGTCTGCGCCGCCATATCGCCCTTGCCAACCAAATTGCCATCGGCGTCGCGCGAGACCAAGCCGCAGATGAAGACCATCTTTCCGGGCTCCGAGATCACGACGTGCGACCAGATTCCGCCCGGCTTGGGCAGGCCTTCGGCGTGATTGATATAGGTCCTTTTGGCCATCGGTCTTTCTCCCTTTCAGACCAAACAAAGAGCGCGGGACTGCTGGGCGCAGTACCGCGCTGGGCGCTTCGTCTATTCGCCTGGCTAGAGCGGTGTCGCCAGCAGCGTCGGTATGGAATAGGTGTCGACCACGACGATCTTTTCCTTGAACTTGGGCGATCCGTTCTCATAGACGATCAGATCATCGTAATAGCCGACGCTGAACAGGCGGCTCTCGCCGTCGAGATTGGTCTGGTAGACCGTGTAGTTCGACAGCACGCGGAAAGTGTTCTTCTCCTCACGGTCGTCGATCCGCGAGTTGCTGATCATGTGGCGGTCATAATGTAAATTGTATTCGTTGGCCTCCCGGTACGAGACGATGCGGTCGGTCAACTGGTTCTTGTTCTCGCACAGCACGATGACGCCGGGCAGGTTCTGCTCGACGTTCTCGCGCGGGATGATCTTGTAGGTGCAATCGTCGGTGAAGAAATCGAGCCACTCTTCGAGCCGGTCGGTATCGATGTACCAGACGTAGTCGTTGAGCAGGTTGTTGATCTGCTCGCGCTGTTTGGGCGGGATCATCGGATGCCGCCTTCGGCTTCGACGCCCATCAGCTCCGAGTAGTACGACCAGAAACCTCGGCAGGGAATGTCGATGCACAGGGACGTGCTCTCGGTGCCTTCGATCGGCCCGCGGCCGCCGACTTCGACAACCGAATGGAACTCGCCCTCGCGCTCGGTCGCGCGGTGGACGATCTCGACCGCTTCGCCGTCTTCCATCGAGATCAGCCCCGCCGGCCCGACCAGATTGGCCTGCATGTTGCGGTGATGCAGCATCTCCTCGTCGTCGTTTTCATAGCCGTAGATCGTCCAGAACAGTTCGAACTCGTTCTCGTTCTTGGGCCGGATCTGGCGCGTCGCCAAGCTGTTGCGGATCTGTTGGAAGGCGGAGTTGGGGAACACCGAGCAGATCGAAATCGAGATATTGTCTTCCCACTCCGGTTTGTATTCGACGTAGCCGCCATCCTTGAGGCGCAGCACGCCGTCGCGCACATTGGCTTCTTCGTACGCTACCTTGGCGTCGTCGTCGGTGTCGCTGCCCTCGATCCCCCACGACAGATTGTGGCGATGGCGAGGATCCATTTTCGAGCCCCCCGCCTGAGTCATCCGCGCGATCGCGAACGTAGTTTGGAACTCGTGCAGCAGGGTGCCGTGATAAAGGTCGCGCAGATTCTCGTTGTAGAACTTCCAATTGCCGTAGATGTGCTGGCGCTGATAGCCGATCACCTTGATCTTGCGGCTGCCGAGCCGGGCGATGTGATGGGCGTGATGCGGGCCGAGATAATCGACCAGCGGCTCGACCTCGTCGCCCTTGAATGTAACGAACAAGATGCCGTGATAGTTCTCGACGCGGAGCCGCCTGAGCCCGTGTTCGCTCTTGTCGAAATCGTCCGACATGCCGCCCTTGCCGTGCACGCCACGTTGGAACGGCACCCCGATCAACTTGCCTTCGAGGTCGTAGCACCAGCGGTGATAGATGCAGGTGTGATCCTTGGTGTTGCCGTAGGCCTCGCGACGCACGATCGCGCCGCGGTGGGCGCAGCGGTTGACGAACGCGGCGATATCACCGTTTTCGGTGCGGTTGTAAACCACCGGCGTGTCGCCGATCCAGGTGGTGCGGAAATCGCCCGGATTGGGAACTTCGGCCTCCAGCCCCATGAAGCTCCAGCAGGGCCCGCGGAAGATGCGCATCATCTCCTGCTCGAATATTTCGGAGTCGTGATACAGCTTGAAGGGGACGCGCGAATAATCGTTGCGCGGCCATTCGATCTTCTCGGCAATCGACATCCCGTTTCCTCCGCCAAACGCCAGGTATCCGAGCGCCGAGCGCGCCCGGATTACGCCGATCCAGGTACAGGTATCGGCCTCTTTAACATATTCTCGAGCGCCAACATATTCTCGAGCGCCGAGCGCCCTTTAACGGTAAGCGTTTTCGGGCTCCATCCCCATCAGCTCGGCGTAGTACGACCAGAAACCGCGAATCGCGATGTCGCTGGCCTTGAAGGTGATGTCGGTGAGGATCTCGCCGCCGCCGCCCATTTCGATCACCGAGCATTCTTCGGGCTCGCGCAAGGGCGCGCGATGGGCGATCTCGACCGCCTCGCCGTCCTCCATCGAGATCAATCCGGCCGGGCCGATCAGGTTCGATTGCAACAGCCGGTGGCTGGTCATCTCGGCGTCGTCGTCCTGGTAGCCGAAAACGGTCCAGTAGAGCTCGAACGCGTCCAGGCTCTTGGGCCGGATCTGCCGTGTCGCCAAGCTGTTGCGTATCTGCTGGATACAAGCGTTGGGGAAGATCGAGCAGATCGAGATCGAGATCCCGTCGTCATATTCCGGCTTGAACCGGACAAAGCTGTCGTCCGCCAGGGTCAGGGTGCCTTGCTTGACCTTGGCCTCCTGGTACATGCGCTTGGCTTCTTCCTCGTCGTCGGTGCCTTCCTGGCTCCACGAGATATTGTGACGATGGCGCGGATCGAGCTTGGCGCCGCCGTTCTGGGTGATTCGGGCGATGCCGAAGGTCGATTGGAACTCGTGCAGCAGGCTGCCGTGATACTGATCGCGCAGGTTCTCGTTGTAGAGCTTCCAGTTGCCGGCGATGTGTTGGCGTTGATACCCCAGCACCTTGATCGGCTTGTGCATGATGCGGTCGAGATGGGCGCGGTGGTTGGGCCCGAGATAGATCTCGAGCGGTTCGACCTCGTCGCCCCGGAAGCTGGCGAACAGGATACCGCGGTAGTCGTCGACTCGCAGCTTGCGCAAGGAGTGCTCGGCCTTGTCGAAATCGTCAGCCATGCCGCCCTTGCCATGAACGCCGCGCTGGAACGGCACGCCGATCAAATTGCCTTCGAGGTCGTAGCACCAGCGGTGATAGATGCAGGTGTGATCCTTGGTGTTGCCGTAGGTCTCGCGACGCACCATCGCGCCGCGATGGGCACAGCGGTTGACGAAGCAGTGGACCGCGCCATCCTCACCGCGGTTGTAGAAGACCGGCGTGTCGCCCAGCCACGAGGTGCGGAAATCGCCCGGGTTGGGGATCTCGCAGTCGAGCCCGAGGAACAGCCAGGTCGGACCACGGAAGATGCGTTGCATCTCCTGCTCGTAGATCTCGCCATCGTGATAGATGCCGAACGGCACCCGCGAGTAGTCCGGGCGCGGGAACATCAGGTCGGGTCCGTTTTTCATGCCGGCACCTCGTGGCAACGTTCTGCGCTCATGTTAGGGGCTTGGCTGAGCGGGGGCAACCAGCGCCCCTCGGAAGTCTGCGGCCGTCCCACCCGTCACCCAGCCATGCTTGAATATGCCGACTTCGGCTAGACTAGTTCCCACGCAATAGGATCACCACCGTGACCGGCAACAGATACTTCAACCCCGACGGCGTGGCGCTGCCCGGCGGCAACTACATGCACGGCGCCGAATACCCGCCCGGATCGCGCATCCTCTACACCGCCGGCCAAGTCGCCGCGAGACCGGACGGCGTAACACCGGTTGATTTCTTCGAGCAGGCCGACATCATCTGGGACAGAATCGCCAGGGTCGTACGCGACGCCGGTATGACCGCGGACGACATCATCCGGATCAACCACTTTCTGGTGGCGCCCGATGTCATGGACGATCCCTTCGCCGAGCTCGTTGTCCCCTACGACGACGGTGTCGCCAAAAAGTATCTCGGCGACACGCGGCCGGCGTCGACGCTGCTGTTCGTTCCGGGACTGGCGGCGCCGCAATACCGGCTTGAGGTGGAGGTGGTCGCGGCAGCCGCGGCAGGCGTTGACGATACCAGCGAAACCATCCGCTGCTTCGATCCGGACGACGTCGCACCGCCGATCGGTGCCTACAGCCAGGGCGCCGTGATCGCCGCCGGCGCCCGCCTGCTGCACACCGCGGGCCAAGTCGGCGCTGCTGCCGACGGCTCAATTCCGGACGATTTTACGGCTCAAGCCGACAACGCGTTCCACAATTTGGTCGGCGTGCTGGCCGGGGACGGCATGGGTCCCGAGAACATCGCCAAGATCCGGGTCTTCCTGACCGACATGGACCACCTCGAGGCTTACCGCGAGGCCCGTACCAGCTATCTCGGCGATGCACGGCCGGCGTCGACCCTGATCGAGATCGAGGCGCTGGCGATGCCCGAGCTCAAGATCGAGATCGAAGCGGTCGGGGCCAAGCTGCCATGAGCGCGCGTGTCTTCAACCCCGATGGCGTTCCGGCGCCGCTCGCCGCCTACCGCCACGGCGCGCGCATACCGTCGCAGGCGCGCTTGCTGCACTCCGCCGGTCAGATCGGCCGCTGGCCGGACGATCGCGAGAGCCCGCCGACATTTCGCGGGCAAGCCGAGGCGGTGTGGGACCGGCTGACCAAGATCCTCGCCGCCGCGGATCTGGCGCTGACCGACATCGTCAAGATCAACTTCTATCTGACCGACGCCGCCGATGTCGTTGTCAACCGCGAGGTGTTCACCAAGGTGCTCGGTGACCACCGCCCGCCGACCACGCTGGTCGTCGTCAGCCGGTTGACGCTGCCGGAATACAAGATCGAGATCGAAGTGGTCGCGGCGGATCGGTAGATCGGCCCGTAATCGTGCTTCGGGTTGGGGCACGGGCGCGCTTCATACTCAATCATCGCCCTGCGCGTGACGCGGGGCCTTGGAACACGATCGCATCAGGAGTCGCGATCGGTTGCGTCCGGCTCCCGCATAACCGTCGGCTCCCGCTTCCATGGGTGCCGGATCAAGTCCGGCTCGATGACTTTGGATTGTGATGCACCGCTACGAGATCGGCGCGGCGGCGGCCCAACGCCGCTACCGCACCGGATTGGCCGGCTCGTAGTCCATCAGCTCGGCGTAGTAGGACCAGAAGCCGCGCAGCGGGATGTCGCTGACCTTGATCTCGACGTTGGTCGGGATCTCGCCGCCGCCGCCCATCTCGATGATCGACATTTCGTCCTTGTCGCGGCGGGTGCCGTGATGGGCGATCTCGACCGCCTCGCCATCCTCCATCGAGACCAGCCCGGCCGGGCCGATCAGGTTCGACTGCAGCAGGCGGTGCCGCGTCATCTCCTCGTCGTCATCCCGGTAGCCAAAGATCGTCCAGTAGAGCTCGCAACCGTCCGGGCTCTTGGGCCGGATCTGCCGCGTCGCCAGACTGTTGCGGATCTGCTGGAAGCAGGCGTTGGGGAACACCGAGCAGATGGTGATCGACAACGCGTCGTCGTATTCACGGCGGTAGCCGATATAGGAATCGTCCTTGAGCGGCTTGAGGTCGAACGTGACGCCGGCGTCGGCATAGAGTTTGTCGGCGTCCTCGCCGGCGTCGCTGCCCTCTTCGCTCCAGGAAATGCTGTGGCGGTGGCGCGGGTCCATCCAGGCACCGCCGTTCTGTGTCACCCGCGAGAACTGGAACGTGGTCAGAAACGAGTGCAGCAGGCTGCCGTGATACTGGTCGCGGATGTTCTCGTTGTAGAATTTCCAGTTGCCGTGCAGGAACTGGCGCTGATAGCCCAACACCCTGAGCGGTTTTTCAAACAGCCGCTTGAGATGGCGCGCATGGTTGGGGCCGAGATAGTCGACCAGCGGCTCGACCGAATCGCCTTGGAAGGTCGCGAACAACACGCCGTGATAGCTCTGGACACGCAACTTTCTCAGGCTGTGCTCGGCCCGGGTGAAATCGTGCGCCATGCCGCCCTTGCCGTGGACGCCGCGTTGGAACGGCACGCCGATCAGGTTGCCTTCGAGGTCGTAGCACCAGCGGTGGTAGATGCAGGTGTGGTCGGCGGCATTGCCCCAGGCCTCGCGGCGCACGATGGCGCCGCGATGGGCGCAGCGGTTGACGAAGGCATGCACCTCGCCGTCGTGGCCCCGGTTGTAGATTACCGGCGTATCGCCCAGCCAAGAGCTACGAAAATCGCCAGGGTTTGGGATTTCTGCTTCGAGCCCGAGGAACAGCCAGGTCGGGCCGCGGAACACCCGCTCCTGCTCGCGCTCGTAGACGTCCTGATCGTGATAAACGGCGTAACGAACGCGGGAATAGTCGTTTTTGGGAAAATGCATATCGGAGGTAAGATCTCGGATGACGGAGCCGGGGATGGCATTCTATCCCATCTAACGTCCGATATCCGGCATCCGACATCGGTTAGAAGGGATACTTCTCCCCCTCGTGGGAGAAGAACGCACCGCTGTCTTCCGGCGTCAGGCGATCGATGATCCGACGCATCCATCCCACCGACTCCGCGGTCGAGTAGGTCGCGTTGTCGCCGCCCATGCGGGTACGCACCCAACCGGGGCACAGCGATCCCGTGAGGATGCCGCGTGGTGCCAGCTCCGCCGCCATGGTCCGCATCACCATGTTCAGTGCGGCCTTGGTGACGCGGTAGGGATAGTAGGGTCCGCGCAGATCGAAGGTGCGGTCGGCGGCCGTGGCAAAGGTGATGCTGCCGAGGCGACTGCTGATGCCGATGATTTTTTTCTGTTCGCTGGCGGCAACGTTCTCGACCAGCGCTTCGGCGATCTTCAGCGGCGCCATCGTGTTGATCCGGAAGATTTCGGCGAAGATATCGTAATCGATGTTGCCGATTCCCTGCGGCCGCTTGGTGCGCCCCGCATTGAGAATGAGAATGTCGATCGGGTTGCCGTCGAGGTCGGCAGCCAGCCGGTCGACTGCGTCGAAGTCGGCGACGTCGAGCGCCCGCACCTCGATATCGCCGGCCAGCGCCTTGAGATCGTCGGCGGCCTCGGGCCGGCGGCAGGTCGCAACCACACGCCAATTTTCATTGGCGTATTGGCGCGCGAATTCGAGCCCGAGGCCGCTGTTCGAGCCGGTGATCAGCACGGTCGACATTTATTCCTCCATCAAGCGTAGAAGCCCGTCGACCGCGACCACCCCGGAACCTTCGGGGCGCACGATCAGCGGATTGATCTCGGCTTCCGCCACCCGCGGCTCCACCCACGCCAAGCTCGACATCCCCACGATCGCCCGCGCCAGCGCCTCGGCGTCGCCGGGACGCCGGCCTCGGAGGCCGCGGATCACCGCCAGGCCGCGCACTTCGCTGATCATCTCTCGCGCTTCATCGAGGGAGACCGGCGCCAGCCGCACCGCGGTATCGTCATAGAGCTCGGCGTAGATGCCGCCGGCACCGACGGTCACGATCGGGCCGGCCTGCGGGTCGCGGACGAAGCCGACCAGTGCCTCGGCCAACCCCGTTTCCATGCGCTGCACGAGGATGCCATCGAGAGCGAGAGCGGAATGGCGGCGGGCAAGCCGGTCGCGAATCGCGCCGATCGCGGTGCGCAGCGCATCGGCGTTACCGACTTCGAGGACCACGCCGCCGGCCTCCGATTTGTGAGCGAGCCCAGCCGCCATCGCCTTGACCGCCACGGGGTACTCGAAATCGATCTGCGGCTTAGCGTTCGCGGGATCGACGACGGTAGCCGCGACCGCTTCGATCCCAATTGCCGCGAACACCTCCAGCGCCTGCGCTTCGTCGGGTCGACCGCGGATCGCTTTCAGCACGCCGCATGCGCGTTCGACATCGGCAGGTGCGACCTCGCCGCGCGGTGCGCGCCAATGGAATAGCGAGGTGATGGCGTCGGCGGTTCCTTCGGGGCTGCGAAACGCGGCGATCCCCTTGCCGATCAGCATGCGCCGCGAGTCTTCGGCGGGCGGCACGATATAGGCCGCCAGCGGCTTTTCGGACCCCGCGAATTCGGCGATCGGGTTGACCGACAGATGCGGGTAGAATTGCGCCGTCGACCCGGCGACCATGATCACGGCATCGGTGTCGGGGTTGGCGAGCACGGAGTCGATCGCTTCGACGACGATGTCGTGGCGGATACCGGCCGCGGTGAGATCGACCATCGTGCTGGGTTGCACCGGAATCCCTTTGGCGCCGCATCGCTTGATGACCTCATCGCTGGGTCCGACCAGCCGCAGCCCCTGGCGGCCGAGTCGGTCGACCACCATCGCACCGCCACCGCCGGTTGTGGTGATGACGCTGATGCCGGCGTCGCGCTTAGCCAGCGGCGTCGCCGGGGGCCGCCGCTTGGCCACCAGCGGCGCGATATCGAGCAGGGTCTCAAACAAATCGACTCGCAACAAACCGTGCGCGGCGAAGAACGCGTCGACGGCGGCGTCTGGCCCGACCAAGGCGCCGGTGTGCGACACCGCTGCCGTGCGTCCAGCCTCGGATCGGCCGAGCTTGTAGACCACGATCGGCTTGCCCGCCTCGTGAGCAGCGTGGGCGAAAGCGACGATGCGGTCACGATCGCGGAACGTCTCCAGGAACAACAGGAACAGATCGGTCGCGGGGTCGTCGACACAGGCCAAGCCGATTTCACCGATCGTGAGGTCCGCCTCGTTACCGACTGAGATCAGCTTGGCAAAGCCGACTTCGAGATCGCGGCCACGCGACAGGATAGTGCCGGTCAGGCTGCCGCTTTGGGAGATCACCGTGATGTTGCCGGGAATCAGACGGTCGAGCTCAAGCACGTTGGCGGCGCTGAGAGCGAGCTTATGGTGCGGGTTGATCATACCCACGCAGTTAGGCCCGACCACGCGCATACCGGCCTGTTGCGCAATTCCGACCAGCCGCTGCTGGCGCGCCACGCCTTCGGGCCCAGCTTCGGCAAAGCCGCCGGCAAACACGGTGACGACGCAGACTCCGGCCGCCGCGCATTCCTCCACCACGGTTTCCACCGCCTCGGTCGGCAACAGCACGAACACGTGCTCGGGGACCTCGGGCAATGCCCGCAGATTGGGATAGGCGTCGTGACCGAGCACGGTGTCGCGGTTGGCGTTGATTGGGTAGGCGCGTCCTTCGAAGCCGTGCTTCAGCAGGAAATGAAACGGCCGCCCGGCCATTTTCCGGATGTCGTTAGAGGCGCCGTAAAACGCCACCGAGCTTGGCGAGAACAGCGGCCCGAGCAGATCGCCGCCGCTAGCCGGACCGGTCATGGTCGTCGCGCGAACCGAGCCGCTTGTCTTCGCTACGCCGCGCCGGGCTGGAGCGGGCGCTGCGGAAAACGGCGCTGGAACACACCTTCGGCAATGCGGTTCTTCATTATTTCCAGCGATCCGCCGGCAATCTGCATGCCGCGCACCCGCCGCATGCAGTAGTCGATCAGCGTTTCTTCGCTGAAGCCCATCGCCCCGAGCACCTGCATCGCTTCGTTGGCGACGTCGAAACCATATTCGTTGCACATATGCTTGGCCATCGACGTATCCATCGCCGAGGGCAGCCCGGGGTCACCCGCGACCGCGGCCTTGTAGAGCATGAGCTGAGCCGATTCGAGCTTCATCGCCATCTCGGCGAACTTCCACTGGATACCCTGGAAATCGCACAGCGGCCGGTCGAATGCCTTGCGCACGGTCGCATGCTCGCGGGCGATGTTGAAAGCGTGGCGACCGAACGCCAGCGAGCGCGCGCTGTTGCCGATACGCTCGGCGTTGAAGCCGGCCATCTGCTTGCGAAACCCGCCTTCCTTGAGCAGCACGTCCTCGGGCGGGACAAACACGTCTTCAAAATAGACCTGCCGCCAACCTTCTCCGGTCATGAACTTCGACGGTTCGCCGAACGACACGCCGTCGGCCTTGAAGTCGATCAGCACCGAGCCGATACCGTCGGTGCCGGGCCCAAAGCGAACGTAGGCGAGCACGGTGGTCGCATCCATGCTGTGGCTCGTAAAGATCTTGGTGCCGTTGACGCGGTAGCCGTTGCCATCGAGCCGGGCCGAGGTTTTGAGATCGGTCAGCGCCGACCCGGCGTCCGGTTCGGTCATGCCGATGGAGATCAGGGCATCGCCCTCCAGCACCGGTCTGAGGTGTGCCTCCTTTTGGGCGGGTGTCCCGTATTCCGACAGCGTCCGCGCCGGACCAAAACTGCCCGCCTGGATCACGTCGGAACTGCGCGGACAGACCAGGGCGACCTGCTCGATCGCGAGCACCGCATCCATCAATGTGCCGCCCTGTCCGCCATCCTCCTGGCGCATCGTGATCCCGAGCAGCCCTTGCTTCGACATGAGCCTGGCGACATCCCAGGGGTAGGCCGGCGTTCGAGCTCGCGCCAAAGCCCCGGTCGCGAGATGATCTTCCGCAAATCGGCGCACCGAATCACGGAACATCCTCTGATCTTCTTTGAGTTCGAAGTCCATCAATCAGTATCGGGCTTGGGATCCAAGACCGGATGCGCGGTCAACCCAGCTTCAAGATAACCGGCATGGTCGTGACCCGCTGAACGCACTGCCGCGGTTGGTCTTGAACAAATCATGACCCGTCCCTGAAAGGACGCCCCGGCGAACCTTATCGGTTGGCCGGGGCGGGACGATGATGAGCGAGCCGGACACTCACTCGGTGGAAAGGCGCTGACTGGGCACGGTCTTCCTGGGATCGAAAAAGGGCAACGCCACCGTCTCGCCTGCGGCCGTGCCGGTCAGGGTGCGGACTTCCAGCCTGTTGCCTGGAGATGCAAGCTCGATCGGCACCCAGACGTAGCCGATGTTCTTTTGCATGCGCGGCGACCAGACGATCACCGTGATGCGGCCGATTTCTTCGCCGTCCTTGTAGGCGGGCGCGACATCGGGCAAACCCTCGACCCATTCGTCGCTGTCGAGCACGAACCCTACCAGCTTCTGGCTCACGCCTTCGGCCTTGATCCGCATCAGCGCTTCCTTGCCGATATAGTCGGCGCTCTGGTCTTCCACCAGCCGTTCAAAACCCATGATCTCGAACGGATTGTTCTCGGTCGTCATGTCGGCGCCATAGCGGAATATTCCCGCCTCGATGCGACGGATCTGCGACGGGGCGATCGGCCGAATACGGTACGGTCTGCCCGCTTCCATGATCCGATCCCACAGCTCTTCGCCGCGGCTCGGGTCGCGCAGGTAGATTTCGAACCCGATTTCGGCGCTCCAACCGGTGCGGCTGATGACCACCGGAATACCGTCGAGATCGGTCTCCATGGTCCAGTAGTAGCGGATGTTCATGATCGAATCGCCGAACAGATCCGTCATCACCTCCTTGGATTTCGGACCCTGAACCTGCACGGGATAGACCTCGGGTTCGCGGACCTTCACATTCAGTCCCGACCCCACCGCATAGCCTCGCGCCCACAGGCCGGCATCGGAGTCCGAAAGTGCCAGCCACCACTGGTTCTCGCCCAAACGCAACAGCACCGGTTCGTTGACGATGCCGCCATCTTCTGCGGTGATGAGGACGTACTTGCCCTGCCCGACTGCGCATTTCGTCAGGTCACGAGGAGTCAGCCGATTGGTGAATTCGGACGCATCGGGTCCGGTGATCTCGACGATGCGTTCGACACTCACGTCCCACAGCGTCACATCGTTGGTCAGACTTCGATACTCCTCGACCGGATCGTCGTAATAGCTCGGAAGGTACATGTGATTGTAGATTCCCCACGACTGGCATCCGGCTCGGCGCGTGGCCTCGAAATAGGGCGACTTGCGGTAGCGGGGACCAAAATAGAAGTCAGCCTTCGTCACGATCTCGTTCATTCCAAGACACTCCCATCGGGTGGACGCACCTCTTGTGCACCGCGATCTATGTCCGGAGATTCGCTTGCCGTCAATACGAATCTATACCCGAATCGCCGGTAATTGCAGAAAAGACCAAGTATTCAGATGACGTGGGTTCGTGCGGCGCGGACGAACAGCCCCATGTGCACTACAAGACCGGAGAACAGACCTCGCCCGCGCGCGCTCCGGGGCACCTTCTCACTAGGCTCGCAACCGTTGGTTACGGGGATCGTAGAGCGGCTCGGCGAGCACCTTGGCGGCGCAGCGGCGGCCCAGAATCTCGACGTCGAGCTCGCTACCGGGCGCCGCCAAATCGGGCTCGACAAAAGCAAAGGCGATGCTTTCTTCCACCGCGTAGCCGTAGGCGCCGCTGGTGGTGAGACCGACGACGCGGTCGTTTAGGTAGACGGGTTCGTTGCCGTGGGCATCGGCGTCCACGGCATCCACCGACAGGTAGACCAGGCGGGTGTCGACGCCCTTGCGGGTGCGTTCGACGACCGCATCCCTGCCGATAAAGGGGCTGTCCATATCGACGAACCGATCCAGACCGCCCTCGATCGGCGTGAGCTCGGTGGTCAACTCCAGTCCCCAGGACTTGTATGCCTTCTCCATGCGAAGCGAGTTGACGGCGTACAAACCGAAGTCGGCGACACCGAATTCCTCGCCGGCAGACATGACGACATCGTACAGCGAATCCATGCGGTCCATCGGGTGATGGAGTTCCCATCCAAGTTCGCCCACATAGGAGACCCGAAGCGCCCGGGTCGGGATTCCCGCGACCTCGATCTCACGCGCGGACAGCCAGGGAAAGGCGTCGTTGCCGAGATCGGCGCCGGTCAGCTTCGTCAGCACCTCGCGCGACCGCGGACCGGTCACAACCAGGACCCCGTAATCGTCGGTCACGTCCGTTATCACCACCTCCTCGGATTCGCCCCTGTGCTGCACCAGCCAGTCGTGATCGTGAATCTGGGCGACCGCGGCAGAAAGCAAGTAGAACCGGCGTTCATCCAACCGCGTCACGGTGAATTCGCTCTCGATGCCGCCCAGCTCCGTCAGCGCGTGGGCGAGTACCACGCGGCCGTCGCGGCGTGGCACTCGGTTGGCGATGATGCGGTCGAGAAAGGTAGCGGCATCGCGCCCGGTGACGTCGAACTTGGAGAAGCTCGACAGGTCGAGCACGCCTACCCGCTCGCGCACCGCCTTGCACTCCTCGGCCACCGGGTCAAACCAGTTCATGCGGCGAAAGCCATAGCGCTCTTGGGTGCTTTCGGCCGCGAACCACTTCGCCCGCTCCCATCCGAAAGTCTCGGCAAAGACCGCGCCGCGTGCAGCGAGCCGGTCGTAAATCGGCGTCGTTCTCACCGGTCGGCCCGGCTCGCGGAACTCGCCGGGATAGCGCACCTGGTACATCTGGTGGTACTCGTCCACCGCCTTCGCCAAGCTGTACTTGCCGATTGACCACTGGCCGAAGCGTCTGGCTTCCATCTCGCGCACATTGATGTCGGTCTGACCGTGGACCATCCATTGCGCCAGATACTTCCCCGCACCGGGCCCTTGGGTGATCCCGATGCCGGCGCCGCAGCACATCCAGAAATTGCGCAAGGCCGGCGCCGGACCGATAAGGAATCCGCCGTCCGGCGTGTGGGTGATGGGCCCGCTGACGACCCGCTTGATACCGGCGTTCTCAAATGCCGGAATGCGCTTGGCCGCGAGCTCCAGCCACGGCACCAGACGATCGATGTCGGGCGGCAGCAACTCGGTATCAAACGACCAGTCGATGCCGTCGAGGGCCCATGGTTGAGCGTTGTCGGTCTCGTAGGGGCCGATGATCAAGCCCTGCTGTTCCTGGCGGTAGTAGCACGAAGCCCGAGGGTCGCGAACCACCGGAGGCTCTTTCTCCAAGGCCGCCACCGCATCGAGATTCTCAGTCACCAGGTACTGATGGACGATGTTGACGATCGGGACCTCGAACCCGACCATTGCTCCGATTTGGGGTGAGAAGCCGCCGGCAGCGTTGACCACGTGCTCGGCGACGATCGTGCCCTGCTCGGTGATCACGTCCCAATCCCCGTCGGGGCGGCGGCCGATGTCGACGACCCGATTGCGGAGATAAATCTCCGCGCCGCCCGCCCGGGCGCCGGCCGCCATGGCCATGGTACTGCCGGCGGGGTCGGTGTGGCCGTCGCCCGGAGTATAGGCACCGAGCACGACGCCCTCGACGTCTAACAACGGATGCAGTCGGGCGATTTCGTTGGGACCGATCAGGTGGCATTCCGCGCCGACGCAGCGCAGCACGCCTTGGACGTAGTGAAACCAGTCGGCTTCGTCCTTGTCGGTCGCAAGCCGGATTGCGCCGCAGCCATGCCAGCCGGTCGCCTGGCCGGTTTCCGCTTCCAACCGTTGGTACAGTTGAGAACCGTAAAGATGGACCTTGGCCATGTTGAGACTGCCGATAAAGTGGGGGACCAATCCCGCCGCGTGCCAGGTGGAGCCGGAGGTGAGCTCACCCTTCTCGACCAGCACCACATCGGACCAACCTTCCTTGGTCAGGTGGTAGAGGAGCCCCACGCCCATGACGCCGCCACCGACGACGACCACCCGCGCGTGCGACTTCATCGGTCGTCTCGCTCGCCAACCGGGCGATCTTGCGGCGTGCGCGCCCGTTTTACCGGCGCGACGACGCCCCGAAATCGTGCGCACAATGGCGAAAAATTCACGAGTGCTACGACCGTCAACACCGCAACCTCCCTCAACCTCGGGATCGGAAAGGAACCGGGCAAAGTGCCATCCAGTCTCCCCCCGACAATCGCAAGCGCCGTACAGCCACCGCGGTCTCAATGCAAGCGGTTTCTTACACCCGGGCCCCGGATCCCGGTAGTTTGCCGCCTCGTTGCAGAGCGTTTGCTATAATTCCCGATCAATGGTGAAAACGCTGCTTCTCCTGCGCCACGCAAAGTCGGATTGGGGCGACCCCGGCCTCGGCGATTTCGACCGATCTCTGAGCAGAAGGGGCCGCGGTGCCGCACCGAGGATGGCGCAACAGATGAGAGCCGAAAGGCTCGAACCGGATCTCGTATGGTGCTCGACCGCACGGCGTGCACGACAGACCTGGGCTGTGGTTGGTCCGGAACTCGCCAACGACGTCGTCGCGATCGATTGCGACGACCTTTACATGGCATCCGGCGATCGGATTCTCGACATGGTGAGACGCGCGGACGATCACCTGGCCCGTTTGATGATCGTCGCCCACAATCCGGGGCTTCACGAGCTTGCGGTCTCACTCGCGGATCGAGCGCGCAATGACCGGGATCTCGCCAAGCTCCGCGCCGGCTTGCCGACCGCCGCCCTCGCCGTGATAACGTTTGACACGGACCGCTGGGGAAAGATCGGCCAAGGCGTGCTCGACAGGTTCATCCGCCCCAAGGATCTCTGACGCGGCCGGCCGGGGGATCGGCAATGTGCGCCCGTCGCAACCGTCTTGCGGCGCGTAAGTCTCCGCTACCGCGACGACCCGCTTGATCGTCGAGACGGTATCGATCAATCTCCGCTCATTGTGGGAGGGTTTGAGAACCCGCTGAAAGCGAAGTTGATGCGAATGGCGGCGTGAAGCCGGTTCGATGCCCTCGGCAGCGCCAAACCAGCAGGATTACAGGAGTAAGGATCATGGCTTCTTCCGACAAAGTGATCATTACCTGCGCCGTGACCGGCGCCGCGCACACCCCGGCGATGTCACCTTATCTGCCGTGCACCCCGACCGAGATCGCCCAAGATGCCGTCGCCGCCGCCGCTGCCGGCGCGTCGGTAATCCATGTCCACGCGCGCGATCCCAAAGACGGCAAACCGACCAGCGATACCGGCGTGTTCATGGACTTTCTTCCCCGCATCAAACAGGGATGCGACGCCGCGATCAGCGTGTCCAGCGGCGGCGGTACGGGAATGACGCTCGAGGAACGCCTCGACGTCGTTTTTCGCGCCCAGCCCGAGCTGACGACCATGAACATGGGGTCGATGAACTTCGGCTACTACCCGATGATCGACCGGCACGATGGTAAGTGGAAGTACGATTGGGAGGAGGATTACCTCGAAGCATCCCGCAGCGAGCCGTTCATCAGCACCTTCGCCGATCTCGAATACATGATGGAGAAGGTGGGCGACCTCGGAACCCGATTTGAGTGCGAGGCCTATGACGTAGGCCACCTCTACACGATTGCTCACTTTCTCGACCGCGGGCTGCTAAAAACCCCGATATTCCTGCAGACGATCTTCGGCAATCTCGGCGGAATCGGAACCGACATCGACAATCTCGTGTTCATGAAACGGACCGCAGACCGCCTGCTCGGCGACGACTACATCTGGTCGGTGCTGGGCTCCGGTCGCTTTCAGTTCGGCTTGGTGACGACCGGCGCGATCATGGGCGCCAACGTCCGAGTCGGACTCGAGGACAATCTCTACATCGCCAAGGGTCGGCTCGCGTCGTCCAACGCCGAACAGGTTGCCAAGATTCGCCGGATTCTCGAAGAACTGTCCCTCGAGGTGGCTACACCCGTGGAAACCCGCGATATGCTCCAGCTCAAGGGCTCGGACCGCGTCGCATTCTGAGGTGCCCCGATGTCCGAACGTCTCTCGCCTGATCGAGTTACCCGCGTCGGCGTGGTCGGCACCGGCGTCATCGGCGCCGGATGGGCGGCTCACTATCTGGGCCAGGGAAAAGACGTGCTGGCCTACGATCCGGCACCGAATGCCGAACGCAGCCTGCGCCGAGCCATCGATCGCGCATGGCCGGCGATCGAGCGTCTCGGCATGGCGGCGGATGCCAGCCGCGACCGACTGACGTTCGCCGACTCCGCAGCCGAGGTTGCGTCGGGCGCTCAAATCATTCAGGAGAGCGCACCCGAACGCCTCGAACTCAAGATCGATGTGCTCGCCGATCTCGACCGCGCGGCGCCGCCGGAAGTCGTGTTGATCTCGAGCACCTCGGGCTTCGCCATGACCGACATGCAAGTCAACTGCAGGCACCCGGAACGCACTGTCGTCGGACACCCCTTCAACCCGCCCTACCTGCTCCCGCTCGTCGAAGTGGTGGGCGGCGCCCAAACCGACCGTGAAGCCGTTGACTGGGCGGTCGATTTCTATCGTGCCGTTGCCAAACGACCGCTCAGGCTGGAGCGTGAACTGCCGGGATTCGTCGCCAATCGGTTGCTCGAGGCGGTGTGGCGTGAATCGTTGCACATGGTCGCGAGCGGCGAGGCGACGGTCGAAGAGATCGATGCGGCGATGGCATACGGTCCGGGATTGCGCTACGCGGTGATGGGACCTTGCCTCACGTTTCACCTCGCCGGTGGCCCCGGCGGCATGCACCACATGCTCGACCATTTCGGGCCCGCTCTCGAGGAGCCCTGGACTCGTCTCGTCGCGCCGGAACTTACCCCGGACCTGCGGAACCGCATGGTCGAGGGCTGCGAACGGGAGGCGGCGGGCCGATCGATCGCGGAACTCGAAGCGCAACGCGACGACTGCCTGATCGAAATCATAGCGGCGCTGAAAGACTACTGGGCTGCCGTGGACGCGTTGGACCGACCGACATCGGCCGCGAAGCCCTAGCGTCCTCGCCAAACGGGATCACGCTTTTCCACAAAGGCCCGCGCACCTTCACGCGCGTCTCCCGAGTCGAGCATGGCTTGATAGGCGAGGCTGTGACCGGCCCTCAGATAGGAGAATGCTTCCGCCACGCCCATCGTTTCGGTGGCACGCATCGCATCCATCGCAGCGGCGACCGCCAGCGGTGCGGCTGCCGCGATTCGCTCGGCCAGTGCCCGCGCCGTCGGCAACAGAGCTTGAGGCTCGGCAATTTGATTGACCAGGCCCCAGCGTGCGCCCTCCTCCGCGCCCATCCGCCGCCCGGTCAAGATCATCTCCATGGCGACCGCCCTGGGGACACGGCGCGGCAGCCGGAACACACCGCCGGCGTCGGCAATGATGCCGAGGGTAACCTCGGGTAGGAAGAACTCCGCGTGTCGGGCGGCGATAATCAAATCGCAGGCCAGCGCCAGCTCAAACCCGCCACCGGCGGCGTAACCGTTGACCGCGGCGATGACCGGTTTGTCGAGGTTGAACATCTCGGTCAATCCGGCAAACCCGCCCGGTCCGTGATCGGCATCGACGCCCTCGCCGGCCGCCGCCGCGTTGAGATCCCAGCCAGCGGAGAAAAACCTCTCTCCGGCGCCGGTGATGATCGCGACGCGCAGTTCGTCATCGTCGGCAAAGGCCGCGAAGGCGTCATGGATCATGCGGCTGGTGGCCGCGTCGATCGCATTGGCTTTGGGTCGATCGAGGGTAAGCTCGAGTACTGCGCCGCGGCGCACGCGTCGAACCGATACCGTCATTGGCCGTGCCCTCCGAATTGCAGTGGCTACGACTCCAAGGGGCGCAGCAAAGCGCGGGAAATGATGTGCCGCTGGATCTCGCTGGTGCCGTCCCAAATGCGCTCCACGCGTGCGTCGCGCCAGAATCGTTCGATCGGCATCTCGTCCATCAGGCCCATGCCGCCGAAAATCTGCAATACCTGGTCGGTCACCCGCGCCAGCATTTCGCTCGCATAGAGCTTGGCCATCGCCGCATCCTGATTGGTCATCGTGCCCTGGTCGCTTTTCCACGCAGCGTTCAAGGTAAGAAGTTCGGCGGCGGCGATCTCCGTCGCCATGTCTGCAAGTTTGAACGACGTGCCCTGGAACCGGCCGATGGTTTGGCCGAACTGCCGGCGCGTCGCGGCCCATTCCGTAGCCATCTCCAGCGCCCGTTGCGCCCGGCCGACGCACATCGTCGCCACCGTCAGCCGACTCGCCGACAGCCACTCATCGACCAGTGCGAAGCCTTGCCCTTCGTCACCGAGAACCTGGCGTGCGTTGACGCGGCAGTCGTCGAAGACCAGCTCGCAATTGTGGTAGCCGCGGTGGGACACGGCGCTGGGCCCGCGTCGAACCTCGAACCCGGGCATACCCTTGTCGATCAGGAAGGCGCTGATGCGGCGGCGCGGGCCGCGGGGCGTGTCGTCGACACCGGTGACGGCGAACAGGATGACGAAATCGGCGACGTCGGCGTGGCTGATGAAGTGCTTGGTCCCGTTGATCACGTAGTCGCCTCCATCCCTGTCGGCGCGCGTGGCCATCGATTGAAGATCGGAACCGGCGCCAGGCTCCGTCATCGCCAGGCAGTCCACTTTCTCGCCGCGGATGCTCGGTGCGAGATAGGCATCGACCTGATCGCCGACGCAAGCGCACAAGATGTTGCTCGGGCGCCCGACGAACGCCTGGAGGGCGTAGGACGGCCGACCGAGTTCCCGCTCGATCAGCGCCATATCGAGGGTGTTCAGGCCGCCGCCGCCGAACTCGGCCGGGATGTTGGCGGCATAGAAGCCATGGGCCAAGGCCTTGTCGCGGATGGTCCGGCCGAGTTCGCGCGGCACCTCGTCGTTACGCTCGACTTCGGCCTCGTGAGGATACAGTTCCCGCTCGATGAAGGAGCGGATGCTGTCAACCAGCAGACGCTGTTCGGCAGTCAGTGCGAATTCCATGTTCTCAACCTTCGAACGAGCTGCGAACCGCTTACGCGACGCAGATGCGGGCGTCCAGCACCACGGCGCCCCGGCCGTCTTGGAGCACCGCGAGCGGATTGATCTCCAGTTCCACCAAACGCTCCCGATTTCGCTCGACATACGCCGCAACGGTCATCACGCCCTCGATCGCCGCTTCACGATCGCCCGCCCGAGCGCCGCGATAGCCGTCGATCAAGCGTCCGATGCGAAGGGAATCGATGGTCGACGCGACCTCATCCCGGTGGGTCGGCAGCAACAGCGTTTTGTGGTCGTCGACGAGGCCGACGAAGACACCGCCGGAGCCGAGCGCGAGGGAAAACCCGAAGCGGGGGTCTCGTTTGACCCCGATCAGAAGCTCGGCAATCACATCATCGACCATGCGCTCGAGAAGAAAGGTGCGCCAGCCCCATGTTTCCGCAAGGCGTTCAAGCTCCGTCACGGCGTCGCGTACCTGATCACGCGACCTGAGGTTGAGGCGAACGGCCTCGACCTCGGTCTTGTGGGTCAACCCGGGATGGACGGCCTTCGCGACCACCGGATAACCAAGCTCGGCAGCCGCATCAGCAGCATCGGCCCCCGCCACGAGGCGTCCAGCGGGAACCGCCACGCCGAGTTCGGCGAGACACCGTTTGGTTTGCCATTCGTCAAGGGCGGTGATCTTTCCGGTAATTGGAGCGGGTTGCGCGACTTGAGGTCGGCCGGTCGCGGTATCGGCGACCTCGCGGTACCAGGCTGCACTACGCAGCGCCGCAGCCAATCCGTCGATCCCCTGCAGCGGTGCGATAGCGGCCGCCGCCAATCGATCGCGCACGTCCCTGGGCAGCGATTCGGGCAGCGTGCTGACGACTGCAGCCGGCGCGCCGGTGGCCTCCTTGGCAGCGATGAACGCGCCCACCGACGCATCCCATTCGTGACGTGCAACCGCCCCCGAGCGGGGACAGTCCAACACCATCAGGGTGAGATCGACGGCACCCTGCATCATGGTCGTGAAACAGCGCTCCATGCCCTCACGGTCTCCCCATAGCGGGTTGTTGTAGTCGAGTGGATTGGAAATCGCCGCGAACGACGAAAGCAGAGAACGAAGGTTCTCGGCCTGATCGGCACCGAGAGGCGGGATGGTGAAACCTTCACGGTCGGCGAGGTCGGCGATCAGCGTGGCATCCCCGCCCGACGCGGTGAGCACACCCAGCCGCCTTCCCGACAGCGGGCCGTTCACGGCGAACAGTTTCAATGTCTCCAACAACGCCGGCAGTGAATCGACCAGGGGAATTGCCAATCGGCGAAACAACGCGCGATGAAGCTCTTCCGGGCCCGACACCGAGCTCGTGTGGCTGAGCGTTATCTGCTCGCCGAGCCGAGAGGTTCCGACCTTCAGCGCAACGATGGGTATCCCCGCCGCCAGCGCCCTGCGTGCTGCGCGAGCGAAGCCTGCCACGTCTCTGATCCCCTCGACATAGAGTCCGATCGCCGACACCCGACCGTCGTCGACCAGCGCCTCGATATAATGCTCGAGCCGCAACACGGCCTGGTTGCCGGCGCTGATCACGAATGCAAGCGGCAGCGATCGATCATTCAAGGTTAGGTTGAGGCTGACATTCCCGCTTTGCGATACGATCGCGACCCCGCGTTGGGGTCGCCCGCCTTCATAGGGAGCCGGAAACAACGCGACCCGGTCCAGATAGTTCAACAGCCCATAACAGTTGGGACCGACCAGCGCCATCGTGCCGGCCGCCGCGCGAAGCTCCCGCTCCAGCGCAATGCCCTCGGCACCGCTTTCGGCGTATCCCGCGGCAAAGCAAACGCACCCGCCCGCACCGCGTGCGGCCAGAGCTTTGACCACCGACACGGTGGCCTCACGCGACACGCCGATGAACGCGGCGTCCGGCGGCGCCGGCAGATCCTCGATCCGTGCGAAGCACTTGCGCCCGGCGATCTCGCTTCGATTGGGATTGACGACCCAGATGTCGCCATCGAATCCGAACCGACCGCTTTGCTCGATGGTGTCGGTCAAACCCCGACCGCCGACGAAGGCGATCGTCCTGGGGTAGAGCAGACGCCGGAGGTTCTGGGATCGGGACATCGACGGAAACACGGGACGGCAGCGGGAGACTACGCCAGTCACACGCGACTTGGATACTCCGGATTGATGATTTGGCGGTGGATTGCGAACGATCAATCCTGATGTTCTTGACCGCCGGCCTCGGAGGTAATGTTGGGCGCTCGACGCTGCGCCGATCGGACTTGCGAGAGCGGGCACAGCGAGCCGCCGCACCTCGGGACCATGCGGTTCGGGTGACCTGGGAGGACGGCAGCACCACCGAGTTCGATTGCCAGCGGTTGCGCGACGGTCGCGGCGGCGCATGAGCCAAACCGCCCCCTCGAGACGGATCCAGTTGATGGAGCAATGCCTCGGGGTGCGTCCTTTTTTTCGCCTCGGACAGCGAATCGCGCCGACTTCGGCGCGGCCGAGCTGGTCAGGCCGGCCGACGATGGGGGTTCAATGCCGCGCTACCGGTCAGCGTCCGGGGACCGGTCCCCCGAAAAGGCGTCGATCAACCGGTCGACCGAGACCGAACCGACCGGAGATCCCGCCGCATTCACGACCCGGGCTTCCTTGCCGGGAGACGCCGTGGTCAGCAGCAGAGCCTCCTCCAGCAGCATGTCGACGGGACAGTCCGGACAGTCCGGCTCCTCAAGATCGGCCTTGACCGGTTCCATGATCGAACCGACGCGAATAACGCGGCCTCGATTGATTTTCTTGATAAACTCGGCGATGTAGTCATCGGCTGGCCGCAGAACGATGTCCTGGGAGTTGCCGTTCTGGACGATCACGCCATCGCGCAGGATCGCGATGCGGTCGCCAAGCTCGATCGCTTCCTCGAGATCGTGCGTGACGAACACGATGGTCTTGTTCAGTTCCTGCTGCAGCTCAAGGAGCAGCGCCTGCATGTCGGACCGGATGAGCGGATCGAGCGCGCTGAACGGTTCGTCCATCAACAGGATTTCGGCATTGGTGGCGAGTGCACGGGCAAGCCCAACACGCTGCTGCATGCCGCCGGACAGATGATGGGGATAGGCCTCTTCATAACCCGCGAGGCCGACCCGGTCGATCCAATGTGCCGCGCGCTCGGCGCGCTCGGCATCGGTGACACCCTGCATCGCCAAGCCATATCCGACATTGTCGGTGACCGTCCGGTGGGGAAACAGCGCGAAACGCTGGAACACCATGCTCGCCCGGTGACGGCGAAGATGCTGAAGGGCCGTGCGGTCGAACGCCAGAACGTCCTCGCCGTCGATGCGAACCTCGCCCTCGGTTGGATCGATCAGACGGTTGATGTGACGGATGAGAGTCGACTTGCCCGATCCGCTAAGACCCATGATCACCTGGATGTGGTTCGGCGCGATGCTCAGATTGATGTCGCGCAGGCCCAACACGTGGCCATGGGTTTCCAGCAGATCCATCTTGGTGACGCCCTGGTGGACCAGCGGCATCATGGCCGCGGGATCGGCGCCGAAGACCTTATACAGGCCGTTGAACTCGATTCCGGTCGTGCCCGCCACGGTCACGCTTGCCGTTCGGCCTGGATACGCCGGCCATAGCTCTGGGTAATCCTATCGAACACGATCGCCAGTCCGACCACGGCGGCGCCATTGAACAGGCCGAGCGCGAAGTACTGGTTGGTGACGGCCTGCAGCACCGGCTGGCCGAGACCCTTGACGCCGATCATGGAGGCGATCACCACCATCGACAGCGCCATCATAATGGTCTGATTGACGCCGGCCATGATGTTGGGGAGCGCGAGCGGCAGTTGCACGCCGAAGAGCCGCCGCCAGGTGTCGGCACCGAACGCGTCGGCAGCCTCCAGCACTTCCTTATCGACCAGCCGAATGCCGAGATTGGTCAGCCGGATGACCGGCGGCACGGCGTAGATGATGACCGCGATCAGGCCCGGAATCTTGCCAAGGCCGAACAGCATGACCACCGGGATCAGATAGACGAAGATCGGCATCGTCTGCATGACGTCGAGAATCGGCGTCATGATGGCCTGTGTCCGATCCGAGCGTGACATGGCGATGCCGAGCGGGATGCCGATGGCGACCGACAGAAGCGTCGACACGAAGATGATCGCCAGCGTGCGCATCGTGTCGTCCCACATGCCCAGATAGCCGATAACGAAGAACATGATGGCGACGCCGACCGTCAGCTTGATGCTGCGGCCCGCCGCGTAACACAGCCCGGCGATCACCGCGAGAATGAGCCACCAGGGCGCGCTGATCAGAAGCCGTTCGAACCAGACCAGTAGGTAGAGCACCGGATCGAATAGGCTCTCGATCGGATCGCCGTAGTTTCTCGAGAACGCGCGGTATCCGGCGTCGATCGATTTCTTCAGGGCGCGCAGCGCGCCCTCGTTGAGAGTTGGGAATTCCACAATCCAGTCGATCACGGTTTAACCTCCCTCGAGAGATTTCAACGTGCGCGCCTCCCGCGCCCTCCCGCCTTCCGGCACCTGCGAAGATACCGGAGACGGGATGGTACGGGGTAGATCGGGGCTGACGCGGACTGTGGTCGTTCCGCGTCAGCCGTCAGACTGGCTCAGAGACCCGCTTTCACTTTCGCGGCAACATCCGCGGGCACCCAAGCGCTCCAGATTTCCTCATTGTTCTTGAGAAAATGCTCGGCGGTTTCCCGCGGGGTCGCCTGATTCTCGTCCTTCCAAGCCAGCAGACCATTCAGGAAGTTGTTCGACCAGGAGACCGTGCTGACGAACTTGTAGGCGTCAGGCGACGACTCCGCGAAGCTCGACGTGACCACCGTGTACACCACCGATTTCGGGTACATGTTCGGCATCGGGTTGGCACAGTCCTTGTCGACCGTGCACGCCCAGGTTTCGGGATCGTGCATCATCCCGCCCAGCTTGACCATCGGGTACTTGCCGAGCAACGCGGTCGGCGCCCAGTAATAGGCGAGGATCGGCTGGCCGCGCTCATAGGCACCGGCGATCGCTCCCGCCAGCCCTTCGCCGGATCCGGGGTCGAACAGAGTGAAACCCGCATCCTTCAGGCCGTAGGCCTTGTAGAGGTTGCTGTTGACGATCTGGCAGGCCCAGCCCGACGGGCAGCCATAGAACCGACCCATGCCCGGCTCTTCCTTGTCGGGAAACAGGTCCGGTCGATTCATGACTGCCTGCAGCGTGGTCAGGTCCGGGTTCTTCTCGATCACGTAGTCCGGGACCCACCAGCCCTCCTCGCCGCCGTCCGACAGAATCTCGCCGGCGATCTTGAGACGACCTTCGGCAACCGCCTTCTCGATCACGTCGCGCGCGGAATTGAGCCAGATCTCCGGTGCGATGTCGGGTTCACCCTTTTCGGTCATGGACGTTACGGTCGGCACCGTATTCCCGGGCACGATCTCCGACTCGCAACCGTAACCCTTGGACAGGATGATATCCTCGACGTGCGTCGCCACCGAGGCCGAGGCCCACGTCATCTCGGCAATCGTCACCTTGCCGCATGCCGCGTCGGCAGTCTGCGAGAGGCCCACAAGCATAAGGGCCGCCACGAGCAATCCTGATTTCTTCAACATCGTGCTTAACCTCTCCTAAAATTCCAGTTCCGTCGCCAGAGTCGACCGACCGGGTCGTCTCCGCTTTTCGTCCTTCAACAATACTATACCGTGGTCGCCAGATCGCAACCTCGGGTTTGCCCCGATGTCACCAACAGACGATATGTCCGGTCCATGTACCAGATGATCCGTCGAGGTTTAGGCCCTCTCCAGACTATGGGGGGTTTGGATACGCTCGGCCGTCGGGTGCCGGCTGGATCAGGACACGGCCAAACGGCGAATCTCGAATCCCTCCGCCTCGAGCAAGCGTAGAAGCCCTTGCTCGCCCGGCAGATATATTCCGCCCACGGCGATGACGATGTTTCGTACTTCCCGGATATGGTCCAGGATCCTTGCCAGCCAAATCCGATTGCGTTCGACGACGAGATGGTCGTGAACCTCGCGGAACAGGGCCGCAACTGCCTCACTATCCCCGATCAGTGAAGCGGCGCGTTCGCGGGCGATCTCCCATAATATAAGAGGTTCCTCGTCGACCCAGGTGCCGATAGCCGTCACCGCTCCGTCGTCGTCTCCGGCCCAGACCCCGGCAAGGGACAAGCGCAGAAATTCAAGCTGTCGCTCTTCCGAGGCATTCATAAGAAAGGCAAGAGCCTGCTCGACATGGTCATCCAGCGCGCCGACCGTGACGCCGGCAGCGTCAGCGAGGAGCTCGAGCTGTTCGTCGAGCTTCTCGGGGCCGAACAGCAGGTTAGATTTGTCGCACGGCGGCCACATGAGAGCCACGGACGCAATACGTCGACCTGCTCCGGCCGTGAAAACACAAGATCGTAAATAAATGCGGCCAGTCTTTGCTATTCCTCGGCCGTAAGCCGAGTCCTCAGGCCAGGTCCATCGGGATCGATCAACAGTGACTCGTTTGCAGTCCAAGACGGATCCCTCAGTATTGCCGCCGTCAGGGTCACTTCCACGAGGACGAGGTCGGCGGCGCGGGTGCGCGCCGCGATCTCTGCGGGGATGAAAACCGCCGGGTCGTACATGTGGACCGTCCCGAACAGCGTCAGCCGCGTATCGCCGCGTACGGCCTCGAAGGCGATACCCTCGCGGAAGGGAACATCGGAGATGCCGGCGCAGATTTGCCTCATCATCTCGGGCGGGAGAGTGTCGCGCAGATCCTCCCCGTCACACGCGGCGAAGGCGACGGAAGGGATGGCCAGGAAAGCGAGAACAAGCACGGCCAAGCGGCGCATGAGTGCTCCTCTGCGGTGGGAGGCGACGTGGTTCTTTTTATGCACGATCGCGGAATCGCGGATACAAGGTCTCGGGGTCGCGACATCCCAACGCCGTCTTCGCTATCATTCGGGCGACCATGTCTGAGGACTTCCGGCCGACCTTCGATTTCGGGGACCGTCAATGGCAAAGCACCGCAGGTTGAAGAAACTGCTGGTCGCCAATCGCAGCGAAATCGCGATCCGCGTCTTTCGTGCCGGCACCGAACTCGGGCTCGAAACCGTGGCCATCTATTCGCATGAAGACCGCTTCGCGCTGCACCGCTTCAAGGCCGACGAGGCCTATCTTGTCGGCGAGGGACTGGGCCCGGTCCAGGCCTATCTGGCGATCGA
This sequence comes from Alphaproteobacteria bacterium, assembly GCA_965247665.1. Classification (GTDB taxonomy): domain Bacteria; phylum Pseudomonadota; class Alphaproteobacteria; order SHVV01; family SHVV01; genus CAUZWH01. The sequence continues at coordinate 447,993 of CBDFHH010000002.1, forward strand.
CGATATCGTCCGTATCGCCCATGAGGCCGAAGTCGACGCGATTCATCCCGGCTACGGCTTCCTGTCGGAGAACCCCGATTTTGCCGATGCGTGCGACGCTGCCGGTCTCACCTTGGTCGGTCCCTCCTCCCAAACCATGCGCGCTCTCGGCAACAAGATCGCGGCGCGGCGTCTGGCCGATAAGGTCAAGGTTCCGGTCGTCCCGGCGACCGGCGCCCTGCCCAACAGCCCGGCCAAGATCAAGGAATTGGCTGCCGAGATTGGCTACCCCTTGATGCTCAAGGCGAGCTGGGGCGGCGGCGGCCGCGGTATGCGGCGCATCGACAAGGAAAGCCAACTGCTCGACCAGGTCGACGCCGGCAGCCGCGAGGCCGAGGCGGCGTTCGGCAATGGCGAGGTCTACCTCGAGAAGCTGATCGAGCGGGCCCGCCACGTCGAGGTACAGATCCTCGGCGATCAGCACGGCAACGTCGTCCATCTCTTCGAGCGCGAATGCTCGATGCAGCGCCGCAACCAGAAGGTCGTCGAGCGCGCGCCGGCCCCCTATCTGACCGACGCTCAGCGCCGCGCCCTGTGCGACTCGGCGGTTCGCCTGGCCAAAACAGCGAACTATGTGTGCGCCGGCACCTTCGAGTTCCTGATCGATACCAACGGCGGCGGGTTCTACTTCATCGAGGTCAATCCCCGGATCCAGGTCGAGCATACGGTGACCGAGGTCGTCACCGGCATCGACCTGGTCAAGGCGCAGATCCGCATCATGGAAGGGATGAAGATCGGCGTTGCCGGCTCGGCGGTGCCGCGCCAAAAGGATATTCGCTACAACGGCCATGCCCTGCAGTGCCGCATCACCACCGAGGATCCCGAGAACGATTTCACTCCCGACTATGGTCGCCTCACTGCCTACCGCGGCGCCACCGGTTTCGGCATCCGGCTCGACGGCGGCACCGCCTTCTCCGGCGCCCACATCACGCCGTTCTACGATTCGATGCTGGAAAAGGTCACTGCCTGGGCGCCGACCGCCGAGGAGGCCGCCCGCCGCATGGAGCGAGCGCTGCGAGAATTCCGCATTCGCGGCGTCAAGACCAACCTCGCCTTCTGCGAGGCGCTGATCACCCACCCCAAATTCGTCTCCGGCGACTACACCACCCGCTTCATCGACGAGACGCCGGATCTGTTTAAGCTGCCGCGGCGGCGGGATCGCGCCACGCGTCTGCTCACCTTCCTCGGCGACGTCATCGTCAACGGCAATCCCGAAGTCGCTGGCCGACCCAACCCCGGCCCGCAGCCGCTGCCGCCAGTGCCCAAGGGATTCGCCGACCGCGCCGCGCCCGGCACCAGGCAGCAGCTCGACAAACTCGGCGCCGAAGGTTTCGCGCAATGGATGCTCGAGCAGAAGCAGCTGCTGATCACCGACACGACCTTTCGCGACGCCCACCAGTCACTGCTGGCCACCCGCGTACGCAGCCACGACATGTACCGGATAGCGCCGTTCTACACCCGCGCCCTGCCGGAACTGTTCTCGATAGAGTGCTGGGGCGGGGCCACCTTCGACGTTGCCATGCGCTTCCTCAAGGAGGACCCCTGGACGCGGCTCGCCAATCTGCGCGAGATGATGCCCAACGTCCTGTTGCAGATGCTGCTGCGCGCCTCCAACGCGGTCGGCTACACCAACTATCCCGACAACGTCGTCGAGTATTTCGTCGAGCGGGCCGCCGAGGGCGGCATCGACCTGTTCCGCGTGTTCGATTCACTGAATTGGGTCGACAACATGCATGTCGCCATCGATGCGGTGCGCCGCACCGGCAAGCTGTGCGAAGCGGCGATCTGCTATTCCGGCGACCTCTCCAATCCCGACGAGAAGAAGTACACGCTGGACTACTATGTCGGCCTCGCGACCAAGCTCGAGAAGGCGGGCACCCACATCCTCGGCATCAAGGACATGGCCGGTTTGTGTAAACCGGCCGCGGCGCGTGCTCTGGTCAAGGCGCTGAAGTCCGAGATCGGTATCCCGATCCACTTCCATACCCATGATACCAGCGGTATCGCCGCCGCCAGCGTGCTTGCCGCCGCCGACGCCGGGGTCGATGCCGCCGACGTCGCGATCGATTCGATGAGCGGCCTCACCTCGCAGCCCAATCTCGGCTCGATCGCCGCTGCGTTGGCCGGCAGCAAGCGCGACACCGGCATCGACCCGCTCGCGCTGCGCGCGCTTGCATCCTATTGGGAGGGCGTGCGCCGCTACTACCGCGCGTTCGAAAGCGATCTTCGCTCGGGTATGGCCGAAATCTACGACCATCAGATGCCGGGAGGCCAATACACCAACCTGCGCGAACAGGCGCGCGCGCTGGGTGTCGACGAATCGCGCTGGCCCGAGGTGGCGCTGGTCTACGCTCAGGTCAACGATATGTTCGGCGACATCGTCAAGGTAACGCCAAGCTCCAAGGTGGTCGGCGACATGGCGATCTACATGGTCGCCAACGGGCTGACGCCGGAGCAGGTGCTCGACCCCGACCATGAAATGGACTTTCCGGTCTCGGTGGTCGAGTTTTTCCGCGGCGACCTCGGCCAGCCCTATGGCGGCTTCCCGAAGAAGCTGCAGAAGAAGATCCTGCGCCGGGAAAAGCCGCTCAAGGTCCGCCCGGGCGAGGTCCTGCAACCCGTCAAGCTCGATAAGGTTCGCAAGGAGGTGGTGGAGAAGGTCGGTCGCAAGATCAGCGACCCCGAACTCGCCTCCTATTTGATGTATCCCAAGGTGTTCATCGACTATGCCGAGGCGCGGCGCGCCTACGGCGACCTCAGCGTATTGCCGACGCCGGCGTTCTTCTACGGCCTCGACACCGAGGACGAGCTCAGCATCGACATCGAGCGCGGCAAGACTCTGATGATCCGCTTCTTCACGGTCGAAGACGCCGACGCGCACGGCAACCGCCGCGTGTTCTTCGAGCTCAACGGTCAACCACGGTCGGTCACCATCCCGGACCGCAGCCTCGCCGCATCGGCCGAGGTCCACCGCAAGGCCGAGGAAGGCAATCCCGACCATGTCGCCGCGCCGATGCCGGGATTGGTCGCCAACCTCGCGGTCAAAACCGGCGCCAAGGTCAAGGCCGGCGACCTGCTGCTGACGATCGAGGCGATGAAGATGGAAACCGCGATCCATTCCGATCGTGCCGGCAAGGTCGGCGAGATCGTCGTACCGGCCGGCACGCGCGTCGACACCAACGACCTGCTGCTGGTGGTCGTGGACGTGGCTTAACCGGGCGCCCTCTCGCTTGGCCGGGAGTCGAGTGCGGCGACCGGCGTTGCGGAGATCGTGTCGCGGAGCGCCGCCAGCTTGATTTTCGCAGGTCGAGTCGCAATGATCGCGCGCGCAAAGAGCGGCGTCAGCGCCGCTGGCGACTGGGGAGGAGCACCGCCATGCCCGTAATCGCGAAGCAGCGGAGAAGCGTGCCGTGAACGATACCGCGGCGGCCGAATCCGGCGGCAGGGACGCACGGACCGCACCGGTCGTGATGCGCGCCTCCGAGCTGCACAAGCGGTTCGGCGGCCAAGTGATCCTCGATGAAGCCGAATTCGAGCTGCGCCGCGGCGAGATCGTCCTGCTGCGCGGACCCAATGGCTCCGGAAAAACCACGCTGCTGAACATTCTCACCGGCAACCTCGAGCCCGACGCCGGGCATATCGAGATCGCCGCCGACGAAGCACTCGGTAGCGAGGATTTCCGCTTTCCCCCGTCGTTCCTGCACAGCCTCAACCCGGTCGACCATTTCACGCCCGAGCGCATCGCCAACGAAGGTGTCAGCCGCACCTGGCAGGACATCCGGTTGTTCCCGACCCATACCTTGCGCGACAACGTCGTGCTGGCGATGAAGAACCAAACCGGCGAGAACCCGGTGGCCGTGTTCTTCAAGCGCTCCACCATCAACGGCGAGGAGAGCGAGTGGGGTCAGCAAGCCGACGGGTTGCTGTCGCGCTTCGGGCTCGGCGGCCGCGAGACCTCGTCGGCAGACATGATTTCGCTGGGCCAATCCAAGCGCGTGGCGATCGCCCGCACGGTCCAGGCCGGCGCGCGCATCCTGTTCCTCGACGAACCGCTGGCGGCGCTCGACGCCAACGGCATCCGCGACATCATGGGCCTGCTCGCCGAGCTGGTGCGCGAGCACGCCGTTACGCTCGTCATTGTCGAGCACGTGTTCAACATTCCCAAGGTGCTCGATCTCGCGACCACCGTGTGGACCATCCGCGACGCCGCGATCAAGGTCGAATCGCCCGATGACGTGCGCAAGGAAACGTTCCACGACGAGGGCGATGCGTTGCGGCCCTGGCTGGCCGAGCTGGCGGGGTCGCGGGACAAGATCGTCGATGTCGACCTGCCGGGCGGCGCGCTGCTGTCGCGGGTCCAGCTCGATCCATCGCTCGTCGACCAACCCGGGCTCGAGGTTAAGGATCTCGTGGTCCATCGCGGCCGCCGGCCGGTGATCGGTCGCACCGGCGCCGACGGCAGGGTCGAAGGCCTGTCGTTCAACGTGCCGCGCGGCGGCCTGGCCGTGCTGCAGGCGCCAAACGGTTGGGGCAAGACCACATTCCTCGAAGCCCTGTCGGGCATCATCCCGATCGCGAGCGGCGAGATGCGCATCTATGGCGCCGCGGTGCATCGCCTCTCGACCTGGTCGCGTATCGCTCGGGGCTTGGCGGTGATGCAAAGCCGCGACAACGCCTTCCCCAACCTCACGGTCGACGAATCGCTCAAGCTGGCCCAGGTCGACGACCCGCCGGAGAATGTACGCCCGTTCATGGGTCGGCGCATCTCCGATCTCAGCGGCGGCGAACGTCAAAAGGTGGCGGCGGCGTGCTCGCTGGCCAACGCTCAAGACAGCGTGACGATTCTCGACGAACCGTTCGGCATGCTCGACATCGCGTCGATCCCAATATTGCAAGAAAGAATAGCTGCCAACGCCGGCGGCGCCACCGTGATCCTGGTGCCGGCCGCTTCGCAATCGTGAACGCTCCGCGATCAAGTCGGATCGGCCCGACCGCACCTGGTGCATCGTGATCGCGTCGCGGGGGGTGCCGGAGAGGGGAGAAGATACCATGAGTATCGATAAGCTGTTCGAACCCGCGCGCATCGGCCCGCTGACGATCGAGAACCGCTTCGTCCGCTCCGCTACCTCGGAAACGATGTCGAGTGCCGACGGCACCATCACGGAGGACTACACCAACCTCTACCTCGACATCGCCCGCGGCGGAGCCGGCCTGATCTTCACCGGCCACATCTACGTCCACCCGCGGGGGCGCTACATCCAGTATCAGGCCGGCGTTCACGACGATTCGCTGATTGCGCCCTATAAGCGGTTCACCGACCGCATCCACGACGCCGGCGGTACGATTTTCGGCGAGCTCGGCCACGCCGGCAGCCAGAGCCGCGATCCGACGGTGACCCCGCTGGCGCCGTCACCGGTCGAGAACTTCATCTCCGCGCGCGAGCCCGCGGAAGCCACCGAGGCCGATATCAAGGAAGCGATCGAGGCCTTCGGCCACGGCGCTCGGCGCCTGCGCGAAGCCGGTTTTGACGGCGTGCATGTCCACGCCGGGCATGGCTATCTGATCAGCGAATTCAGCTCGCCCCACGCCAATCGTCGTAATGATGATTGGGGCGGCGACGCCGAGCGCCGGGGCCGCTTCGTCCTCGAAATCTATCGCGCAATTCGGCGCGAGGTCGGCGATGACTTCCCCGTCACGTTCAAGCTCGGCATGGCTGATTCGATGGACGAGGGCGGCCTCACGATCGACGAGAGCGTGCCGCGCGCGGTCCAGCTCGAAGCCGAGGGGCTCGACGCCCTGGAGGTCTCGGTCGGCATCATGCACCTCCTGACCAAGAGCGCGGGCGAGTTCATCGGCGTCTCGTTCGCGCGCGCGTGGCAAGACATGGTGATCCACCGCCTGTGGACCCCGGCCGGCGACGAGGGCTACTTCCGCGACCACGCCCAGGCGGTCAAGAAAGTCCTCGAGAACATTCCGGTGATCTTGGTCGGCGGCATCCGCCGTACCGAGACAATGGCCGATATTGTCGTCAGCGGCGACGCCGACTTCATTTCGATGTCGCGACCGTTCATCCGCGAGCCCGATCTGCCCAACAAGATCAAGGACGGCAAGCGCGGCCTGGTCGACTGCGTATCGTGCAACATCTGTCTCGAACACGAAGGCACCGAGCCCACGCAATGCTGGCGCAGCGACAAGCGCAGGCTGCTGCGCCATGCTTGGTGGGTGTTCCGCGGCGGCCACCGGGCGCATTAGGGGCAGTCTTTTGCGCCGCCCTTTGGCTGAATCTTCAACCGGCGTTAACAGTTATCGAACCCATTCCCAGACCGCGTCGAGTTGGGCGAAGTCTACACTTGATTTCGGTGTAGTGATCCCCTATCTTGCGGTCCGCGTCTGGGATGAGTCGCCAAGCGTCTCGCCTTAGGGTCTAAGGCCCTAAAAGCCCAGTCGCTTTTTTTTGCCCTAAATCGGTTTTTTCCTAAATCGGAAGGTTAACTCGATGTATCTTTGCTACATCGATGAATCTGGGACCTCCGATATTCCGGGCAATACTTCCCATTTCGTCCTTGGTGGAGTCTCGCTGCCGATTTGGCACTGGCGGGACGCAGATCGTGACATTACGACCATCAAACGTCGATACGGTCTTGAGGATGCGGAAATACACACGGCATGGCTACTAAGGAAGTATCTGGAACAATCTCGCATTAACGACTTCAATAACCTCAGCCGAGCACAACGACAGTCGGAAGTTAGGAAATCTCGAACGAGATATCTCTTCCAACTTCAGAATTCAAACAATAGCCGCGCCTATCGGCAAACTAAGAAAAATTACGCACAGACCAATGCGTATATCCACTTGACCTTGCGAGAGCGTCAAAGCTTTGTTGCGGAGATCTCGGACTGTGTTTCAAACTGGGGTTTCGCCCGATTGTTCGCAGAGTGCATAGACAAAATCCACTTTGACCCGCTGCGAGCACGATCTTCGGTAGATGAACAAGCATTTGAGCAAGTAATATCCAGATTCGAGAAGTACCTTCAGAATACTGATGGTACCGATGGCCAAAGGAATTATGGACTCATCGTCCATGACAACAACGAAACCGTGGAGAAAAAACACACTCTTCTAATGAGGGGATTTTCTAATGAGGGGATTTTCTAATGAGGGGATTTTCTAATGAGGGGATTTTCTAATGAGGGGATTTTCTAATGAGGGGATTTTCTAATGAGGGGATTTTCTAATGAGGGGATTTTCTAATGAGGGGATTTTCTAATGAGGGGATTTTCTAATGAGGGGATTTTCTAATGAGGGGATTTTCTAATGAGGGGATTTCACCAGAAAGGTACTCTCTGGATAAATATTCAAAGAATTATCGAGACGCCGTTATTTGTCGATAGTCAACTGACAAGTATGGTTCAGATCGCTGACCTCTGTAGCTACTCGTTGAGACGATTTGTGGAGAATGGTGAAATGACGCTATTCAACAAGATCTACGCTCGTGCAGATCGATATCAAGGACGCGGGGTAGGGGTCCGTCACTTCACAGATCAGGCATGTCAATGCGCGATATGTAGGGGACATAGGGCAGGCTAATCCCGACGATACGGACGTGTCGACCAGCTTTTCTCGCTGATCGCACTCGGGCGGGGCAACCTGTGACCCCACTCGACCAGATCGAATGAGTGCTTTTTCGGCGCGGCGACAAGCCTGACACCAGCTGACATGGCAAACGTCTTCAATCCGCGTCGTCGTTTATACCAACCTCCCGATCGGCGCTCTCCTCACCGACAACACGCTACCGGGTTCGCCGCGGCCAAAGTACCGATCGAACGCAGGTGCGGCCGGTACCGAACTGCTAGTCTGGTCTTGCGATCGCGCGCGGAATTCAAGCCACGGAGGGAGCCATGAATTTGATACGCCGGGTGGTCACCGGCCACGACGCCCATGGACGTTCGATCGTCATTTCCGACGGGCCGGTGCCGACGGAAGGCCAGGATCTCGGCCAGCTCTACGCATGGGCCGCCGACCAAGTGCCGGCCAAGACGGTCGCGCGAACCGAAGACATCGACGCTTCGGATTCGCTGCATGAGCCGCCGCGCCAAGGCGTCAAGGTCTTCTTCGTAGAGTTCCCGCCTGACGACGGCACGGTAAGCGAGGAGCAAAAGCGCGCCTATGCGAAGGAGCTGTTTGCGAAGCTCGGCACCGGTTTCACCCAGCCCGACGCCGCGCGTCATCCCTTCATGCACGTCACCCCGACTGTGGATTGCGTGATCATCCTGTCGGGCGAAGTCTCGCTGCTGCTCGATGAGGGCGACCCGATACCCCTCAGGCCGTTCGACGTCGTCGTCCAGCAGGGCACCAACCACGCCTGGATCAATACGGGCCCGGAGCCGATGTTGTTCGCCGCGATCATGGCGGCGAAGGCCTAGCCCCAGCCACCACACGCTGGTGGCCGCGAAACTCACTGGCCGCAGAGGTTGGGGCGTGTTTGGTGCGGCGGCTACTCTGCCGCCCGGCGCGGCGCGTCGGTCCGCGACCACACCCGCGGAAACGCGGGATGGTTGGGATCATCCGGAAACGGATCGCCGTTCTTGATGCCGGGGTCCGTCGCCGGGCCGATGCTGAAGGGAACGTTGCCGCGCACCGCATAGGTCGATCCCGCACCGGCGAAGCGACAGATGAAAGCGCGGCGTCGATCGTCGGTGAAGTTGCCCGGGGCGCCGTGCAGGATCAGCAGGCTCGAGACAAACACATCGCCCGGTTCGGCCGGTGTGGTTACGATATCGTAACCCTCCGGGTGGTTGTCGATGTCGGGCATCGGCTCCAGCTCGCGCTCGGGGTGGTCGGGGTCGACAAACCCCGACGCTTTTTCCACGATCTCGGCGTCGGCACCGGCCTCGTAGGGGATGAACCAGCGCCCCCATTTGTGCGAGCCGCGCACCCACTGCATCGCCCCGCTCTCCGGGGTCTCCGTATCGAGCGACACGCGCATGCCGAGCGCTGGCCCCTCGACCGCGTTGCCGGTAACGTCCTGATGGAAGCTGGTGACGGTCGGCGTATGCGGCTCCTTGCACAGCAGCACGTTGATCACCAGGTTGACGAACGGCGAATTCAGGATCGTCGCCGCCAGCTCGGCTGCCGGCGATTCGAAAATGAAAGCGCGGAAGTCGTCGTTGTAGAGCCACATGTCCTTGTCGAAGGCCATGCGACCGCTCTGACCACCCTCGTTGAAGTCCGCGCCGGCCGGGCCCGGACGATCGAGCATCACTTCGGTTGCGCGCCGCAGGCGCTCGATCCAGTCATCGTCGAACATACCGCGCAGCCGGACGAAGCCATCCGCTTCGAAAGTGCGAAATTCGTCGTCGGTGATGGCGCGCAGCGGACGGGAATTCATCGCGAGCCTCCTGCCTTCGCGACCAAGCAAGGGGGCCGCCCGTTGCGGCCCCCTTGGTCACCTATCTGCCAACGAATCCGTCTCGGCCGACGAACCCCGCCGCCGCCCCGATTACTGCTGCAGCACCTTGACGCTGCGGTCGGGGTTGACTTGACCGATCCCGAGCGAACCGATGACGTCGCCATCGGCGTCGAGTTCGATTTTTCCGATCAGTCCGGCATGCGGCGTGACGCCACGCAGCGTCGTGGTGGTGACTTTGCCGCTCTTCTTGTAGGCCTCGACGATCATCTGCCCAGTGTCGTAGCCGTAGGCTGACGCGTAAGTCGGCGAGGCGCCGATTGCTGCCTTGTATCTGTCCTTCCACTCTCCGAGTGCCGGGATCACCCCAGGCAGCTCGAAATGCGGCGATGCGAACACCGTGCCCACCAATTCCGACGTCGGGATGTCCTTGTAGAGCAGATCGATGAAGTCCATCGTCGTGATGACCTCGCCGGTCTTCACATAGGTACGAACCGCTTTGAGGAACGGATACACATGGAAAGCGAAACCGGAGATGATCGTGAGGTCGGGCTTGAACTTGGCCGCCTTGAGCGCGAGGGTGTTGTAATCCTTGGTGTTGAAGTCATACATCTCGCGCATGAATTTTACGTCGGTCCCGGCGAAGGCGGGTTCGACGATCTTGGCGAACTGTTCATCGATACTCGCGAAGTTCAATCCGATGACCGCGATCTTCTTGGCTTTTTTGGTCTTGATGTAATCGATGTAGAGCGGGCCTTCGAGTTTGTACGAAGGGAAAATCCGCAGGCGATTCTCGTTCTCGCGTGACAGAAAGGCATCAAACGCAAGCATGAAGTGGGGCATGCCGACCCGGTCGAGTTCGGGCGCGATCGCCTTCGATTGGTTCGAATAACCCGAGATGTAGACGTCGACCGGGTTGAGCAGGTGCTTCTTGACCACCGTGATCGCGGACTTGGGATCGCCGGCGTCCTGCATGTCGACATCGAAGGTATCACGCGGTACGCCGAGACGCTTGGAGGCCTCGTCGAGCCCCATCTGCAAGCCCTGGGTGTAGTCGACGAAGATCAGGGCGATCGGGCCGGTCAGCGGCCCGTTGACGGCGATGCGGATTTCACCGGCGGCGTAGCCCGGCGACGTCGGCAACAGCAACGCGGCGGTAATGAGTAGCGCGCTCGCGAGCCCGAGGGTCTCGGCTCGCAGTCGTTTTCTGCGTTCAAACATATTGTCCTCCCGTTGTCGGATACTTGGATGATTCACATACTTGGATGATTCGGATGCTTGGATGATAATGTCCCGCACGCGCAAATTCTAGCTGCACCGGTGGTGATTGAAAGACTCCTTGGCTCAACCCAGGCGATAGTTGCCGGCCAGTCCCTGGGGCCTGAGATGCATCATGCCGATCAGCAAGATGCCGAAGATCAGCAACCTCAGTTCCGCCGCAAACTGATCGGGTAGATCGGCGAAACGAAGCGCCTCCGGTATCGCCAGCAGAACGAACGCACCGACCAGCGGACCTTTGAACGTGTTGCCCACGCCGCCGATGATGATCATGGTCAGCAGCAGCAGCGAGTCGGTCAGCGAGGCCGTGGCCGGGTCGATGAAGCTGATGTAGGAAGCGTAAAGCACCCCCGCGAAACCCGCCATCGCGCAGGCGATCGCGATCGCCTGGACCTTGGCCAGCCGCACGTATTTACCGAGCCCGCGCGCGGCGAGTTCGTCGTCGCGCATCGCCTGCAGCATCCGCCCCCAGGGCGAGTCCAGCAGCTTCCAGCAGAACAGCATGAAAAGCCCGGCGACGAGGGTAAACAGGATCGCGATCGATTCGATCGATTCGAAAGTGAACCCGAAGATCGACGGCCTCGGAATTCCCTCCAGACCATAGGGTCCGTTGGTCAGGTTGCTGAGAGTGCCGGGCTTGTCGCCCCGCGAGTGCCAGTTGTTGATCACGCTGAACAGCGCGAACTGGATCGACAGCGAGATCAGTACAAAGTAGTCGCCGCGAAATCGCCAGGCCGCCAGAGAAAGAATGAGGCTGGCGAGCGCCGCCAGACCGATCCCGAGCGCCGCCGCCGACAGGAAATCCCACCCCCAGGCCTGGACCGAGAGGGCGTAAGCGTAGGTGCCGATGCCGAAGAATGCCGCGTGCGATAGCGTCAGCAGCCCGCAATAGCCGACCACGATGTTGAGGCTCATTGCGACGATGAAATAGATGTCGAAAAGAATGATGAGGTGGAGGATGTAGTTCATGCTTCCGCCTCCAGGCGCGCCCGCTTGGCGACGATCCCCTGCGGCCGCAGCAACAGGAACACCGCAAGCAACAGGAACGTCACCCCGTCCTGCCACTGCGCCGACATGTACCAGACCACTTCCGAACGCACGATGCCGAGCAGCAACCCGCCGATGATCGGGCCGATGAACGAACCTTGGCCGCCGATAATCGCCGCCACCACGGCAAGCAGCAGGGTGTCCAGCCCGCCGTGCGGGTGGAAGCCGATCTCCCGCGCCACCAGGATCGCGCCGATCGCGGTAATCACTCCGGACAGGCCGAAGGCGATCATCCGCAGCTTGGTGATGCTGTAGCCGCGCATCGCCATCTCGTTGGGGTTATCCGACAGCCCGCGGAACTGAAGCCCGGTGTCGGTCCAGCGCAGCCAGAACCAGAAAACCGCCAGCACCACCACCGACACTCCGGCCGACCACAATTGCGTGGCGGTGAAGATCAGGTCGCCGAAGAAGTAGGCTTTGTCGGCGACGATGCGGAGTTCCTTGGGGTGGCTGCCCCAGATCATCACCAGCACCTGCACCGAGACGATGTAGACGCCGAGGGAGATGATCAGGTGCGAAACGAAGGGTGCGTGGCGACGCGCCAGCGGCGCATGGTTGAAGTAGTCGATGGCGATCGCGAACAGCGCGCAGAAGGCGAGTGACGCGGCCAACGCGAGATACCAGGGCACCCCGGCCTTGAGGCAGATCCAGGCGACGTAAGGCGCGATCACGTAGATACCGCCCAGCGCGACGTGGAATACATTGGTGGGCAGATAGACGAGCTGAAACGCCAGCGCCATCAAGGCGATAATCAGCCCGTTCAATATCCCGCTGGCCAGGATCTGCATGTCGTCGGCTCAACGATTTGCGGCGATCGAACTGATACGCCTCCCCGAGCGCGCATGCTAGCGCATGTGAAACGCCCCTGTCTTCGGCCTTTGGCGTTCCTGCGGGCGGTGCTACCGTCGTCACATCGAATCGACCGCCGACCCGGCCCGCGCTTGCCAGGAAGGGAACCAGGAGACACCATGACCAGCTCGCGTTACATCGTATCCGCCGATTCGCACATCATCGAACCCTACGACCTCTGGACCAAGGCGCTGGGCGACAAGCACGGCGACAAGATCCCGCACCGCGTCAATGCGGCACGCAGCCAGAAGGGCGAGATCGTCGAGGGCGACTTCATGTTCACCGGCCACGATTATCTCGGCATCGACGATCTGCGCCAGGAAAACGCCGGCGACACGCCGGACTCGACAGTGCCGATCCCGACCGGCGACCTGCCGCGCGAACTCGCCGAGAAGGTATTGCAGTCGAACCACGATCCCGCGAAGCGGGTCGAGCTGCAGGACCATGACGGCGTTTCCGCCGAGATCATCCAGGCCACCAACACTCTGCTCGCCATGCGCACCCGCGACATCGGAGCGCTGCACGACGTCGCCGCGGTGTTCAACGACTATTGCGCCGAATATTGCAGCCACGATCCCAAGCGGCTGGTCGGCACGGCGATGATCCCGACCCGTGATCCGGATTGGGCAACCAAGGAACTCGAACGCGCGGCCAAGCGCGACATGAAGGCGGCGATCATCAACACCGACCTGCCGCCGGGCTACGAGCCCTACCGCCGGCCGATATACGACAAGCTCTGGGCTGCCGCGGTCGAGCACGACTTCGTCATCGTGCTGCATCTCGGCACCGGCGAGACCGTTGATCCGTTTGCGCTGGTGACGCCGGAAGAGCAGGAGGACGGCCCCAAGCTGTTCCTCGACATCTTCGACGACCACAAGCGCACGCTTGTCAACGAGTTCATCTTCGGTGGCATCTTCGACCGCTACCCCGGTCTCAAGGTGATGCTCGGCGAGTATGAGTGCTCGTGGTTCCCCTATTTCCAGTTCCGCTTGCGGCAGATGCGCGGAGCGCTCGGCTTCGCCATGCGGCTGCCGAAGGTGAGCCGCGAGGCCGACGAGTACATCCGCGATCAAGTGTGGATCGGCTTCACCGACGACCAGTATGTCAACAAGGCGTGGGACGTTGCCGATGCCGCCGACAAGCTGATGTGGGGCTCCGACTATCCTCACCCGCGCAACACCTTTCCCAACAGCCGCGACATCCTCGACCGCATCTGCGAAGGCATGCCCGCCGACGTCAAGGCCAAGGTCGAAGGGCTTAACTGCGCCCGGCTGTTCGGTCTCGACGCGCCCGCACCCGCGGTTCAAGCGGCCGCCGAGTAGCTCCGTCGCCGGTTGAGCGGCGGGTCAGAACTCCGCCAGCAGCCGGCCGTAGCCGGCGATGCGGTCGGCGATGCCGTTGTGGCGCAGGGCGTGCCAATAGGTGGCGCGGATCATCGCGAAGACCGGTTTGCCGAGCCAACGCTCGGCCGTGGCGGCGAGCGGGCCGAACGGCAGGTTGGCGCCGAATTGCACGATCGCTTCGACATCGTCGCCGTCGACCTTGTCGATCGCCGCGCGCATCTGCCGGTCGGTGGTCTGGGCGATCTCGCTGGGTTTGTCGTGGGCGATGTGCTCGGCCCGCACCAGGGTGCAGCCCACCGCTTCGAGATATTCGACCAGCTGCGGCTCCGCACTTGGGTGGTAGGGCGAAATGACCGCGATACGACCGGTGACGCCGTAGGCATCGAGCGCTGGACGCAGCGCGTCGGCCGGCTGGGTCACGTCGACGCCGCCGGTGTGGGCGAGGATGCGGTCGCGCACAAGGCGGCTGGGCTCGAGGCCGCCGCCCCAAACGCTTTCGCCGGAAATACCGAGGATGAGGTGGTCGGGTTCGCAGGTCATCACCCGCTCGACCGCGTCCTCGAGGGCTGCGTCGACTTCGCGCAACATGCGCGCGAAGCCTTCCCTGTCGCCGGCCGGTTGGTTCGAGATGTGCATGCGCGCCACGTGGTTGGTGACCCCAGGCGGCCGCATCGAATCGAATTCGGGCTGCAGCACCGTGTTGGTCGACGGCGTGACGACGCCGAATTTCATACGCCAACCGAAATAGTCCGCCATTGTCTGCTCCCCGCTCACCGCCAAATGTCTCCAGCGCAGATTACGGCGAAGTAGCGTGTTACAGATAGGACTCGCTCAGCGGGAAACGTCAACTTTGGAGCGGCGTCGGGAGTAGCAGGAGGTTGCGCTAGGTGAGCCATGTAGCCGATTGTAGAAACGAGCGTCGTTGTTACGATGTGATCGAGAGGAAATCTCCTTCGAATGTCCAACGGCCGTAGAATCCGTGAGGACCATGCCATCCTCTGGCAAGCAATTCGGTGAGGCGCTTGCCGTAAGCACGCATAAGGCGTAGATATCGGAGGGTTCCCGGAGGCTACAGGGAGGAAGGTTCCTGCGGGCACGAACTGCCAAGGGCCTGTGTGTCGCAGCCGCGGTAATATCGGCGTTCGCCTCCGCCGCCGCCACGGCTCAGGAAACCACTGTGCCCGAGATCGTCGAGCGCATCGGCGCGGTCGCACAGGACGACGAAACGCGCCGGCTCGCGCTCGAATATCTTAGCAGCCAAGTCGAGCAAGTCATTCTCCGCCTCGACGAGATCGAGGCGCAAAACGACATCCTGCGCGCCGAAAAGGCGGCCCTCGAATGGCAACTCAGCGAAGTCAAGGCCGCGCATCGCTCACTCGAGCAAGCTTTCGACGCCACCACCCAGGAAAAGCAACGGGAGCTCGATGCCCTTAACGGGCAGCTGGCGGCGCTGACGGCGGAGCTCGAGAGCGAACGCGAGTTGCGCGACAAGCTGCGTAACGAGCGCGATCGGCTCCAGGGTCAGCTCGATGCCAAGACCAGCGCGCACGGCGTGCTCGAGCGCGCCTTCGAAACCAGCGAGCAACGCGCCGCCAAACAACTCGCCGATCTCCAACACCAGCTTGCGGCCCTAACGGTGGAGCTCGAAAACGAACGCGCCGTGCGTGATGCGCTGGCGCGGCAGAGCAACGAGCTGGCGGACACGGTCGCGGCACTGTCGCGCGAGCGTTCGGAGCTCACCGACGAGTTGAAGACGGCACGCGGCATGATCGCCGAACACGACGATACCGTCGATCGCCAGCACGTCGAGATCGCCATGCTCAGCAGCCAGGTCGCGGCGCTGCGCGCGGACCTCAAGCTGTTCAGGGAGGCGCTGGCGACAGCGAAGGTTCGCGACCTGGACCAGAACGATACGATTGAGCAGCTCGGCCGGCGCCTTAATGCGGCGCTAGCGGCGCGAGTGCGCGAGCTGTCGAAGTATCGCTCGGATTTCTTTGGCCGCTTGCGCGAGGTGCTCGGCGAGCGCGCCGATGTGCGCATCGCCGGCGACCGCTTCGTGCTGCAGTCCGAGCTCCTGTTCGCCTCGGGTTCAGCCCAAGTCGGCCGCGTCGGCCGGCGCGAGCTGGTCCAGCTCGGCGCCGCGCTCAAACAGCTCGCCGGCGTAATCCCCGACGATGTCGACTGGATTCTGCGGGTCGATGGCCATACCGATCGGGTGCCGATCGTCACCGACGACTTCGCCTCGAACTGGGAGCTGTCGACGGCGCGCGCGGTCGCGGTGGTCCAGTTCCTGGTCAAACAGGGGATTCCGCCGCACCGCCTGGCCGCGACCGGGTTCGGCGAGTTCCAACCGCTCGACGACCGCGAAGACGAGATCGCGTATCGCCGCAACCGCCGTATCGAGCTCAAGCTGACCCAGCGATAGTTCCGAGCGGTCAGATATTCGCTCGGCTTCCCCTCGCGCTTTCGAATCGAGGACGGCGCGAAATCGCGACCGCCTCCTGCAAGGCGGGGGCGTCGCCTTGATTTTCGCCCTCGTTGCCGCAATGATCGCGCCCGCTCGAAGCGGCCGCTGACGGCGGGTTCCGCGCCGCAGGGAGGGGCGCGTCAGACATGCAAGTCATCGTCAACGGTGCGATCAGCGGCTTGGAAATCGCCGTGCTCGGTCTGGCGTTCCAGCTCGTCTATTTGCCGACCAAGGTGTTCCACATCTCGCTCGGTGCGCTTTACTCGGCGGCACCGTTCATGGCGTGGGAAGCACTGCAGCAAGGCATCCCGCCGGTCCCCGCCATCTTCATCGGTATCGTCGGCACGTTGTTGCTGTCGACCGCGATGGAAGCCTTTAATCACGGCCGCCTCGCCGGACGGCAGGGGTCGTTTACGGCGCACTTCGTGTCCTCGCTTGGGATGTACATCATCATCGTTCAGTTCGTCGCCGTCGTTTGGGGCAATGATCCGAAACTGCTGCGCGACAGCGCCGACCCCGTGACGATCATCGCCGACACGATCTTCATCACCAACACCGAGTGGTGGACCATCGGCGGATGCTTGGCGATGATCGTCGTCTTCTTCGCGTGGCTGCAATACACCAATATCGGCCTGCAGTTTCGCGGATTGTCCGACAACCCGAGCGAGCTCGCCTTGCGCGGCTACAACGTCCGCCGCCTGCGCTATCTCGCCTTCGGGATTTCCGGTGCCATGGTCGGCACCACGTCGATCCTGATCGCCCGTGACACCGGATTCTGGTCGCATGGCGGGCTCAGCATTCTGCTGCTGGCGATCGTCGCGGCGATCATCGGCGGGCGTTTCTCATTCTTCGGCGCGGTCATCGGTGGACTCCTGCTCGGGCTCGGGCGGGCCGAAGTGGAATGGTACATTCACGCCAAATGGGCGGACGCGGCGACGTTCGCGCTGCTGGTGATCTTTCTGGCGTTCAGGCCCGACGGTATCATCACCCGGCGCGCGCGACTGGAGGCGGAGGCGGCCGCGTGAACTATCTGCTTCACCTCCTCATCCTGTTTGACATCTATCTGGTCGTCGCGCTCAGCCTCAACATCATCGTCGGCTATGTCGGGCTGTTGACGCTGGCGCACGCCGCCTATTTCGGGGTCGGCGCCTACACCTACGCGGTGACCGCGATGATGCTCGATTGGGGGTTCATCCCGGCCGCGCTGCTGGCGATTGCCATCGGCGCCGTCCTCAGCGCCCTGATGTCGATCGCGTCGTGGCGCTTCCGCGGCGATTTCTTCGTGCTCATCTCGCTGGCGATCCAGGTGATGATCTTCACGATCCTCAAGAACTGGCATGACCCGACCCAGCCGGTGGGCAGCTTGAGCAACATGACGAACGGCGATTACGGCCTCGCCGGCGTTCCTTCACCCAATATTTTCGGATACGTGTTCGACGACAAAATCTCCGTCGCCATCCTGTTCACCGCGTTCGCGGCAGGTGCCGTGCTGCTGTCCCGCCACCTCCTCGAGTCGCCGTGGGGACGCATGCTGCGGGCGCTGCGCGACGACGAACTCGCCGCACGGGGCCTCGGCAAGAACGTGCGCGTGGCCAAGGTCTGGGCGGTCGCCATCGGTTGCGGCCTGGCCGGGTTCGGCGGTGCGATGTTGTCGTCCTATATCAGCTTCATCAATCCTACCGTCGCGGACATCAACGAAGCCGCGCTGCTGCTGTCGATGATCATCATCGGCGGCGTCGGCAACAGCTTCCGCGGTCCGTTCTGCGGCGCGCTGTTGCTGATCCTGATTCCCGAAGGGCTGCGCTTCGTCGAAATGCCGATCACCCTGGCGGCGGAGATGCGGTTGATGATCTACGGTCTGCTGCTGGTCGCGTTCATGCATTGGCGCCCGCAGGGCGTGGCCGGCTCCTATCGCATGGAGTAACTCACGCGGCCCGGCGGCCAAATGCGGGTTCCGGAAAAGTCTCGGCCCGTTCCCCGCATCGCCGCCCGGCGCATGACCACCACGACCGCTTTCGGACATGGCCGCCACTAGACTCTGTATCGCGGGCAAAATATCTTCTCGTTTTTCCAACCGCACCGGCCGGAGCCGGCTTCACATGTGAGGAGGTTTAATCGATGACGAAATTGGTTCGTGTACTCGCGCTGGCCTTTATCGCGCTGAACCTCGTGGCCGCCACGAGCGCGCAGGCGCAGGTCAGGATCGCCGGCAACATCCCGCTGACCGGCCCGATCGCCGCCTACAGCGGCAACTACTTCAGGGGCTTCGAGATGGGTCTCGAAGACGCCTGCCAGAAGCACGGTGTCGATTGCAGCCAGTTCCAGCTCGATCCTCAGGACAATGCCGGCAAGCCGACGCAAGCGGTATCGGTGATCCAGAAGCAGCTGATCAACCCCCCCCACGTTGCAATCACCGGAACCTCGGCCGAATCGCTCGCGGTCGCGCCGCTGCTCGACAAGGCGAACATTCCGCACTTCATGGTCTCGTTCGACACCTTCATCGCCGCGCGCGGCAAGGATCGGCTGCGGGTGCTACCGAACTTCAAGGTCGAAGTGCCGATCTATCTGCGCATGATTGACACGTTCAAGCCCAAGAAGGTCTACACGCTGGCCCTCAACTTCTCGTCGACCAGCGAGCAGTTCTCGGTCGTGATCGAGCCGGCGATGAAGGAGCGCGGCATCGAATACCGCCGCGAGAACTTCGATATCGGCACCAAGGACTACAACAACATGGTCCTCAAGGCGAAGCAGTACGACGCCGACCTCTATATCGTCAGCGGGTTCTCGTTCAACTGCTACCCGATCATGAAGGCGATGCGGACCTACGGGATCGATCCCAGCAAGGTGATGGTGACGCTCGACTTCATCGACCTGCTGTACAACAACACGCCGATCGACGACCTCAAGGGCTTCTACTACGCCAGCTCGGAGTTCGACATCCCCGGCAAGAACGCCATGGCGCCGGAGTTCCGCGAGCGCTTCAAGGCCAAGTACGGCAAGACCCCGAGCTATGTCGAGGCCTACGCCTACGACACCGCCTCGATCATCGTCGCCGCCCAGGCCAAGCATGGCGTGGTCACCACGGAGACGGTGTACAAGGTGCTGCCGTTCGAGGGTATGACCGGCACGGTCAACCTCGACGCGGACGGCGACATCATCGGCACGGTGACGCTGGCCCAGATCACCGACGAGGGCAAGATCAGGGAGCTGCCATAGCTTCCGACACCGCATTCACTTGCGAAAGCGCCGGGGACGTCCCCGGCGCTTTTTTTCGGGCGCGCGTGAGTTGGCTACCAGTCCGTGGAGAGATCAACGAGGGTATCGGGAAGCGCGGTTCGCATTCCATCTGTCCGCATACCCGGTAGCTGGAATGGCGCACATTCCAGCGATTGGGCGGGCGGAACCCCTTCGGCGTTCCGCCCGGCCTAGCGATTCACCTCGTCCATCCAGGCGTCGGGGTAGCGGCCGCCGGCGGCGACGCCGGCGGGGTTGGCGGCATCGAGACTGTCGATATCGGCGGCGCTGAGTTCGATGTCGACCGCACCGACATTCTCCTCGACAAACCGCACCCGGTCGGCGCCCTGAATCGGCACCACATTGCCCTGCTTGCGGATGATCCAGGCCAGCGCCAGCTGCGGCAGCGTGCAGTTCTTGGCGGCAGCCATGGCTTCGAGCCGGTCGATCACCTCCCGGTTGCGCTCGATGTTGCCGGCCTGGTAGCGCGGCAGGGCGTGACGAATGTCGGTCTCCGGCATGTCGTCGATCTTCTTGATCTTGCCCGACAACAGGCCGCGGCCGAGCGGCGCGTAGCCGACGAAGCCGATGCCCATCTCCCGGCACGCCGCGAACAGCTCGACCTCAGGCTCGCGCGACCACAGCGAATACTCCGTTTGCAGCGCGGTCACGGGATGCGTGTCATGCGCGCGCCGCAGCGTTTCCGGGCTGGTCTCCGACACGCCGATCCAGCGCACCTTGCCCTGCTCGACCAGCCGGCCCATGGCGCCGATCGACTCCTCGATCGGGACCTCGGGGTCGACCCGGTGGAGGTAGTGGAGATCGATTCGGTCGAACCCGGTGCGTTTGAGACTGTCGTCGCACGCTTCGATACAACGCTCCGGCCGGCCATCGACGCCCGCCGGCCAGCCCTTGTCGTCCCAGATGTGGCCCCATTTGGTGGAAAACACGATCTCGTCGCGGCGCGGCCCCAGCACCGCGCCGACGAAGCGCTCGTTGTCACCGCCGCCGTAGAGATCAGCGGTGTCGAACAGGGTGATGCCGAGATCGATCGCGCGATTGATCGCCGCTGCCGCCGCCGCGTCGTCGCGCTCGCCGTACCAACCCGCCATCGCCATAGTGCCCATGCCGATGATGCCGACGGTCGGCCCATCGCTGCCGATTTGCCGCTGTTCCAAAACCTCCTCCCCGCAAAAAACTCCGGCGCTGGTATAGCGGCGCGCCGGTGCCCGGGCAAGCGGTCGCCGTCGCCGTGCGGACAGGCCGGACGATGGTCGGCGGATGAGATCGATCGACCCGGCCCTGCGCCCGAAGATCCCCGCAAGGTGCGACCCGATCTACTTCCTACCGGTGCCTTCTTCCTACCGGTCCCTTTCAGGAGGTGCCAGGCCTTGTCGCCGATTTTTTGCGAAAAAACGGAATCATGTCTCTTCCTCTCTCTACCCCTGTTTTCGTCGCAAATTCCTGAAAGAGAACCACGCGTAACCGATAATTTGCGTTTTCTATGTGTTCTCGTCCTACCGATCTCTTAATCCTGTCGAATCGGTGGGTGTTGTCGAGCGTGACTCGCGCCAACGCCTAGGCCGCTACGTCGCCCGGCTGGCGGTCTCGAATGAACGCCGCTCGACCGATGACCGGGGACACATCGTGTAGCCGGTTCAAGCGCCTCTTCCATGATCCGGGATTCCCCACATGGAGCATTCCAGCGGCTTGAGCGTGGCTCGAAACTTCCCGCGGGGCAAGATGCCACGTTCGTACAGCAGGTCCTCGACCTGCCGCAGCGACAGCGGGAACCGAACATACATCATGACAGCGAGGCGCACGATCGCGGGTGAACTGTCGAAAGCGCACGCAAGACCACATGATTCCTCCATAAACGAACCGATGACGCAGACGACACAGGCCCCGGACTCCGACTTACCCGCACGCTCATCGGAGCCGCCGACCGCAGGCATCCATTCGCACAGTCTGCGGTGCCGCTCGATGTCGGGCCAGCTTCACCTTCGTGAGCGCGCCGCGAATGTCGGGCACCGATGCCGGCTACGCTCCGGGTCGTTGGCATTAACCCAGGTCGACGTTGCCGCCGCGCGGCTTGATCCGCGTTGTGGCGTATGTTTGGCTCGGCGGTCCTCATCCCGCGGAGCCCCAGCGATGCACCCGTTACGATCGTTCCTGTTCGCCCCCGGCAATCACCCGCGCAAGGTCGAGAAGGTCTTTCAGGTCGGGGCCGACGTGGTCATCCTCGATCTCGAAGACGCCGTGGCCATTGCCGAGAAGGCGGCAACGCGCGCCAGCGTGGTCGAAGCGCTGCAAAAAGAACATCGCGGTCTCGGCTATGTACGGGTCAACGGTCTCGATACCGACTACGCCTGGGGCGATTTCCGAGCGGTGATCGGCCCCGGGCTCGACGGCATCGTCCTACCCAAGGTCGAGACCGTCGATCAGGTGCAAACCGCCGATTGGATCATGGCTCAGCTCGAGCGCGAGGCAGGTCTCGAAACCGGCAGCGTCGATCTGCTGCCGATTATCGAAACCGGCCTTGGCCTGCAGAACATCGAGGCGATCACCACGGCCCGCACCCGTGCCAAACGGGTGTCGTTCGGAGCCGGCGACTTCACCCGCGATATGAATCTGGTGTGGACCGGCGCCGAAGACGAGCTCGCCTATGCCCGCGGCCGCATCGTGCTCGCCTCGCGTTGCGCCGGCATCGAACCGCCGATCGATTCCGTGTTCATCGACCTCAAGGACCGCGACAATCTGGAGCGGTCGACCCGCCGCGCCCTCGAGTTCGGTTTTCAGGGCAAGCTCTGTATCCATCCCGACCAGGTCGACCTGGTCAACCGGGTGTTCACGCCCGACGCGGCCGAGATCGAGCGAGCCGAGAAGATCATCGCCGCGTTCACAGAGGCTGAAGCGTCGGGCTCGGCCTCGATTCAGGTCGACGGCTATTTCGTCGACTATCCCATCGTCGAGAAAGCGCAGCGCGTGCTCGACCTCACCGAACGCATTCGCGCGGCGCGGTAGCAACCGCGCCTAAACGACGCCCTTCGCTTTGAGCGCGGCGATCTCCGCGGCGTTCTTGCCGAGCAGCGTGCCGAGAATGTCGTCGGTGTCGGCGCTGATCTCGCGCCCGAGCCAGTTAACCCCGCCGGGCGTGTCGGTCAGCCGCGGCACCACGTTGGGCACGGCCACCTCGCCGACGCGCGGATCGTCGACCCGAAGGATGTTCTCGCGCGCTTGGTAGTGCGGGTCTTCGAAGATTTCGTCGATCCCGCATACCATACCGCAGGGCACCTGCCCTTCATCGCACTCCTGTAACAACGCGTCGCGCGTGAAGGTCGAGGTCCAGTCACCAACCATCCGGTCGACTTCATCGCGGTTGGCGTGGCGCTTGGCGTAGGTGCCGAAGCGCCCCTCGCCGGCCAGTTCGGGCTTGCCCATCAGCTCGGCCAGCCGCGCGAAGATCTTGTCGTTGGTACAGGCGATCGCCACCCAGCGCCCGTCCTTGGTCGGATAGTGGCTGTGCGGGCAGGCGTTGACCGTGCCCGGACCCATACGTTGACGAATGTAGCCCTCGCGCTGGTACGCCGGCGCGAGCTCGTCGAGGATGCGAAAGATCGATTCGTACAATCCGATATCGATGACCTGCCCCGCGCCGGTCCTATCGCGCACCTGCAGCGCCAGCAGCACGCCGGCAAAGCCGTACAGCCCGGACATATAGTCGGCGAGCGTCGCCGATCCCGGCGTCACCGGCGCGCGGTCGGGGAAGCCGGCCAAGAAGGAAATGCCGCCAAACGCGTTGGCGATGCGGCCGAAACCGGGTCGGTCGCGGTAGGGGCCGGTCTGACCGTAGGCCGACACGCGCATCATGATCAGGCGCGGGTTGAGTTCGTGTAGCACATCCCATCCGACACCCCAGCGCTCCAGAGTACCGGGCTGAAAGTTCTCGCAAACGACATCGGACCGCGCCGCCAGATCCTTGAAGATCGCCGCGCCGTCCGGCTTGCGCAGATCGAGGGTCAGCGACTTTTTATTGCGCCCCTCGCTGAGCCAAACCAGTGAATCGCCGCAGTCGGTTGGCGTGCCGAAGCGTCGGATCGGGTCCCCGATCCCCGGCAGCTCGACCTTGATCACCTCGGCCCCGAACTCGGCCAGCATGGTCGCGCAATAGGGCGCGGCGATGAAGGTCGCGCAGTCCAACACGAGAATTCCGTCGAGCGGCGGCGGCCCGTTGGCAGCTTTGGTCACGTTACCTCTTTAGCCATACACGCACAGGTCGCGGGAGATTAGCAAATGCGGCGCGCCTGGCCAGTCGAAACCGGGTCGGCATGCTTGCCAAGGCCCGGCAGCTGTACGATAAGGGGCAACCGGAAGCGTTGATCTCGGGAACTCGTAGCCATGCTGATGACGGGTGAGGCCTATCGAGAGTCGCTGCGGGCGATGTCGCCGCGGGTGTTCGTCAATGGCGAAGCCGTGGCATCGGTCGCCGACGAACCGCTGCTGGCGCCGGGCGTCAACGCTATCAGCTTGACCTACGATTTCGCCCTGGAGACCCGCTACCAACCGCTGATGGTCGCGACCGAGGCCGACACCGGCCGCGAAGTCAACCGCTTCAACCACATCAACCGCTCAACCCGCGACCTGCTCAACAAGCTCGAGGCGGTGCGTTTGGTGTGCCAACACACCGGCTGCGCTCAGCGCTACCTCACCCAGGACGCCCTCAACGCCATCCACCAGGCGACCCATCGCATCGACGCCGACAAGGGCACCAACTATCACCAGCGCCTGATCAACTACATGCACCAGGTGCAGGACGAGGATCTCGTGCTGGGCGTGGCCATGACCGACGCCAAGGGCGACCGCTCAAAGCGTCCGCACGAGCAGGCCAACCCCGATACCTTCGTTCATATCAAGCAACGGCGGCCGGACGGCATCGTGTTGTCGGGCTGCAAGGCGATCATTACCGGCGCTCCCTACATGCACGGCCTGCTGGTGATGCCGTCGCGCAACATGACCGAAGCCGATAAAGACTTCGCCGTCTGCTGCGTGGTCCCGCTCGACGTCGACGGGCTGACCATCATCGCCCGGCCCGCCGGCCGGCCCGGCGAAAGCGCCGCCAAGTTCAGCGGCAAGTATGGCCAAGCGCTCGGCGTCGCCATGTTCGAGGACGTGTTCGTCCCCTGGGAGCATGTGTTCCTCGCCGGCGAATGGGAGCATTCGCAGTTTCTCACCCAGTCCTACGCCACC
Source organism: Alphaproteobacteria bacterium (assembly GCA_965247665.1). Taxonomy (GTDB): domain Bacteria; phylum Pseudomonadota; class Alphaproteobacteria; order SHVV01; family SHVV01; genus CAUZWH01. Next base: position 472,904 of record CBDFHH010000002.1, read on the forward strand.
CACCACCGCCACACTTGCGTCGGCGCGCGGGCCGGCTTCGGCGATCTCTTGATCGGCGCCGGCGTGTTGATGAGCGAGGCTAACGGCCTTGAGATCGAGAAAACGTCGCATCTGCGCGAGCGCATGGTCGAGCTCATCAAGATCGTCGAGGGGATCTACGCCACCGGCGTCGCAGCCTCGATCTACGGCACGGAAGACCTTTCCGGCGCCTGGGAGCCCGAGCGCGTGTTCTCCAACGTCGGCAAGCTGATGTTGGCGACGCAGATCTACGATATGCACCGCATCGCCCACGAAGTCTCGGGCGGGCTCATCGTCGCGCTGCCGGGACCCGACGAGGATCACAACCCGGCCACCGCGGGCAGCCTTGCCGACGTCCTGCGCGGCCGCGACGATGTTCCCTACCGGCACCGCGCCGAGGTCGCCCGTTTCATCGAAGATCTTACCGCTTCCAGCACCGCCGGCTGGTTTTCGACCATCAGCTTACATGGCGGCGGTTCACCCGCGGCGATGGGGCTGGAGATCTTCCGCAGCTACCCGGTGCAGGACAAGGTCGAGCTGGTCGAGAAGCTGCTCGACCGCGGCGTGCTTGCCGACGGGAGCGGTGCCGCCGCCGCCACCAAGCAGCCCGGCCGCTGCTGCCCGAGCGGCTGCGAGACCCCGGCCGAAGTTCCCACAGCGCCGCAACGTGTCCGCAGCTAGAGCATTTTCTGATCACTTGCGGTCATATCCTGCGGCGGCGAAGTAGTTTTAGCGCTCGGCCGAGGTGAAGATGTCTGTGGTTTGGGCGATGGCCTCCCAGAGTTCTGTGACGGTACGGGCGGCCCGGCGCTTGAGGTAGGCCTTGAACTTGGAGAAGGCCATCTCGATCGGGTTGAAGTCGGGGCTGTGGAGCGGCAGGAAGCGCAGCTCGGCGCCGGCTTGATGAATGGCGTCGCGGACGCCGGCGCTGCAGACGGGGCGATCCCAAAGCGCTTTGCCGCTCCCCGTCGCGACATCCCACCATCCACCGCCACCACCACCCGGCGACGCAAATCATTCGAAAGAGGTTGCGTTATGCAGGCTGGCCTCCTTCACCAGCACGCATCTTGAATCACAGACACAACCAATTGAAAATACAAAAGATTCTATCAGATCGGAAAATGCTCTAGTACACCGACTCAAACGGAAGGCGCGGGCATTCGGTTTGGTTTGCGGGGCTGGTTTGGGCGGTTGGGCCCAGACGAAGGGGTTGGGTCGTCGTTGCGCTCATTGATGATCCGGGCGGGCGAGAACGATCACCGACGATCGCCGCCAAACGCGCACAATTCTCGGCGCCAACGATGACGTTGAGCTCTTGTGCCATCGCAGGCGGGTGACACGGAACTACGCCTCCGTGGGTCCCGTGTTTGCGTCGGCGCCCTCGTCTAGCGCCGCGATCGCGACCACCCGATCGCGACGGTCGTGACCGACCCTACGGGAGGAACGCGTCCCTCTACCGCGGCACCGCGCGGTCCGGCGGTGGCAGGATCGTCGTCCGCTTCATCAGTCGCTCGGTTTCGCTGTCGAACGGCTCGCGACGGTGCATCGTGCACGCATTGTCCCACAGCAGCGCATCGCCATACTGCCATTCGTGCCGGTAGACGAACTCGTCGCGGGTGCTCCATTCGTAGAGCTCGTCAAGCAGGGCCGCGCTTTCTTGCTCCGGCATGCCGACGATGTGGGTGGTCATTCCCGGGCAGATATAGAGCGCCTTGCGGCCGGTGACCGGGTGGGTGCGCACCAAGGGATGGGTGACGTCCGGCGTCCGCGCAGTCTGCTCGTGATTGGTCGGGACGCTGTTGCCGGCGTTGAAGTAGGCGTAGGACTGATTCGCCTCGACACCGTCGATCCGGTCCTTGGTTTCTTGCGGCAGCGCCTGATATGCAGCGGTCATGTTCGCGAACGAGGTCTGGCCGCCGCTCGACGGCAACTTGCTGGCGTAGAGGCATGAGCCGACCGCCGGGCGCGGCAGGTAGATCTGGTCGTAATGCCAGCCGACCTCATGGTCGGATAGGATACCGATGCGGCGCCCGTTTTCGATGATGTTCGAGACGTAGAGGATTTCCGGATTATCGGGCGAGAGATATTCGCGGCGCACATGTATTTCGAGCTCGCCGAAGCGACGGCTGAAGGCGACCAGATCTTTCTCGCCGAGCTCCTGGTCGCGCAGCACCAGGATTTCGTTGTGGAACCACGCATCGCGCACTTCGTCAAACGCGGCCTCGTCGAGCCTGGTGATATCGATGCCGCGCGCCTCGGCGGCGAACGTCTTGCTGAGCGGATTTATGTCGAGCGTCATGGTCAAACGATCCGTTGCCCCGTCGAGAGTGGGAATATTCACCAGCGCGGCCCCCTCGGGCAACATCGTTTCGCTTCAATCGACATCAAACCGCCAACTCCGGAGGGGACCATGGGCGATCCTGTATTCCACATCTTCGACGATGCGCCGGCGCCGGTGGCGCCTTACAGCCACGCGGTCGAGGTCGACGGTTGGTTGTTGGTGACCGGACAACTGCCGATCGATCCGATCGACAATGACGCACCGTTGCCCGAGGGAATCGAGAATCAAACGCGGACCGTGTTCGGCAACCTCGAAATCGTGCTCGGCCGAGCCGGCTACGCACTCGACGACGTGGTCAGCGCCCGCGTCTTTCTCACCGACTTCTACCGCGACTACGCCGCGATGAACACGGTGTATGGGAGCTACTTCCCCGATGATCGCCGGCCCGCGCGCACCTGCGTCGGCGTCACCGGCTTGGCCCGTAAGGCGCTGGTCGAGATCGACTTCGTTGCCCGCAAGCGATCGAACGAGAGCTCTGCGTGAGAGCCGGCCGTCGTCCAGCGGCGGGAAACGCGATCCTCTGGCCATGTTTTCGGTGCGGCAATCCCGCGCGCGGTCGCGGCCCGACCGGCGGTGGCGGTAGGCTGATGGGGGTAGCTGTTACCGGCGGCTTTCGCGGCCCTCTTGCCAGGCGACGGCGAGCACATCGGTGCGCCACACCATGTCGCGCACCATTCGGTGCTAACCTGCTGATACAGCGTTTCTTTTTTACTCCTTACCCGGCCTGGGGACGCGGAATCGGTCCGCGTTTCCGCCCCGGCTGCAACGGAACGCAGGAGGAAAACCAATGGCAACCGTTCGTCTCGACGAACCCCGTGTCCACACGCTCAAGCCTCGCAAATCCACCTACGATGTTCACGACCGCGACCTGAAGGTTTTCGGCGTGAGGGTCTTGCCCACGGGCGCCAAGCGGTACTTCATCCATAGCCAGCGCCACGGCCGGCGGGTCTGGAAGATCGTCGGTGAGGCCGGCTCCATCGGCGCCGGCGAGGCCCGTGCTCGGGCCAAGAACTTGTTGGCCGCGATCCGGGAAGGACGGGACGGGGCCGCGGCCGCATCGCCGGACACCGCGTTCAAGACGGTCGGCGACGAGTGCGGAATCACCGAAGGTCGAATCGAAAGACACCGGACGCACATTGCCGGAGGCTCGGAAAGAGGTGGAACCGGCGCCGGCGCTACGCGAGAAAGTAGTCGGAATGGACCTTGATCGGTGACGGCCGAGGGTTGGCGCCCTGGGCGCCGAGGCGGTGGCCTGTCGGAAATCGTGACAGCGGTCAGTTGCGTTCTTGTACATCTTGACATAAAGACAATTGGACATCACGATGTCTTGTATGCGAACCACACTGACCATCGAACGGGATGTCGAGCAGCTCCTCCAGCGCGAAATGCGCCGTACAGACAGGAGCCTGAAAGCCGTTGTGAATGATGCGCTACGGCTCGGTCTCGGGATGCAGGGGAAACCGCCGCGGCCGCCTCGCTTCAAGGTGGAAGCCCACGCGTTCGGCTTCAAACCGGGCGTTGACATGGACAGGCTCAACCAGCTCGCGGACGAGTTGGAGGCGGATGAATCCGCTCGACGGTTGGCTCTGTGATCGTTCCCGATGTCAACCTTTTGGTTCACGCTCACGATTCTCAATCCCGCCGGCACGGGGCGGCGAAAGAATGGTGGGAATCTTTGATGAACGGGACCGGCAGCGTCGGTATTCCCTGGGTCTCAATCTTGGGGTTCATCCGGATCGCAACAAACGCGAAGATACTCGACAATCCTCTCGATGTGGGTGGCGCTTGCGATCGCGTCAGGTCGTGGCTTGGGCAGCCACAGACGGTGATTATCCATCCCGGAGACCGTCACGCGGACATTCTGTTCAGCCTCCTCGAGGAAGCAGGCGCCGCCGGTAATCTGACGACGGACGCGCACCTCGCTGCTTTGGCCATTGAGCACCAAGCGGAGCTTCACTCGACCGACGCGGACATGGCGCGGTTTCCGGGACTGCGGTGGGCAAATCCTGTTGCATGATTTCTATCGCGACGCTGGATATTCTGTCGCGAAAACAATTTGCGCTTCACACATCCAGAGCGCGGTTGTGATTCTGCCGGTAACACAATCTGAGGCGCAGAATGCGAATCCAACTTGAATGCTTCTGGGAACTCGAAGAACAGATCGGAGGCGGCGGTTTTGGCCGCGTTATCGAGGCCGCATCCGACGGTAGGCCCGCCTGCGTGGCCAAATTCGTAGCGAAAAACCCAGGCGCGGAACGCGAGTTGCTGTTCGTCGACTTGGCGGACGCGTCCCACGTCGTGCCGATTATCGACAAAGGAGAGGCAGGTGAGCACTGGGTGTTGATCATGCCCCGGGCCGATTGCTCTGTCTGACACCAGGGACGGCGGATCTTGAAGCTCGTCGGCAGGGCCGAGGTCATCACCGCAGATGAGGCCCCCGGCGGGCAGACGCTGCCGGCGGCGATCCGACACGGCGAGGACGCGCTCGCACCGCCGAAGGAAGCCCTCTTCGAGGCGGTTGCCGAGGAGGTGTTCAGGCGCTACGGGCGCAAACGGAAACGGCGAACCCTCGAGGTCAACCGAAACGACTAGTAAGAACCATATCCTGCCCCCGTTCCGGGGATGCCGGATCGCCGATATCACCCGCCGGGACATCCAGGACGTCGGCATCACGCCGAGCCCGCGGCAGCGGATCGAGGAGCGTTTCCGGCGCGGTGCCGGCCAACCAGGCCTTCCCGGTGGAATCCGTCTCCGGTATCGAGACTCCGAAGGCAATGACAGTCGAGCCCCGGATTCGGCAACGTTGGGAAGAGCAGCTCGCGATCTAGGTGCGCGCTTGGTTCCGCGCCATGATACCGGGTTCCTTCGACAGCCAGTCGGCGATGCCGATCAACAAGGTGGTGACGGCGCGAAATCGCGCCGGAACCATGTCCGGCCAGTTACCTGCTCGCTGTCGGCGGCGTCAGCCGCCGCCGCGAGTTCGGCCACGTCCACCGGCCGCGCACCGGTCGGTAAGTTCTCGTCGTCCGCCGCTATCGGCGTGCCTCCGCGACGGGCCGCCAACACCGGTCGGAGTGTCTGACGTCAGCGTCTGACGCCGTTGCAACGCAGGTTCGACATGGAAGCCGAAATGCAGCAGCATATCGACGTTGGCGTTCTTCAGCCGCTGCAATAAAGCTGGACGGTCGTCGCTGCCTGACCGCCGGGGGGAATCGATGGACACCGACTACGATCGTCACCAGGCGGTTCTCTACCAGAAAGAGTGGACCTGGGACGACATGCCCTACTACCGGCGGGGCGAGAAGCTCGATGTCGCCCCCTGGCACGACCTCGACTACCTCGATGTCTACGAAAAAATCTACGGCCGGCCGATGGGCGGCAACGGCATCGGCAAGCTGAAGGAGGTCGCACTCTCGAAAATCACCAACGCCGAGAACCAGCTTTACGACGATCGCTTCCCGTATGCGGCAGATGCCGAGTTCCTGGCGCGCAACGGCATGGGACGGTTTCCCGACATTGCGCTGGCTCAAAACCAGCAGGAAAACTATGCCAAGGTGCTTGAAGGCGCCGGCGTCATGGTCCGCTGGATCGACTGGGGCGAATTTCCGGTCGGCCCATACGGTCCCATGCAATCAATGTGGGCACCGCAGGATCTCTGCATCATCAACGGCGGCGCCATCGTGCCGAAAATGGGCCGCCATCCGTTTTCCTTCGGCCGCGCGGAATGGCTATCGCGATGGGCATTCTGGAACCTCAACATCCCGACCTTGCTGACGATCACCGGCAAAGCGGTGTGTGAGGTCGGCGCGACGGTGTGGCTGGCGCAGGACGTCTACGTGGTGGGGCTGTCGCCTGCCTACAATCAGGAGGGTCTCGATCAGCTGCTGCCGGTGGTCGAGCGCACCGCCGGGGTCGACGATTTGCGGGTGCTGACGATTCAGTGCCGCAGCACCGATTATTTCAACAAATGGACCGGCGCATCGGCACATGTCAGCAACGTTATCGGACCGCTCGACACCGACAAGTTGCTGCTGCATCCGCCGGGTGTCGACACCCATTCGCTGATCTGGCTCAAGAAAAACGGGTTCCGAATCATCGAATGCGACCCCCAGGAGCAGATCGACTTCCAGGGTAGCGTGTGCAACGTGAAGCTGCTGGAACCCGGCGTCGTCGTTATGGCCGCCGAGGCCAGGAATACGATCGCGCGGGTGCGCGATGCCGGCGTCGAGGTCATCGAAGTCCCCTACTCGGAATTCGCACACGCCGGAGGCGGTTTCCACAGCTCGACGATGGAGATCTATCGCGAGCCGGGACCGTCGCACTTCGCGTAAGGAGACGCGCCATGGCAGACGCAACGCAATATGACGAGCACCTCGACAAATTGCGCCAACGCGACTGGCAACTCTCCGATGTACCCATTCAAGGGAAAGGCGCAGCGGACCTCACCGACTACGAAAACATCGATTATCTCGACTATTACGAAGACGTGTGGGGGCGGAAATGCGGCGAGAATGGCGGCATCGGACGCTTGCGCGAAGTCGCAATCACGAAGATCACCGAAGCCGAGAACGAGATCTACAACACGCGCTATCCCTACCACGAGGATCTCGACTTCACGGAGTCTCAGGGGCTGGGCCGGGTCGCCGACATCCCCAAATTGCAGGACGAACAGGCGGCTTACGCAGAAACCTTGGAGTCGCTCGGCGTCGTCGTGCATTGGATGGATTTCGGCGAACACCCGATGACGCCCTACGGGCCGATGCAAGCGATGTGCTTCCCCTCCGACCTCGGCATCATCCGGGGCGGTACGGTGATCCAGCGGTTCGGTTGGCATCCCTTCAGCTATGGGCGCTCGGAGTTCATGGCGCGATGGCTGCAGCACCACCTCGGTATCCCGATCCTCTACACGGTGACCGGCAAGGCGGTGCATGAAACCTCGACCGCGATCTGGTTCGCCGAAGATCTGTGGGTGACCGGGCTCGGCGTTGCCTACTCCGAGGACGGCAATCGGCAGGTCGAAGAGGTCATCCGCCGCACCTGCGGGGTCGAAAACCTCGAAGTGCACACGATCAAGTGCGCCCACGACATCTACTTCGACCGCGAGACCGGCGTCAGTGGACATATCGCCAACATGATCGGCCCGCTCGACATCGACAAGGTGCTGATCTATGCGCCGGGCCTCGACACCGAAACCCACCGCTGGCTGCGGCGCAAGGGTTATCGGTGGGGCGAGGTCGATCTCGAGGAACAGGTCAAATACACACCGACCAACTTCGTACCGCTCGAACCCGGCGTGGTGCTGATGGTGCAGGAGGCCACGCGCGCGATCAAAACCGTGCGCGACATGGGCGTCGAGGTCGTCGAGATCCCCAACTCCGAATTCAATCATTTGGGAGGCGCAATTCGCTGCCGCACGCTGCGCTTGCTGCGTGACCCCGCGCCGTTCAAGAACCAGTAGGGGACCGGCATAGCTGTAGAGCCTGGACGCTGCCGGCGTTTCTATCGCCGCGACGCCGCAACCATGCTTCAAACCATGTCGTTACCTCTATCATCACCTCCATCATCCGCTCCGACTGCTACCGGCTGGAGCGACAGGTGCCCGGCGGGATTCGCATCCGCCGAGAAACCGCGCCGTCCACGGCGCACTAACACATTGATATTAAACCGGAATCACGTAATTCCCGCATAGCGCCGCGGGCGGTGGTATCATGGGGTATGTGCTGCCCCGGGGTTGGGGCGTGAGCAACGCGGCGGATCAGCGATCCGGCGCGCATTCTTACGCATGCGATACATCGTCCGCCTTGCCGTCCGCCTGATATTGCTGATCGGGGTTCCGATCGCGGTAATCTATCTCGGGGCTCAATACTACATCGACAACGCGCGTTTCGTGGCGACGGAGAACGCCTACGTCAAAGCCAACCTGGTCGCGATCAGCACCGGTGTGTCGGGCCATGTGACGCGCATGCTGGTTGGCGGCAATCAGCGGGTCGATGCGGGCCAATTGCTGTTTGCGATCGACGACGAACCGTTCCGTATCGAACTCGACCGCGCCAGCGCCGCCATCGCCCAGGTCCGCAACACCATCCTGGCCGCGCGCGCGGCCTATTTCGAGGCCCAGGCCGACCTCGAGGAGGCCCAGGAGCAGGTGGCGTATTACCAGCGCCTGTTCGAGCGCCAGGACAAGCTGGCCAAAAAGGGCATCGCCACCGGCTCGAAATACGACGAGGCGGAGAATGAGCTTGCCCTCGCCAAGCGGCGGGTGCGGGCTCTGCGCGAACGCGTCCGCGGCGCCCTCGCCGATCTCGGCGGCGACATCAATCTCGGCATCGAGCAGCACCCGATGTATGTCGAGGTCGAGGCGATCCGCGAAGCCGCCGAGCGCAACTTCCGCCGCACCCTGGTGCACGCCCCGATCGCCGGCATCGTCGGCAAGATCAGTCTGCAGCAGGGCGAATACGTCGAAGCCGGCCAACCGCTGTTCCCCATCGTGCAGATCAGCGACGTCTGGGTCGAGGCCAACCTCAAGGAGACCCAGCTCACCCATGTCGCCCTCGGCCAGCGGGTCTCGGTGGTGGCCGATGCCTACCCCGACCATATCTGGCGCGCCACTGTCGCAAGCATCAGCCCGTCGACCGGCGCGGAAGTGGCGATCTTGCCGCCCCAGAACGCCAGCGGTAACTGGGTCAAGGTGGTTCAGCGCATCCCCGTCAAGATCGAACTCGATCCGGTCCCGCACCCGGTCGAGCTGCGGCCCGGGATGACCGTGGCGATCCGCATCGATACCGGGCGCGAGGTAACGCTGATTGACCTGGTCGATTCCGCCCTCGCCTGGACCAAGCCGCGGCCGCACGACTTTCAGCAATGACCCTGCTCGAAGGGGCGCGCCAGCCGGTCGAGGTCAACCGGCCGATGATCCTCGCCACCATTACGACGGCGACCATGGTGGTGGTGCTCGACATGAGCATCACGGTCATCGCCCTGCCCCACATGCAGGGCGGGCTGTCGGCAACCGCCGACCAGATTGCCTGGGTCATGACCAGCTACATCGTCGCGATGTCGATCATGATCGCCTATACCGGATGGCTCGCCAGCCGGGTCGGCCGGCGCCGGCTGTTCATCGCTTCAATCATCTGTTTCACGCTCGGCGCGCTGCTTTCAGGTACGGCGACCTCGCTCGAGGAGATGGTGATCTACCGCACGATCCAGGGGCTTGCCGCGGCCCCCGCCTTCCCTCTCTCCCAGGCGATCATTCTCGATGCCTTTCCGCGCGAGCGCCACGGCCAGGCCCTCGCCTATTGGGGCGTCGGTCTGATGGTCGCGCCGGTCGCCGGCCCCGTGGTCGGCGGCTATGTCACCGAAATGTTCGACTGGCGCTTCGTGTTCTTTCTCGGCGTCCCGTTGGGCTCGATCGCGGTGCTGCTGGCGTCGAAATACGTCGTCGATGTCGGCGAGGACCGGCAGCGCAAGTTCGACTGGCTTGGCTTTCTTGCACTGGCGGCGCTGCTCGCCGCCGGCCAACTCATGCTCGACCGCGGTCAGCGCCTGGGCTGGTTCGACTCGACGGAAATCGTCATCGAGGCGGCGATCGTCGCGCTCGGCACCTACATCCTTGTCGTGCACATGCTGACCGGCAAGAACCCCTACCTGCCGCCCGCATTGTTCCTCGATCGCAACTACGTGATCGGCTTGCTTTTCTCGTTCCTGGTCGGCGCCTTCGTGTTGTCCGGCAACTATGTCTTGACCTTGTTCCTGCAGAACATTCAGGGCTACCCGGTGATGTCGGCGGGGGTGATCCTGATGCCGCGGGCGATCGGCACCCTGGCCGCACTGTACATGATCGGGCGCCTGATCATGCATGTCGATGCCCGCCTCATCATCGCCGTCGGGTTCGCGGCCAGCGCGGTGTCGGCATTGATGTTCACGCGGATCACGGCGGAGATCGGTGTCGTCGAGTTTTCGGTCGTGGCGTTCATCAACGGATTTGGCCAGGGCTGCATCTGGGCGCCGATGATGACCCTGATGTTCATCACCCTGGCGCCGCATTACCGTACCGAAGGCTCGATGCTGGTCAACCTCGTCCGCAGCTACGGCAGCGGCCTCGGCATCTCGGTTGCCGCGGTGGTGCTCACGCGCTCGCACAGCATCGCTTACGCCGAGCTCACCGAGCACATCACGCCGTTCCGCGAGGCGCTGCAGCTACCCGACGCGACCAGCCACTGGAGCCTCGAGACTGCGGCCGGTCTGGCTGCGCTGCAGCAGGAACTCTCGGAGCAGGCTTTGATGTTCGGCATCCTCAACAACTTCCTGTGGGCGTTCGTGGTCGCCGCAGTCGCCGTGCCGCTCACCTTCCTGCTCCGGAGCCGGGCGGCGGTCGAATCCGCCACCGCACCAAGTCCCACCTCGTGAACAACTCCGATCTCATCGTCAAGACGCTGCGAGCGGCAGGTATTCGTTACGGTTTCGGCATTCCCAGCGGCAACGTGCTGCCGCTGATTGAAGCGATGCGCACCGGCGGTATCGAGTTCGTGCTGACCGCCCACGAGGGTTCCGCCGGGTTCTGCGCCGACGTCACCGGACGCATGACCCGCCGACCCGGCCTGTGTATCGCCACCCTCGGGCCAGGCGCGACCAACCTCAGCACCGGCGTCGGCAGCGCCTATCTCGACCGCTCGCCAATGCTGGCAATCACCTGCAATCTCAATGTCGACCAGCTCGGCCGCCGTATCCAGATGTATATCGATCACCACGCCCTGTTCGCACCGATAACCAAGGCGAGCTTGGCGCTGCGCCGCGGCGAGATCGTGCCGACGCTGGAAGCCGCGATCGGCACCGCGCTCAGCGAACCGCTCGGACCGGTCCACCTCGATCTCCCCGAAGACGTTGCGCTGGCGGCGGCAGACGAGGCCGCGCCCGAGTCGATCAACGGAATGACGGCAACCGCCGCGCCGGACGCCGATGCCCTGGCGACCGCCGCCGGGTTGATCGCCAAAGCCTCGCACCCGATTGCCGTGATCGGCGCGTCAGCCATGCGCATGCGCGATCCCGGCCTGGTACGGCGTTTCATCGAGCATCACCGCCTGCCCTTCGCCACCACGACAATGGCCAAAGGCCTGGTCGACGACGATCATCCCCTCTCGATCGGCTGCATCGAGCGTGCGCGGCGCCAGCTGCAAAGGCGGTTCCTGCGACGGGCCGACCTCATCGTCGGTCTCGGTTACGACACCGTCGAAGTCGAATATGAAGCCTGGATCGGCGACGTGCCCCTGCTGCAGATCGATATCGAGACCGTCGATATCGATGCCAGTGTCAGGTTGACGCACGAGGTGACCGGCGACCTCGACCAGTCGCTGGCCGCGCTCCTCGACGGCAAGCGCAGCGCCAACCGATGGCGGGCTGCAGAAATCGCCGCCCACCGCGAGATCTTCCAGAGTGCACTGCGACCACCGCTCGATGCATTGGCGCCGCACCATGTCATCGACCTCGTGCGCCGCCGGCTTGCCGCCGACGGCATCCTCGCCTTCGACGTCGGCGCCCACACCCACCAGATCGCCAGCCAGTGGACCGTGCACTTCCCCGGCACGTTCCTTATCACCAACGGCTGGTCGTCGATGGGATTCGGCCTGCCGGCCGCGATCGCCGCCAAGCTCGCCGAACCCGCGCGCGCCGTCGTCTGCCTGATCGGCGACGGCTGCTTCCAGATGACCTGCGGAGAACTCGCCACCGCCCAACGGCTTGGCCTTGCGATCCCCGTGGTGGTGCTCGACGACCGCAGTCTCAGTCTGATCGATGTCAAGCAGCAGCGCCGGCAATACGGCCACTCCGGTGTCGATGTCGGCGATCCCGACCCGCGGATGCCGCCGGCTCACTATTTCGGCGTCCCGGCGCTCGCGGCAACCGACCGGGCCAGCCTCGACTCGGCCCTCGAGCAGGCGTTCGCTGCGGCCGGACCGACGGTGATCGAGGCGCGAATCGATGCCGCCCCTTACCTCGACACGGTGTTCGATTAGAGGCGGTAGCGCCTGCTCCGGCCCAACCACCTCAAGGCGACGCAACCTCTTTCGATTGATTTGCGGCGCCGGGTCGTGGCGACGGTGGACGTCGGGATGTCGAGATCGACCGGGCCTACGGCTTCATTCGCAGCACAGCGGTGACCGAGGCCGCCTGCCATGACGGCAAGATGGTGGGCCGGCGTGTGGGCGGATACCGCCTATCGCTCGAAAGCGAACGAGGCATGGCTGGCGGGCAAGGACCGGATATTCCACATCCACCGCAAAAACCCCGGGACGGATGATGGCCAAGGCAACCGCCCGCGCCAACGCCCGCAAATCGGCGGTGCACGGGCACATCGAGCACGTCTTCGCCCATCAGAAAGACTGCATGGGCCTACTCGTTCGTACCATCGGGCTCAAGCGGGCCGAGGCCAAGATCGCGGTCGCATCGCCTCCTCGCAGAAATAATGAAACACCCCAGCTAAGACTTAGGAGTCCGCTTTGTGGGACCGACCCCTAGAGTGCATTCAACCTGAATTCAACACCCGATCGTACCCGCTCAAGGCGAGCAACGCCTACTTCACATTTTCAACAGCGACTGGGACATCCCTACATTTGTTGGCAAGGGGTTCTATCCCGTCTGGATACTGAACAACATATAAGCGAGTATTAAACAGCCAAAGATGAATAAAAGGAGGCCGGCTAGGGCAAGGTAAAAGGCGCAGTGCGCTTGGGAACCAGAGCGTTTTTGAAAATCGTACTGAGCGGCTTGCATGTTTTCGATATATTTTTGTCTTGCCTTGATTTCTGGCTCATTGTCAGGCGGATACCAATTGAGATGTATAGTCGCTTCGATTCTGGCCCGCATATGATTATAGAATTCGCTCCAATGAACTGCCGCTCGGTACGCGATCACACGGCTCGCCGCCGCCAATACCAACCCCAGGAGATAAAGGACAATCGTGGTCAGGAAGAGCGCCGGTTGCGTTTGGATTTTGATACCGATTAGAGAGGTGAATGCGGGAACGGCGACCAACGCACCCCCGTTTAAAATTGTACCAGTTCGGAGCCCGGCTAAGGCATAAGCGAGCCGCCCCTGCTCAGCCGCTTTGAATGCCTCGACGGGAAAATCCAAGTAAGTGGCGTATGTTTCCAGGTATCCGGTGCGCCTGTGCCTCTCGGCTTCGAGGGACTTTTCCAATGCGTCCTGGTTTCCCTGCGCCTAGGCCCTTTTACCTTTGTCATCGTCTTCGGCCATCAACCCTCCCCCTCGGAGATTCGCGCGTTCTTCGTCGGTACCGGAGACATTGCTCCGCCCGAAAGCAGGTCGGGAAACACCCGGCTACGCGGTCGAGGGCGCGTCGACCCCGGCAGCTTCCGCCACCGCCGCGAGCGCCCGGTCCAGCGTAGCGAGGGGCAGGCGCATACGCAGCGCAAGCTCGAGATAAACGGCGTCGTAGGTGGACAAGCCGTGCTCGCTGGCGAGAGCGAGCGCCGGCCCCCAAACGCGGGATGTTGACACCGGGTCGATCTCGATAGGCAGCGCTTCCAGGCTGGCGCAAATACCCGGCCACTCGTCCGCGCGGAGCCGGCCACGTTTCGTAGCGGCCAGCAATACGCTGCCGACCTCGACCGGCCACAGGGAGGGTACGAACGCGCGGTCGTCGATGAGGGAGTCCCGCAACCAGCCCGTCGCCTCGGAGGCTTCGTCGGGGAAGACCCATGCCATGGCGACCGAGCAATCGAGGACGAACGCCATCAGTATTTGCGCGCCTCCTCGACGATCCGGCGCACCGAGAGCCCGCCGAGACTGTGAGTCTCCTGGAACGCCTTGAGGACGTCGATCGCAGACCGCACCTTTCCCGAATCGCGTTCCCGGAACGGGACCAGTTCGGCCACCGGGCGGTTATGCCTGGTGATGACGAAGCGCTCACCGGCCTCCACGCGCTGAAGCAGTTTGGGCAAATGGGTCTTGGCCTCGAATGCGCCGATCTCGGACACGGCGTTTGCCTCCCGTGGTGATCCGTTTTGATTAGACCAGTCTCAGACTGGTCCAAGCGCGTTGCACAGTCAAGCGATGCGAGGTCAGGGCGCTCTGCCGTTCGGTCGAGCGACGCGCAAGCGCTACTCGGCCGAGGAACAGATCGGGATCGTGCCGAACCGCCTGCGCGGCGAGGACCGCCCCCGCAACCCGCACCATGGCCCTCGCAGCAGCGCGGTCGCAACGACGATCGGGCGGAATTACCGCGCCGCCGCCAACGAGCGTTCGTAGATCTCGCGGGAGTAGCCGCGCAGCAGCTCGGCGTCGGCCTCGTCGCTGCCGGCGTGCGGCGCACGCTTGACGATCTCGCGGGCGTAGATCGGCATCGGGCGCTCGTCGCAGACGATGCCGCAGGGATCGCCGCCGGCCGCCACGGTCTCGATCCCCTCGCGCACCATGCGCCGCAACATGGCAACGCCGCGATCGGAGGTGGCCAGATGCTCGGTGGCGTGGATGGCGATCGGCCGCTGGCCGATTTGGGCTTCGTAGTCGCCCGGGAAACGCTGCATCTCCTCGTAATCGCGCCCGCCCGCGTTGCTGACATCGGCCGGCCAGGGCTTCTCGAAATAAGCCTCGGCTTCGTCGAGCTCGGTATAGACATAGGCGAATTCGACCGTATTGGTGTCGTCGACCGGTACCCGCCAGCGGGTGGCGACGACACCGTATTCGGTTTCGTCGCTGTTGAGTTCGTCGAGAGGGAAGTGGGGCAAGCGGCAGAGCTGCACCACGTTGGGGCAGACGAACTCGATCGACCGCACCCAGATATGGTCGCCGACGCGTCGGGCCTCGTGACAAAGAATGCCCTGCGGCGTTTGCCAATAATCGTCCTCCCCCTCGATCGCCAGCTCTTCGACCAGCGCGCCGTCGTTGTCGAGGAATTGCGGGCCCGAGGTCTGAGCGTGGAGAAACGCTTCGTGGACCTGGTCGACGACGTTGTCCATCACCTGCATCCAGTTGCAGGGTTTGGGGTTGCCGCCGGTTTTTTCGGCCATGGTCAGGCGCAGATTGCGATCCTCGAACTGGGGGAATTTGCGGAACGGCGGCTTCTTATCCGGCGGTCCCATATAGGCGAACACCAGCCCCTTGTGTTCGATGACCGGGTAGGCGCCGTGATAGAGCTTGCCGACATAGGGGTTGTTCTCGGGCTCCGCCGGAGCTTCGAGCAGCGCGCCGTCTACGTCGAACCGCCAGCCGTGATAGCAGCAGCGCAGGCCGCGCTCCTCGAGCTTGCCGAACTCGAGCGAGGTGCCGCGGTGCGAACAATGCCGCTCGAGCAGCCCGAGGTTGCCGGAGAGGTCCTTGAAGATCACCAAATCCTCGCCAAGGATGCGGATCGCCACCGGCAGGTCGCCCAGCATCTGGGTCTGCGCCACCGGATGCCAAAAGCGCCGGAGGTATTCGCCGCACGGCGTGCCCGGCCCAACCCGGACCAATTCCTCGTCGGGCGGCGGCAGCTCGGCCTGTTCGTAGGCGCCGAACGGCGTGGACAGGAAACGTGCCCTGGTTGCCATCGCGGTCATGCCAGATAGATCCCGTTGTCGCCGGCCAGCGTCGCCGGGTCCGGCCGCGCGCCTCGATCGACATAGAAGTTGATGCGCAGGCCGTCAGGGTCGCGGATCACGACGGCGCGGCGGCTCGGGTGGTCGATCTCGATTTCGATGCCGACGCCGTCCCGCTTGGCACGGGCCAGCGAGGCTTCGAGGTCGTCGACATCGACGCAAGCGAAGTTCATGTGGTGGAACTGTGCCGATCGCGTATCGCCGGCGCGGTAGATCGTCAGGTCGCGCAGGCCGAGGGCGCCGGAGAACACGGTGCAGGCCGACCCGGCGCCGCCGATCGTCGGCACCAGCCCGACCTGGTCGGTGTAGAAGTCGAGCACCCCGTCATAGTCGTCCACCACCAAGCAACAGCCGGTGATTTTGATCGGGTGGAATATCGCGTCCTCGACGCGGACGATCTCGGGATCGGGAACGTAGTTGGGCACCGGGTCCGGCGGCGTCATACCCGGTACCCACTGAACGTTGGGGTCGTGGACGTCGCCGGTGCGGTCGCGCCACCAGCGCTTCTTGGTGTCGGCATACATTTCGTTGAGGAAACCGTCGGGGTCCTTGAAATAGACCGAGTGCGAGATGTCGTGGTCGAACATGTAGTCGAAGGTGATGCCGTCGGCGGTGGCACTTTCATAGCCGGCGACGAGATCGACCTGGTTTTCCAACTCCCAACCCATGTGGAACAGGCCGACGCCGGCGGCACCGGACATGGGGTTGGCAATCTCGACCATACCGATGTCGTGATGGGTGTTGCCGTTGTTCAGGAAGCCGGCGCCGATCGGCGGCCGGCGGTAGGCTTCGGACAGGCCCACCACCTGGTTGTAGAAGATCATCGAGCGATCGAGCTCGCCGACGAAGATGTTGGCGTGGCCGATCCGACGCGGCTGGAAATAGGGTTGCGAAGCGACTTCGCTGGCGACCGTCATCTTTAACCTCCCGCGACGAATGCCGATATGGTTATAGTAGCGCATTGGCGGGCACGGGGTCATCGCCGCCGACACGGCACCGAGGTCGGGTTTGTATTCCGGTAACGGCCCCGAGTTCCGGATGACCCGCGAGACTGCCACGACCTCGAGAACGCGCGCCGCAAGCTCCGAGGGCGACACGCGGATAAAGGACGATGCACGGCGTAGAGCGAGGCACCCCATGACCGACAAGTTTCCCCGCATCGTGTCCGCCGATTCCCACGTCAACGAACCCGTCGATCTCTGGGTCAATGCGATGGGCGACACATACGGCGACAGCACCCCTCGCCTGGTCGATGAATATCGCGGCGAGAAAGGCCGCTTTTTCTTTACCGGCTTGCGGGTGATGAGCCTCGCCGACGACGAAAAGGAGATCAGCGACATGGGCCTCGACGTCGCGGTCGGCTACGAGCCGGGCCCGCGCCTCGAATTCCAGCGTCGCGCCGGCGTCGATTGCGAACTGATCTACCCCACCTTCGGGCTGCACCAGCTGGTTGGTCCCGATCGGCCGGCGATGCGCGCGGCCTGCGCGATCTACAACGACTGGGCTGCCGAGTTCTGCTCGCACGATCGCGCAAGGCTGATTCCGATCGCTACGGTGCCCTCCGACGATCCCGAATGGGCGGTGGCGGAGATGAGTCGCTGCCGCGACAAGGGTCATATCGGCGCGATGATCAGCCTACAGGCGCCCAAGGGTTGCCCGCTCTACCGCGATCCGATGTACGACCCGATCTGGGCGGCGGCCCGGGATCTCAAGATGTCGATTACCCTGCATTTGGCGACCGGGCGCCGCAAGACCTCGATTCAGGCGGCGGTCGACGGCGATTTCGACGGGCTTGCCGGGGTCTATCTGGCGACCCGCACCGAGATCATGGAGGTGCTCGCCGACGAGTTCATCTGGGGCGGCATCTTCGACCGGTTTCCGGGGCTGGAGATCGTCTGCAGCGAGTTCGAGATCTCATGGATCCCGTTCTTCACCGCCAAGATGGACGAGATGCAGTTCGCCATGGGCCACCGTTTCGAGCTGCCCAAGCTCGATATGCCGGCCCACGCTTACGTCACCGAACGCTGCTGGCACGTGCTGATCAATGACCGTTTCGCGGCCGAGACGATCAAGATTATCGGACCCGACCGTATCCTCTGGGGCTCGGACTTTCCGCATGTGCGCTCGATCGGCCTCAACGCGGAACGCTTTGTCGACTCGTTGCTCGAGGGGCTCGACGACGATCAGAAGCGCCGCGTCGCTGCACAGAACTGCGAACAACTCTTAACTGCGATAAACTAGAACCGAGCCGGCGAGAGAGCCCGACGCAAAGGAGAGCGAAACATGGCGGTCCAGGAACACGACGCACCGAACGACGCACATGTCGACTACTACTATCGGCCGCGGCGTATCGGCCATTGCAACATCTATGTCGGGGTGCTCGACCCGTCGATGGACTTCTACACCAACGTCGTCGGTCTGCGCGAAGCCTACCGGCGGCCCGCGCTCAATGCCGGGTTCCTAACCAACGGCAACACCCACCACGACATCGGCATGGTCGATGTGATCGGCGCGCGCGGACGCGGCTACACACCGGGCCTCAACCACCTCGCCTGGGAGCTGGAGACCCAGGTCGATCTTGTCGAAGGGTTCAAGCGGGCGATCGCCGACGGCGTCGAGTATGACCGCACGATCGACCACGAAATCTCCCACTCGGCCTACAACAAAGACCCCGACGGCAACGTCAACGAGGTCTACGCCGATACCAAAATGCGCTGGTACAAGGAACGCTTCGGCGACGTGAGGAAGCCGAATCCGCCCTGGTATCCCGGCGACATCGAGCCCGACGACGGCATCAACTACGAGATCGATCCCGAGACCGTGCGCGTCGAGGGCGCCGTGTTTCATCCGGTCAAGATCACCGGCGCTTGCATGGTGTTCGACGACTACGAAGCCAACTACGACTACTACAGCAACCAGATCGGCCTGACCCCGACGTTGGGCGGCCCCGATGCGCCCTATGCGGCGCTTGGCGGCACCTGCGGTATACGCGACCTGTCGTTGTTCCGCAGCCGCGCGGGGCGCGAGCGCGGCCTTCACCACATGAACTTCCTGTGCTTCGACGAGCGGGATCTCGAGCAATCGATCGCCCGGGCCAAGCAGGACGGCATCGACATCGTCTGCGAGATCGATCATCCCAGCCGCCGCGCCGTGGTGATCAACAGCCCGGACCGGCTCAAGATCAACTTCTATGTCGACCGCACCGACGAACCGCCCGATCTCGACGGAGTCGACGAAGAGCTCGCGATCTATCTGGTCTGACGTATCAGCGCACCGGGCGGTGCCGGCGCCCACTTTGGGCGGCGACTTTTTCCTTCCGGGAGGATCGTCGTGGGGCAGGTCGAAGACAGGATCAGGGCGCTCGGCCTCGAGGTGCCGCAAGTGTTCGCGTTTCCCAATGCCAACCGTACGGGCTGCGTCCCGGTCGGCGAGCTGCTGTTCGTCAGCGGTCATGGTCCGGCCGCGATCGAAGGCGTGAAGCTGGCCGGCAAGGTCGGCGGCGAGGTGAGCGAGGAAGAAGCCGTATTGTCGGCACGCGCCTGCGCGCTCAGCATGCTGGCTTCGGTCAAGGCCGAGATCAGCGATCTCGACAGAATCGTCAAAGTGGTCGAGCTCCTGGGCATGGTCAACTCGGCGCCGGGCTTCAACCGTCAGTTCGCGGTGATCGACGGGGCCTCCAACTTCCTTGTCGAGATTTTCGGCTCGGAAGCGGGACAGCACGCGCGTGCCGCGGTCGGCATGGCCGAGCTACCGCGCGACATCCCGGTCGAAATCAAGGGCGTGTTCAGGATCAACGCCTAGCTGGAGGCCCGCCGCTTATGCGAGAGAAGCCGGAGTGATCGAAATCGCACCACCGCCGGAAGCCCGCAACCGCTTTCCTGCGGACCAAACCCGGTCCTCCCTATCGGACTATCCCGTTACCCCGACGCAGGGCGAGGATCGGGCCCGGTCCCGGGCCATCCCTTTGTCCCCTGCCCGCGGTCGGGTAAGGTGATCATGTGACCAAAGGTCAGGAGCCGGCGATATGACAGCTCTCGCAGACAAGACACGGCCGGCCGGATTTACCAGCCGCTTCCATCCGGTTGCGGAGCACTCCTACACGCTGCCGGCGCACTACTACTACGACCCCGAGGTGGCCGTGCGCGAGCGCGAGGAAATCTGGTTCAAGAGCTGGCTGCTGGCGGGCTACCTCGCCGACCTGCAGAACCCCGGCGACTACATCACCAGCCAGATCCTCGATCAGCTTGTCTTCGTTATCCGCGGCAAGGATATGAAACTGCGCGCGTACTACAATGTGTGCATGCACCGCGGCCACGTGCTGCTCGAGGGCAAGGACAATGTGCGCATGATCACCTGTCCGTTCCACGCCTGGACCTACGACGATCAGGGTGCGCTCAAGGCGGCCGGCAACGCCGAGAACGTGGCCGATTTCGACCACGCCGATTTCACGCTGTCGCCGCTGCGAGTTGAAGAATTCCTGCATATGGCGTTCGTCAATCTCGATCTCGACGCGCCGTCGCTGGCGAGCCAGGCCGGTGGCCTCGCCGACATGGTCAACGAGGTGCTGCCCAACCTGCACGAGCTCAAGCATGTGCGGCGCGACACCTACGAGCTGCGCGCCAACTGGAAGCTGATGGGCGATCAGCTCGAGTGCTATCACTGCCCGGTGATCCATCCCCAGGTGATGGGAAGCGAGGAGTCCTATCTCGACCTCAGCTTCGATTCGCAGGAGCACGGCATCTGGTCGGTCGACATCAGCTGGGGCAGCGACGAGGTGATCGAGAAGATCCGCAAGATCCTGCCGTTCGACATCGGTCCGGATTCGCTGGTCAGGAACGTCTACATCTGGTTCCTGTGGCCGAACCTCATCGTCATGACGCATCACGGGGCGCCCAACTTCAAGGTCGCGCAAATCCTGCCGACTGCGATTGACAACATGATCCGCCACATCGACCATTTCGTGCTAAACGATCCGCCGACCGAGTATGAGCTGGCGCAGATGGACAACCATATGAACACCGCCGTGCCGCAGGATCGCGACTCGATCGAGAAGCAGATGGTCGGCATCCGCTCCAAGGGCTATACCCAAGGGCGGCTGATGGTCGACGCCGAGCACTCCTGGCGCAGCGAGCACGGCGTGCACTTCTTCGACGACATGGTGTGGCATGCGCTCAACGGTGACGCTTACGAAGTCGATGGAAACGCCTAGGACCGGGTGCGTTTGAATGCAGGAGCTGAGCCGCCGTCTCACCGAACCGTTCAGTGCCTACCACCGTGCGGTGGTCCCGAAAGTCGACCGGGAACTGACCGAAGTCGGGCCCGGTACGCCGGGTGGCGAGTATTTGAGGCGCTTTTGGCATCCGGTTGCCCACGCCGATCAGCTTGGCGACCTGCCGATCCCGATCCGCATCCTCGGCGAAGACCTCGTCTTGTTCCGCGACAAGAGCGGCGCTGTCGGGCTGCTGGAGCGTCATTGCGCCCACCGCGGCACCTCGCTCGAGTTCGGCAAGATCGAGGAGCGCGGCATCCGCTGCTGCTACCATGGCTGGCTGTTCGCCACCGACGGCAAGGTGCTCGAAGCACCGGCCGAGCCCGGAGCCAATCCCTACGCCGGCAAGCTCTACCAGGGCGCCTACCCCGTGCACGAGTTCAGCGGTCTGGTGTTCGCCTATATGGGGCCGCCGTCGCTCGAGCCGTCGTTCCCGATGTTCGACCTTTACGACCAGCCGGGCGTGCTGATGGGCCACGGCGAAACCGACATTCGCGGCAACGTCAAACCGTGCAACTGGCTACAGATCATGGACAATGTGGTCGACCAGGTGCACGAACCGTTCCTGCACGCGCGCCACAGCGGCATCCAGTTCCTCGATACCAACGGCCGCGAAGTCAGCGAGTTGTTGGAACTGGGCGAGCCCGACTGGTTCGAGACTCCGACCGGGCTTCTGTGTCACGAATCGCGGCGAGTCGGCGATTCGGTTTGGGTGCGCTCGATGGAGTATATCTACCCCAATATCGCCCTGGTCTGCACCTCGCCGTCGCTCCCACCGCAATACCCGCCGGGCGAGGACGAGCTGTCGTTCCTGCCGCAGCTGATCCGTTGGCGGGTGCCGATCGACGACATCCATACCACCGAGTTCGCGTTCATCTTCTATCCCGAAGGTGGCGAAAACCGCTACGTCTCCAACCCGATTCCCGGCACCCTCTCGAATTACGGCGGCCGCCCCTATGAAGAACGCCAGCGCTACCCTGGCGACTACGATGCCCAGGTGAGTCAGCGGTCGATCGCCGTGCACGCCTGCGAGCATCTGGCTTCGACCGACAAGGGCGTGGCGTTCATGCGGCGCATGGTGCGCGAGGGGATCGAAACCGCGGCTCAGGGCAACGACCCGCGCGGCGTGATTCGGGGCGACACCGTGGCCGTTCCGACTCACGCCAACGAGACCATTCGCCGCGTCGCCCATGCCGGTTCCGACGAGGCTGAACGCGCGCTGCTGCACGCAGTGTCGCGCGAGGTTTGCGAGCGCTCCTTCGCGACCCCGCCTGCAATCGTCAGACGGCAACGGGCGCTCGCGGCCGAATAGCCGATCGACAAAGCCGCAAATCCCAACCGCCGGCGCCCGGTCGTGCCACGGTCGCCGCTTGAAGCAAACCGGCCGCCGAGGAGTGACCTGACCATGAACTATTCGAGGTTTCGGGTCGCGCCGATCTCGGGCGCGCTCGGCGCCGAGATCTTCGACATCGATCTGTCGGGCGAACTCGACAACGCGAGCATGGACGAGATCCACCGAGCGCTTGCCGAATACCTCGTCCTGCTGTTTCGCGATCAGGAGCTCTCGGTCGAGCAGCAGCGGGCCTTCGCCGGCCGCTTCGGCAAGCTGATTCCCCACCCCTATGTGACCGGAGTCGACGAAGATCCCAACCAATTCGAGATCGTACGCGAGCCGGGCGAAAGCTATGGCTGGGACAACTACTACCACTCCGACCTGATGTTCCTGGAGCTGCCGCCGATGGGGTCGGTACTGTACGGCGTCGAAGTACCGCCCTACGGCGCCGACACCGAGTTCTGCAACATGTACCTCGCCTATGAGGCGCTGTCGGAGGGGCTGCAGCGAATGCTCGAGCGCTTACGCGGCGTCAACGAATCCGGCGATCCCAAGCAATGGTCGGACAAGTATGCCGGCATGCACGAGCTTACCAACGCGCCGCGATGGGCAACCCATCCGGTGGTCCGCGTCCATCCGGTAACCAGGCGCAAGGCGCTCTACCTCAGCCCGGCGTTCACCACGCGGTTCGACGGCATGACCGAGGTCGAGAGCCAACCGCTGATCGATTACCTCTACCGGCACTGCACCCAGTCACGCTTCGGTTGCCGGTTGCATTGGCGGCAGGGGTCGTTGGCGCTGTGGGACAACCGCGCCAGCCTGCACCACGCCATAGCCGACTATTTCGGCGAGGTCGCCAGCCACCGTCGGGTGATGCGCCGCGCCACCATCGAAGGCGAGAGGCCGTTGGGAGTCGGAGACATTTAGGGGCCGGGATGCCGGCGCCGGCTCGAGACAGTCGTCGACGGGATGGTCGAGCTCGCCGGCGAGCTCGAGGGTTGGAGCGAACCGTTGCTCCGTAACGCTCATGCCGATCGGGTTCGACCGATCTCCCCTAACCAGGCTTGCTCTTGCGCCCTCAGCCGCGAGCGCATCGCGCTACCTGCGCCCCGCGTCGATCGGGCGCCAATCGCGCGTGCTTTCGACGAAGAGGTCGTCCGGCTCCCACTTGAAGAGGGAGATTCCCTGCTCGAAAGACCAGCGTGTCATCGCATCCAGCGTGGGGCGGTTGGGCTCGACGCCGAACGGCCAGTAGTCCTCGCCCATCAGCGCCTTGGTCTGTTCGATTTCGGCGACCAGCCAGGGCAGCGTCACGGTCAACGCGTCGAGCTCGTGCAGGCGCTCGATCGCGCGCTGCTTGGAAATCTCGAACGCCGCCATCAGGTTGAGCGGCAGCCATTCGTATTTCTCGAGCACGTCTTCGCGGATACCGAGCACGTGCATGATCGGCCATACCTTGCTGCGCTCCCAGTATGCGCGCTCCGCCGAGCGAAAATCCGGGAACAATCGTTTCACACCCGGATGGCCTTCGAGGAAGATCTCAGGGTCGCGGGCCGCGGTGATGGCGTCGATCTCGCCGTCGAGCAGCATTTGGCTCAGAGTCGTGCCGGGCGGCGCGGCGCTGGCCTCGACGCCTTCGGGCAGTTCGAACTCCTTCATGTAGGCGTGGTCGAAGGCGGTATCGACGCCGCCGAAGCAGTATTTCATGTCGGTATGCGCGACGCCGAACTCGTCGGCCAGCGTACCCTTGACCGATAGCCCGCGGGTGAAGTGGTAATTCGGCATACCCAGGGTCTTGCGTTTGAGGCCTTCCGGCGTCTCGACGCTGCCGTCGCTCCGCACCCAGATCGAGCAGTGCGCGAACACCCGCGATACGATTACCGGAATGGCGCGGTAGGGCAGGTCGTAGCGCGAGCGCGACAGCATGTAGGTCGACAGCGACATCTCGCAAACCTGGAACTCGCGGTTGCGCATCAGCCGCGGGAACGAGCTCGACGGCGGCAGGTGGAAATAGGTCACGTCGCAACCCTCCACCGGCACCTCGCCGGTCTTGACGCCCTGAACACGGTCATAATTGTCGGTGACGATGGTTAGCGGCACAGGTGCCATGGAACCTCCTGTCGTATTGGTTACGCGGGCGATGCCATTCGCCGTTTGCGGCAATTTCCCCAAAGTATACGGGATCAAGCCGCATCGCTTCCCGATTCTCATGCGGCTCGATATTGCCAGGCGCCGCATCGGGCCTGGACCTTCGCGGACCGCAGCCGATCTCCAGGCCAGCTTCGCTTGTCGGTCGCCTCGATGCAGGTCAAAGTTGACGGTCGCCCGCGGCCCCCTTGATCGCCGAGGGTTCGCCCGACACAATCCTTCCGCGAGGAGGCAAATGGCCCGACAGCAGCGTTTCCTGACCGAGAGTTACGGCGCCTACCACCAGGCACGGTTGCCGCCTTTCGACGAGACCCTGGCGCGGGTCGGCCCGGGCACGCCGGGCGGCGAATACCTCCGGCGTTTCTGGCACCCGGTCGCACAGTCGGCGATGCTCGGCGATCTGCCGGTGGCGATCCGTCGGCTCGGCGAAGATCTGGTCATCTACCGGGATCAATCCGGCGAGATCGGCCTGCTCGAGCGTCACTGCAGTCACCGTGGCACCTCGCTCGAATTCGGCAGAATCGAGGAAACCGGCATCCGTTGCTGCTATCACGGCTGGCTGTTCGGCAACGACGGCGCCATCCTCGAAGCGCCGGCCGAGCCCGACGACAACCCTTACGTCGGCAAGCGCTATCACGGCGCCTATCCCACGATTGATTATCGCGGGCTGGTGTTCGCCTATATGGGGCCGCCGGCCAAGAAACCGCCGTTCCGCCGCTTCGAGACGTTCGAGGATCCCTCGCTCCGGTTCGGGCTCGGTGAGCCGGTTGGGGGCAACGTCAAACCGTGCAACTGGCTGCAGATCATGGACAACGTCGCCGATCCCGTACACGAGGCTTATCTCCACGCGTCGATTTCCGGCATCCAGTTTTTCGATGCTCACGGTGAACCGCTGGTCGAGCTGGCCGACCGTGGCGTGGATGACTATTGGCTGACCGATCACGGCGTGACCTGTCACGTCGCACGACGCATCAAGGATAGCGTCTGGGTGCGGTCGATGGAGTACGTCGCACCCAACATCATCCAGCTCCGGCGCACGCCGGTGCTGCCACCGACCTATCCGGCCGGCGGCGACGTGTTGGGGACGGCGCCTTTGGTGACGCGTTGGCGGGTGCCGGTAGACGACGGCGCCACGGTCGAATATTCATTCGTGTATTACGGCGACGGCGAGGGAGACGACTATCTGGACAGACCGTCCGATGCCCTGGCGACCAACTATGGCGGTCGCGATTACGAGCAGCGCCAGCGCTATCCGGGTGACTGGGACGCGCAGGTGGGCCAGCGTCCGATCGCGGTGCATGCAACCGAGCATCTGGCGACGACCGATCGCGGGGTGGCGCTGGCGCGGCGCATGGTGCGTGAGGGAATCGACGCGGTGGGCCGCGGCGAGGATCCGGTGGGTGTGGTGCGCGACCCCGAAGCGGTGGTGCCAATCTATGCCAATGAACTGGTCAGGCACGCGCCGGCGGCGGCGACGGCGGAAGCCGACAAGGACCTGATCCGCGACGTTTCGCGCGCCGCCTATGAAGACGTGCTGGCCGGCCGCCGGCCGCGCCTCACCGCCAGCTCCGACAACTAAGCATGGAAAACCGATGAGCGGACGCTTCCTCACCGAGCCCTACGGCGCCTATCACCAGGCGGTGATGCCGCTGATCGACGACACGCTGGCGCGGGTCGGCCCCGGCACGCCCGGCGGCGAATATCTGCGCCGCTTCTGGCACCCGTTCCTGCATACCGACGACCTGCGGGACCTGCCGGTTGCGGTGCGCCTGCTGGGCGAAGATCTGGTCGCGTTTCGTGACCACGGTGGGCGGATCGGGTTGTTGGAGAGGCACTGCGCGCACCGCGGCACCTCGCTCGAGTTCGGCAAGATCGAAGAGCGCGGGATCCGCTGCTGCTACCACGGCTGGCTGTTCGATGTCGACGGCACGATCCTCGAGGCGCCGGCCGAGCCCGACAGCAACCCCTACGCCGGCAAGCTGTGCCAGGGCGCCTATCCCGTCCACGAGTATAAGGGCTTGCTGTTCACCTATCTTGGGCCGCCCGACAGGAGGCCGTCATTTCCGGTTTACGATCTCACGGAGAACCCGGCGTTTTCGGTCGGCCTCGGACAGCCCGGCGGCTGGGCCGCCAACTATCAGCCGACCAACTGGCTGCAGATGATCGACAACACGGTCGACCAGGCTCACGAGGCGTTCCTCCATGCCCGTCACAGCGGGGCCCAGTTCCTCGACCAGAACCGGCGCCTGATCGAGGAGTTGGCGCTGATCGGCGAGCTCGACTGGTGGGAGACGCCCATCGGCATCGCCTGCCACGAAACCCGCCGCCTCGACGAGAGCCTCTGGGTGCGCTCGATGGAGTGGATCATCCCCAACTGCGTGATCGTGTGCCGGCCGCCGGTGCTGCCGCCGACCTACGCCGAAGGGAAAGACGAAGTGCACTTCCCGCCCTACCTGATTCGCTGGAAGGTGCCGATCGACGATGCCGAAACCATGAACCTGTCGCTGATTTGCTACTACCCCAACGAGGATCAGGACTATGTCAGTAAGCCGGCCCCGGCGGCCAAGGCGCTGTATGGCGAGCGCGACTACGAAACCCGCCAGCGCTATCCCGGCGATTACGATGCTCAGGTCGGCCAGCGGCCGGTCGCCAACCACGGCATCGAACATCTCGGTGCTAGCGATCGCGGCGTGGCGATGATGCGGCGCATGGTGCGAGAGGGCGTCGAGGCTGTCGCGGTGGGTGAAGACCCCTGCGGCCTGATGCGCGGCGGCGGCGTGATTCCGACCTATTCGCGCGAAATGATGCTCAAGGTGCCGGCGGCGGCCGATGAAGCCGCGGACAAAGAGTTGCAGCACGAGGTGTCGCGCCAGGTGTTCGAGCGTTCGCTGGCTGCGGCGGCCGACGCATGACCCTCGGCATCACCGGCTATGGCGGCTATGTCCCGCGGCTGCGCCTCAGTCGCCAAGCCGCGGTCGAGGCCAACGCCTGGTTCGCGCCCGGGCTCAAAGCTTACGCCAAGGGCGAGCGGGCGATCTGCAATTGGGATGAGGATTCCCTGACCCTCGCCGTCGAGGCCGCGCGCAACTGTCTGGCCGGCCCACCGCCGACCGATCTCGACGCCGTCTACTTCGCTTCGACGACCCATCCCTTCGCCGACCGTCAGAACGCCGGCATCCTCGCCACCGCGCTGCAGCTCGGCGAGGAACTGGCGACCTCGGATATCGGCGCATCGCAGCGGGCCGGAACCTCGGGCCTGCTGACGGCGTTGAAGGCGCTGCAGGGGACGGGCGGTGCGGCGCTCTACGTCGCCGCCGACGACCGCAAGACCAGGGCTGCCGGCACCGCGGAGTTGCTTTATGGCGCCGGCGCCGGCGCGCTGCTGCTGGGCGCCGACAACGTGATCGCTGAATTCGTCGGCGGCCATCAAGTCGCGGTCGACTTCGTCGACCATTACCGCGCCAGCAACGAGACCTTCGATTACAACTGGGAAGAGCGCTGGGTGCGCGACGAGGGCTATTTCAAGATCGTACCGAGGGCGCTGCAGGGGCTGTTCGCCCGCGTCGACATCGCGCCCGACGACATCGACCACTTCGTCATGCCATGCGTGCTGCGCGGCGTCGCGCAGCGTATCGCCAAGGGCGCCGGCATCGCCGACGACGCCGTGTGCGACAATCTCCATACCGGCCTCGGCGAGACCGGCACCGCGCATGCGCTGGTGATGCTGGTGCACGCGCTCGAGCAAGCCAAGCCGGGCGAGACCGTGCTGGTGATCGGCTGGGGTCAGGGCTGCGACGCCCTGCTATTCCGGACCACCGATGCGCTTGCACGACTGTCGCCGCGCACCGCGATTGCCGGTTCGCTGGCGCGCCGCAAGGAAGAGCTCAACTACAACAAATACCTGGCTTTCAACGGCCTGATCGAGCGCGACCTCGGCATGCGTGCCGAATCCGATAAGCAGACACCTTTGTCGACCCTGTACCGGCACAAGGAGATGCTCACCGCCCTGGTCGGGGGAAAATGCGCGAAATGCGGCACGGTGCAGTTCCCCAAATCCAACGTCTGCGTCAATCCCAACTGCGGCGAGTTCCACAGCCAGGAGGACTATCCCTTCGCCGACCGCAGCGCCAAAGTCGTGACCTGGACGGCGGACCGGTTGACGTTCTCTCCCGATCCCCCGCTGCACTACGGGATCGTCCAGTTCGACGAGGGCGGCCGCTTCATGGCGGAGTTCACGGATGTCGATGTCGGAAGCGTCGCGGTCGGCGTACCGATGCGAATGATGTTTCGCATCAAGGAGCGCGACACCGACCGCGGTTTCAAGAAGTACTTCTGGAAGGCGGCGCCGGTTGTCGGCTAGCCGATTTCGGACCGCCGACGGCGGACGACGTTGGTGGCAAGTCCACAGGATTCCTGTACATTTCTTTTCTGACATCTGATCTCTGACATCGGGAACCCGACATGGCTCAAGGCATCAAGGACACGGTCGCCATACTCGGCATGGGCTGCTCGAAGTTCGGCGAGCGCTGGAACGCCGAGGCGGACGATTTGCTGGTCGAAGCGTTCCTCGAATGCATCGACGATAGCGGGATCGAGCGCAATCAGATCGAGGCGGCTTGGCTGTCGACCGCAAACGAGGAGGCGCATGTCGGCAAGTCCGGCATCCCGCTCGCGGAGGCGCTCCGGTTGCCTTACATCCCGGTCACCCGCGTCGAAAACTACTGCGCCAGCGGCACCGAGGCGTTCCGTGGCGCCGTCTACGCCGTGGCTTCCGGTGCGGTCGACATCGCTCTCGCGGCCGGCGTCGAAAAGCTCAAGGACACCGGCTATGGCGGCTTGCCGCAGCGCAGCCGCGGCGGCCTGAACGACATGTTCTGGGCCAATTTCTCCGCGCCCGGCAGCTTCGCCCAGCTCGCCAGCGCCTATCGCGCCAAGCACGGCGTAGCGCCGGAGGATCTCAAGCGGGCCATGGCCCAGGTTTCCGTCAAGAGCCACGCCAACGGCGCCAAGAACCCCAAGGCGCATCTGCGCAAGGAGATCACCATCGACACAGCGCTCGAAGCGCCGATGATCGCCGAGCCCCTGGGGTTGTTCGACTGTTGCGGGGTCAGTGACGGCGCCGCTTGCGCGATCGTCACCCGGCCCGAGATCGCCCGCGAGCTCGGCAAAAACGACATCATCACCGTCAAAGCGTTGCAGCTCTCGGTGTCGAACGGCACCGAGGTCGGCCACAATTCCTGGGATGGCAGCTATTTCATCACCGCCCGCAAGGCCAGCCAAAAGGCCTATGAGGAAGCCGGCATCAAGCACCCGCGCGAAGAGATCAGCATGGTCGAGGCGCATGACTGCTTTTCGATCACCGAACTGGTGACGATGGAAGACCTGCACCTGTCGCAAGAAGGCGAGGGATGGCGCGACGTCCTCGACGGCGTCTACGACGCCGACGGCGATACGCCGTGTCAGATCGACGGCGGCCTCAAATGCTTCGGCCATCCGATCGGCGCGTCGGGCCTGCGCATGCTCTACGAGGTCTACCTGCAGCTGCAGGGTCGTGCCGATGAACGCCAGCTCGACGATCCGCGGCTCGGTATGACGCACAATCTCGGCGGCGCGCCGCACCGCAACGTATGCAGCGTCGCCATCGTCGGCCGCCACGACGCGTAAACCCGCGATGACCGCGGACGTCCGCCGCGGGGACGTCGGTTTCTACAGCGGGTGAGCGGGGCCGTGGACTCGCGTGCGCCTGCCGCCCGAATATAAGAAAGGCGAGCGACGCCCCGCGGTCGTCAATCCGGTCGGCTTCACCGGCGCGTACGACGACCACCGGGATGTCCGCGACCCGGTCCGACGCGGCCAGGCCGACGATCGGGGGACGAAAAGAGCGTAGGGGCGAAGAAAAAGAGCGGCGAACCGCAACCGTCTGACGGTGAACGGTTCAAGAAACACAACAGCCGGCCATGCCCGCCGGGGCGGGTACGTACCGATCACGCCTGCGGCCGCCGTGATTTCGCTCACGTTGCGTGGAAAGGGCGCGGCGAAGGAACGCAGATGAGAGTTTTCACCACGATACCGCAGGACGACCTCAACCGCGTCGCCGCGGCCGCGCGCGCGATCGAGGCAGCGGGTTATGACGGCATCGTGACGATGGAAAATCAGCACGATCCGTTCCTGCCGCTGGCCGTAGCAGCGACCGCGACCGAGCGGGTCGAACTCCTGACCGGCATCGCCATCGCCTTTGCGCGCAGCCCGATGTCGGCGGCCAACATCGGATGGGACTTGCAGGTCGCCTCGCGCGGCCGCTTCGTGATGGGTATCGGCAGCCAGGTCAAGGGTCACAATGTGCGACGCTTCTCGGTGCCGTGGAGTCCGCCGGCACCGCGCATGCGCGAATATGTCCAGGCTCTGCGGGCGATCTGGCGCTGCTGGAAGTATGGCGAGAAGCTCGATTATCAGGGTGAGCACTACCGGTTCACCCTGATGACACCCAACTTCGTGCCCGAGCATACCGACCATGAGCTGCCCGCGGTAACGATGGCCGGGGTCGGCCCAGCCATGCTGCGCGTCGCGGGCGAAGTGTGCGACGGCGTGCGCCTGCATCCGTTCTGCACCCGCAAATATATGGAGAATGTGGTGGTCACGCGCCTCGAGGAGGGCTTGGCCAAAGGCGGCCGCGACCGCGCCCATTTCGAGATCACCGGCGGTGGCTTCCTCGCCACCGGCGCCGACGACGGTGCGGTCGCCGAAATGGTCGAACGGGTGCGCCAGCGTATCGGCTTCTACGGCTCAACCCGGGCCTACTGGCCGGTCTGGGAACAGCATGGCTTGGAAGAACTCGGCCAAGAGCTGTATCAAATGTCGATGAACGGCGAATGGGACAAGATGCCGAAAGCAATTTCCGACGAGGTCGTCGAGCTGTACGCGGCCATCGGCCGCCACGACGAAATCGCCGCGCGCATCGAGGAGCGCTTCGGCGGCATTTCCGATGCCGTATTTGCCAGTACCACGACCGCGACACGGCCCGACCTGCCGCCCGATCTGATCCGGGACATACAGCGAATCCCGCGGCAATTTACCGGATTCGAGGCCGACGGCGCCGCTTGATCCCGTCCGAGATATGATATCGACGGGCGCGCACTCTGCGAGGAAATGATGGCCAACAAACGGCTGAAGGAAGCGCGATCCCCGTTCTCGCTGGAAAAGACGGGATTCATCATTGCCGGTGCCGTGATAGCGGTTTTCGTCGGCGATGCCCTGTTCCCGGCCCTAACGCTCTCGTTCGAACCGCGTGCGTTTGCCGCGATCAAAGGCGGAGTCGGCGCGATTCTCGGCCTGATTGCCCATCAGCTCTACGTCCGCGTCGGCGAGCGCTAGCCGGAACCATAAAGCCGCCGGGAGCGGTCGATATCGTACCGGGCAGTGGCCCGGCCCTGCCCAGCGGCAAATAAACGCCTCAGCGCTTAAAGTTGCGCCCTGGACAAGCGAAGATGCACTCTCAATATTTCCGCGCGACACGCTGAAGGAGGTCCAACGCGTGCGGATACTCGTCGTCGAGGATGATCCCGAGGCCTCGCGCTACATTGCGCGCGGCCTGACCGAGGCCGGTCACGTCGTCGAAACGGCGGCCGACGGCGAGGACGGTCTGGCGTTGGCACAGGACGAGAATTTCGACGTCGCCGTGGTCGACCGCATGCTGCCCAAGCTCGACGGTCTGGCGCTGGTCGAGCGCTTGCGGGCGGCAAAAATTGGGACGCCCGTGCTGTTCCTCAGCGCCCTCGGCGAGGTCGACGACCGCGTGACAGGGTTGCGCGCGGGCGGCGACGACTACCTGGTCAAGCCCTTCGCCTTCGCCGAATTGCTGGCGCGCATCGAGGTGCTGGCTCGGCGCGGGAGCAGCGACGTATCCCAGACCCGACTAGACGTCGCCGATCTCGCACTCGACATCCTCACGCGGCGGGTGACCCGGAACGGCCAGACGATCAACTTGCAGCCGCGCGAATTCCGGCTTCTCGAATACCTTATGCGCCACGCCAACCAGGTCGTCACGCGGACCATGCTGCTGGAAAACGTGTGGGACTACCACTTCGATCCACAGACCAACGTCATCGACGTCCAGATCAGCCGGTTGCGATCCAAGATCGACAAGGGTTTCGAGGCGCCCTTGCTGCATACCGTGCGCGGCGCGGGTTACGTGATCCGTGCGCCTGATTAGCTCGCTGTGGCGCACGGCAACGTTCCGCCTGGCGCTGATCTACCTCATCCTGTTCGGTATTTCGGTAACCGCGCTGGTCGCCTTCGTCTACCTCGCGACGGTACGCGTGATCGAACGCCAGACCGACGAGACCATCGAGGCCGAACTCACCGGACTGGCCGAGCGCTATCGCCGCCAGGGTGTGCCGGGCCTGCACAGCATCATCGCCGAGCGCAGCCGCGGCCAGCAGCATAGCCTCTACCTGCTGGTCGCACCGGGTCGGGCGGTGGTGGCCGGAAATCTCAACGGCTGGCCGAAAGTTGCGACCGGACCCGGCGGCTGGCTCAATTTCCAGTTCAACCAACCCATCGGTGGCGTGGTCGGTAGCGTGTATGAAGCGCGTGAGGCGCGGGCACGCCACATTCGCCTCGATCAAGGCTTTCAGCTCCTGGTCGGACGCGACATCCAGCAGCGCCGTGAAATCGAGGCGACCGTGCGCCAATCGCTGGTCTGGGCCGTGGCCCTGCTGCTGGCGCTGGGGCTGGCCGGCGGCGTCGTCATGAGCCGCAACATGCTGGGGCGAATCCAAGCCATCAACCGCACCAGCCAGGACATCGTTGCCGGAGATCTGTCCCGCCGTGTGCCGGTGAGCGGCAGCAACGACGAGATCGACCGTCTGGCGGTCAATCTCAATCACATGCTCGACCAGATCGAGCGGCTGATGACCGCCATGCGTCAGGTGACCGACAATATCGCCCACGATCTACGCGGACCCCTCAACCGGCTGCGCACGCGCCTGGACGTGACGCTGATGGCGCAGCCCTCCACCGAGGAATACCGCGAGGTGCTGCGGAGCATGGTCGGCGATACCGAACAGCTGCTGACCACCTTTAACGCCCTGCTTAACATCGCCCAAGTCGAATCCGGAGCCCGCAAGGCGTTCGTCGCGATCGATCTCGGCGACGTCGTGCGCGACCTCGGCGAACTCTATGCGGGGGTCGCGGAGGAGAACGATATGACGTTTTCGACCACGGCCGGCGACGGCCTCATGGTCCTCGGCGACCGCGAATTGCTGGCCCAGGCGCTCGCCAATTTGCTCGACAATGCCATCAAATACACGCCCAGCGGCGGTCGGATCCGGTTCACCGCCGAACGAACCGAAGACCGCGTCGCGGTGGCGGTGGCCGACAGCGGGCCGGGCATTCCCGACGACCAGCGCGAGCGTGTGCTTGAACGCTTCGTGCGGCTGGAGGCGAGCCGCAACAGCCCGGGCAGCGGGCTCGGGCTCAGCCTGGTGCGGGCGGTAGCGCGCCTGCACGGCGCCAGCCTGACGCTCGATGACGCCGATCCCGGTCTGCTCGCGAGGCTGGTGTTTCCGGCCGGCGCAGCTACCGGGCACAACCTTGCCAATTCGTAATCCGCCGGCAAGGCTGCGGCAAGGCGGCACGACCTACCTTCTCCGGCAGAGGCGAGCGGCTCCGCTCCCCGAAACATGCTCTTGAAGGAGGTCATCCATGAGCAGAAACCCACATACGGGCTTTTCCCGCAAGCTTGGTGCCGTCGCCGCGGCGGTCGCGCTAACGGCGCTGGCCGGCGGTGCCGGCGCCCTGACGATGATCGACTCCCCGACCGCGCAGCCGTCGCAACCCGGTTCGGCGATGCCGCGGACGACCGGCCTGCCGGCAAGCTTTTCGCAGATCATCGCCGAGATCAGCCCGGCGGTGGTTAACGTGCAGGTCGAGCGGCAGGTCGCCGAGCTGTCGCCAAGCAACGGCGAATTCGACTCCATGGCGCCCCAAATGCGCCGTTTTTTCGAGCGGCACTTCGACGATGACCGGTTCGGCGGTCGTGAGTTCCGCTTCGGTCCGCGTCCGCGCCATGGCCCCAATGTCACCGGCATCGGCTCGGGCTTCATCATCGACCCGGACGGCCTGATCGTCACCAACGATCACTTGGTGCGCGGCGCCGATAAGATCACCGTGACCACCGAATCGGGCAGGGAATACATCG
The DNA here is from genome assembly GCA_965247665.1 of Alphaproteobacteria bacterium. GTDB lineage: Bacteria > Pseudomonadota > Alphaproteobacteria > SHVV01 > SHVV01 > CAUZWH01. The sequence continues at coordinate 507,800 of CBDFHH010000002.1, forward strand.
CCGAGCCGGTCGGCCGCGACCCCAAGACCGACCTCACATTGCTCAAGATCGAAGGCGATGGCGACCTGCCGGCGGTAGCGTTTGCCAAGCGTGACGCCAACGTTGGCGACTGGGTGATCGCCATCGGCAACCCCTTCGGCCTCGGCCACACGGCGACCACGGGCATCGTATCGGCGCGTCACCGTAGTATCGGCGCCGGCCCCTATGACGACTTCCTGCAGATCGATGCGCCGATCAATCGCGGCAATTCGGGCGGGCCAGTGTTCAACATCGACGGCGAAGTCGTCGGCATCAACACCGCCATCTTTTCTCCCAACGGCGGCAGCGTCGGCATCGGCTTCGCTATTCCGGCCTCGTTGGCACGGGACGTGGTCGCCGAACTCGAGGATGACGGCACGGTCGAACGCGGCTGGCTCGGCGTGCAGATCCAGCAGGTCGGCAAGGACATCGCCGCCAGCGTCGGCCTCGACCGGGCCGCTGGGGCGATCGTCGCCAGCGTCGTCGACGGCAGTCCCGCCGCCGAAGCCGGTTTGAAGTCGGGCGACGTCATCCTCGGCGTCAACGGTAACGCGATCGAGAACATGCGCCAGCTGCCGCGGGTGATCGCGGCGCTGCAAGCCGGCGACAAGGCCGAGCTCGCGGTATGGCGTGATGGACGTGAGATCGAAGTGACGGTCGAGATCGCCGAGCTGCAGGAAAGCGCTGCAACCGCGACCGGGTCCATGCCCGCCGCCGAGAGCCGCATGCTGGGCCTGGAGCTCGCACCGCTCGACGAGGAAGCGCGCGCGCTTTACGACATCGACGGCGCGGTCGAGGGTGTCGTGGTAACCAAGGTCAAGCGCAGCAGTGCCGCGGCGGCAAAGGGCGTCCGCAGCGGCGACGTCGTCGTCACGGTCGCCGGCATGCCGGTGAAAACCCCGGCCGATGTCGCTTCCGCGATAAAGCGCAGCGGCGAGCAGAAGCGGACGGCGGTGCTGGTCCAGCTCGAACGCCGGAATAGCCGGCGCCTGGTCGCCTTACCCCTGTCGGAAGGCTAGATTCGGTCGCAGAAAGCGCTCCTAACATATTGAAACGAAAAACTTCTTGTGCCCGTGGTGGTTGCTGCGGGCACTTTTTTTTCGTTGCTCGGCTTGGACGGCATCGACGGTCCCACCGCAAGGGCGATGTCACTCGGCCGCACCGGCCAGCGGAAAACGGAAGCGCGACGCGTGTCGAAAGGAAACATTGGGCTATGCCGGGGCTTTCGTCCGCGAGCTCCAGGAAGCGGGGCCGAAGTCGGCGCCACCTTCGCGGGCGCATTGATGTATACTCGGGTCGACGTTGCGCGAAGATATTCGCGGCCGATCCGGTTTTGCTCACCACGTGGAGATGCCAGCGCGGTCGTGACGTAGAAGGAGGCAGGCCATGCCGCTCGTTGACATTCATCACGTTGCTCTGAAGTGCAAGGCGGGTAAGCTCGAAGCGACCGAAAAGTTCTATGCCGACTTTCTCGGCATGTCCTATGCGCCGCGGCCGGACCTCGGCTTCCCCGGCGCCTGGCTCGACATCGGCGACACCATGTTCCATCTCGTCGAGAAGGAGGATCCCGAGGAGCTCGACCCGTGGTACGGCCGCGAGGAATCCGGCAGTGCCGTCGATCACATCGCCGTCAAGGCACACGGGTTCGACGAGATGAAGCGGAAGGCGATCGACGCCGGCATGGACTGGCGCCAGATGTCGATCCCCGATGCCGGCCTGTGGCAATTGTTCCTGCTCGATCCCAACGGCGTGATCATCGAGCTCAACTTCCCGATCGCCGAGGAGCCCGCGGGCAGCACCGGTCCGGGAAACGACAAGCTCTACCCGCCGCTCGAAGAGCAATCGAAGGAAGCGCAAGAGCGCACCAGGAAGCTGCGGGAGAGCCAAGCCGCGGAGTAGCGAGCCCGGCGGGCCGCCGCGGCCCGCTCGTCCCGGTTGCCCAGAGGAGGCGGCGATGTCGCTAGCCGAGGAGATGGTCTGGCCACGCGCCGACTATTCGCGCGTACCGTTCCGTGTGTATCACGACGGCGAAATGTTCGAGCGGGAGATGGAGCGCATCTTCCGCGGGCCGGCGTGGCTGTTCCTCGGCCTCGAGGCCGAAATCCCCAATAGCGGCGACTTCCGCGCAAGCTGGCTCGGCGACACGCCGGTGATCTACAACCGTGCCGCCGACGGCGGGATCCACTGCTTCGTCAACCGCTGTGCCCACCGTGGCGCCATCGTTCGGCGCGAGATCTACGGCAACGCCGCCGACCACACCTGCATCTACCACCGCTGGTGCTACGACCTCGAAGGCAACCTTATCGGCGTGCCTTTCCAGCGCGGCGTGCACGGCAAGGGCGGCATGTCGGACGATTTCGACAAGGCCGAGCATGGCTTGCGCAAGCTGCGGGTGGAGAACTACCACGGTGTGCTGTGGGCCACCTTCCGCGGCAACGAAGTGGAGCCTTTGGTCGACTATCTCGGCCCGCATCACAGCGCGCATCTCGCCCGTACCATGCACAAGCCATTGAAAGTTCTGGGTTATCAACGCCAACACGTGCACGGAAATTGGAAATTCTATAACGAGAATCTGCGCGACCTCTATCACGGTACGCTGTTGCACGCCTTTCCCATCACCTTTGCCGTGGCGCGCATGACCCATGATGGCGGCTCGAAAATGGACCCCCGCCATCGCCACAATCTGTCGTGGGTCAAGGAGGGCACCGACGACGACGAGGAATCGCACCGGGCCTATCAGGACGAGGCCAAGATGGATGACCGCCGCCGCCTGTCGGACGAGGCGATCCTCGACTACGTCGCCGAATATGAGGACGGCATCGACACCACGATCTGCTCGGTGTTCCCCAACGCCGTGTTCCAGCAGTTCCGCAACAGCCTGGCGACTCGCCAGATCCGGCCCAAGAGCAAGGACGCGTTCGAGTTGTTCTGGACCATCTTCGGCTACGCCGACGACGACGACGCCATGACCCAGCGGCGCATGATTCAGGCCAACATGGTCGGGCCGGCCGGGTTCGTCTCGATGGAAGACGCCGAAGCGGTCGAAATCGCCCATCGGGCCACGATTCGCGAACCCGACAGCTCATCGATCATCGAGTTCGGCGGCACCGGCCCGATCGAGGGCACCGAAAGCGAATCGCTGTGCACCGATGTGCCGTGCCGCGGGTTCTGGTCGTACTACGCGGAGCTGATGGGAAACGAAGCCGTCGGCGGCATCCGCTAGCCGCACGACCCCGAACCGCCGGCTCGCAAGGCGCTCAAGGCGAGCCGCCGCCACTGCTACGACGCCGGCGCCCGCCCGGCGACGATCGACGAAGCGGCATGAGCCGGCGCCCGAAAAAGCAGACCAACTAATCCGCCTTGGCCACCACCTCCTTGTTGCGCTGCTCGAGATGCGGCATCGGCATCTGCATCGAGGTGAGTCCGCCATCGATCGGTATCAGCGCGCCATTGACGAAGGACGAGGCGTCCGACGCCAGGTAGACCGCGAGCCCGGCGATTTCGTGCGGCTCGGCCATCCGCCCCAACGGCGTGTGGGTTTCGAGATCGTCGACGAATCCCTGTTCGTTGGGGTCGGGTGGCTCGCCCTCTTTGAGCCCGCCGCCGAGGCTGGTGCGGAAATAGCCGGGCTTGATCGCGTTGCAGCGCACGCCGAACGGGCCGAGCTCGACGGCAAAGGACTTGGTCAGACCCACCACCCCGGCCTTGCCGGCGTTGTAGGCCGGGGTGGTCGGCACGATGATGTCCGGGCCGGCAATCGACGCGATGTTGATGATCGACCCCGATCCCTGCTCGGCCATCCGGCGCCCCGCCTCCTGGCAGAACACGAACGGCGCGGTAAGGTGGATATCGATATGGCGCTGCCATTCGGCCAGCGGGAACTCGGTGATCGGTGCGCCCACGGAAATGCCGGCATTGTTGATCATGACGTCGATGCGGCCGTGCTCAGCGATGGTGTCGGCGATGGCGGCGCGGCAGCTGTCGAAAGCGGTAACGTCGAACGCCATCCCCTCGGCCCCAAAGCCGTCATCGGCGAGGCCCTGGACCTTGCGGGTCAGTTCATCAGCATCCATGTCGTTGAGCACGACGTAGGCGCCGTGCTCGGCAAGGCCGCGCGCCATGGCGTAGCCCAGGCCGCGAGCGGCGCCGGTCACGAACCCGACACGGCCTTCCAGGGAAAATCGATCGGACATGTTTGCCTCCATGTGAGGTCCTAGAGGATCGCACCATCGTACCTGAAGCTCGGCGTATCCGGGATTTTGCACCGCGGTTCAACCGTTTACACTGCACGCAGTGAGATTGCGGAGCAGGTTGGTGGATTTTTCGTTGACCGACGACCAGCGGGCGCTGCGAGACGCGGCGCGGGACTTTGCCGCCAACGAGTTCGGCGACAAGGCCAGGGAGTTGGAGGAGACCAACACGCCGGTTGCCTTCGACGACCGCATGCGCATGGGCGAATACGGTTTTCTCGGCGTCAACCTGCCGACCGAGTATGGCGGCCTCGGTCTCGACGACCTCACCGCGGTTCTGATCCTCGAGCAATACGCCAAGATATCCCCGGCGATCGCCTTCCCGGTGTTCGAAAGCTGTTTCGGACCGGCCCAGGCGATCGAGCGCTTCGGTACCGAGACCCTTAAGCGGCGCATCCTGCCGCGGATTTGCCGTGGCCGTTCGATCGTGTCGATCGCCATGTCGGAGCCGGGGGCCGGCTCGGCGCTGACCGACCTTGGCACGCGCGGTGAGATCAACGGCGCCATCATCACCCTTAACGGCCAAAAGCGGTGGTGCAGCGGCGCCGGCCACGCCGACGGCTACCTTGTCTACTGCCGCCTGTCCGACGAACCCGGGGCCAAGGGAATCGGCGCGGTGTTCGTCGACGCCGACAAGCCCGGCCTGTCGTTCGGCGAGCAGGAACAGCTCATGGGGTTCCGCGGTATTCCCAGCGCCGACATCTACTTCGACAATGTCGAAGTCGGCAAAGACGACCTCGTGGCCGGCGCCGGCGGCTTCAGGCGGCTGATGGAAGCTTTTGACCTCGAACGTTGCGGCAACGCGACCATGTCGCTGGCGATCGCGCAATCGGCGCTGGACCACGCGATCGAGTATGTGCAGGAGCGCGAGCAGTTCGGCCGGCCAATCGTCGAGTTCCAGGCGGTGCAGCTCAAGCTCGCCAATATGGCTATGAAGGTCGAAGCGGCGCGGCTGCTGATCTACCGCGCGGTGGTCAATGTCGCGAAGGGGTTTCCGTCGGCCAAGGATTCCAGCATCGCCAAATGTTTCGCCAACGAGATGGTACGGGAGGTCACCGGCGATGCGCTGCAGGTGATGGGCGGCTATGGCTACCACAAGGATTACGGCATGGAACGGCGCCTGCGCGACGCCTGGGGTTGGGGCATCGCCGGCGGCACCATCGATATCCAGAAGACCAACATCGCTTCCGCCCTGGTCGGCCGGCGGTTTTCGCAGCGGCGCGAAAGGCCTGAGTAGCAGCCAAGGAGAATGATATGCGTTTCACCACGCTCTACGCCGCCAACGGCAAGGCTTATCTGGTCCGGTTGAAAAACGGCATGGCCGAGCCGATCGGCCGCGCCTATGAAAAACCAGGCGTCGATCCCCTGCGTGAGATTCTGGAGCAGGGCCGCAACCCCAAACGCGTGCGGCCGATCGCCAAACCCTTCCCGGTGCGCGGCCGCCGCTACGGGCCGGCGGTGACGGCCCCGCAAAAGGTGATCGCGGTCGGCCTCAACTACAAGAAACATCAGGACGAGTCGGGACTGCCGGTGCCGGTCGCGCCGCAGTCGTTCTGCAAATACACCTCCAGCCTCAACGGGCACGGCCGGCCGGTGAAGTTCCGCGCCAAGGACACCAAGCGCGTCGACTATGAGTGCGAGCTGGCCTTCGTGATCGGCAAACGCGCCCGCAACGTCGACGAAAGGAAAGCGCTGGCCTACGTGTTCGGCTACACCTTGCTGAACGACGTCTCGGCCCGTGACCACCAATTCGCCGAAGGCCAGGTCGGCCGCGCCAAGAGTTTTGACACCTTCACGCCCCTCGGGCCGTGCATTGTCACCGCGGACGAGATCCCGGACCCGCAGGCGCTGATGATCCGCACCCGGCTCAACGGCAAGGTGATGCAGGAAGAGAATACCGGCGACATGATCTTCGGCTGCGCTCACATCCTTGCCTACCTCAGCCGCTTTTTGACGCTCGAGCCGGGCGACGTCGTCTCGACCGGCACGCCGCACGGCGTCGGCTTCGCCCGCAAGCCGCCGGTGTTCATGAAGCATGGCGATGTCGTCGAGATCGAAGCCGACGTGATCAGCACGCTGCGCAACCGCATCCAGGTCATCAAATAGCGGCATGATGGTGGCGGCCGATCCGCTCGGCGAATTCCGGCTCGACGGCCAGGTCGCGGTCGTCACCGGCGGTGCCAACGGCATCGGCCGGGCGATCGCCGAGGCTTATGCCGGAGTCGGGGCGATGGTCGCGGTGGCCGACCTCGATGGCGATGCTGCGACGGCCACGGCCAATGCCATTGCCGAGAGAGGCGGGCGGGTCGAGGCGCGGACCCTCGACGTTGCCGACGACGCCGCGATCGAGCGCGTGTTGGGCGAGGTGGCCGAAACCCACGGCCGCTTCGACGTGCTGGTCAACAGCGCCGGCACCGCGGTGCGCGAATCCGCCAACGCCGTAACCCGCGCCGACTGGCAAAAGGTCGTCGACATCAACCTCACCGGGCTGTTCTTTTGCGCCCGCACCGCGGCGCAGCGGATGATCGGCGCCGGCCATGGCGGGCGCATCGTCAACATCGCTTCGATCATGGGGATCTCGGGCGGCGGCCTCTACCCCAACGCCTCCTACCAGGCGACCAAAGGGGCGGTGGTTAACCTGACGCGGGCGCTGGCGATCGAATGGGCCGGCGACGGCATCCGGGTCAACGCCATCGCGCCGACCTATGTGCGCACCAACTTCATCCGCGGCCTGCTGGATCAGCCCGACCTGATCGCCGAAATCGAAGCGATGACGCCGCTCGGCCGCCTCGCCGATCCCGGCGATATCTCGGGCGCGGCGCTCTACCTCGCCAGCGACGCTTCGCGTATGGTGACCGGTCACATACTGCCCGTGGATGGGGGGGTTCTGGCCCAATAGCGCGTTCGTTCGCTACGGGAGGCGCATGCCATGTGGAAAATCATCATCGCGCTGGTGGTCGGCGGCTCGATCGGCGGCGGCGGCGGCTTCGCCATCGGCATCTTCGTCTACCCCTATATCTTCCTCTCCGACATTGAGGGCATGGATGAAGCGCCGGACGCGGCAGAGGTCAGGCTGGTCGCCGAGGGCACCTTCATTCACGCCAACCCGTCCGATCCGATCCACTACGGCCGCGGCAAGGCCTCGGTGTTCGAGGATGTGGTTCACCTCGGTGAGGACTTCGAGGTCGGCCCCGGCCCGGCATTCCGCGTCTATTTGGTGCCGCTCGCCGAAATCACCCCCGATACCGAGGTCGACCAGACCATGTATGTCGATCTCGGCAGCTTGCGCGCCTTCAAGGGTAGCCAGAACTACCGCATCCCGGCGGGCACCGAGATCGGGAACTACCGGAGCGTGGTGATTTGGTGCGAGCGTTTCGGCGTGCTGATCTCACCGGCCAAGCTCGCATTCAAGGGCAGTTAGCCGCGCGAGAACTCGTGCATACTTGGGTCAAGGGACATGACCCTTGCTTCCGTCGATACCGATTGCTGAAATTTCCATGAGCGCATTTGCGTCTATCCGCCTGCCCATAGCCGTTGCGGCGCTGGCTGTCGGCCTTGTCGCCGCTTGTGCGACGACGACCGACCAGGGAGAGGACTGTCTCCCCGACAATATGACGGGCGTCGCCGGCGGCGGCGAATGCCTTGTGGTCCAGACCTTCGGCGCCGCACCGGACAACGGGACGCTTGTCGTCTTCGTGCATGGTGACGACAATATCCCGGAGGGCGGCCGCCCGAGAGACTATCTGGCAGGTCTCGCCAGACGGGTTTCCGGTGGCGGCGTCACGGCGGCGGTGCTGATCCGCCCCGGCCACCACGATTCGCGGGGCCGAGCGTCGACCAACAGGGGCGGCCGCTATGGGGGCGACTGGTTCCGCCACGACACCGGCGTCGTATCGGAGGCCATCGCTGGGCTGAAGGCGCATCACGGCGCGGAGCGCGTCGTCCTTATCGGCCATTCCATCGGCGCCGCAATCGGCACCGCCATACTCGTTCGAACCCCCGGACTGGTGGACTCGGCGGTTCTCATCGCCTGTTTGTGCGATTGGTCGCCCAGCGTGGGAACCGTTTCCACCGATGTCGAGGTCGTCGCCCTGACCGGCGCCAACGACACCGTCACCCCGCCCCGGATCGCGCGCATTTATATAGCGGGACTTGAAAGGCGCGGCGTCGCCGCGACATTCGTTGAGGTCGCCCATGCAGACCACGATCTGATAGACCACCCGGAGGTCCGCGGGGCGATCAACCGCCTCGCCCGCCGCGACTGAGCCGGGCTCCGCGTTCCTCCAGTCGGCGGCGGTCTCGATGACAACCGCTATGCCGCCCAGCGGTTCCGCTCCATGGCTAACGGCGACATCGTTCCCGTCGGCGCCGACGGGACCAAGCCGAAGGGCCGGCGCAAGGCGCGGCCGATGATCGCCTCGCTGAAGGCGGTCGAGAAGATGCGGGCCGCGCGTGACGAAATCATCATCGCGACGGGGATCAAGCTGCGCGGCTCGGGGGGCCAGCTCTGGCGGTGGCGGCAATGAGCGTTGGCGCCATGGTGCCGGCGCGTACGGTCGATGATGCAGACCTCGCCGACGATATACGCGAAGCGGCGCATACTGATCGCGGGTTGGGAAGAAACGGGGTTGAAACGAGGTTCATGCGTGCTGTGCTCGCGGCGGCTGTCGACCATATTCGACAGGTGATCGAATCGAGCTTGAGCGTGATCCCGCTACCGGCGCGCCGGTGTTGCGGTTCGGGAGCGGTCGGACGTCCGTCCTGGCTTCGGCGACGCCGCACCTGAACCGACCCCGTTGGGATATGAAAAGGGCGGCCCGGGACCGGGCCGCCCTTTTGGTTTTCGTACGACCGGTGCCTCTAGTAGTACTGCCAGACGTTGTACTGATTGTAGTAGAGGTCGGCGGTGTGGATCACGGCGAAACGCACCGCTTCCTGCATCTGCGCGGTGGTGGCGTAGCGCTCCATCGCCGTCGGGCCGAGCGAACCGTGCTCCTCCTCGACATGCGAGGCGTGCACCGAGATCGACACCATCGCTTCGTCGCTGAGGTCGTAGTGCTCGCGCAGGCCCTTTTCGATCTTGGCGAACACCAGCGGGTTGATGCGCTCGGCGGCGAACGAGGTCGCGGCCAACCCTTCGACGAAGCTGCGGTTGCGGATCACGACTTCGGCCCAGTGCTTGAACAGCCACGATTCCATCTTCATATCGTCCTCGGCGCGGCGCTCATCGCTCCAGCCGAGCTCGCGAATGGTGGAGTCGATCAGCCGCATGTGGCCCGAGGTCTTCGACGATTCTCCATATTCCTCTTCCAGCATGTTTTCGAGGATGCCCTCGCGCAGATCGTCATCGGGGCACTTCGCCCACTGCACACCGAACAGCTTGTTGGTGGGGTCGGCCCACAGCGAAAACTGGTTGAGCCAGCCGGCAATCTGGTCCGTCGTGGCGGTGCCGTTCTCGACCGCGAGTACGAACGGGTGCCGGGTGCGGTCGCGCACCGAATCGTCGAGCGCGACGTTGAGTTCGTCGACGAGTTGCGAAATGGGGATGGCGTCGCTGACCGGTGCGTCCATGGCAGTCCCTCTCAAATCGGCTTGGGCAGGTGGATTCTATGGGTTGGCGGAAAATACCACACCCGGGATTCCGACGCGACCTCCCAGAAGTCTCGCAGAAGTTAACCGACTTCAGCTCGGCCGTTGTTGAGCACCACGATGTCGCGCTCGACCACCCGGCTTCGGAACGAGACGATATCCTCGTCGTGCCACATCTCGGTGCGGATGGTCTCGCCGGGATAGACCGGTGCCGAGAAGCGCAGCTGCAGGCTCTTGAAGCGGGCGGGGTCGCAGTCGCAGCAGGTCTTGAGCAGGGCGTGGCCCGCAGCGCCGAGGGTGCAAAGCCCGTGCAGGATCGGCGCGTCGAACCCGGCTGCGCGGGCTACCACGGGGTCGGCGTGCAGCGGATTGCGGTCGCCGGAGAGGCGGTAGATCAGCGCTGCCTGCGGCTGGGTCGGCAAATCGCAGGTGAGGTCGGGATCCCGCTCGGGAATCCGGTGCGGCTCGGGACTGGGGCCGGTCGGGCCGCCGAAGCCGCCGTCACCGCGCGCGAAGGTGGTCGAGGTCGCGGTGGCGATAATTTCGCTCGACGCTTTGTCGATCAGTTCCTTCTCGGTGTAGATCAGCGCGCCCTTGCCGGCGCCCTTGTCGACGATCCCGCTGACCCGCATGCGGCCGATCACGGTTCCTTCGGGCGGCAACCGACGATGCAGCACCAGCCCCTGCTCGCCATGCAGTACGCGCACCCAGTCGACGCCGGTGTCTTGCTCCTTGAGCCAGAAGCCGGGGGAGCCCAGCACCAAGGCCATGGTCGGCAGCGCCAGCAGATCCTCCTCATAGACGAAGCGAAGCTGGCGTTGGTCGAGCGGATCGATACCGAGCCCGACACCCAGCGCGTAGAGGATGGTGTCGGTCTTGGTGTAGGCGTGTTCGATTTCGTCGAACTTCCAGTTGAGCATGCGGTCGTAGTCGATGGTCATGGTGTCGTTTCTCGATGTCGCGTTGGTTTGTCGTTGCCTGGTCCCGTGCCGGGAGCATCACCCTCGGTTGCCGCCGGGGTGCACGAATACGGACCGCCCTCAACCCTGACCGGGAATACGCAACAGCCGGTGTAGCCGGAGGCCGGACCAAGCCTGATCAAGTCCGCCAGGGGGACGATGGAGCGCTGCTCCGCCGGTACCTGTTCCGGGGCGATCGAGGGCGATGCGGCAACGCTCAATCCGCGTTCATACGGGATCCCAGCCGAACACGTCGGTGGTAACGTCGAGATTGTGGAAGTCAGGCGCCAGGGCCGGCATGGCGTGCTCGGCAACGCTCTCCGGCGTCCAGCCCCGGCTCTCATGGATGCCGCGCAGGGGTCGCGACTGGCCCATCAGGAAGATCTCGTTGTTGCGCACGCAGAAGATCTGGCCCGACACGGCGCCAGCAGAGTCGCTGCACAGATAGACCGCCAGCGGCGCGATCTTGTTCGGGGTCATCCGCTTGAGCCTGGCGACCCGTTCGGTCTGCGTCTCGGTATCGGTGGGGATGGTGCCGATCATCCGCGTCCACGCCGTCGGCGCGATACAGTTCGAGCGCACGCCGAAGCGCCGCATATCGAGCGCGATCGACTTCGACAGGCCGACGATGCCGAGCTTGGCGGCGGCGTAGTTGGCCTGGCCGACATTGCCGATCAGGCCCGAGGTCGAGGTCATGTGCACGAAAGCGCCGGATTCCTGCTCGCGGAAGTGCTTGGCCGCGGCGCTGGATACGTTGAAGCTGCCCTTCAGGTGCACGTTGATGACGCTGTCCCAGGCATGCTCGCTCATCTTGTGGAAGATGGCGTCGCGCAGGATGCCGGCGTTGTTGACCACGCAATCGAGCCTGCCGAAAGTATCGATCGCCCGTGCCACCATCGCCTGCGCCGCGCCCGCATCGGCGACGGATTCGGTGTCGGACGCGGCTTCGCCGCCGGCGGCGATGATCGCTTCCACGACCTCCCGGGCCGGGCCGGTGTCGGCACCCTCGCCGTGTTCGCTGCCGCCGAGGTCGTTGACCAGAACGCGTGCGCCCTGGGCCGCCATCATCAATGCGATCTCGCGGCCGATGCCGCGGCCGGCGCCGGTGACCAGCACAACCTTGCCGGCAAGCATGTCGGGCATGGCAGGCAGTTTTCCGGGGATCAGGGGTCGGCGCGGGCAGCGCGCTGGCGCTGCAGCAGCGGCGTCAGGTCGGCGAAAATATGCTCGAACACCGCCCCGGCCTGCGGCGGGCCATGGCTCTCGGAACGGGCGAAGGCGTCGTCGACCTCAGCCGCGATTTCCGCCTCCCATCGCTCGGCGATCCTCTTCGACCACTTTTTCTTGCGGCGCAGATATTTCTGTACCCGTTCGATCGGATCGCGCTTTTTCCAGCGCGCGAGCGCGCGCGGGTCGACATAGCGGGTGGGGTCGTCGACGGTGGTGTGCGGCGAGGTGCGGTAGGTGCGGGACTCAATCAGGGTCGGACCTTCGCCGGCCCGGGCGCGCGCCACTGCCTCGCGGGCGACGCCATGGAGCGCAAACAGATCGTTGCCGTCAACCGCAAACCCGGGAAACCCATAGGCCGGTGCTCGCGAGGCGAGGTCGCTGGTCGCGCTTTGGATCTCGCGCGGCGTGGATATCGCCCAACAATTGTTTTGCAGCACGAAGATCACCGGCGCCTTGACCACGCCGGCCAGGTTGCAGGCTTCGTGAAAATCGCCTTCGGACGAGGCACCGTCGCCAAAATAGGTCATGACGACGTTGTCCTTGCCCTGAAGTTTGGAGCCCCAGGCGAGACCGACCGCATGCGGCAGCTGGGCGGCCAGCGAAACCTGATGCACGGTGAGGTTGGCGCCCTCGGGCGGTTGCAGCCCCAAGGGGTGGCCGCGGCGGTAGAGCGCCAACCGCTCCAACGTCATTCCCTGACGGAGCTGAGCCGGCATCTCGCGGTACTGCACCACCACCCAATCGCGTTCGGGCTCGAGCGCCAGCGCCGGCCCCAGCACCGACGCCTCCTGCGCCCCAAGCGGCGCGAAGGTGCCGAGCTTGCCTTGGCGCTGCAGGCTGAAGCATTTGTTGTCGAAGGCCCGCGCCAGCATCATCAGCCGCAACGCGGCAAGGGTCTCGTCGTCGTCGAGGTCGGGCTTGGCGCCGTCGACCAGCGTGCCGTCTTCCCTAAGCACTCGGATCGGCGCGACCGGTTTGTCGCGCGGAAGGTAGGTGGATTTGTCGACTTGCATGCGCGGGGCCTTTCCCGGGCGGAGTGTAGCGAGCGACGTTCGTTTGGCAATCCGACCGACCCGTTCGCCACGGCGCTTGTGTTAGGGTCGCTGCACCGCAGGGAGTGAAATGACCTACAAGATTTTCGGTTTCAGCGAAGAGCAGGTGCTGATGCGCGACAATCTGCTCGGCCTGCTCGGCCGCGCGCTGCCGCCGGACAAGATTCGCACGCTCGAAAACAGCGGCAGCGACCCGGCCGAAGCCTATGCCGCGCTGGCCGAGGCCGGTTGGCTGGGGCTGCCCTTTGCCGAGACCTACGGCGGCGCGGCCGCCAACCACAAAGACCTCGCCGTGTTCATCGAGGCCCTGAGCTACCACCATAACGGTCTGCGCGCGGCTTACATGACCTCGGTGATCTATGGCGGCATGAGCGTGCAGTATCACGGTTCCGAGGCGCTGCGGGCGGAGCTGCTGCCGCGGGTGATCGCCGGCGACGTTCGCATGGCGGTTTCCTATAGCGAGCCGCACAGCGGCTCGGACGCCGGCGCGATCCGCACCCGCGCGGTGCGCGACGGCGACGACTACGTTCTCAACGGCCAGAAGGTGTTCACCACCAACGCCCATGTCGCGGACTATCTGGTGGTGACGGCGAAGACCGACTCCGATGCGGGGCGGCGCGGTATCAGCCTGTTCCTGGTCGACGCGCACGCGCCGGGTATGGACATACGGCCGATGCAGGCGTTGGGCGCCCGCACCAGCCCGCCCAACGAGGTGTTCATCGACGACGTGCGCGTGCCGGCGGCGCAGCTGTTGGGCGAGCCGAACGATGGCTGGTCCCGGCTCATGCAGAGCCTCAATATCGAACGCCTGCTGATTGCCGCGGCCTGCGCCGGGCAGTGCTTGCGCATTCTCCAAATCGCCTCGAGTTTTGCTCGCGAGCGCGAGGCGTTCGGCCGGATCATCACCGCCTACCAGGCGATCAGCCACAAGCTCGCCGACATGCAGATGATGACCGAGACGGCGCGGCTTGCGACCTTCCACGCCGCCGAGATGCTCGATGCCGGCGAAGACGCGGTGCTCGAGACCACCAACGCCAAGGTCGTCGCCAGCGAGAACAACCTCGCCTGCGCCGATCTCGGCATGCGCGTGATGGCCGGTACCGGCTATGTCGAGGGCGATATGCAGCGGCTCTATCGCGACGCCCGCGCCCACACCATCGGCGGCGGCACCAGCGATGTCCTGCGCAATGTCATCGCCAAGCGCATGGGGTTGTAACCGCAATGACGAGAATAGCGAAAACCTCACCCTGATCCCGCGCCGAGAAACGCAGGCGCCGAAACGCACGAAGCGGCGGACGCCTGCCGCCCCCTCCCCCGTCCGGACACCCGTGAACGGCGGCGGAGCCGGGCTTAGCGTTTCGCCGCCGCGCGCGCCGTCACCACGAACAAAGCGTCGGTCGGGCCGCCGGGCGGCTTGAGCAGGTCGAGGGTCGGCGCCTCGAAACCGCCTGCGGTTTGGAAATAAAGCGCGATCAGCTTGGCGTGGTCGCCGTCGCCAAGCGCGCGCCATACCGCCACCGCCTTGGTCGGAAAGCAGCGGTTGGAGAAGGAGACGATGCAGGGCGCGCCCGGCTTGAGAACCCGCGCGACATCGGTGAGCACGACATCCGGTTGCGTCAGATATTGAATCGATACCGCGATCAGGCAGGCGTCGAAGCGGGCATCGTCGAACGGCAAGCGTGGCGCTCGGTTGAGATTGTGGATCGTACGCTCGGTCAGGCGGGTGTTTTCGGCAAGCTCCGTTGCGTTCATGCCGAGACCGACCACGGCGGCGTAAGTCGCGTTGTCGGGCAGGTGCGAATGGTAGCTCGACATCAGATCGAGGATGTCGCCATCGCTTGGCAAAACCGCTTCATAATGCGCCGCCAGGGCTTCGCGCGCCGCATCATCGATGTGGGCGACCAGCCGCGGCGGGGCATAGAACGCCTCGTCGTCGCCGTCGTCGACGCGTTGGAAGAACTCCGCTCTTAGCGGACCGTCGGCGCCACCCTCCTCCATACCCGCATGGTAGCGCAGAACCCCGGCGCAACCCGTAGAAAAGCTGGGCCAGTCACTTGTGCCGCGGCCGCCCGACGGCGAACTCCTTGACGCGATGATCGATCGCACCCGTGCCCAACATCGCCGCCGGGATCTTGCCGGTGGTCGATGTCCACACGGCGTCGTGGCGCAGGGGTCGGCGTGCGGTGGTCATCGTCGAAAACCGCGCGGCATCTTGTTGCCGTGCTCGCCGCCGATCTGATAACCCTTCTTGCGCAGATCGGCTCCGATCTCGCCGAAGGCAGCGCCACCTTGCCGTTGCCGAGGGCCCGACGGCAGATCTCGAGATGGTGATGCCCGGCGGCGCGAAACGCGCGGCGCGAAAGAAACGTAAGTATGGACATTTCAGCCTACAAGGTCCTGACATTCGATTGCGACGGCACGCTTATCGATTGGGCGAGCGGCATATTGGCGGCGCTCTCGGCATGGCGGCGTCGCGCCGGGGTTGCGGTCGAGGATAGTGCGCTGTTGGAAGCCTTCGGGCGCCACGAGGCCGCCGCGCAGGCGGCCCATCCGGAGATGCTTTACCCCGATATCCTGGCGCGAGTGGCGACGGGGATCGGCGATGACCTCAATGCGCCGATGACACCGGCCGACGGCGAGGCATTCGGCTGGTCGCTGGCGGATTGGCCGCCCTTTCCCGACAGCGCCCCGGCACTCCAATATCTCAAGCAACACTTCGAGCTGGTGATATTGTCGAACGTCGACCGCAAGAGTTTCAGCGCCAGCAATCGTCGGCTCGGGGTGGTCTTCGATGCGATCTACACCGCCCAGGACATCGGTTCCTACAAGCCTGATCCCCGCAACTTCACCTACATGATCGACCAACTGGCCGATCGCGGGGCCGGCCTGAGCGACATCCTCCATGTCGCCGAAAGCCTGTACCACGACCACGTTCCGGCCAAGGCGGCCGGCCTGGCGACGGCCTGGATTCACCGGCGCCATGACAAAACCGGCCACGGCGCCACCTCTACGCCCGACGACGAGGTGGCACCGGACATGCAATTCGAGAGCCTCGCCGGGTTCGCCGAGGCGCACCGCCGGGAGCAGTCGGAGGGATCGGACAATCAAGCCCAAGGAAGTTGAAACCGGCGTATAATCCGCCGGTCGAGCGCTACGGCGGCGACTCTCTATCCGCGCGAGGCTGCTTTGTTCTTCGATCGTCAACTTTGGCCATTCACCGAAGGTGTTCGCCTGCGTATCGCCTGGGCGGTCGTTGTCGGTGTGGTTGCGGCCGCACTCGGGATTGCCCGCCTCGCCCTGATCGGTTGGCTGCTCGGCCAGGTCTTCTCGGGCGCCGACTTCGGGGAACTGATCGTCCCGTTCGTGCTGATCGCCGGGGTGATGATGCTGCGCGGCGCGGTCGAGTACTACCGCACGATGGTCGCGCACCACACGGCGTCGACCGTGCAGCAGAAGCTGCGGCAAACGCTCTATGACCACGTCGTGCGGTTGGGACCGGCGCACTTCGGACGTCAGCGCACCGGCGATGTGATCCTCACCCTGGTCGAGGGCGTCGAACAGCTCGAGACCTATTTCGGCCAATACCTGCCGCAGTTTTTCGTCGCCGCGGTAACGCCGGTCCTGATCTTCGCGTTCGTCGCGTTTCTCGATCCTACCATCGCGATCGTTCTGCTGACGGCAGCACTGGTGACGTTGTTCGCGCCGATCGCCTGGCACAACCTCGACCGACGCGGCAGCCGCGTTCGCGCGCGCGAATACGGCGCGTTCGCGGCCGATTTCCTCGACGCGATCCAGGGATTGACCACGCTCAAGGCATTCGGCCAGAGCAAGGCGCGGACACATTTGCTCAAGAAACGCGCGGATGCGTTGTTCAAGAGCACGATGTGGGTGCTGGCCACCAACACCCTGTCGCGCGGCATAACCGATACCGGCATTGCGGTCGGTGCCGCGGTTTCGCTGGGCTGGGGCGCATGGCGGGTAGCGGAAGGCGACATGTCGCTGACCGTGCTGCTGGTGGTGCTGATGCTCGGCATCGAAGTGTTCCGACCACTGCGCGACCTGCGCATCCTGCTTCACCAGGGAATGATCGGGCTCTCGGCGGCGGACAGCATTCTCACCTTCCTGACGACGACGCCGTCGATCGAAGCGGCGGCGACCGGGCGCGGGCAGGAGGGCGAGGCCGATCCGAGCGTCGCCTTCGAGGGCGTATCGTTCACCTATCCCGGAGGGAGTCACCGCGCCCACAGCCAGCTTTCGTTCGAAGTCGCGGCCGGAGAACGGGTCGCCATCGTCGGCCCGAGCGGCGCCGGGAAATCGACGATCGTCAACCTGCTGCTGCGCTTTTTTGATCCGGACGACGGCACCATAACAATCGGTGGCTGCGACATCCGCACTCTCAGTTTCCCTGAATTGCGCAACCGCATCGCGGTCGTACGGCAGGATGCGTTTCTGTTCCACGGCACGGTCGAGGACAATCTGTGCATGGGTAAGCCCGGCGCCACCGAAGCCGAGCTCGAAGCGGCCGCCCGTGCCGCCAACGCGCACGATTTCATCTCGCGTCTGCCGCAGGGCTACGCGACCGTGGTCGGCGAGCGCGGAGTCCGTCTCTCGGCCGGACAGCGCCAACGCATCGCCATCGCGCGGGCGTTGCTGCGGGACGCACCGATCCTGGTACTCGACGAGGCGCTGTCGTCGGTCGACGCCGAGAACGAAGCGGTAATCCAGGAAGCGCTCGAGCGCCTCATGGTGGGGCGAACGACGCTGATCTTCGCCCACCGTTTGTCGAGCGTGATCGACGCCGACCGCATCCTGGTGCTCGACGGAGGCCGCGTCACCGAAACCGGCAACCACGCCGAGTTGATCGCCCATGATGGTCCCTACCGCGCGCTGATGGCACCGCAACTGCGCGATCAGGATGCCAACGTCATCATCGGCGACCGTGCCGCAATCGCACAGGACACCGAGGCGAAAGCGGACATGCCGACCGGTGCGGAGAGCTTCTTCGAACAACCAACCGATGCGATCATCCGTGCCGAAGGGATGAGCTGGCTGCAGGTCACCGCCACGCTGCTGCGCCTGATCGCGCCCTGGCGGACGCAGCTCGTCACCACTTTCATGCTCGGCGTGCTGCGGGTTGGGTCGCTGATCGGCGTCGGCGTGTTCAGCGCCTTGATCGTGCTGGCGTTGAAAAACGGCGCAACGTTCGAGGGCTACCTGGTCGGCCTCGGCATTGTCGCCGTGCTTTCGGGCGTCCTGCACTGGCTCGAATCCTGGCTGGCGCACGACATGGCCTACCGCCTCTTGTCCGACATGCGGATCGCGATCTTCCGCAAGCTCGACGAGTTGGCGCCGGCCTATTTCACGCGCCGGCGCACCGGCGACCTGGTTGGCGTCGCTACCCACGATGTCGAGATGGTCGAGTATTTCTTCGCCCATACCATCGCGCCCGCTTTCGTCGCCGTTGTGGTCCCGACCGCCGTGATGACGACGTTGATCTTCTACGGCTGGGAAATGGCGGCGACGCTCGGACCGTTTTTGGCGTTCGCCGGCTTGCAGCCGCTGGTCGCACGCACGCGGATCGATCGCCTCGGCGCGCGCGCGCGCGAAACGCTTGGCGACCTCAACGCCCACGCGCTCGATACCGTTCAAGGCTTGGGCGAGGTGGTGGCGTTCGGGCAAGAGCAGGAACGGGGCCGCGAGTTCGCAGCCAAGACGGCGCATTACGTGAAGATGCGCCTGCCGTTCTTCCGGGATTTGACGTTGCAGACCGTGCTGCAGGAAGTGGCCGCAAGCCTCGGCGGGTTGGTGGTGGTGGTTGCCGGCGCCGGCCTGGTCGCCAGCGGCGAGTTGGCGGTCGGCCTACTGCCGCTGCTGACGATCCTGGCGATGTCGGCATTCCTGCCGATTTCCGAAATCGCCCAGGTCGGACGACAGCTGGCAGATACGCTCGGCGCGACACGGCGGGTCTATGCGGTGCACAACGAAGAAGTCGCAGTCCGCTCAGGTCCCCGCATCGATCGCAGCACGGTGGCGGAAGCGCCGGCGCTGGGGTTCGACGACGTCACGTTCAGCTATCCCGGGCGCACCACGCCGGCGCTTCAGCATGTCTCGCTCGAGGTGCCAAGCGGCACCACGTTGGCCCTTGTCGGCCCGTCCGGCGCCGGCAAGACCACGGTGGCCAATCTGATCCTGCGGTTCTGGGACCCGCAGGCCGGTAGCATCAAGCTTAAGGGCCATGATCTGCGCGACTACGATCTCGATGAGCTGCGCCACAACTTTGCGCTGGTCGCTCAGGACACCCACCTGTTCAACGAAACCCTGCGCAACAACATCGCTATCGCCAAACCCGAGGCGAGCGACGCCGAGATCGCCGCCGCGCTGGATAAGGCGGCCTTGAGCGACTTTATCGATTCGCTGCCCGATGGAGTCGACACGCTCGTGGGCGAGCGCGGCACCCAGCTTTCGGGAGGGCAGCGCCAGCGGGTGACGATCGCGCGTGCGTTCCTGAAGGGCGCACCGATTCTGATCCTCGACGAGGCAACGTCGCATCTTGACGCGGTCAACGAGGCGGCGGTTCACGAAGCGCTTGAACGGCTGATGGCGGAGCGCACCACGATCGTAATCGCCCACCGGCTGTCGACGGTTCGCAACGCCGATCGCATTGCGGTCCTGGATGCCGGTCGCGTCGCCGAGATCGGCAGCCATCGGGAATTGTTGGCTCGCAACGGGCTCTATGCGCATCTGGTGGCGCGTCAGCTCGGGGCCGCGGCGGCCGAATGACATCTATGCGAGCACATAAGCAAACGAGGTCGAGACGGCTTGACCGGAAAAGCACCATCGCCCGTGACGGCGTTCCGACAAACGTCCGGGACGGCAGCGCGAGTCTCCCGATCCTCGTAGAGCGACATTTGCAGCCCGCCGGCGAGACGCAGCTGCGGCAATCCGCTCGCGAGGATTCCGCCCGATCTGCTGCGCGATTGCGCCCAGCCCGGCGGTCGCGAATCGGTTTGGCCGCAATGATCACGGCGCGGTTTCGGAGCACCTCGCAGCCGCGCTACTCTAGTCCAGCCTAGAGACCATCCAATCCGTCATGAGCCTCGATTGAAGGGAGGTCGCCATGGACCGGCAATTCCGACACGCACAATTAGCAGGGGCGACGCACGACGAGCAGGCGATGCAGGACTTCGTGCAGAGTTTCAAGTTGCACTTGGCGCGCAAGGTGGTGGCCGACAACCGCACGGTGTTCGAGGAACGCGCCCGGCCCGATTTCGAGGCGCACCACGGACGGCCGCCGGAGACCCGTCAGGAGGTCGCCGAGGCGATGGCCGATCAGCCCTACTACCGGATGTGGGGCGGGTTGCAGCGCATCAGCCAGGACATGAACTGGAACGCGGCCGGCGACTGCATCGCACGTCAACTTCCGGAGCTGATCGCGGTGTCCAAATCCTGGGACCGGCCGCTGGGTACGCTGACGCTCGATGGCGATATCGAGATGCCGCGCTACCTCACCGCGGTCGACATCCACTGCGTGCCCGGCAATTACGACGCGGAGACGGTCGCGGACGACCTCGCCCCGGGCGCGATCTACGACAAGGGCGGCTACGTCTATTCGATGGGCGGCTGGGGACCGAAAATCGATGCCATGGGGCAGGGAGTGGTCGATCATCTCAAGGTCGCTTTTCCCGATTTCCGGCCCGCTCGCATCCTCGACATGGGCTGCACCATCGGCGGCAGCACGCTGCCCTATGTCGACGCTCATCCGAGCGCCGATATTTACGCCATCGACGTCGCCGCGCCGTGCCTGCGCTACGCCCACTCGCGAGCCGAAGCGTTCGGCAAAGCGGTGCACTTCGTTCAGGACAACGCCGAGCACACCAGGTTCGAGGACGAATCGTTCGATCTCGTGGTGTCGCACATCCTCATGCACGAAACATCGAACCAGGCGATTCGCAATGTGCTGCGCGAGTGCCACCGGCTGCTTAAACCCGGCGGCATCACCGCCCATGTCGACCTCGCGGTCTACAAGCACATGGACGCTTTCGATCAGTTCATGTTGAGCTGGGATACGACCAACAACAACGAACCGTTCTGGAACGCCTATCGCGAGATGGATCCGCACCAACTGATGCGCGAAGCCGGTTTTACGGAGGAGACGATCTTCGACACGCTGATCACGCGCAAGGCCGGCAGGAACTCGGCCTTCATGAAGGGGCGGAGCTCCGGCGGCCGTAGCTTCTGGGAGGTGTTTGGCGCACGCAAAGCGGCGTAGCGGCGATGGCGCGCAAGGCCAAGGGCAAACGCCCCAACTATACCGGCGATCCGCTGACCGACCAGCTGCTGTCGATGGTGATGGCGTTGGCCGGAGAGGTCTCAGTGCTGCGCGAACGGCTCGACACGATCGAGCGCCTCGCCGGCGAGAAGGGGATTTTTTCGGCCACGGATATCGACGCTTATCAACCGGACGCCGAGGCCCTCGAAGCACGCGACAAATGGCGCGCCGACTTTCTCGATCGGGTGCTGTGGATCGTGCGCGCCGAGCTCGAATCGCACGAGGCGGGCGAAACGACCGAAGGCTACGCCGCGATGGTAGCCGAAATCTCGGCGCGGATGGAGAGCCGTCGCTAATCCGGCAGGTTTTCTACCGACCGCCGAAGCATGGGACGCCAGGTGCTTAAGACAAAAGAACCGGGTGGCGAGCCACCCGGTTCTCCAAGTCTTGTTAGGTCGGAAACTATTTCCAGAGGTTGAGGACGCCTTCGTCGCCCAGCTGAACGAGGATCGGCGCCGGCCGAAAGATATCACCGACATTGTTCCAGGTAATCGTTCCGCTGATGGTCTTGTGAGCTTTGATGTTGAGGAACGATTCGATGATGTCCTCACGCTCGAGCGACTTCGCCTGGTTCATGACGTGTGCCAGCACCTGGACGGCGTCGTAGTAGGTCGTCACGAAAGCGTCGGGCGCACCCGTCTTGCCGGTGATGCCGCGCCACTTCTCGACCCACTCCTGGACCGCCGGACTGGGATCGTCGGCCGAGTAGAGCGAATAGCCGATCGAGCCCTTGGCTTTGCCGTTGGACTGATTCCAGAAGTCGGCACCGCCGACGATGATGTCGGTCACCACTTGGGCGTTGACGCCACGATCTCGCAACTGCAGCAGGAAGGTGCCGGCCGGACCGGGCTGGTGGTGCATGACGATGACATCGGGACCGTTGTGGCGAAACGACGCGACCTGCGAGGCGAAATTGGTCTCGGCGTCCCTGAAGCCGACATCGTCGACGATCTCGATACCGTTGTCCTGCAGCGCCTTGCGCGACACCTTGATGTTGTTGGCGGCGAAGTCGTCGTCGATGCTGTGGCTTAGCGCCGCCCGCGAAATGTTCAACCGCTCCTTGGCGGTCTTGATCAGAACCGGCATCACCTCGTCGGGAACCGGCTGATAGCGGAACATGCAGCAGCCGAAATCCTTCATGCCGTCAGCCGTGCGGTGCGGCCAGGCGCCGCCGGAACTCGGGCTCAGGATCGGTACACCGCAGTTGCGGCTATCTTGGAAAATGGCGAGCGTGCTTTTCGTCGCGCCGACGCCGAACACGACGGGAACGCTCTCGTCCTTACACAAACGGCGGAATTCGGCGATCCACCCCGCGGTTTCCGGGAATCGAACGTCGACCTTGTAGAACTCGACCTGCTTGCCTTTGATGCCGCCGCGCTTGTTGACCTCGGCGAGGCCGGGCACCAGTCCTTCATTCCAGACGCGCTCGCCGAACTCGATGAACGGTCCGCTGAAGATGTAGGCAAACGGCAAGCGCAGTTTGTCCTGGGCCGACACGGTGCTTGCGCCGAAGATGAACGGCAGCGCGAGCGCGGTCAGCGCCACAGTAATCAGCTTCCTCATTGACTCCTCCCTTGATAACGGAAATCGGCAGGAGATCTGCCGATTTGGCGGGTAGAATAGCGGCACCTTGCGCCAAGCACCAGCGCCCGAGGCAAGGCTCTTTGGGTAGCCGGCGCCTAGAACTCGGTCTGCGCCCCCGAGATCGCGCCCAAGCCGGCCATTGCGATTTCGCGGTCCTGGTCGCCGGTCGCCGAGCCGGCACCGATGCCGCCGACGCAATGGCCGTCGACGATGATCGGTACCCCGCCCTTGAGGCCGTTGGCCTGGCGGCCAAAGGTCGCAATGCCGAGCTTGAGCGCGACGGTGTCGTCGAAATCACCGGTCAGCTTACGGATTGCCGCAGCGGTCACCGCCTTGTTGAGCGACGATTCGACGCTCAGCAGGAACGACCCCTCCATGCGGTAGGCGGCGAGCAGAGCGCCGCTGGCATCGCAGATCGATATGGTCACCGGTGCTTCCAGTTTACGGGCGTGCGCAATGCAAGCCTGCAGCGCGTTCATTACGCCTTCGTCCGAGAGCTTGTAGGTGGGTACGACGGTCGCAGTCATGTCCAATCCCCCTCTGCGATGGCCGGCGCGTTGCTCGGGCGCAGTGCCGATGCAACAATACCCGGCCCGCACGAGCAATGACCGAACGGCAACATAACGCCAGTTTGCGGCCGATCAAATCGGTCGCCGCGGACCGTTTGCTGGCCGCGCCGGGACGCGAAGCCGCGCTACGTAACGCGACGTTGCGCATCGACGGCGACGAGATTTCGGCAATCGAGAGCTCAGTCACGCAGGCCACGGATCTTGGCGGTCCCGGCGCCATGGTCATCCCCGGCCTCGCCAACGCTCACGACCATGGCCGCGGCTTATGTCGGCTCGCCTACGGCGCAACCGATGCGCCGCTGGAAGTATGGCTGCCGCAGCTCGCGGCCACCCATCCGGCCGTCGACCCCTACGTGATCCACGCCGTCGCCTTTGCGCGCATGGCGCGGGCCGGCATTACCTCGGCGGTGCACTGCCACGTGCCGCAAACGTTCGATAGCCTGGCAGAAGTCCAGGCAACCTGCCGGGCGGCGCGCGATGTCGGCATCCGCCTCGCCTTCGTCGTGCCGCTGCGCGACCGCAGCTGGCTCGCCTATGGCGGCGATGAGCGCTTCCTCGAGCATGTCGACGGCGCGGATCGCGAAGCGATCCGCCGGCAATGGCTGTTCACACCCCCGCCGCTCAAGGATCAAGCAGCGTTCGTTCATGCGGTGGCCGACGCCTGCGAGGACGAAACGATCCAGGTTCAGTTCGGGCCCTACGGCGATGCCTTCGTGTCGCGCACGTTGCTTGAGATTGTCGCCGACGAAGCCGCTCGTAGCGACCGCCGCCTGCACATGCATTGTTTGGAGACCCGCCACCAGCGCGAATGGGTCGATACCGAATACGGAGGGGAATACCTCACCTACCTCGACCGTATCGGTTTCCTGTCGCCGCGGGTCACGCTGGCGCACGGCGTGTGGCTGCGGCCGGGCGAATGCGAAATGTTGGCCGACCGCGGCGTGACCGTCTCCGTCAATACCAGCTCGAACCTGCGCATCCGTTCGGGGCTGGCGCCGATTGCCGATTTCGTCGCCAACAATCTGTCGTTCGGGTTCGGTCTCGACGGGCTTGCGCTCGACGACGATGACGACATGTTGCGCGAACTGCGCCTCGCCCATCTGCTGCACGCCGGCACCGGTTTCGACGAGGTGCTGACCTACGAACGGGTGTTCGCCGGTGCTTGCGCCGTCGGAGCGCGGGCGGTGACAGGCCGCGAAGAATTCGGCGAGCTCGCACCGGGGCGCCCCGCTGACTTCGTCGTGCTCGACTATGACGCGATCGCCGGCGACGTTTTACTCGACGACCTCACCCCCGAGATCGATCTGCTGCTCCGGCGCGCGACCCGGCGCCATGTCCGGTCGGTGGTCGCCGCCGGCCGCGAGATCGTACGCGATGGCCAGCCCGTCGGGGTGGACCTCGAAGCGCTCAACGAAGAGCTGTTCGCCCAAGCCGCCAAAGCCATGCCGGAGAAGCTGGAGCTGTTCCCGCTGGTGCGCCGGTTCCAGGACGCGCTGCACGACTACTACCGTGCCGGCAAACATCGCCAGATGCGGTAGCGGTCGCGCCCCAACCGGTTTGTCGTACCGGGATTCGCAAGCGACCTACGTGTTTGAAGCCCGCGCGATCACGCAGACCAGGTTGGAACCGGGCTTGCCCTGGTGCTCGGCGCCGGCGTTGCCCAGCACCAACGTGTCGCCCTTGATGCTGGAGACGATGCCGTGCGCCACCGTTTTGGCCTGGTGGCCCGCAAACGAGGCGAGGAAGTCCGAATTCATGGTGTGGCGGTTGCCCAGCACGTCCGGCGCGTAGTTGGCGCCCGCGTTGACGAAGACCGCGGCGACGCGTTCGCGCTCGGCCGGCGGCAACATGCCGTCGACCAGCTCGAGGCCGGCGGCGGTGAACGCGGCGCGGGCTCCGGCCAAATCGAGCTGGTCCGCCATCACGCCGTTGCCGGCAACCAATCGGCTCGGCGCACCGGCAACGTTGCCGATGACGACTGCGCGGCAGCTGACCTGCTCGCCGCCCGAGGAAGCTGAAGCGCGCTCGCAATAAAGGGTCGTGTCGTTGCCGATCGCGGCGTCGCTTAGCGCCGACTGGTCGATCTCTCCGAGCGCGACCGCGGTCCCGAGCGCGGCGGCCCCGCGGCTCTTGCCGGATGCGGTGAGTAGGTTGGGGTCGCACATGGTGTGGCCGCGGCGGGCGGCGTCGGCAACGCGCGCCGGCGTAACATGCGGCACCTTGAGCTCGACGCAGGCGACATCGTCCGGGTCGCTGATACCGGCATGCGCCATGGCCGTTCGTACGGTCGCGACGGTTTGTTCGACCTGGGCCATGCGGCCGAGTTCCTCCGGCAGCAGCCGCCGCGAGCTGGCGACGCCGAGAACCAGGCGCGGGCCGTCGGGATCGCCGGAACCCGACGCCGGCTTGTTCACGAACAGCGTCCAGTGCGGGCACATGATACCGGCGGTTCCGCCGATCATCAGCATAGGGATGGTTTCGAAGATCTCGTCGGTCGTGATCGACAACCGCTCCGACAGCAACAGCTGCAGCGACTGGGTAGCGTAGCCCCTGGCATAGCCGTCGCCCTCGGTCTGGGCGATCACGCCGACGACGTGCGCGGGATCGACGGTCCCGGCATCGAACAGGGTGGCGATTTGCGATACGTCGGCCGGGCCGGCCATCGGCACGGTATGAACTTCGGCTTCGAGCATCGTTCCCTCCCCGGCATCGCGCGCCGTTGCGATGTGCTAAAACGTCGCCCGGCGTTCCCGCGATTCATAGCGTAAACATGACCGACGCAGAACCGCTCTTGGACAGGGCACTGGGCCGCCCACTCAAGCTTCTGGCCGAGCGCGATTCGGATATTGCCGCCGCATTCGCGGTGTGCGGGCTGCCGCCGATGCGCCGCCAAGCGCCCGGCTTCGAGGGCGTGCTTAACACGATCCTCGCGCAGCAGGTCAGCGCCGGGGCGACCCGAGCGATTCGCGGGCGCCTCTATGCCGCAGTCGGGGAGCTGACGCCGCGAGCGTTCCTGGCGCTCGACGACGCCGACTTGCGGGCGATCGGCTTCAGCGGGCAGAAGATCCGCTACGGCCGTGGCATCGCCGAGGCGACATTGTCGGGCGAGCTCGACTTCGTCGCGATCGCCGGGATGGACGATGCCGAAGCCGCGGCCGAGTTGTGCAGGGTCAAGGGGATCGGGCCGTGGACCGCAGAAATCTATCTCCTGTTCGCCCTCGGTCGCCCCGATATCTGGCCCGCCGCCGACCTCGCCGTGCAGGAGGCGCTCAAGCGGCTCAAGCGCCTGCGCAAGCGGCCAACCCCTGAGCGCATGCGCAAGCTCGCCGAGCCCTGGCGACCGTACCGCAGCGCCGCCGCGCGCTTCCTGTGGCACTATTATCGGCATCCCGGGGTTTAGCGGCCTGATAATCGGTCCGACCGCGTTCCCACCCCGCACCTGACGCGCGGTCCGGCAACACGGCTCCGGCGACGCGGGCTGAGACGGGCGCCGGCAAGACCCCTCCTCCGGTGGTGGTGCACGGGCAGCACCGCCGCGGCGTCCCCGGCGAGCGCGTCGGGACCGACGACGATTCCGTCTTCGACGATTGGGGCGCCGTCGATCGAGATCGACTGCCGGCTTGGCACGCCGTCCGGGTGGTTTTCGCCGCCGCCCGGTCCCGGGAACGGAATGCCGAGGCCGACCGCAGCGCTATGGCGACCCGCCCGCGCGGAGGTCGGCAGCGAGCAGGTAGCGCATGCGGTTCCCCTTCACCGCCTCGTCGTGGGTCTCCGAACCCGCGATATCGGGGAATCGCAGGTCGATCCAGGCGTCACGGCAAGTCTTTTTGGTTGGCACCGTTATCGAGCGCGCGCCGCACGTGGTAGTTGATGGTGTTGTGAATCGGGCCTTCGAGGTGGGACATCGGCCCAGGCAGGTATGCCTTGGCGCCCATCGCCGCCTGCATCGATTCGAGCATCGAGCGGTCTTCCTCGAGCACCTGGATCTGGTAGTCGCGGTAGACCTTGCACTTCTCGACGAAGTCCGGCTCCTCGCACCAATCGGGCGGGAACAGGTGGTAAATCACCGCGCGGGACGAATCCGGCCCCTCGGGCCAGATCTGGATCGGCCGCACGACGTCGCAGCGGCCGAACACGTGGAAGTTGGGGGCGAGGTAGGCCATGCAGCCGAAGCGAGCGGTCTCGCCGGCGGCTTCGAGCCAGGGCAGCATGCGGAACAGGGTTTTTCCTTCGGGCGTCGGCGAAGCCGAGTCGTACTTGATATAGACGCCGCCGCGCTCGTTGAGCTTGACCCCCTCCTCTTTCCAGTCGAAGAACTGTCCGAAGGAACCGCTATGGAGGACACCGACATGGTAGAAATCCATCAGGTTCTCGACGGCGAACTTCCAGTTGCACGGGAATTCGAGCTCGATCTTGTTGCCGATGCGGACCTCTTCGGCATGGAGATAGCCGACATCTTCGACCAGCGGTGCGATGAATTCGTCGAACGGCGGGGGATCGTCGTTGAAGGTGATGAAAACATAGCCGCGCCAGGTCTCGACGCCGAGGCTCCTAAGCCGGCATTGGGCGGGATCGAACCCTTCGGCTTCTTTCATGTAGGGCGCGCCGATCAACCGACCGTCGAGGCCGTAGAGCCAGCCGTGGTAGGGGCACATAAACTCGTCGAGATGGCCGGCCCCGGTCGCGACCTCGACGCCTCGGTGCAGGCAGACATTGGCGAACGCGTTGAGGTTGCCGTCTTTGTCGCGGGTGAGCAGCGCCGGTTCGCCGAGCACGCGCAAGGTCATGTAGTCGCCGGGGGTCTCGAGCTCCTGCTCGCGGGCGACAAACAGCCAGTCCCGCATGAAGATATTTTCTTTCTCGTGCGCCAGATGCTCGGGCGAGTTGTAGACAAAGCCGGGCGCGTGCCGGGCCTGGCGAACCGGGGCCCGCAAACGCTCGACGGCGCTACCCGCCGCATCCTCCGCGACTGCCATGTTCCCTTCCGCGTTCAACGTTTTCGTGGTGCCGGTCGTACCGCTATCGGCGAAAGTATAGGCGCCCCAAACGGGCCGCACTAGGGAGCGATATGGAGCGAAAACCGCGTATCGCCGTTTCCGGCAGCGCCGGGGTCGGCAAGACCAGGCTGGCCGAGTGCCTGGCTCGGGACTACCGCGTCCCGTTGGTCGAGGAGCTGATGCGCCCGCTGATCGAAAGCGGCCTCGACTTGCACGATCTCACCCTGGCGGAACGTCAGATATTGCTGCTGGAGCACTACGAAATCGCCGTGGCGTCGATGCGTGCCGCAATCGAGTCTCATGGCGGTTTCGTGGCCGATCGATCGCCCGCTGATTTCGCCGCGTTTTGGCTGCATTACGGGTTCGGCGAGGACGCCGAGACCGCCGCATTTCTCGAACGCGCGGCGCGGGATTGCGAGTTGGTGGAGCTCTCGATCATGCTGCCCTGGGGTGCGATCCCTTTGATCGACGATGGGGTGCGCTTGACCGATCGCTGGCGCCAGCTGCATTTCCAGACCGTGGTCGAAGGAATGGCGCGGCGCTTTTTCGGCGATGGCCAATATGCGGCCGTCCCCGAGGACATGGCCGAGATCGACGCACGTATCGCCTGGGTCGGCGCGCTGCTGAACCGCGACGGCCCGCCCTAATGCACCTGCGGCGTCGGGTTTTCGCCGACGGTATCAAACACGTCGCGCCACGACGCGAGCAACGCGGACTCGCCTTCCTGCGCGATCGCTTGGCGTAGCGCGACGCGCAGCGCCGTGCGCCCGAGCCGGGTGGTTGGCGGGTCGAACGCGGACCGCGGCGTTGCCGCGGCGAGCGCCTGCAACGCCCGTCGCTTCTCGTCGACATAGTCCGCGCGGCCGTAGCTTTCGAGAAGGTCCTGGAACGCCCGGTGGCGGCTCCCGTCGAACGCCTGGACGTCGCCGCCACAATCATGGGTCGCGCTGGCCGGATAGAGCCACAGCGCCGGCAGCTTGCCGCCGAGTTCGATCGTCGCCGGGTGCGTGCGGCCGGCCGCCAGCAATTTAGGCAGGACGTGGGTGTGTGGTCCTTCGGGCGTGGGTCGGTTGTGCCGCGACGACCCGATCGGTGCGAAGACCTCGATGCGGCCGAGGGCGGACGTGAACACGCGGTGCGGGTGCGCTTCCTTGATGGCGGCCATCGCGAGGCCGTCGCCTTCCAGCAGCGGTCGCCCGACGCGGCGGCGTAGCTCGTCGCGGAGCTCGGGATCCTCGGTGCGAACGCAAACATCGAGATTGGCGGTGCCGAGCCCGAGGTCGAACAAGATGCCGTCGCGGTCGTTTTTCAGGATCGCCGCTTCGTCCTCGCCGAGCTCGGTCAGGACCGTGCGACCTGCTACCCCGATATCCGCGGCGGCGAGCACGAACCCGACGCCGTGAAGCCAGCGGCCCGGTTTGGCGCCGAGGATTTCGTAGGCGACGATCTCCGGTCCGGCACCGAAATCGAGCCGGATCGCACCGCGCGCCGTTGCCAGGGTCAATCCGGCGAAATGTTCGGCAAGCAGGGGTTCAGCGTCGTCGCGGCGAAACTCGGCGAGCGCGCCATAGGCGCCTATGCTCCAGACGCTCGACGGTTCGACAATGTGCGCGGCAGCGAGCGCCGATGCTTCCTGCATAACGGCCTGCGACCAGGGGCGGTGTCATCAAGTCTCACCGCTTAGTTTAAACGTAATCGGCACGCGCACCACCACTCCCGGCGGCGGGTGCGACGTTTCGCCGAGCGTAAAGCGCCAGCGGCGCACCGCGCGGACCGCGGCCTGGTCGAGAATGCGGTAGCCGCTGTTCTCATCGATTTCCGCACGCACCACGGCACCGCTCGCATCGACCGTAATTTCGAGGACGACCCGGCCTTCCCAGCCGCGCTCGCGTGCGGGTCGAGGGTAGATCGGTGCCGGGTTGCCGGGCATCGGCCGCAACCCGCCGCCGCCCGAGAGGGTGGCTCGCCCGACCATGCCAACGGCCGACGGATCCGGCCCGGGGCTGTCGACGCGATGGCCGGATATCGGTGCTTTCGAGGCCGGTGGTGGGGCCGAAGCCGCGGGCTTTGCAGCGCGGTTCTCGACCGCCGCTCGGAGGGCGGGATCCGGGGTGACATGCACCGGATCGGTTTGCGGCACGGCTTGGATCCGCCTCGCCCATGGCCGGGTGCGTGGCAATGGCGGCAGCTGCCGGATACTCGTGGCGGCAGTCGGCGCGTGTGCGGCGGTGCGGATTTCGGGCGGGCGCGGCCGCGGTCGCGGTGGATACGCCGTGCGCCTCGGGGGCGACATGCGCTGCGGAGCGGGCGGCGTCGGTTCCGGGCCCCGCAGCGCCGCTATCGCCAACCCGCGAGGCGGTGCAAGAAGCCGCGGCGGGTCGAGTGTGGCGATAACTTTGGCAGGTGGGACGGTCCATGCGGAATCGGGAACCGCGACCGCCAGCCGGGTCGCGGGGTCGAGTCGAAGGGGATGCGGCGGGTCGATCGCATCGGCCAACCCAGATGTCTCGGCTGAAGGCGCGGGTTCGGTCGGGATGGCAGCTTCGATCGCCGCCGCGGGCAGGTCGACCGGTTGCGCGGGGGTCGGTTTGGGATCGGGCGGCGCCGGGTATTCGGCCAACACCATATCGGTGGTCTGCGAAACGCTCGGTTCGACCGGCGACCGGCTCGCATGCCGCTCCGGTTCGCTTTTGTCGGCTGCCGGTTGGTCCAAAGGCGCGGTCGTTTCGCCGGCCGTGACGGGCTTATCGATCGAGTCGTATCCGCTCGCGCTCGGCGGCACCGCCGCGCGGGCCCCCTCAACTTCGATCCCGGGCAAGACGATGATCTCGACCGGGACAATGGTGACGGCCGGCGCGGTGTGCCAGCTCATAAAGACGTATCCCGCCGCGGCAACCGCGGCGTGAGCGGCAAACGACGCCGCGACGGGCAGGATGCGCGGCCGTCGTATCGCTCTTGGGAACCCGGCCATGCTCATGGATCGACCCGCTCCCAGGGGACGATGTAACGGTCGGGTGGCTCGCCAAATCGCGCGCGAACGCCGTAGACCATTGCCAGGTTGGTTTCGTCGAGAACCTGGTCGGGTCGACCCTGGGCGTGAATCCGGTGATCGTGCAGCAGGATCAACCGGTCGCAGAAACGAGCCGCCAGCGTGAGGTCGTGCAGGACGATGATCGCCGCCCGGTCGCGCCGCGTCAGGTCGCGGAGCAGGGCCATGACCTGAAGCTGGTGCCCGGGGTCGAGAGCCGCGACCGGCTCGTCGGCAAGCAGCAGGTCGGCGTCGACGGCGAGTGCCCGCGCCAGAGTTGCGAGGCGACGTTCGCCGCCCGACAGCGTCCCCAGCGTGCGCGTCTGGAGCTCGGCAATGTCGGTGGCGGCGAGGGCGTCGTCGATCGCGGCATCGTCGTCCGCACCTGGCGCCTGCCACGGTCCGAGGTGAGGCAGGCGGCCGAGGGCGACCAGCCGGCGCACCGCAATCGGCCAATGCACCGTCGGTGTCTGCGGCAGGTAGGCGATGCGGCGCGCGCGCTCGCGCGGCACCATATCGTCGAGCCCGCGATCGTCGATCCGCACGCTGCCGCGGGTGCGGTCGAGCAGGCCGAGCAGCGCGCGCAGCAGGGTGGTCTTACCGGCTCCGTTGGGGCCGATCAGGCCCAGCAGCTCGCCGCGGTCGACGCCGAAGCTGACGCCCTCGAGCACGCGATGCGAGCCAAAACCAACCGTCACGTCGTCGGCCGCCAGCAGGGTCACGTCACCAGGCTCCGGGTGCGTAGGATTAGATGGAGGAAGAACGGCGCACCGATCAAGGCGGTGACAACGCCGAGCTTGAGCTCCGCTCCCACCGTGCCGACGCGAATCGCGGTGTCGGCCGCCAGCAGCAGCAACGCGCCGCCCAGAGCGCTTGGCACCAGCAGGCGGCCGGGCTCGTGCCCGACGAACGGCCGCAGCAGGTGGGGCACGACCAAACCGACGAAACCGATCGCGCCGGCCACGGCGACGCCGGCGCCGATGCAACCGGCAGCTCCGATGATGACGCGCACGCGCACGCGGTCGAGGTTGAAGCCGAGGCTGGCGGCCGTATCTTCGCCCAGAGTCAGCGCGTCGAGGGCGCGGCGCGTGGTGAGCAGCAGCAACCAGCCGAGCAGGGTCGGCGGCAGCGCCAGCCAGACATGCTCGAAGCCGCGATCGGCGAGCGAGCCGAGCAGCCAGAACACGATCTCGACGATGGCGAACGGGCTCGGCGCGAGATTGATCGCCAGGCTGGTCAGCGCGCCGGCAAAGGCGTTGACCGCGATTCCGGCGAGGATCACGGTAAGGACCGAGCTGCCGCGCCCGGCCAACAGCAGGATGCCGACGACGGCAACCGCGGCGCCGATCATTCCTGCCGCCGGCAACGTCCAGGCGGCGAACTGACTGACGCCGAAATACAGCACCAGCACGACCCCGAGCGCGGCGGTGCTCGACACGCCGATGATGCCGGGATCGGCGAGCGGGTTGCGCAGCAGCCCCTGTAGCGCGGCGCCCGCCAGGCCGAGGCTTGCACCGATCAACACCGCCAGCAGGGCGCGGGGCAAGCGGATCTCGCCGAGGATCAAAGCCGCGCTGCTGGGATCCTCGCGCAGCAATTCGGCAACCGACTTCAGCAACGGTATGGTCGCCGGTCCCGACCCGAGCGAAACCGCGAACAGCACCACCAGCGAAGCCGCGAGGCTACCAACCAGGGTAAGCTGGCGAACCCCCGATCCGGCCATCATCGCCGCGCCTCGGCGAGAAACAGCACCGCGTCGCCGACCATCGGGCCCGGACAGAACCAGTAACGCGCGGGAATCCGAACCGTCGCCGCGCCGGCGAAGGCGCGGATAAGCGCCGGATGGTCGAGAACCGCCATCGCCAGGGATGGCGTGTCGTCGATACGGGTATTGAAGATCAGGAAACGCGGCGCACGCTGGAGCAGCAGTTCGAGCGGCAGCACGCGTGAGCCGGTCAGGCCGAGCTCGGCGGCGAGGTTGCGGTAGCCCGCCGCGTTGAGGACGCTGTCCTCGAGCATGCCCGGACCCTGGGTAAAGCCGCGCGGCCCATACAAAGCCGCGAGCGGCCGGTCGCTCGGGATCGCCGCCGCCTTGGCGAGCTTGGCGTCCATCTCCGTGACCAGGGCCGCCCCGTATTCGGGTTCGCCAAGCAGCTCGGCGATTTCCCGTATCTGAACCCGGATGCCGTCGAGGGTGTTGGGAAGGTCGGCGTCGTAGACCCGATAGCCCAGCTTTCGGAGAAGCGTCTTGGCGAAGGGAGTGGTGTAGCGGCCGGTCAACACGAGGTCGGGCTTGAGCGGCAGG
Source organism: Alphaproteobacteria bacterium (assembly GCA_965247665.1). GTDB lineage: Bacteria > Pseudomonadota > Alphaproteobacteria > SHVV01 > SHVV01 > CAUZWH01. The sequence continues at coordinate 541,710 of CBDFHH010000002.1, forward strand.
ATCTCTTCGAGGTGGCCATGATTGAGCGGAATCCCGACGGCGGCATCGGCCATGTAGGACGTCGCGGGATCCGGCGCCAGGAACGTGACCGTGGCGATGCGGCGCCGCTCGACCAGCATCAGCAGCAGCTGGTCGGTGCACAAATTGAGCGAGGCGATGCGCTGAGGCTTGGCGGCCGGAGGCTGAGCCGCCAGGAGGACCAGGGCAAGAACGATCCCGAGCGCCAAGCCTCGATGCATTGTCGATGCGTTTCAAAACCGCGCGCGCAGGCCGACGAAACCGCCCAAGCCAGGCACGCTATAGCCGACGCTTTCTTCGTAGTCCTCGTCGAGCAGGTTTTCGATACGGCCGTAGATCTCGTAACGGTCGCTCACTCTGTAAGCGAGGGTGACGTCGATCTTGGTATAGCGCTGCAGCGTGACTTGTTGCTCGGCCTCGGGGAGCGAGTAATCGTTGTCATCCTGCTCGCCCACATGGTTGATCGACAGCGTCGATTTAGAGCCCGGCGCGAAGCGCCACCCGGCGTCCACGCCGACGCGGTGGCGCGGATTGCGGATCCGCTCGCGGCCGGTGCTTTTGTCGGTCGAGTTGGTGTAGGTGTATGACAGGTTGAGATCGATGTCGGGCGTTGCCGCGATCGCGACGACGACTTCCACGCCGTTGGTATCGACTTCGCCGATGTTCATCAAGGTGCTTCCGATGAACTTGATCAGGTTCTCGACCCGGTTGTCGAAATAGGCGATCTCGGTACGCACACGGCCGCTCAGCAGATCCTGAACGAGACCGGCGTCCCAGCCGTCATTGGTTTCCGGGCGCAGGTTCGGATTGCCCCCGAAACCGAACAACTCGCTCAGCGTCGGCGCCTTGAAACCGGTGCCGTAGGACGCCTTGAACCGCGTGCCTGTTTGCCCGAAGAGGTAGGACGCGGTGCCGCGGAAGGTATCTTCGCTGCCGAACGACTGGTGCGCGTCGCGACGCATGCCGGCCGAGAGGTCGAGGCCGTCGATCGGTGTCAACAGATACTGGATGAAGTAAGCGCGGCTCTCGACGTCGGATTCGGGCTGCAACGTCGTCGTGATCTCCTCTTCTTCGGTCTCGATCCCGAACACAAGGGTGTTGCGCGAGTTCCAATGAAAGTTGCCCTGGAAATCGAATTTGACCTTCTTGCCCTCGGAATCGAACGTGCCCCAGATGTTGTCGATGTTGCGGCGGTCATTCTCGGTGCTCTGCGCGGAGAGAATTCCCTGGAAGCGGCCCTCGAACAGGTCGGCCGCAGCCCTGATCAGCCCCTGGCGCTCGATCCCTTCGGCCTCGGCATAACCATCGATGGGTGGGCCGGACTGTGGCTGCGGATCGGTCTCGAGGTCGGCATCGCGGAAGCGGCCGACGCCCTCCAGGGTCAACCAGTCATACACATCAAGGCCGAGGCGGGTCAGCACCGAATTGTTGCGATAGCCGTCGCTCTCGGAATTGCCGTCGGCCTCGTTGACCGCAGACGTGCCATCGGTTTGGTAGCGCGAAACCGTAAAGCTGTAGGAGGCGATGCCTTCGCGCCCGGCCACCGAGACCGACGCGCGGCCGCTTTGAAACGAACCGCCTTCCAGATAAGCGCTGCCCGATGGCGGACCCTCACCGCGTTTGGTGATGATGTTGATGACGCCGCCCATCGCATCGCCGCCCCACAGGGTGCTCTGAGGGCCGCGCAGCACTTCGATTCGTTCGATGCCATCGGTCAACAAGTTGCCGAAGTCGAATTCGGAGTCGAAGCCGATATCGTTGACTTCCATACCGTCGATCAGCACCAACGTGTGATTAGCCTCGGAGCCCCGGATACGGGCTTGGGTAAGGTTGCCGAATCCGCCGGTGCGATTGATCGAGACGCCCGGCACGTTGCGCAGGGCGTCGGCGACGAACGTCTCCTGCCTCTCCTCAATCTCCTCGGCGGTGATCACCGTGACGCTGCTGCCGATGCGGTCAGCCGGCGTCGGTACGCGGGTTGCGGTGACCACCAATTCGGGCAACTCGGTGGTTTGCGCCGCGCTCTGCGCGGTTACCGGGCCGCCGACGGCGCTTGTCAGAGCCGCTGAGCACGCGGCGGCCAGCGCCAGGGTTACGGATCGTCGTTCGAACATGGGTTCCTCCGTTCGCTGTCAGTCGGCGCGGTGTTGCCCAACGACGAGCAGGCGGAGCGGTCGAACAATCGCGGATTGGTGGCTTGATTCGGTACGCCCATGCGGAACCCGGTCGCGACAACACAGCGGGTGCGCCACCGCTTACGGAGATCCGTCCCGGTAGAAGTACCCCGTCTTCCGGTGGGCGACGCGTCAACGACGGCAGGTCTCCTGGCTGGCGGGTCTGTGCCGACACCCTGCCTTCCCGGTTTCCCAGTGGCATTACGCGGGTGCCGGCTCGCCGCCGACAGTTGCGGGGGCAGCCGGGCCACGGTTGGCGAGATGCCAATCGCACCCTATTCCCTTGAACCCCGATTCCGGGGAACCGTCGCGCGCTCAGGATAGGCCAGTTGTGCGCGAGGCCGCAAGGAGCGTCACGATGCGGCGGCGGCGCACGGCGACCTCGATCAGGCGTGCATCCTCATGGGCGTCGGTTCGGCGTCTCGCCGGAAGCGATTATTCGACACCCTCGGACTCTTCGGTCGGGACCGAGTGGACAACCTGTCGAGAGATCAGAGCGAGGCCGCGTCGCCGGGCGGCTCGTCCTTGAGGAAACGGCGCACCAGGGTGTTGAAGCGCTCCGGGTGCTCCATGTGCGGCGCGTGTTTGCACTTGTCGAAGCCGACCAGGATCGACTGCTCGATCTTGGCTGCCGCTTGCTCGGCGCGCGCGTAGATCACTCGCGGATCGTTGAGGCCCCAGATCAGCAGCGTCGGTATCTCGATCTCGTGCAGCCGCTCGGCCGTGCGATAGGGCTTCATCGCCGAGAGGTCCATCAGCCCTTCCATGCGCATCTTGTAAGCCTCGAGCGCCCCGGGCAGGCGATAGGTCGTGAGCTGGCTGAGGATCAATTCAGGCGGCACGTCGTCGGGGTTGTAGAACACGTTCTGCATGCGCTTGAGGCAGGCCTGGTAGGTCGGGTTGCCGTAGGCCGAGATGCCGTTGGTATAGGACTCCTTGAGCTTTTGCTCGATCTCATCCTCCGGCAGGGTACCCGAGCCGGAGCTGATCAGGATCAGCTTCTCGACCCGGTCCGGGATTTCGAAATAGGTCAGGATCGACATCATCGCGCCGAGCGAGCTGCCGGCCAGCGCGAACTTCTCGAAACCGAGTTGATCGGCCAATCCGACCAAATGCTTCACCGTGTGGGGATGTGGCGGACCGCCTTGCCAGTCGCCGATACCGGTGAAACCGGTGCCCATGCAATCAGGTCCCACCACGCGGAAATCCTCGGCCAGTACGTCGATGTTGCGGAGCCAGCACTCGCCGGAGACGCCGACCCCGTGCACCAGCATCAGCGGATAGCCGCTCTCGCCTTCGTAGTGGTAGCGGGTGGGGATGCCGTTGACCTCGGTGAATTTGACGCGCATGTCGTTCGCCCCTATGCCGCCTTGGCGCGGTCATCGTCGATGTTCTCGCCCCGCAGGAAGCGCCGGGCGAGGTCGTTGAAGCGGTCCGGAACTTCGATATGCGGCTGGTGGCCGCACGCGTCGATTCCGACCAGCGTCGATTGCGGGATCTTGTCCGCGGCCTCGACCGCGCGTTGGTAGATCACCCGCGGATCATTCATGCCCCACACCATCAGCGTCGGCACCTTGATCTGGTCGAGGCGCTCGGCGACGCGGTAGGGTCGACAAGCATCGAGGTCCATCAGACCTTCCATGATCCGCTTGTAGTTCTCCTTGACCCCGGGGCGGGCGTACAGCGTGACCTGCATCCATACCAGTTCGTCGGGAATGCGCTCGGGGTAGTGGTTGATGCGGCCGAGCCGGGCGCGGCAGGCCTCGAAATCGGGGTTCTCCATCGCCGACAAGCCGTTCTTATAGGCACCCTGGATCGATTTCAGCATTTCCGCTTCAGACAGCGTTGCCGAGCCGGAGCTGATCAGGATCAGCTTTTCGACCCGGTCGGGGATGTCGAAATAGGTGAGGATACACAGCATCGCCCCGAAAGAGCTGCCGCACATCGCGAATTTGTCGAAACCGACCTGATCGGCCAGCGCCTTGAGGTGGGCAACGAAACCGGGCTGCGGTGCGCCGCCGGCGAAATCGCCGACGCCGGTGAAGCCCTGGCCCAGCGTGTCGGGCGCAACCACCGTGAAGTCCCTGGCCAAATCGTCGACGTTCCGCAGCCAGGCATCGGCGGAAATACCGGCGCCGTGCACCAGCATCAGCGGCGGCCCACCCTCGCCCTCCCGGTAGTAGCGCGTGGGGACGCCGCCGACCTCGGTGAATTCGACGCGCATGGCTACTCCTCCCTCGCCGGCCCGGCGCCCATGCCGTTGGCTGCATGTTGTTGTCCGGCGAAGAGCGTGTCAAACCTTAGCCCGGCGTCTTGACTCCGATGGTGCGACAATCGGCGGCGTGCTCCATGCCCACTCGACGGCCGACCCCGAGCGGTCCCGGGCATCGATTGCTCGCGCGCCTCTCGCACCACCGCTTCCGCCACCGGCGATATCGGTGAGGTTGCCGCTCTTCTATTCCACAGGCGCGTGCGGAACGTCCCTCCCGTCGGTGCCGCGGTGTGCTAGATTCCGGAAAAGGTCTGCTCGGGGAGAGACGCATGACGCTGGTCATCCAGGGCGCGCACATCGTCACCGGCAACGCCGCCGACACCCGCTACGATAAGGGCGACATCGTCATCGACGCCGACCGCATCGTCGCGATCGGTCCCGGCGCCGGCGCCGGCGCCCAAGCGATTGCCGGCGACGGTGAGGTGATCGACGGCGCTTCGCTGATCGCCATGCCGGGCTTCGTCAACGCCCACATCCATTCGGTCGAAGGTTTCCAGCAGGCCGTCTACGACAACGCGCCGCTCGAACCGTGGCTGCTCGAAGCGCATTCGCCGTTCGGCTCGCGCCTGCTCAGCCCGCGCGAGCAGTACCTCCAGACCATGCTGACCGCCATCGCCGCGATCCGCGGCGGTTCGACCACCGTGCAGGACGACTTCATCCATCTGCCCGGCCTGCCAGAAGCTCAGGACAACGCCAACCAGGCCTACCACGACGTCGGGATCAGGGCCTGGTCGGCAGTCGACATGTGGGACCAGCCGTTCCGCAAGACCCTGCCCTATGTCGCCGATGTGTTTCCGCCGGAACTGCTGGCCAACCTCGACGCCCTGCCGACCGCCGGCGCACAGCAATGGCTCGACCTGTTCCAGATCCACTTCGACAAGTGGCATGAGAAGGACGGCTTGATCCGCATTCATATCGCCCCATGCGGTCCGCAGCGCGTCACGCCGGAGCTGTGGCAGGAGATCGACAAATTGTCCGAGCAGCACCACATCCCGCTGCACTGCCACGTGCTCGAGACCAAACTTCAGGCGATCGAGGCCCGGGAGCACCACGGCCAGACCTGGGTCGAGTATCTCGACGGGCTGGGCGTGCTCAACGAACGTCTCACCCTGGTCCATGCGATCTGGACCACCGACCGTGACATCGATTTGATGGGCGCGGCCGGCGCCAGCGTCGTCCACAACTCGCTGTCAAACCTCAAGACCGGCGCCGGCATCTGTCCGATCCGGAAGTATCAGGCCGCCGGCGTCGAGATCGGACTCGGCACCGACGGCGTCTGCACTGCCGACGGCGCCGATATGGTCGAAGCGATCAAAGCCGCCGCCATCATGCACACGATGGGCTCGCTCGATTACGAGAGCTGGGTCGGCCCGGCCGACGCCTTCCGCATGGCTACCATGGGTGGCGCCCATACCGGCCTGATGGCCGACCAGGTTGGAAGCCTCGAAGTCGGCAAGAAGGCCGATATCATCCTGCTCGACCGGAGCGATTGGGGTTTCATCCCATTCTCCGATCCGGTCCGGCACCTGGCGCTGTCGGTCAATTCCGAGGTAATTCGCCACGCGATCATCAACGGCAAGACCGTCATGCGCGACCGCAAGATCGTCACCATCGACGAGGCCGCGATCAAAGAGGAGATCCGCGAGGCGGCCGAGAAGTTTCTGCGCGAGGACGTGCCGAGGATGCGCGAAGGCGCCGCACCCTACCTGCCGCACATGCGCGAAATGTATCTCAAAGCCTACCGCCAGCCCTACGAGCTGTCGCACCATCCGCGGTTTCCCAACCGGGAAGGTTAGGTTCCCGGCGCCGCGCGTTTTGGAGCTGCCCGCGAGCGGGCGCGTAGGGTCGGGTAGCGGGAGCGCGCAGTCGCCGGTATCGATTGTCAACGGGAAACTCCGTGCAACCCGGAACCACCGCATCACCCCCCGCCACCGCCGGTGAACGGGCCATGGACGAGCCGGTCCGCGGCGTGATCGGCGAAGCAGCATGGCGGTTCGGACACGTTTCGAAGCGGCTGGCGCAAGGGGTTGGCAAGATTTACCTGAATTGCTCCTAATAGCGGGTTTTGTGCTCCAGCGCCGGTCGCTCGCTTTCGGGCCCAGCCCCGCGCGACGCCGGCAATGAGGATCGAGTTGGTATGAACGACAACGAGAACTACGTGGTCGCGACGGATGTCGGCGGCACCTGCACCGACACCATCGTTTTCGCCGCCGGCGAACCGCTGTATCTCGGCAAGGCGCTGTCGACGCCGCCCAACTTCGCCGACGGCGTGCTCGACTCGATCGCCAATGCCGCCGAGGAGATGGGCATCAGCAGGCAGGATCTGTTTGCCCGCACGAGGATGTTCATGCACGGCTCGACCGTGGTCGACAACGCCCTGCTCACGCGCGACGGCGCCAAGGTCGGTCTCGTGACAACCGAAGGATTCGAGGACACGCTGCTGGCGACCCGCGGCGCCTATGGCCGCTGGGCCGGACTGACCGAGGACCGCATCAAGCACCCCGTCAAGACCGACCGCGCGCCGGCGCTGGTCGAGCCCGACTGCATCGCCGGCGTGCCCGAGCGGGTCGACTACAAGGGCGCCGCGATCCGGCCGCTCGATGAAGAGGCGACCGAGGCGGCGCTGCGCCGCCTGCTCGACGACAAAGGCGTCACCGCAATCGCGGTGTGCTTTCTGTGGTCGTTCTACAATTCCGATCATGAATTGCGCGTCGCCGAGATCCTCAACCGGATCTCGCCCACGACCTATGTCAGCCTGTCGAGCGATATCGCTCCCGTGCCCGGCGAGTACGAGCGTACTTCGACCACCGTCATCAACGCCTATGCCGGGCGCATCACCAGCGACTATCTCGGCAATTTGCAAAGCCTCCTCACCGGCAGCGGCTATCAGGGGCCGATCCTGGTCATGCAGGGCTATGGCGGCCTGCTACCTGCCGACGAAGCCGGCGACCGCTCGGTCGGCATGATCGAGTGCGGCCCGGCCGCCGGTGTGATCGGCAGCCGCTATCTCGGCGAGATCATGGGCGACGGCGACGTCATCGCCGCCGATATGGGGGGCACCACCTTCAAGGTCGGGGTAATCCAGGGCGGCGAGCTGGAATATGCGCGCGAACCCATGGTCGACCGCTACCACTACCTCGCGCCGAAGATCGAGGTGGTGTCGATCGGCGCCGGCGGCGGCTCGATCGTCGCCCTCGAAGAGGGCACCAACATCCCCCAGGTCGGACCGCGCAGCGCCGGCGCCCGGCCCGGCCCGGTGTGCTACGGCCAGGGCGGCACCGAGCCGACGCTGACCGACGTAATGACGTTGATCGGCTACATGGATCCGACCACCTTTCTCGGCGGCTCGCTCAAGCTCGACATCGCCGCCGCACGGCGCGCCTTCGAAGAGCGGATTGCCAAGCCGATGGGCATGGATACCGACGAAGCGGCATTCGGGATCTACCGTATCGCCGCGGCCCAGATCACCGACCTGATCCACGAGATCACTGTCGAGCGGGGTCTCGACCCGCGCGATTTCGTGCTGCACGCGTTCGGCGGCAGCTGCGGCCTGCTGTGCGGCATATTCGGCGAGGAGCTCAAGGTCCGGCGTATCGTCATTCCCCACACCGCCTCGGTGAACGCATCGTTCGGCCTGGTCTCGGCCGATATCGTCCACGAATACTCCGTCACCAAAACCCTCGACGTCCCGGCGCCAGCCGGCGCGATCAACCAGCTCTACGCGCCGTTGCTCGAAGTCGCGCGGGCCCAGCTCGCCGAGGATGGCTTTGGCGACGATCGCATTCGGCTCGATTACTCGGTCGATTTGCGCTACGCGCGCCAGGTGCACGAAGTCACCACGCCGGTACGCGCCAGCGGCGAACTCGGCGACGCCGATATCGCCACCCTGGTCGACGATTTCGAGGCATTGTACGAGCGCAAATACGGCAAGGGCTCGGCCTACCGCGACGCCGGCATGGAGATGACGATGTTCCGGCTTACCGCGCGTGGGTTGATGGCGCGGCCCGAGATCGAAAAGCTCAGCCTCGGCTCGAGCGACCCCGCGGGAGCGCATATCGGCCGGCGCGACATCTTCGTCGAGGCCAAAGGCGGCTTCGCCAGCGGCGACATATACGACTTCGAGAAACTGGCGCCGGGCAATATCATTGCCGGGCCGGCGGTGATCCACACGCCGATCACCACCATGGTGGTGCAGCAGGGCCAAAGCGGCCGAATGGACGAATACCGCAACGTGGTCATCGAATTCACGAGCTGACGAAAAACAGACAAACGCCCTTCACCCCGCCCCGCGCAGGTTGTTAATAGCGAGCTGACCCATGATCGATCCCATCACCTTCCAGATCATCCGCCATCGGCTGTTCCGCGTGGTCGAAGAATCCGTGATCACGCTCAAGAACGTATCCGGCAGCGCCATCACCAACGAGGGCCACGATTTGATGGTCTCGCTCTATCGCCCCGACGGTACGTTGCTGATGGGTGGAGTCGGCTTCCTGCACCACCTGACCAGCGCCGCCGAGGCCTGCAAGTCGGTGCTGAGACGCTTCGAAGGAAAGCTCTATGAGGGCGATGTCTATCTCCTGAACGACCCCTACACCGCGGCGCTGCACACCTCCGACATCTATTTGGTGGCGCCGATCCACCACGACGGCGAGCTGGTAGCGTGGAGCGCCTGCTTCGTTCACGTCTACGATATCGGCGCGATGAACCCGGGCGGCTTCAGCCCGGATTCGGTCGACATCTATACCGAGGGCTTCTCGTCGCCCGGGATCAAGCTGGTCGAGCGCGGCGAGATACGCGAGGACGTGCTCGACACCTTCCTCAACATGGTGCGCTCGCCGGAAATGGTGGCGCTCGACATCTCCTCGATGATCGCCTGCAACAACGTCGCCCGCGAGCGTATGCTGGCGCTGATCGGCAAGTACGGGTTCGAGACCGTCGACGCCGCCTGTGCCGAGCTCATCGACCAGTCGGAACGGCTGCTTCGCGAGCGCCTGCGCGAGCTGCCCGATGGTTCCTGGGAAGCGCGGCAGTACATCTCGGTCAAAGACGATGTGTTCAAGGTCGTCCTCAAGATGACCAAGCAGGACGACGAACTTGTCTTCGACTTCACGGGCTCGAGCCCGCAGGCCCCCTACTCGATCAACTGCACCTATTGGGCCTCGCTCGGCGGCCTGTTCGCGCCGCTGTTCCCGCTGCTGTGCTACGACATCACTTGGAACGAAGGGGTGATCCGGCCGATCAAGATGATCGTGCCCGAGGATTCGGTCGTGAACTGCACCCGGCCGGCACCGATCTCGGTCGCCACGGTCGGCGCTATTCAGTCGGTCAATTCCGCGGCCTGCCTCACCATCGGCAAGATGCTCGACGCCTCCGAGAAATACAAAGACGAGGCGACCGCAGTGTGGCACGCCAACCACTTCGCGATCTTCATGTTCGGTCAGAACCAGCATAACCGCGAAGCCATCGGCATCCTCACGGAGGTTTTCGCCGGCTCCGGCGGCGCCCGCACTTTTGCCGACGGCGTCGACCTCGGCGGCGAAATCCCCAACCCGATCTCGCGCATGGCCAATGTCGAAACGGTCGAGGCCGGCTTCCCGCTGCGCTATCTGTTCCGCCGCCGCTTCGCCGATTCCGGCGGGCCCGGCGAGTATCGCGGCGGCACCGGTATGGAGTTCTGCCTGGTACCGCACGACGCGCCGCAGGGCGGCATGCACTACGTCGTTTCCGGCAAGGGCACCGACTTTCCGATGAGTGATGGTCTGTCCGGCGGTTATCCCGGCGCGCCGTGCAAATATATCTGGGTCCGGAACAACGACATCACGGACGACAACCGCAACATCGACTTCGCCTTCGCCCAGTCGATCGACGACATGCCCGGCGAGAAGGAAAGCGTGAGCTGGGGCGTCTTCCCGCTGCTCGGCGAGGACGCGCTGTTCGTTCAGTGGGACGGCGGCGGCGGTTACGGCGACCCGCTGCAGCGCAGCCCTGCCGCAGTGTTGGCCGACTACAGCGCCGGCACGGTTACCGAGCCAATCGCCCATCGCGTGTTCGGCGTGGTGTTCGAGCAGGACAAGCATGCAGTGGATAAAAGCGCGACCGAAGCGCGCCGCCAAGAGTTGCGCTCACGACGCCTGATGCAGGCCGCCGAATGAGCCGGCGTTTCTCCCGCACCCTGATCGTCAGCGACGACGAAGAGGTGTCGTGCGCGAGCTGCGATCACCCGCTCAGCGACAACGGTACGCCGTGGAAGCCGGCCGCCAAGCTGATCGAATCGCCGGTCACCGGGCTCGGCGGCGAACGCTGGATCGCCGGCGATAAGGTCGTGCTGAGGCAGTTCGTCTGCCCCAGTTGCGGTGCCCTGCTCGACACCGAGACCGCACTACCCCAAGACCCGTTCCTCAACGACGTGCTGAGGGGGTAGCGCTCGAAAACAGCACGATCATGCTCTCGGTATCGACCATCGATGGGAACCAATGCCGGTGCGGTCGGCGAGCGCCCGACCACCTTGTCGGATTGGATCGAAAGCGAACTCTCGATCGGCTACGCCCCGGACCGCGACCCTCCGGCCCGGGCTGATCGACGGCGCGGTCCGCGACGCGGTGCGTCGATACGCCGAACATCAGCGCCCGGGAGGCGCTACGCGCAGCGCCCAGGTCGCACCCGTGGGCTGTCGACGGGTTGCGGCGTCCGCCCTAGGCGCGCATATCCTCGAGGAACCACTCGGTCGGCAGTTCGCGCGCACCGCCCGCCTTCAGCACGTTGCGGTAAATGCGCCCGCCGACCGAGGCGAACTGAATGCCCTGGTTGCCGTTGTTGTAATAAAAGGTGATCTGGTCGCGAGCGCTGCGCCCGGGGACGGTGCCGTTGGCGAGTTCGGCGAAGTGGGCGTAACGCTCGACCGGCAACCGGTACGGGCTGTCTTCGGGGATGCGCTTCATCTCCTCCTCGCTGCCGCCGACGAAGGCGGTCCAGCTCAGGCCCGAGGTTTGGCGCACGCGCGGTGATTCCTGCTCAGGCGACAGATGCATGCAGTCGATGCCCTGGCGGATCTTGACGTCGAAACGGGCCTCCGCCTCGTGACTGGTTTCCTGTGTCTGCAGCGCGACGACGTGCATCCCCGATTCGAGCCATTCGGCATCGTAGACCGGCTGCATCGAATCGGTGCAGGGCGAGAGAATATCGACGCCGCGCACGGCCTCGCGCGCATCGCCGACCGGCACCACTTCGATCCCGTAGCGCTCGCTCATCTCGGCGGCATAGGTCTCGCGGTTCGCGGGGGTCGGGCTGTAGACCTTTACCATCTGGATATCGCGTACTTCGAGATAGGCTTCGAGATGAGTGCGCGCCATTTCCCCCGAGCCCAGCATGCCGAGGACATGCGAGTCCTCGCGTGCGAGGTATTTGACACCGAGCCCGGCGCCGCCGGCGACCCGCATGTGCTGGACCCAGCCGTCATTGAGGATCGCCAGAGGTTCGGCATTTTCGGTGCTAAACAGATAGACCAGCCCGCACCAGGTACCGGGCTGCATGCACCATTCCTCTTCGGTCCACGTGCCGTCGTGGTGACGCGGCCACACCACCACGCCCGAGATCACCCGCATGGCGTAGATGCCGTCATAGGCGCCTTCCATGGAGGAAAAGCGGAAATAGCCGTCGTCGCGGGCACACGGGAAGCACAGATCGGTCTTCGGTCGCTGCACCGAACCGCCGGCCGGGATCTTGGCGAACGCATCCTCCTGCACGGCGATGCATTCGGCCATGGTTAGGTTCTCCCTTTGCATTTCGTTGTGAATAAACAGCATCGCTTGCTCCCCACTTCGTTGACGGCGGCCCACCCGGTGGGCGCCACATCGGCGTTGTACCACGAGGGCGGTCGCTCCCGGCGGCGGCGCAAGCGTTGAGAGCAAATTGCTGCAGCCCGCAAGTTGACCGGTCGGATTGCGTGACCTGTCGGCCGCAATGGACATAGAGTTTGGTAACGGCAACTCGCGAGGTCTCGGTGATGACGGGCGCGCAATCGGCGGCACGAAAATCGATCGACATAAGAGCGAAGCTCGACCATCCGGTGATCGATGGCGACGGCCATCTGGTCGAAGTCGGACCTGTGTTTCTCGACTATCTCAAGCGGGTGGGCGGCCCGGACATGCTCGCGCGCTATCGCGAGGTCATGGAGGCCGCCTTCTACCGCTGGTACCGCGCATCCCGCGACGAGCGGCGCCGTCAGCGGATTTGCCGGCCGGCCTTTTGGATCGTCACGACCGATACCACCGATCGGGCGGCGGTCATGATGCCGGCTCTGCTGCGCGAGCGTATGGATGCGTTCGGCATCGATTTCATGATGCTGTATCCGACGACCGGAATCGTTTTCCCCGAACTACCCGACGAAGACGTGCGCCGGGCCGCAGCTCGTGCCGCCAACATCATGAACGCGGAACTGTTCGGCCCGCACGCCGATCGCATGGCCGTGCCAGCGATCATCCCCACGCATACGCCCGAGGAAGCGCTCGCCGAACTCGATTTCGCGGTCGTCGAACTGGGGCTGAAGACGACCATGATGGCGGGGGCGATCATTCGCCCGATCCCGGCGGCGCGCGACAACGCCCCCGAGCTGAACACCGAGTATCTCAGCCATTGGATCGATTGCCTGGCCCTCGACAGCGCCTATGACTACGACCCGGTGTGGCAGCGCTGTATCGACCTCGGCGTCGCCGTAACCACGCATCAAAACAGCCAGGGATGGGTCAATCGGACATCGATCTCCAACTTCAACTACAACCACATCGGCCACTTCGCCGCCGCGGCCGAGGTGTTTTGCAAGGCTCTGTTCTTCGGCGGTGTCAGCCGCCGTTTCCCGAACCTCAATTTCGCTTTTCTCGAATGCGGCGTCGGGTGGGCTTGTGCGCTCTACAACGACCTGGTCGCTCATTGGGAGAAGCGAAGCCTCAATGCATTGATGCGGAACCTGGACCCCGCCAACGTCGACAACGACGAGACGGTCGAGCTGATCGAACGATATGCCGCCGACAGCGTGAAGCCGACAATGGTCGAAACGGCGCGGCGCGACCCGGCCGCGCTACGACCCGAGCAGCCCCAGGACGCCGACGAGCTGGACGAATGGGCAGCCAGCGGCATCACTCGGGCAGAAGACATCCGCGAACGTTTCGTGCCCCGTTTCTATTTTGGCTGTGAGGCCGACGATCCCATGAACGCGTTGGCGTTCGATACGCGGCTGAATCGTTTCGGCGCCCGCTTGAACGCCATGATCAGCTCCGATATCGGACATTGGGACGTTCCCGAAGCGGACCAGGTGCTGTGTGAGGCCTACGAGTCGGTTGAACGCGGCCTGCTCACCGAAGAGGATTTTCGTCGTTTCGTCTTTGTCAATCCCGCGCGTCTCCACACCGGGATGAACCCGGGCTTCTTCGAGGGTACGGTCGTCGAGAGCGCGGTCGCGGAGCTGACGGAGTCAACCTGATCCAGACCTCGTTCGGTCGAGATCAAGTCGATCTGCGACAACGGCGCGAGCCCTGCGCCGAGGACGACGCTGCCCGAGACGAGGGTGCCTTGCAACGAATGTCCGATAAAGCACGACGGGACCGTCTGGTCGCGCCGCCCCGAGCCGCATAAACTCCGCCCAACACGTTCAGGTAACGGGACGGGGAGAACGCTACCGATGCATGAAGTCGAGATCGGGGCCGACATCGTCGCGCGCGTGCTGGCGCGGCGCGGCCGCCTGCACCTGTTCGACGCCCTTGACCCGGCCAAGACCGCGTTCGTGATCATCGACATGCAGAACCTATTCTGCAAACCGGGAGCGCCGGCCGAGGTGCCGGCGTCGCGCGATATCGTCGGCAACATCAATGCGCTGAACCGCGAGCTGCGCACGCTCGGCGTCCACATCATCTGGATCTACAGCGCCGTCGTCACGTCGCACGGCAAGAGCGACTGGGACAAGTTCATCAACAATTTCGTCGCCGCGGAGCTGCGCGAGCGCACCCGCGAGGCGCTCAAACCCGATGGCGACGGCGCCAAGCTGTGGCACGAGCTCGAGATCGCGCCCGACGACATCCAGATCGTCAAGAACCGCTACAGCGGTTTCACGCCCGGCTCGTCCCAGCTCGAGCGGGTGCTGCGCGGCTTCGGCATCGACAATGTGCTGATCGGCGGTACCAAGACCAACGTGTGCTGCGAATCCACCGCGCGCGATGCGATGATGCTCGATTACGACGTGGTCATGATCAGCGATTGCTGCGCCGCGCTCAGCGACCGCGAGCATCTGGCAACCCTGGAAAACATGGTCCAGCAATTCGGCGACGTGCTCACCGCCGAGGAAGCGCTGGCGCTATTGCGCGCCCAGCCCAACGAATAGACCGGGACGGGTACGGGCGAGCAGCAACGCGCCGACCAACCGGCACGCCCCGGCGCATGGACCGCAGCACGGTCGCCGGCCCAAAAAATCGCACAACGGCGGCGGGCCGTGATGGCGTGTAACGGTCGCGGGGTCGACTGCGATCTTGCGGCAGGGTCCCCTCCGGGACCAGGGAGCGAGGGAGATCGGGGCACCGCCGAAACCGGTGACCCCTTTGATCAAAGGAGGTTTTCAGACCTGTTCCGAGCGGCCTCAAGCGGCACCGGCTGCGCAACCGTCGCCCCGAAACACTCCGCGAAGGTCTCGACGATTACCTCGATATTGGCATCGGCCGGTTGGCCCAGGCGCTCGTTCATGGCAAAGCCGCCGAGCGCCACGAAAGCCACCCGCGACAGATCGGCGCCGGCGCAAGCTCGCTCCGGACCCGCGGCCAGGGACCCTTCGATCATACGTACGACTCGATCCTCGGCCTACGGACAGCAGGTCGCGGCCGTAGCCCTGCTCCGAGGTTGCCGTCGCCACGGCCTGCATGATGTTGCCGGCGAAGGCATCGTTGTCGCGCGGAATGTCGCGCCACAGGGTCAACAAGATAAGGGCGGACGGGTACGGGGATCGGCGGCGGACGCAAGTTCGCCCTCGCGCTGCCGCAGCCGATTAAGCAGCCACGGATCAAAGATCGCGCAAACGATCTCGAGCTTGGACGCGAAATACAGATGAATATTGGCTGTCGATACCCCGGCGGCGCGGGCGATCTGCGGCATCGTCGTGTCGCTACAGCCCGTTCGGAAAACAGGTCGAACGCCGCACCGAGAACGGCGTCGCGCATCGCCGATTCCTTGATTTGCGCCATTTTTTTCCGGTCGCTTGCTTGACAAACGAGTACCATTCGTTTTTTTGAATTCGGCTAGGGAAATTGTGAACGACCTGGACCGGATGCGGGCACCGAGCGTGCGGCCGGCGGCCGGCTCCCGGCACCGGCGGATCCGATCGAGAGGGAATGCATGCGACCACAACTGATCAACGACGCCAAGCTCGGCAACCTGTTCCGTCAGGAGTTCGAGCTGTGCAACGTGAAAGAGGGCGAAACGATCGTGCTGCTTGGCGATCTGTCGACCCGCCGCAACTATGTCGAGGCTTCGTTCGCCGCGGCCTCCGACCTGGGCGCCAACGTCTATGAAATGTGCGTCAACCAGGTGCCGAGTTGGCATCGGGTCGGAGTCGAGACCGTCGGCGCCTGCAAAGGAACGGTCGAAGCGCTCAAGGCAGCCGACATGCTGGTGGCGCTGCACATCCCGTTATTCACCAAATGGATGAAGGGCGTACGCGCCAGCGGTACGCGCGTATTGATGGTCATCGATCATCCCGACGATCTACAGCAGCTGATGGCGCCGCCCGGGCTCAAGGATGCGGTGATCCACGCTGGCAAACGCCTCGAGCAGACCAAGACCATGCGCATCGTCAGCGAAGCCGGCACGGACCTTTCGGTCGAGACCGGCGAGTATCCGACAATGATCCAATACGGCTTCGCCGACGAACCCGGCCGCTTCGACCACTGGGGCGGCGGGCACGTCCACACCTTTCCCAACGAGGGCACGGCCAACGGCACCGTCGTCATCCAACCCGGCGACCTCGTGGTGCTGCCGTACAACCGCTACGTCACCGACGAGGTGCGGATCGCGGTGCGCGACGGTTTCATCCGCAAAATCGAGGGCGGCCTCGACGCCAAGCTCATGAACAACTGGCTCGACGGCAACAAAGCGCACGAGGACGATAGGGACGGCCACGCCATTTCACATCTCGGCTGGGGCCTCAATCCGCAGGCGCGGTGGGACAATATGGCGCTGTGGGGCGATGACCCCGACCGCACCAATGCCACCGCCCGCACCTTCCCCGGCAATTTCCTGTTCTCGACCGGGCCCAATTCGGAGGGCGGCGGCAAGCGCTCCACCACCGGCCACTACGACGTGCCGATGCGCGACTGCACGGTGATGCTCGATAACGACGTGATCATCGACAAGGGCGTTTTCGTCGACGAAGAGATGATCGTCGAGCCGGTTCAGCGGATCTAGTCCGTCGCAAACAGGCCAGGCCCATGGCGCTTGGCGGAAAAGGGCACTTGGCGGAAAAGGGCACTTGGCGGGTGCGAGCGCGAAATAATCCGTGTCGGCTGGCGAGAACGAGGTGGTTGCGGGTGACCGCTTGGCCCGGTCGGTTGCGCGTTGTATTTCTTGGGCGATGAAAATCGATGCAACCTTCGCCGTCGCAGCGCCGATCCAGCGCGTGTGGCAGTTCATCACCGACCCCGAGCAGGTCGCGGCCTGCGTGCCCGGCTGCCAGAGTTACGAGGTGCTGGGGCCCAGGAAGTACAAGGCCAGCGTCAAAGTCGCGGTCGGTCCCATCAAGACCACGTTCAACGTCACCGTAGAGCTAACGAATGAGCAGGCGCCGACCTTCCTCGCCTCGACCACACGCGGCGAGGAAGGCAGCAAGGCCAGCACGCTAACCGCGCAGAACGAGCTTCTATTGGCGTCCGGCGCCGACGGCATGACCGATGTTTCCTATTCCTCGGAAATCTCCCTGGTCGGGCGGCTCGGCAAGTTCGGCCTCGGGATGATGAAGAAGAAGGCCAAGAAGCTCGGCGAGGAGTTTGCCGAGGAATTCCGCGCCCGCGTCGAAGCGAACGGCGCGGCCGACAATGATTCGGCCATGGTAGGGGAGACGCAGCATGAGGTTCCATCAACCGGAAACGGTTGACGACGCGGTAAGGCTGCTGGCCGACGACGAGGATGCGCGCTGCGTCGCCGGCGGCGCGTCGCTGGTAGCGATGATGAACACCGACCTGGTCGTACCGAGCGCGTTGGTGTCCTTGCGCGACATCACCGAATTGCGGCCGATCGAACGCAACGACGACGGCAGCGTGCGCATCGGCGCGATGGCGCGGCACAAGGCGGTTGCCGGCTTCGACGGTTTCGACCCCGGCCAGATGGTCGTTGCCGAGGCGGCGCGGGTAATCGGCCATCCGGCAATCCGCAATATGGGGACGATCGGCGGTTCGATCAGCCATGGCGATGCCGCGGCCGACTATCCCGCGACCCTGGTCGCGGCCGACGCCACCATCGAGATCGCCGGCGCCGAGGCGCGGCGCGAGGTCGGCGCGGCGGACTTCTTCGTCGACTATCTCGAAACCGCTCTCGAGCCCGGCGAGCTCGTGGTCGGCGTACGCCTGCCGGCGGCGGCCGACGCGGCCGGCGCCTACGCCAAGTTCGTGCGTGTCGAAGGCGATTTCGCGACCGTGTCGGCAGCCGCGATTGTGACAATGGACGGCGATGCCTGCCGCGATATTCGCCTGGCGGTCGGAGCTTGCGCCGCCACGCCGGTACGGGTTGCCGCCGCGGAAGATCAGCTCAAGGGCACCGAGCTGAACGATGAGGATATCGACCGGGCGGCGGCACCGATCGTCGAAGCCTGCGATCCGATTGGCGACTTTCGCGGCTCGGCGGAGTACCGGCTGGCCCTGGTGCCGGTGATGCTGCGGCGCGCCATCGCCGCCGCAAAACGACGCGCGGGGGGACAACAATGAGCGGCCCCTTACCGGTCTCGCTCACCATCAACGGCGAAACCAAACAAGCATTCGTGCAGCCCTGGCACACGCTGCTGCACGTGCTGCGCGACGTATTCCATTTCACCGGAACCAAGCGCGGCTGCAATCAGGGCATCTGCGGCGCCTGTTCGGTGCTGATCGATGGCGCGGTCGTGCGCGGCTGTCTATCGCTGGCAGTGAACTGCAGCGGCCAGGACATCCGCACCATCGAGGGATTGGCCGAGGGCGACGAGCTGTCGCCGGTGCAGCAGGCGTTTCTCGACGCGGGCGCGGTGCAGTGCGGCTTCTGCATGCCCGGTATGATCATCGCGTCGACGGCGTTGTTGAACGACAACCCAAAGCCCAGCGACGATGAGATCCGCGACGGCCTGTCCGGCAATCTGTGCCGCTGCTCGGGCTACGCAAAGGTGATCGCGGCGGTCAGGACCGCCAGCCAAAGGATGGCGTCATGAACGACATGAAGGATGGCGTCGGCGCGCGCATTCCGCGCGTCGAGGCGCGGGAGAAAATCACCGGGCAGGCGCGCTATTCCGACGACATGTTTCCCCAGGGCCTGCTCCATGCCGCCCTGCTGACCAGCCCCTATCCCCATGCCCGGATCCTCTCCTACGACACCTCCAGGGCGGAAGCGATGCAAGGGGTGCGCGCAGTGGTAACCGGCGACGACGTGGAGATGGATCATCGCGGCGGACCGTTCATCAAGGACGAGCACGCCATCACCAAAGACAAGGTTCGCTATGTCGGCGAGCCGGTCGCCGCGGTAGCGGCCGACGACATCGCAACCGCGCAGCGCGCAGCGCGGTTGATCGAGGTCGAATATGAGGAATATCCGGCGGTGCTGTCGCCCGAGCAGGGGTTGGAGCCGGACGCGCCTCTGGTGCACGAGAACCTCGCCGACTATGCGACCTCGATCGAGCTTCCGGTGCACGGCAACGTGCTGCAGGAATGCGAAATCAGCACCGGTGAGGTCGATTCCGCATGGGACAAGTGCGACGTGATCGTCGAGGGCGAGTTCGAGACCCAGGCCCAGTATCACGCCTACATGGAACCATGCTCGGCGATCGCCGAGGTCGACGCCAACGGCAAGATCACCGTGTGGTCGTCCAATCAGTCGGTGTTCAGGGACCAGGCCAATCTGGCCGACCGCCTCGGCATTCCGATGTCGCGAATCCGCGCGATCTCGCCACGGGTCGGCGGCGCCTTCGGCGGCAAGATCGAGATGACCAATCAGGCGATCGCGGCACTGCTGGCGATGAAGGCCAAAAAGCCGGTCAAGCTGACGCTGACCCGCGAGCAGGACATGGAGATGATTCGCGCGCGACACCCGGCCAAGGTGCGCATGAAAACCGGCGCCACCAAAGACGGCATGCTGGTCGCGCGCGCGACCGAGATCCTGATGGACTGCGGTGCCTATGCTTGCGATTCCCCGGGCGTGGTGGGCGTCGCTTCGTGGTTTGCCCGCGGGCCCTATCACATCGACCATGTGCGCAGCAAAGGCTGCGGGGTCTATACCAACAAGCTCCGGTTCGGTGCCTTTCGCGGCTTCGGCGGGCCCCAGGTCGCGTGGCCCGGCGAGCGGCAGCTTGACGAAATCGCCGAGAAGATCGGCATGGACCCGATCGATCTGCGCATCAAGAATGCGGTTCAGGCCGAGCGCGAATGGGTCGCCGGCATCGAGCTCGCGAAATCAGACCTTGTAACCTGCCTGACCACGGTACGTGAGGCCTGCGGCTGGGACGAAAAACGCGCCGCCAAAGCCGACGGTTCCAGGCGCAAGCGCGGCATCGGCGTTGCCTGCGTGCCGCATATCAGCGGCGTGCTGGCCTCGTCGGCGATCGTGCGCGTCCTCGAAGACGGCACCGTGGTGCTAAGCACCGGCGCCGTCGACAACGGCCAGGGTTCGGACACCGTGCTGGTGCAGATCTGCGCCGAGGCACTCGGCGTATCGACCAGCCAGATCAGCTTCACCCAGCCCGACACCGACGCCTCGCCCTACAACTGGGGTACCTCGGCGAGCCGCGTGACTTACACCACCGGCCGCGCCGTGGTCGGCGCCGCCGACGAGGTGGTAGCCCAACTCAAGAAGTATGCCGGCGAGATCATGGAGTGCGCCGAGGAGGACCTCGAGCTCAGGCCCGGCGGCCAGATCGGCCTCAAGGGGGTGCCCGACGCGGTATTGCCGTTCGCCGCCATCTCCGGCTACAGCCATTGGGTATCCGGCGGGCCGATCATCGGCGCGCATTCGGTGCAGTATGACGGCGACGACATCGCCGACCCGTCGAAGGCGATCATCAAGCACTTCCCGTTCCGCTTCGGCGCCTACACCTTCGCGGCTCAAGTGGTGGAGGTCGAGGTCGACGAGGAAACCGGGCGCATCGAGCCGCTCGAAGTGTGGTCGGCGCACGACATCGGCAAAGCGATCAACCCGATGGCGGTCGAGGGCCAGGTCGAAGGTGGTGTCGTGCAGGGCCTGGGCTACGCGCTGTACGAGGAGCTGGAGTGGGATTCCGGCCGCCTCGCGAACCCCAGCCTGATGGATTACAAGGTGCCGGGGGTCATGGATTCGCCACCCAAGATCCACACTTACATGATCGAAAACCCGCACGAGGACGGCCCGTTCGGTGCCAAGGGGATCGGCGAGCCGCCGATCATCGGCATCGCCCCGGCGATCGGCAACGCCGTATGCCGAGCCACCGGCGTCCGGCTGACGCGTCTGCCGATGACGCCCGAGCGGGTGCTGAACGCTCTGGCAGCGCGGGACGACAGCTGACATGAAAATCGATGATTACCCGCCGCAGGAACCGACGCCGGCGTTCGCCGCGGAATATGCAGCCGAGGTCAAGCGTCGCAGCGAAGTGCCGCACGAGGACATCGCTTATGGCGACGACATCTATCAGCGGGTTGCGGTGTTCGCGCCTGCGCCCGGCACGGCCAACGGCACCGTGCTGGCGGCGATCCATGGCGGCGGCTGGACGAGCGGCTACAAGGAATGGATGGCGTTCCAGGCGCCGGCATTCAACGCCGCCGGTGTGCTGTTCATCAGCATCGGTTACCGGTTGGCGCCGACCCATGCTTTCCCCGCCGGCTACGACGATGTGCGCCACGGCATCGCTTGGATTCAAGCCAACGCCGCCGGCTATGGCGGCGATCCGGAACGCCTGTTCGTTACCGGCCATTCGGCAGGCGGCCACTACGCCGCGCTGATGGCGGTCAAGCGAGACTGGCAGGCCGAGCTGGGCTTGCCTCGGGACGTCATCCGCGGGTGGCTGCCGGTCTCGGGCGTGTTCGACTTTACCGAGGGCTCCGGCCTGTCGATGCGGCCGCGCTTCCTTGGCCCCGAAGATTCCGGCAGCGAAGTTCCCGCCAGTCCGATTCACCAGATCGACGGGGTGCCGCCGCCGGCACTGCTCGCCCACGGCGAGGAAGATTTCCCCCATCTCTGCGCCCAAGCCGAGGCGATGGAGGCCGAGCTCAAGCGGATCGGCGCCGACATAGAACGCATCGCCCTGCCCGGCCGAACGCATTTCACCGCCCACCTCGCTGCCGGCGAGGAAGACGGACCGTGGGTAAGGCCGGCGTTGGATTGGATGGCCGGGCATTAATTCTTCAATTCTTCGATGCCCCTCGGAGGCCCGCTTGGGAAAATCATGACCGTCGCTTCTGCCCACGAATCGATCATCGCCTTGCGGCACGTCGTCACCACCGGCCCGACGCCGACCGATGCGGTGCGCCAAACCTGAACCCCGGCGGGGCGAGGGCGAAACTCGCTGCATCCTCCTGTCGCAGCGATGAAACGCGGCGACCTCATCGCCTATCCCGAAGGACGGGTTCGGTATTTCAAGGACTCCGGATACTGGGTCGATGAAACGCTGACCGACTGGCTCGCGCGCCACGCCGAGGCGCGCGCCGACCACCCGGCGACCGTCTGCGGCGACACGCGTTTGACATATGGCGAGCTCGTCGCGCGTGCCGAGTCGCTCGCCGCCGGTCTCGTCGGGATCGGCCTCCACAAGGGCGATATCGTCGCCCTGCAGCTCCTCAACATCCCGGAATACATCATCGCCCACGCGGCGATCGCCCGCATCGGTGCGGTCATGCAGACCATGCACATGCCCTACCGCGGCGCCGAAATGGAAAACCTGCTCGGCCATAGCGGCGCGCGCGCCTTCATCTGCGTCGACAGCTTCGGCGACTACCCCACGGCCGAGGTGGCCAAAGCTGCGCGCAACAAGCTGCCGGCGCTGGAGCACGTGATCGTCCACGGCATGGCGGCGGCCGATACCCACGACCTTGCCGACCTTTTGGGTTCGGCGCCGGTGCCGCTCGGCGATCCGCCCGAGCCCGACGACCCGTGTCTGCTGATGTACACCTCGGGCACCACCGCGAGTCCCAAGGGCGTGGCGACGACCTACCGGCCGTTCTTCAACAATGTGCGCATGTCGGTGGGCGAATTCGCGCTGACGCCCGACGACGTGGTGCTGAGCGCGGCCCCGTTCAGCCACCTCTACGGTGTCTGCGCCATGCATATGGCGCTCAATGCCGGCGCCACCTTGCTGCTGCTGCCGCGTTTCACACCGGAGGGTTTCGCCGCCGCCATCGAGGTCGGCCGCGCCACCGCCCTGTTCACCGGGCCGGCGCATAACGCGGCCTGCGTCGGCGCCGGATTGTACGACCGCCACGATCTTTCGTCGGTTCGATTCACCGTGATCTCGGGCGCCGCCTGCTCGCCCGAGCTGGCGCGCACGGTCGATGACAAGTTGGTCAACGGCACCGTACTGCAACTGTGGGGTATGACCGAGATTCAGGCCGGCAGCTATTCCCGAGTCGACGATTCGGCCGAGCTGCGCCACACCCGAGCCGGTCGTCCCAGTCCCGGCACCGAGCTGCGGGTGATCGGTGATGACGGCAGCGTCTTGCCGGCCGGCAACGAGGGCGAGCTGCAGATCCGCGGCGCCTCGGTTTTCCCGGGCTACTACAACAACGACGCGGCCAACGCCGCGGCGTTCGACGGTGACTGGTTCCGCACCGGCGACCTCGCGGTCATCGACACCCAGGGCTATCTGCGCCTCACCGGCCGCATCAAGGAGACTATCAATCGCGGAGGGGTGAAGTTCAATCCGCTCGACGTCGAAGCTCTGATCAACCAGTTGGCGGAGGTGCAGGTCTCGGCGATCGTGCCGATGCCCGACCCGGTGCTGGGCGAAAAAGCGTGCGTGTTCGTCCAGCCCAGCGGCCGCGGCGAGATTACGCTGGAAACGATCACCGCCCATCTGGATGCGCACCACATCGCCAAGAACAAATGGCCGGAGCGGCTCGAGCTGATCGAGGCGATGCCGCTGACACCAACCAACAAGATCATGAAGTCCAAATTGAAGGTACCGGCGTGACCAGGGTGCAACCACCACCGGGTACGCGGTCGATGGTGCGGTGCGCGTCCGGCGAGAAGGTAGCCGGGGCGGCGCAGACTCCTCGGCAGCTCTCCCGCGGGATAGAGGCCACGCCGACGCATCCCCGCGGCACTGGCTGAGCGAGGGCATGATTCCACGCTCGAATCCCTCGCTTTCATCGGCTGGGCGAGTTGTGTCGAGAATTTTCTGCAATTTGGTCACGGCACCGGACGAGATTGTTAACAGCCTGCCGTGGTGCTTGGGTGTGATGACACCGCACCAGGGTAGGCCGAGCCGCCGTCAGGCGGCTTTCTTCAGGTGCTCCTTTCCGGCCTCCTTCAGGAAGTCGATGTCAAAATAGAGGTTGGCTTCCAGCCAATCTTCGTGGGGTCACGGCGGCGAGTGCCCGGACCAGCCGCCGGCGGGCAAAGCGAGCCAGCTCGCCATCCAGCTTCTTGTTGATGGCCGAGATCGCAGAGGCCGAGAAGCCATGGCTGTACAGCTCCTCAGTGACCGCCATCACTCTCCGGGTTGTTACCCCTTGCACGTACATCTCCGCCAAAGCTCCCACCAGCGCCTTCTCCGAACGCTGGCAGCGTTCGAACACCTCGGTCGAGAACCGCCCGTGGCTGTTAGCAGAAGAAAGTTCTGCGAATCGGGACACAAGCCTATGCGAATGGCCCGGAAATCAGCCTGGAATGTCCGGCTCCTTTTAGCTTGGAAAACTGGATGATCCCACGGCCGATTCCGGGTGGGTCTTGGCGCGGCGTCTAGCGGCGTTTAGAAATCCACTCGAGATTTTCCGATTCCTTGGCTGGCCGATAGGATTCCATTTCGGCCAAGAACCCGGCCAAGGACGAATCAGATCCGCAATAGTCAGCCTCTACGACCAGATCATATGGGATCCGCATGCCACTTCGGAGGCTGCCAGGAGAGCGGCCGTGATCATAGGCGTACCTAGCCCACACGCACTTCGATGAACCACGGGCGAAATATGCGCGGCACGCGGTTCCCTTGCGATGGCGGTAAAACTTAAACGTGGCGCGGTCTACGTCGCCCTTCCGGTTTGCGACATAGTCAAGAGTTCTGGACTTTCCGCAGCTACGGACACGGAACCCTTGGTCGCTCGTAACAACATAAGTGCTGCTCTGGATCCGAACCTGCACCGCCTGGCCCGTCGAATCACGAAATCCGATATCCTGCCCGGTGATGCGTTTGTCAAAATACCACTGCTTACCAGACATAAACTCAAACCTCCCGCTTTCGAGAATGTTTGCAAGGACATCCTTGGCAGCAATGCTCCCCTGCGAGACCATTGATCGGGTTACGCCCCTCGAGTCCTTCGCCTGCGAGAGTGCCGACATCGGGTGGGTGGCGAAAGCCAGGCAAAGCGTCATCAGAAAAATGGCTCTTAACAGCATCGGAATTCCTCCGCTTGGCGATAGCGACTTCTAGAGCGTTTTTCGATCTGACAGAATCTTTTGTATTTTCAATTGGTTGTGTCTGTGATTCAAGATGCGTGCTGGTGAAGGAGGCCAGCCTGCATCCCGACTTCAACCCGATCGAGATGGCCTTCTCCAAGTTCAAGGCCTACCTCAAGCGTCGGGCCGCCCGCACCGTCACAGAACTCTGGGAGGCCATCGCCCAAGCCACAGACATCTTCACCTCGGCCGAGTGCCAAAACTACTTCGTCGCCGCAGGATATGACCGTAAGTGATCAGAAAATGCTCTAGCATATGTGACGGAAGGCAAGAGTAGGTGATGCCATAACCGTATTCTTGGTGCTTATCCCATTAAGCGCCTTGGCGGGAGACGCGGAGCACACGGTTTCACCCGGGGCGATGCATCGTCGTCGAGACGCCCCATCCCCGGCATCCGCCGGGCGCTTAAGAGGCGGAGTTTCTCTCTACGTTCGACATGATCGCTTTGCGCAGCACCCGGACTGCCTTCCCGCCGAAGGGCGGAAGCTTGCGTAGCGTGTCGGCCCGCGGCACCTCCCAGCCGATGCCTTCGAGCGCCTCGTCCTCAGATGTGCCGGGGCATAGTCCGTCCAAACTGAGTTCGCCGCCATCGAAGCTAAAGCGGCCCCTGGGCGTGATCAGACACTCGGGGCCGCCGCCGGGGAGGCCGAGCGCTTCGCGCGCGCCCGCGGGGCCGATGAGGCCGGGGCTGGTCACGAAGTCGACCCGCTCGACGATGCGCCGGGAGTCGTGGGGCATTACGACCACGTAGCGCTTGGCCAGCGTCGTGATGTCATGCGCCCCGCCGCTCCCCGCCATGCGCAGCTTCGGTGCCGCGTAATCGCCGATGACGGTGCTGTTGAGGTTACCGTAACGGTCCACTTGGGCTCCCGAGAGTAGCCCGCAGTCCATGTCGCCCGATTGCAGCGACGCGAAGACGTCGAGGCAAGAGCCCAGCATGGAGGTATCGGCGACGACGCTGGGGCTGCCCGTCGAAAGGGGCGGTTGGGGCGGGTCGGCATCGATGGCGCCCGATTCATAGATGAGCACGAGGTTCGGCGCGTGGGTGCGTTTGGCCAACATAGCCGCGAGCGAGGGCACCCCGACTCCGACGAAGCACGTCTCGCCGTCACGGAGCTCGCGCGCCGCGAGTAGCACCATTCGCTCTTCCTCGGTCAGCGCCTCGGCGGCCACGGCGTCGGTCATTTGAACTCACTCGCCAGGCGAGCGCGGCGTTCGGCGCCCAGCTTTTCGACGTAGGCCTTGTGCGATTCAACCCCCGCCACCCACTCGCCGAGAAACTCCGCGAGGTCGTCGGGCGAGCGCGCAATTCGGTCGTAGTCGAAATAGACCGCGTCGTCACGGCCGTAGTAGTCCTGGACGTAAGAGGGGTGCGCCCCCCACGGTACGGCGCAGACGGTGGTCACCATATAGCCCGGAAGGATCGTCCGGTTCGCGTCCGCTCGGATGGTCTCCACCGGCACGATCTCCTCAACGCTGGCGACAATTCGTTTGCTCGCCTTGGCCCCTTCGGCCGTATCGCCGGTGAGCCCCCACATCTGCACGTTGCCCTGCTCGTCGGCGCGTTGGGCGTGAATCAGCGCCACGTCGGGTCTGAGCGCCGGAATGGCGGTCAGCGGCTCGTCGGTGAAGGGGCAGCGGACCTCGGCGATCTTGTCTGAGACGACGATGTCGCCCGCGCGCAGCACGCGGGTCGGAATGTAGGGGATGCCGAGCGCCGCGGCGTGCAGCCTCAGCAGCATGGTGAAATTGGTCCAGTCCTCGGCCTCGATTTCCTTGTTCTCGACGGCGCGGCGGAAGGCGTGGGCGAGCCCGATGCCCGGGTTGCCGAGGTAGCCGAAGATGACCCTCGCCACACACCCCGCGGCGATGAGCTGGTCGAACAGGATGTCGGTGCCGGTGCGGCAGAGGGTCAGGTCTTTCCGCCCTTGACGGATGAGTTCGTGGCCGGCGGCGAAGGGAATGGCGTGGCCGAAGCCGCCGATGAAGACGCAGTCGCCGTCCTTGACGTTCTCCGCAATGGCCTCAGCCAGCGGACGGTGCTTGGTTCTCATCCTTGTCCAGCCCGGCCAGGTATTCCTCGACCTGCTCTCGGTTGCGCTCGCGGAATTTCTGAAAATCGGGCGGGCGCTTGTCGAGGAATGCCTGCATGCCTTCGAGCGATTCCTCCGAGCCCCAGATGTTGGCAAGAAGCTCCATGCCGTGCTGCCACGAGGCGTAGAGCTCGTCTGATTCGAAGTTGAGGGACTTCTTCGTTGCGCGCAGCGTCTGGGCGCTATAGGACTTGATCTGCTCGCACCATACCCCGGTCTCGTGTCGCAGGTCCGCCTGCGGCACCACCTTGTTGATGAGCCCAATGCGCATGGCTTCCTCCGCCGTGAAGGTGCGGCAGAGGAAGATCATCTCACGCGCCAGGCGCTCGCCGATCAGCCGCGGGATGTACTGGGTGGCACCGACGGTGGGACACGCCCCGACTCGCGCCCCGGTCTGGCCGAACACCGCGGTGTCGGAGGCGATGATGAGATCGCACCACAGCGCCAGCTCATGGCCGCCACCCATGCACCACCCGTTCACCATGCCGATGACCGGGATGGGAAGCCCGCGCATGGTCATGGCGAGGCCGAGCATGCGGTCATTCCAGTGATGGGCGTTGGCCCGGTTGAGGCGCATCATGGCGTAAAAGTCACCGCCCGACGAAAACGCCTTGTCGCCGGCCCCGGTGATCACCGCGCAGGCGATAGAGGGATCGTCGCGGGTCGAGCGGAAGGCCTCGGTCAACTCGTCGAGGGTCTGCTCGCGGACGGCGTTGCGGGTCTGTGGTCGGTTGATGGTCAGCCAGGCGACGTTGTTCTTCACCTCGTAAAGGATGTCTTCATATTCCCTATCTTTCGACTTGCCTTTGGTCATGGTCACTCCTCCCCTTGGCGTCGGCCAGCGTCCGGTCCGGGGACTCGCCGGTTCAGGACGCCGCCGCCGCCACGCCCTCTTGCGACGACTCCGATATCTTCTGTTCGAACCGGTCGATGGTCAGGACCCAGCCGAAGCAGCGGCTGATGTTCTGCAAGGCCATGACGTGCAGGTCCTCGCCGTACATGGTGCCAACACAATCGGAGATGACGATCACCTTGTAGTTCTTGTTGGCCGACGTGAAGGCCGTGTTGAGCACGCAGGTGTTCGTGTTGATGCCGATGAGCACCACGGTGTCGGCTTTGAGGGCCTGGAGCAGTAGTTCAAGGTCGGTGCCGATGAAGCAGTCCTGGCGCTTCTTGTAGTCGATGACGTAGTCGGACTCGTCGTAAAGCTGGGGCATGATCTCGGTCTGCACGGTGCCTTCCATGTTGTGCCCAATGACCGTCGTCTTTCGCCCTGGCGCCAACCGATCGGTCTCCTCTTTGATACGGTTCATGTGCTGGAAGAAGGGGCGGATGCTCGCCTCCGATCCGAGGCCTCGGATCTCCCGGTTCACCACAGCGACGTGGATGATCGGGAGACCGATCCCACGGCAGAACTTGAGGAGTCTTTCGGTGTTTTCGATGACCCGCTCGCAGACCTCGGGGCTGCACGGCATCGTCGCCACATCCGGGTCCAGATGTCCCCGATGCATGTCGATCGCCACGATGGCCGTTTTCGCCGGATCGATCTCGAGCATGGCGTTGAGCTTCTCGATCATCGGCGAGCGGTCAACGATCTCTATGGTTTTCATGTGAATTCCTCCATGGCGCGACGGCCGCTGGATAGATCCTCAAAGTTCCCCGGCGGGGCACACGGCTTCATTCAACCTGCGGCTTCAGTCCACCTCTGTAGACATCCCATGTCTTGTTGCGCCGGTTCTCCAGATACCACGACATGACGGCGGCCAGGACCACCTCCTCGTCGCTGCCAGGGTAGCGCTGATTCCTCAAATATTCTAAGCGCTCCCGGTCCTCCTCGGTCAGCTCGAGGGGGATCTCGGTAAACTCCAGGGGATAGCTGGGAAACTTCGGTTCGTACCCGGGGACAGGCTTGAGTTCGCGCTCCGTCCGGATCTCGCGCACCCGGTAATCGTCGAGGGTACGCTGGTTTTTCAACGAGACGTATTCCGAGACCAGCTCTTCGACCTTCCCATCAGTCTCCTCGGTGCGCTCGAACACCTCGACGCCGATGGGCTTGAGAGCAAAGTTGCTGGTCAGCAGCACGTCACCGGAGCCGCAGACGATCGGCACCGCTAGCACGTCCGTCAACGCCAGAAGGTCCACGTGATCACCTTTCCGGGCCGTGTTCCAGGAATAGGTGGACTGACCGTCGGCCGTCAGGCCCGTATTCATCCACATGTTGAGCGAGTCGTGGAGATCGTCGGGCGTCAACCCGTACTCGCCCACCGCCTCGGTGAACGTGTCCGTGCAGTTGGTGTGGGTCTCGAAGCCGAACATGATCTCGAGCATGGCCCCGTTGCAGCGCGGCGCCAGCATGTCGGTGACGCAAGTCTTCGGCATCGCGATGACCACCATCATGGGGCGGAATCGGGGCGGATTACTCCACACGAAATGGCCTTCCCGCACCCGCATGCCCTGCCGCCGCATGACGCCGACAGACATGTACTCCTTGTAGTCGTGCAGGTTGTAGCAATTGAAATCGACGCACTGCCCCCCTTCCAGCTGTGTGATGCGGAGGGTCTCACCCTTGTAGACCGGTAGCGCCTTGCCGGTGACGGGCTCGAGGACGAGATCGACCCGCTTGTCGCCGAGCGCCGCCATCACGAGCTCCCCCGTTCCGCCACGTCAGCCGCGTACCGGCGGAAGACGTTGGTGACCACGTCGGCCAGCGTGTCCCCAAATTGCCCTTCCTCTTTCATTCTTTCCAGAAGCACGAGCTGTTGCTGGTTGACCATGATGACGAGGTTGTCGGTCTTGTCCGCCATGGGGGTTCGATGTCCTCCGATCGTTTCGAGTGTAATCCGATTCCTTGCCGTGCCCGCCTTCGCCTCACAGCATCTGCGAGGGCAGCCAAAGGGCGACCTGTGGGAACGCGATGAGGATGAGCAGGATGACGGCGGCGGCCATGATGAACGGGATGGCACCCATGATGATCTCGTTCATCTCGGCATTCTGAAATATCCCTTTCAGGACAAACAAATGGAGCCCGAAGGGCGGCGTGATCATCGCCAGCTCGCTGAGGTAGATCAACAGGATGCCGAACCAGATGGGATCGAAGCCGAGGCTGACGATGGCGGGGAAGATGATGGGAAGCGTCAGGATCATGCCGGGCAGAGGGTCGATGAAGCACCCGAGGCCGATGTAGAAGGCGACGATCCCCATCAGAATGACGTAGCGGTTGACGTCGGGGTTGACGATGAACTCCGAGATGTTTGTCGGCAGGCGGGTGGTAGCGAGAAAGGTCCCAAAGACGAACGCGGCGGCGACGATGAAATAGACCATGCCCGTCGTCTTGGCCGTCTCGAGGAGGCTCTCTCGCAATTGGTTCCAGGTCAGGCGCCGCATGCCCAACGCGAGCACGAAGGCGGCGAAGGCCCCGACAGCCCCGGCCTCGGTCGGCGTGAACCAGCCGGTATAGATCCCGCCGATGACGACGAAGGCCAGGGTGCCGATCCCCGCTATACCCTTGATCGCAATCAACCGCTCCTTCCATGCGGTCCTCTCTTGCGTGGGACAGAGCGTCGGGTCGAGCTTCACCTTGACGTATACCGTGCCCATGTAGATGACGGCGATGACGCACCCGGGGACGATGCCCGCAATGAGCAGCTGGGCGATAGATTGTTCGGTGACGATGCCGTAGATGATCATCAGGATGCTGGGCGGGATCATGGTGGCCAGTGTCCCCGCTGCGGCGACGCTGCCGAAGGCCAGACGCCGATCGACGCCCAGGGCCAGCATCTCGGGAATCGTCACCTTGCTCACGGTGGCACAGGCCGCGATGCCGGAACCGGACGCGGCCCCGAACGACGCCGCCCCGGCGATGGTGGCGTGGACCACGCCACCGGGCCAATGGCCCAGCCAGCGCTGGCCCGTCGTGAAGATATCGGCGGCGAAGCCCGCATGGTGGGCGAAATGACCCATCAGGATGAACAGGGGCACGACGGTCAACGCGTACTTGACCAATGAGGCGTGCACCATGAGGCCGACCACGCCCAACGCTGCCTCGAGCCCGCCGATGCCGATATAGCCGAAGAATCCAACCGTTAGCATGGCGAAGGCGACGGGGACCCTCAACAAGAGGAGCACCACGAGGGCGCCGATGGAGAGCCAGCCTATGTCAGTGGGCTGCATGGGAAATCCCCACGCGCTCTTGAGCCCTCATCGAACCCTTTCCCGGAAAAACGCATCGCTCGGAACGGAGTGACCGATGCGGCGCGAGACCGTCACGCCGTCTCATCCGAAAGGGTTTCTTCCGGTTCGTGACCTGTTTCAACGCCGATGAGGGCGCCGACAATATCGATGACGAGCCGGAAGGACAGCAGAACAAAGCCGAAGAAGACCGCGAACTTACTCGGCCAGATGGGAATCTCGACGAGGCCCATCGTGTGATCGTCTGTTATCCAGGACTCCCAAGCAAAAAAACCGACCCGCCACGTAATGATGAGGGAGATGACAAGGGCAATCACGAGACTGAGCATATTCAGCCATCTGACCCCCCGCTCCGACAGGCGGGAGGAGAAAAGCTCCAGCCTAATGTGCTCGCGACGCCCCTGGACATAGGCAACGCTCAGGTAAACCATGACCACGAGCGTCAGTTCGGTGACCTCGATGGCGCCCTGAATGGGCGAATTGAATAGTTTGCGCCCGAGTACGTCCGCCACGACGAGGCACATCAAGGAGAAGATGACGCACGCGGCAACCGCCGTGCTCACCTTCTCGACGTATTCCTGCCAGGCGACAATCGTTCTGCCGAGGCCGCTTACGATGGTCCTTCCCCTCCGGAGGTCCCAAAGGGACCCCCGTTTTCAGGCGATTTGAACCGAGGTGTTTCTTACTTGCCCGGCACCTCTTTCGAGGCCTTCTCGAGAAGCGCGGAGAAAGTCTCGGCCACCCTGCGTCCGGGCAGACCCTTCTTTTCCATGTCCTGGATCCACTCCTCCCAGATGGGCACGGTCATCTTGTTGATGTGGTCCGTCGCCGCTTGGCTACCAGGGCTAATGGTCACGCCGGCCATCTTCAACGCATCCTTGGCCGAGCCTTCGTTGCCTTCGACCTGGACGATACGGTGGTAGGCCGCGTGATTCTCCTCAGATGCCTGATCGAAGATTTTCTGGATGTCCGGTGGAAGCTTGTTCCACGTCTGCATCCGGATCGCCAGCAAGGAGGTGTTGCTGGCCAAAGGCTGCGCCCAAAAGTACTTGCCTACTTCATGCAGTTTGAAGTCGACGATCAAGAGCGGCGGGTAGGAGCCTGCGTCGATGGCCCCACGTTGCAGGGATGTGTACACTTCGGGCGTTGGAATGCCTACCGGGACCGCGCCGAGCCGCTTCATCAGCTTGGCCTGCGCCCCGAAGGCGCGGACCTTCAAGCCCTTCATGTCGGCGATGGACTTCACGGGCTTGCGCGATATCAGGTTGTAGGGCGGGAACGGCTGGCTGACGAGAAATCGGGCGTTCCACTTCGCCAGCTGCTCCCTGATCTCGGGGGTCTGCTTGACCAGATCGCTCATCGCCTTGCCGAACGTGTACGCGTCCGAGTAGGTGGTCGGCAACGTGGCCACGGTCAGCAAAGGAAGCTTGCCCGGATAGTAACCGGGAATGATGAAGCTCACATCCGAGATGCCGGTGTTCAAGGCGTCCAGCAGCTGCCTCGAGGGCACCAGCGAGCTCGACCAGTACGGCTCGAACTTCACCCTGCCGTTGGTGAGCTCCTCGACACGATCCAGGTACCATTTCTGGCCCTTGCCGATAATCGATGTCGGCGAATCGAGGGTCCCGAATTTGAGGACGAATTCCTGCGCCTGCGCGGTTTGCGATCCGGCGACGGCAAGCAGAACTGCGACGGCGAGGGCCGCGAGCCCCCGCGCCAGTATTCTTATTGACATTGTGACTCCTCCCTGGTGGGGCGTTGCATTGGCAACGGGGTATTGGATAGATGAGGAACCTTAACGACGGCGTTGCAGCGAGTAAACATTAAGCAAGATGCGACGCTCCAGCCCGGGATGACGAAATCGTCGGTTATGTGCCACATTGAATCCGGCATCGTTCGTCACGCCGAGAGATGACGTTCCGTCATCGACAAGAACTGATCATCAAAACACGAAACTTCATGATCGGAAGCGTCCATGCTGAACCCGTTCCAGCAGCCTGAACTCATCAAGGCCGAAACATTCATGCGATTGCCGGACAAGTTCCGCAGCAAACAGCACACGCCTTGGTCCTTTTCCAACAGGCAGGGTGCGGAGGTGGACAGCTTCCTCGAAGGCCCGTCGTTCGACCGCAATGGAAACCTGTTCTTTGTCGACATACCCTTCGGTCGAATTTTCTGCATCACGACAAAGGGGGAATGGGAGCTGGCGGCCGAGTACGACGGATGGCCCAACGGCCTGAAGATTCACAAGGACGGGCGCATGTTCATCGCCGACTACAAACGCGGCATTATGATGTTCGACCCCGAAAAGGGCGAAGTCGAACCCGTCGTCGAGACCATCTACAGTGAGGGATTCAAGGGCTGCAACGACCTGCACTTCGCTGCTAACGGCGACCTCTATTTCACCGACCAGGGCCAGACCGGAGTCCTCGATCCCACGGGCCGGGTGTTCCGCATCGACGGCGACAGCGGCCGGTTGGAAAAGCTGGCCGACAACATGCCGAGCCCCAACGGCATCACGCTGAACATCAGCGAGAAGCTCCTGCTCGTCGCCATCACGCGCACCCAGCAGATCTGGCGCTGTCCGATCATGGCCGACGGCAGCCTGACCAAGACCGGCGTCGCCATTCAGCTCTCCGGCGGGCATGCAGGCCCCGACGGGATCGAGGTCGACGGCGATGACGGCCTGCTCGTCTGCCACCTCGGCGTCGGTATCTGGCGTTTCGACTCGAACTTCCTGCCCACCCACCTGGTGCACACCGACGGGCATCGCCTAATGACCAACATCGCCTTCGGCGGGGATGAGGGTAAGACCCTCTACATCACCGATTCCTTGAACGGCGAGATCCTGACGGCCGAGATGCCCATCGGCGGCAAGACGATGTTCGCCCACATGTAGGAGCCCGCCATGGCAGACCCATCCCCCATCAGGAGCGTGCTCATCTGCGGCTACGGCGTCATGGGCCGCGGGGTCGCCGGCACGTTCGCCGAGAACGGCTTTAAGACCACGGTTTTGAGCCGCCGGGCGGATGAGCTGAACGAACTACCCGCCAGCGTCGAAGTGGTGAAGAAACCGCCCGAGGCGCCGCCCGATCTGATCATTGAGTTCGTGCCCGAGGACATAGCGACCAAACAGGTGGTCTACCGTGATTTGGAGGCCGCTTACCCATCAGACGATGTCCTTATCGCCACCGGCACCTCGGGACTGGACTTGGTGGAGTTGGCGGAAGGCATGAGCCACCCAATGCGATTCCTAGGGGTGCACTACTTCTTTCCCGCCGACACCGCGCCGGTGGCCGAAGTCATGGCGGGCCCCGCAACGCCCGAAGCATGGGTCGACCGGGTCGCCGAGGCACTCCAACGATCCGGCAAGCAGACGATCTCGCTTTACAAGCCGATCCCCGGCTTCCTCATCAACCGTCTGCAGCACGCCATCCTGCACGAGACCTACTATCTGATCGAGAACGGCGTCGCCAGCGCCGCGGACATAGACCGCGCGGTGATCGAGATGCTAGGACCGCGCATGTGCCTGACCGGCATCATCCAGCAAAAGGACATCAGCGGGTTGACCATCCATGGTCTCGCCCAGCGCTCCATCGTGCCTCGGCTTTACCACAACAAGGAACCCAACCCGATGCTGCAGGCCATGATCGAGCGCGGTGAGGACGGGCTCAGCGCCGGCAAAGGATTCTACGACTGGCAGGGATGCCATCCCGACGTCGTGCGCCGGGAAATCGCGGAGCGCCTGACCACGCTCCTCGACTATTTGAAGGACGGCATCGATCCGAGAAGCCCCGACACGGTTCCGAATCCGCGCGGTCTCGACGCGCTAAAAGCGGGGTGAAGGCTGAAGCGCCACGCAGGCTAAAGCGGCAACCGGTACTTCTCGATCCGCTCTTCGTCGACACGGACGCCCAGGCCCGGACCAGCTGGGACGGGAATGTGGCCGCCGATTACGGCGACAGGGTCGTCGGTAATGTCATCGACGAGGTAGGAGGTGGTTGGGCTGAGGCCCCAATCGACAGCCGGAATCGCGGCTCCCAGGTGGACGAGGGCAGTGGCGGCAAGGCTTGATTCGGCGACCGTGGAGGCCAGATTCACCTTCATCCCGAGTTCGTCACACAGCATTGCCGCCTCGTGGGCCCGGCTGAGCCCGCCGAGCTTGATGGTCTTGAGGCTGCAGCCCTCGGCCGCCTTGGCGGCGTGGTGCCGGCGGATGTCGTCGAGCCCATGGATGCCTTCGTCGGCGCCCACCATCACCCGGCTGGCCGCGTTCACGAGCGCCATGCGCTCCACATCGCGGCTCCCGACCGGCTGCTCGATCATGTCGAAGGTACTGTCCTCGAGGGCTGAGACGTATGAAAGCGCCTCGCCGACCGTCCACGCCTGGTTGGCGTCGGCGGTAACCAGGACGCCTGGATCCAGCGCCTCGCAGATCGCGCGGGTGCGCGCGACATCATCTGCCGGTTCCTTGATTCCGACCTTGATCTTGTAGGCGGTGTAGCCGTCCTTTCGGCGCGCCCTGGCTTCGGCGACGTCGGCATCCGTGTCGCCATGGCCGAGGATCCACAAAGCAGGCACCTGGTCCCGGCGCTGCTCCCCCAAGAGCGCGTACACCGGCTTGCCATCGGCCTTGCCGATGAGGTCGAGGAGCGCCATGTCGATGGCCGCCTTGGCGCCCGTGTTGCCGTAGAGCCGGGCGTCCATCTCGGTCAGGATGCCGTCCACATCGCGGGTCTCGCGGCCGAGGAGAAAGGGGACAAGGAGCCGCACGGCGGCCGTCATGCCCTCGACCAGCTCGCCGGTCAGGGTGGGGGACGCCGCAGCCTCCCCCCATCCGCTGACGCCATCGGACTCGATGCGGACGAACAAATTGTTCGCCGCCTCGATGGTCTCGCTCGCCATTTTGACGGGCGCCGTCATGGGCAGCCTGACGGCGATAGGCTCGATGCGCTGGATTTTCATCCGCCCCTTTTCCGTATCAAGCGCGTTTAAATCTTGATGTCGTAGAGCCGGGCGGCGGTCGCGCCGCGCATGTCGGCTAATTCCTGCTCATTGATGAGGCCTGCCAACTCGGAGATTGTCGCCAGGGGTCCTGTGTCGCCCATGTCGAAGGGGTAATCGGTGCCGAGCAGAACGCGCGAGGCGCCGACCAGGTCACAGAGATATGCCAGCGCCCGGGTATCATGGGTGATGGTGTCGTAATAGAGTTCCTTCAGGTATTCGACCGGCGGCCGGGGCAGCCATTCGGTTTCGGGCCGAACGGCGTGTCCATGATTCCACCGCCCCACCAGGACGGGCGCGATGCCGCCTCCGTGGGCGAAGACCAACTTCAGGTTCGGAAAGGCGTCGAGGACGCCGCCAAAAATGAGGCTGGCGATGCTGATGGCCGTGTCCAGCGGATTGCCTATCAAGTTCACCAGGTAGTGCCGTTTCAGACGGTCGCTGGCGGCGACGTGGGCGGGATGCACGAAGATAGGGACGCCGAGGCGCTCCACCGCCTCGAAGAACGGCTTGAATTCGGGCTCGTCGAAGTTCTTGCCATTGACGTTGGAGCAGATCTCGAGGCCGTGGAGCCCGAGCTCGCCAACGGCATGCTCCAATTCCGCGACGGCAAGTTCCGGGTCTTGAAGGGGCACCGTTGCCATGCCGCGGAAACGGTCGGGTCTGTCTACGGTGATTTGGGCGATGGCCGCGTTGATTTGACGGGCGCGCGCGGCGCACTCCGCCGCAGGCAGGTTGTAGAAGAAGAAGAACGTCACCGGGCTCAACACCTGGATATCGACGCCGGCCGCATCCATCTCCCTGAGCCTTCGCTCGATGTCATAGAGTTGATCGGCCTCGCAGTTGCGATTGATTCGGCCGTTTATGACCGGACACAGCATACCGATGTCGTCCCGCTCGGCCCTGAGGCCGTAGGTGCGGCCGTCGGGCCCGACCGCCTCCAAGGGCAGGCAGGATTGCGGGGCGATGTGACAATGGATGTCGATGACAGCCATGATTTCTATGCTTCTGCGTGCTGCAACGCCGTTCCAGGGGTTTGAGAACGCGTGGTATCGTGCAGTTTGCTATGGATGGGGGCAAGCCATTCCCGAGGGGAACGACGGAGGCGAAGTGTGGGCGCGTCGGAATTCGTGTGGCAGCCAGACGAGGAGATCGTTCGGGCGAGCAACCTGCGGGCATTCCTCGATGCCCACAGGCTCGCCGACTTCGCCGAGCTGAGCCGTCGCGCCGATGATGATCCGGAATGGTTCTATGGGGCGGTAATCCGCCACCACGATATCCGCTTCTACCGTCCCTACGAGCGGGTTCTCGATGTGAGTGAGGGCGGGCCGTGGGCCCGCTGGTGCGTCGGCGGTACCACCAACCTCGCTATGAACTGCGCGGACCGCCAGGTGGAGGCCGGGCGCGGGGACGCGCCCGCCATCATCTGGGAGGGCGAGAACGGGGAAACCCGGCGTTGGACCTACGCCGAACTGGCCGGCGAAACAAGCAAGCTTGCGACAGGGTTACGGGGCATAGGGCTCGGCAAGGGCGACGTGATCGCGCTTTACATGCCGATGGTGCCCGAGGTGGCAGCGGCGTTCCTCGCCGCCGCGACGATCGGGGCGATCGCCCTGCCCTTGTTCTCGGGCTTCGGCGAACAGGCGTTGGCGAGCCGCTTGAACGAGGCGGATGCCGTCGCAGTGATCACCACGGACGGAACCCGAAGGCGCGGTAAGACGGTTGGTTTGAAGGCGACGGTGGACGAAGCCGCAGAAAAAGTTCCGTCGCTCCGCCACGTGGTGGTGCTCGACCACCTCGAGCTCGACGCTCCGCTCGTCGCCGGCCGTGATCATGATTGGCGCGCCCTGACGTCCGGCGCGACCGCGGACGCACCGACCGAGGAAGTCGATGCCGAAGACCCGGTGATGCTGATGTTCACCTCCGGCACCGCCGGCAAGCCCAAGGGGACCGTCCACACCCACTGCGGAGCCGTGGTCAAGAACGCCCTCGACCTCGGACTGTTGCTCGACGTCCGGGCCGGCGACCGTATTTTGTGGATGAGCGATATGGGGTGGCTCGTCGGGCCGAAGATCGTCATCGGCGGGACCTTGCTCGGCGCCACCCTGGTCCTCGCAGAAGGGACGCCCGACTATCCGGATGTGGGGCGCATGTGGCGTCTGGCCGCCGAGCATGACGTGACGATCCTCGGCGTCGCACCGACGATCGCGCGCACGTTTATGCGCCACGACTCCGCCGTCGTTGAAGCCCATGTGCTGTCGTCGCTTCGCATCGTGGTCTCAACGGGGGAACTTTGGGACCGGGACTCGTGGCTGTGGTTGTTCAAGCATGTGTGCAAGGAGAAGATGCCGATCCTCAACTACGCGGGCGGCACGGAGATCGGCGGAGCCATCCTCTCGGGCACGGTGCTTCATCCCCTGAAGCCTTGTTCCTTCGGCGGTCCGGTTCCGGGCACGGGCGCCGCGGTGGTCGATGATCAGGGACAACCCGCCTCTCGCGACACCATCGGCGAACTCGTCATGGTCCAGCCGTCGATCGGTCTGACCCGGGGGCTGTGGAAGGACCGAGCGCGTTACCTTGAGACCTATTGGAGCAGGTTTCCCGATATGTGGGCCCATGGCGACCTGGCGTCGGTGGACGACGACGGACTCTGGTATCTGCACGGACGTGCCGACGACACCATCAAGGTGGCGGGCAAGCGCACGGGCCCGGCCGAGGTGGAGCAGCTGCTTCTCGCCACCGGGCTGGTTTCGGAGGCGGCCGCCATCGGCGTTCCCGATCCGGTCAAGGGCGAAGCCATCGTGTGCGCCTGCGTGCGAGGGTCGGCGGACCTGCCCGACGATGGGGTCGCCGAGGCTCTGAGCGAAGCCGTGGCCAAGGGGCTCGGCGCACCCTTCAGACCACGGGAGATTTGCTTCGTCGACGATTTGCCCAAGACACGCAATTTGAAGATCATGCGCCGTGTCATCCGGGCGGCTTACACCGGCGCGGACCCGGGCGACGTCAGCGCGCTCGCCAATCCCGAGGCGTTGAAGGACATCGCAGCGACGCTTGAGAAGCGGTCGGAACAAAAGGCCTGAAAGCCACGAGGCGGGGACGTGTCGATGGCAAAGGAACAGGGTCTACGGGGCCCGAGACCGGCGCCGTGTAAGACGTGACGGTGCGGTTCACCGAGCAGCAGGTGATGCTCCTCGAGCAGCTATTGGACGAAGACACCCACGGAAACACCCTCGAAGAACTGGCGGTCAACCTGCTCCGCGACTACAGCCACCAGATGCTGGGGCGGGAGGCGCAGTAGGATCATAGCGGAATTCGCATCGATCCTTCACGATAAGGTCCTGCAGCCGGTCAGCGGCCGCGCCGTCCCCGCCAAGGCGGGACGGACGTTGCCGCCATGAAGCCGGGTAACCTCATCGAGGATGCCGTGCACGCCTTCCGCCCGCCCATCATCGACGCCGGCTTTGGCTCCGGCGAGTGCGGCTTTCACGGCCACTGCCTGGCGTCGCC
Organism: Alphaproteobacteria bacterium; assembly: GCA_965247665.1. Lineage (GTDB taxonomy): Bacteria > Pseudomonadota > Alphaproteobacteria > SHVV01 > SHVV01 > CAUZWH01. The sequence continues at coordinate 581,804 of CBDFHH010000002.1, forward strand.
CGAGTTCTCGAGCTGCATGTACGGCGGCACGGCGAGCTCGTGGTAGAAGCACGCCTACGCCCACATGCCGACCATCGAGTTCCGGGAGAACATGGTGTTCGCGACTGCGTCCGACATCTATGATCCCGGATGGAACGAGGACACGGGGCAGATGATGGGGCGGACGGTGGTGATCACGGACAAGGGCCCCGAGGAGATCACGGGGATCCCTCTCAAGCCCGAAATGACCTCCGTGCGATCGGCTTGGCGCCGGTGATCCGAGCGAAAGTGTCCTGATGCAGGGGGAGCGATGACCGATACCGACGTGCTCAGCATCCGCTTGCGCCCGGCCGACAACGTGGTCGTGGCGCGTCTCGACCTCGTTCCGGGTACCAGCCTGCCCGGCGAGAATGTAGTGACCCGCGCCGCCATCCCCGTCGGGCACAAGGTGGCGACGGCGGCCATCGCCCCCGACGAGCCGGTCCGCAAATACGACCAGATCATCGGGTTCGCGACCTCGGCCATAGCACCGGGCGAGCACGTCCACGTCCATAACTGCGAAGTCAGGGACTTCGAGCGCGATTACGACTACGCAAGCGCCGCCAAACCGACCGACTACGTGCCGGAAGGCGAGCGGGCGACGTTCCCGGGCTTCAGGCGGGTGAACGGCCGCGTCGGCACGCGCAATTACATCGGCATCCTGACATCGGTGAACTGCTCGGCGACGGTGGCGCGCCATATTGCGAACACCGTCGAGCGTTCGGGCGCCCTTGACGATTACCCCCATGTCGACGGCGTCGTCCCCCTCGTCCATTCCCAGGGTTGCGGCATGGCCGGCAGCGGCGAGGGTTTCGAGACCTTGCAGAGGACGCTGTGGGGCTATGCCCGGCATCCCAACTTCGCCGCCGTGTTGATGGTGGGACTGGGGTGCGAGGTGAACCAGATCCCCCGCCTCATGGAGGCATACGGCATCGAGGCGGGCGCGGCGTTCCAACCCCTGGTCATCCAAGAGTCCGCCGGGACCCGGGCAACCATCGACGAAGGTGTGGCGCTGATCGAGTCTGGGCTGCCGGTGGCCAACGCTTGCCAACGAGAAGCAGTCCCGGCAGCGGAGATCACGTTGGCTTTGCAATGCGGCGGCTCGGACGCCTATTCCGGCATCACGGCCAACCCGGCCCTCGGCGCTACCGTCGATCTGTTGGTCCGCCACGGCGGCACCGCGATTCTAAGCGAGACGCCGGAAATCTATGGCGCCGAGCACCTGTTGACGCGCCGCGCCGAAAGCACCGAAGTCGGAGAGAAGCTCATCGAGCGCATCCGCTGGTGGGAGGACTACACGGCCCGCAACAGCGCCGTCATGGACAACAACCCGACGCCTGGCAATCGTGACGGCGGGCTGACCACCATCCTGGAGAAATCTCTCGGCGCCGTGGCCAAGGGTGGCTCCACCAATCTCGTCGATGTCTACAAATACGCCGAGCCGGTGGCGGTCAAGGGCTTTGTTTTCATGGACAGCCCCGGTTACGACCCGTGTTCCATCACCGGCCAGGTGGCATCGGGGGCCAATGTCGTCTGCTTCACCACCGGACGTGGCTCCGTTTTCGGCTTCAAGCCCGCGCCTTCAATCAAGCTTGCCACCAACACGCCCATGTATGGGCGCATGAGCGACGACATGGACATCAACTGCGGCACCATCGCCGACGGCGACGAGAGCGTCGAGGAGGTCGGCGAGCGGATCTTCGAGCGTGTCCTCGCCGTGGCCGGCGGCGAGCGCTCCAAGTCCGAAGAGCTCGACATGGGCGACAACGAGTTCATCCCGTGGCACATCGGCGCCGTGATGTAGGAAGCGCGTGCCCCGAGCCATGATCGGCAGAGCGCCAACGATTGGAGCCTCGACGCGCTAGGGAATGACGTTCGCGAAGATCTGGCCATGGTGTGCCGGACCCTTGCCCATCATCGGATGATCGATCTGTGGGGGCATGCAAGCTTGCGCGTACCCCCAGCGACGAGATTGCGATCACGCCCCGGTTCTCGAGTACCTGCCTCCCGAGAACCATCCGGGGCTCCGACGTCCTTATCACCGATCTCGATAGAGAGCCGTTGGAAGGTCGTGGCGTGCTCCCTCATCAGTTCGCGACCCAGCTGAATGTACCGTGCGGAGCCCGAGCGTGCGGCCTCCATGGTGATCCCATGGGTCAAATTTGGGATGTTCGCCGCAAAGATAAAGACCGCCACGCCTTTGACTTAACAGAATTTTCTTGGTTGCGGAGGCTTGCAATAGCCGAGACCGACATTCCCTTGTGGTTTCGATTTGAGACGGGTTGGCTTCGACAATACTGTCGTGTGGAATACCGTCCAAGCCTCTTGCCCGACTACGGCACGGCCCACCGGCCGCCGCAGGTCTACGTCGCCTTTGGCGGTCGTGCCCGACAATGCCCCACCGCTCCGGCCGCGCTCACGTTCGCCTACACCGAATATGTCCTTGCGCCAACCGCGAGGCTTGGTCCGGGTGGATCCGACGATCCACACCGGGCGCAAGCCCTCGTCGGACTCAAACTTCCGCGAACACTTGGTCGGCGTGCTGCCACAGATCGCGTGTGCAGAGACGCCGCCGCCGCTCAGAAATCCTCGCCAAGCTCGCGGTAGGCGCTCACCAGCCCCATGTTGGTCGCCGCGACATCTTCCGAGAACGCTCTGGCATCGGCCGTGACCGAAGGGATTCCGATGAGATCGGAATCGGATCGGACCGTCGTTGTCGATGGCACATGATGGCCGGCGGGCAGATGACATCCTTCGACCACCGAATTATGGCCGATAACCGCGCCGTCGCCGATCGTGCAATCGAAAAGGACGGCGTTGAACCCGACGAAGACGCCGTCACCAACGGTGCATGGTCCATGGACGATCGCTCGATGGGCGATGGAGGTACGCGATCCGATGATCGCCGCGGCTCCCGACTTCGAGTGGATGACGACACCGTCCTGGATGTTCGAGCCCCAGCCGATGCGAACCGTCTCCAAATGCCCGTCGCGGTCGGTCTCATCCGCACGAATCACCGCATAGGGCCCGATGAAGACGTCATCCTCGACGACCACCTTGCCGCAGACGATCGCGGTTGGATCTACGAAGGCGCTGTGGGAGATCTCCGGCCTGTCTCCCCGCGGATTGCGCCTGATCATGGGATTCGACGGTTCCGCTTCGAGGCTTGCGGCGGATCGTCGACGCGGAGGAGCCCCTTGGCAATCCGCCGCGCGTCGTCCAGCGTTTCGGCCATCTGATTCTCCGGGACATTCTTCAGGACATGGAGCGATTGGAGGATGCTCGCGACGGAGCCGGAGAGACCCATCGCGATACACTCGGTCCGCGACTTACTGGCCAAGTCCATGAGCTGTTCCATCACCATGGCGGCGCTGTCGTCGATAAAGGTGGTGCCGGAGAAATCGAAGATAACGACCTCGTGGTCCTTGATGTCCAGGCCGATCACGCTGACCAGCTTATGGGACGAGGCTACCGTGAAGCTGCCCCGGAGGACCACCATGCCGACGCGTGCCGCATACGGGTCCCCGGTCGCTGTCTCTTCGTCGCCGGCGAAGAACGTCCGATCCAGCAACGGCACCGAGACCACGCTGTCGAGTTCCAGGCGTTCCAACCGTCGCGCGTGCGCCATTCCTCCGGCGATCAGCCCGATCGCCACCGCCGTGATCAGATCGACGAAGACCGTGAGAAGCAGAGTCATCAGCATCACGAGCAGGTGCTCGCGCCGGAGGCGGTGGACCCGGGTGAGCAGACGCCAGTCGATGATGTCCCAACCGACCTTCATCAGCACGCCAGCGAGAGCGGCGAGCGGGATCGGTTCGACGAATCGGCCCAAGCCCAGCACAAGCGCCAGCAGAAGTATCGCGCGCAATGCGCCCGATACCGGAGTCGATCCGCCGGAGCGGATATTGGTCACCGTGCCCATGGTCGCCCCAGCACCGGGCAGAGCCCCGAACAACCCCGCGACCATGTTGCCGATGCCTTGGCCGACCAGTTCCTTATCCGGGTTGTGGCGGTTACCGGTCAGCGAGTCGGCGACCAGGGAAGTGAGCAGGCTGTCGACCGAACCCAGCAGCGCCAAAATGATCGCAGGTTCCAGCGCATGCAGCAGGAACCCGGCTGACGACAATTCCAACTGCACGCTCGGCAGGCCGGTCGGCACCGCGCCGATGACCGGCGCTTCCGTCAGCCACAGCACGCCGAGCAGGGTGCCGGCGAGCAACGCCGCGAGCGGGCCGGGCGCGAACCGCGACAGCCGTTGTGGCCAGAGAAATCCGACGGCGAGCGTCACCGCGCCTATGGCGAAGGCGCTCATGTCGATATTGCTCGCTGCCTCCGGCAGCGCCCGCACCGCAGCCATGGGTCCCCCCGTCGCGCCGGACGCACCGAGCAGCGGTAGCGACTGCATCAGCATGATGATGACGCCGATACCGGTCATAAAGCCGGAGACGACCATATAGGGCGTGTAAGCCACGAAACGGCCGATCTTCGACAATCCCAGGAGCACCTGCAGCAGACCGGCCAGGACGACCACGCTCAGGGCCTCGGCGAGGGTGCTGGCGTGGCTGGTGATGACGACCGCCATGGCGACGGTCATGGGCGCCGTGGGGCCGGATATCTGCGAGCGCGTGCCACCGAAGACCGACGCGAAGAAACCGACCGCGATCGCCCCGTACAGGCCGGCAGCGGCCCCCATGCCCGATGCGATGCCGAAACCGAGCGCGACCGGCAGGGCCACCACCATGGAAGTGATGCCGCCGAAAACATCGCCGCGAAGCGTATCGAGATCGTAGTTCACGCGGCCTTCCCTGTTCCACGGTCCCGGTTTCGATGCCGACTACATCGACCCGGAAGCGCGCCGCTCTACCGACTTCGGGCGCCAATCCAGCCTCGGGCTCCCGTTGGGGCAAAGTCTGTCACCGCGCGGGACGCGGCATTCCCCGCATGGCGGTGCCACCCCGGACGACGTTCAGAACTTCGCGTCCGTGCAGAAGCTATCGAGGAGTCTTGATAGGATCAATCCGTTGACGGGAGATGACATATTCGGCCCTGCCACCGGCGGCCTGCGTGGGCGCGTCGCGCCGGTGATTACAAACCATCTCCACCCGAGCAGCCGCATCATTGGAGAGGATTCGAGCCGGGGTTCGTTTCCACCGCCATTCGCGGGGTTAGGGAGTTGGGTCCAGTATCTTGTGCAATATGGTCGCGGCACCGGATGAGATTGTTGTCGGCCTGCCCCGGTGCGGCGCCGTCACACGCAAGCGCCAGGGCGAAGAAACCCGAGGTCGCGGCGCACGCGCGCAACCGCCTCCGGCGACACGCCATGGCCGACTATCGAAAGGAACCCCTGCCCTCGTCGGCGCGGCGTACCGCGTCGACGACATCATCACGGCCCTCCGCCGCGCCGCTCATGCGCAGAAATATCGACCACGGCAACGCCGGTGGCGGCCATCGGTTAGCCGAAATCCTCAATCCTCCTTGGCCCCGAGCAGGATCGCCTCGCTTTCGGTGCGCTTGTCGCGACGGGTCCAGCGACCAGCATCAACCGTTGTGACGAAGTCCTGCACCGCCGCGTTGAAGGCGGCGGGTTCCTCCAGATTAGCGGTGTGACCGGTCTTCGGCAAAACCAGCAGACCCGACGTCGGGATGGTCTGTTTGAGGAACACGCCGGTCGGCAGCGCCGGTCGGTCCTCGTCGCCGTGCAGAATGAGCGCCGGCACCGTCATCTCGGCCAGACGTTCGCGCAGGTCCCACGGCGAGGGGCGGCGCATTTGCACGCCGCGCAAGGTGAGCGCGGCACCGCGTCCGGAATGCTGCTGCAGTTGCTCGATGAATTCCGCAAACCCGCGCGGATCCTTGTTTTCGAGTTGTTCGCGGCCGGGACCGGCACCATAGATCGGGGCGAACACCTCCGGTCCTTCCTCTTCCCAGCGTCTGGCCACCGCCTCGACCTCGGCGCGGAACTCGTCGGCGGTGTCGGGTGCGGCGCCGAAGCCGACGCCGCCGATCACCACGGAACGGGCGCGGGCGGCATAGTCCAAGCCGAAATGCATCGCGGCGAACCCGCCCATCGACAGGCCCACGCAATGCGCCTTGTCGATACCGAGGTGATCGAGAGTTTCGGCGATGTCGGCCACAGCACGCGCCTGGCTGTACATCTCGACATCATCCGGCACATCGGACGGCGGGTAACCCCGGGCGTTGAAGGTGATACAGCGATAGCGGCGGCAGAAATACCGCACCTGGTGTTCCCACGCGCGATAGTCCCCCGAAAACTCATGCACAAAGATGATGGGCGCGCCCGAGCCGGTTTCTTCGAAGAAGAGCTCAACGCCGTCGCTGGTGGTGAAGTGGGGCATGCGTCCTCGCTGTTGGTAAGAAACAAAAGGGTCTGCTGCGGAGCGTTCTCAGGTTCGGTGCGGGGGCATCTCGACCCCCTCACCTGAACCCGCTGCCGCAATCGGGAGGGGAAACCGTTCCGAGAGCGGAATCCCACTGGTCGACAATATCCGGTTCAATCGGCGATACGCTCTCATCGCGAGACTAGTCTAGACCACACCCTTGCTCGAAGGCGGTCGATCTCCTCGGCTGCGCAGCCAAGCTCGGCGAGGATCTCCTCGGCGTGCTCGGCGAGGCGCGGAGCGCGACCCTCGGCCGGGCCTTGTCGATGGCTAACGGAACCGCCCGGCACAGCGGCTGCCAATTCGGCTGACCGTGCCAGGGCTAGCTCGATGGCCTTTATATCCGCGTCGTGCTTTGCGGAGCATCTCGCGAGTCCTGGAAACATTCGCGGTTGCCGCGGCGAGAATATCAGAGCTTGCCATGGCATCCTCCCCGTGATTTTCCTTCCCCGCTTGTAGCTCAAGGCGCCTACGGGGGTCGATTTGACCAACACGATGCGTGAGGTTTGGGTTGTCGGGCATGTTAGCCGCGATACCGTCAAGGTCGCCGGCGCCCCGGCCCGCCACCTGCCGGGCGGCGTCGCGCACTATGCAGCGATCACCTACCGGCGGCTCGGTCTCGACTGCGCGGTGCTGACCAAGATCGACCCGGCTGATGCCAATACTTGCCTATCGCCGCTGTACAGCGCCGGCGTCGACGTCGAGATTCGCCACAGCGCGACGACCACCAGTTTCGCAGACATAGGAGCGGGATCGCGGCATCAGCGGGTTGGTTCGGTGGCGGCACCGTTCACGGTGGATGATCTGACGGGTCTGCGAGGCCGCTGCATCCACCTGGGACCGCTTACCGCCGCCGACTTGCCGCTCGACGTGATCCGCACCGTTCGGCCGGGCTTCGACACGGTGATACTCGACGCGCAGGGTTATCTACGCGAAATCAATGACGGCGAGGTTGTACAGCACGCGTGGCCCGACGCCGCATCGGCACTGCCCGTGATCGACATCGTCAAAACAAACAGGGCCGAGGCGGCGCTGTTTTGCGGGTGCGACGACCCGGTGGCCGCTGCGCATGCGTTCGCCGCGCATGGAGCCCGCGAAGTGATCGTCACGCTGGGCGACCGCGGCGCCGTGATTCTCGCAGACGGCGTGCTTCACGAGATCGACGGCATCGCGCCACGCCGCATGGTCGATCCCACCGGCTGCGGCGATACCTTCCTCGCGGCCTATGCGGCCCGGCGTCTGGCCGGCGAATCGGCGCCACGTGCGGGCGCGTTCGCCGCAACCGCCGCCGCCATCAAGATCGAGAGCGCGGGGGCGCTGAAGGCCGACCTGGATCAGGTTCGCGAGCGGATGAACGGGTGAAGATTTGATCGGAGGATCTGTTCGCGATCAGCCTCTCAGCGGTCGCTCGGCTTGCGCCCGACGGGCGGCCGGATGTTCTTTCTTTCCCCGGTCCGAGCCCCTCGGCAGACACCTCCGGTTCCGCTATGCTGCCGGGCTTGCGCGGACGGTACGCGGCCATCGATGACGGAAGCTCTGCTCGAGGTTAGCGGTCTTGTCAAACGCTTCGGCGGCTTGGTGGCGACCGATATGCTCGACCTCGACGTCGCCGAAGGAGAAATCCATGCGGTGATCGGCCCCAACGGCGCTGGCAAGACGACGCTGATCGGCCAGCTCTCGGGTGAGATAGCCCCCGACGGCGGCCGTATCAGCTTCGATGGTCGCGACATCACTCAGCTGCCCGCACATCGCCGGTCGATGCTGGGATTGGCGCGCTCGTTCCAGATCACCAGCATCTTTCTCAACTTCACCGCTCTCGACAATGTCGCCCTGGCAGTGCAGGCGCATGATGGACACTCGTTTCGCTTCTGGCGGCCTGCCCGCGCCGAGGTTTCGTTGCGCGAGCCGGCCCGCGAAATGCTGCGCGAGGTCGGGCTCGACCGCCGCGAGGACGTAGTGACCGCCAACATGTCGCATGGCGAACAACGCCAGCTGGAGATCGCCATGGCGCTGGCCACGCAGCCCAAGATGCTGTTGCTCGACGAACCGACGGCCGGGATGGGGCGCGAGGAATCCACGCGCATGATCGACATGTTGCGAGCTTTGCGCGGCAAGCAAACGATCCTGCTGATCGAGCACGATATGGACGTTGTATTCGCGCTGGCCGACCGCATCACCGTGCTGGTCTACGGCCGCGCCATCGCCAGCGGCCCGCCCGACAAGATCCGCGCGGATCCTGCCGTGCGTGAGGCCTATCTCGGCGAAGACGCGCAGCCCGACGGAGCCGAGGGGCGGAGCGATGCTTGAGGTCGCCGGTATCGAGACCTTCTATGGCCAGAGTCAGGTGCTGTTCGGGATGAACCTGGAGGTAAGCGAAGGCGAAGTCGTGACGCTGATGGGCCGCAACGGCATGGGTAAGACCACGACGGTGCGGTCGATCATGGGTCTGACGCCTCCCCACACCGGATCGATCCGTTTTCGCGAGCGGGCATTGCACGGCTTGCCGCCTCACCGCGTCGCCAAGCTCGGCATCGGGCTGGTGCCGGAGGGCCGTCAGATCTTTCCCAATCTGACGGCGGAGGAGAATCTGGTGGCCACGGCGATCAAGGCTGACGGCGACTCGCACGAATGGAATCTGAAGCGGGTGCTGGATTTATTTCCGCGAATCGACGAGCGTCGCGGCAGCATGGGCAACCAGCTGTCGGGCGGCGAGCAGCAGATGCTGGCGATCGGCCGCGCGCTGATGACCAACCCCAAGCTGCTGATCCTCGACGAGGCCACCGAAGGCCTGGCCCCGCTGATCCGCCAGGAGATCTGGGGTTGCCTGGCGCGCCTCAAGGATGCCGGCCAGGCGATCCTGCTGATCGACAAGAACGTTGCCGCACTGACTGCCGTCGCCGACCGTCACTACATTATCGAGAAAGGTCGGATCGTATGGACGGGAACGTCCGCGGAACTGCGCGCCAACCATGAGGTGCAGCAACGCTATCTCGGGGTCTGAGACACCGCGTCGCGGCGCGCCGCTCGACCGGCTCGGTTCCCCTACGGCATCTCGAGAATAGCAGGACGCCACCGCCGCTCGACCGCGCGATCAGTCGGTCTCCGAGAACGCTCCGGTGATTTCCTGGCGCGCGCCGGCTTCCTCGCGGTAGTAGCCGAAGGTGTCGAGGATCGGCTTGTCGGTGACCGAGAAAAGATACGCCTCGCCCTGAGTGCCGACATGTTCGTGCCAGGCCCAGGGCGGGATCACCAGCACATCGCCCTCGCCCCAGTCGAAGCGCATACCGTCGACGATCGTAAAGCCGCGCCCCTGCATTACGTAGTAGATCGTGCTCGCGGTCTCGCGGTGACACTCAGTGTGCTCGTCGGCCCGCAGCAGCTGCACCCGGCACGACATGGTCGGGAGGGTCGGACCCGAAGTGAACGGGTTGACGTATTCCATGATGACGCCGTCATACGGGCTGCCCGCCTCGCCGCGCATGCGGTCGATCGCGGCGCTGGTCTCGGCCCAGCCGTAGCGCACCAGCGGCACCTCTTCCGGGTAGGCGTCCCAGCCGGCCGGGCGAACCAAACCGACCCGGTCGTTGGTGTAGCCCGTCGGGCGCTCGGCGTTGCGCTGGTCCTCGGCGTGAGGTTCGAAGAAACTCGCCCGCATCAGGTTGACGAAGGGGTAGTCCAAGGCATCGAGCCAGATGATGTCGTGGTCGGTGTGGTTCTCGTGCTCGTGCCACATCCATTTCGGCGTCAGCACGAGATCGAACGGCTCCATGATCAGCTTCTCGCCTTGCACCGTCGTGAACACGTCGCCGCCCTGGCTGCGGGCGGCAAAGCGGATCGCGCCGGCGGTGTGACGGTGAGCCGGTGCGGTCTCGCCCGGACGGACGAGTTGAAAGGCGGTGGCCAGCGTATGGCTGGTGCCGTTGTGGGCGACGAGGTCGGGATTGACGTGGTCGATCGAGCGTCGTTCCGCACCCCGCTCGGCGTGATCAACTCGCCGGCACGCATCAGCAGTTCGTGCATGCGCTCCCACTTCCACAGATATGACCGGTAGCCCACGGCGGGCGATGTGCCGACGATCGCGGGCGCGAACACCCAGGTCGGAATGACATAGGCTTGCGACAGCTCGCCGTGGAGCTGGTCGAGCGCGGCGTCGCCGGTGGCGGGAGCGGGATTCGATCCTGGGGCCACGAATCACCTCTTTGGTTTACGAGGTCACGATAGGGGGGTCGGTTCGCGGCGGTCAATCAGTTCAGCCCGGCGTGAACAAGTGTCCCTTTCGCCGCCCGGTGTGAAACCGACGCTTTGCCTGGTGCGGCGTCGACACTCGTTTTGCAGTGACGGTACTTATTCTGCAGGGATTCGCCGGGATTGAGGTGGATTCCGTGGAATTCGGTCCGCCCTTTTATTGGGATTTTCTGGCTGATCCTAGTCCCCGGCATTTTTGGGCTGCCGGCCCGCCAGACGACACCAGTAGCGATGGATCGCGCGCTTGGCTAGCGATATCGACCAGGCGCATATTGCCCAACTGTTCCTTTACGCCGTGGCACTGCGGCATTCCAGCGAAAGGGCCAACCCTTCTATCAACGCGCTGCGTCAATGGGGTCCCTCTTCCAATATCGGGAGAGGGTTCAGGGTGAGGGATATGTCGTCGGAGCTACAGGTCTCGCGTCAAGCACGCGGCTATAGGTCTCCAATCACGCCGTGTATTCAGCACCTAACCGCTGTTGTCGCGCGGCTATTGTGGCAGCGTGCACAAACGCCGGCTCCCGTTGCAACACTCGGTGTTAACAAAGAGTGTGATCGTGGCGCCGGCACCAACGTCTGCCCTTGAGCGCAATGCGGACGCCGATAGCGGTTTCGTGCGAAGTCCGGAATTGACCCATTCGCGATATTGTTAAAGCCCATTTTAGATTGTTCCGCTCGGTGTATCTCCACCCATTACAGCGGCGCCGAGCGCGATCTCGACCCTGTCGACATAGCCCTTGACCGTCACCTTCTTGTGGGCGTGCACCGCCGGCGCCGAGTAGTCCACCAGCCGGTAGCGCACCAGGGCCACAGACGAGGCCTGGCCCGGCATGTGCTCGCAGGCCTCGAAGGGAACGGCCGGCAGACGGTCGGCGCGCTTGCCGGCATGCCGCGCCCGCCGCTGGCACGGCGCTTTGGCCGCGGCGATCCTGCGGGGAATCCGCTCATCCGTCTCGACCAGATGATGAGGCGTACGCCCGAGCCGGTAAATGCACCCGGCGATCCTCCCCGGTTCGTCGCCGAGGCGCGCCTAGTGGAGCCGGTCCAGGACACCACCCCAAGATTCGATAGAAAGAACCCGCTTGAAGTGATAGCATGGAGTGGTGTTTAGGATTTCTTGGTCGTGCTGAAGAGGTCTTTTCATTTGCGGCTTCAGCGACCAAGTTCGGTTTCCGAACGGGTCATCTATTTGGTTTGTATCCTCGGGCGTCGTGTTTCCCGTACGGAAAACACGGAATAGCCAGCGGAGAACGCGAACGCCCGACGTGTTCCACCGCATAACAATTGTTTGACCCGTTACCGAATTGGGAGGAGAAACCATGAAACTTTCGGCGTGGACCAAACCGATTCTGTTCGCGACCCTTCTGTTTGTGGCACCGCTACTGATGCCGCCGACTCTGACCGCTCCGAGTGGAGGCGAGGCGCAAGCGGCGGAGAAGATCAAGTGGCGTTTCCCCGTTTCGTGGGGAACCGGCTTCCGGTTGTTCAGTGACATCGGCGAACGTATCGTCGACAACGTCAATACCGCCTCGGGGGGCCGCCTCGAATTGGAGCTGTTCTGGGCCGGTGAGTTGGTGCCGGGCGGGCAAGTTCTGGATGCAGTATCCAGCGGTGCTGCCGAGGCTGGCTGGACCTCGGCGATCTACTACAAAGGCAAGAACATTGCCTTGGCGGCCATGGCTGAAATCCCGTTCGGTCCCGAACTTGAGGCGTATGAGGGCTGGTACCTGTTTGGCGGGGGTCTGGAGTTGCTCCAGAAGCTGATGGACAAATTCGAGGTTCACGCGGTCGCTCCATGCGGCGGCGCCGCCGAGGAGTTCTCGAACTGGTTCAAGTTCGAGGTCACCGGACCCGAGAGCATAAAGGGAAAGAAGCTCCGCTACAGCGGTCTGGGCGGAAACGTCATGAACAACGCAGGAGCCGAGGTCATAATGATGCCCGGGTCCGAAGCCTATCTCGCGATGGATCGAGGACTCCTGGAAGGCGGTGAGTGGTGCTGTCCCTATTCGGACACAACCGCGGGATTCCATGAAGTGGCCGACTACTTGTACTATCCCGGCTGGCATCAGCAGGGGGATCCCCTGGTCCTCATCGTGAATCAGAAAGCCTGGGATGCTCTACCCCCCGATCTGCAGCGGATCGTGGAGATGGCGTGCATGGACGCATCCTTGTACAACGCGTTGGAGTGGCGCTCGTTCCAGGGCGAGGGCTTCAAGATCCTGAAGAAAAAAGGAACAAAAATAAAGCGATACCCTCAAGAGTATCTCGACTTCATTCGCCAGAAGACTAAGGAAACAATGGCTCAATTGAGCGCCGAGAGCGAGGAATTTGCGGAAGTCTACAACTCGTTCAAGGACTTCTACGTCAATCATTGGGGTCCTTGGCGGGAAGTGGCTCCGCTGTTTCCCGAGGACGTCCTCTGGCACGACGAGGTTCCGCAGTGGGAGTAGCGGCATAGCAAGCCTTCCCACCTGACGCGTATCAATCCGGTGAGTGTCAGCGCTGGCATGACCAGAGTATGCCGGCGCTGACCTATTCCATCTGCTTTCGCGATGCCATACGAGCTTGTCCAAGTGAACGGCCGAGTTGGCCTGGAGGCAACTCTTGGGCGAGCCGCCCGCGGGTAGGTCGTCAAGTCGCTGTTTCAATCGCCGGGAGATGCGACGGTGATCATAGATAACCATCTGCATGCGTTTCCGAATCAAGCTGATTCGGCCGGATATTCCGACGCCGAGACCTATGCCCGTCTGCAGCAGCGACTGGTACCCCGGACCTGGGGGCGGATGCTGAGTAGCCATGCGGATCCCAAGTACATTCCAGAACCGGACGAGGATGTCGATTTCACCGTAGGGAATTACGGGCGTTGGGAGTGGCGCAAGCACGGGGAGGACTGCTGGGTCCAGCGGTTTCCCGAGACAATGCAGCAGATCGAGCACCCCCCCGAGCAAATGCTGGCTCACATGGACTCCGTTGGCATCGATATGGGGGTGATTCAGGCCGTATACATGGAGCCCAACTATGGCCGCGAGGTGTACATCGCCGATTGCATCAAGAGGTGGAACGATCGATTCATCGGCACCTTGAACTTGGAGTACGACCTTGCCAAGAGCGACGAACACCTCTTTGGAGAAGTCAGGAAGCTGACCCACGCGGTGGAGGAGCTAGGGTTCAAGGGGCTGTACAACCCTGTGCGTAAAGGCCAGCCAGTAGACGACCCCCGATGCGATCTCCTCTGGAAGGAGGTGAGCCGCCTCGACATTCCCGTGTTCATCCAGACTGGCTACAACTCCAAGCAGGATTATTTGACGGAGATTGCGCGCATCGTAGACGTTTGCCAGAGATATCCTGAGATCAACGTCTTGGATAACTGCCTGGGTGGAAACGTACGTCATCCCGACCACCCCGAGTATGTGGATAATCCCAGAGAGCTGTTTCCCCTCCTTGAACTGGGCAACTTCTATATTGAGGTAGGGTACGTCCTCGCTTTTGAGGATTGGGACGTCTGGGGGAGGGATTCCGAGTATCCATATCCTCTGCACGAACAGATTGTCAGGGTTCTTTACGAGCATTTTGGCGCACGGTGTTTGCTATGGGCCTCGGACATGCCTTTCACCCTGAGAACGTGCACGTATAGACAATGCTTGGACGCCGTAAGGCTTCACACCGAGTTTATGGCCGCGGATGACCGAAAACTGATTCTGGGGGAAAACGCAGCCCGGTTATATAAAGTCAATGGCTCGGTTGCCGAGGGCTAGGGCGCCCGGACGAAGCTCGTAATTAGAAACCCCATATACAAGCCTTAGCGAAGAATTGGTGATGCGGTGATGTGGCGTGCCAAGTCGGTCGAAGAGTTGCCGCCGTGGCTGTATCTCGAGGACATCTCGACGGGCAATAGCGTGCACGGCTACAGACTGCCTCCACTCCAGACCATCGTGCCTCACTGCGGCCAACGATCCGTCCGTGTTGAAGGGCTAAGGGACCGCTTGCCGCTCACCAAGCTACGCGAATGGGCTAAAATAGGGATTAGTGCCAAAACCTGGGGCAGGCCAACTTCACATCACCCCATCACCAGCTTTCAGCCATAGTCGTTGGCATACATAGTCGTTGGCATACATCACACATGTGTTGATCGCGAGGGCGCGAAATGCCGGGTATGAGCTTCTCCTCTCCCCGCTACAGATTCTCCGACTGGGAAGAGGCTCAGGAGTATCACCATTCCCAGGGAATGACCGATGGGCTGCCCATAGTCCCTCCCACCGAGGACGGCGTGCGGCGAATGCTGGAGTACATGAACCTTCAACCCTCTGACGTTGTTGCCAGGGAGGAGACTAGAGGAAAAATCTTCTCAGCCGAGAAGGTGGCTATCAACGCGGTCATGGCTGGCTGCAAGCCAGAATACATGCCTGTCGTGGTGGCAGCCGTCGAGGCTATGACCGAGAGCCCCCTCAACCTGCATTCAATAACCACCTGCACCGACGGTGCAGCCATTCTAGCCGTGGTGAGCGGCCCCATTGCCGGCGAGTTGGCCATAAACTCCGGCGCCGGGATGATGGGCCATGGTTGTCGGGCCAATGCCACCATCGGGAGAACCCTGGGGCTCCTCAAGAGCAATGTGTACGGCTCCGTGCCCCAGGAAATGGACAAGAGCACCTTCGGCTTTCCCGGCAAATTCGGCTTTTGTTTTGCCGAAGATGACGACGCTCTGCCTTGGGAGCCGCTACGGGTGGACAGAGGGTTTGCCAGCGAGTCCAGCACCGTGACGGTGTTCGCCGCCGAATCGCCCATGAACCTGATGGTGCATAACACAGGCCGACCCGAGGAAATCCTGACCGCTGTTGCCGATGGCCTACTAGGTTTGGGATATTTCCGCGCGGAGTTAATGTTGGTGATCGCGCCGGAACTCCTGAACCACTTGGGACGGACGGGGTGGAGCAAGCCGCAGGTGAAAGCGTTCATCCTTCGGAAGGCCCGGCGCACGGTCGGAGAGTGGAATACTTGGCACCGACTCGAGAATCTCTATGAGAACGAAGACCCTGACAGATCGTTGCCCGTGGTGCAAAGTGCGAACCGCATCATGATCGTGGGTGCTGGAGGTAGCGCCGGCGCTTACGTGTCGCTCATCGCCTCATGGGGCGGAAGCCTGGCTGTCACCAAGGAGATCAAGAGCAGGAGATAGTTCATGGACCGGATGAATGAGGAATTGGTTACCTTGGACCCCCGTGACACCGGAACCGGGAAAAGCCCCGGCATAGCGCCCAGGCCGGTGAGTCTGGACGGCAAGGTCATCGGGCTGCTTTCCAACAACAAATTCAAGTCAGACATTCTCCTGCGTGACATCGCCGACCTGGTGAAGGAGAAATACTCCATCCAGAACACGGTGGAGGCCCGGAAGAGCGACAACCGCTACACCGCTCCTCAAGACATGCTGGAGGACCTGGCATCCCGATGCGATGTGGTCATTATCGCGGTCGGCGACTGCGGAAGCTGTGTGTCGTGCAGTACGGTTGACTCGCTGGAGCTGGAAAAGAAGGGTGTTCCATCTGTCGTGGTAGTCACCAAGCCCTTCGTCTCCCAGGGGAAAGCCATGGCCAAGATCAAGGGGGTGCCCGACTACGAGTATGCCTTGGTTGACCATCCCATCGGCAGCTTAGCTATGGAGGAGCTGCAGGACCGGGCAGCAGTCGCGCTGCCGCAGGTCTTGCATCAGTTGGTATCCTACTAGCCCGGAACCTGCCAGGTCACCTCAAGCCTGCTCGCCACTGCCGAGGCCACCCGCGCTTCGCCGACGGCGGAGAACGCGTAGATGGCTTCTTCGCGCTAACGCGGAGACAGGCTGATCGTAACCAGCCTTTCCTCGCTCATTTCTTCGATGGCGTATTTTGGTCCTTCGCGGCCGATGCCGCTCTCCTTCACGCCGCCTGAAGGCATCATGTCGATGCGGCTGCTGGAGCTCTCGTTGATGTGAACGGTGCCGACGCGAAGCGTCTTGGCCGCCCGCATGGCTTTGTTGATATCCATCGTGAAAACGCCCGCCGTCAGGCCGTAGGGCGTGTCGTTCACACTTTCCAAGGCCTCTTCAAACGACGTGTATGGTACGATTGAGATGACGGGGGCGAAAATCTCCTCGGACATCACCCGCATATCGGGCCGAACATCCACCAGAATGGTCGGGTGGAGAACGGAGCCATGACGCCTGCCCCCCGCCAACACCTTCGCGCCCTGTTCGACGGCTTCATGGATCCAGCCTTCCGCGCGGTCTGCTTCTTGCGAGGCGATCATTGGACCAACGATCGTATTCGGATCGTAAGGATCTCCGACCCTAAGGGCTTCGGTACTGTTGACCAAAAGTTCCATGAAACCATCAATGATGCTTTCGTGGACGTAAAGGCGTTGCATCGAAGTGCATACCTGTCCGGCCTTGCGAAAAGCAGCGTTGATGCAACGAGGCGTTGCCCACTTCAAGTCGGCGTCCTCACAGACTATCGTGCTCGAGATGCTGCCCAACTCGAGCGAGGTACGTCGGAGCCCGACCGATGCCTGAATGATCTTTCCAACGGCGCTGCTCCCGGTAAAGGCATAAAAGCCGATAGTTTGATTCTCGAATAACCAGGCGCCAATCTGGCTTCCGGCGCCGTGGACGACATTCAAGTGCCCTTTCGGCAGACCGGCATCGAGCAAAATCCTGCACAGCGCGCGCGCACTCATTGGCGTGTAGCTCGCGGGTTTCAGGACCACAGCGTTCCCCGCCGCCAGGGCTGGTGCGATCTTGTGAGCAACCGTGTTAAACGGGGCGTTGAAGGGCGTTATCGCGCAAACAACACCAATCGGAACGCGGATGGTGAAGCCCAGTCGATGTTCGTGTCCGGGCGCGGCTTCCAATGGGACCACATCGCCGTGTATGCGCTTGGCCTCCTCTCCCGAAAGAAGTAGCGTCTGAACACACCTTTTTGCCTCACTAACGGCATCGGAGTAGGTAAACCCCGATTCGGCGATGATGATTTGAACCAGTTCGTCCCGCCGTTCGTCCACTAGCGATGAAGCCCGTTGGAGGATACCGTAACGCTCGTAAGGACTGAGTACCTCCGTTCGAAAAGCATGTTCCGCAGCCGCAACGGCATCATAGACCTGATCGCGCGATGCTATTGCGACTTCTGCAATCCGCTCACCGGTAAACTTTTCGGTCACGGTAAATTCATCAACGCCCGAAACCCATTCGCCGTTGATGAAGAGTAGGCACTTTTCAATCATTCGCGTGCCCTGTGATGTTTCTGTCACTTCACGAGTGGCATTGCCGAGCAAATCCGTGTCTGCCGGAGATGTTTAGGGCGACGCCGGAGGTCTTCTTTGGAAGAACGACGATACAGTATGTCATTCACACTTCTCGGAAGCAGGTAGGGTGGAGTTCGTGGACCGACAAGTCCGGACCTCGTGCCGGATCGCTAGTCCCGCAACAACCAAGACCACGCGCGTTGCCCGGCTTCTGCCCGGGCGTACACCGATGCGGAAGCATGCTGACAACTCATTCAAGCTGCGATTGCCGCTGCCGTTTCTCAATATACCGATGGGCTGCGATAGCGGCTGTCGCGCCGTCTCCTGCCGCGCTTACCAACTGAGCAGCAGAACTCTGTCTTATGTCACCCGCAGCGAAGAGACCATCTACAGCCGTTCTCATCCAAATATCGGTAGGGATGTGGCCCGCATTGTCTAGAGGCAACAAGTCTTTGAGGTATTCAGAGTTGGGTTCGAGACCAACAAATATAAAGACGCCGGATAGGTCAATTCGGGACGATCTACCGGAGATCGCATCTGTAATGCTGAGTCCTTCTACTTTTGTTTCACCCAGAATGGCGTCAACAGTTGTATTCCACCGTGCTTCTATCTTGTCATGGATCGATACACGGTCTTGCAGCACTTTCTTACCGCTGAATTTTTTTCCTCTGTGAAACAAGATAACGTGCGAGGCGTACTCAGTGAGCACCAATGCCTCATCAAGGGCGGAATCGCCGCCGCCTACCACGCCGACAACTTGATCCGTGAAAAAGCTGCCGTCGCAACTGGCGCAATATGAAACGCCCGCTCCGAAAAGGCCCTCTTCACCTGGGATGCCGAGCTTTCTCAGGGTGGAACCTCCTGCAATAATGACCGTCTTGGATAGATACTCGCCGTCGTGGGCATTAATTCTCCACCGGGTGTCTTTTTCCGGCTGAACATCTTTTACTTCGTCTAGCTGTATTTCCAATCCGTATCGTGTCGCCTGTTCTTGAACTTGCGGTCCCAGCTCGGCGCCGAATATGCCATCGGGAAAACCCGGAAAGTCCTCTACCTTGTCGGCGTTGACAATCTGTCCTCCCGGCATCAACCGCTCAATTAGCAAAGTCTTGAGCCCGGCGCGACAAGAGTACATGCCTGCGGTAAGTCCCGCGATACCACCACCAATAATCACAATGTCGTAGCTATTATTGTGCATCGAGTTCATCCGCATTCAATCCTGTGGGTGCGTTTGAAACCTGAGGTGGCTTCGGTTTGTTGGACAGCCTGACGGCTTGTTTAAAGTGTATTCCGCTTGTCGATCACGCTGCCAGAATCCCTTTGAATCGATCTCCTTGCGGTTGCTGTTGCGCCTGCGGGGTTTGAACGCACGGATTCAAAGGCAAGGCGCGTAGCGGCTTGTCCATCATATCCACAGGCGGGTCGCCGCGGTAGGCCGCGGCTGGGGTTTTCCCACCGAACGCGGCCTTTCGGTGTTGCACAATCCTGTATTACAACACCCATCAGTCTATGCCATTGAAGGGAAGAGATTTTGTTGATCGGGGTGTGATCCACCCCCATTGAAGTGGTTCATCCTGATGTTTTGTATGAGCATGGAGGAGGACCCTCCTGCCAAGGAAGCGATACTTGAGCTTCTCGATCAGAAGGTCGCGGTTGCAGAGTTCGACCGCCCGCGATCGGGCAGGGCACCAGCCCTATCGAGCATGGCGGAACCCTACCGGAAAAGGCCGCTTATGGGAAGCCCAAAGAACCGGCAGGCCATTGTTTATAAACGGTTATCATCCTGCTACCTGCGACCGCCAGGTGCGCTGCGGCGCCCGCCAGTCGATCCCCTCCAGCAGCATCGACAGCTGCGCCTGCGTGACGACGATCTTCCCGTCCGACGCCGACGGCCACACGAAACGACCGCGCTCCAGACGCTTCGCGAACAGGCATGCCCCTTGGCCGTCCCACCAGATCATCTTCACCAGATCGCCGCGGCGGCCCCGGAACACGAACAGATGGCCCGAATAAGGATCCGCCTTCAGCAACGGAACCGGGATCATCCGCCCAATATCCGAACCACGCGGCACAGCGTTTCCACATCGAACGACCCGCTCGCGCTTACCCGATGACCGCGCGACAACGCGATCTCGATCCGCCCGTCCGACGGTCCAAGCGCCGCCGCCGGCTGAGACGGTTCCGACACCACTTCGACCGGAAGGGGGACGGCGCGTCATCGCCAACAGTCTCCGGCCGGTAGCGGGGATCGCAGCGTCACTTGAAGATGCGGTTGGCGTTCACGTCGTAACGACGAGCCACCTGATACACCGAAACGCCGGGGGCATAGGTCTGCGCCACGATCCGGCGCTTCTCTTCGTCTGACCAGCAGCCAATCCATCGCCGCATAGAAGTCGTCCGCGCTCACCCCTTCCAGCCCCAGCGCCTCGCCGAGCGTCAAGGTCGCGTTTTCGCCGTCGAGGCCGCGGGCGGTCGCGAGCTTCGATCCCGGCGCCAGAAGGCGCGAGGCGATCAGGGCGACGCAGCTATCACGTTCGGCACTGCGGCGCACGCCGATCATGCGGTTGAGGCCGAGCTTCTCGAGGGTGCCGAGCACCGCCGCGACATGGCCGTGGGGGTGGGAGCGCAGGATTTCGAGGGCGTCGCCGGCGGCGACGAAGGTTTCGCCGCGCAAGGCGCGGCGGATCATCTCGACGAGCGCGCCGGGCAGATGGGAGAGGTTGCCGAGGGTCTCGTTCTTGACCTTGCCGCCCTCGCGATAGGATTGGCGCAGCAGATGGGTCTCGTAAACGCGGCCCTTATACCGGCGTCTCGTGGTAACGACATGGACGGCACTGCCGCGGCGAGCCCCATCACGGAAGACTGCGGCTTCGAATAGTCACCTCACAAGGGCGGCAAGGCCAGACGCTTACGTCTCGATCCCACTGGAGACAAGATCAAACATGTACTAACTTCAAACCGAACCACCCAGTGGGGGCCCGTCAGGGGACAGTGGATTATCTCATGGAAGAAAAACTTCGGGATAATGCTGCTACCACTTCTGGTCCGGCCGCTGTAGTTCGGCCCGAAGCGAAGCGGTTCCTTGACCTGCTGGCAATCCTAGCGGCGAGCGTTGCCATAGGCTTGTGGGTGGGGGTACTCACGGCTCATTTGGCGGATGTATTGACCGATGAGCCAATGAGCGCGTCTGCGCGCTGGACGCTAGGCGGTGCCATAGGTGGCTGCAGTTTCCTCGTCCTTGGTGTTGCAAGTTGGTCGTTCAGGTTGCCGGAGAGGATTGCTTCGACCGATCTTTTGGTGACCTTAGCTATAGCGACCAGCCTGGCCCTGTGGCTGGGTGGCGCGACCAGCGTGTTTGTCGGTGACGGGGCTGGCAAATCCATTGGATTGGGTGTCTTCATTGCTTTGCTCACCGGGTGGTCGCGGATTGATTGGTACATTAAGGGTATCAGCTTCTATAGCGAAAAAATGGCAAAGGTCTTTGTCTGGCTTCCGGTGGCGTTAATCGGCGTGACCGGCTTCGATGTATTCAGACGGTTCGTTCTCGGTATTGGTTCAACGGCGTTAATCGAGCTGGAGTGGCATCTGTACTCGGCCACATTCTTGCTTTTGATGGCCTACGCCTTGCAGCTTGATGGACATATCCGAATAGACATCTGTTACCGGCTTTTTAGTCGCCGTCAGAAGGAGGTGATGGATCTGATAGGGGACGTGTTCTTCTTACTTCCCTTTGCAATTCTATACAGCTTCAACTCTACAGATTTTGCGGCTCGTTCTTGGAGTAATTGGGAGTCATCCGATGCACCGGGCGGCCTCGGCATGCTCTTCTTAATAAAGACAGTACTAGCTTATAGCATGTGCATGCTCGCTCTCCAGGGCTTTGCTGAACTCTTGAGAAAGCTCTTATTTTATGTAAAGAAAATAGAACACATAGAAACGAATAAATGTAATGATATGGATTCAAAAGATAGTCGCGCTCTATTTTTTGTTGTACTCGGTTCGCTGGCTATATTTGTTTTTTTCGCCGTTACACATCATTTTATGCAAACTACCTATGCCTTAGCGTACGGGGTGCTTGGTATAACCATGCTGTTCGCCATGTTTGCGGCTCTCTTCACAGGCTACCCTCTACCCTTTGGACTCGCAGTGGTCTCTCTTCTCTTCGCCTTCGCCGGCGGCCTTGAACCCGCCTTCCTCAGTATCAGTGTGTTGCGCACCTTCGCGATCATGTCGAACCAAGTCCTGATGGCGGTGCCCTTGTTTATATACATGGGGCTGATGCTGGAGCGGTCGGGATTGGCTGGAGACCTGCTTAGGACCATCCAGATGATGTTCGGGCCGGTTCGAGGTGGAATCGCCATTGCCACGGCACTTATGGGGATACTCCTTGCCACCACCGTGGGGATTATCGGGGCCTCGGTGGTGATGATGGGTCTTGTGTGCATGCCTGCCATGTTAAGGCAGGGTTACGACAAGCCGCTCACCTTTGGAACTATCTGTGCCGCCGGTACCCTGGGAGTTCTCATCCCCCCCAGCATGCCGCTGGTCATCATGGGGGACATGATGGCCCAATCGGTGGGCAAGCTGTTCATGGGAGCGGTCTTTCCGGGGTTGATCTTGGGTGGCCTCTTTATCGCGTACATATTCGTCCGCTGCCAGTTACAGCCCGGTCTGGCTCCCGTCATGCCCAAGGAGGAAAGGGCGGCGCTGGCCCCGACGACTTCGGTGCTCGCACGGCAGATCGTACGATCGTTGGTGGCTCCCCTGGCCCTGATATTCACAGTGCTGGGCACGATCTTCTTCGGAATCGCCACGCCGACCGAGGCTGCCGCCGTTGGCTGCCTTGGGGCAATCCTGCTGGCGGCAGCCAACCGCGGGCTCAGCTGGGACGTGTTCAAGGATGTGACCCGGCGCACGGCCATTCTGACGTCGGTGTTGTTCACCCTCCTCGTGGGAGCCAACATCTTCAGTACAGTGTTCGGGGGGCTTGGGGGAGGGGCTTTGATCGAGGGATGGCTGAAGGCTGCCCCCGGCGGATTATGGGGTGCCATCGTGCTGGTGATGCTTACGATCTTCTTTCTGGGGTTCTTCATGGACTTCATTGAGATCGCCTTCATCATATTGCCCATCCTAGGCCCCGCTGTCATCGCACTCAACAGGCCGGGTACTGAGGACTTCATACCCGGCTTCGGAATTTGGTTTACAATTCTTCTGGCGGTAACCCTCCAGACCTCATACCTGACGCCACCCGTCGCTTCTTCCATGTTCTACCTTAAAGGGGTGAACCAGAAGGAGGTCGACTTTCCATCCATGTATAAGGGTATTTTGCCCTTCGTTATTCTCCAGCTGATCGGGTTGGGAATAATCATCGCCTACAAACCCATAGTCCTGTGGCTTCCCGGTAGAATGATCGGCTATTAACTCCGAAAGCTTATCCCTTTCCTACCGATGCTACGAGATATTGATCGTGTGGGTTAGCGATCGGGTCAACCTCAATCGTAGATTGGTCTATCGTTGACCGAAGGTGCCCATAAGGGCCGAGTAGGCGGGGGCATTGCTGCGCCCCGCCCCTCAGTCGCGGTAGGAATGCGCATTGCTGCGCACTCCCGCACAGATCCGGACTTGGTCGCTATACCATCCGGCTCCTACCTCGGGTGATTGACGGCGAACCGCTGGTCTGGCCAAGGGTGGCGGATCGAAGCGCGTGGCCAGAGAAGCTCCGTCATGCGCTCCAACCGCTTCCAACTGAAGCGAGCTCGTTGGGATCGGCGCTGAAGCGCCGTAACCCTCCGGTGTAGCTTTCAATTACCCACATCTTGATGGTGTTCTCGCCTGTTGCCGCAATTTCTTGTGTCGACGGATTAGCACGTGATTCCTTGTCCGGCATGTCAACGGCGGAGAAAATATGTACCGGCGCGGCGGCGCAAAATGTACCACAGGCTTCGGTGTGAGCTTGTCCGCGTAGTCCATCCGCGTGGTCCATAGGAGGGGCCCTGTGGACCCACGGGGTCAAGCGGACGGTGGCGCCGTTCTCGTAGCGCTGGCTGAAGACGTCGAACAGGCGCTCGCTTCCGGTCTGCGACAGGGGGACGTATCCGAGTTCGTCGACGATGAGCAGGCTGACCTTGGCGAGCTGGGCCTGGAGGCGGAGAGCCTCTTCTCGTCGCGCGCCTCGATCAGCTCATGGACCAGATGGGAGGCGGTGGCGAAGCGGACGGAGAGGCTCTTCCGGCAGGCGGCGAGGCGGAGGGCGAGAGCGATATGCGTTTTACCGACGCCGCTCGGACCGAGCAGGATTACATTCTCGCGGCGCGTGATGTACTCGCCGCGGGCGAGTTCGAGGACCAGCATCTTGCTGAGCGTCGGGATGGCGTTGAAGTCGAAGCTGTCGAGCTGTTTGACGACGGGGAAGCGTGCCTGCTTGATGCGCCGCTCGACCAGGCGGCGCTCGCGGTCGATCAGCTCCAGCTCCACCAGCCGGGCGAGGAACTGGACATGATCCAGTCCCTCGGCCGCGCACTGCCGCGCCAGTTTCTCGTATTCCCGCAGGAAGGTGGCAGCTTCAGCCTCTTCAGGTGATGCTCGAGCAGGATGCGAGGGGCATCAGCCATGGCCAGCGGCCAGCGGCCAGCAGGGTGGCGTAATCGGCGCTCCGCGTGGCGGCGACGAAGGGCCGGGGCAGGTGCGGGTAGCGTGACAGGTCGAGATGGGCCGACCGTCTCTCGATGCGGGCCAGCAGCAGGTGCTTGACGGCGTCGAAGCCGAATCAGGCGCCGCTTCACCGCATCGTGCACCGCCGCCGTCACCCGGCGTTCGGGGAAGTCCTTCAGCAGGCGCAGCACCTGGATGTATTCGCGCTCGACGCGCGGGCTGAAGCGGGCTTTGAGGAGGCGGCGCAGCGTGTCGAAGGCGGGATCGAGCTTCCATCCGCGCAACGGCGCCACCTGGTCCAGAGCGCCCGGCTTCTTCTCCAGCAGCGAGAGATAGTGCATCGGGTCGTAGACGACGTCGCCGCGGACATAGCTGCGCCGATGGCAGGCGACGATATCGGCGCCGAGCGCGATCTCGACGCGGTCGACATAGCCCTTGACCGTCACCTTCTTGCGGGCGTGCACCGGTAGCGCACCAGGGCCACAGACGAGACTTGGCCCGGCATGTGCTCGCAGGCCTCGAAGGGAACGGCCGGCAGATCGCGCAGAGCGTCGAGATCGGCCAGCAGCGCAGCCGCGGGCTCCCCTCCAGGGCGTCCAGGCGCTCCAGGCAGCGCGCCAGCAGCCGCTCGTTCAAACTGTCCAGCTCGGGCACCTTCGGGATCGGCACCATGAACCGGCGGCGTGCCGCTTCACCAGGGCCTCGACCTTGTCCGAAGCCGCAATCTCCGGTGATGTTCCGGAGGTCGATAGTGTCCACTATCGGCTAATGGACACTATTGGAGGGATGGTTGCGGTGAAGCGTCGGACACGCCGGTTCTGGTCGGAGGAGGAGAAGCGCCGGATCGTGGCGCAGACCCATGCTCCCGGCGTTTCGGTGTCCTAGGTCGGGCGTCGCTATGACGTGAACGCCAACCTCATCTTCACGTGGCGACGCGATCCCCGCTACAAGCCTGCGGCGGAAGGCGATGACACGCCCTCCTTCCTTCCGATGGAGATGGTGCCGGAGCCGGTTTTGCCGCCAGAGCCGCCTGCGACGTCGGACGGGCGGATCGAGATCGCGTTGTCGAACGGTCACCGGGTGAGCGCGAGCGGGACGTTCGATGTGGACGCGCTGTGCCGCCTGGTTAGGGCGCTCGGCGAATGATCCCGGTTCGGTCTTCGACGCGGGTGTGGCTGGCGAGTGGGGTGACGGACATGCGCAAGGGGTTCCCCGGACTTGCTGCGCAGGCGGAGCGGGTGCTCGAGGCGGATCCGTATAATGGGACGTAGATTGTTAAGCAAATGCGGCGGGCATCCCTGCCACCTGCGCGGCTGGACCGTGAAGCCGCACCTGAACCAGCAGGCCGCTGACCCCGTGCCGTGTCGCTCGGTTGGACACGGAAGTTGATCCGCCCCCCAAACGGCACACTGGCGTTGATAGCGCTCAGATGGGAGCGCCCACGGCGTTCATACCGCCGTCTATGGGGATAGTCACTCCTGTCAGGTAGTTAGACGCATCGGAAGCCAGATAGAGTGCCAGCAAGCCACAATCTCGGAGGTCACCGTATCGCCCCAAAGGTATGGTAGCTTTTGCTGCCTCTCCCCGTGCCGCCAACTCTGCTGGATCGTTGGTCTCTGGATCAGGGAAATTGCCAGGTGCTATGCCGTTTACGGTGACCCCGTGCGGCGCCCACTCCAAAGCCAGAGTTTGAGTGAAACAGTTCAAACCAGCCTTGGCCGAAGAGTAAGCCAGAGTTTTCGGACTACCCCTATGGCCGGCGAGTCCGCTGATGTTGATCACCTTACCCTTTCCTCGCTCTATGAAGTGAGTACCGACCGCCCGACATCCCATGAATGCCTGGGTCAAATTGATATCTAGTACGAACCGCCATTCCTCATCACTGATGGGACTTCCATCATCAGACCCGGGCAGAGGCACCAGTGAGTTGCGTATCGAATCTCCCAAGGCGTTGATGAGCACGTCTATATGGCCCCACCGCTGCAGGGCCGTGTCCACGGAGAGCTGCCAGTCCTCGGCGCTCGTGGCATCAGCTTTGAGGATTTCTATGGGATGTCCAGCAGAGGCCATCTCCTCGGCCAACGGCCTCAGATATCGCTCAGTCAGCGCGGTGACCAGTACTTTGGCGCCGGCCCCCGATAAGACTCGCGCGATGCCCTTTCCGATCCCCCGTGACGCTGCCGTGACGATAACTGTCCTGTCCTGTATGTCGTATTCCTTTGGCAACATGGTGCTGTCCCTTGATTTTGTCGGTTCCAACGGTTTTCGTGCAGGGAGAGATCGAGCGCTCCGTAGTGGAAGAAGGCGGCGAACTTTATTTGTTTCAGGTGCGATAGCCTCGAACGATCTTGTCACACCGGCAGGCCCTCAAATCGATTTGGCATTCCCCATCAAACGCCGATGGGCTCTTGCACCGGCGGCAACGCGCGGTAACGCTTGAGCAACAAGCACATGTGTCGGTACATGCGTTCATCGGTATTGGCTCGCTGGATCAAGTCTTGATTGCATCGAGTTCGCCGATGGTGATCCCGTGGCCCCATACTATCTGCATTACGTATGGATCGGCTACTAGTGCACGCATCTTTGTTATAGGACAGCTGGGTTTTTTGACGTTGCGGAGCGGTATGCCGGGCTGGACGTGAAGAGCGATCCGCTGAAGAAGATCGACGAACTGGTGCCGTGGGAAACGTTCCGCCCGGCTCTGGAAGCGGTGTGGCGGCGTCCGCCCAAGGAGCGAAAGTCGAATGCGGGCCGTAAACCTTCGGACACGGAGGTGATGTTCAAGGCCATCGTTCTTTGCGAACTCTACAACCTTTCGGACGACCAAGTGGGATACGAGCTTTGCGACCGGCTTTCATTCATCCTGTTTCTGGGCCTGGGCTTGCAGGACAAGGTCCCCGACGCGACGGTTTGGCTTTACCGCGAAAAGCTGGCGCAGGCGGGCAAGGTTGAAGAGCTGTTCGAAGCGTTCGAGCGCCACCTGAAGGACCAAGACTATTTGGCGATGGGGGGCCGGCATGATCGCATACGATCATATCGACGCGTCAATCGTGCCGGTTCCCAAGCAGCGCAACCGGCGCGAGGAGAACGCGCGGATCAAGGCGGGGGAAACGCCTGACGACTGGGCGCCGGCCAAACGGTCGCAAAAGGACACGGACGCGCGCCGGACCAAGAAGCACGGCAAGAGTCATTGCGGCTACAAGAACCACGTGAACGTGGATCGGCGGCACAAGCTGGTGCGGCGCTATCGGGTAACGGATGCCTCGGTGCATGCCAGCCCAGTTTTGGGGCGCTCCTGAACGACGACAACACGGCGTCGGAGGTGTGGGCGGGCAGCGCCTATCGTTCGGAGGAAGCCGAGGCGCTGTTGGAGAACAAGGGCTGAAGAGCCGTATCCAGCGCAAGGGCCCTCGTAACAAACCTTTGAGGGAGTGGGAGAAACGGGGCAACAAGACGCGCTCGAAGGTGCGGGCGCGAGTCGAACACGTATTTGGATCCCAGAGTAACGATATGGGCGGCACGCTGGTGCGTGGCATCGGACTGGCGCAAACTACCCATGTTAACTTGCATATCATTGGACGCCATAAATGCAAATTGAGCGTCGATACGTCACAGGCAGCGGTTTTCGGGACTGGGAACCTCAGCGCCAACCGGCCAACGGAGACGGTCGGATGTGATGGCCCATCGGGATGCGGGTCAGTGCGATTTGATCGGACAATGCCCTTGCTTCGGGCTGTAGGCCGCGGGGCAGTTTGTCGAGCAGGTTCAGGATCGAGTGGCTCGGCGCACTGGCGGAAAACTCTCCCTATTGGATAAGGATGCACCATGATGCCGGATTACCTTCCCTTACCTGGCACTCCCAGAGATCAGCTGGGCACCCCCAGGGATCAGCTGGACACCCCCTGTTTGCTCATAGACCTACCGGCCATGCAACGCAACATTCGCAAGATGGCCGACTTCCTACGGCAACGAAACGTGGCCTGCCGTCCTCATTTCAAGACGCCGAAGTGCCCAGCCATATGCGCCCAGCAGATAGCAGCCGGTGCTGTTGGCGTGTGCGTTGCCAAGGTGAGCGAGGCCGAGGTGGTCACAGCCGCTGGCATCAAGGATATTCTTATCGCCAACCAAGTGGTCGGGGTTCCCAAGATTGCCCGACTGATGTCCTTGTGCCGCATTGCCGACATCATCGTGGCGGTAGACGACCCCGCGAATGTGGAGGAACTCTCCCAAGCTGCGCAAGCCTTTGGAGCCTCGTTGAGGGTGGTCGTAGAGGTCAACGTACGCATCAATCGGTGCGGCGTCGAGCCGGGACCGCCGGCGGTCGACTTGGCAAAGTTAGTAGCCGACGCCCCCGGTCTGCGGTTCTCGGGGCTGATGGGTTACGAAGGACAGATTCGTGTCGCCGACTTCGACCAGCGGGTGCAAGAGACCAAAAAGGCCATGGACAAGCTGATCACAAGCAAGGAGCAGGTGGAGAAGGCTGGCCTGCCCGTGGAGATCGTCACTGCCGGCAACACCAGCACCTGGAACATCACGAGCACCATCCCGGGGATCACGGAGATAGAGCCTGGCACCTACGTTTTCATGGATGCCTCCTACCGACACACCGCAGGATTCGAGAACGCCTTGTTTCTGCTTGCCACCGTAATAAGCCGCCCCGAGAAGGGCCGCGCCATCATCGACGCCGGCCACAAGGCTCTCAGTACCGATGAGGGCATACCCATCGTAGAGTGGCCTCCCGGCGCCGAACTGGTTCGTCTATCCGAGGAGCACGGCAGAATGACGGTGGAAGGGGACGGCGAGCAGTTAAGGCCGGGGGACAAGGTGCTCATCGTTCCCAGCCACGGTGACACCACCGTCAACCTTCACGACCACTATTACTCTCTGCGTGACGACGTGCTTGAGTCCGTGTGGGAGATTTCCGGAAGAGGCTGCATTCACTAGACTAGTCATCCGAATCTAAAGTTCGTGGCATAAGATTTTATCGACACGGAGACAGAAGCGTTTGACGGCGGCGGGGGAGCTATGTCCGAAAGTCGGTGACAGTACGATCAGGCGGCGTGTTGGATTTGCTTGATCCCGTCTTTGAACGTCACTCCCTTGACGACCTCGGCGAGGTTCTTTGATCCATCGAGCCTGCGCCATTTTTTCCTGGCGCTCAACAGCAGCTTGAAGACCATTGCCAACTTTCGGGCAGCTCGGCTATCCCGATTGGGGCCGTCCAACGTGAGTCCAAAGCCTAGGGCATGCTGATGTCTGCGCGACAGGTCTCCTTCCAGGGCATCGGCCACCTCCTGCCAACCCATAACCTGTCACCCATCTATCCGGTCCAATCTGTTACCTATCTATCCGGTCCGCACCTTGGATGCCCCCTCACCCCGCCCTCCCCCCAAGGGAGAGGATGACTTCTCCTGGTGGAGCTGGACCTGCGCGTGGCGTAAGCCCGAGCCGGTTGGCGTCCGTGACGCCCTGGTTTACGTGGTACGAGTTCCTACGCGGCCGTGGGCGGCGACGTCAGCCACTCCAGGGCCAGCCGTGTCCATGGGTCGTCGGGATCGCCCTGCGCTTCGTTGGCGGCGAAGTGGTCGAGGTCAGGCCACACATGTTCGCGCACGGGGCCCGATTCGCCGCCGAGTGCCGCGACCAGCTTAGGACCAGACTCCCTGGCTTGGTCCAGGTCGCGGCCGCCCCAGGCGATCAAAAACGGCGTGGTGTTGCCGGCCGCGTACAGGATCGGGCTGCACTCCGCAGCTTGATCGTCAGTGTCGAACCGCCCTTCGTAGGAGCGCTCGAGCACGCTTCCCGGCACCACGCTTTCCGGCCGCACATCATAAGTGCCTCCATTGGGGAAGCAGCCCTTGACCACGTCGGCCGGCATCCCGCGGGCGGTCGACAGGTCGCGCCGCGGTGCCAGCATCGCCGCCAAATTGGCGCCAGCGGAATGACCGGCGACGAAAATGCGATTCGGGTCGCCGCCATGATCGCCGACGCGGTCGTAGACCAACTTGAGCGCATCGAAGCAATCGTCGACCACCCGCGGCTGGGGTGACATTCGGCACCAAACGATAGGAGAACGACACGAAAACCGCGGGTAGCTCTAGAAACGGCGGCGCGACGAAACCCATCCACTCCTTGAAGCCATTGCGGAAGGCGCCACCATGGATGAAGCACAGCACCGGCAGATCACCGGCGCCAACGTCTTGCGGCAGGTAGAAATCGACCTTCTGCCAGTAATCCTCGCCATAAGCGACATCCATCACCGTCCGATAACGCGCCGCCACATCCTTCGAGCGGGCCAGAATTCGCGCCGCATATTCTTCGGCACCGGGCAGAAACATCGGCGGCATCTCAGGCATATCGTCGAACGACATCGCGCGATCCCCTCGTTGTTCGTAGGCGATCTTATCCGATCATCGGGCGCGACGCCGCGGCTGGGATTGGCTTAACGCTCGTAAATGTGGAGGCTTTCCCACGGACGATCGCACGGAGCCGAGCCGCCGTTTCGTCGGAACCGCTGCCGGGTTCGACCGCCGCTTGGGCAAATTCCTGCGGAGTTCTCCCAAGCTGACGAGGTGACCGCAACGCGAAAAGCTCCGGCCGGCTTCAAAGAAGCTCTTCCAGAAGCTAAAGTCCGGCCATGACCGCAATTACCGCCGAAACCGTCAAGGCCAAGGCGCGTGAACTCGGCGCCGATCTCGTCGGCATCGCCAGCGCCGAGACGCTGAACGCGTTTCCGCCCGACCCTCGGTGGCCGCAGACACCGGACCGGATATCGCTCCACTGCAAGAGCGTGGTGGTGGTGGTGCAGCGCATCCCGGTCGGCGCTTTTCGCTGCAAGACCAACGTGCCGGTGCAGTATATCGACATGCTGGTGCTGCGGAAGATGGACAAGGTCGCCTACCGGCTCTCGGAGTGGCTGGAGGCGGCTGGTCATCCCAGTTTCGTCACTGCCGCTCAGGAGACCGACTGGACCTACAAGAAGGCAAGCTACGGACGCCTGTCGACAAGACATCTCGGTATCGAAGCCGGGCTCGGCACACTCGGGCTCGAGGTCAACATCCTGACGCCGGAATTCGGCCCCCGGATTTACCTCACCGGCCTGCTGACCGAGGCCGCGCTCGAGCCGGATGCGCCAATGCGCGAACAGGTCTGCATCGGCGAGAGCTGCAGCCGCTGTCTACATTCCTGTCCCACCGATGCGGTGCGCCACTGGGGCCTCGACAAGCGCGACTGCGCCCGCGAGGCGCAGGAGTTCGGCTTCATGACCGCCACCACCTTCTTCGAGAAATTCATCGGCGCCGACGCCGAAAGCAAGAAGCGGCTGGCGCGGTCGCGCGACATCTACGGCTTCTGGCAGGGACTGCTGCGCGTGGTCGGCTCATTCGGGGATTGCCCGAGATGCCTGGCGGTGTGTCCGATTGGTAACGACTACCACGCCCACCTCGCCGAGATTCAAAAAGTGATACCCGAGAAAACACCGGAGAAGGTAGCCAAGGCCAAGGCGTTCAAGGCAGCGCGGCAGGCTGGCGAGGATATTCCCGGCCTTGACGAATGGAACCTGCGCTGGGTTGGACCGGACGGCTATCAGGGCATCGTCGCGCGCCAGCTCAAGCAGTTCCGCACCGAGCAGGCGCGGCTCGCGGCCGCAGCGGAACCCCCCGAGCCGGCGCAGTAGCCGACGTGGTCGACGCTTTCAAAAAGCCGCTGACCACGGCCGAGATCAAGGACCAAGCCCGTGCTCTCGGGGCGGATCTGGTCGGCATCGCCGACGGCGCCGCGTTCGACGCCGACCCGCCGCCGATCGGTGGCAGCATGAAGCTCGCCGACATCACCGACTACGACGCCGGCCGCATCATCGTGCTGGCCAAACACTACACCGCCGGCACGTCGCGCATCGTTCGCTGGGACGACCGCCACAAATACTACAATGACGAGCTGACGCTGACCCTGCTGGAGGAAGCGTCGCTCGACCTGATCTACTGGCTCGAGGATATGGGCTACCCGGCGGTGATCATCCCGCCGACCCACAACGATCCCTGGCGCTATGACGAGCGGGATCCGGCCCAACATCTGACGACGCTGATTTCGCTGCCGCACGCCGCGGTCGAAGCCGGCCTCGGCACCCTCGGCCTCAATCTGCAACTGCTGACGCCGGAATATGGGCCGCGGGTACTACTGACAGCGGTACTGTGTTCGGTCGATTGCGAGAGCGATCAACCGATGCAGGCGGCTCTATGCCGCGGCCCCGAATGCGGCCGCTGCCTGCAAACCTGCCCCGGCGACGTTGTCGGCCACTGGGACCGCGATTGGCAGGCGTGCGACCGCTACCGCTCACCGCACGGCTTTGCCGATTTGGTCGAGCACGTGTCGAATATCATCGACGAACCAAACCCCGACAAGCAGAAGGATCTGCTGCGCTCGGAGCAGTCGTTCTATCTGTGGCAGTCGATTCTACGCGGTGCGGGCGCGATCACGGGCTGCCGCCGCTGCCAGGACGTGTGCCCCGTCGGTGCCGACTATGCCGGACTGACCGACGCGCTCGACGAGATCCCGGAGGCCAGCGAAGCCAAAACCCTGCGCCTGGCCGAGATGCTCAAGGCGGAAGCCGATGGCTCTTTTCCCGACTCGTTCGCCGCCAACGCTCGCTGGATCGGCGAGCCCGGATACCTCAAGAAGTTAGCCGAGTAACCATGGCCGGCGCCGAGCTCTACGACTTGCCGCTGGCGACGGCCCCGGTCGCGCGAGGAAATCGCCGCGATCCAGAGCGAGCGCAAGCGCTTCGCGGTGGAGCGGGCGCGCCAATCGGCGTTCTGGAAACGCAGGCTCAGCCATATCAATAGCGACCGGCTCGACGATCCCGACGAGTGGCGCAAGATCCCGATCCTGTTCAAGGAGGAGCTGCGCGAGCTGTCCGACGCGCAGTTCTACAGCGAGTTCTGCCGCGCCGACGAAACCGAAATCTGCGAGTACTGGCGCTCGGGCGGGGTTACCGGCACGCCCTTCTTCTACCCCCGCACCTACCAAGACATTCGCTACGCCATGGTCGGCTTCACCCGCACCTTCGAAGCCGCTGGGGTGGCGGCCGGCAACGTCGCCCACCTGTCGTTTCCGCTGGGAATCCACCCCGCCGGCCAGATGTGGGCGCGGGCGGCGCAGCTGAAGGGGATCGGCGTGTCCTGGGTCGGCGCCGGCACGGCGGCGCCGTCGAAGATGCAGCTCGAGCTGATCGACATGCTCAAGCCGACGGTGTGGATGGGCATGTCGAGCTACGGCGTCCACCTCGCCAACCTCGCGGCGGCCTCGGGCATCGACCTCGCCAACGGCTCGGTCGAGCGCATCCTGTGCACGGCCGAGCCGCTGTCGGCGGCCAAACGCGACAAATTGGCGCGCATGTGGGGCGCCGAAGTGTTCGACATGCTGGGGATGACCGAGGTGTCGATGGTCGCCTCGGAAGGGACCGCCCATGACGGCTTCCACATCTGGACCGACCTGGTCCATCTCGAGGTGGTCGACCCCGACAGTCACGAGCCGGTGGCGCCGGGCGAGCCCGGGGCGATGGTGGTGACCTCGCTCTATACCAACAACGCGACGCCATTCCTGCGCTGGTTCACCGGCGACATCATCCATTATCTCGATGAACCGCTCGACGACGCCGGGTCCTTATCGGTGTTTCCCCGTTTGCGCCACGCCCACCGCACGGCCGGCTTCTTCAAGGTACGCGGCGTCAATATCGGCCACGCCGAGTTCGAGGACTTCCTGTTCGCCAACGCCGAAGTCAACGACTTCAAGGCGGAAGCCGCGACCGGTGCCGACGGCAACGACGTGCTGCGGTTGTCGATCGAAGCGCCGCGCAAGGCCGATGCGGGCGCCGTGGCCAAGCGGGTCGCCGGTGAGGTCAAGAACACTTTCGAAGTGACGCCGGAGGTGACGGTGCTGGAGATCGGCACGCTGGCGAAGGAGTTCGAAACCAGTGTCAAGGCTCCGAGATTCGTCGACCGGCGAAGTTGAAGTGGGTGCCAGGTTCCCTCCGGCGCATTGACGATACACGCTCTCGATACACGCTCTAATGGGCCTCGCGCGGCACGTTGGTCGCACCGACCACGCTCCAGCCTCCGTCAACGGGGAGAATCAGCCCGGTCAGCCAGTCGGCCTTGTCAGAGGTCAGGTAGCTCGCGAGCTCCGAAACATCGCGCGGTTCCCCGACCCGCCCCATCGGATAGATGCTGGCCGCGAATTTCTCGAGCCGGCGGATGGTCTTCCGGTCGAGCCCTGCCTGCACGTATGCTTCGCTCTTGACCAGGCCGGGGCTGATGCAATTAACGCGCACCTTGGGTGCCAGCTCCAGCGCCAGGATCTTGGTGAAAGCTTCGACCGCGCCCTTGGTCGTTGCGTAGCACACCATGTCGCGCGACGGCTTGGTCGCGATGCTCGAGCTGAAGTTGATGATCGAACCGCGGGTTTGACGCAGCGCGGGCAGACAGGCGAGCGACATGTTCATCGTGCCGGCGACGTTGACGCGGTGAAACTCGTCGATGTCGGCCGGCGTGATCTCCCCCACCGGAATGATGCGAACGATGGCCGCCGCATTGACGACGGCGTCGATGCGGCCGAAACGCTCGCGCACGCCCGTGACGATCGCTTCGATGTCCTCGGGGTTGCCGACGTCGCCGGGATACGCGAACAGGCGCGTTTCGCCCTTCTTCATCCGCAGGCGGCGGGCGCGGCGGCCGACGATCGCGACGTTGAACCCATCGCGGGCCAACGTGTTGGCGATGTCGCGTCCCAAGCCGGTGCCGCCGCCGGTAACGATCGCCACTCTGCGCGGCGATTTCTTCTGCGCCGGATTCTTGGCCATCTGCTCCTCCCGAAACGATTTGGGCGCCGACCGGCGGCGCCCAACCCGATCGCGTTGTCGCGTTGCCTAATAGGCGTCTCCGTTGAGGGCTTTCCATGTCATGTGGTCGACGAAATGCGTCCCATGCTCCGAGCGCCAGGTGATATCCGCATCGCACATCAGCCGGCCTTGCCGGTAACCTCGGCATTTGACGCCGAGCTGCTGCCTTTCCATCGCCGGGACGTCCTGCGGCAGGATCGAATCGCGGTAGTTGTTCATGCACTCGATGTCCCACGGGGTCAGCGGGTCGTTGACACAAAAATTGTCGATCGTCTGGAAGGTGGTTTCCGGGCCGGTCGGCATTACGCGCGTGACCTTGAAATTGCTGGCGCCGTGATGGGCCAGGAAGATCAGGTTCGGCCACATGAACCAGATGTGCACATCCTTGAGATCGTCGTCCTCGCGGAATTCGTAAGGCATCTGCCCGACCGTCACGTCGCGCTTGGTGCGCACGATGTGTTTGGTCCAATAGTCGTGCTCGGTGGTTTCCCAGCTCGGCTCCATATAGGCCTGATCGGTCCCCATCGCCTGCGGATGCAACGAAGGGCAGTGGTAGCACTCGTTCTGCTCGGGAACGAACTTCCAGTTGGCGTCGATGTTATAGGGATCGGTGCGGCCGAGCTTGAGCCGGTCGAACTTGGGCACGTTGTCGAGGATGTCCTGCCCGAGGTGTACGACCATCGGGGCCAACGACGCCGCGTTCGGGTCGAGGTTGACGAACACCATGTGCAGGAACTGCTCGACGCGGATTTCGCTTAGGGTGAAATCCTCCAGCTTGAAGCCCGCCACGTTCTCCGCGTTGCCGGCCGCCTTCAAAGCCCCGGTCGCGTCGTACGACCAGGCATGGAATGGACAGGTGAAGATGCTTTTGTTGCCGCGGCCCAGCGCCAGCACGTGGCCGCGATGCATGCACACATTGTAGAAGGCGCGGAGCTCGCCATCTTTGCCGCGGGTCACCAGGACTTTCTGGTCGAGAATGTTCTGGGTGATGTAGTCGCCAGGCTCGCTCAGCTCGTGCTGGTAGCCGACGAGCTGCCAGGTCTTGAACCAGATCTCCCGTTTTTCGTGTTCGAAGATCTCGGGATCGTAGTAGTACTCCGCGGGCAGGGTGTAGGAGAAGAGCGGGTTGGGATGGATTCCGCTCACGGTCCTCTCGAACTCGGCGGTATTGGCCATGGATTCACTCCCGATGCTGGAAACGGTCGGCTGCAGCTATGGTGCCGAGCGCGGCGGTTCGCGTCAATGAAGGCCGCGCGCTAAGCGAGCTGCGGACGCACTTGCCCGGTTAGCTGGTCGATATAGGCGAGGCGCTCTTCGTTTGTCGCAGCCGAACGCTCGCCGCGGCCGGTCGCAAAGAAGATCCACTTCTTCATGTCGTGATCGCGCGCCAGTTCGTTGAGCCGATTGGCGACGTCGTCCGAGGTGCCGAACAGCCGCGGTGAACGCGATAACAGCCAGTCGTAGAGCCCCAGTTCCTTGGCCCGATCGACCACGGTCTGTTCTCGGTTTTTGGACCTGTAGACCGCGTTGAGATCATGGCTGTCGGCATTGAGCTGCCTGAGCTTTTCCTTGTATTCGTTGGGGATGCCCTTGCCTTCGAGGCTGCCCATGGTCAGCCAACTCGGCGACCAGCCGAGGCTTCGCGCCGCGGCGGCTTCGTAGCTCTCATCGAAGGTGATGTGTGCGTTCCACCAGATCTCGAACTCCTTGTCGCGGCGACCCGACGCTGCCAAGCCGTCGGCCACGATCCCCTTCACATAGTCGACATCCTCCGCCGAGAACCCCATGGTAACGATCGCGCCATCGGCCACCTCCGCCGCGACCCGCAGGATTTTCGGTCCCGAGCAGGCAACATAGACCTTGAGATCGAAGGGCTCGACAAAGCTCCACTCGCCCTTGAATTCGTAGCCGTCCCAGTTGGCTCGTTCGCCGCGCAACAGCGCCTTAACGGCGACAATATAGTCGCGCATCAGAGCAACCTTGGCGCCCTTCTTGCCGACCGACCATAGCGCCGAATCGCCGGAGCCGATGCCCATACCGATGCGTCCCGGCGCCAGCTCGTTCAGCGTCATAAAGCCGCACGCCGTCACCGACGGATGGCGCGATACCGGATTGGTCACATAGGTGATGACCGGAATCGATTCGGTGCCCGTCAGGGCCATCGCGGTCGAGATGTACATCTCGCGCAGCAGGTTGGGCGAGTCGGCAACGCCGACCATATCCAACCCCGCCGTTTCGCAGGCCTGCCAGAGCTCGACCGCTTTGCCGAGCTGCTGACCCTGCGCGAATATTACGCTCATCTTCCAATCCGAATTGGCCATCCCGACACCCTTTCCGAACGAGCTACCGGCACCGTTCGCGCGACTATGGCAGCGCGTCATTTATTGTGCAAAAACTGCTGCCATCGGACACGAGGACAGGCGATGACAGAGGTCGAGATATTGCGCCGTGAATCGGGCGCGGCGATTGGGCGGCGGCTGGCGGCCAAGGAGACCAACCCGGTCGAGGTCGCCGACGCCTTTCTCGCCGCCATCGACGATCACGACGACCCCAACATTTTCCTCACCGTCACCGCCGAGCGCGCCCGCGCCGAAGCCGAAGCCAGCGCCAAGCGTTACGCAGCCAATTCCCCGGTCGGTCCGCTCGATGGCGTGCCGATCGTGTGGAAAGATCTGGTCGACATCGCCGGCACGGTAACCACCGTCGGTTCCGAGCTGTTTCGCGACGACCCCCTCGCCGACGGGGACGCCGAAATCGTCGGCAACGCCAACGCCGCGGGGATGATAACTCTCGGCAAGGTCACGCTGCCGGAATTCGCGTTCTCGGCAATGGGCCAGAACCCCCACTACGGCACCCCGGTCAATCCGCTCGACCCAGCGACCCGCCGCGCCACCGGCGGGTCGTCGTCCGGCACCGCCGCCGCGGTCGCCGCCGGGCTCGCCCCGTGCGGTTTGGGCAGCGACACCAATGGCTCGGTGCGGATCCCCGCCGCGTTCTGCGGACTGGTTGGCTTGAAGACGACCGAGAAGCGGATCTCCACCGACCGTACGTTCGTGCTGTCGCACACGTTCGATACCCTGGGCCCGATCGCCCGCACCGTCGAGGATTGCGCGCTGCTCGACGCGGTATGGCGGGGCGCATCGCCGCAGGCGCCTACGCCAACACCTCCGGCGAACCTGAAGATCATCGTTCCGACCGACGACAGCAGCGTTTTCACTGACGCGGACGCCGACATTCGGCAGAACTTTCTGGCAGCGTTGGAAACGCTGAAAGCCGCCGACGCCATAGTAGAAACGGCGCCCTTGCCGCTGTTCGAAGAGATTCGCCGCCTCAACGAAGAGACCGGAACCCTGTTGGCAGCCGAGTCCTACTTCAATCTCCGGCAACTCCTGGAAGGTCCGTCCGTCAACAAGATCGACCCGCGGGTTGCCGAACGCGCACTACGCGGTCGCGAGATGAGCCTGGTCGACCTGCTGACGGTGCAGACCGAACGCGAGCGGCTGATCGCTGCGTTCGCCCGTCAGCTGCGGAGCTATGCCTGCGTGGCGATTCCGACCACCGCAATCAGCGCACCCGCCTGGGAGGCGCTCGAAGCCGATGTCGATGCGTTCAGAACGGCAACCGCGCAGGCCAACAAGAACACGATGCTGGGCAACTTCCTGCGGACGTGCGCGATTTCGTTGCCGTCGGGGACCGCACAGAACGGGATGCCGACGGCGCTGATGCTCATGGCGCCCGGCGGATCCGACGAGCAGCTCCTGGCCCACGCCGCGGCGGTCGAGGCGGCCCTTGATCGCTAACGTGAAAGCCCTGCGCGTCGTGGCCGTCGGTCGATTGTCGTCGCCATGAGTCTGTTTCTCACCAAACGATTGCTCACGTTTATCGCGACGCTGTTCGGCGCCAGCATTCTGGTTTTTCTCGCACTGGAGATCTTGCCCGGTGACCCGGCCCTGGTGATCCTTGGTATCGATGCGCCGGAAAGCGCCGTGCTCGCTCTGCACGAGGAACTCGGTCTCGATCGCCCGGCCCATGTTCGCTATTTCGACTGGGTCGGCCATCTACTGCAAGCCGAGTTCGGCACCAGCTACACCTACAGGGTGTCCGTGGTCGAGCTGTTGCAAGCGCGGCTCGAGATCACGGTCCCCTTGGCTTTGATGGCGATGCTGCTGTCGATTGTCATTGCCCTGATGCTCGGGATCTACGCCGCCGCCAATCACAACAAGAGCGGCGACGTCGCGGTGATGGGCGTGAGCCAGCTCGGTATTTCGATCCCCAACTTCTGGCTCGCCGTGCTCCTGATCCTCTTCTTCGCCGTCAATTTGCGCTGGTTTTCCGCCGGCGGCTTCCCGGGCTGGGACCGGGATTTCTGGCCCTCGGCGGCGGCGCTGATCCTGCCGGCGGTGTCGCTGGCTACGGTTCAGGGCGCGATCCTTGCGCGCTTCACCCGCTCCGCGGTGCTCGACACGATGCGTGAAGACTATGTCCGCACCGCCCGCGCCAAGGGCCTGACGCGGCGCGCCACGCTGTGGCGGCATGTCCTGCGTAACGCCATGATCCCGGTCCTCACCATCATGGGGTTGCAATTCGCCAACCTTCTGGCCGGCACCATCGTGGTCGAGAACGTCTTCGCCCTGCCCGGTGTCGGCCGGCTGATCTTGCAATCCATTACCAACCGCGACGTCGTGGTGGTGCGCGACCTGGTCGTGCTGCTGGCCGCGATGGTCGTGGCCATCAATTTCCTGATCGACATGCTGTATGCGGTGATCGATCCGCGCCTCAAGGCGCGTGACGTGTAGGCCGGGCAATGAACGGTGAAAGCAACCTGATCGCCCGCGGGCTTCGCCACCGCTCCTGCGTGGTTGGCGGCACCCTGTCTGCGATCTTGATCGGCGTCGCGTCGCTTTCGCTGGTGTGGACTCCCTACGACCCGACCAAGATCAACGTCCGCAATCGACTCGCGCTGCCGTCGTTCGACCATTGGCTCGGGACCGACCAGTTCGGCCGCGACATCCTGTCGATCATCATGGCCGGCGCCCAGAACTCGATCACCGTAGGCGTCGTGGCGGTCTGCATCGGCATGGTGTTTGGCGTGGCCCTCGGCCTGTGGGCGTCGGCGCGGCGCGGGTGGACCGAAGAAATCCTCATGCGTTTGTCGGATTTCATGTTCGCCTTCCCCGCCATCCTCCTCGCGATCATGCTGGTGGCGACCCTGGGGCCCGGCGCGATCAACGCCATCGTCGCGATCGGGATCTTTGCGGTGCCGATTTTCGCACGGCTCACACGCGGCGCCGCCAACGCGATCTGGACCCGGGAGTTCGTCCTCGCCGCCCGGGCCGCCGGCAAGGGCCGCTTTCGCATAACCATCGAGCACATCCTGCCCAACATCGTCTCGGTGCTGGTGGTCCAGGCGACGATACAGTTCGCGATCGCGATTCTCGCCGAGGCGGCATTATCTTATCTCGGCATCGGCTCGCAACCGCCGACGCCGTCATGGGGGCGGATGCTGAGCGAAGCCCAGACCATGATTTCCCTCAACCCGTGGCTCGCCGTGTACCCCGGCGTCGCAATCGCGCTTTCGGTGCTTGGGCTCAATCTTCTCGGCGACGGTTTGCGCGACATTATCGATCCACGACTGGCACGGCAGCGATAGCCATGGCGCTGCTCGAAGTGGAAAACCTGTCGGTCAGCCTCGTCACCGTGGCCGGAGCGGGACGTGCCGTACGCGACCTATCGCTGGTCGTCGAGAAGGGCGCCACGCTCGGCATCGTCGGTGAGAGCGGTTGCGGCAAGTCGATGACGGCGCTGGCGATCATGGGCCTGCTGCCCGACAACGCAACCACCAGCGGGCGGATCGTCTTCGACGGTACGGACCTGCTCGCGCTACCCGAGGAACACATGTGCGAAATCCGCGGCAACCGGATCGCGATGGTGTTTCAGGAGCCGATGACGTCGCTCAACCCCGTGCAACCGATCGGACGCCAGGTATCCGAAGCACTGCGCCTGCACCGTGGCCTCGGCCGCGCCGCCGCCAAATCCGAAGCGATCGAGCTGCTCGACCGGGTCGGCATAGCGCAACCGGCCCGCCGCATCGATCACTATCCCCACCAACTCTCGGGCGGGCAACGCCAGCGGGTCATGATTGCGATGGCTCTGTCCTGTGGCCCCGATTTGCTGATAGCCGATGAGCCGACCACCGCGCTCGACGTCACCATCCAGAAACAGATCCTGGGTCTGCTGCGGGGTTTGATCGACGACCTCGGTATGGGATTGATCCTCATCAGTCATGATCTTGGCGTCGTCGCGGAGAGCGTCGATCGGATCATCGTGATGTATGGCGGCGCAGCGGTCGAACGCGGCGCGACGGCGACGATCTTTCAGGATCTCGCCCACCCCTACACCCAGGGCCTGTTTGGCGCAGTGCCAAAGCTGGGTCAGCATCGTGGTGATGACGAATCCATGCGCCTGGCGTCGATCCGCGGAACCGTCCCGGAGCTCAAAGACCTGCCCGACGGCTGCACCTTCGCCGATCGCTGCGAGTTCACCTCGGATGCGTGCCGCGCCGCGCCGCCGCCGCCGGTCGAAGTCGCTCCCGGTCACATGGCTGCGTGCGTCCATATCGACCAGGCGCGAACACGGTGGCGATCGACACGATGACTCCAAATCCAGAGCGTCCACCGGCTTACCTGATCGAGGTCAAGGATGTGCACAAGCACTATGCCCTGCCACGCGAGTCGCTGTTCGAATCGCCGGGACATGTGCGCGCGGTCGATGGCGTTTCGTTGTCGATCGCACCGGGTCGCAGCTTCGGTCTGGTCGGGGAATCCGGATGCGGCAAGTCGACCCTGGCACGCCTGATCATGGCGCTCGAGCCGCCGACCCAGGGGTCGATTCTGTTTCGCGGCGAGGATCTCAATGCCCTGAGCACCGACGCGTTGCGCCGGCGGCGGCGCGATTTTCAGATGGTCTTTCAGGACCCGTTCGGCTCTCTCGATCCGCGCCAACGGATCGAGCGGATCGTTGCCGAGCCGCTCGATGCGCTGGAATCGGTGGACCGCGACGAGCGTCGCGCCCGGGTGGTCGACGCGCTGACCGCGGTCGGCCTCAAAGACAGCGATCTCGACAAATACCCGCATGAGTTCTCCGGCGGGCAGCGCCAACGAATCGCTATCGCCCGTGCGCTGATCACCCACCCCGCTTTCATCGTCGCCGACGAGCCCGTCTCCGCTCTCGATGTTTCGGTTCAGGCCCAAGTCCTCAACCTGATGCACGACCTGCAAGCGGAGTTCGGCGTTACCTACCTGTTCATCAGCCACGACCTCGCGGTCGTGGAATATGTGTGCGCGGAAGTCGCGGTGATGAATGCGGGCAGGATCGTCGAACGCGGCGATGCCAGCGAGATTTTCGCCAACCCGCAGCACGAATACACCCGGACCCTGCTCGACGCGGTGCCGAGAATGCCGGAACCCGTGCGGTAGGCGCGGGAAGGTGCAAGCGAAGAGAACCGCTATTCCGTCTCGGCAAGCGCGAGAGCGATCTCGGCAAGCCTGCTGGCGCGGTTCCAGGCATCTTCGATCCCCCGGACAGCCGCGAGGGCTTGGCCAAGGGTCATCCCGGCGCTTGCCGTGTCCCCGGCCTTCGCTTGTGCCACGGCGACATGGACAAGCGCGCTGGCGCGGCTCCCGGCATTTTCGATCTCCCCGGCCGCCGCGAGGGCTCCCGAAACATCCCCGGCTTGCGCTTGCGCCGCAGCGATCCTGGCAAGCCCCCAAGCGCGGTATCTGGCATCTTCGATCTCCCCGGCGGCAACGAGGGCTTGGCCAAGAGTCTCCTCGGCTCCTGCCGCGTCTCCGGTTTTCGCTTGCGCCGTGGCGACCTCGGCGAGCGCCGAGGTGCGCTTCTCGGCATCTTCGATCTCCCGGGCCGTAGCGAGAGCTTGGAGAAGGGTCTCTCCGGCTTCCACCGCATCTACGGCGGTCGCTTGCACCGCAGCGATCTTGGCAAGCGCCCAGGCGAGGGCCCTGGCACTTTCGATCTCCCCGGCTGCGGCGAGGGCTTGGCGAAGGGTCGCTCTGGATTCCACCGCGTCTCCGGCTTTCGCTTCCACCGCAGCGATCTCGACGAGCACCCGGGTGAGTTTCCCCGCATCTTCGATCTCCCCGGCGGTGGCGAGAGCGCCCGAAATATCCCCGGATTTCGCTTGCGCCGCAGCGATCTCGACGAGCACCCAGGTGAGGTTCCCCGCATCTTCGATCTCCCCGGAGGTGGCGAGAGCGCCCGAAATATCCCCGGATTTCGCTTGCGCCGCAGCGATCTCGGCGAGCACCCAGGTGAGGTCTCCCGCACCTTCGATCTTCCCGGTTGCGGCGAGGGCGCCCGAGAAATCCCCGGCCTGCACTTGCACCACAGCGACCCGAGCAAGCGTCCCGGAACGGTGCCAAGCATCTTCGATCTCCCCAGCAACGACGCGGGCGTGGTCAAGAGTCGCTCCAGCTTCCACCGCGTCTCCGGCCTTCGCTTGCACCGCAGCGACCTCGGTAAGCGCCCAGGAACGGCTCCAGGCATCTTCGATCTCGCCGGCGGCCGCGAGAGCCAGCAAGACGACACAGGCGAGCGCGGGTGAAGTCCAGCAGGCTTCTCTTTCCGCCGCCTCAACTGCCTCGCCGACACCCGCCAGCGAGATGACCCCAACCGCTTGCTCGGTAATCAACCGGACCGCCAGATCGGTGGAAGGGTAACGGTCTACAATCGTCCGAAGATTGTCTTGCGCCGATCTCAGCAGACCGAGCTTGTCTTCCGCCGACAGCGCGCGTTCGGCGGACTGGACGAGCTCGACCGTTTGCACCAGCAACTCGTTGGCACGCGCCTTGTCGTCCGCCAAGGCGGGCGATGCCCAGAGACACACAACGAGAAAGCTGGCACTGAGCGCTTTCATCCCGCATGTCCTTTCGCGGGGCAAGACGAGGGGTGTTCCTTGGCTGCTTGTCGAGCAAGGTACTCGGCGGGAGCGTTTCCGCCAAGGGCTTGGCGTGGCCGGTGTCGATAGTAAGTAGACAAGTAGAACGGCGGGGCGGACGCGCTGACCGCGGTCGGCCTCAAAGACAGCGATCTCGACAAATACCCGCATGAGTTCTCCGGCGGGCAGCGCCAACGAATCGCTATCGCCCGTGCGCTGATCACCCACCCCGCTTTCATCGTCGCCGACGAGCCCGTCTCCGCTCTCGATGTTTCGGTTCAGGCCCAAGTCCTCAACCTGATGCACGACCTGCAAGCGGAGTTCGGCGTTACCTACCTGTTCATCAGCCACGACCTCGCGGTCGTGGAATATGTGTGCGCGGAAGTCGCGGTGATGAATGCGGGCAGGATCGTCGAACGCGGCGATGCCAGCGAGATTTTCGCCAACCCGCAGCA
This sequence comes from Alphaproteobacteria bacterium, assembly GCA_965247665.1. Lineage (GTDB taxonomy): Bacteria > Pseudomonadota > Alphaproteobacteria > SHVV01 > SHVV01 > CAUZWH01. Next base: position 626,687 of record CBDFHH010000002.1, read on the forward strand.
CGAATACACCCGGACCCTGCTCGACGCGGTGCCGAGAATGCCGGAACCCGTGCGGTGAACGCTACCCGATCCCGGGTCCCGCAAGCACGAAGGCGCCCGGGCCGAGGGATTCTCCGTCGCGCTCGAGGGAGGGGCGGCATGGGTTGGCAACGCCCGGGTCCGCCGGTTACGGGATCGCGCGTCGACCGGCGGGTTGCGCAAACCCACGCGGCGGATTCCCTTGGTTAGGGTTCATTAATCCGATCGAGGGGATAGACCGGACGGCGTACATGCCGGTAGTCGAGCAGGTTGTTGTCCGATGTCGTCACGCCCTCGCCGTCGAGGGTAATGGTGTGTTTGGGGAGATCGCCGAAGCCGGCGCGATAGTGGATGCGCGATTTCAGCAGGATGTAGCGAGCGTATCGCGGTTGGATCCCGATCGAGGTGAACACGCCGAGGTCCCACGGCTCGTGGTGATGCGAGACCACGACGATCTGCATGCGGCTGGTTTCGAGCAGCGCGGTCGGCCCCATGCGGACCTTTAAGCCGGTATACATCGGTCCGCGCACGATCCACTCGCCGTCGGTCAGCGCCTTGACCCGACCCGTAACCGCGAGCGGTTTGCCGCGCAGGCCGATCGATGGCATGTCGGTCTTGCCGCCGAGCTCGATTGTCACCTCCGAGCCCACGCCGGCGGCTTGCATTTCGCGCACCGCGACCGGGTCCCACACCGCGCCAACCACGACGTCCTCGAGTTCCTGGCGCAACACTTCGGCGATCACCGTCATCACGTCCTGGTTGGCGCCCGAGCCGCAATTATCGGCGTGATCGAGCAGGATCACCGGCCCGTCCTCGATCGCCTTGGCCCGCGCCACGGCCGCTTCGAGCGGCTCGTGCTGATAAACGAAGTCTTCGCGGCGGCGCCACGCGTCGGCCAACAGCGCATCGCGCACCTGGCCGGCTTTAGCCCGATCACCGTCGGTCACCACGATCGCCGCGGTTCCCGCGTCGGGCATATCGGCCAGCGCGAACCCGCCGAACACGGTCGCCGCCAGCACGTCGTCGTCGGCCTCCGCGGCGCGACAGCGCTCGATCAGCGATTTCATCGGATCGTCATCGGTGCCCTGGCGCAAGGTTTGCGATAGCAGCGGCACGTTGTCCCACGCCATCACCGGGTCGCAGCGGCCGGCGAGCGCGTCGAGCACGATGCGGCCGACTTGCTCGGCGGTTTCGTAGATGTCGGTGTGGGGATAGGTCTTGTAGCCGACCAGCGCAGTGCAATTCTCCACCATCGCGGCGGTGAGGTTGCAGTGCAGATCGCAGGTCACCGCGATTGGCAATTCGGGCGCGAGCGACCGGATTCGCGACAACAGTTCGCCTTCGCCGTCGAACAGGTGCTCGGCGACCATCGCGCCGTGCAGATCGAGCAATGCGGCGTCGGCTCCGGCGCGGACCGCATCGCAGATCAGGCCCGCCATATATTCGTAGGCCGCTTCGACGACCCGCCCCGACGGCATCGCTTCCCCCGCCAGTGGCGTGACGATTTCGGCGCCGGTCTCGCGCGCGAGCTTGAGGTAGGCCGCCACCGCCATGCGGGTGTCGCCGTAGGCCGCTACGACATCGTCGTCGAGATACGCGCCCCACTCCTCGAAGCGCCGCCAGTCGGTGACGATCGGCGAGAATGTATTGGTCTCGTGCTTCATCATGGCGATGATGATGCGCATGCTGTCCACTCCCGATCGGCAGAAAAAAAGAGGGCGGTCTCGCGACCGCCCTCACTGATATCAGCCCGGTTTAGGCGAGTCCGCTAGCCCTGCCACGACATCGCGGCGATCTCGTTGATGAATGCCGGCCAACTCGCCCACATGCCCGTCAGCCCCTTGCGTGCGACGCCGAGCTTGGCCAGCTCGAACAGGTAGCCGTTGACAGCGTCTTCGGTCAGCTTGCGCTGTGCTGCCTGCAATGCCATGAACTGCTCGCTCTCGCTCACCGCGGTTTCGACGTTCTTCCACAGTTTGTGGAACTCGGGATTCTCGTACTGATAGTAGTAGTTCTCACGGGTGTAGATATTCATGTCCATCGGCTCGACATGGGAGATGATCGACAGGTCGTACTGCTTTTTCTTGTAGACCTGGTCGAGCCACTGCGCCCACTCGACGTTTTCGATCTTCGCCATCACGCCGACCTCGGCGAGCATGGCGGCGATCAGCTCACCGCCGCGGCGGGCGTAGCTCGGCGGCGGCAGTTTCAACGAAAGTTCGAGCTCGTCGTGACCGGCTTCCGTGAGCAGCGCCTTGGCTTTCGCCGGATCATAGGCATAGACGCCGGTGAGGTCGATATAGGCCGGATGATGCGGCGGGAAATGGCTGCCGATCGGCGTGCCGCTGCCATGCATGGCACCATCGATCACCGCCTGACGGTCGATCGCGTGCATCAGCGCCCGGCGTACACGAACGTCCGACAACGCCGGATGCATGTTGTTGATCGCCAGGATGGTCTCGCCTTCCGTGGTGCCCTGAAGGGTGGTGAAATTGTCGTCGTTCTTGAACTGCGCGAACGTCTCCGGGGCGCTTAGGTTAGGCATGTAATCCAGGTCGCCCGCATAAAGCGCCGAGACCTGGGCTGTCGCGTCGTTGATGAAGCGGAACTTGGCCTTGGCGATCTTGACGTTGGCGGCGTTGCGGTGGCCCGCATACTTCTCGAGCTCGACCGAATCACCTTTGGTCCATCTGACGAACGTGTAGGGACCGGTGCCGATCGGATCGGTCGCGTTGGTCTCCGCGGTTTCCGGCCCAACGATAGCTCCGGTCGACTGCGCCAACTTGAACAGGAACAGGCTGTTGGGCTCCTTGAGCTTGATCACCACGGTGTGGGCATCCGGCGTATCGAGCGACACGACGTTCTTGTACGTACCCTTGGCCTTGTTCTTGCTCTTTTCCCCGGCGTTGCGCTCGAAGTTGAACTTCACGTCGGCGGAATCGAAAGTCGTGCCGTCGTGGAACGTTACGCCCTGTTCCAGCTTGAGGACATAGGTGAGGCCGTCCTCCGAGATCGTCCAGCTGTTGGCCAGCATTGGTCCGACCTTGCCGGTGCCGTCGATCCTGGTCAGGCATTCGTAGATATTATAGGTGGTGACCTGCGAGATGGCCGCGGCAGCCGCCGAGGTCGGGTCGAGGCCCGGTGCCGGCTCGAGTCGCATACCGATCACGACCGAATCCTTCATTTGTGCTTGGGCCGCGAACGGCAGCAGGAGCGCGACGCCGAGAACGAACGTCGCCAGATATTTCTTCATAGTCCTTCCCTCCTATGGACAAACGGGCGCCATAGCCGCGATTGCCTCATGTGGTTGCTGATTCCACTATACCACCGACGGGCACCACCAAATAACCGGGAATCCCCATCGGGATCGCTTGGTATTGGGCCGGCGTGCCGGGTAGGCTGGATGACAACAGGCAGGAAATTGAGCGTATGTCCGTAGCACAGATACTCACCGAAGGCGATTGGCGGCCCGCCATATCGGGCGACACGATTGCCATGATCGATCCAAGCGACGGCGAAGCGTTTGCCGAAATCGCGCGCGGCGGCGGCCAGGATATCGATCGCGCCGTCGCCTCGGCCCGCAAGGCCTTCTATTCGCACTGGGCCAAGACTCCCGGGTTCACACGCGGGCGGCTGATCCGCCGCCTGGGCGAACTGGTCGACACGCACCACGACGAACTCGCGTCCCTCGAAGCGCGCGATACCGGTAAACCGCTCAAGCAGGCCAACGTCGACGCGACGGTCGCGGCGCGCTACTTCGAATTCTACGCCGGCGCCGCCGATAAGCTGCACGGGGACACGCTGCCGTTCCTGTACGACTACCAGGTCCTGACCCTGCGCGAGCCGTTTGGCGTGACAGGTCATATCATTCCCTGGAACTATCCGCTGCAGATGGGCGCGCGCACCATGGCGGCGGCACTGGCGGCCGGCAATGCCCTGGTCCTCAAACCCGCCGAGGAAGCTTGCCTCACGGTGCTGCGGCTGGGCGAGCTGGCGCTCGAAGCCGGTGTGCCGGCCGATGTCGTCAATATCGTTACCGGCTATGGCGAGGAAGCGGGTGCGGCACTTGCCGCCCATGGCGATGTCGACCACGTGTCCTTCACCGGCTCGCCGGAGGTCGGGACGCTGGTTCAACAGGCTACGGCCAAGCGCAATGTGAGCTGCACAATGGAGTTGGGCGGCAAGTCTCCGCAGATCGTGTTCGCCGACGCCGATTTCGACGCCGCCCTGCCGGTCATCATCAACGCCATCATCCAGAACGCCGGCCAGACCTGCTCAGCCGGCAGCCGGCTGCTGGTCGAGAGCAACGCCTACGACGAGTTCATTGGGCTGGTCGCCGAGCGCTTCGGTCAGCTCCGTGCCGGAGCGTCCAGCAAGGATCTCGATTGCGGCCCTTTGATCAACGCGACCCAGCGAACGCGGGTGAACGGCTACATCGAACGGGCCCGCGAAGAGGGTGTCGCCGTGATCGCGGAAGCAACGGTCGACGACGACGCCCCGAGCAGCGGCTTCTATGTCGCACCGGTGTTGTTCGGGCCGCTGCCCCACACCAATCGCCTTGCCCGTGAAGAGGTGTTCGGACCGGTCCTGTCGGCTATTCGCTTCGACAACGAGGACGACGCGATCCGTATCGCCAACGGCACCGACTATGGCCTTACCGCAGGCCTGTGGAGCGAAAATGGCGGGCGCCAGATGCGGGTCGCGAAAGCGCTGCGCTGCGGCCAGGTGTTCATCAATTCGTACGGCGCCGGCGGTGGGGTCGAGCTTCCTTTCGGCGGTATGAAACGCAGCGGCCATGGCCGCGAAAAGGGCATGGAAGCGCTGCACGATTTGACCACGGTGAAAACCGTGATCCTGCGTCACGGCTGATGGCGGGCCGGCTTCAGGGGCGGGTCGCGCTGATTACCGGCGCAGCCTCAGGCTTCGGCGAAGGCATCGCCCGCCGCTTCGCGGAGGAAGGGGCCAGCGTGGTCGTCGCCGACATCAACGACCGGGCCGGGCGTGAGGTGGTCGACGATATCGCCGGCGGCGGCGGGTCGGCGAGCTACTGTCATGCCGACGTCGCGGTCGCAGGCGAGGTCAAGGACATGGTCGCGCGGGCGAGCGAAGCGTTCGGCGGCCTCGACATCCTCGTCAACAATGCCGGCCGGGCCTACTCAAACCGGCCGAGCACGGATCTCTCGGAAGAAGATTTCGATCGCCTGATGGCGACCAACGTCAAGAGCGTCTACCTCGCGACCTGCGAGGTCGTGCCGCTGTTCCGTGCACGCGGCGGCGGCGTGATGATCAACATGGCATCGACCGCGGCGGTGCGGCCACGCCCCAATCTCACCTGGTACAACGCCACCAAGGGTGCGCTGGTGACGATCACCAAGTCGCTGGCGCTCGAACTTGCGCCGGACAAGATCCGCGTGTGCGCGATCAATCCGGTGATCGGCGAGACCGGCCTGACCTCAACCTTCATGGGCAAGCCGGACACGCCGGAGAACCGGGCCCCCTTTCTCGCCACCATCCCCTTGGCGCGTTTCAGCACGCCACGCGATATCGCCAACGCGGCGCTGTTCCTCGCCTCCGACGAGGCCGACTTCTTGACCGGCGTGTGTCTCGACGTCGACGGCGGCCGTAGCGTCTAGTCCCGAGGTCGGCGACCTGTTCGGCGTGGCCCTTCATGCGCGGCCCCGATAAATCAGCGATTGACCCCTCGTAGGTTGAGAAACACCGCGTTCACCCTACCGCCCCAACGCGGCGCAACTGCGATAGTCTGCGCCTGAAATGCTCAAACGCGCCGAAACCTACGAGGAAGTTTGCGCGGCGTTCAAATGGCCGACGCCGGCGCGCTACAACATCGCGCTCGACACCTGCGACAAGCACGCCGACACCACCCCGGACGCGGCCGCCCTCATTCACGAAAGCCAGGATGGCGAGGTAAGCACCTACAGCTTCCGGGCGATCCAACGGCTGGCCTGCCGTGCCGCCAACGCCTTCGCCGGCGCCGGTATCGGGCGCGGCGACCGCGTCGGCATCCTGCTCGGCCAATCACCCGAAACGCTCGTCACCCACCTCGGCTGCTGGCGTTCCGGGATCGTCAGCTTGCCGCTGTTCACCCTGTTCGGCGCGGACGCCCTGGAGTACCGGCTCGAGAACTCGGGCGCCAAAGCGCTGGTCACGGATCGTGAGAACTACGCCAAGGTCGCGGCGATTCGCGACCGTCTGCCGGCCCTCGAGCGGGTGTACCTGATCGACGGCGTTGAAGACGGCGTGGCCGACTTCCACGCCACCCTGGACCAGGCTTCGGACTCTCACACCGCGGTCGACACCTCGGCCGAGGATCCGGCGTTCCTTGCCTACACTTCGGGCACGACGGGCCCGCCCAAAGGCGCGCTGCACGCCCATCGCACCATGCTCGGCCATATCCCCGGATTCGCCCTGCCGCACGAGTTCTTCGGCCGCGACAATGATCTGTGCTGGTCGCCGGCCGACTGGGCGTGGCTGGGCGGATTGATGGACGTATTGATGCCGTGCCTGTGGTTCGGCCGCCCCGTGGTGGCGTTTCGCGGACACGGCCGTTTCGACCCCGAGCGCGCCTACGACGTGATCGCCAGGCACAGGGTGAGGAACCTGTTCATGGTTCCGACCATGCTCAAGCTGATGCGGCAAACACCGGTCCCGGAGCGGGTTTCGCTGCGGACCATCATCAGCGGTGGCGAATCGGTCGGCACCGAGCTCATCGCCTGGGGTCAGGAGCAGTTCGGCCTCAACATCAACGAGATTTACGGCCAAACCGAGTGCAACCTGGTGCTGGGCCACATCCCGGCTCTCATGGCGGCCCAACCCGGTTCGCTGGGACGTCCCTCACCCGGACATGTCGTCAGCGTGATCGACGAGAACGGCCATGAGCTTCCGGACGGCGAAGAGGGTGAAATCGCCTGCCGCCGGCCGGATCCCGTCATCATGCTCGAATACTGGCGCAACCCCGACGCCACGGAGAAGAAATACACCGGCGATTGGCTGCGCACCGGTGACCATGCTACGCGTGACGATGAGGGATATTTCTGGTTCAAGGGGCGCGCCGACGACCTGATCACGACCTCGGGCTACCGCGTTGGCCCGGGCGAGATCGAAGACTCGCTGATCCGCCATCCGGCGGTCGCGGTGGCGGCGGCGATCGGCGTGCCCGATCCCGTGCGAACGGAGATTATCAAAGCCTTCATCGTGCCGAGCGCGGGCACCGAAGCGTCGGCGGAATTGGCAGGCGAGATCCAGCAGTGGGTAAGGACGCGGCTGGCGGCCCACGAATATCCGCGCGAGATCGAATTCGTCGATCAGCTGCCGATGACGGCAACCGGCAAGGTCATGCGTCGGGTGCTGCGGCAACGCGAAATCGACAAGCGGGAAATTAGGTACACCCAACCGTAGATTTGATCGCGACGCCGCCGCGCCCCGTCGCATCGACGGCGAGCGCGGATCGAACGACACGCAGCGTCTATACGCGACGACAGGACCTACTGATCGGCAGTGCCGGTCCGGTACTCGGAATAGGTAACTTCTTGCGCGCCCGGCAGGCACCCACCGAGTTGCACGGTGTAGCTCGGCGCGGCCTTGGGGTCGTGGCAATAGACCCGCTCTTCGGAAACCATCACCTCGGTCGCGGCGCGGTTGACCGCCGAGCGTTCTTCGTCCCGCAGCTGGGCCGGTTTCGATATCCAGACCGCAGCCAACAGCGCGATAATGATCGCAGCGACAACGTAGAACCGGTTCAACGTCCGGCCTATTGGCTCTTGCCGCGTGCGGCGATGAGCCAGATCGCGATCAGCTCATCGCTACTGACGACGTAGTAGCGTTCGTACAGATTGATGGTGGTGTCGCAGTGACTGGGCTGCAACCGCACCTTTTCGCCCAAGGTCATCGGCACCGCGCCGGAGCCGCCGCCCTTGATGATCCCATGTTCGTCGCCGCCATATGTATAGGTCCAACCGCGCTTGTCGAGCAGCAACGCCGGACCGGCGTCGTTGGACAACGCCTTGTAGCCGGCGTCGAGCACCACCCGATCGGCCGCCGGCGTGCTCATCACTGTTGCCAGCACGAAGAGGGCGGGTTCGAAATCATTGTAGACCTCACCACCCTTGCCGCCAATCTCGCAATATTGCCGGTCCATGAAAATGTACGAGCCGGTCTGGAGCTCGGTAAACAGCCCGGAACCACCCTGGACATCATAGGTCCCGGTGCCGGCACCGGTGATCATCTCCGTTGCCAAGCCGGCTTGGCGGAACTGGTCGACCGCCGTCTCCAGCTTGGCGGTGGCGGCGCGAGCGGCTTCCGCCCGTTGCCCATAGCCGTGCACGTGCTGGATGCCGCCGTGATAGCCCTGCAGCCCGCGCAACTCGATGCCGTCGAGCCCGTCGACATGGCGGCCAAGCTCGAGCGCATCTGCCGGCACAACGCCGCATCTCTCCAACCCGACATCGACGTCGACGACGGCACCCACCGTGACACCATGATGACGGGCCGCCTCGGCAAGGGCCGAGGCCGCATCCGGGTGGTCGACCGCGACCGTGATCTTCGCCTGGCGGGCCAGGGTAACCAGACGATGGAGCTTGCTCGCGCCGACGATTTCGTTGGCCACCAGCACGTCACGCACGCCGCCGGCGACCAGCATTTCGGCTTCGCCGACCTTCTGCGCACACTGCCCGACCGCCCCGGCCGCGATCTGCATGTGCGCGATCAGCGGCGTCTTGTGAGTCTTGGCGTGCGGGCGGATGGCGACACCGGTGTCGCGGCCGAACGCAGCCATACGTTCGATGTTGCGCCGCAGCACGTCGTAGTCGACCAGCAACGCGGGCGTATCGATCGCCGAGACCGGTCCGCCGATTCCTTGAAACAGGGCGTGGTCCATATCTCAGGCCGCCACCGTCTCCTCGATGAAGGCGAACCGGAAGGCCGCGCCGTCACTTTGAATGCGTCCCACCGACGGAGTCGGGAAGTGCGCCGGCATGATCAGCGTCTCCGAGTCCGAATATCGCTCTAAAAAAGCGCGACGAGTCGCCTGCGACGCGGCAGGGTCGACGCAAAAGCAACTGTTCCACGAAGGCATCGCGCATTGGACAGCGTGGTGCATGAGGTCGCCGCTCATCACCGCCTCGCCGTGCGTGCCGTCGACATGCACGCAAACATGGCCGGGGGTGTGGCCCGGGGTCGGTTCGAGCCAGGCGCTGTCGTCGAACGCGTAATCCATCGCGACGAAGTCGGCTTGGCCCGCCTCGATCACCGGCAGCAGGCTGTCTTCGAAGTAGGAATCGGTGGTGTAGAGCGCACGTTTCTCCTGGTCCCGCCAGTGCTCGTATTCCTCCTTGGTGAACAGGTAGCGGGCGTTGGGGAATGTCGGCACCCAGCGGCCATCGACGAGTCGCGTGTTCCAACCGACATGGTCGACATGCAGATGGGTGCACATCACGAAGTCAATGTCGGCCGGGGTCAGGCCGGCGGCCTTCAGGCGTTCGAGATAGGGCCAGCTTTTCATGTGGTAACGCGGCTTGTGGGGCCGCGGCTTGTCGTTGCCGGTGCAGGTGTCGACGAGGATGACGTGATGGCGCGTGCGGATCACGTAGCTGTTGAACGCGAGGGTCAGCAGACCGGTAGCCGGATCGAGCAAAGCCGGTTCGAGCCAGGATCGATGGCCCTCGAACACCTCCGGATCGAAACCCGGAAACAGGACCTCCGGCGCCAGCAACGGCGCCTCGTTTTCAAGAACGCGTTCGACGGTGACCGCGCCGAGATCCCAGCGCCCCATTGTGTGATCCGGATGGCGCGCGTTCGCTAGCGGACGTGGGCGCGATTGTTCTCGTAATCGGACCACGCGTCGCCGGCATAGACCGGAATCCGCCCCTCCTGCTTGGTGATGGAGTCGTCGTCATACACCGCCACTTCAGGCACGTGGGGCCGGCTCATCGCTTCGGGAGCGTCGAGCCACAGCCGCAGGAACAGCCGTTTCTTCTGGGGATCGTCCGCGTCATCCTCGAAGGCGCTGCGCGCATGCATCGTGATGAAATTGTTGGAGAACGTCATCTCGCCGGGCTCGACGAACATGTCGAGATGGAAGTCCTCCCGCGCCGTGATCTGCTGGAAATAGCCGATCGCTTCGACGAGTTTGGCCGGCATTTCCTCACCGCGCGCTTTGGCCGCGGCCGGCATGTAAGCATCGACAAAGCGGCAGCTCAGAACGCGGTCGACGGTCGAGAAGATCGGCACCTTGTGCGGCGTGATCGGCTCCTGGCCGGGTGCTTCCTCGCCGCGGCGGTGATAGTAGTAGCCTTCATACAGCGGCTCCAGGAGATCCGGCCGGGTGGCGAAGATCTCGTTATGCACCGCGATCGCGCTGGCGTACTGGCTCCGCCCCCCGACCGCGGCTTTGCGGATGTTGAGCATTCCGATCATCTCGTTGAGATCGGTGTGCAGCGACAGCTCGTATTTGTTGCGGTAGGCGCGCTCCAACGGATCGCTATCGGAGTGGTCCATGACGTAACCCAGGCGGTCGCCGAGCACGCTTTGCGAAACGCCTTTGCCGAAATGGGCGCCGAAGCCGTAATACATCACGCCGATATCTTCGAGCGAGTAACTGTCGACCGGCCAGCCGCGCAGCACCAGGAAACCGCGGCCGTCCACGAGCTCGTGCGAAACCTGGTCGATCAAATCGTCGATGTCGTCGAGCCGGAAGTCGTCCTTCGTAATGTCGTCGACCTCGAGCCCGGCTTCGCGCACCTCGGACAGCGCCCGATCGAGCGCTGCGATATGACGCGGCTCCAGGTCGATCGAGAAATCGTCCTTGTTTTTAAAATCGATCGCCTTCCAGGCGCTGGAATGGTCGATGTGGTGGCGAATGATCGGCGTGGTCATGGCGCGTTCCTTTCGGGGGCTTTCCGCGTTACCGGCCGAGAGCCTCCTGCTTGCGCTCGACATATTCGTGGATGCCCTCCCACGCATCGTCGCTGTAGATGGGCTTGCGCCCCTCCTGATGCACGATGCTGTCGCCTTCGTAGATCGAGACTTCGGGAACGTGCGGGCGCCGCAGGGCATCCTCCGGATCGAGCCACAGGCGGAAGAACAGGCGCCGCTGGTCAGGCGGCTTGTTGCCGTCGTCAAAACCGCGGCGGCCGTGCAACACCGTGAAGTTGTTCGAGAACATCATTTCACCGGGCTCGATCAGCATGTCGAGACACACATCCTCGCGCGCAGACATCGCCTCGAAATACTCGATCGCCTCGGCGAGCTCTGCCGGCAGGTCAACACCGAGCTCCGCGGCGGCAGCCGGCATATAGGTGTCGACGTAGCGGCAGCTGAGAGCCCCGTCCACGGTCGAGTAGACCGGCACCTTGTGCGGGGTGATCGGCTCCTGCCCCGGCCCGTGCTCGCCCCGACGGTGGTAATGGAAACCTTCATAAAGCGGTTTCAACAGATCGGGGCGGGCGGAGAAGATCTCATTGTGCACCGCGATCGCACTCGCATACTGGCTTTCGCCGCCGCGCTCCGCCTTGCGCAGGTTGAGCATCCCGATCAGGTCGTTGAGATCGGTGTGCAGGGACAGCGCGTACTTGTTGCGGTACGCGCGCTCGTCCGGGTTCTCATCGGAATGGTCGGTGACGTAACCCAGCAGATCGCCCATCACGCTTTGCGATGCGGCTTTGCCGAAGTGCAGGCCGAAGCCGAAATACATCGCGCCGAGATCCTCGACCGAGTATTCGTCGGCCGGCCAACCGCGCAGCATCACGAAACCGCGCCCGTTCATGAGCTCGTCGAACACCTCGTCGATAAAATCCTGAATATCGTCGAGCGGAAAGTCGAACTTGGTGATCGCTTCGGTCGCCAACCCCTTTTCCCGGACGCGTTGGAGCGCTGCGTCGAGAGCGCCCAGCTGGCGATCGGTCAAGTCGACCGAGAAGTCGTCCTTGCTCTTGAAATCGCTGCCTTTCCAGGCGCTGGGATGATCGATGTGATGCGTTATCATCGGCGTCATAACTATCTCCACCGCGGGGCAGAAATATCTACTCGACCCGCATGTTAGCCTGATTCGACCAGATCATCGACCACAGAGCGCCTAATATGCCGGACAATCCGCAGGAATATGAACTGGAAACCCCGTTCGACACGGCGGTTCTGCCGGCCGAGCCTGACGCGATCGCGCCCGACGGCTCGGAGATCCGTCTACTGCCGCTGCCGCGAAACGGAGGCGCCAGTGCGGCCCACGGCACGCTGCCGGCGGGACACGTGTCGAAGGCGGTACGTCACCAGACGGTCGAGGAGGTCTGGCACTTCGTTTCCGGACACGGCGAGTTGTGGCGCGCGGTCGACGACGTCGAGCAGGAACTCTTGGTGCATCCCGGCATGTCGGTGACGATTCCACTCGGTACGCGCTTCCAGTTTCGCAGCATCGGCGACCATCCTCTGGTTTTTCTGCTGGTAACGACACCGCCCTGGCCGGGCGATGACGAAGCCGTGCGCGTGGCCGACCATTGGCCACCGACGGGTGAAACCGCGGTCTGACCGAGTTCCTACCCGGCCATCGTCAGGCCGCCGGAAACGCTGATCACCTGACCGGTCACGAACGCGGCATCATCGCTGGCAAGAAACGCGACGATGCCCGGAACGTCTTCCGGCTCGCCCAACCGTTTCATCGGGATCGCCCGCTTGAGGGCTTCGTATACCCTGCGACCGCCTTCGCCTTCACCGACGAACGCCTTCAAGATCGGCGTATCGGTCGGTCCCGGACACACACAATTGACGGAGATCCCGAGGGTCGCCGTTTCACGCGCCAGGGTCTTGGTGAGGGAAATGATTCCGCCCTTGCAGGCGGAATAGACCGCTTCGCCCGATGATCCGACGCGCGCCGCATCGGAGGCGATGCTAACGATGCGTCCGCTGCCACGCTCGGTCATACGCCTTAGCACGACATGGGTCATGTTAAGCGGGCCGCGCAGGTTGATGTCGATGATCTTGTTCCACAACCCGGTGTCGGTATCGACGAAGTTCATAAAGCGATCCCAACCGGCGCAGTTGACGAGGATATCGATCGGCCCCAGGTCGGCCTCGCAAGCGTCGACCGCCGTCGCGACGGCGGTGTAGTCGGTGATATCGAGCGCCTGGGCCAAGGCCCGACCGTTCGACACCGTGATTTCATCGGCGACCCGGACCGCCGCGTCGGCATCGATGTCGAACACGCCGACTCCCGCGCCTTCCTCGGCGAAACGTCGGCAGATCGCACCGCCGATGACGCCGCCGCCGCCCGTAACGATCGCGTTCTTGCCCTTCAATCCCCGCATGACCGCCCTCCTACCGGCATCCCGTCGGCACGTAGCGCGCGGTTGTCAATGCACTCTCGTCCCATAGCGTACCGCCCCGTTCGCCGGTGTGCGCCGCCGCCATATAGCGATGGGCGATATCCTGGGTATGCTCGGTGAGCGGTCGCTCCGAGCGCTCCCATGCGGCAAGCCCTTGCCCGGGATCATCCACGGATTCCAGGGCCACGGCCAGAGCCAACGCGTTCATCATCGCGCAGCCCGCCCCTTGCCCCAGGGTTGGCGCCATGCCGTGCGCGGCATCGCCGATGAGCGCCACCCGGCCGCGCGACCAGCTCGTAAGTTCGATCGTCTCGTAGATATCCCAGCGGCCCTGATCGCCGATGCGAGCAAACAGGTCACTCATATGCGGCCACGTCGCCGACCACAGCGCCTTGTTCACGGGGATCGACTTGGCGGTCATGTCGTCCACGCCGGTCGTGAAGGCGACGTAGAGATTCTCGTTGTCGCAGGGAACGTAGAGCAACCGCCGAACGGGTTGGTCGGGAGGACTGAGGAAATGGATGACACTGTCCGGCTCGACCGACTTCCTTGATACCAGCAGGCGGATCGCGCCGAAGTCACCGGCCGGGTATCGTCGTCGGGTCAACCCGAGCGATTCCCGAATAGCCGAGTTGACGCCATCGGCGGCGACCACGAGATCGGCCGGCAACCGCCTTCCGCCCGCGAGGATCAACTCTCCCTCGGGCCTCGCGCCCACCACTGTGGAGTTGATTTCGAATTCCGCGCCGGCGTCGACCGCCGCGTCGAGCAGCGCCTGGTAGAGGCACTGACGCGTCATCGTCACCATCCGCGTGCCGATTCCAGGACCGAATGGCTGCTCCGCCAGCAGGGTATTGGCGGCATCGCGAACTTCGTACCGCGCCGCCTGCCACGAGCCGGCAAGTACCGGCTCGAGCGCACCAAGCGCAGCGAGCACCCGCAATCCGTTCTCCCACACGAAAATACCGGCGCCAAAGGCCCGCAAATCGGTGGACCGCTCATGGACGCGAACGGTCCAACCGCGCTGGCCGAGCGCCGCGGCCGCGGCCAGTCCCGCGAAACCACCGCCGGCGATCTCGGCGTGGCCCTTCAACGTCCCGATTCTTCGAGTGTGACGAGCGCGTGATGTCCGATCAATCGCCCGTCGAACTCCGCCATCGCGTCGAGCAGTACCTCAAGGTAGTAGTCAGCCATCGCCCAATCGACGAGCAGGTCGTAAGCAAGCGTCGAGCCGCTATCGTTGCGGATGATGATTCCCGTGGCACGGGCGATCGACGTTTGTGTCAGGCGGTGATTGTCGAACTTGTGCGGCCGCAAATCGATGGCCGACATCTTCGCAAACATTTCGGCGCCGCGATCACCGGAGACACGGAACCAGGCGTGGGTGTCGCGGCGGGGGACGGGATAGCCGCGCGGATTGTCTGCGCTCGTCGGCCACGCCTCCTCCAACCGACCGGCCAGGGTCGAATCGACAGCGATATCCGAGAGCACCATTATTTCCTGCGGCCCGAGCCGGACCGCCAGCGCCCCATCGGGCTGCGCAAGCGCGAAGTTGGCCGCAGCCGGCAACGCCACGTTCTGGGACGCCAGCCAGTCGAGGGTGCCGGCGCCTTTGAAACCGATGCGCGGCAGCACCGAGAGGTCGCACATTCCGAGCCGGCGCGCTGCATCGCGTTCCTGATCGGGTTCGCCATAGTCGACGACCAACATCGCGTCGGCATAGGGCGTGAAGTTTGCCCCCGCCGCCGCGCATAGATGGTGGACCGGTGAGCGCCGCAGCGTATCGGTAGCACGTACCGGATCGCTCACCGCTACATCTCTTGGCGCAGATTGTCGGGATCGTAAAACGGCAACTCGACCACTTCGGCGGCAACGCTGCGGCCGTTGTCGAGCCGAATCGGCAGAGTCGTGCCCGGGTCCGACGCATCGCGCGCGGTGTAGGCCAAGCCGATCACGCGGCCCAGATTGGGCGATCGTGCAATGGAGGTTACGAATCCGACGATCTCTTCGTTGATGACGACGAGGTTGGATTCCTGCGGTATCGGGGCGAACGGATCGTCGATCGCAAAGCCGACGAGCTTGCGTTTCGAGAGATGGCGGTCGCGAACCTCGAGCGAGCGCTTTCCCACGAAGAAAGGCTTACGCCGCGATATTGCCCAGGCCATGTGGGCTTCCTCGGGCGTGGTCATGGCGTCGGTGTCCTGGCTGACGATGATGTGCCCCTTTTCGAGGCGCAACACCCGCTGGGTTTCCACCCCGAACGGGACGATATCGAAGTCGCGCCCGACGTCGAAGATCGCGTCCCACAGCGCTTCGCCATGGCTGGCCCCGACATGGACCTCGAAGCCCAGTTCGCCGACGAACCCCACGCGAAACACCCGCGCCGGAATGCCGGCGACGCGCCCCGTGCGCACCCCCATATAAGGGAACGCTTCGGCGGAGAGATCGATACCGGTGACTAGTTTGCCGAGGAGTTCGCGCGAGCGTGGCCCGGCAACGTTGACGGCCGCCTGTGCGACCGAGACATTCGCGACATCGACCTCCAGTCGCCACTGCGCGTTCCACCATAGCATCGTCTGGTAGATGCGCTCGGCACCCGTCGTCGTTGTCGTGACGTAGAACCAGTCCTCGGCGAAACGACAGGCGACGCCGTCGTCGATGATGGTGCCGGCATCGTTGGTCATCAGCACGTAGCGCGCGCGTCCGACCGGTTGCTTGAGATAGGCGAAGGTATAGATCCGGTTCATGAACTCGGCGGCGTCGGGTCCGCGCACCTCGAGACCACCGAGCGTCGAAACGTCGATGACGCCGAGATTCCGGCGCACCGCCACAGCTTCATCGGCGATGCAGGTCTCGCGGCGTTCCCGCGAGCCATAAAACGCGGGCCGCCACCAAACCCCGGCGGTCATCATCTGGGCGCCGGCTTCGAGATGACGGTGGTGCATGGCGGTGTGACGCTCAGGGTCGAAGCTGCGCCCGGCCAGCACCCCGAGGCGTTCGCCATAGACCGGAGGTCGAGCGGTCGTGACACCGACCTCGCCCACTGTGCGGTCGGTTTCGCGGGCGACGATTCGCGCAGTATTGAGAGCCGAATGGCGTCCTTGGCTTGGCCCCATGCCGACGGTTGAAAACCGTTTGACCAGCTCCAGCTCGGCATAACCCTCAGCCACCGCGTTGGCGATATCAGCAACCTGAAGGTCTTCGTCGAAATCGACGAAATCCTTGCCCTTAGGGTGGGCACGGATCGGATGCTGAGGCGGCGCCACCGGCACGTTCTCCACCATACCCGGCGGAGGTTCACCGCCGACGTTGGCGCCTGACGCTTTCGCCGCGGTCCAGCCGGCCCGGCGACCATCCGCGATCGCGGCGTCAAGAGTACCGGATCCGTTCACGGCCCCGGCCAACCGGATATGATCAGGAAGATCGACGATCGTTAACCTCGCATCGCCGTCGCGCTGGGTCAGACGCGCGCGCGCCTGCAACGCTAACTGATAGGTCGGCACGGCGCCGACCCCGATGCAGAGGAGATCACACTCTGCGGAAACGGTGCCACCGCCGGTCAGCGGCTCGGCACCGACGCCCGTGAGGTGACGATTGCCTGCGGCGGCGACCGCCGCGATCACGGCATAGCCGCGATGAACCTCGACCCCGCGCGCGTCGATCGAGCGCACGCGCGGGTCGGCGGAGGGCTCGCCGCGAAGGTCGATGATCGCCGCCACCTCGGTGCCGGCATCGATCAGATCGAGAGCAACACCGTAGCCGCCGTCATCGTTGGTGTAGACGACGGCGCGCCGTCCCGGGCGCACGCCGTAGGCGCGAATCAGGCGCTGGGCCGCCGAACCCAACATGATCCCGGGCAGATCATTATTGTGGAACGTCGCTGGCTGGCCCATGGCCCCCGTCGCCAGCACCAGCTCGCGCGCGCGCACCTTGTACAGGCGGTTGCCCTTGATCACGGGCAGCCAATTGTCGGCGAACCAGCCGTTGCAAACGGCGTCCGTCATGACCGTCAACGTCGGCTGTGCTTCGATCGCAGCCACCAACTCGCGACAATGTCGGCGCGCGGTTTCGCCTTCGGCGTCGAGTCGTTCGTATGACAGAGCGCCGCCGAGCACGCGGTTCTCATCGACCAGCAGGACATCGAGCCCGGTACGTGCGGCCTCCAATGCCGCCGACAGTCCGGCGGGACCGCCGCCGACAACCGCGACATCGTAGAAACCGAACGCCTTGTCGAAATAGCGATGGGGCGCATCCGCTGCGATGGTCCCGAGACCGGCGCGTTTGCGAATCGCCGGTTCCCAGAATTTCTCCCAGAACCATTGCGACCGGTAGAACGCGCGATAGTAGAAACCGACCGGCATGAAGCGCGCGAAGCGGCCAAAGATGGCATCGCTGTCCCGGTCCAGCGAACCACGGTAGTTCTGGCCTTCGATGACCGCGCCGTCGACAACCGGTTCGCGATCCGCCGGGACATTGGGTTCGTGGCCGACCTGCACCAGCGCGTTGGCCTCCCAGCCGGCCAGCGAGAACACGCCGCGCGGCCGGTGGTATTTGAACGACCGCGACAGCACCCAGCGATCGTTGGCGGCGAGCGCGCTGGCGATGGTGTCGCCGACCAAGCCCTGGAAGCTCCGCCCTTCGAAGGTGAACTCGACCGGACGATCGTAGTCGACGAGTTCACCGCCGGCGATGCGATTGACACCGGGGCTGACGCCGTCCTGCTTCACGATTGCGGCTCATTCGGCGGCGTGAACTCAACCCGCTTGTCGAAGACCTCGTCGGGCGGGTAGGTGCGCACGATCTCGTCGGTCACGGTATTGCGCTCGGCGATGAACCAGTAGCTGGTAGGCAGGTGACACCACCATTCGCGCACGACGCCGGCTTCGTTGGCCGACAACCAGAGATGGTCCCGCCAAGCTTCGTCGCTGACATCCGCCGGATCGGGCATCGGCGCGACTTCGCCGGCGCATTGGAACTCATTGATGTTGCGGTCGCCGTTGAGCGGGCAGCGCATGATCTTCATGGCGCGGTCGCTTCGATGAAAGCGATGAACCCTGGCATTAATGGCTCGCCGCCGTGGCGCCCATTTCGTTGACCAGCTCCATCGTGTCGAAGCGGGACAGGCGAAATGCCGCGATCATGTCGGGCACGCGTCCGGTCGCGACGGCCGCGGCCATGAATCGCCCGCTCGCCGGAGTCGCCTTGAATCCCCAGGTGCCCCAGCCCGCGTCAAGCCAGTAGTTCTTGACCGGGCTCTCGCCCATGATCGGGCTGTAGTCCGGCGTCATGTCGGTCATCCCCGCCCACTGCCGCACCAAGCGAACGTCGGCGAGGAACGGGAACAGCTCGAGCGTATGCGCGATTAGGCTCTCCTTGAGGTCGAGCGTCGAGCGCGTCGAATAGAGTTCGTAGGGATCGGAACCGCCGCCGATGACGATCTCGCCACGTGCGCTCTGCGATATGTAGCAGTGCAGCGCCGACGACGAGACCAGCGGGTCGACGAACGGCTTGAGCGGCTGGGTCACCATCGCCTGCAGGGGATAGGTGCGGATCGGCAGACGAAATCCCGCCATCTTCGCGACCACGGACGACATCCCGGCCACCGCCTGAACAACCGCGCCAGCATGGATCGTTCCGGCACCGGTTTCGACGCCGACCGCGGCACCGTTCTCGCGCACGATCCCGGTGACTTCGGTGCGCTGATGAATTTCCACGCCGCGGTCGGCCGCCCGGGCCGCGTAACCCCAGGCCACGGCATCGTGGCGCGCGGTTCCGGCTTCGGGGTGCCACAACCCGGCGAGAACCGGCCAGCGGGCGTCGAGCGGCATATGCAGGCAGGGCACGATTTCGTGAATGGTCTGACGGTCGACCATTTCGATGTCGGTGCCGTGGAATCTGCCGACTTCGGCGCGCAGCCGGAAGGTTCGCACCGTCGCGTCGGTATGCGCCAATGTGAGTTGCCCGCGCTTGGAATACATGACGTTGTAGTCGAGCTCCTGCGACAGGCGGTCGAACATCTGTACCGACGTCCTGTAGAAACGGACCGACTCCGGCGTGATGTAGTTGGAGCGAATCACGGTCGTGTTGCGCGCTGTATTGCCGCCGCCGATGTAACCCTTGTCGAGCACGCAGACGTCGGTGACACCCCAATCGTTCGCCAAGTGATAGGCGGTTGCGAGCCCATGGCTGCCGCCGCCGATGATGACCACGTCGTAGGACCGCTTGAGGTCTTTGACCGGCGGCAGATCGGGCCGCGCCGGATAGGAACGGCGGAGCCCGTATTTGAGTAGACCCAACGGCATGCGAAGCGAGTGTTACGGCTCAGGTCGATAGTGCTGCGAAAGATATGTCACCGAGAACTTGCCGCTTTCTCGGTCCTCAGCCAACTTCTTTTGCGAGCGTTCCCGGGGCCCACCATAACCGCCGGCGCCCGGTGTTTCGATGGCAATTGATTCACCGGGACCGACTTGGACAGCTGAGGGTTTGATATCGAGGGCGGTCTCCCCGCCGCCGGCATCGCGAAAAACGAACCGGCCGGGCCGACCGGGCTCGCCCCCGAATATCCCCCAAGCGGCGTGGCGGAACCGCTCACCCTGGCCATTGAAGAGGCAGCTATGCCCGACGGGCGTAACCACGCGGCGCAATCCCTGACCACCGCGGTGCCTGCCGGGCCCGGCGGAGTCGTCAATGAATTCGTATCGCTCTACCCTAAGCGGATACTCCGTCTCGATCGCCTCGATCGGGAGGTTCGAGGTGTTGGTCGTGTGAACCTGCACGCCGTCCTTGCCATCGCGGTCGCAGCGCGCGCCGCCGCCGCCCCCTAAGGTCTCGAGGTAGAGATAGTCGCGTCCGGTTCGCGGGTTGGTACCGGAGAAGACCGCGGTCGTATTGGCACCGTTGGAGGCGCCAGTGGCCGCGGTTGGCAACACTTCGGCCAGCGCGCCGATGATCATATCGGCAATCCGCTGGCAGGTGTTTGCACGACCCGCCACAGGCGCGGGAGCGCGGCAGTTCACCAGGGATCCGGGTTCGGCAACGATCTCGCAAACATCGATGACCCCCTGATTGTTCGGCACGGTCGGGTCAAGCAGCGACTTCAGCGCGTAGCATACCGTTGCGTGGGTCGGATTGAGGGGAACGTTGATGTTGCCCGCCACCTGCTCGGCGGTGCCGGTAAAGTCGAACACAATGCGATCGCGGGTCACCCGGATTTCCAATTCGAGCGGGATATCCGTCGCACCCATGCCGTCATCATCCATGACATCGGCAAAGCGGTAGGCGCCGTCCGGGATTGTTTCCACGGCCTCGCGCAGGCGCCGTTCGGTTCGCGCAATCAGCTCGCCAAACGCGCTGTGCAGGGTATCCACGGAGTACCGGTCGAGCAATTCGTGCAGCCGGCGGCTGCCAAGCCGGCAAGCTGCGATCTGCGCGTTGTAGTCGCCGCGCCGCTCGTCCGGCAACCGCGCGTTGCGCAGCAGCAATTCGAAGATATCCCGGCACGGCTCCCCGGCCTCAAACATGCGGACGACCGGGATCCGCAGACCTTCGTGATAGATCTCCGACATACCGCCAGCAATGGAGCCGGGAGCCACCCCGCCCATATCGGCGTGGTGAGCGACGTTGCAGATGAATGCGATCAGGCGCCCCGCGGCGAACACCGGCATCGCCATGTTGATGTCCGGCAGATGAGAACCGCCGGCGGCGTGTGGGTCGTTGGCGACGAAAAGGTCGCCCTCGCGCATGGTTTCGACAGGGTAGCGGGCCAACAAATGTTCCATTAATCCTTTCATCGATGAGAGATGAATCGGCAGCGCGTTCTCAGCCTGCACCACCTGCCGGCCGCCGGGATCGACAATCACGGTCGAGTGGTCGTGCCGCTCCTTGATGTTGGTCGAATAGGCGCTTCGCATCAGCGCGATGTAGGTCTCGTCGGCAATCGAACGCAGAGCGTTGAAGACGATTTCGAGCGCGATCGCATCGAGTGGCGTGCCCTCCCCGGTCATGCCGCAAGCTCGACGATGAGATTGCCGGCGCTATCGACGGTTGCGCGATCGCCGGGATGAACAATGGTGGTGGCGTCGAGCTGATCGATTGCCGCCGGCCCGGCGATGGTCTGGCCCACCCCCAGCGCGGATCGCTGATAAACCGGAGTGTCCTCAGCCCGGTCAGGAGTGAAAAACACCGCACGGCGCCCCACCAACTTGGCGGCATCGGCCGGAAGAGTCCGGCCGGCGCTTGGGCGGCGGGCCGCGAGAAGAGCGGTTAGCCGAACATTCACGATCTCGACCGGATCGTCGGAACTATGGAACCCGTAGCTTGCCTCATGGGCCGCCAGGAACAGTTCCCGGAGCCGCGCGACGTCCATGGCGCTGCGCAGGTCGGCAGCGACGCGCAGCTCGAAATTCTGACCTACATAGCGCATGTCGTAGGCGAGCTTTGTTTCGCGCTCCGCACCCTGATCGGACAACGCCGGCGTCTCGCGCGTGAACCATTCCTCCGCCTCCCGCTTGAGGGAATCGACAGTCTGGACGAGTTCGACGCCGCTGTCGTGGTCGAGCGCCAGTCGGTGCGAGCGGACGAACTCCTCCCGGCGGTCGGCGGCGAGCAACCCTTGCGCGCAGAGAAGACCGGGGTCGCGCGGCACGATGATCTCGTGCATGCCGAGCGCTCGCGCGACTTCGGTTGCATGCATGGGGCCCGCGCCGCCGAATGCGATCAATCCGAAGGCACGCGGATCATGGCCCCGCTCGACCGACACGGCGCGGATCGCCCGCACCATGTTGGCTGCGACGATACCGATGATGCCGTGCGCGGTACGCTCGACGCTCATATTCAAGCACCGCGCGGCAGGGGCAAGAGCGTCACGCGCGGCGTCGATGTTGAGCGCCATGGCACCTCCGAGGAGGCCATCCGGCGGCAACCGCCCGAGCACGGCGTTGGCATCCGATACGGTCGGTTTCGTGCCCCCTTTGCCGTAGCAGGCCGGTCCGGGATCGGCGCCCGCGCTTTCGGGTCCGACCTTCATCAGCCCGTCGCGGTCGAACCATGCGATCGAGCCGCCGCCGGCTCCCACGGTGTTGATGTCGACCATCGGCAGGCGCACGGGGAATCCGGCAACCTCGCGACTGAACGACATACCGACCTCGCCGCTGAGAATCAGGCAGACGTCGGCGCTGGTACCGCCCATATCGAGCGTGATGACGTCACGACGGCCGGCGACGCGCGCCGTGGCCGCGGCACCGACGACCCCCGCCGCAGGGCCCGAAAGGACGGTTCGCACGGGATAGCGGGCCGCGGTGGCCGGCGTCATTAGCCCACCGTTGGACTGATTGATGCCGATCCGGGCGTTCGGCGCGACGCCGGCGAGCACGGCGCCCAAAGTCTTCATGTACGGTGCAACGACAGGCTGGAGATACGCGTTCAGAACGGTCGTCGAGAAACGCTCGAACTCGCGGAACTCGGGCATGACGTCCGCCGACAGCGAGAACGACAAGTCCGGCAACGCTGCGGTCAGGGCGTCGGCGAGCTTGCGCTCGTGGATGTCGTTGCGAAACGCGAACAGCAGGCACACCGCGCAAGCCGCGGCGCCGGACTCGCGCACGGCATCGACCGCTCCCGCGATCGTCGACGGTGCGAGGGAAATCAGCACTTCACCGTTGGCATCGAGGCGTTCGATCACTTCGAAACGATGCTTGCGGGGCACCAGCGGCGCGGGATGGTCGGCATGCAGATCGTAGAGCTTGGGGCGGGTCTGGCGGCCGATTTCGAGCAGGTCGCGAAACCCGTCCGTCGTGATCAACGCAACCTCGGCGCCGCGGCGTTGGATCAATGCGTTGGTACCCACCGTCGTCCCGTGACAAAAATCGACGAGATCACTCAGATTGAACCCGATCCTTTCGCCGAGCGCTTTGATGCCGCCGATGATCGGTTGCACGTGATCGGCCGGTCGCGACGGAACCTTGTGAACGACGCTGCGGCCGCTCTCGCGATCGACGGCGAAGATGTCGGTGAACGTACCGCCGACGTCGACGCCGACGATCCAGGACATCTTTCGGCGCCAGCTCGTTGGCCGGTTTTTCGCCGTCACTCGGCGTAGCGCGTGACCACCGCGGCGAGCTTCTCTTTGAATACCGCTTCACGCTGCGAAGCGGGCACGCCAGCGCTCTCGAACACCAGTTGCGAAACCCCGTCTCCAACCTCCCGCATCATGGTGCGATCGTCGCCGTTGCGCGGCGGAATCGTCATGACGGTGTCCTGCGTGTAGGTCGGCACCACGCCATCGACCCGCGGGCTACGATCGAGGCTGACATAGTCGCGGCCGTCGCGCACCGCCTCGATATTTTCGCGGATGATCTTGCGCATCATCGCGACGCCACGGTCGCCGTTGTTGAGGTTCCAGGCAGCGTTGAGGGCGATATCACCCTGGCCGGCGATGGCCTCGTAATCGCCCGGCGCGCGCTGGCGCTCGATGTAGAGGCGCTCGTCTTCGGTCTGGCCGATGAAGTCGATTTTGCCAAGGCCGACCCGGCTCGGATCGGCATCGCTGGCGCGATCGAGGCGGTCGCTGAAGAACCGCCATCCGATCATCTGGGTGTGGGTATCGTCGATCGGCCGCATCCATCGGGTCAACGCCGAGCGCAGAAAGGTTTCTTCGTACTCGGAAGAGAGCCACAGATGCCCGGTCTGATTGAGGTTGGGCAGCATCATGTCGGTGGTACGCACCCACAGATAGTCGTTCCAGCGCCGCACGTTGACGTTGATCATGCCGATCGGCGTTTCGACATAGGTCAACTCGGGCAGTTCGCCCCACGACACCGCAAACTGGGCACCGCTGATGCGGGTATGCAAGAAGCAGGAATGGGTCGGGTCCTGGGTGTTGTCGAGGACCTGGACCCAATTGCACGGGAAATGGAGCGAAAAGGGTACCGCGTCGGTGTTGGGCTGAACGTAGGCGTCGAGAATCGGGAATTCCGGCACGTCCTCGGGCGGGCCCATATAGGCGAAGATGATGCCGCGATATTCGTGCACGGGATAAGCCGGGTGAAACAGCCGTTCCTTGATCGTGCTTTGCGGATCGTTGGGGGTGTCGAGGATCGTCCCGTCGGGAGAGTAATGCCAGCCGTGGTAGCAGCATCTTATGCCTTCGTCGGTCGGCAACCCGTATTCGAGGGAAGCGCCGCGGTGGCTGCAATGCTTCTCAACCAGGCCGAGCTGACCGGCCCGCGTGCGAAAGAGAACGAGCTCCTCGTCAAGCAGACGCACTACCTTGGGAACGTCCTCGTCGAGCTCCTCCGACAGGCACACGGGCTGCCACGTGCGCCGCAAATACTCGCCGCCCTCGGTACCGCGGCCAACGCTGATCACCGCGTCGTCGATCGGAATCGCGCGTGCCCGATGGTAGGCTGAGTAGGGCACGCGGACCCGCGGAACTTCGTTGCCGAAACGGACGTCTTCGCCCGAAACTCCACCCATGGCATTGCCTCCCGCTCAAGGGCAGTTTAGTCGTGCATGTGTTCTAACGGAAATACGTCGCCAGCGTTGAAGATTGCTGGAGGTCGGGATGTCAGGCAATTCAGCGGCGATCGATGTCGAGCGGTTGCGTGCCTACCGTTTGGACCGGGTTCTGCAGCAACTCGCCAATGCCGGGATCGGGGCCGCCCTGCTGTTCGACCCCATCAACATCCGCTACGCCACCGGCGCCCGCAACATGACTCTGTGGAAGACCCACTCCTGGGGTCGATATGCGTTTCTCCCGGCCGGCGGCGGCGCCATCATTTTCGATTCGCCGGGCAGCCTGCACCAAAATGCGGCGTTGGAGACCGTCGCCGAGTCCCGCCCTGCGACCGGCTTGGGCTACATCTATGGCGGCGAGGGGCTGGTGGATCGTACGCGGCACTGGGCGGCCGAAATCGCCGCGCTCGTCGCTACCCATTGCGGTACGGACCGCCGCCTCGCGCTCGATCGCATCGACCCCCAAGGCGCGGCGGCGCTGGCGCAACAGCGTATCGAGATGGTCGACGCCAGCCGCATCATGGAGCGCGCCCGGGTCATCAAATCTGGCGACGAAATCGCCTGCATGAAGGTCGCCATCGCCGCCTGCGAAGCGGGCATGGCTGCCATGCGCGAAGCCCTGGCGCCGGGTATGACCGAGAATGAATTGTGGGCGTTGCTGCATCACGCCAATATCGCGCGCGGGGGCGAATGGCTCGAGACCCGCTGTCTGGCGTCGGGTCCGCGCACCAATCCATGGTTGCAGGAGTGTTCCGACCGCAAAATCCAGGCCGGCGAACTGGTGGCATTCGACACCGACCTGATCGGCCCCTGGGGCTACATGGCCGACATTTCCCGCACCTATCGCTGCGGCGGCGCCCCGTCGTCCGACCAACAGCGCAGACTCTACGCGCTGTCCTACGAACAGCTCCACCACGACACCGCCCTGCTTGCACCGGGCCTGAGCTTCTCCGAATTCGCACAGCGCGCCTGGCCGATCCCGGAGGAATTCGTTGCCAATCGCTACGGCTGCATCGCCCACGGGGTCGGCATGTGCGATGAATACCCAACCATCGGCTACCCGACCGGACCCGGGCTTGGCAACGCCGAGGGGGTGTTCGAGCCGGGCATGACGATATGCGTCGAAAGCTATATCGGGACCGAACATGGCAGCGAGGGAGTAAAGCTCGAGCAGCAGCTCCTGATTACCGAAACCGGGACTGAATTGCTGTCGACGTTCCCGTTCGAAAACACGTTGATGTAACCGAAGGAGAGGGAGCTATGCCGAGGCAAAATATCAGCTCAGGGCGTCCATGGGAGGATTCGGCCGGATTTTCGCGCGCCGTACGGGTCGGCAACATCGTCGATGTCAGTCTGACCACACCGACGGCACCGGACGGCAGCATCCTGCATGCCGACGACGTCTATATGCAGACCAAGATAGCGCTGGAAATGGTCGGAGCCGCGCTGGCCGAAGCAGGAGCGACGTTCGAAGACGTGATCAAGACTCGGATGTACCTTCGCGACGTGTCGAAATGGGAAGAAGCAGCCCGCGCTCACGCCGAGGTGTTCCGCGACATCAAGCCGACCACCGGTTGGATCGGCGTGAGCGGTTTTTTTACCGATGGGATCGTCGCCGAGGTCGAGGCGATGGCAGTGATCGAGGACTAGTCGGCCTGACGTCTACTCGGTGTCCATGATGTCGGGCAATTGGATCGTAATCGACGGGAACGCGGCCCGACCAACCTTGAGAATCGCAATCGGCAGGCGCGCCACGTCTCCGGAAGAGATCATGAATTCCCGCTGGATGACGGCCACGTGGACGAAAAGATCGTGCTGGGCCAGCCCCCGCAGGCGGGTGTCGAGCTGGGCCAGCGCGGTGGCCTGATCGTTGCTGTCGGTCTCGTCCCAATCCTCGGCCAACTCGAAGAACAGGGTGAGAAACGCCTCTGCCGATTCCGATTTGGTGTCGCCCTCGTCCACATCACGCTCAACGACGTGGGCAAACTGCGCCGCTTCGACCGCGGTCCACAAATCCGCGCCGCGATCCGCGCGCTGTGCCGTGACGAGTTCGTAGTCGCTTGCCATCGGTTCGGTTCAACGGCGACCGGTAGTCCCCGCCATTGTTTGCAAAATAGCTAGCGCGCGGCGCCCGGGAGCGCAAGCGCCGACCGCTCCTGTTCGAGCCGCCATATGCGGTCGAGCAGCCCGGGCGCTGCCGTCGACACCGGCGCCGCGGCCAGACATGCGTTGAATTTGGCTTCGAGTTCATCATCGGCGAGCGGCTGCACGGGCGTGCCCGGCGGCGCCGCGACGAATGCGCTGAACTCGCGGCCATCCTTGGTCCATGCCGTGGCAATTGCCGGTTCGACGTAATCTTCGTTGGCTGCTTCTTCTGCGGCCAGGTTTTCCGACAGCACGATTTCGACCTTGTCGAGTTGCGCGAGAGTCGTCGAGTCACGGATCGCCTGCGCCTCGAGATGGTCGAACCGAATGTCGCCGAATCTCATGGCACAGGCCACGCAATAAGGCAGGCTGAATTGCGCTTCGGTGGTGCTCGCCGGCACCCGATGCTGCATGTAATGGCCGATCGCCGGCGTTACTTCGCAACGCAGACGTGTGATCCGATCAGCATCCAAATCGTTCTCCGCCATGAGTTTAAGCACGGCCGCGACCGATCCCTGCGCGCCGGCACATACGGGATAACGTTTGAAGGTCAGGCGGGAAGTGTTGAGAACGTAACGGCTGCCGAGCTCGGCGAGCGCTTCCGGATGAAATGTTGCCGCCGCGAACATTGCCGTGAAACCGTGGTTGTTTTCGAACGCGTCGTCCGGGCCCGTGAGCCCGGCTGCGGCATAGCTGGCAGCGTTGACGCCGGCCTCGGCGGCGCGCCCGCAGGCATATGGTTTGATTGGCGTACCCACCAGAGCGTAAGGGCCGGTCGCTTGGGTTGCGGCGATGCGAATCGCTTGGGCGAGAACCCCGCGGTCCAAGCCCATCGCGCGACCCGCCCCGATCGCGGCGCCGATAGCACCGAGCAACCCGGTGGTCCACCAACCGCGAAAAAAGAGCTCCGGCGTAAAGGCCCGGCCCAGCGCGTACTCCGCTTCCACAGCTGCAACGAAAGCGGTCAGCAGGTCCGCACCGCTTAGATCGCAGGCCTCGGTTATCGCGAGCACGGCGGGAAAAACCACGGCGCTGCCATGGACCATTCCCTCGAGCGACACGTCGTCATAGTCCCAAACATGTGCGGCAATGCCATTGGCAAACGCTGCTCCCGTGATCGACGATCTCAGGGCGGTACCGAGCAGCGACGCGCGACCGGCACCGTACTGATCCGGGACCAGCTTCTGCGCGAGCACCGCGGTGGGGTGTGCGGCGCCGGCATGCGTCACACCGACGACGTCGAGGATGCCGCGCTTGGCCTCGTGCAGCGCGTCATTCGGAATGTCCTCGCAACGGAGTCCGGTTGCCCACTCGGCGAGGAGGTCGGCGACGTATCCGTCTGCCGCATCGGCTGCGGCTATCGGCATCGTACCGCCCTACTCCGTGAGCTTTCTCGGGAGCCAGGCTTCGGCTGCGGCTTGATTGTCGGCCATTACCTTGGCGACGGCGGGTTGCGCGAGGACGGTGCCGCGCCACGCCGCGACGTTCTCGGGATAACGAACGCCGTATCCCATCGCCCGGCTGACCATATCGAGATACATCAGCGTCGATGGGAACGCGCAGTCGGCAAGACTGAAATGATCGTCGGCGAGAAACGGCGCCGGCCTGGCCATAGTCCCGAAACGATCGAGCAGTTCCTGAATTCGACCAAGATTCTGTTCGACGACGGCGGTGTCGCGGGTACGCTCGGGGACCTGCCAATAGAGATTTCGCACCGGCGGCTCGAGATGGATGTCGTGGAAGCGCGAGAAGAAACGCGCGCGGGCACGACGTTCGGGGTAAGGCGGCAGGAGCGGCGGCTCGGGAAAGCGTTCTTCGAGATATTCCGAGATCACCTCGGATTCGCTGAGCACGAAATCGCCATCCACCAGCGCCGGAATCTGGCGCATCGGAACGACCTCCCGGTAAGTCTCGGTGCGCAAACCCCCGGGCGGCTCGCGTACCTCGAACGCGTCTTCGATCCCCTTGTAGGCGATGACGATCGCAACCTTGGTTGCATAGCTCGAATGCGGCAGGGCGTAGAGGATCATGGGAGCTGCGCCGGCCGCGCTCCGCCTCGCTAGTGAATCAGGATCTGGCTGAGGAACAGCTTGGTACGATCGCTCTTCGGCGCCGAAAAGAACTGGTCGGGCGGCGCGGTCTCGACGATCTCCCCGGCGTCCATGAACACCATCTTGTCGGCCACCGTGCGAGCGAATCCCATTTCGTGCGTTACCACGATCATCGTCATACCGTCTTCGGCAAGCTCGACCATGGTGTCGAGCACCTCCTTGATCATCTCGGGATCAAGCGCCGAGGTGGGTTCGTCGAACAGCATCATCTTGGGTTGCATGCAAAGGCTGCGGGCGATCGCGACCCGCTGCTGCTGACCGCCCGACAGCTGCGCCGGATATTTATCGGCCTGCTCGGGGATATCCACCCGCTCGAGATAGCGCATCGCGATCTCGCGCGCTTCGGCTTTGGACGCGTTGCGCGCCTTGGTCGGCGCCAGGGTGAGATTGTCGAGAACGGTAAGATGAGGAAACAGGTTGAACTGCTGAAATACCATGCCGACCTCACGGCGTACCGCGGTGATGTTCTTGAGATCGTCGGTGAGTTCGATGCCGTCGACCACGATCCTGCCGGAATCGTGGCGTTCGAGCCGGTTGATGCAGCGGATCATGGTTGATTTGCCGGAGCCCGACGGGCCGCATACCACCACCCGATCGCCTTGTCGCACGGACAGGCTCACCCCCTTGAGGGCCTGAAACGTGTCGAACCATTTACTGACCTCGGTCAGCTCGATGATGGCTGCGTCTGACATGAGTCTTCAGATGCAACGACCGGCCGTGTCGAGCGCGGCCGGTCGTTTCAATATTGGCGTCATTTGGCGGCGACCAGATCCTTCCAATCCTCGGTCTTGAACCAATAGCTGTGGCGTTCCTGCACCCAGCCGCGCTCGCGATTGAGCGTGATCCAGTTGTTCAGCCAGTTGAGGATATCGGGATCGCCCTTGCGTAGGGCGAACGCCGAAGGCCAGCGCAGCAGCAACGCGTCGCCCATCGGCTGCCACATCTGATCCGGGAAGTTGATGGCCGCCTTGGTCGGTTTCGGCTCGGCAGTCACGTTGGCATGCGCGGTGCCATTCAGCACGTCCTGCAACGCCTGCGCATCGTCGTCGAACTGACGGATTTTCGCCGTAGGCGCGACCATGCGCACCGAGGCGATCGAGTCGTTGGAGCCGCGGCGCACCGTGAAAATCACGTCGGGGCTGTCGAACTGTTCGAGCTTCCAATCGCCGGTGAGCTTCTTGTTGGCGACGAAACCGATACCGCCCCAGTTGTAGGGGTTGGAGAAATTGACGGTGAGGTTGCGCTTCGGCACCATCGAAATACCGGTCATGATGATGTCGAACTCGCCCGCGACCAACGCGGCGATGATGCCGGAGAAAGCGGTCGGTACGAACTCGATATCGACATCCATGTCCTTGGCGATCTTCTTGGCGACATCGATCTCAAAGCCGATCAAGCCGCCATCCTTGGCTCGCATGACCCAGGGCACGAAGCTCGACACGCCGGCGCGCAGCTTGCCGCGCTTCTTGATCGTTTCGAGAACGCTGTCAGCCGCCAAATCCGTGGAGATCGACTGTGCGGTCGCCGGCGCATTGAGCGCCGCCGCGATCAACACGACGAAGGCGATCGCCGCGAACGATTTCACCAGGTTGAGCATCGGAAACCTCCCCTGTTTGCTCTAGGTACCTATCCGACCCCGATCCGGACCGGTTTTCATGGGCCCTACGCTTCTCATGGGCTTTACTCTTATTGTCCCCACCTGTTCGAGTCGAGTCCGGCGCACTCAATACCGGGTTACGGCGCAGCCCGACCGCGGCCCATCCGCTGCTCCAGCCGCGAGAACAACGCCGCGAGAGCGTAGCAAATTCCGAAATACATCGCCGCGATAATGATCCAGGTCTCGAAGAAACGCGACGTCGAATGGGCGATTTCCATCCCCATGAAGCTTAATTCCTGGACCGATAGGAGCGAAACCAGAGCCGAGTCCTTGATCAACTGAATCGACTGGTTGGCGAGCGGCGGCGTAATGCGCTGAACCGCCTGCGGCAGAATTATGTGGCGAAGCTGCCGATAGCGCGTCAGACCGAGGCTTTGGCCGGCTTCCCATTGGCCGCGCTCGAGCGACTGAATACCGGCGCGCACGATTTCGGTGATGTAGGCACCTTCGTACAGCGCCAGGGCGATCACCGCGGCGGCGAAATTGCGCAGGACATTAAAATCGCCGAACACCACGAAGATGGCATCCTGGAACAAGGGCGACGCTTGCTGAGCGGCAGCCGTCAGCTCCAGCGGCTTGAGGATCTGGTTGCCGACGAAGAAAAACATGATGAACAGGAAGGGGATCGGCGGCATGTTGCGCACGAATTCGACATAGCCGCGGGCGAGCAATCTAAAGAAGAGGACGTTGCTCGTGCGACAGACTCCCATCAGGAAGCCGATGACCAGACCGAGCAGCGCGGCCCAGAAACAGATGCGCGCGAGGATGAAGACCCCCTCGATCAGAAGGTTGGGCAGCCAGCGATCCCGCGCTGCGTCGTATTTGAAGAAGAAATCGAGTACGCGACCCCAATCCCAGGCGTAAACGAGATCGTTGGTCACGCGGTAAGCGACATAGGCCAGCACCGCGACGACGATGGCGATGATGATCCCGTCGAGAACGGTGAACGTGAACCGGCGCTTGGGCTGCGGCCGTGCTGAGATCTCGCTCGCGGACACGCTCATCGCTGGCCCCGCTTGCGCACTCGGATCTCGAACAGATTGACCAGGATCGACAGCGTCACGGTAACGGCGAGGTACATGGCGCCTGCCGTCAGCCAGATTTCAAAGGCCATGAAGGTTTCGGCGACCAGGTCGAAAGTCATCGTCGTGAGATCGAAGATCGCCACGGCGCTGAGGATCGACGAATGCTTGATCAATGTCACGAGTTGGCCGGTGAGCGGTGGTAGCATCAGCGGCACCGCCTGTGGCAGCACGATATAGCGGTAGGTATTGGCGCGGCTCAGGCCAAGACTGTCGCTCGCCTCCCACTGGCCCTTCTCGACCGATTCGATCCCGGCGCGGAAAATCTCGGCGGTGAACGACCCCTCGTGGAACGACAGTGCCAGCACGCAGGCCCAGAAGCCGCCCACGCCGAAAATCGGTGCCAGGACGAAGTAGAAGATGTAGACCTGAACCAGGATCGGCGTGTTGCGGATCAAC
The DNA here is from genome assembly GCA_965247665.1 of Alphaproteobacteria bacterium. GTDB lineage: Bacteria > Pseudomonadota > Alphaproteobacteria > SHVV01 > SHVV01 > CAUZWH01. Next base: position 658,938 of record CBDFHH010000002.1, read on the forward strand.
TGGAGATAACCGGTTGCGAGCGCTCGGCCGGCGAACGAATTCGACCGCCGCAGCAGAGCGGTGGTCAGCCCAATGATGATCGCCAGAGGCAGCGACCAGGCGGTGATCTCGAAGGTAACGAACAGACCGTCCATCAGCGGGCCCCAGAGGAACTCGCCGTCAACCACGCGATAAATCAGTTTCGGGACCCGGTACCACTGCCAATTGTAGTTGAGGGTGCCCGCGCCCAAGATCGCGACGTAGAACAAGCCGGCGACCAGGACCGCAAATTGGATCAGGTCGATCCAGGGCGAGCGCTTCGGTGCCGAGGTTGCACCCGTCGCCGCCACGGATTCCGCCGTCGTCATTGAGCGACGCCGGCGCCAACGGTTGGTGCGGCGCTAAAGCAAGTTGTCGTCACGATGCCAATGGCTCCCGCGGCCGTTGTCGCGCCGTCTTTAGGCGCACTCTAGGCGAGGCCGGAGCGGGCGACAACACGGGCTGGAACTTCGACATCTCTTCGCGGCGCCGGTCGACCGCGCGAGGGAGACGGCCGCACCGCGATTGGCCGCCGCGGCGTGCTGGGTTACGCTCGTTCCGCTGGTCGGAGGATTGCCGCGATGGCCGTAACCCATGCCGCTGACGTCCGCGTCGGCAAGCGGTTTGGTGCCTATTGTCGTCCGCGCAACGCCGCGGAGGATGCCGAACTCACCCATACCGGAGCGGGAACACCCGGCGGCGAGTATCTAAGGCGCATGTGGCAGCCGGTGTGCCTCAACGAAGAGCTCGGCGACGTGCCTTTGTGCGTGCGGATGCTCGGCGAGGACCTCGTCCTGTTCCGAACGCGCACCGGTACCGTTGGCTTGGTCGAGAAGCACTGCAGCCATCGCGGCGCCTCGCTCGAATACGGCCTGCCGACCGACCAGGGTCTGCGCTGCTGCTATCACGGTTGGCATTTCGCCCCGGACGGCACCATTCTCGAAACACCCAACGATCCCGACAGCGCGGTCAAAGAACGGCTTTGCCATCCGGCCTATCCCACCCACCAACACGCCGGCATCATCTTCGCGTGGATGGGTCCGGCCGACGAGGTGCCGGATTTCCCGATCCTCGATTCCTACGACCAGTTCGGGACCGAGATCATTCCGTTCTCGCTCGACTTCCCGTGCAACTGGCTGCAGGTGCTCGAGAACTGCCAGGATCCGACGCATAGCTGTTTCCTGCACACGCGCGCTTCCGGCGTCCAGTTCGCGGAAAGCTGGGGCGAACTGCCGGAGCTCGACTACCGGCGCACGCCGATTGGAACCATCAACGTCAATGTGCGGCGTTGGCGCGACAAGATCTGGGCCCGCACCGGCGAAATCATCATGCCCAACATGAACCAGGCGGGCGCGTTGTGGCTCACGGCCGAGGACGAGGTTTGTTTCATCCGCACCAGCCTGACGCGTTGGATGCGGCCGGTCGACGACACCCACACCAAGGTGATCGGCTGGCGTTATTTCAACGATCGCGTCGACCCCCACGACGACGGGGACCGCAACCGGGTGGGGCTCGGCAAGATCGATTTTATCGGCCAGACCGAGGACGAGCGTCGCTATGACGAACGCCAGCGCGTTCCCGGCGACTTCGAGGCCATCGTCAGCCAGAGACGAATCGCGGTGCACGCCCTGGAGAATCTCAACGGTGCCGACCGCGGCATCGGTCTGCTGCGCCAAGTGTTGCGCGAGAATATCCGCGCGCTGGTCGCCGGCGGGAACTACATGGCCTTGACGCGAGCGCGGCAGGCGGTAATCCCGACCTATACCCAGGATACGATATGGACGATCCCGCCGCGCGGTGCGGACGACGATCGCGCGCTGATGCGCGAGGTCGGCGCGCGCGTCGCAGCGTTGGTCTGCGAAAGCGCCGCCTGCGCGCCGGCGGCGCGGGAGGCGTTCTATGTCGGGCGCGCCGCGCAGATTGGCGAGGAGCTGCGTAGGAGACAACGCGTATAGAAGCGCTTGGGAGGATTGGAATGGACGACGAACTTCACTACATCACCGCCACCGAGGCGATTGCGGCATTCAAGGCTAAAAAACTGTCCCCGATCGAGTTGATGGATGTGGTAATCGCCCGCATCGAAGCGATCAACGATCAGCTCAACGCGTTCACTTACACCTTCTTCGATCGCGCCCGCGACCAGGCCAAGGCGGCCGAAGCGGCCTACGCCAGGGGCGCCGAAACCGGACCGCTCGAGGGCATCCCAATCGTTATCAAGGATCTGCACGCCGTGGCCGGCGAGATCACGACGATGGGTTCGAAAGCGTTCGCCGACTATCGGCCGGAGAAGAGCGCGCCGACGGTCGATCGGCTGCTCGAGGCCGGGGCGATCATGCATGCGCGCTCGACCACACCCGAATTTGCCCACGGTCCGTACTGCAAGAGCGATCTGTGGGGGGTGTCGCGCAACCCGTGGAACACCGACATGTCGCCCGGCGGCTCGACCGGTGGGGGCGCGGCGGCGGTGGCGACCGGCATGTCGGTGCTGGCCGACGGCACCGACGCGGCCGGGTCGATCCGTAACCCTTGCGCGCAGTGCGGCATTTTCGGTTTCGATCCACCGTTCGGACGCAATCCGCTCGATATCGGCCTGCCGCGCGAATCGTTTCTGCACTACGGCCCGATGACCCGCAGCGTGGCCGACGCAGCGCTGATGCAGAACGTCACCGCCGGGCCGCATCTCGACGACGCCTGCAGCCTACGGCCCAAGCTCGAGCTCCCCGACGAGCTGGAGCCGATCAAGGGCTGGAAAGTCGCGGTGTCGATGGACCTCGGTTACTTCAACGTCGACAACGAGGTGCAGAAGGCCGTGCGCGAAGCTACCACGGCGTTCGCGGAGCTGGGCTGCACGGTGGCAGATGTCGATGTCGGCTGGGACTTCAGCGTGCTCGACGCCCAGACCACCTTCCAGGAAACACTGCTGGCGGCGCTCGCCGGCGACCTCTATCCGCGTTGGAAGTACGAGATGGATGCCATGGTACGGGTCGGCATCGAACGTGGGCTGCAGCTCAGCGCCAAGCGCTTCTACGACATCAATTTCGTGCGCGGCAAGATGTACCAGACCCTGGGACCGATCCTCGAGGAGTACGACATTCTGCTGTGCCCGGTGACCGCCCTGCCCGGGCTGCCGGCGGTGCACGACATTCTCGACACCAGCCTCAGGATCAACGGCAAGCCGCTGACCTATGGCAATTTGCCCGGCGACAAATGGCTGCACTGGCAGTTGAGCTATCCGTTCAACATGGTGCCGGAGTGTCCGGTGGCGGCAGTGCCGGCCGGCTTCGTCGACGGGCTGCCGATCGGTATGCAGATCGTCGGAAGAACCTACGACGACATTTCGGTGTTCCGCGCCGCCGCCGACTACGAGCGGGTGCGGCCTTGGCGCGACCGGCGGCCGCCGATCTAGAATGCGCGGGAGACGACCGGGCCGGCGCCCGAATTGTCGAACCGGAGAGTGTGATGTCAGCGAAGATCATACCGACGATGCGTTACACCCACGCACCTGCCGCGATCGATTGGCTGTGCGAGGCGTTCGGTTTTGAAAAGCACCTCGTGGTGCCCGGCGAAAACGGCCGCATCGCCCATGCCCAGCTCACCTTCCGCGACGGCATGATCATGCTGGGATCGGCCGGCCACGGCGAATATGACGATATGATCGCTCAGCCGGCGGACGCCGGCGCGGTGACCCAGGCACCCTACATCATCGTCGACGACGTCGATGCGCATTGCGCTCGCGCTCGAACGGCCGGCGCGGAAATCGTTATGGAGCCAGCCGAGCAGGACCATGGCGGCAAGCATTATGGGTGTCGCGACCCCGAGAAGCATCTATGGAACTTCGGGTCCTACGACCCATGGGCGGACCGGTGAGTTGAGCGGCGCCGGTTAGACGCCGACATCGAAGCTTGAAAGCGAGCGCGGTGCGCCGCCCCTGGTCGCGCCACGGCCGCCGCGTTGCGCGATCGCACTTTCGCTGCGATGCGGTGGCCCTCGATCCGCGCCCCTATCGACCGACCCGCCGGAACCGTCGCGAAATTGGGACGGGACCGACTAACCCGTCGGCTTCTGGCCGATAACCTTGCGCTGTTCGTTGATGCGACGCAGATATTCGATACCCTCGGCGGCGATCGCCTCGCCGAGCACGTCGTGGCCGCCGCTCGCCTCGATGTCGCCCATGTCGACCCAGGCCGCATAGATGGGCCGCGTGCGGTCGGTGATGATGGCGGCCGCGACCAAGGTCTTGACCAGCACCCGCATGACGCTGGTCTCCTTGCGCAACTCGTTGCGGCGGTAGCTGTCGTCATAGACTTCGCGGCAGGCCTCGCGCACCCATTGCCAGTCGAGCCCGAATTGGGGATAGATATCGCGCTTCTGACGCACATTGACCAAGTTGAACAGCAGTGTCTCGAAGCACCGAGCCGCCCAGTCTTCAACCCGATTGTGCTCCTCTTGGGACAGCGACGGCATGGTGCGTTCGGCCCAGATCTTGCCGAAGCGGTGGTGGAAGGCTTCGTCGGTCATCACCAGTTGGGTCAATCGCTTCAGCAGCGCGTCGTTGGTTTGCGCATGGAAGAACGCGAACGAGCCCATCGCCAGCCCTTCGACCAGCATCTGCATGCCGATCAGTTTCTTGTAGATTTCGGGCGCAGCCACCAGTTCCGTCAGCAATTCACCCAGCGTTTCGCCGATCGGATAGGGCTTGCCCCATCGCACCCCGATGTAGCGGGCGAACGCCGTGACGTGGCGCGCCTCCTCGCGCACCTGGTTGGCCGCATATTCCTGAGCACCGGGGTCTTTGAGGATCTGGCACAGGCTGGCGCTCAGCGACAGCGCTGCCTGTTCGCCGTGAAGAATGCCGGAGAGATTCCAGCGGACGATCTCGTTGACCAGCTTTATTTGTTGGCTTTCGTCGAGGCGATCGGCCACGGCGCTGTTGAGCTCGGGCACCGTTTCGCGCGGCATGATGTACTGGCATGAAACGTCGAACGCGGTCTCGTAGTCGAGATAGGCCGTATCCATCGGGTCCCAGAAATGGTCGTGGGTCACCGCGATGATCTCATCGAATGCGCTGCTGCGCTCGCCATAGCGGTCGACCTCGAGCATGGCCGGAAAGTCGTCGGCCGAAACGGTGTTGTAGATCGGATCGTGGGTGATGTGTCTGGCCATCGTGTTCCGAGCCCGCGTGCGACCGTCTTACCCTAGTGCTTCCGTCTTACCCTAGTATGGGCGCCAGCCGTTCGCCAGCCGGTCCGGCCGTCTTGCTCCGCTGTTGCGGTCTGAAATGTAGGGCGGGCAAGGCTTGCAATCGAGCATGCCGGTAGGCGACGGTTAGCGCCGACAGGGCAATGGAAATGCCTGCGCGCATTCACGAGGAGAACGCTCATGGCCCATCAAGCGGCACCGGTGCGCTGGGAAGAGTTAAGCTGGGAGGAAATCGATGCGATTTGCGCCGGCGGTATCGACACCGTGATCCTGCCCGTTGGCGCAACCGAGCAGCACGGCCTGCATCTGCCGACCGGGGTCGATACGTTCTCGGCAACCGCGGTCGCCGAAGCGACATCGGCGCGAACCGGTATTCCAGTCTTGCCACCGCTGCCCTATGGCTGCTCGATGGGTCACTCCACCAAATGGCCGGGCACGCTGTCGTTGCGGCCGGAGACGCTGTCGCAAGTGATGCTCGAGCTCGCGACATATGTCCACGCTTCGGGATTTAGCCGGCTCCTGATGCTGAACGGCCACGTGACCAACTGGGCGCCTTTGCGGTGTGGGCTGGAGAATATCCGCACCGATATTCACGAACTGCGCATCGCCCTGCGCTCGGTATGGGAGATCAGCCAGGAGGTGTTCGACTTCTATCACGCCGATGGCGGCACCAACTGGCACGCCAACGATGCCGAGACATCGATCATGTTGCATTTACGCGAGGATCTCGTGCGTATGGACAAGGCCGTCGACGAGCCCGACACCGGCGCGAGCTGCTTCTATTCCTACACCGTCGACAAGGAAAGCGAGCATGGCGGCGTCGGCAAACCGACCCGGGCCAAGGCCGAGACCGGACGCTGGTTGCTCGACAAATGCGCAGCGACGCTGGCCGACCAGTTGACCCGCGCCATGAGCGAGGACATCCCGCTGGTCGAGTACCGCAACAACGCGGCGGCGATCGCTGCCAAATAGGAGGGAGGACACGATGCCGAAAGCCGAGCAGCTGCCGATCAGCGGCCTGCACGACGAGCTCGAGCGCCGCGGCGTGCGGTTCATGATCCCCAGCTATGTCGACATGCATGGCGTGCCGAAGAGCAAGATGGTGCCGCTCGCGCATATGGATCAGATGATGGATGGCTCGGAACTGTGCACCGGCGCCGCGCTCGACGGGATCCCGCAGGAGATCCACGACGAGGAGGTGTCCGCCCACCCCGATCCGGCTTCCTGCATGATCCTGCCCTGGCAGACCGACATTGCCTGGTTCGCCAGCGATCTCTGGTGCGAAGGCAAGCCCTTCGAGCCCTGCAGCCGCAATATCATGAAGCGCGCGCTCGACCGGCTTGCCGAGCATGGCTTCACCGCCAAGGTCGGGATGGAGGCCGAGTTCTTCGTGCTCAAGGATACCGAAGACGGCGGCTACGAGCCGGTCAGCGACCGTCACCACTTGGCCAAGCCCGCCTACGACGTCAAGCGGCTGTTGGACAATCTTCACTGGATCGGCGAGTTGGTCGAAGCCATGAACGAGCTCGGCTGGGACGTGTTTTCGTTCGACCACGAGGACGGTATCGGTCAGTTCGAGGTCGATTTTTCCTACGCGCCCGCGCGGCAGACGGCCGACCGCTACGTGTTCTTCCGCTGGATGGCAGGTGAGATTGCCCGGCGCCACGGTTATTTCGCGAGCTTTATGCCCAAGCCGTTTGCCGAGCGCGCCGGTTCAGGCGCGCACTACAACATCTCGTTGTGGGACGAGTCCGGCGAGACCAATCTGTTCGCTGCGGACGACGACCCGCGCGGCAACAATCTGTCGAAGCTGGGCTACCGGTTCACCGCCGGGTTGCTGAAGCACCTGCCCGCGCTCAACGCCGTGATCGCCCCGACCGTCAATAGCTACAAGCGGCTGATCCTCAAAGGCAGCCGGTCGGGCTTCACCTGGGCGCCGGTTTATGTCTGCTACGGCAACAACAACCGCACCAACACCGTGCGCATCCCGCTACCGGGACAGCGGATCGAGATTCGCTCCGCCGATTCCTCCTGCAACCCCTATCTCGGCATCGCCATGGCTCTGGCCGCCGGGCTCGAGGGCATCGAAGACGAGCTCGACCCGGGCGAGCCGCATCTCGACAACATGTATGAAAAAACCCCGGCCGAGCTCGAGGCCGAAGGCGTCACGTGGCTGCCGCGCACCCTTGACCAGGCGCTCGACGCGCTCGACGCCGACCCGCTGGGCCGTACGGTGATGGGCGACGCAATGTACGAATCATGGATGAATTACAAGCGCGACGAATGGAAAAGCTACCTCAACCACGTCTCCGACTGGGAGAGGGAGCGCTACCTGAAGTTCTTCTAGTCTAGCAATCCAGCGTTTGTTCGCGCTCCCACTCGGACAAGTGGCGCGTATAGGCGTGCCACTCGTCCATCTTGAGCTTGAGGTACGACGCGACGACCTCAGCGCCCCACGCCTTCTCGAGGATCTTGCTCTTCTCCAACAGGCGTAGTGCGTCGAGCAGCGTGGTCGGCAGTTTCTTGAGCCCGCGCACCTTGGTGCCATGCTCGTACATGTTGACGTCGAGGCGCTTGCCAGGGTCGCGTTTGTTCGCCATGCCGTCGAGGCCGGCCGCAAGCAGCGCGGCCTGGGAGAGATAGGGATTGGTCGAACCGTCCATCAGCCGGAATTCGAAACGGCCGGCACCGGGAATCCGCACCATGTGGGTGCGGTTGTTGCCGGAATAGCTCACCGCGTTCGGCGACCAGGTGGCGCCCGACAGCGTGACCGGCGCGTTGATACGCTTGTAGCTATTGACGGTGGGATTGAAGATCGCGCACAGCGATTCGGCCGAATTCAAGACGCCGCCGAGAAAATTGTAGGCGAGCTTCGACAGGCCCATCTCGTCCTTGTTGTGGAGGAACAGGTTCTTCCTGCCCGTTTTGTCCCAGATCGACGCATGGGTATGGCAGCCGTTGCCGGTGAGTTCCATGAAAGGTTTGGGCATGAAGGTGGCTCGGTGGCCGTGCCCGGCGGCGATGGTCTTGACCATGTATTTGAAGAACGCGTGGCGGTCGGCGGTCTTGAGACAGTCATCGTAGTCCCAGTTCATTTCGAACTGGCCGTTGGCGTCTTCGTGATCGTTCTGATAGGGGGCCCAGCCCAACTCCAGCATGGCGTCGCAGATATCCTTGATCACCGGGAAGCGGCGCATCAGGGCGACCTGATCGTAGCACGGCTTGGACTGGATATCGTTGGCATCGGAAATCGCCGTGCCTTCGGGGTTGATGATGAAGTACTCGCATTCGACTCCGGTCTTCATGCGGTAGCCGGCCTTGGCGGCGGCCTCGATTTGACGGCGCAGGATGGTGCGCGGACTGGCCTCCACCGGCTTGCCGTCCATCCACAACTCGCTGGCCAGCCAGCCGACTTCGCGATTCCAAGGCAGAATCATCAGGCTGTCGGCATCCGGCATTGCGAACATGTCAGGATCGGCCGGGGTCATGTCGAGCCAGGCGGCGAACCCGGCGAAGCCGGCGCCTTCCTTGTGCATGTCGCCGATCGCGCGCGCCGGCACCAGCTTGGCGCGCAGCACGCCGAACAAATCGACGAAGCTGATCAGGAAATATTGGAGCTTTTTATCGCGCGCGACTTTCGCGAGATCGACGGCCATGGTGACACCCTCCCCTGTCCTGACATGAAACGCACCGGCCGATTCGCCGGCCCGCCGCGGCCCGCAGCTCGTGGAGGCCTTAGTGGGTTCCGGCGAGAATTATGCCAGTTGCCTGGGCCGCTGCAACGCTGATGGCGCGCAGATCCTCGGGCTCGAGGTTGTGAACGTTGGTCTTGCCGGTGGCACGAGCCATCATCGACACCTCGCTCGCACATGCTTTGAGGAAGTTTTCGGCGCCCTCCGTTCGATCCTCGCTGGCGTAGTCGGATGCAAAAACCATCTCCGAACCGTGCGCCGCGATCCGGCCGCCGATCGCAAACCCCATCGCCGCGCCGACCACCGTCGCGTGGCTGCCCTGGGCCAGCAGCTTGGCCGTATCGGTGCCCGATCTGACGCCGCCGAAGAAGGCGAGATCTATGGCTTCCTCCTGGTTCAGACGGCGCAGGATCGTGATCGTATCGCGCAGAACAGCATAGTCCGGCGTGCCGTCGAGTTCCGCCCAGGGCTGCCCCAGCTTGCCGGTCGCATCCAGCAGCAGCAGGTCGAAGCCATGTTCGAGGCCGTACGGGATGGCCTTGTCGAGCGCCGGTCGAGCCACCGCGAGACCCAGCAGTTGCCCCTCGCGGGCGCGTTCGGTCGGCACCGAACGGTGCCGCTGACCGATGAGATGGACGATCGCGGTCGCCGCCGCATCGGGCGGATCCCCCTCGCACAGGAGCTGCAACCACGGCACTTCCGGTCCCAGCGAGCGCGCCCCGACATAGCCGCAACCGCTCGGTTTCAGACCCGCGGCCAGCGCAGCGCGCACTTCCTCGGGGGCATCGTCGAAACCCGCGACCAGCAGCGGATAATCCATGGCCAGCGCGTCACCCAACTTCGTCGCCGTCACGCAAGCTTCGCGGTAGGGGTCGATCACCAGGCGCGACAGGTTGGCCGGCAGGAACACGATGTCGTCCAGCGACGCCGCTCGGCTGTCGCCGTAGGGGTCGTCGCGCACCGCCATACGCTTGCCCAGCAGCGTCCGCTGGCGCGCGAGATCGCCCGGCGCGGTGCGCGCCATCGCGAAGATGTCTTCCCGATTGCGAACGCTGTATTCGACGGTGCCGTTCTCGGCATCGCAGCGATAGCAGCGCGCCGCTTCGGCCTTTGCGGTATCGACCTGGTAGACGGACTCGATTTCGGGGAAAGCCACCGGAACGTCGCCGAGGCCGTGGAACTCCTGCTCCTGGCGATTGACGATCTCCCACTCGGGGTCCTGCGACACCGGCACTCGGCGGGTACGGTAGGGCGTCCGATACGGCAACGGACTGTCGATGCCTTCAAGAAACGCCTTGATGTAGTACGCCGCTTTCTGGCCGTGGTGCATGGCAACGACGATGGTCGAGCCCCCGAACGCTCCGTCGCCGGCTGCGAACACTTTGGAATCCGCGGTGCGCATCGAATCGAATTCGGCGCGCACCCGATCGAAATTCATCAGGCCACGGGCTTCGAGCTCATCGCTCTCGGCCTGCTGGCCGACCGCGGCGATCACCATGTCGCACGCGATCTCGTGCTCGGTGCCCGGGATCGTCACCGGTACTTTGCGGCCGTCGACGTCGATTTCGCCACCCGTAGTCTGGACACATTTGAGCACCAGACCGTTGCCGCGTGGCTCGACCGCGGTTTGCTGCGTGTAGTAGACGATTTCGATGCCTTCCTCGATGGCGCCGTGCAGCTCGTCCTTACGCGCCGGAATCTCGCCGGGGCCGCGACGGTAGAGCACCTTCACCTGTTTGCAGCCGGGCAGCCGTTTCGACACCCGGCATGCATCCATCGACACATCGCCTCCGCCGATAACGACGACGGTCTCGGGCAGTTCCGGACGTTCGCCGCCATTCACACGGCGCAGAAAACCGACACCATCGACGACGCGTCCGTCGTCTTCGCCCGGGACCTCCATCTTTCGGCCCCACCAGGCGCCGATCGTAAGCAATACCGCGTCGTGGCGCCGCTTCAGCTCATCGAGGGTGACGTCGGTACCGAGCGCGGTGTTGAGGTGCACCTTGATGCCGGGGCAGCGCTTGAGGATGCGCTGCATGTCCTCCTCGATTACCTGTGGCGGGCAGCGAAACGCCGGAATGCCCCAGATCATCATCCCGCCTAGGCGGTCCGACATCTCGTAGACATGCACCTCGTAGCCGGCAACGGCGAGATCGTGCGCAGCGGTTAGACCCGCAGGACCGCCGCCGACGATACCGACCGTCTCCGGTTTGGAGACCGGCACCGGCGACAGATGGATGTCGCGGCCGAGCTTGTCCATGACGAAGCGCTTGAGATTGCGGATCGCGATCGGCCCGTCGCTGTCGGCCCGGCGGCAAGCCGGTTCGCAGGGTGCATCACACACCCGCCCGCAGATCGAGCTGAAGGGGTTGGTGGCGGTGATGGCTTCGAACGCTTCGTCGAATTTCTCTTCCCAGATGTAGGCGAGATAGGAAGGCGCGTCGGTGCCGACCGGGCAGGCAATTTGGCAAGGCGCCGGTACGAAATGGGCGTCGCCGGTATCGTCCGCCAGCTCGGGTGGGAACTCGTCGCGCAGGGCGGATTCGCTCATACGATGCGGATCCCGTCATTGCTCCGACGGTCACGTTCGCGCAATTCGGGCACGTAGGGCAGCCGGGTGATTTCCGCGGCTTCAGGGGTCAAGGCCACGAGGTCGTCGCGCGACAGCTGGCGCACGTCGTCGTGGCCGAGCGCGTGAGTCAGCGCTGCTATCTGCCAGCGCACGCTCTCCAAAAAGCGATGGATGTTGTCCGCCTCCCGATCGATGTCGTAGCGTTTCTCATGTTCGGGGTCTTGGGTCGCGATACCGACAACGCAGGTTCCGACATGGCATTGCATGCAGGCAATGCAGCCGCCGGCGATGATCACGGATGTGCCCAGGCCCACCGAGTCGGCGCCGAGTGCCAGCGCCTTGACCGCGTCGACACCGTCTTTGATCCCGCCCATCAGCACGATCTGGATGCCGCGTGCACGGCCGATCGCTTCGAGCGCGTCCAGCGCTTCCTGGATCGCCGCGATGGTCGGGATACCGACATGCTCCATGACGTCGGCCGGTCCTGCGCCGGTCGATCCCTGCATGCCATCGAGCTCGACAAAATCGAAACCATCCTTGAGCGCGATCTTGATGTCGTCGGTGACGCGACCGGCGCCGAGCTTGACGCTGATCGGCAGTCGATAGCCGGTTGCCTCGCGGAACTCCTCAATCTTGATCACGAGATCGTCGGCCCCCAACACGTCGGGGTGGCGCGACGGTGAACGCAGGTCGATGCCTGCGGGGATGCCGCGGATCTCGGCGATCTCCTTGGTGACCTTCTTGGCCATGAGCTGGCCGCCGAATCCCGGCTTGGCGCCCTGCGAGATGTAGATCTCGATGCCGTCGGCGCGCTGCATGTCGTGCACGTTCCAGCCCAACCGGCCCGACAGACACTGGAAAACGAGTTGATCCGCGGCCTCGCGTTGGGCGTCCATCAACCCGCCTTCACCGGTATTTTCGGAGATCCCCGACATCGCCGACGCCTTGGCCACGGCGATCTTGGTCGAGCGGCTGAGCGCGCCGAAGCTCATCGGCGCCACCATCACCGGCATGCTGAGGCGCAGCGGGGCGGCGCCGCCGCGGCCGCCGATCTCGGTCGTCATGCGGACCTTGGACACGACATCGGGATCGCTGCCGGCATCGCTGATGTCTTTCCTGAACGCGATGTCGGAGAGGTGGGGCATGGCGCGGGCGCCGCCATATCCGCGGATGCGATAGCGGCCGACCTGAGACTTGACGTAGATATCCTCTTGAACCTTGGGGTTCCAGTAGTGGCATGCGCCGGAGAAGTCGAAGAAGGGAATCGGACGGGTGCGCGGCTCCGCCGTGGCGTATCGCAACCGCTCGCCGGCATTGACAATCTTCTTGAACGTGCCCTTGAAGGGCATCTCATAGCGATCGAGGAATTCCAGGATGCTGTCGCGCTCGTCCTCGGCCATGTCGACAATCTTGGCATCGGTGCCAAGGGTCTGCACCTCACCGCCGACATAGATCGTGCCGCCGGTCATGTCCTCGCCGACGCGCTCACCGGAATTGCCGAGGATGATGATACGCCCGCCATAGAGCATGTAGCCGGCCATGAAGTTGGCGTTGCCGCCGCAGGCCAGGGTCCCCGCCTTCATGACCTGGCCGGCGCGCGAACCCATATTGCCCCTGATCACGACCTCAGCACCGCGAATCGCGACGCCGGGGATGGCGCTGGCGTTGCCGCCCACCACCACCGATCCCTTATACATATTGTCGGCCAGGCCCCAGCCGACATTGCTCTCGACCTCGAAGCGCGGGCCGTCGGTGAGGCCGGCGCAGAAATAGCCGGCGGAGCCTTTGATGCGAACGGTGATGTCGTGGGTGAGACCGACGCCGATATGGTGGCGCGCGTCGGGGTTGATGACCTCGACGTGTTCGCCGTCCGCGCCGTATTCGCGAATCAGCTCGTTGGCACGCCGAACCGAGACGTCGCTTAGATCGATCGCGACCATGTGCCGTATGTGCCGGGGGGCGGTTCGCTGGTATCGAGGGCCTGGCCGGGAAACAGCTTGTTGAGCGACACCTCTTCCGAGGCGATGGCGACGAGGTCATCGGTCTCGTACATCACCATCGGTTTGGCGGCGAGCCGGTCTTTGGCGTAACCGATCTCTTCCTTGGTCGACACGAGAAAGGAAAAGGTGCCGTCGAGATCGTCGATCGAGGTCTTGAGCGCTTCTTTCAGCGGGACCCCCTGCGCCATTTTGTCGGCGAGATAGACCGCGATCAACTCACTGTCGTTGTCGGTGCGGAATTCGAACTCTCGGGCTTCCAAGCGTCGACGCATCTTCCAATAGTTGGTGATCTGGCCATTGTGGACGATGGCAACGTCGGAAAAACCGGTCGCCCAAAACGGGTGCGACGCCTCCGGCTTGACATCCGATTCGGTCGCGAGCCGAACGTGACCGATGCCGTGACTGCCTTTGTGCTCGCTTACGCGATAGCGCTCGTCGACATCATGCGCGCTGCCGACATCCTTGACGATGTCGAGGCTGGTGCCCAGCGACCACAGTTTGGCCGCGTGCTCCATGGCGTAGGCGAATGCCCGAACGTCGCCGTCGAATTTCACCTCGACCCGATAGTTCTCACCCACGATCTCTTCGTCGACGAGCGTCGCGCCCTGGTCTGCGAGGGTTTCTTTGATACCCGCGACGGTGGCGCCAGCTTCGTCACCGGCGCCGACATAGAAACGCAGTCCGTAACGATCGTCAGCGCCGTCCCGATAAAGTGCAAATCCTGTCGAATCGGGTCCGCGATGCTGACACCCGTCGAGCATGTCGATCAAAGCCCGACCGAGGTCGAACCGCGACGCGGTATCCTTGAACATAATACCGGCGATGCCACACATAGCCGCCTCTTCGCTGCCTCTTCGAATGGGGTTCGCCATGCCGGGACGAACCTGGGAGATGGCAGATTAACCTAATGCGGCTTGTCAGGAAACAAATATTCCTAACAGGAAAATGATGGCCGTCGTGAATTAACCGCTTTGATCGCTCGCATGGGGATGCGCGATCACGCAGACGAATCGGATCGGCGGTTTCACCAGCTTCTCCGGCCCGTGCGGAGCGTCGCCATCGAAAAACAGCGAATCGCCTGGTTGGAGCCGGTACTTCGCGCCACCATGCTGGTAATCCATCTCGCCTTCGAGCATGTAAATGAGTTCATTGCCGCCGTGCTGGAACAGCGGGAAGACCTCCGATTCCTCGGTCAGGGTTACGATGTAGGGCTCCATCGCGACGTCTTTGCTGAAGGAGTGCCCGAGCAGGCGATATTCGTGGCCGCTGCGGGTTCCACGGCGATCAATGCGAAGACCTTCGCCGGCGCGCACGAAGGTCGCGTCACGTTGCTCCTCATATTGTCGGAACAGGGCAGTGACCGGCACGTTGAGCGCTTCGGATAGAGACTGCATGGTCGCCAGTGACGGCGAGGTAACCCCATTCTCGATTTTGGACAGCATGCTCGACGAGAGCTCCGCTTGACGTGCGAGTTCCGTCACGGTCATGCCCAGGCGTTTGCGAAAATTCCGCACCTGACGCCCGATCGACGCCTCGAGCGTACTCGACTTCGCGATATGCCGCCCGGGATGGTCGTCGATACTGACAACGTTCTTGCGTTCGTCCATAGCGCAAGCATAGCGCGACGCGGCGGCGCGGCAAGGGCCCAGGCGGCCGCTCGCTTGCGCGGGCGCAATTTGATCGACGTCGGCGGTGGACAGCACCGCCAAGGCATTCTAGTGTGGTCGGTGCACGCAGCGTCCGCTCGTGCGGAGGGCTGCCACAACGAAAAAAAAGATGCGTGCCTGCGCCGGACCGTTCCGGGTAGGCTCCTTGTCACTGATCGAAGGAGGTGCGCATGGACAATGAACTGACCGCCCTGGGAATCATTTTTACCGAATTCTACTACTGGTTGACCGTTGTGCTGATGTTCTTCATCCACATCGGTTTTTGCATGTACGAGGTCAGTGCATCGCGAGTTAAGAACCATCTCCACACGCTGCTGAAGAACACGATGTTGATTCCGCTGGTCACCATCACCTTCTTCTTCTTTGGCTGGTGGATCTACTTTGCATTCCCCAACGGTCCAGGGATTACCGGCGGCCTCGAAACCGCGGTATTTGCCGAGCCGTGGAGCGAGCTCATGGGCCCGCATATGGGCGGGGCGCCCGCCTCCACGGCGGTCACCGCCGACGACACGGCTGCCTGGGCCCGCATCAACGGGGTTTTCTGGGCGGCTTTTCTGCTGTTCTCCTGGACCGCCGCATCGATCGTTTCCGGTGCTGTGATCGAACGGATTCGTTCGTCCGCATTCTGGGTCATCGCGGTCATGATCGGCTCGATCACATGGGTCATCGACGCCGCCTGGGGCTGGCACTCAGCCGGATGGATGGTGCAGATCCTGGGTTACCACGATGCCTACGCATCGGGTGTGATCCACGCCATCGCCGGCGGCACCGCGCTTGGCGTTTTGGTCAACCTTGGACCCCGGGTCGGCAAGTTTCGACCGGACGGCACGGCCCGCGACATTCAGCCGCACAATCCGTGGCTGGTGACGGTCGGACTGTTCTTTATCTATGCCGGTTTCTGGGGCTTCTACGTCGCCTGCAACGTACCGATGTGGGACATCCAGGCCGGCGACGGCGTGTTCTTCTCGGCCACCAACATCTACTTGGCGCCGACCACGCTGTCAGCGATTACGGTCAATTTCCTGATGTCGCTGGCGGGCGGTCTTCTGGTCGGCTACATCGTTTCGAAGGGACAGGGGTTCTGGACCTATTCGGGCGGTCTTGCAGGAATCATCGCGGCGTCTGCGGGCAACGATCTGTATCACCCGATCCAGGCGATGATCATCGCCGGCGCCGGCACTTGGTTCATGTACAAGATGCACTTCTGGGTTGAGAATCGCTTCAAGGTCGACGACGCCGTCGGCGCGGTAGCGGTCCATGGCTATGCCGGGGTCTTTGGCGTGGTTGTGGCCGGTTTCGTGCTGTGGGGCTACCCATCGTCACCGACCGAGGGCTACGCACCGATCACCCCATGGGGCCAGTTTATCGGCGCCGTCATCATGTTTGGGGTGCTCGGCTTCCTTCCGGCCTGGGTGTTGTGCCGGATCTTCAAAGCCGTCGGTGTGCTCCGCGTTCCGGCTCAGATCGAGCTCGCGGGACTCGACGTCGGTGAAGGCCAGGAGCGCCTTACGCTTGAAGCCGAGCTACGGGCCGCCGAGGAAGAAGAGGCGGCGCGGGTTGGATCAGCCGGATAAGGAGGAACCGACATGTCTACGGGAATGGTTGATAGCTGGGGCGGAGCGATCGCTGAAATCGGACCGCTCTACCCCTTCGTCGGTGGTGAAGTGTTGTTCTGGATCGTCGGCATGGCCCTCTGGGTGATCTGGCATATCTGGCAGTTCGGCCACGAGAAGCGCCAGTTCGACGACGACCTCGCCAAGTATGGGAAGGGCGAGACGCTAACAAGAGCGATGCGCGGCGAGCCGGTCTCCTAACCCCTCGGTTTCGCCGATCGACACGGGGCGGCCCGCACGGGCCGCCCCTTCTTTCTGTCCTGCAAATCAACTGGCACCTCGCGCATCGTTTGCGACGGATCAAGTGCGTGTTGCAATGTGCGAAAGGACGAGGCCAATTCCGCAGGCGTGCGGAATCCGGAGCCTGCGTCGCGATGCTCCGCAAGCCGCTGGGGTACACGGAGGGACGGACAATGACGGGGATTGGAGACCTGCGGTCCGATTTGCGCAAGGCGTCGGCGTCGACATCGGGCAGTGAGATTGTTTCGGAAAGAGGGGGTCGTCAATGCTCGGACTCGAGCGGCGGTGTTCGGAAAAGGCAATGGTGGTCAACGGCGGCAGGTCATCGTTGAGCGGGAACGGATCGAAACCTATTTCGCCTGCGCTGCACCCGCCGGGGTCGGCGAATGAAGGAAGGGGGCGGATGTCGCGGATCGACCGGCGAAAAGCAAAGGGAATGCCTCCCCGCCTGATGATGGGAAGCTGGAGGCAGCTCCGGACGCCCGGGTAGCCGGCGATCTCCAAATGTCGCGCGAGCAGATGCTCGACCTCGGGCAGAAGGCTCTTGAACTCGTCGTGGAGCGGATCGAGAACCTGCCGGGAGAAAACGCCTGGGAGGGTGAGTTCCGGCAGATACTCGAAGACCAACTGTTCGAGGACCCGCCCGAGGACGGAAAGCCGGCCGCGGAGGTGATCGAGAGGGCCGCGCACAAAGTTCTTTCGCTCACTGCACGCAACGATCATCCCCGCTTCTTCGGATTCATCCCGTCATCTCCCACATGGCCCGGCGTGGTGGCCGACTTCATGGCTGCCGGCTATCACATCAATCAATGCACCTGGCTGGTTGCAAGCGGCCCGAGCCAGCTGGAGCTGGTCGTCATCGACTGGTTCAGGCGTTGGATCGGTTACCCGGAGGGCGCGGGCGGACTCTTCACGAGCGGCGGCTCGGCGGCCAGCGTTGACGCCTTTGTCGCAGCGCGCGAGGCGGCGGGGCACCCGGAACGCGCCACTATCTATATGAGCGACCAGAGCCACAGCTCGCTCGCGCGCGCGGCGATGATCGTGGGTGTCCAGCGCGACCGCATCCGCATGATTCCAAGCGATACACGCTTCCGCATGGACATGGATGCGCTCTCCCGCGCCGTCGCCGACGACCGCGATGCCGGCCTCACCCCCATCGCGGTCGCCGCCAACGCAGGCACGACCAGCACGGGGGCCATCGACCACCTTGAGCAGATGGCCGACTTTTGCGCGGCGGAAGGGCTCTGGCTGCATGTCGACGCTGCCTATGGCGGCTTTGCGGTGGTGACGGAGCGGGGCAAACGGCTTCTGCGCGGGATCGAACGCGCCGATTCGATCGGGCTGGATGCACATAAGTGGTTTTTCCAACCCTACGAGGCAGGCTGCCTGCTGGTGAAGGACGAGAACACGCTCAAGAATGCCTTCGCGGTTCGGCCCGATATCCTTCAGGACACGATATGGGGAGCAAACCATCCCAACTTCGCGGATCTCGGCCTGCAACTGAGCCGCTCGGTACGGGCGTTGAAGGTCTGGATGTCGATCCAGATCTTCGGGATGGCGGCATTCCGCAGTGCGGTTGCGAAGGGCATGGAGCTGGCTGACCGGGCGGAAGAGTATGTCCGCGAGAGTTCGCTACTCGAGGCCATGAACATCGCGTCGCTCGGGATCGTCTGCTTCCGGGTCAATCCGGCCGACGGCGGGGTCGACGAGGAGGCGCTGGACGCGGTCAACAGGACCGTGCTCGCCCGCATGTTCTGGGATAGCAGTGCATTCATGTCATCGACGCTGCTGCGCGGAACGTTCGCGCTCAGGATGTGCATCATCAACCACACCACAACCTGGGACGACGTGCGCGAGACCCTGGCGGCCGTCGAGCGTTTCGGGCAAGAGGCGCTGTCGAAGAGCGATGTGCACACGTGATGGCATGGTCCGTCGCCCTCCCGGCACCCACCGCTCCAGCACGGGGACAACCCGCCCGGCGTCATTCTCGTGACGGGAGCGCGAAGCTGCGTTCATGCTCGACTCTTAATCCGGCGCCGTAGGCCCGCGCGAGGATGTCATCCGGGCGCACCCGCTGGGACATCGTGGTCCTTGCGCTCGCAGCCGGCTACGTCGTGGGCCTGCAGGTCGGCAAGGTGCCGCCGACGCTGCCGATGTTGCAGGCCGAGCTTAGTCTGCCCCGCGTCATTGCCGGGCTGATCGCATCGTCGTTCTACGGCATCGGCGCGGTGTTCGGCGTCGCGGGTGGGCTGATGATCGACCGTCTGGGAACCAGGCGGATAATCCTCGCGGGGGGCGCGGTGATGGCACTTGCGAGCCTTGCCGGCGGGCTCGCCGGGAGCGGGACGCTGCTGCTCGCGACCCGCATCATCGAGGGCTTCGGTTTCGCCACTCTCACGGTGGCCGCGCCCAAGCTGATCGTCGCCGCGACGGACACCGGCAACCGCACCTTCGGTTCTAACTATCTGAGATAGGGTCGTTTTTTTCTCCCAC
Organism: Alphaproteobacteria bacterium; assembly: GCA_965247665.1. Classification (GTDB taxonomy): domain Bacteria; phylum Pseudomonadota; class Alphaproteobacteria; order SHVV01; family SHVV01; genus CAUZWH01. The sequence continues at coordinate 678,435 of CBDFHH010000002.1, forward strand.
ACTTGGTCGCCGAGGAACGGATTCCGCAACTTTCCGTTCCCCGGCTGCAACCGCAACCGGGAGAAGATGTGTGACCGGAATCACCCTCACCGACGCCCGCGTCAGGGCGCTGAGACCCCGCAAGGACACTTGCGACATCCGCGACGCCAGGCTCAAGGGCTTCGGCGTCCGCGTGCTGCCCTCGGGCCGCAAGCGTTTCTTCGTCCACTGCCAGCATCGGAGAGAACGCGTCTGGAAGATCGTCGGCGACGCCGCGAGCATGAATGTCCGCGATGCGCGGTCGCAAGCGGCCGAGATGCTCGCCGCGATCCGGCGGGACGGGAACGCGCGTCCCCGGCCCGACGAGATCCTCTTCGAAGCCGTCGCCGAAACCGTGTTCCAGCGTCACGAACGGGTCTGGAAGGCAAGCACCCTTTGCGTGAACCGCCGCTACCTGCGCAACCAGATACTGCCGCATTTCGCCGGACGCCGGATCACTGACATCGACCGGCACGACGTCAGAAACTGGTTCGCGTCCCTGCGCGCGACGCCGGTCGCCGCCGACAGGTCCATGCCGGTGCTGTCCGTCATCATGAGGGAGGCGGAGGCCATGGGCCTTCGGCCGGAGGCCTCCAATCCCTGCCGGGGCATCAGGCGATACCGGCGGAAGGGACGCGAGCGCTTCCTGTCCGACGACGAGATCCGCCGATTGTCCGGGACACTGTCGGCATATGCGGAGCGGTGTCCGCACCAGGTCGCCGTGATCCGCCTCCTTCTGCTGACAGGATGCCGCAAGGGCGAGATCCTGACCCTGCGCTGGTCCGACTATCGAGAGGGACATCTCTTCCTCCGCGACAGCAAGACGGGCCCCAGAACGGTCTGGCTGTCGACCCCGGCCAGGCGCATCCTCGATGCATTGGAGAAGACGAGCCGATGGGTCTTTCCGGGACCGCAAGGGGACCGGCCGCGGCAAGGCCCATGGCTACACAATTTCTGGCACAGGGTCCGCGCGGAAGCGGAGCTGCGGGACGCGCGTGTTCACGACCTCCGCCATACCCATGCAAGCTTCGCGCTAAGACAGGGCGAAACCGTCCTCGCCATCGGCCGGCTGCTCGGCCACCGCAGTCCGGAGACGACCCTCAAATACACGCACCCTGCCGACGCGATGGTGATGGACGCCGCCGAGACGGTCGGCGCCGTGCTGGAGGGCTGAGCCATGGCAGGCAGGGAACGCATCCGGCTCACCGACGACGCCATCGCCCGTCTCTGCCCCCGCGGGCGGGAATACACCGTTTGGGACAATAAGGTACCCGGTCTCGGGGTCCGGGTGCGGCCGTCCGGCGGGCGGAGCTACGTCCTGTTGCGGAATGTCGGAGGCCGGTCGATGCGCGTCTCGCTCGGTCCGGTCTCGACGATGACCGTCGCAGAGGCGCGCCAGGATTGCCTCGCGCGCCAGGCGAACCCCGAGCCCGACAGTACGTCCGGGCCGACGCGCGCGCCGCTGTTCCGGGATTTCGTCGCGGGTGCATGGAAGGAAGCTCATTTCGACCGCTACAAGCCCTCGACGACGAAGGGCGTCCGATCGGTACTTGAAGGCCGGATACTACCGAGATTCGGTTCGAAGCCGCTTGATCGCATTGCCCCGGCACAGGTTAGGCGTTGGTTCGACGCGTTCAGTCGAACCGCGCCCGGCAACGCCAACCACGCGCTCGATCTTCTCCGGCAGATCATGAACTTCGCGATCGCCTGCGGCCACATAGACACGAATCCGGCGCAGGGGGTTCAAAGGAACCGGCGTACGCCGCTCACCCGCTTCTTGTCGCGCGAGGAAATCGCCCGCCTGCACCGGGCGCTGGACGGACAGACCCGCAAGACAAACCGGGAGCAGGCTGACATCATCCGCCTTCTGCTGCTCACCGGGTGCCGCAAGAGTGAGATCGTGCAGCTGCGTTGGTTCGAGGTCGACGGCGGCGTGCTCAACCTCATCGACAGCAAGACGGGACCGAGAAAAGTACCCCTTAACTCCCAGGCCCGCCGCATCCTCGAACGCCGGCCGCGAGGCGCGAGCCATTTCGTGTTTCCATCGCCGCTCGACGCGACCCGCCCGCGCACTCTCTACCTCCGGCTCTGGTATCGGGTTCGACGAGAAGCCGGCATCGAGGATGTCCGCCTTCACGATCTGCGCCACACGCACGCGAGCCATGCGGTAATGAACGGCATCCCGGTGCCGGTGGTCTCGCGGCTGCTCGGCCACAGCAATGTGCGCATGACCCTGCGCTACGCCCATCTCGGAGACCGGGAAATCCAGGCTGCCGCCGAGAGAGTCGGACGATCCATCGCCACCATCATGGGCCTGTAGAACGATTGTCCGCCAGCGCCGGGTGACCAGTCAGTGGGGGCCGGTCACCGGATCATCTGCCGCGCGAGGAGACAGTTCTTACCCCAGGCGATAGCTGTGCCGCCTACGGCGGGTGCCAGACAAATTCCGGCATCAGCGACTGATGTCGGTCTTGAACAGGTCTGCAACTACAAATCCGGATTGAGAGCTGGAGAGGAAGCGCACACCGTCAGGGCTTTCGACCCGCGCGTCATAGCAACATAGAGGTTCCGAGCGTCCAGAGCGTTGGCATTGAGAATCACGGCTACGGCTGCCTCCAACCCTTTCAGTAGCAGCGTGCTGCCCACGGCGCGCCTCGGCAGCGGCCTGCCCACAAGGCGATTCTGCTCGCGCATCCGAATGGCGGCATCCTGGAATGACAGACCATCCGTTCCGTCGCAAAGCTGAAGTGCCCTAATGCACGCCCGCAGGACCGCGGGCCGGTATGTGGTGACACCACCCTCTTTGCCAATCTCGACCAGCACATCGACTGCGGAGCCATAAGATGGCGATCGAACGAACAATAAGGCGGTCTTCTCGACCTCTGTTGGCGGATTGCGCGCAGTACCGCGCGTCAACGATTCCACCCGCCTCACCAGATCTGCGGCACCAACATTCCGCATGACGCGCTGCGCAAAGTTGGCGAGACGTGTCAGTGCGTCCGGCGCGTCGAGGTCAAAGGCTCTCGCGAAAGCGATCAAGTCTCGTAGATCGACGGCCTCGACGGTCACAGCACCGGGCGTCTGGCTCGCAAACTGCTGCTGACCGTCGGGTTTCCTGCTGTCCCCAATGATGAGGACACCTCCCTGACCGTCCGGCGGACGCACACTGGCGGCCCGCAAGCGCCGCTTGTGGTCTTGGGTGCCGTCGAGATGGACCCAGCTCACGCCGGCCGGCGCTATCCGCAAGTCAATGGGCTCGCCGCGCAGCAGCTCCGCGCGCACGTCGAGCAACCAGCGTCCTAGAGGCTCCGCGCCAGCGTTGATCCATCGCCAAGGGGCATCCAGCTCACCCGCTAGCGGGAAATAGGTGCAAACATCTTCGTCCCACTTCGCCAGATCGTCACCGCCAAAGCCGAAGATCGCCTGCATCGGATCGCCGAGTACACAGGTTGGCAGTATCTGCGCCGCGTAAGCCACGACGGCGTGTTGTCGGAACGAGCAATCCTGATACTCGTCCACAATGAGCCGTGCGTAACTCGCGGCGAGGATGTCATTGACGTGGCCCGTCTTGAGCAGTTTGGCCGCAGCGACCCGGATGTTGGGATAGTCGGTGCCAGGATGCGTCAGTTGCAGAAGGTCGGCGTTGTGCGCGCTCCGCGCTGGGAACGTCGAGATAAGCCGCATGGCCCAGCCATCTATCGTCGAGAGACGATACGCCTTTGCGGGAACGCACGCATGGTCGAGCCGCCCACGCAGAGCAACGACTCCGGCATTCGTGTGCGTCAGCACGAGTATCGGCTTGCCGCCCCCATGTCGGGTCAGGGCTTCGGCAATCAGCTGCGTTTTCCCGCAGCCCGCAGGTGCCGTCACGATGCCGCGATTGATCGCCAGCAGATCGATGTCATTGTCGGGCATCGCCTGCCCACGCAAAGATGCGCTTCACCAGCTCCCTGAAACCAGCGTCGGCGTTCATGAGGTCAGGCGCGACGATGTCACGGGCGACGTCCTCCATCCATGTGACCGACTTGAACCAGCCGGCTTTCTTCGTCCGTGCGGCCTTGCCAAGGACAGTGCGGCTTTCGAGTGTTATCCCGTGATTTATGGCTTCGACGTGCATGTCCGCCAGATTCTTTGTATTCTGCGAAGCCGACTTGATGTGATCGTCCACCAACTCTTCACCGTGCAGTTCGACCGCCCGGTCGAGGAGTTTGCCAACGCCATCGTCTGTCAGGCTCAAGAACAGCTCGTCTTCCAACGCCCGCTCATCGCGCCACGCGACAACCGTCCCGCCGTCGGCGATGAATGCCACCTCAACAGCTGCGGTCGGTTTCTTGTCGTCGTCCCTGACCACCGCCGCCCGGTACCCCAGCGCATGGAAGGCGGCCGCGCGCTTGAAGGGTCTGTCGGCATCGCCGCCACCGCAATCGACCAGAGCGGTCCCTTGGGCGGTGATAGCATCGCCACCATTCGCCGTCCGGTGCTGATCAAGCCCACGGACCAAGCCGACTTCGCTGGCGCCCTCGCAGACAATGACGCTCGCTGCCAGAAAGGCGTCAGGGTACAGGCGGATCGTGCTTTGGATGCCGTCGGACGTGCCGACGGCGCAGACTTCATGCCTCTCGGCTGCGCCGCGCATTACGAACAACTGATTTCCCGACAGCTCGCGCAGCGCGACCGGCGAATGGGTGGTCATAAAGACTTGTAGCGGTGGCGGCGTCTCTTTCGCGCCTAGAGAGCCAAGGAGACGGATGATCCGGTGCGACTCCAGCCCGTGCTCCAACTCGTCGATCAGGATGATGGAGGACTGCGCCGCCGCCTTCCGCTGGAGGCCCGCGATGAGCAACCGTGTTGAGCCAATACCTAGCCCGCGCAGTGGCACGCCGCTCTCATCGTGCAGGGAAATGGTCCCTCCGCTGAACGACACGGAGTGGGCGTCCAGCATGGCCTTGATGTTCTCGCCGATGGGGATGCCAAGTTCCTTCGCCGTGGCCGCGACGATGCCCAGCGTCTCGCCCAACTGACCTTGCGCCTGATCGCCGAAGGCGTCGCGGGCGTCGCGGGCAGCCTTGGCTAGAGCCGCCGACGCATCCGCGCGCTCCTCGGC
>CBDFHH010000003.1:0-665125 GCA_965247665.1 Alphaproteobacteria bacterium
TTCCTCGTCGCGGCCCCAGCCGACGACCTGCAGTTCCAGCCGGTCGCCCTGGACATCGACGCCGGCAGTGAGCATGGCGACACCCTCTGGCAGGTCCTCGCCCCAATCCTCGCGCCGGTCCATCAGAGGATCGGCCGGCACCGTATCCCCTGCCTGGTCCTCCCATGACTCGCCCAGCTTGGTGTTGACCCAGACCTGCAGGCGCGGCGGGTCCTTCCGGACCTTTCCGTGCTCGACCGCGATCTCGGCCCAGGTCTCCCACGGCGAATAGAGCGCGGAGAGATGGAATCCCGCCGTCCGCCCGTCACCCTTGGCCGTCGCCCGCCATTTACCCGCTTCGAGCAACCGCGGTTTGTCGTGCTCCTCATGGACGCCGCCGCAGGCCCCGCAGATGAGATGGGCCCCCTCGCGCCGGCGCGCGGGCCAGCGAATGCTCGCCCAGGTGATCGGCGCCATGTCGCCGCAATCGAGGCACGGCACATGGAAGTGGCGCCGGTCGGATTCCTCGAAGGCCGCCTCGATGCGGGAATAGCCTTTCAGCGTCGGCGTCGAGACCATGAGGGTCTTGCGCCGGCCCTTGAAGGTGGCCGTGCGCTGAATGGCCAGCGCCACGGGATCGCCCTCGCCGTCGGCATCGCCGGGATAGCCGTCCACCTCGTCGAGAAACAAGTAGCGTACCGGCGTCGAGCGCAGACCGATGGCGTGCCGGCTCAGGTCCGGCCCCGCAGCCGGATCGACGACACCCTCGTCAAGGCGCTGGCTCGCGCCTTCCGCTGGCGCAAGCTGCTCGAGACCGGCGTCCACGGCACGGTCGACGAGATCGCCCGCGCCGAGGGCATCAACCCCTCCTACGTGAGCCGCATCCTGCGCCTCACCCTGCTCGCGCCCGACATCGTCGAGGCTATCCTCGACGGACGGCAGCCGCCGGCACTCAGCCTGGCGCGACTGATGAAGCCGTTTCCGTTGGAATGGGAACGGCAGCGTAAGTGGATTCAGGACTGGTGACGCTACTTCGCCGCTTTGCCTGGGTGAGATAGAAGCGGAGCGTCAGGAATGCGGCGATTACAACGCGAGCAATCTCAGGCGCTTCCGGCATGCCCGGTTCTGGCGGTCCGGCCTAGAACATCACCCTGAGGCCGGCATTGACGCCGTGATCGGCGGCCCCGTCGCCATACTGGCCCTTGTAGGCCACGCCGAGAAAGGCATTGTCCGAAAGGCTGGCCTCGATGCCGAACTCGGTGACCACGGCATCCTCGGCGGTCGGAGCGCCCGTGACCGTGAAGGCGGAGCTGCCCGACAGCGTGTGGGTCGAAGACGGGTCGGTGTCGCCGAAGGCATGGCGCCAGCCCGCCATGCCGCGCACATGGAACCTGTCCGACAGCGCCACCGCGCCGTGCATGCCGAACGTCGTGAACGCGGTGTGGTCGGTATCGGACGAGGCCGTCAGGGCCGCATCGCCGCCACTTTCGCTGAAGCCGTCCGTGGCGAGACCGGTATAGGACACGCCGGCAAAAGGCTCCAGCATCAACGCGCCGGCCTGCACCTCGTATCCGGCTTCGGCAAAGAGCTGCCAGCTCCTGGCGTCGTAGCCGGCCGAAAGCTGCTGGGATAAATCGCCGATGCGGACCGACCGGCTGGTGTCCACGGCGTGCCAGTTATGGATCGCTCCGAAGTCGAGACCCCAAGCACCGGCCTCGGCGCCGCCATAAAGACCGGCGGACCATGTATCGACTGAAGCGGAGGACAACCGCGCACGCTGGGTCACATCCGTCCGGCTGTAGCCGCCGAGGACGCCGAGGCGCCAGTGGTCGCCCAGCGCACGGTCGACGCCGAAGAGGACGCCGCGCAGGTCCGTCTCCATCCGCGCCGTGCCGGGCGTGGCATCGGTCTCGCCCCGGGCACCGTAGCCGGTGATCCACGAGCCGCTATCGCGGTCGGCCAGCGACGACGGATTGCCGAAGGCCGCCGTCGATGTCCGGGCCTCCGATGACTGTGCGTCGGGATTGCCGGAGCGTGCCGCCAAGCGGCGGTTGACGGCCGCGACCCGCCTCTGGCCCGTCTCCGTCAGCGCCCCCTTGAGGGATGCATGCACCTCGCCCGAAAGCGCATTGGAGGCGGCCCGCACTTCCTCCGCCGTGTTCAGGCCCAGAATAGCCTGTGCGATTGGGTCGTTTGAATCCAGGCTGTCGAGGGCGTTGGCCACCGCCCGCTGGTTAGCCGATCCGGTAACACCGGTGGCCTCGACGATAGTGATGCTGTTTCTTGTGACCTCCAGCGTCACAGTGTCGTCGACGGTGTCAGCGTCGCTATCGACATTTTGCTGCACGAAAGTCATGAACAAGGAGCCGATGATGTCATCGAATTCGTTTTCAGTGAGGGAAATGCGCGCGGCGTCCAGGATCGTATAGGTGCCCTCATAAGCGCCCAAGACCCTCACCGTGCCGCCAAGGCTGGCTGCGTCGGTGACGGTAAGCTTGTCACTACCGTTCGGGCCGGTCGTGACGGTAAATGTGCTGCCTTGCTCGCTGATGAAAGCGCCCGTCAGAGCGGTCTCCTGCACGATGCTCGCACCGCCCGGCGACAAATCGCCCCAATTGGTGAAGCGATTGTTGGAACCGAGAACCACCGCGGTGCCGGCATTGAACGTCGCACCTGCACGGTTGTTGAAGGCATTGCCCCCTGTACCCAGATCGATGGTGCCGCGGGTCGTCAACGTGCCGTAATTGTCGATCTTTTCGTCGCCGGAGCCCCCCAGCACGTCAAATGTTTCGCCGGAGATCGTCACCGCATTATTGATCGTCAGGGTATTGAACACACCAGTACCGGTTGGACCGCCAAAAAATTCGATACCATTGGCGGTGGCGTCGATGATCCCGCCATGCAGCGTGATGCCGATGTTGCCGGTATCGGCCCTTGCAAAGATCCCTTTGCCGCCGATGCCCTTGACCGTGATATCGCCCGTCACGTCAACCGTAACAGTGTCACCAGCGTCCGTACCCTCGGCCTGTGCATAGATCCCCGAGCTGTTACCGCCTGAGACGGTGATATTGCCGTCCATCGTAACCTTAACGCGGTCAGTTAGGGACAATGCATAGATCCCTTGGTTGTCCCCGCCCTCTGCCACAATCTTGCCTGTCATTTCAACCGTTACAACGCCGCCGTCATCCTCATTGCCGCCATCCGAAACTGCAGAGATCCCTTCGCTGAATTGGCCCGAGGTCGTGATAACGCCCGTCACTCTAACTGTAACGACGCCGTCCAAAGCAGAACTGGCCAAGACCCCTCCGCAGTCGCGGCAACCATCCGTGGTGGCGATGCGGAAGTCGCCGGTATTGATGGTGATGTCGATATCGCCTCCGGAAGTAAACTCGACCGCCCTTATCGATTGTCCTTCCTTCAGGACGATATCGTCGGTCAGATCTATAACGATGAGCTTGGTGTAGGTGCCGCTTCCACCATCGACATCCACACGAGGCGACAGGTCGCCGGTACAGGTCACTGTCGTGCCGCTGACGGTGCACTTGGGGGCTTCCGGTGTGAGCGATTGCGCCTGCGCAGCGAGCCCGCCGCCGAAGAGCATTACGGCCGCGGCAGCCCACGGCAAAAGCGCACGGCCAAACGGGCGGAAACGCATGACGGTCAAAGCGCCACCGGCGGCGCGGCCTTCACGATCGATCTCAACCGCCCACCGCCTATTTCGTATGAAGGGTTTGTTCGCAAAACATCCCTTATCCCGCGGTTGACATGTCGCTGCCCCGCCTAAATCCACCTGATCCCAAGTTAACAACCGCCGAATCCTCCTGCAAGAGACAAGGTCCGGGCGTTCGATGGACTCGCCGAGGCGTTCTCGAGCGGCGTCGCACGCCGGCGGAGGCGGCCCATTCAGTCGGATGTTGCGGTTGGTAGTATGAGGAGTAGGACTCAGGTAGCCTTGCGGACGAGAATGCCGCGGGCCCTAAGATCGGCGATTGCCACCGCCCGAGCGGTCTCGCCGATGCCGGCGGGCCAAACGATCGCCGGCATCGGCGAGGATGGCATCGCGCAGGATCGCCGTGACCTCAGCATCGACCCCGTCCGGCGCGGTTATGTCAAAGGCGGCGATGCCAATTGCTCCGGCGCTTCCGTCGACGGCCGCCGGATCGAGGGCCACGACCTTGCCGTGGCCGGAAACATCGACGGTGAACGTATCGCCCACCACGACGTCGGTGGCGCCGTCGACGACGGTGAGATTGAGGTAACCGCCCTCATATGCCGTGCCGGCCGCGAGGTCGGGGAGCACGTAGCCCTTCGCGCTCAACACCTGGAAGGTGGCCGTGGCGCCCGCGGTGATGCGGGCGAGCCGGTAGATTCCGGCCTCGGCAAGTTGGCCGAGTGATGGATCAGACACCGGTTTTGCTAACCAACACTCTGGTCGGTCGGGCATCGGTCATCGACGGCGACACAATCGAGATTGATGGCAGGCGGATACGTCTACACGGTATCGACGCCCCAGAAAGCGGTCAGTCCTGCATGGTGGGAAGAAAGAGGTCCCGGTGTGGAAGAAACGCGGCGATTGCCCTTGCCGATAGGATCGGCAACCGCACGATCTAGTGCGAGCAGAAAGATATCGACCGATACAAACGGATCGTCGCCGTCTACCGTTCCAGTGGCGAAGACCTAAATGCGTGGATGGTCTCGGAAGGCTGGGCGATGGCCTATCGACGCTACTCACCTGACTACATCAGGCAGGAAGACAACGGCTCACGGTCCAAGATGGGCATCTGGCAGGGGGATTTCGTTGCGGCGCGCGCCGTCTCCGCACTATCTCCGTGCGCGAATGGCATTTGGTTGGCGCCCCCTGGCGAGATCGTGTTCGAAGTGGCGGCGAATGTCTCAAGACATTCAAAGACATACCGAATATACACGCAATATCAATAGCTTAGAAAACCAACTCGAAACGACTCATAACCTGAAGGTCGTTGGTTCAAATCCAACCCCCGCAACCAAATAAAGCCCGTAACTACAAATAGTTACGGGCTTTATGCTTTCCCACACAAACCGGAAGAATCGCTAACTCAACACCAAATCAACACGCGTGCCAGTCGGCGAACGATTGCGAACGCGCGATCCCAGCGCGTAAGCATCTAAGCATCCATAATCTCCTAATCACCGGCATACCCTCGCATCGAAGCATCGAACCGCGTCGCCTTCCGTCAGGGCCTGCCCATGATCGGCAAGCTCCTGGGCCACACCCAGGTCCAGACCACCGCCCGCTACGCCCACCTCGCCGCGGATCCAATCAAGCGGGCGACGGACGATGTGTCAGCGAGCCTGAAGAGGGCGTTGGGATAAAGACACGGCCGGGAGCCCGCTTGCGGCGCGTGGCCAACGCCGAATGACATGCGGGCGGTCTCACGGACCTCCGCATTCACGATCTCCGACGTTCCCCGCATCGAATCAGATGGCGCCGGCAGCAGTCAAAAGTTCCGAGGTGGGTCCTGGAAACGCCGACGCCTTGGCACGGAGGCGGCCGTCAAGGTCGCGCCACTCCTTTTACTATTGATACTCCGTTTTCTGTGTAATAGGGTGCGACGATGGAATACCCACCTGATGGAGCGAATACCATGTCCGAGCTCAGAGGCATCGAAATCGACTTGGAGGTTCACAAGGCCATTGAGTTAGAGCGCCGGAGTTTTTCCGAGCCACCGAACGAGGCGCTGCGACGTCTGCTCAAGATCGAGGGACCGGGGCCGGAGGTACCATCCTCAGCCGCCGACGGACGAGCCTGGTCGGGCAAGGGTGTGACGCTACCCCACGGAACGAAGTTGCGCATGGAGTACAACGGCCGGACCTATACCGGGACGATCGAGAACGGCGCATGGATCGTCGAAGGAAAACGATTCAGCAGTCCTTCGGCCGCGGCCGGAGGTGTGGGCCTGACCAAGGACGGCAAGCACACCAGCCTGGACGGCTGGAACTACTGGTACGTCAAGCGGCCAGGCGATGGGAAATGGATCGAGATCCGGCAACTCCGGCGGTCGTCGAGGACGCTGTAGCCCGAACGTGGGGCCGTTTGGGAACGGCGGTGAGAAATTAGTCCACGGTAGCGGCGGGATTGTCTCGCTGCGGGCGGAGCGAAACTCTGCCACTTGAGCCCTTCCCGGCGATGGGGAGGGCGGGGGCATGCATACCGTGGAACTGTATCGGAAGGTCTGTCTCGCCTGCCGGGACGGGATGAGCGAGCGTGCGGCGGCGCGTCATTTCGGGATTTCGCGCGAGGCGTGAAGAAGATGCTGTGCTTTTCGGTACCGCCGGGCTATCGGCGGACGGCACCGGTTCGGCGCCCGAAGCTGGACGGGTTCACCGAGATCATCGATCAGTGGCTGAAGGAGGATCTGAAGCAGCTGCGCAAGCAGCGCCACACGGCCAAGCGTATCTTCGACCGGCTTCGCGCCGAGCACGGGTTCAGCGGCGGCTACACGATCCAGACCGTGTGAAAACTCTGGGTGGCGGGGGATTCCGTGCGGCTCATGGCGATGTTAGGGTCCGCCATGAGACACATTCCTGGCATTGACCGCTCTCAGGTTCTGCTTCTGCCGGAAGCAGTGGACGATTACGTGGGCCGGGATAACCCGGCCCGTTTCATCGATGCCTTCGTGGATGGTTTGGACCTGGCGGCCGCTGGTTTCGAGCGCGTCGCGCCGAAGGCGACAGGTCGTCCCGGCTACGATCCGGCGGACCTGCTGAAGCTCTACATATACGGCTATCTCAATCGGGTACGTTCGAGCCGCCGGCTGGAGGCTGAGAGCAAGCGTAATCTCGAAGTGATCTGGCTGTTGCGGCGTTTGTCGCCGGACTTCAAGACGATCGCCGATTTCCGGCGGATCAATCGGGCGGCCTTCCGACAGGTTGACCTGCCCCCCTTAACCGGATCCAAGGCTTGAGTTAGAGAACCGGCCTTTGGATCGCATTGAGGGAGACGAAACGAATGGCCAGGAAGCGATATACGGTCGAGCAGATTATCAACCATCTTCGGGAGGCGGACGTGCTTTTGGCACAGGACCTTACGGTTGGCGAAGTGTGTCGACGAATTGGCGTGTCGGAGCAGAGCTATTACCGTTGGCGGAAGGAATATGGCGGGTTAAAGGTCAACCAGGCGTGACCTGCCCCCACTGTTGGTACCAACCGTGGGGGCAGGTCACTCTTGCGCTGCGGATTGTTCTCGGCCGCGGTCACGGTCTCGGAGGCGACCGCAATCCAGCCGCCCGTGTCCTCACCGTTGTCGTCGATGGCGCGGGCCTCGACCTCCCAGGCGATCGTGCGGGCCTTGAGGCTGCCGTCGTCGGCCGCGTAATAGAGCCCGCGCGGCATCACCACATCGATGCCGATCCCGGTCGCCCTCGTGCCCGCCGGGTTGGCGGTGAAAGGACCGATCCAGCCGTCCTCGCCTGCCTCGCGGTCGTTGACGCCGATCAACTCCTGGCCGGCGACCTCCGGTGCGTTGACCACGTCGGTCTCGAACAATGTGACCGCGCCGCCGGGTGGCACGATCTCGGTGTCGATTTCCTCGAACGAGGCGATCGGCGTGTCCTCGATGCGGATCTGCTCGACCTCGTGCTCGCCCTGGCCGATGCAGTGCAGCTGATGCAGGTATTGCTCGTTGTTCTCGTACTCGGCCCAGGGCGTGGCGGCGAGATCGGGGTAGACCCGGTGGCGGCCGTAGACCACCGGAATGGGCTGGGTGAGGCGCGCCTGGTTGCCCTGGGCGGCCAGTGAATAGGTAGGGCTCGGCGAGGGCACGCCCTTGCCGAAGCTCGGCGCGGCGGGCTTGGGCGGTGGCAGCAGGACATTGACCAGGGTGGTGCCGACCAGCGCCACGCCGGCGGTGATCAGCGAGATGCCGATCGTGGAGGTGACCCCGATGGCGCCCGCGATGAGCCCGCCGAGATAGGGCGCCGCGACCATGACGGCCAGCATGAGGATGGTGCGCAGCGGATTCTTGCCGCCTCCGCCGCCGCCCTGGGGCAGCGGCACGAACACGACCAGGTCGCCGTCCGCGATGAGCGTCTCGTCCCAGCGGCCGCGCAGCATCGGCTCGGCGTTGCGCAGACAGATTGTCGGATGATCGAACTCTTCGATGCCCTGTTCGTCGAGCCACTCGCGGATCGAGAGCGGTTCGGCGACGGCGACCACATCGCGGTCACCTTCGGAGCGGAACGGGTTCCGCAGCATGACCACGGTGCCGGTCATCGAACGTCTCCGGTGAAGCGGTAGAACCCCTCGATCCGCCAACCATGAGTCGCGAGAACGACGGGGCCCTGGAACACGATGCCGATATCGCGGGCGGCGTGGAGCACGCCGCCGCCGTCGACGGCGAGCCAGATACCGACATGCACCGGATGGCGGGATTGGCGCATCAGCACCGCATCGCCCTCGCGGGTGTTCTCAACCAGCCGCCAGCGTTGCCGTTCGGGGTGATCGCGGAAGCCGGCGAGCACGGCGCGCAGGTTGGCGGCATCGACCGGGATCTCCGGCACCTCAATGCCGAAGTGCGTGCGCCAGCAGAAGCGCACCAGGCCCCAGCAATCGAACGCATGCGGCCCCCGCCCGCCCGCGACCCACGGGCGGCCGATCAGGTCTTCGGCCCAGTGCATCTAGCGGGTGAGCCCCGGGAACCGCTTGGCGGTGTAGAGCTCGGCGGGGAAGGCCTTGTTGCCGATATCGAGCATCCGCGCCCGGCCGGTGGCGCGGAACACGTCGACCTCGACCTCGGTCAGCGTCAAGGTGATCGGCGGGTCCATCTGCGGACCCTTGATGTCGGTCGAGAGATAGGGCCGATAGGCGACCTCGATGATCTCGTGCGACGTTGCCGCGGCATCGAGATGGCGGACGATCTCGCGGCTCACATTGTCGAGCGTCACGGCGATCTCGGGCACCGGCGCGGTGTCGACCGGGGGCAATTCGAGATCGAAGGCGAGCGCGATGAAGGGAACCATCCGCCCGGCGTCCTTGGGCGCGTCTTCTTCCAGGCGGGCCACCAGGCCGACCAGGTCGCGCGCTTGCGCCGGCATGGCGTCAAGCACCGCCTGCACCTCCGCGCCGCCGAGGCTCAACCAGCTTGCCTCGTCGGCAAAGTTCCGCACTACGCGAATGGCGGTGGGATCGCCGTCGTCGTCGACGAAGGCCGGGTGACGGAGTTCGAGGGTGTGCAGGATGACGGTGTCGGACGGTGCCGAGGCATAGGCCTCGCGGATCGTCTGTTCGAGGGCCGGATCGGGCATCTCAACGCCTGGCGACGCCGGGTGGGTCCCGATCGGACGCGGCGTCTTCAGGCGCCTCTGGCGCGCCGAGCCCCGGGCCCAGATCGGATTCCGGCTTATCCGAATCGGACATCGGCGTCGCCTCCGACCCGGACAGCAGATCGGGCTTGGGATAGGCACGCTTGACCGCCAACCATGTGCCGATGAGCGCGTCCATGTCCTTCGGCAACCCGGTGCCGGCGAGGCGCAGCTGGTTCAGCGCTTTAAGGATAGCGTCGAGCTGATCGCCGATCGGCATTTCGCTGGCGTAGCGCTCGGCGCGCAACTGGCGCGCCTCGATGCGGTCGACGGCATGGAGGTCGAGCCGCTCGGCGAGATCGGTCTCTTCGTCAAGATCGTGGACCGTGAGATCGATGCCTGGGTCCTGCTTGCCGTAATCGAGCGAGGCGACGCGGGCATAGTCGCGTCCGTCGAGTTGGCAGGGCCAAGTGAAGGCGCCGTCGGGCCAGTCGGTCGGCGGCAGGAAGTGCCTGCCTTCTTGCGATTCCACATAGCTGATGATGTGCATGCACGCTCCCCTAATAGATTTCGACCCGGGCCATCACCGTCGGGTAGTGAGCGCCGCCCTCGACGCCGAGCTTGTTGTAGGCATTGCGACCGGCGGCCCAGACGGTGCCGCAGGCCAAGCGCACGAAGAAGCCGACCTCGGAGGTGAAGCCGTGCGCCACCACCTCGACCGGGTCCCAGTCAGCGGGCGAGATCGGCAGCGGCCATTGCAGCGGCGTCGCGGCCCCACCGGCCCCCCAGGCGCCGTATTGGCCGTAATGACCGCACGTGTAGACCCGGCCGTCGGAGCCCAGCATGACCGTGGAGTGGCGGTGGTTGCCGGAATAAGCGCCGCCGGTGGAGATCATCCGCGCGGTGACGCCGTCCGGCCCGGACTTCTCACGAGGTGTTTTGAGGCGCTGCATTTGAGAGTAATCGGGCTGATTTGAGTGTCGGCGTGGTGGGTCGGGCTTTGAGATGGATATTCTGTCCGGGATAGTTGGGCAGGCTTTGCGTATGATCGGTTCTTTGGTGGGTTTCGGGCATGCGGGAGTCATCGCCGCCGCAGCGCTGCCCCTTTTCCCTGTTGTGGTGGAGAGTTGCGATCATGGGGGCGCCAGGGCGGCGTGGGCCTTGAAGAACAGGTCTCTGTAAGGGCAGGCATCGGGCAGGGAGAGCTTGTTGCGTCGCACTGAGTTGATGACTCTGGCGCCGACCTTCAGAAGTTTCAGGCGGATGGTATTGGGGACGGCCTTGGCCAGCGTCGTGTTTTTCAGGGCGACGCGGCGGATACCGTCGATGAGGACATAGGCGAAGGCGGCGAGGAGCAGGCGGAGCTGGTTGGCTTTGTAGGCGTGCGCGCTCATGCGATTGGCGAACAGATCGAGTTGGCAGTCCTTGATGCGGTTTTCCATGTCGCCGCGTGGGCAATAGGTGTCTTCGTAGAGTTCCCTGGACGGGACTTGGTGGCGATCCAGGGAGGTGACGAGGAAGCGGCAGCGCTGTTCGTGTCCGGGCTAGTGTTCGACCTTGGCGATGACGCGCCGGGGCCGGGCCCAGGTTCTGGATTTGGTGATGTGGTGGAAATCGCCGTAGGCGCGGACCGGCTGGCCGGTTTCGATCATGGCTATGGCGGCCTTGCCGCGGACCCTCTGTGCTTTCTTGAGCAGGACATCGTTGCGCGCCAGGCCGAAGACGTAATCCACGGCATTTCCTTCGCACCAACGCATCAGGTTCTCGCGCGCGAAGCCGCTGTCGCCGCGCAGCAGGATGTCGACGTTGGGCCAACGTTCGCGGATCATCCGGACGATGCGGCGGATCTGGTTGCGCGCACCCCTGGCGCCGTCGATGTTGGCGGGTCGGAGTTGGGCGAGCAGGAGATGGCGGCCGCAGAAGACATAGAGGGGCAGGAAACAGCGGTGTTCGTAATAGCCGTGGAAGAAGGCGTTCTCCTGGCGCCCATGGGTTTCCACGTCGGTGGCGTCGATATCGAGGGTGATGCGCGCGGGCGGCGTCTGGTGGGCGTCGAGGAACAGCGCGACGAACAGGTTGGAGAGGCTCTTGAGATTGGGGACCATCTGGTGATAGCGGCGGTTGCCGGTTTCCCAGGATTGTTCCAGCCGGCTCAGCGTTGACTTGCCGGCCAGCGGAGCCGGGGACCCGGGATCTCCGGTTCGCGGTGAGGCCAGCAATTTCAGGGCCGGGTCGAAACGGAGCGTGTCGTGGTCGATGATATCTTCATAGCCGAGCGCCATCCCGCAAACCCGTTGAGCCAACAGGGCGGGAAGGGCATCGGTTAGGCGTTCTCGATCCCGGTGATCGGTAAAACAGCCCGCCATGCGTTCGAACAGATCTATCCGGCGCGCCTGCTCGCGCAGTAACAGGACACCGGCGTCCGACGTGATCTCGCCGCCTCGAAGGCGCCGAACACCACCCGTTTGCCGTAATCAGCAAAGCGCATCCTGAAAACGCCCTGTTTTATTAAAGACTATCCAAATCAGCATTAATTCATTGATTATAAAAAGAGAATCTGAATTCCGCCAGATCATAGTGAGAAATGCGGGAACAAGGCTCGGGGCTGATCCCCGAAACTCAACGTAGCGTCAAACTGTTGAAGCTTATTTCTGTAATTTTCTGCAATTTTCCTTATACTTCTCTAGTAATGCGAATCCGGTCACGCACATGAACGACGAGATTCTGACGATCCGGGAGGTCTCAGAGCTTCTCAAGATCAACGAGAAGACCGCCTACCGGCTTGCCGCAGAGGGCAAACTTCCCGGCTTCAAGGTCGGAGGATCGTGGCGGTTCGATCGACAGGAGATATCGAACTGGATCAAACGCCAGACGGAAGGAACGCGACAGGAGAACCAAGAGTGAATTTCGACCTCCATTCGCAATCTCGACGCAATGCTCGCCAGATACCAAGGTGTTAGCCGTTGAACGCCGTTGAGATTGAAGAAGCCGTATCCCAGCTTGCTGAGCAGCCTTTCGATGCTCGGGAGTTTCCGTTCGCCTTTTTGGAGGCGTTCGGCAACAAGGCGACGACGATCAAGCGGCTGCGCAGCGGCACATCGAACAAGTCCGATCTCGGCGGCGTCCTTCAGACCAACAATATCCACATCGCCGTATGCGAGCCGGGCGAAGTCACGGATACGCTTTGCGCCCTGAACGAAAGCCCGGCTACAGCCAAGGCGCGCGCCAAGTTCGTACTAGCGACCGACGGCGAGTGGCTGGAGGCCGAAGACCTCAATTCGGGCGAAACGGTCGCCTGCGCTTATTCCGAGTTTCCGGACCATTTCGGGTTTTTCCTGCCGCTCGCCGGGATAAGTACCGTCAAGCAAATTCGCGAAAGCGCGTTCGACATCAAGGCGACGGGCCGCCTGAACAAGCTTTACATCGAGCTTCTGCGAACCAACCCGGAATGGAGCACCGCCGACCGTCACCTGGACATGAACCACTTCATGGCGCGGTTGATCTTCTGCTTCTTCGCCGAGGATACGGACATTTTCACCGGTAGCGGTTTGTTTACCGCTACCGTCGACCAGATGACCGAGCGGGATTCCTCAAACACCCACGAAGTGATCGGCGAATTGTTCCGTGCCATGAACACCAAGCCGGAAGATCGGGCGGCGGGCGATTTCCGGCACTGGGCCGACAAGTTCCCCTACGTGAACGGCGGGCTGTTTTCCAGCAGCGCGGAGGTGCCGCGGTTCAGCAAGATGGCGCGCACCTATCTTCTCCATATCGGCGGCCTCGACTGGACGCGGATCAACCCGGACATTTTCGGTTCCATGATTCAGGCAGTCGCTGACGAGGAAGAGCGCGGCGCGCTCGGCATGCACTACACAAGCGTCACGAACATCCTGAAAGTTCTGAATCCGCTCTTCCTGGACGACTTGAGGGTGCAGCTTGAAGCTGCCGAAGACAATCCACGCAAGCTACTTAACTTGCGAAGCCGCATGTCAAAAATTCGCGTGTTCGACCCGGCCTGCGGCAGCGGCAATTTTCTCGTAATCGCCTACAAGGAGATGCGCAAAACCGAAGCGGAAATAAATCGACGGCGCAAGGAGGATAATCGGCGGACGGATATTCCGCTCACGAATTTCCGGGGCATCGAGTTGCGCGACTTTTCAGCCGAGATTGCGCGTCTGGCCCTTATCATCGCCGAGTATCAATGCGACGTGCTCTATCGCGGGCAGAAAGAGGCTTTGGCCGAGTTCTTACCGCTCGACGCCATGAACTGGATCACATGCGGCAACGCCTTGCGGCTTGACTGGCTCGGCATCTGTCCGCCGACCGGGACCGGTGTGCAACACCACGCTGACGACCTGTTCCACAGTCCTCTGGATCAGGCGAAAATCGACTTCGAGAATGAGGGCGGGGAAACCTATATTTGTGGGAATCCACCGTACTTGGGCAGCCGAGGTCAAACTCAAGCCCAAAAGGAGGAGTTAATAAGAGTCATTAGTCCGTATTCTGATAATTGTGGTGTGCTGGACTACGTCTCTGCGTGGTTTGTCAAGGCTGTAGAATTTGGAAACGCAACCACTTGCAAAACTGCATTCGTGGCCACGAACTCAATTTGTCAGGGGCAGCAGGTACCTGTGCTATGGCCTATCGTACTTAATAGCGGTCATTCGATTGCATTCGCTCACACGAGCTTCAAATGGTCCAATCTGGCAAGTTACAACGCTGGCGTAACGGTAGTCATCGTCGGAATATCTAAGAAAGTCGGACGAGCTAGAAAGATATATTCAACGAACGAGGAAGGCGGATCGCTTGCCGCCGAGACGGAAAACATCAATCCCTACCTTGCGCCAGCAAGCGATGTCTTTGTCAGCAAACGCAGCAGACACATCTCCGGACTTGAATCTCTGGAGCGGGGAAGCGCCCCAACGGATGATGGCGCTTTTTTCTTTGATCAAGCAAGTTATGAAGCAGTCGTTACAAAGCTTCCAGAGGTGCAGGCGGTCTTTCACAGAGCGATTGGCGGCGCAGACTTCATACGCGGAAATACGCGATGGATCGTAAAACTTGACCAAGATGATCTGAAAAATGAGGCACTCGCTAACTTTGCGGCCCCGCTTCTGCAAAAAGTTGCAGAGTTTCGGGCTGCCAGCAAAAAGAAGGCTACACAGCAATTTGCCGACCACCCATCCGAATTCCCCGAGGATCGCCATTTCAAAAAAAGGAAGATATTTGTACCTCAGGTTATGTCTGAAGGGCGTAACTACATAACGTGCGGACTTTTGCGCGAAGAGGATCTTGTGCTGGCTCCCCATTTCCAGGCGCCAGTCAAAGAGCTGTACGTGTTTGCTCTTATTTCTTCTCGAATGCACGCAGTATGGGTGGAAACAGTCTGCGGTAAGTTGAAGACGGACCCCCGCTATTCGAACACTCTCGGCTGGAACACTTTTCCCGTTCCTACCCTCACTAATAAAAACAAGGCCGATCTGACCCTCTGCGCCGAAGATATCCTTCTGGAGCGGGAGCCGCATTTTCCAGCGACAATCGCCGAACTTTATGATCCCAAGAAGATGCCAGAAGACCTACGCGGAGCTCATGAGCGCAATGACGAGGTGCTGGAGCGCATCTATATCGGCCGTCGTTTCAAGAACGACACCGAGCGACTGGAAAAGCTATTTGAGCTGTACACAGAAATGACTTCCGGGGACGGAACGGTCGGAGAAAGAAAGTCAGGGGCGCAATGACCAAGGAAACGCAACGATCCGTCCCGTCGATCTCGGTATCTTATGCCCGCAACGGCAGCTCGACCAGGTCGAACGAGTTGGGCATGCGCCCGATGCAGGAGCGGGCGTATGAGAAGCGGGGCGAGCAGTACCTGCTGATCAAATCTCCGCCTGCGTCCGGCAAGAGCCGCGCGTTGATGTTCATTGCACTCGACAAGCTGCACAAGCAGGGGCTTAAGCAGGCGGTCATCGTCGTGCCGGAAAAAGCCATCGGCGCGAGCTTCTACGATGTGCCGTTGAGCCAGTTCGGCTTCTGGGCTGACTGGACGGTCGAACCGAAGTGGAATCTCTGCAATGCGCCCGGATCAGACAATGGGGGCAAGGTCAAATCGGTCGGGGCGTTTCTCGAAAGTGACGACAAGGTGCTTGTGTGCACCCACGCTACCTTCCGTTTCGCCGTGGACCAGTATGGAGTCGAGGCCTTCGACGACCGGCTGATCGCCGTCGATGAATTCCATCACGTTTCCGCAAATCCGGATAACCGGCTCGGACAGCATCTCGGCGAGTTCATCGCCCGCGACAAGGTCCACATCGTCGCTATGACGGGTTCCTATTTCCGCGGCGACGCCGAACCGGTGCTCTTGCCGCATGACGAAGCCAAGTTCGATGCCGTCACCTATACCTATTACGAGCAGCTCAACGGCTATAAGTATCTCAAGACGTTGGATATCGGTTACTTCTTCTACAGCGGTTCTTACTCCGATGACATTCTGGAGGTGCTCGACCCGGACCAGAAGACAATCATCCATATCCCAAGCGTTCAGTCCCGTGAGAGCACCAAGGACAAGATCAAGGAAGTCGAACACATCATCGAGAAACTGGGGGAATGGCAAGGTACGGACCCGGCCACGGCCTTCCAGCTTGTCAAATCGTCCGACGGACATGTGCTGAGGATCGCCGATCTTGTCGATGACGATCCGTCGAAGCGCGACAAGGTGTCGGCTGCACTGAAGGACCCGGCGCAGAAGGACAACCGCGATCATGTGGACATCATCATTGCGCTTGGCATGGCCAAGGAAGGCTTTGACTGGATTTGGTGCGAGCACGCACTGACGGTCGGCTACCGGTCGAGCCTGACCGAGATTGTCCAGATCATCGGACGGGCGACGCGTGATGCCGAAGGTAAGACTCGCGCGCGCTTCACCAACCTGATCGCCGAGCCTAATGCCTCCGAAGATGCCGTGACCGAGGCGGTCAACGATACACTGAAAGCGATTGCCGCCAGCCTGCTGATGGAGCAAGTGCTAGCACCGCGCTTCAACTTCACGCCCAAGAACCCGAACAGTGGGCCGGTTGAAGGGTACGACTACGGCGAAGGCGGATACGACCCCGAGAAATGCAATGTCGGGTTCAACGAGGAAAGCGGGCAGTTCCAGATCGAGATCAAGGGGCTGGCCGAACCGAAGAGCAAGGAAGCCGAGCGCATCTGTCAGGAAGACCTGAACGAGGTGATTACCGCTTTCGTTCAGGACAAGACCGCCATTGAACAGGGGTTGTTCAACGAGGAAGTTGTACCCGAGGAACTGACCCAGGTCCGCATGGGCAAGATCATCAAGGACAGATACCCCGAACTTGACGACGCGGACCGGGAAGCGGTGCGGCAGCATGCGATTGCGGCATTGAACCTGACCCAGAAGGCCAAGGAAATCGCGGTTGAGGGCGAGAATAAGGAGAAGGCCAACACGGCCCTGATCGACGGTGTGCGCAAGTATGCGATGGATGTGCGCGAACTCGACATCGACATGATCGACCGCATCAATCCGTTCGGCGAAGCTTATGCGATCCTCGCCAAGACGATGAGCGAGGAAAGCCTGAAACAGGTTGCGGCGATCATCGCGGGCAAGCGAGTCAACCTCACAATTGAGGAAGCCCGCGAACTGGCCAGACGTGCGCTGAAATTCAAACACGAGCGCGGGCGTGCGCCTTCCATTACGTCCGCCGATGCATGGGAGAAGCGTATGGCGGAAGGCGTGGCGTTCTTGGCCCGTGCGACGGCGGAGGCGAAGAATGGCTGAGCTGTCGGACGAAGAGCTTCTGGAAGCGCTTGGCGTCACGGCCGAGCCGGAGAACAAAGCGAAGCGCACGCCAAGGGAAGAGCGCATCATCGCGGGATTCGAGGATATACAGCGC
The DNA here is from genome assembly GCA_965247665.1 of Alphaproteobacteria bacterium. Taxonomy (GTDB): domain Bacteria; phylum Pseudomonadota; class Alphaproteobacteria; order SHVV01; family SHVV01; genus CAUZWH01. Next base: position 17,165 of record CBDFHH010000003.1, read on the forward strand.
TTTGTGGAAGAGCACGGCCACGCCCCGTGCCACGGCGAGAATCGCGACATTTTCGAGCGCATGTTTGCCATGCGTTTCGACCGGCTGCGAGGTTTGGCGGAATGCCGAAATCTGCTCGAGCCCCTCGACCATCAGGGGCTTCTGGAAGCCGGTGAGACCCCTCCGCCTCCGGATGCCGAAGACATCGACGATGAAGCCCTTCTGGAGGAACTCGGGGTTGAAGCCGAAACCGCGGATATTATGGAACTGAAGCATGTTCGCTCGACCGCCGAAAAGCGGGCCGCCGAGGAAATCGCCAATCGCACCACTTGTGAAGATTTCGACCGGTTCAAGTCGCTCTTCGAGCAAGTGAGGCAGGAGCTCAAATCCAGCGTACGCCAGACGCGCCGATTCCAGACGATGGCGGAGATCAAGAAGGGCGAGTTCTTTATTGTCGGTGGCCAGATCGCCTATGTCGCGGAAGTGGGCGAAGAGTTTGTGACGCACTATGACCGGCGCGACAGCCGGTTGCGCGTCATCTACGACAACGCCACCGAGAGCGATGTTCTGCTGCGTTCTCTACAGCGTGCGCTTCACCGCGACGAGGCCGGACGGCGTATCACCGAGCCTGCCGCCGGGCCGCTGTTTTCAGGAGAAACCGAAGACGACGATCTGGAGAGCGGAACGGTCTATGTCCTGCGCAGTAAATCCGATCATCCCGTCGTCTCTGAAAACCGCGATGTGCTGCACAAGATCGGCGTCACTGGCGGAAGCGTTGAGAAGCGGATTGCCAACGCGTCGAAGGACCCGACCTTCCTTCTGGCCGATGTCGAGGTTGTCGCGACATACGAGCTTTACAACATCAACCGTTCGCGGCTTGAGAACATCATCCACAGGGTCTTCGAGCCCGCGAAACTCGATATTGAAATCAAGGACCGTTTCGGCAACCCGGTCATTCCGCGCGAATGGTTTCTCGTGCCGCTTTTTGTCGTCGATGAGGTCATCGACAAGATCAAGGACGGGACCATCGGCGATTACGTATATGACGTTAAACACGCGGCACTGGTCGCCCCCGACGAGCGCCGAGGCCGAGATCCAAGGTAGCCTTCAAAATCAGCCGACTGATAATATGGAACTTCCGAGGGATAAAGTCGGCTGATTGACCATCGGGAACGTGGCCAAGGAGATCGGCGTTCCGGAAGTTACCGTGGGCAGATGGGTGCGCGCGGCCCGACCCGGCTCCTAGCACCAGAGCATTCGCATTCGCCGCCTTGCCGACCTTTAGCCGGCATAGAGCGCGGCCTCCGCCTCCCGCCGCCGGACCAGCCCTTTGAGCTTGCGCCCGCCGGCCCAGACCCAACGCCGGAACTCGGCGGGTACCGCGTCGTGCTCCTCGCGGTTCACCTTGCGCCGGAGCGTCGAACGTTGCAGCGCGCCGGCGCCGAGATTGAAGGCAAACGAGCCGAGCGCATCGAACTGGCCGTCCTCGATCGGCACCCGGATCAGCCGCAGCACGGCCCGCTCGGCGGTCCCGACGTCGCGGCGCAGCAACTCCTCGGCGGTCGCCTCATCGATGCCGTCCGCGAACCGCTCGCGCTCATGTTCGCGCACGACATGACCGTAACCGATGGTCGGCCAGCCGCCCGGGCAGATGTAGATCTCGGGCGCAAAGCCCTCGAAGCGCTTGATCAGGGCGAGACCGTCATCGGTGAGATGACGCATGGCCTCAGCGCCGCTCGCGGAGCTTCGAGAGGGTGCGGTTGCCGAACCAGAAGCTCATGACGGCCGCGAACAGCGCCTGGGTCTCGGGATCCCAGATGCGCGGCAGGGCCTCGGCGATGAGCAGGCCCTCGACCGCAATCAGCAGATAGAGGCCGGAGCCCTTGACGGCTGCAAACAGGATGAAGAAGGCGTAGGTGATCAGCGGGCGAACCGAGGCGCGGAGGCCGTCCACCCATCGGCTGCTGCCGCCCAGCGCTGCATCGTGCCGGTAGAGGGCGTTGCTCTCGGCGATGTCGGCCTGGACCTCGATCTCCTCGAGCCGCTGGTTATGGCCGAGCCGCATCTGCTCCATCTGGCGGTCGAGCACCGCGAGCTCGTGCTTGCGATCCGCCCGCTCGCGAAACAGGGCCATGATGTCGGGAATGGCGCTGGTGGCGAATCCCAGCAGACTGCCGAGCAGGGTCAGCATGACGAACCTCCCTTTGGGTTGAGGGTGAAGACGAGCCCGGCCGCCGGCGCGCGGACGGCGGTGTCAGCTGGACGGCCCCGGCGGTGGAATCGGTGTGTGAGGGGAATGGTGCGGCGCGCGGCGGACGCAAGCGGCGTCAGCCGAACAGCGCCGGCCAGAACGCGCGGGCGGCGACGGCGAGCATGCCGCCGAGGACGATGTAGAGCAGGCGCGTGTTGCGGTTGTGGAGCGCCTCGATCTTGGTGAGCTGCGCCTGGAGCTCGCCATAGCGCCGCTCGCAGGCGATCTCATGCTCCGCGAGGTGCCGCGCCGCCTCCGAGCGCACCCGCTCGATCTCGATGAGATGGGTTTCGGTCACGGGTATGTCTCCGATTGTAACGCCGCGACGAACAGCCCGTCCCGGAGTTCGGACCGACACGGCAAGGCTGGCTTCTTCGTGATGTGGGCGACGGCTCAAGCGGCCTCGTCGGCCGTATGCACGCGGGCGTCCTCGCCGACGGCGGTGATCTCGACCTGCTCGCCGCGGGGACGCACGGCCATCACCCGGGCGCGCAGGCCCCAGGCCTCGCCGGCGCCGAAGGCGAAGTGGGTGCGTTCCTCCTCGGCGCCGGTGTAGGGCTCGAGGTCGAGGTCTTCGCTCAGCACCACGGTGCGCGCATCCGCGCCGGGCGCGACCGGCCAGGGCCCGCTCAAGCTGCCGTCGCGGCGGCGCAGCGCGAGGTAATGAACGGGCGGCTCGGCCGTGTCATCCCCCGACTCCCATTCGAGCGGCTCGCTCAGGGTCAGCGTGCGGCCGTCGATGGCGACCACCTCGCCGCCCTGGCCCCAGCGCGGCAGGTCGTGGGTGATGGCGATGAGATCGCCGTAGGTCGGGATCAGCCCTTCGAGTTCGGTGCGGAAGGTCATTATGCGCCGACGGTAACGGTTGGCGGCGGCCATATAGAGACCCTCGCGCATGGCCTGTTCCGGGTCGGTGCAGCCAAACAGCTCAACCGTGGCCGGCTTGCCGGTGGCTTCGGCGGCGCGCCCCGGCAGAGCTGCCGTGACCTCATCCGGCGCCCAGGTGCGCTCCGAGAAATAGGTCACGGTCACCGCGTCGGCGGTGTCCTCACCGGGCATGACGTACTGGATACGGAAACTGCCCTTGACGATGTTGCGCGGCCCGAACAGCGCTATCGGCAGGGTGCGCGGCGCATCGCGGGCGATCCGCAAGATCCCGCCTTGCAGGAACGGCAGCGCCCGGCCGCAGCGGGCGATCCGGGTGAGCGCCTCCCAGACCGTGAGGCCTTGATCTAACACGGCATCGAAGCGGTCGCCGCGTGATTGCCACACGGCATCGAGCGCATGGAGCGCCGCCAGATCGATGCGGGCATCAGCCAGGCCGGCGCCGTAGTGCGCCCGGGCGGCGTCGACGAACGCCCAGGCCAGCGAGCGCGTGGCCTGCGGGTCCGACCAGCCGGCCGCCGGGTCCCACACCGGCAGCTTGCGGGTGACGATGCAGTTGATCATGCGCGCCGAGCGCTGGGAGAGATTGTCGGTGGCCCGCATCCGCACCGCGAGCAGGGTCACGTCGCCGAACGCGGGCGCGTCCTCGAGGAAGGCCTTGAGCCCGCCCCAGTGGATGACATGGCCGGCACGGGCATCGCCGCTCTTGTCGTTGGTACGCCGGGCCCTCACCTCGTAGCGCCCGGCGGCGACGGTATAGCGGTAGCTCTTGCGCCGCGGCGTGTTCTCGGCCGCGGTCACGCTCTCCGAGGCGACCGCGATCCAGTCGCCCGTGGCCTCACCCTCGTCATCGACGGCGCGGGCCTCGATCGCCCATTCGACGGTACGGGCGCTGAAGCTGCCATTGTCATTGGCGTAATAGAGACCGCGCGGCATCACCACGTCGATGCCGATCTCCGTCGCACGGGTGCCGGCTGGGTTGGCCGTGAAGGGACCGATCCAGCCGTCGTCGCCCGCTTCGCGGTCGTTGGCCCCGATCAGTTCCTGGCCGGCGATCTCGGGTGCGGTAACCACGTCGGCCTCGAACAGAGTGACACTCTCGCCGGGCGGCACGATCTCGATCTCGACCTCCTCGAAGGAGGTAATCGGCGTGTCCTCGATGCGAACCTGCTCGAGGTCGTATTGGCCCTGACCGATGCAGTGCAGCTGATGCAGGTACTGGTCGTTGCCGCTGTATTCCCCCCACGGCGTGGCGGCAAGGTCGGGATAGACCCGGTGACGGCCGTAGACCACGGGGATGGGCTGGGCGAGCCGGGCGTGGTTGCCCTGGGCCTGCAGCGAATAGGTCGGGCTCGGCGCCGGCGCGCTGCCGAAGTTGGCGGTGACGGCGGAAGGCTTGGGCGGTGGGATCAGGACATTGACCAGGGCGGAACCGACAAGGGCCAGGCCCGCCTGGATCAGCGCGACGCCGGTAGTCGAGGTGACGCCGATGGCGGTACCGATAATGGGCGCGAAGTAAACCGCGGCAACCATGACGGCGAGCATGAGGACGGTCCGCAGCGGGTTCTTGCCGCCCCCGCCGCCGCCCTGGGGCAGCGGCACGAACGCCACCACGTCGCCCTCGCCGATGAAGGTGTCGTCCCAGCAGCCGCGCAGCACCGGTGAGGCGTTGTGCAAACAGATCGTCGGGCACTCAAACTCGCCGATGCCCTGCTCGCCAAGCCAGGCGCGGATCGAGACCGGCTCGGCGACGGCGATTACTTCTCGATCCTGGTCTGGGCGGAACGAGTTGTGCAGCATGACGACAGTGCCGGGCATCAGGCATCTCCGGTGAAGCGGTAGAAACCCTCGATGCGCCAGCCATGGGTCGTGAGATCGACGGGTGGCTGGAACACCACGCCGATATCGCGGGCGGCATGGAGCACGCCGCCGCCGTCGACATTGAGCCAGATGCCGACATGCACCGGATGACGGGACTGGCGCATCAGCACCGCATCGCCCTCGCGGGCGTTCTCAACCAGCCGCCAGCGCTGCCGTTCGGGGTGATCGCGGAAGCCGGCGAGCACGGCGCGTAAGCTTGCGGCATCGACCGGGATCTCGGGCACCTCGATGGCGAAACGCTCGCGCCAGCACCAGCGCACCAGGCCCCAGCAGTCGAATACGTCGGGTCCGCGCCCGCCCGCGACCCACGGGCGACCGATCAGGTCTTCGGCCCAGTGCATCTAACGCGTGAGCCCCGGGAACCGCTTGGCGGTATAGAGCTCGGCCGGGAACGCCTTGTTGCCGATATCGAGCATCCGCGCGCGGCCGGTGGCGCGGAACACGTCCACCTCGACCTCGGTCAGCGTCAGCGTAATCGGCGGGTCCATCTGCGGACCCTCGATGTCGGTCGAAAGATAGGGCCGATAGGTCACCTCGATGATGTCGCGCGAGGTCGCGGCGGCATCGAGATGGCGGACGATCTCGCGGCTCACATTGTCCAGCGTGACGGCGATCTCGGGCACCGGCGCGGTGTCGACCGGGGGCAATTCGAGATCGAAGGCGAGCGCGATGAAGGGCACCATCCGCCCGCCGTCCTTGGGCGCGTCTTCTTCCAGGCGGGCCACCAGGCCGACCAGATCGCGACCCTCCACCGGCATGGCGTCGAGCACCGCTTGCACCTCCGCGCCGCCCAGGCGCAACCAGCTTTCCTCGTCGGCGAAGTTCCGCACCACACGGATGGCGGTGGGCCTGCCGTCGTCGTCGGCGAAGGCGGGATGGCGCAGCTCGAGTGTATGCAGGATGACGGTATCCGAGGGTGCCGAGGCATAGGCCTCGCGGATCGCCTGGTCGAGCGCCGGATCGGGCATCTCAGCGCCCGCCGACGCCGCGCGGGGGCATCTCGGACACCGCGTCTTCAGGCGCCTCTGACGCACCGGGCCCCGGGCTCGGCTCGGATTCCGGCTTATCGGACATCGGCTCCGACCCGGACAGTAGATCGGGCTTGGGACAGGCGCGCTTGACCGCCAGCCATGTGCCGATGAGCGCGTCCATGTCCTTCGGCAACCCGGTGCCGGCGAGCCGCAGCTGGTTCAGCGCTTTAAGGATGGCGTCGAGCTGATCGCCGACCGGCATCTCGCGGGCGTAGCGCTCGGCGCGGCGCGTGCGCACCTCGATACGGTCGACGGCGTGAGTGCCGAGCCGAGCGGCGAGATCGGTCTCCTCGTCAAGATCGTGGGTCTTGAGATCGACGCCTCCGTCCTGCTTGCCGTAATCGAGCGAGGCGACGCGGGCGTAGTGCCGGCCGTCGAGCGTGCAGAGCCAGGCGAACTCGTCGTTCACCCAGTTCGTCGGCGGCAGGAAGTGGGCGCCGGTCTCTGATTCGACATAGCTGATGAGGTGCATGTGCGTCTCCCTAGTAGAGCTCGACCCGGGCCATCACCGTCGGGTAGTGAGCGCCGCCCTCGACGCCGAGCTTGTTGTTGCTATTGCGCCCCGCGGCCCAGACGGTGCCGTCGGCGCAGCGGACGAAGAAGCCCACTTCCGACGTGTAGCCGTGCGCCACCACCTCGACCGCGTCCCATTCGTCGGGCGGGACCGGCAGCGGCCATTGCAGCGGTGTCGCGTCTGACCGGCGCCCCAGGCGCCGTACTGGCCGTAATGGCCGCAGGTGTAGACCCGGCCGTCGGAGCCCAGCATGACCGTGGAATGGTAATGGGCGGCGGCGTCATAGGCGCCGCCGGTCGAGATCATCCGCGCCGTGACGCCGTCCGGGAGCGCGACCGGCGTCGGCGCGGTGATATCCCCGGTGGTGTTGCCGATGCCGAGTTGGCCCTGGCCGTTGTATCCGCAGGCGTAGGTATTGCCGTCGTCGCCATTGAACCAGAGCTGCGGATACTCGCCGCCGGCCCAGAGATCGGTCGCGGCGGCGACGCCAGCCGGCAACGGCAGCTGCTCGAAGAGATGGCGATGATCGATGGCGCCGTTGCCGTGGAACCCTTGGCGGCCATAGCCCGCGGTCCAGATACTGCCGTCCTTGCATAGCACCGCGGTCGCCGCGCCGCGGCTGGAGCCGCAGGGTGCTACCTTCCTGATGCGGGAGCTGCCCGGCAGCCCCGCCACTTGCGCGAACAGGGTCTTGTTATTGGTGCCGTCGTCGACGCCGAGCTTGCCCCAGTTGTTGGCGCCGGCCGCCCACAGCCTGCCGTCGCGGGTCAGCGCGAAGCAGGCATTAAGGTCGCCATGGCCGGGCCAGAACTCGATCACGTCCTCGAGCGGGACATCGCCGGTCTTCTTCATGCGCACCGGGCTGTAGGCGTGCGCGGTATCGCCCTGCGCTAGATTGCCATAACCGCCGTAACCCCAGGCCCACAAGCTGCCGTCCCGACACAGCGCGTAGAGGGACGACGAGTTGACCGGAGAGCCCCGCACCAGGTCGAGCTTGATGACGTCGCGGCCCGGGATGCCCGAGGCGCGGCCGATGTCGGTGGCATCGATCGAGCGCGCGATGCCGTTGCCGGTGGCGTGACCGCGGCCGTGCTGACCGTGACCGTTATAGCCCCAGGTGACGACGTCGCCCTGATCGGTCAGCATGGCGACAGAGCTATAGGAGCCGACCACATAGCGGGGCCGCCCGGCGGCCGGATGGTCGGCATTGGTACGGTTGTCCCAGACCAGGTAATGCAGGTGCTGGGGGTTGTAGCCGTTGCCCTCCATGGCAAGCTCGTTGTGGTTGTTGGCTCCCGCCATGCGGACGGTGCCGTCGGCCATGAGATAAGCCATGTAGTACCCGGTGATGTCGGAAGCGCAGCCCTTGCCGGGATAGGAGGTCTCGCCGTTCAGGAGCCCGATGCAGCGCTGGCTCGCCGGCAGCTTGTGCGGGCGCGGCCGCTGCCGGCGGCGCGGCAGATCGGCGGTGACGGTGGAATTGCCCATCAGTAATCGCCGCCGAACAGCGTGACGTAAACGTTGCCGGTGACGACGCTGTTGGCGTTCCGCGGCAAGCGTGCCGCGAGCGCCCGGGTCAGCAACAGCCAGCGGTCGCCCTCCGCATCGAGCCAAGGCATCTGGACGGGATCGAGGCCGGAATGGACGGGATAGCCGTCATAGCCCGCGCGGGCCGGCACCGTCGCCGACCAGATCGGGCGCCATCTATAGATCGACGCACCGATTGCGGTGACCTGAGTAATGGCATTGCCGGGGGTATTGTCGAAGGTGAGCACGGTATCGGTGCGACCCGTGAGCCTGTAGTCACCCCGGTTCGCCGCCGCGCCCTTCGAGAGCGTCAGCACCACGCCGTCATTGAGCGCCGGCCAGGTCCCGCTCGACCGGGTCACCGTGAAGGGATCGGTGTCCGCCGTCGTCCCGGGCGCGATATCCACCGTAACGTCGTCGCCGACAACGACGTAGGTCCCGAACTCGACCAGCGCGGGCACGTCGCCGTCATTGGCGAGGGCGATGGCGTGGATGCGGGTACCCGAGGCGCCGGGCGTGAACAGGTCTTGCGCCCGGTTGGCGCGCCCGGCGAGCAGGGTTGCGGCGTCCTGGCGGTAGGCGGTAACGAAGATCGGGTGGTTGGCCATGGGTGTTTCCTTGTTCTCAGATGAAGGCTTCGGCGAGGGCAATCAGCGCGCCGGCGTTCACTTGCGGGGTCACGGCGAAGCGCAGCCGCTCGTCGGCCCCGGCGTCCTCGATGACAGCCTCCAGGCCACGCCCGGCCTCGAGCTTGGCCGAGAGCTTGCCGGCCGTGGTGTCGTCCGCCGAGACGAAAACGTTGCCAACCGCGGCTAGCGCAGCATCGCGGGCGGCGTGGGCCTCGTCCCGTGCGGCTTCGGCGTCCGCGACGCCGTCCGTCACGGTGCTCGCGGCCGCGGCAACGCTCACCTCGACATCGTCGATGGCCTTGGCAACGGTCTTGACCGTGCCGCCCTCGGTGGTGACGGTTTCGGTCGCATCGCCATGCACGATGTCGTGCAGCAGGCGGCTGTCGGCATCCGCGCGCGATACCGCCGCGCGGAGATCGGCTTCAATGGTCATGCTGCTCTCCAAGATGTTGATGACGGCAGAGACGGCGTCGGCCCGCCGCCGTCGATGCGACTGCCGGCTACCAGGCGTTGTCAGGCGCCGGCAGGGTCTCGTGGACGAGCACGTGCAGCGAATCGATGCTGCCGATGAGGCCCGGCACGTCCTCGTTGAGCACCAGCGCCAAGCCGCCTTCGCTCAAGGTCGGCCGGGCGCGAACCTCGAGCTCGCTGGTCACCTCCCACAGCAGCCCGCGATGGGGCCGCGCCTCGAACTGGCGGGTGAAGCGGGCTTCCTGTGGCGCCAGCCCTAGACCGCCGAGGAGGTCGATCTCGAACCAGGCGCCGCCCTCGAGGGCCGCCCAGCGATACCACGCCTCGAACAGGGCAAACTGTTCCGCGCTCATAACCCAGCGAACGGTGATACGGCTCGGCACGTTGGTGAAACGCCGGCGCTGGCGGGCCGGGCCCGCCTCCATCTCGGTGCGCAGGATGGCTTCACCCGGTTGAATGCCGTAGCCCTCGATGGTGGGCAGCGGCAGCCGGTCGGGCCAGACCTCGGTCATCGCAAGCTGCCGGCGGCCGGATTGAGGCCGTAGCGACGCTCCAGCGTCGGCGCCAGGCCCTCGCCGCGGCCGATATGGCGGGCCATGCCGCCCTCGATCTGCTCGATCACGATATCGAGGCTGAGATCGCCGCCCGGCTCGCGCCGCACATCGGCGGAGGCTCGCGTGCCCGGCGCGGTGTTGCGCACATTGACCGCGACATTGACCGTAGGCCGCGCGTCCGGGACCGGCGCCAGGTTGCGCATCTGCCCGGGCGTGAACACCCCTTCTCCAGTGCGGGCCACGACCGGCACTTCGCCGCCAACGAGGCCGCCGCGGTGGTAGCGGGACGCTCCGTCAAACACCCTCGGGTCGACCATGCGGGTCGGGAAGGCGTCGCGGCCGATCACGCCGCCGGTGTGGGCGAACGCCGTGGGACCGGTCGACGTCGGGAAGTCGCCGATCATCGGTGTGCCGGAGGACGTCGTCGCAACAGTACCGGTGCCGCCGGCAAGAGCGCTGCCGATGGCACCGAAGATGGTATCGAAGATACCGCCGAGCGGCGCCACCACCGCCATGCGGTAGGCGGCCCGGAGCGCTTCCTCGGCGATGGTGTTGAACAGGTCCTTGGCCGAGAATTTGCCGGTCTGGGCCCATTCGACGAAGGCGTCCTCGCCCGCCTGCAAGGCGCGCGTCGTCGCCTGCTCGAAGGTCTTGGCCGCATCGGTGGCGTCGTCGAGATAATCGCGGATGGCGCGCCGCACCCCGTCGGACCATTCGCGGCTCGATCGCAGCATGCGGTCATGGGCCTCCTCCGACGCCCGGCCAAAGGTCTCTTGGTCGATGGCGCCGGCATCGAGCAGCTCCCGGAGCCGTTCGATCTCGTCCCCATAGGCCTCCTGTGCCGTGCGCAATCGTTCGGTCAATGCCTCGCCCTCGGCGCGGAGCCGGTTGGCCTCGCGTTCGGCCTCGTTACGCGCTTCGATCGCGCGCTGCTCGTCATGGAGCGCACCGGCAAGCGCACGCACTTCGGCGCGCCGGGCCTCGGTCGCCTCGGCCGAGAGTCGCCTCAGCGCCTGTGAGATGAAGCGCTGCCGGTCGGTCATGGCGAGCGCGTCCTGTTCGGCCCTGAGCCCCTCGAGAATGCGTTGGTTGGCACGGGCACGCCGGTCCGCCGTCTCCTGCTCGCGCCGGGCGAGCGCGGCGAGCTTGTCGTCCCTGACCGCGGCGGCGCCGATCAGAAGGCGTTCGACCTCATCGAGATTGGAGCCGTCCGGCTTGATCAGGTGCTGCAGCTCGGTCACCAGCTTCAGGTGCTCGGCGCGGATACGTTCGGCGCCCTGGTAGCGCAGCTGGAAGAGCTGGTTGTTCAGGCTCCGCTCGATCTGCAGCAGGCGCCGCGCCCGCTCCTGGGCCGCTTTTTCGTCCTCCGTGGTCCCGGCGGTCTGGCCGTCGCCGCCGGCGGCGGCGGCCGCGCGGTCGGCGCGGCGCTTCTCGGCTTCCGCCTGCATCCAGGCGAGTTTGGCCGCCCATTGACGGTAGATCGCGACCTTCTCCCGCAGCTCTTCGGTCAGGTTCTCGCGCTCGGTCCCCCACAGCCACTCCCAGAACGACCGGTCGTCGCTCTCTTCGGGAAGCGCCTTGAGTTCGCGGGCGATCTCGATCAGTTCCTGTTTACGTTCTTCCACCTCGCGTCGGGTCGACCCGAGGCTCAGGCCCTCGAAGTTGAAGTCGCCCTCGGCGATCAGCTTGAGCTTCTCGTAGGCATCGCCCGCATCGACGGCGAGATTGGCGAGCCAGGACGAGGCGTCGGCCAGCGCCGGCGCCAGGCCCAACAGCGCCCGGGTGACGTTGGCCGAGATCACCGTGCCGAGGGTGTCCATCTCGTCCTTGGCCCGTTCGGCATTGCGGATCAGATCTTCGTCGAGCACGATGCCGAGATCGCGGGCCCGCTGGCGAACGGCTTCCAGAGCGGCACCGCCGTTGACCAGCATGTTGACCATGGCGACGCCTTCGCTGTCGAACAGCTTGAAGGCGAGCCGCAGCCGTTCCGCCGGGTCCTTGGTGTTCTTGAAGGCCTCGGCGACGTCGTTCAGAAGGTCTTCCGAGCGGCGCATATTGCCGTGCTGGTCCTTGAGCGCGATGCCCATCTGCTTGAGAGCATCCCTGGCTTCACCCGTACCCTTGGCAGCTTCGGCGGCGCGCCGGGTGAACCGCTGCAGGGCCATATCCAGGGTGGTTTGCTCGATGCCGGCCAACTGGGCCGCGTAACGCAGTTCCTGCAGGGCCGCCGTGCCGACGCCCAGCTTGTCCGCCGTCTTGCCGACGGCGTCGGCCGCGGCGATCGATCGTTTGACCAGCAGCGCGATGCCGCCGCCGGCGGCGATGCCGGCGACGGCACCGCCCAACAGGCGCATGTTACGCCGCAGGCTAGAGGCGCGGTCGCCCAGGGTGCCGAGCCCCCGCGAGGCCTTGTCGGACGCGCGGTCGATCTTCTTGATCGAGCGCTCGCCGCTGGTCCCCACGGAGACCAGGTCGGCCTTGACCTTATTGCCGCCCTCGACGGCGAGGCGGACCGCGTAGGTATGCTTGGCTTTGGCCATCACTCGCTATCCTTGTCGTTCATCGTCTCGATCAGCCCGGTCTCGGCCGCCTGCAGCAGTTCGGAGATCACGGCCTCATCGAAGCCCCGCGCCTGTGCAATACGAAGCGCCGCCGTCATGTCGATCCCGAGCACCTGGCCCGAGGGCGCGATACGGACCTGCCCGAGGGAGGCGGTGAACACCTCCCAGGCCTGGTGCTCCTCGAGGGTAATGGCTGCGTGTTCGCGATAGGGACAGGGCTCGCCGTTCAGGCCGAGGCCGCCTTGGGCGCAGGGCGCTTTTTCCGCCTCGCAGGATTCGCAGTATCCGGGCCCGCCGCCGGGATGGAGGTGCCATCGGCAGAGGGCCCGGATACGTTTTTTGCTGCCGTCAGCAGCACTTGGCGCAGCGTGAACTCCTGGATGAACCGCTCGCCCACGGGATAGAGGTCCATTAGCGCGGCGACGTTCTCTCGCGTCACCGGCGGATCTTCCTCGATGCCGGTCCAGGCGGTGATGTGGTGGGCGGCGACGCTATGAATCAGCAGCGCCTGGTACTGGCCCTCGCGGGCGCCGTCGTCGTCAAGATCGGGCAGCCCATCGAGCGGCAGGCCGGCCTCGCTGCGTTCCTTAATCTGCGCCTCGAGACCTTCGAGGCGCCTGCGCGCTTCGGCTTGCGCCGCCGCCATGGCGGCGGTGGTCAATGGCGCCACCGTGACGGTGACGCCATAGGGCAGCGTCAGGTCGTAGGGTTCGGTTTCTCGTTCGAGTGAGATCATGCCCAACTCCTCATGAATAGTCGCTCCCGTCGAGATCGTTGACCAGCGTCACGGTCAACATGCGCCCCTCTGCCTCGTTGCGGGCGCCCTGGAAGTCGAAGCTCGCCTGCACCCCGCCCGGTCCCTCGACCGTGAGCTTGGGCTTGGGCAAATAGACCTCATGAGCCTCGAAGGTGAGCGAGAGGCCATTGTCAATGGTGTAGGCAAACTCGAGATCCACCGCCGTGCCGTTCGACGCCAGATCGATCAGGGTGGTATCGGCGAAGCGGACCTCGATGGTGCCGGTGAGCGAGGCGACGGTGGGATCGGCGCCATCGATCAGCCCGTCGGAGCGGATGGTCTCGATCTTCTCCAGGTTGTTGGCGTAGGTGAGCGAACCGGCGGTGAGGTTGGCGACCGCAACCCCGCCCCGGCTGATTGAGCCCTGGAACTGGCTGATGCGCCTGAAGTCGAGCTTTGTGGGCGTGCCGCCCTGGCTCGCCGCGAAGCGTTGCTCGCCCTGGGCGACGCACTGGATGGTGGCCGCGGCCGCGCCTGAGCGGGCGAACTCCAACGCGATGGAATCGAACACCACGCCGTCATGCTGGAAATACGCCGGCACTTGGCTGTGGCCGACCTCGACGGTATAGCTCGGCAGGCTGTCCTTGCCCGAGACGAACTCGTGGGTATAGGTCGCCGGGTCCTCGCCGTCGTCGGTGGTTCGGCGCGCCGAGCAGGCCGGTCAGCCACAGGCCGATATGTAACGGGGATCGACGGGCACGACGATCTCGCCCTCGTCCATGATCACGTCCTGCAGGGGCGCGTAAGGATCACGCCCCTGGCCCAGCACCGGATCGTCGATCAGCCCCTGTTCGGAGCCGAGCGTGCAGCGGTTGAAGGGGATGCGAGTATAGTCGCCGGCCGCCGCTTGCCCGTAAGGCGTCTCGCGTTTGAGCAGCAGCGTGGCGCTCGATCCATAGGCTCGGGCCATGGTGGAATCTCCTTCGTGTCTATGGGATGGATGGTGGTTAACCGCGCGGCGCCCACGACTGCCGGCAGCAGCAATCGGAATGCCAGTCCGGGCTGGTGCCCAATCGTTTTCGCTGCGAAGCGGACAGTCCGTGGCCCGCTGCTTTCGCGCACAAGCCGCTTATGGCAGAGTCCGCCCATGCGCGAAAACGATCTCTATCCTCCGGTAAAGGCATTCCTCGAAGCGCAGGGCTATGTCGTGAAGGGAGAGATCGACGGTTGCGACGTCGTCGCGATCCGGGGCGGGGAGCCGCCCGTCATCGTCGAGTTGAAGACCTCTTTCTCCCTGCCGCTGGTCTTTCAGGGGATCGCGCGACAGGGGCTCTCCGACAACGTCTATCTTGCAGTTCCACCGTTTTCCGGCCGCACCGGCCGGCGGAAGGATGCGCTGGCGCTCTGCCGCCGGCTAGGGCTCGGGCTCCTGACCGTCCGACTTGGTACCCTCCCATTCGTGGAAGCGCTGCTTGACCCGGGCGCCTACCGGTTGCGCAAGCGCAAACCAGCGGTCGGGCGGTTGCTGCGGGAATTTCAGCGGCGCGTTGGCGATCCGAATGCGGGCGGCTCAAACCGGCGCAAGATCATGACGGCTTACCGTCAAGACGCCCTCCGCTGCGCCGTGCATCTCCGCCTCAACGGTCCGGCAAAGGCCGCGATCGTCGCCAGGGCCACCGGCGTCGCCAAGGCCGGAACCATGATGCGCGCCGATCACTATGGCTGGTTTGAACGTACCCCCGATACGCCCCGTGGAGTCTACGGCCTGACGCCGAAGGGCTGCGCGGCGCTTGAGGAATACACCGATACCGTCGCGGCGCTGACAGGCGGCAGCGACCAGGCGCTCCAATACCGGCTACTGGAGCCTTCGCGTCCGGCACGGGATGCATCCCACTAGCCGAGCGGCGTTTCGGTCTCGTACTCGACGATCACCGAGACGATGCCGGTCTTGATGGCCGGCGCGCCCGCGACCGCCTCGGTTTCTATCTCCGGCCGGGCATAGGTCATGCCGAAGGCGAAGCCGCCGAGGGTGGGATCAGAGTCGAGAACCGCGCCGATCTTCTGAACCAAGACATCGAACGCGGCATCGCGCTTACCTGCACTGGCGGCCTCGACATAAACCTCGATCTCGACCGCGTGGCTGTAATAGACGCTGCCCACTCCGCCCAGCGCCTGCTCCGGCTCGCCCGGATCGCCGTCGCGCAGCACGATCAGGCCGCCGGCGGGGATCTTCTCGGGCGCCACCGTGTTACGCTCGACCTTGACTTTGGACAGCTTGCGCAGCCGGTCCGTCAGCGCGGTCAGGATCTGTTCGCTCTTGCTGGGCATGTCGTTACCTTCGCGGTGTTGTCTGCACTTGGCGGCGGATCAGCGCCGGTAGCTTGCGTGTCCAGCGCTCAGCCGCCCGGGCGACATTAAGCCGCTTGCGCAGCTTCACCTGCCGCACCAACACGAACATTGCGACCGTGGCGATGCCTTGCTTAAAACTCCCGGACTTGGTGCGCCCGCCGCCCTTGGCCTGACGGCCGACACGCCCGGTCTGGGCGCTCACTCGCACGCCGTCGACCACCAGCAGCGCCGAACGGCCGGAACGACGGACCATGCGAAGCGGTCCGTGGCGGCCGGTCGGGAAGGTGGCAGGCGTAATGCGCTTGCCGCCGACGCCGCGCTTCGGCGCCGCCGGCGTCGGGATGGCGAGCCAGTTGCCGCCCTTACCCTTGATGACCGCGCCCTCGTCGAAGGCACGGACGATCTGGGCGGCCTTCGACCAGACCAGGCTCGCGGCGTCGTGGCCCCGGTTGACATAGGTCTTGCCGCGCCAGGTCCGTGATAGCCGGGCGCCGAGACCGGCGGCGATCACCTGCTTGCGCAAGCTCCCCTTGAGGCCGTCGCCGGCGGCCTTCACTCCGTCCGGGACCGCGCGCTCGATGCGGCGGAGTTCCGCCCGCATGTCGGCCTTGAGCGAGCCGACGATGGTGGCGGTGAGCTTCATGCCGGACAGGCCTCGAGGGTCCAGACCAGCCGCTCCGCATCGCTGACCGGCTCGCCCTGGACGAGATAGTCCAGACCGTCGAAACTGAGCCGATCGCCGGGTCGTGGCGTCGAGACCTCCGAGACACGCACGTCTAACAACGTCGTGCCGGCATGGATGCGGGTTTCACCGAAGCCGACGATCTCGTCGGGACGCTTGGCGATCACCCGGACGGGGATGCCTTCATTTCCATTGCCTGGGTGGTAAAGCGCATCCCGCGCCAAGTTCGGGTCCGCGAACAGGCGATCGACCGCGGCGGCAATCGCGGTCACGAGAAGCTGGCGTTGAGCCTGACGCGCCCTGTCGCCGCGGCGGCCGCCGCCGACACGGTGGCGGCCCCGATCAGGGTGTTGTTGGTGGCGGTCTTGGTCGCGACCTTGTTGGTTTCGTCCCAATAGACCTTGTCGCCCGGAGCCCAGGCCGGCCCCGCCTTGGCAAGATCGACGACACCGACGAGGCAGACCTCTATCTCCTCGCCCTCAATGGCGTCCGTGGTGGCGACACCGAAGATGGCGCCGACCAGAAGACCGCCGCCGGAGGTGACGGCGTAGGGGGCGGCAAGGGTGATGGTGTTGCCGGGCTGTACATAGTTGCGCATGGTTCGGGTTCCTTTCGATTGAGACGGAGACGGCCATAGAAAAGGCGGCTTACGCCGCCGGGCCGCCCGAGGTGGTGGATGCCGGGCTCAGGCGCCGGCGTTCTTGTGCAACCCGCGCCAGTCGATCGCCTTGGCGCCGAAGTCGAGCCGGCACTTGATCTCGACGCCGTCGACGTCAAAGCCGTTGCGGGTCTCGACATAGGCGCCCTGCTGGCCTTCGAGATAGGCGTACTCGATGGTGTCGATCTGCATCGGGCTCGCCGCCAGGTACCAGGCGGTGTCGCTCGACCCGTCGAGCCGGGGCTCGGCGATGGTGGTGAGCGTGCGGATCGATTGCGGCACCACGTGCTCGCTCTCGGCCGGCACCAAGCTATGGGCCAGCAGCTGTTCGGCCTTCAGTTCCAGTGCCGCCGGCACCAGCAGATAGGCCGGCCGGATGTTGAGCACGGTCTTCTTATCGAGACCCTTCTGCTTCGACATCGTGGCCCGCGCCGCGCCGACCGCTTCGACACCGAGTGCCGCGGCGGTGCCGGCAAGATTCTTGTGATCTGCGTGGAACAGCGCCTTGCCGTCGGCCATCGCCGCATTGCCGGTGACGATGCCCCAGACCACGTCGCTTTCAAGCTGGGCGATCGAGTTGCCGTACATGGCGGGAATGCGGGTGAAGGCATCGAGATCGTCGTTGATCAGCACCTGGCGGGTGATAGCGACGACCCGGCCATAGGTCTCGATACGGTAGCTCTCCTTGGACTCGGCGAGCGTGCCGCGCTGGAACTCGCCGCCCTCGCTGACTTTAAGAAGCTGCGGCGCCTCGCCCATCTGGACCCGGTGCATGGCCTTGAAGTCAGTGGCGAGCACCTGGCGGCAAAAGCCGAGGAAGGTTCGGGGATAGGCCTCGTAGGCCTGGCGCAGGGTCTTGTTGGTGACGGCGGCCAGGATCTCGGGGAAGTCCGAGGTCGAATGCAGCGCCCGGGTCGCGACCTCGTCACGCGACATGCCGCGGGTGTTGACACCGGCCTCGCCGAGGCTCTCGCGGGCGAGCTCCATCAGCGTCATGCCGCGATACTGACGCCCGGGATCGTCCAATTCGAAGAGCGTGGGGCTGTAGCGGTGCAGCAACGCGCCGGCGACCGCCTCACGCCGGGTCACCGTCTCGTCGCGGCCGCCGAGCGGCACCGAGACGTGACCGAAGATCTCCGTCCGTTCGGAGGCCCCCACCAGCGAGTCGAGGATCTCCCGACGGGCCTCGTCGAGGCTCACGCCGCGTTTGACCAGATCGTCGGCCACGGACCGCTCCAGCCCCAGACGGGAGGCGAGGTCGTGGATGGTGGCGATGCGCTCGCGCTCGGCGTCGCGGGCGTCCGCGACGAGGGCATCGGTGCCGGCCGGCCGGGTCGTTCCAGTGGCCGCGGCAGACGCAGCCGCGCGGGCTTCCGCCGCGCCGGTGTTGGGCGCTTCGGCGGTGACACGTACTTCCGTCGTGCCGGAATCCGTTTGTGCAGTCACCGGCGGTGCAGCCTGAGCTTCCGCGGCACCGGCAGCGATTGCGACGGCGGTTTTTGGCGCCCCGGTCGCCTCATCGTTGGTTCGGGTCTGGTCTTTCATGGTCTGGTTCCTTTCGGTTGAAGAAGTCACGCCCGCGCGGTCGACGACGCAGTGGTAGAGGTCCTGAGTTGTACGGAAGCCGGCATTAGGGTCGGCGCCGACCGGCACGGCGGAGATCTCGAACGGGGTCCAGTCGACGGCACGCCACAGCTCACGGCCGCCGTCGGGTTTGGATACCTCGTAGCGATGCACTTGATAGCCGATCGAGACGGCGCGCAGATGGCCGGCCTGAATGTCCTCCCAGATGGCGCCCACGTTCTCACGCTCGCTCACGCGCAGCGTGGCGATGCCGCGCCCCTCTTCGATGCGGGCGGACTCCGGTAGCACCGAACCAATCACGGCATCGAGATCGCGCATCTGGTGGACGCGCAGGAACGGCGCACCGGCGTTCAGCCGGTCGAGCCGAACATGGGCAGGATCGAGGCTCAGTTCCTCGTCATAGGCCTCGCCGAAGAACGGCACACGGCGGATCCGGGCGCCGGTCGACCAGATCACCTCGACGGTGCGGCCTTCGATATCGACGGAACCCGGGGCGAGTTCCGCCGCCCGGCGCAGCGCCGGCAGCTCGATGGTGTGTTTCATGGGTGGTTCTTTCGGGGATCAGAATTCGGTGACGACGCGTAAGGCCCGCTGGTCATCCTCGTCGTCGTCGGTGGCTTCGCCCGGATTGTTGGCTTGCGCGACGCCGGTCTTGGTGACCCGCCGCGGGTCGGAATCGAGCACGATGCCGAGCGCATCGAGTTTGGCGTTCATGGCCGCAATCTCGGCCAACACCGCGTCGGGGTTGCGGCCCTTGCGCGCGATCGCCTCGGCCAGCGTCGTGGTGCCCGAGCGCAGCGCCAGAAGATCAGCCATGGCGTCCTTCTGCGGATCGACCGCCTCGAACTCGGGCGGCGACCATGCGACGCGCACGACAGGCTCCGGGATCTGCCCCGCCGCCCACGCCGCTTCCGTGAACCAGCGCCACAGCGGTGCGCAGAACATCGGAATGAAGAGCTGCCATTGGGCCGCATCGATCATGCGGCGGAACTCGACCAGTCCGGCGCGGATCGAGGAATAGTTGACCTGGCTCAGATCGCCCGTCAGCAGTTCGTAGGGCACCCGGAAGCCGGCGCCGACGGTATGGAGACTGGCGCGCTTGTACTCGGCATAGCCGCCGGTCGCGGCTGGCTGGTTGAAACGGATTTCCTTGCTGCCCCGTGCATAGGCGATGAGCCCGGGCTCGAACTGCTCTACATGATTGCCCTCGGCGTCCACCACCATGGGCGCGATGCCCTGTTCGACCTCGTCGGCGCCGAGCACGATGGCGGTGAGGCAGGATTCGATTTTCTTTCGGACGATCTCGGCTTCCTCGTAGTCGTGGAGATCTCGCAAGGTTCGAATAACCGGGGTGCCCCAGGGTACGCCGCGTGCCTGGGTGCGCTGCTTCTCGTAGATGTGCGCGATCTCGGTGGCCGGCACCGCTCTGCTGTTTAAGCCGCTGCCGAGTGCGGCGAACGCATGGCCTGGATGCCGCTCGAACAGCCAATAAGCACGACGCCTGCCGAAAGGGCCGAACTCTATGCCCTGAACCGCCTGACGACCGCCGCTCAGCTCGCCGTTCTTGCCGGCGTCCAGAAAGTCCGCTTCGAGGATCTGAAGCTGCACCGGAACGGCCATGCCGTCACTAATGCGACGCGGCCGGCGGCGCACCAGCACTTCGCCGGCCTCGACCATCTCGCGGCACGCCAGCGTCTGCAGGCCGTAGAAATCGAGTTGGCCGTCACTATCACAAGCGCCTGCCCAATCTTCCCAGAGTTGGTTGACGGTCTTATCGAGTGCCTCGTCGCCGGTCGCGGCGCGCGGCATGATGCCGGCGCCAATGATGTTATTGACCAGCACCGCCACCGCCTTGGCGGCATGCGGGTTGTTGCGTACCAGGTCGCGCATGCGGTCGCGCAGCAGCGCACCGGAGACCGCAATCTCACCGTCGGCCGAGCTTGCGGCCGCGCGCCAGCCATCGGTCTGCCGCCCGCGAGCCGCGCCCTCGTACCCGCGGGCCAGGCTCTCGAAGGCTTGGCGGGCCAACAGTCGCCGCGTCGCCGTCCGCGGCGAGACCGTCGCGACCGCCCGGTCAAACCAGTTCGCGCTCATCAACGATTACCCCGTCGGAAGCTCGCAAAGCCGGCGATCGGCGCCGGTTTGCCGGCAGCAGCAATCGCATGCTCGATAGTGCGGATGCGGGCGAGCAGATCCGTGGCCGTGCCGTAGGACACGCTCTTGCCGTCATAGCTGACGCTGAGCGTGCCGCTGGCGTAGGCTCGCCTCAGCGCCGCCAACTCTGCTTCGGTCCAGTCACTCATCCCAGCCATCCTTTCCGCCGCTCGATCCAGCCCGAGTCCCGCTTGCCTTTGGGTGCCGACGCCGGTTGGCGGGTATGCCCGGCGGTCGCTTCGCCGCCGCCGGCGTTACCCAACTGCGCCTCGAGCGCGGCCCACTTGGCCTCGCCCCAGCGGTCGGCGCCTTCGATCCAGGCCGCGGCGCGGGCATAGACCCGGCAATCGAGCGCTTCGTTGCGCTCGCGCAGCTTCTGCCATTCGTGCCGGGGGAAGCCGCGGCGCGTGCGCACCGTGATCAGCTGCTCGGCGACGAACTGCTTGAGCCATTCGTCCTCGACCCAGTGCGGCAGATGGACGGTTCCAGGCGGGTAGGTCTGGCCACCGGCGCGCTCTTCGTCGGTCGGCCGTTCCAGTCTCAGGAACCGGTAGGTCTCGATCTTGAATGCCGAGACCGCGACGCTGTACAGCCGGGCGCCGCGGCGCAGCTTCTTGCCGCCGTCGTTCGCGTCCACATATGACGGGCCCGAAACCGGGCTCGACTGGTCGAAGGATTTGTTGCCCCTGACCGGTGCCACCTGAACGCCGGCACGACGCGCCCAGGCATAAACCGAGATCTTCTCGTAGCCGGTATCGATGGCGAGCTTCGCCAGGCCCAGCGCGGCGCCGCCCTCATGCGGCCAGACCCGAGAGAGCAGTCGGTCGAGCGCGGCCCACGATTCGTCCCGCTCGGGCCCGCCCTCGATGACGATATGATCGATCAGCCAGCTCTCGAGGCCCCGGCCCCAGGCCCAGACATCGACCTCGATGCGGTCCTTCTGAACGTCGGCGCCGGCGGTCAGGAACAGCCCGCCGGCGGGCACCGTGCCCGGCTTCCAGCGCTCGCGGCGGTCGTAGAGCCGCTGCCAGTCCGGCGCCTCACCGGTCTCGACCCAGGTCTCGCCGAGGACCGTGTTGACGAAGCCCTTCAGCAGTTCCGGGTTCTTCTTCGACGCCTCGAACAGCACCCCCGCGTCGGCCCAGGAGAACCAGCCGACAGGGCTGTAAAGGCTCGAGAGGTGAAAGCCGGCGGTCCTGCCGCTGTTCCCGACGGCGTCCGGGCCCGGGCCTCCGTCCGTCTCCGGCGCCGTTGGCCGCCACTCGCCGGCCTCCAACATCGCGGTCTTGCAGTGCTCCTCGATCAACGAGCCGCAATGCTCGCAGCAATAGGCCGCCTGCTCCGGCTTGCCTTTCGGCCAGATGAGGCATTCGAACCGGAGCGTCTGATACGCCCCGCACTCGGGACATGGTACGAAGTAGCGTCGCCGGTCGGAGGCCTCGTATTCGTGCTCGATGCGGGACAGGCCCTTGATCTTCGGTGTCGACACCAGGAGCACCTTGCGCCGCTGAAAGGTCGAGGCCCGCCGCTCGGCGAGCAGGATCGGATCGCCCTCGCCCTCGACGTCGCCCGGATAGCCGTCGACCTCGTCGAGGAACAGGTAGCGGGCCGGCATCGAGCGCAGGCCCACCGCCGAGTTGGCCCCGGTCAGGACCAGCACGCCGCCGGGAAACTCCTTCGACAGGATCGTGTTGCCCGAATCGCGTGAGCGCGACGGCTTCACCCGATCGCGCAGGACGGGACTGTCCTCGATCTGCGGCTCGATGCGCTGCTTTGAGTTGCGCTTGGCGAGCTCGACCGTCGGCGAGACCGCCATCATCGGTCCCGGCGCCTGATGGATCACGTAGCCGATCCAGTTGTTCCCGCACTCGGTGCCGCCGACCTGCGAGCCCTTCATGAACACCACCCGCTCGACCTTCGAGGCGGGTGAAAGACAATCCATGATCTCCTTCAGATATGGCGTGCGGCTGGTGCGCCAGCGGCCCGGTTCCGATGCAGCCCGCTGCGATAGCACCCGATGCTTGTCGGCCCATTCCGAGACACTCAGCAGAGGATCTGGTTTCAGCCCGTCACGGAGAGCTCCTTCGAATTCGTCTGCCCCGTCGTAGGTCTCAGGAAAGGCGCGGCTCGACCTCCGCAAGCTCGTCGAGATGCTGTCGGACATGTTTTTCCAGCGCCGTGTGCATGGTGTGCGGGTCGACCCCGAGATCCGCCGCCATCAACGCCGAGACCCGCGCCGGCCAGTTGAGCCAGGCGTCCCGCATCTCGCGGGCGAACCGGAAGGCATGGGCGATGGCGCGGGCCCGGTCGATGACCTCGCCCTTCAAGCGCTGGAGATTGATGCGCGCGGTCTGGACCTTGAGCACCTCGCTCGCGGTGCGCGCCTCCATAAAGGTCATGCCGACGCCGGCGGGACGCTGGCCGCTTTCCGTCAAGGTTTCGCGCGCCGCTTCGAGCGCCGCCTTCGGCACCGCCTTGCGCTTGCGCCGCTTGGCGGCGTTGGTGTTCCGGGCCCACGCGGCGTCGGCCGTCCCGGGCTCGATGGTGCCGTCGGGCTCGGCCGCGATGCGCGCGCTCTGAAGCGCCTTGCGCACCGTCGATTCGGCGACGCCGCGGTGGCGGGCATATTCGCGGATCGAAACACCCATGTCGGACCCTCACGGTGCGCACCTCCTGAGTGCGCACCCTGTTCAAGGTGCGCACCCCAAGTCCTGCGTTACAGGTGCGCACCCGGGTATGGGCTGAAGACCGCGGTTTTGCTGGACTTCCGGGTGCCGCAGGTGCGCACCTAAGTGCGCACTGCGCACCCAAAATTGCGGCCCAACACTAGAAAACCGTCACAACTCGCCCACCCCTTTACCTTTCGGGCTGGTAAGGACCCCTTTTTTGAGGGTCTATATCCATCTTGGTGGACTGCATGACGGAGCCTATGCTTTAGCTGCGGGAACGAGGGGTCTGTGAAAGGGAAGCCATGAAACGACGAACGCTTGCAGTGCTGGCTGTGGTCGCCGCGCTGGAATTCACGGCGGCGGCGCACGGTGAAGCATACGCTCGAGGTGAATTAAACAAGGTACACGACAAGGCGGATTACTATTTGGACCGAGGTGTGGCCGCCGCGTTGGCGTTCGACTGGATTGAAGCTTGTAAATGGTATGCCCTAGCAACGGCTTTCGGAGGAACGGAGTTCTACAAGAGATACTATGATGGTGTAGTGCTGATCCTTTCCAAGAAAGAGCGAAAGTCTTGCCTTGAAACCGTACATGCCGAATCGGTTCAGCAGCGCGAGTCGCATCTTAAAGCCGAACAGATGGCTAGTTACCGCACGGATACTCTCAACCGCTTGCGCCAGGTTTTGGGCGATCGGCCGGACATCAGCATTCTCGGCCACCGCTTCGTCTTTCGGCCCGAGGTCCTGTTCGCCACGGGTGAGGCGGAGGTCCTCCAGGGGGGGCTGGCGCAACTCAAACACCTAGCGACGACGCTGCCAGATTTGATCCCCCAGGATGTCGACTGCTCTCTGTTAGTCACGTCTGCCGATCACTCAAAGGCCCTTGGGTTAGCCCGCGTCGCCGCCGTCACAGAGTCTCTCATTGAGCAGGGGTTTACGCGTTGCCGCCTAACCACCTACCCCCATTCGCCCAACCCCCTTTCGCCCAACCGCATTGGGCCCAACCCCCTTTCGCCAGTGGGTGACATCGCGTTTGCATTGAAACTCACGCCTCGTGATCCGAGTTGACTCACCGGAACTCTGATCTGGCCTGGGGAAGCGATGTCTCAGGCCGCCATCCCTTATTCCTCCGACTAACCGTCTGGGTCCTCCCACGTTTACGGCGGTGAAGATATCGCCATCTCCGTCATTGTCGTGCCGCAGCAGGACGCACCATCGTCCTCCGGCGCGGATCGAGTAGAAGCCAAGTTTGATCTGTGGTCGTGGGACGGCACGCTAGAGCGCATACATGATGCGCTCTTAAATCAAGTCGCAGTCCAGGAATGCCACATGAGTGAGTCGTCAGCACCGTTCGTCGCCGATGTGTGCTCAAGACCTATTCGCGCCACCAGCCTTGTCGAGACCCTTTCATAATGAGTGCTTACCCAAACCCAGGCGAAATAGTCGCTGTGTTGCAGAAATCTGGCTACTTGATGGAACAGGAAGTTGCCACGTCAGCTATTACAGGAAAATCCCAATACCTATTGAGCGCTGTAGTGGCTTAAGGGCAATGTGTCGTAGGTGGCTAAACCGGGTTGATCAACTCGATCCACCGGTCTAGCTATGTACATAAGTCTCCTTTTTTTGCGCGCTCGGCCTCTGCCAACCGCTCCATCGCCAGATCCGCCATGACGCGGAGCGCGACTGCGCCGTTATGGATGTCGAGCTTCGTCTTGACCGCGATGATGGCGTCGAACAGGCGGGCAAAGTCGTCGTAGTGGGCGACGAGCCAGCGCGCTTCGGTCTTGGCCTTCTGCATGCGGTCGAGGAGCTCGATAAACGCCGCTTTCTCCTCGGGCAGAAAGACTAGATTGAGCTCCTCGTATTTGGGCGCATCGACCGATATGGCGGTCGTGTCGATCTCCGTGATCCCGGCAAAGTCCTCCTCGGTGAGCCCCGAATATTCCTTGTAGGCAAAGTCGAGGTTGGCCCACAGCTCAGCCAGCATGTTCGGGTCGTCGGCGCCGGCGATGGCGTTGTGCGAGAGCTGGATAGCAACCCTCTGCTCACGGTTGAGCGGCGTGGTGATCTCCATGACGTCGGCTTCCTCGAGACCGGCCTTGATCGCCGCCATCACCCGGTGGTTGCCGGACAAGACCTCGAGCTTGCCGTCCTCCGTCTCACAGACCAGCGGCACGCTGGTGAGGCAGCCATCGCGGCGGATATTCTCGACCAGCTGCGAGAACATGGCATCGGTCATGTAGCGCGCGTTCTTCTCCAGCAGTGCCAGCTCACGCAGCTTGACGCACCGGCTGCGCGTCGCGAGCGTAGCGCCGGAACCACTCGCGGTAGATGTCGTTGGGGGCGTGCTCTCTGACGGCTGAGACATAGTTGATCGCTCCCGGCTTACGCCCCACGAGATCGAAGATGCCGCGGTACTTCATCGACACCGCATGGTTCGTGAAGGCCGTCGTGTAGATGCCCTCGACGCGAACGATCAGCTTGCGCTCGATCTCACGGATCACCGCCCGGCAGGTGGCGAGCGTGGCGATGAGCTTCGAGAGCTTGCGGCCGCGCGCAATGGCGAAGTCCGAGAGCATGTAGATGCGGTCCTGCCGGCCGGACTTGTCGCGGGTATAGATGAACCCGCCGGCGAGGCGGCCGTCGAGATAGACCGTGTAGTTCATCATCCCCGCGACGTGGACGATTCCCTTAGCCAGGTAGCGGTCCTTGAGAAAGTTCATGTGCTGCGCCGTCGCCGGAACGATCTTGACTTGCGCCTCCGGGCCCAGCGCCTGGACATCCACCGCCGTGTAAAGAAACGGATCGGACCGGTGTCCGTGCCGGCGCACGGATGAGGCCGCGTTGCCGGCGTAGGTGTAGACCGGCTTGTTGGTCATGTTCCGGTAGACCGTCGCGGGCGTGTGCCCGGGCAGCACCTTGTCCGCGATCACGCAATAGCGAACGCCGAGCTCGTCGAGCTCCGCGATCCAGCCTTCCAGATCGTTCGGGTCCCAGACGCGGTAAGCCGGCGCCGCCCAGTCCACGTTGCCGTCGACGAAGCGATAGAGACGCTCATAGCCCTCTTTGTACGTGGGCGGGAAGGCCGCGATGCCGCCGCCCGTCTCCACTGCCCGCTTGACCTGATCCCGAAAATCGCCGGGCGTGAAGCTCTCGATCTCCAGTCCGTCGAGAAACGCGGCGAGCTTCCCCGCCGCGCTTCCGAGATACCGGTCGAAGTTCTCCCGGTAGTGCCGGAAGTGGACGACCGCGTGGGCGTTATCGCCTTTGTATTGCGCCATCTCCAACGCGACCAAGACTGCGGCGACGCGTTCCGTGAACGAGCTGACCTCGGCTTCCACGAAATCGAGCCGCCCGCGGAACGTGAGCGGAAAGGTCTGCCCGTTGGCCAGCGCGCCCAGACCGCAGCTCAGGAGCGAGACATCGTTGGAGTGAACTCGGACTTGGGGATGGCGTTCCTTGATCGCCCGGTCGACCCGGAACGACCCCGAGCAGCACACGAATACATCGCCCCAGGCGCCGAACTCCACCGTGCGAAGTATTTGCTGGACGACGGGTCGCGGAACGGCGCCTGTGAACATGAAAATCCTCGTAACATATTGTTTTTGCGCGCTTTTTCCTTGCATTATCGGGCAATTGTTATAGAATAAACCTTGTCAAAAAGACCCCAAAAGAAACCCCCGACACCTACGTTTGGACAACCAGGGTGCCGGGGGCGATGCAACCCCCCGAAAGGAGTTACAAGCAATGACCATAGCATCAAACTACACCCTCAAGCCATCGCAGGTGTCCGAGGCCCTGGGCGTCCTGGTCGGCATCAAGCAGCCGGTCATGATCTGGGGCCCGCCCGGCGTCGGCAAGTCGGCCATCGTCAAGCAGGTCGCGAACGAGAGCGACCTCGAGCTGCGCGACGTTCGGGCCATCCTGCTCGATCCCGTCGACCTGCGCGGCCTGCCGCACATCAACGGCGACGGGCGCGCCCATTGGGCGGTACCCGAGTTCCTGCCCCGCGAGGGCAAAGGCATCCTGTTCCTGGACGAGCTGACGGCGGCTCCGCAGCTGACCCAGGCCGCCTGCTATCAGCTGATCCTCGACCGCAAGCTCGGCGAATACGAGCTGCCCGAGGGCTGGACCATCATCGCGGCCGGCAACCGCGAGAGCGACCGCGGCGTCGTTCACCGCATGCCCTCTCCCCTCACCAACCGGTTTGTCCATCTCGACTTCGGCGTCGATCTCGACGACTGGACGAAGTGGGCGACGAAGCACGGAATCGCGACCGAGGTGATCGCGTTTCTGCGTTTCCGTGACGAGCTGCTGCACGACTTCGACCCGAAGCGTTCGGAGAAGGCGTTCCCGACGCCCCGGTCGTGGGAGTTCGTCAGCAACATCGTCGGCTCCGGCACCGTCACCAACGGCATCGAGTATCCGCTGATCGCCGGCGCCGTCGGCGAGGGCGCGGCGGCCGAGTTCATGGGCTTCCTCAAGATCGCCCGGAGCATCCAGAGCCCGGACATGATCCTGATGAACCCGGACGGCGGAGACATCCCCGAGGAAGCGGCGACGCTCTACGCGATCTCGACCGCGCTCGCGCGCAAGGCGACCGAGAACAACATGGACCGGGTCGTGACTTACGCAAACCGGCTGCCCGACGAGTTCAGCGTTCTGCTGGTCAAGGACGCGCTCGGCCGCGACCCCTCCGTGGCGGACACCCGCGCCTACATCGAGTGGGTGGCCGAGCATCATGAGGTCATGTCATGAGCGCCCTGACCGAGAAAGCCATGCTGGTGCGCCAGGCGGTCAACGTCTGGTCGGGCCGCAAGTTCGACAAGAAGGTGACCCGGGAAGTCCTCGATCACCACAATGCGGGCCTCGACGCCGGCCGCTGGAACAAGAGCCTGGTCGCCAGGGCCGCCCTGGCCGACGTGAACCGGGTTACGAACCTCGCCCGGACGCACCACTACGAGCACACGCTGTCGTGGGAGGACTGGGGCGCCCGCATCCTGCCGGCGGCGGCGTATTTCGACTACATGAACGAGCAACGCGACTTCAAGACCGAGTTCGATGCGGCAGCGGACGCGTTCGAGCGCAACTACGTCCAATACGTGAACGATGCGAAGGCCGCGCTAGGCGGCATGTTCGACTCGGACGACTATCCCGACGTTTACGAGATCAGGTCGCGGTTCGCGTTCGAGACCATCGTCAGTCCGCTGCCGGATCAAGGCGACTTCCGGGTCAACCTGAACGCCTCCGAGGTCCAGCGCATCCAGGCGGACATCGAGTCGCGAACCCGCAACATCCTGCACGATGCGACCGACGAGTGCTGGAAGCGGCTTTACAAATCGGTCGAGCACATGACCGAACGGCTGTCCGACGCGGACAACCGGTTCCACGACACCCTGGTCGGCAATTTGCGCGATCTCGTAGACCTGTTGCCGAAACTTAATATCGCGGACGACCCGGAGCTCGAGCGAATGCGCCAGGACGTGGCCGCGAAACTCTGCTCGAACGATCCATCCGTGCTGCGGCCGAACTCGAAGGACTTCGACAAGGCTGTCCGCGAGCAGCAGGCGAACGATGCCGAACAGATCCTCGACGCGATGTCCGGCTACGTGAGCTAAGGAGACCATCATGGAAACCAGAACCAAACTCACCAAGGCGCGGACCCGCCTCGTGCTGTCACAGCCGTTCTTCGGCTCGCTCGCACTCCGCATGGGCCTGATCGAGAACCCCGGCATCGAGACCATGGCGACGAACGGCCGCGAAGTTTACTTCAATCCTTCCTTCGTTGACGGGCTCACCATGGACGAGCTCGTGGGTGTTCTCGCTCATGAGGTCATGCACCCGGCCTGCAACCACCACACCCGCCGCGGCGGCCGCGACGCGGAGCGGTGGAACATCGCAGCCGACTACGCGATCAACCCCGTTCTGACCGACAACGGCTTCACGCTTCCCGAAGGGGCGTTGCTCGACCCGGCCTATTCGGGTCTCAGCGCCGAAGCCATCTACAACCGGTTGCCGCCGGACCAGTCGGGCGGCGGCGGAGACGACGGCACCTGCCCGGACCCGGGCCGCTGCGGCGGTGTCATGGACGCCCCCGGAGAGGCGGGCAACCCCTCACTGGCCGAACTGGCGTCCGCCGAAGCCGAGTGGCGGCAGGCGGTGGCGCAGTCGGCGACCATCGCCAAGAACGCCGGCAAGCTGCCCGGCGACCTGGCGCGCATGGTCGACGAAGTGCTGCACCCGAAGGCCGATTGGCGCGAAATACTCCGCCGCTTCGTGGAGATGTCCGCAAAGCAGGAGTACCGCTGGAACCCGCCGAACCGGCGCTTCGTGCACCAGGGCATCTACCTGCCCTCGTGCCGGTCGGAGCAGATGCCGCCGATCGCGATTGCGATCGATACCAGCGGCAGCGTATCGCAGCCCGAAATGAACCAGTTCGCGGCTGAGATCACGAGCATCCTCGAGGACTGCATGCCGGAAGAAATCCACGTCCTCTATTGCGATTCGCGGCTGCGCAACGCGGAGACGTTCTCGCCGCATGACCTGCCGATCGAGCTGCATCCGCGCGGCGGCGGCGGGACCGACTTCCGGCCGCCGTTCGAGTGGCTGGACGAGGCCGAGATCGACCCCGTCTGCATGGTCTATCTGACCGATTTGTACTGCACCAGCTATCCCGACGAGCCGGCCTATCCGACCCTTTGGGTGACCACGGCCGCGCCGGGATATGTGAGTGAGCCGCCGTTCGGTGAAGTCGTACACATGGGAGAAATCTGATGGAACCCACGAGCTTGAACACCTACACCATCATCGGCCTGCACCCGGACACCGAGTGGAGCGACGGGCTCCGCGCCGCGACGTTCGTTCACGTCGTCAGGGCCGGCACCCCCACCTTGGCGGCGCGCGAGGCCAAGCGGCAGATGACCACGGGCCACCCGGAAGACCCCGGCGATCCAGACGACATCATGATCATCGCCGTCTTCGAGGGCGGTCACAGAGACCACTATGAGCCGACCCTCGACACCGAGGCCTACGAGCGCGAGTACGAACGGGAGCTGGGCCAATGAAGACCGCGAGCTTCAAGACCTACACCGGCCCCGGCCGGATCTCGATTGCCCGGTGGGAGCCGCGCGGAACGCCAGCCGGCTACCGGCGCTATATGGCGCTCGCGCCGACCCGCGAGATGATGCGCATGCCCGAGGCTCAATATCGCGAAATCTACTTCCGCGACATCGTCGGTCACCTTGACGCGCAGGTTGTGTGGGACGACCTGAACGCACTGGCCGGCGGCGCTGAGCCGGTCCTGCTCTGTTGGGAGAAGCCGCCGTTCAGCGCCGCGAACTGGTGCCATCGCCGGATCGTGGCCGAATGGTTCGCCGATCAACTCGGTAGGATCATCCTTGAGCACAACCCGAGCTCCCTTCTCACTTAACGCTTGCCCCGCCTGGTCGACCTCGGATCGGCCAGGCGGGCATCCCCGCCCCCCAGGCCATAGAGGTTGGAGCGGGCTGCCGGTTCTGCCCCGGCGCGGTCGGGGGGTACCCGACCGTGGTCTGTCCGCCCGCGATGACACGAAGTCTTGTTCTTTCCAGAAAAATCGGGACCAGTCGAAGCTGGCCCCGGAGTTCTCAGGGAGGAGACGCGCCGATATTGGTCTGGTTGATCTGGCCGGACACCGCCTCGGACGCGGGCGGCTAGTAATCTTCGTCACGCTCTAGCCGCTTGCGACAGGGCGGCAGCCATACGAACCCTGGACCGAGTCGCCCGATGGGCTTGGCCGGCTGCATCCAGGCAATCCAGCAGTAGGCGGTGGCGCTGGCGGCGGTTCGCGAGAGCCTGCCCTTGATCATCGGCACCCGCTCGGTGAACTGGCAAATCCACTCGGGCGGATGCGGCTCGAACAGCGTGGCGTGCCGCCCGATCCCCTCGAGAAAGCTCGTGCGGACCAGCAGGCAGACACCGGTGTTGGCCAGCTTGAGGCCGCGCCGCGCGAACGCCGCGGCCTTGTTGAACGGTGGGTTGGTGATGATCCAGTCAACCGGCTCGGTTGGCTCCCACGGCGACAACAGCCCGTCTGCCAGGAAGTCGCCGACCGGATAGCCGTGCCCGTAATCGTGGACGTCAGACGCTTCGACGCGGGCGAAGTATTCGGCCAGCGGGCGGGCCATGTGACCCTCGCCGCAGGCCGGGTCCCATGCGGACTCCGGCCCAATCTTGCCGCAATGATCGAGGTGCTCGCAGAGCGCCCGCGTCGCCCATGGCGGCGTCGGGAAGTAGTCGAGCGAGTCCGGCGGCTCGTGCCGCCGCGCCATCACCGCTGTCGAGTTGTTCTGCGGCATTACGCGGCTCTCCGCGCCGCCGGCGTCAACGCCTGCGGTGGAATGTATAGCCAGGTCATGCAAGGACGGCCTCGAGCGGGCATTGAAAACCCACCGCGGCAAGGCCGGGGCGGGCTGGATGGATGCGCCGGGATGCGGGCGCGGCAATGATTTCGGTTACTGCATGGGGACCGCGAGGCACCAAGCGCCGCCAACGGCGGCCCCGGCTCCAAAGACAACCAGCGCCGCCCAGGTTTTCCAGGTGACGATAAAACGCACGTTGCCCAGGAGGGCTTTCAAGGACCTTGCACGGCTCATATTCGTCCTCCTTCAGGCAACAAAAAACCCGCCGCGGGGATGCCGGAGCGGGCAGGCTGTGAACACATCAACTCAATGCTGACAAAAAACTACCTGTTGTGTACTACACCCGTCAACCCACAATATGTAGAAAGTTACTAACCCGTTGTCCGCGCTTGCGAATTCGTCCGTTCATAGCCGTAGTGAACGGCCAGCATGCCAAGCGCCGTAATCAGCACGCCGGTCGCCAGATTGAGGTGTACCGGCCGGCCGTTCCACCCCTGACCGAGCGCCCATTCCCGCAAGCTGTGCCCAAGACCGGCCACGGACCAGACGCAGCTGCCGCCCGGACTGGCGATGCCGCCCAGCGCTTCGAGGGCGCGATACACCCGCTCGCGCGCCGCGATCTGGTTGTCGGAGAGCGTACGCTCCCGACGACTTGCCGAGACACGGATCAAATCTCGCGGCGGGGTGGCGTCGTAGGCGGCGATGGTGAAGTGGGCCTCAAAATCTCGCGCCGCATCATGCATGGCGGCCGTGATGGTCCCGGCCTTGCGCAGACGCCCGAGTGTATCGACGGCGCGGGCATGGGTGACGGACCGGCCCTCGGGGTCTGCCTCGGACACCATCTCCGCCTTGCGGCCGCCGGACAGGCGCAGAACCTCCGGCTTCGAGCGCGGGACCCGGGCCTTTCCCTTGGGAGCGCGTTTCTTGCGTTTAACCACGCGCGGCTCTCTCTTCGGGCCGCCTGCCGTAGAGTTTCTCGCCCAGCTGGCGCACCAGCTCGCGCTCAGGCCAGGTGAGACGGCCGTCCTCGGCGGCGACCACCAGGATGCCTTGATCACGCCAGCCCTCGCGTTTGTCTTCGTCGGCCGGCCGGCGCTCGCCGCCATAGCCCTTGGACAACCACCTCACCGGGTGATCTCCCTCAAGCAGGCGCCGTAGCCGAGGATATCAACGAGGCTGTCGAGGTGTTTAGGGTTGTGAGCAAGCCGCGCCATCTTGAGGTCCATCAGGCAGACCGCGACCTGGGCCGCCGTGACCCTGACGCCGAGTACCTGCGACCAGCGCGCCGCGATGTGTTCGAACAGGTCCTCGGGCTCGCCGTATTCGCCCCGCCGCTTATCGACCACGGCGGCGGCGTCCTGGAGCAGCATGGTGCCGTTCATCGCGCACCTGCCTGGTTCTCAATGGCCCATAGCAGCAGCGCGATGGCGTCGGCCTCGTTGTCGTCACAGGGAGCGAAGCCGCGCGCGCGGACAGCCTCGATTACCGCCTGCTTGGACGCGTTGCCCTTGCCGGTGACGTGCCGCTTGATGGTGCCGACCGGCACGCCTTGATAGGGGATGCCGTGGTGCTCGCACCAGGCGGTCACATGCGCCAGGAAGCCGCCGTAAATGTGGGCGGCGCTGGTGCCGGCATGACTTCGGACTTCCTCGATGTAGACGGCATCGATGCCGCCGGTCGTGTTCTTGAGTTCGGTGAGCCAGTGCTTGAAGCGCAGAAAACGCATTCCGCCACCGGAGAACCGATCGGGACGGAACGAGACGGTACTACTGGCGACGGTGCCGTCCGGATCGCGGAGCGCCCAGCCGGTCGCGGTGCCGAGATCGAGGGCGAGGATGGCGCCGGCGTCGAATGCGCCGGTGTCGGTGGCGGCGGGAGGTGTCGCACCAGCCACCGAGCAGGCGATGCCCGCCGGCGGCACGGCATGGTTCTCAAGCGGCGGATTTTTGGGCAGAGTTACGTGAGCCATGGTGATTTCCTTGATCGGGGTTGTCGTGGCGAGGGTGGCGGCGGGGAACTTCCAGGAACGCCGCCGCCACCCGTCTCTCGATTCAGGTCTTCGCTTGCCTCGTCCTTTCGTCGATTGATGCTCGCCGTCCCCGCGCCGGTGCAGTTTGATCTCTACCGAACGGAATCGACGCGAGGCGGCGAGCCACCCGAATGGGGCGTTGAATGGCGATCGCGGCGGGGTGGCGGAGTGACCTGGCTCGGGGCCGGCCAGCAAACCTCAACACCGTGTATGTGTGTGGGTGCATGAGCACACACACATACATTGTATGTGTGGTAACTGGCACACAGTAAGTCATTGATTTGATTGGTTTTTGTGGCTGGTGCACGCAGCGGTATGGTGCACAGTAAGTGTTTGATTTCATTGGATTGTGGTGGACCATGTACCACTGGTGCACCGGTACACAGGAACGGTAAGTGTTTGATTTCATTGAATTGTTTAATTTGCGTGTACCACGCACCGTGGTGCACGGTAAGTGTTTGATTTCATTGAGTTGTCCTGGTGCCCACAAATCGCTGCACCAGCGCGCTATTGCGTGCGCCACTGCCGCATGGTGCATCCGCCGGCCTGGGCGACCGGATTGGTGCACGAGATGGTTAAGTGATTGATATCTCTGCGTTCCACTGGTGCACGCAAACTGGCACACACAACACCTAAGCGGTTGATCTTGTTGCGTATTGCCGGTGTGGGACACGGTGTGCACAGGGCGGGTCGCGCCGAGTCCTGCCGGGAGAAGGCCTATCGGTGCGGTATGACGGGCGATCATGTCGCTCATCCCTCGCTGTCGTCGGCGCCGTGAACGAAGTCGCCTTCGCCGCGGGCGAACGGGCCGTCAGGGACGTCCAGCCACTTATCCTCTTTCGAGCCCGAGGCCATGCCCTTGACAAGTACCGGCGGTCTGACCGAGAGCAGCTCCTGGACCATGGTCTGGAGATGACGCCGGCCGACGGCATGCAGCGCGGGCGGCAGGCGGTGGCGCTGTTGGAAGATGCCGGCGCCGCCATAGTGGGTGAAGGGATGGCCGTTCTCGGCCGCCCGCGCGATCGAGGAGACGAGAGCCTCCGACAATTCCGCCGCTGCCACGCGCCGCTTGAGCAGGGACCGGGTAACGTCGACCAGGAGGCCGGTGGGCGCCCTGAGATAGGTGCGGATGGTGCGGTCGGCGAGGCCGTTGGCCTTGACCACGGCGCCCTGGAACACGACGTTGCGGGTCGGCTTCTCGTCGAGGGTCTTGAAGACGGAGCCCTGATACTCTTCGGATGCCGGCCAGAGCGCATAGACCAGGCGCACGCCGTCGACGATGGCGCTGGTGCCGCGCACCGCATCGCGGGCCTGCTCGACCGTGGTGATGGGCCGGTTGCCCTGGGGCTTGCGCATGTGGTGGGCGATGATGACGGCGGCGGCGGTCTCGGTGGCGAGGCCGGCCAAGAGCCCGGTGGCGAAGCTGCCGGCGGCGGGATCTGCGTTCACGTCGGCATGGATGAAGGACGACAGCGGATCGAACACCACCAGCTTGAGATCGGCGATGCAAACCAGCTGATCACGCAGGTTGCGGAAATGCGCGGTCGCTTCCGGGCCATCACGGCCCGAGGCCACCAGTGGGATAGGGCCGCCGGCGTTGGGAAGCGGCACCACGATCAGGCGCTCGGGCTGTTTGAGACGCAGCCGTTCGGGATCGAGGCGTTCGAGGCGGCGATGCACCTCATCCTCGTCGTCCTCGGCGGTGATCACGACGGCAGTGCCGAACGCACTGACGCCGCCGCCGAAAGCCATGGGCTCGGGGCTGACCGAGACCGCGCGCTGCCTGCCGGTGGCGACCGAGAGGGCGAGATCGAGGGTGATCATGCCCTTGCCGGTGTCGCCCATGGCGGCCAGTATCGAGACCACGCCGAGGGGGATCGAGCCGGCGACCAGAAATCGCTGCTTGGGTACATCGCCGGCATAGCGCGTCGCCTGCCAGTCGGGTAGTTCCAACGATATCTTCTCAGGCTGCGCGGCCTGACGCGGGGCTGCCGCGATGAAGGATGCGACATCCATGCCCTCGGCCGCCGCGTCGGCCGCGTCCCACTTTTCCGGTTTGTTGTCGGGCGGATTGAGAACGGAGACCGACGCGGCGCCGGCGGCGAGCACCGCCTGGGACGCGGCCATGGCACATTGCCGGCCGGGCTCATCGTGATCGGGCCAGATCAGTACGCGCTTGCTCTTGAGCGGCGACCAGTCGGTCTTGCCGACCGGAGCCGATGCGCCGTTCATGGCAGTGGTGGCGCAGATCCCTTGTTCGATCAGCGCATCGGCGGATTTCTCGCCCTCGACCAGAACCACCTCCGAGGCCGCCTTGATGCCGGGCCGGTTGTAGAGCGGCCGTGGATCGGGCGCGCGCGCCTTGCGGGCCCGCACGTCCCAGGGGCGGAACTGCTTGCCGCCGGGCGGATCGTAGCGATAGACGACGGCAATCAGCCGGCCGTCGTCATCGAGATAGTCCCACTTGGCGGTGATCGGGCCGAGCTCGTCGACCGGCGGCGCTTTTCTTCGGGGCTTGCCGACCCGGTCTTGTTGCAGGGTCCGGGTGCGGCCCTCGAGCCAGGCGAGGATGTCGAGGATGACGGTCTGAAAATCGACCCGAATGTCGCGGCCGGTCGCGGCCGCCCACAGCCCGATGATGTCGCCGCCCTCGCCGGTCGCGAAGTCGTGCCACAAACCGGCCTTGCGGCCCTCGATCTCTACCACCAAGCTGTCGCCGCGATTGCCGTGAATGTCGCCAACGAAGAACTTGCCGCGCTGGAAGACGCCGCCCGGCAGCAGGTAGGAAAGCACACCGCGGATGTTGACGAGCATGCGCGACTTGATCTCGTCGGCACTCTCCACCTCATACGAGGGCCAGGCACCGTCAAGACGCTGAGGCTCGGCATCGTTGAAGTCACGCCAGCGGTTGATGTCGATTACGTCGCCGTCGTTCTTTGTGTCGTCGGTCATCGGTGTGCTCCAATCCACTGCTGGACAGCGCCGGCGGCTTGCAGGTATTCGGCGCTCGGTTTCTTGTCGGTCTCCTGGCCCGGCCGATAGGCCGCCCATGTGCGTGCCAGCAGTTCCCGGGGCAGCCGAAACCAGTGGTGGCGGCATCCCCACATGCGCGGCGGCACTACGCGCCCGCGGCCCGGCCAATGGCAGGTGTGTGTGCTCACGGCCCGGTCCTCCAGCAGCGGTCCGACCAGGAGCAAAACCGGCATTCGTAAAAGTCGGCGGATTGCGCAATGCGCGGCAGCAACTCGCCGGCCTCGGTCGCCTTGATGATCCGCACACCCTTGTCGCTCGCGGCTTGCGCGAGCGCGCCGTCGAACGGCACCAGTTCGTGGTGCAGCTCGGCGGTGTCCTTGTTGATGGCGGTGAACAGTGCCGGGTTGGCCGAGATGCCGGGAACGCTCGCTTCCATGTAGGCTTGATAAACCGCGATCTGGGCGGCGTAGACCGGCTGCGAGACGCTGACGCCGCGCTTCGCCGTGTCCTTCCATGACTTCGCGTTGAGGGACTTGCACTCCCAAAGCGCCGGACAGCCCGGCAGCAGGCCATCGGGGCCTGCGTTTATGATCCCGTCGACATGGCCGCGAATGCGCCCGCCAGCGACGGAGAAGCCAAACTGCCCGCCGTCCGGCCGGTTGCCCTTGGTTGTGTAGAGATCGAATCCGGCGCGGCGCAGCCAGCTAACGGCCAGATCCTCGAAGACATGGCCGGCGGCGAAGATGCGCAGCGTCTTGCCGTCGAAGTCGGCGCCGTCGTCCTTCGGCGCCTGGGCGTATTCGTACTGAAGCGCGCGCCCGCACGGCACGCCGAGACGCGAGCCGCCGAGATAGTCGCGCGGCGTCTGCGTGGCGTTCTCGGCGACCAGGGCCTCGTCGATCAGGGCGTTCACCTGCTCGGCGACATTGGCTGAGTGGTTGAAGTCCAACATCAGAACGGGATCTCCGAGTCGATGTCGGCCTCGGCGCTGGCGTGCATGGCGTCCTGGAAGCCACCGACCGCGACCTCGATCAGGGCCAGGACGTGGGCCTCGGTGAGCTCCGAGAGCCGCGTCGGCCAGCCGATCTCCTCCATGACCTCGGCGACCGGCTTCATGGCGGCGCGGATCGCTGCCTGTTCCTGTTCGGTAAGATCAATCACGGCCGTGCTCCGGCGCGCGCGGCGGGCCCAGAAGCCCTGGCAGGTCATCGAGCAGAACTTCACCGGTGGGCGCGGGCGGCTTAGACCCGATGTATCGAACCAGCCGAAGCCGCGCGGTGGCCGCCGGCAGACGGCGCAGAACGGATCGCGGGAATAGAGCCGGCGCCGGGGATCGATGAGGTCGGCCGGAGGTGTGGACATCGATCATTGCTTCCCGTCCTGGATTGCTAAGAATATCTTGTCCATCAAGCCTCGCAGGCTGATCCCGACGACGTATCGGGCTTTCGAACCCGCCTTGTCGGGGTGGTCCAACTCGGTCCCGATGAACAGGCTCGCGCCGCCGAGCGCGCGATTAATGGTGAACTTGCCAAGATCGGGGTGTTCGCCATCCGCGAGTTGTTCGGAGAGCGCCAGCTGTAGCGGGTCGGCCAACTCGGCCGTCAGAGTGCCGAGGTCTATCGTTTGTGGTATTGGCGCATCGCTCAGGCGCTCGCTCATCTGCTTGCCCCCCATATCGTCATCCACCAGCGCCAGCGCTGGCGCAGCGGGCGAAATGCCTGGCGGAGGAACCCCTTCATGCCGCCTGCTCCATGACCAGCCGGCGGATCGCTTGCTTGTTGAATGTGAAAGTGAGCAGCGCCGACGCCTGGTATCGGTTCATGCCGTAATCGTGGCGGCATTGCGGCGGCAGATAGTGCAGCTGCTTCTCGGTCGCCGACTCGTCCAGCCAACGTCGGCTCTTGTGCGCGCTCTCGTCGGTCTCGTTCTCGTTGAGCCAGTCGTCGGCCGCCGCCAGACAAACCGCACGCTCGCCGACGCTCAGTAGGCGGGGCGGCTGCGGCTTGGCGCCGCCGAGCGCATGCCAGCGGCCATTCAGGAAGAAGATCCCGCCCCAGGCATGGAACCCGTTGGCCATTAACGCCGCGTCGTCACCGAACAGATCCGCCCAGCGAAAGCTTGACCGTTTCAGAAGGTCGACCTCCGACATGACGAAATTGCCGATTGGCATGACCCCGCCGCCGCTGGGGAATACATAGCCGCAGATCGGACATTCCAGGACCGCCAGCGGCACGATAGCGCCGCATTCCGGGCATTGCTTCATCGGCGCGTCGCCATCGGCCTCGTGCCCGTCGAGATCGATGTCTTGTTCGAGCGTGCCGTGCATGAGGCTCGAGATGCCGAAGTCGAGCACGATGCAGTCGGTCTTGATAACGCCGGGGAACTCGGCGGGATCGATGGTGCGCAAGCCCCGGCCGACCATCTGGATCATGGTCGACTTGTAGGAAGACGGTCTGAGCAGCACGACGCAGCTGGTCGGCGGATGGTCCCAGCCTTCGGTCAGCACCGCGATATTGACCATCACCTGGATGTCGCCGCCCTGATAGGCGGCGAGAACGTCCCGCCGCTCGCTCTCGGGCATCTCACCCCAGACCATGCCGGCATCGATGCCCGCGGCGACGAAGGCGTCCCGCACGTTGGTCGCGTGATCGACGGTCGAACAGAAAATCACAGTCTGGCGGTCAGATGCTTTTTCACGCCAGTGCTTGATCACCGCTTCGGTGATCGGCGCCGTGTTCATGATGGCGGCGACTTCGGCCATATCGAAATCGGCGGCGGTCCGGCGGACGCCTCTCAGTGCCTTTTGGGCGCCGACATCGATGACGAAGGTGTGCGGCCGCACCAGATGACCCGAGCCGATCAGCTCGCCCAGCATGATCTGGTCGGCGACATTGGAGAACACCGGGCGCAGCCCCTGCCGGTCGCCGCGGTTCGGCGTCGCGGTGACCCCGAAAACGCGGACCTTGGGGTTTAGCTCGTGCGCCCGGTCGATAATCCGCCGGTAGCTCTCAGCCATGGTGTGGTGGGCTTCGTCGACGACCACTAGGTCGAGCGTTGGCATGGCCTTGAGATTGTTCCCGCGCGAGAGCGTCGGAACCATCGCGAAGGTGGTGCGGCCGGCCCAAGACTTGGTCTTGGCGTTGACAATCGAGGTCGAGAGGTCCGGGTTAACCCGGGCGAACTTGGCGACGTTCTGCGCGGTCAGTTCGTCGCGATGGGCGAGCACGCAGGCCTTGGCGTCGTTGTCCGCCAGCATCTGGCCGACCGCGCCTGAGAGCATGATCGTCTTGCCCGAATTGTGGGTGACCGTGAAGTCGCCGAGCAGGTAGAGGTGGTCACGGTCGACCGTGAACCCGGCATACGCTCCTTCACCCGCCGCATGCACGGTGAAGCCGGTACGGCGCGGATTCTTCTTTTGTTTCCGAGGGTCGGGAATGCGCCGGGCAACACAAAGCGGTAACTCGGCGAAGTCCCCGCAGATCGAGAACCGGTAGTAGGTCTTTCCGTTGACGGGCTTGGGTTTCGGCAGCGCCATGAAACCGAGGCTACGGGCGACGAAAGCAACGTCATCGGCAAGCTCACGCGATGCCGTGGAATACTCAATCGTGTTACTGGCGAGATGGCCGTCGGTGTCGATCAGGCCGGCGAGGACGGCGGCGCGGGTTGTGCGCGAGCCGGTTTTATAGAAGCGCGGTATGAATTTTTTGTCGCTGCCGCATCCCTTGACGCCGAGGCCCTGAAGCAGCTCGGTCAGGGGATTAGACCGGCCCCTGGCGCCACTGAAGAAATAGGTGTTGGCCTCGTTGCCGGGGATTTGCTCGATGCGCAGCCTGAGCCCAAACGCGTTCGCGCTGTCCTGGCAGAACGCGGCGACCTCGGGCTCGGCCGTGGTGATCGAGGGGGTGCCGTGCTTGAGCGCGCCGTCGCCGAGCAGGAGTCCGAGGAAGTAGGGATCGAGCGGAGGCAGCTCCCTCTCGTCGAAATCCACCGCCGCGCGATAGAGTTTGTGGAGGTGACGGAAGGTTCCCGATGATCGGAGATAATCGCGAACGGCGATGTTGACGATAGTGCCGGGAGCGGCCCCGTGTTCCTTGCCGTCATTGGTCTTGACCAGCGACAGGACGTGGCCGGCGTTGACGATGAACGCTTCGCCCTTGAGCGGCCGGATCTCGACCATCTCGTCGCGGCCGCAGTGCAACTCGAGGACGAGGCGGGGACGGCTGTCCGGTCCCATGAGGCGATAGCCGGCGGCGACTGCTTCCACCGGCTTGACCGAACCGTCGAACATCAGGATCGGCGTGCCCGGCGCGTGGCAGCCGGTCGGGGCGACGCCGAGCGTATTGCCGTGCGCCTCGAGCGCGCGAAGACTGCGCTCGACAAACGTCTTCTGGCGGGGGCGAAGCAGCACCGACCGTGCCGCCTACTGCGCCCAGGCGGGACGGTTCGGGTTGGCCGGTTGTGCCGCCGGCGCCTGGGCGGGCTGCTGCGGGTAGTTGGCGCCCGCTGCCGTCGGAGCCTGTTCCGGCGCGTGCGGGGCGACCGGCGCCTGGCCCTGCGGCGCATATGTGGAGGCCGGCGCGCCAGGACGCCACTGGCCGCCGGCTTGCTGGTATGCCTCCCAATCCTTTTGGTTGGGCGTCACCGCGAAGCGGATTTCGTTCTTGGGCTCGCCGTTCTGGTCCTTGCCGACATCGATCTTGGCCAAGAACTCTATTCCGTCGAGCACATGGAGGCCGTCGATGCGGCGGATCGCCTGCGCCTGCGGCGAGGTGTCTTTCTCCGACAGGCCGCGTGCTGAATTGAGGATGCCGCGCACGAATGACCGGCCCATATTGCCCCACTCGGGCCCCTTTGGGCTCATCAGGCCGATAAGGCTCCACACCCGGCGGCGCGCGTGCGGGCCTTCGAGGATTACGAATTCCGCGTTCAGATAGATCGAGCCCGTCATGTTGTTGCGGGTGGCGTAGCTGCCGGTCCAGCCTTGCGAGGGATCGTCGTAACCGCCGGGCTTGATGGTCATGCGGACCGGGGCGACGGCGCCCCTGGGGATTAGGTCGTAGGACTGTTGCTCTTCCGCGTCATTGAAATCGTTCCAGGCTCCGGTCATGGTTGGGCTGCTCCTTCATCTTCTTGGGTGACGGGGGTATCGGCGGGCCGGGAGGCGGGGCGGCCAAACTCCAGCCTCTCGCTCGCCGGTTTTACGGGGCCGCCGATCTTGGTCATGAGGCGACCAAGATGGGGTTCCTCGATGACATCGAGACGCCCGCTGCGGTCCTTGGCCGGATAGCCGAAAGGGTTGAGGGTGCGGCAGACGAAGGCCCGGTAGGGATCGCCGTCGGCCTGGCCGATCTCTGCCATGACGATGACCTCGTCGACGATGCCGGGGAGTTCGTTGCCGGTCTTCGAGCCCTCGATCTGGGGGGAGAAGACCCGGCGATTGAAGTCGTCGAGCTTCTCGTCGAGGATGCCGACGAACCAGACGTTCTTGTCGCGGGTGTGCTGCAGGTGGGTGAGCCAGGCGATCATCTCCTGGCCATGTAGGCCGTAAGCGCCACGCATGTCTGGCTTGCCGTTGCGGTCCGAGAACGCCTGCGGTTGACCCTTGCACCATTGGAAGCAGAGCCGGCCGGCGACCGTGATCGAGTCGATGAACACGGTCTCGTACCTGTCGAGGGCGGCCGGCTCGCCGAAGCGCTCGCGTACGGCCTCGAAATGCGCCTGGCTGTAGACCTGGTCGTCGCGAAGCGCCGGGTTGGGCCCGCCGATGAAGACCGCGAAGTCGCGGCATTCGGACCAGGTGCGCGGTCGGATGGTGTCGCCGGGCCAGCCCTCGATGGCAAGATCGCCGGCCTCGAGGTCGAAGAACAGCGTGGCGCCGGGCTCCAGCGTCCAGAGCAGCGAGGTCTTGCCGATCCCCGATTTCCCAAAAATGCAGCCCTTGATGCCGCGGCGCTCGGCGAGACGCTGGTCGGCCGAGATGATCGGGAGGCCGCTCATCGCGCGTCCTTCGTCTTCGCCAGGCTCAGCTTGAAGACGGGCTTGCCTGTGCGCACCGTGCGCGCGTCCTCGAAGGCGGATCTGATGCCGGCCGGCCAGGCAGTGTATTTGCGCTCCGGCACCTTGAAGGCGACGTCCACGTACTCGGCCGGATCGTCACCCTCGGCGCGGATGCGCTCGACGAGCGTCCTGAGCTGGGCCTGGTCCCAATCGACGCGCTTCGGCAGGTTCGCGACGACGATCACGCCGTCCTCGACCAACTGCACGGTGCCGGTATCCTTGCCCGTGTCACGCCGCGCCGCGTGCGCCTTCTTGGCGAAGCGCAGGTTGATGGCGCCGTCGAGCCAATCCTTGAGCGTCTTGGTCGCCGCGAGCGCCGCCTCGGCGTCTTCCTGAAGCAGCGCCAGTTGCTCAGCCGGCAGTGCGGCGATCTCGCCGACCGGCATGGCGCGGAGCTCCTCGAGTTGAATGCGGTTTGACATCAGTGTGTCTCCGAAAGTTTGAGCGGGGGGTATGGGGCGCGGTGGCGCTTTACGGGGAGCCGGGCCTTGATCGCGAGATAGCTGAAGTCCTCGGGACCGTGGCGGCGCTGGACCAGGTGAACCAGGCCCTGCTCGGAAGCCTCCATCGCAGCCAAGGCGAGGCGGTTCAATTCTGCCGTCGTCCGGTTGTCTGATGCCGATAGCTTTGGCGCCCGGTCCACGCAGAGATGGCCGCGGTGATATTCGATCCGGCTGCCGGGACGGGCAGTCTTGAGCCAGGTACCAAACTCGACTCGGCGCAAGGCAAGCGGGCGAGGCGGCGACACGAGGTCCGGGACTGTCGAAAGAGGGAGCACGCTCACGGTCGTCACGCCGTCCGCCCTTGCGCTCCGGCGCCTTGGGACGTGAACAACGGCCCACTGGGCTCCGACTGGCGCAACTGCTCTTGTTCGTATCGCTCGATGTCTTCAAGCCGGTAAACGACGCGGCCGCCGATCTTCAGGTAGGGCAGGCCCTCACCGCTGGAGCGCCAACGCTCCAGCGTGCGCGGGGAGATGTTCCAACGGTCGGCGAGTTCGACCTGATTGAGATGGCGGGTTGTTAATTCTTCGATCGTCATCTTTGAAAATCCCCAATCATTTGTCGTTCGGGCGGCTCGAGTTTTTGCTGACCATCCCGTGGTTCTCATGGATGAAGGCCAGAATCCGATCGGCGGTCGCCAGGG
Source organism: Alphaproteobacteria bacterium (assembly GCA_965247665.1). Lineage (GTDB taxonomy): Bacteria > Pseudomonadota > Alphaproteobacteria > SHVV01 > SHVV01 > CAUZWH01. Next base: position 60,883 of record CBDFHH010000003.1, read on the forward strand.
TCGGGGAACGGCCGCGGCGCAAATTCAGCACGAGAGAAGGGTCTCCGACCGCCTGGCGCCCGAATTCCGTGGGCTTGAAGCCGGAGCGTTCGAGAAACGCCTCGACGGTCGAATGGAAGTGTTCGGTCAGCGTCTTCATGGTAGGAGCATTCAAATCGAATGATTCCTATTGCGTCAATTGGAAAAGATTGTTAATTACCTATTACCAATCACAGGGGAGCCCGCCATGGATCTCGACCCGATACGGCTAAAGGTCCTCAAGCTTGTGAAGGATCGGACGCCGCCAACCGACATGAAGGCCGCATCGATCGCCATGGGCCGGAACGCGGCCTATCTGCATCAGTTCATCTATAGGGGAACCCCGAAGGCTCTCTCGGAGAACGATCGCGAAGCGCTGGCGGAACATCTTGGTTGCGAGCCCGACGAGCTCAAACACGAGCAGACGCCGCCCCGCAAACCTCGAAGGAAGGTCGCGCCAGGTGAAGGGCGATTGGGTCCGAACGCGGTCGCCGCCACGCCGGAAGGCTATATGGCAATCCCCGAGATCGACGTGCGCGCTTCGGCGGGACCTGGCGCCTTAAACGAGGGCATCGAAGAAACCAAGGACATGTGGTTCTTCCCCGATCCTGTTATTCGGTATGAGTTCCGGGCCAGGCCGGCCGACTTGCGAATGATCACCATTGATGGCGATTCCATGGAACCGCTCCTCGCCAGTGGCGACCGCATCCTGATCGATACCAGTCAGCGGATACCCGTTCCGCCCGGGATATTCGTGATCTGGGATGGCCTGGGGATCGTGGCGAAGCGCATCGAGCACGAACCGAATTCCGAGCCACCCAAGGTGATCATCAAGTCGGTGAACCCCGAATACGATACCTACGAACGCGACGCCGAGGAGGTCCACATTATCGGCCGCGTCGTCTGGACGGCGAGGCGGCTGTGAGGCGGCTTCGGCATGAACCGATTCTCCTGAAGCCAGCGAAGTAGATCGGCACGGCGATCGGCGTCACGGGCGCCCTTCTGATACCGGCAGCGACGGTAGCGCTGGGACCTGGGCCATCCTCGCCAGCCTCATCCAAGACCGCGCGTCTTAACGGCCTCGAGCCCTTCGCCTAGCTCACGGATTGTCCTCGACACCTCGTCCTAGGCCACACAATCGACCATATCAACGAACTCATGCCCTGGAACTGCGCGCGCCGCCAAGACGAGGCCGCCTGATCGCCGTCAACAAAAAGGCGACGTGGGCTCGCGACGCCGCTTACAGTTAGCAGGGGGCAGAGATAGCAAACTTGCTGGTGAGCGGCAGCCGAGCGGCTTCGCCCGTACGGTAGACTAACTATCCATGGGCGCATGTCGGGGCGATAGCAAACGCTCTGGAGCGTCGCGCACGAACATCAAGTCCACAGCCAGTCTAGTTCTGAAAAAGCGAGCGCCTTATTGAAGTTCTCGATGTTGTCCTGGACATTGAGGATGAGGCATCGGTCGTTACCGCCATTTTTGACACCACGCAAACCTCTGCCGATCATTTGGAAGTACAAATTTGGGCTGTAGACGGGCCTCGCCACGATTATTGCTCGCGTTTTCGGAGCGTCGAAACCCTCACGAAATACGTTGTAATTGACCAGGGCCCTGATCTCACCGCGACGAAATTCCTCGACTACTCTTAGGCGCGTGGAGAATTCTGTCGTTCCGCTCACGGCACGAGACTTGATTCCTTTTCTATTCAGGAGCGCAGCTACAACCTGAGCGTGCTCGACCGATGTCGCGAAGATGAGGGTGGGCCAACTCGGACCGACATGCGATTCATACGCCTTAATAATGCGCTCAGTGCGTTCTGAATCCTGGGCAATGCGAGCTTCCACACTTTGAGGAAGCCACGGAACCGATTCCATTTGTCGTAACTCGTCGGCGTCAAGGGAGAACACGCCACCTTGGATGGTTTCATGATCCGCCCGCGCAAGCACGTGCATTTCTTGAAGGTCCGTGATGACGTCCTCCGGGTTATCGCTCCCAAAAGCCCCGGCATCCAGCCGGTTAGCACTGTAGCGGTTGACCAGTCTGGCGGTTTCCTCCTCGTCATGTCCACGATAGGGAGTTGCGGTGAGGCCAAGCAGAAACGGTTCGTCCGGCCTTTGCCAGCGCGTCAAACCGACGTCCTGCATGACCGAGGTTGAGGTCGGAGCGATCGACCGATGCGCCTCGTCAAATGCAATAAGCTTGAAATAAGCCAGAAACTCATACTCACTGGGCTGGCTCTTGAATTTGGCGTGAAGTGTTTGGATTGTAGCGACGACCACATGGAGGTCGCTTGTTGGCAGCGGTCTCGGTTGCCTAGCCCACATCCTCGAAACACGTAACCGCGCCGTGTGGGCGCCGATACTCGACCATACTTGTCGCCAAGATTCGACGGCCTGTTCACACAGTTCATCCCGATCTGCGATCCAGAGGACACCGCCCTCGAAGCCATCGTCACGCATTGCCTCTACAATGGCCTGAACGGCGACCCGCGTCTTGCCCGAACCGGTAGGCATGCTGATCATACCGCGCCGCTCAGCACCGTTTTGGCGTCCGTTACGGAACATGTTCCGAATATTGTTGACCACGATTTGTTGATAGGCGTGGAGTTCCGGGAGCGCATATCGACCCTCGACTTCGATGTACGGCACGCGTCGCGTGTTCCGCTCTCCAGCCCAATCTTCCGAAAGACCGAGCGAACGGACGAAGTCAACGGCGCGCGCCGATCCAGCCCATTGCTTGGGAGGATTCAAATGGTCCAATGCCCAGCGATACTGCTTGAGAGCACTTGAATGGAACGACGCAATGGCAGCCTCGGCGACCTGTATGCCGGTGAGCGGCGCGTCTTCGCCCTCAAGTATCGCTAGCAAGGATTCGGGGAGCCCGCGCCGCAGCGACTCCTCACCCACTGCGGCTAGAAGTCGCTCGGGATCTGTCTCCAATTCCCTTATGGCAGCACGTCGGTCCTCGATTTCCTGACAAGTCCCGCGCTGCAGTATTTCCTCAATATTACGATTATTGAGATCAAGCTTTAGCTCTACCGAAACAAGTTTCAGTTCGCGCAATTCGTTTTCATCATCATTGCCCGCGAGGTAAATGCTGGAGGCATGAAAAAAGCGATCGGTTGCGTCGCCGCCGACAAGAATTCGTTCACAACGTATGAGGCGACAGGTCTTCTGGTGTGCTGGAAGATGCTCTTCCAATCCCGGCCAGATATCTGTCAAGGGGACCGGATCTTCCTCCCCAATGAATTCTGGTGTTGGCTCCGCGAGATCGAATGCCTCTCTTAACTTGTTTGCCTTCGCATGCGCCAATAGGGCGTGTAACGCTCTCGAGTTTTTGGGCTGTGTTCCAAGGGCATCCTCGAGGGCAAAAATACCGTGCGAAGTTCGAATCCTCCCGTATTTGCGTAGCATGTCAATTGCCGGAGTCTCGCACTGCATTGCTGGATAGTAATTCACGGTCTGGTGCCGCAATGTCCAATTTTGGAAAGTGTCATCCAATAACAGTAAGGCATCAGTGTAGAGCGCTTTGCCTTCGTCAGAGAGGACGGTCAGGACTTGCAGGGGACCGGCTCCCTCGGTGGATGCGAATTCAAGGTAACCCCATTCCGGAGTGTGAGGTAAGCCATCTTGCTCGCGGAATCGGTGGCGGCAAGAATGCAGGTGAAAATCGAACCAAGGTTCGCAAGATAGATCGCCGATATCGTGTGCAGTTTCCGTCACCCCAAGAGACCGTAACAACTGAATGTCGGGCTCATGGAAATCTGTATCGACAGTGGCATCGTCATCCCGGCTCCCATCGCCAGGCACAATCTTGCCCGGCAGTAGGACAGAGTGAGGAGGTCGCCACTGCTCAGAATTCGTGCGGACGCGAAGTTTCGATCTCCAACCGTCATGTTCTCGAATAATGTCTTGGGCCGCCTCCACCGTGCGTGCACGTTCCCAGAACTTGGTAAGAAGATCCACGCTTGGTTCCGTGCCGCTGTTTAATGCCTCTTTCGATATGAGCTTGAAGCTGCTTTCGGGGGATGGCGGCTTTATGCCAAGCGCCTTTAAGGCCTCAAGTGTGTTGGCGTCTGCAATTAGCGCCGGATGTACAAATGAATCGGGACTGAGAACGTGGCCGATACCGGACACTTCGTCAGGTATGAAGATACGGTCTGGATCAGGCTCCTGCCAATTACCGCTTGCCGTCAGCACGATATTGCCAAGACTTTCCTTCAATCTTTTTTCTGGTGATATAAGCGTAGCGGTCTGGATTGCGGCCATTGAAGCGGGGGAGGCGTTGTTTTCCGGCTGATCTTTCACGAGCGCCTCTAGCCACTGCGCGATCGTGGCCCTGGGTGCAGCAGTCTTGGATTGTCCATCCCATCGTGGAGGAAATAGTCGGTCAATTGCCGCAAATCGATTGCGTGTGAGCGCTCTGTGGTGGAGCCAATTTGATGGGCGGTCGTTAAACAATGACCACTGATTGAATGGTGCCAAGTCCAAACCATCCAGCGTCAGACTCATAGGCGGGTATGAGATCGTGTTAACGGCGCGCAGGTTCCCATTTTGATCGGGGACGATTTCGCGTTCGTAAAGATTAGAAAACAGGTGTTCCCGCAGCAGCTCACTCTGTTTGGTGTCGCCCGCCTCATGCCGGCGGGGTAACGCATCGAGATGTCTTGCCGGATCGTCCTCCGTTGCCAATTCTGGCAACGTCTCCGCTACTATTTCTGCCGCCACTTTGATCAATTCGTCGTTGTAAGCGCCCGGTAACAGGTTCTGACGATCCTCGTTGGTTTTCCATGGCGCATTCAGGATGCCTGCTACGAGACTCGAGGTATTTGTAGGGAAGTAAGCCCAGAAGTCACCAGGGCTGGTCAATCGGTCGAGCGGCGAAGCCCAGAAGATTCGCACGTCGTCGCTACCTTCGAGCGACCTCCGATCGGCCTGTGCCTCCGCCGATAGGTGATGAGTGCGATCAAACAATTTCCATTCGCTCGTGGCGTCACCGTCGGCAAGTAGGTATTCCCCATCCACCTTTTGCAGTTCGAGAGTTCGTGCAAGCTTCGACAGATCATCGTTGAACTCCAGTTGGTCGACGTGCTCAACAAACAGCAAGAATTCTGTCGGGAAATCGCGTATCTGCCGAACGAGATCATTGTGCACGTCAGATTTGAGTGGCAGCCGCACAATGTTAGCTGCCCAACTCATGAGCTCGCGCAGAACATCGTCGGCATCCCGGTTCTCGTAAGGGTCAATGGGGTCGGGTAGGCGCAAGGCAGGATAGCGTTTGGCGTCCGGTACGACTTCCCGAATGCGTTCACGCGCGCGGCGGTGGTCGAAGCGAAACGAACCTGCGCGGCTGAAAAATTCCGGAGTATCGGAAACGCTTAGAAGAGACTTGAAGCCAAGACCGAACCTCCCGATTTCGTTGGCCCCCCGCTTAGGCGACATGTGGGAAAACATGAGCGCCGTCACTCCATCCTGGTCGACGGGTTTGCCGCTATCAGCGCAATACAGACAGGTTTCAGTTAGACGGATCGTGATGCGCCCACCGCCTGGTATGCCGACCAGGGCGTCAGCGCTGTTCTGAGCGAGTTCGAACAGTTGACGACGAGCATAACCGCCACGCGTCGTATCGTCCTCGTGGTTGGCATGTTCGTTGACCAGCTTCGGCTGAAGACGGTATGCGTCGAGCGTCCTCTTCGACTCTTCAGCGATATATGCACCTAGTACCCCGTCCGATCCCGTCCATTCGAGTTCGTGCGCGCTCATCACAATCATGTTCTCCTGTGCGGCCCGAATTAGCTAACCAATTGGTCCCAGTGGGCTGCTATCGATGCGGGGTCTAAACCGGCCTTCACTGGCACGTAGCCACCCCGACCCTCCCTTCTAACGACTCCCAACGAACAGAGCCACGCAAGGACTAGGTAGGCTTGGTATGACGGAAGATCCTTTCCGCTCGAATCAGATATTGGCAACATGCCCTCCATCGAAAACTCCTTTGCCTCAAGCTTGCGCAGCTCCTCGGTTACAGTGAGTACGGTTGAGTGAGACGCTTTATGTTCGTACTCCGATTTCGCCTTCTTCGACCAACCGACCTTCACAAGTCGATCACCGTCGCGCGCAAACTTTGGGTAGGCCTGCCTGTTCATGTGTCTCCTACCCTTAGGGTCTATTGCCGGAGGCTTTAACCGGGTCGGTGCAGTGGGCGCATCCGTGGCGCCATTTCCTCTTGATCCAATCTCTCCGTGCTCTAATTCAGCGATCAATTCACTTAATCGCTGCGAAACGGCTGCGATTGTGGCGATGTCTGAGTAGATGCGCTCCTCAATGGCGGATTGCAGTCTCTCGGCTAAGCGATCCTCCACGTCCGAGAGCATCACGCGGAGTTCATCAGGTACATTCATCGTGCCCCTCCTGTATTTCGTGATATCAACGCCACTTATCCCATAATATGCGGTAGTTGTCAATACACACATATACAGGGAAGTTGAATTCTGGCTTTGCGAGGTGCCAAATCACCTCAGTGGCGGTGGGAAGCTCGCATCAACACGAATAGAATCGCGCTCACCGACAACACCAATTGGCTTGCCTTCGCCCGGGTCTCGAGGGAGGCAACCGCAATCTGAGCCGTCTCATAACGTACCTGGTCATATTGCCCTTCCGCTGCAACGATACTCCGGAAAGCAATTGGATCTGGGTCGGCAAATTCGGGTGGCCTTTACCAACTCTGGCCACGGATAGGCTCTCGACATTGCCCCGGCACTCAATCTGAGTCTCGGAGGCGAGCGCCGCGAGACATCGGGTGACGCCGAGGCAAACCACGGCGTTATGCTGCAGGGCCAGGTGCGGTTCTGAGCGTCGGCGAATCAGAGGGGATAAGGGTCAGCGAGAGTTGAAAGCTGACGTGTCTCCGTTGGCGGCAAGATGCCGATCCGCGCCAATCGCTTGGATGACGTTCTCGGACGCTGTCGCCCCGTTCATCAGCGCGTCGATACGATCGGCGACCCGTTGCGCGGGCGCGCGGAGCTGGGTGACCGTCCAGTCGGCGGCGTAGCCTTCGGTCACATCGTTGGGCCGTGCATGATTGACCAGTCGCTTGGTCAGTGCCGTCGGCAGCATGAGATCGCGCTCGGCGACGGTAATGAAGCAGTTGCGCAGCCCATGGAACCAGAACTTGGCGCCGCCGGCCTTGGTGATGCGGGCATATAGATGGTGCGGGTCCTGGACATGGCCCGACGCGCTGGTCGGGGAGGAGAAGACCCAGGAGCGGATGTTCTCCGGCAGCTCTTCGCCTTCCGCCCGGCGGCGATCGAGGATGGTTTCCAATTGCCGGGTGATGGGAAGCTCCAAAGGTACGCCGGTCTTGGTCTCTTCGACCCGGAAGGCGAGAGACGCCATGTCAACCCGCTCCCATCGCAGGGTCAGCACTTCTTCGCGGCGCATACCGGTATAGAGACCGAACCATATCGCGTCGCGGATCGCCGGGTTGTTCACTTCCGCCGCGATGCCGGCACGCCAGCACGGCAATACCTCGTCAGGGGCGGATATCTTTCGCCGCGCCTTGCGGTGGAACTTGCCGCCGCCGGCGAGCCACAGATCGACCGGATTGCGCAACCCGTCATGATCGACGCAGGGACGGCGATAAATCGAGCGCAGCAGGGACATCGACCGGTTGGCCGGCGACCAGCCGTTATCCTCGGTGATGCGGTTGAAACGGGCTTCTACATCCTGGCGGCCGATCGCGTCGAGGCGGCGCACCATCCAGTCGCCAAGATAGCGCTTGGCCTCGTAGCGGTAGAGTTCATCGGTGCGCTGCGATCGGTTGGGATTGGCTACCATGTAGCCATCGAAGGCATCTTGAAGCGTCGGCATGGCGCGTGATTCCGTACGTTCGCCCGCTGGATCGTTGCCGTCGGCGACCTGGCCCAGGAGCTTCTGAGCCAGACGCCGCGCATGATCGGGGGCGAGCTTGCCGTACCGGCCGATAACGACCCGTTTGTTGGGTGCCTTCCGACCACCGTCGCCGGCGCGATAGTTGGCCAGGAAGGACTTGATACCGGACGGATACACGCAGACGCCGAAGCCGCTCAACTTCTCGTCCCAGGCGATCCAGGGCTTGTCGGCGGTCTCGAGAGCCTCGACGGCCCGCTTCGTGAGCAGAAGTTTGACGTTCGCCGTACGCTTTACGGATGGTGTTTCCATGCCGGCGATCATCACACGCTCGCCACGCAAACTCAACACCAAACTCAACACCAGAAATCAAAATTGGGCGTGCTGTTGCGTAAATCTGTCGGCAGCAATTGCTTTACAAACCACACAACATACTGATATTACGCTATTTATACTAACATCAGCGTATGGAAGAGAGACACGGCGTAAACGTACAGGTGAGTCTCATAACCTGAAGGTCGTTGGTTCAAATCCAACCCCCGCAACCAATTAAGCCCGTTAGGTCAACGACTTAGTGGAATAATTTTTTGCCGAGTCGGAGGCCTGTTTGGTGCGTCCGCATGCCGGTGTGGTTCCGGGACTCGATGCCGGCATTTACGCCACTCGCCAGCGCGGTGATCTTGCTAAGATCGCACCGCAACCATCCGCAAGGGGGAGGCATGGTGGAGAAGCGCACAAAGAGTCCGGGATGGGCCGGGGCCGGCAATCCGGCCATCGGTTGGCGCGGCGGCTCCGTCGCTGCGCGATCGCTGCGCGTGTGCCGGGCGCTGGTCGGATGAAGTTCGGGATTGGCCAGCCGGTCAGGCGCAAAGAGGACAGCCGCTTCGTTCGCGGCGCCGGGCGCTACCTCGACGATGTCTCGATCGATCGGCAGGCCCACGCAGCGCTGTTGCGTTCGCCGCACGCGCACGCCGCGATCCGCTCGATCGACATCGAGAAAGCCGCCGCATATCCCGGGGTACTCGTGGCGGCGACCGCGGCCGATATCGCGGCCGATGGGTTCGGCGAGCTGCACTGCCATTACCTGAAGCTGCTCGAACAGGTCGGTCAGAGTGCGGTCGATTTCGTTCCGGCGCAGCCCCTGCTGGCGCAGGCGCGCGTTCGTCATGTCGGCGATGCGGTCGCAATTGTGGTTGCCGAAACGCTGGTTGCCGCGCACGTGGCGCTTGACCTGATCGAGGTCGATTACGAGCTACGGCCGTCGGCACCCGATCTTGCCGCCGCCGCACGCGGCGAGGCGCCAGCGGTGTGGGACGAGATACCGAACAACATCTGTTTCGAGTGGGAGAACGGCGATCGTGCCGCGACCGAGCGCGCGTTTCGCGACGCCGCGCGCACCGTAACCGTCGATTTGAGGAATAACCGCGTGGTGGGCAATTCCCTCGAACCGCGCGGTGCCATCGGCCTTTACGACCCGGCAGAGGATCACTACACGCTCTATGCCTCGACCCAGGGCCCCTATGTCGTGCGCGAGTACATTGCCGAGGACGTGCTGAAGATTCCGCCCGAGCGCCTGCGCGTAATCACGCCGGATGTCGGCGGTGGTTTCGGGCTCAAGCTCCATTCCTACAACGAATACGGACTGGTCCTGTGGGCGGCAAAGCGGACCGGGCGCGCGGTCAAATGGGTGAGCGACCGCAGCGAGGCCTTTAACAGCGACAAGCACGGCCGCGATAACATCACCACCGCGAGCCTGGCGCTCGACGATGACGCACGCATTCTCGCGCTCAAAGTCGAGACCATCGCCAATATGGGCGCATACCTGTCGAACGTCGCGCCGATCGTGCCGACCTATGCGAGCCGGGGCATACAGCTCGGGGCTTACGTTATCCGCACTGCGCATGTTGCGGTAACCGGCGTCTACACCAATACGGTATCGGTCGATGCCTATCGCGGCGCCGGACGGCCGGAGGCAATCTACCTGATCGAGCGTGTCATCAACGCCGCCGCGACCGCCCTTGATATCGACCCGGCCGAATTTCGCCGCCGCAATCTGGTGCCGCCTTCGGCGATTCCCTACGACAATCCGCTTGGCCTGCTCTACGACAGCGGCGAGTTCGAACGGGTGATGGATTTGGCGCGCGCGAGCGCCGACTGGGCGGGGGCGGCGAGCCGGCGCGCCGAAGCGGCATCGCGGGACCGACTGCACGGGGTCGGCATGTCGTATTACGTCGAAAAATGCGGCGATCCGGCGATTGGCGACGAAACCGCCGCTCTCAGCGTCGAGCCCGATGGCGTCGTCGGTATCAGGATCGGCACCCAGGCGAGCGGGCAGGGGCACGAAACGGCCTATGCGCAGCTGATCGAGGACATGCTCGGCCTGCCGTTCGAAAGCGTCGAAGTTCGTCAGGGCGACACGGTGCCCGGCGTCACGGGCGGCGGTAGCGGCGGCTCGCGCTCGCTGATGGTCGGAGGCAGCGCCATAAAGCTCGCCGTCGACGAGCTCATCAAGAAGGGGAGGATCGCCGCAGCCGACACTCTCGAAGTCGCGGTTGCCGATATCGAGTTTGGCCAGGGGTCGTTCATCGTCAGCGGCACCGACCGTCGCATCGGCCTGTTCGATCTGGCCGCGCAACTTCGCGACTCCGGCGCGGCCGACGATCTCTCGGCCGAAGCGAGCTTCATGCCGGGGGCATCCTCGATTCCCAATGGCTGCCATATCTGCGAAGTCGAGATCGACCCCGACACCGGATCATGCGAGGTCGTTTCCTACGTCGTCGTTGACGATTTCGGCCGCATCATCAACCCCTTGCTTGCCGAGGGACAGGTGCATGGCGGCGTCGCCCAGGGGATCGGTCAGGCGCTGATTGAAGAGGCGGTTTACGATCGTGACGGGCAGCTGCTTTCCGGATCGTTCATGGACTACGCCTTGCCGCGAGCGATCGATTTGCCGAACATTGCCACCGAGTTCCACGAAGTCCCGACGCCCAACAATCCGCTTGGCGTCAAGGGCGCCGGCGAATCGGGAGCGATCGCCGCGCCGCCGGCGGTTATGAACGCGGTGGCCGATGCACTGAGCGCCTATGGTCCGTTCACGATCGACATGCCCGCCACGCCCGAAAAGATCTGGCGCGCCATTGCCGGGCGGTAAAACGCTTATCCCACCGCTAGCTGGTCTAGCGGCTCTCTCATCGCTAGCTGGTCTAGCGGCTCTTTCCACCGCTAGTCTAGCTGGTCTGGCGGCTCTCACTGCTGGTCCAGCGGCGGGCCGTGGTTTGCCGGCGTCAAATCGACGGGCGCGGCGGCCAGGGTTATAAGCGGTGGTTGTAAGCGGTATTGAAAATCCGTGAGGGAGGCCGGAAATGTCCGTGTCAGAAACCTTGCCGGCGGCCCCCGCCGCCGACTTCGCGCGAACCCGGGGTTCGCTTCGCAATGCGCGGCATCTCCCGGGCTACGTCTACACCTCGCCGGAGATCTATCAGCGCGAGAAGGAAACGATCTTCATGAAGGACTGGCTGTGCGTCGGTCGAATGGAGGAGGTGGAGAACCCGGGCGATTACATGGCCCTCAGAATCATGGACGAGCCGGTCATCGTCGCCCGTGACAATGACGGCAATGTCGGCGCGTTCGCCAATGTCTGCAAGCATCGCGGCGTCGAAGTCGCCAGCGGCGTGGGCAATACCCAAGAATTCAGCTGTCCCTACCATGGCTGGCTGTACGATCTGCAAGGCAAGCTTGTCGGCGCTCCCTACATGAAAGAAGCCGAGGGTTTCGACCCTGAGAATTGCCGGCTGAAACCGTTACAGTTCGGCGAATGGCGCGGCTGGATGTTTGTCAACTTCGATGCCGACGCGGGTCCGCTCGACGGGTTCGTGGCCGAATATGAACGAGAGTTCGCCTTCCTCCAGCACGACAAAACGCGGCTTGCGACCAAGCACGTCGTCAATCTCGATTGCAATTGGAAGTTTGTCGTCGAGAACCTGCAGGACTTCTATCATGTCCAGGTCCTGCATCTGGACACCTTCGGCGCTCACATCAATATCGACGACTTCGTTTTCAACGTGAAGGAAAACGGCGGCTTCAGTTCATTCTACGATGCCGCGCCGGATACGCCCAACTCGGAGTCGCTGTTCGGGCAGATGCCGTGGCTGGCCGACAAGCCGATGAGCTTCGCCTATACCGGCTACCTCGCGCCCAACTTTCACATTTTCGGACGGGTCGACGAATCCCACCCCATGGTTATCTGGCCGCTGGCGCCGGACAAGACTCAGATCATCGTCTACCACGTGTTCCCGGCCGAGCATTTCGAACAACCGGACTTCATGGACAAAGCCCGGATCTATCACGACTTTCTGGTTACGGTTCTCGAAGAGGACCGCGAGATGGTGAATTCGCTGCAGCGTGGGATGAACTCGAAGATGTTCGAGCCCGGGCGATTGTCGCGCATGGAGGTCAACCTCCACAATTTGCTCAACTACTATCTCGACCGCGTTTCGCTCGAGGCCTAACCGATGAACGAAGTTGTCGAAGCCGGCGGGCGCGTTAGCGTCGAGATGGTCACCGCGATCGTCGACGCCTTTAACCGCCACGACGTCGATGCGATCATGAACTATTGCGCGGACGACATCGTTTGGGTGATGGCGCGGGGACCCCATCCCTGGGGTCGCAAGTACCAAGGCGCGGCGGAAGTGCGCCAAGCGCTGGTCGAGCGATTCAAGTCGATTCCCGACGCACAATGGCGCGATGGCACGGACTACGTGCTCGGCGATGTCGGCGTTTCCGAATGGACCTTGGTGGGCACGACAACCCAGGGTGAGAAGCTCGAGCTCCGGGGTTGCGATCTGTGGAAGTTCCGCGACGGCAAGGTGATCAAGAAAGACACCTACTGGAAGCAGATCCACGCCGACTTCACTTAGCCCACGTGTCCGCGCCACGGGATATGCGGGCGAGGTGCTGCTCGGCGGCGCGGGCGGTCTCCTCTGCATCCACGCCGGTTCGTTGCGGGCGTGATTGCGCACGAATTCCCGGGGTGCCGACGCGGGAATCATGCCAATGCAACATCGGCTTCTCCCACGCGTAGTGGGACGGTGTCGATATCGTCAGGATTGCCGGCGACGGGGATTCGCCAACCTCCGCCGGGCAACTGCAGGGGAGCATCAGCCCCGAAGAGTTGCAAGCGGTCGCCGAGGGGGCCCCTGTCTGCGGCAAGGTGTGCACGATCCATTCGCGCTCGGGCCGCGCCTCGCGCGATGGGTGATCTCCCGGCGCGCCCGTTTGATGAATGCGTGGCGGGTGTTGCACGGCACGGAGAACGACGATTTGGGATGCTCAAGCCGCGGCCGCCATGGCGAGCCGATGCCGACTTCAAGTCGATAGATCGTGCCCGCCGGCCGCGATCCGTGGGCCTTCGATCGGGCCGGCGTCGACGGCGCCGCGTCGCGCCACATTGATATTCCGGATTCCGCCAGGCGCGGCGATTGCTGCGCGCCGGCGCGCAGCACCTGCTTCGGCCCGTGCGTCGCACGTCGTGCGCGGTACGCGACGCCGGGACGGAAATCGAGCTCCTCGAACGAGGTGATGCCGCCGTACCAAGGATGGACATGGCAATCCACGATGCCCGGCATGATGGCAGGGCCGGCGGCATCGATCGTCTCATCGTCGCCGACGCCATCGGCGTGGGCTTCGACGATTTCGGCGGCGCCGATCTTGGCGATGCGCTGGTCCCGGACGAAGGTCGCGGCATCCTTTTTTTGCCGCCGCACCGGTGCAGTCCGGTAGGCTCCCGTCGCCGATCGGATAGTTCGCCATCGACCGCGGGCTTGCGCTCGTGTCGCATCGATCGGGCGATCACAAGACGCGCACCGCGCATTCGGTAATGGGAGCGGAACCATGAAAGTGCTGATCCAGATCTTCGAGTCCGAGTCGTTCGAAAAATGGAAAGCCGCCTTCGACGGCAATCAGGAATGGCGGACCCAAATGACGTTCCACAATCCGCAGCTTTTCCGCGGCTCCGACAACCCCGATCAGATCATGCTGATCTGCCGGGTCGATGACCCGCAGCCCTATTTCGACTTCATGAAATCCGACCTCTGGGAAGAGCGCACCGCCAAGTCGGGTCATAAGAGCGAAGGCTCGCAGGTGCTGGTCATGGATGAAGTGCCTTTGTATCTGTAGTCGCGGCCGTGCCGAACGATTTCAGGCGGTCGGCGGGATACGCGCCGATCCGCCACGCCGTTTTGCGATCGAACGCGGGACATACCGTTATCGACCCGGCCCGCGCAGGGTGAACGATGTCGGAAACTCCTTCCAAGATCACCGACTTGGTCGAGGGCCCGTGGCTCCCCTACCTCGCGCTTGCTCTTGCGATGACCTTCCTTGGCGGCTCGGTCGTGTTGGGGCGGGCAATCCGCGCCGATATTCCACCGATGGGCTTGGTGTTTTGGCGCAACTTCATCGCGCTGCTTCTCATCCTGCCACTCGTCTATGCGCCGCTCCGTCGTCAACTGCCGATTCTCTTGCGCCATTGGAAGTTGATGATGTTGATCGGTCTTGCCAACTCGATCAGCGGTCAGGCGCTGCTTCTGGTGGCGCTGCATGAATCGACCGCTGTCACCGCCGGGCTGATCAACGCCACCGGTCCCGCGATAACGGTTATCGTCTCCTGGTTGCTGCTGCGCGATACCATCGTGTGGAAGCAAGGTCTTGGCCTGGTCGTGGCCCTCATCGGCGTTGCGGTGATCGTCTTGCGCGGCGACCTGAACGTCCTGCTCGGCCTCCAATTCGTGCTCGGGGACGTTTGGGTGCAAGTCACCGCGGTGAGCTATGCCACCGGCGGCGTCTTGATCAAACGGGCGCCACCCGAGCTCAATCCGTTCGTGCTGTTTGTCGGCCAAACATTCTCCGGCCTGGTGCTGATCGTGCCCTTTTATGTCGCTGAGATCCTGCTCACCGACTCGCGCGTCGAATTCAATCCGCTCACCATCGCAACCGTTTTCTACTACGCGATATTTTCGTCGATATTGGCGTTGAGTTTCCTGATCTATGGCATCAAGCGAATCGGCCCCAACCGCGCCTCCGCCTTCTACTATGTGATCCCGGTTCTGACCGGCGTGATGGCCATCGCGTTTCTCGGGGAAGTTTTCGAGCTCTACCACGCGGCCGGTATCGTCCTGGTGCTGGGTGGGGTCTACCTGGCCAGCAAGATGCGTTCCACCAAATCGGCGTAACCGGCTTTTCGGCGACCGGCGAACGTGTGAAACTTGCGCCTCAGGGGAGGACGCAACATGGTGCTTGCCAACGAACCAGAGGTCGCGACGGCGTGGCCCGCCGCCGGTCTGGATAAGATCAGGGCTCCGATTGGCAGTGCGCGCCACGTGCCGGGTTCTTTCTACAGCTCGTCCGAGGTGTACGAACTGGAGAAGCAGCACATCTTCATGAAGGATTGGCTGTGCGCCGCCCGCGTCGAGGAACTGGAGAATCCGGGCGACTATATGGCGATCCGTATCATGGGCGAGCCGGCCATCATCGTGCGCGACGAGTCCGGTGAGCTGAAGGCGTTCTCCAACACCTGCGCCCACCGCGGTGTCGAAGTTATCCGGGGCGAAGGCAACACAACCCATTTCAGCTGTCCCTACCACGGCTGGACCTATGACCTTAAGGGTGCCCTGACCGGTGCGTCGTTCATGGAGGAATCGGAGGAATTCGACCCCGGTCAACTCGGGCTGCCGCCGCTGCGCCTCGAAGTGTGGGCCGGATGGATCTTCATCACCTTCGACGAAGCCGCACCGCCGCTATCCGAATTCGCCGCTCATTTCGAGCATGAGTTCGGCTTCCTGCGACAGGAGGATTGCCGGCTCGCGGTCAAGGTCGCGGTCGAACTCGATTGCAATTGG
Organism: Alphaproteobacteria bacterium; assembly: GCA_965247665.1. Taxonomy (GTDB): domain Bacteria; phylum Pseudomonadota; class Alphaproteobacteria; order SHVV01; family SHVV01; genus CAUZWH01. Next base: position 76,676 of record CBDFHH010000003.1, read on the forward strand.
AAGCTGTTCGTCGAGAACCTGCTCGATGTCTACCACGCGGCGACGCTGCACGTTAAAACGATCGGCGCCAAACGCGGACGTGCCGACAAATACCCCTTCCATCTGTTCGAACGCGGCGGCACCAGCATGTTCTACAACTCCGCTCCCATGGTACCCGGCGGCGAGAGCCTGTTTGGCAAGATGCCGTGGCTCGAGGACAAGCCCGATGATTTCGCATGTTCGGGCCACCTGTCGCCGAACATGCAGCTGATCGCCCGGTCCGACAATATCCATCCGTTTTTGATATGGCCGCTTGGCCCGGATCGCTGCCAAATTATCAACTACACCCTGTTCCCTAAGGAACATTTCGATCAGCCCGATTTCGCGGACAAGATCCAAATCTACAAGGACTACTTGATCGACGTGGTTGAGGAAGATCGATCGATGGTCGCTTCGCTGCAGCAGAACATGAAATCCGCGCGGTTTCGGCCGGGGCCTTTGTCGACGCTGGAGCTCGGCATCCATCACGTGATCAACGATTTTGTCGATCGTACGATTGGTGACCCCAAAGCTGCGGGAAGCGCTAAAAAGGCGCCGGCTTGATTTCCGGGGAGGACCAAACAATCGCTGTTAAGCGGCAGATCGCGTTCTGCACGGCGCGCGGGTGCATCACATGATCGAGTGGTGGATCCCACTGCTGATCATTTTCGGCGGCGCGATGTTCCTGCTGATCAAGGGCATCCCGGTCGCGTTCGCGTTCGTCATCATCAACATGCTCGGCGTGCTGATCCTGCAGGGCGGCGGCGCCGCCTTCAACACCTTCACCGCCAGCATGTATGCCTCGGTGACCAGCTTCACGCTTCTGCCGATCACCCTGTTCATCCTCATGGGCGAGATCCTGTGGCACTCCAACGTCGCGTTTCGCGCGGTTGATGTGCTCGACAAGCTGATGGGCCGTTTGCCTGGGCGTCTCAGCATCCTGACGGTGGCGTCGGGAACCATGTTCTCCAGTCTCAGCGGCTCGACCATGGCCAACACCGCGTTGCTTGGCACCATGCTGCTGCCCGACATGAAGCGCCGCGGCTACAAGGAACCGATGTCGATCGGGCCGATTATTGCCAGCGGTGGACTGGCGATGATCGTGCCGCCAAGCTCGCTGGCGGTGATCCTGGCCGCGATCGGCAAGCTGTCGATCGGTCGGCTGCTGATCGCGGCGTTGATCCCCGGCCTGATCATGGCTGTGCTCTACATCGCGTACATCGTGATTCGCTGCAAACTCCAACCCGAGCTGACGCCCGCCTACGAAGTGGTGAAGGTGCCGTGGAGCGAGCGGCTGATGGGTATCGTCAAATACCTGCTCCCGCTCGGCATTATCGTATTCCTCGTTACCGGCGTCATCGTCATCGGCGTTGCGACGCCGACCGAGGCTGCGGCAATGGGCTGCATGGGTTCGTTCATCGTTGCCGGTGCCTATGGCGGCCTCTCGCGCGAGGTCGTCATCAAATCGGTAACCGGCACCGTGCGCATCTCGGTAATGATGTTCGCCATCCTGATCGGTGCCATCGGGTTTAGCCAGATCATGGCCTTCTCGGGCGCGACGCGCGGCTTGCTCACCGCCGTCGGCGAGTTGGATATTCACCCGCTGCTGCTCATCGTGTGCATGCAACTGGTCGTCCTCATACTCGGGACGTTCATGGAGCAGGTGGCGATCATGCTGATCACGCTGCCGCTCTACATCCCGATCGTGAAGTTTCTCGGCTACGATCCGATCTGGTTCGGGGTGTTGATGCTGATCAATCTGGAGATGGCGTTGACGACTCCGCCGTTCGGCATGCTGTTGTTCGTCATGAAGGGGGTGGCGCCGCCGGGGACCAAAATCAAAGCGATCTACCTCGCCGGGCTTCCGTTCCTGATCTGCGACTTGATCGCGCTCACGGTCGTTCTCGCGTTTCCGGAAACGACAACCTGGTTGCAAGACGTATTTTTCAGATGATGAAGGGCAACAGGAGGAGCAGTGCGGTGTTGTTTGCGCGGCGTATTTGCGCGGTGGTAACATTTTCCAGCTTCAGGTAGTCGTCCCGCACAGCGATGCTGAAAGCGCCAATACCCTTAGCTAAATGGTCTAATTTTGGGAGGTCCCATATGTTGTTTGCCAAATTGTCGAAATTCGCGATGGCGGCGGTTCTCGCCGGTGCGATTGGCCTGTTCGGTCAAACCGCATCGGTTCAAGCAGCCGATCCCATTATCCTCAAGGGCTTGATCCCGTGGCCGGCCGATTTCGTCGGCAGCCGCGGTTTCCTCGAGTTCCAGAAACAGGTCAACAAGGCGCTCAAAGGCAAAGTGATCGTCAGCCTTATCGGCACCTCGGAAGTCGTTCCGCCGTACGAGCAATTCGAAGCCGTGCGTGACGGTGTTGTCGACGTGCTGATGACCGCGGGCGCCTACTACCGCGCGGCGGTTCCCGAAGCGGCGGCCGGTCTTGGCGTACGTAAGTTCGGCAGCGAGCTGCGGACCGCGGGTTATACCGATTTGATGCGTAAGATCCACGCCGAGCACGGCGTCTACTACCACTCGCAGGTCGGTGGCACCAAGGGCAACGGCTATCGTTGCTACGGCAACAAAAAGATCACCAGCTCAAACCTCACCGGCATCAAGCTCCGCGTATCGCCGACCTATGTGCCGCTGGTCAAGGGCCTGAACGGCACGCCGATCCTGATGAAAGCGGGCGAAGTCTACACCGCGATGGAGCGTGGCGTCGTCGATGGCTTCTGCTGGACTTTCCTTGGCATACGAGAATACGGCTTCCACGAAGTCACCAAGTATGTCTACGACATCCCGTTCTACTCGAACGACACGGCAATCCTGATCAATATGAATACCTGGAACAGCTTACCCGACGATGCCCGTAAGACGATCGATGATCTGGCACCGGCGATCGAGATAGCGGTCGAGGCGTTCATGACCGCGAAGAATGAAGATGAGGACAAGGCCCTCAAGAAAGAAGGCCTCGAGTTCATCCATCTCAGCGATGCCGAAGTCGTCAAGTGGCACGCGGCCGCATTGGATTCGCATTGGGCCGAAATCGTAAGCAAAAGCCCGAAATACGGTATGGCGCTCAAGGAGTACGCCGATTAGTTCCGGCTAATCGGAATGGCCGCCCGTCCGTATCTCACGAGTGAGAGGCGGCGGGCGGCCGCTTTCCGAACCAGAACCTGGCAGAGAAGATGACCGCAATCACCGCTGCTTATGATCGATTTCTCGGCTACCTGGCGGTGGTCGTCGGCATCATGGTGCTGCTGTCGATGGTGTTTGTCGTGATCGACGTTTTGTTGCGTTATTTCTTTGGTTCTCCGATCGGCTGGGTGATCGAAGTCTGCGAGTATTTCCTGCTGTTTACGCCGTTCCTTGGCATGGCCTGGCTGGTCCGCCAAGCCGAGGGCCACATCCGCATCGATATCGTCGTACAGGCGCTCAGCCTGCGCATACAGGCGGTCTTGAACTGCTGGGGATCGTTGCTGGTGGCGGTAGCTCTGGCGATCGGCTGCTACTATTCGGCGATATCGGCATCGGGCCATATTGCCCGCAACGTCATGACTCCCGGGGTCTACCCGATCCCTAAGGGCTACCTCATGTTCGTGATCACGTTAGGCTTCGGATTGAGCGCGATCGAATTTGGCCGCAAAGCCTGGGGTCACTTCAAGGAAGTCCGGGCGCTGTAGCGCCGGCGAAAGACCGGAGGCGCCGCATGCCCACCGCCTCGCTCCGACATTTTGATATCTACGACGAAACGGTGTTTGGGTTCCTCGCCAGCCCTTGACTATCCTGTTCACCGGACGCTCTCGGAGAGGCCATCGATGGGTCACAATGAGCGAATCGCACGCGTCGCCTACGGCGCCTACCACCGCGACAAAACGCCCCAGCTCGCCGATGAGGAGCTGACTCGCGTCGGCCCCGATACACCGGGCGGAGAGTATTTCCGCTGCTTCTGGCATCCGATCGCGCTGGTCGAGAACCTAAAGAACGTCCCGCTGCGATTGCTTATCCTGGGCGAAGATCTGGTTCTGTTTCGCGACCTCAGCGGCCGGCTCGGGCTCCTGGAGCTGCATTGCCCGCACCGCGGCACCTCGCTCGAATACGGCAAGCTCGACGAGGCCGGTATTCGCTGCTGCTACCACGGCTGGCACTTCGACATCGACGGCGCCATCCTCGAGGCGCCGACCCACGGCGATGACAATACGCTCTCCGAGCGAATGTTCCATGGCGCCTACCATGTCCATGAATATGCCGGAATGATCTGGGCCTATATGGGTCCACCGGAGTCCAAACCGGATTTTCCGGTCTTCGATGTCTATGAGAAGCCAGGCGTGACGCACACGGCGCACCAGTTCCATTGGCCGTGCAATTGGCTGCAGATCCGCGAAAACGGCATGGATCCCCTGCACGCGAAATATCTCCACGCCGATGCCGGCCAGAAGTTTCCGCCGTCAATGAAAGTGGTGCCGGTTCTCGACTTTCAGGAATCGCCGCTCGGCATTCTCTATATCTCGGTGCGGCGTATCGGCGAGATGCTCTACTTGCGTCAGAACGAGATCTTTCTGCCCAACGCCGACTGGGTGAACGGTCTCGAAGACGCCGGTGGCGAAACCGTGTTCGACCGCCGCGGCGGCGGGACCGATTTTGTTGTCCCCATCGACGATGCCAACAGCTACTTCTTCATGCTGCTCGATGTCACCCGCGACCAGCACGACACCGGACTCGACGGCCTGTGGGATCGCGATTCCAGCGAGGAGATCGCCCAGGGGTTGAACGCCTCGATCCCGACTTCGGGGCAGGAGGGCGACCGCCCCTATCACGAGCGCCAACTCTCGGCCGGCGATTGGGACGCTTGCACCAGCCAGGGTGCGATCCACGGCCATGGCGCCGAGAACCTCGGCGTCAGCGACGCCGGCGTCGTCACCTTTCGCAATCTGATCCGCAGCGAGATCGACAAGGTCAAGAACGGCGAGGAGCCCAAAGGCGTCTATCGCAACACCAACGGGCGCCCGATCCGCACCCACGGCCACAACACCGTGTTGCGCGTGCCCGAGGCCGCGACGCCGGAAGCCGACCGCCGGTTCTGCGAAGCGCTCTACCGCGAGTTCTTGCGTGAAGTGATCGGCGGCGATTTGCAGCAGGATCTCCCCGTCGAGGATAAATGGCGCATCGCCCGCGACGTGGTCGATCGGATTACGGCGGACTAGTCTAACGCGTCCGTGCCAGCCGCTCGCGCAGCATCGGCAGCCAGCCGCCGTTCTCGATGATTGCAAGCAAAGCCGCGTCGAGCGGTGGGTAGCTTAGCTCCGTCCCTCGGCTGATATTTCGAAAACTGCCGTCGCGAAAGTCGACCTCGAGTTCTTCGCCATCGGACGTTTCGCCGCTGACGCCGGGGCATGATGGCAAGATCGGCACCGCGCAATTGATCGCATTGCGAAAGCTCCCACGCGGGATCGATTCGACGACCAGGCCCAGCTTGAGGCCGGCGATCCCGATCAAGCCTTGAATGTGCGGGTTGCCCTGCGCAAACCGCTTGCCCGCAACGATGATGTCGCCCGGCGACACTTTCTTCGGAAAGTCGGGGTCGAGTCCGCACATGACATGATCGCGCAACACCTGTGGGTCGGTTTCGCGCGAAATCGAGAAACGCAGCGGCATGATGTCGCCGTCGATGGCGACATTGTCGGCGAAGCGCCAGCACCGGCCGCGATAAACGAGATCGGTCGTCATCGGCGGCCCATCAATTCCCTGGGATCGATGATCTCCCCGGCCACCGCCGAGGCTGCGACCGTCAGCGGGCTTGCAAGATAGATGTCCGCGTCGCTGGGCCCGAGCCGGCCAGGATCGTTACGGGTGCCGGTATTGATCGACACTTCGCCCGCAGCCAGCGGCGCGATACGCCCGCCCGCACACGGGCCGCAGCCCGGTGCCGTTAGAATCGCCCCGGCACCGGCCAGAACCTGCAGGAGCCCTTCATCGGCGGCGCGACGCCAGATCTCCTGGGTGCCAGGGGTCACGAATAGGCGAACATTCGGATGCACCGTACGGTTGGCGAGGATCGAGGCCAGATCGCGAATGTCGGCCAACAAGCTCGATGCGCACGAGCCGACGAAAGCATGGTTGATCGGGGTGCCGGCGACCTCCGACACGCCAACCACATTGTCGGGTCGCGGCGGAGCGGCAACTTGCGGTTCAAGCAGGTCGATCGCGTAGCTGCCGTGCCAACGAAAGCTTGCATCGTCGTCGCTGTAGACAGGTTCGAGCTCCCCCTCGATGCGCTCGGACAAATAGGCGAGCACACCCTCGTCGGGCTCCACCATTGCAGACTTGGCGCCGAGGTCGATCGGCGTGTTGCACAGCGTGAAGCGAGCGTCGAGGTTGATATCGGCCAACGCCGGACCGGCAAACTCGACCACCGCGTAGTCGAAGAGATCGGCATCGAAATCCGCGATCAGGCGCTGTGCGATGTCGCGGATGGAAATGCCGGGCGCCATGCGGCCGTTGAGCTCGATGCGTACGGTTTCGGGCACCCGCAGCCAGGCCGAGCCGCATGCCAGCACTTCGCTGATCTCGGTCAGCATGGCAATGCCGAGTGCGCCGACCGCGCCGAAATTCGGCACGTGGGTGTCGTAGCCGGAGATGAACATGCCGGGCCGGACGTAGCCGTGTTCGACGGGGAATACGTGCCCGTGCCCGCCGCGGCCGACGTCGAAGAAATTGCCGATATTGAAGCGCGCCGCGATCTCACGCACCTGTTTCTGGCGCTCGGCCGCCTGCGGCGATACCGCGGTCGGCTCGTGATCGGTCACCAGCAGCACTTTCTCCGGCGCGAACAGCCGGTCGACGCCGAGCTCGTCGAGCGCCTTGGCGAAATTGACGACGTACCAATCGTGCACCGTGATCAATTCGGGCTCGGGATAGACGATGTCGGTTGCCGCAACGCGGGTGCCGAGCACGCGCGACAGGATTTTTTCGGCTGCGGTTTGGGCCATGCCGTCGCCGGCCGGTCGACCGATGCTAGCGGCCGTTCGCGCGCTGGTCTTCGGGGATCACCTCGCCGGCGAGCACCATCGGCTCGTCGTCAAGAAAGACCGAGCAGTTACGCATCGGAATATCCAGGTGGCACAGCGTGTCGCGGGGACCGCCGGCATCGTCGTTGGGGCCGGTCGAGAACATGAAATTGCCGTAGAACGAGCGACCGTCATTGCCGTTGGTCTGCGCCTTGTCCATCATGCCCAGCGCCGTCCAGCTGGCTCGCGGTTGCAGGCCCCAGCCGACATGCGACATCGCGAAACCATCGCGGTCGTTGTAGCCCTCGATAAACTCGCGCATGTAGCTGGCGTCGAAATCTCCCGATATTTCAGTGATATAGCCGTTTTCGAAGTCGACCCGGATCGGCGCCTGCACATACGTCTTGAACGGGAAAATGATATCGCCGCGATCGATAACGATCGTGCCCCGCGCGGTGGTTTCGTTGGGCCAGGTGGCGACGAACCCGGCCGGCCAATGGTCCCAGTGGCCGGGATCGTCGGAATAGCCGTATTCGTAGAGGACGGGGTATTCGCCGAGATCGCATTCGAAGGCCGTACCTGCGGCAGATTCGACGCGCATGGTTTTTGCGGCTTCGATTCGCTTGCCGGCCGCGTTGACGCGACGCTTGTCGTCCTCTTGCGGCATCATTCGCGCCAGTGCGGTCGGCGGCTCGGTAACATAAAGGATGCGGGTGTCGGCTGCGAGGACGTGCGGACGCTCGCCGCCGCGCAACAGGTGGAGCCCGACCAGATCGATCACCATATCGGCCTGGCGCATCGCCTCCATCGCGACGCCGTTGTCGCGCAGGCGTGCGGGACCGATATGCGGCTCCATGTGGATCGTCGTGGCACCGATCTCGATGCAGGCGTTGTAGGCCGATTTGATATTCTCCGGCCGCGCCTCGGGCTTGGTCAGCACGACCACGGTTTCGGTGTCGTTGACGTTGCAGAGGCGCAGCACCTCTTCCCACATCGAAATCTGCTGCGAGTCGCTTAGTGCCATTGATCTGTCCCGTTCGATTTCGTCACCACAAGACTAGCACGGCCGGCGACGCCTTTGCCGCCGTCGACGGGAACGATTGCCCCGTCGATCCACGCCGCCTCGCACGAGGCGAGGCAGGTGACCGTCTCGGCGGTTTCTTTGGCTTGGCCAGTGCGGCCAATTGGATAACCGCGGCCGCGCTTCTTCACGTAACCGGTGAAGGTTTTGCAGTAACGTCTTTTTGGTAATAGAGAATTCCGCGTCCGTATCGGGCCGGGATCGACCGCGTTTACCCGCACGTCAACCGGCGCGGGCTCGGCCGAGAGCGCCTTGGTGCAGGACTCGACCGCCCCTTTGGTTGCGGCATGGATCGCCGGGCGCGGCGACGGCCGATGCGCCCGTGCCGACGAGGTGATGCGCCTGTGCCGACGAGGTAGTGACGATCGCGCCCGTGGTCCGTCGCAGTGCCGGGATTGCCGCCGGCAAACATTGATCGTGCCGATTGGATTGGTGTCGATGACCCGATCGATCGTCGCGCGCTCGGTCTTGCCGATGCGTGTTCCTCGCGCATGATGCCGGCACGGTTGACGATCGCGTCGATGGGGCCGGGATCGGCAACGATCGCGCGCACCGCGCGCCGGACCTGCTTGTCATCCGCAATGTCGCAGGCCGGCGGCAACGGTCGTTCGCCGCGCCGCGTGCGAATAGCGCCGGCGTTCGGATCGAGGATCGCGACACAGCAGCCGCGGGCCGCGAACGCCGAGACACGGGTGCGGCCAATCCCACCGCCACCCCCGGGGTAACGAGCGCGCAGCGATCCGGTTTGCGCCGCATCCCCACCTATTTCCCATAGGTCGGTCGGCGGTCGATCAGGCGCTTGGCTTTGCCTTCGCGGCCGCCGACATTGGCGATCTCGTCGAGGCTGCCCTGCGGCACGATCTCGATTTCGACGCCCAGTCCGAGGTCGCCCTTGAGGAGGTCTTCCATCTTCTCTTTGAGACCTTCGGCCGAGCCGGCATCGTCGCGCACCTCGATCTGCACGGTCATCTCGTCGCGTTTGAGGCCGTCCTTGACGACGGCGTCGGCGATGCAGATCCACTCGCCCGTCGTGCGCGCGTCGCTTTGCACGGCGTTGAGGCACGCCATCGGGTTGAGATTGACGCCGCGAATCTTGACCATGTCGTCCGAGCGCCCGAGAAAATGATCCATACGTCGGAAGTTGCTGCCGCATTCGCAGGTGTCGGTGTGCTTGATGCGCCCAAGGTCGCGCAGGTTGAATCTGATGATCGGCGGCAGCGTGCGGTGGAACACCGTCACCACGATGTTGCCGGTCTCGCCGTCGGCCACCGGCGCGCCGGTCTCGGTGTCCTCGATTTCGAAATACATGCAGTCCTCCTGGAAGTGGAGGCCATTCTTGAATCGGCATTCAAAGGCGCCGTCGCCCATCTCGTTGGTGCCGTAATTGTCATATACCTTGCAGCCGAGCGTCTCCTCCATCTCGGCGCGCAGCTTGCCCTCGGTATCGGGGCCCAGAAACGTCAGCACGAACTTGGTATTGAGCTCGCGGAATTCGCGGCCCAGCTCTTCACGGCTCGCCTGGGCCAGGCGCAGCATGTATTCGGGGAACGAACACCACAGATTGGTGCCGTAATCGAAGGCGATTTCCATCTGCCGACGGCTCGGCGTGACCACGCCGGTGCCGGTCGTCAAGGGCAAGATGCCGAGATAGTCGTGCACCGCCTTGTAGACGCACCAGCCAAGATTGCCGAGCGCCAGGGTGACCGGAATTTGCATCACATCGCCCGGTCGCGCGCCCAGAACGTAAAGCGTGCGGGCGGCGGTGAGCCCGTTGAGCTCCCATTCCTGCGGCGTGTAGAGCGTCACGCGGGGTTTGCCCGTCGTGCCGCCACTGGTCTGCATCTTGAATGGCGCGGCGGCGAATTCGGCCGCGCCGACATTATGGAATTCGCCGAACGGCGGATTATCGAGCTGATCCTGCTTGACGTCGTCGGAGTTGTAGGTCGGGACCTTGTGACTGTCGTCGATGCTCTTGATATCGCCGGGCTCGAGGCCGGCCGCCTGCCAGCGTTTGCGGTAGAAGGGATTGGCCCAACCGAGTTTCATGCAGTGCAGGAAGCGTTCGTTTTGCAGCGCCCGCACCTGATCGGCCGGCCATTTGTAGACTGTGTCGACAAACACATCCGGCACCGGATAGTCCTGATGGAGCCGCGCCCAATCGATCGAATCGCGATAGATCGGCAGCTTGCTCGCGGGAAACTCGCTCATTGCCTCAAAACCTCTCCGTTTACCGACCGCGTCGGACCACACATTTGTGCTATCTAACGCATCGCGTTGTGAGGCTAACATCGGTCCGCAGCCTGTTGAAGTAGACGCAAGACAAAGCGATGGGGGGATCGTGCGAGTTTTTGATTGTCACTCTCATTGGAGCACCGAACGCGGTTACATTTTTCAGGATCCGGTCGCGCGCGCGAACCAGGAAAAGATCTGGGGCACCACGGCCGAGTTCCAGACCGAGCAGGAAATGACCGACACGTTTCGTAAAAATAGCGTACGAACCGTGCTCGATCTCGCGCTCACGGTGTGGATGGACGATCTCGACGAGATCAAAGCGGCGCACGATTACACCTTCGAAGTCCAGCGCCAAAACAGCGATGTGATTTTCGGCCACTGGCTGTCTTTGGATCCACGCATCGGCAAGGACGGAATCAAGGAGTATGAGCGCGCCGTTGCCGCCGATGCCGGCTTCATGGGTTTCGGCATCATCGGCCAAACCGCGGGCGGGATTCCGGCCAGCGACCCGATCTGGGATCCGTTCTACAAGGTCTCGATCGACGCCGGCATCCCGGTGCTGATCCATTGCGGGCTGACCGGAATCGGACAGGGTATGCCCGGCGGCGGGGGCATCATCCTCGATGACGGCCATCCCCGGCATATCGATGCCGTCGCCGCGCGGTTCCCCGAGCTCAAGATACTTGCCGCCCGCCCCGCTTTCCCGTGGCAGGACGAGATGATCGCCATCATGCTCCACAAGGGCAACGTGCATTACGAATTGCACGGCTGGTCGCCGAAGACTCTCCCGCCGCAGCTGATCCGCGAGATCGGCGGGCGGTTGCAGGATCGCATCATGTTCGGCTGCGACTACCCGGTGCTGAAGTATGAAATGATGATCGAGCGCTGGCACGGCCTCGGGCTCTCCGACGAGGTTCTGGCGAAGGTGTTTCACAAGAACGCGGAGGCCTATTTCCCCAACGCCGAAATAAACTGAAACCGGCGCACCGGCGGGGACGGCATATCGCTTCACTGAGGAAAATCGGTATGGCGCAACGACCGCGAACCCTGAGAAACGCGCGTGCACCAGCCGCGCTTGTGGTCGACCCGCCGGCGGATCTCGTCGCAGATACCGAAGGCCTGGTCTCGCTCGACATCGAGATTGCCGATGGGCGGGTCGCTGCGATCGCGCCGCCGTCGGGCGACACTGCCGACGGCGACATCGACCTCGACGGCGGTCAGGTGTGGCCATGCTTCGCGGATATCCACACCCATCTCGACATCGGCCATATCTGGACGCGTGCGCCCAATGTCGATGGATCATTGTGGACCGCTGTCGATACGGTTGCCGGCGACCGCGATGCGCGCTGGTCCGCCGCCGACCTCCGCGCCCGCATGGAGTTTGGGCTTCGATCCAGCTATGCGCACGGAACCCGGGCGATACGGACACATCTGCAGTCGCCGCCAAATCAGGCGGCAACGAGCTGGGGTGTGTTCCGCGAGTTGCGCGAGGATTGGCGCGGCCGCATCGATCTGCAAGGCGTCAATCTCTTGATGGTCGAAGAGTTTCGCGACGGCAAGAGCGACGCAATCATCGACCTCGTCGCCGAATCCGGTGGGATCGTCGGCGCCGTATTGTTCATGATTCCCGACATTGACGACGTGCTCGACCACATTTTTCGACTCGCCGCGGATCGTTCGCTGGACCTCGATTTGCATGTCGATGAAAGCATCGACGAGCGCGACAAAACGCTTCGCCACGTTGCCGAGGCAGCGCAACGCAACAAATACGCCGGCCGTATCCAGTGCGGGCACTGCTGCAGCCTGGCCGTTCAATCCACCGAGGACGCCGATCGCACGCTCGATCTGTTGGCCGAAACCGGCATCGCCATCGTCAGCTTGCCGATGTGCAATATTTACTTGCAGGACCGCCAACCCGAACGAACGCCGCGCCAGCGCGGCGTGACCCTGGTTCGAGAAATGGCAGCACGCGGGATTCCCGTTTCCTTTGCCAGCGACAATTGCCGCGATCCCTTCTACGGCTACGGCGATCACGATATGATCGAGGTGTTCACACAAGCCGTCCGCATTACCCATATCGATCTGCCGATGGGCGCGTGGCCGCGCAGCGTCACCGCAACGCCGATCGAGGTCATGGATCTGGCCGGTCCGGGCCTGATCGAAACCGGCCAACCGGCGGATCTCGTGCTCTTCAACGGGCGCGGTTACAGCGAGCTGTTGGCGCGGCCTCAGAGCGATCGTGTGGTGTTGCGGGATGGCGTAGCGATTGACAGCACACCGCCGGACTATAGAGATTTGGACCGCCTGTTTGCGGGCTAGGCGCGGCGCGGCATAGGCGAATGCCCGGTGATATGGCGGGCGTTCGAGAAGGGGAGGACGCATGGGCAGACTCGACGAGAAAGTTGCGCTCATCACCGGCGCAAGCCGAGGTTTGGGCAAGGCGATGGCGATTGCATTCGCGGCCGAGGGCGCCGCGATTGCGGTCGGTTACAACAGCAGCGCCGAGGGTGCCGCCGATACGGTCGACACCATTCGCGGCGCCGGTGGCGAAGCCGAATCCTATCAGGGCGACATCACAAGCCCGGAAATCGTCGACGGCATCGTTGCCGGCGTGATCGGACGCTTCGGCAAGATCGATATTCTTGTCAACAATGCCGGTCTGGTGAATGCCTCACCGCTCGTCGACATGGCGGTCGAGACCTGGGATGCGATGTTCGCGATCCATGTGCGCGCCATGTTCCTGTGCAGCCGCGCGGTCGTTCCGCACATGCTCAAGCAGGGTTCCGGCAAGATCATCAACATGGGCGGCACCTTCGGCATGACCGGCATGGAGAACTTCACCCACATGTCGGCGGCCAAGGCGGCGATGATCGGCTTTACCCGTGCGCTCGCCAAGGAGATCGGGCCGAGCGGAATTCGCGTCAACTGTCTGACACCGTCCATGATCCGCGGTGAAACCACCGCCGCCATGCCGCAGGACTATCTCGAAGCGCTGCGCCAGCGTTACCCGTTGCGGCGGCTCGGCGAGGTCGAGGACGTCAATGCCTGCGCGTTGTTTCTCGCATCGGACGATTCGGATTTTGTCACCGGCCAGAATCTCGCACCCGCCGGCGGCGAGGTCATGCCCTAGCCACCGGCTGCCCCACGAAGATCGGAGCGCGTCGTGAACGTAAAGATAGCTTTGCTACAGATGGATTGTTCGAACGATCGCGCGCGGAACCTGGTGCGGGCCGAAGAGATGGTCCGTGACGCCGCAGGGCAGGGCGCGCAGGTCATCTTGCTGCCGGAAGTCTTCCACGAGCTGTTCTTCATCATGCAACTCGATATGTCGGTGTTCGACAAAGCCGAGCCGATTCCCGGGCCGATCACCGAGCAGATGCAAACCCTCGCCGGCGAGCTTGGCGTCGTCATTGTCGCGCCGATCTATGAGAGTGTCGGCAGCAGCGTTTACTACAATTCGGCAGCGGTGATCGACGCCGACGGCAGCCTCAGGGGTGTCTACCGCAAGAATCACATTCCGCTGAGCACGAAGTTCTACGAGAAGCTCTATTTCAAACCGGGCAATCTCGGCTATCCCGTGTTCGAAACCGAATTCGGCCGTATCGGCATCCTTATTTGCCACGACCGCCACTATCCCGAGGGTGCAAGGGCGCTCGGCCTCAACGGTGCCGAGATCCTGCTGGTGCCGAGCGCGACCCCAACGGCCAGTCTGTCGGTGCCGGTTTGGGAGAAGGAGCTGGCGGCGCACGCAATCTTCAACGAATACTATGTCGCCGGTCTCAATCGTGTCGGCACCGAGGGCGACTACACCTACTACGGCCGTAGCGTCATCTGCGACCCGGCCGGCGAGATTATCGGTCAGGCGGGGGAGGGCGAGGAGGTTTTGATCGGCGAATGCGACCTCGACGTCATCGTCGCCCGGCGGCGCGCGTGGCAGTTCTACCGCGATCGCCGACCGGATACGTACGGCGTCCTCACCGAACTCGTGCCATAAGCGGGGAAAAAGATGACGGCCGCAATCGAACATGTGCACTTCCTGTGCGCCGATCCGGAAACGACCTCGGATTTCTTCAAACTCCATCTCGATGCGGAGGAGATCGAGCGCGTGAACATGCCGGACTGGATGATCATCCGCCTGCGGATCGGCGCGGGCGTGATCGCGCTCTCGCCCAAGCGCGGCGATCAGGTTCTGGCCGAGCCTCCGGCGCCTCCCTATCGTGGTTTCTCGCACCTCGGACTAACGGTTACCGGCCTCGACGAGCTGGTTGAGCGGATGCGCGCGGGCGGGGCGCGCGTCACGGTCGAACCCTTCGAAATCGCGCCCAATATACGCGCCGCCTACGTCATGGCGCCCGACGACATCGAGCTCGAATTGCTGCAACCGATGGCGTCGTAGGGCGCTGCGCCGCGAGTATCTGCCATGGACGAGACGTTGCTGATCGAGCGCCGCGATGGCGTTGCCTGGGTGATCGTCAATCGCCCGGAGGTCCGCAATGCGCTGGACACCGAGCTCGGCCGGCGGCTCGTCGAGGCGTTTGCCGAGGTCGATGCCGACGACGACGTCCGCGCCGTGGTGCTGCGCGGGGCGGGGGAACGCGTGTTCATTTCCGGCGCCGACATCAACGAGTTCCGCGAGCGCCTTTCGACACCGGAAAGCGCGCTGGCCTACGATGAAGAAGCCGAGGCGTTGATGCGGGCGATCAAAGCTACGACCAAGCCGGTCATCGCGATGATCCACGGTTTCGCCATCGGTAGCGGGCTCTTGGTGGCGATGGCTTGCGACCTCAGGATCGCTGCCGACGCGGTCCGCGTCGGCATCCCCGTTGCCAGGATCGGATTGGTGCCGCCGGTACCCGACGTTGCGCGCCTGGTGCGGCTGATTGGGCCCGATCGGGCGAAATATCTGTTGATGACCGGGCGCTTGATCACGGCGAACGAAGCGTTGTCGTACGGACTGTTGAACCGCGTCGTTCCGGCCGAGGAGCTGGAATCGACGACCATCGAGATCGCCGATCTCCTGGCCGCCAACGCGCCATTGTCGCTCAAGGCGATCAAGCAGATCGTCGACCAGGTTGGAGCAGCCGGCGAATCGGTTTCTCAAGGGGCGCCGTGGTACGACGAGGTCTATGCGAGCAGCGATTTCCGCGAAGGCGTGGACGCCTTCTTCGAGAAACGTCGGCCGGTGTTTCGCGGCGAGTAGACATGAGCGAAGCTGCCCAGCCGCAAATCGCGCCCAACGAAGGGTCGCTCGACGGCGTCCGCGTTATCGATTTCACGCACATGCTGGCCGGCCCCTTCGCAACCTGGATACTGGGCGCGTTCGGTGCCGATGTCATCAAGGTGGAGCGCCCGGGGGCCGGTGACTTTACGCGCGGGATCGGGCCGCGGATCGGCGGCCAAAGCGTCTATTTCGCCAGCGTCAACCGCAACAAACGCAGTATTGCCGTCGATCTCAAGTCGGATGCGGGCTGCGACATCGTCCGCAGGCTTGCGGCCGGCGCGGATATCCTGGTCGAAAACAACCGTCCCGGGGTCATGGATCGTCTCGATCTCGGCTACGACGCCCTGTCGGCGATCAATCCCGGACTCGTCTACGCCTCGATCTCCGGGTTTGGCCAGACTGGACCGTTGCGCGACCGTCCTGCGTTCGACATGGTAATCCAGGCGATGTCGGGGATGATGAGCATCACCGGCACGGAAGGCGGCCCGCCGGTGCGCGTCGGGGCATCGCTCGGCGATATCGGTGCGAGCCTGTTCGGCGTCGCCGGCATTCTCGCGGCGTTGCATGAGCGTCAGCGCACGGGCCGCGGCAAATGGATCGATGTGGCCATGCTCGATAGCCAGCTTGCCATCCTCGAAAACGCCGTCGCCCGCTGGCTCAACACCGGCACCCGACCGCGGCCATTGGGTTCGCGCCATCCGATGGTGGCGCCGTTCCAAGCCTTCGCCACGGCCGACGAACCCATCGTGGTGTGCGTCGATACGACGGCGCAGTGGCAGCGCCTTTGTGAGGCCATCGGCCGACCGGAGCTGCTTGACGATGCGCGCTTCGCCGACGGCAACGACCGTGTGCGCAACCATGCCGAACTCGAACCCGAACTCGCGGCGGCGTTCGCCAACCGAAGCCGCACCGAGTGGCTCGATATTCTCGAATCCGCGGACGTGCCGAGCGGTCCGGTCAACGCTATCGACGAGGCGATGGCGATGCCTCAAATTGCCGCTCGCGGTATGACTTCCGATCTCACGGCTCAGGGCAGCGGCCGCTTCGCAGCCATGCCGGTGCGCGCCTGTGGTGACGATGCCGGACCACATGAGCGGCGCGCCCCGCATCTGGCCGAGCACAGCCATGAGATCCTGGCCGAGCTCGGCTATTCGGTTGCCGATATCGAACGCCTGCAACGCAACGGCGTCGTTTGAAGGCTGATCAGCGAGGAACGACATGCCGCATTTCACAACCAGTGACGGTGTGGCGCTCTATTACGAGGAAACCGGCTCGGGAACGCCGATCGTTTTCGTGCATGAATTTTCCGGTGATTGTCGGGCATGGGAGCTCCAGGTCCGCTATTTCTGCCGCCGGTATCGCTGTATCACGTTCAACGCGCGGGGCTATCCGCCCTCGGACGTGCCGGACGATGTCGAGATGTACAGCCAGGCGCGGGCGGTCGCCGATATTGCCGAGACGCTCGATCATCTCGGGATCGACAGGGCCCATTGCGTCGGCCTGTCGATGGGCGGGTTTGCGGCGATGCATTTCGGCCTCGACTATGCCGATCGTGCGCGGTCCGTCCTCATTGGCGGCGTCGGCTTTGGTGCGGCGCCGGATACCGCCGATCGCTTCCGCGAGGAGGTCGAGGCGGTGGCGCAGCGTTGGGAGGACGAAGGCCCGGAGAAGTTTGCGCCGATCTACGGCGCGGGACCCGGCCGCGAGCAGCTCGAGAACAAGGACCCGCGTGGCTTCGACGAGTTCATCGAGCAACTCCGGCAGCACTCGGGACGTGGCGCAGCCCTCACGATGCGCGGCGTTCAGATGCGTCGTCCATCGCCATGGGAGCTGCGCGACCGGTTGGCTAAAATGACCGTGCCGGCGCTGATCCTGCACGGCGACGAGGATCGTCCGGCGCTTCCGACCGGGGTGTTTCTCAAACAAACCATACCGACCGCGGGGTTGATCGTGTTTCCCAAGACCGGCCATGCCGCCAATCTCGAGGAGCCGGCGGCGTTCAACGCGGCGCTTCAGGATTTCATCGGCACGGTCGATAACGGCCGGTGGGCGCGGCGCGACCCGCGTACGGAAAGCGACGCGATCCTGCTCGAAACGAAATAGTCGGTGGCGCGCATTGATTCCTCACCGGTCGCGTTTGTTGGAACCGATACAGATATGACCGATACCGTTCCTGTCATCGACATCTCGCCATTCACTACCGGGGCGGGCGCGGGGCGGGCCGCGGTGGTCGATGCCGTGCGCCGCGCCTGCGAGGACACCGGCTTCTTTTCCATCGTCGGCCATGGCGTTCCGATGGCGGCAATCGAGCGCATACGCCGCGATATGGCGGTTTCCTTCGCTCTGCCTTTGGAACAAAAAATGGCGATCAAGCGGCCGGCGCAACGGATCAGCCGCGGCTACAACCCGATGGGCGATCAGGCGGTCGCCCAGACGCTCGGCGCAACCACACCGCCCGACCTGCAGGAAAGCTTCGGATTCGGCGCCTGCGACGTGCCCGACGACGACCCCTATTTCCACACCGAGATGGGCAAGATCTTCTTCGCGCCCAACCTGTGGCCCGCTGCGCCCGTCGGCCTCGAAGATACGATCGTGCTGTACCGAAGAGCCTTGGATGAGCTCGCGGGGAAGGTGATGCGAATCTTCGCGTTGGCGCTCCAACTCGAAGAAACCTTCTTCGACGACAAGATCGATCGTGCGATCAGCGTATTGCGCATTATCAGCTACCCCGCGCTTAGCGCGCCGCCGCTCGAGGGGCAGCGGCGCGCCGGCACCCATTCCGACTACGGCACGCTGACGCTGCTGCACATCGAAGACCATCCGCAAGGGCTGCAGATCGAGAATCGCGACGGCCAATGGATCGACGTGCCGGCCGTTGCCGGCGGTTACGTGGTCAATATCGGCGATCTGATGATGCAGTGGACCAACGATCGCTGGATCTCGACCAAACATCGCGTGGTGTGCCCGGCGCCGGAGTTCGCCGATCGTGCGCGCATGTCCGTGGCGTTTTTTCACCAGCCCAATTACGACGCGCCGTGCGAGACCTTCCCGACCTGCATCGCGCCGGGCGAGACGGCACGATATGAACCCATCACTTCGGGCCGGCACTGGCTCGCCAAGACGATGAAAGCGAAGGCCTAGCGCGTGCCTGGCGCAACCCTTGCCGCTACCAGAGGTGGAAAGTCATGACGCAGTCTGAAACCGACTATGCGACGGTGCTGGAAAAGATCGACGCGATAAACGCGGCCAAACACCGCCGCAACCATCCGCTGTGGATTTCGCTTTTGAAGGGCGAATTGAGCCGGCCGCAAGTCGCCGAGTTCTTGCGCCAGTTCGGCATCATCCCGCTCCACAATCATTTCTTTCATGGGCCGCTTTACGTGATCTGTCCCGACCCGAAATGGCGCGCCCGTATGGCCGAAGTCGTCTATGAGGAGGGTACCGGCAATCTTTACGCGAACGGCGTGCCGCACTGGCAGCTCTTCCTCCGGTTGGGCGAGGCTTTCGGTATCAGCACCGAGGAGATGTACGCGACCGAGTACGGCGCCGGTGCCTTGGCGGTTCGTTCGTTCCTGACCGCGACCTGCGCGCGCAGCTTCCTCGAGGGAGTTGCGGCGACCGCACTCGCCGGCGAAGCGCAAGTGCCTGGGACCGCCGGGAAGGTTTCGCAGGTTTTCATCGAGCATTATGGACTGACACCCGAGCAAGCCTCGTTCTACGCCGTTCATGAAGAAGCGGACCGCGATCACGCCGACGCCGGCCTCGAGTTCCTGCGCGGGTTCGCAAAAACCGAGATGGACCTTGATCTGGTGGTGCGTACCGTGCGTGACGCGGTCGAAGTGTTTTGGTGGATGTACGACGACATCCACCGGCGAATCGACGGCATCGGATAGCGCCGCATGGACCTTAAGAAGCAGAAGTCTAGGTGTCTCCGAACTCGGGAGTATCTCTTGGGATGCTGTAATCGGTAGGCTGCCCTTTCGTTCGCTTGGTATGCCGCCAGGCGGTTTTCCGTCTTCGCCGGCCGATGCGGCCCGGGACTGACGATCCCCCGGAATCGTCTAGCGCCAAAACACGCTGCTGCGAGTGGATCGGTATTGAAACCAATGTCAGACGGGACGGAGGGTGAAAGACCATGACTGTATTCGACCAGCGCGGCCAGACGGTTGGCTGGCAATACAACGCGGCGGGCGACATCAATTTCGGAGCGGCGTCAAATCGCGCCGAGTTTCACGATCAGCTCCGGAAACTGGAGGCGGAGGTGGCTTCCGCCATATCCGCCAAGGCGATCGAAGGCGAGATTGCCGTCGATGTCGAACATGCCATAAAGAAGGCAGTGATACAGGCGGAGAAGTCGGAGCCGGAGAAGTCTGTACTGGTCGAGCACCTGACCAGGGCCAAGGATCTGGTTGCCGGCGTATCGGGGTTGGTCGGCGCCTTCTCGGCGGCGATCAAACAGGTTCAACCACTCTTCTGAGGGTCCGACATCGTGTCCGCTATCGATCAGAAGGGGCAACAGGTCGGCGTCCAGTTCAACGTCGCCAATCTCGGCGTTTCCCCCGGTGCCAAGCCGTTGCACCGCCCCCGCCGGGCGGCGCATTTCACGGGACGTGAGGAGGAGCTGGCGCGTCTGCTGGACGCGTTGGCGCCCGGTCGGGCGGTGACGGTTCACGCACCGGGCGGCATGGGCAAGACGGCCCTCGTGGCCGAGCTGGTTGACCGTTGCGCGCCGGGTGAGGAGCCGCCGGAGACGTTTCCCGACGGCATCGTGTTCTACAGCTTCTACGGTCAGCCGGAGCCGGACCGGGCTCTGGAGTTCATTGGGCGCGCTTTCGGGTTGGAGCCCAAGCCGAGCGCGGACGATGCGGCGCGTCTCGCGCTCTCGGGTGCGCGGGCGATGGTGGTGCTCGACGGGGCGGAGGAGGCAGGTGACCTCGGCCGGGTGCTTGCGTGCGCGGGTGATGGTTGTTGTGTGGTGGTGACCACGCGTCGTCGTGCGGATGCGCCGGACGATGCCCACTGTCACGAGCTTCACCCGTTGCCCGAGCACGACGCCGTGGCGCTGTTGCGGGAGTGGTCGGCGGCGCGGGTCGATGACGAGGCGGCGCCGGAGCGCATCATTGCGCTGGTTGGTCGGCTGCCGCTGGCGGTGCGTTTGGTGGGCCGTTACCTGGCGCAGGCCGGCGAGTCGGCAACGGCCTATCTGCGTTGGCTGGAGACGACGCCGCTGGAAGCGCTGGCACCGGGCGAGGGTGCTCTTCACCGCGAAGACAGCGTGCCGCATCTGCTGGAGCATAGCCTGGGGCAGGTGAGCGAGTCCGCCCGCCAGATACTGTCGGTGGTGGGGCGCGTGGCGTTGGCGGACTTCGACGCTTCGATGCCTGCCGAGGTGCTCGAATACGACGAACGTGAGCGTCGGCGTGCGTATGATGAGCTGGCCGGTTACGGGCTGCTGCTGAGGGCGGGCGAGCGCTATGCGGTCAGTCATGCGTTGATACACACATATGCGCGCGAGCGGCTGGCAATCCCGCCGGCGCGGATGGAGCGACTCATCGCGCATTACGAGGCGTTGGTCCAACGGGAAAGTGCCGAAGGAGCGGAAGGGCACGCGCACCTGGCCCCCGAGCACCTGCACCTGATGCATCTCATCGGCGACGGAGTGTCGTGTGAGGAATGGGAGACGGTGGAGCGTTTGGCGTGGGCGGCGGCTGGCTACCTGGACCTCTCCGGGCGCTGGACGGATCGGGAGGTCGCGCTGGGTGCGGGTGTAACGGCTGCGAGGGCGCGCGAGGACCGCGGGGCGGAGGGGGCTTTCCTCGTCAGACTGGGCAATACCTGCGCCGCCCTTGGCCAGGTCGAGCGCGCCATCGAGCACCACGAGCAGGCGCTGGTCATCGCGCGCGAGATGGGCTACCGGCGCATGGAAGGGGCCACCCTCGGCAACCTGGGTCTTGCCTACGCCGCCCTTGGCCAGGTCGAGCGCGCCATCGAGCACTACGAGGAGGCGCTGGTCATTCAGCGCGAGATAGGCGACCGGTGCGGGGAAGGGAACCAGGTCGCCAACCTGGGCAATACCTACGCCGCCCTTGGCCAGGTCGAGCGCGCCATCGAGCACTACGGGGAGGCGCTGGTCATTCAGCACGAGATAGGCGACCGGCGCGGGCAAGGGACCCAGCTCGCCAACCTCGGCAGCGTCTACGCGAAAATTGGGGACGTGACGCAGGCGCGCGAGTGTTGGGAGCAAGCGCTAGTTATCTTCAAGGACATCAAATCGCCTGACGTTGAACGCGTCACCTGCTGGCTCGCCCGCCTGGACCTCGTGGATTCGTAAACCAAGTGACCTGAGCCCAAGGTCGATTCATGGCGAAGTCGGAAGAATAGCTTCACAAAGACTGTCCTTGAGATCGGCTTATCGACTTTCATCAGGAGGCTTAGGACCGCTCGTGTCAGACCGGCTTCGGCCGTGGTGGGGTGGAAAGAAATACTCCCGCTAGCGGCCGGATTCCCTCCCGTGGCCCCGAGCGTACGGATTGCTAGCGATCAACCGGACCCACGTGGCCCGGCTTGCGGTGGATACCTACCGGCGCCGGTTAGGAAATGTCGAAACGCGGGGGCCTCGCGGCGAACCAGTTTGTTAAACAACGCAGGATGTAAAAGGGAGAATCGGAGAATCCGCAGACGAAATCACGGCGTGAACGCGCGCAACCCCCCTGGTTGCATGCGGCATCCCTCGTTGAATTTACGAACCGGCGAATCGACGGCATCGGATAGATGACCAGATCGCGCCGCATGGGCCTAGTCTAAACATGTAATGCGATTGCAGATGGCTGAACGCCCGGGTGCGCCGGCGAGTGCTGTCGACCAGGATCAGCGTCACCGCAAGGATCGTGTGTCATACAGGATTGATCGGGGCACCCCGCCGAGAAAGACGACGGCGCTGACATGGCCCTCCAGGAGGACTCTGTCGTCTCCCGAGTAGTGCGCGTCAAACAAGATGAGAGTTTCGCATAACGGGCGGAACCGGCGGCTGTCAACGCAAGGAAAGGGTAGTCCGACTGGACTTGACGGCCGCATCGCGTGGAGCATTGTTCCTCGGCCGTGAACATGCCGATCGAAATCCAACTCGTGTACGATGCATGGTGCATTCGCCTGATGATGATGGCCAAGATAGAACAGAAGGCTGTTCGGAGCAGCCGCGTTCCTGAAAGACCGGGAAGTGCGGCGAAGCATCACTGATCGGTCTACGGAAACCGTTTGCATATTTCTCATGGCAAGACGCAAGGCATATACGAAAGTCGAGAAGGAGGGCCAGATACGTCCTGACCATGTCAGAGGTATGGGCGACGTTGTGTTCAAGGGGTTTCAGTGCCTGCATCCCGACTGCCAGGAGTTCTTCTTCGTTCGCAAGGAGGACATCAGCGAGTTCTTCGAAATCCTGTGCCCAGGCTGCGGTCACGTTCACAAATATGGTGAAGAAGCCAAGTTCTACGATTACAAACTGATGAATACGGACGAGAATTCGGTCCTTAAGGAAGGCGAATTTTCCATTCTGCACGATGACTACGTGGACGAGGCCGAAGAATTCAAATACTGCATCATATGCAGTACCCTTAAGCCTCTTGCCTACTTTGATAAGCATTCTGCGCGAAAGTCAAAGCGTCAGGGCGAATGCCGTTTGTGCAAGGCCGTTTACAACGAGTTGAAGAACCCGACGCGCACGACGGACCAGCACCGCGAGGCTGCGCAGAAACGGCGCTTGTATATGGAGCTCACCGGCGGCGACAAGATCGACAGCAAGGAGATCTATGAGCGCTTCGCCTACAAGTGTTTCAAATGCCGCGAGGATCTAAGCCAGGATATACAGGCCAAATCCGTTCAGCGCGGAGGGAATCTCGACCATACCTTGCCCGCGAAGTTCCTGTGGCCGTTGACAAGTCACAACGCCACGCTGCTGTGCCAGCGGCACAATGGCGAGAAGGCCGAGAAATGGCCTTCGGATTTCTACTCCGATCAGGAGATCAAGCGCCTCGTGACCCTGACGGGCATTCGGTACGACACGATGGCGGGCGAGCCGCACTACAACCCGGACGCGATCGAGCGATTGCATAATCCGGAATTCTTGGACACGCTGCTCGAAAAGTACGCCGCCTATATGGACGAGATGATCATGATCCGAAATCGGATATTGAATGCCACCGGCTTCGACATGTTCGGCGTATCGAAGACCCTATCGAAAGCTTGGACCGAGAAGGCCGACAAGAGGCTGAAGGTTTAGCCCCGTTTATTGCAGCACGAGATACTGGTGACTGACCACGGTCCCCTTGTCGCGAATGCCGTGGCTTTCGCAGTGAGACACACATTCGGTATATATATCAGCTACCCGGAACCATGTTTTCGCGATTCGGGCCAACTCCTTCACCATATCGCACTTCTTGCTAGCTCCCAGATGAAAGACAGCTACACCGTCCGATTTCAGCCTTTCTCGACATTGGCGCAGGATAGGATAGTAAACCTCGAAGCTGCGCTTCTGCCGTTCATCGACGAACGCCAGCGGCCGTTCCTGAAAGTCATTAGCCTCCCAGCCGCAGAACCACAGCCGCATCCAGTTCCCGAGATGGAACCGCGTGCTGTCGAAGAACGGCGGCGAGGTGATTACTGTGTCCAGTTCTTCGATATGAACGGGCCACCATTCGGTGGCGTCCTGGAAGATCGAATGGCCGTAAGCAAAGTCATCCGGTATCGGCGTCGCCAGACTGCGTTCCATCTTGTCGCGAAGCCGCGGAATCAGCGCGCGGTATTTCGTAACGCCGGTCGGCGCAAATGGCGTGATCGGGTGCGACCGGCGGCTGAGCGCATAGGGGCGATTGCCGTGAAGGACGTGCAGCAGGCAGGCAAAGACAAGTGATCGCGAGGCATTTGCGGGCGGATTTTCGAGAAAATACCTGCGGGCAAGCAGGATTTCTTCGAGCGTCTTCTTGTGAAAATAAGAGGTCAGAACGCCGTTGAACCGGATCGACTTCGCAGATTTGCGTTCGTCCGGCCGTACCTCGTGGTTTTGCAGGTACTTTTCGAGCCGCTTGACGGTCTTCTCGCATTCTACGGCACTGTACTGCCCAATCTTTCCGGCCGTGATGTGAACGGCGGGCGGGCTGATATCGAACCCCCAGCATTCAATGCCGTGCAGGGCGGCTTCGAAGGGGATCGTGCCAACGCCCGAGAACGGGTCCAGCATCCGGCCCCCAGGCGTCGTGAAGGTCTTCACGAGATGCGCCGCCAGCGACGGTTTCATCTTGCCCTGGTAGGAGCAGAGTGAATGGAGCGGATGTCCCCAGTTACGTTTTGCAAACTCGCCCTGCTGATGCGGCAGAGATTCTTTGAATTCTGACCACGCTGACGACCAGCCGTTCGACTGCTTTGCCGCGCGCCGGGTGGTCGGGCGCCTCCCGGGTTTCGAATTGAATACAAGCAGCTTCTGCGTCAGTTTCATCTGGCTGCGCGAGTACCGCTGACGCAACACGCGCTCGTCGCTGAGATCGAACCCGGCGGCGTCCAGCGACTGCGCAATAAACTGGTCCGTCGGGACATGTACGCCGGCATATGCCGAATCGCCAATATCGATGACAATTGTGCCGTCCTTCCGGGTATGCCCGGCCAGCGCTTGGAGCATCGCGTGCATTTCCGAGGCGAAACACGCGACCATGCGCGGTATTCGCGCATCGTAGGCATCGGCTTCGAGAGTCTCCACGACCGGTGCGGCACCTGACGGCATCTCGCCGATGGGCTTGCCGACGGTCACATCGTTGATCCCCACTGTCATCGAGCGAAAGCGGAATCGAGCCAAATCTTTCCGTTCCGTCAGGCAGCGCAGGAACCACAGCTCGACCTTCGTATTCCTGAAATAATTGGTGCCGTTGAGATAAGGCGGGCTTGTGATCACCGCGTCGATGGACAGCGCGGGGAGCCGGTTGAGGTTCTTCGCGTTCTCCAGCAGCAGGGTCGGCGCCTTATCGATCGGCGAAAGGTCTGTGATATCGCGGGCCATCACGGCCAGCGCTTCGCGGATTTCGTCCCGCAACTCGATGCGCCCGCGCGCCAGTTCTTTCTCTGTCTTGAACCGCAGGTCGCCCCGGCGGATTAGCCGCGACGCCGGGATCAAAGCGCGCAGGACCGCGATCGTTAGGAAGCGCGCTGTGAGCGGCGCGGCGCATACGATGTCATCGACCAGCGTCCGGCAGCGCAACACATCCGCGAACACGTCGCTGTCAAAAAACTCGCTATCGCCAAATACTTCATCATAGGTCTGCCACAACTGGGAATCCTGCCGCGACGCGTCGATCCGCTCGTCCATCGTGTCTGCGAGCGCTGGGAGCTCGTCCGCTAGCTCCGTGCGATCCCGGTCGCGCAATTGCAGGGCGATGACCTTCGAATCGGTCAGGAACTGGAGAACCGGGTTGATCTCGGTGTAATACGCTTTCTTGCCGAGTCGGGACGCCGTGAGCGGCGTTGTGCCCGTGCCGCCGAACGGGTCGAATACGCTTTTCGCGTTCGGGCAGTAACTGCCGATGACCGACTCGACGAACGCAGGGGAATAGCCTTCCAGCCAAGGATACCATTCATGCAGCGGCTCGTGACGGCCGCCGTTGAAGGTTGCCTGGATCGGATCGAAGGCAATCGGGTTTTCGGCCTCGAAGCCCGGCAGCCACGCGGCGCCCGAATGTCCGTTGGTTTCGACATGTCTCCGGAGAATCGACAGGCAGAACGCGTTGAGAGATCTGTCTTCCGCCTGGGCAGCCTCCTGGAGCGTCACGAAGCTCTCGTAGCCGAGGGCATTACGGAGCGAGTCGCTGGAAAGATGGCGTACCGCCTCGTAAATGTCGTCGTCGCTCTTACCGAAGGCGAGAGTCAGGCTGGACCGCCCCGACGCCGCTTCCGGGCAGTCCCTGAAATAAACGTTCTTGTATGATTGCGCCATGGCCACCCAACCCGAATCGCTCTAGCAACACCAGCTTAGAAAAAACTACCATATTATGGTAGTTGGTAACAAGCAATGGTGAAGGAGCTGCGAAAATTCCGCCCGGCGGAGGCCGGTCGGGAGGAGCAGCCAAATCTCGCGTTATGCGATTCCGTCGACAGCCCGGAGCCATTCGGCACGAGCGATCACGTAGTTGGCCGACATGCGTTCCTCGATTTCGAGTGCCGCCACCGGATTCTGGATCATGCGCAGGCGAGGCGAGACGCTGGCCATGTGCTCGACAAGCGCCAAGACGTAGCTATTGCTGTGTTCTTGCGCGGCCTGGTATTCCGTCGGCGTTAGACTGACCGCGCCGAGCGCGCCGAGACTGCTTTTCACCTCAACCAACATCGCCCGGTTTTCCCGCCGCGCCCAGAGATCGAAACCGTAGCCGCGTCGATTGGTATAGAAGGCGACCTCCCAGCCCTGCGAACGGAGAACTTTCGCCACGAAGCTCTCCGCATCCACGCCGTCATTGCTCGCGAGCGCCGCGGGCGGTGAGAGCAGGTATTCGACCTCCGGCGGCTCCGGTATCCGAAGTTGCGGCGCGGGTGCCGCAGGCGCGGCGGGAGCGTCCGGCGCAGCGGCAGGCACGGCATACGCGCCGACCCAGTCGGCCGTCAACAAGAGGCGCGTCCCGTCGCGCACCATACCGGTGCCGAGCGAGAACAGCGAGAAGGTGTGTAGCCCGACATCGCGCCAGTTCGAATATTCCTTGGCCCCGATAATCCGGTCGCGGACCTCGGTGTGCAGCGTACCCTGTTCCTCGTGTGCAAGCGCGCGATAGTCCGCGATCGTCGCGGCTGCCCTAGCGGCTTCGCTCCGGCGCCGTATCCGGGAGACGAAGAAGTCGAACTCGTTCCGGTCGATATAACCGTCGCAGCGTCGGAGTACTTGTTTCGTGACTTCGTACACCCGTAGGTCGAAGCCCCTGTATTGTCCCACTCGGGCGGGCGGCGTCCATGGCTCGACGGCGAACTGGATCGCAGACAAGGATTTTTCAAGCACCTCCGCCGGATCGCCCGCATAGGCGAGATCGCGTCCGCGTTTGGTGAGGACGATCCGGTCCCATGTCCGGCCGTCCACGCGTTGCAGAAGCTGCAACGGCTTGTCCATGACCAGCAGGTGATGACGCCGCAACTGCACACCGGGATCATCGCTGTCGGTTTCAATGATCGTCGCGAGTCTCCGGTAGTCGTGTCCGGTCAGGCGAATGACATCTCCGCCGCCCCGGTTCTCCAGATACTGGGCGATGCCTTTCAGCCACGATACTGCGACATGGACACGCGTGATGACAAACCAACCGCGGTCGCCCCGATCCCCCTCTTCAAGGCGGTCCAATAGCCTACGGCGGACCTTTTCCAGACTCATGCATTACCCCCATTGAAGGTGTTTTTTGGTTCAGGAGATCGGCGGCAGGTCCGGGACGGGAGTCAAGGAATATGCTGCCATGGCGCTGACTTGATGAGGTTACGGGAAATAGCGACGTCGGGTCCCTATGCTTGACATAAAATAGGGCTATTTGCTAATTTGCAGCGTATTCGAGCAAGGAGACTAAGATGACCAGAACCATCACGGTATCGACAAGCGTGTTCGCGGCGATATGGGCGAACCGCAGGGACGGCGAAGAAACGGAAGACGCCATTCTTGGCCGTTTGCTCGGTTGCGGCGACGGAGCGCAAGCGAACCGGGTTGATGGCGCAGACGATGGTGGCATCTATGACAGCCGGAACGAGGTGCATTTTCCCGAAGGCTTCGAGCTGTTCCGGAACTACAAGCGCAAGGAGTACAAGGCTATTGCACACAGCGGAGTTTGGGTCCGCGAGGACACCGGAGAGCGGTTTTCCAGCCTCAACCAGCTCAACGAGTCGATTGTCTCGGGCAACGAGAATGTATGGAACGGAAACTGGAAGTACCGGACGCCCGAAGGGTCGTACAGATCGATTGATACGCTGCGGGGCTAGGATGCAGAGCGATACACAAGGATTATTCGGATGAGCGGGGCGGCGGGAGGCGCTCCCGGGGGAGCCGCTCCCGCAGTCTTCATTCACCTGTCCGAAGGAGACCGCATCATGCAGACGGTCAAGGCGCCACGCGGCGACGCAAGCACATTCCTTATCCGCATTCGGCATCGGTTTCGACGATGATCGCTGCATCGTCCAGCGTTTCCGTTCCATGTCGGACGGCGACATCCTGCCGGTCCGCGCAGACGAGCCCAAGGGCCAGCGCTAGGCGCGGCGAGCCGTCGTTTCGCTGAAAGCGGCCGAAAAAAAAGGCCCCGCACGACGTTCGAGCGCACGGGTCATGTCAGCGTCGTTTCTTCGCATAATCGTTCAGCGTCACCACCGTGCCGCCGTGCTCGGTCGGCGCCAGCGCATTCGCGAAGCGGACGTCCGCCGTCACCAGCCGGGCGTCGAGACGATGCGACAGCGCCAAGTAGACGCAATCATAAACCGGTCGGTCGAGCGCCAGCGCGAGACGAACCGCGTCCGCGCAAATCGTCTCGTCGGCGCTCCAACGGACCGGCATTTCGGATACGGCCGCCATCAAGGCGCTGGCCCGGCCGCGTTCGATCTCGCCCAGCCGCGCCTTGCGCCACAGCGCGTTGGCGATCTCGGATGCCATCAGCCGTGGCGCGTGCAGATCTTCGCCGCTCGCCAGCAAGCGATCCGCCCCGTCCGAGCCCTCTTCCGCGACCAGCCATTTGACCGCTACGCTGGCATCGACCACCAGACTCATCGGACGATGCGATGTCCGTGTTCGCGGTCTTCCCGGATCAGCACTTCTGAAGGCGTTTGTGCGCGGCCTTCGGTCTCGCGCCGCAGCCGCGCGGCCAGAGTCAGGAAGGATAAGCGTTTCGCCGACATGTCATCCGCGACCACGGCTTCGAGAATGTGCCGTACCTCACCTTCCAGGGAGCGGTTGTTACCGGCTGCGCGCCGCTTGAGGCGTTGGACCACATCATCGTCCAGTTGCCGCACGTTGATCGTCGCCATCGAATTCTCCTTAACCGCGTGATATCAATTCGATATCACGCCACGACGAGACACACAAACGCCGCTATCTGGATCAACAGACTCGCACGATGCCACTTCGGTGATACGCTCACGCGCCGCGACGGCTCGGACCCCATGCGATCACCAGGCTGCCCGAAGATCGCGGATGCCTGGGCAATGCCTGTATCCACCGCCTGTAGGCGGTTAGTCTAAAGCGGCAGCGCGACCTGTCGATCCACGGAATAGGTATCGACGATCACGTCTAAGTCCTTGAACCTGGGCTGGGCGAGGGGAGGATTACGATGGCGACCATTCGTACGGTCCTCGGCGACATCACACCCGAAGATGCCGGGGTTGTTCTGACTCACGAACACACGCTGATTTTCTGGCCGGGCGCCGATCTCGATCATCGCGCCGCGTTCGAGTTCGAGGATGTTATCTCGGGCGTCAGCGACGAATTCAAGCTCGGTAGCGAGCTGTTTGGACTCAAGACGCTGGTCGACTGCACCACCACCGAGATGGGCCGTCACCCCGACGTGATGTGCGAGGCATCGTGCCGCAGCGGCGTCAACGTCGTGTCAGCCACCGGGTTTTTCTGCGAAAGCATGGGCATCCCCTACCATTGGCGCCGCCAGTCGGTCGACGAAATCGCCGAATTCTTCGTGCACGACGTCACCGAGGGCATTGTCGGGACCGACGTCAAATGCGGCATCATCAAGGTATCGTCTGGCCAGGACGACGCGTTCCCGCACCCCAGTCCGGAGGGACCCAACGGACGCCATCTCGGCGTCTACGAGGATCGCGTTTTTCGCGCCGCCGCGCGGGCGCAAAAGGCGACCGGCGTTCCCATCACCACCCATATCGATCCGTCCGATTGGCAGGTCTGCAATATCGGCCTCGAGCAGCTCGAGCTGCTTATGGAAGAAGGGGCCGACCCCGCCAAAATCATCATCGGTCACACCTTTTTCGCGTCCATCGAGCAGCTCGAAGCCATTCTCAAACACGGCGCGTATGTGCAGCTCGACAACTTCGGAACCGAGTGGCGCGGGCTCTCCGATGACGATGCGGTCGGATTGATGCGCCAGGCGATCGACCGCGGATACGTTGATCAGCTGCTGCTGACGTTCGACCGCTTTTGGTACCAAATGCGCGGTGACCGTCCGTTCACCGAGCTCGATCCCGAGGTGGCGACCCGTATGCCGCTCGAGTTCCTGCCCGACACGTTCATCCCGCTGATGCGCAAGCACGGCATCAGCGACGACGATATTCACAAGATCATGGTGGACAATCCAACCAGGCTCCTCACCATTAATTGATTCGGTGCCATGTTGCCGAGCTTAGGGTGGGGTGGACGACCGCGGCGCCGGTCTCACCGAACGAAAAGGTAGCTCGCGATAGGGGAAGGAAAAGCCATGGCGGTCGTGCGAACCGTAGCGGGGGATGTCGCGCCCGACGATCTCGGTATCACGCTGTGCCACGAGCACCTGTTGATCGATCTCAAGCGTATTTTCGTCGAGCCCGATGAGCCCGATGCCAAGGAAATGGCCCATCGCGCGGTCGAGTTGGAAACGCTCGGCTGGATTCGCGCCAACTACATCAACAATCTGGACAATCTCGGTCTCTACGTGGAGAACGAAATCATCGAGGAGATCAAGCGCTATCAAAAGGCCGGCGGTGCCACCCTGGTCGAGGTCACGCCGGTCGATATCGGGCGCAACCCGGAAGGTCTTGTCCGTATCGCCGAAGCGACCGGCCTCAACGTCGTGATGGGCAATGGCTACTATGTCTACGGCACCCATCCTGAGGATATGGAAACCCGGCCCGAGGACGACCTCGTCGAGGAGATGGCGCGGGACGTCACCGACGGCGTCGGCAACACCGGCATCAAGTCGGGCATAATCGGCGAGATCGGCTGCACCTGGCCGCTCGACAAGAACGAACGCAAGGTGCTGCGCGCGGCGGCGCGTGCCCAAAAAGCCACCGGCGCGGCCCTGACGATCCACCCGGGTCGCGATCCGGCGGCGCCGATCGAGATCCTCGAGGTGATCGACGGTGCCGGCGGCGACGTCAGCCGCACGATCATGGGTCACCTCGACCGCACCTTTCACCACTATGCGGACTTCAAAGAGTTCGCCGACAATGGCTGCTTCCTGGAATTCGATATGTTCGGGCTCGAATCCGCGTATTACCCGTTCGGATCGATGGACATGCCCAACGACGGTCGCCGCATCGATCTGATCATGCGCCTGATCGACGAGGGTCATCTCGATCAGATCCTCATCTCGCACGATATCGCCTTCAAGCACCTGCTGGTGCGCTATGGCGGCAACGGCTATGGCCACATCCTGCAAAACGCCGTGCCCAAGATGCGCGCGAAGGGCATGAGCGAGGCGCACATCGACACGGTGCTCAAAGTCAATCCGCAACGCGCCCTGGCGATTGCCGCCTGAACCGAACCGCGAGGCCCCGATCATGACGACCGAAATCATCAAATCGAAACTGCTGCCGTCGTTTGACAATTTCGGCATCGCCCACGCCGTGCGCAACGGCAATTTCGTCTTCATCTCCGGCCAGATCCCGATCGACCCGGACGGCAACATCGTCGGCAAAGGCGACGTGCGGGCGCAGACCGTGCAGATTTATGAGATCCTCAAGGGCGTCCTCGAGGAGATCGGCGGCTCGCTCGACGACATCGTCAAGCTGACGACGTTTTACGTGAACGCGAACGAGTTCTCGGTCATGGCGGAGGTGCGCAAAAGCTACTTCAGCGGCGGCCACCTGGCGGCGAGCAGCGCGTTCTGCGTGACCGCACTGGCCCACCCCGACGCGCTGGTCGAGGTCGAGGCGATTGCGATCTTGAACGGGTAGATCGCCCTTTTCTCGTTTGGGTGCGGCATTTCCGCACCCGCGTGATAGGAAATCCGAAACGCGTTCGACCGCCCCTGTTGCAAACCGCCCACGGCGGCCGGCAGGCAGGGAGGAAAAACAATCTCTACGCCGAAATCGGTGTCCGGCGCCTCCCACCCCCTGGCGATTGCGCCGTCAAACCGGTCGCGGCCGGCATCGATCTCGATGTAACCGGGCGTCCGTATAACCGGCCCGATCGGTTGGCTCGATATCGAGGGTTTGGTTGCGAGCGAGTTCTTCGCGCCGTTTCCGCCCCTCCCACCTCGCAAAACCAGCGCCACGGGATAGCGAGTGGTGGCTAGCTCTCTTCGATCAGCTCGATCTTGTAGCCATCGGGATCGACGATGAAGGCGATCACGGTGGTGCCGTGTTTCATCGGCCCGGGCGGGCGCGTGATGGTGACGCCTGCGCTCGCCAGCCGTTCGCATTCCCCATAGATATCGGCAACGCCGATCGCCAGGTGACCCCACCCGGAGCCCTGGTCGTAGGGTTCCTCCTGGTCCCAGTTGTAGGTCAGTTCGACCACGGTGTTGGAGGTTTCGTCGCCGTAGCCGACGAACGTGTTGGTGAATTTCCCGTCCGGATACTCCGTCTGGCGCAGCACCTCCATGCCGAGCAGGCGCTGATAGAAGTCGAGCGATTTATCGAGGTCCTTCACCCGGATCATGGTGTGGAGCAGGCGATGGTTGGCTTGCGCACTCGGCATGGAAACGTCTCCCTATCGGTGGGTTGTTCGGCTTTGCACGAAGTCTCCCACGCCACCCCGCCGCCCGACAAGCGACCAGGTGTCCATAGGGAAAGCCGAAGGGTTATTGGTCGGTTACCGTGAGAACCAACTGGCGCATCATCTTCCGCTTCGAGGACGGGGACGTTCGTGACGTGGAGTTGATCGGCTACCACTGATGAACGGAGGAACAGCATGCCGATGAAGAACCCGCCGCACCCCGGCAGGGTGGTGCGCGTATCCTGCCTGGAGCCGCTCGGCTTCGGCGTCACCGAAGGCGCCAAGGTCCTGGGGGTCAGCCGTCAGGCGCTCTCGAACTTGGTGAACTGCCATGCGCGGGTTTCGGGCGACATGGCGGTCCGGCTGGTCAAGGCCTTCGGCTCGACTACGGAAACCTGGATACGTTTGCAGGCGGCCTACGATGTTGCGCAGGCCCAAGCTCGGGAGAATGAGATCAAAGTCGAGCGCTACGAGCCGCAACCGGCATGAGGAAACAGTGGAGGATGACTCTCAGGGAGAGAATGGCCAGGCTGCTACTGCAATTTCGGCCGAGTGGAGATCCGCCATGGATTTGAATGTCGCCCGGAGACGTGCGGCACGGCTTCTTCTGTGCCCAAGCTCACGATCGATACTGGCGCCACCCGCAGTATGCCTCGGTCAGAAAGAAGGAGCCCGTTCGAGCCCGATGGCGGACGTCCGCGACGTTCCAGCCGGCCCGTTCCAACATCGCGTCGATGTTGTCGCGCGCCTCCTGTTCGGGTGTGCGGTTCTCGTCAGCCATGACTTCGGTCATTCCGGTTCGTGGTTTCGGTCATACGCCCGTTTAACCGTGTGCGATTAAACGCACGGCGTGCTTTCCTATGACTTTCTTCCGCAGGCATT
Organism: Alphaproteobacteria bacterium; assembly: GCA_965247665.1. Classification (GTDB taxonomy): domain Bacteria; phylum Pseudomonadota; class Alphaproteobacteria; order SHVV01; family SHVV01; genus CAUZWH01. The sequence continues at coordinate 110,752 of CBDFHH010000003.1, forward strand.
GGCCCTCGCCTCGATTTCGGCACAGCGTCTCATGACCTCTTCGAATTTCTCGTCATCGTCGAGGAGCATGCCGTCGCTGAGCATCCTGCCGTAATCGTCCGCGAGCACGTCGTAAGCGTGATCATTCGGAACCAGTTGCAGCGCACCCGTAACGGCGGCGTGGTAGTCGATCCAACCGCCGGTCGCGTCCTTCTCTGCAAAGAACGCCGACTTGTGCCGTGCGACTGACAACGCGAGGTCGCGAGCGGCGAGTGCCGGCTCGGCGTATCCGGCAGCGTCCAATCGAACCAGGTCGTGCCAATGTCTGGATAGCCGCGCACCGCGCCGACGCTCCTGTCGACAAAATACGTGCATGGCCGTGGCCTTCTCCCAAAATGTGCGCTCGGCCAACATCACTGACGGAGTCGCGGTTGGAAACGCGAGGTCGGGCAGGTGGGTAGCCGCGTCGCACTCGACCGGACGCTGCGCCCTGGGCTCACCGGTTGAGCGCGCGCCGAACTCCACCATCACTTCCGGCCTGACGAAACTGTAATCGTCGAACACCGGCGCATAGCCAACGTAAATCCGGTCATCTTCAGTTCGCACATCGGCCTCGAAACCCTTGCCGGCCAGATCGGCTTCGATCGCCGGCAAAGCCTGGTCCCGAGTCCATGCCGCCAGGCGTGTTCGGATGGAACGCGTCCAGCGTCGTTCCTGACTGCGGGTGGCCGGCAGCGGCTCTTCACTGTCAGTCGCGAGGTCAGGGGCGAAGGCCCGGATGTCGTAGGTGATATCGATGTCTTCGGAGAACCGCCGGATGACGCGGTAGGCTTTCGAAAGAGATGTGCCTCCCTTGAAGACCAGGTCCTTGGCGAACGGCGTCGAGAACAGGATGTTCAGCGTCTGTACGACCCAGATGTCCTTTTCGAGCAAGGGCGGTCGATGCCCGCTCCGGCTGGCAGAGACCCTGAGCGCATCGCGTTGATCTTCACCCGACAGCGAATGGAAATGTAATTTAGCCATGAGCGATCAAGTCGCTGACCGGCTTTGCGATCCATGCCGGCAGGACCGCGCGCGCTTCGGCGAGATCTGCAAGATCTCCGGTCGCAATCCGGGGCGCCATCCGGCCGAGACTGTCTTCGACCTCTTGGGGACCCAGCCAAGCGAGGGCGCGAACGATGTCGCCGGCGGGCCGATGCGGTGCAACCAGTTGCCAGCGCGGCGCATGACGCAAATACACCGTCTGGGCGCCAAGTCGCAGCCGACGGTCCGGCCCGGAGGTCAGGTAGACCGGCCGTACCGGTACCTGGGTCGTGAGGCCGAGGGCGTTCGCCGCGGCGCCGCCGCAGGGAACAATGACCTCTCCCCACAACGCCGAGAGCGATGCGATCACTCTCTCGACGGCGGGAGGACTCAGGCCAAAGCGTGTCTCGACAGGCCGCATGTAGACGCCCTGGCAGACTCGTAAAAGCCGGCCGCGGCGGGCCAGACGCGACAACGCCTGATCGACCGCCGCACGGGTGCCGAGATGCAATAAAGCGCTCGGACACAGCGGCGCGCCCTCAGACAGCGTCGCCGCATATCGTTCGATACTGCGGGACACGCTGGGCATGATTACACGCTCCTGTTTGTGTCAGAAATATATCATATAATCTGACATCCAGGGCAAGGGAGTCTCACATCGCCGGTGAATTCGTGACTGAGGTCGTGCGGCACCCACAACGGGCGCCGTCTTTGCGACTACGGCCGCTGTCTGGTGATCAGCCGGACCCACGTGGCCCGGCTTGAGGTGGACACCGACCGGCGCCGGTTCGGAAATATCGCAACGCGGGGGCCGCGACGAACCAGGCTGTTAAACAACGCGAAACGAAAAATGGAGAATCGGAGAATCCGCAGACGAAATCGCGGGGGTCTCCGCGTACAACCCCCATGCTTGCGCGCGGCATCCCAGGCGAATTCTCCTAACCGGAGAATCGAGAGGCATGTAGGGGAGGGCGTAACTGCTTGGAAAAGCGCCGGATGCGACGAGGCCCCCAAGAGGTTACCCTCCGGGGCCTCGCATTGACGATCGAGCCGCCTGACTTGGCGCTCGGAAAATTGGCTCCCCGGGCCGGACTCGAACCAGCGACCCAGCGGTTAACAGCCGCTTGCTCTACCAACTGAGCTACCGGGGATCGAGTGGTGCTCTCCGCGAGCGGCTCCCTTGGCGCCTCCTCGACCGGACCCCGTAGGCCCCGATCCCTGTGATGGACGCCACCCAGTGTGTCGTCGTGCCGTCAGATTGCGCGGGTTTATAGCAGGGCCGCGAATCGGGCGCCAGCCGCTTTGCAGCGGATAGCGGCCGAATTCAAGCCCAACTGTGCTAGATGATGTGCATGTCGTTGCGCTTGCCGCGGTCACGCTGGACCGCCGCCCTGGCCGGTTGGGCGGGGTGGGTCCTGGTTGCGGCCGCCGCCGCCGCCGAGCCGGCCCCGGTGTGGATCGACACCGACGCAGCCTGCGGCTCGAGCAAACTCGCCGACGCCGGCGATTGCTGGGCGCTGGCCCTGGCGCTGCGGTCCAACCGGGTGGCGGTGCGCGGGATCAGCACGGTCACCGGCGCCGTCAAGGCGGGTCAGGCGGCGCTGCTCGCCCGCGAGGTAGCCGGACGGTTCGGCTATGCCGGCGAGGTGCACCAGGGCGCGGTGCGCAAGAATTACCGCCCCACCGCGGCGTCGCGCGCGCTCGCGGCGGCGCTGGAAAACGAACCCCTGACCATCGTCGCGCTCGGGCCGCTGACCAATATTGCCGCCGTGCTGCTGACCCGACCCCGGCTCACGCCGCAGATCGAGCGCGTTGTCGTCGTGTTTGGAACGCCGCCCGAGATCGCCGGGGCGGACAGATTGAGGGACTATCGCAACTACAACGCCGCCGCCGATACCAAAGCGATCGCGGCCTTGATGCGCGCCAAAATCGAGCTGGTCGTCGTGCCCCTCGACGCTGCGCGCGCCGCGCTGCTGACCGACGCCGAGCTCGATCGTGCCGCGCAAGCCGGCTCGAACGCGGCCTGGTTGACCGGCTTGAGCCGGGGTTGGCTGCACATCTGGCGCGATCGAATCGGCGAAGCCGGGGCGTTCCCCGCGGACAGCACGGCGGTCGCCTACATGACCCATCGCGATCTGCTGAACTGCCGCAAGACGCTGGGTCAATTCGCCTGGAAGCATTCATTCTTCCGGGAGAAAAGCGTCATGCAGATCGGCGATGCGGTCGAAGACGGCCGCCCGATCGTTTATTGCGGCGCGATCGAACCGGTGTTCCGCGACCGGCTGGTTCAGGCGATCACGGGAGCCGGCGGCTCCTAATGCCGAGGTTTCGACTCGTCGACCGCCCAGCGTAGCCGCAGCGCATTGCCGATCACCGATACCGAGCTCAGGCTCATGGCCGCGGCGGCGACGATCGGCGACAGCAGCAGACCGAAGACGGGGTAGAGCAGCCCGGCCGCGAGGGGCACGCCGGCGCCGTTATAGACAAAGGCGAAAAACAGATTCTGGCGGATGTTGCGCATCACCGCGCGGGCGAGCCGCCGGCCCCGGACGATGCCGGCGAGATCGCCCTTGACCAGGGTGATGTCGGCGCTTGCCATTGCCACGTCGGTGCCGGTGCCCATGGCGATGCCGACATCGGCGGCGGCGAGGGCCGGGGCGTCGTTGATACCGTCGCCGGCCATGGCGACGCGATGACCCCGGTTGCGCAGGCTTTCGACGATCTCGTGCTTGTGCGCGGGATCGACCTCGGCTTCGACTTCCTCGATACCGAGCTCGGCGGCGACGAAGCCGGCAGTGGCGCGGTGATCGCCGGTGACCATGATGATTCGTACGCCGTCCGCGCGCAGCGCGCGCAGGGCGCCCGCCGCGGCCGGCTTGATGCGATCGCGCACGGCGATCATGCCGACGGCGCGGTCGCCATCGGCGACATAGACGATTGTGGCGCCGGTTGCACGCAGCTCGACCGCGGGGCTCTCGAGAGCGGCGAGATCGAGCCCGCCCGCCGCCATCATCTCGGCATTGCCAAGCGTCGCGCGGCGGCCATCGATTTCACCGCTGACGCCCTGCCCCGTGATCGACCGGAAGTTGTCGACCGCATGGATCGCAACCCCGCGTTCGCCCGCTTCGGCGACGATCGCCGCGGCGAGCGGGTGCTCGCTGTCGCGCTCGAGGCTGGCGGCGACGCCCAACAGCTCCGTTTCGCTCGCGCCGGCGGCCGTGACGACGCGGTCGACGGCCGGCTTGCCCTCGGTCAATGTCCCGGTCTTGTCGCAGATCAACAGGTCCATGTCGGCCAGGCGCTCGAGCGCGGCGGCGTCCCTTATCAGGACTCCGACCTGAGCGCCGCGGCCCATCCCGACCATGATCGACATCGGCGTCGCCAAACCGAGCGCACAGGGGCAGGCGATGATCAGCACCGACACGGCCGCCAGCAGCGCATTGGCGAAAACCGGCGCCGGTCCGACCGTGGCCCAGATGGCAAAGGTGACGATCGCGACACCGACAACGGCCGGAACGAAGTAACCGGCGACGCGGTCGGCGAGGCGCTGAGCCGGTGCGCGGCTGCGTTGGGCCGCCGCCACGAGCTCCACGATCTGCGCCAGCATCCTCTCCTCGCCGATGCGGTCGGCCCGCATGACGACGCTGCCGGTGCCGCTGACGCTGCCGCCGATGACGGTGTCGCCGACATGCTTGGCGACCGGAATTGATTCGCCGGTCAACATCGACTCGTCGACCACCGCCGTGCCTTCGAGAATCGTACCGTCGACGGGGATGCGGTTGCCGGGCCGCACGCGCAGCCGGTCTCCGACCTGGACCTCGGCGAGCGGGATCTCCTCTTCACCGCCATCGTCTTCACGTCCATCGTCGAGCCGAACAGCGGTCGGCGGCGACAGATCGAGCAGCGCGCGGATGGCGCCGCCGGTTCGCTCGCGGGCGCGCAATTCGAGCACCTGGCCGACCAGGACGAGGACGGTGATGACCGCCGCCGCTTCGAAGTAGAGCGCGATCCGACCGGCCGGATCGCGAAAAGAATCGGGGAACAGGTCGGGCGCCAGCGCGGCGGCGAGGCTGTACAGATAGGCCGTGCCGGTACCCATCGCGATCAGGGTGAACATGTTGGGGCTGACCTGGACCAGCGATTGCCAGGCGCGTACCAGGAAAGGCCAACCTGCCCACAACACGACCGGGGTCGCGAGCACCAGCTGCAGCCAGCGCGACGTCGACCGACCGATGGCCTCGGCGATGCCCAACATGAACAGGTGGTCGCCCATCTCGATCACCAGGATCGGTAGAGCCAGCGCCGCGCCGATCCACAACCGCCGCGACATATCGATCAGTTCCGGATTGGGTCCGGTTTCGCCGGTAACCGTCTCCGGCTCCAGAGCCATGCCGCATTTGGGGCAGGTGCCGAAGCCGACTCGGCGCACTTCCGGGTGCATCGGGCAGATGTAAATCGCCTCCGTCGAGCCGACCGCCGCCGTGTGTCGAACCTGTGTCATGCCTGATCCATAGTGCTGATTCTCGTCACTTGGGCGGGCAGCGCGCTTCGACCTCGACCCAGAGGTCGACAGCGACGACGTCCCGGTATTCGGCAAACCCGATGCCGGTGCCGAACAGCCGCTGCCCGCCGGCGCGGAAGTCGGCGCGGGCGTCCCGCATCGCTTTGGCCGCGCGCATCAGCAGCGAGACGCCCCCGGCGACGATGTCGAAGCCGAGCTCGTGCAGCGCACCGGGTTTGAGGATCGGCGTGCGGGGCCGCCTTCCAACATGTTGGCCGGTTGCACAACGTCGAAGGCGCTGCCGACGGGTTCCACGTCCCCGACCAAGGTCGGGCGTCGACGAACACGCCGTCGACGCCCGCCTCGATGAACGCCTCGGCGCCGCGCAGGGCTGCGTCGCGGCCGTACTTGCGGCGCGCGTCGGTGCGGCCGGGACTCCACAAATCGCTTGAATCCTTGGCGGCGCGGGCATGGGCGACGCCACGGCCGGGCGGGACAACCTCCTCGCCTTCCATATGGCCGCAATGCTTGGCCGAGATCCGGTCCTCGATCCGGATCGCGCGGGCGCCCATAAGCCAGCAGGTCGCTACGGTTCGCGCGCCGGTCTTGACATCGCCATAGCGGTCGTCGCCGTCGACCGACACCGCCAGGCCGCCGGCGGCGACGTTCTCGCGAATCGCCGGGCTCGTCTCGCCGAGGCCGACCACACCGACATCGGCAATGGCGCCGCGCGCGCCGCCCGGCGGGAAACCGCCGATCATGCAGGCCTTGAAGCGGGCGCGTTCGATCGGCCGCGCGCCGCGCGCATCGTCGGCGCCCGGCGGCAGTCGCGGCTGGTGGCCGGCGACGCGTTCGGCGAACGTTTGGTCGACCATGGCTGACTCCGAATCTTGCTCGGCGCAACCTACCGCCGACATTGGTTGCAACCAAGCCGCCCGCTATGATCGGTTGGGAACGCCAGGATCGATTGAGGACCCCGGGAGATGAGTGTCGCCGCCGAAGCACTGCATGGAATCACCGGTCCGGCCGATCGGCGTGGGCCCGGTGTCTGCGGCTCGCAATGCCGGATGCGGCGCTTCGACGACGGCGCCGCCCGTGAGATCGATCGGCCGCCGCGCCGGGGGCAAGCGGCCGGTTTGGGGCAAGCGGCCGCCTTGAGGATTGCCGACCTCACCCGCGACGATTTGCCGTTGCCGTTTTTCGCCGCAGAGCCGGCGGCGCTGATCGTCAGCTCGATCGCCGTCGACAACGAAATCGCCCGCACCCGGCCCGACCGGCTCGAGGTTCGGTGCCGGCCGTATTTGCGGCGCCGGCCGGGGCAGAAACGGGCGGGCGAGAAGCCGTATTACCCGCAACCGATCTCCGGCGTTCGCGCCGCTCTGTCGCGACCCGCGCGCCGGCGCCGTGCGCGGCGGCTTTCCCTCGGCGGTCGATCCGCCTCTATTCCGGACGATTTGATATGACCGAATCGAGCACCGCTGCCGACAAAGGATTGACGCTCGCCGCCTACGCGGAGCGCATCGCCCCCAACAACCTCGCGCCGCTGTGGGACCGCCTGCACGATCTGATCACGCCGCATCCGGCCGGCGCGGCTCGCCCGGCGGTGTGGGCCTACGACACGGTGCGGCCGTTGCTGCTCGAGGCGGGCAGGCTGATCACCGCCGCGGAGGCGGAGCGCCGGGTGCTGATCCTGGAGAATCCCGGGCTACCGGGTCTGAGCCGCATCACCACCTCGCTCTATGCGGGCCTGCAACTGGTGCTGCCCGGCGAGATCGCGCCGGCGCATCGCCACACCCCGACCGCCTTGCGTTTCGTGGTCGATGGCGAGGGAGCCTACACCGCGGTCGAAGGCGAACGCACGATCATGCGCGAAGGCGATTTCGTGATCACGCCGAACTGGGCGTGGCACGATCACGGCAACGAAAGCGACCGGCCCATGGTGTGGCTCGACGGACTCGACGTACCGGTGGTGCAGTTCTTGGATGCTTCGTTCGTCGAATCCCACGCCGACGACAGCCAACGGGTCGGGCGACCGACCGGCGACTCGCTGGCGCGATACGGCTCGGGGCTGTTGCCGGTCGACGCCGAGCATGGCAGCCGGACCTCGCCGATCGTCAGTTATCCCTACGACCGTACGCGCGAGGCGCTGGAACAGATGCGCAAGAACGATGAATGGGACCCGCATCACGGCCTCAGGATGCGCTATGCCAATCCCGTCACCGGCGACCATGCGATGCCGAGCATCGGCGCTTTCATCCGCCTGCTGCCGAAGGGGTTCGCGACCAAGGACTATCGCTCGACCGACGGCACCGTTTTTTCGGTGGTGGAGGGTAGCGGCCGTACCGAGTTGGGCGACCAAATCCTGGAATGGAAGAAGCGCGACACGTTTGTCGTGCCGAGCTGGCGCCGGCACCGTCATATCGCCGACGCGGAGACGGTTCTGTTCAGCTTTTCCGACCGGCCGATTCAGGAGAAGCTGGATTTGTGGCGTGAGCAACGCGGGTGAGGCCGGCGACCCTTCAGGACGCACGGGCGCGGTTCGGGCTGCCGGCGGACTTCGGGAGAATATCGACAGGAAATCGCCGTTGCGGCGCGGGCACGCGTGGGATCGAAACCCGACCTGAGCAGAGGATCCATGAGTGAAGAGGCAGGCAACGCCGTTGCCTTGTGGTTTGGGATGCCGGCCGAGGATCACCGGCGCCGCGGCGACGCGGCCCTCCCGTCGGATGGGCGCGCTCAGGCCTCGCGCGCGGCTTCGTACGCCGCGACGAAGCGCGGGGCAATTTCGCGCAGCCGTTGCCGCGACATGCGGCCCGAGCGAGTCATATAGGAGTAGGCGAAGGGGTAGGGGTCGAGGGCCATATGTTCGGCGAAGTCTTCGTACCAGCTGAAGCTGCCGGCGGCGCCGGCGAGGATCTTGTCGACAATCGGCCGCCGCTTCGCTTCGAAGCGCCTAAGCGCCGTCTTCACGTCGTCGGTTTCGGCAAACGCGTGGGCGAGGAAGATCGCATCCTCGAGCGCGAGCCGGGTGCCCGAGCCGATCGAAAAATGCACGGTGCGGAGGGCGTCGCCGATCAGCACCATGTTGCCGTGCCACCAGCGGTGGTTGGTCACCACCGGGAAGTTGCGCCACACCGACTTGTTCGATAGCAGCGGGGAACCGGCGAGGTCGCGCGCGAATACCTCCTCACAGTAAAGCCGGCAGTCTTCTTCCGATAGCGCCGCCAGACCGGCGCGCCGCCAGGTGGCGTCGTTGCATTCGACGATGAAGGTGCTCATCGACGGGCTGTAGCGGTAATGGTGGGCGACGAAGGCGCCGTGCGGGCTGGGGCGGAAGGTAAGCGTCAACGTGTCGAACAATTGCTCGGTGCCGTACCAGACGAACTTGTTGGACAACGCCTCGATCGAGGGGCGGAAGATTTCCGCGTGGCGGGCGCGGATCAGGGAGTTGACGCCGTCGGCGCCGACCACGAGATCGGTCTCGAGATCGTCCACATCGTCGATGAGAGTTCGGTAAGCGATCTCCACACCGGCATCGACGCACAGCTCGCGCAGCAGGGCGAGGAGCGCGAGCCGGCCGATGGCGGCGAAGCCGTTGCCGTCGATGCGGATTGCTTGGTCGCGGTGGACGATGGTCTGCTCGGGCCAGCGTTCCATCCGTGACGTCAGCGCGGCGTAGAAACCGGCATCGTCGCGCTCGAGAAATCTGAGCGCGCCCTCCGAAAACACGACGCCGAAGCCGTAGGTGGCATCGGGCGGGTTCTGCTCGAACACCCGAATGCGATGGCCCGGGTCCCGGCGCTTCATCAGCAGCGCGAAATAGAGCCCGGCGGGACCGCCACCGACGATGGTGATGTGCATCCGTCCCTTCACCTCGCGGCTGCGTGACCGTCACGCCGCTCCACAAGCCCGCCGCCGCGTCAACGGACGGCGTTGTCCGCCGGCGCGCCGTCGCCATCCGCGGCAACGCGACGCCGTTCGCGATCGAGCGCCCATTTGGTGATCCACACGCCGGAGAAGATCAGCGCCATTGCCAGCAGCATCGGCCACAGGAACGGCTCGTCGAGAAACAGGATGCCCCACAGCACGGCGAGCGGCGGGATCATGTAGTTGGTGAGCGACGCAAAGGTGACGCCGACGTTCATAACGAGATGGAACAACACCATATAGGCGGTTGCGGTGGCGAACACGGCAAGCGTGGCGACGGCGCCCAGCGCCTGCCATGACGGTTCGATGGTCCAGGGCTGCTCGACGATGAGGCTGAGAATTGTGCTGATGACCGCGCCGGCGACCATGACGTGGGCGCCGATTGCAGCGGCCGAAATGCCGGCCAGGCGCCGCGTCATCATGTTGGCGGTGACGTAACAGAGCACACCGAACAGAATCGCACCGAGCCCGATGGCGTCGCCGCCGACGCCGCTGAGCTCGGGCGGACCGATCAGCATCAACAAGCCGGCCAGGCCAACCAGCACGCCGGCCAGCTTGGCTGCCGAGATCTTTTCGTCGCGCGTGGCGATGTGAGCGATCAGGACCGTGAGCAACGGGCCGGCAGCGACCGGGATCGAGGCGAGCCCGCTGGAAATCCGGGTTTCGGCATAGACCAGCGCGTTGAACGGGACGACCAAAGCGAAAAACGCGATGACGCTGAAATAGAGCCAGGTCGAACTCGGCGCCGAGAGACGCTCGCCGCGGGCGTAGAGGTAGGCGACCACGAGCAGGGCGGCGATCACCAGCCGGAGCGCGGTCATGGTCAACGGCGGAATCTCGAGCGCCACCTTGACCAGGCCGAAGGTTATCGACCAAAGCAGGGCCAGGAGAACCAGCCAGGCAATGTTGCGATAGGTGTGCATGGCGCGGGAGGGTAGCAGATCGCGCTTCGATTCAACGGCGCGCACGCTTATTGTTGGTGCAGGCGTCGGCGGTACCGACGCGATCGGTCGAAAAGCGAACGGAAACAGGGTCGAGGCCCGGGAGAGACAATGACGCGCCAAGCACATCGCGTCGTCGGCATCGGTCTCGAAGACGCGCACCCCCGTGTTCGCCCGGGTCGACCAAATCCTCGGCTCATACCGTCTCGGGACTCCCGGGGCCGACGGGGCCGACGCTGCGGCGCCGGATTGCGGCGATCCCGGTTAGGCGCAGGAAGCTTCGGACTCGTGGGCGCCGTTCTCGCGGCTGGCCGATGGCGGCAAGGTGATTGCCGCGGCCCGTCGACGCCGGTGGTGCCGCTTGGCGCGTTTATGACGGATTCGCACGCAACCCGCGATCGGGCCGAGAAGTTGGTCGGCGACGCCGCCGCCGCGGCCGAATGCGGTTTCGGCCGGCGCGATCCGGGCACGATCGACGCCGCGCCGAAGATCCCCTTCCAGGTCCGTGGCTAGCGCGTTCGGCAGGGTCATGTTCATTCATCCGAAATCGAAGCATCGGCCTTTCCACTGGGGTCCGTTTCCGCTGGAACTGCTGTCGCGCGACGTGTCGGTTATCGAGGTCGAGGCGGCGCTGCCGCGACGCGAGCGCGAGGCGTTCACCCGCGAGTCCGGTCGGTTGGTCGGCGTGGTCGATCGCTATCGCGAAGTCTATGCCGACTTCGTCGATGGCGAGGTGGCGCCCGAGATCGCGCCGCTGCCGGACGATTTCGAACGCCGCGCGGCCGACATCAAGGGTGGGGCCTACTTCATGGATGCCAGCCAGGTCGGCATTTGCCGCCTGCCGGTCAATGCCTGGTGCGTCGACGCCAAGCCGCTCGAGGACGATTACGCCGTGGTGATTCTGGTCGAGCATGGCCGAGTGCCGGAGCGCGGCAAGCTCGCGCGCGACTGGGTCGAGCCGGCGGTGACGGCGACGGCGGAGATGCGCGCGGCGGAACTGGCGGCGCTGGTCGCCGGGCACATCCGGCAGATGGGGTTTGCGGCACAGGCCCATTTCGCCGGGCATTGCGATCTCGATCTCGAGCGGTTAGCGGTCCTCGCGGGACTGGCACTGCGGCGCGAGGGCGAACTGGTCAATCCCTATGTCGGGCGAGCCTTCACGCTAGCGGCGGTCTCGACCGCGTATGCGCTTGCTGTCGACTTGCCGCTGGCGCCAGGCGCGGCGCGGGCCAAGGGGCTGAGCTACTGGTGGGGTCGGAACGGCGCACAATCCGGCCGCGAGCGGCGGCGCCGGGCGCGGCGGCCATCGCACTACAGCCGCTATCCGATGGAAACGGTGAAACGGGTCGACCGGCCGACGACGCTGATCCTCGATGAGGAAGTCCCGCGTGCGCCCAAGCGGTCGAATTTCTTCGAGCGTGCTTTGCGCGGCGATCTCGGCGACAAGGCCAAGAAGGAGCGCACGCGCTTCGCCTTCAAGCACCCGTTCTCGCGCAGCCAACTGGGATTGATCCGGGCGATGGTGCCGTTCCAGGACGGCGAGGTGGCGGCGGTCGACGGCGCGCGGGCGAGCGACGCGGAGACCAACGCAAGGGCGATCAAGTCGCTGTCATACTTCCTCGGCTCGGACCTCACCGGGATTTGCGAGATCCCGGACTACGCCTGGTACTCACACCAGGAGGACGGCACGCCGATCCCGACCTACCACAAATATGCCGTGGTGATGCTGATCGATCAGGGCTTCGACACCATGGAGGGGGCCAGCGGCGACGACTGGATCTCCGGCGCTCAGTCGATGCGCGGCTATCTCAGGGGCGCCGAAATCGCCGGCATCATGGCCGAGCTGATCCGCAGCCTCGGCTTCCCGGCGCGCTCGCAGACCAACGCCGACAGCGACGTGCTGCACATCCCGCTGATCCTGTGGGCCGGGCTCGGCGAGCTCAGCCGAATCGGCGAGTTGGTGCTCAATCCGTTCGTCGGACCGCGCTTCAAGTCGGTGGTGCTGACCACCGAAATGCCGTTGAAGGTCGACCACCCGATCGATTTCGGTCTGCAATATTTCTGCAGCAATTGCCTCAAATGCGCGCGCGAATGTCCGTGCGACGCGATTCCGTTCGGCGACAAGGTGATGTTCAACGGCTATGAGATGTGGAAGCCGGACGTCGAACGCTGCGCCCGCTACCGCCTGACCAACGATCGCGGCTCGGCCTGCGGCCGCTGCATGAAGACCTGTCCGCTCAACAAGGTGGTCGATTCCGACGGGCCGCTGCTGACCCGCGTGGCGAGCTGGCTTGGCGTTAACGCCATGTTCCTCAAGCCGCTGATGGTACCCATCGCGGCCTGGTTCGACGATTGGATCGGCAACGGTAAGCGCAACCCGGCCAAGAAATGGTGGTTCGACCACGTCATCATCGACGGGGTGGCGCGGGCGGCGGAGAAGACCAACCAACGCGAACTCGACCTCGACCGCACCGTCGATCCGGCGACGCAGCACATCGCCTACTACCATGCCAATGCGATGCCGCCGCCCGATGTGACGGCGCCGCATCCGGTCGACCGCAAGGCCGCGTTGGCGGCCAAGGAACGGTTGGAAACGCCGGACCAGGCACGGGCGCGCAGAGCGGCGGGCGGCGGGCGTCCCGAGCACTACGTGGCGACGCCGCCGGCGGGTGTCGATGCGGGCGATGCGGTCGAGGTGCGGGGTCCCTACAAGAGCTGAGGAATCAAGCCGCGCGAGCCACCGTTCCCCGGTCGATCGGAGACATTTCGCGGATGCGGCGGCCTCGCCCGGGCCGGACGAGCCGAAACAATGCGGGTTTCGGACCGACCCGCGGGTTGCCTTAGGCCGCGCCGTCGAACAAGCGGTCGAAATAGTCGTTGAGGCAATGGTGGAGGTTGGCTTCGAGGGGTGAGAACGGCCCGGGCCGATAGCTCTCTCGCGTCACCGCTTTGTGGGTCTCGGCGACGGTGCCGGTGTCTTCGGCAAGGATGATCCGCACGAAGTCGTCGTAATTCTTGAGCTTGGCGTCGATGTCGGGATCGTCGAACACGGCCGCCGGGAAGATCTGGTAGCACAGCAGCAGGGTTTGGCTGACCGAGACCGGCCACGAGATCACCGCGACGCTGCTGTCGCTTCGACCGACCAGCACCAGGTTCGGCGGCAGGTGGCCGACGCAGGCGAACTCGTCCGGCTGGTCTTCCATCCAAGGCATTCTTCCGAACAGCAAGCGGCGGTCGGATTGAAGCGGCGCGTCGCTGTAGAACGAGCTGATGCGGCCATTGTCGCGCAGGTTGAAGTTGAGCCCGGCGTGGGTGATGGCGTCGCCGAAAGTGTCCGCATGGACCGCTTGCACGTGGTAGAGATCGTGGTTGTTCTCGTTCATGATCTTCCAGTTGCAGGCGACCTCCCACGACTGCTTGTAGCCTGCGCGGCAGCGACCCATGCCGAGCATCGCGAAATCATCGGCGAACTCGCCGAGATATTCGGTCAGCGGCGGCGCGTCGTCTGCGAACGACACGAAGATCCAACCCTCCCAGACATCGCAGCCCAGCGGCGGCAGTCGGCATTGCGAGAGATCGAAACCCTCGACTTGGTCCATGAAGGGTGCACCAACGAGCCGGCCCGCCAGGTCATAGCGCCAACCGTGGTATTCGCACGAAAAACCCTTGGCGTTGCCGCTTCCCTTGGCGACGACCAGGCCGCGATGCGCGCAGGCGTTGCGAAAGACGTTGATGCTTCCGCCGACGTCGCGGGTGATGATGATCGGCTCGTCCATGACCATGAATGTCAGGTAGTCGCCGGGCTTCGCGATCTCCTCGCTGCGGGCGATGCACAGCCAATCGCGCATGAAGATCTTGCTTTTCTCGAGCGCGTAGATCTCCGGCGAAGTGTAGATGGCGGCCGGTGCGTGCCGCGCCTCGCGCAGAGGTGCGCGGGTGGCGGCAATGTCGTGCCGGAGACGTTCCGTAATGTCGGGGCCGACGGTTGTGTCAGCCAAGCTCATGGCCTCCTCCCGGTCGTCTTGCCGAACGCCGAAGCGGTGTCGCGCGTTGGTCGCGAAAGCTCACAAAGCTGGAGGCCCGGGCCGGAGTCGAACCGGCGTAGACGGATTTGCAATCCGCTGGATAGCCACTCTCCCACCGGGCCCGCTCGTCGACGCCAGGCGCTGGCCTACCCGCAACATTTGCAAATAGGACCAATCCGGCAGAATTGCAAGCGAGCCGCAAATCGCGGCCGTGTGTTCGGCCGTGGGTTCGGAAATGTCGCGGCATGGCCGATACGGCCGCTGTTGTCACACCGGCGGATGCGGCCTATATACCGGAAAGAGCGTGGTTCTTGCGGTGTGACGCTCACCGAAACAGAGGTCCCGTTTTCGCCATGACAGACTATGCCGCCGCTCGGTTGAGCATGGTGCGGAACCAGCTTCTGCCCAATCGGCTCACCGACGCGGGCGTGACCGAGGCGATAATCGCGGTCCCGCGGGAACGCTTCGTTCCCAAACCCCTGGCCGGCGTCGCCTATCTCGACGAGGACATTCTGCTGGGACGGGACCGCTACCTGATGGAGCCGCGCGTGTTCGCGCGGCTGCTGCAGGCGGCGGAGATCGACGAGGACGACGTCGTGCTCGATGTCGGGTGCGGGAACGGCTATTCGGCGGCCGTGATCTCGTATCTCGCCGGTGCGGTGGTCGCCCTTGAGGAAGACGAGGAGCTCGCGCGCAACGCGGGCGAACTGCTCGCCGAGCTCGAGCGCGATAACGTCGCCGTGGTCTCGGGTTCCCTGCGCGACGGCAATCCGAGCCAGGGGCCCTACGATGTGGTCTTTGTCAACGGCTCGATCGAAGCGGTGCCCGACGCTCTGGTTGCGCAGTTGAGCGACGGCGGCCGGCTGCTGTGCGTGGTCGGCGGCGCCAGGATCGGCAAGGCGACGCTGGTGGTGCGACGGGGCGAAACCAGCGACGCGCGCCCGCTGTTCGATGCCGCGGTCCCGCCGCTTCCCGGTTTCGCGCGCGCCGCCGAGTTCGCGTTCTAGCCGCGTGAGCCTCTCGATGCACAGCCACGCATGGCCCGGCCGCGGCCGTTTGTCAGGAAAGGGCGCGGGGTGTCGTTAAGGGGATCTCCGGCAGCCGCGGCATGCCGCCGCCGGGGTCGCGTCCTCGGCGCGGTCTGCGCAGTCGCCGTCATGCTGGCGCCCGGCTACGGCCATGCGCAATCCCTGTTCGACGCGATGATCCTGGCGTACCAGACCAACCCGACCTTGCAGGCGCAGCGCGCCGCGCTGCGTTCGACGGCCGAGAACGTTCCGCAAGCGCTCTCGAACTACCGGCCGACGGTGGTTCTCGAAGGCGGCACCGGTGCTGCGAGCATCTCGGGTTCGCAGTCGGGCGGCAGCCAGACGCCGGTGTCGGCCGCGTTGACGGTGAACCAGCAGGTCTACCGCGGCGGCCGCACGACGGCATCGGTGCGCCGGGCCGAGAACCAGGTGCGGGCGGCCCGGGCCGACCTGCTGGCGACGGAACAGAACCTGCTGCTGTCGGTGGTGACGGCATATCTCGACGTGTTGCGCGACCAGGCGGTGGTGCAACTCAGCCGCAACAACGAATCGGTGCTGGGGCGCCAGCTGCAGGCGGCGCGCGATCGCTTCGAGGTGGGCGAGGTCACGCGCACCGACGTGGCTCAGGCCGAGGCGCGTCTGTCGCGGGCGACGTCGGATCGTATTCAGGCCGAGGGCAATCTGACGTCGAGCCGCGCCAACTACCGCCGCGCCGTCGGTGCCGAGCCCGACCGGCTTGAAGCCGCGCCCAGGCTTTCGGATATTCCGGCGTCGTACGAGGAAGCGTTGCAGATCGCGCTGGCGGAGAGCCCGCTGCTGTTGTCGTCCCGGTTCATCGAGGCGGCGAGTCGCGCCGCGGTCGATGTCTCGTTCGGCAAGCTGCTGCCGACCGTCTCGGTCAGCGGCGACCTGACCTACAGCGACACGCAGCAATCCGGCAGCTCGGCCATCAAGTCGGCGACGGTTACCGCACGCCTGACCGTACCGCTCTACCAGGCCGGTGCGGCGTTCTCGCAGGTTCGCCAGGACCGGCAGATCAACTCGCAGCGCCGCATTCAGGTCGAGGAAACGCGGCGCCGGGTGGTCGAAGCGGTGACCATGGCGTGGCAGCGCCTGACCACGGCGAGCGCCCGAATCGTGTCGCAGCTCGGGCAGGTGCGCGCCACCGAGCTGGCCCTCGAAGGCGTCCAACAGGAGGCTGAAGTGGGGTCGCGGACCACGCTCGACGTGCTCGATGCCGAGCAGGAGCTGCTCGACGCGCAGGTCGCCCTGGTGCGGGCCCAGCGCGACGAATATGTCGCCGCCTTCGAGGTCAAATCCGCGATCGGCCGACTGACCGTTGCCGCGCTCGGGCTCGCCGTCGAACCCTACGACGACGAGGCCCACTATAGGCAGGTGCGAGACCGCTGGCTCGGGTCGAACGGCGCATTGTCCACGGACGAGTAGTTCAAGATCCACGACCGCCACGAACGACCGGGTATCGCATGTCAACGAGGTTGTAATACCGGCTTCTTGGTTTAGAGTCCCATAGTGTCCCGTTCGTCCGGGCGCGCGTAAGGCGTTGGCGCGTAAGGCGTTGGCGCGTAAGGCGTTGGCGCGTAAGGCGTTGGCGCGTAAGGCGTTGGAATGAGCGACCCGACTACCCCACCAGAACCGACGATGGAAGAGATCCTCGCATCGATTCGGCGGATCATTTCAGAGGACCAGGAGGAAGACGGAGAGGCTAGGGGGGCCGCCGCGGTTGGCGACGCGGAGTCCGCGATCGACGATGTCGACATGGCGGCGCCGCGCGAACGGGACGAGCCCCGTGCGCTGGCCGAGGGCGATAGCGGCGGCGACGACGATTTCGAAGCGGCGCTCGTCGCGGAAGCGGAAGGCGAGCATGCCCTCGAGCCCGATCGCGAAGAAGCGGTCGCGGATCAACCCGAATTCGGGTCCGTCGTCGAGGAGGTCGGTCACCGGCTCGACGTCGGGGGTTTTGAGGACGAGCCGGACGCTTTCGACGACACGATTCTCGAGCTGACCGAGGTGGTCGACGATGGCGATGCCGACGACCGGGTCGATGATCTCGATGAATCGGCGATCCTCGATCTCGAAGCCGCGGCGGCCCCGGTGCCGGAACCGCGTCCGCCGTCCGACGTCGATTTCGAAACGCTTATCTCCGGAGAGGCGGCTGCGCAGGCCAGTACCGCGTTTGCCGGTCTTGCCGAGCAGCTCAGGCAGTCGCGTGACGTCGCGCTTGGCGGCGGTGCCCGCACCTTGGAAGAGTTGGTCAAGGAGCTGCTGCGACCGATGCTTAAAGAATGGCTCGATGCGAACCTGCCGCCGCTGGTGCAACGGTTGGTCGAACGCGAGATCGCGAAATTGGCCGACCGCGCGGACCAACAGTAGGCGCTTGATTTAGGCCCGCGGCGCGCTTAATTTCCGGCCCGTTTCCCATCTCTTTCGTCTAGATTTCGAGGGCGTTCGGCGATGCTGGACAAGACCTATCTGCCCGCCGACGTCGAGGCCGAGCAATACCGCCGCTGGGAAGCGGCGAATGCGTTCGCCAGCGACCGGCGGCCCGGGGCCGATCCCTACTGCATCGTCATCCCTCCGCCCAATGTGACCGGTAGCCTGCATATGGGCCACGCGCTGAACAATACGCTCCAGGATGTCTTGGTGCGCTTTAAACGCATGCAAGGACGAGACGTGCTTTGGCAGCCGGGGATGGACCATGCGGGCATCGCTACCCAGATGGTGGTCGAGCGCCAGCTCGAGGCGGGCAACCTGCGGCGCCAGGATTTGGGGCGCGAAGAATTCGTCGATCGGGTGTGGGCATGGAAGAACGAGTCCGGCGGCACGATCATCAACCAGCTCAAGAGGTTGGGCTGTTCGTGCGACTGGTCGCGCGAACGTTTCACCATGGATGAGGGTCTTTCGGCCGCAGTGCGCAAGGTGTTCGTCGATCTCTATCGCGAGGGGCTGATCTACCGGGACAAGCGCCTGGTCAATTGGGACTGCAGGTTTCAAACCGCGATCTCCGATCTCGAGGTCGAGCAGCGCGAGATCGACGGGCATCTGTGGCACATTCGCTACCCCGTCGAAGGGGACGCGCATCGCGACCTCACGGTCGCGACGACGCGGCCGGAGACCATGCTTGGCGACACCGCGGTCGCGGTGCATCCCGACGACGATCGCTACCGTGACCTGGTCGGCAAATACGCGATTTTACCTCTGGTGGGGCGGCGCCTGCCAATCATCGCCGATGACTATGCCGATCCCGAGCAAGGCTCGGGGGCGGTGAAGATCACACCGGCGCACGATTTCAACGACTTCGAAGTCGGCGAGCGGCACGGCCTCGAGCGCGTCAACATCTTTGAAGAAAACGGGACCGTTAACGAGGCGGCGCCGGAAGCCTATCGCGGCCTCGATCGTTTCGCTGCGCGCAGGCAGGTGATCGACGACCTCGAAGCGGCGGGGCTGCTGGTCAAGGTCGAGCCGCATCGCCACGTGGTGCCGTTTGGCGACCGTTCGGAGACCGTGATCGAACCGTGGCTGACGGACCAGTGGTATGTCGACGCCAAATCACTAGCCAAGCAGGCGATCGCCCGCGTCGAAAACGGCGACACCCGGTTCGTGCCAAAGAACTGGGAGAAGACCTACTTCGAGTGGATGAACAACATCCAGCCCTGGTGCATCTCGCGGCAGCTGTGGTGGGGGCACCAGATCCCGGCCTGGTACGGACCCGATGGCGAGACCTTCGTCGCCGCCGACGGGGCGGAGGCTCGGGCGGCGGCGACGGCTCACTATGGCCGCGACGATGTCGAGCTGGTGCGCGATGAAGATGTGCTCGACACCTGGTTCTCGTCGGCGCTGTGGCCGTTCTCGACCCTGGGTTGGCCCGACGAGACGCCGGAACTCGAGCGCTACTACCCCAATTCGGTGCTGGTGACCGCGTTCGACATCATCTTCTTTTGGGTAGCGCGAATGATGATGATGGGTCTCCATTTCATGAAGGAGGTGCCGTTCGACGACGTCTATATCCACGCCTTGGTACGCGACGCAAAGGGCCAGAAGATGTCGAAGAGCAAGGGCAACGTCATCGACCCGCTCGAGTTGGTCGACAGATACGGTGCCGATGCGCTGCGCTTCACGCTGGCGGCGATGGCGGCGCAGGGTCGCGACATCAAGCTGGCGGAAGGCCGGGTCGAGGGTTACCGCAACTTCGCGACCAAGCTGTGGAACGCGACCCGATTCTGCGAGATGAACGAATGCACCTTCGATCCGGGCTTCGATCCGGCGTCGTGCGAGCAGGCGGTCAATCAGTGGATCGTCAGCGCGGCGCGCGAGACCGTCGCCGAGGTAACCACGGTGCTCGACGGCTATCGTTTCAACGAAGCGGCCGGCGCGATCTACCAGTTCACCTGGGGCACGTTCTGCGATTGGTACCTCGAATTCATCAAACCGATCCTGGCCGCCGGCGACGCGGCCGTGCGCGACGAGACCCGTGCGACCGCCGCCTGGACGCTGGGCGAGATCCTCAAGCTGCTGCATCCCTTCATGCCGTTCATCACCGAGGAGATCTGGGGCCGTACCCGTCCCGCCGATTCCGGCTTGCTGATGCTGCAGCCGTGGCCGACGTCCCCCGACATGGCGGTCGGTCGAGAAGCGACCGAAGAAATGGAATGGGCGATCCGCCTGATTTCGCAGGTCCGCACGGTGCGCTCGGAGATGAACGTGCCGCCGGGCGCGCATCTGGCGCTGCACATGGTCGGTGCCGGCGAGCGGACGCGGGTGCGGCTCGACAAGCATCGCGACGTGATCTCGGGGCTCGGGCGTTTCGAGAGCATCGAGATTGCCGACGCCGCGCCGGCGGGTTCGCTTCAGCTGGTGGTCGACGAGGCTACCGTGGCCCTGCCGCTGGCCGAGGTGATCGATATCGCTCGGGAGCGTGAGCGTCTGAGCCGCGAACTCGGCAAGGTGGCCTTGGAAATCACCAGGATCGACGGCAAACTGGGCAACGAACAGTTCGTTGCCAAGGCGCCCGATCACGTCGTCGAGGAGCAGCGCGAACGGCGCGCCGATGCCGAAGCGATCCAGGCCAGACTGACCCAAGCGCTCGAGCGCTTGCAGGCTGCCGGGTAAGCGCGGGTACGGTCGGGGCGCGAGGCGCGGGAATGCCTGACAAGATCGATCTCAAGAAGCGGCACAAGCCATTGTTTACGGCAAGAGCGGTGCCGGCACTGATCGACGTTCCCGCTCTTTCGTATCTGATGGTCGACGGCGCCGGAATGCCGGGCAATGGTGAATTCGAACCCGCGGTTGCGGCACTCTATTCGATCGCCTATACGATCAAGTTCGCGATCAAGAAAACGCAATCAGGCCCGGACTACGTCTTCGCACCGCTCGAAGCACTGTGGTGGAGCGACGACGGCGATCCGGTCGATCCGATAGCCCGGCCGCGGGCGGTGCGGTGGACGGCAATGGTCATGCAACCCGATTTCGTAACCGCGCACGATGTCGGCGCCGGGATCGCGGCGGCCAAGGCCAAGCTGGCGGGAACATCGGGGCCGGAGAACCCGGCGCTTGATCGAATCATCCTCGACCGGCTGGTCGAAGGCCGGGCGGCGCAGCTGCTGCACACCGGACCCTATTCCGAGCAAGGTCCCAACATCGAACGGCTGCACGCCTTCATCGCCGCCGAGGGATTGGCGGCACGCGGCAAGCACCACGAGATCTACCTCAACCATCCCGGCCGTACCGCGCCGGAGAAACTCAAAACGATCCTGCGCCTACCGGTGAGCTAACCGGCGAACAGCGACCCCGCCGCCGCATCGCGGGCTTCGCCATCGCATAGCGAGCCTTTATGCTTACCGGCACGCACGCAAGCTCGAAGAGGGGGCAATGAGCGACAACAAGTATGTCAATCCGGAGGGGATCGCGCCGCCGGGCGGCGCCTATACCCACATCGCCGAGTTTCCGGCAGGCTCGCGCGTGCTCTACACCGCCGGCCAGGTCGGCGTTGCCCGTGACGGCACATTTCCCGCCGACTTCCGCCAACAGGCCGAGAACACCTGGCAGAACCTGATCCACATCCTCGGCGACGACAAGATGACCGCCAACGATATCGTCAAGGTGGTCCACTATCTCGACGACGCCGCAAACATCGAGCCCTACCGCGAGGCTTACGCCAAATACTACGGCAGCATCGTGCCGGCCTCGACCCTGCTGGTGATCAAACAGTTGGCGCGGCCCGAGTTCCTGCTCGAGGTCGAGCTGTTGGCGGCGACGCGTCAACCGCCGCCGCCGCAGCGCGCCGCCGAATCGCTCCGCGCCAACCGCCACTACAACCCCGCCAACATGACGCCGCCATTCTCGCAATACTCGCACGGGGTGACGATCCCGCCGGGATCGCGAATCGTCCATACTGCGGGCCAGGTCGGCTTCGCCGACGATCACTCGATCCCCGAGGATTTCGTGGGTCAGGCCAAGAATTTGTGGCGCAACCTCTCCGATATTCTCGACGCCGACGGACTGGGCTGGTCGGATGTCGTTAAGATCAATCACTATCTGACGAGCCGCGACGACATCCCCGCCTACCGCGAAATCTATCTCGACCACCTCGGCGACGCGGCCCCGGCAGCGACGCTAGTGATCGTCGAGGCGTTGGCGAGCCCCGACTTCAAGCTCGAGGTCGAGATCGTCGCCGCCGAGCTGTAGGAAACAATCCGATGAACAACCGCATATTCAATCCCGACGGGGTGCCGCCGCCGCTGGGGCACTATTCGCACGTCGCCGAGGTGGCGCCGGGCCGCCGCGTGCTGCACTGCGCCGGTCAGGTTGCGCGCGCCGAAGACGGATCGATCCCGCAGACCTTTCGCGACCAGGCGCAGCTGGTGTGGCATCGCCTCAAGACGCTCCTTGCCGCCAACGATATGGAGCTCGGCGATGTGGTGAAGATCGTCATCTTCATGACCGACATGGCCAACGACATCGGCACACTGCGCGAGGTGCATGCCGAGGTGCTGGGAGCCGACATCAAACCGGCCTCGACCGGGATCGGAGTGAGCGCCCTGGCAATGCCCGAGCTCAAGCTCGAGATCGAGCTGATCGCCGCGAAAGAAGGGTAGGGGCGCGGGCTAACGAAAATTCCGGATGACGAAATCCGACCGGGTTCGAAAAAAACCGGGCGCGAAGACGATCGCGAGGTCGGTTTGCTAATCCCCTGAATCGGTTGCTACTTATGTAGCCTATACGTCGACCTGCGTGGCCGGACCTACCACGCGCCCAACAGGGGAAGAGTGATATGGACGCCAAGACCTTCGACAAATCGAAGCTGCCGAGCCGCCACGTCTCGCTTGGCCCGGAGCGCGCGCCGCACCGCTCCTATTACTATGCGATGGGGCTGACTCAGGAGGACATCGACAAGCCCTTCGTCGGTGTGGCAACGACCTGGAACGAAGCTGCGCCCTGCAACATCACCCTGTCGCGCCAGGCCCAGGCGGTCAAGGCCGGCGTGCTCGAGGCGGGTGGCACACCGCGCGAGTTCACCACCATCACCGTTACCGACGGCATCGCCATGGGCCATTCCGGCATGAAGGCGTCGTTGGTGTCGCGCGAAGCGATTGCCGATACCGTCGAATTGACCATACGCGGTCATTGCTACGACGCGCTGGTCGGCCTGGCGGGCTGCGACAAGTCGCTGCCCGGCTTGATGATGGCGATGGTGCGGCTCAATGTGCCGGCGGTGTTCATGTATGGCGGCTCGATCCTGCCGGGACGGTTCCGCGACAAGGACGTGACCGTGGTCGATGTGTTCGAGGCGGTTGGACAATACGCCGCCGGCACGATCGACGAAGAGTATCTGCACGAACTCGAATGCGTGGCGTGCCCGTCGGCGGGATCCTGCGGCGGCCAATTCACCGCCAACACCATGGCCTGCGTCTCCGAAGCGATCGGCCTGGCGCTGCCCAATTCGGCGGGGGCGCCGGCGCCGTACGAGTCGCGCGACGCCTTCGCCGAGGAGTCGGGCCGGATCGTGATGGATCTGATCGCCAAGCAGATCCGCCCGCGCGACATCGTCACCCGCGCGGCGCTGGAGAACGCGGCGGTCGTGGTGGCCGCTTCGGGCGGTTCGACCAACGCCGGCCTGCATCTGCCGGCGATCGCCAACGAGGCCGGCATCGACTTCGACCTGCACGATGTGTGCGAGATTTTCCGGCGCACGCCCTACATCGCCGACATGAAGCCGGGGGGCAAGTATGTCGCCAAGGACATGTACGATGTCGGCGGCGTACCGGTGCTGATGAAGGCGCTGCTCGATGGCGGCTACCTGCACGGCGATTGCCTCACGGTCAGCGGCAAGACCATCGCCGAGAACCTGGCCGAGGTGGCGTTCCCGATCGACCAGGACGTTGTCCGGCCGACCTCGACTCCGCTCTCGACCACCGGCGGCGTGGTCGGGCTCAAAGGCAATCTCGCGCCCCAGGGCGCGATCGTGAAGATCGCCGGCATGGAACGGCTGCAGCATCGCGGGCCGGCGCGAGTGTTCGATTGCGAGGAGGACGCGTTCGCCGCGGTGCAGAAGCGCGACTACAAGGATGGCGACGTGATCGTGATCCGCTACGAGGGACCGCGCGGCGGGCCCGGGATGCGCGAGATGCTGGCGACCACTGCAGCGCTATACGGTCAGGGCGCGGGCGACAAGGTGGCACTGATCACCGACGGCCGGTTTTCCGGAGGCACCCGCGGATTCTGCGTCGGTCACGTCGGACCCGAGGCGGCGGTCGGCGGGCCCATCGGCCTGCTCGAGGACGGCGACATGATCAGCATCGACGCCGAGGCGGGCACGCTCGAGGTCGACCTCTCGGACGAGGAATTGGCGGCGCGTAGATCGCGCTGGCAACCGCGCGAGAGCGAGTTCCAGTCGGGTGCGATCTGGCGCTATGGCCAGCACGTCGGCGATGCGGAGAAGGGCGCTTTGACCCATCCCGGCGCTCGCGCGGAGACTCGCTGCTACGCCGACATATGAAGAACCGATCGTAGCGGCACGGTGTTGCGGGAGCGGTGCGTCGATCCGTTTGCCGGGGGTGGCGTACCAGTCTAATCGCTCAGCTCGCACCACACCGGAACGTGGTCCGAGGCCTTGGCCTCGGCTCGCTCGCGGCCGCGTACGTCGCGATCGATATCGCAGGCTTCGAGTCGGTCCGCCGCCTGCGGAGACAGCAGCAGGTGATCGATACGCAGACCGTTGTTCTTGCGCCAGGCACCGGCTTGGTAATCCCAGAAGGAATAGGCGACCTCGTCGGGATGGCGCACCCGGTAGGCTTCGGTCAGGCCGAGATAGACGATCGAACGGAAACGTTCGCGCGATTCGAGACGGCACAGCGCGTCGTCGCGCCAACCGTGGGGATCGTAGAGGTCGCGATCTTCGGGGCAGATGTTGTAGTCGCCGCCAAGTACGAACGGCTCTTCGAGAGCGAGCAGCTCGGCGGCACGATCATGGAGCCGCTCCATCCATTTGAGCTTGTAGGGGAACTTGTCGGAGTCGGTTGGGTTGCCGTTGGGCAGGTAGAGCGAGGCGACACGAACACCATCGACCGTCGCTTCGATGTAGCGTTTCTGAACGTCCTGGTCGTCGCCGGGCAGGTCGCGGGCGACCTCCTCGATCGGGCGTTTGGCGAGGATTGCCACGCCATTGAAGCTCTTCTGGCCGTTAAGCTCGATGTTGTAGCCCAAATCCTCGATCTCTTCGGTGGGAAACCTCTGATTCTCGCACTTGGTTTCCTGAAACAGGGCGATATCGGGGTTGGCATCCTCCAGCCAAGCCAGCACGTTGGGCAACCGCGCGCGGATGCCGTTGATATTCCAGGTCGCGATCTTCATAGCGGAGTCAAAGGGTTCAACCGGAGCCGGTCGGCCGATCGCCGGGTCAACCTTCTAGCACATCTCGGGCATGGTCCGTCGCGCAAGCGGACGCGCCGCCTCCGGTGTGGCACAGGCGAGAAACCGTCCGTGGCCGGGGCGGCCACGGAACTCGCCATCCACCCAGACCACCTCGCCGCGCGAAAGCGTCACGGCGGGCCAGCCCTTGATTCGGAATCCCTCGTAGGGCGTGTAGTCGACGGCGTGGTGCAGCATCCGATTCCCGATCGTCACGTCGCGGGACTCGTCCCAGATGATCAGGTCCGCGTCCGAACCGATCGCGATGGTTCCCTTTCTGGGGAAGAGTCCGTAAAGCCGGGCAGGGTTCGTGGAGGTGAGCGCCACGAAGGTGCGGATATCGATGCGACCGTGCCCGACGCCGGCCGAGAAAAGCAGTGGGAGCCGGGTCTCGAGGCCGGGGATGCCATTGGGGATGTAAGGAAATGACGGCTCCTTTCCGCCGAGCTTTTTTCCGTGGGGATCGTCGTATCCGAACGGTGCGTGATCGGACGAGAACACTTCGAAGACGCCGCTCGAGAGCGCATTCCAAACGGCCTGCTGGTTCGCGGCATCGCGCGGCGGCGGACTGCACACATACATGGCTCCACGGAAACCTTCGGCGTCGAGATTGTCGGCGGTCAGGAACAGGTACTGCGGACAGGTCTCGGCGTAGATGTTGAGCCCACGAGCTTGGCCCCAGCGAATCTGCTCGATCGCGTCGGCGCCGGACACGTGCACGATCAAGATCGGTACGTCGAGCAGCTCGGAAAAGGTGATGGCGCGGTGTGTCGCTTCCCGCTCCACCGGCGCCGGCCGCGAGTCGGCATGATAGCGCGGCGCCGTACGACCGTCCGCGAGAAGTCTCTCGGTGAGCCAGGCGATGCAGTCGGAATTCTCAGCGTGCACCATGACCATCGCCTGTTCGCGGCCTGCGAGCGCGAGCACGTCGAGGAACTGGCGATCGGTCAGCTTCAGATCGTCGTAGGTCATGTAGATCTTGAACGACGTGTAGCCCTCGCGGATGAGGGACGGGAGTTCCTCGTCGAGCACCTTCGGCGTCGGGTCGCTGACGATGAGATGGAAGGCGTAATCGACGCTTGCCTTGCCTTCGGCGCGCCGGTGGTAGTCGTCGACCGGCGCCCTCAGCGACTGCCCCTTCTCCTGAGCGGCGAACGGTATGACGGTTGTGGTGCCGCCGCAGGCCGCCGAGCGCGTTCCAGTGAGGAAATCGTCCGCCATGCGCATCGGGGCGGGTACGGGTTGATCGAGATGGCAATGGCCGTCGACGCCGCCAGGGGTTACGAGCCGACCGGCCGCGTCTATCTCGCTCGGCGCCGCCGGAAGCCTGCGAGCGAGTGCGACGACCCGTCCACCGGCGATCCCGATGTCCGCCTCGAAGAGGTCGGCCGCCGTGGCCGCGCGGGCGTTACGTACGACGAGTTCCAGCGGATCCATATCAGCCCACCTCCTCGAAGCGGCGTTGCGGTAGCGCGCGCGTTGTTGGTCGCGGGTCCGAAAGACCCGGCGCGATGCGCTCAGCCGCGCTCCGCACTCAAGGCGGGGGCGCGGGTTCCCTCTTCCGCACCCGATACCCCGGGCGCCGGCGCCATCATCTCGTGGATGGTCTCCCCCGTTCGCAGCACGTGGCGTCGCAGGATCTCGCCGGCGCGCCGGGCGTCGCGCTCCTCCAGCGCCCGAAGCAGATTCTGGTGCTCGCGCACCGATTCGTCCCAGCGGCTCTGCGACATGATTGCCTGATACCGAGCCCGCCGAATCCTCGTCATGAGTACCCCGTGGGACTCGGCGAGCACGGCGTTACGCGCCCACGCAATCACCGAGTTGTGAATACGCTGATTGAAACGGAAGTAGTCCGAGCGTTGGCGCGACCTGAAACAGTGCTCCATACTTTCCTGCATGCGTCGCAAGTCGGCGAGCTCACCGTTCGTGACGCGTTCCGCTGCAAGCTCCGCAGCCATTCGCTCCAACTCGCTGGCAACCTCGAACAGCTCCATCACCTCGCGCGCCGTCATCGCCCTCACCCGTGCACCGCGGTTCGGGAGCAATTCCACGAGCCCCTCGAAGGCGAGAACCTTCAGGGCTTCACGCAAGGGCGTCCGCGAAATCTGCAGGAGATCGCAAAGCCACTTCTCGTCGATGCGCTGGCCCAGCGCGAGCTCGTTCTCGACGATCATGTCACGCAGATGCTCGGTCACGTCCGCATGAAGCGTGCGCCTCCGGATGGTCGGCTGCATCTGCTCGTCACGCGGCAGGCGCAGAGAAACGCCGCCTCCGCCCTCCTGCCTGTCGTCCTGAAAGGCGCTCATCTCAAGACCGATCACGTTGGATGAACATTCTCGAATTTAATCTATTTGTTTTCAGTTAGATAGATCATAATTGCATTTATAATTCATAATGCAGATACTGTTGACGGAGTGCGCAGGCGAGCTCTCCGTTCGCCGATCGAAGGGGGCCAAGCCGAAGACGCGCTCGCGTCCGGAATGTGGGCCGCCAGCACCGAGACTCCGGCGCCCCCACGTTTCGACCCACCAAAGGAGAAATCCCATGAGATACCTCAAACTGACGCTGCTGCTTCTGGCGTTCGTCGCAGTCGCCGACATGGCGCTGGCCAGGACGATCAAGATCAGCACCACGGTGCCTGAAACGTCCAACTGGATGATCGCCGCCAACAAGTTCAAGGAGGTCGTGGAGGCAAAGACCGATCACGTGGTCGAGGTCTACCCGAACGGAGTGCTGGTCAGCGGAAACGACCGCGTGGAGCTCGAAATGGCCCAGGCGGGAGCCGTCGACATCATCCTGAAGACGACGATCTGGCTGTCGCAGCTCAATCAGGAGTTCCTGGTGACGGCCATGCCGTGGATGTTCCCCAACGCCGAGGTCGCGATGAAGGTCATGGACGGCCCTGTCGGCGACCGGCTCTCCCAGAGCTTGAAGGAGGTGGGGCTGGAGGCGCTCGCCTGGGGCGATGGCGGATTCTTTCAGCTCTATTCGAAGAAGGGGCCGGTGCAAGCTCCAGACGGCATCAAGGGTGTGAAGATACGGGTTCCGGGCAATCCGATCTTCGTCGACACGTGGAACGAGGTGGGTGCGGTGCCGACCCCAATCAGCTTCGCGGAAATCTTCTCCTCGCTGCAGTCCGGCGCAATCGACGGCGGCGTCGCGACGACACCGCTAATCCACGCCAAGCGGTTCTACGAGGTCGCGAAGTACATCTCGATCATCAACTTCTCTTTCGAGTCGGTCGGCATGATCGCAAGCAACGCGCTGCTCAGCGAACTGAGCGATGCCGAGCGCAACGTGCTCAAGGAAGCTGCCGTCGGAGGGATGGTAGCCCAGCGGGCCGCCGCCCTGGAGGAGAACAAATCCTATCTGGACAACATGATGAAGGCGGGAGCGGAAATCTACATCCCCACCACGGCGGAGCTGAACCAGTTCAAGGAGATCGCGAAGCCGATCTACGATAATTTCAAGGACAAGATCGGATCGGAGCTCGTCAGTCAGGTCGAGAACGAAGTCATGTCGTTAGCCAAGTAGCGAGCCGGCCGGGGTCGGCTTTACTCCGGATTCGAAGCTGCCGACTCCCCCGGAGCGAAGCGGGGGAGTCGGCACAGAGGAGAGTCTCGTCATTTCGTCCCCGAAGAAGTCCGAGCGCGCGGGGAGCGCGGCACACCTTCTCGGCACTGCCTTCGATTGGCTCGAGAAGTTCATCGTGGTCCTGTTCCTGATCGGGATCGTCACCCTGATCTTCTCGGGCGTGCTGTCGCGTTACCTGTTCTACTACTCACTCGCGTTCACCGAGGAGCTCGCGCGTTTTCTCTTCGTATGGGGAGCGCTGCTGGGCGCGTCCGCTGCGTTCAGAACCGGTGACCATGGCGGCGTACCGCTGCTGGCGAACCGCCTCAGCCCCCGCTGGCAACGAGCGGTAGAGATCTTCGTCGCGCTCGGCGTCACGGGGTTCATGGGATACCTGGTTTTCATGACCTCCATATCCACGATGAAGTCATTCCAAAGCGGGCAGATCAGCACGACCACTGAAATTCCGGTCTGGCTCATCAACTTCGGGATGATGCTCGCATTTGCCGTCGGTGTCGTTCGGTGCATTCAGGGCCTCCGTCGCGGTGCCTTCAAGCCCCAACCGCCCGAGACACCACCAGTAGACTGACGGCGGCCCGAGACGGCTCCCGATGGACCTCCTCTCCAATCCGAGCGTTGTCGGTTTCATCGTCTTCCTGGCGCTGCTCCTGTTCAACATGCCGATCTTTGCGTCGCTCGGGCTGGCGGCGCTGTTCACGATCGTGGTCTTCGACGCGGCTCCACTCGCGGTCGTTCCGTACATCCTGGGCGGCTCGCTGGACAAATTCCCCTTGCTCGCAACACCACTGTTCATCATCGCCGGAGCGATGATTACCCGCTCGGGCATGTCCCGGCGGATCGTAAATCTCGCGCAGGTGGTGCTGGGACAGCTTCCGGGAGGCCTCGCGCTCGCCACCTTGCTGACCGGGGCAATCATCAGCTCGATGTCAGGGTCGAACATCGCGACGGTGGCTGCGCTGAGCTTTCTGATCCCGGCCATGGCCGAGATCGGATATCCAAAGCCCTTCGCGGTCGCAGTGGTTGCCGCCGGCTGCACCTTCGGTGTGGTCATACCGCCGAGCATCGGAATGATCATCTACGGAGTCATCGCGGAGCAATCCATCCCAAAGCTGTTCTTCGCAGGTATCGGCCCCGGACTGCTCATGTTCCTGACCCTCGGCCTATGCACCTTTCTCATTTCGAAGAAGAACGACTACCGCGGAATCAAGGTGGAGCGTACATGGGCGTCGTTCCTTAGCAACTTCAAGGATGCTATCTGGGGTCTGCTGGCACCCATCATCATCCTCGGCGGTATCTACTCCGGCGTTTTTACCGCGACGGAAGCTGCTGCCGTCGCGGTCGTCTACATCTTCGTCGTCGACCTGTTCATCTACCGGAAGATCGGACTCGCGAACTACCCGGAGATGCTCTACGAGTCGGGAAAGACGATTGGCGTCGTGGTCCTGATCATCGCATGCTCGTCCGTCTTCGCCTGGATCTGGCAGACACAGGGCATCGCCGCCGTCATCACCAGGAGTCTCCTGGACTGGTCCGGTGGAAATCCCACCATCATCCTGCTCATCATCAATGTGCTGCTGATCCTGTGCGGCGCGTTCCTGGAGCCGATCGCGGCGATGTACCTGCTCGTTCCGCTCGTAAAGCCAACCTTGGTGGCGGCGAACATCGATCTGATCCACTTCGGGGCGATGATGACGGTCAACCTCTCGATGGCGCACCTGACCCCTCCGGTCGGTGTGGGCCTGTTCCTCGCGGCAAAGATCGGCGGTGTCCCGTTCGAAACAGCGGCGAGGTGGGCGATGCCGTTCGTCTTTTGCGAGTTGATCGTCATCCTGCTCGTCACGTTTTTTCCCCCGATCTCCCTGTTCCTCGCC
Organism: Alphaproteobacteria bacterium; assembly: GCA_965247665.1. GTDB lineage: Bacteria > Pseudomonadota > Alphaproteobacteria > SHVV01 > SHVV01 > CAUZWH01. The sequence continues at coordinate 141,565 of CBDFHH010000003.1, forward strand.
GGGACACTCTAGATGAACGCCGATAGATGAACGCCGATCTCTGGCAATTCGATGCGTTTGCCCTGTCAAGGCGGTTGGAGTGTGGCGACACGACGCCCGTGGAGTTGCTCGAGCATTTTCTCGGCAGGATTGAAGACCTCAACGGTACGCTCAACGCGGTGATCTGCACGGACGTGAATGCGGCCGCCGGCGCACGGCGCAGCGCGGAACGGCGGGCTGCCGGTGCTCCGCTCAGCTTGATCGACGGGCTGCCGATTGTCGTCAAGGACAACCTCGCGGTACGAGGCCTCCCGACCACTTGGGGCAGCCGACTCTACGAAGAGCGCGTCGCCGCTCACGACGAGCTCCCGGTAGCGAAGCTCCGCGAGGCCGGGGCGGTCATCGTCGGAAAGACGAACGTGCCGGAGTTCACCATCGAGGGATATACCGACAACCCGCTCTTCGGAGTCACACCGAATCCCTGGAATCCGTCGGTCACGCCGGGCGGGTCGAGCGGTGGCAGCGTCGCGGCAGTCGCCTCTGGAATGATTCCGATGTCGATTGGCACCGATGGCGGCGGGTCGATCCGCCGGCCGGCGGCCTACACGAACCTGGTCGGACTCAAGACCTCGCTCGGGCGGGTGCCGAGAGGCGGCGGTCTTCCGCAGCTTCTTCTCGACTTCGAGGTTGTCGGTCCGATCACCCGTTCGGTGCGGGATCAAGCGCTGCTGTTCGATATTCTCGCGCAACCCGACCAACGCGATTACCGCTCTCTCCAGTGCCTCCCCGGGGACGCGTTGCGCGGGCTGCTCGATCCACCCGATCCGCTTCGCGTGCTGGCCGTCGAGGATATCGAGGATGCCCCGCTCGACCCCGACATCAGGGAGAGCTTCCGGCAGATGGTCGACCTGCTGAAAACGCTTGGACACGACGTCAAGCTGGGGGCACTTCCAATCGACATCCGGGAAATCAACGAGCACTGGACCTCGATCGGGCAGATCGGCCTCGCGCGACTGCTCGAGCGCGAACCTGGAATGCGGGATCTGGCCTCGAGCAAGTACGTCGATTGGGCTGAGACGCGTTACGACGCGTCCCATCTGCTGAAAGTGCTCGAATGCGTTTCCACTTTCAGGAACCAGGCGGCACAGCTATTCCAGAACCTCGACATCATCATGACACCGACATGCGCGGCAATGCCCTGGTCGACCGAGATTCCCTTTCCGCCCGAAATCGACGGGCAGCCGGTGGGCCCGCGGGGATCGGCGGTGTATACGGGCTGGGTCAATGCCTGCGGACATCCCGCCGTCAGCATTCCCGGCCGCAAAGTCGACGAGGGCTTGCCGATCGGAATCCAGTTGGTTGCCGACTTTGCCGCAGACGAACTTCTCCTGAGACTATCGCAGCAGGTCGAGACGGAGCAGAGTTGGCTTGACGAGTGGCCACCCATGGCGCGCGGCGACGCCGATTGAGAGGCAGTGAACGCATGAAGCTCCTGGTAATCAATCCAAACACGTCGGACAGCGTCACCGAGAAGATCGCTGTGGTGGCGGAGCAAGCAGCTGCCGAGAGCACGGAGATCGAGTTCGTGACCGCGCCCTACGGCGTGCCGTACATCGCCACCCGGGCAGAAGCGCTGATCGGGGGGAGGGTCGTGCTGGAGATCCTTGCCGAGCGCGAGCCGGAGTTCGACGCGGCGGTGATCGCGGCCTTCGGAGATCCGGGTTTGAGCGGGGCACGCGAGATGATGTCGATTCCGGTCGTGGGCCTTGCGGAGGCATCATTGTTGATGGCGTGCCCACTGGGAAGGACGTTCTCCGTCATCTCCTTCTCGACGCGGCTCGAGCCTTGGTATCGAGAATGCATCGAGTGGAACGGGCTTGCGGGGAGACTTGCGAGCATCCGAATGCTCGATGCGAAGGTGTCGAATGTCGGTGACGTCCAGTCGGAAAACGCGAGTCTGCTCATTGATCTCGCGGCGCGCGCGGTGCAGGAGGACGGGGCCGAGGTCGTGATTCTCGCGGGTGCGCCTCTGGCTGGACTCGCTTCTCGCGTCCGTAGCCGCATCGCGGTGCCTGTCGTCGAGGGCGTCGCAGCGAGCGTAAAAATGGCCGAGGGGTTGGTCGCGCTGGACCCGAGAAAGGCGGTGGCAGGCTCCTTCCGTCAACCGGCACCCAAGCCGGCGACAGGACTCCCCGATGCGCTTACTCGGCTCTTCGAGCGGGGCCGGCCGGCAGAGTGACGCTGCTCCCTATCTTGTCGGCGTGCCACTGTCGCCGGGCGGACAATCGGGTTCTCGCTGGCTGGAGTTACCCCGCTCTCGTGGACACATTCGGGCTTTCGCCACCAGCACCGAGGTGAGCGATCGGCGGTGGTCGTGAAGTCTTACCCAAGGTTCCTGCCGCCATACTCACCCGACCTCAACCCGATCGAACAGACCTTCGCCAAGATCAAGCATTGGATGCGCGATGCTCGGAAACGCACCGTCGATGACACTTGTCGCTGGCTCGTACGATGCCATCGGCAACATCCAACCCGACGAATGCCGCAACTACATTCGAAACGCCGGATACGGTTCCGTCCAAACCGGATACGCTCCAGCACATCTCTCGGGGATGGTCCGCGGCGCAATCGAGGCGCCCCGCGGTGGGGGCGGCGACTACACCGCGAACGACGAACCGCAGCTACAAGAGGCGGTGGCGTTGGGGTTCTTCAGCGAGAAGGACGAGCCGACAAGGTCTTCGACGAAATCGATTTCCGCGCCGGCGACATACATCAGCGACATGGTGTCGACCACCACCGTGATGCCGTCCTGCTCGACGATCTCGTCGTCCTGGTTGCGCCGGGCATCGAACGAGAAGCCGTATTGAAAGCCGGAGCAGCCGCCCCCCGAAACCGCAACACGTAGCATCGTTCCCTCGGCTTCGTCGGAAAGCAAGGCGTCGACGCGTTTGACCGCGTTTGCGGACAGCGACAGCAGTTGCGGGGTGGATCCTTCGGTCATCCGGCCTACCTGAGGCATCGATCGTAAGCGGCAACGGTTGCCGCCGGACCAACGGCCTGCCACGGAGAGGTATGTAACGCATGCCAGCGGCTTGTCAAACGCGATTGATCGGCGGTTAGGCCGGAGATAGGGTCGGGCCATGGTCGCCCGCGCCTATGCGTCCTATGCTTGCGATCCGGTGCAGAGCCGCGGCCGCCTGTTCGCCGAGACCGAAAGCCGGACGCGCACGGTCTATCAGCGCGACCGCGACCGAATTATTCACGCCACCGCGTTCCGCCGCCTCAAACACAAGACCCAAGTGTTCGTCTATCACGAAGGCGACCACTACCGGACACGCCTGACACACTCTCTCGAAGTCGCCCAGATCGCCCGCTCGATCAGCCGTTACATGGGCCTCGACGAGGACCTCACCGAAGCGCTGGCGCTGGCACACGATCTCGGCCACACCCCGTTCGGACATGCCGGGGAGGAAGCGCTGGACGCGGCGATGGCGGACTATGGCGGCTTCGACCATAACGCCCAGACCCTGCGCATTCTCACCAAGCTCGAACGCCGCTATGCCGATTTCGACGGCCTCAACCTGACCTGGGAGACGCTCGAAGGTTTGGTCAAGCACAACGGTCCGCTGTTGTCGACATCCGGACAACCACGCTCGAACTGCGATATCCCGGCCGCGATTGCGGAATATACGGCCGACCACGATCTCGAGCTGCACACCTTCCCCTCGGCCGAGGCGCAGGTCGCGGCATTGTCGGATGACATCGCCTACAACACCCACGATATCGAAGACGGCTTGCGGGCCGGGCTGTTCGCGATCGCAGATCTCGAAGAGATCGGCCTGCTCGAGCCGATCATCGGCGAATTGCGGACGCGTTATCCCGATTTGGAAGCGGCGCGGTTTGTCCCTGAAACGACGCGCCGGATGATCGATCGGCTGGTCGACGATCTGATCACGGAATCATCGACGAGACTGACGGCGGCCGAGCCCAAATCGCCCGCGGATATACGCGCGTACGGGGCGCCGTTGATCGCCTTCTCCGACACCATGGCCGATCGCGCGGGCGAACTGCGGAGTTTCCTTTACGCGCGCATGTACAATCACTACAAGCAGAAACGCTCACACCGGAACGCGCGGCGAATCGTTGCCGATCTGTTCAGACTGTTTACCGAGCAACCGGACCGTCTGCCGACCGAGTGGCAGCAACGCCGCGATGCCACCGACGAGATGCGCGGCGCGCGTCTGGTGGCCGACTACATCGCCGGAATGACGGATCGGTATGCGATTGATGAACACGCCCGGCTGTTTGATGCCTAAGAAGATATTTAATGAATTATTTCCGCTACTTTCAGGATAAACTTAAAGTAGAGATTGAAGAACTGGTGAAGGCCGGGCAACTCCCGGCCGAGCTGGATATGGGCGCCATCACCGCCGCGGCGCCGCGCGACGCGAGCCACGGCGACGTTGCGCTCAACGCAGCGTTGGTGCTGGCCAAGCGGGCCAAGCTGAAGCCGCGCGAGATCGCGGATCGGCTGGCCGAAAGACTGGAGCGGGACGCGGCGATCGCGACGGTCGACGTGGCTGGACCCGGGTTTATCAACCTCTCGCTCGGCGACGCCTTCTGGCACGCGCGCCTGCGCGACATCCTCGACGCCGGTCCGGCTTACGGAGACAGCGATGTCGGTGTCGACCAGCTGATCAATGTCGAGTACGTATCGGCCAACCCGACCGGTCCGCTACATATCGGGAATGGCCGCGGCGCGGTATTCGGCGACGCGCTGGCGCGGCTCCTGGAGAAGGCCGGCTATCGCGTTATCCGAGAGTTCTACATCAACGATGCCGGGGCGCAGATCGACGCGCTGGCGCGCTCGTTGCACTGGCGCTATCGCGAAGCCTGCGGCGAAAGCTTGGGCGACATGCCCGAGGGCTACTATCCCGGCGCCTATCTCGTCGATGCTGCGATCGCCCTGAAACGGCGCGACGGCGAACAATGGCTGTCGGTCGACGAGGCAACGAGGCTTCCGCCGCTGCGCGAATTTGCGATCGACGCGATGATGGCGCTGATCCGTGAGGATCTGCGGGAAATCGGTATAGAGCACGATGTGTTTTTCTCGGAGCGTAGCTTGCATGAAACCGGGCGCATCGACGACGCGCTCCAGCGCCTGGTCGACCGGGGCGTCATCTACGAAGGCGTCCTCGACCCGCCGAAGGGTAAGGTGCCCGACGATTGGGAGCCGCGTTCGCAAACCCTGTTCCGGGCCACTGACTTCGGCGATGACGTCGACCGACCGCTTAAGAAGAGTGATGGCAGCTGGACCTACTTTGCGGCCGATATCGCTTACCACCTTGACAAGGTCGAGCGGGGCGCGTTGAACCAGATCGATGTGTGGGGTGCCGATCACGGCGGCTATGTCAAGCGCGTTCAAGCGGCACTCAGCGCATTGAGCGACGATAGCGCGACCCTCGACGTCAAACTGTGCAGCATGGTGCGGGTTCTGGATCACGGCGAGCCGGTGCGCATGTCGAAACGCGCGGGCGATCTGGTCACTCTGCGCGAAGTGATCGATGTGGTCGGCAGGGACGCGGTGCGTTTTATCATGCTGACGCGACGCAACGATGCGCCGCTCGATTTCGACCTCGCCAAGGTCGCCGAACAGTCGCGCGACAATCCGGTTTTTTACGTGCAGTACGCGCATGCGCGCGCGTGTTCGATCAGGCGGCGATTGTTCGATCGTTTTGACGATCTCGATTTTGATGGTATCGATTGGCGGTCGGTAGCGTTCGATCGTTTGACGGATCCGAGCGAAAAGGCGTTGATCAAACGTCTCGCAGGTTGGCCGCAGCTCGTTGAAACCGCGGCCTTGGCGCATGAGCCGCACCGCGTCGCCTTCTTCCTGGCTGACGTGGCTGCCGAGTTTCATGCGCACTGGAACAAAGGAAACGAAAACGCACAAATGCGTTTCGTAATTGCCGACGACAGGGAGTTGTCCATCGCCAGGGTCGGCCTCGTACAGGCGGTCGCCCACGTGATCGCGTCCGGCCTCGAGGTGATGGGCGTGACGCCGGTCCAGGAAATGCGTTGAGAAACCCACTGATCGGAAATTCGTGAATGACCCATGAATATGCTCAGGGAAGAGACCTGGGGAGCCCGCGGCGACGGCGGCTCCGCGTCGGGCGCATTGCCGTTGCCATCGTTGCAACCGTCGCCTTGGTCTCGGCCATCGCCTATGCCTATGATCTCGGCTTTCGCCGGGGAGCGAGGCACGCGCCGCCGCTGATTGCGGCGGACCCGTCGCCGACCAAGGCACCACCGGACACGCCGGGCGGACTCGCAATCCCGCATCAGGACAAGCTGGTGTATCAGCGGTTGGCGACCGCGCAAGAACCGGTCGCGGCAATAACCAAGGAAACCCTGCTACCGCCGCCGGAGGAGCCGCTTCCCAAGCCGGCACCTGAACCGGCACGTCAGGTGGTGTCCGCCTCGGACTCGACTGCGGTCGCCGACGCCGCGCCGGTCGACGGAAACCCGGCACCGGCGACACCGGTGCGCGGCCAAGAGCCCGCTTCGGTCGCATCCGTGGCCAAGGCGGCGGATGGCGAACCGGCCAGGCCGGACAAGCCGCGAACGGTCGTCGTAACGGACGCTCCGCAGCAGGCGGCCGCGGTGGCGCCGGCCACAGCAGAACCCCGGGCGGCGGCACCGATTCTGCAGCTGACCGCGCCACCGGTCGACGCGCCCTACCTGGTCCAGGTCGGGTCGTTTCGTACACCTGACACCGCCCGGGCGGGGTGGCAACAAATCCTCAAGCGTCACCGCGGTTTGCTTGAGCGGCTAACCCATCGGGTTGCCCAAGTCGATCTCGGCAGCGGTAGGGGAATCTACCATCGGCTCCAGGTCGGCTCGTTTGATTCGCGCAGCGGGGCCGACGGGCTGTGTCGCAAGCTCAAGGCGGCGGGCCAGGACTGCTTGGTTGTCAAACGTTAGCCTCGCGCACCGCAGCGCGATCTTCTATGGCTGCGCCGGGGAGAGACTTCAAGCTCAGGAACGCGCATTGTTTCGCGCGACCAAGCCCTTCGGCTTCATCCTGTTCGGCCGCAACTGCCAAGCACCGGAGCAAATTCGTCAACTGATCGATGAACTCCGCGACGCCGTCGAGGACCCCGAAGCGCCGGTTCTGATCGATCAGGAGGGCGGACGGGTCCAGCGCCTGGGTCCACCGCATTGGAAGCGCCGCCCGCCCGCGCGGGCGTTCGGCAATCTTGCGCGCAAAGACTCCATCGCCGCGGTCGACGCGGCCAGACTCGCCGCCCGGTTGATCGCGGCAGACCTTGCTGCGTTGGGCGTTACCGTGGACTGCGCGCCGGTACTCGACCTGCCGGTCCCAGGCGGCCACGACGTCATCGGTGATCGTGCGTTTGCCGACGATTGCACCACGGTGGCTGCGCTCGGCCGTGCCTTCTGCACCGGGCTACTGGAGGGCGGCGTCCTACCGGTCATCAAACATATTCCGGGACACGGCCGCGCCCGCGTCGACAGCCACTTGGAGTTGCCGCGGGTCGACCAATCGGGAAGCGTGCTCGGGGAAAGCGACTTCGCGCCGTTCGCGGCCCTCAATGACATGCCGCTGGCGATGACGGCCCATGTTCTCTATGAAGCGTTCGATCCGGAAAGCCCCGCGACCTTGTCGTCGGTTATCGTCGATCGGGTAATCCGCGAGCGGATCGGATTTGACGGAATGCTCATCAGCGACGATATCTCCATGAATGCGCTGTCCGGTGAGGTCGCGCAGCGTGCCGCACGGGCGCTCGAGGCCGGTTGCGACGTGGTGCTGCATTGCAACGGCGCGATAGATGAGATGACACGGATCGCGGACGCCGTTGGCCCGCTCGCCGACCAAGCCGTCGCGCGCTGGCGGGCGGCGACGGCGCTGCGGCAAACGGCCCAGGATTTCGACGTAGACGCAGCGGAAGCGAAGCTGGAATCGATGACCGCTGTCGGGGTCGTGGACGCCGATGGACCTTGATCTCGCCTCGTTCGTTTACCGGCTGTCGGTTTGGGTCCTGCCGGTGTTGTTCGCGATCACGCTGCACGAAGCCGCGCACGGCTATATCGCCTGGAAGCTCGGCGACGACACCGCGTACCGGGCCGGCCGCGTATCCTTCAATCCCCTGCGTCACATCGACCGGTTCGGTACCATCCTGTTACCGGCAATCCTGCTGATCGGTTCCGGCGGCAGTTTCATGTTCGGTTACGCCAAGCCGGTGCCGGTCGCGTTTCACCGCCTGCGCCGTCCGCGCAGCGACATGGTGTGGGTCGCGCTGGCCGGTCCGGGCACCAACTTGGCGCTCGCCTTCGCCGCCGCAATCGCCTTTCACCTGGTGCCGTGGTTCCCCGGCGCCGTCGCGGTCTGGCTCACGCAGGTGCTGAGCTTGATGATCTTCTTCAACCTGTTGTTGGCCGTATTCAACATGCTGCCGCTGCCGCCGCTGGATGGTGGGCGCGTGGCGGTCGGGCTGCTGCCGGATTCGCTGGCGTTTCCGCTCGCGCGGCTCGAGCGCTACGGATTTCTCATATTGATCGGCTTGTTGTTCATCATCCCGCTTATCGGCGCCGAGATCGGCATCGAACTCAACCTGTTCCTCTGGGTGCTGTGGCCGATCGTCGACTGGCTGCGTGACCTGGTGATCGCGCTCGCCGGTCACGGCTATTAGAGCGACAATTCAGCGTTGTCGACGCGGCCGCCGCCCCGTGCTTGACCGACAGGTAGAATCGCACGACCGATGTGCTTTGGCGCCCGGTCGAGTTTCTCTATAATCACATCGGAGTCGTCCTCCACGCCCGATAAGGCCGCTTCGTGGATCAACAGGAATTCGAGCGCGAACCGACGGTCGTCCCGATCGATGGCGACGCGTTGGTGGTCGACCTCGACGGCTATGAAGGGCCGCTCGACATATTGCTGACTCTAGCGCGTAACCAGAAGGTCGACCTCACCAAGATGTCGATCCTCGATCTGGCCGAACAATACCTCGCCTTTATCTCGGAGGCGCGGCGCATTCGCCTGGAGATCGCGGCGGACTATCTGGTGATGGCGGCATGGCTGGCCTTCCTCAAGTCGCGTCTGCTATTGCCGGAGCCGCCCGACGACGAGCCGAGCGGTGAGGAGCTGGCGGCCGATTTGGCGATGCGGTTGCGCCGGCTCGAAGCCGTGCGGGGGGCGGGAGAAAAGCTGTTCGAGCGCACCCTGCTGGGCCGCGACGTGTTTGCGCGCGGCGACCCCGAAGGTGTTCGGGTAACGACGACCGCGGTCTACGACGTCACCCTGTTCGATCTGCTCAAGGCCTACGGCGCCCGACGCGGGCGCGCACCGGCCCGCCCGCTCAGCATTCGGCCGCTGACCGTGCAAACGGTCGAGCAGGCGCTTAAGCGACTCGATCGCCTCCTCGGCATCGTTCCGGACTGGCAGCAACTCGAGCAATTTCTGCCGCCGGAACTGGTCGACGGTTTCGAACGCCGCTCGGCGGTCGCGACGACGCTCAGCGCCAGTCTTGAACTGGCGCGCCAGGGCCATGTCGAGATACAGCAGCGCTATGCGTTCGGCCCGGTCTACTTGCGTAAGGCGTCGCGGGGTTTATGAACGAATTGAGTGGGCCGGAACCGCTCAAGGAAGCGGACGTCGAATATCAAAACCAGGTGCGGATGGCCGAGGCGCTGCTTTTCGCCGCCGCCGAGCCGCTCGACGATGCGACGCTGCTGGCGCGCCTCCCCGATGGCGCTCCACTCGAAAGGTTGATCGCGACCCTGCGCCGGAGCTACGCGACGCGCGGCGTCAACTTGGTTAAGGTCGCCGGCCGCTGGGCCTTTCGGACGGCACCCGATTTGGCGTTTCTCATGGAGGAGGAACGCAAGGTGACGCGACGGCTGACGAAGGCGGCACTGGAGACGCTGGCGATCGTGGCCTACCATCAGCCGGTTACCCGGGCCGAAATCGAAGATATTCGTGGCGTTACCGTACACCGCGGCACGCTCGACCTGCTGATGGAGCGGGGGTGGGTGCGAATGATGGGCCGGCGCCGCAGTCCCGGGCGACCGGTGACCTACGGCACGTCCGACGGTTTCCTCGAGCATTTCGGTCTGGCCTCGATCGATGATCTGCCGGGGATCGAAGAACTCAAGGCAACCGGACTGGCCGACGGCGATGGCACGCTCCCGATGTTCCCAACAGAAGCGGCGGACGGCACGGCCGGCGATGAGGCGTCGGACTAGAGACCCCGTCCGCGCGTTAATCTCGATTAAACGCTCCGAACGCGGTTGACGGCAAGGTCAGCCCGAGACCCGGAGCATTGACAATTGACAGAAGCGTGCTGCGCGGACAATTGACAAAAGCGTGCTGCGCGGTCTATTCGCGATTGCAAATCATTCTCAACGTCGTTCAAGATTTTCTTTGTCCGTCAGCGACACATCTCAACCGGCCGGGCGTCCGGCGGTTCCCGGTGGCCGTATCCGCGTCGATGGTTGGGCCATAGGCCCCTACCTGTCGGCCGCAATCGTCGCGCTGCCGGTGGTGACGGTGGTCGCGGTCGGGTTTTTCGGCGAGGGCGAGAATGTGTGGCGGCATCTCGCGGCAACCGTGCTGCCGGTCTATGCCTGGAACTCGCTACAGTTGCTGGTCGGGGTCGGCCTCGGCGTCACCGTTATCGGGGTCGGGACGGCTTGGTTGGTGACGATGTGCCTGTTCCCGGGGCAGCGGGTGTTCGAGTGGGCGTTGCTGCTGCCGCTGGCGATACCGGCCTACATCATCGCCTATGTCTACACCGATCTGCTCGAATATGCCGGGCCGGTGCAAGCCTTGCTGCGCGAGGCGTTCGACTGGAACGACGCGCGCGATTACTGGTTCCCGGAGATCCGCAGCATGGGCGGTGCTATCGCGATGTTCTCGCTGGTGCTCTATCCCTACGTCTACCTGCTGGCGCGGGCGGCGTTCGTCGAGCAATCCGTCGGCCAGCTCGAAGTCTCGCGCACGCTCGGTCGAAGCGCGTGGGGGACGTTCGCCTACGTCGCGCTGCCGCTGGCGCGTCCTTCGATCGCGGTCGGCGTCAGCCTGGCATTGATGGAAGTGTTGAACGATCTCGGCACGGTTGAGTTCTTTGCCGTCAATACCTTCACGCGGGGGATCTTCAACGTCTGGTTCGGCATGAACAACGTTGCCGGTGCGGCCCAGATCGCGACGCTGCTGCTAATTGTGGTATTGGCGATTCTGGCTGCCGAGAGATTTTCGAGGCGCCGGCAGCGGTTCCGCGCATCACACGCCAACTATCACGAGCTTCCGGCGTATCCGCTCACCGGCGGCCGCAGCGCGGCGGCTTTTTTCGCATGCGCGTTGCCGCTGTTGCTCGGCTTCGTGCTGCCGGCACTGGTGCTGATGGAGACCGCGCGGCGCCACTACGCGGATTCGCTGGAAGCGAATTACTGGCAGTTCGTCGGCAACAGCTTGGGCCTGTCGTCTGCCGCCGCGATCGTGGCCGTCATCCTTGCGGTGTTCCTGTCTTATGCGCGCCGGTTGCGCCGGGATCCGCTGCTGAACGGCGCAATCCGGTTGGCGATCGTGGGCTATGCGGTACCCGGTGCGGTGCTGGCGCTCGGCGTGTTGATCCCGTTGGGCTGGTTCGACAACACCCTCGACAGCCTGATGCGCGAGCGTTTCGGCGTCTCGACCGGCTTGATCCTTAGCGGCACGCTATTCGCTGCGCTGTTCGCCTATGTTGTGCGTTTCCTCGCCGTGGCCTATGGCGCGCTCGATGCCAGCTTTGCCAAGGTATCGGTGTCGATGGATCAAGCGGCGCGTGTGCTCGGCGCGAGCCCGCGGCGCGCGCTGCTGAAGGTGCATTTGCCGCTCGTCGGTGCCAGCACGATATCCGCCGGCCTGTTGGTTTTCGTGGACGGCATGAAGGAACTGCCGATGACGCTGATCTTAAGGCCGTTCAACTTCGACACCCTGGCCACCCATGTGTTCGAGTTCGCCGGCGACGAGCAGCTCGAGCCCGCGGCGCTGGCTGCTCTAACGATCGTATTGGTGGGGATCATTCCCGTCGTGATCTTAAACAACATGATTCGATCGTCGAGACCGGGCACCCGGCGGCCACGGGATTGACCCGGCGGCGACATTCGTCCATCAACCAGCATATGACCGGCCTGATCATCGAAAACCTCACCCATGCCTATGACGGCGTGACGGTCGTGGATGCGGTCGACCTCACGATCGTCGAGGGTGAAATCCAATGTTTGGTCGGACCCTCCGGGTGCGGCAAGTCGACCACGCTGCTGGTGGCGGCGGGACTGGAGCCGTTGCAGCAGGGAAGGGTCATCATCGACGATATCGTCGTCGCCTCTCCAGAGCAGTCTCTGCCACCGGAGCAACGACGCATCGGCTTGGTGTTCCAGGATTATGCCCTGTTTCCCCATTTGTCGGTTTTCGACAACGTTGGCTTCGGACTGACCGATCGCCCCAAAGAGCTGAGAAGCGCAGAAGCGAACCGGGCCCTGGAGCAAGTGCGGCTCACGGCGCAGGCGAAGATGTATCCGCACATGCTGTCGGGTGGACAGCAGCAGCGGGTAGCGCTGGCCCGGGCGCTCGCGCCGCGTCCTTTTGGCATGCTGCTGGACGAACCGTTCTCGAACCTCGACTTCAGGCTGCGTCGCCAGGTTTGGGAGGACACGCTGGGGGTGCTGCGCGAAGCTGGCACGCCGACCCTGCTGGTGACGCACGATCCCCACGAGGCGATGAAGATGGCCGACCGCGTCGCGGTGATGGAGGAGGGGCGGATTCTTCAAGTCGGTACCCCGAGCGAGATCTATGGTCGACCGCAGACCGCGTCGATCGCCCGCTTCTTCGGCGAGGCGACGACGATGCATTCCGACGTCCGCGATGGCGCAGCGGCGACCCCGTTTCTCAACATTCCCGCCGACGGGGCGGCCGACGGCAGTCGGGTCGAAGTGGTCATCCGCCCCGAGGCGTTCCATCTCAACATCGGCCCCTCGGGGCACGAGATCTGCGAACACGGCGCGTCGGCGGTCGATGCGACGGTGGTCGATGCGCGTCACCTGGGGCCCTACAGCCTGATCCGTTTCACCGTCGGCGATGACGAAACCGTGCTGGTGTCGCGCGCGCCGGGTTTGGTCCGTCCATCGCCAGGCCAGCACATCCGGGTTCACCTCGACTCCAGCGGCGTCTTCGCGTTCGCCAAGGAAACGCAGGGATGACCGCGAGCTTCGAACTCGGGTGTCATTGCACTGCCCTGGTGTTTCTGCCATTATCGCGAGAACTTCCCGGACATTGAACAGACACCCGGAGATGGGGGAATGGGAATAAGTTTCTGGCAGATTCTGATCGTCGCGGCGGTCGTCGTGGTGCTTTTCGGACGCGGGAAGATCTCGTCGATCATGGGCGATGTCGCCCAGGGCATTAAAAGCTTCAAGAAGGGTATGAAGGACGAGGATGAGGTGGCCTCGGCCAATCGCGAAGCGCTCAACGCTGCCAATGAGGGCCAAAGCGCCGCCGAAAAAAGAGACGCCGCGACCGGCGCCTGACGCGTCGGACGACCCGCGGCGCGCTCCGCCGCCGTGGGTTGCTGATTACAACTGATATCGGGGCCCTCGCCATATGCTCGACATCGGTTGGACCGAATTGCTCGCGATCGCGGTGCTGACGATCCTCGTCGTCGGTCCCAAGGACTTGCCAAAAGTGCTGCGGACGGTCGGTCAATGGACGGCCAAGGCGCGCGCGATCACCCGCGAATTCCAGGACAGCCTCGAAGACATGGCGCGGCAGTCGGACCTCGACGAGATCAAGCGCGAAATCGACGCGACGACCTACAACGACATCGGCAAGCTAGACGATATCGTCGATCCGACCGGGACCACGGAGAAGATCTTCGAACTCCCCAAAACCTCGGATTCGAAGGCGAACGCGACCGGAGAAGCTGGCGGTACGGGCGCGGTGGCCGCGCCGACCGCCGAACCGGCACCTGAAACGGCTGGCATTGAACCGGCCGCTATGTCGACCGATGCCCCCGACGACCCGGCGGAGGACGTGCCGCAGCGCCAAGACGGGTCCTAGCATCGGGGCGAAAATTGGCCGAACCAGAGCAAGTCTCCAGCGGCGCCGACGGGCCTGACGCAGAGGCCGCAAAGATGCCGCTGCTCGATCACCTGATCGAGCTGCGCAAGCGCCTGCTGCACTCGGCGATCGCCTTTGTGGTCGCGTTCGCGGCCTGCTACACGGTGGCGGAACCGATCTACGCCTTCCTGGTGCAACCGCTGGCCGACATCCATGACGACGACGCCAATCGCCGCATGATTTACACGGCCCTGCACGAAGCGTTCTTCACTTACCTCAAGGTCGCGTTTTTCGCGGCGGCATTCGTGTCATTCCCGATCGTTGCCGGGCAAATCTGGATATTCGTGGCGCCCGGTCTGTTCCGTAAGGAGAAGCTTGCGTTTCTACCGTTCCTGGTTGCGACGCCGGTGCTGTTCGTGATGGGCGCGTCCCTGGTTTACTACCTGATCTTCCCGCTGGCGTGGTCCTTCTTCATCAGTTTCGAGACGCTGGGCGGCGAAGGCGCGTTGGCCATTCAACTCGAGCCGAAGGTCAACGAATACCTGTCGCTGGTCATGAAGCTCATCTTCGCGTTCGGGATCAGCTTCCAGCTACCGGTGCTGCTGACGCTGATGGCGCGAGCCGGGCTTGTGAGCTCGGAGACATTGCGCACCAAACGTAAATACGCGATCGTGATCACGTTCGGGGTCGCGGCGATTTTGACGCCGCCGGACGTGATCAGCCAAATCGGGCTCGGCATCCCGATCCTGCTGCTCTACGAGATTTCGATCTGGTGCGTGCGGCTGGTCGAAAAACGCCGCGCCGAGGAGGCCGCGCAGGAGCCGTCGTAATCCTGGGATTTGACCGGCATACGCGCCGGTGGACGGAAGCCGCGAGCGGGGCGTATATAGGGCCGCCGTTTCGGCGATTGGATTCCGGACGGATCCAGTCGGTGGTGGTGGTCTGAAGCGTCCAAACCATGTTGGACATTAGGTGGATTCGGGAAAATCCGGTGCCGTTCGACGCCGCGCTGGAGAGCCGCGGCCTGGCGCCGGCGGCCGTGGAGATTCTGGCGCTCGACGAAGAGCTGCGCGCATGCCAGACCGATTTGCAGAACGTGCAAGCGCGCCGCAACCAGGCATCGAAGGAAATTGGCGCTGCCAAGGCGCGGGGCGGCGACGCCCGGGCGTTGATCGACGAAGTCGCCGTGCTCAAGATCGATCTGCAGGAACGCGAGGAGGCTGAGCGCGATCTCGAGGCTCGGTTGCGCGAGCGGCTGGCGGGCCTGCCCAACGTCGCCAGCGCGGATTCACCGATCGGTGCGGACGAAAGCGCCAACCGCGTAATCCGCGAGGTCGGCGAACCCACAATCTTCGACTTCAACATCAAGGACCATGTCGATCTCGGCGAGACGCTGGGGTTGATGGACTTCGAGGCCGCGAGCCGGATATCGGGTGCGCGGTTTGTCGTCCTCAAAGGAGCGCTGGCTCGGCTCGAACGGGCGCTCGGCACCTTCATGATCGACATCCATACACGAGAGTTCGGCTACACCGAGGTGTCGCCGCCGCTGCTGGTCCGCGACGCGGCTGCGTTCGGTACCGCGCAACTTCCGAAATTCGCCGACGATCTCTATCAGACGCGACCCCCGCAACGCGTCGGAAGCGACGCTGAGCTCGAGGGATCGGCGGCGCGACGCTGGCTGATACCGACGGCGGAAACCGCGCTGACCAACCTGGTGCGCGATCAAATCCTCGCCGAAGACGAACTGCCGCTCAGGCTCACGGCCCATACGCCATGCTTCCGTTCGGAAGCCGGAGCCGCGGGTAAGGACACGCGCGGCATGATTCGCCAGCACCAATTCATGAAGGTCGAGCTGGTGAGCATCACCACGCCGGCGCAATCAACCGATGAGCACGAGCGGATGACGGCGTGCGCCGAGGAGATACTTAAGCGGCTCGAGTTGCCCTACCGGGTGGTGGTTCTGTCGACCGGCGACATGGGGTTCGCGGCGGAGAAGACCTACGATCTCGAAGTCTGGCTCCCCGGACAGCAGGGCTACCGAGAAATTTCGAGCTGCTCCAACTGCGGCGACTTCCAGGCGCGGCGGATGAATGCACGCTATCGGCCAAGTGAAGGAAAGCGAAACCGCTTCGTGCATACGCTGAACGGCTCCGGCCTCGCGGTTGGCCGCACCTTGATCGCGGTGCTCGAAAACTATCAATGCGACGACGGCAGCGTGACGCTGCCCGACGCCATCCGGCCCTATATGGGCGGCGACGACGCGATTGGCGGCGATGGCTCGTAGCGGCGGCGAGCCTAAGGAGCGTTCCGCGATCGATCGCAACCTGCGGATCCTGGTTTGCAACGATGACGGGATCAATGCGCCGGGGATCAAGCTGCTCGAGCGCATCGCCCGCGCCCTGTCGTCAGACGTCTGGGTGGTGGCGCCGGAAACCGAACAAAGCGCCGTTTCACACGCGCTGACGCTGCGGCGGCCGTTACGGATCCGTAAGGTATCGAGTCGGCGTTTTGCCATCGACGGCACGCCGACGGATTCGGTGGTGATGGCGCTCAATCACATCATCAAGGACCAACGGCCTGGCCTGCTGCTCTCGGGAATCAACCGCGGCGCCAATATGGGCGACGACATCCCCTATTCGGGGACCGTGGCGGCAACGATGGAGGGGACCCTGCTGGGGATTCCCTCGATCGCACTGAGCCAGGTTTTTCGCCATCCGAATCCGCTGAAATGGGCCACCGCCGAGAAACACGCGCCCGATCTGATACGCAGACTGTTCTCCGTAGGTTGGCCGCGGGATGTGCTGCTCAACGTCAACTTTCCCGACGTCATGGCGAGCCGGGTGCGGGGCGTCGAGATCACTCGGCAAGGCCGGCGCCCGCTCGGTGACCTGCTGATCGATGAGCGCAACGACACCAGGGGCATTCCCTACTACTGGATCGGCTATCGCCGCCACCTCGGTGGCTATTCCAAGGGCACGGATTTCGACGCGGTCGCCAACGCCAAGATCTCGATCACCCCGCTACAGTTCGACCGTTCGCACGGCGCGACCCGCCGTTCGCTGCGCGCCGCTCTCAAATGATGCCGAACGCAACCGCCAAGTCAGCAACCATCGACGCACGTGTGCTGCGGCTGGTGATGAAGCTGCGCGAACAGGGGATTGCCGACACCAAGGTGCTGGCGGCGCTGGAACGGGTGCCGCGCGAAGCTTTCGTGCTCGATTCATTTGCCGATCGCGCTTACGACAACAACGCGCTGCCGATCGATCAAGGCCAAACGATCAGCCAGCCCTACATCGTCGCTTATATGACCGGGGCGCTGCAGCTCGACGACCGACACAAGGTGTTGGAGGTCGGCACCGGGTCGGGCTATCAAACGGCGATCCTGAGCAAGCTGTGCCGCCGGGTATACACGGTCGAGCGCTACCCCAGCCTGCTGGCGCAGGCCGAGGCGCGGTTCGCGAAGCTCGGGCTACACAATGTCACGTCGCGGGTCGGCGATGGCTATTTGGGTTGGCCCGAGCAGGCGCCGTTCCTGCGCATCATCGTGACTGCGGCAGCTCCAGACGTGCCGCAGACGCTGGTCGATCAGCTCGACGTCGGCGGCGTCATGGTCGTTCCCATTGGCGCGGGTCGACACAGCCAGCAACTCGTTCGCCTGACCCGAGTCGAAGAGGGGATCGAGAGCGAAGAGCTGATCCCCGTGCGTTTCGTTCCCCTGGTCGAAGGGATCGCGGACGAGGGGTGACGCGGACGCCATGCGCCTAGATTATCGGCTCGCTCGGCTGGCGCCGCTGGCGCTGATCTGCATTGGCCTTGCGCTTGGTGCCTGCACCCGCTCGAGCCCGGCGCCGGTCGTGTTCGGCGGGTCGACCGCCAAGCCCGAAAAAGCTGCACCCAAACCGGTGCAACGGCCGCAACGGTTGGCGATAGGGTCGCCCGCGGAGACAGGTAAAGCGAATCGGCAGGGCACCGTGAGGATTTCGGCCGGCGACACGCTCTACAGCATCGCGCGGCGTCACCGAGTCGTCCTGCGTGACCTGATCGAGCGTAACCGGTTGGTGCCGCCCTACCGGCTGCGTGAAGGCCAAACCCTGACGCTTCCGAAGGTACGAATCCACCGGGTGGTCGCCGGCGACACGCTGCATGCGATCGCGCGTCGCCACGGCATCGACATGTATACGGTCGCCGCGGTCAACCGGATCGAGCCGCCCTATACCATTCGCGTCGGACAGTATCTGCGGCTCCCCGACCGGGGTCCTGCGGTCGCGGCCGACGTTGCGGCATCATCGCCCGCGCGAACCGCGACCCCTGCGTTGCCCGCTCCCCGAGCGGGCGCGAAGCCGAACCCGACGTCGCGAGCGCGAGCGTCGAAATCGTCGGCGGGTTTCCTATGGCCGCTGCGCGGGCCGATCATTTCGCGTTTCGGTCCCAAGGCAGGCGGCCTTCACAATGACGGCATCAATATCGCCGCCAGCGCCGGCGCGCCGATCGTCGCCGCGAACCACGGCATCGTCGCCTATGCCGGCAACGAGCTGCGCGGATTCGGCAATCTTCTGCTGGTGCGCCATGCCGGCGGCTGGACCACAGCCTACGCCCACACCGACCGACTGCTGGTGCAACGGGGCGATCGGGTGAAGAAGGGCGAGGTAATCGCGCGCGCTGGTACGACCGGTCGGGTGCAACGGCCGCAGCTGCATTTTGAGCTGCGCAAAGGCGCGGATGCCGTCGACCCGCTGCAGTTTCTCGTGCCAGCGGAAACAAGCGGTTAACGGTAAGGTTTTTTGCATTGGAACGGTATCGGAGCGCACTTGGCGCGCCAAGTGCGACGGGCCGCGTCGCAATTTGCACGTCTTTTCGCAAACCCGCGCAACAACAAGGTGTCGTGCCGGCGAAAGCGGGTACCGTGAACACGAAGCCATGCCGGTTCCCTCCATGCTCCAATCAACCAAGCTCTTTCTATGCGTTTCCGCCCGCGCTCCTGGTCTGAGCCCGGCATCGAGTAGGGGCGACCGGTCGGCTGTGCGGTCGCAGCGAGGGGACGCCCGGGCGACAAACCGGCAAGGGGGGGAGAGAGGGGGGCTCCCGCGGGGAGGAATCAGTCGATCGCAACGCCCAGACGCCCGGCAAGGTCCTGGATGAATTGCCAAGCGACGCGGCCCGAGCGGGCGCCGCGGGTCATCGACCATTCGATCGCCTGGGCGCGGAGATCGTCGGCACCGATTTCGAGGCCGTACTTGTTGGCGTAGCCCTGGATCATCTTGAGGTAGTCGGCCTGGTCGCAATTGTGGAAACCAAGCCACAGGCCGAAGCGATCCGACAGCGAGATCTTCTCTTCGACCGCTTCCGAGGGATTGATCGCGGTCGAGCGCTCGTTCTCGATCATGTCGCGCGGCATCAGATGGCGCCGGTTCGAGGTGGCGTAGAACAGAACGTTCTTCGGCCGACCCTCGATACCGCCCTCAAGCACCGCTTTGAGCGATTTGTAGCTGGTGTCGGAACCCTCGAACGAGAGATCGTCGCAAAAAAGCACGAAGCGATGGTCGTTGTCGCGCAATCGCTTCAGCAGGCGTGGCAGGCTGTCGATCTCTTCGCGGTGGATTTCCACCAGCCGCAACACGCCAGCGGTTTCTTCGCAAATCCTGGCGTGGACGGCCTTGATGAGGGAACTCTTGCCGGTGCCGCGCGCGCCCCACAGCAGAGCATTGTTGGCCGGCAGACCGGCGGCAAAGCGGCGTGTGTTTTCGAGCAGGATGTCGCGTACGCGGTCGATACCGACCAGCAGCTCCAGCTCGACGCGGTTGATTTCGGCAACGGGCTCGAGGCGATCTCCGTCGGTGTGCCAGACGAAGGCGTCGGCGCCGTCGAGGCCTTGGTCGCCGACCGACGCGGCCGGTGCAAGCGCCTCGAGCGCCCGAGCGATGCGTTCGAGGGGAGGCGTGAGATCGGTCGTCGGGGCGTCGTTCACCGCGATCACCGGGGCTTCAGATTGTTGCGGCGGGTTTCGGGGGCGCGAACCTAACACAACCGTCCAAGGCGTCAAACCTCGCGGAAAACTGCCCTAAATCGCTGCAGCGTCTGGGGCAAATGGCTTGCAAAGGTAGATACGGTTTGTATAGTCGCCCGTCATCGTCAGGTACTGGAGTTGGCAATGTTGATCTCTCCGGCATATGCACAAGTCGGCGGAGCGGGCGGGTTCGATCTCATCTCGCTCGCGCCCTTGGTGCTGATCTTCGTGGTCTTCTACTTCCTGCTGATCCGCCCGCAGCAGAAGAAGCAAAAGGCCCATCGCCAGATGGTCGGTGCCGTGCGTCGCGGTGACAACGTGCTGACCAATGGCGGGATATTCGGCCGCGTGACCAAGGTCGTGGACGATGACCGGTTGCAGGTCGAAGTCGCCGACAATGTTCGGGTTCATGTCGCACGGTCGATGATCTCCGAGGTCATGACCCGCCCCGAACCCGTCAAGGAAACGCGCGACCGCGAGAAGAAGGGCGACTCCTAAGGCGCCAAGCTTCCGCGGCCGCGACCTCGAACGAACCGACGCGAATGCTGTATTTCGCAAAGTGGAAGATCCTGTTGATCGTCGGCGTGTGCGCGGTCGGCCTTGTTTTCGTATCACCCAACTTGATGCCGGCTCGCACCGCGGCAGACTTGCCACGCTGGTTGCCGCACGAGCAGATCAGTCTCGGCCTCGACTTGCAGGGCGGATCGCATCTGGTGCTCGAAGTCGACATCGATGCGCTGATCAAGGAGCGGATTGAAGCGTTGGTCGACGCCACGCGGACCGCCTTGCGTGGCGAGCGCATTCGCTATCGCTTTGGCGAACGCGGACAACGATCCCTCAGAGTGAGGCTGCTGCGCGAGGAGCAGCGCGAGCAAGGCGTGGAGCTGATCCGCGGACTGGCCAATCCGGTCGCCACTGGGGTCCTGGGTGTGGGCGGCCCCGTCGACGACATCGAAGTGGAAACTGCCGCCGACGGTATCGTGACGATTACCCTGACCGATGAAGCCATCCGGGAAGGGCGTGACTCGGCGGTCGAGCAATCGATCGAGATCGTACGGCGTCGCATCGACGAGACCGGTGTGCGCGAGCCGACTATCCAACGCCAAGGAGCCGATCGCATCCTGGTTCAGCTTCCCGGCATCGACGATCCCGAACGAATCAAACGCCTGCTTGGCCGCACCGCCAAGATGGTGTTTCGCCTGGTCGATGTCAGCACCTCGGTCGCGGAGGCGCGGCGCGGCAACATCCCTGCAGGATCCGAGCTCCTGGACTCGGCGGACGAACGGGATGCGGCGGGAAGTCCTCTGCAATACGTGGTGCGCAAGCGGGTAATGGTCAGCGGCGAACGGCTGGTCGACGCGCAACCATCGTTCGATGAAAACGGCCGTCCGTCGGTCACGTTCCGCTTCGATTCGGCCGGCGCCAAGCGGTTCGGAGAAACCACCCAAGCCAACGTCAACCGGCCGTTCGCGATCGTGTTGGACGGAAGCGTCGTCAGCGCACCGGTGATCCGCGAACCGATCCTCGGCGGCAGCGGACAGATCACCGGCCGTTTCACCGTGCCCGAGGCACAGGATCTTGCCGTCGTGCTGCGCGCGGGCGCGTTGCCGGCGCCGCTCAAGATTCTCGAAGAACGCTCGGTTGGGCCCGACCTTGGCGCCGATTCCGTGCGAGCCGGCAAGATCGCCGGCGTCGTCGCGTTCATCGCCGTGATGATTTTCATGTTCCTGTCCTATGGGATGTTCGGGCTGGCGGCCAATATTGCGCTGATGGTCAACATGATCCTGATCGGCGCGGCACTGTCGATATTGCAGGCTTCTCTAACCCTGCCGGGCATTGCCGGCATCGTGCTCACCATCGGTATGGCCGTGGATGCCAACGTTCTGGTGTTCGAGCGTATCCGCGAGGAGATACGGACCGGCAAAACTCCCCTCAACGCGCTCGAGGCGGGCTACCGCCGCGCGTTGACGACCATTATCGATGCCAACGTCACCACGCTGATTGCAGCGATCCTGTTGTTCCAGTTCGGTTCGGGACCGGTGCGTGGCTTCGCGGTGACCCTGGCGATCGGCATCGTTGCCTCGGTATTCACGGCCATTACATTGGCGCGTTTCCTGATCGTGCTGTGGATGCGGCGGGCGCGGCCGTCGACGCTTACGGTGTAGGGCTGCGGCGATGCGTCATCTCAAGCTGGTTCCCGAAGCGACGAACATTCCGTTTACGCGGCGACGCAACGTCGCCTTGGCCGCGTCCAGCATTCTTGCGCTCGTGGCGATCGCGCTGTTCCTTACGCTGAACCTCAATTACGGCATCGACTTCCGCGGCGGCATCATGATCGAGATCAAGACGCCGGGACCCGCCGATATCGGTGCCATGCGTTCGGCCCTCTCGCAGCTCGGTCTCGGCGAGGTCGCCTTGCAGGAATTCGGCGCGGCTGACGACGTCCTCATCCGGGTTGAGCAACAGCCGGGCGACGAGGCGGGGCGGCAACGCGCATTACAGCTCGTGCGCGTAGCGCTCACGGAGGAGATCGGCCCGGGTTTCAGCGAGCGGCGGGTCGAGTTTGTGGGTCCCAAGGTCAGTGCGGAACTGGTGCGCGCTGGCGCGCTGGCGCTCGGGCTCGCGTTGCTCGCCATGCTGCTCTACATCTGGTTCCGCTTCGAATGGCAATTCGCGGTCGGGGCGATCATCGCTCTGATTCACGACGTGGTGCTGACGATCGGCATGTTCGCGGTCACGCGTCTCGAGTTCAATCTCGCGATCATCGCCGCGATCCTCACGATCATCGGCTATTCGATCAACGACACCGTCGTCGTCTATGACCGCATCCGCGAGAACATGCGGAAATACAAGGTGATGCCGATCGACGAGCTGCTCGACCTCAGCGTCAACCAGACGCTGTCGCGGACGGTGATGACTTCGGTCACCACGCTGCTGGCCCTGATCGTACTCTATCTGTTCGGCGGCGAAGTGATCGCCGGCTTCACCCTGGCAATGATCTGGGGGGTCGTGATCGGGACCTATTCGTCGATCTTCGTGGCCGCCCCGGTGCTGGTCTACACCAATGTCCGCCGCGACCTTGGCTCCGACGAGGAAGACGAAGAACCGGCGTCCGCAGCGACCAAGACATAGCGCCGTCGATCGACGGCGACCCGGCACCTTGGGCCTCGACCTGGTCGAGCAGCCCGCAAATCAACCGATCGAGGATTATGGTGACGGCGGGTTCCGCGTGAGCGGTTGCCGCCGGGACGGCTCGATGATCGTCTTTGCCGATCGCACGATCGCGTACCTTCGCTGTGCCGTACGGTGCGGCCGGGCCGGTCGCGGCGGCGCAGATCGCGATGGAACAGGAAAGGGGCCCGGTGGGCCCCTTTCCGTCACGGTGTTACCGCCTAGTAGATATTCTGAGCCGATACCATCGCGTAGAGCATCGGGATCGAAAGCATCGTATTCGTGCGTGAGAACAACATCGCGGTCCGCGCCGCTTTCGGTTTGTCCTCGGCTGCGACTTCGACCAGGCCCAAAGCCTTCTTCTGATTGGGCCAGATCACGAACCAGACGTTGAACCACATGATCGCACCGAGCCACATGCCGATACCGATCATGGCATGTTTGCCGACGCCGTCGCCGAGCCCGATGATCACAGCCTGGCTGAAATACTCGTTGAGCAACGCCAGCAGAATGCCGAATACGATCGTCGCCATCGCACCCCAGCGGAACCAGAACAGGGCCTGCGGTGCTATGTGCCCGCTGATCGCCGGTTTTTGCTCGTCGGGGATTTTCGGCATGGTCGGGATCTGCACGAAGTTGAAATACCACAGCAAACCGATCCACATCACGCCGGAGAGCACGTGCAACCAGCGAATCAGAAAAACCAACCAGTTGTAATCAAATTCCATGGTTCATTCTCCTCTTCGACCGGCCGCTAATCGCCAATTCCCGCGACGACGATGACCATGATCACCGTTAATATGATACCCATGACGACTGTGCTCGGAAGCGATTCAAGAGGATTCTTCATTCTTCGTACCCCACCTATTCGCGGAAGCTAACACGAAACATCGCGGCGATTATAATCAAAAACCAAACAGTCGCAAAAACTTAGCTCGGAACCCTCGGACACTCCTCGGAACCCTGTTGAAGCTCGAACATTTCGCATGCCGCCGGTAACCGTAATCGAGCTCGATCCGGAGCGCGCGTTGGCGGCGTGGCGAGGGCGGATCGGACGCCGTTCCAGCCATCCGGCACCGGCTGTCGATGGCCTTGAACCGCCGCGGCGGCGCGACCTGTTCGCGTGCGGTTATGCGGCCATGCGGGTGCTCGTCCGCCGTGGCGAGAACTCGCGCAACCCGGTCGACTGGTGGAGTTAGGGCCGCCCGCGGGCGATTCCCTCGCATATTGCCGGGGCGAGGTTCGTCGCCACGACCACGATCGTTACCTGATGAGTCTGATGGTCGGCGGAGCCGTGCGACGCAGCGTGGTCGCGGTGCTCGCCTTCAACGTCGAACTGGCGCGGACGCACGGGATCGTCAGCGAGGTGTTGCTGGGCGAGATGCGCCTCCAGTTTTGGCAGGACGCGGTCGACGAAATATACCGCGGTGATCCACCGCGCCGGCACCCGGTTGTGCTGGAGTTGGCTTGCGCGGTATCGCGGCACGGGCTGCCCCGGCAGCCAATCGACCGCATCCTCGCTGCCCGTCGCCGCGAGCTCGCGGCGCCGCCGCCCGCGTCACTGGCAGAGCTGGAGGCGTTCGTCGCCGATACCTCGGCCGATCTGCTCGAACTTGCAACGCTGGTCGCGGTCGGGCGAGACGATGCGACGGTCGCGGTCGCTCGCGATATCGGCGTCGCTTTCGGATTGTGCGGACTCCTGCGAGCGATACCGTTCCATGCCCGTCAACGGCGGCTCTATCTGCCGGCCGACCTATTGCGGGAGCACGGCGCCGACATCGAGGAGATCTTCGATGGCCGGCCCTCGCCGGCCCTCGCCGGCGTGGCCGCCCGGATCGCCGCACGGGCACGCGCGCGGCTTGCCCCGGCGCAGCGTGGAATTCGAACGCTTCCGCGGGCAAATCGCGCCGTCCTGGTGTTGGGGGCGCTCGCCGCGCTCGACCTCGATCGACTCCGCGCAGTCCGCCACAATCCGTTCGATCCAACTATGCAGTCGACCCCGCTCCGGCGGCTGCTGCGCATCGCCGGGGCCCGCGTTAGCGGCCGGATCTAGTCTGGAGCGTATGTTTGTTGCCGTTTGAGGGGCGGCTCGTCTCACATGTGTCTCGTCTCACATGTGTAGAGTAACCGCGCGTTGTGCCGGACAGACCGGCGCAGAGCCTCATCGCAGGCGACGAGCCGATGACAATGATCGACGTGCAACTATCCGGGCGCCGGGAAGGTGAGCCCGCTTCGGGCAATATCGTCCACTTCGTCACGCCGTTGAAACGGATTGGAATGAGACCGCCACGGGAACCGCACCGGCGCAATCCGCTTCGGTTCGGCCGGGTCGGACGAACGGCAGCCGGCAGGCGACATTCGCGGACGAAAAAAAGGGCGGCCCGAGGGCCGCCCCGCATCGATGAGGTGATGTCTTTCGAGGTTAGCCCTTATACGGACCGATTTCGGAAAGCACCTCTTCGACCAGCGAACGGTCGAGGACCTGGTCGACGGTGAGCATTTTCGTCAGTCCACCCATCTCCATCTGTACCTTGACCGTGAATTCGGTGATCTCCGGCTCCACGCCGCCGTTGACGCCCCAGACGCGGGTGTCGTTGAGACGATTGATCACCTCCACGAGCAGATCCCGCTCAACATCGGGCAGGATCTTGTGCATGACATCGGCCGCCCCTTCGGGATTGTCCATGATGTACCGGCTGCCTTCGATGGTGCCGCGCACGAAGGCTTTGAGCGCTTTGCGTGTCTCGGCATTCGAAAGGTCTTCTTGCCGCACCGCCAGATAGGTATAGCCGAGCCCCGGGAACTCCTTGGCGACCGGCGCGATGATGTTGATGTCGCCGGCCCGATGACCGATCGTCGTGTAGAGCGTGTTGATCATCGTCGCCTGAACGCGGCCCGCGATCACCGCCTGCAGGCGCGCGGCGTGGCTCCCGACCTGCTGGAAGCTCACCGATTTCGGGTCGACCCCGTTCTTTCGCAGCACCATCTTCGGAATCTCGGTCGTGAGATCCATCGGGCCCGCGGAAGCGAATGTCAGTCCCTTCAAGTCGCTCATTTTGCTGGCGGCGTTCTTGTGGGCAATGATGTGGTAGTCGACGATCGGTTGGGATGCGACGATGACCTTGACCTCGGCGCCAGCGGTGAGCGCCGAATACATCGTCGTCGGACCGACGCCGCCGACCAGAACTTCCTTGGCCAGCAGCGCGCGCATGCTGTTGGCGTCGCCCTTGACGTAGAGTTCCTCGAATTTGATGCCGTGCTTGGCGAAGAAGCCCTTCTCGTCGGCGACGTACCACGGCAGTCCAAACGGTTGCGGAGCGCCGGAACCGTTCGACCGCTTGACGACCATCATCTCGGCGGCGGTGGATACGCTGCCGCCGAAGGTTAAAAACGCCGCCAAGATCACCCCCAACGCGGCGACGGTCGAGCCGGCTGCCAGTCGTCGCGATACACTCCTGGACAATAAACGCATCGTTTCCTCCCCCTTTGTTGATGCACTGTGCGGGAACGGCGAACCCGCTGGATTGCCTGGACAACAGGCTCGCCCAGCAGATCGGCCAACCACCAGTCTAAACCATAGGCCTCATCGCCTGACGCCACAAGGCGAGCAAGGTCGGCGGCGAAAGCATGGTGCTATTCCATACGTTGGCGCTCGAGTATCCGCCACCGGGACAGCCTGCGTTCGGTGTATTGAACGAGCTCGGTAAGGCCGACGCCCATCAAACCTAACGCGATGATCGGTACGAACACTTTGGCGGTCTGGAACACGTTGGCGTAGTTGATGATGAGGCCGCCCAGTCCGTTGATCGCGGTGAAGAACTCGGCGACGATCATGCCGATGATGCCAAGGCCCACGGCCAGGCGGATTCCGGTCATGACGAAGGGCACCGCCGAGGGCAGCGTGATGCGAAAGAAGATTTGCCGTTCGCTGGCGCCGAAAGCGCGTCCGATTTCGAGCAGCGACCCGCGGACGTCCTTTATCCCGGAATAGGTATTGATAATGACGGGGAATATCGCGATCGATACGAGGATGGTGATCTTGCCGGTGTCCTGAAGCCCGACCCACAGCATAATCAGCGGCACCAGGGCGATGCGAGGGATCGCGTAAAGCGCATTGATGAACGGATCGAGGGTGTATTCGAAAAACCACCATTGGCCGACCATCACGCCGATCACGATGCCGCCGACGATCGAGATGCTCATGCCGATCAGGAAGACGGTCATGCTCTGGACGAACGCTTCGATCAGCTCGCCGCTCGTCAGGATCTGCAAGCCGGCCTCGAAGATAGCCGTCGGATAGGTCATCAGCAGCGGATTGACGTCGCGGCCGGTGAGTTCCCAGACCGCGAAGAACGTTACGACCGCGATGGTGCGGATCAGATTGGGTCGATCGCGTAGAAAATGGATGCCGGCAACCAGGTAATTGGAAATTCTACGCGCTGGGGCACCTGCCGTTTCACCGTTGGCGGTCATGGGTCCGTCTCCCGTCAGAACTCGATCGCGGAAAGCGTACACCGATTCGCGCACCCGCGAGCCCCATAGTGGGCGAAGGTTGGCAGACTGAAGGAGTCTCACCGCCAAACCGCTCGCCGCCGCGGGAGTTGAATGATGCGGTCGGCCACGGATTGCCGCGGCGACGTCGGCTCTGCGGGCAGGCTATTCGGCGGCCAGGCCCGACGGTGCCAGCCACGCCGCGAGGTCGTTCAGAGCGCGGGCGCAATAGGCCTGTCTGCGTTGCGCCCGCCCGGTGCGCCGGGCAAGCGGCGGAAACAACCCGAAATTGGCGTTCATGGGCTGGAACGTCTCGGCATGGGCGCCGCCGGTGATGTGCGAGAGCAAGGCGCCCAACGCGGTTGTCGGAGGCGGCGGGAGGATGGCCTCGCCGCGCCGATCGGCCGCCGCGAAGCGGCCGGCCAGCAAGCCGATCGCTGCGCTCTCGACATAGCCCTCGACGCCGGTGATCTGCCCCGCGAAGCGCAGCCGCGGCATGACCTTCAGGCGAAGGGCGGGATCAAGCAGCTTGGGGCTGTTGAGGAAGGTATTGCGGTGGATGCCGCCGAGACGCGCGAAACGGGCGCTCTCGAGGCCGGGGATGGCCGTGAAGATTTGTTTCTGCGCGCCGTAGGTGAGCTTGGTCTGGAAGCCGACGATGTTGTAGAGCGTGGCCAGCGCGTTGTCCTGGCGGAGTTGGACGACCGCGTGGGGTTTGTTGTCGGGATCGTGCGGATTGGTGAGGCCGACCGGTTTCATCGGACCGTAACGCAACGTGTCGACACCGCGCGCGGCCATAACCTCGATCGGCAGGCAGCCCTCGAAATAAGGCGTCACCGCTTCCCATTGCTTGAACTCGATTTTGTCGCCCTCGAGCAACGCCGCAACGAAGCCTTCATACTGGGCGCGGTCGAGCGGGCAGTTGATATAGTCGGCGCCGTCTCCGCCCCCGTCCGATTTGTCGTAACGCGATTGAAACCAGGTCTGGGAGAAGTCGATCGAATCGCGGTAGACGATCGGCGCGATGGCGTCGAAGAAGGCCAAGGATTGCTCGCCCGTGAGCGCCTTGATGGCGTCGGCGAGCGCCGGCGAGGTCAGCGGTCCCGTCGCAATGATGACCTGATCCCAGCCCTCGGGCGGCAGCCCGGCCACCTCTTCGCGTTCGATCGCGAGCAGCGGCGCCGCGTCGAGGGCGCTCTCGACGGCGGCAGCAAAGCCGTTGCGGTCGACGGCCAGAGCGGAGCCCGCCGGGACGCGATGAGCGTCGGCCGACCGCACAATCAACGAGCCCGCGCGCCGCATCTCTTCGTGTAGCAGGCCGACGGCGCTCTTTTCGGCATCGTCCGAGCGAAACGAGTTGGAGCATACGAGCTCGGCGAGGCGGTCGCCGTGATGGGCCTCGGTGCGCCGTTGGGGGCGCATCTCGTGCAGGACAGCCGGCAGGCCGGCTTGGGTGATTTGCCACGCC
Source organism: Alphaproteobacteria bacterium (assembly GCA_965247665.1). Taxonomy (GTDB): domain Bacteria; phylum Pseudomonadota; class Alphaproteobacteria; order SHVV01; family SHVV01; genus CAUZWH01. Next base: position 170,791 of record CBDFHH010000003.1, read on the forward strand.
GCCTCGCAGCCGGCCAGGCCGCCGCCGACGATGTGAATGGGATCGCTGCGCAAAAGCTATTCGGCGGCGGCGTGCGCCGCTGCCGTCGCTTTCTTGCGCCGGCGCCGCGGTTTCGATCCGGCGGGTTTGGCCGGGGATTTCGCATCGTTCACCGCTGTGGCCGATCGTTGCGGCCGCTTCGACAGCTTCGCGGCCTTGTGCCTGGCGCGTGCGAAATGGTGCTTGAGAAATTGTCCGGTGTAGCTGTCGGCGATTTCGGCAACATCTTCGGGCGTGCCTTCTGCGACGATGCGGCCGCCGCCATCGCCGCCCTCCGGTCCGAGATCCAGGATCCAATCGGCAGTCTTAATGACGTCGAGATTGTGCTCGATGACCACCACGGTGTTGCCCTGATCGACCAGTGCGTGCAGCACGTCGAGCAGCTTGCGGACATCGTCGAAGTGAAGCCCGGTGGTCGGTTCGTCGAGGATATAGATGGTCTTGCCGGTCGCTCGCCGCGCCAATTCCTTGGCCAGCTTGACCCGCTGCGCCTCGCCGCCCGAGAGCGTGGTCGCGGGTTGGCCGATATGGATGTAACCCAGGCCGACGCGTTGCATCGTGAAAAGTTTATCGCGTATCGCCGGGATGGCACGGAAGAACTCCAATCCTTCCTCGACCGTCATATCAAGAACATCAGCGATCGATTTGTTTTTAAATTGTATTTCCAATGTTTCCCGGTTGTAGCGCTTGCCTTTGCATACGTCGCATTGGACGTAGACATCGGGCAGGAAATGCATCTCGATCTTGATAACGCCGTCGCCCTGGCATGCCTCGCAGCGTCCGCCCTTGACGTTGAACGAGAAGCGGCCCGGCTTGTAGCCGCGGGCACCGGCCTCCGGCAGTCCGGCGAACCAATCGCGGATAGGCGTGAAGGTACCGGTATAGGTTGCCGGATTGGAACGCGGCGTGCGCCCGATCGGGGACTGGTCGATATCGACGATCTTGTCGATGAACTCGATCCCCTCGATGTCGTGATGCGCGCCCGGCGGGGTACGCGCGTTGTTCAGGCGTCGCGCGATACCCCGGTAGAGGGTGTCGATAATAAGGGTCGATTTGCCGCTTCCCGAAACGCCGGTGATGCAGGTGAACGTACCCAACGGAATGCGGGCGGTAAGGTCCTTGAGATTGTGCTCGCTGGCGCCCACGATCGCGAGGCTCATACCTCGATTGCCGCTGCGGCGCATCATCGGGATCGGGACCTGTTCGGCGCCCTCGAGATAGCGCCCGGTGAGGCTTTCCTGGCACGCGGCGATCGCTTCTGGCGGGCCCTCGGCAACGACATGGCCGCCGTGGATACCGGCGCCGGGGCCCATGTCGATGACGTGATCCGCGGTCTCGATCGCCTCTTCGTCGTGCTCGACCACCAACACCGAATTGCCGAGATCGCGCAGTCGTTTAAGCGTTTCGAGCAGGCGCGCATTGTCGCGCTGATGGAGGCCGATCGACGGTTCGTCGAGCACGTACAGCACGCCGGTCAGCCCCGAGCCGATCTGCGAAGCGAGGCGGATGCGCTGGCTCTCGCCGCCCGACAGCGAACCGGCGTTGCGCGACAGGGTGAGGTATTCGAGGCCGACATTGACAAGAAAACCGAGCCGGTTCTGCAACTCGCGCAGGATGCGCTGGGCGATTTCGCGCTGCTTGGGCGTAAGCGCATCTTCGAGACCATCGCACCAGCGCGCCGCGGCGTCGATCGACATTGCCGCCACCTGGCCGACATGCAGCGAATCGATCTTAACCGCGAGGGCTTCCGGTTTGAGCCGGTAGCCGTCGCAGGCTTCGCACAGGGCCGTCGCCTGGTAGCGTCCGAGCTCTTCTCGGATCCAGTCGGAATCGGTTTCCTTCCAGCGCCGCTCCATGTTGGGCACCACGCCCTCGAAGGCGCGCTGGGTGGTGTAGCTGCGGTCGCCGTCATCGTAGGTGAGCGGCACGCGTTCACCGCCGGAGCCGTAGAGGATGATATTCCGCGCTTTCTCCGGCAGGTTCTTGAACGGCACCGCGGTGCTGAACCTGTAATGCTTCGCGAGGCTGGCGAGGGTTTGCGCGTAGTAGGGCGAGGATGAGTTGGCCCACGGTGCTATCGCACCGTCGCAGAGCGGCAAGCCGGCGTTGGGCACCACCAAATCGGCGTCGATATAGAGCCGGGTGCCAAGGCCATCGCAGGCCGGGCAGGCGCCGAACGGGTTGTTGAAGGAGAACAGCCGCGGCTCGATCTCCTCGATGGTGAAGCCCGACACCGGGCAGGCAAACTTGGCGGAGAACAAGGTCCGTTCGCCGCTGTCGGCATTCTCCGCGATGGCGAGACCGTCGGCCGCGTTGAGTGCGGTTTCCAGGCTGTCGGCGAGGCGGGTCCCGAGTTCCGCTCCGACGACGATCCGGTCGACCACGACCTCGATCGTGTGCTTGCGCTTCTTGTCGAGCCCCGGCGCTTCCTCGATCTCGTAGAGCTCGCCGTCGATCTTGACGCGTTGGAAACCACGCTTGAGCAAATCGGCCAATTCTTTGCGGTACTCGCCCTTGCGGCCGCGGACGATCGGTGCCAGCAGATAGAGCCGGGTGCCTTCCGGCATTGCCATGACGATGTCGACCATCTGCGACACGGTCTGGCTCTCGATCGGCAGGCCGGTGGCGGGCGAATAGGGGATGCCGACGCGCGCGAAAAGCAACCGCATATAGTCGTAGATCTCGGTCACCGTGCCGACCGTCGAGCGGGGGTTGCGCGAAGTGGATTTCTGCTCGATCGATATCGCCGGCGACAGCCCCTCGATCGACTCGACGTCGGGCTTTTGCATCAATTCGAGGAACTGCCGGGCGTAGGCCGACAGGCTCTCGACATAGCGACGCTGGCCCTCGGCATAGATCGTATCAAACGCCAGCGAGGATTTGCCCGAACCGGACAGGCCGGTGATCACCACCAGCTTGTCGCGGGGTATCTCGATGTCGACGCCCTTGAGATTGTGCTCGCGGGCACCGCGGACAGCGATCGATTTTGTCATATGCCGAGTGTCGGCAAACAGCTTACCGGTGGCGGGGCGGGAACCATTGTGCGTAAGATAGCGCAAACTTCAACAGGTGAGGAAAGTCCATGGCCGGCAGCGTCAACAAAGTGATCCTGGTGGGTAATTTGGGACGCGATCCGGAAGTTCGCCACACCCAGGACGGCAATCCGGTGGTGAATCTATCGTTGGCCACCTCGGAGAATTGGCGGGATCAGGCCACCGGTGAGCGCCGCGAGCGCACCGAGTGGCACCGCATCGTGATCTTCAACGAGCACCTCGCCCGCGTGGCCGAGCAATATCTGCGCAAGGGCTCGAAGATCTATCTGGAAGGGCAGCTGCAGACCCGAAAATGGCAGGACCAGTCGGGTCAGGACCGTTACACCACGGAGGTGGTGCTGAGGCGATTCAACGGCGAGTTTGTGATGCTGGATACGCGCGCCGGTGGGGCGGCCACGGAAGCCGGCGGGACGGGCGATGCGTCGCCATTCGATCGCGGACCTTCGGAACCGACTTCGAACGGCGGGACCGCCGCCGCCGCCGCCGATTTCGACGACGAGATCCCGTTCTAGCACCAGGAGCGACCGCGACCCGACCTGCCCCGTGCCCGTTTTCTCCGCTGCTGAGGCGGCTTTCGAGGCCTCTGTCCCGGTGCTTGTCGCCGGCGCCGGCGCCTGCGGCTGCACCGCGGCGCTGGCCGCCCGCGAACACGGCGCCGAGGTCATGATCCTCGAACGCGATGCCAAGCCGCGCGGCAACACTTCGCTGTCGGGCGGGCAAATCCCGGCGGCCGGCACCAAGCTGCAGAAGCAAGCGGGGATCGCGGACACGCCGGAGATCCTCGCCACCGACATCACCACCAAAGCCAAGGGGCAATGCGACCAAGAGCTGGCCTGGCACATCGCCAGGGAGTCGGCGCACACCGTCGACTGGTTGGTCGATCGCTATGCGATGCCGCTGTCGTGCGTAACCAGCTTTATTTATCCCGGCCATTCGCGCCCGCACATGCACGCTTCGCCGAGCCGCTTCGGCGCCGAGTTGCTCGCCGTGTTCCTGCAGGCGGTGGCCGACCAGGACATCGATCTCGCCACTTCGGCGCATGTCACGGACCTCTATGCCGACGACGAGTGCCGGATTCACGGCGTGCGGGTCACGCGGCCGGACGGCAAGACGGAAGATGTCGGCTGCAAGGCGCTGATCCTCGCCTGTAACGGCTACGGCGGCAACAAGGAGCTGTTAAGGAAATACATCCCCGAGATCGTCGAAGCCCACTATCACGGCCACGAGGGCAATCAGGGCGATGCGGTGCTGTGGGGCGAGGCACTCGGCGCATCGATCAAAGACATGACCGCATTCCAGGGCCACGGTGCCGTGTGCACACCGCACAACATCCATATCGGCTGGCCGTCGATCACCCAGGGCGGCTTTCAGGTGAACGACCGGGGCGTGCGGTTCTCGAACGAGAACGCCGGCTATTCGGAGCAAGCTCTCAACGTGGTGCGCCAGCCGGGCCATGTGGCGTGGACGATCTGGGATCAACGCTGCCACGACGTCGCCATGCAGATGCACAGCCATGTCGACGCTTGGGCGGCCGGCGCCATCAAAACGTTCGACGACGTCGCCGGCATCGCCGGGATGATCTGCTGCGACACAGACGTGCTGGCGACCACGGTCGGCGAAGTGGCGGCGATGGCGCGGGGTGACGTCGAATGCCGGTGGGGCCGCGACTTTTCGCGGCACCCGGCGCTGGTGCCGCCGTACCACGTGGCCCGGGTACAGGGGGCTCTGTTCCATACCCAGGGCGGCCTCGAGGTCGACAAGCAGGCGCGGGTATTGAGGCGGGACGGCATGCCGTTCCCCAATCTGTTTGCCGGTGGCGGCGCCGCGCGCGGTTTCTCGGGGCCTGCCGACTGGGGCTATCTGTCGGGGTCGGGCTTGATGTCGGCCACCAATCTCGGGCGTATCGCCGGCGAATCCGCCGCCGCTTTGGTCGCGCCATAGCCTGGCCGGAACCGGCTATCCGGCGCTCGCCCGGCAGCAACGCCGGGGCGCGCCGCAAGCTTTCTGGATCTGAACCTGCGCGAGCTGGATTGCTTCGCATAACCCATTGAAAAACAATACGAAATCTGCCCAGGATTGATTCAAAGCAGGTTGCCGGGCGACGCAAGATTTAGTATCTTAAGGTGTGCCAATTCACCACATCTCGCGGGTTGGTCGTGCGCCCGCGATGCCCACGATTTAGCTGACGACCCCGCGGCTTGCCAGCCGTTTGAAGGATTATCGTGACCGACACGCTTGAGCCTCCGGCGCCGCCGCCAGACCACCACATCACACCCATCGACATCGAGAAGGAGATGGAGACCTCCTATCTCGCTTATGCGATGAGCGTGATCGTGAGTCGTGCCCTGCCGGACGCGCGCGACGGTCTCAAGCCGGTCCACCGCCGCATCCTGTTTGGCATGGACGAGGCCGGCTACGACTACAACCGGCCCTATCGTAAGGCGGCGCGCGTGGTCGGCGACGTGATGGGCAAATATCACCCGCACGGCGACCAAGCCATCTACGAAGCCATGGTGCGGATGGCGCAGGGTTTCTCGATGCGCCTGCCGCTGATCGACGGGCAAGGCAATTTCGGGTCGATGGACGGCGATCCGCCGGCGGCGATGCGCTACACCGAGGTGCGCCTCGACGAGGCGGCGCGCCCGTTGCTCGACGATATCGATCGCGACACCGTCGACTTCCAGGCCAACTACGACGACACCACGCGCGAGCCGGTGGTGTTGCCGGCGCGGATCCCCAACCTGCTGGTCAACGGCGCCGGCGGTATCGCGGTCGGCATGGCGACCAACATCCCGCCGCACAATCTCGGCGAGCTGATCGACGCCTGCTTCGCCTATCTCGACGATCCCGACATCGATGTCGAGGGTCTGATGGCTTACGTCAAGGCGCCGGATTTTCCGACCGGTGCCTTGATCCTCGGCGATCACGGGGCGCGCAGTGCGTACGCGACCGGTCGGGGCAGCATCGTTATGCGGTCCAAATCCCACATCGAGGAGATGGGCCGCGATCGACAGGCAATCGTGGTGACCGAAATTCCGTACCAGGTCAACAAGGCGCGCATGATCGAGCAGATCGCGGACGTTGCCCGCGACAAGCGCGTTGAGGGGATCAGCGGGCTGCGCGACGAGTCGGACCGCCACGGCATTCGCGTGGTCATCGAGATTCGGCGCGAGACCAATGTCGACGTCGTGCTCAACCAGCTCTACCGCTACACGGCGCTGCAAACCAACTTCGCGGCCAACATGCTGGCGCTCAATCGCGGCCGGCCGGAGCTGCTGGAGCTCAAATCGCTGATCGAGATATTCATCGACTTCCGCGAGGAAGTCGTGGCCCGCCGCACCAAGTTCGATCTCGGAAAGGCGCGCGAGCGCGCCGAAATTCTGGTCGGTCTGGCGGTCGCCGTCGCCAATATCGACGAGGTAATCAAGCTGATTCGGGCCGCGCCCGATCCGCAGGCGGCGCGCGAGGGGCTGAGGGAACGCGATTGGCCGGCGGCGGACATCGAAGATCTGATCGCGCTCATCGACGATCCGGGGCGCGGCATCGTCGACGGCAAGTACCGTCTGAGCGAAGCCCAGATACGGGCGGTTCTCGAACTGCGGCTGCAACGCCTCACGGCGCTGGGCCGCGACGAGATCGACGCCGAGCTCAAGGAGCTTGCAGTCAAGATCGCCGACTATCTCGAGATCTTGCGCAGCCGCGTCCGGTTGTACGAGATCGTGCGTCGCGAGCTGCAGGAGGTGCGCGACAAGTTCGCGACGCCGCGACGGTCGCAGGTCGTTGAGGCGGAGATCTCACAGGCTGACGAGGATCTGATCCAGCGCGAGGATATGGTTCTGACCGTCAGTCACACCGGCTATATCAAGCGAGTGCCGCTCAGCAACTACCGGGTGCAGCAGCGCGGCGGCCGCGGCCGCACCGGAATGAGTACGCGGGAAGAGGACTTCGTCGAGCAGATGTTCGTCGTCAACACGCACACGCCGGTGCTGTTCTTCTCGACCACCGGTAAGGTCTACCGCATGAAAACGTGGATGCTGCCGTCGGCGTCGCCGCAGGCGCGGGGCAAAGCCATGGTCAACCTGCTGCCGCTGGCCAAGGGCGAAACCATCGCCACGCTGATGCCTTATCCCGAGGAGGAAGCGGAGCGCGTCAGCCGGCACATCATGTTTGCAACCGCCAAGGGCAGCATCCGGCGCAACAGCCTCGACGATTTCGAGAACATCCAGTCGGTCGGCAAGATCGCCATGAAGCTCGATCATGGTGATCGCATCGTTGCCGTGCGCATCTGCACCGAACGGGACGATGTCCTGCTTTCGGCCCGGGGCGGAAAGTGCGTGCGTTTTCCGACCACCGATGTGCGTTTGTTCAAGGGGCGGTCGTCAAGCGGCGTGCGCGGCATGAAACTGGCCGGGGACGACGAGGTGATCTCGATGTCGATCCTGCGCCATGTCGCACTCGAGGTCGAGGAGCGCGACGCTTATATACGCTGGGCCAATCGCCAGCGTCGCGCGGAGGAGGATGAAGACAACGGCGACGTCGCGGAGTTCGATCCCGAGCGTGCGGCCGCGCTTGCGGAAACCGAAGAGTTCATCCTTGCCATCACCGAGAACGGCTATGGCAAACGCACTTCGGCTTACGAGTATCGAACCACCAAGCGCGGTGGAAACGGCATCATCAATATCGAGACATCGAAGCGCAATGGCACCGTGGTCAACGCATTCCCGGTCGCTACCAGCGATCAGATCATGCTGATTACCAACGGCGGCCGACTGATCCGGGTCGGTATCGAGGACATCCGCATCGCCGGCCGCAACACCCAGGGAGTGACGCTGTTCAAGACCGACGAGGACGAGCGGGTCGTTTCGGTAGCTTGGTTGCCGGATGCCGTAGCCGGCGCCGCCGATGCGCTCGACGCGACTGTCGGCAGAGAGTTGGAGGATGATGCTGAAACTGGTAACCGTAGCGACGGCGAGGAGGTCTGAGTGTGGCACGCACCCTGATCGGCGTTTATCCCGGCACGTTCGACCCGATTACCAACGGGCACATGGACGTGATATCGCGCGCGTTGCGGATCGTTGACGAGTTGGTCGTCGGCATCGCCGCCAATATCGGCAAGAGCCCGTTGTTCTCGGTCGAGGAACGCGTGGCGATGGTTCAGGACGAGTTGGAAACGCTTGATTTGGGCATGACCAAGCTGCAGGTGCGGCCATTTCGCAATTTGCTGACCGAGTTCGCGAGCGACGTCGGCGCGATGATCATTATCCGCGGCCTGCGCGCAGTCTCGGATTTCGACCACGAGTTTCAGATGGTCGGCATGAATGCGCGGCTCAACCCTGATGTCGAAACCGTGTTCCTGATGGCGTCGGAGACCCACCAGTTCATCGCCTCGAAGCTGGTCAAGGAAATCGCGCTGCTGGGCGGCGAGGTATCGAAATTCGTCTCGGCCGACGTTGCGTCCCTGGTTGCCAAAAAGATTGCCGAACGGCGCGGCGCCTGAGCCACACCCTGGATGGGGATGAGAATGCTGAGAGTATTGCTGCGCGCGGCGGCCCTGGGCCTGCCGCTCTCGATAGGATTGATGATGGCGCAAGCTGCCGAACCCGAAAACACCCTGCTGCTCGAGCTCAAGGACGGGACCGTCGTCATTGAGATGTTTTCCCAGCTCGCACCCAAGCACGTTGCACGGATCAAAGAGTTGACGCGCCAGGGTTACTACGACGGCAAGAAGTGGCACCGCGTGATCGACGGCTTCATGGCCCAAACCGGCTCGGCGAAAGGAGACGGGGTCGGCGGCAGCGGACAGAAGCTGCCGGCCGAGTTCTCCGAGGAAAAACACGTGCGCGGAATCGCCTCGATGGCGCGTACCAGCGACCCCGACAGCGCCGATGCGCAGTTCTTCATCATGCTCGCGCCGGCCTCGCATCTCGACGGCAAATACACCGTATGGGGCCGCGTCGTCAGCGGCATGGAGCTCGTCGACGACATCAAGAAGGGCGACCGCAACAACGGCATGGTCGTCACTCCCGACATCATCGTTTCGATGAAGGTACAGGCGGACGTGCAGTAGCCGGACGTCGGAGAGCAGAAGTCCGAAGTCGGAAACGAACGGAGGCGGCGACGTGATCGCACCCGTGCTCGGCCCGAATCCACCCGACTTCCGATTCCCCACGTCCGACTTCCGATGAAGGTCTCGCTGTTCGATTTCGATCTGCCGCGGGAGTTGATCGCCAACGCGCCCGCGTCGCCCCGCGACGCCGCGAAACTTCTGGTCATCGGCGACCAACTCGAGGAACGCGGGATCGGCGGCCTGCCGGAGCTGCTGGCACCGGATGACGTGATGGTGTTCAACGACACGAGGGTCATTCCCGCGCGCCTCCACGGCCGCCTGGCGGACAGCGGCGGCAGCGTCGAAATCACCCTGCACAAGCAACTTGCAGCCGATCGATGGGCCGCGTTCGGACGTCCGGCGCGTAAACTCGTAAAGGGGAAACGTCTTTTATTTTCAGATATGTTATCGTGCGTCGTTAACAAGCCGCACAAAGACGGAGAAACCGACCTCACCTTCAACCTAGCCGGCGACGCGCTGCGCCAGGAGCTCGACCGCTGCGGCGCGATGCCGCTGCCGCCTTACGTCGACCGCGCGTCGGGACCGGTTGCGTGCGATCGCCGTGACTATCAGACGATCTACGCCCGGCATGACGGCGCGGTGGCCGCGCCCACGGCAGGCCTGCACTTTACCGATGAGCTGCTCGCGGCGCTCGACGCTCGGGGCGTCACGCTTGTCATGGTCACGTTACATGTCGGGCCCGGTACGTTCCTGCCGGTCAGAACCGAGAACACGGACGATCACGTCATGCATGCGGAGTGGGGGCGGATCGATGAGGCAGCGGCTGCTGCGATCAACGAGGCGCGCGAGGTCGGCGGGCGCGTGGTGGCGGTCGGCACCACCAGCCTGCGGTTAATCGAGACGGCGGCGGACGAGGCCGGGCTGGTTCGTCGTTTCGACGGCGATACCCGCCTGTTCATCACGCCGGGCTACCGCTTCAAAGCGACCGATATGCTGCTGACCAACTTTCATCTGCCGCGCTCGACCCTGTTTATGCTGACGGCGGCGTTTGCCGGGCTCGAGCGCATGAAGGCCGCCTACGAGCACGCCAAAGCCACCGGCTATCGGTTCTACTCGTATGGGGATGCATGCTTGATTCGGAGGTCGATAGCAGACGCCGGATGACGGCGCCAGCAGGTCGCGAGCGGCGCCCGTCGCGATCCATTATCCGATATCCGGCATCCGATATCAGAAAATCACCGAGATCCCGTCGAGCATTCCGTCGCTGTTGACGAGGTCGACGCGCTTCCACCGGATCTTGAAGCTGTCGCGGTCGCGAACCAGCGCGTGGCGAACGGCGCCGCCGAATAGCCGCTGCTTGTCGCGGCGGTATTCGAGCATTTGGAAATTCGAGCCGATCAGCAGGTCGACCTCCGCGGGCGGGTCTCGTTCGATCGTGACATTGCCGATGATGTGGCTAGTGCGCGAATGCGGCACCTGGGCATGGATACGCGGGTTGCGCAGGCGTCGGACCCGCGTCTCCATCAGGCGTCGATCGTCATAGATCAGTGAGATCGTGTCGTGGGGATTGTCCTGGTCGGGCCGAACCGGCACCCAGTACCAGGCGGTTTCGGTGAACAGCTGGAGCCATTCGTCGAAGCGGCGTTGGTCGAGGAGCCGTGCCTCGCGGAACAGAAACGCCTCGATTTCCCTGATGTCGGTTGCACCGGCGGCGGCCATCACGCGCCGTTGGCCATGTAGCCCAACCAGGCATCGAACATGTTGCGGATATGCAGCTCGCTGGTGCCGTTGGTCTCGCGCGTGCCGTGGTCGGCCGCCTTGTCGGTTTGGTATTCGCGACCCATATGCACCCACTCCGGCCCCTCGCAGCGCAGGCCTTCGCCGATGCGGCCATAGGTTTCGAGATCGTCGGGCAATACCAGCGAGCCGGTCCCGTTGGTGACGTTGGCGAAACGGATGGTGTCCTCGAACATCTCGGGCGGTGCCTTGGGCATACGAAACGAGAAGGTATGCACCTCCGTACGGTCGACCGAAACCGGATGCACGACCCGGAGCTGGCGGAACTGGCCCATGAAGGACAGGTTGGGCCAGACGTTCGAATTCCAGCGTGCGACCGCGAGGATCTCCCGCGTGCGTTCCTCGCCCTTCTCGGCTTTCAGCACGTCGATATATTCGGCGAAGGAGGGGTCGTTAAGGGCGGCGACCAGCTTCTCGTCGTCGTGGTAGTCGCCCATGAAGCTGTGGCCGTTCGGCGTCGTCCATAAACCGACGCCATCGCGGAAGAAGTTGTAGCCAACCCCGTTCTGCCGCATCTGGCGGATGGCGATCTCGCCGGCGCCGTCGGAGTACACGTCGTCGTCCTGGGCGCGCGCGGCATCGATCGACGATTCATGCACGTTGCTGGGGTGAACGCCGTCGCAGAGATTCTCGAGATAGACCTTCCAGTTGGCGTCGAAGGCGTGTTTGAATACGCCGCCGGCGACCTCGAGCTCGTCACCGGGCGCGCGGTCGACCATGTCGTCGAACGCGGTCGTCATGGGGCCGAGAAACTCGGTGAGGCCGGGCCCGTCGGCGGCGAAACTGCCAAATACGAAACCGCGATAAACCGCGCTGCGGGTGACCGGCATCAAACCGTTGGCGGGATCATCGATGTCGAGATTGCCAGGGTAGCCTTGCGCGATCGGCACCGCCGACAAGCTGCCGTCGGTGCGGTAGGTCCAGCCGTGGTAGGCACAGCGGAACTCGTTGACATTGCCCGACTCGGTGGTCGCCACCATTGACGCACGGTGGGCGCAGCGGTTGTTGAGAACGTAGATCTCGTCATCGTCGTGGCGCACCATGATGACGGGCTGGCGGCCGATGCGGGTGGTGTAGAAATCGCCGCGGTTCTTGACCTGGCTTTCATGGCCGACATAGATCCACGCGCGCCCGAAGATGCGTTCCATCTCGAGCGCGAACAGATCGGGATCGGTGTAGACGCGCCGATGCACGCGATCACCGCGGATCAGCGCGGAGAGATTGTCGGTATCGTGGACGCGCATGGCGAGCTCCGTGACCATGTATTGATGCGACTATAGCCGGGCGGATCGACGAATCGGAAGGCTCGTCGGTCAGGCCGCGCCCCGCCGCGCGCGCACGGTAACGATCGCGACGACGCCGGCCAGCGTCACCGCCGCGCCGAGCATGAAACGCCAGCTCAGCACTTCGCCGAAAATCAAGATGCCCATGGCGACGCCGAACACGGGCGCCATCAGCAGCAGCGTCGAGACCAGGCTAACCGGATAGATGCGCTGCAGGTAGTACCAGCCACCATGGCTGAGAATTGTGCCGGCGATCGCCGTATAGACCACTGTACCCCATTGCAGCCAGGTCGCGCCGGCGAGGCCATCGACCGGATTGCCCTCGAAAGCCACCGAGAGCAGCAAGAGCGGTCCCAGCGCCATCAATGCCATCCAGGCCTGGAGCGTGAGGATCGGAATACCGTGCGTACGGGAGATCAGCACGATCGCCAGACCCATACTCAGCGCGCCGCCGATGACACACAGAAGCGCCGGCAGGCGTTCAAACACAGTGGGTTCGAAACCGATGATGACGACACCGCCAAACGCCAGCACCAACCCGACCAACCGACGCCGGCCGAACAGCTCGCCCAGAAAAAGGACGGCGATCAGAACCGAGAACGGTGCGTAGAGCTGGACGGCGATGGCGACCGACGAAATGCCGGCGGAGAGCTTCACGCCCAAGAGCATCAGCGGGTAGTGGATGACGCCGAAAAACAACGCGATGACGGCGATCTCGCGCATCCGCCCCGGCACCAGCTTCAGATAGGGTGACAGGAGGGCGATGACGAGAATGAAGCGCGCGACCGCGAACAGCACCGGCGGAAACCCGCCAAGCCCGATCTTGAGAACGACGAACTGAAACCCGCCGATCGCGCTGACGCCAACAGCGAGCGCGAGGTGCCAGGGTTTCACGTGGTGAGCCCGCCGGTCAGCCGGTCAAAGATAGGAATCGATCCATCCCAGACCTCCGGCGGTGGTCGTCAGGGGATGGTACTCGACGCCGACCCAACCCGTATAACCCAGGTCGTCGAGCCAGCGAAACAGGAAGTCGTAGTTGATTTCACCGGTTCCAGGTTCGTGTCGCCCCGGGTTGTCGGCGATCTGAATGTGGCCGATGCGGTCGACATGCGTTTTGAGCGAACGGGCCAGATCACCCTCCATGATCTGCATGTGGTAGCAATCGAATTGGAGGCGGAGATTGTCGGCGCCGACCGCTTCGATCACGGCCAGGGCGTCGGCGGAGCGGTTCAACAGGTAGCCCGGATTGTCACGGTCGTTGACCGGTTCGATCAGCAGGGTGATGCCGGCGGCAGCGGACGCTTCCGCGGTTTCGCGCAGGTTGGTGATCAGGGTGCGCTTGACGAGCCCGGGATCGACATCGATCGGCGGCACTCCGACGAGGCTGTTCAGGCGGGGACAATTCAACGCGCCGGCGTAATCCAAGGCCTGCGCGGCGGCAGCGCGGTATTCGTCTACCCGATCGGGCAGGCAGGCCAGGCCGCGGTCGCCCGTTTCGAGGTTGCCGGGCGGCAGGTTGTGCTGCACCAGTTCGAGCTCGTTCCGGCTCAGCGCTTCGGCGATCTCGGTGTGTTCGAACGCATAGGGGAACTGGATTTCGACCGCTTTGAATCCGGCCGCGGCGGCGGCCGCGAAGCGGTCGATGAAGGCGTGCTCGGTGAACAGTGTCGACAGGTTGGCGGCGAAGCGCGGCATTGGCGGCTAACCGCCGGTCGGCTCTGCGGGGAGCAGCCGATCGAGCGCATAGCCCTCGCCTTTGCCATGAACGCGCATCATGTGCGGAGCCGCCAAGCGTGTGGGCGACACCGGCGTTGGCCGGTCGGCGCCGGCTTGCAGCAGCTTGCGGCGTGTTTGCCGAGCATTCACCGGCATCGCATGGTGCTCGATGCGCAGCAGCGAGCTGCGAATGCCGAGCGGTGCCGGTCCGGTCTCCGAATGGTGGTGCCCGCCGGCGGCCGCCTCAAACGGGCATCGCGAAATTCGGGCTCGCGGCGCGGCAGCGGGATGTTGGGCGGGATTCGCGGCATGATCTCTTCGCCGCGCGAGATTGCGTCGTCGCCGATACGCATGTTCCGAATCGCGTTTTGCTGAACCATTGGCCTGCCCCACACGGCCGATTAAACTTCGCGTGTGGCGCGCCCGTGGCGCCGACTCCTATGCTACATACTGCACAGCGGCAAGAGGGAGGGCGATGTCCGACAGCGCCGGCGACATCAACATGGGAACGATTAGGATCGGTCCGGAGCCCGACATCGCCGTCGAATATGCGGGGCAGGGACCGTTGGTCGTGTTTCTGCACGGTATCGGCGGCAACCGCACCAATTGGCGCGACCAGCTACCGGCGTTCGCCGAACACTTCACCGCGGCAAGCTGGGACGCGCGCGGCTGGGGCGACAGCGACGACTACGACGGACCGTTCAGGTTCGCGGATGTGTGCGCCGATCTCGGCCGCGTGCTCGATCATTTCGGTGCCGTTTCGGCGCATCTGGTTGGGCTGTCGATGGGCGGCATGATCGTGCAGGAGTTTGCGGCGCGGCACCCGGAGCGCGTCGCTACCATGGTCCTGGTCGACACCAATAACGGGCCCGCCAAGTCGATGAGCGAGACCGAGATCGAGGATTTCGTCAGCATGCGGCGCAAACCGTTGCTCGCCGGCAAGGAGCCCGAGGACATCGCCGATGAGATTGCGCGCAGCCTGGTCAGCCCGTCGGCATCGGAAGACATCGTTCGGCGCATGGCCGATAGCATCGCGATGCTGCACAAAGACTCCTACATCAAGGCGCTCGAGGCGGTGGCTCACTACGAAGGCCCCCATCTTTCGGCGCTGCGAGCCCCGTCCCTGGTGATCGTCGGGGCCGACGATACGCTGACGCCACCCGGCGTCCACCGCGAGATGGTCGAGCAGCTGGTGCAGGCGCGCTACCTCGAGGTTGCCGATGCGGGGCACCTGACCAACATGGAGAAGCCGGCCGAGTTCAATCGAGCCGTGCTGGACTTCCTGGTCGAACGGCGCGACCACGCCTGTTGAGACCGCGCAACGAATACGGCTGAGGTGGGTCTATCGTTTGAAGTTTTAAGTCGCGACCGCGCGGCGCGGCGCGGGCGCCTGACCACGGCCCACGGCACGGTCGACACCCCGGCCTTCATGCCGGTCGGCACGATGGCGACCGTCAAAGCGATGACCGCGGACGCGGTGGCGGCGACCGGCGCGCAGATCGTCTTGGCCAACGCCTATCATCTGATGCTGCGCCCCGGTGCGGAGCGCATCTCCGATCTCGGCGGTCTTCACGAGTTCATGAATTGGACCGGGCCGATCCTGACCGACAGCGGCGGTTTCCAAGCGATGTCGTTGGCTCCGCTACGCGCCATCTCCGACGCCGGGATCCGCTTTAAATCACACCTCGACGGGTCGATGCACGACCTCACGCCCGAGCGCTGCATGGAGGTGCAGCACTTGCTCGGTGTCGACATCGCCATGGCGTTGGACCACTGCGTCCGCTATCCCGCGGCCGACCACGAGGTTGCGGAATCGCTGCGCCGTACCCTCGATTGGGCAGGCCGGTCGCGCGCCGCATATAGCTCGGCGCCGGGGCACGGGTTGTTTGGAATCGTGCAGGGGGAAACGCGAACGGATTTGCGCCGCCATTGCGCCGAAGAGCTCACCCGGATGCCGTTCGACGGCTACGCCGTCGGTGGATTGGCGGTCGGAGAGGGGCAGGAGCTGATGTTCGACATCGTCGCGTTTACCGCGCCGCTGCTGCCCGACGACAAGCCGCGCTATTTGATGGGCGTAGGCAAGCCGGCGGACATCGTCGGCGCGGTGGCACGCGGCATCGACATGTTCGATTGCGTGCTGCCGACCCGTTCGGGCCGCACCGGTCAGGCCTTCACCCGACGCGGTACGGTCAACCTGCGCAACGCGCGGCACGCCGCCGATGCCCGCCCGCTCGATCCGGATTGCATCTGTCCGACCTGCCGCAATCACTCGCGCGCCTATCTGCACCATTTGGTGCGCGCGGAAGAGATCCTCGGTGCCATCCTGCTGACGTGGCACAACATTCACTACTACCAGGAATTGATGGCCGGTCTTCGCACGGCAATCGATAGCGGCTCGCTGCGTGACTACCAGACCGCCTTCGCCGACCGGCTCGCGGCCGGCGACCTGCCGAAGGCATGACCAGGTCATCTTCAAACCGCGATACATTTGCGGCATGATGGCGACGTGGCGACGCTTCCGGAGTTGCTCCATCTCGGCGAATCGACGCGCTGGCAGCGGTTCGGGCACGACCTGCGCCCGATCCGTTTCATGATCGCGATGTGCGCGTGACCATCGACATCGCTCAGCTCGATCGCTACCGCGAAGAGGGCTTTCTCGTGCTCGAAGGATTCGTCGACGACTCGGCGTGCGAAGCGCTCAGGGCGCGTACCGCGGAGCTGGTAGACAGGTTCGAACCGGCGTCGGTGAAATCGATCTTCTCGTCGCGCAATCAGCACCGTTTCGCTGACGACTATTTTCTCGAGTCGGCCGGCAACATCTCATTCTTTTTCGAAGAAGACGCGTTCGACGCGGCGGGCACGCTGCGCCAAGCCAAGAATCGATCGATCAATAAAATGGGTCATGCCATGCATGACCTCGACCCCGAGTTCGACCGGTTTTCCCGCAGTCCGGATCTCGCCGCCCTGATCGAGAAGCTGGGACTGGTGCAGCCGTTGCTCGTGCAATCGATGTACATCTTCAAGCCGCCCGCAATCGGCGGCGAGGTCGTATGCCACCAGGACGCGACCTTTCTCTATACCGACCCGATCAGCGTCGTCGGCTTGTGGTTTGCACTCGAAGATGCCACCCGCGAAAACGGTTGCCTGTGGGCGCTGCCCCGCGCCCATCGCGGCGGGCTAAAGTCGCGGTTTCGGCGTGACCGGAGCGGCGGTCTGACGACCGATCAAATCGACGAAACACCCTGGCTGACCGACGCGCAGGTTTGCTTCGAAGTACCCAAGGGCACGCTCGTGGTTCTCGACGGTCTTTGCCCGCACTACAGCGCACCGAATCTGTCGGCAAGCTCGCGTCATGCATACTCGTTGCACGTCATCGACGGGGCGTGCCGATACCCGGCCGACAATTGGTTGCAGCGCCGCACCGATCTTCCGCTGCGCGGATTCAATAACGGCGTTTCCCCCTAACTTGCTGTTCGAAGCCGCCAACAGGTAGATCTACGCCGGCGATGACGAGGGCACGACACGGTGACCCTTCCCCGTGGAGAATTTCAAATCCCCGAGCCGGTTCCGGCGACTGACCGGCGCCTTTGTCGCCGGCGAGCTTGAGGAAGAAAGCGGATACGGCGGCGTACCGTATCGCAGCCAACGCGCGCGCTCTCGATCTGCGTTAGGGGCCGATCAGACCAAGGCCCGGGCAAGGCTTGGCCAGCCATAGGCGAATTGCCGTACCGGCGAGCCCCACAGGTTTTCGACCTTCTCCGCGGTCATCCGGCCGCCCATCGTTTCGTAAAAGTACCGCGACGGGTTGTCGGCCAATACCCACACCAAAGCGGAGCTGTAGCCGCGCGCGACCAGAGCCTCAAACAGCGCGCCCAGCAGCGCCCTGCCAAGGCCGCGGTTGCGCCAGTCGGGCAGCAGGTAGAGCGTGTAGACCTCCCCCCCGTGGCCGAGGCTGGCGTCGCGCGCGCCGCCGGCGCTGCCGAATCCGACGATTCCCGCATGGGGATCGTCGACCACGATAACGCAGTCGTTCGCTGCCTTGATCTGGCGCTGCCAAAAAGCGCTAAAGCGCGGCTCCGACAGGCCGATCAACACCTTGTCCGGGAGCATGCCGGGATAGGCATCGCGCCACGTTTCGACGTAGGCGTGGGCGACGGCCTCGGCGTCGTCGGGCGTGGCGGTGCGTATTTTCGGCGACATGCCTCGATCTTGGCATAACCTTGGGGACGAGGCGACCCGCCGCCAAGCGGCAGCGGAACGGCCGACGACTATCGGCCGGGGCGACGTAGATGCGGCAATGGTTTCAACCGAGGTCGAGGAGACAGCCATGTCGGAAGCACTATCGGGCCCAGTGAGCAGCAGTCGGGAACACCGCGAGCGTCTCGCCGAGCTTGCCCGCAACACCGAACCGACGGTTTACGCGATGCGGGTGCAGATCCCCGCGCAAGGCCGGGCGGATACGCCGCTGGCCGCGACCGAACGGTTTACCGTTGTTCTCAAGACCTACGCGGAAGGCGGCGAGAATGCGCTTCACGCTCATCCCACCGAGGACCATACGTTCGTGGTGATGCAGGGCGCGGCGCGCTTCCACGGCAAGGACGGCGAAATCGACACGCTGCGTGCGCGCCAGGGCATCCTCATTCCCGCCGGCGTGCTCTATCGGTTCGAAGCGCTGGAGGGAGAGCCGCTGGTGATGCTGCGCGTGGGCGCACACCTCACGCAAACCGGGGATTCCCAGACCCGGGTCAACGCCAGCGGCGGGCCGATGGATCCGTTCACTGCCGAGAATAAGCAGGTCGAGCTGGTGCTATCGGATCGGTATTTCGAGTAGGCGCGGCGTCACGGGGCAACAATGGTAGCCGGACCAACCGCACCGATGCCGGCGGGCAGCGCTCGCTACGTGCCGCCCCAGTTGTTGCCGTTGAGCGCTTCCCAGACCTGCTTGTCGAAATGGTGCACGGCATGTTCGCTCTTCCACGAGCGTTCGGGATCGATCATGAGCCGGCCCTGCTGGTAACCGCGCGACTTCATGCCACGCTGCTGCTTGGTCATCGCCGGGCTGTCCTCGGCCCACACGCGGTCACGGAAATAGTCGAACTGCTTGATGTCCATCTCGGTCGGCGGATCGCTGAGGCACAGATTGTCCATCGAGCCTTCGGCGGTTTCCGGTCCGGTCGGCCAAATCCGTTGCACCTTGAAGTTGGATGGGCCCTGGTGGGTCGAGATGATCAGGTTGGGGAAGGTGGTCCAGATGTAGACGTCGCGGATATCCTCGTCCTTGCCGGCGCCGTAAGGGCTTTTCTCGTCGCCCTTGGCATAGACCACCACCGAATCCCAACGGTCGTACATGGTGATCTCGAAGCTCGGCTCGAGATAGGCGCCTTCGCCTGCCAGCACGCCCGGATGCAGATGCGGGCAGTGGTAGCACTCGTTCTGGTCCATCACGAACTTCCAGTTGAAGTCCATTTCGTAGGGGTCCTGACGGGCAACTCTAAGCTCGTCGAAGCGCGGCACCTTGGCGCGTACATCCTCCTCGAAGCCGGCATAGTACTCGGTCAGCGGCATGGCGTCGGGGTCGAGATTGACGAACACCATATTGGCCATGGTTTCGACCCGGATCTCGGCAAGGCGGAAATCCCCGAGCCGGAATCCGGCGACGTTCTCGGCGTTGCCGGCTGCTTTGAGCGCGCCGAAAGTGTCGTACGACCAAGCGTGGAACGGGCAGGTCAAGATGGACTTGTTGCCCTTGCCCTCGAGCAGGATATGGCCGCGGTGCATGCAGACATTGTAATAGGCGCGCAAATCGCCGGCCTTGTCGCGGATGACGAAGACCTGCTGGTCGATGACCTTGTCGGTGATGTAGTCGCCGGGGCTCTGCAGATCGTCGACGAAGCCGACATATTGCCAGGTCTTGAACCAGATCTCTTCCTTCTCGCGCCGGTAGATATCGGGATCGTAATAGTAGTGTGAAGGCAGCGTCAGCGCGTGATCGGGATCGGGCGAATAGCGCTCGGAACGGGTCGCGGGGGCGGTGATCGCCATGTCGTGTTCTCCGGATTTGTGCGCGGATCAAAAGCTACCGCAGGCAGGCGCTTCGATCCAGGCCAGCGGGCGCCTGAGGCGTCAGTTCGGGGTAGCCTTACCACGGCGGTTGCGCCTGAGCCAACCGGTCAAGCGCCGCCGCAGCGGCGGGATATCGAGGGCGATGAAGGCCAGCCCAAGTGGAATCATCCAAAAGCCGAGGATCGGCAGGAAGCCGAACAAACCGCCGATGACCAGCAGGATGCCGACGACCGTGCGAAGGCCGCGCGGCAGGCGCGCCCGCGCCCAAGCGGTTGCGCGTTGAACCTTGCGAACGGCTTCGGCCTTGGTGCCGGGAAACCCGTTTGAGCGGAATGACATGGATTGGATCTCGAACAGCTTCGCAGAGCACGCGGTGCATCTCCAACCTGGCTAGACCTGGGGAGCCGGTCGCACGGTATCAATAGGCTTCGAACAAGAGATGAACGGCCCGCACCGCGCTTGGTAGATCCCCCGAGTCCAAGGCGATTGCCGCGCGGGACCGAGTCCCGTGAAAGACCTCGCCGCTCGACCCGCCCTTGCGCGATCGGCCCGGCAGCGCAAGCCCGGTGAGACCGTTGAGCGGCACGGGCTGGGCGGTTGGGACGGGCGCGCTCGGCGCGGCCCCTGCTTCGACCAACCTCATGTTCTACACGCGACCTGTAACGGTCGGAAATCCGGTGCCGTTCCGCGGCGGCGACCCGTTCTTTCATCTCTATGGCGTTGCGCCCATGGCGGCGGCGGTGGCGGCATGCGATCTGCCGCTCGAGCCGTAGGGTACGACTGTTTTCGCGAGGCCTTGTAAGGCAGCGACGCGGGCGTTGACCCTCACCGACGTCGTGCCTATGTTCCGACAACACGCCAAGCCAAGGCCCCTCGGGCGCGTAGCTCAGTTGGTAGAGCATCTGACTTTTAATCAGAGGGTCACAGGTTCGATCCCTGTCGCGCCTACCACTTAAGTTCTTGGAAAAACAAGCGTATTGGCGTGGTCTTGCTGTGTTCCAAAACACGGTTGGGCACTTTTGACAGGGGAGTTGGGCACTTTTCTCTATAGCGGGTTCATTATTCGTTCGTGCCATCGCTGACCTGACCGAGGGTGTCAGCATCCGCGCGACCGAACGCTTGACCGGCTCCGTTGCGAGGTGGGCGTGGCGGGCCGTCGTCCGGACCTGGGTGTTTCGACGCTGAGTGGTCCGGCGGCCGCAAGCTCAAAGGACTGGTCCGGCGGCGGGAGGCAGAGGCTGAACTATACGCCAGCCAACCAGTCGGACGCCGCCCAGACCGCGCGCAGATCAGTTCAAGAAGTTCAAGACACCGTCTCACTTCCTGATGCGTTGCAGAATAGAAGCGCTGAGTTCTTGTGCCTCCGCGATCTGCGCGGCCGTCATGCGCTGCCGGATAATGCCTTTGGCTTTTTTAGCACGCTCATCTCCTTGCGCGGCTGCAAGATTGAACCAGGCAAACGCCCGGACATAATCCGCCGGCACGCCCTCGCCTTTGGCATACATGGCCCCGAGGTTGAACTGGGCGCGGGCCTGCCCCTGCTCGGCGGCCTTGCGGTACCACTTCACGGCCACGGCATCATCCTCCGGCACGCCGTCGCCTTTGGCATACATGTTACCGAGATTGAACTGGGCGCGGGCGTGCCCCTGCTCGGCGGCCTTGCGATACCACTTAATGGCCGCGGCATCGTCCTCCGGCACGCCCTCGCCGTCGGCATACATGAGCCCGAGGTTGAACTGGGCCTCGGCGTGCCCCTGTTCCGCCGCCAAGCGGTACCACTTCACGGCCGCAGCATCATCCTCCGGCACGCCCTCCCCGTTGGCATACATAAAACCGAGGAAGAATTGGGCACCGGCGTTCCGGCAAGCGGCCTTTGTAAGCAGTTGGTAGTCGCCGCTTCACGGCCGCGGCATGCAGCTTCCACACCGACTGGCCGCCAGGCGGTACCACTTCACGGCCTCATCGTCCTCCGGCACGCCTCCGGCACGCCCTCCCCGTTGGCATACATAAAACCGAGGAAGAATTGGGCACCGGCGTGCCCCTGCTCGGCAAGCGGCAACCACTCTTTGTAAGCAGTTGCGTAGTCGCCGCTCACATGAGCTTCCACACCCGCCCGAAAGTCGGCCGCGGCCACCGACGACCACAGCAAGATCGGCACGATTAACAGCAGCTTGACGATTGGTTTCATTGCGTTGGACGTCCCAAAAAAGCGGCCTGCCCCCATCAGGTGGTCCACCGCTTATGAGAGAGTTGGGCGGCGGATTGAGTTGAACGGCCGACCGGAACCCATCAACAGAGTAGGTCGATTCTTCAACGTCGGGCAATACAGTTCCTGGTGCCGGTGGCTGATACCCGAGTGAGCTGTGCGGTCGGAGGGGCTGATCCGTAGGCGGGAGGCGGAGGCGGGGCTCTATGCCGGAGCATAAACTGCGATCCTATAGTGGCGGGTCTCTAAGCGGCTTTGTCCTCGGTCGTGATCGCGACGCGCTTCCCCAAACAGGCCAGTGCCTTTTCCAGGGCCGGTATTCTGGATGAATGGTCGGGATCAAGCAGGCGTTTTACGGACTTAAAGTCGGTCCCAATCAGTCTCGCCAAATCCGCTGGACGCTTCCCGGATTCGCGTAAGGCGTCGGCTAAGGCAATCTTCAGAGCGATTTGCAGGTTCGGAGAGACGGAGACCTGTCCGGCGCGGCGGCTTCCTGGAACGGGAACCGGCTCGCCGGCTTCCAGATAGAACGTCAAGGCGACCGAAAGAGCGTCCTCGGCCATTTCAAGAGCCTTGTCCCGGTCATCTCCATAAGTGAGCGCCTCGGGCACGTCCGGGAAGGAGACAGAAAAACCGCCTTCTTCATCCGGGCTCAGTTGGCAGGGGTATTCCAGCTTGCGCATTGGGGTTAATCCTCCAGATCCAGTTGTTTTATAATCGCCTTTACTAGTAGTGCCGGCGATGCTCTTTGGGGGACCACGGTGCGGCGTTGGCCGACATAAACCTTGGCGTGAGATCCCTTGCCAGCCTTGGCGTCGACCCGCACGTCCCGGCCTCGACTTTTTGCGCGCTCCCGTATTTCCCTCAAAATCTTGCCGCGTTTGATCATAGCGAAAAGTATGGCATTAATGCCCTATCTTCAAGTGAAAAATAGGGCATCAATGCCATATTTATGGAGCCGCGAGGCCCGGTCTTGATGCCGGAAACTGACGAGCTTCATGGTCTCTCGGTCACCGGACGGTCGCGGTTTTCGAAGACGTTCCGGAGCCGGGCGCTGCCCGAAGCGGATCAGCGAACATGCTCATAGCCACCGAGACGACCGAAGACGGACTGGCGAAACAATCCCGTCAGCGCATGCTGGCTGTTCTTGCCGGTGCGCTATTGGGGCAATTTTGGGGATTGTGGGGTTGGAATTGGCGTTGTACTGACTTTGCCCCCCGTTTGTCCTTTCAGCCGAATGAGAGTCATGCGGTTTGAAAGTCGTCGATTTCGTATTGTGCAAGCGCGCTGGGTGCGTCGCCTTCGTTTGGGAGGCGTGCTCATGATGGAGAGGTAGATGAGAGTTCTCGCGTGGTTTGGCCTGGGTCTTCTGTGCGCCGCGGCTATATCGATGGGCGAGGCATCGGCGCGGCCGTGTTCTTCCCCTGACTTCGTGACGCGCGTGACCGGCGGAAGTGAATGCCTTGTAATCCACACCTTTGGCGCCGCCGCCGGCAACCGGACGCTTGTCGTGTTCGTTCACGGTGACGGATCCAAGGGCGGGCCGTCGGATTACCTGGCCAGAGCCGCTGAGCGGGTTTCCGGGAACGGCGTGACGGCGGTGGCGCTCATCCGCCCGGGCTACTACGACTCCAACGATGCCAGGTCGACCGGCAACAGTTATCGCCGTGAAGGTGATGGATATCGTGACCATATCATCGCTGCGGTGGCCGGTGCCATTGCCGAACTGAAATCCCACCATGGCGCCGAACGCGTCGTATTTGTCGGTCATTCCGGGGGCGCCGCCATAGGCGCCGTCATCCTCGGCCGGTACGCCGGACTTGTCGGTGCGGCGGTCCTCGCAGCCTGTCCGTGCAACATAGGCAAGTGGCGACGGATGCGGGGGCGCCGCCCATGGGCCCGCAGCCGCTCGCCGCACGCCTTTGTGGATGCGGTTTCCACCAATGTCGAGGTTATCGCGTTGACGGGCAGCAAAGACACTAACACCATGCCTGTGCTTGCGCGCGACTACGTGGCAGCACTCGAGGCGCGTGGTGTCAACGCAACATTCATGGAAGTCGCCAACGCCGGCCATAACGGGGTGGCGCGCACGGCGGCGTTCCGCGATGCAATCGCCCGTCTCGCCGGTCGTCGCTGAACGTACAATGTAAGTCTTAGACACCTCCGTCAGGGTTTTTGGACATCTTTGTTCTCGTTTCGAGCTTCGCAATGGCCGCTTTCGCGAGCCGCGTTTGATTGGCCGGCGGGTGTAGCGGCTGACCATGGCCGCCGGACGCCGGCAATATCGCCGTGTCATTCGACAACACCGCCATCGTCGCGAGAGGCGCTTTCGGCCTCGACGCCGACGATAATCTGCCAGATACCATTGATGGCCGTGTAACGTTGTCGGCTCATGGTGGCCGTGCAACGTTGTCGATTCACGATAAGCTTGGTCATCGGCGCGCCAACGGTTAAACCGAAGCGTATGTACAAAATCGGAATCGATGTTGGCGGCACGTTCACCGACATCGTCGTGCAGGACGATAGCGGCGCGTTGGCGCAGGGCAAGGTGGCGTCGACGCCGGGTAATGAATCCGCAGGCGTGCTCGCCGCGCTGACGCTGATGGGCGAGCGGTTGGAGCTGGCGCTGCCCGAATTCCTGGCTCGGACATCGGTCATCAACTTCGGCACGACAGTGGCGACCAACGCCATGCTGCAACACAAGGGCGTGCCGGTGGCGATGATCACGACGGCCGGTTTTCGCGACATCGTCGAACTCCGGCGCGGCTACAAGGAGGTGCTGTTCGACATCCGCCTGGCGCCGCCGCAAGCGGTGGTGCCGCGGCGCTGGCGGCTTGGCGTCAGCGAGCGTATCGGCGCCGAGGGCAACATCGTCACGCCGCTCGACGAGGATGCGGTCTGTAAAGTTTCTGAGGAGATAAAAAAAGCGAATATTCAGTCGGTTGCGGTATGCTTTCTCAACTCATACTTGAATCCGATCCACGAACGCCGGACCGGTGAGATTGTCGCCGATATTCACCCGCAAGCGACGGTCTATCTCAGCGCCGAGGTGCTGCCCAAGGTGCGCGAGTATGAGCGCTTCAGCACGACGCTGGTCAACGCCTTTATCAGCCCGCTGCTGCGGCGTTACCTGCAACGATTGATGGCCGAACTGCGCGCCAACGGCTTCACCGGTCAGCTCTACGTCATGCAGTCCAACGGCGGCAACGCCGCGCCGGAGACGGCCGGCGCGCTGGGCTGCGCGATTCTGCTGTCGGGGCCGGCCGGCGGGGTAGCTGCGGCGAGCCGGCTCGGCGAGGCGTGCGGCATGCCGAACGTGATCGGCGTGGATATGGGTGGGACCAGCTACGACGTCTGCCTGATACGCGACGCCGCGCCCAACACGCGCAACGCGTCGTGGTTCAGCCGCCACCATGTCGGCCTGCCAATGCTCGACATCCACACGGTCGGCGCCGGCGGCGGCTCGATCGCCCATGTCGATGCCGGCGGCGCGTTGCTGGTCGGGCCGCGCAGCGCCGGCGCCCGGCCGGGGCCTGCGTGCTACGGCTTGGGCGGCGGCGACGCGACCG
Organism: Alphaproteobacteria bacterium; assembly: GCA_965247665.1. Lineage (GTDB taxonomy): Bacteria > Pseudomonadota > Alphaproteobacteria > SHVV01 > SHVV01 > CAUZWH01. Next base: position 196,584 of record CBDFHH010000003.1, read on the forward strand.
TGACCGATGCGTTCCTGCATCTGGGCTACCTCAATCCGCTGTATTTCCTGGGCGGCCGCATGAAGATCGACGCGGCGGCGGCGCGTGAAGCGATTGAGCGCGCGGTCGGCGAACCGCTCGGCATGGATGCCGACGAAGCGGCCTTCGCGATCCTGCGGATCGTCAACAACAACATGTCGAACAGCATCCGTTACGTCTCGGTCGCGGAGGGCCACGACCCGCGGGACTTCGCGCTGTTGTCGTTCGGCGGCGCCGGCAGCGTGACCGTTGGCACCCAAGCGCGCGATCTCGGTATCACGCGGATTCTGGTGCCGCGCGCTGCTTCCGTGCTGTGCGCGCTCGGGGAGCTGCTGGCCGACCTCAAGGTGAGCCAGATTCATCCGCTCGGCGCCCGCCTTGAGGACATCGACGCGGTGGCGTTGGCAAACGCGCTCGACGAGCTTGCATCCGCGCCGGCGGCCGAGCTCGCCGGGCTCGACGGCGTCGATCGCGTTCGCGTCGAGCGGCGCGCCGAAATACGCTACATCGGCCAAGTGCACGAGTTGCCGACGCCAATCCCGGCAAACGGAACGGATATGGGTGAGTCGCTCGCCGCGACGGCCGACGCGTTCCACGATCTGCACGAGAAGCTCTACGCCTTCAAGATGCCGCACAAGCCGATCGAAGTGATGGCCGTGCGTCAGGACCTGATCGGCGAGCGTCGCTGGTCGCTGCCGCACGCCGATGCGAGCGCCGGCACCGACCCCGGCGCGGCGATCAAGGCGACGCGGCGGATCGCCTTCGCCGAAGGTGCGGGCATGACGTGGATCGACACGCCGATCTATAACGGCGCCGTATTGCGGCCCGGCCAGGTTATCGACGGACCCGCCGTGATCGAGGAAGTCGACACCACGATCGTTGTCCAACCCGGCGACATCGCCCGGCTCAACAGTTACGACGTGTTCGAGATCGCGGTCGGCGCTTAGGCAGTGCCGGTCAATCCCGAAGCAGACTCGAGGAGCGATTCCGCTCGTATATGCTGTAGGTCGACATATTGGCCAGGGTGGGGAGGCGAGAGGGATGACGACGGCGAACAGCCTCGCGGCGACGCTGCTGCCGCTGCTGGAAGACGCTTGCAGCGCCTGCGACGGGGCTATCGGTTTGCCCTGGGAAGTGCACCCGATTGCCTCGATCTCCGCAGCCGACGGCGCGGTGTTGACGACCACCGACCCAACCACGGCGGCATCGACCCGGCGCATCGTCGAGGCGGTACGCGCGTTTTTCGGCGATGCGTGGCGCCCGGGTGACGCCGCGGTGACCAATGATTCCGACAGCGGCAGTGCCCACCCCACGCAGATCTCAACCGTGGTGCCGGTGTGGTCGGGTACGGCCAGGGAGGGGGCGCCCGACCACTGGGCCGTCGTGCGCGCCGGCATCCCCGACTTCGGCGGCTGGGAGCTCGGCGGCTACAGCCCGCAGGCGATCGACCGCTGGGCTGAAGGCGGACGCATCGTTCCGGTCAAGCTGCGGCTGGCCGGCGCAGCGCGGCGCGAAGCCAACGATACCCTGATCCTTAACAGCCGCACTGCCGCGATTACGCTGGCCAGTGTCGAAGCCATGGCGGCCGCGGCGACCACCCTGGCCGAACGGTTTCAGGGATTGAGATCTTTTCTCGACGACATCGAAGGCCATCGCGCCGCGGCTCTGGCTGCGGATCGGGCGGTGCTCGCGACGGCTATCGACCGCCTGAAGCCGGGCCCGCGCACCGGGCAATGCGCGATCGCGGTGCCCTGGGACGACGCCGACGCAGGCAGCATCGAGGTCGCGATCGAACGGCGCGGCGAGAGCTTATCGGTCACGTTCCCGGAACCCCCGGCGGTCGACCCGCGACCGATCAACTGCGGTGCGGGAACCAGCGAAGACATCGTGCTTGCCGCATTTGCAGCAGGTTTCGGCATCGAGGGCGTGCATGGCGACGCGCTGCGCCAGGCGGTGGAGATCAAGTTGCCGGACTCGCGCCTTGCCGCCAAGACGCCGGCGGCGATCGGTATCGGGCGCGAGACCACGGGCCAGGCCCTGTTCCGCGCCGTCCTGGCGGCGCTCTCTGTAGACGGAGGATGCGGCGTCGACGGCGATGCCGCCTGGGCCGCGTACCGCGCGCGCCGCATCGGCGATATACTCGATCCCGCGACCGGAAAGATCACCCGCGATCGGGCCGCGGCGATTCTTGCCGAAGAAACCGCACGCACGGAGAGCGCCGCATGAAAGAACTCGAGAAGTCGGAGCTGATCACGGCGGAGATCGTCCGCAACTATGTCGAGACGGTGTGCCACGAAATCAGCCGCGTGGTCGAAAACACCTCGATCTCGCCGATCTTTTCCGAGACCCACGACTATTCGGTCGGCCTTTTCTATTACGACGGTACCGAAGTGAGTCTGCTGGCTCGGGCGCAATCGGTGCCGACCCACATCTTCGCGGCGCTGACCTCGGTCGAGATCGCGCTCGACATCTACCGCGACGACATCCACGAGGGGGATGTGTTCTTCGCTACCGATCCCTATTACGGCGGCAGCCACATCCCCGACTGGACCATCGTATATCCCGTGTTCGTCGAAGGTGAACCGCGTTTCTTCACGTCGGTGCGCGGCCACGTCAACGATGTCGGCGGCTGTGCGCCGGGCGGCTACAACACGATCGCCCGCGACATCTGGCAGGAGGGCTTCCGAGTCCCGCCGGTGCGACTGCGTGAGCGCGGCGAACTCGTCACCGACTTGTGGAACCTGATCCTGTCCAATACCCGGACCCAGGAGGACATCACCGGCGACCTCAATGCCATGGTCGGCGGCTGTGTGATCGGTGGGCGCCGCATGTTGGCGCTGGTCGAGAAGTACGGCGCCGAGTCGGTTGACCGGAGCGTGGGCTACGTCCTGGGTTACGCGGAGAACCGTCTGCGCGCCGAGATCGCCGCGTGGCCGGACGGCGAGTTCCGCGGCGAGGCCTATCTCGATCACGACTATGCCGGCGGCGGCCCGGTCAAGGTAGCGGTCGCGGTTACCGTCGACGGCACCGACGTCACCATCGATTTCGCCGGCAGCGACCCGCAAGTCCCCGGCTTCGTCAATTCGGTCGCCACCAATACCTACTCGAACGTCTACACCGCACTGGTTGCGCTGTTCCCCGATCTGCCGGTCAATTCCGGCTATTTCCGTCCCTTTACGATCAGGTTGCCGAACCACTCGGTGGTCAACTGCGATCCGCCGGCGCCGGTCGGCCACTCGACGGTATGCATCGGTTCCGACATCGCCGAAGCGGTGATGAAGGCGTTCGAAGGAATCTGTCCGGACCTGGTCGGCGCGGCCGATATCGATCTGTGCAACGTACGGGTGTTTGGCACCAACTCGCGCACCGGGCGCTTTTTCGTCGGCAGCGACATCAATGCCACGGCGATGAGCGCGGGCGGGGCCAAGGGGGTCGATGGCTGGGGCGGCAACTCGGCACCGTTCTGCGCGCTCAGATTGCCATCGTTGGAGATGTTCGAGCAGCAATATCCGTACCGCTACATCCAGCTGGAATATACCACCGACAGCGCGGCGCCGGGCGAGTACCGCGGCGCGCCGGCGCTACACTACCGCCGTGAGATGCTCGACGAGGTGAGCTGCATCGTCTACAGCCAGGGCTACGAGTACACGATGGCGGGGTATTGCGGCGGCAAACCCGGCACCGGCAATTTCTTCGTCCTCAACGAGGGCGCCGAGGACGAGATCATGGTGGTGGACTATTGCTATGGGATCACGGTGCCTCGGGGTGGACGCATCTTCGTGCAGTCCGGCGCCGGCGGTGGCTGGGGCGACCCGCTGGCGCGGGACCCGCAACGGGTGCTGGTCGATGTCGGCAACGACTACGTTTCGATCGAGGGCGCGCGACGCAGCTACGGCGTCGTGATCGACGAAGCGACGATGACCGTCGACAAGGCGGCCACCAAACGCGAACGCGCGGCCCGGCGCGCGAGCTGCGAGTCGGCACAAGCCGCCGAATGAAGCGCTGCCGGAGGTGAGCCGCGTGGCTCCCGAACCTGTCGATTTGCTCGTCGCCCACGGCCTCGTCGTCACCATGGATGACGAGCGGCGGATGATCGCCAACGGTGCCGTCGCGGTCGTCGACGGGGCCATCGCCGCCGTCGGCAAGACCGACGAGCTGGTCGCCGGTTACCGCGCCAAAGAAACGATCGATGCGACCGATAAGCTGGTACTGCCGGGGCTGATCGACGGCCACAACCATCCGGTGCATTTCCTCTCCAAGGGTTTCATCGACGACATGAAGTTTCCGGAGCGCTGGCGCGACCGGGTGTGGCCTTACGAGATCGGTCTGTCGGACGCCGAAGCGGAGCTGGCGGCAACCGGCACATTCCTGGAAATGATCCGCCACGGCACCACCTGTTTCGCAGATCCCGGAACGTTCCAGCCCGATGCAATCGCGCGCGCGGTCGGCCGCGTCGGCATCCGCGGCATCATCGCCCGCCTCACCTCTGATGTCGAAGATGCCACTGCACCGCCGAACTACACCGCCGACACCGACACCGCGGTGGCCACGGCCGAAGCCGTGATCGACAAATGGCACGGCGCCCATGGCGGGCGCCTGCGGGCCTGGTTCTCGCTGGTACGAACCGCCCATGTCACCGACACGCTGTGCAGGCGGGTCAAGGAGCGCGCGGATGCGCTCGGCGTCGGTGTCCATGCTCACCTGGCAACGACCCCGGGCGAGGTGGCGGCCACCAGGGAGGTGCACGGGTTCGGCCCAGTCGAGCGTTACCGCCGTCTCGGCGTGCTCGGCGCCAACGCCTATCTCGTGCATATGGGGTGGATCGAGGACGACGATATCGATGTATTGCGCGCGCACGACGTTTCGGTATGCCACTGCCCCTCGGCCAGCATGTTCGGCGGATTCGGCTGCGTGACGCACGGCAAGTTCCCCGAGCTGGTGGAAGCGGGGGTGCGGGTGGTGCTGGGGACGGACGCGTGCGCGGTGAGCCGCTTCCTCGATATGGTGCGGGTGATGTACCTCGCCGCCTGCGGCCACAAGGACGCCAAGATCGATCCGACGGTGATTGGCGCACACAAGGCGCTGGAGATGGCGACCGTCGATGCGGCCAGGGCACTGCTATGGGACGGTGCAGGCGGCATCGGCTCGGTCGAGGTGGGCAAGCGCGCCGACCTCGTCGTCGTTGATACCGACGGGATCGGCTGGCACCCCAATCCCCTGTGCAACCCGATCGGCAATCTGATCTATTCCAACACCGGCGAGGCGGTGCGCACGGTCGTCATCGACGGCCGGGTGGTGATGCGCGACCGCGTGTTCACGATGATCGACGAAGGGGCCTACCGCCAGGACGCCGCCACGGCGTCGAGCGCGATCCTGGACCGCATCGACGCGATTCCCCGCGCCGCCTGGCCGGTGGTTTAAAGGGGCGCTACGTCGCGGCGCGGAGTTCGAGGGTTTTGGCTTCGTCGAGTCGGAGATCCGAGGTGACGGCGACGCGATAGTCGCGCAGCGCCGAATCCCGGCTGATCAGTCCGTCGATGACGTCGTCGAGAACGGCTCGCGGATCGCGCTTGAGCGGGTCGCCGTAGCCGCCGCCGGCCGGACCGACGCAGATAAAGCGATCGCCGGCCTTGAGCGGCATGTAAGGCGCCTTCGACGGTAGCTCCCGGTCGCTGCCATCGGCGAGGTTGAGCCGCAGTGCCGCCGGGCGGCCGTCGAGCCCGCCGTCGAAGCCCCAAGGGTTGAAGCCGTGACCTTCGCCCTCGACCGATGCGCCGCCGTCGGACTGGTAGACGAACTCACGGATTGAGCCGAAACCGCCGCGCCATCGGCCGGCGCCGCTGACGTCCTCGCGCAGCTCGTAGCGGTCGACTCTGAGGGGAAGATGCGACTCGATGTCCTCGATCGGGTTGTTGCGGGTGTTCGCGTAGAGGGTGTCGACGGTGTCCATCCCGTCCATCCCGAAGCGGCCGCCATAGCTGCCCTCGAAGATCTCCATATGCACCCAGTGCCGGTTGTCGCGCATACCGGAGAACGCGATCACCTTGAGATTGCCGATGCCGGCCGAGACCTGCCGAGGGGCAACCTGAGCCAACGCTTTCATCACCGTGTCGGCGAGCTGGTTACCCGGCGCGAAGCGGGCGATGGTCGGGGCCGGGAACTCGGGATTGGCGATACAGCCCTTGGGCGCTTTGATCTTGATCGGCCGCACCAGCCCTTCATTGACGGGTATGTGGCCATGCGTCGCAGTGTCGAGCAGGACCGAGCGCACCGTGAGCCACACCGCAATATCGACCGTTCCCTCGAACGGCATGTTGATCGGTCGATCGGGAACCTGGTCGGCGGTGCCGGTGAGATCGACGACCATATCGTCGCCGTCGATCGTGAGATTGACCACCAGCGGCAACTCGCGCCGCGCCGGATCGGGATCGTCGAGATAACCGTCGATATGGGTGGTGGCCGCGTAGGTGCCGTCCGGCAGCGCGGAGATCGCCTGGCGCATCAGGCGCTCGGAGTAGTTCATCACCGATTCGCAGGCGTCCCGGAAGGTGTTGCGGCCGTGGCGGCCGACCAGCTCGAGCATCTGCTCGGCACCGAAACGAGCGGCCGCGATCTGCGCTTCCATGTCGCCGACCACGAGGTCGGAGACGCGAATGTTGTCGCGCAGGATATGCCACACCGGGGCGACCTTCTCACCCTGGTCGTAGACCTTGATCGCCTTGAATTGCAGGCCCTCGGCATAGGCGTCGATCGCGTCGACGATACCGCAGCTGCCCGGGGTCAGCGCGCCGATGTCGAGATGGTGCGCGGTCGTCACCGCGAAGCCGAGCAGATCTCCATTGTCGAATATCGGCACCGCGAATGCGACGTCCGGCCCGTGGCTGGCGCCGGAATAAGCGTCGTTGTGCATAATGACGTCGCCCGGTCGGATCGACTCGCCGCGCTGCTCGAGAATCCGCATGATGCCTTTGACGTAGCCCGGGATCGGACCGGATTGCAGCGGCGTAGATTGTGCCGATTCGGCGAGGCCGCGGCCTTGGGCATCGACCAGTGCAGCGCCGAAATCCTCGGACTCGCGAATGATCGAGGAATACGACATCCGCATCAGCTTATAGCCCATCTCGACGGCGATGTTCTCCAAGGCGCCCTGCACCACGCTGGCCGTGACATGGTCGACCTCGGGGAGGTTTCGTTTGGTTCGCGGTGTGTCGTTCATCTCATGCTCCCGTCGCAATAACGAGATTGCCGCCGCGGTCGGCGCTGGCACGCGCATCGGGCGGTACCACGGTCGTCGAATCGGTCTGGACGATGATCGCCGGTCCATCGACGTTGGCGCCGATCGGAATTCGATCGCGCGCGTAGAGCGGCGTGTCCATGGCCGTGAGTTCGCCGTTGGAGCGGAAAATGCAGCTGCCGCTCTCGAGCACCGCATCGTCCAAACTGCCGCCGCCGGCGCGCGTGTCGAGTCCGATCTTCGGCATCCGGCCGACCCCGGTGAGGCGGATGTTGACGATCTCGATCGGGCTGTCGGCGAAGACGTGGCCGTATTCGCTGCGGTGGATGGTCTCAAAGTCTTCGAACAGGCGGGTCAGGGTCGCATCGCCGACCGGGCCATCGGCGATCGGCACACGCAGCTCGTAGCCTTGGCCGACATGGCGCAGGTCGCCGCTGCGGGCATAGGCGATGGCGTCGTCGGGAATGCCGTCGCGTGCAAACTGCACCGCCAACCCTTGCTGCATGGCGTCGAAATCATCGGTCAGGCGTGGGCCGTCGACCTCGCTGCTGATTTGGAATTCGGTGCGGATGGCGTCGTATTTGAGATCGGTGGTGAGCAGGCCAACCGCCGAGGTGATGCCGGGGTAGGGTGGGACGATCACCTCCGGAATGTCGAGCTCGCGCGCCACCTCGACCCCGTGCAGCGGACCGGCGCCGCCGAACGCGACCAGCGCAAACTCGCGTGGGTCGTGACCTTTCTGAATGGTGCGCGAGCGGATTGCGTTGGCCATGTTGGCGTTGACGATGGTAACGATGCCTGCCGCGGCGGCGTCGCGACCGAGGCCGATCTCGCCGGCCAAGCGGTCGATCACCGTGCGCGAGGCATCGACATCGAGGGCCATCTTACCGCCGAGGAAGTTCTTCGGCGGCAACCGTCCGAGAACGACATGGGCATCCGTGACGGTCGGCCGATCACCGCCGGCGCCATAGGCCGCCGGACCGGGCTTGGCGCCGGCACTTTGCGGACCGACGCGAAACGCACCGCCGGCATCGAGCCGCGCGATAGACCCCCCGCCCGCGCCGATCGTGTGCATGTCGATCATCGGCGCCATCACCGGATAGCCGCCGATCCAGGTATCGCGGGCGGTCGCCTCGCCGAAGGTGCCGTCGCGGATCAACCCGATGTCGGCCGACGTGCCGCCGACGTCAAAGGTGATCAGATTGCGCCGATCGGAGAGCGCACCCGACATCGAACCGCCGAGGACACCTGCAGCGGGACCAGACAGCAGGGTCAACACGGGCCGCTCCGACACCATCGCCGCCGACGCTACGCCGCCATTTGATCCCATGACGTGCAGTTCGGCATCGAATCCGCTGGCGCCGATCGCCGATTCGAGCGCGCGCACATAGCTGCGCACCTTGGGACCGATGAAGGCGTTCATCGCAGCGGTGGTGAAGCGCTCGAACTCGCGAAACTGCGGCGACACCGAAGCCGAGGTGGTCACGAAGCAGCTGGGGAATTCCTGTTCGATGATTTCGCGGGCGCGGTCTTCGTGGGCCGGGTTGAGATAGGAGAACAGAAAGCACACCACGATCGCGTCGACACCCGCTTCGCGCAAGCGTCGCGCGGCATCGCGTACGGCGTCTTCGTCGAGGGCGGTTTCGACCTCGCCGCGCGGCGGTGTGAGCCGCTCCCGCACCGTCAGGCGGTGGCGTCGGGGCACCAACGGCCGAACCTGCCACGGCACCTCCTGCATGATCGAGTAATGCTGCGGGCGCTGGTGGCGGCCGATATGGATTATGTCGCGATAGCCGGCCGTGGTAACCATGCCGGTCTGCGCGCCGTCATATTCGAGCACCGCGTTGGTTGCGATCGTGGTGCCGTGCATCACATGCGCAACATCGGCGCGCGCCACGCCTGCCCGTTCACAGATTTCTTCGAGGCTCCGGATGACCCCGATCGAGGGGTTCTCGGGTGTGGTCGGGACCTTGTGAATCGCCGTTTGCGAGGTTTCGGTGTCGGTTACCACGACATCCGTAAACGTCCCCCCGACATCGACTCCGATGAGTATCACCCCGTCTCTCTCCCGGCTGACCGGCGCGCGAGCTTGCTTGCTAAATCCAATGTTGGCAAGGCCCCCGGCACGCCGTTAGGGTGCCGGAAATCCGGATTTGCCGAGGGGGTATTGGATTGCGCGCAATTGTTGTCGACACACCGAATCAACAGCTCGATGCGCTGCAGCTGCGTGACGTGCCCGAGCCCAGCGTCGGGCCGGGCAAGATCCTGATCAAGGTCGCCTATTGCGGCTGCAACTGGGCCGATACCATGGTGCGGAGCGGCACCTATCCGCACCCTGTCGACTATCCCGTGATCCCCGGTATGGAGGTGTCGGGCACCGTATCGGCCAAAAGCGCCGAGGTGACCAATGTGTCCGTGGGCGACCGGGTGACGACGCTGGTCGGCAGTGGCGGCTACGCCGAAATCTGTGCCGCCGACGCGTCGCTCGTCGCGCGGCTGCCGTCCGGCGTCGCTCTCGATGTCGCCGCGGCCTATCCGGTTCAGGCGTTGACCGCGTATTACATGCTGCATACGGTCTATCAGCTGCAGGCCGGCGAGACCGTTCTCGTGCATGCCTGCGGGGGTGGGGTCGGGCTGTTCGTCACCCAGCTGGCGGGACGCCTGGGGGCGCGGGTCATCGGTACCGTCGGCACGCCGGGCAAGGAGAACCTGCCGCTAAAGTACGGCGCCGACGCCGTGATCAACCTCAACCAAACGAACTTCGTCTCTGCCGTGCGCGACCTCACCGACGGCGCGGGTGTCGATCTCGCGATCGATTCGCTTGGCGCCAAAACGCTCGATCGAACCTTCGACGCAGTGAAGGTGTTCGGCCACATCATCAATATCGGCGAAGCCGAGGGTACGCCGTACAAGAACATTCGCGACCGTGTCCTGTTGCGGTCGCAAGCATTCACCCGCTTCAGCATCCATCACGTCATGGCGTTTCCGCAGTTGTGGGCGGAGGGCAACGACTACCTCCTGCGCGGCGTCGCCGAAGGTTGGCTCGATGTGCCGATCGTCGAGCGCTTTCAGCTCGAACGCGCCCGCGACATGCACGCCAAGATTCAGGGTCGAGGGGTTTCCGGAAAGCTGCTGCTCGAAGTGGGGCAGCGTTAATTATTCCGCCGGACGCGGATCCGGATTGGGGAAGCTGGACCATCCTGGACATGGCCGGACTATACCGGCCCGGCGTCCGTTTAAGCGGTTCCCGTCTTATGAGAGAGTTGGACGCGGGTTAAGTTGACGGGCTGACCGTATCCCCTCCACGGCGTGGGTCGGTCCTTCAACGTTGGGCAGGACCGTTTCCGGCACCGGCGGTCGGCATCCGGGCGAGCCGTGCGGGCCCACGGTGTTGTAACGTCGACGCCATCGTTCGATTGGCACTTTGGCCGCCTTCGGGGTGTAGAAGATCTCCATGTTGAGAGGCTCGTGAGGCGCCATCGCGTGCGGCAACGATCGCCGCGACGAAGATGCGTCCTCACACGAGTTGGAATGCTCGCTGAATCGGTCTATGAAGGGACTGAACGAGGAGCAAGCGATGACCAAACGGGTTGCCATTATCGGGGCGGGGCCGTGCGGCCTTTCGCAACTTCGCGCTTTTCAGCAGGCGGAGCAGAAGGACGCGGCCATTCCGGAGCTGGTTTGCTTCGAAAGGCAATCCGACTGGGGCGGCTTGTGGCACTATAATTGGCGAACGGGTCTCGACGAATACGGCGAGCCGGTGCATTGCAGCATGTATCGTTACCTGTGGACCAACGGACCGAAGGAATGCCTCGAGTTCGGAGACTATTCGTTCGAGGAGCATTTCGGGAAACCCATTCCGTCCTTCCCGCCCTACGCGGTTCTCAACAATTACATCCTGGGCCGGGCCGAGAGCTCGGAACTGCGCCGGTACGTGCGCTTCAACACGGCGGTGAGGCTGGTCCGTTACGCCAAGGCGAACGACAAGTTTATCGTGCTCTCGACCGATCTGGCAACCCAAATCGATCGCGAGGAAGAGTTCGACCACGTCGTTGTGGCGACCGGCCACTTTTCGGTTCCCAACACACCGAGCTTCGAGGGCATTGACCGCTTCCCAGGCCGTGTGCTGCACGCCCACGACTTCCGTGACGCGCTGGAATTCAAGGGCCAGCGTCTGCTGATCGTCGGCGGCAGCTACTCCGCGGAAGATATCGCGCTACAGAACCTCAAATACGGCGCCAAGTCAGTCACCTGTTCGTACCGGACCCGGGCGATGGGCTTCGAATGGCCGGCTGGGATCGAGGAGCTACCGCTGGTAACGAAGTTCGAAGGCAGCACGGTCCATTTCAAGGACGGGAGTACCCGCGAAGTCGATGCCGTCATCTTGTGCACCGGCTACCTGCACCACTTCCCGTTCATGGAAGAAGCTTTGCGGCTCAAGACCCCCAACCGGCTCTGGCCTCCGGGCTTGTTCAAGGGCGTAATCTGGATCGACAACCCGAAACTCGCCTACCTCGGCATGCAGGATCAGTACTACACGTTCAGCATGTTCGACGCCCAAGCGTGGTATGTCCGGGACGTCATCATGGAGCGGGCCGCGCTGCCGTCACGCGGGGAGATGGAGAAAGAGACGGCCGCGTGGAGAGCGCGTGAGGAAGCGCTGGGGGATCCAATCGAGGACATCGACTTCCAAACCGACTACTGCAAGGACCTTGCGGCGGCGACCGACTATGTCATCGACTGGGATGTGCAATCCGACAACTTCAAGAACTGGGAGCACCACAAGGAAGACGGAATCACGACCTATCGCGATCGGTCGCACAAGTCGCCGGTCACCGGCACCCAGGCACCCCTGCACCACACGTCATGGTGGGAAGCTCTGGATGACTCCCAGGAGACGTTCATGGATAGCAGCTAGACCCGGGGGCCGCTTCGCCGGAAGCCCTGGCTAGCGCGGCGCTCCTGAAGCGATCAGGAGCACGGCACTCAGCAGCTTTCGCCAATCGTTGAAACCGTCCGGGCGCTCCCTTCTCCACCGCTCGAGTCGGTCGGACCGGTCGGGGAGGCCGTCGCGTCTGTCGGCGAGAACCGCCCGCCCCTCGATCGCCAGAGTTCGATAACGCTCGCGCGGGAAGCGGTGATATGCGCCCGGGTGCTTGGTCTGTAGGCGCAAGTGAAACGTCGAGCTGCGGGCGCGTGAGAGCGGCCTGAGTGACTCGATCCATCGATCGCCCGCATCCCAGAGCGCCAGCGCTTCCTCGATCCCGCGTTTCGCCGCCGCGTTATCGCCCTCCCGACGCTCGACAATCGCGAGGTTCGCCATGCTCGTCGCTACCCGTAGATCGTGCGGCGGCAAGTGTTCGCGCGCCAACTCCATAGCGCCGCGCCAAAGCTCCGAAGCCTCGGCGTTTTCGTTCTTTCGCTCGCACTCGGCGGCGGCCTCCTGGATCTGCTCCCAGATGATTTCTGCGTTGGTCCAACCGGATCTCTCCGGCAAGCGAGGGTCGTGAATCGTGGTCGCGATCGTGTCCGGGCTCTTGGTCGAATCGGTGGCCATCGGAGGTAGTCAATATGCAACCTGCGGATCGGTCAAACCGGGCGCGCCCTCGGGGGCCATCATGCCCGGCATGATCGCATATGCGATCATGCGGTCGGGGCAGCCACGGCGCTGCCGCAGTGCCGCATTCCTCTCCACGCCGTCGAGACGGGTCACGTGCGGTGGGATTTTTGGATCGGAACCGGTTCATTTCCGCTGTGGAGATTCCTTGATGGGCTGCACCAAGGTTGTATGATGGCTGAGCAATCCGGCGAAGCTCGCACCGTTACGCGTATAGATTCGTCGGTAGACCCCAATGAGGGCACACACAACATGAGCCGGGGGATGACAATGGCACAGCAACTGCTTCAGAAGAAGATTGGTAGGCGGACGTTTCTTGGTGCCACGACGGCCGGTGCGGCGGTTGCGGGCGGTCTGGTTCCCAAGATCGCACACGCTGCCTCGAAGACGGTCAAAATCGGTTTCTTGGCGCCTCTCACGGGTGAGGTCGCTGCCTGGGGGCTGCCGGGTCTGTATGGATGTCAGATCTGGGCCGAGAAGGTGAACGCGGCCGGCGGTGTCCAGATCGGGGACGACACCTATACCTTCGAGTTCGTCTCCTACGACAACGAGTACGCGCCCGAAAAGGCGCGCGCCGGCGCCACCAAGCTGATCTTCGAGGACGACGTCAAGTTCATCATGATGCTGGGCGGCGATACCTGGCCGGCGGTGCAGCCCATCGCCAACAGGTCCGGGATGCTGGTATCCACCCTGCTGCCGAGCGATCTGTCGCCGGACACCGAGACTTTGATCGCGCCCTGCGAGGTCCACCCGATCTACAACGTCACGGGCGTATGGTGGCTCGCCGACAACATGCCGAACCTGAAATCTACCGTGATTTGCGCGCAGGACGATGCGCTGGGACGGCCCTCGGTGGCGACCTATCTCGCGGCCTTCGAGGCGCACGGGATCGAGGTTCTGGACACCCTGTTCTTCGACCTTTCGACCACCGACTTCGCGCCGGTAATGACGTCGATGCTGGCCAAGAATCCGGACATCCTGTGCCTCGACACGGCCTATGCGGATTACGTGCATCCCCTGTGCGAACAGGCCTACCAGCAGGGCTTCCAGGGTCAGATCATCTCCTGCACCGCGGACTTCTACGAGCAGATTATCGAGAAGACCTCGGCAGACTTCATGGAAGGCTTCATCTTTCAGTTCCCGGATTTCGACGATCCGGCGCTCAATCAGCCGCAAATCAACTTCGATGCGCCTGGGGAGTTCTACGCCGAGTACAGCAAGCGTTGGCCTGGTGAGTGGGGCGCGGTGTCCTGGGAATATGCGTCGATCATGGATTTGTGGGTGGAGGGCGCCCAACGAACCGGCAGCGTGGAACCCCAAGCCGTGCTGGCGGGCATGAAGCAGGGCGGTGCCGGCAAGCACGCCTTCGGCACCGCCAACTGGTGGGGCAAGGAGTTGTTCGGCATCGACAACGCACTCGTCGGCAACTGGCCGGTCGTGGTGATCGAGAACGGCAAGGCGGTCATCAAAGAATTCCGCAATATCCCCGACTGGTGGGACCGCCACGGTGACCTGCTGATCAAGCACTTCACCGAGATGGGGGAGATGTACCACCAGCGTGGTTGAACCCGGCTGAACGCGCGATCCTTACGGCGGATCCGTAATCCGGGGGCGTTGCGCTCCCTTGCCGGCCCGTGAGCGGTCGGTGTCGAGAGTCCGATTTTCTCGGGCCGGCGCTGGGGAGTCTTGGCGCCTGGTGACCCATCGATCGCCCGCATGATCGAACTTCTGCTACAGACAAGCGTCAACGCCATCTATGCGGCCAGCTTCATGGCGCTGATCGCGGTCGGGCTGATGTTGATCTTTGGCGTGATGGGCGTGATCAACTTCGCGCATGGCGAGCTGTTCATGCTCGGCGCCTATTGCGTCGTGTTCGTATACGCCGAAAGGGACTACCCCTATTTCCTGGCCGTGGTGATCGGGCTGATCTTCGTCAGCCTTCTCGGGATTCTGATGCAGCAGGCGCTGTTCAAGCCGGTCCGAAACAACCCGCTGGCGGGACTGATCGTTTCCATCGGGTTGTTGCTGATGCTGCAAGCGGCGGTCGCGATGGGCTTTGGGGTACGCATGGAGCACATCGCGCCGTCGACCCAGACAACGTTCCACCCGTTTGGCTTCGACGGGGTCGTTGTCGCGCTGCAGCGTCTGTACGTCATCATTGCCGCGGTTGTCGTGCTCGGCGGGCTGTGGATGTTTCTGCGCCATACGCGATTCGGATGGGCACTACGGGCATGTGCGCAGGATCCGGAGGCGGCTGCGCTGCAGGGGATCTCGATCAATCGGGCATCTCTGCTGGCGATGTTCATTGCGACCGCCATGGCAGGCCTCGCCGGCGCGTTGGCGGCGCCCCTGGTACGCACTTATCCGTACATGGGCCATTCGGTGATCGTGACCGCATTCATCGTTACCATCGTCGGCGGATTGGGCAGTCTGGAGGGCGCCGTGGTGGCGGCAATCCTGTATGGATTCGTGCATACGTTCGTAACCACGTTTTTTGACGGGGTCGTCGCCGATATCGTCGGTCTGCTGTTGATGCTGCTGGTGCTCATCGCGCGCCCGACGGGGCTGTTCGGAGTCCGGGACCGGGCCTAGGACGAGGACTCTGGTGCGGAGCGATAACCACGGCTGGGGCTTCTGGGCCACGCTCACCGCGATTTACGCGGCCCTGATCGTATTGCCCCACGTGCTCAGCTTCTCCCAGAAAGAGGTCGCCGTATTCCTGGTTATCAACGTTCTGGTCGTTGTGAGCTATCGGCTTTTGACCCTTACCGGGGAGTGGTCGCTCGCGCACGTGGTGCTCGTAGGGGTCGGAGCTTATGCGAGCACGCTGTTGGCCAAGCGTCTGGGAGTCCCGATTCCGCTGGCGATGCCGCTGGGTGCCGCGGTTGCCGCCGCGACCGCCTACGTGCTGAGTTTTCCGCTGTTTCGGATGAAGGCGTTCTACTTCCTCATCGGCTCCTTCGCGGCCGGCGAGATCATCAGGCTGAGCTGGAAACGGTTCCGTGATCCGTTCGGCGGGCCGAAGGGCTTAAAGCTCATTCCATCGGTCCCGGATATCGAACTCGGCGCCTTCAAAATCGCGTTCTTTGAACCCGTCAACTACTACTATCTGTGTCTGGCGGTGGTCTCCCTCTCCCTGTTCATCCTCTATCGCGTGGAGCGATCGCGGATCGGGCTGACATTCCATGCCATCCACTGGCAGGACAAGCTGGCGGAGTCGGTGGGCGTCAATGCCCATGGATACCGGACTCTCGCCTTCGTCATCGCTTCTTTCTTCGGCGGCCTGGCCGGCGCCCTGCTGGCGCACTATCTCGGCACGGTGAACCCGAACCAGTTCGACGTAGAGACGATGGTCTACGTGCTGGTCTGGGTCATCGTCGGCGGGACGGCCACAATCTGCGGCCCGATCCTCGGCGTCGTGGTCCTGACCGTGGTGAACGAAATCGTGCTGCGCGAATTAGGGATTGACCAGATGCGACCGCTGATCTACGGCGCCATACTGATCGCGGCGATTCTGTTTCTCCCGGACGGGATCGAAAGCCTGGGACCCAAGATAAGACGAGCCCTTGCCCGCGCCAGGGAGCGCACCTGATCAGGCGCCCAGATAGGCGCGGCGGACGTGCTCGTTCTCGTAGAGCTCCGACGCCCGACCCTGCAAGGCGACAGACCCGATCTCCAACACGTAGGCGTATTCGGCCAGCCGAAGCGCCAGCTCCGCGTTCTGTTCCACCAGCACCACAGGGACGCCCCGTTGGTGGATCTCCTTGATGATCCGCGCCATTTCCTGAACAAGCACCGGCGACAATCCGACGGTCGGCTCGTCCAGGAGCAGCACCTTGGGGTTCGCCATCAACGCGCGCCCGATTGCCAGCATCTGTTGCTCGCCGCCGGAGAGGGTCTTGGCCCATTGCCCCCGCCGCTCCCTAAGCGTCGAGAAATGCTCGAACACGCTGTCGAGATCCCGTCGCACCTGTTCCTCGTCGCGGCGCAAGTAAGCGCCCGTGCGAAGGTTCTCCAGGACAGTCATGTCGGGGAATATTCGGCGGCCCTCGGGCACCTGAGCGATACCCAGTTCAACCACCTGCTCGGGCGGCATTCCGTCGATGCGCCGGCCGTCAAACCGGATTTCGCCCTCCGAGAGCGTCTCGAGGCCGGAGATTGCCCGGAGCAGGGTGCTCTTTCCGGCGCCATTGGCGCCGATGATGGTGACCACGGAGCCATCCGGGACATCCATGCTGACATTCCGCAGCGCCACCACCTTGTTGTAGTGAACGGTGACGTTGCTGACCTCAAGCAGCATTGGTCGCAGTTCCGAGATACGCTTTGATCACCTCCGGGTGGCGACGAACCTCGTCCGGGGAGCCTTCGGTCAGGAGTTTACCGAAGTTGAGCACGGTGACGCGGTCGCAAAGCCCCATCACCGCCTGCATGTCGTGCTCGACCAAAAGAATCGTGACGCCGCGGTCGCGCACCCTGCCCACGGTTTCCATCATCTGACGAGTCTCCTCGGGATTCATGCCGGTAAAGGGCTCGTCCAACAGCAGCAGTTGGGGGTCGGCGGCGAACGCCACGGCGACGCCGAGCGACCGCTGCAAGCCGTGGGGTAGAATCATGGCGAGATCGTCCCGGCGATCGCTCAGCCCGAAGAATTCCAGGATTTCGAGGGCTTTGTCCCGTGCCATCGCCTGCCGCCGTCGGTCGGCGCCGATCAGGCCCCGCAGGAGATCCGTGCGGGCGTCGAGATGGCAGCCCACCAGCACGTTTTCGAGCACCGTGAGTTCCTGGAGCAACGTGGTCGCCTGGAACGTTCTCACCAGGCCCCGAGAGGCAATGACGCTGGTGGACATCCCGGAAATGTCCTCTCCCTTGAACACCACGCGGCCGGCGGTTGGCGGATAGAAACCGCTTACGACGTTGAACGTGGTTGTCTTTCCCGCACCGTTGGGGCCGATGAGACCTCGGATCTCACCCTCTCCGACCGAGAAGGAAAGGGATGAAACGGCGACGAGGCCCCCAAAACCACGGGTGAGATCCCGAACCTCGAGTAACGTCATGGTTGCCGTCGATGTTGGAACATGTCGTCGCGGGGCGCGCGCGGCCGTTCGACCTTTTAAGGCATTCCAGCCTTTCGCGAGTGTATGGATTTCCCGGGTCGCGGTCCAACCGGGCTACGTCGCCGAGCCGGATTGGGCCGATCCGAGGTCCGACCTCCGCATGCCGGCCGGCTCCCGATCGAGCGCTATCGATCCACCGAACGCGTCAGTCGTGATCGCCCCGCACGCGCCGCTTCTGCGGATCGAAATGCGGGTAGCCGACGACCCGCGCCGGAATACGCTTTTGGTGTCCGTCGAGCTGGCCGACCTCGACTTCGGTGCCGAGCGCCGCGTGAGTCACGTCGATGCGGCAGAGCGCGATGACCTTGCCGAGGATGGGTGAGCGTACCGCCGACGTGATTTCGCCGATTTGCGCGCGCCCGATATGGACGCAGTCACGGGTCGCCGGTACGGTACCGCCGTCCAGGTCAAGCCCGACGAGTTTGCGCGTCGGATGTTCTTTACGCCGGGCAAGGGCATCGCGGCCGATGAAGTCGTCGACCTTGGTCTTGAGCGGCACCGTGAATCCGATCCCGGCCTCGAAGGGATCGGTCTGGTCGGTGAACTCGCATCCCGCGAAAGCGAGCCCCGCCTCGATGCGAACCATGTCGAGAGCGCCAAGCCCGAACGGCGAGATGCCGAACGGCTCCCCCGCCTCCATGACCGCGTCAAAAACGGTTCGGGCATCGTTCGGATGACAGAAGAGTTCGTAGCCGAGTTCGCCGGTATATCCGGTACGGGAGACGACCAGCGCGACACCGTGAAAATCGTTGAGCCGGGCGACCGAGAAGCGGAACCAGTCGAGCTCTTCGATGGTTTGCCAAGCGGGGCCGGTCCAGAGAATGGGCGCGAGGATCTCCCGGCTTTTCGGGCCCTGCACCGCGATGTTCGCGAGCTGATCGGTCGAAGTCTTGACCCACGCGTCGAACCCGTTTCGCTCCGCCTGCTCGGCCAACCAGAGTCCGGAGAGGTCGCTGCCGCCGATCCACCGGAAATTGTTGTCGCCGAGCCGGTAGACGGTGCCGTCGTCGATCATTCCGCCGTGCTCGTAGCACATCGCCGTGTAGACGACCTGCCCCACGGCGAGCCTGCGTACGTCGCGGGTCACGCAAAGTTGCATCAACGCCTCGGCGTCGGGACCGAGAACCTCGTATTTGCGGAGCGCAGACAAGTCCATGACCACCGCGCGTTCCCTGCACGCCCAGTATTCGTCGATCGCGCCGTGGGCGGGAAAGTCCTGAGGCAGCCAATAGCCGTTATATTCGACGAAGTTCCTGGTATGGGCGGCAAAGCAATCGTGAAACCCGCTGTTCTTGGTCATCCGGACGTCGGCGTCTGTGGTCATTCGAAATCCCGCGGCTGGCTTGAAATCTTCGTTTCGCTCATATACCCGCACCTGGATATCGGTCGGGTTCCAGCCATTCGCGGGGTCGATGTCACATGGGCAAGCGGTCGAAAAACAGACCAGGTCGGTGAGCGCGCGCATCAGCACGAAGTCACCGGGGCGCGACCAGGGGTCGTCCATCCCGATTGCGTTATGGTCGTCGAGCATGGTGTTGTAGAAGAAATTGATGGCCGGCCACCCGCCGCGCGGACGAACGCCGAAGCGCTCGCTCTCGGCGTTGATGTTGTCCGAGCAGTTCGCATGACCGGGGTAGCCCATATCTTCGTAATAGCGCGCGGTGCAGGCCAGGCCGAATGAATCATGACGGCCGCACGTGTCTTGAACGAGCTCGAGCAACGGTTCGTGATCGACGGTGTAATATTTCGAGAACAGGCCCGGCCCGGGATAGAGCAAATCAAGCAGTGTTCGCGTGGTGGTCGGATCGATTTCCCGTTCGATGCCTCGGTCGAGGGCGCGCAGGCTGAAGGCCTGAAAGTCGGTGCACTCGCGCCCCTTCACGTCGATGACGTGAATGAGCTGTCCCGCCTTGACCTCGTAGCCCGCGACAGTGCCGGGCTCGATGTTCAAGTCAACCAGCGGGTTCGCGAGCGGCGGCGGCGGTCCTTCCGCCGGCTTCGCATTGGACCGCGATTGGCGGTGGATATACAGCACGATCTCGCTGGGCGGGCACTGCTCATCGACCGGCATCGGATCACCGGGAGCGCCGACGACGAGAGTGACCGGGGCCGTCGAAACGAACGACGCCGACTCCCCGGCGCGTGAATCGTCGCCGAAGAGCCGCACCGCAACCGCCCGGCCGAGGTCGAAGCCGCGGGTCGATAGAATATCGCGGACACGCTTCGCGGAGGGCGTCTCACGCGCGAGTATCGCCTGAATTCCCAGAGGATTTACGGATCCTTGCGCGCCGATGATCGCAGGGTCGGAGCGCCCGGCAGCATCGAAGACGACCAGTTCACACGGCTGCCGCCCCTCGCGGTCGATCACCGTCAACTCGTCGCCGGAATCGAGTGCCAGCGTGCGGGAGCCGCCGCCCGGGATCGGGTACCGCTCGACATTCGGCGGCAACACGGGAAGCCCCGGAACCCGTATCGATCCACGCGTCGCCGGCGCGCGAGCGAAAGCTGATAGGTTCACGTGCCGGTTTTCCCTTACCTGTCCGTTGCAAGCATGATCGTGGCTCTCGGACTCGATGGAAACTTGACCCGATTGCTCCTCATCGGTCAAGGCGTTCGACGCCGCACCTGATCGGGCGCCACGCGAACCAGACCGCCTCCCCAACGTCCCACCTCGTCCAAACTCCCACCATGGTCAAGAATGTGGTTGGTTCACAGCGTCTTGAGTGTAACCACAACGATAACGCGCACTGATTGATTTTTCGCCACAAATGGTTACTTTTCTCACCAAGACAATTGCCCGGAGCGGACACATGGCTTCACGCCTCGCGCCGACCGCTACACCGATGATGGCGGATGCCCGCGACGGCTTCATCGAGCGCTACCGGCAGGTTCGGCAGGTCACCGAATCGCTCGGCCGTGAGATCTCGCCGGAGGATCAGGTCGTGCAGTCGATGCCCGATGCCAGTCCAATGAAATGGCATTTTGCGCACACCACGTGGTTCTTCGAGACCTTTCTCCTCGCGCCGAACGAGCCTTCCTACGCGCTCTTCGATCCGCATTATGGCTACCTTTTCAATTCCTATTACGAGGTGGTCGGCGCGCGTCATCCAAGGCCGCAGCGCGGCATGCTCACGCGCCCGACGATCGACCAGATCCTGGCCTATAGAGCCCACGTCGATACGGCAGTTCTCGGATATCTGCGGAGCATGGACGAGGGCACATGGGCGCGGCTCGGACCGCTCCTCAATCTGGGCCTCCACCACGAGGAGCAGCATCAAGAGCTGATCCTGACCGATATCCTGCACCTGTTTTCCTGCAATCCCGTGAGACCCGCCTTCAAACGAGGCGTGCCGACCGAGAGGCGGACCGCATCACCGTTTTCCTGGCACGACGTGTCAGGCGGCATCTACGAGATCGGTCATGACGGCGCGGGCTTCGCCTTCGACCATGAAGGACCGCGCCACGAGGTGCTGATCAGGCCCTATCGCATCGCCTCACGACCGGTGACCAACGCCGAATGGCTCGCGTTCATGGACGATGACGGTTACCGGCGCGCCGAATTCTGGCTTTCGGATGGCTGGGCCAACGTGCGGAGCGACGAGTGGGCGGCGCCGCTTTACTGGGAAAAGCGGGACGGCGAGTGGTGGTCCATGACGCTCCGGGGTATGCAGCCGGTTGAGATGGCCGCCCCCGTCTGCCATGTCAGCCACTACGAGGCGGACGCTTATGCGAGTTGGGCGGGCAAGCGCCTGCCGACCGAGCAGGAATGGGAGATTGCGGCCGCGGATTGTCCGGTGCGTGGCAACTGGATGGGAAGCGGCCGCTTGAGACCCGCCCCCACCGATGAGGCCGAGGTCCCGCTTCAACAGCTTTTCGGCGATGTATGGGAGCTTACCGGCTCCGCCTTCACGCCCTATCCGGGCTACCGGCCCGCCGCGGGCGCGGTCGGCGAATACAACGCCAAATTCATGAGCGGCCAAGTCGTTCTGCGCGGTGGGTCTTGTGTCACACCCGATCATCACACGCGGGCGAGCTACCGGAATTTTTTCTATCCCCATCAACGCTGGCAGTTCAGCGGACTGAGGCTCGCGGAAGACGCGGCGTGACCAACCTTGCGGCAATCGAATCTGGCGCTCTCGAAGGTCTTCGGGACGAACGGCATGATTCGCAGGAGGTCTTTCGCGCAGCGGTGATCGAAGGCCTCGGCGGCGAGATCAAAACGCTGCCGTGCAAATATTTCTACGATCGGCGCGGCTCCGCCTTGTTTGATCTGATCTGTGATCTCGACGAGTACTATCTGACGCGTACCGAGATCGCGCTGTTGCAGGCGAAGGCCCGCACCATCGCCGCCGCGGCCGGTCCGGGGAGGAGCGTCGTCGAATTCGGCAGCGGCTCCAGCGTCAAGGTCAGGTACTTGCTCGACGTCATGGAGCGGCCGGCCGCTTACGTTCCGGTGGACATTTCGCGCGAGCACATGATTGCCGCGACGCGGGCGCTGGCGAGCGACTATCCGGATGTTCCCGTTATACCGGTTTGCGCCGACTATACCCAGACCTTCGCGCTGCCCCGGCGCATCGGCGGCACGCAGCGTCTCGGCTTTTTTCCCGGCTCGACGATCGGCAATTTCGCACCCGCCGAAGCGTGCGCGTTCCTGACCAATGCGGCAGCGACCGTCGGGCCCGGAGGCGGGCTGGTCATCGGCGTCGATCTCAAGAAAGACGAGCGGGTGCTGAGAGCCGCCTACAATGACGGCCGCGGCGTCACGGCGGCATTCAACCTCAACATTCTGAGGCGCATCAATCGCGAGCTCGACGCGGATTTCGATCTCGACGCCTTCGCCCATCATGCGCCTTACAACGCGGAAAGCGGCCGGATCGAGATGCACCTCGTGAGCCTCAAGGATCAAGCCGTTCGGCTGGCCGGCCGATGTTTTACATTCGACGAGGGCGAGACCATCCACACCGAGAATTCGTACAAATACACCGTCGACGAATTCGTAACGCTCGCCGAGCGGGCGGGTTGGCGGCCGACCGAGACCTGGGTCGACCCGGACGGGCTTTTCAGCGTCCACTACATGGTCGTGCCCTGAAAAGCCACTATGCCGTTACGGTGTCAGGGAATTGGCGGGTGAGCTTTCGGTTCGAAGAAGGCGACGTGGTCGACGTGGATTACCTCGACTACCACTGATGAGGGTAATGTGATGGCGATGCACAATCCCCCACATCCGGGCGGTATCGTGAAACGGCAATGCCTCGAACCGCTCGGATTGTCCGTGACCAAGGCCGCCGAGGGCATCGGCGTCACGCGCCAAACTTTGTGCGAACTCGTTGACGGACGCAAAGGGGTCTCCGTCGAGATGGCAATCCGCCTTTCCAAGGCGTTCGGCTCGACCCCGGAGACCTGGCTCGGCATGCAGATGGCTTATGATCTCTGGCAGGCACGAAACCGTATCGGTGAAATTAAGGTCGATAGATTTGAGGCAGCCTGATCCTCGATCGGACTCCGCCCGAGCCTCCAGTCTCTGGCGTCGCAGCTGCTCATAATAGGTGACGCCCTGCGCCGGCGAGACGACCTCGCCGCTCGAGGCGACCATGGCTCCGCCCGTCAGATGGGGGGGCCAAGCGAATGCCGGTCTCGGCCATTGCGAGCCCCCGCAACCAATTGTCGTATCGACATATCAAGCCCCCCGGCTACGGGGGATTGCAAACCGTTGCCGATGGCGAGCGCCGCCGCGACCTTGACCAACGATCCCGATGCCACCGGGGCCGGCGGCGCAACGGCCGTGCCGGCGGGAACCCTGCGGGGAGGGGGAGGGCGGTCGGGGCCGAGTGGACGATCTGTCGAAAGATCACAGCTAGGCCGGCACGGCGATTAGCACTACCCTGGAGCAATCCCGAAGCCGTCGGAGTAATGCATGTTGTCGTGGCGCCGATCTTCCGTAGCCTTGCCGATTGCCGGTCTGCTGCTGTTGGCGTTGTCTGATTGTGGCTTCCGTCCGATGTATGCGCTGGACGAGCGTGGCGTGGCCGGCGCCGACGTGGGCTCGAATCTGCAAAGCATTTTTATTCCCGCCATGCGCGGTCGGGTCGAACGATTGGTCTACAACAACCTGCGTGACCGTCTGAATCCGCTCGGCGTACCGAAGCGGCCGCGTTATCGGCTCGACTACGTCGTGACGGTCGTTAAGCGACCGGTTGCGTTTGCCAAAGACGAAACGGCCACCCGGCTCAACGTGCGCGTTTCGGTGACCTTCTCGCTCAAGAACCGGAACGACAACGCGGTCGCTTTCGCGAGCTCGGCGCGAGCGCTCGCAGCGTACAACGTTCTCCGTTCGCAATACGCTACCTTCGCCGCCGCGCAGGATGCCGAGGACCGTGCCGTGCGCGAGGTGAGCGACGAGATCCGGCTGCGACTCGCCGCGTACTTTTCCGCTGCCGCACGGAGCTGACGGAGAAGCTGCGCCGCGTTGACAGGGCAACCGCGGCGCCCGTACCGTCCGCGCACCTTGGAGCGGAGGACAAGGGTGGATTCGGCATGCAGCTTCGCATCCTCTCGGAAAGCGATTGCCGGCGGTCGCTCGGCATGGCGGCGGCGATCGACATCCAGGCCGAAGCGTTTGCCCTGCTGGCGCAGGAACGTTCGGTCGAAGGCCTGCGCAGCTTCGCGGTCTCGGAGGCGCCTCCGGGCGCGATCATCTTCAATCCCTCGGTGCTGACGGAAGGCGCCGGCTTCGGCGTCAAGGTGGTATGCGACTTTTATGAAAACGATGATCGCGGCGTCCCGCGCATGAACGCTCTGGTCGCCCTGTTCGACGGCGAAACCGGGCAGCCGCGTACCGTGATGGAGGCGGGATATCTCACCGACCTGCGTACCGGCGCCGGTACCGGCCTTGCAGCCAGGTATCTGGCCCGGCCCGAATCGCGATCGGCGGCGATCATCGGCGCCGGCCGGGTCGCCCGCAACCAGCTCGAAGCGCTGGTCGAGGTTTGCCCGCTCGACAAGGTGTGGCTGTCGACCCGCAGCGAATGGCGCGCTCGCGACTTCCTCGAACGTATGGCAAAGGCGGGCGGCAAGATCCCGGCGGACATCGAGGTGGTGGAATCGCGCGAGGCCGCGGTCCGCGAGGCCGATATCGTGGTTGCCGCGACCACCGCCAGGCAGCCGACTTTTTCCGGTGCGGTGTTGAAGGAAGGTTCGTTCGTCGTCGCGGCCGGTGCTTACGAGGCAACCTCGCGTGAAGTCGACAGCGAAACGATCCGCCGCGCCTCGAAATGGGTAATCGACAGCCGTGCCGACTGCCTCGATGAAGCGGGCGATCTCCTGATCCCGATCGACGAGGGAATACTCAACCGCGATCAGGTCGCACAAATCGCGGAACTCGTCGGAGGGGACCGTCCCGGTCGCGAGAACGACGAAGAAATCACCTACTACAAGTCGATCGGCGTGCCGATCCAGGACCTGATCACCGCCCAGCACCTCGAACGGCGAGCGATCGAGCTCGATCTCGGAACGGTGATCGAAATCGGCGGCGACCACAACTAGAGCGGAGCAACGACATGGCTGTTGAACGTATTTCGAGCGGGTCGCGGTTCGAAGGCGCCGTCGACGGCAGCCGGGTTGTCGTCGACGATGGGTTGGCGTCGGGGTTGGGTACCGAGGGGTTCGCCGACAGCGACGGCTCACCGAACGGCGGCCGGGCACGCATTAGCCATCTGCCGTAAATCACTCTCGCGGGGATGAGCTGGTGTCCATTCCGGTGACGCCGGCCGGTAGGGGATCGGTCTGGCGGCTGTTTTTGCCGCTGGCGCTGTGTATCGCCGCGACGCACGGATTCGGCTACTTCCTGTTTCCCGCGCTGCTGCCGACGATACGATCCGAACACGGCCTGAGTTATGCGGAGACGGCCAACATCACCGCGGCGGCGCAGATCGCCTACATGGTGGGATCGCTGTTCGCCGGAGCGGTCGGCCCGGCGCTCGGGGCCGGGCGTTTGACCCTGGCCTCGGTGGCGGTAACGGCGCTGTGCCTGCTGGCCCTGACCCGGGCCGGCTCGGGCTGGTCGATCGGCGGCATCGTCGCGCTGATGAGTGCTGCTGCGGCGGTCAACTGGACATCCATCTCCGTCCTCGCCGGGGTGTATGTCGAGGCGAAGCGACGCGCCCGCGTCTTGACCGTGGCGGCAACCGGATCGGCCTGGGGCGTGTGCGCCAACGGCGTTTTGGTTGCGGAGGGTGTGCCGGTGTTGGGCAGCACCGGCGCCTGGCTGGCGACCGGCATTGCGACGTCGACCATCGCGCTGATAACCGGGGCCGCGTTGATGCGGTACGGCGCGTTGCGCGATCCGCGCGTAACGATGACCGCAATCGGCGAGGTTGAAAGCGGTGCGGCGTCGGAGCGCGTCGAGCTGCGCCATCCCGCGCTGATATTCGCCTGCGGGTTCAGCATTCTCGCCGGCCTCTCGGCGATCCCCTATCTCACCTATCTCGGCGCCTATCTCGAAACGGAAATCGGCAACCCGCAAGCGCTGGTTGGATCGGTGTGGACCGTCCTCGGCGTCACCGGGGCTCTTACCGGGTTCGTGGTCGGCGCAATCGCCGACAGATATGGACTGCCGCTCGCGCTGCGCGGCATATTCCTCGCCTTCATCGCCGGCGCGGCGATTCTGGTGTTGATGCCGAAGCCGCCGATCGTCTACGGCGCCGGAATAGGCTTCGGCCTTATGTACTTCACGCTGTGGGGATTGATCTCGACCTACGTCAACCAGTTCCTCAAACCCGGACCGGCGATGCGAGTGATTGGAATCAGCCTTGTCAGCGTTGGATTGGCCGCAGCGCTCGGCAATTGGCTGGCCGGGCAATGGGCTGAGCACGGACACTCCTTCGCCGATGTCTATGGGGTGGTCGGGGTTGTCTGCGGTGCAATGATTGCTTTGACCTTCGCGATGCCGAAGCGGCGGCCGAGCACGGCGGCTACCTTGTAATCTGCTTCCGGTTTGTTAGTTTTCCGCTACCGTTGCTCCTGGATTCATGGAGCACTATCCGAGGGAGAAATAAAATGCTGAGACGCATTGTTCTTGGCCTATTGTCGCTCGCTACCGCCGCGGTCGTCGCGCTGCCGATCGTTGGCGCCAATGCGGCCGATTACATCATTCGATTTTCGCACGGAATGCCCGAGACGATGGCCTCGGACCAGCATGCCTACGCGGCGGTCTTCAGGGAGATCGTCGAGGCCGGCTCGAAAGGTGCCATCGAGGTGCGCATCCTCGGGGCCAACAAGGTGGGGAACGAGCGCCAGCAGCTCGAGAAGGTTCAGAACGGCATCAACCAGATGGCCAATATCAGCGAGGGCCTCCACCCGACTTTCTTCAAACCCGGCTTGGTGCTCGGCATGCCGTTCCTGTTCGGCTCCTCGGCCGTGGTCTGGGAAGTGATGGATGGTTGGTTCGGCAAGAAGTACAACGAAGCTTTCCTCGAGACGACGGGGATCCGTTTCCTGAGCCATTCGGAAAGCGGCTTCCGCAGCTTGTTCAACAGCAAGAAGGTGGTTAAGACCCCCGCCGATCTCGCCGGCCTCAAGATCCGCACGATGGAGAACCCGGCGCATATGGCGATGATGAAGGGTCTCGGCGCCAACCCGACTCCGATACCCTGGCCGGAGGTCTACACCTCGCTGCAACAGAAGGTCGTCGACGGGATGGAAAACCCGCCTGGCCTGTTCTTCCTGATGAAATTCTACGAGCAGCAGAAGTACCTGACGGTCGATCGTCACCTCTACAGCTTCCACTCGACCGTCATCAACGACGACTTCTTTAAAGGTCTGCCGAACGAACTCCAGGATCTGATCGTCCATGCCGACCGTATCGCGCTCACCGTCGGGCGGGCAACGGCCGTTCTCGGCGAGCGGACGGCGATCGGCAAGCTGCGCGACCAGGGCATCGAGGTGTATTCGCCGACGCCCGAAGAGTACGCGATGTTCCGCGAGAAGGGTCGCCCGCCGGCCGAGGCCTATGTACGAAGCCAGATCGGCGACGAATGGGTCGACGACATCCTCAAGGCCGTCGCCGAGGCCGAGAACAAGCTGAAGTCCAACTAACCGGCTGCTTCAGGCGGGGGCCGGCACGGCGCCGGCCCCCGGCGTTTATTGGCGTGCTTGCTCTGGAAACGGAACGGCGCGCAGCTTCGCAGGCGTGACACGAGGCCGCAGGTGCTTACGCGAATCGATCGCGCGATCATTTGGGTGACATCGCTGACCGTCATCGTTCTCATGTTGACGATGGTGGCGTCTATCCTGATCGGCGTCTTCTTCCGCTACGTTCTCAACGCGGCACTGCCGTGGCCCGAAGAGCTCGCGCGCTTTGCCATGGTGTGGCTGACCATGCTGGGCGCGAGCCTGGTGGTGCGTTATGGCGGACACATCGCGGTCACGTTTATCGTCGACCGGTTGACGAGCCGGACGAAATGGATCGTCGACTGGCTGGGGCGCGGCCTGGTCGTCGCGTTCCTGGCACTGCTGCTGTGGTTCGGCATCGATATGACCGACCGCGCCGGGCGACAGCGCTCGGCCGCGCTGGAGTGGTCGATGTCGGTTCCCAATCTGGCGCTGCCGCTCGGGGCCGCGCTGATGCTCTACCATCTCGGAATGGTAACGCTGCGGCGCGAAGATCGGAATGGCGCGCCTCCGCCGCTGCCGTTCGAGCGCGACGAGGGACCCCAGGCATGATCGGCATCGCCATGCTGCTGGTGATGCTGATGCTGTTGGCGCTGGGCGTGCCGATCGCATTCTGCATCGGCCTCGCCTCCGCGGTCGCGATCGTGATGGTGGGGCCCTCGGCGCCGTGGATCATCGTGCCCAACAGCATGATGAACGGGATGGATTCGTTCCCGCTGATGGCGGTGCCGTTCTTCGTGCTGGCCGGGGATCTCATGAATCGCGGTGGTATCACCGTGCGGCTGGTGAACTTCGCCAACCTGCTGGTCGGCGGCATCCGCGGCGGCCTGGCGCAAGCCAATGTCGTGGCGAGCATGCTGTTTGCCGGCATTACCGGATCGGCGCTGGCCGACACGGCGGCGATTGGACGGATCCTGATTCCGGCGATGGAACGCGAGGGCTACGATCGCGCCTATGCCGCGGCGGTGACCGCTTCGTCGTCGATTATCGGGCCGATCATCCCGCCCAGCATCACGATGGTGCTGTTCGGGGTCACCGCCGGGGTTTCGATCGGGGGTCTGTTCCTGGCCGGCGTGGTTCCCGGCGTGCTGATCGGTTTCGGGCTCATGGGCATGGCGTACTTCATGGCGCGGCGGCGCAACTATCCAGTGCGGAAAGTGCCGGTTACGCGGGAGCTGGCGTGGCGCACCACGCGCGATGCCGGAATCGCACTGTTGATGCCGGCGATCATTCTGGGCGGCATCTTTGGCGGGGTCATGACGCCGACCGAATCGGCGACCGTGGCTGTGCTCTATGCGGTCATCGTCGGCGCGTTCGTGCTGCGCGAGCTGACATTGCGCGGCCTGTGTGTGGCGCTGCTGCGCTCCGGCATGACGACGGCTTCGATCATGTTTATCGTCGGCACCGCGCGGATCTTTGCCGACATGCTGGGTTCGGAGCAGATTCCCGAACAGCTGGCGCAGTTTGTGGTGTCGCTGACGCAGGAACGGTGGCTCATATTGCTGCTGATCAATGTGTTCCTGCTCATCGTCGGCGCCGTGATGGACACGTCTGCCGCGATCATCATCCTGGTGCCGGTGCTGCTACCGGTGGCTGCCAGCGTCGGCGTCGACCCACTGACCTTCGGTATCATCATGTGCGTCAATTTGATCATTGGACTGGCGACGCCGCCGCTCGGGGTTTGTCTGTTCGTCGCGTCCGATATCGCCAAGATCCCGGTCGAGCGGCTGATCCTGGCGATCTGGCCGTTCCTGGTGCTGGAGATCCTGGTCCTGCTTTTGATCACCTACGTTCCGGGGTTGGCGATCGCCCTGCCTCGCCTGGTCGGTTTCGCCTCTTGAACAGACCGGGAGCGGTTCGTCATAGGAGAAAACCATGAACCAAGCTTTCGCGGCCGAAGCCCCGGCCGGAGCCGGGCCGCTCGATTTGCCGTTCAGCGTTGGCGAGTACCGAGATCGGCTGGGCCGCGTACAGGCGGAGATGGCCGAGCGCGGGCTCGACCTGATGATCGTGCACCAGCTGGAAAATACCTATTGGCTTACCGGCTATCGGACGATCGGTTTCTACTCCTACATGGTGCTGTTCGTTCCGGTCGAGGGCGACCCCGTCCATCTGTCGCGCTTCATCGAGAAAAGCGTTCTTCAGGGCACCACCTGGGTGCCTCACATCGAGACCTACCCCGACACGGAACACCATGTCGATGCGACCATACGCGTGATGAAGGAGCGGGGCTGGGAACGGGGTCGGATCGGTATCGACGAGCGCTCCTGGTATCTCACCATCGCCGACTTCAACCTGATCCGCGAACGACTGCCGGACGTGAGCTGGCACGACACTTCGCTGCTGATCGAGAACATGAAACTGATCAAATCTCCGGCCGAGCAGGAATACAGCCGCAAAGCCGGCAGGGCCGCATCGGAAGGGATGCGTGCCGCGCTCGAGCGCCTGGAGCCCGAGATCACGGAAGACGATTTGATGGCCGCTGCGTATCAGGGACTGTTCCGGATGGGCAGCGAGTATCCGGGCCTACCGCCGCTCATCAATGGCGGCGTGCGCCACACGATGGCCCACGCCATGGCGGAAGGAAACCGTATCGCCCAGGGCGATCAGGTCTATTTCGAGGTTGGTGCGAGTATCAAGCGCTACCACGCCGCCACCTTACGCATCGGCTGCCTCGGCGAACCGCCCAAGCTCTACCACGAGCTGTTCGACATTTGCCGACGCTCGCTCGACGCCGCGCTCGAGAAAATGAAACCCGGCGTACCGGCCGAGGATGTCGACCACGCGGCGCGCGGCGTGATCGACGAGGCCGGCTACGGCGATAAGTTCCGCCACAAGGCGGGCTATTCCATCGGCATTGCGCTGCCGCCGGACTGGTCGGAAGCGCGAACGATGATGCTGCGCGGCGGTGAGAAGCGCCCGCTAAGGCCGGGGATGGTCTACCACCTGTTGCCGGCGGTGTTTGAATACAAGGAATACGGGGTCGGGGTGAGCGAAACGGTGCTGATCACCGATAACGGGCACGAGATTCTGACCAACGTCGAGCGCAAGCTGTTTGTCAAATAGCTCGCGGCGGTTACCGCGTCGCAGCCGCGTTAGTGGTTGCCGATAAAACGGTTGAGGCCGATATCCTCGGCCATCGAACGACGCCACGCCTCGCGTAGATAGGGTTCGAGCTCGCGAGAACGCTCTTGCACGGCGGCGAGGTCGATGCGGAGCGCTTCCATGACCACCTCGACGGCATCTTTAAGCTCGGATTCATTGATCGTGGCGACCTGACGGTCTTCCATGACCACCTGACCGTCGATGATCACGGTCTCGACATCCTGGCCGCCCTCGCTGAAGACGAGCTGTCGGGCCGCGCTATTAAAGGGAATGAAGCTGGGGCCGCCGAGATCGAGGATCGCGAGGTCGGCCTTGTAACCCTCCCGGATTTCACCGATTTCGTGGTCGAGACCGGCGGTGCGGGCGCCGCAGATGGTCGCGGAGCGGAGCACGTCAGTGGCCAGCGGCGGACCCGGCTCGACGTGACTCACCGCAGGCAGGCTGGCGAACATCTTCATCGCCTGGAACATGTTCTGCGCGTCGCTGCAGCTCGAATTGTCACAGCCGATACCGACATTGATACCGGCTTCGAGATACTCGCGAATCGGCGGCACTCCCGACTTCGTCTTGAGGTTACCGACCGGGTTGCAGACGATGTTGGTGCCGGTCTCGGCGATGATCTCGATTTCCTCGGGCAGCATCCACACGCTGTGCGCCAGGGACAGGCGCGGCCCGATCATGCCGGTCGATCGAAGATACTTGATTTGCGAACCATCATGCTCGGGCATGAAGAAACGCCCGGCGAGGGCCATTGATTTGGACTCGTAGATATGAGTGTAGACAGGCAGATCGTGACGCACCGACATGTCGGCCAAGCGCTCGAGAAAGTCCGGGCTGCAATATTCCGGGCTGGTCGGCGCAAATCCCCAACTGACCCGCGATCGCGAGTCGCGGCCACGCAAATATTCGGCCTCGACGGCATCGAGCGGATCGATGCCGGCGAACGGCTCGACCGAGGCCGACAAGTAGTGGTGTTTGTCGGCCGGGACGACCTCCTTCCAGAACGGAACCCGGTCAAGGCCGCGTTGGTTGCCGATCTGCAGGGCGAACACCGCTCGCAAACCGATCTCGTCGTACGCGTCGAGCGCCGTTTCGACATGCTCGGGATCGAACGGATAGATCGTCAGCATGTCCTGGATCGTCGTGATGCCGCTGTGGATGCACTCCACCGCGCCAATCAGCGTTCGCGCGCGCACTTCTTCGGTCGACCGCTTGGGCCAAGAAGGCGGCAGCGCATTCAACAGCCACATCTCGAGGGGAATGGTCTCGAAGCACCCTTTAAGCAGGGTGTCGTGCGAGTGGTAATGGGCGTTGACAAAACCCGGGACCACGAGCTTGCCACGGGCGTCGATGGTACGGCCGGGTGTCGTGGCGAACGCGGCTTCGAGACTCGGAGCGATGCGCGCAATGCGCGTATCTTCGATCAGGATATCGGCGATCGGCGGTTGGTGCTGATCACCGTCGTGGTCGTAGACGCGACCGCCTTTGATCAGAAGAGTCGTGGTCATCTCCGCCACCGCTATTGTCGAGGACTATGCGGCCCGATCCATGATGTCTAGGGCTGCACTTTACCAAACAGGTCACGGGCGATGATCTCCTTCATCACCTCGTTCGAGCCGCCGTAGATCTGCTGAACGCGCGCATCCGTCCAGGCTCTCGAAATCGGGTATTCCACCATGTAGCCATAGCCGCCATGCAATTGCAGGCAGGCATCGGCGACCCGCGACTGTAGTTGCGACAGCCACAGTTTGGCCATCGCTGCGGTGGTCGCGTCCAGCTCTCCGGCCATGAGCAAGTCGGTGCAATGGTCGACGAAGGTGCGGCCGATCGTGATTTCGGCCTTGAGCTGGGCGAGCGTGAAGCGCGTGTTTTGGAACTCGG
The DNA here is from genome assembly GCA_965247665.1 of Alphaproteobacteria bacterium. Classification (GTDB taxonomy): domain Bacteria; phylum Pseudomonadota; class Alphaproteobacteria; order SHVV01; family SHVV01; genus CAUZWH01. The sequence continues at coordinate 229,720 of CBDFHH010000003.1, forward strand.
CGACGCGCTTGCCGAACGCCTTGCGTTCAGACGTGTAGTCGACGGTCCACTCGATGGCGGCTTCGGCCGCGGCGATGGCGCCGACGGCCAGGAGCAGCCGTTCGCGCGGCAGCTCCGACATGAGTATGCCGAACCCCTGGTTCTCGCCGCCGAGCAGCGCGTCGGCGGGAACGCGTACGTCGTCGAGGAAGATCTCCGACGTGTCCGACATGTGCTGGCCGATCTTCTCGAGGTTGCGGCCGCGATTGAACCCCGGCAGCGAGGCATCGACCAGAAACAGGCTTACCCCGTGGGCGCGCGCCTCGGCATCGGTCTTGGCGACGACGATGCATATCCCGGCATTATGGCCGTTGGTAATGAACGTCTTCTGGCCGTTGAGGATGTAGGCATCGCCGTCGCGGCGCGCCGTGGTGCGGATACTTTGCAAATCGCTGCCGGCGCCCGGCTCCGACATGGCGATCGCACCGACCGCCTCGCCGCTGACCATCCTCGGCAGCCAGGCGCGCTTCTGCTCTGCGGTGCCGTAGTTGTTGAGGTAGATCGCAACGATGTCGGAGTGGACGCTGAGGGTGCTGCCGAGCCCGCCGGCGCCCGCACGCATCACCTCTTCGAGGACCACAGATGCGCTGCGGAAATCGCCCCCGGCACCGCCATGGATCTGGTCGATCTCGACGCATAGGAGACCGGCCTCTCCGGCCCGACGCCACCAGTCAAGCGGGACGATACAGGCCTTCTCCCAGGCATCGATATTGGGTGTGACTTCGCGCTCGGTAAAGCGGCGGGCGGTTTCGCGGAACAGAGCGTAGTCCGTCGCGGTCAGGGTGTCGGCACGGGTCGGGCTGGCGTTTGGGTTCATATTCGCTACCTATTCGTCGAGATCGATGACATCGACCTGATGACCGCACGCTTCAATGAAACGAACGAGATCGTCGGGACGGATGGCGGTGGTCGCCGCGTTGTCGAGGGGGTGGTAGTTCAACATCTCGTGTCCCAGCATCCCGCGGTCGAGCACGACGCGTACGCGATGTTTGGGATCGTTGATCAGCGCGAACGGGGTTACCGCGCCGGGCGCGACGCCGAGCACCTCGCCAAGCAGTTCGGCGTTGCCGAAGCTGAGATTGCCGCTGGTGTCGAGCCGCCGCCGCAACGACTTGAGATCGATCGGCCGGTCCTCTTCGGTGACCACCAACCACATGTTGCGCTTCTTGTCGCGCAGGAACAGGTTCTTGCAGTGGCCGCCCGGGAGGTCGCCGCGCAGCGCCTTGCTTTGCTCGACCGTGGAGACGGGGTGATGGCGGTGGGTGCGGGTCTCGATACCGAGTTGGCCGAGTTTTCGGAACAAGTCTTCTTCGCTAGCAGGCACGACAAATGCTCTCGCCGGGGGGGACTATTTTCACCATCGCTCGCCGCGATGGCTAACGATATCATCGAGGTTCGATCGATCCTACACAGGGCGGCGTAACGATGCTCGCAGCGGTTACCCTCGACGACAAATACGCGCTCGACGACGGCCGGGTTTTCCTCACCGGTATCCAGGCGCTGGTACGCCTGCCGCTGGTGCAGCGACGTCGCGACGTCGCCGCGGGGCTGAATACCGGCGGGTTCATTTCGGGGTATCGCGGTTCGCCGTTAGCAGCCTACGACCGCGAACTGTGGCGCGCGAAACCGCGCCTCGAAGCGCACCATATCCATTTCCAACCGGGTGTGAACGAGGACCTCGCCGCGACCGCGCTGTGGGGTAGCCAGCAGGCAACGCTCGATCCGCAAGCGATTTACGACGGCGTGTTCGGCCTGTGGTACGGCAAGGGCCCGGGACTCGATCGCTCGGGCGATGCCATGAAGCACGGCAATTTTGCCGGCAGCGATCCGCACGGCGGCGTGCTTGCCCTGGCCGGCGATGACCACGGCGCGCGTTCGTCGACCCTGGCGCATCAGAGCGATCACGCTTGCATTCATTTTGGCATGCCGATCCTCAACCCCGCGAGCGTGGCCGAGTTTCTCGAATACGGATTGCTCGGATTCGCGCTGTCCCGTTTCGCCGGATGCTGGGTCGGGTTCAAGTGCATCACCGACGTCGTCGAGAGCGGAGGTACCGTTGCGGTCGATCCCGCGCACCCCGCGATCGTTATGCCTGATGACTTCGAGATGCCCGAGGGTGGCCTCAATATCCTTCCCGCGGATACGCCGCTCGGCCAGGAAGCGCGGGCGCTCGGTCCGCGGCTCGATGCCGCGCGCGCTTTCGTTGCCGCCAACCAAATGGACCGGATCGCCGTGGGCGGACGCCATCGCCGGCTCGGTATCGTCACAAGCGGCAAAGCTTATCTCGATGTCCGCGCGGCACTGGAGAGCCTTGGCATCGATCGCGGCCAGGCCGAACGGCTCGGTATCGGCGTCTTCAAGGTCGCAATGCCATGGCCGCTCGAGCCTTCTCGAATCCTGGATTTCTGCGCCAACCAGGAAGAGATCCTGGTGGTCGAAGAGAAACGGCCGATTATCGAGGACCAGCTCGCACGGCTGCTGTTCCGGGTCGACGCGAATCATCGCCCCCGCCTGACCGGCAAGACCGACGAGAGCGGGCGATCGCTGGTGCCGTCGGTCGGTGAATTGAGTGCGGATATCGTGGCGCGGCTGATCGTCGAACGATTGGAGAAGAGCGGCCATGCGAATACCGACGCGATGGCGGCGCGGCTGAGCCCGCCGGCGGAAGTGGTTCAACCCTGGATCGCCGGCACCACGACCAAGCTGACGCGCCTGCCGACCTTTTGCTCCGGCTGCCCGCACAACCGGTCGACCAAGGTACCGAACGGGAGCGTCGCGACCGCCGGTATCGGCTGCCACAGCATGGCGATCTGGTTGGAGGATCGCGCGACGCGATCGTTCACGCAAATGGGCGGGGAGGGACTGCACTGGGTCGGCCAGGCGCCGTTCACGGCGCGTTCGCACATGTTCCAGAACATCGGCGACGGCACATACTACCATTCGGGGTTGCTGGCGATCCGCGCGGCGATCTCGGCTGGCGTCAACATTACCTACAAGCTGCTTTACAACGACGCCGTGGCGATGACCGGTGGGCAGCCGGTCGAAGGCTGCCTGCTGGTGCCGGACATCACCCGCGAACTGCATGCCGAGGGCGTTCGCGTGATCACGGTCGTCAGCGACGAACCGAAGAAATATCCCGCGGATGCCGGTTTTGCGCCGGGCGTAACGTTCCACCATCGCGACCAGCTCGACCAGGTGCAGCGACGCTTGCGCGACACGCCCGGCGTCAGCATTCTGATCTATGACCAGACCTGCGCGGCGGAGAAACGCCGGCGCCGCAAACGCAGCGAGTTTCCCGATCCGCCGATTCGAGCGTTCATCAATCAAGCCGTGTGCGAGGGCTGCGGCGACTGTAACGAGCAGTCGAACTGCGTGTCGATCGAACCGGTCGAAACGATGTTCGGGCGCAAGCGTCGCGTCAATCAATCGAGCTGCAACAAGGACTTCTCCTGCGTGAACGGGTTCTGCCCGAGCTTCGTCACCGTCCATGGGGCGGAACCTGCCAACCCGCAATCGCGGTCGCCGCTCGATCTCGACCGGGCGATGGCTGCGCTGCCGACCCCGGAACCCGTTTCCAGCAGCGACCCTTACAGCATTCTGGTCGCTGGAATCGGCGGCACCGGGATCGTCACCATGAGCGCGCTGATCTCGATGGCGGCGCATCTGGAGAGCAAGCACTGCACATCGCTCGACCTCACCGGCATTGCGGTCAAGAACGGTGCGGTGAGCGGACATATCAAGATATGCGACTCCCCGGATCCGCTACATGGAGCGCGAATCGCCGCCCGCGGCACGGACCTGCTGATCGGCTGCGACATGATCGTCGCCGCGAACCGCGAGATGGTCAGCAAGTACGATCCGGAGCGAACCTCGGCGGTGCTCAACGAATACGTCGCGCCGACCTATGCCTTCCAGGTGCGCCCGAACCTCGATCTCGACAACCGTCGCATGAAGCGGGATCTGGCGGCAGCGATCGCACCGCATCGGACCTCGTTCGTCGATGCCAACCGGCTGGTCACCGGGCTCACCGGCGACACTATGTTGACCAACATCTTTCTGCTCGGCTTCATCCTACAGATGGGATTGCTTCCGGTCGGCGTCGCCGCGGTCGAGCGCGCCATCGAACTCAACGGCGTTTCGATCGACGTCAACAAGCGCGCCCTCACGCTTGGTCGACTGGCGGTGCACGATGCCGGGGCGATCGAAGACGCCTTGAGCGGGCTGCCCGAGCCAACGACGGAAACCGTCGACGACTCGCTCGACAATATCCTCGCGCACCGGGTGGCGCATCTCACCGCCTATCAGGACGAGTCCTATGCGGCCCGTTGTCGCGCGCTGGTCGAGCGCGTGGCCAGGGTCGAACGCGCCATTCTTCCGACAAGCGACGAACTGGCGCGGACCGTCGCGCGTGCCCACGCTAAGCTGCTGGCCTACAAGGATGAGTATGAGGTTGCCCGGCTCTATAGCGAACCGACCTATTGGCAGTCCCTCGAAGACACGTTCGGCAGCGACTACAAGCTGCGACTGCATCTCGCTCCGGCGTTATTCGGCCGCCGCGATCCGGTCACCGGTCAACTGCGGAAGCGAGCGTTCGGTCCCTGGATCTGGCCCGTATTGCGTCTGCTCGCACGAATGAAATCGTTGCGCGGTGGACGGTTCGACATTTTCGGCCGTACCGCCGAACGCCGGACCGAGCGGCGACTGATCGGCGAATACGAAGCAACGATTGAAGAGTTGCTTGCCGGTCTGACGGTGGACAATCACGCCCTCGCCGTCGAGATTGTCGGGCTGCCGGAGCAGATCCGCGGTTTCGGCCATGTCAAAGAACGCCACATCGAAACGACAAAGGCGCGCGCGGACGATCTGTTGGCGCAGTTCCGCTCCGGCGCGGTGCCGGCAATGAGCGCGGCGTCCTAGCGCGATCGATGCCGGCGAACGACGAACGTCTCATCCTGTGGCGATCGTGCATATTGCACGGGATCCCGCGGCGCTCGTTGTGGGTCGCCCCGATCGTAAGAACGATCCTCAACCTCATCGATCAAGGCGATTAGGTGATGCCGGGCGACCCGGTGAGCGTGTTCGAGATCGTGCCGAGCTGCGCCGTGCTCTATCGCGTGGCCGCCTACGGTGCGGTGGCTCGGCGGCTCGCCTAATTCCAGCAGGGGCGGTCGGCGTAACGTGGTCCCGCAACCGCCCCACCGGCGCACGGGCATCCGCCCGCACCTCACGGTGTTCGGTTACGCGGCGCTGTTCGGTCTCGGCGCTTACGCCGTCATCCAACTGCTGATCTATGCCGCCCGCCTGGCCGGCCTACATTAGCGTTCCGCGCGCTAATTGATCGAATACAGAGCGGCAGTGTTGCCGCCGACAACGTTTTCCTGATCGCTTCGGGACAAGCCGTCCAGCAGGTTGGCGACATGGCCCTGGGCTTCGATGCCGATCGAACGGATATGCGGAAAGTCCGACCCCCACAGAACGCAGTCGGCGCCGAGCTGGTGGATCACGTGATTGGCTTCGGGATCGTTGATGACGCCGTGCCACATGCGCTTCTTCACGTAGTCGCTGGCTTTCATTTCGAGTTTGGGCATATCGACGTAGGGACCAAGGCCGTTCTGCACCGAATCGATGCGCCACATGAAATAGGGCAGCCAGCCAAGATCGAACTCGCCGACGACGAGTTTGAGCTTGGGAAAGCGGTCGAGAATACCGCCAAAGACGAAGTCGTCGGACAGGATCGGCATCACCTCCGCGAACAGGTTGATCATCGCGCCCGACACTTGCTCGAGCTCGTCGTCGTTTTCGAAATGCAGCGGGTCGGGGCACTGGCCGGTGGCGGCGTGGATGGTGATCGGGACACCAAGCTCTTCAGCGCTTGCCCAGAACGGGTCGTAAACGGCCTTGCGGTAGGGCGGGCACCCCACGGGCGCGCCGAGATTGATCATGGCCCCGCGCAGACCTTTCTTGGCGACCCGTTGGAGCTCGGCGTTGGCCCACGCCACGTCGTGCATCGGAATAACGGCGATGCCGACCAGGCGCTTGGGATCATACGAGCAAAACTCGGCCAGCCAGTCGTTGAACACGGCCGCGGAATCGCGCAAGACCTCGGGGTGATCGCTGGGGTACTGCAGAAGCATGTGGGTGGTGTAGAGCACTTCGGACTCGACGCCGGCCTGCCCCTGGAACGCGACCCGCTTCTCGGGAACATAGCCCGCTTCAACGAAGCCGAGTTCCTGCTGTTCCTTCTGGATGGCGGCGAATTTACGCACCTGTTTGCCGGTCCAGAAGAACTTGCCTTTGCGTCCTTTGTATTCGTCGAACACCCGCGGGGTGAGATCGCCGTGTTTCTTACCGATCGCCTTTTCCCACAGATCGGCAGGCTCCATGACGTGCGAATCACCGGAGATCACGCGATCGAAGTTGAGTTCCATGGTCTTTGCTCCCTGAGAGGCGTTACTCTTAACCGATCTTACAGCTAATCTCGGCGCTGCGCGCGGGCGTATCGTTCGATGATCCCCGCTTAACATCAACAACGGGAGCAATCCATGCGCATCTCATTCACCGACGTCGACGGCTGCCGGGTCCGCTACATTTTCGAAGGCGAGGGCGAACGCGTAATCGTGTTGCTGCATGGGTTGGGAATCTCGGCCGACTCGTGGGCGCGCAACATAGACGTCCTGGCCGCGAAATACCGCGTCATTGCGCCGGATCTGCCGGGCCACGGCTTTACCGAGCTGCCGGACCTCAGGGGCAGGGCGGCGCATCCGACGATGGTCGAGATCGTACTTGGATTGCTCGATCGGCTTGGTGTCGACACATTCAGTATTTGCGGACACTCTTATGGCGCGACAATCGCCGCGCTGATCTATTTCGAGCGGCCCGGCAAAGTCGAGAAGCTGATCTTCAACGGCTCCCACAGGATCTTCCAGAGCCCCGACGAGACGGTAAAAGGGTTCGAGAATTCCTACGCCAACGCCAAATCGGCGATCGGGGATCCCTCGCTGGCGACCTGCCGTCAGCGAATGGCCAACGTCTGCTACGACCCGGACAACATTCCTGAAGAGCTTTTGCTGGTGCAGCTTACCAGCTATGCCCTACCGACCTCGGCGGATAATTACGAGAAGATCGCGCGCGCCAACATGGAACTCGACCTGTCGCGGCCCTATCGCTGCGGCGATCGTATCCATGAGGTCGCGGTCCCGGTTCTGGTGATGTCCGGCAAGGAAGACGTGCGGGTGCCGGTTGCCGATCTCGAGGACGGGATGAAACGCCTGCAGGACGGCGAACTGGTTCTGGTCGATCACTGCGGGCACATGCTGCAGAGCGAACACGCCGACCTGTTCAACACCAAGATGCTCGAATTTCTCGACCGCTAGAAAGGACCGGATTTCGGCCCGCAACCCACGGCAACCGGCATCGGTCCTTTGGCCGCAAGCTGCGGCCCGTGCCGAGGTGACGGGTTCGCGTGACGCGATGGTCGCACTATTATTCATCATTCGCATGTATCCCAAGGGAGGAAACCAATGAAGGCACTTCGTCACATCGCACGCCTATGCTTCGCCGGCGTCGTCGCGGTGGCGCTGGCAGTGGCGTTCGGTATCGGCGCGGCTTCGGCGCAACAGCGCGGCGGCGAGCTCCATACCGTGGTGAACCCCGAGCCGGCGCATCTCGGTCTTGGTATGACGGGCCAGATCGGTGCTTACGTCATCAGCAGCAAGATCTTCCAGTCGCTGTTCAAATACGATTTCAACCTGCAGCCGATCCCCGTGCTGGCCGCCGCGTGGGAAGCTTCCCCCGACGGCAAGACCTTCACATTCAAGCTACGCGAGAACGTGCGCTGGCACGACGGCAAGCCGTTTACGGCACATGACGTCGCCTTCACCTGCAGCGAGATTCTGCGCAAGTACAATCCGTTGTCGCGCCGGGTGTTCGCGCGCGCCGAGAAGATCTATGCCAAGGACGACCACACAGTGGTGTTCCAATTCAAGGAGCCCTATCCGGCGTTCCTGTCGATGTTCGACGTCGCTTCCGTGCCGATCCTGCCCAAGCACCTTTACGAAGGCACGGACTATCCCAAGAACGAGTGGAACTCGAAGCCGGTAGGCACCGGCCCGTTCAAGTTTGCGGAGTGGAAGAAGGGTTCGCATATCAAGCTGGTGCGCAACGAGGACTATTGGAAGCCGGGGCTCCCCTACCTCGATGCGATCTGGATTCACATGCTGCCCGACGCCGCATCGCGTGCGCTGGCGCTCGAGGAGGGCCGGATCCATTTCACCAGCTGGGGTGCGATCGAAGGCTACGACATTCCCCGGCTCGAGGCGCTGCCGCATCTCGAGATGACCACCAAGGGCTACGAGTTGATGGGGACGATGATGTGGCTCGAGTTCAACCACCGCAAGGCGCCGTTTAACGACGTGCGCTTCCGCAAAGCGATTGCTCGCGCCATCGACCGCAACTTCATCCGCGACAACATCTATTACGGCCTCGGTAAGTTGCCCGGCGGCCCGGTGTCGACGGTGACCCGATATTACGACCCCGACGTTCAGGCTATGTGGGACCACAACCCGGCCGAGGCGCGGCGGATGCTCGATGAGATGGGGCTGAAGCCGGATGCTAACGGGGTGCGGCTGAAGGTCGATTTCATCCCGATCTACGCGTCGCTCGGCGAGCAGCACACGCGCATCGCCGAGTACGTCCAGCAGGCGCTCAAGGATGTCGGTATCGAGGCCAACATCATCAGCACCGACGCCGGCGGCTGGATGAAGAAGATGGGCAATTGGGAATACGACATTGCCGTCAACTTCATGGGGCAGTACGGCGATCCCGAGCTTGGCGTTGCCCGGTCCTATATTTCGAGCAACATCAAGAAGGGCGTGCCGTTCAACAACATGGCCGGCTACTCCAACCCTAGGGTTGACGACCTGTTCGCCCGCGGCGCCGTTGAAATGGACCCGAAGGAACGGGCGGCGATCTACAGCGAACTGCAGAAGACGCTGATCGACGATATGGCGTTCGTGTGGTTGCTCGAGTTCGAGCTGCCGCATTTCGTGAACACCAAGTTCAAGAACGTGATCAGCAACGCCCTTGGCAACAAGGACGACTTCGAAGGTGTCTACGTAGAAGAGTAACCCCGACCGACGGTGTACCGGAGCGGGACCTCGAAAAGGTCCCGCTCCTTTTTCTTGGACTACGCGGGAGGCGCGCGCGATGACGAAGCACGATTGGCGGCTGAGTTACATGCCGCCGCACGATTCGATCCGCGATGGTCTTAAACTTTGGCAGGCGTGCGAAGGCGCGGGCCTCGAGGTGATCGGACCCGCGGATTCCCAGAATCTGATGCGCGAGATGTATGTCTGCCTGACCGCGATCGCGATGTCGACGACGCGGGTCCGGATCATGAGCTACGCCACCAATCCGGTGACCCGCCACCCGACCGTTACGGCGGGTGCGTTCGTGTCGCTCGAGGAGCTCGCGCCGGGACGGATGATGATGGGCATCGCCACCGGCGATTCGGCGCTGTGGTCGATGGGTCGCGACCCGGCCAAGCTGCGGCATTTACGCGACTACATCCAAACCGTTAAGGCTCTCTGCGCCGGCGAGGAAGTCACCTGGGACGGGCGCGCCTTCAAACCGCGCTGGGCTCAGTTCGAGCCGTTCGACCTGCCGACCTACGTGATGTGTTCCGGCCCCAAGACCTTGCGCATGGCGGCCGAGGTCGCCGACGGTGCCGTCGTGCATATGGGGTTTGCGCCCGAAGACCTTGCCCAGGTGCGCGAAATCATAGCGGCGGGGCGCCGCGCCGTCGGCAAGGACCCCGCGACGTTCGACGTGTGGTGGAACGCGCCCGTCCTATTCGGTGAGACTTACGAGGCGGCGGCGACCCGTAATATCGGTTGGCTCCCGCGCTGGCTGACGATGGGGAGCCTCGATGGCAAGGGCATCCCCGATGAGCTCAAGGAGAAGGTCAAGGAGCTCAACGCCGATCAGCACAGTCTCGACAATGTCTACCGCGGCAAGGACCGCGAACAGATTCTGGTCGAACGGGCCAAAAGTCTCGGCCTCTACGATTGGCTGATGAGCCGGTCGGCACGCTTACTCGGCCCGCCGGAGCAAGTCGCCGAGCGATTGAACGAGCTGGCCGACAAGGAAGGTCTTGTTCAGTGGATCTTCTTTCTCTATAGCGCCAAAACCACGCCGGTGACCGGTGCCGTCGACGAGCGTTTACGCTTGATCGAGCTGCTTCGCGACAAGGTGATGACGGCCTTGCACTAACGCAACGTGCGGTTTTCCGCGCGGGCGTGTTATTCTGCCACCATTACGAAAGCCCGAGCAGATCGGGCAGGGAGGTGACTATGAGCAATTTACGTAGACTAATGCGTAGTAGCAGTTGGGTCGTCGCCATTTCGGCACTGATCCTGGCGGTTGGGCTGGGCACGGCCAACGCGCAAAAGCGCGGCGGCGAGCTCCATTCGATTATCAATCTCGAACCCGGTCATCTCGGGATCGGGCTGAATCTGCAGATCCCGGCGCAGGTGATCAGCAGCAAGATCTTCCAGTCGTTGATTAAATACGACGCCAACTTCGATCCGGTGCCGGTGTTGGCGGAGTCCTGGGACGCGTCGGCAGACGGCAAGTCCTTCACCTTCAAGCTGCGCCAGGGTGTGACTTGGCACGACGGCAAGCCGTTCACCGCCGCCGATGTGGTGTTTACGGTCGAGGAGATCATGGCGATCCATCCGCTGTCGCGGCGTGTGTTCGCGCGCGTCGAAAGCACCACCGCGCCGGACGACTACACCGTGGTGTTCAAGCTCAAGCAGCCCTACGCCGCGTTCATGTCGGCATTCGATATCTCGTCAGTTCCGATCTACCCGAAGCACCTCTACGAGGGCACCGACTACAGGAAGAACGACTACAACAACAAACCGATCGGCACCGGTCCGTTCATGTTCGTCGAATGGAAGCGCGGCTCGCACGTCAAGCTGGCGCGTAATGAGAACTACTGGAAGAAGGATCGGCCGTATCTCGACGCGCTCTACTTCCACGTTCTCCCGGACTCGGCCACGCGGGCGCTGGAGCTCGAGCAGGGCAGGGTCCACTTCACCAGCTGGGGCAACATCGAAGGCCCCGATGTCGCGCGCCTGGCCGCCATGCCGCATCTTGAGATGACCACCAAGGGTTATGAGATGATCGGCACGATGATGTGGCTGGAGTTCAATCATCGTAAAGCGCCATTCAACGATGTACGGTTCCGTAAGGCGATCGCCCATGCGATCGATCGCAGTTTTATCCGCGACAACATCTATTACGGGCTCGGCAAGATCCCCAACAGTCCGATCTCGACGGTGACCCGGTTCTATAACCCCGACACCAAGATGGATTGGGAGTACAGCCCGGAGAAAGCCAAGGCGTTGCTCGACGAAATAGGCCTCAAGCCGGACGCCGACGGGGTTCGCCTGAAAACCACGTTGCTGCCGATCGCCGCGGTCTACGGTGAGCAGTACGTCCGTAGCGGCGAGTATGTAAAGCAAGCGCTTGCCGATGTCGGGATCGACGCCGAGATTCATTCGGTCGACGCGCCGACCTGGATCAAGCGGCAGGCCAACGGTGAGTTCGATCTCATGATCACCTTCATGGGACAGTATGGTGATCCCGATCTCGGCGTTGCCCGTTCATACATCTCCAGCAACATCAAGAAGGGAGTGCCGTTCAACAACACCGCGGGATACGCCAATCCCGAGGTCGACGCGCTGTTCACCAAAGCGGCCATCGAAATGGACCCGAACAAGCGGGCAGCTCTCTATAGCGAGCTGCAGCAGGTCATGGTCGATGACGTGCCCGTGATCTGGTTCCTCGAATACGAGCTGCCTCACTTCATCAACAAGAAGTTTAGGAACGTCATCGTCGACGTCCATGGCAACAAGGGCGACTTCGAAGATGCCTACCTTGCCGAGTAGTTGAGCTTTACCGCTCCGTCCCGGCCGGCGACGGCGCGGGATGGAGCGGCTCCTCTCACGCGGGCTGCACTACCTCGTTCTGAACTGATCGCGACATGGGTCGCCTCCGCTACGTAGCGATACGGCTGCTGCAGGGTGTTGCCATCATCCTGGCAATCGTCGTGCTGAATTTCTTCCTGTTGCGCGCGGCACCGGGCGATCCCGCATTGGCAATGGCGGGCGAGGCCGGCGCGGCCGATGCCGAATATATCGAGCAGCTGCGCAAGGATTGGGGGCTCGATCGACCGATCCTCGAACAGCTCGGCATCTATGTCGGCGGCGTCGTCACCTTCGACTTCGGTTATTCCTATCGTTTTGGCGCGCCTGTGCTCGACGTCCTTCTCGAGCGTTTGCCATCAACGCTGTTGCTTACGATCGCCGCGTTCTTCCTGGCGCTGGGACTGGGGGTGTTCCTTGGCACCATTGCCGCACTCAAAGTGGGATCGTGGATTGACACCATTGTCACGGTGGTGGCGCTCGCCTTCTACGCCACGCCGATCTTCTGGTTTGCTTTGATGAGCATTCTCCTGTTCTCGGTGGTGGTGAACTGGCTGCCGCCGGTCGGTTACGAGACGATCGGTGCCGAGTACACCGGTTTTCGCCACATCCTCGACGTGGCCCACCATCTGATCCTGCCGATGTTGACGCTCGGCCTGTTTTACACCGCGATCTACGCTCGACTCGCGCGCACCTCGATCCTCGAAGTCATGCGGATGGAGTTCGTTACGACGGCACGGGCCAAGGGGCTGCGCGAAGGCCGCATCGTGGCGGCGCATATTATGCGTAACGCCGTGCTGCCGGTGATCTCGATGGCCGGTTTCCAAGCCGGCCATCTGGTTGGCGGCACCGTGATCATCGAGACGATCTTCGCCTGGCCGGGGATCGGTCGATTGGCGTTCGAGGCGGTACTGGGTCGCGACTACACGCTGCTGCTCGGCGTGTTCCTGATGACCTCTGCCATGGTGGTGATCTTCAACTTGATCACCGACCTCATCTATTCCCTGGTCGATCCGCGTATCGAGGTGCAGAGTTGAGGGAATTCTGGACCCGCTACAAGCGCAACAAGGGCGCGGTGATCGGCCTGATCGTCGTTGCGTTCGTCGTGGTGGTCGCGGTCCTCGCGCCGGTTATTTTCCCGACTTCGCCGTGGCGCATTATCGGGCGCCCGTTCCTGCCGCCGATGTCACCGAACTTTCTTCTCGGCACCGATATGCTGGGCCGCGATATTCTGGTCGGGATGGCGCACGGCGCCCGAGTCTCCCTCCTGGTCGGGATCGTCTCGGCTCTGGCGAGCAGCGTGGTCGGTATCCTGATCGGCGGCATCGCCGGCTATTACAGCGGGCGCATCGACGACGCCCTGATGCGCTTCACCGAGCTGTTTCAAACGATCCCGAGCTTCATCCTCGCCATCGTTCTGGTCGGCATCCTCAACCCGACCATCTACTCGGTCGTGTTGGCGATTTCGATCATCAGCTGGCCGCCGGTGGCACGATTGGTGCGCGGCGAATTCCTCAGCTTGCGCGAGCGGGAATTCGTGATGGCGTCGATCGTCGTCGGCCAATCCGACATGCGCATCATCTTTAGCCAGATCCTGCCCAACACCATGGGACCGATCATCGTTATGGCGTCGTTAATGGTGGCCGGCGCGATTCTGCTCGAGGGCTCGCTGTCGTTCCTGGGTCTCGGCGACCCGGAGATGATGAGTTGGGGCTTCATGATCGGAGCTTCGCGAAATCTTATTCGCGTTGCGTGGTGGATGAGCCTGTTCCCGGGCCTGGCGATATTCATCACCGTGCTGGCGCTTAATCTGGTTGGCGAGGGACTCACCGACGCACTCAACCCGCGGCTGGCTCGGGAGGTCAAGGCATGAGTGCGCCGGCCGCAGAGATGGCGTCCGACACGCTGCTCGACATCCGCAACCTGACTGTGGCGCTGCCGCCGGAAGCCGACCGGGTGCATGCGGTCGACGGCATCTCGCTAACGCTCAGCCGCGGCGAGGTGCTGTGCATCGTCGGTGAATCCGGATCGGGCAAGAGTATCACCGCCCACGCAGTGATGGGATTGTTGCCCGAACCGCATGTCCGCATCGTTGACGGTGAGATCGTCTTCGAGGGTCAGACCATCACCCGACTCGACCGCGCGGTGTGGCGCGATCTGCGCGGTCGACGCATGGGAATGATCTTCCAGGAGCCCATGACGGCGCTCAATCCGGTCATGCGGATCGGCGCCCAGGTCGAGGAAGTGCTGCGCGCCCACACCGAGATGTCGGCGGCCCAACGGCAGAGCCGCGTGGTCGAATTGCTCGACGCGGTGGGCCTGCCCGATCCGGAGCATCTCGGCGAGGTCTATCCATTCCGCCTTTCCGGCGGCCAGCGCCAGCGGGTGATGATCGCCGGCGCGTTGGCGCTCGAGCCGGCGCTACTGATCGCCGACGAGCCGACCACGGCGCTCGACGTAACCACCCAGATGCAGATACTCAAGCTGATCAAGGAGCTGCAAGGCAAGATGGACATGGGTGTGCTGTTCATTACCCATGATTTCGGGGTCGTCACCGAAGTGGCCGATCGGGTAGCGGTGATGCAGGAGGGACACGTCGTCGAGCTGGGTACGTTGCGGCAGGTGCTCGACAGTCCACAACATGATTACACGAAGAAACTGATCGCGGCGGTACCGAAACTGCGTGAAGACGCCGCTGACCACAGTACCGAGAAGGTCGTGCTGTCAACCCGCGAGGTAAGCAAGACGTTCTCGCAATCCGGCGGGTTCTTAACCCAGCGCCGCGTGGTGAACGCCGTCAAGAATGTCGACCTCGAGATTCGCGCGGGCGAAACGCTCGGCTTGGTGGGCGAATCGGGTTCGGGCAAGTCGACCTTCGCGCGCTGCTTGGTAAGGCTGGTCGATGCCGACAGCGGCGAGATCTGGTTTGCGGGCCGCAATTTGGTGCCACTATCGTCGCGCTCGATCCGACCTTTGCGGCCACGTATTCAGATGATCTTTCAGGACCCCTATGCGTCGCTCAATCCGCGGCGCAAGGTGGGGCGCATCATTGCCGAGGGCCCGATTGCGCAGGGCACGCCGGCGCGCACGGCGATGGAACGGGCACGCGAGCTTCTGACCCTGGTCGGACTGGACAAAGCGGTGGCCGACCGCTATCCCCACGAGTTCTCGGGGGGGCAGCGCCAACGCATTGGCATCGCCCGGGCCCTGGCATTGGAACCCGATGTGCTCGTCGCCGACGAGCCCGTCAGCGCCCTCGATGTCTCCGTCCAGGCTCAGATCCTCGAACTCCTCGCAGAGCTGAAGCAGCGCCTCAATCTGGCGCTGGTGTTCATCACCCACGATTTAAGGGTCGCGGCGCAGGTATGCGATACGATTGCGGTGATGCGACTGGGTGAGATCGTCGAGATCGGCCCCAAAGCCGAGGTGTTTCGCACACCAAAACACGAATATACGCGGGCGTTGCTCGACGCGATCCCCGGGAAACGCCTGTTGCTGGAATAGGGACGCACAAAATCGCATCCGCTCGGGCGCCGATCCCAGAGACCACAGTGAACAGGGTCGTTTCCGTCCGCGCCGTCCGCCGAAATTAGCCCGCGAGAGCGTTTTCCAGGACGATACCGTCCGGTTTGACCAACTCGGAAGTTCAGGAGTAGCCGAGGATTACGGAACTAGTAGGTCATCCCGAAGGTAGCATCCGCCCGCTCGCGAACATACCGCGGCGCGGTATTGCGGCAATCGTCATCGGCGGCTTGTTGCTTACAATGCACGATGCCGCGGTCAAATTGATCTCGGAAGCCGTTCCTCTAGGTCAACTGATCGGCGTACGGGGAACGATGGCGACGGCGCTCGTCGCGGCTCTGATTTCTTGGCGCTACGGATGGCGCGAGGGGAAACCCGTACATCTTTCCGGCAATCTCGCGCGCGCGGGACTGATGATCGTCAGCACGTTCCTTTTCATCGGCGCGCTTCGGCTGATGCCCTTGGCCGAAGCCGTCGCCGTCGCTTTCGTCGGCCCGATCATGTTGACCGCGCTCGCGGTCCCTTTGTTGGGTGAACGTGTGGGATGGCGACGCTGGACCGCGGTCGCGTTCGGATTTGCCGGTGTCATCGTCATGTTGCGACCGGGAACCGACGGACTCTACTGGGTAGCGCTGCTACCTGCCGGTGCTGCCCTTGCCGGGTCGTTTCGGGACATCCTCACGCGTCGACTGAGCACTCGCGATAGCTCCATCGCGATCCTGTTTTTCACGACCGCCGCCGTCGCCGTGTCCGGATTGGCGACCGCGCCGTTTGGCGGGTGGATCGCGCTCGGGATACGCGACCTCTGCGCCCTGCTGTTAATTTCGGTCCTCTATTGCGCGGCTCATTTTGCCCTCATCGAGGCCTTTCGCTACGCCGAGGCGGGACTGCTATCGACGTTTCGCTACCTGGGTTTGGTGTGGGCGGTTCTGTTCGGAGTGGCGCTCTGGGGCCATATTCCCGATGGCTGGACGAGTATCGGCGCGATCATGGTGGTCGGAGCGGGCCTGTATATCGGGTGGCGCGAGGCGCGCGTCGGCAAAGCCGGCAGCATCCGTCGTCGTGCTTGAGTTCCTTGGTCGCCTCCTGAGCTTTCGGGGCATTGCCGGAGCGCTCCACAACCGCATCTACCGCATCTATATCAGCGGCAATGCAATCTCGCTGACCGGGTCGTGGATGCAACGACTGGCCGTCGGTTGGCTGACCTGGCAACTGACGGAATCAGGAACCTGGCTCGGCCTGATCGCCTTCGCCGATCTGTTTCCCTCGATCGTACTCGGTCCGCTGGGCGGCGCGTTCGCCGACCGCCATCGCCGATTGCGGATCTTGCAGCTGGCGAACTTGCTCCGGTTGGTTCAGGCCGTCACCCTGACGGTTTTGACCGTCGCCGGTCTGATAACCGTCGAGCTGTTGTTTCTTCTGACCCTCGCGACCGGCGTGATTGCGGCGTTCAATCAGCCCGCCCGTCTGGCGCTCATCCCAAACCTCGTTCGCGAACAGGATTTGGGCAGCGCCATTGCGTTGAACTCGGTAGTTTTCAACCTGGCCCGGTTCGTCGGTCCCGCAATCGGCGGAATTGTCATCGTCCATGCCGGGGTCGCGTTGGCCTTTGCCATCAACGCCGTCACCTACATTATCTTCATGGCGTTCCTGCTTCAGTTGGATATCGTCGAGGATCATAGCCGGGGGCGTCCGACCACATCCCTGCTGTCATCGATCGGCGAGGGGGTTCTGTTTGCCGTACGCCACCGCGGGATCGCGCCGCTGCTCTTGCTGATGGTCGTCGCGTTCGTTTTGGCCAGACCGTTCGTCGAGTTGTTGCCGGGTTTTGCCGATCGCGTGTTCGCGGGAGGGGCGGGGTTGCTCGCGGCGTTCACCGCCACGGTAGGTATAGGTGCGGTTTTCGGCGGCGTCTTTATGGCCGAGCGGCCGTTACGCACGCCGCTCACGAAGATCGTGCTGGTGAGCATGGCGCTGAGTGCACTCGCGCTGTTCATGTTCGCGGCCTCCGATCAGATCTACCTGGCACTCCCCGCCTTGGCGGTTGTCGGATTTACGATGGTGTCGTATGGCGTGGGTTCGTTGACCCTGCTTCAGGCCGCGGTTGACTCTGGGATGCGGGCCAGAGTGCTGAGCCTCTACGGGCTGATCTTCCGCGGCGGTCCGTCGATCGGGGCTATCGGGCTTGGCGTCGCGTCGGAATTCCTCGGCCTGCAAGTGCCGGTCGCGATCGCTGCCGGATTGGTTTTCCTTGGCGCGGCCCTGGCCTTCCTGCGGCGACGTCGGCTGGCAGCCGAACTCGAATAAGTTGCCGTTGCTGCGCGCGCTCGCAGTTGCCGAGACGTCGGAGCAGGTGTTTCGCATCCGGGTTGTGCGATCGGCGGCGAGCGCCAACCAACCGCCCGCGTTTGCGGCAACAAGCGGGTGAGGGGTGTTGCGCCCGTCAATATTCCAACTCATCGTGAGGGGCCATGCGCCGCAACGAACCGGGGCGCGACGTGGGCGCGAAACACGATCGAAGGTCTCGAGTAACCGGAGAAAGCTGTATGAGGTCTGGGCTCCTGGCCGCTTTTTTGTGATTGCCCGTTTCGGTGGCGTTTGTTCAGCCGGCCTTCGCCGCGGGCAATGCCGCAGCCGGCAAGAAAGTGTTCAAGAAATGCTCCGTGTGTCAGTCGTTGAGTCCGACCAGGAAAAGGATCGGCCCCGCACTCGAGAGCATTGTCGGTCGCACCGCGGGAAGTATCGAAGGATACAAATACTCGAGCTCCTATATCGACGCGCGCAAGAAGGGTCTCGTCTAGACCGAAGAAGAGATCGTCAAATCCTTGGCCAACCCCAAGAAATACCTTGCCGCCTATCTTGGCGTAAAAAAGGCCAAGAGCAGAATGACGGCCCGATTCAAGAAACGGGCGGACCGTGAGAACGCCGTCGCCGACCTCAAGGAAGCCGCGCGGTAGGACGGGCCGCGCCTAGTCGGGCCGGGCTTCGCGCCGACCTCGTTCGGCCAGCACGATACCCGCAAGTACCGCAGCGCCGGCGATCGCTTGCAGCATCGTGAGGGTTTCCGCGAACAGGATCCAGGCGAACAGCGCGGCAAAAACCGGTACGATCAACAGGCTGACCGAGCCAAAGGACGCCGGCAGGTGGGCAAAGGCGTAGGTCATCATCGTCTGGCCGGCGATGTTGCCGATCAGCGCAAAACCTGCCACCACCAGCCAGCCCTCCATCGAATGCGGTATCAATGTTTCGCCGACTGCGGCCGCGACAGGCAGCAACATGAGGGGGGCCAGGGTCAGCGTCCACAGCATGATCGTCGCCGTCGACTGGGTTTGACGCAGACGCTTCAGCGTGAGCGCGTAGGCGCTGAACCCGAGGGTCGACAGCACCGCCAGCACGTCGCCCAACGCCACGGTGGAGAACCCGGTGGCTCCGGCTCGGGTAAGGAGGATCGAACCCGCAACCGCCACAACCAACCCGATGACGAATACCCGCGTGATCACCTCCCTGAACAGAAACCACGCCCCGATCGCAACGACGATCGGGTGCAGGCTACCGAGCAGGGCGGCGTTCGCGACCGAAGTGTAGAGAAACGAGCTGTGCCACAGCGACAGGTCGACCGTAATGGCGACGGCCGACGCGACCAGCCAGCGGGTATCGCTGCGGGTTCGGCTCGGCGCCGTCGCTTGCGGACGACGACGGGCCTCGATCCGGCACCACACCCAAACCAGGGGCAGGGCGAGGATCATGCGCCAGAACCCGGTTGCAATCGGCCCGACATCCGCCAACTTCACGAACACCGGCGTAAGCGCGAAGCAGAGTGAACCGCCGAAGATAGCGATCAACGGTAACAGGCGGGGCGGCCGCGTCGAGTTGGTTGCGATTGTCACGATGGCTTAGACAAACAGGTGCGCCAGGGAGCTCCGGTTGATTCGGCGGTGCCCGCACTGGCATTCGAGCCGAGTTTCCCCATCTATTGGAGTGGCGGCAAGACCTGTGGGAAGAGGTTGAGGCGATGCCGATGCGACGTCATCTGTTCTGGCACGCTTATCTGATACCGGCGAGCGTCATTGTCGGCTTGAGCATCGGTGGTTGGTACACGTTCCTGACCGCGATACTGCTGTTCGTCGTCAATCCGCTAACCGACCCGCTGTTCCCGAACGACCGACGCAACCCGCGCCCCGACGAGATCGCCGGGCTCGAGCGCACCCGCGCCTGGAGTTGGCCGCTCTGGTTTGCGGTTCCGACACAACTCGCGATTATCGGAATCGGACTCTGGGCTATCGCCGCGTCCGACCTCAGCCGGCTCGAGCAGATCGGTCTTACGCTGTCGGTCGGGCTCAGCGGCGGCGCATTCGGCATTACGATCGCGCACGAGCTCATGCACCGGCTTCATTGGAGCGATCGGCTGCTGGCGACGATCCTGCTGACCAGCACCTCGTATCCTCATTATTCGATCGAGCATGTTAATGGCCACCACCGCAATGTCGGTCTGCGGCAGGATCCCGCGACCGCGCGCAAAGGAGAGGGCTACTACGCATTCCTGCGCCGGGCATTGGTCGGCAGCCTGGTGAGCGCATGGCATATCGAGTGCGATCGTTTGGAACGTCGCGGCAAGCGCCCGGCATCGCTGGCCAATGGAATGGTGCGATACGGAATCGCCACCGTAATCGTCTATGCGGCCATCTTGGTGGCGTTTGGCTGGCCCGGGATATTGTTTTTCGCCGCGCAGAGTTTCGTGGCGATCGCCGAACTCGAGATGATCAACTATATCGAGCACTATGGTCTCGTCCGGCGGCAGAACGGTGGCGCGACCGAACCCGTCGCCGCGCACCATGCCTGGGATACCGACTCGCCCCTCACCAACTGGTATCTGTTCCAGCTCGGCCGCCACGCCGACCACCACCTCCATGCGGGGCGCCGCTATCAGCTGCTTGAGAGCCTCGATGACAGCCCGCGCCTACCGGCGGGCTATTCCGCGATGGTCGTCCTGGCGATGATTCCGCCGTGGTGGCGACGGGTGATGGATCACCGCGTCGAAGCGGCTCTGGAGCGTGGTTAGTGGCGGACAGCGCCGTGCCGGCAAATGCCGTGTTCGATGCTTGGCGATAAGACCGTCATCCGAACGGGAGATCCGAGCCAGACCGTTTGCATGGTGCGGCCCGTTCGCGTCAGGTTAGTGCTACTCCCCTGATACTGAAAAGGGCCCGCCATGAACGAGGACGACGAGAAACGTACCGCGGCCTACATTGCCAAGATCACCGCCCTGATGTGCGTCCGCAAAACCAAGCTCAAGAAGCTCCACGCTAGGATCGCACCCGTCAGCCGAATAGGGGACGACTCGGATAGTGGGGGCTGACGGTTCGGAGTTGAGCCGCATGGCAGCGGACATCGAAGACCGTGGCGTCGTGCTCGGTGTCGGCTTGCCGCCCATCCCGGAACGCCTGTTGCTGGCGCATGCGCGCGGCGAAGTGCTCTTCATCTGCGGCGCTGGCATTTCGCAGCCGGCAGGTCTGCCGGATTTCCGTGAACTGGTCCTCGGTGTTTATGAGCGACTCGATGCGGCAGTTCATGAAGTCATCTCTCGTCTGCCGCGTGACGCCTGCAACCAATGGCAAGCCGACTGCTCAGGTCTTACCAATCACCAAGCGGCCGAAGTAAGGCGTTTCATTGCTCGCGATTACGATGTCGTGTTGGGCATGCTCGAACGCCGCCTGGACGATCGGACACGAGGCGACAGCAGGGTAAGGCACCATGTCGCTACGCTCCTGCGAGCCAAAGGAAACAAGCCGGCCGCCATCCATCGCACACTCATGCGCCTCGCCGACCGCGGCGACGCGGTGACGATCGTCACGACCAACTTCGACCTCCTGCTTGAGGCGGCCGGGAAACGTCTTCGACCCCGGGTCGAGACCTATGCGCTGGGCTCGATCCCGCGCCCAATGAGACGGAAGGAGTTTGCCGGCGTGCTCCATATCCACGGGGCGTTGGACACGAAGTCGAGTCGGTTCTCGGAGCTTGTTCTCTCCGACCAGGACTTCGGTGAGTACTATCTGCGGCGGCGGGTCGTCCCGGATTTCATCTATGACGCCGCGCGCCTGTTTCACCTCGTCCTGGTCGGCTACAGCGCCAACGATCCACCGATGCGATATCTCTTGAACGCCGTTGCGGCGGACGGATCTCGTTTTGACGACCTCAGGGAGCGGTTCACCTTCCACGGGCCAACCCTCCTGACCCGGTGGCGCTGGAAGATTGGAAATCGCGCGGGATCACTCCGATCCACTATGACTCCAAGAACGATCACGCCGAACTAAACGAAACGCTGAAACGGTGGGCTGAGCTTTCGGCCATTAACGGAGAAACAAAAGCGATCGAGAAGGAGATCCAGCGAATCGTGAAAGCTGCCAGATCCGCCGCATCCGAAGCGGACCGCGACCTGTTCGATCATTTGCTCAGGAGGAGCAACGCCAACGAGCGCGTTCGATTGTCGGCGTTGGCATCCGATGCAAAAGCCGATCCGAAGTGGCTCCACGCCATTCTGGAGATTTGCGGGGAGAAAGACCGGGGGCGCAAATCGTGATTCCTCCCTGGGCGACCCTCGACGGCAACGATCGCGCCATGTTTCAGGCAACACTCGCTTTCTTGGAAAAACGCTTGGCCGAGTCCGATACGATCGAGTGGGCACTGAGCTTGAAACCTGATCGGCATATTGAACGGATGGCGGTCGCCGAGTTGTTGAACAGGCCCGAAAAGGTGGCGCTCGATGAGCCCTGGGGAAGCGCTTGGCGCCTGATCGAAGAGAGTTGGTCCCAGGTCGCCGTCGAAGAAGGCCCCTCAACGGCGATCTACGACATCCAAAAGCGCCTTCGTCACGGAGACCGTTCCGGCGCAATCGTATCTGCAATCGTGAACCTCGTGGCGCCACGTTTGAAAATTGAGCCGTTCGGCCCCACCCGATGGCAGCTCCAAAAGAAGCCGCGCCGTCCCAGCGCGGTCGATCATCTGCTGTCGGCGCGGCTCACGAGCGGCGATCTCATTGATCTGAATGTTCTGGAGCTGGCACAACTCAAGGAAACCCCCTTTCTCTCCGCTTTGGCGAATGCGCTTGAGGCAGCCATTAATCACGGCCTGGACATCGCCCGTCGGATTGGCTGGGATGGGGAATCGCAGTCTGGGCGATTAGGCTCTTTGTTCCGGGTCTCCTACACACAGTCCGCCCCAGGAGCGGATGAAGAGGATGAGCCCGACGCCTATCCTCGCGGCATCGCCCCTGCAGTCAAACTGCTCCACGCCGTTGTGGAGCGCATTGCCGAGTTGGACCCCGGGGCCGCGCTGCCCGTCGTTCAACGCTGGCGTCTGCGGCCTTCACCCGTCCATACCCGGCTGTGGGCGGCGGCCGCATTGAATTCTTGCCTGGTTTCCGCCGAGGATATCGGTGCGTGTCTCATCGAGCTCGAAGATCGTCAGTTCTGGAAACTGCATGAGTTTTCGGAAATTGCCGAGCTTCGTGCATTGCGCTTTGCCGAGCTCGACCGAGACACACAGGATGTGATCGCCGCGCGGCTTCGCAAACTCCCGCCGCGCAATCATTGGCCGAAGAAGGCGGATGCCGCCGAAGTCAAATGCGCGCGGCTGTATTGCGCCGTTCGGGAGCTCAAGCGGATCGAGATCGCCGGGGGCGATCTACCGCCCGACGCGCGCTCATGGCTGGAGGGCAGGATTGGGCAGTTTAGCGAACTTGCCGAGATGGAGATCGATGACGGATTTCCCGGAGCACGCATGGTTCCTGACGTCCCTCCCGGACCCGATGACCGATACGACGCGCTTCAAGGCAGCGCACGATTGAGCGCCCTGGAAGCGGATTTGTCCGGTAATTGGGATATTTGGTACGGCGGCCCCGCAACACGCGCGAACGACTGGCTCCGACGATCGGGGAACGCGACCCTTGTCCTCGGCGATCTGGAAGCTGTCGAGAACGGCGGCGACACGTTCCCGAACGTATGGAACTTCTTTGGTCAGGCGCATGCGCCCAAACAGCCGGGGACGAGAGACGATCCACAGCACGACTTGCACGGCGAGGCGGAACGCGTTCTGCGCCTGCTGGAAAAACTGTCCGACGGAACATTATCGGCCGCCATCGAAGGAATCAGCCAGTGGCTGATGAGCTGGCGTAAACAGATCATCGCATTGCCCTCGGGCTCGCGGGTGTGGCTACGGATCTGGCCGATCGCCGTCGAATCGACAAATGCCGAGCGGCAACCAAGCGTCTTCTCGAGTGCCGCAGACGGCGATTGGAAACCCATGGGTCTCGATACGCTCAATAACCCCTCGGGAAAACTTGTCGGCGTATTCTTGTCCGCTTGCCCTTCGCTCAATGAAGTACCTGCGCCCTTTGTCACCGGCAGCGACCTGCGCCAAATGCGGGACGCCGTCGTCGATGCCACCGGCAGAAGCGGTTTGATTGCGCGGTATCGGATGATCGAATTCCTGCCGTATTTTCTGAGGTCTGATAGCGACTGGACCCAGGAAAATTTGATTTCTTCCTTGCTTAAGGACGACGATGCATCCCCTGTACTTTGGCCCGCTATCGCACAACGGCCTCGTTTCCACGATGTCCTGAAGATGATCGGAAATGATATGGCCGGTTGGGCAACAGATCGGCGCATCCCGCGAGCAGCGCGGCAGCGTCTGGTGTTCAGCCTTGTCGTCGAATCCTTGCACGCATTCCGCGAGGCCCGTGAACCGGCGGTTCCCAAACCTCGCATCCAGCAAATGCTGCGGTCCCTCGATGACGAGCATCGGGCAACTGCGGCGAGCGCCATCCAACAGTACGTTCGTGACAATTCGCAAAAGACGACCAACAACCAAACTCCGCCGACGGCGGCAGAGCTGTTCCAATCCGCTGTTACACCCTTTCTTCAAAAAGTGTGGCCTCAGGAGCGTTCTTTGGCTACGCTGGGCGTTGGACGCACCTTCGCGAAGTTACCCGCGACCTCGAAAGAAGCTTTTGCCGACGCCGTCCAGGCGACCGAGCGCTTCCTCGTGCCTTTCGATTGCTGGTCGATACGCGAATATGGCCTTTATGGCAAAGACAATGGGGAAACGAAACTTTCCACCATCGATGATGAGGACAAAGCGCGGATGCTCTTGCGGCTGCTCGACTTGACCGTGGGAACATCGGAGACTGCGGTGATTCCCCGAGATCTGACGGACGCACTGGATCAAATCCGGTCCGTTGCTGGGCCTCTTGTCGATTCTCCGGAGTTCCGACGTCTTTCTACAGCCGCTCGCCGTTAGCCGGCACTATAGCCAGGTTGAAGCTCAGTCCATCAAGTACCAGACAATCGTCGCAGAGCTGCCGATGGCTAAGGAATCAGCCGACTTCGACTTCGCTGCCGCACCAGCCAACGAGCTCCCGGTTCGCGAGTTCTCGACCGGCGGCCTTCTCGCCAGCCAACGCTACGCCGTTCTAAAAATGCGTATGCCGCGCGACTGGGCATGGCAGAGCGAGTGGAGGGCGTTCGGCACTATCCGATATAATCCCCTTGTGAAGGCGTAAAAACACTTTTTAGAACAGCGCAATTGCCTCTGCGCGCGCTGACGACAGGAGGAGCAGAGCATGTCCGAACTGAAATACGTGTTTTCGGCCGACTCGCACATCGTCGAGCCCTTTGATCTCTGGACCAACGCGCTTGGCGCCAAGCACGGCGAGCTGCTGCCGCAAGAGGTCAGCCACTGCAACGGCGTCGACGGCAAATACTTCTATACCGGCATCGAGTACATTCAGATGGCCGACCTCGATCCCACCGACACCGCCGATTCCGGTGGGGACTCGACCGGCCTCGACCCCGAGCTCGAAGACAAGGTGATGCGCACCAACAGCGACCCGGCGCTCCGCCTCGAGCTCATGGACCTCGATGGCGTGGCCGCGGAGTTCATCACCTCGACCTGGATGCTGTTCTCGATGCGCATCCCGGATATGGAGGTGGTTCGCGACTGTTGCAGCGTCTACAACGACTGGGTCGCCGAGTATTGCAGCCACGATCCAAAGCGCCTTCTGGCGTCGGCGATGATCGCCATGGAGGACGTCGACTGGGCGGTGGCGGAGCTGGAAAAAGCCGCGAAAAAGAACATGGGCGGCGCGGTTGTCTACTGTGACACGAAGCCGCATATGCTGCCCTACCGGCACAAGCATTACGACCGCTTCTGGGCGGCGGCTCAGGACCTGAACATGCCGGTGATGCTGCACATCGTGACCGGCCAGGTGAGGGACCTGTACACCCTGCAAACCCCGGCCGAGCGTGAGCTCATTCCGCGCTTGTCGCTTGAGCTGTTCCAGGAGGGCGGCCTCGTACTGGCCAACGAATTCATCTTCGGCGGTGTTCTCGATCGCTTTCCGAAGCTGCAGCTCATCCTTGGCGAGTTCGAGATCTCGTGGCTGCCGAACTACATGTTTCGGCTGAATCAGCTGCAAGGCGCGTTGGGACAATCGGTCGGTCTAAGCAAGACCGATCGTCCGATCGAAGAATATTTCGCGACCCAGGTGTGGCACGGCTTCGTCGATGACGAGTATTTCGACCGGTCCTACGATATTGCCGGATCGACTCGGATTTTGTGGGGTTCGGACTTCCCGCATCCCAGGAACACCTTCCCCAACTCGCACGCGGTCCTCGAGCGGGTACTCAAGAACGTCCCCAACGACGTCAAGGCCGACGTCGCCGGGCTTAACGCCGCGCGGCTGTTCGGCGTCGACGTCCCCCAGCACCTCACGGAAGCAGCCGAGTAAGGGCGGAGCGCCCTCTCCCTCGCGGGAGAATTCGAAGGTGGGGCCGTCGTGCCGAACATCCTCCCTGTGGAGAGGGTAGGGAGGGCGAAACCAACGGCGTCAGCACGCCTTCGTGGGGCGAGGGGGCCGGCATCTAAATGCGGATTCCCAACCGCCACGCTTTCCCCACACGCCCTGCAGCGCCGCGAAAGACGTGATCGCCTGACGGGCACGCGCCGGTGGCCGTAACGCGGCGCAGTTGTTCCCCCCATTGTCGGGGCGAGGTGGGAGTGAATCGCCCGACAGCGATTCAACCGCGCCCGAACGCGGTCGGACTGCGCGCTAATCGACGAAATCGAACGTCGTGCCGCCGGCGGCGGTGCCGACGATACGGCCGGCGGTTTCACCGCCGAAATGGCAAGGCACGATCAGCGTGCCGGCATCCGCGTGCGCGTCGACGAAGCCGATGCGGCTCTGTGCCGACATCTCCATGTCCATGCAGAAGCAGGTCGACCAGTGCGGTTCGCGCACCTGTACGGGCGAGTGCATCAGATCGCCGATCAGCACGCCCGCATCGCCGTTCGACTGCAGGTGCACGACGATGTGGCCCGGCGTATGGCCGGGCGTCGGCTCGAAATGGATGCCGCGTTCGAGTTCGAAGTCGCCGTCAACCAGTTCCGCCAGCCCGGCCTCCATCACCGGCAGCACGCTGTCGATAAACGTGTCGCCGATGCGTGCCGAGGCGCCGCCGGCACTGTCGGCCTCCCAGTATTCGTACTCGTCGCGCGCGAAGATGTAGCGCGCGTTGGGGAAGGTCGGCACCCAGCGGCCGTCCTCGAGCCGCGTGTTCCAGCCGGCGTGGTCGGGGTGCATGTGGGTACACATGACGACGTCGATCGCCTCGGGCGCGTAGCCGAGTGCCTGCAGATTGTCGAGCCACGGGCCGTTGCGCATGTTGAATTGCGCGTACCGCCGCGGCTTGTGGTTGCCGATGCAGGTGTCGACGAGGATGTTGGCGCGCGGTGTTTCGACGACGAACGACTGGTAGGCAAGCCGAATGAGGCCCGTATCGGCTTCGGCGAATTCCGGCACCATCCACTCCATGTGCGCGGCGAGCATGTCGGCATCGGCCGTCGGGAATATCTCGGCCGGCGTCCGTTCGGGCATCGTCGCTTCGACGACGGCGCGGATCGCGAAATCGCCCACGGCTTGCGGTTTCAACGTTTGTTCCCCCAGCTGCTAGGCGACGAAATCGAAGGTCGTGCCGACGCCGGCGGCCCCGACGATGCGCCCGGCCGTCTCGCCGGTAAAGTGGTGCGGCACGATCAGCGTCCCGGCGTCGGCGTGGCGGTCGACGAAGGCGCGGCGGGTGCGCGACGACATCGCCTGATCCCGGCAGAATGCGGTGCTCCATTCCGGTTCGCGCACTTGCACCGGGTGGTGCATCAGATCGCCGACGATGACGCCCGTGGCGCCGTTCGACCGCAGGTTCCGAACGACGTGGCCGGGCGAATCCCGGGCGTTGGCTCGAGCCGGATGCCGGTGCCGATCTCGTGGTCGTCCTCGACGATTTCGGCGAGGCCGGCGTCGACGACCGTCAGCACGCTGTCATGGAAGGTTTCGCCGATACGCGGCGAGGCGCCGCCGGCGCTGTCGGCTTGCCATTGCTCGTATTCCTTGCGCGCGAAGACGTAGCGGGCGTTGGGGAAGGTCGGCACCCATTGGCCGTCGACCAGCAACGTGTTCCATCCGACATGGTCGGGGTGCAGATGCGTGCACATGACGATGTCGATGTCTTCCGGCGCGAACCCGAACTCACGCAGATTGTCCAGCCACGGCCATTTGCGCATGTTGAACCGGGATTCCCCATGTGGGCCGGCCCCCCCTCTCAACCGGGTTGAGCGTGGCTCGAAACCGCTCGACGTGCAATCCGCCTTCGAATGACGGCCGTCTTCGAGTCGATCCCGATAATCGAGGGTCAATTGGCAGCGTTGGCGGCGTGGAACATAGAATCGTCGATCACAAGCTCCCGCGCCGAAACTCACCTGGAAAATGCGGGTTAAAAACCGGCGCAGGGTCGTCATTACGGATGTGGCTGGACGGATGTGGCTGGACGGATGTGGCTGGCGGCACCCGTGAGCTCATGAATCCACCGGCTTGATCCAAAGCTCCGTGGCTTGGTGGATGATGATGAACGGTGATCTCGTCGTGCCGGTCCGATAACGGTTACCGGCAATCCAGCAATTGCGGCGGCCGGAGGCAGGCACCGTAGGAGAGCTAACCGGCCAAACTCGATAGGGGCTCCGTTGGGAAGCCGTGACGTGTCCTGTCGGGCGGAATTGCTATCGGTGATCGGCGGGACGTTGCTCTAGGTGACGGCAGCGCGGGTCTGGAATCGTTCGGTTTTCCACAATTCGGACGCCATCACGTTCTTGAGGATGGCGACGGCATCCCAGACATCGGCAAAGCGCGTGTAGAGCGGCGCAAAACCAAAGCGCAGAAGGTCGGGGCTGCGGAAATCGCCGATCACGCCGCGTTCGATCAGGGCCTGCACGATCGGGTAGCCCGCATCGTGGCTGAGCGATACCTGGCTGCCTCGATCGTCGCTGCGCGGCGTCACCACGGAGAAGCCATGGCCCGCGCACTCCTGATCGATCAGCTGCATGAACAGCTCGGTCAATGCCAGTGACTTGCGCCGAATATCACCAATGTCGGCGTCGCGCGTCACATCCAGCGCCTGGTCCAACGCGACCAGACTGAGGATGTTCGGCGTACCGGCCATGAACCGCCGCACGCCGTCGGCGGCGCGGTACTCGGTCGAAAATTCGAACGGCGCCGCGTGGCCCATCCAACCCCGGATCGGCGATGTCAAATCCGCTTGAAGGTGCCGAGCGACATACAGAAAGGCAGGCGCTCCGGGACCGCCATTGAGGTATTTGTAGCCGCAACCCACTGCCAGATCGACGCCGAGCGCGGTCAGGTCGATGGGCATGACGCCGGCACTGTGCGACAGATCACACAGGAACAATGCCCCGCTTTCCTGCGCCGCCGAACACAGTCGCGCAAGGTCCAGCGCCCGGCCGGTGCGAAAGTCGATCTGGGTGACGGCGACCAAGGCGGTATCGTTGTCGATCGCCGACTCGATCTCTTCGCCCGGCACCGCCTCCATGCGAACCCCGTCGCCGAGCGTGTCGGCAACCCCCTGGGCAACATAGATGTCGGTGGGGAAGTCTTCACCGTCGATGAGGATCTTGTGACGACCGCGGCGGGCCCTGACGGCGGCAATCATGAGTTTGAAAAGGTTGACGGAAGTCGAGTCCGACACCACGACTTCGTCGGCGGCCGCGCCGATCAGGCGCGCGATTTTCGATCCTACGCGCAGCGGCAGGTCGATCCAATCGTGGACGTTCCAGCTGCGGACGAGGTCGTGGCCCCATTGCTCTTCGACGACGCTGCGCACGCGTTCGGCGACACCGTGCGGCAAACCGCCGAGCGAATTACCGTCGAGATAGATGATGTCCGGCGGCAACACGAAGCGATCGCGAAACCTCGACAATGGATCGTCGCTGTCGCGCCGTTCGGCGTCGCTACGCGTCGTCCTCGGTTGGCTCTGTGCACTCATCCTCTGTCCGGGCAGAATGGATAACCAGGTCGGTCAAGATCAAGGAGAACCTTATGGCGGACAGGCTGAACGGAAAGATCGCCATCGTCACCGGGGCGGGATCGATCGGCGAAGGTTGGGGCAACGGCAAAGCGGCCGCAGTGTTGTTCGCGCGCGAAGGAGCCCAAATCTTCGCGGTGGACATCGACGCGGATGCCGTCGCCGAGACCGCGGAGATCATCGCCGGCGAGGGTCTCGTATGCGCGACCCATGTGTGCGACGTCGCCGACGAGGCGCAGGTCCGCACGATGGTCGAGGCCTGCATGGCCGAACATGGCCGTATCGACGTGCTCCACAACAATGTCGGGATTTACGCCTATGGCGGGCCGGTCGAGGTCGAGACCGAGCGGTTCGATCGGGTAATGGCGGTTAACGTGCGCAGCATGTTTCTCACCGCCAAATACGTGTTGCCGGTCATGGAGGCTCAAGGCGGCGGCGCGATCGTCAACGTGTCGTCGGTCGCGGGAATCCGCGCCGGCCGCGCGTCGGTCGCCTACAATACCTCCAAAGGCGCGGTCAATCAGCTCACGCAGAACATCGCCGTGGACTATGCGGCCAAGGGAATACGCGCCAACGCCGTGCTGCCCGGCCTGATCGACACGCCGATGATCGTGCACGGGATGGCGGGTGCGGTCGCCGCGGCCGGCGGCATCGATCAATGGTTGGAAAAGCGCCACTCCCAATCACCGACCAAGCGGATGGGCAACGCCTGGGACGTCGCCTACGCCGCGCTTTTTCTCGCCTCCGACGAAGCGAAATATGTCAACGGTCACATGCTGGTCGTAGACGGCGGTCTTTCGGTGAAGTACTAGGCTCTGCCACAGGGAGGCATACGGGGTTGCGCCAGGGGTTGCGGAGCTTTTTAAATAGCGCCGCGATCGCTGCCGCGGAGCTCCGACCCCCACCCGAAGACAATCGAGCAGGAATAGATCATGGCTGATTCAGTAGCTTCCGGCGCGCCCAACACTCCCGAAGGGGTCGAGCTGAGGGGCGCTTTACGGGACGGTTTCGACGAAATCCTGACCGCCGACGCACTCGCATTTATCGCCGGGCTGGAGCGCCGCTTCCGCGCGATCCGTAGATCCCTGCTTGATCGACGGCAAGAAATCCAAGCCAGGATCGACGAGGGTTGGAAGCCGGGTTTCCCCGACGAAACGCGCGAAATCCGCGAAGCCGATTGGACCATTGCTGCGACGCCGCCGGATTTGCAGGACCGGCGCGTCGAGATCACCGGGCCGCTTGATCGCAAGATGGTCATCAATGCGCTGAACTCGAGCGCCAAGGTGTTCATGGCCGACTTCGAGGATGCGACGTCGCCGACCTGGTCGAACCTGATTGAAGGGCATATCAATCTGCGCGATGCCATCCGCCGCGAAATAACGTTCGACGATCCCGCCAGCGGCAAGCACTACGAGCTCAACGAACGGACCGCGACTCTGGTGACGCGGCCGCGCGGCTGGCACTTGCAGGAGCGGCACATACTGATCGATGGCGAAGCGATGTCGGGTTCGCTGTGCGACTTCGGTCTCTACCTGTTTCACAATCATGCGGCGCTCGGGGAGCGTGGGACCGGCCCCTATTTCTACCTGCCCAAGCTGGAGAACCATCTCGAAGCGCGGTTGTGGAACGACGTCTTCAGCTATTCCGAGCAGGAGCTCGGCATCGCGCCCGGCACGATCAAGGGCACCGTGCTCATCGAAACCATCCTCGCGGCATTCGAGATGGACGAGATCCTCTACGAGCTGCGCGAGCACTCGGCCGGCCTGAACTGCGGCCGATGGGACTACATATTCAGTTTCATCAAGAAATTCCGCAACCATCCGGAGTTCGTTCTGCCGGACCGAGATCAGGTGACGATGGTGCGGGATTTTTTGCGCGCTTATACTCAGCTTACGATCAAGACCTGCCATCGGCGCAACGCCCACGCCATCGGCGGCATGGCGGCACAGATCCCCAACCGCCACGACGCGCAAGCCAACGAAGATGCCCTCCGCAAGGTGCGCGCGGACAAGGAACGCGAAGCGACGGACGGACATGACGGTACCTGGGTCGCCCATCCCGGGCTGGTGCCTGTCGCGCTCGAGCAATTCGACGCGCACATGAAGGAGACCAACCAGATCGCGCGCAAACGCCAGGACGTCAATGTCGGCGCGGCCGATTTGCTGCAGGTGCCGGACGGGATCATCACCGAACAGGGGCTGCGCCACAACATTTCGGTGGGTATCCAGTACATCGAGGCATGGCTTAACGGCACCGGGTGCGTGCCGCTGTACAATCTGATGGAGGACGCCGCCACTGCCGAGATCTGCCGTGCTCAGGTCTGGCAATGGCGCAAGCACGGCGCCTCGATCGATGACGGGCCGAGGATCGATTCGGATCTCATCGACCGATTGCTGGCGGAACAACTCGACCGGATCCGGGAAGAACTTGGCGACGAGCGCTATGATTCGGGCCGGTTCGACACGGCGTCGGAACTCTTCGACCAATTGGTCAAGCAGGATCAGTTTGAGGAATTCCTGACCCTGCCGGCATACGACCGGGTAACGGCCTCGGCGTAAGCGCGGAGCTACAGCAGCGACCGTTGCGGCCACGACGAGCGTAGCGCGATCGATCGCACCCTCCGTCGACTCGCCGTCGCGGCCGGCGCCCCTTAAACTGGCCGCCACCCGTTCGTGTTGTTGCGATGGCCACACTCTGCCGCGATTGCTTTCACCGAGCCGAAGTCGACGGGACCGGTCGCTGCCCGGTGTGCGGCGGGAAGCGTCTCGTCATTCACGGCGAACTGTTCGCATTGAATGTTGCCCATCTCGACTGCGATGCGTTCTACGCCGCTATCGAGATCCGCGACGATCCGAAGCTCGCACAAGGCCCGCTGATCGTCGGCGGCGGCAAGCGCGGCGTCGTCTCGACCTGCTGCTACCGGGCTCGCGAATACGGCGTCCATTCGGCCATGCCGATGTTCAAGGCGCGCAAATTGTGCCCGCAGGCAACGGTCGTCCGCCCGAACATGGACAAGTACGCCCGCGAGTCCCAGCGCATCCGCGGGCTGATGGATCAACTGACGCCGCTGGTCGAGCCGATTTCCATCGACGAGGCTTTCATTGATCTGGCTGGTACCGACGCGATTCACGGACACCCGCCGGCTGCGACACTGGCGATGTTGGCACGCGATATCGAGAACGAAGTCGGGATCACCGTTTCGATCGGGCTGAGCTACAACAAGTTCCTGGCCAAGATCGCGTCGGATTTGGACAAACCGCGGGGTTTCTCGGTGATCGGCCGGGCCGAGGCAATCTCGTTCCTACGCGATCAGCCGGTCAGCCTGATCTTCGGCGTGGGCAAAGCCTTCAACGCACGTCTGTCGCGGGACGGCATCACGCATATTCGCCACCTTCAGGCACGCGAGGAGGCCGAACTGGTCGCGCGCTACGGCAAGATGGGTCTTCGATTGGCGCGCTTCTCGCGCGGCCAGGACGATCGCCGAATCGACCCGCACGGCACGCGCAAGAGCCTCTCCGCGGAAACGACGTTTGCCGAGGATCACGCGGATCTCGAAACCCTGTCGACGATATTGTGGCGGCTCTCGGAGAAAGTATCTCGGCGGCTGAAGAAAGCGGGGGTCGCGGGCCGCGGCGTCACGCTGAAGCTGAAGACCGCCGATTTCCGCACCCGCACGCGCAACCGGCGGCTCGGTGCCCCAACTCAATCGGCCGACGATGTTTTCAGGGCAGGGTTGGAGCTGCTGGAGCGCGAAGTGGATGGCACGAGGTACCGGCTGATCGGTATCGGTTTGACCGATTTCACCGACTCTTTCGACGCCGAGCCCGGCGATCTCGTCGACGGCGCGCAAGCGCGGCGTCGCGCGCAAATCGAGCAGGCGGTCGATCGGGTGCGCGACAGGTTCGGCTTCGAATCGATCGGCAAAGGCCGGGGTTACCCGAACAGCGCGGATCGACGTTCCTAAGTCCGGGAACTCGTCGGCGGGTATTGCGGAACGCGCCGGTAGGACGCGGCCGGACGTCGGGCGAGACCGATCTGCGCGTGCTCTACCATGAGCCTGTTCGGGTATTGGCGTGTGCGGGATCGTTTGGTGATGCTGTGGCGAGTTGGGTCATGGCTTGGCGATGCCGAACCCGCTTTCAGGTTTGTGGTGTCGGTCTGGAGCGTTGGGTGGTGTCGGTTTCACGCCTTGGGCCCGACGACGGGATAGCCGCGAACCGCCTCCGCAATCCGGGCGAGGCGCGCCGCCTCGATGCCACCGCGATGCCAGTCTAGAACGTCACCCTGAGGCCGGCGTTGAAGCCGTGATCGGCGTCGCCGTCGCCATAGCGGCCCTTGTAGGCCAGCCCGAGGACGGCCGTGTCCGAGAGGCCGACCTCGATGCCGAACTCGGTATCCAGAACATCCTCGGCGGTCGGAGCGCCGGTGACCGTGAAGGAAGAACTGTTCGCCATGGTGTGGGTCGACGACGGGTCGGTGTCGCCGAAGGCATGGCGCCAGCCCGCCATGCCGCGGAGATGGATCGTGTCATCCACCTGCATCGCGCCGCGCAGACCGAGCGTCGCGAACATCATGCTGTCGATATCCGACGAGGCCGCCAGGGCCGTGTCGCCGCCGCTCTCGCTGAAGCCGTCGGTATCAAGAGTGATCGAAGACACGCCGGCAAAGGGCTCCAGCGTCAAGCCGCCGGCCTGAACCTCGTGTCCGGCCTCGGCAAAGAGCTGCAAGCTCCTGGCGTCATAGCCGGCCGACAGGTGCTGGATCCCGGGAAGGCCGATGGAAGGGACCGACCGGTTGGCGTCTATGGCGTGCCCGTCATAGATCGCGCCGAAGCTGAAGCGCGCAGCGCCGGATTCGGCGCCGCCGTAAAGACCGACCGACCATGTGTCGACCGAGCCGGAGGACAGCCGGGCGCGCTGGCTCACCTCGGTCCGGCTGTAGCCGCCGAGGACGCCGAGGCGCCAGCCTTCGCTCAGCGCACGGTCGACGCCGAAGACGACGCCGCGCCGGTCCGTCTCCATCCGCGCCGTGCCGGACGTGGCATCGGTCTCGCCCGAGGCGCCGGTGCCGGTGACCCACAAGCCGTTCTGGCCGTCGGCCAGCGATGACGTGCCGAAGGCCGCCGTCATTGTCCGTGCGCCGGGATTGCCGAAGCCCGCCGCCATGCGGCTTTTGACGGCCGCGACCGTCCCCTGGCCGGCGTCCACCAGCGCCCCCTTGAGCGACGCATGCACCTCGCCCGACCGCGCATCATAGGCGGCCCGGGCTCCGTCCGGCGTGGACACGGCCATGACATCCCCTACGGCTGCATTGGCGGGTGTCAGGCTGTCGAGGGCGTTGGCCACCGCCCATTGGTTGGCCGTTCCGGCAAATTCGCCGAAGGTGACGCCCTGCTTTCTTGCGGAAGTCAGCTTCACGGTGTTTGGGGTGTCATAGTCCAGGCCGTAGTCTATGAACAATGTGTCGATCACCTCGGCAAATTCGCCGCTAAGAGTGTTGGAGCCTGTGACGTCCAGGATCGTATAGGGGTCGCTATCGTTGTACGCGCCCCTGACTCTCACCGTCCCGCCGTTAAGGGTGGCATTGCCGGTGACGCTGAGCAGGTCATTTTTTGTGCCGTCGATCGTGACGGTAAACGTGCCATATTCCTCGGCTACGAAGTTTTGGAAATTGCCGGTGAGAGTGGTCTTCTGCACCGCATTCGCACCGCCCGGCGACAGATTGCCTGCATTGGAGAACAGGTCTTCGTCGTCGCTGCCGAGAACCACCGACGTGCCGGAATAGAACGTTGCGCCTGTGTGGTTGTTGAAGACATTGGTTTGTTCTCCTGCAACGTCAACAAAATTAGGATCGGCTGAAATCAGATTAATTGTACGGGGGGTCGTCAACGTGCCCTTATTGTCGATCGTCTCGTTGCCGGTGCCCCCCAGCACGTCGTCAAATCGTTGTAAGTCACCGTTTGGTCGAATCCTTTCGCCGCCGCGGATCGTCACCGCAGCACCCTCGCTGATCGTCAGGCTATTGACTTTTTCGTCGTCACCACCACCAAATTCGACACCAACGCGCTGTTCACTGATGATGCTTCCGCCGTGCAGCGTGATATTGATTTCGCCACCGGCGATAGCTGTATCGATCGCGTTGCCGGCAAGGCCCTTGGCCAGGATATCGCCCGTTACGTCAATCTCAACATCGCCGTCGCCGGCGTTGACACTGGCAGAAATTCCCCTGCTGCTAGTGCCTGAGGTGGTGATATTGCCGTTTACTGTAACATCCACAGCGCCATCGCCTTCGCTCTCAGACTTTACAAAGATCCCGTCGCTCTTAGTGCCCGCGGTGGTGATATCGCCCGTCACGTCAACCGTAATAGACCCTTTCGCCGCCGAAACATGAGATGCATAGATCCCATAGTTAAGGTCGCCCGTGCCCAAGGTGGTGATGCTGCCCGTCACGTTAACCGCAATACCAATGATGCCGTCGCCTAAAGCGATGTCTCCGTCTTCGAAACGTGCATCGATCCCGCTGCTGCCGGTAGTACCCGAGGTCTCGATGACAGCGCCCTTCACGTCAACTCCCATTACCATATCGCCGGCGCCACTGCCGCCGACATTGATCCCCTTGCTTTTCTTGGTCTTGATGACAGCGCCCTTGTTCACGATAACTTTCATATCGCCACCGGATTCTAGGCTTGCAGCGATCGCTTCGCTGCGACCGCCTAAGGTGGTGATTGTGCCCGTCATATCAACCGTAACCTTGCCGCCTTCTGAACTTGCAGAAATCCCGTTGCTGTCCCCGCCCCGGGTCAGGATATCGCCATCCATGATGACCGTAACATCGCCAACGTTGTTGGACTCTGCAGTGATCCCGCTGCTATTACCCAAGATGGTGGTGATTTTGCCCGTCACATCAACCGTTACATTGCCGCCGCTTGCATGGATCCCTTGGCTGTTATTGCCCTCGGTGGTGATATCGCCATCCATGATGACCGTAACATCGCCTGATTCACCGAGGTTAATGCTGGAACGTGCATGGATCCCGCGGCTTTGACCGCGCACCTTGTCGTCGATGCCTGTATCGCCCTTGGCGATGATTGTGCCCGTCATATCAACCTCAACATCGCCGCCTTTTGAACTTGCCAAGACCCCTGCGATGACATCAAGAGAAATACCACTCAGCTCAGCGGACTCAAGGGTGATGCTGTGGTCACCGATATCAGCAGTGATGGCGATGTTGCTGTTGCTGTCGGAAGTAAACGCGATCCCGCCTGTCCCTATGGGCGGATCGATATCGCCATCCAGGGTATTAACATAGAGCTCGGTGTAGGTGCCGTCGGCTCCAGCTTTGACCTCCACACCAGCCGACAGGTCGCCCTTACAGGTTACCGTCGTGCCGCTGGCGGTGCACTCCGGGGATCCCGGTGTGAACGATTGCGCCAGCGCGGCGAGCCCCCCGCCGAAGAGCATGGTGGCCGCAACAACCCACGGCAGAAGCACGCGGCGTAATAGGCGGAAACGCGAGACGGTCACGGCACCGCCGCCGCCGCGGCCTTCGCGGTCGATCTCACTGTTGATCGCGCAACGCGCATTTCGCATGAGAGACTCGTCAGCAACACACTACCCTCGTGCCACGGCTGACACGTCGCGGCCCCGCTTAACTCCACCCGGTCGCAACCTAATGATCTCTTTTTCCTCCTGCAAGCGGTAAGGTCCAACCGCCCGATGGCTTCGGCCAGCCGTTCTCGAACGGCGTCGAGCGCCGGCACGAAGCGGCGCCCCATACGGCAGGCCCGGACGGTTCCAATAATCGCCTGGAGAGCGGGGACGGCGGGTCGGAACGCGCGGCGAGGCCGCGACCGGCTTCGGCCCTACCAGCGTGCCTGCAGGCGCAGGATCACGCCGCGCTCCGCGCGCCCTCGGGGCTGAGGTCGAGCGACGACCCGGTCTCGAAGCGGCCGTCGAGCCGGTAGCGCTGCGCGCCTTCGCCGGCCAGCGCGAACCCGCCATAGGGCGTCAGCAGCCCGCGGCCGCCGAGCGCGGCGAGGCCGTAGCCGAGCTCGCCGTCCAGCCGCATCTGCGGGACCTTGTCATTGGCCGCCGTATCGTCGGTCACCAGCGCGGCGACGTCCCGGTCCCACAGACGTGCGACCCCGCTCGGTGTCTCGCCCCAGGCGGGGGTCAGGCTGAAGGACAGGCCCCGCCCGCCGGCATCCGGGTCGAGGCGAACAGAGCCGCCGAAACCCCATTCCCGGTAATCGCCCTGTCCCGTCAGC
Source organism: Alphaproteobacteria bacterium (assembly GCA_965247665.1). Lineage (GTDB taxonomy): Bacteria > Pseudomonadota > Alphaproteobacteria > SHVV01 > SHVV01 > CAUZWH01. The sequence goes on from CBDFHH010000003.1 coordinate 267,957, forward strand.
ACCCGGCCGCCGCCCTCGACCGTCAGGCCCGCGGTCGGGTCTCGATAGCGCAAACCGCCGCCGATCTCGATGCCGCCGCCGGTGATCCCGTCGCCCCCGTCATGGCGCAGACCCAGCTCCAAGGACGGCGTCAGCGACCCGCCCGAGGCCAGCGCCCGCTCATGGCTGCCCTCCAGCGCCAGCCGCAGACGGTTGGCATTTACCGTCCGCTTCTCGATCACATCGTGGTTGCCGGCGACCCCGACTCGCGCGACCGACGCCTCGCCCTTGAGCATGAGCGTCGTCGTGCCGCCCGCGATCAGCGACCCATCGGATATTACCGGCCCGCTCGCGCCCGTTGCCGCGGTCTGCAAGAAGGTATCGCTCGTCTGCCGGCCGGCCACCGCGTCGTCGATCTCGATCTCGCCCCGGCCGTAGCCCACCGTCCCCCATAGACGGCGACCCCGCGGAGACGACCAGCCCAAATAGTGATGAGCGCTGGTCATGCGGCTCTCATAGTCGCCGCTCACCGGCACCGGCCCGGTTCCATCGCCATAGTCGAATTCGCCGATCGAGCGAGACAGCGTCAGGCCGGTCACGAAACCCTCGCGCAGGCAACCGTCGATGCCGATCCGGCCGGTCGGTATCCTCGGCTGCCGAGACCTTTACCGTCTGCGGCACATTCCATTTACCGACCTCGAAGGTCAACAGATCCGTGCGGTCCATCGAGGGCGCCAACAAATCTGTGTCGGACCCGGTCCCCGACAGCACGTCGATGTAGACCACATCCGTCGGCAGGGTGTTGAGCACCACCGTGTATTGCGCCGAGCTGCCCTCCTGCACGTTCAGTGTCTGCGTCGAGACCGTCACCCCCTGCGCCGCGACGCCTGTGGGGAGAATCAAAAGGCCGCATGTCGCCAGGAGACAAGCCGCAACCACCCGGTACGTCGCCTTGCCGAGGGCGTTGGGAGCACAGGACATGGGACACTTCACTCGCGCTAAGAGAGTTCCAATGGCTCGGGCACGGACGCGAAGGCGGCCCGCACCGCCGAACTCCACAGCCATGCCCGAACGCCGGTACCGGGGGTGTCCAGGCGGCGCGTCTGAAATACCTGATGCCAACCTTGGAAGTTACTCCTCGAATTGACCGTCCCCCGCTGGGTGGTCCGGTTCGGAAATTAGTTCATGTTCGATCTTGTTTTCAGTGGGACTACGGTGCTTGGCCGGGGTTACCCGAACGGCGCGGATCGACGTTCCTAAGCCCGGGAACTCGTCGGCGGGTATTGCGGAACGCGCCGGTAGGGCGCGGCCGGACGTCGGGCGAGACCGATCTACGCGTGCTCTACCATGAGCCTGTCCGGGTATTGGCGTGTGCGGGATCGTTTGGTGATGCTGTGGCGAGTTGGGTCATGGCTTGGCGATGCCGAACCCGCTTTCAGGTTCGATCCTGGTGCCGTCCAGCGCCACATGGCCGAGCCTCGCCGGACCCGGATGAGTGTGGACAATCGGTACCACCCGGCCCATAGTCTCGGGCCTCGGTAACAGCGCCCACCGTTTTAAAGTGCGGGGGTCACGCCCTTGGGGAAGGGGGGATTGCCATGCTGGATGCGCCGGAAGGGTTCGTACCCGCCGACAAAATCGTAAGCAACGACGAGCTCATTCGCGAGCTCGACGAAGGATTACGCGCACCGCATCGGGACCGCACGCAACACCCGTTCGTCAATGCTGTGGCGGAGGGAACCGCGACCATCAACCAGATTGCTGGCTGGCGCCACCAGATCTGCCATTGGGCTCACCCGACGAATCAGCGTTTCGGCTTCATCTATTCGCGCTGTCCGGACGAAGACCTTTCACGGATGGTGTTTGAAAACATGGCGGAGGAAGAAACTGGTGCCACCTCCGGCGCAGGCGGGCACATCGCCCTCAACTACCGGTTCCTCGACGAACTCGGCTGGCATGAAGAAAAACGCGCCAAGGATTTTCCCAAGCTCGAGACCTGGGCGCTCAGGCACTGGTTCGAGGTCGTGTTCACCAATCGTCCCGTCGTCGAATCGATCGGCTCGCTGTCGTTTGCCGCCGAAAGGCTCAACCCGATTGTCCTCGGCCGCGTCTACCAGGGGCTCAAGGCGCACTATGACATAAGCGAAGAAGGTCTCACCTCACTCGCCGTGCATGCGTCGCATGTCGAGGAGGAGCATGGCAGCCTCGGCCCACTTGCCTTCGAGCGTTATGCGCAGACGGTTGACAGCCAAAACGGAGTGCGTTGCGCGGTTTGGCACACAGCCGAACTCTACTACCGCATGTACAATGTGTGGCAGTACTACTGAGATAAACACTACTGAGATAAACCAAAACAATCCGCGGAGAAAACAATGCATACTCACCTAAGGTTGGGAGCAGCGCTCATGGTCGGCGCGTTGCTGGCGAGCGGTACCTTCAGTGTTGCGTCCGCAGACACGCAGGTTCGCGTGCGTCTCGATTGGGTGGCCTATGGCCTCCACGCGCCGTTTTTCGTTGGCATCGAGAAGGGTTGGTTTGAAGAGAAGGGCCTCGACGTCTCGGTCAAGGACGGCAACGGTTCGAGCAAGACCATCACATTGGTCGCTGCCGGCGAGTACGATATCGGCCACGCCAATCTCTCGGCCATGGTGCTGGCCCACAACAAGGGCCTGCCGGTCATCTCGGTCGGCCATATCGTGCGCAAAAGCGACGTTGCCGTCATCGTGCCCAATGATTCTGGCATTGAGACGCCCAAGGATCTCGAGGGTAAGAGAGTCGCGATGACACCGGGCGGCTTCACCGATCCGTTTTTCGATACCCTTCTCAAGGCGGGCGGTACCAGCCGTGACAAGCTCACGGTTGTCGGTGTTACCGGCAAGGTCAAGACCTCTACCTATGTCTCCGGCAACGCCGATGCGATGCTGAGCACCGCGCCCTACTACCTTCCCGTTCTGGTCGATAAACGGCCCTCCCGGGCGATGCTGTTCGCCGACTACGGAATCCCGCTTCCCGGCTTCGGGCTCGTCGCCAACCAGAGATTCGTGAGCGAGAACGAGCAAGCCACGAGCGACTTCGTCCAGATCTTCTTTCGGGCGTTGGCGTGGATCTACGATGGAAACAAAGCCGAGGCCGTCGAGATCTTCCAGAAACATCGTCCCGAAACCAAGCTCAGCGAACAGAAAATCACGGCCATTCTCGAAAGCTTCCAGCCCTATCTTTCGCCCGAAAGCACGGCCGGAAAGCCGCTCGGCTGGCATTCCGATTCAGATTGGGCCAAGGCGGTCGCGTTAATTGCCGAAGCGGGTCTCATCAAGGCCGGTTCAAACGCGAAGGACTTCTATACGAACAAGTATGTACTGGGCGGCAAATCGTCCTGAACGCGCATACCGAACCCTACCTCAAGGAAACCGCGCGCCAGCGCCGGCTCCGACCGGCGAGGCGCGCCGGACGAAGCGCCGACCTCGTTCGGCAAGCACGATGCCCGCGAGCGCGGCGGCGCCGGCGATGGCTTTGCGGCATGGTGATGGCCTCGGCGAACAGGACCCAGGCGAACAGCGCAGCGAGCACCGGCACGATCAACAGGCTGACCGCGCTGAACGACGCCGGCAGGTGGGCAAAGGCGTAGGTCATCATCGTCTGGCCGGCGATGTTGCCGATCAGCGTAAAACCCGCTACCACGAGCCAGCCGCGCAGCGAGTGCGGGATCAGCGTTTCGCCGACCGCGGCCGCGACCGGCAGCAGCGTCTACCGGACCGCGACCAGGTGACGATGGTGCGGAATTTTATGCGCGCCTACACCCAGCTGACGATCAAGACCTGCCATCGGCGCAACGCCCACGCCATCGGCGCCATGGCGGCGCAGATCCCCAACCGTCACGACGCGCAGGCCAACGCGCAAGCCTTGAGCAAGGTGCGCGCGGCTACAGCACTTCAAGCGAGTACGTCCGCGAACTTGATCCGCTAGGACCGGGATCGCCAGCGCTTGCGCGGCCTGCTTCTCGAAGGCGCGGCCTCTCCGCATGCTGTCACGGCCGATGCGGACTAGGTCGAACGGCTCCGCGGCCGGGTCCGTGAAGCCGGCCGGCGGTGACGGCAAACGGGATGTCTTGCGCGAGCGGGCGCGGCGCGATGTCGATGAGGGGGTCGAGCATCATCTGGCCGAGGCGGGACCGGCGGTTGCGCTGGCCCTCATCGACGCGCTGGAAGACGCCCTCTGCCAAATCGGCGAACAGCCGGCGCTCGGTTCGCCCCGCTATGCGCATGAACTAGAGCTTCCCGGCCTGCGCTTTCGGACCGTCAGCAAATCTCCCTATCTGATCTTCTATGTCGACAGGGAGACGGAAATCGATGTCTGACGCGTCCTGCATGAGGCATGGGATATTCCGGCGTGGATGCGAGAGCCGGGCGAGGACTGATCCGGGCGGGCGCGCCGGTGTTGACCCGAGTCGCCGTTGAGGCGGCCCCTGGCGGCGCATGCGCCGCTGGGCTCATGATTCCGTTGGTTTGGTTGGTTAGTGCGCGCTGGCGATCCGTGCGGCGGCATCGTCGCCCTCGTCGCGGCGGCGCGAAACGTGCCAGGGCAGGAAGATCTTCTCGGCGAGATCGACCAGGAAGAAGAGGATGGTGCCGAGAACCGCCAGCAACACGATCGCAACGAACATCTGCGGCGTGTCGAACTGTCCCTGCGCGACCAGGATCACATAGCCCAACCCCTTGTCCGAGGCCACGAACTCGCCGACGATCGCGCCGATCAGCGCCAGGGTAACGGCGACCTTCATGCCCGCGAACAGGTTGGGGAGGGCGTGCGGGAACCGGATCTTGAGCAGGGTCTTGATCTTCGACGCCTTCATCGAGCGCGCCAGATCGATCATTTCCGGGTCGACCGATCGCAGCCCCAGCACCATGTCGATGACGATGACGAAGATCGCGATCATGGTGGCGATCGCCACCTTGGGCGACAGCCCCGTGCCCATCCACACCACGAACAGCGGCGCGACCGCGACCTTGGGAACGCTGTTGAGGGTGACGAGCAGGATGTAGAGGGTCTCCTCGAGGAACCGCGACGAGACGATCAGGATCGCGAGCACGACCCCGAGGATTACGGCGAGGCTGAAGCCGATGATCGTCTCGACCAGGGTGTGCCAGGTGTGCGACAGCATCCAGGCCGGATCGTCGAACATCATCGCGCCGACCACCGTCGGCCGGGGAACGAGGAACTCCCTGACCTCGAGCATGACGACCGCGGCTTCCCACAGCACCAGCGCACTGACCAGCACCACGAGCACCCTTATGCCGCGGTTGAGCTTGTACCAGTTGCGGGGGATCTCGCGCAGAAGGTCCGCCACGCCAAAGCTGTTCGACGCCCGAGTTGGTTCCTTGGTCGTGTCGGTCATCACTATTCCTTGTAGACGCCGAGCTGCTCGAAGATCTCGCGGATGCGCTGGGCATAAACGCTGAATTCGGGTGTCTCGCGAACCGCGAGCCGCCGCGGCCGCGGAATATCGATGTCGATGATCTCGACGACCTCGCCGGGTTCCTTCTTCATCACCGCGACCCGGTCGGCGAGAAATACCGCCTCGGCAATGCTGTGGGTGATGAACATCACCGTCTTCTTGGTTTCGTTCCAGATGCGCTGCAGCTCGATGTTGAGCTCATCGCGGGTCAGCGCGTCGAGGGCGCCGAACGGCTCGTCCATCAGCAGGAACGCCGGGTCGCTGAGCAGGGCGCGCGCGATGGCCACGCGCTGGCGCATGCCGCCGGAGAGCTCCCACGGATAGCGTTTCTGGAAGCCGTTCAGGCCGAACAGCCGCAACAGGTCGTCGGCGCGGCCCGCGAAGTCGCTCTTGTTGCCCTCGCCGAACTCGATCGAGATCAGGACGTTGTCGATCACCGTGCGCCAGTCCAGCAACACGTCGCGTTGAAACACGATACCGAGGCTCTCGGGCGGCCCGGCGACGGACCGGCCGCCGATCAGCACCGTCCCCGAAGTCACCGGCTCGAGGCCGCCGACGCACTTCAGCATCGTGCTCTTGCCGCATCCGCTGGGCCCGACGACGCTGAGGAACTCGCCGGCGCGGATCTGCAGATCGATTCCCCGCAGCGCCTCGACGTCGCCGCGCCGCGACCAGAACACCTTGCCGACGCCTTGTAGATCGGCGTAGATCTCGGCGCTGGAAGTCGCGGCTAGGGCTGCGCTTTCTGACATGGGTCGCAATACCTCCTAAGGGCGTTTGCGAGCTCTAGATACCGCCACCGGTCGGCAGGAACTTTATTACAGGCGCGTACAAGCTCATTCGTGACCTCCGCTTGTCTGCCGGCAGGCATACCCACGCTCGGGTGGATTGAAGAAGCTGGCCAATATCGGAGAAGTCGGGTCAACGTTGCGCGCGAGCGTACGCCGATTCCGCCCCCCTCTCAACGCCGATGTCGCGAAGACGCGGTGCGGGCGGGTGCACCATGGATCGCCAACTAGGCCGCCTGGGTGTTTCCGGCGGGGAGCTGGAACAGGCCGTCCGGCAGCGACTTCGCGTACGCCGCCACCTCCGCGCTGCCGACGACGTCGCCATATTTCGCGTTCATGTCGCACAGGTTTATCGCGTGCGATGCTATCGAGCGATCGAAACAGCCATCTTCGACGATGGTGCAGCGGAAATTGTAGCTGAACGCGTCGATAACGGCCGCGCGCACGCATCCGCTGGTCGTGGTGCCCGTGAAGATCAGACCGTCGGCCCCGAGCTTGACCAGATAGTCGACCAGCGGCGTCCCGTGAAACGCGCTGGGTTTTTGTTTGTAGATGACGAGGTCGCGATCGCCGGGCGCGATGTCCGCAACGATGGCGTTGCCGTCGCCGCCGCGTTCGAGATCTTCGTTCATGCGCGCGGTCTTGAACGACCAACCGCCGAGATCGAAGCCATCGCTGCGATAGTCATTGGTCGAATAGATGACCGGCAGTCCCTTCGCGCGGAAAACCGTGAGCAGTTTCTCGATGACTTCAATGCCGGTCCAGGCGTCTTCGCCGCAGGAATTCGGCCATTTGTCCATCGAATCAAGGATGGGCTCCGGCTTATCGCCGCAAAAATTGTAGTTGACGTCGATCACCATCAGGGCCGGACGCGAACCGAAGCCGGCGCGTTGGCCATAGCCGGCCTTGGTGAACACCTGCTTGTCTCGCTCGGTTAGAAACGCATCCCAGATCCGCTCGCCCATCTGCTTCTCCTGCCGCTGCTCGCCGCTTCGGCCTTTATATCACGCCGGTCTTGCCGCCGCGCCGGTTCGTCCGCCGGCGCAAACGCCGGACACGGCTCGACATAGGTATTGTGGCTTCACTGTGCTGAAATGATTCCCGCGCTAAGTGCATCGATTCATGGCCAACCCACTCTCCACCCAAGTCGTGCTCATAACCGGCGGCGGCCGCGGCTATGGCGAGCAGATGGCCAAAGCGCTCGCGCTCGAGGGAGCGGCGATCGCGGTTGCAAGCCGGAGCGAAGGCGAATGCGCGGCGGTGGCCGCGGATATCGTCGGCCGCGGCGGTCGAGCGGCCGCTATCCGCGCCGACATGGCCGATGGCGCAGAGGTCGATGCGATGGCGGCGGCGGTGCTGGGGGCGTTCGGCCAAATCGACGTTCTGATCAACAATGCCGCCGATCCCGGACCGGTGGGCGCGGTGTCGGAGACCGAAACGGACGCTTGGGCTCGCACGCTGGATGTCAACCTGATGGGCACCCTGCGCTGCGTCCGCGCGGTACTGCCGAACATGATGGCGCGCAAGACCGGGCATATCGTCAACCTGTCGTCCGGGACGGTGGGCCAGGGGTATAGGCATATTCGCAGCCTGGCCTATACGACGTCGAAATACGCCCTGGAAGGCTTTTCGTCGGGCCTGGCCGTTGAGCTCGAGCCGTTCGGAATCCGCGTCAACGCGTTCACGCCGGGACTGGCGGAAACCCGTTTCCTTTCGAACATGCCCGAGGGCTATCTCAGCGGTTTGACTTGCCAGATCCCGGAACATGTCGGACCGGCAATCATCCATCTGCTGACGTCGAATATCTCTACCGGCGATCGCTTTGAAGCGCTGCCCTGGCTCGAAGAGAACGAGCTGCTGGAGCGGTACAGCTACGTGCACGACTGACGACACCGTTGACGGGTTTCAGGCGAGTCAGTAACGATGGGTGCGACAAACCAACGCCACGCAACAGGGATCGACGGGAGGTAGAGGATGTATCCGGATCCGATCGAAGGGGTGACCTATCGCGACGAAGTCATCCCGACCGACGCGCTGATTGTCGAGCTCGACGAGATCATCGCCGACCCCGGGAAGAGCCGGCTCGAACATCCGGTCATCAAAGCGCTGGAAAAAGGCGAACTGACGCGCGACCAGATCGCGGGCTGGATTTATCAGATCACCTGCTGGGCTAATCCCACCAACATTCTGGTCGGCGCCGTCTATGCCAAGTGTCCCGACGACGATTTGCGCATCATGCTGCTCGAGAACTTGACCGAAGAGGAGCACGGCACCGAATCGGGAACCGCCGGTCACGTCGAACTGTTCGAGCGCACTTTCACCGAGCTGGGCTGGGACGAAGAGCGGCGCGCCGGGGAGGGGGTCAAAATGGAGACCTGGGCGCTGGCGCATTGGTTCGAAGTGGTGATAACCCAGCGCTCGCTTCCCGAGGCGATCTGTGCGCTGTCGTTTGCGGCCGAGCGGATAAACCCGTTGTGCTTCTCGAAGATCGAGAAAGCGCTGCGCGAAAACTACGAGATCAGCGAGTGGGGCCTGCAGTCGATCGCGGTGCATGCCTCCCACGTCGAAGAGGAACACGGCAGTCTCGGTCCGGTCGCTTTCGAACGCTATTGCCGGTCGGCGGATATGCAGAACCGGCTACGGTTCACCGCGGCGCACACCAACGATCTCTATTACCGGCAGTGGATGAGCTACCGGCATTACGCGTGAGGGTCACGCAAAGCTAGCTACCGCCCAGCAGCGTTCCCGGCCTGGCCGGGCCCTTGAGTTCGACGGTGTTGCCGTCGGGGTCCTGGATGTAAATCGAGGGGCCGGTGCCTTGTGCGCCATAGCGGTTGCCGACCTCGCCGACCTCGACATTGCGGGCGCGGAGATATGCGCCGATCGCATCGACGTCGAAGTGTTCCAGCTCGAGAGCGAAATGGTCCATGTTGCGGCGTTGCTTGGCCGGACCGGCGCCGAGCTTGCGGCCGAGCACCGAATCAACCGGCACGAGATCGATCAACGACGATCCGGCGCGTAGTTGCACCAGACCGAACGCGTCAGAGCGTCGCTCTACCTGGCAGCCGATCGTGTCGCGGTAAAAGGCGAGCGCGCGATCGAGGTCGGCAACCCGCAATACGACATGATCGAGGGTCTTTATGCGGATGGGGTTCTCGCTCACTCGCCTGACTTTCCTCGCTGTCGATCGAATGCGATGACGCTTTCGGCCGGCTTGGCGATCGCCTGAGCCCGCGCCCATGGACGGGCGCGGAGGTCACCGGCGTCGAGTCGATTCGCGACCGGGGTGGTCATGATCCCGGAGCGATCAAGCGGGCTTTTGACATCCTCCAAAGCCTTGTCGGTGCGCTCGAAATTGTTTCCGCGCCGGCATCACTGCAGGCCCGCGCCTGCACCGCAGCGATACACCACGTCGCATCGGCACGCAATCCGCTCAACCGAGGCGGGCCTCCAGGGCCTCGCACAGCGCGCCCATCACCTTGATGCGGGCGAAGCGCTTGTCGTTGGCTTCGACCAGCACCCAGGGCGCGTCGGCCGTGCCGGTGCGTTCCACCATCTCGTCGACCGCCGCCTCGTAGGCGTCCCACATCCCGCGATTGCGCCAGTCCTCGTCGGTCAGCTTCCAGCGCTTGTAGGGAGTGCTTTGGCGGGAGAGGAAGCGCCGCTCCTGCTCGTTGCGGTCGATGTGCAGCCAATACTTGATAAGCAGGATGCCGTGGTCGACGAGCTGGGATTCGAACGCGTTGATCTCGGCATAGGCCCGGCGCCACTCCGCCTCCGCGGCGAGGCCTTCGACGCGCTCCACGAGGACGCGCCCGTACCAGCTTCTGTCGAAGATCGCGTACTTGCCCGCAGGCGGGACGCGACGCCAGAACCGCCACAAATAGGGGTGCGCGCGCTCTTCGTCGGTTGGTGCGGCGTAGGCGAAGACGCGATAGTCGCGCGCATCGAGCGCGTTGACCAGGCGGCGGATGGTGCCGCCCTTGCCGGCCGCGTCCCAGCCCTCGAAGATCAGCGCCGCGGCGACGCCCTTGTCCTTGCCCGCCTGGTAGAGCCGGTTGAGCCGCGCACGGAGCGCGCGCATTCGTCGGCCGTAATGCTTGGGCTCGACCGACTGGCTCAGGTCGAGACGCGCGAGGATCGAGACCGGGGCCGGCACCTTCGGACCCTTCACGCCTCGGGCGCGCGAGGATTCGCGTACGGGCTTCGCTTTGGCCGCCGCGCGGGCCTCCAGATGACCACTCACCCCGTCGCGGAACGCGGTGAGGACGGCGAGAGTCCGGTAGCGCGAATCGCGGCCGTCGATGATGCGCCAGGGCGCCCAATCATTGCTCGTGTGCCGGATGATGCGCTCGGCGGCGGCGACGAAGTCGTCGTAGCGCTTCCAGTTCGCCCAATGGGTCTTGGTGATCTTCCAGTGCTGCAGCGGCGCCTTTTCGAGCTTTCTGAGCCTCTTTTGCTGCGCGTCCTTGTCGAGGTGCATCCAAAACTTGAGGAACAGCGCACCGTCATCGGCGAGCGCGCGCTCGAACGCCGCGATTCGCTCGAGCTCGCGCTCGAAGGCGGCGCGCTTGAGCCGGCCGTAGGCGCGCTCGACCAGGGGCCGCGAATACCACGCGCTCAGGTAGACGCCGGTCCGCCCGTGCCCCGGCAAGTCGCGCCAGTAACGCCAGAACGGAGGCCGCGCGGCCTCGTCGTCAGTGGGTGCGTCGTAGGTGCGAGTGACGATCCAGCGTGGATCCATCCACTCGCCGAGCAGGTTCGCGATCTCGCTTTTTCCCGCCCCGTCGACTCCGGCGAAGATGACGATAACGGGGAAATCGGCTCCGCGCAGCGTCTGCTGGACGTCGACCAGCGCCAGGCGCAGATCGGGCGCCACCTCGTCGAACGCCCGCTTGGAGACATTGTGTCCGACCTCGGCGACTTCGAACATAACCACACCCACCCCGCGCGGGTTTCGGTCCGCGGCCCCGGCTCGGCCGTGCAGCTTGCCATGATCGCGATCGCGAGCCCGGCGTCAAATGCACGGTAGGTGCGGCTGCGTGCGGGGTCGGTGATCGGGACCAGGGCGAAGGAAACCCGGTCGGAGCGCGGACATGAACCACCGACCCCCGCCTCCCGAAGACGGTGCTCTACCATGCCGAGCTGCACTCCGCGCCGACGGAAGGCCGTGTGATAGCGGTGGTGCCGTTGGAGATCTTGAAGGAGCGATCGTACGTGTTCGTGCAGACCCGCACCCTAAGGAACACCTAAAGCTGCCGGCTCGACTTATCGCCAACGGTTATGAGGTTTACTCTTGCGAAAGCAAGACGACGGTAAGGCCGCCGGGGATGAAGCCGCCCAAACTTCGAGTAGAATTCATTTATGGTCACACGCTGGCGCACCAGGCGTCGGGGATGAAGACCTGGATCAAGCTCGCATGAGGCACGCCCTGGCGATCCTCGCGCTCCTCCTGCCCGCCGCCGCGCTGGCCGACCACGAGCTGGAGAACCGCGATCTCCGGAACGGGCAGGCGCTCTACAAGGAACACTGCGCGTCCTGTCACGGCGCCAAGCTCGAAGGCCAGCCGAACTGGCGGCGGATCGGCAAGGACGGGCTGCTTCCGGCGCCGCCGCATGACGCGACCGGCCACACCTGGCACCACGACAACCGGCTGCTCTTCGACTACACCAAGCTCGGCGGCAAGGCGTTGATGGAGGCGCGGGGCATAGCCGGGTTCAAGAGCGGCATGCCCGGTCTCGGGGACGTGCTGACCGACGACGGGATCTGGGACATCCTGGCCCATATCCGGTCCACCTGGCCGGACCGCATGCGCAGGATTCAAGCCTCCAGAAACCCGCGCCACGACCGATAGATCTCCGTGAAATCTGCTAGTCTCGCGGGGACGACAACCGCAACGGGCAGCCGTACATGACCGCCGCCAAAAGCGACATCGACGCGCTCGACCTCCATAACTCGACCTATCGCCGTTAGAGAATCGAGCCATTATCACGCGGAGCGACGAGCATGTTCGAGGGCTTCGAACGACGGCATCTCACAACGCCGGGAGCGGATATCAACCTTGTCGTCGGTGGCGCGGGGCCACCGCTGCTACTGCTGCACGGCTATCCGCAGACCCATGTCATGTGGCACAAGGTGGCGGCGCCGCTCGCCGAGCGGCACACCCTCGTCATCACCGACATGCGCGGCTACGGAGACAGCGCTAAACCTGCCGGCGACCCACAACATCTGAACTACGCCAAGCGCACCATGGCTGCCGATCAAGTGGCGGTCATGAATGTGCTCGGTTTCGACCGCTTCTCCCTGGCCGGTCACGATCGCGGCGCGCGCTGCGCCCATCGTTTGGTGCTCGATCATGGCGAACGGATCGACAGTGTGGCGTTCCTGGACATCGTGCCGACGTTCGACGCGTGGGAGAGATCGGACCGGCGGCACGCCTGGACCTCGTTTCACTGGTATTTCCTGTCGCAGGATCCCGAACTGCCGGAAGTCATGATCGGCGCCGATCCCGATTTCTGGTTGTCCAAGATGCTGGAGAAATGGGGCGCCGACATGAGCGCCTTCACGCCCGAGGCCATGGCCGAGTACCTGCGCTGCTTCCGCGACCCGGCCTCGATCCACGCCACCTGCGAAGACTACCGTGCCGGGTACACGATCGATATCACCCACGACGCCGCCGATCGCAATCGCAAGATCGAATGTCCCGTGCTGGTGCTGTGGGGCGAGCGGGCCGGTTCGGCGCGTAACCACGCGGTGCTGGAGATATGGAATGATCGCGCGCAAGACGTGCGCGGTCGGCCGCTAACCTGCGGCCACTTCCTGGCCGAGGAACAGCCCGAGGAAACCGCACGCGAATTGTTGGCCTTCTTCTCCGCCTAGGTCGTCGGCGCGCTGGAAAACCTGCCGTCGACGCGACATATTGTGCTGGTTACGAGCGGCGAAGGATGGTACCGGCGTGTCACGTATGAGTGAGTCGAACAATCCCGATGAGCGACGGCGACGGAAATAGCAGCGGCGAACCGCTCCGCGAGCGCCCGCAACTCATTGTGCGCTATCGCGCGAGCATGTTGCGTCGGCTGAGGACATATTTTCTGACGGGCATCATCGCCACGGCGCCCATCGGGTTGACCCTCTATTTGTCATGGGCGCTGGTGAAGTTCGTCGATCGCCTGGTCACACCGCTGATTCCGGCCCAATACAACCCGAACAACTACGTCCCCTTTGATATCCCCGGTCTCGGCCTGATCGCCGCAATCATCCTGCTCACCTTTATCGGCTTTATCACCGCCAATGTCCTCGGCCGCGAGATCGTCGCGCTGGGCGAGCGCATCGTGGATCGCATGCCGGTGGTACGGTCGCTCTACGGGGCGCTGAAGCAGATCTTCGAAACCGTGTTGACGCAGTCGTCGCGCGCGTTCCGCGAAGTCGTCCTGATCGAATATCCGCGGCGCGGGATCTGGGCGATTGGTTTCGTGACAAGCGCTACGAAAGGCGAGATCCAAACCCTCAATGAAGGCACGCTGGTCAACGTGTTCCTGCCCACGACGCCCAACCCGACCTCGGGCTTCCTATTGTTCGTGCCGCGCAGCGATCTGGTCACCCTGCACATGACGATTGAGGAAGGGATCAAGATGGTGATTTCGGGGGGGATCGTGACGCCGCCCGACAAGCGCCCGCGGGCGGTAGCCACAGCGGACGAAACCGCGCCGCCAATTGACGAAAACTCCGACGCGGCATCAGGCGGTAAGCGGCGCGCCGGCGGGTGAGCCCGTCCAGCCCAACTGTGCAGCCGGGAACCACCGGACGCCGTCCTCGCCGCCGGCGCATCACGATAGGGTACTAACCCGACCGCAGATTCAAGATCGCCTGATCGCGTTCGAACAGATACAGCAGAGTACGGAGACGATCCCCTTGGGGGCCCCGTAAATCGGGGTTTCGCTCTATTTCCAGGCGTGCCGTATCGCTGGCGACGGCCAGCAGGTCGGCGTGATATTCGAGATCAGCGACCCGAAACTCGGGTATCCCGCTCTGGCGCGTGCCGAGCAATTCGCCGCCGCCGCGGAGCCTGAAATCCTCCTCGGCGATACGAAAGCCGTCGTTGGTCTCCCGCAACACCCGGATTCGCGTTCGCGCCGCGTCGCCGAGGGGAGCGCCATAAAGCAGCAGGCAAGCAGCTTTATCGCGGCCCCGGCCGACTCGCCCGCGAAGCTGGTGAAGCTGGGCAAGACCGAACCGCTCGGCCCGCTCGATCACCATAATCGTTGCCTCGGGTACGTCGACCCCGACCTCGATCACCGTGGTCGCCACCAGGATTCGGGTGTTGCCGTCGATGAAGCGCTGCATCGCCGCGTGGCGATCATCGCTTTTCATCTGACCGTGGACGAGATCGACCCGGCTGCCGAATACCTGCCTGAGGGCCGTAAAGCGTTCCTCCGCCGCCGCAAGGTCGACCGCTTCGGACTCGCCGACCAGCGGGCAAACCCAATAGACCTGCGCTTCGCTTGCCAGGGCACGGCGCACGGCCCGGATGACCTCGTCGAGGCGCTCGAGCGGCAGGGCCCGGGTTTTGACCGGCTGGCGATTGGGCGGGAGTTCGGTGATGCGTGACACTTCCATGTCGCCATACACGGTGAGCGCGAGCGTGCGCGGGATCGGCGTCGCGGTCATCAGCAGCATGTCGGGGCGCAGCCCCGAACGGCTGTCGCCGGCCGTTCCCTTGGCGGTCAGCGCAAGACGCTGGTGCACGCCAAAGCGTTGCTGCTCGTCGATAACGATCAGGGCGAGGTCGCGGAACGAAAGCTCGTCCTGAAACAGCGCGTGGGTGCCGATGAGAATATCGACCTCCCCGCCGGCAACCGATTCTCGGGTGCGACGCCGCGCCGCGGCGGGGTCGCGACCGGTGACGACCGCGAGGCGGATCCCGGCGGCCTCGCACAGCGGGGCCAGGGTTCGGCCGTGCTGGCGGGCGAGCAGCTCGGTTGGAACCATCATCGCCGCCTGCGTACCGATTTCGACCGCGCTTACCATGGCCAGCAGCGCGACGATCGTCTTGCCGCTGCCGACATCGCCTTGGAGAAGCCGGGTCATCGGGTACGGGCCGGCAAGATCCGCGTCGATCTCCGCCAACGCACCGGCCTGAGCCTCGGTCAGACGATAGGGCAGGGCGTCGAATACGCGCTCGCGCAAGCGCCCCTGCGGCGTGATCGCATGGCCGCGGCCGCGGCGCAGATGTAGCCGTACTAGGCCAAGGGCGAGCTGATTGGCAAGGAGCTCATCGAAGGCAAGCCGTGAACGCGGCGCGGTCGTCGGGACAAGATCATCCTCGTTCTCCGGTGCGTGCGCATCAAGCAACGATTGGCGCCAACCGCTCCAGCCACGTTCTGCGAGCAACGCCGCATCGATCCATTCCGGCAGATCCGGCGCGTCATTCAGGGCTTGACGGAGTGCCTTGAACAGGGTGCGGCCGGTCAGTCCCGCCGTCAGCGGATAAATCGGCTCGATCGCGGCGAGTTGCAGCGTGTCTTCCGGTGCCCCAATGTGGTCGGGGTGGGTCATCTGCAGCTCGCCGCCGTAGGATTCGACCTTGCCGCTGACGACCCGCTGCGCCCCCTCGGGCAACACATTGCGGAGGTAGTCGGCATGGGCGCGGAAGAACACCAACCACAGGGTTTCGGTATCGTCGCTGCATCGTACTTTGTGCGGGAGCCGGCGGTTGGGCGAGGGAAAGTGCCGTTCGACGCGGACGCTGATGGTGGCGATGCGGCCAGGCGGCGCGTCGGCGACGGTTGGTGTGAAGCGGCGGTCGATAAAGCTCGACGGCAGATGCCAATAGAGATCGACCAGGTGCGGACCTGCAGTCTTTTCGATGAGTTTGCCGATACGGGGGCCGACTCCCGCCAGCTTGGTCACCGGCGCGAAAGAGCGAAACAGGATTTCGGGACGCATCGACTGCGACTAGGTCGGGCTTGGCGGGGCCACCGCGGTCTCCCCCGCGCATCCGCCCGACCGCGGTTCCCTTGGGGTGGAGGATATCGTGGAACTCGCGGAACGGGGTAAGTTGCTGCGTTGCCCACGCATGTTCGAGCCTCGTGCGGGCGGATTTCGATCGACATTATCGCACCGCGGCAGATGCCGCCAAATCGCACCGCGGCAGATGCCGCCAAATCGCACCGCGGCAGACGCCGCCAAATCGCACCGCGGCAGACGCCGCCAAATCGCACCGCGGCGGACGCCGCCAAATCGCACCGCGGCAGACGCCGCCAAACCGCACCGCGGCGGACGCCGCCAAACCGAGGAGCGCGCTCGGGCTGACACGGCGCTGCCCAGCGGATATAGGATGGACGACAGGCAATGTCCGGGAACGATCACGCTCACGAGGATATCGAACGGCGCCGCAAGCGCCTGCGGTACAGCAGTTGGCATCGCGGCATGAAGGAGGTGGACCTCATCCTTGGCCGCTTCGCCGACGCCAACCTCGATACCTTTAACGACCGCCAATTGGACCAGTTCGAGCACATACTCGATCACAGCGATCCCGATCTCTACGCCTGGGTTTGCGGCCGGCAACCACTTCCGGCGGGCCTCCGCAACAATGTCATGAAGCTAATTATAAACTTCAAGTTCTCCGTTCATGATACTGAAAATAAATGATTTAGACATTCCCCCGGGCCGACGAATCACGGTCGGCAGCGCGCCCGAGGGCTATCAGAGTTTCCTGCTGGCCCAACTGGCCCAACGCGAGGCGGGGACGGTGCTGCATGTGGCCCGTGATGATCGCCGCATGGACGCCGTCGCCCAGCAGGTGGGTTTCTTCGCACCCGACCTCGAAATCTTGACATTCCCGGCCTGGGACTGCCTGCCCTACGATCGCGTGTCCCCCAACCCCTTGGTGGCCAGCGAGCGTATGGACACGCTCACACGCCTGGCAACGGCGCCGGCTCACCGGCACCGGCTGGTGGTATCCACGGTCAACGCCTTGCTACAGCGCGTCGTGCCGCGCCGCTTCGTCGCCGAGCGCGTACGCACTGTCGAAGTCGGCGATGCGGTCGACCTCGAGGCGCTGACGCAGTCGCTCACGGACGGCGGTTATGCCCGTACCGGGACCGTCATCGAACCCGGCGAGTTCAGCGTTCGCGGGGGCTTAATCGACATTTTCGCGCCGGGCCGTGCCGAACCCGCACGTATCGATCTGTTCGGCGATGTCATCGAATCGATCCGCACCTTCGACCCATCGACTCAGCGGACGACGGGCCGCATCGACCGGTGCGACCTCACGGCAGTCGGCGAAGTGCCGCTCGATCCGGCGTCGGTCGAACGTTTTCGCGCCGGTTATACCGCGTTGTTCGGCGTCCCGTCGCAGAACGACATCCTTTACGCCGCGGCATCCGAAGGGCGGCGGCACAGCGGGATCGAGCACTGGTTGCCGCTCTTCCATGAGCGCCTCGAGACGCTGCTCGATTACCTCCCGGAAGCATTTGTGACGCTCGATCACATGGTTGAAGAAGCGCGCGACGCGCGCATCGAGATGATCGAGGAATACTACGCCGCGCGGCGCGATCGCGAGCACGCGGCGGGCGCGGACGCTGTGATTTACCGGCCGCTCGAGCCCGGGCGCCTCTATCGCAACGCGCGGGAGTGGGAGCAAAGCCTGGAGGCGCACCCGGTGGTGGCGTTCTCGGTCTTTGCGCGGCCTGAACGCGACGACGCGGTTGATGCCGGGGCGCGCGAAGGCAGCAACTTCGCCGCCGAAAGGGGCGACACGACCGGCGAATTGCTCGATGCGGTTCAGCGCTATCTGGCCGATACGAAGATGTTGCCGCGCCCGGTTTTGATCGCCGCTTACAGCGCCGGGTCGTCGGATCGGCTGGCCAAGCTGATGCGCGACCACGGGGTCGGCGGCATCGTCGCGGTGGCGGATTGGCAAGCGGTGCGGCGGTTGCGGATCGGCCAGATCGGTCTTGCCGTGCTCGGGGTCGAGCGTGGCTTCGACGGACCGGATCTGGTGGTCATCAGCGAGCAGGATATTCTCGGCGAGCGCATTGCGCGCCCGCCGCGCCGCACCCGCCGCGCCGAGAATTTCATTGCCGCGGCCGGCGACCTCAACCCGGGCGATCTCGTCATCCACCTCGATCACGGCATCGGGCGTTTCGAGGGGCTCAAGACCATCGAGATCTCCGCGGCGCCGCACGACTGCCTGCTGATCGTCTACGCCGGGGAGGATCGATTGCTCATCCCGGTCGAAAACACCGAGATTCTATCGCGCTACGGCTCGGAACACGCCGAAGTCGAGCTCGACCGCCTCGGTGTTGCGCACTGGCAATCGCGTAAGGCGCGGATCAAGAAGCGGCTCAAGGACATGGCCGATGAGCTGATCCGTATTGCCGCCGCTCGGGCGACGCGCAGAGTCGATCCGCTCACGCCGCCGGCACATATCTACGACGAGTTCTGCGCTCGGTTCCCCTACCACGAGACCGAGGACCAGACCAAGGCGATCGACGACGTGCTCGCCGATCTCGCGAGCGGCAGCCCCATGGATCGGCTGGTGTGCGGTGACGTCGGCTTCGGCAAGACCGAGGTCGCGCTGCGCAGCGCGTTGGTCACGGTTATGGCCGGCAAGCAGGTAGCGATCGTGGTACCGACCACCCTGCTCGCGCGCCAGCACACGGCGACCTTTGGCGATCGTTTCGCGGGCCTGCCGATCAAGATCGGTCACCTGTCGCGCCTGGCTACGCCCAAGCAGGCGACCGAGGTGAAGCGGGGACTCGCCGGTGGCGATATCGACATCGCAATCGGCACCCACGCGTTGCTCCAGAAGACCATCGAATTTCGCGACCTCGGCCTGGTCGTAGTCGATGAGGAGCAGCATTTCGGCGTTGCCCACAAGGAACGACTCAAGCAGCTGCGCGCCAACGTGCACGTGCTGACCCTGACCGCAACACCGATCCCCAGAACACTGCAACTGGCGCTGGCCGGCGTGCGCGAGCTGAGCCTGATTTCGACGCCGCCGGTCGACCGCCTTGCGATCCGCACCTTCATCTTGCCGTTCGATCAGGTGGTCGTGCGCGAAGCGATCCTGCGCGAGCGCTATCGCGGCGGGCAGACCTACTATGTCTGTCCGCGGATCGCCGATCTTGACGACGTCGCTGCGTTCCTGAAGCGCGAATTGCCGGATATCAAATTCGGCGTCGTGCATGGGCGCCTGCCCGCGCGGCAGCTGGACAAGGTCATGTCCGCCTTCTACGACGGCGGCTACGACGTGTTGCTGTGCACCAACATCATCGAATCGGGTCTCGATATTCCCAGCGTCAACACTCTGATCGTGCATCGCTCCGACCGGTTCGGCCTGTCGCAGCTCTACCAGATCCGCGGCCGCATCGGCCGATCGAAGCAACGCGGTTATGCCTATCTGACCATCCCGCCGCACCGGGTGCCGACCGTCAGCGCCGAGCGCCGGCTCGAAGTCATGCAGGCGCTCGATGGCCTGGGCGCGGGTTTCAGCGTCGCCAGCCACGACATGGACATCCGCGGCGTCGGCAACCTGCTCGGCGAGGAACAGTCCGGCCACATTCGCGAGGTTGGCCTCGAGCTCTACCAGCAGATGCTGGAAGATGCGGTCGCGGCCGCGCGTCAGGATAGCGGCGATGCGGCGCACGATGCGTGGTCGCCGCAGATTCAGATCGGCACGCCGGTGCTGATCCCCGAAACCTATGTCGACGATCTATCGGTGCGCATGGCTCTGTATCGCCGGCTGGCCCAACTTACCGAGCCGCGCGACATCGATGCCTTCGGGGCGGAAATGATCGATCGTTTCGGGCCGCTGCCCGACGAGGTCGAACATCTGCTCGAGATCGTCGGCATCAAGCAGGCCTGCCACGCGGCCGGTGTGGAACGGGTTGAAGCGGGCCCGCGCGGCGCAACGCTGTCATTCCGCAACGGTTCCTTCGCCAACCCGGTCGGCCTGGTGGCCTTCATCGCCGAACAGGCGGGCTCGACCAAGCTGCGGTCGGATCACAAGCTGGTTTATCTGCGGGTCTGGGAAACGATCGAGCAACGCCTCGGCGGTGTCCGGCAACTATTGGACCGGCTCGCGGCCATCGCGATCGCCCCGGATATCGCGGCGCGGCCGAGCGTGATGGCGGCAGGTTCCCAACGATAGGTTCATCGGACAATGATTGCCCCCGGCGACATCGCACCCACATTCGCATTGTCGGGAACGCGCAACGAACGGGTCGAGCTCAGCGCCGATCCGATCGCCGGCCGCTTCATCGTCCTGGTATTCGCGTCATCCGAGCGAGTGCCTGCGTTTGCCGAATCGAACGAACTCGCCGAGCTGCTGGAGAACCACAACGCGCTGGGATACGTGATCGCGGCGAACCCGCCATCCGCACCGAGCACGGCAGCGGATAGCGCATTGCCGGTGCTGATCGACAGCGGCGGGAGCGTCGCACAGTCCTACGGCCTGAGCGGGCATCAGGGGCAACCCGTTGCGGTGGCGCTGGCGCCCAACCACCATGTCGGGGCGGTCTGCACCGATCCCGCGAGGTTCGTAACCGAGCTCCGCCGATGGCTGGAAAGCGTTGCGGACCAGTGGCAGCCGCGCCCGGCGGAGGCGCACCCACCCGTGCTCATCGTGCCGGGCATTCTCAGTGCCGATGAGTGCCGCAACCTGGTCAGCGTCTACCGCATGCAGGGCAACGTGTTCCTCGAGCCGGGCCACGGCGAGCAGAACATGACCCAAGACTACAAGATGCGCGTGCCGGACTACGGCCGCCACGATCGTATCGATCACTGGATCATCAATAGCGAGACCAACCGCTGGCTCGACGATCGCTTTCGGAAGCGCCTGTTCCCGGAGATTCACAAGGCGTTTCAATATCGGATCACGCGGCGCGAGCACTCTCGCATCGGCTGCTACGAAGGCGAGCGCGGCGGCAATCCCAACGGCCACCGCGACAACAGCGAGCCCCGCGTCGCCCATCGCCGCTTTGCGGTTTCCGTCAACCTCAACACCGAGGCGTTTGCCGGCGGCGAGATCCAGTTCCTCGAATATAGCGGCCGGCGCTATCGCCCCGAGAGCGGCGCGGCGCTGGTGTTTTCGTCATCTCTACTGCACGAGATCCTGGAGGTCGGCGAGGGCCGTCGCTACGTGTTGCTGGCTTTTCTCTACGGCGAGACTTGAGGGGGTTAGTGAGCGCAGGAGGGGCGCTTGGTCGCGCCAATCCGGCTCTTGTCATGGTGGCGCCGGCGACCGTACCGGTGCGTTGACGCACGATCCGCGCATCAAAAACGTCATGTCCCCGACGCTAATCCGGCAACGACTGCGACGTATCGCGGCCTCTTAATCCGCCAGGGCGGCGTCGCCCCGTTGCTCCGCGGCCAGGGCGTCGAACAGCCGGACGAAATAGCCCGCATCCTGGGCGCCGGAAATGACGTAGTTGCTGTCGACGACGAAACACGGCACGCCGGACACGCCCATGGTCGAAGCCCGTTCGGCCGCGGCGACGATCGCCGCCCGGTCGGCGCCGCCGGCGAGACGGGCGCCGACCGCCTCGCCGTCCATACCGCAGTTTGCAGCCGCATCGGCCAGCACCCGGTAATCGCCGATGTCGGCGCCTTCGAGGAAATAACCGCGGAACAGGGTCTCGACAACGGCGTCTTGCTTGTTCTCGCCGTCGGCCCAGTGAATCAGACGATGCGAATCGATGGTGTTGGGTGTCATTGCAATCGCATCGAAGTTGAAGTCGATACCGACATCGGCGCCGGCCGCACGGATCGCGCCGTAGACCCGCTCAGCCTCCTCCGGCCCACCGAATTTGGATTGCAGATATTCTTGCCGGTCGCGTCCGCCGTCCGGCATGTCGGGATTGAGTTGAAATGGATGCCAGGTGACCGTCGGCTTGATGTCGGGGCGCAGCGCCAGCGCTTGCTCGAGGCGGCGCTTGCCGATGAAGCACCACGGGCACACGGTATCGGAGATGACGTCGATTCGCATCGGAGCTTCTACAACCGATCGTTAGAGATCGTCCCGCGGCGGCGGGGTCGGAGCCATGCGCCGTGGCCCCGCCGCCGAAGGACGATCTTCATTGAACCGCCGCGAGCCTGTCAAACTCTACGCCGCGCGCCATCCGGGTTCGTCCCGGGTTTGTCTTGTCGCCGTGACGGCTGCGCTCGTAGAGTGCGGCGGGCTCACGTTCCATGGGTGACAAGATGGTATTCGATCTCGAAGGGCAAACGGCGTTGATTACAGGTGCCTCGAGCGGGCTTGGGCACCGCTTTGCCTTGACTCTGGCGCGCGCCGGCGCCCGCGTGGCGCTGGCCGCGCGGCGGGTCGATCGGCTCGAGGCTCTGGCGCGGGAAATCGAAGGCTTTGGCGGGCAGGCGATGTGTTTCGCACTTGACGTCACCGACGAGGCCAACGTGAACGAAGTGGTCGATGGCGCGGAGACCGAACTCGGCGCGCTCACCGTCGTCGTCAACAATGCGGGCGTGGCGCGCCCGCAACCCGCGATCAAGCACACGATGGAAGACTATCACTTCATCATCGACACCAACCTCAAGGGGGCGTGGCTGGTCGCCACCGCGGCGGGGCGCCGCATGATTCAGCGCGGCCGCGGCGGCGCAATCGTCAACATCGCCTCGATGGCGGCGTTTAAAGTGCTGCCCGGCCTGTCGCTCTACGCCATGTCGAAAGCGGGGGTGGTGCAGATGACCAAGGCGCTGGCGCTGGAATGGGCACGCCACGACATTCGCGTCAACGCCATCGCCCCGGGCTATATCGAGACCGAGATGAACAGCGACTACTTCAAAACCGATCAGGGGCGCACCGAAATCGGCGGCACCCTGCGCCAACGTCTGGGTGGACCGGAACAGCTCGACGGCACGCTGCTGCTGCTGGCGTCGAGGGCCTCGGACTATGTCACCGGCACCGTCATCAAGGTCGATGACGGCCAGTCGCTGGTCTAGGGATCTAGTCGACGACCACCGCGGAGGAGGGACGATGGGCGACAAACCGCGTCTCGGATTTATCGGCCTCGGTAATATGGGGGGACCAATGGCCGGCCGGCTCGTCGATGCCGGCTATCCGCTCACCGTGTGGAACCGCTCGCCCGACAAATGCAACGCGGTCGCCGACAACGGCGCCGATGTGGCGGCCGACCCGGCGGCCGTAACGGCCGCGAGCGACATCGTCCTGCTCAGCGTTACCGACACCGTTGCGGTCGAAGCGGTGACGTTCGGCGCGGGCGGCGTGGTGGAAGCGGCCTCGGCCGACAAGATGCTGGTGGACACGTCGAGCATCCGGCCCGACGCCACGCGCGAGATGGCGGCCCGGCTCGCTGCGGCGGGGATGGGCTGGATCGATGCACCGGTCTCCGGCGGCACCATCGGGGCCGAGCAGGGCACGCTGGTGTTCATGGCCGGCGGCGATGCCGAGGCTGTGGAATCGGTGCGGCCGGTGATCGAGCATCTCGGCCAACGCCTGACCCATATGGGACCGATCGGGGCCGGCCAGGCGACCAAGGTGTGCAATCAGATGCTGGTCGGCGGCACCATCGCGGTTGTCGCCGAGACGCTGAAGATGGCGACCGAAGTCGGGATCGACGCGGTCAAGCTGCCGGATTGCCTGGCCGGCGGGTTCGCCGATTCGACCGTGCTGCAAGTGCACGGCCGACGCATGATCAGCGGCGATCTCGCACCGCGGGGTCGTGCGACGCTGATGCTCAAGGACCTGGACACGGCGTGCCGTTTGGCGAGTGACGTCGGTGCCACCGTACCGATGACCGCGTTGGCGACGGAGCTGTTTCGGCTGCTGATCGACCAGGGCCACGACGATGTCGATCAGGGCGGGTTGATTCGGCTGTATCGGAATCCGGAAGACGGGGGATCCGCGATTGGAAGCCGGGGACGAGGGAGCGGGTGAGGGAACCCGATTCTCGGCTTTCGATTGAGGAGCTCAGAGTTCATTAGTATGAAAATTCATATAAATCAAAGGGATATTTAAGTAAGTTGGCGGATGGGGTGGGATTCGAACCCACGAGGAGCGCTAACCCCTGCCGGTTTTCAAGACCGGTGCCTTCGACCACTCGGCCACCCATCCATGGACGTTCTAAACGCCTGTTCGAAAACGCTTGTCGGGGGTGTTCCCGTTATGTCCAAAAGTCCGTTCTCGGGCTCAAAATGGGCGATTCGCAAATGGAATGCAAACATCGAGTGCGGCGATTCTCGCGACTCGGGCCGTCATCCGGGGGCGTTTGTCCATCCCGCCGTCGTTCCAAGCGGTGTCGGCTTAGCCGCACCGAGCAGGCGTGTGAGTCCATGATTTCGCCGTACCGGCAGCTTATCGACGAAGACCGGATCGGGCCGAATCATCGCGAGCTTCGGCCCGTCGGCAAGCGCCTTGCGACGGCAACGTCCGTGGCCAACCAGATAGTCGACGCCTTCATCGACGCGCGCTTCGTCGGCCCAAGGACAGCGGCCTCGGCGCGGCGGTGACCGCGCGATAGGCGAGCACCTACGACCCGGGGGTGACGGCTTCACCCCGCCGGTTAATCTCATCGACCGCATGCGGCCGCTCGCTGCCACCCGCCGTGCCGGGCGATGCCGCCGCGCGCCTCGAGGACAGACGCCGCCGGGCACTCGCGATCTTAAAGCGACGGGCTCGCCCTTCTTCAGGTCGCGAGAGGACGGTTCGCGGCCCGGTCGGGGCCTTTCGTCGTGACTCGCGCTCGGTTTAGTCCCAGCTCGACTTCGGTTGAAACGTCGACGTGGCGATCGATGGCGGGTAGATCAGCTCCGGGACTCCATTCTGGATCTGCGAAATACCGGGCTGGGTCGATACGTTTGACTGTTTCTCGAACCGTACCGGTCCCATGATGGTGTCGTAGGTGGTGCTGACCAGGTGCTGACGCATCTTTTCGTAGTCCAGCCCCGCCGCGTTGACCGCCACTTCGAGAATCTCGGCGCTGGCGTAGGAGATGACGGTGTCGCCATAGTCCGGGATCACGCCCCAGCGTTTCTTGTAGGCGTCGTAGAAGGGCTGCGCCTTGCTCCACTCCGAACGCTTCGGGCTCCAAAAACCGATCGTCGAGACCCCGTTGAGTTTGGAACCGAACATGTCGAAAAATACCGGCACGTGCGGCCCGATCAGCAGGAACTGCACCGGCGCCTTGACGTTCATCTCGCGCGCCTTGTTGAGATACAGGATGCTGTCGGAGGGATAGGCATAGCCGATCATCGCATCGACCGCTCGGTTCTTGACGACGCTGACCATGGTCGTCATGTCCTTGATATCGGGTGGGTATTCCTGGTTGACCTTGAGATCGATGCCCTTCTCCTTGAGCAGCGGCAGGGTGAACTTCTTGTACTCCAGGTTCACGGGTAGCTGCAGGGTCAGCATCGCCGCGCTCCTGACGCCGACGCTCTCGAGGAAGTCGACCACCACGGGAACGAACAGATCCGGGTGCGGCCACGTCCAAAACATGTATTTGGTGCCCATCTCACGGATCAGCGTCGACGATGCGGTGTTGCCGATCGTCGGAATGCCGCGTTTCTCGACGACACCGACCATGGCCACGTGCAACGGCGTGGCATAGGGCGTCATGATCAACTCGACCTCATCGTCGTACAGCAGCTTGTCGTAGACCTGCGGGATCTTGCCGGCGTCCGACTGGTCGTCATAGACCACGAACTCGATCTCGCGTTTCTCCTGGCCGCCGATGTCGAGGCCGCCGCGCGCGTTCACCTGCTCGCGCCACAGATTGTAGGCCTGATCCTGAACCGACGTGGCGACCGCCAGGAAGCCGGTCCTGGAGATCGAGTAACCGATTTTGATGGGATCGGCGGCTTGCGCCGAACCTAGCGTCGTCAGAACCGCTACGCACACCGCCACCACCACACGATGATACGAGATAGCCATCGCTCCCTCCCAGAGTCGTTGAATGCCGGGATCAGCCTACAGAGCGGGGCGTGATCTGGCAAAGCGCACACCGAACACCGACCCCGTCTGCTCTCGACTCGCGCGGCGCCGTGTGGTGCCCTTTGAGAGAACGCAAAAGCCGGGGGCAATCATGACGACGGAAACCTTGATCACCAACGTGCGCCCCTGGGGACGGGAAACGACGAATTTAAGAATCGTCGACGGCAGGGTCGCCGAAACGGCGCCAAACCTGCCTGCGGGCGATGGGGTCACGGTGATCGAAGGCGATGACGGCCTGCTAATCCCGGCGCTGGTCGAAGCGCATGTACATTTCGACAAGACCTTGTGGGGTCTGCCGTGGCACGGCCATCGTGCCGGCCCGCTGCTGGTCGATCGCATCAATTACGAGCGTGAATATCTCGGCAGCGCCGATATCGACCCCGAGCCACAGGCGGCCGCGGTCATCCGCCAGGCCATCGCGATGGGGTCGGTCCACATTCGCAGCCACGCCGACGTCACGCCGGAACTCGGGCTTCGACGAGTCGAGGCCCTGGCTGCGATACGCGAACAGTTCGGCGACCACATCACCTTGCAGATCGTGGCCTTTCCCCAGCTTGGCGTGCACGCGGCGCCCGGAACGGAGGAGCTGATGGACGCCGCGATGGCAGCCGGCGCCGACGTGGTCGGAGGCATCGATCCAAGCGCCATCGACGGCAACGCCGAGGCCCATCTCGACACCGTTTTCGAATTGGCCGACCGTCACGCGGCCGGCATCGACATCCACCTCCACGAAATCGAAGCCGAGGGCGCGCGCTCGCTCGAACTGATCGCCGAACGCACCCGAGCGCACGGGTTGCAGGGGCGGGTGGTGGTAAGCCACGGCTATTGCCTGGGCACGGTACCCGCGGACCAGGTCTCGCGGCTGATCGATCTTGCCGCGACCTCGGGCATTGCGGTCCTGTCCGCAGTGCCGGGCCACCTGCCGTTTCCGCCCCTCAAGCAGCTGCATGAGGCGGGCGTGACCGTATGCCTGGGTTCCGACAGCGTGCGCGATTGCTGGCTGCCCTTTGGCAACGCCGACATGCTGGAGCGGGCCTTTTTGGCGGCCTACCGCAGCAACTTTCGCACCGATGCCGAGGTGGAACTGGCCCTCGAATTCGCGACCAGCGGCGCCGCCAAGGCGATCGGCCTCGAACGCTATGGCCTCGATGTCGGATGCCGAGCCGACTTCGTGCTGTTGCCGTTCGAGACCCCGGCCGAGGCGGTCGCGATGCGCGGCCCGAGACGGCGCGTCGTCAGCGGCGGGCGGTTGATTGCCCGGGATGGCGAGTGCCTGGTATGAAATTACCGACCGCGGTCGCTTGCAATTCCCGACCGCCCCCGGCACCCTTTGCGTCTGCGCAATTCATAGGAGGGATCCATGACCGCGACGCCGAACCATGACGAAATGGTGGCGCTGTTCCGGCAGCAACTCTCGCTTTGCAAGGTGAACGCCAGCGAGACCGTCGCCGTACTCCATGACGGCAGCTGTCTCGCCGACTATGCCAACGCATTTCTCGACGCCGCCAAGGCGATCGGTGCCAACGCGGTCGACGTCCATCTGCGCCCCGACCTCGAAACGTCGCTGGAGGATCGCTTCGCCGATTTCGGGACCAATCCGCTGAACGAAAACCCGGACGCCCTGCAGACCTGCAAGGACGCCGATATCGTGGTCGATCTCATGGTCGCGTCGTTCGCGGCCGAGGAGGCGGCGATCAAAAACGCGGGCAGCCGCATCCTGCTGGTATGTGAGGAATTCGATACGCTCCGCCGTCTACTGCCGACGCCGGAACTCAAGGCGCGCACCGAAGCGAGCCTGGCGCGCCTGCGCGCGGCCAAGAATTTCCGCTTCACCAACGCCGCCGGCACCGACATCAGCTACAGCTTCGGCGCGGGCTATACCCCGCTCAGCGAGTACGGCTATACCGACGAGTCCGGACGTTGGGACCACTGGCCGGGCGGACTCGCTGCGCATTGCCCCGAAGACGAAAGCACGCAAGGGCGGGTGGTGATGGCCGAGGGCGACATCATCTATCCCTGCATGGAGTTCGTGCGCCAGCCGATCGAATTCGTCGTCGAAGGCGGCTACGTCACCGAGATCAAGGGCGGCGAGCACGCCGATGCGGTGCGCAAATTCATGGATGATTACGACGACCCGCGCGCCTACGCGGTGTCGCACATCGGCTGGGGCACCAACGAGAAGTGCGACTGGGTGCTCAAGGGCATCGGCATGGACGGCCGCGCCTATGACGGCGTGGTGCTGTTCTCGCTCGGCCCCAACCTCGAATTCGGTGGCACGAATGACACCAAATGCCACATGGATCTGCCGATGCGGAACTGCACCGCCTATCTCGACGGCGAGACCATCATCGAGAACGGCGTGTTGCTGCCCGAGGATCTGCGCACTCCGGCTTGAGGAGCCTGGCGATGAATGACGAACTCGAGATTTTCGTCAAGCAGGGGTTCGGCCATACGCTCGGCCTCGGCGAGCGGCCGTCGTTGTGCATCATCGATTTCGTGGTCGGCTTCGACGATGCCGAGACGCTCGGCGGCGGCAACATCCGCGCTGCGATCGAGCGCACGGCCGATCTCCTCGGCTTCTGTCGTGCGCGCGGACTGCCGATCGCTCATACCCGCGTGGTGTTTGCCGACGACGGCAGCGACCACAACCTGCTGTGCGAGAAGGTGCCGTCGCTCAAGGAACTGACGGAGAGCGCCCCGAATTCCCAGATCGTTCCCGATTTGACGCCGCTGCCCGGTGAATTGGTGGTCTGCAAGCGGAACGCCTCGGCTTTCTTCGAAACCGACTATGGCAGCTGGCTGGCGCGTCGGCAGGCCGACACGCTGCTGATCGCCGGCTGCACCACCAGCGGGTGCGTGCGCGCCACCGCGGTCGATGCGCTGGGCTACGGCTACAAGCCCATCGTCGTTACCGACTGCGTCGGCGACCGTGCGACCGGACCGCACCAAGCCAGCCTGTTCGACATGGGCCAGAAATATGCCGACCTGATGACCGCCGAAGAGGTGATGGCGGCACTGGCCGGGCGCGACCGGGTGGCTGCGGCGTAGTCGCGGGGATCGGCGCGGATCTCGTCCCGCTAAGCGGCGCGCGGAAACACGCCGGCACGTGCCAGCGCGGCCGGCACCGCCCGGCCCAGAGGTCCTTCGAGCCAGCGGCCGACCTCGACCAGCGCCTCGAGATCGAGACCGGTGTCGCAGCCCATGCGGTGCAGCATATAGACGAGATCCTCGGTCGGGATGTTGCCGGTCGCTCCGGGCGCGAACGGACAACCGCCAATGCCGCCGATGGCGGCGTCGAGCCCGGCCACACCGGCGGCAACGGCGGCGGCGGCGTTGGCAAGGCCGGTGTTGCGCGTGTTGTGAAAATGACAGCGCAAGCGCATCCCCGGCAGGGCGGCTTTGACCGCGCCAACCAGGGCGGTGACATCCGTCGGCACCGCACAGCCGATCGTGTCGGCGAGGATCAGCTCGGTCGGACCGGCCTCGGCGCCGCGCCGGGCCAGGTCGACCACGCGCTCGCGCGGCACTTCACCCTCATAGGGGCAGCCGAACGCCGCCGAGATCGACAGGGTCGCCGGAATACCGGCGGCGCGCGCCGCGCCGGCGATTTCCTTCCAGACTTCGAGATTCCGCGCGACCGATGCGCCCTGGTTGCGACGGCTGAAGGTTTCGGTGGTGACGGCGACGAAGTTGACCTCGTCGCAGCCGGCGGCGAGCGCGCGATCGAAGCCTCTGCGGTTGAGCGCCAGGCCGACATAGCGAACGCCGCGGCCGCGCGGCACCCCCGCCATCACCGCCTCGCCGTCGGCCATCTGCGGGACCCGCTTGGGGTTGACGAAACTCACGGCCTCGATCCGACTGAACCCGGCATCGACGGCGCGGCCGATGAGCTCGATCTTCCGCTCGGTGCTGAACGGCACCGCTTCGTTCTGCAAGCCGTCGCGCGGCGACACTTCGACAATTTCGATCCGGGTCATGGCATTCCTCCGCGTTTCGCGCCGGCCGCCTTCGATTTTCGGGCTCGTGATGCTTAAATTTAAATCATGCTCACGGATAAGCCATAGTTGGAAAGCGCCATGGTCGCACAGACACGCCCGGCCATCGCGACCGACCGCAAAATCCTCTCCGGATCGGCGCGGCCCACCTTCTTCCCCATCGCGGAGAACTTGTAGGTCGCGCTTCAGTGCCGGCAGCACCCGGGTGAACGGCTTGAGCTCGTGCGCGCCGCCTACCAATCAAACCCGTGCCCTACGGCGGGTTCCCGGACCCGGCTCCTTCCGCCGGGCTGACGATTGCGTTTGTCGCATGATCGCTACGAAACTCGGTCACGCGCCGGCGGTATCTCCGAGTGCCGTTTGCGCGGGCGCTCGGCGAGGTGCCTTTCGACCGTGTCCAGCACTTTGGGAACATCCTCCACGCGCACGCCGTAGAAGCGCGTGTTCGATGGGATGATGCGAATGTTGGGTCCGTGCATGCAGGCGTTAAGGCAGTAGGCCTCGCGGAAATCGATCGCGAGTCCGCGCTCTTTGACCCCGGTCTCGACCGCTGCGGCGACCTCGGCGCCGCCGCGCGGATGGCACGACACGGCGATGTCGGGGTTGCGGCGATTGACGCAGACGTAGATCGCCGGCTTCTTGGCCCGCGCCGGCCACGGTTTGACCCGCGTCACCATCGGCTGGCTCAGGTCGCGCGGCGCGTTCACGGCTTGCTTAAGCGGGTCGTCCTCGGCTGACGTTTCATTGTCCATCGGCTCGATCGCCACCTTCACGCCATAACGTCGCGACCGTCCGGGCTAATTGGGGCGAACCCATAAATCGCAAGCCTGCAATGGAGGCCGTTGCCGGGATAATTCAAGGACGCCGACATCGGCAATCAATGACCGCACCACCAATGACGGTTGCAGGCAGAGCGAGGTGATACCCGAAGCCAATTCAGCTCAGGTCACGACATGGTTGAGGCTGTGCCCCGCAAGGAGTGGCGATCGATTATAGGCATCCGTCAGCATCAGTATGTGGTGCTTTGCTCGCGTTATCCCAACTCGGAGTAACCGTCGGCTCTTCATATGTGGTGCATGTTCATGGTCGGGTGACAAAGGCGATATGTTGTTGCCCAGATGCAGGATGATCACGCCGTCGAATTCCTTTCCTTTGGACTTGTGCATGGTCATGACGTTGATTCCGCCCAGATCACCGTCGCTACCGATGATCTGTTCCTCGGTGATTGCTGCCTCTATAAGCGCACGTGCTCCCTCATATCGGCCGCGCCGTTGCCAGACCTCGGCAAGGGCATCAGAGATTCGCCGTCCACGGTTGAAGCCCATCAGATAGATGACCAGACGAGCGACCAGCTTGAGTTCCGTCACACCACTGGTCTCGAGTTTGTGCCGAACAGTGAGCCAATCCTGTCCTGGACTTCCGCTGAGGGGATTGCCCCGAAGATGCTCAAGAATGCCCTTCAGAGCACCTGGGCATTTTGCGTTGCCGCGTATCCGTTCGATCCGTGCATCGGCGGCGTTCCTGTCGAGCTGCGCAATCTTCTGAGCGTTTCCGCGTGCTCGGTACAGTTCGCCGATCAGCCCGAGACCAGTTGCGAGAGTTGCCCAAATGTCGTCGACCGGTTCCAAGCAGAGAGCAACAACGCGTGTAGCAAGGAGCACCTCGGCCTCGTCCATGACGACGCGGTGCGGGATTTCCTTGATGCCATCGCCGCCCTGAAGGGCACGGGCGATGATCGTTACGCCCTTACCCCAGTTCGTCAGGTAGCCTATGCTCTGGGGCGGCGCTCCTCTCGAGTCGGTGATGTTCTTCCAAAGCATGCCTACAGCATCGCGAATAGCACGGTCGCGCAACGCAGCATTCGAAGCGAAAGATAACTGGCTGACGCCAGAATAGGCGGAACCTCGCGGCGTCCGTACAAGGATGTCGTTGCCAAACTTGACGATCTCGGCGCCAGGGCGACGGCTATTCTGGACACCCAGGTCAACTTCCAACGGTGTAAGCGTCGTCATGATTTGCTTTAGGCGCTCAGGGCTTACGTCGGGTCGGAAGTCGTAAATTTGTTGGTCGAGGTCGGCGAGGCAGACCAGCTGTGTAAGATCAGCGAGCGCTTCCATGCACGCCCACTGTGCCATGCCTGTATCCTGCGCCTCGTCCACGATGATCTGCGGATAGCAATCCGCGATCAGTTGCCGATGTGCCGCGCTCCCCTGTAGTAGCTCGAGAGCCTTCGGCGCAAACAGGTCGAAGGCGATCCGACCCTCTTCGAGAAAGAGGTGTTCCCGTTCAGCATCCCAGGCGGGGTCGTCATCCTTGGCGCCGTTTCGCATCGCTCGTTCATCATGCGGGGGCAGAAGGCGGATGGGCGACACCGCTCCGAGGAGATAGCCGTGCCCCCGCACCAGTCGCCAACAGAAGGAATGGAATGTTTGAATGTCGAGATGTTTGCGGAACTGCTTTGGGAGGTCCTCGCGCGCGGCCTGCGCAATGCGGGCAACAGCCGCTCGAGAGAAACTGAGGAACAGCACCTTCTGTCCTGGCAGCAGCCCGTCTCCAATCCGAAGCAACGCCTTGCGGAGTGCGACGGTCGTCTTTCCGCAGCCCGGTCCGCCGGTTACGAGTACGTGGCCGTCCGCTACGAGAATGCGGTCACGATCAGAACAAGAGACGAAGGTCACGCGCCCTCCAAGGGTTGCGCCTCGACAGCGACAGGGAGCTCACCTCCTTCTGCAGGCTCTTCCGCCGCCACTGCATCAGGCACGCCCAGGTCCAGCGTCTTGGGACGCGGGAACCGCGTGTACACCTCCTCTAAGAAGCCGACGATGCCGGGTGGAAGCTCGGCCACCGCGCAGAGATCAATCAAGGCGGCCGCTCGGCCCCACCCTTTTCCGTCCTTCAGCACCTGACGGGTGAAGTCGCGTACCCTGTCGTCAGCCGGGAGTGCTGCAGGAATGAGAATCTTCGGTGCAATGCCGGAGTCTCGGACGTGTTCAAGGTAGGTCCACTGATGATCAAGCGGTACCTCAGCGGCAAGCAGGTCCTCAATTCCCGCGTACGCAATCTCGTTGCAGATCTCGAAGCCGGCCTGCCCCAGAGCGTCGCGGTCCTTCTCGGGGCGTTCCTTTCTGTCGAAGAAGGCGAAAGTTGGCAGGTCGAGGGAAACAAAGAATCGGCCAAATTCCGCGATACTCCCATCTCCGTCAGTGGTGATGATTGTGACGCCAGATAGATCGAGCGGATAACGGTCATCGTCGGCAGACTCCAGCCTCTCGGCCATGGCCTGTAGGACGAGCTGATCTGTAATGCCTTCAACGACGATTACGCCGCGACCTAGCATGGCTTCGGCGAAGCCACGACGAACATAGCGGCGATACGTCTTGGCCTTCACGTCCGCGCCGAGGGTGATCCGTTTGCCCGTGACCGTCGCGGTATTGTCGCGCCGCAGGATGACGATGCGATCCGGATCGAACGCCTCAATGACATACGGCGAATGGGAGGTGACGAAGCACTGTGTCGTCTTCGTCAACAGGTACGTCGCGATACGCCTCTGTGTATGGGGAGCGAGCGCGATTTCCGGCTCCTCCATGGCGAAGATGACATTCTCTTCCTTAAGCTCGGCGATGAAGCTCAAAAGCGCCAGCACCAGGATGTTGAGCGTTCCAGTGCCGACATCCTGAAATGGGACGGCTTTCTGGTCTTCGGTAACGGCTATGAAGAAGCTAAGGGTCTTGCGAAGATGCTCACGTGTGAGCTGCGAGACGAATAGCCGCGTTGACTCGCCGGGTTTGGCGATCGCAATGTACTCGGCGAGACGAGCTTCGATGGTCTGAAGCACGGGCGCAAGTTTGTCGGCGCCTTCCTCAATGGGTGGGTCTAAGTCTTCGAGTCGGCGGCGGACATGCTCCCAGATACCCGTCTGAAGACTCTGGATCCGGAGTATCACATCCAGGAGTGAGCCTCGCTCCAGGCTGAGCGCTCTAGACCCGGTGCGTAAGGCACGCAGGTAGAGAAAATCGAAGTTGCGCTTGATCGCGCGGGGAACGCGGCTGTCATCTTCCTCTTCCGGGACGTACGCTTTGGCGTAGTGTGTCGCCGCCTCGAACTCGTCGTCTTCTCTGTTGTATCGGGCAACGGTCAAAAGCCGTAGGCACCAAACAAGCCCCGCACCGTCAACCTGATCGATCTCACCTTCGGCAAGAATCCGCCGATTCTCTGGGTCCCAGCGCTCCAAGTAGTTGGCGCAAGCTCTCTCGATCGTGGGCGTGACGTCTGTCAACAGCACCTCGATCCGGATCTCGATAGGCTCTTCCTTATCATCCAGATAAGCCGCGTTGTAGAAGTCAAATTCCTCAACGACAGGGAACCGGCTTTGTCTGTCAGACCCAAGTGTAAGCTCAAGTGCTTCGCAAATCGTGGACTTGCCGACATTGTTCCCACCAACAAGTAAGGAATGCCCATCGAAATCAAGCTCGGCAGATTTGATCCCACGAAAATTCTTCAATCCTAGTCGGCTGACTTGCATTGGTCCCCGCTCATTTCGTTGATTTCTCGACAGCCCCGCATAAGTCCGTCCGCGCGCCTCACTGGTACCCGAGAACCGGACGTCGCCCGCACGCGCTGTCGAGCATGCCTAGCGCCATCGGCCCAGTTTCCGGAACCACGCCTTCGGGAGGATGGCCCAGGTTAGTTGGATTCTTGACTAGTGGGGGTATCGCGATGTTCGTCCCCGAGCACTGTCTGACGTTATGCAGCAACTCATGCAACCTAGTGCGTTCCTCACCTGCCTCTTCCTGGATTTCACGCTGCGGCCTGTCGAGGGCTGACGGGGGCGCCACGAAGTCCGTCGCAAGCATAGCGTAAACAACGCATTTCCAACGCCTAAGAGCCCGTGACGATCCGGGCGTTTGGTCCCGCAGTCCCTGCTCGGCATGGTTCTCATGGGTATCCGCCGGCGCCGATTCCTCACGAGTAACACCGGCAACCTCGAATCCTGGCCTGCAACGACAGACCCATGTTCGCTACCCGAGTGCCGATGGACGGGGCATTCGCTGTTCCGGTGATTGCGTAATCCCTGGCATCCAGCCTCTCTCCAGCAAGAGGTCGTGGCCGGCCGTGGCGAGATGAGATGGGGGACCCAGAGACAGGTTCTATTTCGCCCTCCCGACGGAGACCGTCGCCATGTTCACCAACATCACCTCCGAGCACAAGCGCGCCTTCGAGGCGCTGAGAAGCGGGGATTGCGAGAACTTCGCTCTCTTCAGTTGCTTCGTCG
Organism: Alphaproteobacteria bacterium; assembly: GCA_965247665.1. GTDB lineage: Bacteria > Pseudomonadota > Alphaproteobacteria > SHVV01 > SHVV01 > CAUZWH01. The sequence goes on from CBDFHH010000003.1 coordinate 303,415, forward strand.
ACAGCGCCCCGGCCTCGACCATCGCCGCCATCACCGTCCTTCCTGTGCAGCACGAAGGCGGGGAACCTGGATACGCCATTCATCCGCTTTGCGTCTCGGTGACACCCGCCATGCGTCTCACCGACCACGACGGCCGCGAGGCGTGAGCCGTGAACCGCCCCACGCCTCCGTCCCGGCCGGCTCGCAATCCCCACCGCGTCCCGCGCCCTGCCGTGATCAGCTTCTCGGGCGGCCGCGACAACCCGCCGGCAGACGGCGTGGTCAGGCGTTCGCCGCCTTAGCCGAAGCGATGAGATCGAGAACATAGTCCGGCGTCATCGGAAAGCGATCGACCGAGACCCCGAGGCCGGAGAGAGCGTCGTTGACGGCGTTGACGATGGCCGGTAGGCCGCCCATTACACCGCCTTCGCCGGATCCCTTGAAACCGCCCAGCGTGTCGGGCGAGGGGGACTCGATATGCTCGACCGTGATGTCGGGAAGGTCTGCCGCGAGCGGTATCAAATAGTCGAGTAGATGGCCGCTGAGAAGCTGGCCGTCGCCGTCGTAGCGCACGGCTTCGCACAAGGCCTGGCCCAGCGCCTGGGCGATGCCGCCATGTACCTGGCCGGCCACCACCATCGGGTTGATGATACGGCCGCAATCGTGGACGGCGTGGAACTCTTCGACGCTGATCTTGCCGGTATCGGGATCGATCGCGACGACCGCGATATAGGTGCCGTTGGTAATGGAGACTCCGGGTTCCGGGTCATAGAAGTCGGTTGCTTCGAGCCCGTACTCCAATCCCTCCGGCAGCACGCGGTTGTCGATGGAATAGGCAATCGCGGCGATGTCCTTGATTCTGACCGAGAGATCGGGCAGCCCTTTGACATGGGCCTCGCCGTCCCGCAGCTCGACATCGACGGGATTGACCTCGAGCAGCTCGCCGGCGGTACGCAGGATCTTCTCGCGCACCCGGTTTGAGGCTTTGATCAGAGCGCCGCCGCCGGTCACCGCGGCACGGCTGGCAAAGGTGCCGGTGCCGTAGGGCGCCGAGGCGGTATCGCCCTCGGCGATAGTAACGTCTTCAAACCGCACTCCGAGGCGATCGGCGACGATCTGGGCGAAGGTGGTGATATGCCCCTGGCCGGCCTGGGCGTGGCTGGGATGGGCGATGACCTTGCCGTCCGGTTCCATGCGGACCAGGGCGCTGTCGAAGCCGGGCAGGCGCAGAATACCGCGGGCACGGTAGCGCGACGCCCCCTGGCCGGTGTGTTCGATGGTGGCGGCGATACCAATGCCGCGATACCTGCCGTCGATCAGCCGCGACTGCGTCTGTTCGGTGCGGCGTTTGTCGTAGTCGATGAATGCGAGGGCACGCTCGAGCGATTCGAGATAGCTGCCGGACTCGTACTTGATGCCGATCGAGTTCACGAACGGCATCTGATCGTCGCGGATCAGATTGCGGCGGCGGAATTCGGCGGGATCGATGCCCAGCTCGCGTGCCGCCTCGTCCATCAGCCCTTCGAACGCGGTGTTGGCCACCGGTGCGGCGACGCCGCGGTAGACGCTGGTAGGACAGGTATGGGTGAAGGCCGAGCAGGTCTCATAGGCATAGTGCTTGAACTTCTGCGGCCCCGGCAGGTAGATCGCCCCGCCGCCGGCCTCGGCGCTGCAACCGTAAGGGAAAGCGGAATAGGCGCCGATGTTCACGAACACCTTGGCACGCACCGCCCGAATCACCGCATCGTCGTCGAGCGCCATCGACACTTGGTACTTGTAGTCGCGCGCCTGAGTGCTGGTGAGGAGGTCGTCGGTACGATCCTGGATCCACTTGACCGAGCAGCGGAACCGGCGAGCGAGGGCCGCAGCCACAACCTCTTCCGGATAGATATGTGCTTTCATCCCGAAGCCGCCGCCGACATCGACCGTGACGACGCGGATGCTGGTTTCCGGCCAATCGAGATGCTCCGACAGACCGGTGCGCAACAGGTGCGGCACTTGAGTCGATGCGTAGAAGGTCAGGAAATCGCGGCCACGATCATAGGCGGCGAAGGCGCCACGCGGTTCCACCGATACGCAGGCGATGCGCGAGGAACGGAACGCCGTGCTGAAAGTGCGGGTGCCGGCGTCCCACGCCGACTCGAAGCCCTCGCTTTCATAGACCTTGTGAAACGGGACGTTGTCCCCAATCTCGGGATGTACGAGCGGGGCGTCCGGCGCCAGCGCCGCTTCGAGGCCGATCAAGGGATCGAGCGTCTCGTAGTCGACCTCGACGCAATCGAGGGCGTCTTCGGCAATATAGGGATTTTCGGCAATGATGACCGCGACCGTGTCACCGACGAAGCGCGCTCGGTCGGGCGTCATCAGGGGCCACTGGGTGACCTTGTAGTCGGGGATGTCGTAGTCGGCGACCAGATTCTTGCCCATCCCCGAGATCTCGGCCCCGCCAAGCACCGCGACCACGCCCGGGATCTCGAGCGCACGCGAACCGTCGACGCCGTGGATCAGCGCGTGGGCATGGGGACTTCGGACGAACGCCAGATGCAGCGTATCGGGCGGCTCGGGGATGTCGTCGATATAGGCGCCCCAACCGCGCAACAGACGTTCGTCCTCGACCCGCGGGATCGATTGGCCGACATATCGAAACTCGTCACTCACGGCGAGCTCCGACGACCGCTGAGCGAAAGCACACCCCCAGCCCAGCCGGCTTCCTCACGGGGGACCGACTCCGTGGGCGGTGAGGATTTCTACGGGTTCCCGACAAAGGTTTTTTTCGGCTGTCAGCCGGCGATCTTCATCTTCTTGGCCGCTGCCTCGACCGCGCGCACGCCGGACACGGATGTCCTGCTCAGCGGCATCCGCGTTTGCGACCGGCAGCCCGCGCGCCGCCCTCGCAATACCCAGCGTGCAGTAGCCGCACTGCAGACCGTGGTTTTCGTGAAACGCCTGCTGCAGCGGGGTGAGGGGCCTGCCACCCGCCAATCCTTCCACCGTGGTGATGCTTCGTTGCGGTGTGCGCTATTGCAACCGATAGCCCATCTCATAGTGGATGTTGATACCGTCCCAAAACATATATTTCAGCCGCGCGCCCTCGCGCGCCCAGTGGATCGCCATCTCCTGCTTTTCGCGCGTGTCGCAGTGCTTGGCCAAAATCTCAGAGGCGCGGCCGCCGTGCTCGATGTCGGCCTCGGCGTGCAACCACCAAAATTCGAGATCGTGCTCGGAGAATTTGTAGGTCTCGCGCAAGGCGGGGAGGATCTTCGAGAACAGCCTGGGCTCCTGGGCCTCGCTGGAGATATGCACCCCGGCGACGCCGGCGATCCAATGCTGGTGACGGGTCGTGCCGAGTTCCCAGGCGAGCCACGACTCGGTCGTCGGCAGGCCGCGCCCGGCCCTGAGCCGATCGTGCGATATACCGCACGCCTCGGCGAAGCGTAAAATGAGATCGACATGCGGGTTGTCGGGATCGGTCTCCTCCTCGAGATTCTCGACCTCCATGTCGATCACATCCTGCGGCGCTCGCGCACAGATGTTGTAAAAGGCCTCGGGCAGCAGCTTGCTGATCCAGTACCAGTGTTCGGCGATGGCGCCGGCGATCGTTTCGCGCTTGGCATCGCCGGCGCCGATCTTGGCAACCAGCGGGTGGTTGGCCTGGTGCCGTTCGTCGACTGCGGCCTGAAGTTCTTTCTTGAACGCTTCTGCGCTTGCCATGTGTCCCTCCTAAGTCGGCTGACCCGAGTTTACGGGCTCGCCCGTTGCGCTGCCAGCGGTCGGGGCACCGGCGTCCGTACTCGACCCCGCCTTCCACGAAGTCGCCGGCAATGTGAACGACCGTCCCTTCGCCGGCGTCGACGATCCGATCCTGATCCGGGGCGAGGTGTGGCGCAGCCCTCCCGACAAGCGGCGCGGGGCTTGAACATCGCAGCGCCCCGGGCAATGGTTGAGCGCCGCCGGGATAAGCCACATGGTGGCGGGCTCAACGACAGATCATATCGCTAGGGGAGCGTCTCATGGAACTCGGATTGGAAGGGAAAGTCGCATTGGTGACCGGCGGCAGCCGCGGCATCGGCAAGGGCATCGCCCGCGGCCTGGCGCAGGAGGGTTGCGATGTTTCGATCTGCTCACGCGACGGGGAAGTGCTCACGGCGACAGCCAAGGAGATTGCCGCCGCGACGGGCCGCAACATCGCGCCGTTCAAGGCCGACCTGATGAAGACCGAAGACGCCGACGCCATGGTCGCTGCGACCATGGATCGTTTCGGGCGTATCGACATTCTGGTCAACAACGCGGGCGCCGCACCGGGCGGCGTGCTCGAATACCTGACCGATGAGCATTGGGAGCAAGCCATCGGGCTCAAATTCATGGGCTATGTGCGAGTCACGCGAGCCGTCATGCCGCACATGCAAAAAGCCGGCAAGGGCAGGGTGGTCAACCTGATCGGCAATGACGGCGTGAAACACTCCTACTGGGAGATCGCGCCGGGTGCCGCCAACGCAGCCGGTCAGAACTTCACGATCGCGCTGGCCGCTCAATACGCCAAGGACAACATCACCTTCGTCGCCGTCAATCCCGGTCCGGTGCGCACCGAGCGCTGGGACGGTCTGGTCGCGGCGATGGCGCGTGATATGGAGATCTCTCATGAGGAGGCTGACACGCTGGCACCACGCAGCATCCCGCTGGGACGTATCGCCGAAGTCGAAGAAGTGGCCGACATCGTGACGTTCCTGGCTTCCGATCGTGCCCACTTCATCAACGGAACGATGATCGAAATCGACGGCGGCCAGCAAAAGCCGCTGATGGATATGTTCCGCGACAACTAGGGCTTGGCGTCCGAATCCACAATATGTTGTGTATATCGTTAATCTAGGCTACAAAATGGGCCCCTGTACCGTACCCCCGAAGGCTCATTAATGACGGGCAAGATATTCACGATCTCGCAGCAGAAGGGCGGCGCGGGCAAGACGACGCTGGCGGCACACCTCGCGGTGGCGTGGCGGGATTGCGGCAGGAATGTCGCGGTTCTCGACATTGACCCCCAAGGCACTCTCGGCGAATGGCTGGAAGCGCGCGAGCAGCGGCTCGGCGCCGACCGCACCGGGCTGTGTTTTCGCACCGCCAGCGGCTGGGGGGCGCGGCGTGAGGCGGAAACCCTGGCCCGAGATCACGACATCGTCGTGATCGACACGCCGCCCCACGCCGACCTCAAGGGCCGCACGCCGATGGGCGCGGCCGATCATGTCGTGATTCCCGTGCAGCCGACGCCGGTTGACCTGTGGGCGACCCGCGAAACGCTGGTCATGGCGCAGCGCGAACAGACCCCGGCCATGCTGGTGTTGAATCGTGTTCCGCCCAAAGCTCGCCTGACCCATGAAATGAGCGAGGCGATCGCCGAATTCGGGGCCGCGGTCTCCAAGACGCGGCTCGGCAACCGAATCGCCTTCGCCGAAAGCATCGGCCTCGGGGCAACCGCAACCGAAACCCACGCCAACAGCAAGGCGGCATTTGAAGCCCGCGCGCTGGCGCACGAATTGATGGCGTGGGCGGGAGTCTAACCTCTCAACGGATCGATTAACGCCGCACGCCGACGTAGCGCTGCAACGGTTCGGGATCTTCGGCCAGCCGGGCCGGCATCGTCTCCGTCTGGATCGCGCCATTCTCGATGAAAGCGATCCGGTCACATATTTTCAGTGCGGCATCGACCTTCTGCTCGACCAGCAACACGGCGACGCCGGCTTCCTTCAACCCCGCGATGGTGTCGAGCATGGTGTTGACGACGGCCGGCATCAACCCTTCGCTGGGTTCGTCGAGCAGCATCAATCTGGGTTCGAGACACAGCGCCCGTGCGGTAGCCAGCATCTGCTGCTCGCCGCCGCTCAACGTCCCGGCGCTCTGCTCCAGGCGCTCGCGCAGGATCGGGAACAGGGCCAGGACGCGGTCGAGAATCTCACGGCCGCTGTTCTTGACCAGCAATCCCATGCGCAGATTGTCTTCGACGCTGAGGCCCGCGAACAACCCACGCCCCTGCGGCACGTAGGCAACGCCCAGAGCGGGCACCTCGTGGGCGCTGAGGCGGGTGATATCGCGGCCATCGAGCTCGACCGAACCGGCGCGAACGTCGACCAACCCCATGATCGATTTCAGGGTGGTCGTCTTACCGGCGCCGTTGCGTCCCAACAGACCGAGAATTTCTCCGGGCGCGACGGCAAACGATACCGCGCGCAGCACCTGGACCGCTCCGTAGTAACAATCGACGTTTCTAAGCTGCAGCATCGGTCCCGAGATAGGCACGCTGGACATCGGGGTTTTTCTCGATTTCGGCCGGCGTGCCCTCGGCGATCACCGCGCCCTGGTCCATAACGGTGATGCGATTCGCGAGCTCGAGCACGACCGATACGTTATGTTCAATCAGAAGGATCGTCGCGCCCTTGGCGATGTCCCGCGTGAGATCACAAAACACACTCACTTCGTGCTGGGCCAGGCCCTGCGTGGGTTCGTCCATGATCAACAGTTGGGGCTCGAGCGACAGGCCCATTGCGACTTCGATCAGGCGCTGGTGCCCGTAGGGCAGCTCGCCGGCTTGGCGCTCGATATCTTCGCTCAATCCGACCCGCGCCAATGCTTCGCGCACCCGCTCGTCGACGCTCGCCTCGCGAAGTGCCAGGCGCCCGGCAATCCCACTCAACATGCGGCGCTGCGCGGCGAGCGCGACGTTCTCGTAGCAGCTCAGGGCGGGATAGATGCTGGTGACCTGGAAGGTGTAAACGATGCCGCGCATGACCCGCGACCAGGGTCTCAGGCCGGTGATGTCCTCACCCTTGAAGACGATCGTGCCCGCGGTCGGCGGTATGCGGCCGCTGATCAGGTTGACGAGGGTGGTTTTGCCGGCGCCGTTGGGACCGATAACGGCGCGGATCTCGCCGTGCTCGAGCTCGAGATCGACGTCGCGCACGGCCTGGAGGCCGCCAAAGTTGCGGGCCACCCCACGCGCTTCGAGCAAAGTCACGGCAACCATGGCAACCACCGATCACGGACACCACCCATGATCCCTTTGGGCAACCACAGGATCAGGACAACCAGCACGGTCCCCACCAGGAACAGGTAACTTTCGGTGAGGTCGCTGGCGATGTCGACGAGATAGAACATCAAACCGGTGCCGAGCAGCGGCCCGATGATGGTTCCCATACCGCCGACCAACGTCCACAGCAGCGGGAAGATCGAGTACTGGATCGAGGCGAAGGTCGAGCCGATGTAGGAAAACAGCAGCGCGTAGACGGCGCCGGCGGCACCGGAGATCGCCGCCGAGATCACCAATGCGAGAAATTTGTACTGGTAGGTGTTGTAGCCCAGCATGCGGGTACGAGCTTCGTTCTCGCGGATCGCGATCCATATCCGACCGATCGGCGATCGCGCCAGCGCGAGGCTGGCCATAAAAGCCAGAGCGAACAGCAACCAGGCGACGTTGTATTTCATCGACGGGTCGGAGAACGGAAGCGTCGACCCTGCGATCTCGAGCGGGCGCAGCTGCGACGAGATCACGATGCCCTCGTCGCCCCGAGTGATGCGATTGAAATAGAGCGTCGTCAGGAACGCGGCTTGAGCAAACATCAAGGTGACAATCAGAAAGGAAACGCCGGTGGTACGAATTACGATCAAGCCGAAGATCGCGGCGAAGAGGGATGTCGCGACCACCCCGAACAGGAACGCCTCGATCGAACCGAAACCCCAGTAATAGACGGTGAGGCCGGCAGCATAGAGCCCGCTGGCAAAAAACATTGCGTGGCCCAGGCTCATCAAGCCGGTATAGCCCAACAGCAGGTTGTAGCCGACCGCGAACGCGCCGAATACCATGATACGAGCGACGTTGGTGTGGTGATAGGGCCCCAACACGAATTGGGCGAGGAACAGCGCTGCGATGATGCCGAGGTGCAGTGCCAGCACCTTGGCCGTTGCTCCGCGGGTCACGCTTCCTCTTCCCCGAACAGGCCACCCGGTCGCACCACCAGCACCAACGCCACCAGCAGCGTGGCGATGATCTTGGCGAGGGTGGGATGGAACATCACCGAGATAATGCCGTCGGTGAGTCCGATGACGAACGCCGCCACCAGGGTGCCCTTGAGATTGCCGAGGCCGCCGATGATCACGACGATGAATGACAGCAGCAGCGGTTCCAGCCCCATCAAATACTCGGCTTGACGGATCGGCACGATGAGAACGCCGGCGACGGCGGCGAACATCGCACCGATCGCAAAGACCGTTGCGTAGATGCGTCGCACCGGCACGCCGAAGGCCTGCGCCATCTCCTGGTTGAGCTGGGTCGCCTGCATGTAGAGGCCGAGCTTGGTGCGCGACAGGGCGATCCAGCTCGCCACGATGAGCGACCCTGAAAGCAGGCAGACGATCAGCTTGTAGCCGGAATAGCCGAACCAGGGGAAATCGATGCGGAAATAGATCGGGGCTTCGACCGGGCGCGCGTCCGGCCCGTAGAGCGTCAGCACCGCCTGTTGGATGATGTAAAGCAGGCCGATCGTGGCGACGATCGTGCTCTCCGGGTTGTAGTCGATGCGGCGCAGGATCAGCCAATCCGCCGCAACGGCAATGGCACCGACCACGAGCGGCGCGATAACCAGCGCCAAGATGAAGCCGAGCAGCGGCAGGTCGCCGACCGACCATACCGACCACCAGGCGAGAACCGCGCCCAGCATGAAAAATTCGCCGTGAGCGATATTGACGATGCGCATCACGCCGAAGACCAGCGACAGGCCGAGCGCGGTCAGCGCGAGGACGAACGCGGTAACCGTGCCCTCGAGCACGGCGAGAAACAGGAACGGACCCAAGGACATGTTTCAGATAGCGGATACGGATGCCGGATATCGGATCGCTATTTGGACGATGGGCCGGGTGTTACCCGGCCCATCTGACTTCTGTCGTCGGATATCAGACGTCTGCTACAGCGCCATCTTGGTGTAGTCGACCTCGGACTCGTAGAGCGAATCGGCAATCTCGGTCTGGTGCACCCGCTCGAGCCGACGGTTGACCACGTGGGAGATGTTCTGCCGTGCAAAACCCTGGTGGGTCTTGCCGTTAAATTGCTTCGGTCCCTGGGGGTGCTCGATGCCCTCGTTGAACCAGTGCGCGTTCTCGAGGGTTTCGATCAGGTTGGCTTTGTCGCCGGCCGTCGCCTCGCGATAGCCGCTTTGCTCGACCATGCGTTTGATGATGAACAGCGTTTCCCAGCAGCCGAACATGTGCGAGTAGGTCGGCGTGTCCTTGGCATCGTCGACACTCTTGGCGTCGTCGGTCACGCCCACCGCCTGGCGGTAGAAGTTCTGGTAACGCGTGTCGTCGGGCTGGGCATAGCGCGGGAGCGATTCCCAGAAGTAGGTGCCTTCGAGGAACTCGAGCCCCGGACTGGCGATATCGGCGCCCTCGAGCGAATCGATGAAGCCGAAGAGGTTCGGCCGTTTCGATCCGAAATGCTCACCCATCTCCTTGACGAAGGTGAGAACGCCCGGTCCGACCATGACGTGATAGAGCAACTCGGTGTCGGACGGCACCCGCGGGAAGTAGCGGGTGAACGACGACTCGGTGAACGGTATCGGGATCAGCGCGTTGATGTTGCCGCCGCCGGCCTTGACCGCCGCGCCGAAGAAATCGCGGTGGTCGTAGCCAAAGGCATAGTCGGGATAGACGATCGTGACGTTCTTACCGAGATTGTCGAGCACCCAGCCGGCGATCGCCGTCATCTGCGCGCGAACATCGGAAATACCGGGCTGGAATACGTAGCGGTTGAGCTTGCCCGACGCGACGTGGGTGCCCTCGCTGACCACGAAATAAGGAAGCTTGAGCTCGCCGGCGCGCGGCGCGGAGCCGAGCACGACGTGTGAAAACAACGTGCCGAAGGCAAAGTCGACCTTGTGCCGGTTGGCGAACTTTTCGACCACCTCGGCGCCGCGCTTGGGATCGGTGCCGTCGTCCTCGATGATCAACTCGATCGGCCGGCCGGCGATGCCGCCCATTTTGTTGATCAGCTCGACGGCGGCCACGGTTGTACGCTCATACCAACGGCCGTAAGTGGCGCCGACGCCGGTGCGGTGGGCCTGAAAACCGATCTTGATCGGACGCTCACCCTGGGCCAGCGCTTTGCGCGTCAACGCGTTGGGGATATACCCACCGGTGACACCACCGACCAGCGCCGCGCCGGCAAGCGTGGCCGAGCCTTTGACGATGCTGCGTCGGCTAACCTGCGGGCCCCGGACGGGATCGGGCTTGTAGGATTTGTCGGTCATGGAATCCTCCCTTCCATCAAAGTGCGTTTTTCCCACTATGCAACGGCAGCGACCTTCGCTCAACACTTCTCGACCTCGGGTCGTGCGTCAGTGATGCACGACCCGACCCCTAACCGATCGTCGGCGACGACAGCAGCCACAGTCCAAAGATCGTGTAGCCGATCATCAGGGCTGTCATGGGCACCTGACTGAGAATCGCCCGGCGTGGGCTATCGGTCTGGCGCAGTGCCAGAAAATGAGCGATGACCACCGCCATGACGTGCACCAGGACAATGCCGGCGACCTGAAGATTGTAAACCAGCCGTACCGAGGCGTGGTTGGTCAGGAGCGCCGCATGGACGTGCATATCGGCGGTCCCGAACAGGTCCCAGCCCAAGGCGAACGGATCGGAGATTGCGCGCACGCCATACTGGCCGTCGACGATCAAAGCGGGCAGGTAGTGCGCGAAGTGATAGCCGAAGGCGATGGGCACGATCGCCACGACATAGCGCCCCAGGCTCTCGACGACTCCCTCGCGAGATCCGGCTAGCCGTCGGCCCGCCAGGACCGCGACGACATAGACTCCAAGCAGTGCGACAAAAGTCGCGAACAAGCCGAACGTGTTGATCCCAAGGACCGCGCTGCGGCCCGAAAACTCGAGCGGGTTCTCGCCGGCAAGGGCGACCCACCAGAAGGTGCGCGACAGGCCGTCGAAGGAGACCGACGACAGCGCCAACAGCACGAAGACGACCCCGCTCAGTCTGAGCGCGCCGATTTCGAGAAGCCCGGCGCCCGGCACCGATAGTGCCAACCGCCGGCGGGAACCGTCGCGATCGCTGCCGACCGGCTGGGCGGCCAGCGGTGATAACCAGGAAACGACTCGAAAAAACACCGCGAACGCCTCGCCGTAGCGCAACCAATCGCGCGCGCCGAAGGCGACCATCCCCGCCAGCGTGATCGCGGCGTAGACGATGATTGCGGTCGCGAGAATGCTCGGATCTTGGGGCGCGTCGTAAACCAGCTCGAACCAGGCGAACGCGAAGAACAGCGCGATCGCCGGTAGAAATCCGATGGCCTTGGGATAGGCAAGCAGGGGCTCGCGCTGCGAGAACCCGCGGCGTAGAAGCGCGAGAACCAACCAATGCAGACCGCGCCAAGGGTTGATGGTGGCCCACAGATTGCCGCACAGCGCGTGCAGCAGGGTGAAGCCCACCCACCACAAGGTCCAGATCACGGTCGGCAACGGATTCGACAGGGGATCGCGATCGCCGATGTAGCCCGCAACGACCAGGCAGATCACCGCCGCCAGGGATAGCAGACTTAACCCGACGCCAGGCTCGCGCGGCAGGTATCCGAGCTGCAAGCGTCCGCCCCGGGCGGCTTGAAGACCGGTTACGGGAATCAGCGCCATGACCACGAACGAAAGCGCAACGGTGAATGCGCCGCCCCAGGCATAGAGATGGGTTGGCAGGAGGAGCACGAAGGCGCGACCGGTTACGTGAGCGAACGCCGGAGATACGACCGCGGCCGCGCCGAGAACGACAACGAGAACGAACGCGATCGAACGCCTCATGTCCGTGACCGGCGGTCGTTCAGGGACCGGTTCGAAATGGTTAGTCGCGATCACTCAGCTGGGTTGCAAGCTTGACGGCCAGCGCGCCGACGACCCGGCGGCGATACCAGGGCTTGGTCGTGGTCGTGCGCATCGGTTTCGAGTGAGTGCGAACCGTTTCGCGCAGCATTGTCATCCACTCATCGTCGATCGGTTGGCCGATAAGAGCGGCGGCTTCGTCGATAGTGTGAGGACAGGGATCGACCGCCGTCACGGCGACGCGCAGATCTTCCGCTTTTCCGTCTCTGCTCCGTAGCGCCAGCGCGACCCCGGCGAGCGGGAAATCGATCGAGCCCCGCACCCGAGATTTGCCGTAAGCGGAGGGCAATCCTGCGCTCGACTTCGGCAGATGTGCGGCAACCACCAATTCGCCCCGTGCCAATCTCAGATGATCCATGCCGTCGTTATTGTAGAGTTCCGCGATCGGAATGCGCCGGGTCCTCTCGGGACCAAGGATTTCGACATCGGCCTCGTGGATCATCAGTGCGGGGGCGAGGTCACCGCTGAACGTAGCGAAGCAAAACGTTCCGTTCGGCGCGACGTGACACACCTCGCCGCGGTGTTTGAGGCAATAGGCGTTGCTGCTGCGCCACCATTCACTTTGGTTATAGTAGATGCAGCGGGTATCGAGACACAGGTTTCCGCCCAGAGTGCCGTAGATCCGGTGCGTCGGCCCGGCGACCGAACCCGCTGCCTCGGCCACGGCGGCATAGTCGCGACGAAGGAGATCGTGCGCGGCGATCGTCGCCAATGTCGCGCCCGCGCCGATGGCGATGCTCCAATCCTCCTCGCGAATCGCATCGAAGCCGTCGATCGCCGTCACGTCGATCAACGATTCGGGCTGCTCGATACCGCGGCGGATGTTGACGACCATATCGGTGCCCCCGGCCAGGTACCGCGAGTTCGGCTGGCTGGCGAACAGGGCGAAGGCTTCCTCCATCGTCGAGGGCCGGTGGACCTTGAGCGCCGGGAGATACTCCATCGCTTCTATTCGGCGGCTTGCGCCGCCCGCCGCTCCGCCTGCCGCTTCTTTTCCAGGAGTTCGAGCACCCGTTCCGATGTCAACGGCAGATCGGTCGCGCGCACACCGATCGCGTCAGCTACGGCGTTAACCAGCGCGGGGATGAAGCTCGACAGGGAACCTTCGCCCGCTTCCTTGGCGCCGAACGGCCCGTGCGGATCGGCGCACTCGACGATACCGACTTCGATCGGCGGCGACTCGACGATCGTCGGCACTCGGTAGTCCAGCATGTTCCCGCTGACCATGAGCCCGTCGTGAAATACCGTTTCCTCGGTCATCGCTTGGCCCATCCCCATCCACACCGAGCCCTGCACCTGACCCTCGACCGATAGCGGGTTGAGCGCGCGGCCGCAGTCGTGGGCGACCCATACCTTTTCGACCGTGATGTCGCCGGTATCTTCGTCGACGCTCACCTCGACGACCTGGGCGGCGTAGCTGAACGCCATCGTGCCGCCGATCGCCGCGCCGCGATATTTACGCCCGCCCTGGGACTCGGGTCGCGTCGAAAAAATACCACTGACCGTGACGGTGCCGACATCGCGCAGCGCTTCGAGGGCGACCTCATCGAAGGTGAGGCCGGCATCCTGGGTCCCGGCGCGGTAAATCTCGCCGAGGCAATCGACCGCGTCGGGTTGTATCTCAAGCTTGCGCGCAGCCGCCTCGACCAGCTTGCCGCGGAGCTTCTGCGCGGCGTCGATCGCGGCATTGCCGACCATGTAGGTCACGCGGCTCGAATAGGAACCGTTGTCCTTGGGCGTTACCGCGCTGTCGCTTGCGATTACGCGGATGCGCGACATGTCGACCCCGAGCACTTCGGCAACGCATTGCACCAGCACGGTCGAAGAACCCTGACCGATCTCGGCGGCACCGGTCAGCAACGTCACGCCGCCGTCGAAGTCGAGCTTGAGGTTGACGGTAGCGTGAGGTTCGCCGGTCCAGTGCTTGGGCTTCGACGCACCGCTGATGTAGTGCGAGCAAGCCATGCCGAGACCGCGCGCCGGTCCGAGTTTGCCTTTACGCTCGCGCCAGCCGCTGGCTTGCTCGGCCCAGTCAATGCACTCGGGCAGGCCATAGCTGTTCACCAACAGGTCGTTGGTCGTCATGGTCGGCGCTTGGAGCAGGTTCCGGCGCCGCACCGAAAACGGATCGAGGCCGAGTTCGCTGGCCATGCTGTCGAGCAGCGCCTCGAAGGCGAACCGGGTGTTGACGGTACCGTGGCCACGCATCGCACCGCAGGGTGGGGTGTTGGTAAGAACGCGGTAGCCCTCGTAGCTGACCGATTCGATGTCGTAGATGCCGTAGATCAGCGAGCCGGCATAGAGAATCGTGACGATGCCGTAGCCGCTATAGGCACCACCGCGTTGAACCGTTTCGCACTCGACCGCGGTAATGCGCCCGTCCTTGGTTAGGCCGATCTTGAGGCGGGTATCGGTTTCGGGACGGCCGCGGTGGGTGATGAACGTCTCTTCACGGCTCGCCACCAGCCGCACGGCTCCCTTGGCCTTGCGCGCCAGCAAGCCGCAGATGAGTTCGATATGGAGGGTCTCGGTGCGGCACCCGAATCCCCCGCCGATATGCGGCTTGACGACCCGGATGTTGGCCTTCGCCATGTTCATCGTACGCGCCAGCATCAGGTGCACGTAGTAGGGCACCTGCGTGCTCGGCCGGATCGTCAGGCGGTCGCGGACGGCGTCGTATTCGGCATAGGTCGCGTGCGGCTCGCTCTGCACCTGGCAGATCTCGTTATTGTGGTAGTGCTCCTCGCGCACCAGGTCGGCGGCGGCAAATCCTGCCTGCACGTCGCCGAGCTCGAAATGGACGTCGCGCTCGATGTTGCCGGGTCGCTCGTCGTGCAGCGCGATCGCATCCTCGGCACGAGCCGCGGCAGCGGTGAAGTAGGCCGGCAGCTCCTCGTATTCGACCTCGATCAGGTCGAGGGCGGCCTGCGCGGTGGCAACATCGACCGCCGCCACCGCCGCCACCGGCTCGCCGCGGTAACGCACCCGCCCTTTGGCCGGCGCGTATTCGTTCATGGCGATCGGCAACACACCATAGGTCTGCTCGACATCGTCGCCGGTAACGATGGCGACGACGCCGGGCAACGCCAGGGCTTTGGCGACGTCGAGGCGCGTGATGTTGGCATGGGCGACCGGCGAACGCAGGATACGACCGACCAGCGCCTCCTGCTCGACGAAGTCGGCAGCGTACTGCGCCCGGCCCGCAACCTTCTCCGGGCCATCGACCAGGGGTACGCGGGCACCGATCGATTTTACCGGCCCCCGACTGCGGACAGAGGTAGGTTCGCCGGTAAGGCTCATGACGCAAGCTCTGCCGCTGCCATCTGCACGGCTTCGATGATTTTGACGTAGCCGGTGCAGCGGCAGATGTTGGATGCCATGCCGGCTCGGATCGTGTCTTCGTCCGGCGCGGGATCGGCGCGCAGCAGGCCCTCGGCCGCCATGATCATACCGGGCGTGCAGAAACCGCACTGGGCGCCGAGTTTTTCGTTGAAGCCCCGCTGAATGGGCGCCAGCCGGCCGTTCTTCACAAGCGACTCCACGGTCTCGATTTCGGCGCCCTGTATCGACACCGCGATAGTCAGGCAGGAATGACGCGGTTTGCCGTTGACCAGCACCGTACAGGCTCCGCATTCACCACCGTCGCAGCCGATCTTTGTGCCGGTAAGGCCCACGACCTCGCGGAGGTAGTCGACCAACAGCAGATTGTCGGCGACGACATCGTCTCGCTCGCGGCCGTTGAGCCGGAGCGAAAGAAGGCTCTTGTTGCGGTCCATATCCCGAACTATGCGGCGTTCGTCGGGCAGTGACAACCGACTCGACGCGAAGCCGGAGCTTCAATCCGGGGATTCGGGTGAGGGGCGGCGCGCCATCATGATGATATCGGTGTAGGTCAATAGGGCCTCGCCGCGTTGGTTGGCAATCGTCACCTTGAACTTGGCGATGCCGCGATCGGACTTGCTGCGCGAAGCCCGTAGTTCGATCACCTCGAACCGGGCGGTGATGGCGTCGCCGGCTCGGGCGGGCGTGGGGTAGCTCACATCATCATGGCCTATCGCGCCGATGATGGCATCGGCGATGCCGAGATGGCTGACCAAACGCTGTTTGACGGCGCGGACGTATTCGGGGCAAGCGATGTCGCCGGCCGCATAGTCGGCGCGAGGGTGCCAGCGGCGTGCAAAGTCGATCATTTCCTCGCGCGCGGTCCGATACGGGCCGGCGGTGAGAACATCGCCGACCTCGATATCGTCGAAATAGAGGATCGCATCTGCGGTCACGCGGGCACCTCGACGACTCCGACCCGACGGCACGAGATTGTATGATGACGGGCACGCGCCAACCGGGAGGAGGCCATGCCGGACAACGTCGTTACCGTCGATCGCTCGGGCGATGTCAGCAAGTTGGATTTTTCGCCGCGTTTCAACGTTGCCGTCCCCTTTATCGACCGCCATCTCGCCGAGGGTCGCGGCGACAAGGTCGTGATCCGCACGACCGACGGCGCGACGGTGACCTACGGCACTCTGGCAGAAAACGTCAACCGCTGCGGCAATGCACTCACCGGGCTGGGCCTGTCCGCCGGCGAGCGCTTGCTGATGATCGTGAAGGACTGCCCGGCCTTCTTCTACGCGTTTTGGGGGGCGATCAAGGCCGGGATCATCCCGGTACCGCTCAACACGTTGCTGCGGGCCAAGGACTATCGATACATGATCGAGGATTCCGGAGCGGTCGCGGTGATCTATTCGCCGGAGTTCGCGAGCGAAGTCGAGCCGGCGTTGGAAGCGGCCGATCAAAAACCGGCGCACATCGTCGCGACACAAGGGCAGGGAGCGACGCTCGACGCGCTGATCGAGGCAGCGAACTCGAACCTAACCCCCGCACAGGCCGGCCCCGAAGACGATTGCTTCTGGCTCTATTCGTCGGGTTCGACCGGAACGCCCAAGGGCGCGGTTCACGCCCATCGCAGCATGGTCTTGACCAGCCAGCTCTACGGGGTCGACACGCTGGGCTTCGGCGAAGACGACTGCAGCTTCTCGGCGGCCAAGCTGTTCTTCGCCTACGGGCTCGGCAACGCAATGACGTTCCCTTTGTGGGTCGGGGGCAGCTGCGTGCTCGAAGCGGGAAGGCCCACGCCCAACGGCATCTTCGATGCCATCGCCCGGTTTCGTCCCAGCTATTTCTTCGGCGTCCCAACCCTCTACGCCGCGCTGCTGGTCGCGTTCGAGGCAGGCAAGACCGACATCGGCTCCTTGCAACGCTGCGTCTCGGCCGGTGAAGCGTTGCCGCCTGATATCTTGCGCCGCTGGCACGAGGCGACCGGTCTCGAGATCTACGAAGGGATCGGCACGACCGAGGCCTTGCATATTTTCATCTCCAGCGCCCCCGGTGTGCTGAAACCGGGCTACACCGGCAAGATGGTTCCGGGATACTCGGCTCGTTTGCTCGACGAAGACGGCAGCGAGCTCGGCATCGACCAACCCGGCAACCTCGAGATCCATGCCCCCTCGGCGGCCAAATATTACTGGAACAAGCCGGAGAAGACGGCGGCCACCATGCTGGGTGGGAACTGGCTGAGCACCGGCGACGTGTTCGCGTGCGACGAGGACGGTTTCTATCGGTGCAGCGGCCGCAGCGACGACATGTTCAAGGTCGGCGGCATCTGGTGCTCGCCTTACGAGATCGAGGCCAAGCTGGTCGAGCACCCCAAAGTGCTCGAGGCCGCCGTGGTCGGCCGTGCCGACGAAAACGATCTGATCAAGCCCGAGGCGTTCGTTATCCTCAATAGGCCCGACGATGCCGGCGACGCGACCGAGGCCGAACTGCGCGAATACTGCAAGGGCGGTCTCGCCCCATACAAATACCCGCGTTGGATCAGCTTCGTCGACGAGCTGCCGAAAACCGCAACCGGCAAGATCCAGCGCTTCCAATTGCGGGCGTAGACCGCATCACGAGCAATCGAGGAGGGGGGTGGAGCCGATACGCCTGGCGGGCGGTGTTATTGCGGCGATGTTGCCGTGGATGGTCATCAACCACTGCTTGCGGCAGTACGAGGGCCGACCGCGCTCGCCGCTACTCCTTCGGCAGGCCGTCGGCCATGCGATCGAGATAGCAACCGATGTAGTGGTGCACCAGCATCTCGCCGGTCGACATTCGCCCCGGTCGGAACGCGCCTTTGGTCATGTTGCGCTGGAGTGACTCGATCATCGGCCGGTCTTCTTCGATGATCATATCCATCAGCTCCTCGATGGGACGGACCCGCTCCACGATGTCGTCCTGCTGGAAATACTGCTCCGGCACCGTGCAGTAGATATCCATCGTCGATTTCGAGGGCGAAACCGGCCACACCAGCACGTGAACGATGCCGTAGACTCGGCCGAAGATCGTGAAGTTAGGGGTCATGAAGCCGGAGCAGCCGGCCAAAGCCGGATCCATTCCCTTGGGCCAACTACTGAGCCATTGGGGCATTCCAAGCTCTTGGAACGGTTTGATCCACGAGGTTTCGTTTTCATAGAAGGTCGCATATCCGCCGTGTTTCATGGCGCGATATTTGTATTCCTCCGGCCCTTGCCAGTTGGACAGCGTCTCGGGATGCAGCGTGAGGAAGTGGTAGATGTCGACGAAGTTCTCGTGGATCAGCTTCCAGTTGCAATCCAGGGTCTTTTTAACTCTCTGATTGAGCCGGAAACGGTCCTGTTGGTAGGGGCCAAATTCCTCCGCATATTCTGCGACAAAGCTCTCGAGAGGCTCGGCGGCGGCGTCGAAATTTACGAACACCCAACCCTGCCAGATGCCGCAGCGCACCGGCTGCAGACGGCAATCGTCGAGGTCGAATTCCGCGACGCCGTCCATATAGGCGGCACCGACGAGGCGACCGCTGAGGTCGTAGGTCCAGGCGTGGTAGGGACAGCTGAACGTCTTGATGTTGCCGCTGCCGGACGCAACTTCGGTGCCGCGATGGACGCAGACATTGTAGAAGGCGTTGATCTCGCCATCGGTGTTGCGGGCAACGATGATGGGCTCGCCGACGATGTCGAGGGTCAGGTAGTCGCCGGGCATTTCGAGCTCTTCGGCGCGGGCGACGGCGAGCCAGTCCTTCTTGAAGATCTTTTCCTTCTCGAGCTCGAAAATCTCTTCGGAAGTGTAGATGTAGCTCGGCAGGTGGTTTGCTTCCGCAAGCGGTTTGCGCGCCTTTTCGATGTCGTCCCCAAGCTCGCTCCAGTGCTTGCCGACCCGGTGCAACAGATTCGCGTCAATCGTCATGAACGCCCCCTCGCGGTCTTGCCGCAGGCAGGATAGCACACTGGCATTACGAGCTCCGCCCCGCCTGTCGGTCTCTCGGTTGCGCCACGGACTCGCAGTCGCCGCGGGCTATAGCGGCGTCTGGCGCGGAAACTCGGGAGACCGCTTTTCGCGCAGCGAGGTCATGCCTTCCCGCACCTCGGGTCCGGAGAAGCCGAGAAATTCGAGCGCCAGCGCGGTGTCGAAGTTCGGTCCCATCATGCGCAGCCAGTTGTTAAGGGCATACTTGGTCCAGCGGATCGCGGTCGGCGCGCCGGCAACGAGTTTTTGCGCGATTTCAAGGGCCTTGTCCTGCAGTTCGGCATCATCGACGCACAGCGACACGAGACCAATGCGCTCGGCTTCCTCGCCGGAGAGAGGATCGCAGGTCATCAGGTAGTATTTGGCCTTGGCCATGCCGCACAGCAGCGGCCAAATAATCACCGAATGATCGCCGGCGGCGACCCCCAGCCTCGTGTGGCCATCGATGATACGCGCTTTGCGCCCGACGATCGAGACGTCGGCAAGCAGACCCGCGACCAGACCGGCGCCGACGGCGGGGCCGGTGATGGCCGAGACGATCGGTTTGGCGCAGTTGACGATGTTGTAGACGAGATCGCGGGCCTCTTTCCAGGCACGCGTGCGGTACTCGAAATTGTCGATGATCTGCTCGACCATGGCGAGATCGCCGCCTGCCGAAAACGAGTCGCCGGCGCCGGTCAGCACCACGCAAGAAACCTCCGGGTCTTTGTCGATGTCGTTCCAGACATAGGCGAGTTCTTCATGCCCCTGGGCGCCGATCGCGTTGAGCTTGCCGGGTTCGTCGAGCGTGACGCGCAGGACGCGGTCGGCGGGACGATCGAACTTGAGCCACTCATAGCCGGCATAGCGATCGGTCATCTTCGTTCTCCATTGCCTAGATCTGAGCGAAGTGTAGCAAGCGCTTGTTCGCAATTCGCGGGTCGTGGGCGGGCGCCGACGAAGCGCTATACTGCGTCGCGTCTCCCTTCTCGTTTCCGGCCTCGCCGCGCCCGACTCCCATGTTCGAAATCGAGTTTCTGGTCGTTGTCGGCCTCGTGTTTCTGGTGGCTGGCTTGGTCAAGGGTATCGTCGGTTTCGGCCTCCCGACCGTTTCCCTGGCACTCCTGACCGTCACCATCGGCCTTAAGGATGCGATGGCGCTGATGGTGATTCCCGCGCTCCTCACCAACGCGTGGCAGGCGATAAGCGGCGGCGCCTTTGTTGTCAGCTTGCGGCGCCTGTGGCCGTTCATCGCGATGATGTTCATCGGCGCCTGGTTCGGCGCCGATATCCTGGTTCGCTCCGATCAGATCATCGTTTCGGGCGTACTCGGCGTGCTGCTGCTGCTCTACTCCGGCATGAGCCTGTTCACGCTGCAGATCCCGCCGCCGGGCCGTAACGAAATATGGCTCGCACCGACGGTCGGCGGTGTCACCGGCGTCGTCACGGGGCTGACCGGGACCTTTGTGATGCCGGGCGCGCTCTACTTGCAGGCGCTGAGGTTGCCGCACGATGTGCTGGTCCAGGCGATGGGGATCCTGTTCGGAATGGCTTCGATCGCCCTGGGACTTTCGCTATCGGGGCACGGCGTGCTCACGATCGAAACGGGCGGCGTCTCGACGGCGGGGATCGTCCCGGCGTTGATCGGCATGGCGGCGGGGCGCTGGGCGCGTCAACGCTTGTCCGAGCAGCGCTTTCGTCAGTTTTTCTTCGGCGCGCTGGTGGTGCTCGGCGCCTATCTCGCCGGTCGAGCGCTTCTTTACTAGACTAATGGTGCTGGCAACGCCCGGAAATTTAGCTGCCCTTACCATGGCTCGCTCTACGACCTCGACGGAAAGCGCGTCGGCGCGCCCTATATGAAGGAAGCCGCGGGTTTCGACCCGGCGAACTGCCGGCTCAAGCCGCAAGCCGCTTCACTGCGAGCTGTGGGGCGGCTGGGCGTTTGTGAATTTCACCGACCAGCCAGGTACCGTTCGACGATTTCGCCGCCGACTTCATGGCCGTTTTCGGGTTTCTGCAGCGGGAGAACTGCCGTATCGCCCACGAATTCAGTATCGACTGGGGACTGTACTGGAAGTTCATCATCGAGAATTTGACGGATGTCTATCGCTTCGGCACCGTCCACGCGCAGAGCTTCGCCCACTTGGTGCCCGAGCCCGACATGTACCATTTCGACAAGGGCGCACGCGGTGGTATCAGTACGTTCTACAGCGCCGGCTGGCTCACGTCCGTCGGCAAGTCGCTGGCCGGATCGATGCCGTGGTTGGCCGATCGCCCGGAGGATCTCGGCTGCCTCGGCATGCTCCGCCCAACCTTTACCGTACAGCGCTACGAGTCCCACGTGACGAAAGAAAACCAATGACTCTAGACGGGTTCTTGACCTTTCTGACCCTAGCGGTCGCGATCTACGCGCTAGTCCCGAGAGTCATAAAACTTCGTGCGAGATTAGGAATTGCCATTCAGATTCCCACAGCTGTTCTTGCTCTCCTAGTGGTACTGTATCTCGAGTTCTTTCCAGCAGTAAATCAATTGTGTTCCAGTGCTCTTGGAGGCACTTGTGAATGGCTGCCATTCCCTGTTGGCCATCTAATCACACCTCCCCAATTGAGCTTTCTAGTAGTGCTGAGTTGGATCGGCGTCGCGTGGGTGATTCACAAGTTCTTTTCGCGACCTCGAGCGTGCTCGTCACTGCCCACCATATCCCGGATTGTTGACAACCTCGTTTACGAAAAACGGTTTGCCGAAGTGATCGAGCTTGTGGAGCCTTATCTGCCACTAGTAGGCCAAGCGGCTCGCCGCAAGTTGCGCTTACAGAAACTTCATGACGTGATAAAAGCCATGAAGGGCAGTGATCTAGCGCTTGTATTGCACTACCTCTCAAATAAGGATGCATCGGAACGCGAGGCGCGGCGTGGTGCATTTTCCAAGAAGTTGCGACACTGGGTCGGTAAACTCGCGGTGCTGGTGCCCGCAAAGCGCAACGCTGAGACTGCAGCGAGAAACATTGCACGTGTACTTTTTCGCTCAGCAGATCTCAGGTTCTACGTTGCGCGGACAAGACCTTATTTCGCGATATCTCTTCTTCAGTTGGAGATGCATGAGGCACGTGATTTTTCGGAAGCTTATTTCAGTGGACTTATTTCCGACACCGGCAGCGTGCTGTATCAGGAACTCGAAGAAGACGGTTTTTCTGAAAGCAACCGCCTTCTTTATTACCTCTTTGACGATGCCCGTAATGCGGAGAAATTAAATGTCTGGAAACCGATAGGGGACTATCTGTTGAAGTTATTGCGATCGGATGAGTCGCCAGATCCATACTACGTTGTCCGTCTGAATAAGAGGGCAGACGATTTCGACGAAGAGCGCTGGGGAGATCCTCTCGGTGCCGGCATGTACTTTTTCAACCTGATGGTCACCGCCGCCGCGCGACAAGGAGTACAATGGCACATGTGGCTATACTATTTGCCCTTATTTATTGAACGCTTGGAAGAGCTATATGATACGTCTGACTCTGACGTGAACGTAACTGACGAATTTCCTACGAGATCGGCTAGGCTGATATATGAAGCCGTAAGTACTTTGTGCGGGTGGGTCAATTTGGCGTCCGATCTCCCTGAAGATTCTCCTCATCGGCAATCTGTGGCCATGTCGGAAGACCAGAGTCGGGAATGGAGTCCGTGGGTCCGGGATAACGGAAACATTCCAGTCTCGGCCGCTATTGCCCTTGGGTCCTGCATGGGGACGATTGGTATGTCCAGTAGACTTGACGACAAATTTGCAGGATACATGTACGGAGTTATCGTGCGTGCAATAAAGGACCTAGGGCGCGATGGTGAAGTGGGTCGCTTGCGATCGTTTCTGATCAAATCCATCGTTCATGGCGGCCACAGTCAGCTTAACGATGACTATGGACAGCGTCTCGCTACTCTTAAACCCGAGGTCGATCACGTCATATGGGAATATGTCGACGATTATAGAGTTGCTTTGGAACAGGCATATCCAGACGCGCATCCCTAATTTACACGTCGAGTCAGGCTAGAGTTAAACGTGGAAATCGCTCGCGCCAAATAAGCGAGGCCGCTTGTACCAATCCGATCGGCTACGGACTTGGTACAGGCCTCAGGCAAGGCACTCCTGCTCAAGACGTCTATTGCGATGGTACCAGGGCATCGCCGCCGAGGACATCGCGGTGATCCGGGCGCTCCAGCATATCGCCGGGTTCACCCGGTTTCGCGGTGAGCGCATGTCGATGATGGAAGGGGCGATCTACCACTTTATTTCCGGCGTCATCGAACGCTTGTTCGACGACCAACCTCGAGCGCACCAATCGGAGGACTGAGATGAAACCGTCGCACACCATCGACCCCGCTCTTGCACGCGGCGCAGACGTTCTCGTGCGCGACCAGATGGCAGTGAAGCCCGGCGAAAGCGTCCTGATCACCTCCGATACGGCCAGCGACCTTGCCGCCGTCGAGGCGGTGCTCAATGCAGCGACGCTCGCCGGCGCCAAGGGCAGCGTGATGCTCAATCGGCCGCTGCCGTTCCAAGGCCTGCTGGCCGATCCCTACGTCGCCGCGCCGCTCGCCGAAGCGGTCAAGAACTGCGACGTGTGGATCGACATGACCTGCCCCTATCTCGCCGGCTCCGACACCCACGACGCCGCGATGAAGAACAAGCGCACGCGCTACCTGCTTGCGGTCGACATTGCCGCCGACGGCCTGCGGCGGGTCTACGCCGGGGTCGATATGGACGCCCTCTACGCCGTGCAACAGGAACTCGACACGTTCGTGGCCAAGGCCACCGGTAAGGAATGCCGGGTCACCAACCAAGCCGGTACCGACGTGTCGTTCACGCTCGCTAAGCCGAGCTACGGCAAGCGCCGCCATGCCGATGTGCCGGGTACCAATTCGGTTCCCGGTTCGTGCCTGATGTATCCCGAACTCGACAGCGTTCGCGGCCGCATCGTGCTCGATACTGTCTTTCATGAATATTACATGCCGCTGCGCGAGCTCCTAACGATCGAACTCGACGGCCGCATTCAACGCGTCAGCGGCGGCGGCAGCGAACGTCCGGTGATGGAGCGCGCCCTGCGCCGCGCCGGCAGCGGCGACTTCGGCTACGTCATCCATTTTACGCTCGGCTTCCATCCGGCCGCGCGACAGGGGCAAGGTTTCGTCGAGGATCTTCGTGTCACCGGCAACAACGCCGTTGGCTTCGGCCTCCCGTGGTGGGAACCGGGCGGCGGCGAAAACCACCCCGACGGCCTGGTGTCGCTACAGACTCTGACCATCGACGGCCAGCTTATCTGCAAGGACGGCATCGTCGTCGGCCCCCCGAAAGCCAAGAAACTCGCCGCCAAGCTCAAACCCCTGGTGCATTGAGAGATTAATTTCTGTTGTTAGTGTCCTGATGCCGGGTTCTCCGCGCGACGGATTTATTACTTCCCGTTCACCCGCGCCGCGTTAATCGCCATCCACACCCGCTCGGGCGTATATGGCAGTTCGACGTGACGCACGCCGAGGTCGCAGAGCGCATCGGCAATTGCGTTGCCGATTGCCGCGGGCGGACCGAGCGAGCCGCTTTCGCTGCAGCCCTTGGCACCAAGCGCATTATACGGATTGAGGGTTTCGTGAAACTCGATCTTGAAACTCGGCAGATCGCTCGCCCGCGGCATGCCGTAGTCCATGAAGCTGCCGGTGATAAGCTGGCCCGAATCCTCGTCGTAGACCACACGTTCGAGCAGCGCCTGGCCAATCCCTTGCGCCAGACCGCCGTGGACTTGACCGTGGACAATCATCGGATTGATCACCCGGCCGCAATCGTCGACCGTGTAGAAATCGCGCAACGTCACCCAGCCGGTCTCGTCATCGACCACAACGGCAGCGAGATGCATCGCCGTTGGGCTGCTGACGCTGATCGGGTCGTAATAAACCGTTTCGTCGAGCCCGAGTTCGAATTCGCCGTCGGGAGTGTCGAACCCGTTGAACGCCATGTCGGCGACCTCGGCGAAGGCGATGCTGCGGTCGGTGCCGGCGACAGCGAATTTGCCTGCGCCGTAGTCGATATCAGCCTCGGCGCACTCCAGCAGGTGCGCCGCCAACGCGGTCGCTTTGCGCATGATGCGTTCGCTGGCATCGATGATCGCGCTGCCCGCGGTCAGAAGCGAGCGTGCCGCCCAGGTGCCACTGCCAGTCGGCACCACATCGGTGTCGCCCTCGATCAACGTAATGTTGGCTATGTCAAGGCCGAGCTGGTCGGCGGCGATCTGACGGAAGGTGATGTCGTGACCCTGACCGTGCGAATGGGTACCCGCCAATATCGTGACGTTGCCGTCGGGATGAACCCGAACCGTCGCAACCTCGCCGCTCGAATGGCGCGATCCCATCGCCCGCGCG
Organism: Alphaproteobacteria bacterium; assembly: GCA_965247665.1. Taxonomy (GTDB): domain Bacteria; phylum Pseudomonadota; class Alphaproteobacteria; order SHVV01; family SHVV01; genus CAUZWH01. Next base: position 329,001 of record CBDFHH010000003.1, read on the forward strand.
TTGCGGCTCGGGCCGGAACCGGCGGATTCGACAAACGCCGCCATGCCGAGGCCGAGACGGACGCCGTCGGCCTTCAGGCGCCGCTGTTCATCGCGCAGCGCCGCGTAGCGTGTCAGGGCCACCAGTCTGTCCTGAACGCCGGGCGGGTCGCCGGATTCGTACACCCGGCCGAGCGGGTTGGTGTACGGGAACTCGTCGCGGGCGATGTAGTTGCGCGCCCGCACCGCGATCGGATCGAGTCCCATTTCGCGCGCGCCGGTCTCAAGTAACCGCTCCAGAACCGACACCGTTGCTTGGCCGGAACCGCGATAGGCGTCGACCAGTCCGGTGTTGGTGTAGGCGCCGGTCACTTTGACGTAAACCGTGGGAACCCGATAGAGCCCGGAGATTGTCGGCGGATAGAACCGCATCGGTATGCCGGCCGCGAAGGTGCTCTGGTAGGCGCCATAGCCGGCCACAGTGTCAACCTCGATGCCGAGGATCTCGCCGTCGGCGGCAAACGCCATACGCGCCCGCGTCTTATGGTCGCGCGCATGGCTATCGGTCATCAGCGTTTCCGAGCGCGTCGCCGTCCACCGTACCGGCCGGCCAGTCAGGCGCGAGGCACACAGCACCAGCGGCATTTCGCCGTAGTAAAACCCCTTCGGGCCAAAGCCGCCGCCGACGTCGGGCGCGACGACGCGGAGCCTGTGCTCGGCGAGATGCAGCGTGTGCTTGGCGATCCAGTTGCGCACATAGTGCGGCATCTGACACGTCGCCCACAGCGTATAGCGATCGCGGCGCAAATCGTAGTGTCCGAGGTATGATCGAGGCTCCATCGCATTGCCGGTGATGCGGGTGTTTTGCAGAGCGAGCGCGCTGATATGTGCGGCGTTCGCAAACGCCCGCTCGGTCGCGGCCTTGTCGCCCCGCTCGATGAACTGCACCAGATTGGTGCCGAATTGTTCATGCAGGATCGGCGCATCGTCCGCCAATGCCGCCGTGGCATCGACCACGGCCGGCAGCGGTTCATAGTCGACGATCACCGCCTCGGCGCCGTCGAGCGCCCGATTGTGGGTCTCGGCGATCACCGCCGCGACCGGATCGCCAACCATGCGAGCCTTGTCGCCGACCAGCACCGGACGGGTCACCTCGTTCATCGGCCGGCCGTCATCGAACGGCACCGCGTGGAAACTCGGCAACCCACCATAGCCGGCCGCGTCCCAATCAGCCGCCGTCAGCACCGCGAGCACACCGGGCAGAGCCAAGGCTTCGTCGACCGCAACCGATCGAATCAACGCGTGCGCGTGCGGGCTGCGCACCATAGCGAGATATGCTGTTTCGGGTAGCGCAATGTCATCGACGTATTCGCCGCGCCCGGTCGTGAAACGATCGTCTTCGTCGCGCAGTAGTGCTTCGCCGATATACATCGAGGTCTCGCCCATCCGGCCCCGGGCGCCAATCTACCACAGGGAGGTCTCCCACTGAGCGCCTCGAACGCAAGGTCGGTCGAGGGCCGCAACCTTGCCAAACTATAGAAACGTGGACAAGGTGCTCGGATCAACAGAGCTTGACGGATAGGGTGGGGCCGTGGAGTACAAATTTCAATTCGGGGTGATTCGCGACAATTGGGACTTTCTCCTGGAAGGTGTATGGATCACCGTTTCGGTGACCGCCGGGGCGCTCGCAATCGGCCTGTTTGTCGGCCTGTTCCTGGGCATGATGCGGATGTCCCAATACAAGGCGATCTCGCAGCCGGCGCTGTGGTACGTCGAGATTTTCCGCAATACGCCGGCGCTCGTGCAGCTGATGTGGGTCTACTACGCGCTGCCGATCCTCACCGGGCTCGAACTCAACGCCGTGCTTTCCTGCACCGCGGCGCTATCGCTCAACATCTCCGCCTACTTGGCCGAGATATTCCGCGGCGGCATCCAGAGCATCGAGCGCGGTCAGGTCGAAGCGGCGCGCAGTCTCGGTCTGTCGTTTGCCCAAACCATGCGCAAGGTCGTCCTGCCCCAGGCGGTCCGCCGCATGATCCCACCCTTTGTCAACGAGACCGTGTCCCTCATCAAATATTCCTCCCTGGTCTCGATCCTCGGTGTGGCTGATCTCACCTACCAGGCGCAGGTGCTGTCGACCACGACCTTCCGGCCGATGGAAGTATTCAGCTTCATCGCTCTGGTTTACCTGGTGATCTGTACGTCGCTGTCCTACAGCGCCCAGCGGATCGAAAAACGCCTGTCCGTGTCCGACTAGCGCGAGTTCAACCAATGACAGCGATGGTGAAAATAGAAAAGCTGAACAAGTCGTTCGGCAACCTCCACGTGCTGCGCGACATCGACATTGAAGTCGCGCGGGGCGAGGTGGTGGTGATGATCGGCGTCAGTGGTTCCGGCAAGACGACGTTGCTGCGCTGCATCAACGTTCTTGAAGAACCGCAAAGCGGACGCATTTTCGTCGATGGTGAACCGATGGGGATCCATCAGCCCAACAACGGCTTTCGGCCGTTTCCGGACCGCGTGCTCAATGAACGCCGGGCTCAGATCGGCATGGTGTTTCAACGCTTCAACCTATTCCCGCATATGACAGCGATTCAAAACGTGATGCTGGCGCCAACCATGGTCAAACGCTTGCCCGAGAGGGAAGCGCGTGCGATCGGCGAGGCGCTGTTGACCAAGGTCGGGTTGCAGGAAAAATTCGATGCCTACCCCAACAAGCTCTCCGGCGGCCAGCAGCAGCGCGTCGCCATAGCCCGTTCGCTCGCGATGAGTCCCAAGCTGATGCTGTTCGACGAAGCGACCTCAGCCCTCGACCCCGAACTGATCGGCGAAGTGCTCGACACGATGAAGCAGCTCGCCCGCGAAGGGATGACCATGGTCGTGGTTACCCACGAGATGGGCTTTGCGCGCGAGGTCGGCGACCGCGTGCTGTTCCTCCACGAAGGCCGCGTACTCGAGGAAGGCAAACCGGAAGAAATATTCGACAATCCGAAAAACGAACGCACTCAAGACTTCTTGCGCCACGTGCTGTAAGGACGGCGCAAAAACATATCCCCTCACACTTGCTCTCCCGGAGGGGCGAAGGGTTCTGCCGTGTGAATGCCAGCTCCCTCGCCCGCTTGCGGGGGAGGGCGGGGGCGAAGGTTTTGTTTGTTTCTCCCCAACAGAAAGGCGGGCCGCAGCCCGCCTTCATAGTCGCGCGTTCTTAATTCTAGTTGCGCTTTTTCTTCGGAATAGCAGCGGCCTGATCACCCATGCTACCGTATTTGTAGGGCTCGCCGAGGCCATGCTTGTCGAGGATTCGAACCAACTCGCCCGTCTGGTCGATATCTTCAATGAAGAAATCGAGCCACTGCACCCAGTGCCAGTCGCCCTGGCGGACGACAAACCCGGTCGGCACGATCGCCAGCGTCGTTGCCGGCATGATCATGAGGTTGGGGTGCTTGGGCAGGATCTTTTGGAACGCCCCATAAGTGCTGTGCCAAGCGTTGACCTTCTTGGTTACGATCGACATCAGCAACTCGGGCTCCGAACGCAGCCGCACAACATCGGCTTTGGTGAACTTGCGCGAGGCGAAAGTATCGCCCGTTGAGCCCAACCCCACGGCAACCCTGAGACCGTCCTTGTCGAGGTCCTGCCAGCGCTTGTATTTGTCGGCGTCTTCCTTACGGATCACGATACCTGAGCCGAACTGGAGGAACGGCGCGGCATAGGTCGCTGCTTTGGCACGCTCCAAGGTGCGGCCCATGGGAAGGGTCACGTCGAACTTGTTGGCCTGCAGCCCGGCGATCAGCGTCGCCCAATTGTCTTCCACCCAGACGATTTCGGTCTTGAGCTCTTTTGACATCAACTTGAAGACATCGATGGCAACGCCATTGAGTTCATTGTTGTCGTCGGGATCTTTGTAGGCATAGGGCCACCAGGTCGCCCAACCAACCCGAAGTTTACCGGTGCTCTGAATTCGATCGAGCGCTGAGCCCGACGATTGCGCGTCAGCTGGCGCTGCAAACGAAGCGGCAAAGGCAAGCAGCACGCCAATGACGAAGCCATGAATGAACAATCTGCGCATGAGAAACTCCTCCCTCTGTTGTTGACACGTTGATTCGCAATAACTTTCGACCCGGTCGGATCCGGCTGCCGCGCCTTACTGCAATTCACCCATTTCGTAGTGAAGATAGATGCAGTCGGTATAGAACCATCGACGCCGCGCGCTTTCGCCCGCATAAAATACACACATCTCCTCCAATTCGGGAGTCGTGCAATGGCGTTCAAGCACGTCAAAAGCGCTGTTGCTGTGTTCGACGTCGGCTTCAGCGTGGACCCAGAAATGCTCTATTTCGTGCTCGGTGAATTTGTACTTTTCGCGCAGCGCCGGGAGAATCAGCGGCATCACCCCGGAAAACTGGAATTCGCTACTGCAATGCAGCGCCGACACTGTGGCCTGCCACGGTTCGGCGCGCGCCAATCCGAGCAGCCATTGCGTCCACCCTTCGGTCGAAGGTAGCGGCTTTTTCTTCGGGATCTCGGCCGCGTCGTAGCCGCACGCCTCGTAAAACCGCAAAAACAGCGCCGGGTGGGGATTCTCCGGATCGGTCTCCTCGAAATAGTTCTCAAGTTCCAATTCGACCACGTCGCGCGGCGCGTTGCGCGCGGTAAGAAAAAACGCCTCGAAGATGTTGGTGACGTAGTGCCAGCTCTCGTGCATGTAGCCGGCCATACACGCCTTGCTCAGCGTGCCCTCGCTCCACTTTTGGAACATCGGATGATTGATCGTGTGGCGCGGCTCAATGGCCTGCGCCATACGTTCGCGAAGCGAAGTTGCCGCCATCTCAAGTTTCTCCCCCATCCGTCCGTCCGTTTCTCATGGCGGGCGTCTTCTCAGGCGAGACGATAGGAGTGGCGTTGATTGCGGTCAAGAATCGCAACCGACCGATCCCTCAGGGTTCGAGAAAGTCGCGTACGATTCTGTTGTACTGAGCGGCATGCTCAAACATCACCATATGACCGCAATCATCCAGAACTTCGAGACGCGCGCGCGGCATCAGCTTTACACCGGCCTCGGCGCTTGCCAGTGGCGCACCGGGATCGTCGCGCCCCCAAATTATGAGTGTCTCGACATCGAAGTCGCCGAGGCGATGCAGCACCCGATAGTTCGGATCGGCCGCGTCACGCAAAAAACTGCGCATCGATTGATCCCAAGCGTTGTACAGCCAAGGTTGCGCATATGATGTCACCAGGACCTGCGCCAATCCCGGCGGAATCGGCGCCGGGTCGTAAACCGACCCGACCAGTCTTTGGTGCCATCCATCCAGCGAGCGGGTCGCAATAGTATCCTTGGCCGCGGCGTAGGCTTCGGTCATGCCGGCAACCAATTGCTCTTCGCTGTTGAATGCCGAGGCGCTGCCGTTGAGGATGAGCCTGCTCACCCGATCGGAGTCGCGCAGATAAACCAGGCTGGCCAGCAGCGCGCCGTACGAGCTTCCGCACAACGCCACGCGATCGAATCCGAGCGCATCGATCAGCCCGATCAAATGATCGACCCGGGCGCCGACCACCGAACGGTCGCCGAAGTCGATCGGCCCGGTGAAGCCGCTACCGAGCGAATCGGGCGCCACGACATGAAATCGTTCGCCCAGCACGTCCACATTTTCGATCCAAATGTCGGCGATGAGGTCGTGGCCATGGATGAGCAGGAGAGGCGGCGAGTTATCGGCGCCGGCGAGAAGGCAGCGCGTGTTCACACCGGCAACGTCGACGAACTTGACTTGCATAATTCCTTCCGTCCTCGATCCCTGAGCCTTAGCTTACCTCTCACCAGCCGCAATACGATAGGCCGCCGCGACGACTCGACCCTCGCGTAGGACCGCAGTCGCCTGGTTGTGGTGCCCGCCCTCAGCTCACTAAACTGGCATGGATGAAAGACCAAACGATTGAGGTACGGCCGCTGTCGCCCTCGGTTGGAGCCGAAATTTTCGGCGTCGACCTGGCGCAGGAGCTTTCGCAGGAAACCTTCGCCGAAATCCATCAGGCCTTCCTCGATCACCTGGTGGTGTTTTTTCGCGATCAGGATCTTACCGTCGATCAGCAGATCGCCTTCGGCCAGCGGTTCGGCCCCTTGGCTATCGACCCGTTCATCGCCGGGCCCGGCGATCGTCCCGAACTGATGGTGGTCGCCCGCGAAAAACACGAACAGCGCGCGTTCGGCGAAAACTGGCACTCAGACAACAGCTATCTCGAAAAACCGCCGCTCGGGTCATTTCTCTACGCGGTCGAGGTACCACCGCACGGCGGCGATACCTTGTTTGCGAGCCAGCATCGCGCCTACAAGACGCTATCGCCGGGGCTCCGAGCCTGCCTGGAGAAGCTGCGCGCGGTTCACACGCCACACGGCTATCACCGGGCGATCGCCGCCGGTCAATTCGACGACGGCGCCATGAAGCTACGCGACGACGAGTTGATGCAACAGGTGCTCATCAGCCAAGCCATCCATCCGGTGGTTCGTACGCATCCGCAGACCCGGCGCAAAGCGCTGTACGTCAACCGTTCCTACACCACTCGGTTCGAAGATTGGAACGAAGCGGAAAGCCGCCCGCTGCTCGACTTCCTCATCGATCACGCGGTCAAGCCGGAATTTTCCTGCCGCTTTCGCTGGCAGCCCGGATCGCTAGCGCTATGGGACAATCGCCGTGTTATGCATCTCGCAATCAACGACGTATACGGCCATCGTCGGGTGATGCACCGCGTCGTCGCCGAAGGCGACCGACCGTTCTAGTCTAGATTCACAAACAATCACCCGCCGATCATCGTTCGCAAAGCCTCGCTCGCGGGGCACGGCCTGCTCACGCTGCAAACCGGCGGTGTCTCGACCGCCGGCATCGTTCATGCTCTGATCGGCATGGCGGCGGGGCACTGGGCGCGTCAACGCTTGTCCGAGCAGCGCTTTCGTCAGTTTTTCTTCGGCGCGCTGGTAGTGCTCGGCGCCTATCTTACCGCCCGGGCGATCCTCTCGTGATTCGAATCACGCAGTAGCGGCACAGATACTTCGAGTGGGAAATCCCCGTAAGACCGGCCGCTAGTCGCGGCACGGATATGCGAACTCGAGCGGAGCGGCAAGCAATCGCGAAGGGGGAGCAGCTTTCCTTCGGGTGTCGCCGGATGTCATCGTCTGCATGTCACGGATCTGGCCTGCGCGCGTCAGGGACGACGGTCACGCTGTGCCCAGCTTTCCCGCAATCGTCTGGTGAGATCGGTGCCGAGCATCGCCTGAATGGCGGCATGGAGATCGGAATTCTTGCTCAGATAGCTCTTAAGCTTTGACTTCGGCCAGCAGAAATAGCGTGTCGGCTCGAGCGCGACGATGTTGGTCGGTGCGGTCTCATCGGTGATGAAGCTGATACTGCCGATGAACTGACCGGGATTGAGAATCTGCAGATTTCGCCCGTCGAGCTGCACGCACACCCTACCCGAATGAATGAGCATGAGGTCGTCGAGTTTGCTGCCCTGCGAAACGAAGCATTCATCGCTTTCCGCCCTCCGCCAATCACCAAGCTTCAGCAGGTTGATCATTTCCCGCGGGGTGATGGTGCCGAACACCAGACGACACAGTTCCTGCTCGTCATCGGATAGCGTCACCGGGCGGCGTTCGAGCAGCAGTCGGACGATCCAGAAAACGTTGAGTCCGATAAACAACATGTTCCAGTAAATCGGCGCAAGCAACGGCTCGGGCCGGAAGTAGAAATACGGAATCAGACATCCTGCGGCAACGACGGTGAAAATCCGAAGCCACAGGATGTCGCACATGGTGTACGACACCAGATAGATGATGTTGGCTGAATGGATGAGCGCTTCCATGATCCTGCCTCCGGTGCATATCCAGACGGTACCCCGTCTTCTGCGGCCTCGTGATCAACGGTGTCCGCGAGCGCAGCGTAGGCCGTGCCAATGGACTGCTCGACTTCCTCATCGATCACGCGGTCAAGCCGGAATTCTCCTGCCGCTTTCGCTGGCAGCCCGGATCGCTAGCGCTATGGGACAATCGCAGTGTTATGCATCTCGCAATCAACGACGTACACGGCCATCGTCGGGTGATGCACCGCGTCGTCGCCGAAGGCGACCGGCCGTTCTAGATTCACAAACAATCACCCGCCGATCATCGTTCGCAAAGCCTCGCCAATGACTGACGAACGCTCATCACACGATGCGGGTCTAGCTGACGGTCGGCGTGCAGCGCTTCCATGCCTGAATCGGAGAGGTTTCGCCCGAGCCCGGGGTGGTTTCTTCGGTGACGTGGATCGTCATCTGATTAAGCTGGGTCATCGCGACCTTAGTGCCCGCGTTGGGTTCCGTATCGGGAACGACGTAGGTGAAGGAGTGTCGGGTGTACCTTCCGGCTAACCGGTTCCCGCCCGGCGTGACGATCGTCGGTCCGTTGATCGAGAAGGTGCGACCGTCGCGATAGCACCAGTTGCCGTCGATATAGTCGGCCTGGGCGGGCACCGAAATCATTGTCGCCGCCGCGGCCAGAGCGCCCAGCAGAATCTTCGTTCGCATCGTTTGCCGTCCCCGCTCAATCGACCGTTCGCTCATTCGAACCGCACGTACTCGAAATCGAGCGGCAGGCGATTAAGGCCCCGCTCGGGCGGTGCAATCCAATTGGCGAACTTGCCCGGCTCGTAAACCGGTGTCCGCATCAACGAGGTGACGAACGCATGGTCACTATCGTTGGGCATCCAGGCGCCGCGCTGCGCATCCCACGCTGTTTCGTCGACCGCCTCACCGTCGGGTGTGAAGCGCCGATCGGCGAACGCGCCGACCGCACGGTGGAAGGCGTGATGCGGCAATTTGAACTCGAAGTCGATTTCGTGCTCGCGAATAATGTCGTTCCAGTTGTCGACGACGCGGCCGCACTCGGCGTAGTAGTCGTTGCGCAGCCGTTCGTTCAACGCCGTGAGAGCGGGTTGCTGCCTGACCTCGAACGCGGAGCCGTTCCACTCCTCGACGGGATAAGTGGTGGCGGCAAGTACATGATCGTCGTCAATCGCCTCCTCGCGGAAACGACCCTTGATTCCCGTCGAGTAGCTGTTGGCGGCGTTGGTGGAAATCTCGGCGCCGAACAGATCCAGCGATATGCTGCAGTGGAAGTTGACGTATTTCTGCAACGTCGACAGGTCGATCACGCCGTGCTTGCGCACATCGTCGGTCTTCTTCTCACGCATCACCTCGCAGGTGCGGCGAACGATACGCCCGACCCCACGCTCGCCGGTCGACATGTGATAGCCCTCTTCGCGCAGCATGAACCGACAGCTGCGGGCGAGCGGGTCAAAACCGGATTCGGCGAGCGAAGCGAGCTGAAACTTGCCGTCGCGGTCCGTAAAGGTCGTGAACATGAAGAACGAAAGCCAGTCCGGCGTCTTTTCGTTAAACGCGCCGAGGATCCGCGGCCGGTCGTCGTCGCCGGAGTGACGCTGTAACAGCGCGTCAGCCTCGTCGCGGCCGTCGCGACCGAAATAGGCGTGCAGCAGATACACCATCGCCCATAGATGGCGACCCTCCTCGACATTGACCTGGAACAGGCTGCGCAGGTCGAACAGGGAAGGGCAGGTGTGGCCCAGGTAGCGTTGTTGCTCGACCGAAGCCGGCTCGGTGTCGCCCTGGATCACGATCAGGCGCCGCAGCGGGGCGCGGTATTCTCCCGGCACTTCCTGCCACGCGGGTTCGCCCTTGTGGCGGCCGAAATTGATCTTGCGGTGTTCGCTTTGCGGCATCAGGAAAATACCCCAGCGGTAGTCGGGCATCTTCACGTAGTCGAAGTTCATCCAGCCGTCGGGCTCGACGCTGACCGCCGTGCGCAGGTAGATGTCGTGGTTCATGAACCCGTCGGGTCCGTGGCTTCGCCACCATTCGAGAAAGGCGGGCTGCCAGGCTTCGAGTGCCCGTTTGAGGCCCCGGTTATCGGAGATTCCGACGTTGTTGGGGATTCTCTCGTCGTAGTCGATGCTGGTCATGGGTACTTTCCTGACCGCGCCTGCGGTCACACGCGATGCTTGTCGAACGCGGCGCGTTGGCCGCTTCCATAGAGGCTGAGAGCGCCGGCCTCGCCGACCGCATTCGGTCGCTGGAAAATCCAGTTCTGCCACGCGGTGAGGCGGCCGAATATTTTGGTTTCGAGGGTTTCAGGTCCGGCGAAACGCAGATTGGCCTCGAGCCCGGTGAGAGCGTCGGGCGAAAACGACGCGCGTTCTTCAAGAACGATACGGACTTCATCTTCCCAGTCGATATCGTCGGGGATGAACGTCACCAGACCCAATGCTTCGGCGGCGACGGCATCGAGGTCCCCGCCGATCGCATCACGGGCCCGGTTGACCGCGTCCGGGTCGCCGAGGAACCGGGATTCGATCCGGGTCAGACCGTTGCCCATCGGTAAGGCGCCGAAATTCAGTTCCGTCAATTGGATCGTCGCCGGCGGCCGGTTGTCGCCTTCGAACTGTCCCTCAAGCATAAAGCTACGGTCCGCGGCCAGCGCGAGCTCCAACAGCGGCCCGGCAAAGCAACTGCCGGGCTCGATCAATGCGATCAGGCTGCGCGCGGTAACGTCGACGCGCTTCAGGGTACGCTTCCAGAACAGCAGCACTTCGCGCATCAGCCAATCGTCGCGGTTGTCATGCAGGAACCTGTCATAGGCGAGCACGGCCTCGATATCGCCGTCCGTGCGGAACGCGATCGTGCCGATCTCGCTTTCGTTGGCACGCAGGTGAAGGATCAGGTCATCAAACTCGCGGGTCAGCGCCAACGGCCAGAAAGCCGCACCCTCGGCCCGGGCCGCGGACAGATCGTCGGGCGCCCCGGTGCGGGGTCCCTGCAGGGTGATCGCGGCGACCGCGGTTTGGCGATCGATCTCGCAGACCAGATTGGAATATTCGATGCGGTTGCCGTCGATCGCGCGTTCGAGCCTGGTGAGGGCGATCCCGTCTGCCGCCTTGGGCCGGTCGGTGTTCGCGGCCAAGGCGGCAGCCCGCTCGGCGACTACTTCGGCGAACCGCGAAGAAGGCGCGATTTCGTCGACGAATCCCCAGTCCACGGCGCGCTGGCCGCGCACGCCTTCCTCGGTGGTGCAGAAGACGTCGGCGAGGTCACGGCGCACGCGACGCTTGTCGACCAACCGCGTCAGCCCGCCGGTGCCGGGAAGAACGGCGAGCAGCGGCGCTTCGGGCAGCGACACCGCGGTCGAGCCGTCATCGACCAGGATGATGTGATCGGTGGCCATCGCCAGTTCGTAGCCGCCGCCGGCGGCGGTGCCGTTGATGGCACACAGATAGGTCTGGTGCGAGTTTTCGGTTGCGTCCTCGATCGCCAGGCGGGTCTCGTTGGTGAACTTGCAGAAGTTCACCTTCTGGGCGTGGCCGGCTTGGCCGAGCATGCGGATGTTGGCGCCGGCGCAGAAGATCTTGTCCTCCCGCGAGGAAATGACGACCGCGCCCACTTCCGGGTGTTCGAAACGCAAGCGCTGGATGGCGTCGTAAAGCTCGATGTCGACGCCGAGGTCGTAGGAGTTGAGCTTGAGCTCGTAGCCGCCATTGAGGCCGCCCTTCTCGTCGACGTTCATCACCAGGGTTGCCACGGGACCGTCGATTTCGATCGTCCAGTGACGGTAGCGGTCAGGGTGGGTGCGAAAATCGATCATCGCGGTTCAATAGGCCCTACTGCCGAGGATCGGGTCAATTACGTAGTTTGCCGTTACCTAGTTTACCGTATTGCCCCGCTCGCCTCCGCCATTTCGCCGGGAGGCACACGCATAAGTCCAACACCCCTTGGTGCCCTCGCGAGCTAGTGCGTGCCGGCGGCGGAACTGCCGAAGATACCGCGCTTGGCGAACAACACCACGAGGATCAAGACGGGCCCAAGAATGACGTGCCAATGAAGCGTGTAGCCCGACAATATCTCTTCGAGCATAAGATAAGCGGCGGTGCCGAGAACCGCGCCGAAAAGCGTGCCCATTCCGCCGAGAATGACCATGAACATCAATTCCGCTGAGCGGGTCCAGTGCATGAATTCAGGCGTGATAAATTCGGTGAGATTGGCCAACAAAGCGCCGGCGACCCCGCAAATCGCGCCCGAAATCGTGAACGCGACAAGGCGGTAGCGCAAAGTCGGGAAGCCGATCGCTTGCATGCGCCGCTCGTTCGATCGCGATCCGCGGATCACCATCCCAAAGCGCGAGTTTACCAGGCGATAGCTGCCGTAAAGCACGAGCACCAGAATAACGAAGACCAGATAGTAGAAGGAATCGGGCTCGTACAGATCGATGATCCCGCCGAATTCGCTGCGGTTGGCGGTCATGCCGTCATCGCCGCCATAGGTCTCGAGGCTAATGCCCAGGAAGTACAGCATCTGCGTGAAGGCCAGCGTGATCATGATGAAGTACATGCCGCTGGTGCGCAGGCTGATCGCGCCGATGACAAAGGCGACCAGGGCGGAGGCGCCGATCGCGACCGGCCACTGTAGAAAGCCGTTATCTATGCCGTAGAACGAGAAAATACCTACGGCGTAGCCGCCGATCCCGAGATAGGCGGCATGGCCGAACGAGATCATGCCACCATAGCCGAGGACAAGATCCAGGCTTACCGCGGCTATCGCGAAGATCATCAACCTCGTGAACAAGTGGAGATAAAACGGCTCGTCGAGTGCGGCGACCACCGGCGGCACCAGCGCAAGGATCAACATGCTCACGAGGACGACATAGCCGCGGCCGGTCAGACCGCTCAGACCTTCAACAACGGGGGCGATACCCGCCCGCTTGGTGCCTGCGCGCATCGTTACCCGCTCCGCGCCGGGAACAGGCCCTGCGGGCGGAAGAACAGCACCGCCGCCATTAAGACGTAAATCAACATCGACGAAACCGCCGGTCCGGCACTACTCGCCGCATCGGCCGGGAGAAAGGTCGTGAACAGCTCGGGGATGAAGGCGCGGCCGACCGTATCGATCAGACCCACGAAGATCGATGCGACGAAGGCACCGCGGATCGAACCGATGCCACCGATGACGATGACGACGAATGTGAGAATGAGGATGCTCTCGCCCATGCCCGGCTGTACCGTCAGCAGCGGTCCGGCCATCAAGCCGGCGAGGCCCGCCAACGCGGCGCCGAGGCCGAACACGAGCGTGTACAGGATACCGACGTTAATGCCGAGAGCACCCACCATTTCGCGATTGCTCGCGCCCGCGCGTATCAACATACCGAGCCGGGTTCGCGCGACCATGTAGTAGAGACCGGCGCCAACGAGGAGGCCTACGGCGATGATCGCAAGGCGGTAAACCGGATAAAGCGTACCGGGAATAATCTCGACATTGCCGCCCAGGAACTCCGGGATTGGCGTAAAAATCGCCGCCGGCCCCCAAACGATTTTAATGATCTCGTTAAAGAACAGAATCAATCCGAAGGTCGCGAGCACCTGATCGAGGTGGTCGCGCGTGTAAAGCGTTCGCAGCGCGATGATTTCGGTGAGGACGCCGACCAAGAACGTCGCCGTGAGCGCGAGCACGAACGCCAGCAGGAACGACCCGGTGCGCTGATACAACTCCGCGGCCAGGTAGGCGCCGACCATGTACAGCGACCCATGAGCGAGGTTGACCAGTTTCATGATGCCGAACACAAGCGTCAAGCCGGCAGCCAGCAGGAACAGCATCACGCCGAATTGCAAGCCGTTAAGCCCTTGCTCGAGAAGGAGCAGCGCGTTCATACGGAATCAGCGAACAATGAATTCGACAGGTTAGGTCGGACGGATTCGTAACACAGCACACCGCCACCCGCATCATCCCGCCATCGACTCACACACGTTTCCGACGGACACCTCGGCACCTGCACAGGGATCAACCGCCCGGCGACCCCGCTTCCCGGGCCCACCGGTTCCTTGCCTACGGGTTGGCCCTTGGCAAGGGGAGTAACGAGATCGATTTCACTCCTCGAATTAAAAATCCATATATGCCAACGATATAGACGCGGGATCTTAGCTAAAGAATTAAGAACCACTGCGGTCGGTGCGATGGCGGTTAGACGAGGTCGGCAAAGGGGCGGGGGGCCATACGGTGCTTTGCAACCGGCGGTGTTCAGAGCATTTCATTATAGCTCTTCGCGCACTCGCGCCTTAATCTAGACGCAATTCGCACTCGCACCCTAGTCCAGACGCAATTCGCATATGAGGAGGAGAAGATGCCACAGAATTGGCTGATATCGGCGGACTCGCACGTGATCGAGCCGGCCGATCTCTGGGCCAACGCGCTCGGGAATAAGTGGGGCGATGCGGTGCCGCGCGAAGTTCAGGGCTGGCAGGGTCAAGAAGGCCGCTTCTATTTCACCGGGATCGAAGCCTTTAAGCTTGACGAACTGGTGGAAGGAGAGGGCGAGCTCCAGCAAAAGATATTTCGGGCGACCGAGAATCCGGCCGTTCGCACCGAATGCAACAACGAGGATGGCATCTGGGCCGAAATCCTCAACGCGACGTCGATGCTCTATTCGATGCGCATCGAGAACGACGATCTGGCGCGCGATTGCTGCTCGGTGTTCAACGACTGGCTCGTCGAGCATTGCAGCCATGATCCCAAGCGGCTGTTGGGCACGGCGATGGTCTACATGCAGGACGTGGATTGGGCGATCGCCGAGCTCGAGCGTACCGCCAAAAACGGGCTGGTACAGGCCATGATCAATTGCGACGCACGGCCGAGCTGGGAACCCTACCGCTCACCGGCCTACGATCCGTTCTGGGCTCGAGCCCAAGAGATGGACATTCCGGTCGTCCTCCACATCATCACCGGCAACAACCGCGACCCCTTTACGCTGCATGGCGAAGAACGCGCAACGGCGGCGCGGGTCAGTTGGGGCGTGCTCGGCGAAGCCGCGCCGGTGCTGACCAACGAATTCATCTGGGGCGGCGTACTCGACCGCTTCCCCCGCCTCAAGCTGGTAATGTCGGAATTTGAGGTATCGTGGCTGATCTACTGGACGTTTCGCGCCGAACAACGCCAGGAATCACTGGGTCCGGCGCTCGGTGTGAAGGGGCCGGAACGACCGATTCGCGAGTATATGGCAAACATGTTCCATGGCACGGTCGATGACCCCTATATCGACCGCGCGCTCGGCATCGTCGATCCCAAGACGATCCTGTGGGGCTCCGACTTCCCGCATCCGCGCTGCACGTTCCCCAATAGCGAAGCGGTGGTGAACAAGGCGTTCGGCAATCTGCCCGATGACGTTTTCGACGACATTACGTTCTACAACGCCGCCCGCCTCTACGACATCGACCTGCCCGAAGCCGGTCGAGCGATCGCGGCGGAGTAGGGACCGGCGCTCTTCGCCGCTGGCTCACCCGTAAGACGCTCGTTATGCCCGTCGCGTAAGCTGGGATCTGGCTACCGGGATTCGTCTCGCCGAGGACTCAAGTCGCGCCGCAATACAGGACCGTTGGAAGTTTTGTGCCGCTCACGGCGGCGGCATGACGGCTGCGACCGCAGCGATCAGCCGCATCGATGGGAGCCGGGCACGCCCGGCATTTACCACACCAGACCGAGCGCGTGGGCGCCGTACGCGACCCCGGTCGTACCTCGGCAATGCTGACGATGCCGCTTTTCGCGCGGCTCACGGCCATCACGGCAGCCGATCCAATTGCAGCAACACGACACCAAACGCGACGACGGCGGCGGCCGCAACCCGGGCGCGACCGAAGGGTTCGCCCATCAGACGGGTGCCGATCAACGCTGCGACGACGACGCTGACTTCTCGCAAGGCGGAGACGTAGGCGACCGGCGCACGGCTGAAACCCCAGATCACAAGGGCGTAGCTGGCAAACCCCAGCACGCCGGCACCGAGCCCGTTGCGCCATTGGGTCACCGTGATTTGGGCGATCAGATGCCCGCGCGTGACGGCGGCCAAGGCCGTGATCGGCAGCGCCGAGGCAATAAACAGCCAACCCACAAACGGCAATACCGCACCGTTAAGGCGCACCGCCATGCCATCGACCACGCTATAGAGGCTGATCATTCCCCCGATCGCAACCGCCCACAAAGTCGCCGGCAACGATCCCCCTCCCGCCCGGCGAGCCGCAACCGCCAGCCCGAATATCCCGGCCGAAATCAGCATGATTGCTGCAATCCCGACCGGCGGCAGCGACTCTCCGATGGCGACCATGGCGACGGTCGCGATCAGGAGCGGCGAGACTCCCCTGGCGATGGGGTATACGTGCGACAAGTCGCCGACCCGATAGGCCGCGATCAACATCAGGAAGTAGAGGGTGTGGAGCAAGCCCGACAACACCACCCATGGCACCACCTCGACGCGTAGCGGCCCGCCCCATACGACCAAAGGTATCGAGCAGATCGCGCAGGCGATGTTGAGCAGGGCCATTGCGACAAGGCGGTCGCCTTCGACTTTAACCAGGGCGTTCCACGAAGCGTGGCAAATGGCTGCTGCCAACACGACGGCAAAGACCACAGGTTCCATCACGAGCCGAAGGCGCAGTCAGCCCGTGAGACCGGCGCGTTGGCGCAGCACGCGTTTGGTTGCGTCGTCGACGAACGCTGCGGCAATCGCGGTTTCGGTGATCGCGAGTAGATCTTCCACGGTGAGCCCCATCTCGCGGGCGGCACCGTCGTATTCGCGGCCGACCGAAGTTGCGAAATAGGGCGGATCATCGGAATTGAGCGTCACCTTCACGCCGGCCCTGCGCAGCATTGGCAGCGGGTGTGCTTCGCGCGACGGATAGATCCCCGTCGCCACATTGCTACCGGGGCAGACTTCGAGGGTGATGTCGCGGTCGACCAGCTCCTTCATCAAGTCGGGGGCTTCGCTGGCGCGTACGCCGTGGCCGAGGCGTCGCACCGGCAGGTTATCGATAGCTTCGCGAATCATGTCGGGACCGGCCCATTCGCCGGCATGAACCGTGCAGGGTAATCCCGACGCTGCGACATAGCTGAAGGCGTTGCGAAATTGCCCCGGCGGCCACGCTGCCTCGTCGCCACTCATACCAAAGCCGACGACGTGCGGGTGCGGATTGGCAACCACCTGACGCGCGATATCCATGGCCCGCTCGACGCCAAAATGTCGCACGCAAGTGACGATCAAGCGTCCTTCGATACCGGAATCGCGACGCGCATCGTCGATTCCCGCAACGATGCCGTCGAGGTGATCCCGATAGCTCATGCCGGCTCCGGCGGCGTGATCGGGCGAGGACATCACTTCCACGTAGACGGCACCCTCGACGGCACAGGCTTGCAGGTATTCGTAGGTGACGTCGCGATAGTCCTCGGGCGTGCGAATAACCGCAGCGGCGGCATCGTAGATTTCGAGGAAATGGAGAAAGTCGCGCCACGCGAAATCGCCGCGCCGGTCGAACAGATCCGGGGGTAGCCGCATGGCATTGCGCTCGGCGAGGCGGCGGACGAGATCGGGGGCGGCCGCGCCTTCCAAATGCACGTGCAGTTCGGTCTTGGGGATCATGCCGAGATTCGCTGGTAGACCAGCGGCGGCGGCGTATCCCCTTTTTCGCCAATCTTGATTGCGGTGCGCACGGTGTGAGCGGCAGCTTGAGCATGTGCGTCCGAGCCGGCATGGATCCGGCAGAGCGGTCGGTCGGGCCCCACGGCTTCGCCGATTCCCGCCACATCGGACAAGCCGACGGCGTAGTCGATGGTGTCGTCGATGCGCCGCCGCCCGCCGCCCAATTGCATCACCGCGACCCCCAACGCACGCGTATCCATTTTCTGCACGACACCTTCGTGTTCCGGCGCCACCGCAATTTCCATCGCTGCTGCCGGCAGGTGTGCATCGGGCTCGTCGATGATCCCGCATGGGCCTCGCAGTCCCGCTACCATGCGAGCAAAGCGCTCTGCGGCGGCGCCGGAGCCGAGCGCATCACCGACCGCGGCACGGGCCGCGTCGTTGCTCGCCGCCAGGCCTCCGAGTTGAAGAAGTTCCGCCGACAACGCCGTCACGATTTCCAGCAATCGGCTGTCGCGCGTGTCGCCGCGCAGGAAATAGATCGCCTCGCGGATTTCGAGGGCATTGCCGGCGGTTCGTCCCAGCACCTGGTTCATGTCGGTGATCAATGCCGAACAGGAAACGCCGACACCGTTGGCGACGTCGACGATACTTTGCGCCAGTCGCTGAGCGGTATCGCGATCGGCTGCAAACGCACCGTTGCCGGTCTTGACATCCATGACCAGGGCGTCGAGCCCGGCGGCGAGCTTCTTCGACAGAATCGACGCGGTGATCAGCGGTACCGACTCGACCGTCGCGGTAACATCGCGGATGGCGTAGAGGCGACCGTCGGCCGGCGCAAGATCCGCGGTCTGGCCGATGATCGCACATCCCGCGCTGGCGACGACACTGCGAAAGGTCGCGAGGTCGGGCCGGGTGTCGTAGCCCGGGATCGAATCGAGCTTATCCAAGGTGCCGCCGGTATGGCCCAGGCCGCGCCCGGATATCATCGGCACGGCGCCCCCGCAGGCGGCGACGACCGGCGCCAGCATCAGGCTCACCTTGTCACCGACCCCGCCGGTGGAGTGTTTGTCGAGGGCGGGGCCGGCGAGGCCGGCACCGGTCCAATCGAGGACCGTGCCCGAGTCACGCATCGCCAACGTCAAGGCCACGCATTCCTGCGCCGTCATGTCGCGGAAAAAGGTGGCCATAGCAAACGCGGCGACCTGCCCGTCCGACACGCTGCCGGAGGCAATGCCGTCGACCAAGAAGGCGATTTCGGCGTCGCTTAAGGCCTGGCCGTCGCGCTTGCGGCGAATGATCTCTTGGGGGAAGAAATCAGGCACGGGACCGCGGCCCGAACAAATGCGACCAGCCACCCGGCACTATTCGCCGTAGGGGACCCAGATGTTCTTAACCTGCGTCGCCCGGCGAATAAACTCGCGGCCTTCGCCCTGGGCCGGATCGAACCAGTTACGGCGGCGCCCGTGGTTGACCCAGGTCTGCTTGAGATTGCCGATCGACGCTGCTTCGACCATCGCGCTGCCTGCCGCCGAGCCGACATACCAGACCGCATCGACTTCGTCGTGCTCGGCCAGGACCCGCGCCAGCTCGTCGCGGTCGCCGGTAACGATGTTGACGCAGCCGCCGGGAACGTCGGAGGTATCGAGCACCTGATAGAGATCGGTCACCGACAGCGGATGTTTCGGTGATGGAAGCGCAACCACGCGGTTGCCCATGGCGATGGCGGGCGCGACCAGCGAGATGAAGCCGAGCAGGGGAGCTTCCGAGGGGCAGGCGATTCCGATCACCCCGATCGGTTCGTTCATCGCCACGGTCACGTTGCGCATCGGTGGCGCATGGACCGCGCCGTCGTACTTGTCGGCCCAGGCGGCGTAGGTGAACAAGCGACGGATGCTGGCCTCGACTTCTTTCGATGCGGCGCGTTTCGATATTCCGGCGGTGGTCACCAGACGATCGCGAAATTCACCGGACCTGGCCTCCAGATTCTCGGCTACGAAGTAAATCACCTGAGCGCGGTTGTGCGCGGACGCCCGCGTCCAGTGCTCGGCCGTGCGGGCCGCCTCGACCGCGTCGCGGATGTCCTTGCGATTACCGTCGCCGACCTCGCCGACAAACGCGCCACCGGGATCGGTTACTGCACGGCTATAGCCGGAGTCGGGGCGCCGCTGCTTGCCGCCGATATACATCTTGGTGGTACGGTCAACCGCGCGAACGACGCCGACCGAGGGTGGATGCGACGCTGGACCGACCACCGCTTCGCCGCCGTCATCCGCCGCCGAGTAGGACGGCAACGACGCCAGCAACCGCGGACGCAAATAGGCCCACATACCCTCGCGACCGCCTTCGCGGCCAAAGCCCGACTCGCGATAGCCGCCGAACCCGGCCGCGCCATCGAACAGATTTGTGGAGTTGATCCAAACCACGCCGCTCTTGAGCTGTGGGGCAATATCGAGGGCGAGATTGATGCTCTCGGTCCAGACGCTGGCAGCGAGACCATAGCGCGTGTTGTTGGCAAGCGTGACGGCGTCGGGGGGTGTGCGAAACGCCATCGCCGTGAGCACCGGCCCAAAGATCTCCTCGATCGCCGCGGTTGCGGCGGGCTCGACCTCGGTTAGCAGCGTCGGCGGGTAGAAATAGCCCTCGGTCGGGCACACCCAACTCGGCTGCCACATGGTCGCGCCCTCGTCGATGCTCCGCTTGACCAGCCGTTCGATGCGGTCGAGCTGCACCGGAGCAACGATCGCGCCGATATCGATGGCTTTGTCCAGAGGATTACCGATCCGCAGCTTTTCCATCCGGCGCTTGAGCTTTTCGACCATTGCCCCGGCGATACCTTCGTGCAGCAGCAACCGCGAGCCGGCGCAGCACACCTGGCCCTGATTGAACCAGATCGCGTCGACCACGCCTTCGACGGCGCTGTCGAGATCGGCGTCATCGAACACGATGAAGGGCGACTTGCCGCCGAGTTCGAGGGTCAGCTGCTTGCCGCTCCCGGCGGTAGCCTCACGGATCAGGCGGCCGACTTCGGTCGAGCCGGTGAACGCGATCTTGTCGACGCCGTCGTGGTTGACGATCAGCTCGCCGGTTCGACCGTCGCCGGTGACGATATTGACGACGCCGGGTGGCACGCCCGCCTGCTGACAAAGTTCGGCGAACAGCAGCGCGGTGATGCTTGTGAATTCCGCCGGCTTCAACACAATTGTGCAACCCGCGGCCAGGGCCGGCGCCAGTTTCCAGGCGATCATCAACAGAGGAAAATTCCAGGGGATGATCTGACCAGCTACCCCGACCGGTTCCTGATCGGCAAACTCGCCGTCGATCAGCTGAGCCCAGCCGGCGTGATGATAGAAGTGGCGCGCCACGAGCGGGATATCGATGTCGCGGGTCTCGCGGATCGGTTTGCCGTTGTCGAGGGTTTCCAGCACCGCGAGCAGCCGCGCGTGCTTCTGGACGAGGCGCGCCAGCGCGTAGAGGAAGCGCGCGCGACCGTGACCGCCGAGCTTGTGCCAGGCAGGGTGCGCGGCGCGGGCCGCGGCAACGGCGTCATCGACGTCGGCGGCGGTGGCCCGTGCGATCTCGGCGATGGGCTGCGCGGTGGCCGGGTTGATCGAGGCGAAGTAGTCCGCGCGATGCGGTGCGACGAAATCGCCGTCGATATACAGCGCCATGCGCCGCCCGTGCCGGTCGAGCCAAGCGTTGGCAAGGTCGGCGCTTTCCGGCGCCGGGCCGTACTCCATCGACTCGTAAATTTCAGCGATCGTCGTCAAGCTACGCGGTGGGGTGGCGATTGAAGGCGGAGTAGCGTCCGGATACGTGATGCTCGAGTTGGCGTTCGATGTCCCCGAGCAGGCTCGACGCACCGATGCGGAACAACTCGGGTTCCAGCCAGTCGCGACCGAGCTCGTCCTTCATCAAGGTCTGATAGCCCAGCGCGGCTTTGGCGGTACCGACGCCGCCGGCAGCCTTGAATCCGACACGGTGGCCGGTACGTTCGTGGTAGTCGCGGATCGCCCGTACCATCACCAAGCTGATGGGCAAAGTGGCGTTCACGGTCTCCTTACCGGTCGAAGTCTTGATGAAGTCCGACCCTGCCATCATGCAGACCAGGCTGGCGCGGCCGACGTTACGCAACGTCGACAGGTCGCCGGCGGCAATGATCGCTTTCAGATGCGCCGCCCCGCAGGCTTCGCGGAACCCGCGCACCTCGTCGTAAAGCTCCCGCCAATTGCCGGCCAGCACGTGACCACGATTGATGACGATATCGATCTCGGAGGCGCCGGCGGCCACCGAAACTTCGATTTCCCGCACTCTGGTTTCGCGCGGTGCCAGCCCGGCCGGAAAACCCGCGGAGACCGCAGCCAACGGTATTCGGCTGCCGTCGAGCGCAGCAATCGCAGCCGGCAGCATGGCGTGGTAGACGCACACCGCGGCCACCTTAAGCGGCTGGCCGCCCATGCCGAGCGCGTCGAGTAGATCCGCACGAACCGGTTGTCGGGCCTTGGCGCACAAGCGATGAACCTTGGCCGGGGTGTCGTCGCCGGCGAGGGTGGTTAAGTCGATCGCCGAGACCGCCTTGAGCAGCCAGGCCGCCTGCCAGTTCTTCTTAATGCTGCGGCGAGCGGTCAGCGTCGCCGCACGTCGCTCGACCGCGCTGCGATTGACCCGCACGCTGCGGACCCATCCCTGGTCAAGGGCAATGCCGGAATTGCGCTCGGGCCCGGTATCCGCGCGACCGGTCCAGGGTCCGGCGGCGACATTGCCGTCGGCGGCTGCATGGTCGGAATCAGGTGTGCTCATGAGCAGTCTAGTGTGCCGCAGAACCGGGTTCAGGGCGAGCCGGAAAGCTCGCCGATGACCATGTCGAGCAGGCGACCGAGCTGCTCTGCGCCGCCGGCCGCCGCGCGTAGCGTCTCCTCGTGACTCAGTGTCTCGCCGGTCATACCCGCGGCGAAGTTGGTCAATACCGACACCGCGGCGACGCGCAGGCCGCAGTGACGGGCAACGATCACCTCCGGGGCGGTCGACATCCCGACGGCATCGGCGCCGAGGATGCGAAACGCTCGGATCTCGGCCGGGGTTTCGAAATACGGTCCGGTGCAGGCGATGTAGACGCCTTCGTGCAGCGTGATCGATAGCGTTGCGGCGGCGCGCCGGAAGCGTTCGCGCAAGTCGGCGTCGTAGGCCTCGGTCAGGTCGGGGAAGCGGGGCCCGAAGGAATCGTCGTTGGCACCGACCAGCGGATTGCTCGACTGCAGGTTGATGTGATCGGTCAACAGCATCAGCGAACCGGGCTCCCAATCGGCGACGAGGCAGCCCGCAGCGTTGGTCGCGACGATAATCTCGCAGCCCAGTAGCTTGAGGGTTCTGACCGGGGTGAGCATCGCCGTCACGTCGCCCTCATAGGTGTGTGCCCGGCCCTTGAGGCAGGCGACGGGCTTGCCGCCCAATTCGCCGAGCAGGAGCGTGCCCGAGTGACCGTCAACACCGGGGCGCGGGAACCCCGGAAGGTCGGCATATTCGATTGCCACAGGCACAGCGATAACGTCGGCCACCGCGGCCAAGCCGGAGCCGAGAATCAATCCAATCGAGCGCGGCTCATCACTGCGCGCACGAACGCGGGCGGCGGCTTCGTACGCCTGGACGGTCATGGCCTGTCAAGATTGTGGGGACCAAACGCTCCCGGCAGTAATTCGGCGAGGGTAAAGGTCTTGCGCAATCCCTCGGGACCGCAGACATGAATGGGCGTATCGGGCACAGCGAATTCGTTCAGCCGCTGCCGACAGCCGCCGCAGGGCGTGCACAGCGCGTCGCCACCGCCGACGACGACCACTTCGACAATGCGTCGGCTGCCTCCCTTGGCGATCATCGCGCCGATGGCGGAAGCCTCGGCGCACTGGCCCTGGGGATATGCCGCGTTCTCGACATTGGCGCCGACCACCAGATCGCCTTCGTCGGTACGCAAGCAGGCGCCGACCTTGAATTCCGAGTAAGGGGCGTGGGCGTGCTCGCGCACCTCCAAAGCCGCGACGATCATGTCATCGATAACGGCCACTTCCTCAGCGTTCCTTGATGTAGGGGATACCGCTTGCCCTCGGCGCCACCGCCCTGCCGACAAACCCGGCCAGCACGATGACCGTAAGGACAAAGGGCAGGGCCTGAATGAAATGTACGGGGACGATTCCAATCCCGGGAATGTCGACGCCTTGAAGCCGTACCTGGAGGGCGTCGGCAAACGCGAACAGCAAGCATGCGCACATCGTTGGGTAAGGACGCCACTTGCCGAAAATCAGCGCGGCGAGGGCGATAAAGCCCTGACCGGCGGACATGTCTCGGATAAACGAGGCGGTTTGCGCGGTCGAGAGGTAGGCGCCGGCGATGCCGCACAGGAACCCGGTCACCAGCAGCGCCTGATAGCGCATGCGATCGACCGAGATGCCGGCGGTATCGACCGCCTCCGGGCTTTCGCCGACGGCGCGCAAGCGAAGCCCGAAGCGGGTGCGATACAATACCCAGGCCGTGATCGGTACGGCTGCGAAAGCGAAATACACGATGATGAAATGGCCGCTGAGGATCTCCGAATAAATCGCTCCGATTACCGGCACGTCGGCGAGGGTTTCGGAAAGCGGAAAGTCGATCGGGCGGAAACGGCCCTCGCCGCGCAAGGCGGGCGTTTGGCCGCCGATCTTGAACCACGCCAACGCCAATGTCGGCCCGAGGCCGGCGACCAGGATATTGATTGCCATCCCCGAGACGACCTGATCGCCCTTGTGAGTCACGCAGGCATAACCATGGATCATGGCCAGGAACAACGCGAACAATATGCCGAACAGCAGGCCGATCCACGCCGAGCCAGACACCGAAGCCATTGCTGCCGCGGCGAAGGCAGCGCCAAGCATCTTGCCCTCGAGGGCGATGTCGACCACGCCGGAACGCTCGCAGAAGAGTCCGCCGAGCGCGGCGAGGACCAGCGGGGTTGCAACCCGCAGCGTCGCGTCGACGATCAGAACGACGAATATCAGGAACTCTTCCATCGCTCACTCGGCCGGTGCGGGCGCGGCGGTCAGTCCGCGCAGACGCATATAGGCGGTGACGATATGGGGACGGAATACATGCTCCATGGCGCCGCTAAACAGGATGACCAGGCCCTGGATCACAACGACCATGTCGCGCGTCACGGTCGGCATGTCGAAGGACAGCTCGGCGCCACCCTGATAAAGCGCACCGAACAGCAGGGCCGCGAAGAAGATGCCGAGAGGGTGGTTGCGCCCCATCAGCGCCACCGCGATCCCGACGAAACCAAAGCCGGCGGTAAAATCGAGTATCAGCCGATGATGGACGCCCATCACCTCGTTGACGCCGACCATTCCGGCGAGCGCTCCTGAAATCATCATCGCCAAGATGATGTTGCGGGCCGGCGAGATACCGGCATAGACCGCCGCGGTACGATTGGCGCCAACGGTCCGTATCTCGTAGCCCCAGCGCGTGTGCCAGATCAGGATCCAGACCGCGAACGAGGCCGCGATCGCCAGCAGGAACGACAGGTTGAGTGAAGATCTGTCGATGGTGATCCCGACCCAGCCGAGCGCTTCGTACATGAACGGCAACCAAGCACCGGCTTCGAACTCGCGGCTCTGCGGAGCCTGCTGGCCGGGCTCGATCAGGATCTCGACCATGAGGTAAGTCACCAGCGACGCGGCGATGAAGTTGAACATGATCGTGGTGATGACGATGTGGCTGCCGCGCTTGGCCTGCAGATAGGCGGGAATCACCGCCCAGGCGGCACCGAACAGAATCGAGATCAGGATCCCGAGCAGGATGACGATCGGGGCGGGCCAGCCGCCGAACGCGAGCGCCACCAAGCCAACCCCAAGGCCACCGATATAGGCCTGACCCTCGCCGCCGATATTGAACAGCATGCAATGGAAAGCGACCGCCACCGCCAGGCCGGTGAAGATGAAGTTGGTGGTGAAATACAGCGTGAAGCCAATGAATTCGAGATTGCCGAAGGCGCCAAGCACCAATAGCCGCAGAGCGAGGAACGGGTCCTCGCCGATCAGCGCGATAATGATTCCGGCGATGAGGAAGGCAACGACCAGATTGGCGGTCGGAACCAGCACATGAGATATCCAGCGCGGGACCTGGGCCGGAGGCGCCGACGTCACCATCACGCTGCTCCGGCCGCGGTCGCGCGCACTCCGGCCATCATCAGGCCCAGCATCTGTTCGGTTGCTTGGTCCTGCGCGACCTCGCCGACGATCTCGCCGTCGAACATAACCAGAATGCGGTCTGCCAGCGACATGATCTCGTCGAGCTCGACCGAGACCAGCAGGATGGCCTTGCCGGCATCGCGCATGGCGATCAGTCGCTGGTGAATAAATTCGATGGCCCCGATATCGACGCCGCGGGTGGGCTGACCGACCAAGAGAATATCGGGGTCGGTGTCCATCTCGCGGGCAAGAACGATCTTCTGTTGGTTGCCGCCGCTGAACGACGAGGTTCGCAGCAGGGGATTGGGCGGACGGACGTCGTAGCTTTCCATCTTCCTGCCGACATCGGCGAGGATAGCGTCGCCCTTCATCAACACCGGTCCGGTGTATTTCGGGCTGTCCTGATGGCCGAGGATCGCGCTTTCTTTGGCAAAGAACGAAACGACCAAGCCCATACGATGGCGATCCTCGGGTACATGCGCCATGCCGAGAGCGCGGCGCGCCTTGGCGGCACGGGTCTGGTTGGTGATGTCCCGGCCCCGGAGCCGGATATGACCGCCATCGGGTTCGCGAATCCCCGACAATGCCTCGAGCAGCTCCGATTGACCGTTTCCCGCGACGCCGGCCATGCCGACGATCTCGCCGGCGCGGATATCGAAGCAGACGTCTTTGACGCGGGGAATCCCCTGGTCGTCGGACACGCGCAAATTCTCGACCGAGAGAACGACATCCCGCGGTCGTGCCGGAGTCTTCTCGACGCGCAAGAGAACCGCTCTACCAACCATCAACTCCGCCAACCGCTCGCGCGAAGTCTCGGCAGTCTTGACGTTGGCAACGACCCGTCCCTGACGCATGACCGTGACGTTCTCCGTGAGCGCCATGATCTCGCGCAGCTTGTGGGTGATGAGAATGATTGTCTTGCCCTGGTCGCGCAGCGCGCGAAGGATGCGAAAGAGGTGTTCGACTTCCTGTGGCGTCAGCACGCCGGTAGGCTCGTCGAGGATCAATATGTCGGCGCCGCGGTAGAGGGCCTTAAGAATTTCGATTCGCTGGCGCAACCCGACGGGTAGGGTTTCGACGACCGCGTCGGGATCGACTTCGAGATTGTAATCGCGCTCGAGCCTTTCGAGCGCATCACGCGCGGCATCGAGGCTGGGCTGCAACATCTGACCGCTCTCGGCGCCGAGAATGACGTTTTCCAGGACCGTGAACGGCTCGACCAACATGAAATGCTGGTGAACCATGCCGATGCCATGACGCAGCGCGTCCTCGGGACCGCTGACATGGACGGCGTTGCCATTGACGATGATGTCTCCGGCGTCGGCTTGATAGTAGCCGTAGACGATGCTCATAAGCGTCGATTTGCCGGCGCCGTTTTCGCCGATGATGCCGTGGATCGTGCCGGCCGAAACGGCGAACGAGATGCTGTCGTTGGCATGGACCGGGCCAAACCACTTGTCGATTCCGCGTAGCTCCAGCGCGGGCGCAGCGGCGGAATCGGTTGACGCGGTCACGAACGCGATCCCTCGCCCAAGCGCGGAGGTCGGTTCGGCTGTGGATTACCGGACCGGATAAGCGCTGGTCGGGCGCGGCTCGCCGAGATCTCGCGCTATCGAGAACGCGGCCAACCGTCGCCCGCCCTTGCGCCGGACTATTGCTGGTAGCCCTTAACCATGATCTTGCCGGCGATGACGTCCTTTCGTGCCTGCTCGATCTTGGTCTCCATATCCTCGCTGATCAGGTTCCTGTTGTGCTCGTCGAGAGCCCAGCCCACACCGTCTTCCGCGAGACCGAGAACCTGCAAGCCGCTTGTCCACTTGCCGTTCTTGGCGTCCGACCAGGCTTTGTAAACGGCCACGTCGACGCGTTTGATCATCGATGTCAGCATGGTACCGGGGTGCAGATAGTTCTGGTTCGAATCCACACCGATGGCCAGTTTGCCGGCATCGACGGCGGCTTGGTAGACACCCGTGCCCGTACCGCCCGCGGCCGCATAGATCACATCCGCACCGCGATCGAACTGGCTGCGCGCCAACTCACCGCCCTTGGTCGGATTGTTCCAAGCGGCCGGCGTGGTGCCGGTCATGTTCTGAAACACGTCGACGTCGGGATTCACATGCGCGGCGCCCTCGGCGTAGCCCGCCGCGAAGTTACGGATCAGCGGAATGTCCATCCCGCCGACGAAACCGACCTTGCCGGTCTTCGAGGCCATGGCGGCCGCCATGCCGACCAGAAACGAGCCCTCGTGCTCCTTGAAGACGATCGAGCGAACGTTGGGCAGATCGACGACGCCATCGATCAACGCGAATTTTGTGTCGGGAAACTCTTTGGCGACCTTCTCGACCGCGGCGGCCTGGGCGAAACCGATACCGATGACGACGGTCGCGCCGCGCCGCGCCATGTTGCGAATCGCCTGTTCGCGCTGCGTCGGGCTGCCGACCTCGAACTCGCGATACGCGATGCCGGTTTCCTTCTTGAAGCGCTCGGCACCGTCGTAGGCCGCCTGATTGAACGACTTGTCGAACTTGCCGCCCATATCGAAGACGATGGCCGGCTTGAAGTCCTGGGCCTGGGCGATGGCGGGGATCGTTAACAGAATTGCCGCGAGCGCGGCGACGAAACAGCGTTTCATGGCTGCCACCTCTCTCTACTGGTTTTGCGTTGCAGCTACCTTAACGGACACGCCGGTCGCAGAACCAGAGCCTTATCGTTGGTTCCTTCGTTTGACACCATACGAACCAAGCTTTCCGCCACACAAGACAGCGATCGAGCCGCCAGCTAGAGAGAGGGAGGTTGCAGGCCACTGGCCAGGATCTGCTCCGCAAGGTCGGCCTTGAGTCGCTCGAGTCCTTCCTCGGTGCCGGCTTCCGCACGCGCGACCAGTACATCCTCAGTGTTGGAGGCGCGCAGCAGCCACCACCCGTCAGATGACGACACTCTTACGCCGTCGATCGCATTGACTTCGGCACCCGCGGCTTCGAGCCGTGATTTGACCTCATCGACCACGGCGAACTTGCGTTCCTCGGGACAGGGAAACCGCAACTCCGGCGTGTTGAACATGGCGGGAAGTTCCGACCTCAGCGCGGCGAGGCTGCGGCCCGAGCGGGCCACGAAATCCAACAGCCGCACCGCGACATAGAGGGCGTCGTCAAAACCGTAATAGCGATCAGCAAAGAATATGTGCGCCGATTGCTCGCCGGCCAGGGGGGCCATGACCTCGGCCATCTTGCTCTTGATCAGCGAATGGCCGGTGCGCCACATCAACGGTGTCCCGCCGAGGCGAGCGATCTCATCGAACAGAATGCGGCTGGATTTCACGTCGGCGATGATGGTTGCGCCGGGATGGTTGGCGAGCACCTCGCGCGCGAACAGCGCGAGCAACTGATCCGCCCACAGGATCGCGCCTTCGCCGTCGACCACGCCGATGCGGTCGCCGTCGCCGTCGAAGGCAATACCGACATCGAGCCCCGCGGCGGCGACTGCTTCTTGCAACTGGACCAGGTTGGCGGCAACGGTTGGATCCGGATGATGGGCCGGAAAGGTTCCGTCGATTTCGGCGTTGAGTAGAGTATGGCTCCCCGGCAGCCGTTCCGTGAGGTGGGTAAGAATCTCGCCCGTTGCTCCGTTGCCGGCATCCCAACCGACCTTGAGCGCGGTTTCGGCGCTGTAGTCCTGCAACAGACGGCGGACATAAGCGGTGCTGACGTCGTGATCGTCGCTGGTGCCGTCGCGCACCAGCCAATCGCCCCGTGCCGAACGCTCACCGAAAGCGACGATGTCGGAACCGAAGAAACCGGACTTGCCGCGCATCAGTTTGAAGCCGTTATAGTCCGGCGGATTGTGCGAACCGGTCACCATGACGCCGCCATCGAGCTCGAGCGAGTGAACCGTGTAGTAGAGCATCGGCGTCGGGCCACGGCCGATGCGAACCACCCGCGCGCCTGAGTGCGTCAACCCGCGCACCAATGCGCCTTCCAGATCGGGCGATGAAGGGCGCCCGTCGAACCCGGCTGCAATCCGTGGCGAACCCTCCGTTTCGCCGATGATGGACGCGAATGTGCGGCCGATGGCGTAGGCATCGGCCGCACTCAGCGTGTCGCCAACCACGCCGCGAATGTCGTACTCGCGAAGGACGGCAGGATGGAAGGTGTGACCGCTCGACATCATGGGTCGTTCGCCAAGGTTTGGGAAAAGTAATGACCATTGGCTTGCTTGAAGCTGAGACAAACGTCGTCGCCAGAGGCGGTCACGACAGGTCGGCGCTTGAAAATTTGAGCGATTCGGCGCGACTGCAAAACTTCTCCGTTGTGTGCCTCCTCGCCGACGTCGCCGACGAAAGCGATTGCCAACGTGTCGTTGAGGCGACGCTTGGGAATTTTGAAAGGATCGACATCCTGGTCAATAACGCCGGTCTCGGTATGCGGAACTTTTCCGAGGACCACCTAACAAAGCCCGTCAGATTTTGGGAGGCCGATCCCGCGACACGACGTTCTCTGAGGGACACTAATGTAAACGGCGCGTTTCTCATGGCCAAGACCACTTGCTAACGACAGACCACCGCTCCGTGCATGATCAATCAAGGGTGGGGTCGAATCATCAACATTTCGACGAACCACGCGACCATGCGGCGCGAGGGTTCCTCCCCTTATGGCGCCTCAAAGGCAGCCCTCGATTCGGCGACCGTTATTTGGTCCAAAGAGCTCGACGGTACCGGGGTAACGGTGAATTCACTGCGCCCAAGCGGGCCACGCGGTCGGGAATGTTGCCGGCCTGGTTACCCAGACGATATTCGTTCGATCATCCTCGAACCAGAGAACATGGTTCCGCCGCTGATCTGGCTGCGTGCGGACGCCTCGGACGGAGAGACCGGCGGTCGCTACGTTGCGAAGGACTTGGACCCGACCGCCGATTCGAGCGAAGCGGCACGAAAGTACGTCGCCGGCCGGCTCGAATGCGTCCGATCTCGATTAAAACCCGGGGTTCCCGAATCTCATTCCACTCGCCACGATGGCTGGCGGGAAACGCTCGCTCTCTCGATTGAAAACCGTCGACTCGATATTCTAACCTGGTTACGTGATACTGGTCGGCAATAATCACGAAACTTCATCACAAGACTTCGGAGGGAGTTATGTCAAATAGCACAAGCGACCTAAGTGCACGCAGTGTTTTGGCGGGCAAAATGAGTCGCCGCCGTTTCCTGGAAACGACAACCGCCGCGATCAGCGGTATCGCCGCCGGGCCGATGTTAATAGCCGAAGCCCGTGCCGCCGTCCCTAAGAAGGGTGGTATCGCGCGAATAGGCATGGTCGGTGGTTCATCGGGCGACACGCTTGATCCCGGCCGGGCGATCGAACAGTTCATGTACTCGCTAACTTGGGGGCTCCGGAATAACCTTACCGAAGTCGCGCCGAACGCCGACATCGTGCCGGAACTTGCCGAGTCGTGGGACGCGTCTGCCGACCTGATGACATGGACCTTCCGTCTGCGCAGCAATATCGAGTTTCACAACGGCAAGACGATGACAGCCGACGACGTGCTGGCATCGATGAACCACCACCGCGGCGACAGTACGAAGTCGGCTGGAAAAGGCTTCCTCGCTGATGTCGTGGATATAAAGATCGCCGACAAATCGACGGTAGTCTTCACGCTCAAGAGATCAAATGCAGACTTCCCGGCGCTACTCACCGATATGCATTTGAACATCCTGCCCGCCGATTCGAGCGGACGTTTGGACCTATCCGGCGTCGGTACCGGCCCCTTTATTCTCGAAAGTTTTACGCCGGGCAGTCGCGCCGAATTGAAGCGCAATCCAAACTACTGGAAGGCGGGACGCGGGCATTTTGACGGCGTCGTATTGACCGCCATTAACGATCCAGCGGCGCGCTCGAGTGCGTTGCGATCGGGCGCCATCGACATCATGAACCGCGTCGATCCCAAGACGGTGGGGTTGTTGGCCAAGGTGCCAGGTATCCGCATCGTCGAAGTTCCTAGCGGTGGCCATTTTAACGCACCGATGCTCGTGAAAGCGCCGCCGTTTGACAATGTCGACGTACGTCTTGCACTTAAACACGCCATCGATCGCGACGCGATCATCAAAGGTCCCCTCAACGGACACGCCGCTCCCGGTAACGACAACCCGATCGGACCGACCTATAAATACTATGCATCGGATCTTCCCAGGCTTGCCTACGATCCCGACAAGGCCAAGTTCTACCTAAAGAAGGCCGGCCTGGATTCGTTGAAGGTGGAGTTGACGCATTCGGTCGCTGTATCCGACGGTGCGGCCGACGTGGCGGCACTGATGAAAGAACATGCGCGGCCCGCAGGCATAGATATCTCGCCAATCCAGGCCCCTGCCGATGGCTATTGGTCAAACATCTGGAGGAAAAAGCCCTGGATCTTCAGCCGATATTCAGGTCGGGCGACCGAAGCCGTGATGTTCAGTTGGGCCAATGTTGCTGGCGCCGGTGCCAACGAGACCGGGTGGAGCAACGAACGCTTCGAATCGCTTCTAAACCAGTCGCTCAAAACCGTTGAACAAAATCTGCGTCGTGAGATTTATCGCGAAATGCAGCAAATCCTGCGCGACCAAGGTGCGACGGTCACGTATGCGTTCCCCAACAACGTCGATGCTACCTCGAGTAAGATTGCACACGACGATAAGGTTGCGGGTATCGCCGAGGTGGACGGCTATCGGGTTATGGAACGTTGGTGGTTTGCATAGGGCGATTCAGTCCTCGGTGCGGCGGTTGCGCGTCATTCTTCGAACCGCCGCACCACACCTGCAGGCGGC
This sequence comes from Alphaproteobacteria bacterium, assembly GCA_965247665.1. GTDB lineage: Bacteria > Pseudomonadota > Alphaproteobacteria > SHVV01 > SHVV01 > CAUZWH01. The sequence continues at coordinate 361,467 of CBDFHH010000003.1, forward strand.
TTAGTTACATTACGGAGCCTGGAGTAATTCATCCGGCCGCCGTGCGGTCGTCAGAACGCCCGCCAAGGGCTGGGAAAAGAAGGCGCCTTTGCTGGGATTAATTGCGCGGCGGATTGGCCTCGGTGCTCTGACGCTGGTTGTCGTTTCGCTGATTATCTTTTTTTCGGTCGAACTCTTGCCCGGCGACATCGCCGACGTAATCCTGGGTGTGAATGCAACACCCGAATTGGTCGCGGCGTTCCGCCGTGAGGTTGGGCTCGACGTGCCGGCCGGCCAGCGATACCTCAGCTGGATCTCCAATTTCGTACAGGGAGATTTGGGTCGGTCGTTGGCGAACCAGCGTGAAGTTGCCGAACTCATCGAAGAACGGTTGAAAAACACACTTTTTCTCGCAGTGTTGACGTCGGCGGTTGCGGTTCCGCTGGCAGTTTCGCTGGGAATTTTGGCAGCGCTGTTTCGCAACACCCTGTTTGATCGCGTTTCAAATATCGTCACGGTCGCTGCCGTTTCGTTCCCAGAATTTTTTATCGCTTATATTCTCATCCTATTCCTCGTGCTTCAGCTGGGTCTGTTTCCGAGTTTGGCGCAGGTAACGCCGGACATGCCTATCTGGCAGCGCATTTACCAATGCGCGTTGCCGGCAATGACGCTCACGCTGGTCGTCACCGCGCACATGATGCGGATGACCCGGGCAGCGATCCTCAATGTAATCGCCAACGCCTATATAGAAATGGCGCATTTAAAGGGAATCCCGCCGTGGCGAGTCGTTACCCGCCATGCGCTGCCGAATGCGCTCGCCCCTATCATTAACATCGTGGTCCTGAGCTTCGCGTATCTTATCGCCGGTGTTGTGATCGTTGAAGTTGTGTTCGCCTATCCTGGTCTCGGCCAACTCCTGGTCGATTCGGTTTCGGCGCGGGACTTCCCCGTTGTGCAAACCGCGTGCTTGATATTCGCTGGGGCTTACATTCTCTTGAATCTGGTAGCCGATGTCGCGTCGATCCTGAGCAATCCCCGACTTCGGTATCCGCGGTAGGAGCGGGCCGTGTCAGGCGCCTGGCAGGCTTTGCGTCGCTCGCCGCTGACAACCAGGTTCGCGCTTATCGTGGTGATGCTCTACGTGGCGACCGCTCTGTTCGCGCCGGTGCTGGCGCCGTTTGGAGAGACGAGTGTCGTCGGCCCGCCATACCAGCCGTGGGGCGATAAGTTTGTCATCGGCACAGATAATTTGGGCCGCGACATGCTTAGCCGCCTGATCTACGGCGCACGTAACACAATCGGCGTTGCCGTCCTGATTGCGGCCTTGGCCTTCCTGATCGGTGTTCCCCTCAGCTTCCTCTCCTCGATCGTTGGTGGTTGGCTTGATCAGGTGTTGAGCCGCGCCATCGACACGCTGATCGCCATTCCATCGTTGGTCTTGGCCTTGCTGTTTCTCACAATCCTGGGAAATTCGATTGGCATCATGGTGGTTGTGATCGCGGTCGTCGAAGCAACGAGAGTGTTTCGGGTTGCGCGTTCGGTGGCACAGAACATCGTGGTCATGGACTTCGTCGAGGCGGCGCGGTTGCGTGGTGACGGCTTTCGATGGATCGCTCGGCATGAAATCCTGCCCAATGCCCTACCGCCCTTGCTGGTCGAATTCGGGCTACGCTTTTGCTACACGTTCCTGTTCATCAGTTCGTTGTCGTTTCTCGGCCTCGGCATTCAGCCACCGACTGCCTCGTGGGGTTCGATGGTGCGCGATAACGCGACGCTCATCACCTACGGTGATGTGACGCCGCTCGTGCCCGCCGCTGCGATCGGACTCCTCGCCGTTTGCGTCAATCTCCTGGTCGATCGCGCTCTCGAAATATCGAGTCGACTCAAGGCATGACGGCAACCGATACAACGGACGGCCAATCGAGCGGCGAACCACTGTTGACGATTCGCGGGCTTCGCATCGAGACGAGAAGCGCCGACGGCGGTCAAACCGAAATCGTAAAAGGCGTGAATCTCGACCTGCGGCGCGGGCACGTGCTCGGATTGGTCGGCGAATCGGGCGCCGGAAAAACCATGCTCGGGCTGGCCGCGATGGGTTACATCCGAAGCGGTTGCCGCATTGCCGGCGGCCAGGTTGTGTTTCGCGGCGAAGACCTCATTGCGGCATCAGAAGAGTCCAAACGAAAGCTCAGGGGCGAAGCTATCGCCTACATGGCGCAATCGGCCATCGCATCCTTTAACCCGGCACACCGGCTGATCGAACAGTTCGCTGAAACACCCCTACAACATGGCGTAAAGAACAAAGAACAAGCCTACGCTGACGCCATCGACTGGTACGGCCGCCTGTCGCTACCCGGCCCTGAGACGGTGGGGTTCCTCTACCCGCATCAGGTCTCCGGCGGCCAATTGCAGCGCGCCATGTTGGCCATGGCGATGGCGTGCCGTCCCGATTTGATTATCTTCGATGAGCCAACGACGGCGCTCGACGTAACCACACAGATCGAGGTTCTTGCAGCCATTCGTGCAGTCATAAAGCAGTTTCAAACGGCCGCGATCTACATCAGCCACGATTTGGCGGTGGTTGCCCAAGTTGCCGACCGTATTGTCGTCATGCGGCACGGTGAAGTTGTGGAGGAGGCCGACACGCGCACGATGCTCGCCGCACCGCGCGAGAGTTACACCAAGTCGCTTTGGGCGCTGCGCTCGTCGAGAAAGGCTGAGACACCGCGAAACGATGAACAACCGCTGTTGTCAGTGCGGCACGCAAATGCGCGATACAGTAGCGGCGATCAGGTTCTGCACGACCTTTCGCTTGATGTTTACAAAGGCAGAACCTTGGCCGTTGTCGGCCAGTCGGGATCCGGAAAGTCGACCCTCGCGCGGGTCGTCGTCGGTCTTCTGCCACCCGAGTCGGGAGAGATTTTATTCAATCGAGCGGCGCTGCCGCCAACCCTCGGGCAGCGGTCGCTTGACCAACGTCGGCGTATTCAGATGATTTACCAGACGCCTGACACGGCGCTCAACCCGCGCCAAACGGTAAAGAAGATTCTCGGTCGACCGGTGCAGCTGTATTTCGGCAAACGCGGGAAGGAACTCGACCGCCGGATCGCAGAACTCCTGGAAATGATCGAACTGCCGCCAAGCTTCGCCGATCGATACCCGAGTGAACTCAGCGGTGGCCAGAAACAACGCATAGGGATCGCGCGTGCGCTGGCTGCCGAGCCCGATCTCGTTATCTGCGACGAAGTCACCTCGGAACTCGATCGGATCGTCGCGCAAAATATTCTGAAGCTGTTGCTCGATCGTCAACGCGACTTTGGTTTTTCCTATCTGTTCATCACCCATGATCTCGGTACTGTCGAAGCGATCGCGGACGAGGTGACGGTCATGCTGCAAGGTCGCGTGGTTGAAGATGGCCCTAAATCGAAGATCATGTCGGAGCCACGCGAGGACTATACGAAACTACTTCTGGATTCGGTCCCGAGAATGGACGCAGACTGGCTCGACGGCGTTCTTGCGCAGCGCAATCGCCTGGCGTCGGCAGAAACTGTGGAGACCGCTTGACCCGATCAGTATGATTCTAACCGGCGCAACGATGGCGGGCGCTGGGCTAATGAGCAGAGCTAAAGGGGAGGGGAGGGCATGCCATGACTTTGGTGAATAGCGGCGAAAAAATTACCCGCGATACCGATAGGTCCAATATCGAGGCGCCGCTAAATCAGTCGTTCCACTTGCCGGGAAGCTACTACAGCAGCGCCGAAGTCTACGCGCTCGAGAAGGACAAGATTTTCATGCGGGATTGGCTGTGCGTCGGCCGCAACGAGGAGGTGGAGAACGCCGGTGATTACATGGCGTTTCACGTCTTGGATGAGCCGGTCATCGTCGCACGGGACGAAAACGGCGACTTGAACGCCTTCTGCAACACGTGCCGGCATCGCGGCGTCGAAGTGGCTCAAGGCCAAGGCAATGTGAAGGAGTTCAGCTGCCCCTATCACGGTTGGTTGTACGACCTGTCAGGCAAGCTGATCGGCTCACCCTATATGAAGGAGCACACCGTCTTCAGCCCGACCGACTGCCGGCTCAAACCGCTGGGTCTCGATCAATGGGCGGGGTGGATCTTCGTCACCTTTAATCCCGACCCGCCGCCCCTACGGGAGTTCGTCAGCGAATACGAGAGAGAATTCTCGTTCCTGCGCATGCAGGATTGCAGGATCGCGACGAAGTTCGACGTAGAACTCGACTGCAATTGGAAACTCGTCGTCGAGAACCTACAGGACATCTACCACGTTCGGGTGCTGCACATTGATACATTCGGTGCACACATCGACACCGAAAACGCCCCCTTCAACGTAAAGGAAGAACGTGCCGGGTTTAGCTCATTCTATGACGCGGCGCCTGACACACCGACCGGCAAGACCTTGGTCGGCAAGATGCCATGGCTGGAAGATAAGCCGATGAGCTTGGGTTACACAGGTTTTTTGTGGCCGAGTTTTCACATCTTTGGCTGTGTAGACGAAACTCACCCGATGGTGGTCTGGCCGCTTTCACCAACCCGGACGAAGATCGTGGTCTACCACCTGTTTCCCAAGCAACACTTTGAGCAGCCCGGCTTTATGGAGAAAGCGGTTATCTATCGCGACTTCTTAGCAAAGGTGCTCGAGGAAGACCGAACCATGGTGGCATCCCTGCAGCGTGCAATGAGAACCAACGCGTTTGAGCCGGGGCCGATGTCGCGCATGGAGATCAATCTCCATAATCTCATCAACTACACGGCGCAGCGTATTTACGGCCCGGAGGTTTCTGCCAGTGAGTGACCTCCATGAAGCAGTTGTGATTCCTTATTGGTACTGAGCGCTATTGGTACTGAGCGCTCGATTCGCGGGAGAGCGCTCGGTGTGGTGTGTGGCCCAACCACCGCGCGCGCGGTGGAATTCACCTTCATGCGGAAGTGCGTTGAGACTCTGCCTCTCCTGGCTCGATGCCGAGCAGCTTGCAGTAATTGAGCCAGAAGGCGCGAACACCAACTTCAGTTAGCATCGTATCCTGGCTACCGACGGGGCCTAACCCGCCCATCTCAATAACCGAGTAGTCGTCGGGCGTGGTACCGCGGATACCGAGTTGACCGAGGCGCCCCACTTCACCGTCTTCCATGGACGTCAGCCCACCCGGCCCCGCGTTATTGGCCTGCTTCATGCGCAGCAGCCACATGTCGTCATCGTCATCAGCATAACCAAAGAAGGTCCAATGGAGCTCAAACGACTCTGCAGTCTTCGGGCGAATCTGACGCATCGCGAGTGAATTTCCAAACTGCTGGATGACGAGATTAGGAAATACGGTAAGGAAATGTCCCGCTTTGTTGTCGCCTAGCTCGTCTTTAAAAGCAAAAACCGATGGATCGTTTAACTTGTGCGAGCCTTCGATCCAATCGGTATGCGCATACCCCTCTGCCGATGCAGCCACGTCGTCGCTCTGGTAGACCGATGAAGTGACCTTGTGGCGCAAGCTTTTGTCCATCACAAAGCCGCCTTCGGACGTGCTGCGGTGTTGGCCGAAAATGGCAGCCAAACGGTGCAAAAGACCTGCATGCGAGATATCTTGGAGGTTCTCGAAATACAGCTTCCAGTTTCCCGGAATCCGCTGGCGCGTATAGCCCATTATCTTGAGTGGCTTTTCCAGCACGCGGTCAATGTAGTCACGACCCAAGGCATCCAAAAAATCGACAAGCGGTTCAATTTGATCTGCGAAGGTGCCAAAGACCACGCCACCGTAACTTTCGACTTGTAGCCGGCGAAGGCCGTGGTCCGATAGTTTGAACTCCTTCGGCATCCCGCCCTTGCCTTTAAGGCCACGCAAGAAAGGAACCCCGATGAGATCGCCCTTATGGTCGTAGCACCAGTGATGATAAACGCACGTAAAATCTTTGGTATTGCCAGCCAATTCGCGCACCAGCAGTGTGCCCCGGTGGGCACAACGATTGACAAATGCGTGGATCGAATTGTCTTCGGCGCGGACGACGACGACCTGGGTATCTCCGACATACGTCGTGCGAAAATCGCCAGGATTCGGTATTTCCACCTCCAGTGACAAATAACACCAGAGGGGCCCCCTAAATATACACTCCTGCTCCCGCTCAAAGTAAGTCGGATCCATGAACACGGGATAGGGCACGCGTGAGAGGTCCTTGCGGGGCCATGCGAGCTCACCAGTCATAAGCAACCTCCCTCTCTCGTCACGCTCTATCTAGGCAAACCACCAGCGCTCGGCAGCCCTATAGCCGTCCAGCTCAGAAATGGGCGACAGTTCTCCCTGCTGCACCTTATCCGTGCAAGCATCGGTAATATTCTGAAATGCCCACGTCATGGTCCCGCCGTCGTCGCGAATCAGCATCTGCATCTCACGATACAATTCTCGACGCCGCGAATCGTCATCCGTCTTCAGGGCTTGGGCCAACAGAGAGGTAAATCGATCATTGTCGTAGAACGTTTCGTTCGCGCCTCCGGTTGGAACAAGCGTGTAGCTGAACATCGCTCCTGCTGTCGCGCGACCTGAAAATAGGCTCATACACCAAGGGACCTTTCTCCAGACGTTGTACCAATAACCATCAGCAGGGGCCTGAGTTATCGCGATGTCGATACCCGTTGGCCGAGCATGCTCCTTCATCAGAGCAGCAGCGTCGGGACTAGCCGCGCCGGCAGCCACCGATGTGTGAAGCGTCAACTTTAGTGAGTCATGTCCGGCCTTTTTTAGGTGGTGCTTGGCCCTGTCTGGATCATAGGTCCGCTGCGGAATGTCAGCCGCGAAGTACTTGTAAGTACGCGCGATGGGATGGTCATTTCCAACAACGGCGTGTCCGTTGAGGGGTCCGTCTACGAGAGCCTGTCGATCGATGGCATACTTGAGGGCAAGGCGAACGTCGACGTTATCGAACGGAGCCTTGGTCACATTCATCGGCATATTGAAGTGGCCAGCGGACGGCAATTCCAAAATCCGGATGCCCGGTGTGTTGGCAACCAATGACACAACCCTGGAAGGGACCCGGTTCATGATATCGACGACCCCCGAACGCAACGCATTTAATCTCGCTGTATCGTCGTTAAGGGCAATTAACTCGACGGCATCAAAATGAGCGCGTCCCTCTTTCCAATAGTTTGGATTTCGCGTTGCCTCGGCACGCACGCCCGGGTCATAGCTTTTAAGGACGTAGCCACCCGTCCCGACGCCTGAGAAGTCGATACCCCCACTTCCATCCTCGGGCATGACGTTCACCCGCATATCGGTGAGGAGGGCCGGCAACTCGGAATTTGACTTCTTTAGTCGAAAGACCGCGTTGTACTTTCCATCGGGTACGACCTCGTCAATATCGGACAAGAAGCCTTTTGCTCCCGATCTTGAATCCTTGCCGATGTGGTGATGTATCGAAGCTGCCACATCGTCGGCGGTCATCGTCTTACCGTTGTGAAATTCGACACCGCGACGCAACTTGAACGTCCACTTCGCAAAATCGGCCGAGGCTTCCCAGGACTCCGCAAGTTCAGGCACGACATCACCGTTGGTCGCAAGCTCGGTTAGGTTGTTTCGAATCATCCAAGTCAAATTGTACGGATGCATGTCGTACATTGTGGCCGGATCAAGCGAATCACCCGTCGAGGCACCGGTCACACCTATCCGCGCCGTGCCTCCTTTGCGTGGTTGCGTTGCAGCTAGGGCTGTTCCGGGGATTAGCGACAGAGACGCAGCACCGCCGGCCATCGCGGCAGTCGTTCCAAGGAATTTACGGCGGCTCAGATCTTCAGTCAGGACACTAGGCACGTCAGGCTCTTTTGACATTGTTGGTCCCATAAGATCGTGTTGGTATTAACCACATTTAGTATGGTCTCAATCGGGTTACATATCAATGACGGGCGATGTCCGGAGATAGCTAGTGGAGAAAATCTGACTGTTGAATCCCAAGAGGGATTCCCGCCAGGCTCGGGGTGTGCGAGTCTGGCGCGTGCGACCATGAATCAGCATTAGGCTTTACCCCGCCGATCATCTTCGACTCGAGGCGCTGGTGGTGCATGTCATCCTCGACAACTACGCCACCCACAAATACCCCAAGCCGCGTGCCTGGCTCGGCCGCCATCCGCGCTTCCACTTCCACTTCGTGCCGAACTCCAGTTCCTGGCTGAACGCGGTCGAGGGTTGCTTCGCCAAACTCTCCAAACGACGGCTCAAGCGCGGCGTCTTCCGATCCATCATCGACCTGCAGGCCGCCATCAACCGCTTCATCGAAGACACCAACAATGACCCCAAACCCCTCGTCTGGACCGCCAATCCGGAGAAGTCATCTCCGCCGTCAAACGGGCATCAAGTATTGGATTCGATCCACTAGCGGCGCTGCATCGGGAGCCACCTATTGCGCTTAAGAGATAATTAAAACTTGCAGCGACTTATCTCAGGTAGGTCTTTGCGTTGCGGCCTACAATCCAACCTGGTCTCGAGCGATATATACTGATACGGGTTTGCAGCCGAACCCGATGCGGGCGATGAGTTGACGATGACTATGTCGAGGTCACCGCCGACCGCCGTCGTCGAATGGATACAGATCGTTCGCTGCGTTTGGCTAACGCACTTCTCGATCGAAAACGGGCCAAGACGCTCAAGCTGCCGACGTCCCTGATCTGGCGTTCTGGATATTCCCTATTCCCAGTATCCAGCATTAGACCGATGCCAGAAGACCGGCGCTCGCTCGCCAGTTGGGAAAACTCCTAGTGGGGGAAACTAAAGTGCAATTGTCAAACCACCGTCGACAATAAGCACGTGCCCGTTAACGTAGGATGATGCTTGCGAGGCGAGGAATACGGCGACGCCACCAAGTTCCGCGAGTTCGGCATATCGCTTGAGCGGCGTACGTTCGCGTATTTTTTCACGGCGTTCGGTTTCATCGGGAATCTGAGACCGAGAGGGCGTCATCGCCGCGAATGGCTTCGAAGTCGCAAAATATCCTGGAGCGATGGCATTGCAATTGATGCCATGCGGGCCTAGCTCCACCGCCAAGGCCTTGGTGAGCCCAACCAGGCCTGCCTTTGCCGCGGCGTAGTGAGCAAGCCCATCTTGCCCAAGCACGCCAACGATCGACGTTGTGGTAATTATGCGTCCCGAACCCTGTCGTGTCATCGGCTTGGCCGCTTCCTGTGCCAGATGAAAGCAAGCGGTGAGGTCAATGTCGATAGTGCGCTGCCAATTTTCCATCTCAAGGTCAACGAGAGGGGCGCGATTGCCGACACCCGCATTGTTGAACAGCGCGTCGAAGCGTCCGTATTCACTCACGATCGACGGAATAGCTTGTGCTCTCGCCTGAGCGTCAATGACGTCGAACGCCATGCCCGAAGCCTTGAGCCCGGCAGCTTTCATCGCCGCTAATTCAGCGTCGAGCGCCACCTCGTCGACATCGTTGAGGACGACATGTGCTCCGGCCTGGGCAAGTGCGCGCGCCATCGGCTGTCCCAGCCCCCGCGCGCCCCCAGTAACCAGGACGACCTGATCCTCTAAGGAAAACAAATCATCGGGCATTTGTTAGGGTCGTTAGAGCAAGGCGCAGCTTTGGTTAGGATCGGGACTGAATACAAACCGTTTTTTCTCGGGTCGCTACCTAGAGGCACCGATATAGCGAAGTCGAAGCTGATCAACCACGATCGCCAGTATAAGGACGACACCGAGCACAAACTGCTGGAGATACGTCCCCATGCGGATAAGATTCAAGCCGTTGGACAGCAGAGCAATAAAGAGGGCGCCCAGGACGACGAAAGCGACCCGACCCCTGCCACCGAATAGCGATACTCCGCCAATGGCACAGGCCGCGAGCGATTGGAACACGAGTTCTCCGCCGAGCGTCGGTTCACCCGAGCCTGTTCGCGCCGTAAGTAAAACTCCTGTCGAAGCCGCCAACACTCCGCACAAGATATAGGCCCACACGAGGCAGATCTTTGTGTTTATGCCTGCCAGGCGAGCAGCTTCTCGATTACTGCCTATGGCATAGAAATACCGGCCGATACGCGTCCAATAGAGCAGGTAATAAATAAAGACAATAAAGCCGATAGTGAAATATATCGAAGAAGGAATTCCAAGCACGGTTCCGTATCCAAAGTGTAGTTTGAACCCCTCTGGCAAGTCGCGGATGGGGATGCCTGCCGTTAGTGTCAGCACGACACTGAATGCGACGGACAGCATGCCCAGGGTCATCAAGAATGGTGGTACGTTCAACAGCGCTACACCGCAGCCATTGAGTATTCCGATGATGAAGCCAACGGCCAAGCCTGAAGCGATTCCCAATGTAATCGCTAAAAAAACCGCGTCTGGATTTGACGCGATGACATTCGTCATCACCAACGCAGCAATAACGCTGGCGAGCGCCATGTTTGAACCCACAGAGAGGTCGAAACCAGCGGTCAACAATGGGATCATCTGCCCCAATGCGATGATGACGAGGTAGGTCGCCTGGCGCGTAACGTTGAAAATGTTCTGCGGCGACAGAAAGCGGGGCTCTTGGCTAGCAAAAACGATGACTATTGCGATCAAGATGAAGGGAAGTATCCCCAGGCTGAGGAAAATCCTCTGCGCCACGTCGGAAATTTCGCTGACAATTCCTTTGTTACCAGCGTCGGCCATTCTGCCAACCCATGATCGCGCTCATACCCCCCGACGGGTAGGGCGATACAGCGAGACGAGGTGGTGATGGGGGAGTCTCGGTCGACCTATCCAGCGAGCCGCCGCCACGTTCATAAGGCATATGGCGGCAGGCACACCGGCATGGCCGGCGTGCCTTTTTTTGTTTCCGCTGCACAAACTACTCGACTGTGAACTTCGGTTTCCAACCTTTGGGTGCAAAGGCCGTGCTGCGATCGTATGAGTTTACGTTCGACTGATCGATCGTAACGAAAGTGGGGGCAGCGTCTACACTACTCGGCGTTCTGTTACTTGCTTTTTGCTCCAGGAGCTGGACGGCCATATCGATGGCCATTCCAAAAATCATCGGCCCCCTCTCGCTCACGGTAACCAAAACATTGCCGCGCCTTACTTCCTCCTCCACGCCGGGGCTACTCCATGCGGTCACGAGCTTGATGTCCTTACGCGCCTTTTCGCGCAAGACCACCATTGCCGGCTCGATGGCCGAAGGCCCTCCGACAATATAGTCGATGTCGGGATAGGTCAGTAGGGCGTCTTCCACCAGCTTCATCTGAACTGGCTGATTGTTTTGGCCATACATGACCTTGACGAGCTCGATGTCGGAGTCAGCTACGGCGTCCTTGATGCCATTAACCGTCACTTCGACCCAATTGACCCCCGGCGGTCCCGGTAGAAACACGATTTTGATTTTGCCCGATCCCTTCGGGTGCTTTTCCGCCAGCCAGTCGCCGGTATAGCGGCCAATATAGTACCAGTCGGCCACCACCCGGCCGTCAACGTTGCCGCTTACGCCGTTGCCGGCGTCAACGACGATAACGCCCTTCTTGCGAATAGCATCAATCGTCGGATTGTTCCCGTCAGGCGAAATCGACATGAGAGCGATAGCATCGGCACCCTGCGCAACACAGTCCTCGACTTGCGAGATTTGTTTGTCCAGATTGCCGTAGCCCCCGGCCGACGTCACAGTCAATTTCACACCCAAACGCTCCGCCTGGCTTATTGCGCCATAGAGATAGCCCACAAAAGCAGGATCGGCCGCGTGGATGACGTTAAAGCAGATGTTCCACTTCTTCGTCACTTCGCTCGAGTCAATCGCTTTGTAAGTAAACGGCTTGAACTTTCCACTCGCATTTAAAGGCGGTTCCTTGGTTAAGCTTGGCAGCGTCCAAGCATCACCGGCCAAAACCGGAAAAAAACTAAAGACGAGCGTTGCCGCGAGCACGCCCAACATAATTTTAGGAATAATCCGAATAGCGCTCATGGCGTCATCCTCCCGTGGTCTGTCGCCGCTAAACCTGGGTAGCGGGTTTAGTTCAATTTGAGATCGAACGCGTCGGTCTCACCAAGCCTTCACCACGCCTGGACAAAACAGCCGCTGCTATGCGCGAGCTAACCTCCATTTCTCACAAGCGTCTTGCACATAGCACGAGTCTAACAGAGACTAGAGGTCTTCGTCCGAAATTAACTAAATAATCGGCGCTTACAGAATGGTGGTCGGCGAGAAGGGCAGAAATCGGGTGTCCAATTTAACCTCCCGATCGGCCAGTAGCGGCTTATCACCGTCGACAGCGACAGCGTCAAGATACTTAACAACCGCAAACAGGCTGCTGTCGCCTTTCAGATCGGTATGGTAGACGATCACCGAACTCTCCATTATCGCCCGTTCATTCACACGTTCAATTTCCTCGCACATGCCTACATGGCGTCGATACTTGCCCCAGTAGACGACGTGATTCGGGATGTCGGTGAATCGGTCGTCGAGACCAGGAAGGTCGTGCTCGAGCCATACCATTTCCTTCCGAATTTCGTGGCTGTAGGCAGTAATCCTATATCTGAAGTCTGCCCTACATAACTTTAGCCAGTCCGAGTATTTTTCCTCGTCGAGAAGAACCCCCGACCGGTATATCAGGTCGGTAACCGCCGTCCGGTCCGCGCTCATTGTCCCAACCCTGCCGTTGGCAATGCCACTTGGTCACGCTGCCCTCGAGCAGGTCACTCTGCGGCGATGTTCGTCGGGCTGCTGGCAGAGCGTCCCGTGCGCCTCTCCCACTCGGTATAGAAATTGCGGAGCGTCGCCTCATCCATCGGCTTCATCTCCTCATCCCTGGCAATGATGTTGTAGCAGCGCTCACCGCGCATCGCTTCTTGTTGCAATTCGGTCGCCAAGTTGTCTTCGGGGACGTTGAAACCGAACGGCCCCCATAGTGTGTTGTGGTCGTTGTAGCGTGCGAGTCGATCCTTCGTCGGTTCGCCTTTGGGCCCAACCGCCCGAAACTGGGCCAAGCAGAGATCGGGGCTGATCGGAATGACGGTATCGAAGCGGCATGCCGAGTCGCGAGCGACCATCGACGCGTTGGGCCACATGTTGAGGAGGCGATACTCTCGCTCTCGCAATCCGCGAAGTGGCTTACCCTGCCGCTCTTGTTTCCAGCCCGGTTGTTTTCCGTAATCGATAATCAGCGCGCCAAGCATGGTAGCGTGCCCCCGTGGGTAGAATTTCCACCGCCGGTCGTGGTACTCGGGCTTTCTCAGGTGTGTACGCCGATTAATGCTATGCATGTTGGCGTGATAGATCTCGCAGCTTATCTCCTGAAAATGCTTCCAGTTGGAGCGGATTAACTGCTCGTGAAAGTGATACACTTCGAGCGGTCCAGCGCCGAGTATCGGCTCAACGTTCTCGAGGCCATCGCCAAAAAAATTATCGATCGACTCGGACTCATCGTCGAGATTGACGAACACCAAGCCAAGCCGGACCTCCGTTCTGACCTCCCGCAGTCCGAAATCCTCGATAGAACAACCCACCCCTTCGTAGGCTTCTGTGCCGCGGGTGATCGAGATGCAATTCCCTTGGGTGTCATACGACCATTGGTGAACCAAGCAGGTGAAGGCCTTTGCGCCACCGCTTGGTCTACGTTCAACGATCGCGCCACGGTGGGAACAGGTATTTCGAAACGTACGGATACTCCCGTCCTCGCCACGCGTGATCAACAGCTCGATGTCGGCTACCCGTGCCCTCCTAAAATCGAATTTTTCGGCAACCTCGCTTTCGTGGCATACGAATAACCACGTCTTCCGAAAGATTTCTCGCTTTTCGTCTTCGAAGATCTGCTCGTCGGTAAAGATCCGGTCATCCAGGAAATGAGTTGCAGGAAGGTCGGGGACTCGTTCCCACTGCTGGCCTGTACGTGACATGGTTTTGCCTCTAAGGTCGGAGCGGCGTTCTGTGCACCCCCAACATGCAAACTTACCCTACCACAGAGATCCGCCTAACCGGCATGGGTAAATGGGCCGGGCCGGTCGTTGTCTAGTGTTGGCTCAACCAATGTCACCGTTGCACAGCGGAAGCACGTGTTGGACCAGCCGGCTATTAATCTGTTTGTAACCTCATGGAGTGTTGTCTAACATTTCCGTCAGTGCCGCTTAGTACGCTGCAAGCGAAGGAGAGCCGGTGACGCTTGGGGGCACGATGTTCAGCGATACCATCAACGGTGGTTTTGGCGGGACCAAAGCTCCGGTCAACAAAGCACGTCACCTGCCAGGCTACATCTATACTTCGCCCAAGGTCTTCCGATTGGCGAAGGAAAAGATCTTCATGAAAGACTGGCTCTGCGTAGGCCGCGTCGAAGAAGTCCGAAACCCCGGCGACTACATTACTTTCCGAGTTACCGACGAACCTGGCATCGTGGCCCGGGACGATCTCGGCAATCTCAACGCGTTTTCCAACGTCTGTCGCCACCGCGGCGTTGAGGTCGCATCAGGGGCAGGAAACCTGAAAGAATTCAGCTGTCCTTACCACGGCTGGACATACGACCTTGCCGGCAGGCTGGTCGGCGCTCCCTATATGAAGGAGGTCACCGGATTCGATCCGGCAAGTTGTCGCTTGAAACCGCTCCAGAGCGATGTCTGGGAAGGAAATGTCTTCATCACGTTCGATCCCGAACCCCGGTCCCTAGGGGTGTTTGTCCACGATTTCGACAAGGCCTTTGGATTTCTTAAGCAGGCACAGTGCCGGTTGCACCGTAAACAAGTGGTCGACATCGATTGCAATTGGCAGCTTTTCGTCGAGAACGCAGCAGACATCTATCACGTCGAGGTTCTACACGCGCGCTCGATCGGTGCCCACATAGCGGGTGAGAATTTTCGCTTCGGCCTTATGGAGAGGGGCGGTTTCAGCTCTTTTCACGAAGCCGCGCCCGGCACGCCGAGCGGCAAGTCGTTGTTCGGAAAGATGCCGTGGATGCTAGAGAAGCACGAGAGTTTCGAATGTAGCGGCTACATGGCTCCGAACTTCCACCTTTTTGCCCGTGTCGACGAAGTCCATCCGATGATCGTATGGCCGCTCGCACCAGCCAAGACTCGAGTTGTGGTTTATCATATATACCCGAAGGAGTACTTCACACGGCCGGATTTTGAAGAGTCGGCTAAAGTGTATCAAGATTTCGTCGGCAAGGTTTTGGAGGAAGACCGGCAATTGCTCGGCTCGTTGCAGAACAACTTGAACAGTAGGAACTTTCGACCGGGTCCATTTTCGAAACTCGAGAGAAACGTTCACCACGGAATCAACCACTTCCTCGATCGAATGTTCAGCGAATCGTAGCCACTTGTGGATCGCTGAGGTCTTAAGGGTTTGACGGGGAGTGTTAACAGCCTGCAGGCTCTCTAAGCCCGAGGCGGCGCTTTCGACCTATCTCTGTCCGTACACGATCAAGGAGGTGATTTCCTCACGGGTTGTCTCGTCGGTTCGGACGACGCCGACAAGGCGCCCGTTTTTTAGCACGGCGACGCGATCAGCAATATTGAGGACGTGCTCGAGGTTGTGGCTGATCATGAATATCGATATTCCCTGGCCCGCCAGCGTCGAGATGAGGTTGAGAACTTTTTGACCCTCGTCGACGCCCAGCGCCGCCATCGGTTCGTCCAAAATAATGATACTTACCTCGTCGAGCAATAAACGGCTGATCGCGACTGCCTGACGCTGGCCGCCCGACAGTGTGCTTACCGGTTGATCCAAGCTGGGCAAGCGGATGTCCAAACGCTTAAGGAGCGCTTCCGTTTGGCGGCGCATTTCGCCGTTACGCATGAAAGGTAACCCACTGAACCGGCCCATGACCTCGCGCCCGAGGAATATGTTCTGAGCGACGCCAAACACCTCCACTAACCCCAAGGTCTGGTGCAGGGTGGCGATGCCGTGCCGGCGCGAATCTCGCGGCGTTTGCATCTGGACATCCTGACCTCTAACGATGATCCTCCCGGCGTCCGGCCGCTCAACCCCAGAAATAATCTTCACCAGAGTGGATTTCCCTGCGCCGTTGTCACCTACAAGCGCGACCGCTTCGCGGTCGTGGACATCTAGACTTACTTCCGACAGGGCCTCAAGACCGCCATATCGCTTGACTATTCCGCGGAGTGATAATTGCGGAAGGGTTTTTTCTTCTGAATTTCCTAAGCTCGACTCCATAGCGGATAAATCCGATGTCTCTTCTAAGAGGCTATCTAGATATCGGCAGGCGTTTGGCAGGTGAGTTGATCGAGCACCATCACATATCTGAAGAAACGGTCGAAACCGGGACAATGTGAACGATACTATCAAGAAGCATTCCGAGTCTGTGCCACAGGTCGCCAATCCGGGGAACTCTCGTTGGTTTTTGACAGTAGGGACATCCCTCGATGTAAGTTCTCATCCATACGAATGAATATACGAACGGGCGCTCGAAACAGGGTAGCCCCGTATCAGCGAGGCTAGATGTTAAGCGATGGCGAAACATAAGCGAAGAAACCAACACCCATCCGTTGCCATAGTAACTGGTGGCGGCAGCGGAATCGGGCGCGCAACCGCCATTCGCCTCTCGCGGGACGGCTTTGCAGTGGCGATCATCGGCAGGCGTGCCGAGCGCCTCAAATCGACGCGCGCGGAAAGGTTGTTCCCGTTCCCCTGTGATGTGGCCGACAACGAGCAAGTAAGGCGCACTGTCAGCAAGATCGAAACCGATCTAGCTAGGATAGACGTTCTCTTCAACTGCGCCGGCGTGTATCGCGAAGCGCCGATAACGGAAACCACGCCCGATACCATCGATCATATAATCGGCATCAATCTGATCGGGACGATCAATATGACGACGGCGTGTGTGCCGGCGCTGCGAAAGAGCCGAGGAACGATCATCAACATGAGTTCGGCACTCAGCGTTCGCCCATACCCGGGAACGTCACTTTATTGCGCGTCGAAGGGAGGCGTTGAGAGTTATACCCGAGCGGTTGCCTCCGAGCTCGGTCAATTCGGCGTTCGCGCGAATGTCGTCTCGCCTGGTTTCGTTCGGAGTGAGGTGATGGGCGTGGACGGGGCTGAACTCGAGCGCATGCTGGACGAGTGGGGTAAGAAGTTCGCGCTCGGCCGCTCCGGTGAACCCGAGGACATCGCCGGACTTGTTTCTTTCCTCGCCTCACCCGACGCAGCGTGGATGACCGGAGCGACAATACCCATCGAGGGGGGAAAATTGGTTGCCTAGTGCCCCACGCCGCACGGCGCGCTAACGAGGATGGAACCACCATGGACATCAAAGCGAACGATTCCGATCGCTACGATCCCGCCGACACCGAGCTGTTGACGTTCCATGACGCCGTACCGTGCTTTATGGATGGCAGCGATACGCCGCGCGCCTATCTCGAGCGCTGCTTGGAGACGATCGACGAACGCGAGCCCGATGTCCGCGCGTTCGTCTGCCTCAATATCGAGGGGGCTCGCGCGGCCGCCGACGAAGCGACAAAACGCTATCAAGATGGCCGGCCGCGCTCGCGCGTCGACGGCATGCCGTTCGGCGTCAAAGACTTGTACGAGACTGCAGACATGCCGACGCAAATGGGCAGTCCGCTGTTCAAGGATTGGCGCACAAACCGCGATTGCGCCACGGTCTATGGTTTGCGGGGTGCGGGCGCGGTCGTCCTCGGCAAGACGGTCACCACGGAGTTTGGGTTCCGCAATCCAGGACCGACGCGAAATCCCTTCGATCTGACGAGAACGCCCGGAGGATCGTCGAGCGGTTCCGCAGCGGCTGTCGGCGCACGGATGCTGCCGGTAGCGATCGGCAGCCAGGTGGTCGCATCTCTAATCCGTCCCTCGAGCTTCTGTGCGAACTTTGGCTTCAAGCCCACCCTTGGCGCCCTCAACCGTTCTGGAGGGCATTCCAATCTGAGCCAGTCTGTGATGGGCATGCATGCTGGTTGCCTCACCGATGCGTGGATCGCGGCCTTTGAAGCGGCGCACTTCGCTGGCGGAGATCCGGGTTACCCGGGCCTCTTTGGCGCCGCCGAGCTTGCGGCTTCGACGAAGCCGAAAGTCCTCGCCAGACTCGATACGGCAGGCTGGTCCCAATGCGATTCGCAAGCGCAGGAGAGGTTCGAAAGAGCGATAAACCTGCTTGCGGAAAAGGGCGCCACGATCGTCTCTAGATCGGACGACGGACAGGTCGCCGAGTTCGAAGAGGCGATCCAATCGGCCCAGGAGGTCACCAATGATATCTGCGGCTATGAGTTGCGATGGCCCATCCAGGCATATCGGGATCGCGAACCAAATTCCCTCAGCGAGAGCATTTCCAACCTTCTAACCAACTGGGAAACCCTAACCGCGGAGGACTATCGTCTCGCGTTGACGCGGCGCGAAGCGATGCGCCAGCAACACGCGAAGCTCAAAGGCTCGATCTCCGCCTTCGTCACTCTGGCAGCCTCGGGCGCGGCGCCGGTCGGTCTCGAGAATACGGGAGATCCCGTCTTCGCGGTGCCTTCGTCGCTCCTCGGTGCGCCGTCGCTTAGTGTCCCGGTGCTCGAGGCGGACGGTATGCCGCTTGGGCTTCAGGTTATCGGGTACATGCACGACGACGCCGAGGCGTTCGGAGTGGCACACTGGATCTTGCAAGTGTTTGGCCGCGAGGAGTAATGCCTCTTTGGTAAGTGGCTCTCTGGCAATCCGTTCCGCGCATGCGCGCATTATTCGGCCTAACTATCCTCGGATGAGATATTAACGGAACTCGAGGGTAAGGTGGCGATCGTCACGGGCGGTGCCAAAGATCTTGGAAAAACGATCACACTTGGTTTGCTTGAGGGTGGGTCACATGATGTCGCCATCGGAGGCCACGACAAGACGGCACCTGAAGGTTAGAGTGATTCGGCACGAATGAGGGGCTTTTCCGTTTTTTGCCTACGTGCCGATGGCGCCGACGAAAGCGACTATCAACGCGTTGTCGACGCGGATCGTCGCGCAAAATATTCTAAAGCTGTTGCTGGACTGTCAACGCGACTTTGGTTTTGCTTATCTGTTCATCACCCATGACCTCGGTACGGTCGAAGCGGTCGCCGACGAGGTGATGGTCATGCTGCAGGGGCGTGTGGTGGAGCAGGGCCCTAAATCGAAGATCATGTCGGAGCCACGCGAGGATTATACAAAACTACTTCTGGCTTCCGTCCCTAGAATGGACGCAGACTGGCTCGATGGCGTTCTCGCGCAACGCGACGGCTTGGCGTCGGCAGAGATTGTTGAGACCGCTTGACTCGATCAGTATGATTCTAACCGGCGCAACGATGGCGGGCGCTGGGCTAATGAGCAGAGCTAAAGGGGAGGGGAGGGCATGCCATGACTTTGGTGAATAGCGGCGAAAAAATTACCCGCGATACCGATAGGTCCAATATCGAGGCGCCGCTAAATCAGTCGTTCCACTTGCCGGGAAGCTACTACAGCAGCGCCGAAGTCTACGCGCTCGAGAAGGACAAGATTTTCATGCGGGATTGGCTGTGCGTCGGCCGCAACGAGGAGGTGGAGAACGCCGGTGATTACATGGCGTTTCACGTCTTGGATGAGCCGGTCATCGTCGCACGGGACGAAAACGGCGACTTGAACGCCTTCTGCAACACGTGCCGGCATCGCGGCGTCGAAGTGGCTCAAGGCCAAGGCAATGTGAAGGAGTTCAGCTGCCCCTATCACGGTTGGTTGTACGACCTGTCAGGCAAGCTGATCGGCTCACCCTATATGAAGGAGCACACCGTCTTCAGCCCGACCGACTGCCGGCTCAAACCGCTGGGTCTCGATCAATGGGCGGGGTGGATCTTCGTCACCTTTAATCCCGACCCGCCGCCGCTGGTGGAATTCGTTGCGGATTATGAGAAGGCATTTGGCCTTCTGCGCATGCAGGACTGTCGACTTTCGAGCAAATTCGATATCGAACTCGAGTGCAACTGGAAGCTGGTGGTTGAGAACCTGCAAGACGTCTACCACTTTCAAACCCTGCATGCGGACAGTTTTGGCGCACACCTCGAGGTGACCGAGAAGTTCGATTTCGACGTGAAGGAAAACGGTGGCTTCAGTTCCTTCTACACCGGCGCGCCCGATACCCCTGACGGCAAGACACTCGTCGGAAAACTGCCATGGTTGGAGGACAGGCCGATGAATCTCGCCTACTCCGGTTATTTGGCGCCTAACTTTCACGTCTTCGGCCGTATCGACGAAGTGCATCCGATGGTCGTTTGGCCGCTATCGTCGACCACAACCAAAATGGTGGTCTATCACCTGTTTGCAGAGGAGCATCATCGACAGCCGGAGTTTGCGGCGAAGGCCGCGATCTACCGCGATTTTATCGCCCTCGTGCTGGAAGAAGACCGGTCCATGGTGGCGTCGCTGCAGCGCGCCATGGAAACCAAGGCGTTCGAGCCAGGCCCCATGTCGCATATGGAAGTAAACATTCACAATCTGATCAACTACACGGCACAACGAATCTACGGCGATTAGCTTTTTGCGCTGATCGGCTTGCTTGGCCGCGAGAAGGCGAGCAAAATTTATCGATTGGCCGCCGAGGCACGAGGGGCCGACCCGCTCGTGGCACGGATCTTGCGGCTGAACAACGGAGGACATCATGGTACTGGCGAATGATGGTCGAGCCTCGGAACCGCAGAGCGGCAAAACCAACAGTAGAGTACCGCTTGATCAGGCCTTTCACTTGCCGGGCAATTTCTACAGCAGCCCCGAGGTCTACGCGCGCGAGAAGGAACGCATCTTCCTCGCCGACTGGATCTGCGTCGGTCGCGTCGAGGAAGTGGACAAGCCCGGCGATTACATGACGTTTCGTGTTCTCGATGAACCGGTTCTCGTCACCCGGGCGGATGACGACAGCCTCAATGCGTTCTGCAACACCTGCCGCCACCGCGGGGTCGAAGTCGCGCAGGGGCAGGGCAACGTCAAAGAGTTTAGCTGTCCCTATCACGGCTGGCTTTACGACCTGAAGGGCCACCTGGTCGGTGCGCCCTATATGAAAGAGCACACCCGCTTCGACGTTAAGAATTGCCGATTGAAGACCCTTGGTCTGGGAGTCTGGTCGGGATGGATTTTCGTCACCTTCAATCCGGAGGCGCCGCCGCTTGAGGAATTCGTCGCCGAATACGAACGCGAATTCTCGTTTCTCCGGATGCAGGATTGTCGTTTATCAACGAAGTTCGAAGTCGAACTCGACTGCAATTGGAAACTCGTAGTCGAAAACCTGCAGGACATCTATCACGTCCAAGTCCTGCACATTGATACCTTCGGCGCTCACATCGATACCGAAAAGTTTAAGTTCAACGTCAAGGAAGAGCGCGGCGGCTTTAGCTCGTTTTACAATGGCGCACCCGATACCCCGGAGGGGAAGACGCTGTTTGGCAAAATGCCGTGGCTCGAAGACAAGCCGATGAGCTTCGCATACACCGGTTTCCTGGCGCCGAACTTCCATATTTTCGGGCGTGTCGATGAGTCGCACCCGATGCTCGTATGGCCGCTCTCGCCGACCAAGTCAAAAATCGTCACGTACCATCTGTTTCCCAAGGTCCACTTCGAACAACCCGATTTCATGGCAAAGGCGGAGGTGTATCGCGACTTCCTGGTCAAGGTATTGGAGGAGGACCGAACGATGGTCGCCTCGCTCCAGCGGGCGATGGAAACCAAAGCGTTCGAACCCGGGCCGATGTCGCACATGGAGGTGAACCTCCACAACCTCATCAACTACAACTCGCAACTGATCTACGATTAGAGCATTTCATGGTTTGCTTGACGGCTGAGCCGATCACGGTTTGAAATGCGCTAAATGGCCCGCGACCATGGCCGCTCGCGCGTCGCGCGGGTTCAACAGAAGTTGCGACAGCGCCGGGCGCCTCCACTCGGCAGACCACTGCCGTCCCCCGCGGGTGCTCTTCCCTGCGCGATCCGTACCTCCTCGACACGGTCCCCTCGTAGCCGTCGCTGCGGAACAGCACCGTCGCCTGCTCGCGCGCCCGCGCCTCCGGCGCCGCCCATTCCCGGCGCTGGGTGAGACGAATTGCTGGCATGATGCGTTTCCCCGATCTGTTGCATTGGGGCGCGAAATCGCGTTGATTTCGCGCCCAGTTGCCACAAGAAACGGAAAAATATTTCCGTCATATCAAATAATTAGCGCCGAAGGCGCGAATTTCCGTGTGCACCTGTTCTTTTGTGCAGCGCCCCGGCGGTGCGAGTTGGTATAGGGTTCTCACGCACTTTCAACCACGCGGGGACGATTGCGATGCTGAAGGTCGGCGTTGTGGGTTTGGGATGGTGGGGCACGGAACTCGCTGAAGCCCTGGAGAAACTTCCTCAACGGGCGGAAATCGTCGCATCGGCATCGCGCGACCCGGCCGATTCCAAGACTTTTGCCGACCGCTTCGGCGGTCATGCATGCGCCGACTTGGATGATGTCCTCCGACGGCCGGACGTCGACGCGATCGTCCTGGCAACACCGCATTCGCAGCACGCTGCACAGGTAGCCGCTGCCGCGGCGGCCGCGAAGCACGTCTTCGTCGAAAAACCCTTCACGCTAACGGCAGCCAGCGCAGCCCGAGCCTGCCAAGAGGCCGGGATCGTGCTCGCGGTCGGGCACAATCGACGCTTTAGTGAGGGAGCCCGTGGTATAAAGAGCCTGCTCGAGGCGGGCGCGTTCGGCACGGTGCTGCATGTCGAAGCGAACTTCTCCACCAACAGTGCAATGAACTACGTGCCGGAGCAGTGGCGCGCGCAGCGTAGCGAAGCTCCCGGTGGTGCGCTCCCGTCGCTTGGTCTGCACATGATCGACACGATGACCTGGTTGCTAGGCCCGATCGAACGTGTTGCCTGCATCGCCAAGCGCCAGGCGCTGCCGGTCGATCTCGACGACACCACGGCCGCTTTGTTCGAGTTCGCCGGCGGCCCTACCGGGACCCTCGGAACCCATTTCGCGTGCCCTACGACGTCCGCGTTCCGCCTCCAGGGCACGGCCGGCAATGTCGAAGCGCGGGACGATTTTACCCGCCTCATCTGGCACGCGGCCGGGGAGGGGGCGCGCGCCGAACAACGGCCGGTGGAAGCAAACGATACGCTGGTCGACGAGCTCGCGGCTTTTGTCGACGCGTGCGAGGGCGGGTCTTCGTTCCCGGTGACGCCGGCGCAGGCGATTCACAACGTCGCCGTTATGGAGGCGATGGTGAAGTCTGCCGCCCATGCGGGCGCATTCGAGCGGGTGGTTGCGTGATCGCGTGGCTCACACCGGTTAAGATGCCCACCCATATCAAGGCGACGGACCATGACCAAACTTGCGGCCTTGAATTTCGACCGTTGGCTCGACGAGCACCGACATCTGCTGAAGCCACCTGTAGGAAATGCGCAGATCTGGGAGGACGCGGACTTCATCATCACCGTGGTCGGCGGACCCAATTCCCGCACCGACTATCACGACGATCCGCGTGAAGAGTTCTTTTATCAGTTTCGCGGCAATGCCCACCTCAAGATCATGGATCCCGACGAAGGGCCGTACGACATCGCCCTGGGCGAGGGGGCGATCTTCCTGTTGCCGCCACATGTGCGCCATTCACCGCAGCGCGAACCCGACAGTCTGGGTTTCGTAGTCGAGCAGCGTCGGCGGGAAGGCGAAAGGGACGGTTTCGAATGGTATTGCGAAGAGTGCCGGGCGCTGGTGCACCGCGTCGAACTCCAACTCGTGAGCATCGTACGCGACCTGCCGCCGCTGTTCGAGGCGTTCTACGAGAGCGACGAGGCGCGCACCTGTCCCGAATGCGGGGCGCGTCATCCCGGTAAGGGGTGAGCCGCGCGATGCTGCGATGACAGTCGTCGACATTCACAGCCATTTCTTCCCCGAAAATTGGCCAGATCTCGCCGAGCGATTCGGCACCCCGGATTGGCCGTGGCTCAAGCACCTCGAATCGGGCCGCGCCATGGTCATGGTCGGCGACAAAGAATTTCGCCCGATAACCTCACTGTGCTGGGATCCATCGGCGCGGATCGAAGATCTCGATCGGCAAGGCGTCGATCTCCAACTTGTCTGCGCCACCCCGGTTCTCTTCGCCTATCAGCGGCCGGCCATGCATGCCGCCGAGTGTGCGCGGATCTTCAACGATGCGGCGCTCGAATTATGCGAGCGCGGTGGCGGCCGACTGCGGGCGCTCTGCCAGGTGCCTTTGCAAGACACCGACGCCGCCTGCACCGAATTGAGTCGCGCCATGCGCGCCGGCCATGTCGGTGTGCAGATCGGCAACCATGTCGGCAACCGCGAGCTCGACGACGAAGGAATCATCGCGTTTCTCCAGCATTGTGCCGACGAGGGCGCGCCCGTGCTCGTGCATCCCTGGGACATGATGGCGCGCGAGCGCATGACCAAATACATGCTGTCATGGACCGTTGGGATGCCGGCCGAGACTCAACTGTCCATCGTTACGCTGATTCTCGGCGGCGTCTTCGAGCGGCTGCCACGATCGCTGAAGATTTGCTTCGCCCACGGCGGCGGCGGTTTCGCCTTTCTGCTCGGACGGCTCGAAAACGCGTGGCACCGCCGCGACATTGTGCGCGGCCGCTCGAAACAGCCGCCGAGCGCCTATCTCGACCGATTCACGGTCGATTCCGCGGTGTTCGACCCGCGCGCGCTAAACCTATTGATCGAGGTCATGGGGGAAGACCGGGTGATGCTGGGCTCGGACTATCCGTTTCCCCTCGGCGAGGAGAGCATCGGCGAACTCGTGGCGACGGCGCCGGGGCTTTCCGAGCCAATTCGCCACAAGTTGTTTGCCGGCAACGCGAATGCGTTTTTCCGGCTGGGGATCGAACAACCCGAAACCGCCGCCGGCGAACTGGCCCAAAGCCGATGAAACCAATCATCCGTTCTATTAATAATACCCATTAAGTAATTGAAACAACGTATTTATATGACTACGAAAAATTCTCTTCCCCGGCAGTTGGCCGAGCGCATACGCGGGGCCTACGACACCGGCACGCCGTGCCAACCCGTGCGCGATCAACTCCCTGAAAACGACGTCGACGCGGCCTACGCCATCCAAGAAACGAACACCGGGCACTGGTTGCGAGAGGGCCGGCGCCTGGTTGGTCGTAAGATCGGCATCACTTCGCACGCGGTGCAGGTTCAGCTCGGCGTCGATCAGCCGGATTTCGGCATGCTGTTCGCCGACATGGCCGTTCCGGACGGTGAGGAGATCGCAGCGAGTGCAGTGCTGCAGCCGCGCATCGAAGGCGAGGTGGCATTCGTGCTGGAGCGCGATCTCGATCACGAGCAGCCGACCATAGCGGACGTCGCCAGCGCGGTGGGCTACGTCACCGCCGCGATCGAGGTGGTCGGCAGCCGCATTGCCGACTGGAACATCAACATTCAGGACACGATCGCCGACAACGCTTCGTCTGGGCTGTTCGTGCTCGGCAACGAGCGCCATGCACTGGAGGATTTCGATAGCCGCCTGTGCGGGATGGTGGTTGAGCACCGTGGCCAACCAGTCAGCACCGGAGCCGGTGCGGCGTGCCTGGGCAATCCCCTCAACGCCGTGATCTGGCTCGCGCGCACGTTGGCGCGACGCGGTCGGGCGCTGCGTGCCGGCGACATCATCATGTCCGGCGCGCTGGGACCGATGGTACCAGCCGCGGCGGGGGAGGTGTATGAGGTGCGGATTTCCGGGCTGGGTTCGGCCCGCGCGGCGTTCGCGGCGGATTAGGGGGGCGAGAGGATGGATATCGACGCTGCCGCCGCCGATCTCGACAATGCGACAAGCACCGTGTCGGCAATCGCGCAGCTCTCGGCGAGCGGGTCATTCGATCTCGACACCGCTTATCGCATCCAAGCGGCCGGTATTGCCCGCCGGGTCGATCGCGGCGAGCGCAGATCCGGCGCGAAAATGGGGCTGACGAGCCGCGCGAAGGCGGCCCAGATGGGGATCGACGACGTCATTTACGGCCGCTTGACCGACGGCATGTTGGTCGAGGATGGCGGTGTCGCGAAGGCAGGCGCGTTCATTCATCCGCGAGTCGAACCCGAGATCGCGTTCCTGCTCGACGCGCCGCTGGCCGGCAACGTCTCCCCGGCTCAGGCTTATCGCGCCGTCGCCGCGGTTGCACCGGCGATCGAAATCATCGATTCACGCTACGCCGATTTCAAATTCTCCCTGACGGACGTCGTGGCCGACAATTGTTCGGCGGCAGGATACGTGGTCGGTCCGTGGTGCCGGCCCGACCAGGACGTCGCCAATCTCGGTATGGTGCTCGAATTCAACGGCCGCGCCGTGCAGATCGCCTCGTCCGCGGCAATCCTCGGTCACCCCATGCGATCGTTGGCGGCGGCGGCGCGACTTGCGGCAGCCGGTGGGGAACAGCTCGAAGCGGGTTGGATTCTACTTGCCGGCGGTGCCACCGCCGCCGAAGCCGCCGTGCCCGGCACCAACGTGCGCCTGTGCGTCGAAAGACTCAGCCAGGTCGGTTTCTCGATCTGACCGCCCGGCGGTGTTAGCAACCGCCATAGCGCGGCGAGCCGCCATCGACCGGGCCAGCGCCGTGGTAAAGCTGCGAGATGTCGGCCCAATAGGTCGCGGTCTCGCACATCGAACAGGGGCGAAAGGTCGAATACATCACGCAACCCGCGAGATTGCCGGCTCCTAGTCTAGCTAGCCGGCGCGAAGCGTCGCGGCGCTCCCATCGCGATCATGTGCGGCCGCGAGCGGCTGCCCAAGGTCCAACCTGCGCTCCGAGTCCACGATTTCGAGAAGGACGCCGGTGGCTTCCGCTTCCAATTGACGGTGAATTGACATGAATGCGAACGAGTACCTTGCTGCTGTATTACGCGACCAAACCCTCGGTGACGACAGCTATGAAATGACGGAGCTGCGCCGCCAGCGCGACCATGTAGAAGTTCTCTTGAGGACTGCATTTCCAGGAGCGGAATTGACGATCCGGTACGGTGGCTCGAAGGCGAAAGGCACATTGATCCGTGAGGCCTACGATCTCGACATCGTTGCCTATTTCGCGCACGGCGACGTGACTGCCGGGGATTCGCTCGTCGCGATCTACGCGGCGGTGCGCGATGTGCTCGCAACCCAATATTGGGTAGACGAAAAAACCTCCGCGCTTCGTCTCAGGAGCAAAGAGGAGAGCACCTACGGGCAAAGCCTGCACATTGACGTCGTGCCGGGCAGGTTCACCGACGAGGCTCGGACTGACTGCTACCTTCATCAAGTTGGGGGCGGCAAGGATCGTCTCAAAACGAATCTCGACATTCATGTTGCGCACGTTCGGGAAAGCGGTATCCGAGATTCACTCCGCTTGCTAAAGCTGTTCCGGGTGCGTGGCGACCTTTCGGTCAAGCAGTTCGTATTCGAGCTCCTTGCCATCAGGCTCTTGGAGGGGAGGGCCTGTGACGCGCTGGCAAACCAATTTCGGTATGTCCTCCATGCAATTAACAATTCGAGCGTTCCACCCTGTGTCGAGGACCCTGCCAATCCAAACGGCAACGATCTCTCGCCACTTCTTCGAGGTGCTGTCTGGGATGATCTGCGGGACGCTGCCGCCCAGAAACTAGGTTCAATCGATAACGACTGCTGGGCACTGGTCTTTGGCGATGTCGTGGCGCAGCACGCCGGGGAAGCCGGGGCGCGGGCACTTGCCGCACCGGCAATTGTGGGGGCAACCGTGAAGCCCTGGGCGCGATGAACTCGTGGCCAAGCGCCGCTGGTTTGAGAGGTGTCCGGACCTCGTTGAGGAAATCCGTGGAACGTTAAATGCCGGGTATCCGGAGCTGAGACTCATCCTAGGGCCCGATGAAGTGGTCGTGCGCGGCAGCATTCCGGTCCGAGATGCGTCTGGAGTGTTCGATCGGTTTCGCGTGCTGATAGCGTTCCCCGAGAATTATCCGAACCGCGTTCCCTCTGTCATTGAAACCGCTGGCCGCATCCCATGGACACCCGATCGCCACGTAGATCGTCTGTCAGGCAACGCTTGCCTCGCTGTTCCTGGCGAATGGGAACTCGTGCGTCCTGACCGATCATTTCGGACATTCTTGGAGGGGCCGGTCCACTCCTTCTTCCTCGGCCAAGCACGCGTCGAGGCGGGTGGAGATTGGCCCTCGGGCGAACGTGCCCACGGCCTTGAGGGGCTCATCTCAGCTTACGCGGAATTCCTCGCGATCGAACCGGAGTCCGCCTCTGTGTACCGCCATCTGGCCTGCCTCGCAGCAGACAAGCCCAAAGGACATTGGGTGTGTCCGTGCGGCAGCGGGAGGCGTCTCCGCAAATGTTGTCAGGGTCAAATTCAAGCTCTTCACAACAGCATACCGCCAGAGGTGGCGCAAATCATGCACCAAGCATTGAAGCGCTTCAGCGGACAGCACGACCAACGTGCTGCTGGTCAGCGGGCGCTTGATACCCGAAGGACGTAACTTCGCCGTCTACGCCTGGGACAGGCCACGAAGAGGCGAGAGAGACCGCACCGACTTAACGTATTCGTTCGTTCAGCGGGTAATGACGGTGAGCAGATCTCCGAGCCCAGCCGTCCTCGGTCGGGTAGAACATTGAATCGTCGCCGGCCCGGCGATGGCATCACCCGCTGACCGAACGAACACACTTGACCGGACTGCCCGGGTGCTCGCCTCGCGCACGGCTGCCCGCATTCACGCAAAACTATGCTCCCGCTTGCTCCCCCAGTGCTCCCCCAGGCACAAATCGCGTTGGCGCACCAAAAAACGAAAAGCCCGTAACTATCTGAAGTTACGGGCTTTATTTGGTTGCGGGGGTAGGATTTGAACCTACGACCTTCAGGTTATGAGACGGTTCTCTGTTTGTTCTAAGCGTTTCTCAGGGTTGCGCAGAACTACGCTAACTCATTGAATATACTTGCTTCTTCGGAAACCCTCCGTACCATGGAACCCACTCAATTGCGCAGCGTTTTGCGCCCTCATGCGTCCACTGTGCGTCCATGGATTTGGAGGGGGATGCCATGCCCAAGATCACCAAACGCCTCGTCGAGGGCGCCGAGGTTCGCAAGAAAGACTACGTCCTGTTCGACAGCGAGGTCCACGGCTTCGGCGCCCGCATTCTGCCAAGCGGTGCCCGATCCTATCTCGTTCAGTATCGTATCGGCCGGCGTTGGCGGCGCATGAGTCTCGGACTCCACGGCGTCGTAACGCCCGAGCAGGCCCGGGCCCAAGCGATCAAGGTATTGGCGCGCGTGAGGGATGGCGAGGATCCGGCCGGCGATCGTAAGGGGGCCCGTGCCGCTCCCACCATCGAAGACCTGGGGCGGCGCGTCGTCGAAGACCATGCCGTCCATCATTGCCGACCCAGAACGGTGGTTGGCTACCGCTACTACGTCAAGGCCTACATCAATCCCCGCATCGGCACCCTCAAGGTCTCCGAGATCACGCGGCCCGACATCGCCCGCCTCCACCACGATCTCCGTTTTGCCCCGGTCCAGGCCAACCGCTGCCTGCAGTTTCTGTCCAAGGCCTTCAACCTGGCCGAGGTCTGGGGGCTGCGCCCGGACGGCTCCAACCCCTGTCGCCATGTCAAGAAGTACAAGGAGAACAAGCGCGAGCGTTATCTCAGCCCGGCCGAACTGGGCCGTCTGGGCGAGGTCCTGCGCCAATGCGAGCAGGAAGGCATCGAGAGCCGGTCGGCGATCAACGCCCTGCGGCTGCTGATCTTCACCGGCTGCCGGCTCTCGGAGATCATGGCCCTGCGGTGGGAGTTTGTGGATTTCGAGGGCGGCGCCCTTCACCTGCCGGAATCCAAGACCGGGGCCAAGACCGTCCATATCGGCGCGCCTGCCCTGGAGGTCCTGGCCGGGATTGAGAGGCTTGACGGCAACCCCTGGGTCATCACCGGCAAGCTCCCCGGCTCCCATCTGAGCGATCTGCAGCCACCCTGGCAACGCATCCGCAAGCGCGCCGGCATTGCCGATGTGCGCATTCACGACTTGCGTCACACCTTCGCGTCCGTCGCGGTGGCGGCTGGACAGGGCTTGCCCATGATCGGCAAGATGCTCGGCCACTCCCAGGTCCAGACCACCGCCCGCTATGCCCATCTCGCCGCCGATCCGGTCAAGCGGGCCACGGACGATGTGTCGGCGAGCCTCAAGAGGGCGTTGGGATAAGGCCCATCGGCGGCCGCTTCGAGATCCGGTCATCGCTCAACCTCAGCCTCGAGGGCGAGCGCCATGAGCCGGCCTCGTCCCGTGCTGGCCTCCCACGCAGACCTTCGCTTTCGCCTCCTGCGCCGGATCGGCAGTCCGGTCGACGGCCGAAACTCGCACGAATATTGGCATTTCGGCGCTTCCAAAGAAGGCGGGAGAAAGTTGGGGAATTAGGCTTGCGGAGCGAAGGCGACTGGGTTCGAACCTTCTCCAGTTGGGCGGTCACCGCGGCGAAGATCGTTTGCGATCGCCGGCGCGTGGCGACCGAAACCCGGACCAATCTATCGATTGATCGAAGGACGAATTCGGATGCCTCCGAGCATCACTCTGGCTCACGACCCGAAGGTCGTGGTGCGCCGTGAAAGGCGCCATTCCTCAGCGGGTGCGAATATCGCCCGGCAGCCGTGACCCCGAGGGAGTGAGTTTTCGCCGAATCCGATATTGATCGGATGTATCGAGCGAGCTCGGTTTACCCAACGCGCGTGTCAGCCATCGATCCAATGCCGCTGCCTGTCATGCGCGGTCTTTCGTCGACGAGGTGCCTCCGCAACACTGTATTGTTCGCTGCGCTTAGTGGAATTATATTTGGATGCCGAGCGACGGTCCGAAACCGTTCCGGCATGTCCCGGCACAGGCGCTGCCGGCGGCTGCGAAATCCCCCATCGCCGGACACAGCGAATTCGACGAAGAGGGTTGACGGCAGGGATGTCGAAAGGGTGTGCCCTGCGTTATGACTACGGATCGAAGATCGCTGGCGAGGCCCGGGATCGGCGCGTAGCATCGGTTGACTGGCGGCGAGAGACGAACATGACCGACGGCATATCGAGCTCCAGAGCGGGCATAGCCAACACGGCCAACGCCGAAAGCTCCGGTAGTCCGGCGCTGCGTCGCGCAGGCGCACGCAAGCAGACGGTTCCGACGAGACCTTTCCCATGGCTGGTCTTGATCGGCGCGTTCCTCGCCGCCGCCGCGCTGCAGCTCGGCTTTTCGTCGCCGGCGCACGCGGACCACGCCGTGGACGCCGGCGTGTATGTGAGCAACACGGGCACTGGCCACAACCGAGACAATGATTTTGACGGCGGTGTGTTCGGCGTAGGTCGTCTCCTGGAGAGTGCTCAGCAGTTCCGCACGGGCCCGAGCCCGAATCCAGACGGCTACGTCCTGGGAAGTATCGAAGCGCAGTTCGGCATCCGTGTTCCGTCCCCTGGAACCCTGACGGTGCGGTTGCGGACCACGAACGCCTCGAAACGTCCGGGCAACATTGTATGCACCTTGGGCAACCCGCCCGTCGTGGGGCCAGGCTTCCGGAGGTTCAAAGCGACCGAGTGCCCCCGTCTGGCGCCGAACACCGACTACTTCGTGCACCTGCATTTTTTGGAAGACGACGACGTCGAATACACAAGTGGGCCCAGTTGGCTTCGGACCTATTTGGACAAGGAAGATGTCACGTCCGACGGGTGGTCCATCGGCAATGTGGCCCTCCAGCGCAACCGCGACCGGGTCGATCTCCCGTGGACGGTGTGGAGTTCGTCGCTAAAAATCAGGGTCCTCGGGCTGGACGCCTGCCCGGCCGCCCCGAATCTCTCGGCCACGCCGGGCGAGGACGAGGTCATGCTGTCCTGGACCGATCCGGAGGACAGCACGATCACCAAGTACCAGTACCGCCAGAAAACAGGCACGGGCGCCTACGGCGACTGGTCCGCCATCCCCGACAGCGCCTCGTCGATTGCCTGTAGCGGTCGTAACGGTCCGCCTTCCAACCGCCATCGACGAACTCCACGAGTGTCGGCACCTTGCCGCGGTCGTCGCCCGCGGTGTCTGGCCCTGCTATTGGAGACACGACCTCTATCTCCAGAGCCTCCCGGCGAACCTCCTCGATACTCTTCAATGCCGCCGGACCAAGGCTGATCTTCTTCACGCGCCCATCAACCATGCGATAGTAGACGTAACCGCGATGCCCCGACGGTCGCACCCGGACGCCGAGCCCGCCGATCCGCGTGTCCCAGACGGTATATTCGTGGGTTGCGGGCTCAAGTTTGGCGATACGGATGTTGGTCAGGCGTATTCTTCTTGCCTTCGCCATGCTTCACTCCATCGCGAGGACAGGGCCCACGGCATCGACCGCATCGCGTATCGCCGTATCGGCCAAGTGGGTGTATTTGAGGGTGGTGGCGGGATCGCTGTGCCCGAGAAGTCTGCCGATGGTAAGCACGGTCTCGCCGTGCGCCAGGGCCATGCTGGCATAGGTATGGCGCAGGTCGTGCAGACGGACGTCGCGCAAGTCCGCTCCGGCCCGTATGCGCCACCAGGACCTCTGGATCTTATCAGGGCCCATGGATTTACCCCCGCGCGGCGCCGGAAAGACCCAGCGCGATCTTCGGGGTATCCCCTCAAGGACATCCTCGGCGGCAGACGACAACCAGACGGTACGGGGACCGGTCTTGCTGTCGCGAAGGAACAGCTTGCCCTCGCGCCAGCAGCTCCACTCCAGGGTCAGGACCTCGCTCTTGCGGGAGCCGGTCAGCAGCAACAGCCGGATGGCGGCAACGGGCAGCGGCTCCATAGTCTCATGGGCCGCCAGTACTGCTGCCAACCGGCGTATCTCGCCCGCCGAAAGGAACCTCTCCCGCCCCCGCCGCCTGTAGCGCCTGATGCCGACACAGGGATTGCTGCCCTCGAGCCGGTAGCCATAGACCTCGGCCTGGCACATGATCACCGACAGCACCGGCGCCGAGCGGTCCGCCGCAACCGGCGTCGCGTGAAGGGAGGCAAACCATTGCTGGACGTCCCGGCGCGTGATGTTCGCGATCTGGCGCCCGCGGAACCAGGGCAGGATCTGCTTGCGATAATAGCCGCGGTTGACGGCAAGCGTCCGCGGCTTCCAGTTGCGCCCATAGCGGTCGAACACTTCCTCGGCGACGGTCTCGAAAACGGTCTCCTCCGGCAACGTGGGCGCGTCCTCTCCCCTCCGGATCGCCGCCAGCAGCGCCGTCGCCCGCGAGCGAGCCTCGCCGGCGCTGATGACCTCGCCCTTTCCGACGATCTTCCAGACACGCCGGCCCCGACATTGGCTGTGGACGAAATAGCGCATCCTACCCGAAGGCAGCACCCGGACGCCGAAGCCCTTCAGATCGGTATCACGAAGTTCGTAGGCGGCCTTGCCCGGCTCGAGAACCTCGATAAGGGTCTGAGCGAGATAGACACTCGTCATGATATTTCCTCCCGCGATCCGTTGCAGGCGGGGGAAACGCGGCCATCAATCTTGCCCCAATCTGCAACTGCACGAGGAAAAAAGAAACGCTATATCAATACCTTAGAACCGAAGGTGCGCTTGTTGGTGTGAACGCACTGACTCGCTACCGTGGCCGCTTTTTCAGGGCTCCAGGAGCGTGATTCCATCGCGATGACCGGTCCAGAAGACCTCGTGATCCGCCAGGCACGTGTGTACGACCATGATGGCGAGACCGACCAGCCGCCGGTCGCCGACGTCCGCATCGTCAACGGACGCATTGCGGAGATTGGCGAAGGCATCGCGGCACCGGGGGTACGGATTGTCGAAGCCAACGGCAAATTGCTGATACCCGGGTTCGTTAACGCGCACTATCACTCGCACGACGTTTTGCTGCGCGGCTGCTTCGAGAACCTGCCGACTGAGATCTGGTTCATGTACGCGCTGCCGCCGGTCTATCCGCAGCGCAGCGCCGAGGAAGTTCGCGCACGCACGCTGCTGGCGGCGGCCGAGGCGATCCGCAACGGCATCACCACGCTGCAGGACATGCTGACGATCGTGCCGTTCGACGGCGAACTGCTGGACGTCGCGCTCGAAGCGTATGACGAAACCGGGTTGCGCGTCGTGTTCGCGCAGCAGATCGCCGATCTCCGGGCGCTCGACCGGGTGCCGTTCTGGCGCGAGTGCGTGCCCGAAGCTTACCAGGCATCGCTCACCGCGGCTGCGGATTCGAGCGCGGTGACCGGCGATCCGGTCGACGTCGTGATCGAGGAGTACCTGGCACGGCACGACCGCTACGAGCGGATCAGCTGGGCGCTGGGACCCACCAACCCCATGCTGTGTTCCCCGGAAATGATGCGGCGTCTGGCCGAGTTCTCGGCGTCGCACCAGCTACCGGTATTCACGCACTTCTATCAGTCGCGCGCCGAGCTGGTCGGCAGCCGCCAGTTGATGGGGGCGTACCACGGATCACTGATCGGCCTGCTTGAAGAAGTCGGGTTGCTCAACGAACGCCTCGCACTTGCGCACAGCATCTGGACGGCCGACCACGAGGCGGTCGCCCTTGCCGAAGCCGGTGCCAATGTCGTTCTCAACATGGCATCGAACATGAAATCGAAGGGCGGCATTCCACCGCTGCGCGACTTTATCCACGTCGGGGTACCGCTGGCGCTGGGATCCGACAATTCGGGCTGCAGCGATGCCCAGAACATGTTTCAACAAATGAAACTGGTCGCCGGCCTCGCCGCCGTCAGCGAGCCCGAGCCGGGACCGCCGAGCGCCGCCGACACGCTGCGCTACGCGACCGAAGGCGGCGCTCGTGCCGTCGGGCTAGCCGGCGAGGTTGGCGCGATCCGCGAGGGCGCAAGAGCCGACCTGGTCCTGCTCGACCTTCGCACCACCTCGTTTACGCCGCTGAACAGCGCCGCGCGCCAGATGGTGTTCACGGAATCCGGCGCGGCGATCGACACGGTGATCGTCGACGGCCGCATCCTGATGGAGGGACGGGTCCTCACGACTATCGACGAAGATGCGCTCTATCGCGCAGTCGAGAAAGTCATGCCGGCGCTGCGCCGGGATCTCGAGGCGATTTCGGAACGAAACAAATCGATTGCACCGCACCTCCTCGATGCGTACCGCAAAACCTGGGAGGTTGACATCGGCATGAACCGTTACCTCGAACGGCATCGTGACTGACCGGATCGGAGCTGCGATATGAAGCGCAACCGTAGGCCGCACAAGCATATCGTTCCCACCTCTCATCCCAACCGGAACCGCGAGGGGGCGCCCTGATCTTGGCTGCGCATGCCGATACCGACCGGCGCAACGCTATCGGCGCATGCGCGGGTTCTTATGCCCTCTATCGCGCGCTTGCGACCGCCTCGAAGGCGCTCGATCCGGTGCCCGTTCCGCACCTCACCGGCACAGCTCCCGCCGAAACCATCGGCCCCTATCCGCAGCGGTCCGAACCCGACCGCATCGTTTCCATCGATTCCCACGGGCGCTTGGTGAACGAAGCGTTTGCCGATCATCTCGGGCGCGGTTGCGACATACGCCCGACCATCGCGGTCGCGAAAGCGCACATCAACCCGCCCGGGATCCGGGAGTCGATGCGCGCGGGCCGGCAAACCTCGAGAGAAAAACGCGCCGACGGACGACCGCCCATTTCCGTCGCTGCCGATTGTGCCGTTTTCTGACAACGCGGAGGAGTGCCATGTACGAGAACGTAACGGTGGTCGGTCACCCGCTGGTGCAACACAAGCTGACACTGATGCGGCAGAAGGATCAACCGTCGGCGAGCTTTCGCCAATTGCTGCGTGAAATCTCGACGCTTCTCGCCTACGAGGTGATGCGCGACCTGCCGCTT
Source organism: Alphaproteobacteria bacterium (assembly GCA_965247665.1). GTDB lineage: Bacteria > Pseudomonadota > Alphaproteobacteria > SHVV01 > SHVV01 > CAUZWH01. Next base: position 397,170 of record CBDFHH010000003.1, read on the forward strand.
GCCGAGGTCGACATCGAAACCCCGTTGATGGCCATGCGGGCGCCGGTCATCGAGGGCAAGAAGCTCTGCATCGTCTCTATCCTGCGCGCCGGCAACGGACTGCTCGACGGCATGCTCGATCTCGTACCTTCGGCCAGGGTCGGCCATATCGGCCTTTATCGCGACCCCGACACGCTGGTTGCAGTCGAATATTACTACAAGGTGCCGGCCGATCTCGGCGGCCGCGAGGTCGTGGTGGTCGATCCGATGCTGGCCACCGGCAACTCAGCCATTGCGGCGGTGAGCCGCCTCAAGGAAGGGGGCGCAAAGGCGATGAAATTCGCATGCCTGCTCGCGGCGCCCGAGGGCATCGCCGCGTTCCATGGAAAGCACCCCGACGTCCCGATCTATACAGCCAACGTCGACGAGCGGCTGAACGATCATGGGTACATCCTCCCCGGCATCGGCGACGCCGGCGATCGTATCTACGGAACCAAGTAGGTCGGTGCGCTCTCCTCGCTTCTGGTTTCTAGCCGACGGAATTGCTGGCAACGACGCCGTCGTCATGCAGGCGTGCGATCTCGCCGGCGCCAACGCCGAGTACGTCGGCGAGGATTTCCTCGGTATGTTCGCCAAGCAGCGGCGCGCGCCTCGGCGACCGACGCGGCGCGGCCGAGAACTCGATCGGCGACCCCGGAGTTAGGTAGCTGCCGATCCCGGTCTGCTCGATCTGTTCGAACATCGGGTTGTGCACCGAGCATCGCGGATCGTCCGCCAACGCCTCGGCGACCGATCGGTAGCGACTCCACAAAACCCCGGCACCATCGAACACCGGCTTGATTTCATCGTAGGCGCGCTCGCCGCACCACCGTTCGAGCAATTTGCGCAGCTCGCCGCTCACTCGAAATCGGTCACCCTCGTCATCGAGATTGACCCGATGGCGGTCGGCGAGCGCATCAAACGCAGCGGCCAAACCGGTCGCCTCGACCAGTGAGCGCCACATCCTCTTGGTGATGGCGACGATCATGATGCGCACGCCGTCTCTCGTCACGAAGTCGCGGCCGAAGGCGCCGTACAGTTCGTTGCCGATCGCGCTTCGGCGCGATCCGTTGATCTGTTCTTCGGCGATGAAGCCGAGGTTGCCCATCGTCGCGAAAGCGATGTCGGAGAGGGCGAGCCGCGCATATTGTCCTTCGCCGGTCAGTCGGCGGCGGCGCTCGGCCGCCAGCACCGCGACCGCCGCCTGGCTTCCGGTAATCAGGTCCCATGCCGGCAACACGTGATTGACGGGCGCCTCGGCGCCGACGGATCCGGTGATGTAAGGGAGCCCGGTCGACGGGTTGACGGTGTAGTCGACCTCCGAACCGCCATCGGCATTGCCGGTGATGTTGACCATGATGAGATCCTGGCGCCGGGCCGCGAGCGCGGAGTAATCCAGCCACCCAGTGGCCGGGAAGTTGGTGAGGAAGATCCCGCTACCTTCGCCCGGTGCGCAGATTAGGCCAGCGATCAGTTCGCGGCCGCGCGAATTGCGGATATCAACGGCGATGGAGCGCTTGCCCTTATTCAGGCCATGCCAGTACAGGCTGGTACCGTCGTCGGTAATCGGCCAGCGCGTGTAGTCCAACCCACCGCCGATGGGATCGAAACGGATCACGTCGGCGCCTTGCTGCGCCAGTGTCATTCCGGCCAGTGGCGCGGCGACGAACGCCGATCCCTCGACCACACGCAGCCCCGACAGTATGGCGTTGGCCATCATGAGCCTCGCAGCATTTTTCTAAACGTCATCTGGTTTACCCGAGTATCCCAAATTGAACCATCGGCGCGTGTCGCGGAATAAGAACCGGACCCCCGTGTTTTCCTCGTCGGCGTAGACGGCGGTGCGATTCCTCAACCGGCACGCGATCGTGCGGGGGCGGTCCCAGGCCTCCGGCATCGAAGCCAACGCATTGGTCCAACGTCGCATCGAAAGTTCTCCGGAGGCTTGTTCGGCCGGTCTGTTGCCGGGATCAGAGGCGCCTTGAACCAATCCCCTTGCGCAGCCCGCGCAGCCATGGCATAGGCGGCGTCAGATGCAAGGTCGTCGCACCGCGTGGAAATCGCACCTACCTATCGCCGCGATCGCGGTCCTGTGGACCACGCTCGTCGCGGCGGCTCCTGCTTATGGCGCCGAAGACGACTTTTCAAGTTGGCTCGCCGGCGTTCGCAGCGAGGCGCTCGCACGGGGAATCAGCCAATCGACGATCGACGCCGCGCTGAACGGCGTGGCGCAGATACCCAGGGTTATCGAGCTCGATCGCCGCCAACCCGAATTTACCCTGACCTTCCAGCAATACATGGCGCGGGTCGTGCCGGACACCCGGGTGCGAAAAGGACGCGCCTTGTTCGCACGGCATCGAAACCTGCTCAGAACGGTGGCTGCCAAACACCGCGTACAACCTCGTTTCATCGTCGCGCTGTGGGGGATCGAAAGCGATTTCGGTCGCCTCACGGGTGGATTCAAGGTCGTTCCCGCGCTCGCCACACTGGCGTTCGACGGCCGCCGCAGCGCTTTTTTCAGGGTTCAGCTGTTCCACGCCCTCACCATTCTCGACCGCGGCCACATCACCCTCGACCGCATGACCGGATCGTGGGCCGGCGCCATGGGCCAACCCCAATTCATGCCATCGAGCTTCGTACGGTTCGCGATCGATCATGACGGCGACGGTCGTATCGATATCTGGACCACGCCCGCGGACGTGTTTGCGTCAGCCGCCAACTATCTGGCGCGATCGGGATGGCGCGACGACATCACTTGGGGGCGTCAGGTTCGCATACCCCAAGGATTCGATCGCTCATATCTTGAGCTGAAGACCGCGAAACGGCTGCCCGAATGGCAGCAATTGGGAGTGCGCAAAGCCGACGGAAGCGACCTGCCGACGCGATCGATCTCGGCATCGGTTATCGAAGCGGAGCCGGGGAAAGGGCCCGCCTTCGTCGTCTACGACAACTTCCACACGATCTTGAAATGGAACCGTTCGACGTTTTTCGCGCTCGCGGTGGGTCACCTTGCCGACAGGTTGGCGGGGGTATAATCTACCAGATGGTGGGGAATGGGAGGCTTTAACTACAAGATGATGGGGGCGACAGGTCGACTTGGCGCGTTGTCGCTGATTGCGCTGGCGTTGGCGCTGGGCGGTTGTGCCGAGGTTCGACTCGCGGTTCACGGGGTGAAACGAGTCCAGGATGCGGTCGATTCCAAGTCCGACACCACGACCCGGACCGCCAGGCCAGAGCCGGCGCTCGAGCCACAGCCGCGCTATAAGGTCGGCAAGCCCTATCAAATAGACGGGGTCTGGTACTACCCGCGCGTGGATGCGGACTACGACGAAACGGGAATTGCGTCGTGGTACGGCACCGACTTCCACGGCAAGACCACGGCCAATGGCGAAATCTATGACATGAATGCCTTAACCGCAGCGCACAAGACGCTGCCGCTGCCGTCGATCGTTCGCGTCGCCAATCTCGAGAACGGCCGCTCGGTCACCCTTCGCGTAAACGACCGCGGCCCGTTTGTGCACGGCCGCATCATCGACGTTTCGCGCCGCGCCTCGCAGCTGCTGGGCTTCCACAAACAGGGTATCGCGAAGGTTCGGGTTTCGGTCCTGCAATCCGGCGGCAAACGCTTCATCGCTGACAAGCCGAAGACGAGCGAGGAGGAGAGGCGACTGGCTTTGGCCGCGCCGCGCGACCGCGTGACAAGCCAAGCGCTACCGCCGCCGAGCGGCGTTTTCGAGTCGCCGGCACCGTCGACCGGCCCCGCCACACCTGAAGTCAGGCAGTACAACCCCCAAGCGACCACGATGTATGTTCAGGCAGCGGCATTCGCGAACCCGTCCAACGCCGATCGGCTCCTCTCCAAGTTGGCGGTGATCGGGCCGACGACGATCAGCAAGGCGACGATCAAGGGGCAGGTGTTTCACCGCGTCCGTCTCGGACCTCTCGCGACGGTCGCGGATGCCGACACGGTGCTTGCCCGGGTCATGGAAAGCGGTTTCCCCGGTGCACGGATCGTTGTCGACTGCAACTGCTAGACGCACAGAGACGTTCTGCCATGTCGATCCGCCTCGCAGCGGGCAACACGATCTCGCCATTTTCTCTCGCTAAATCAACCATGGATTGATTGGTACCCATGAAAATAGCTTCGTTCCTTGCTCTGATCGGCGCTGCGGCGATCCACACGGCCGTCGCCACGGCACCGGTTGGGGCGCTTGAGACGCCGGCCGAGCGCGTTCTGTTGATCGACGCAACTACCGACGCGGTACTGCTCGAGAAGAACGCCGACGTTCCTGCGCCGCCGGCCTCGATGAGCAAGCTGATGACGCTGTACATGTTGTTCGAGCGCTTGGCTGTCGGCGGGTTGAGCCTTACCGACACATTTCAGGTGAGCGAGAAAGCCTGGCGAATGGGCGGCTCGAAGATGTTCGTCCGGGCCAACACGTGGGTTTCGGTCGAAGACCTTGTCCGCGGCATCGTCGTCCAGTCCGGCAATGATGCCTGCATCGTCGTCGCCGAGGGACTATCGGGAAGCGAGACTGCGTTCGCCGAGGAGATGACGCGGCGCGGCCGAGAAATCGGCCTCGAGGACAGCGTGTTTACCAACGCCAGCGGTTGGCCCGAGCCGGATCATGTCATGTCGGCACGCGACTTGGCGAAGCTCACGCAGCGTTTGATCACGGACTTTCCGCAATACTACGGCTACTTTGCCGAAAAGAGCTTCACCTACAACAAGATCCGGCAGGGCAATCGTAACCCGCTGCTCTACAAGAGAGTCGGTGCCGACGGGCTCAAGACCGGACATACGTCAGATTCCGGTTATGGATTGGTGGCCTCGACATTACGCAAGGATCGACGGCTGATTCTCGTGGTCGGCGGCCTCAAGAGCGTCAATCAACGCGCACGAGAGGCCGAGCGACTGCTCAACTGGGCCTACCGTGAATTCGGCAATTACGGGCTCTTCAAGGCAAAGGACATCGTCTCGGAAGCGGGCGTATGGCTCGGAACTTCTGCGGCGGTTCCGCTGATTATCAACGACGATTTGGTCGTGACCATCACGCGAAAAGCTCGCCGATCGATGAAGGTAAGCGTGGTCTATAATGGCCCACTCGAAGCACCTATCGCAGCGGGCGATCAGGTCGCCGAGCTCAAGATCTCAACGCCCGGTAATGAGGACCTGAAAGTGCCGCTCTATGCCGGCGCCGACGTTGGTAGGCTTGGCGTATTCGGACGCGTACAGGCGGCCATCGGCTATCTCATATGGGGCGCGCTTCCTTGAGTGGTTGGTGTTGAAGCCGGGTAGATTCATCACCATCGACGGCGGAGAAGGGACCGGCAAATCCACCCAGGCTCGGCGGCTTCACGAGTGGCTCGGCGGCAGGGGTATCAAAGCTCTTCTGACCCGGGAGCCCGGTGGCACCGTCGAAGCCGAAGAAATTCGACGATTACTGGTCAACGGACCGACCGATCGCTGGGAGCCGCTGACCGAGACGCTACTGCACTTCGCGGCCCGGCGGGTTCACCTCGACCGCGCTATCCTTCCGGCGTTGCGCGAAGGCAGGTGGGTGGTGTGCGACCGGTTCGCGGATTCCACGATGGCGTATCAGGGCTACGGGCTCGAGCTCGACCCTGCGATCATCGCCGATATCTATGATCTCGTTATTGGCGACTGCGCCCCCGATCTGACGATCATTCTTGACATGCCGATCGAGGCGGCGTTTTCGCGCCTTGCGCAGCGTGGCGGAAAGCTCGACCGCTACGAGCAACGCGACCGAGCGTTTCACCAACGGGTCCGAACCGGCTTTCGGAGCATCGCTGCGGCGGCGCCTCGCCGTTGCCACCTGCTCGATGCCGACTGCGATGTCGACGAACTCGCACGCACGATCGAGCAACTTGTCGATACGCGACTCATAGGTACGAGCGCCGCCAGGTCCGGGGTCTCGAATGGTGGCTAGAGCGGCCCAAGTCGAAGGCATCGAAGATGCCGCGCCGACCAAGCCGCGTAACACCACCGTTCTCGTCGGTCAGGATCGGGCCGAGCAGACCCTGCGGCGGGCCTACGACAGCGGACGCCTCGCGCACGCCTGGCTCCTGCACGGCCCACGCGGAATCGGCAAGGCAACTCTTGCCTACCGCTTTGCCCGCTTTACTCTGGCTCGGGGAGTTGGGCTCAACCTCGCTCTACCGGAAGGCGACAGCGGTACGCTGGCAATCGACGAGAACGATCCGGTTTCGCGCCGTGTGGCGACCGGTGCCCACGCTGATCTGATGACTGTCGAGCGGGCGTGGGACGACAAGCGCAAACGCATACGCGACGAAATCGTCGTGGCCGACGTGCGGGCGCTGTCATCTTTCTTTGCCATGACCCCGGCCGAGGGCGGCTGGCGCGTTGCCATCATCGACGCCGCCGATGAGATGAACCGAAACGCTGCCAATGCCGTGCTGAAAATACTCGAGGAGCCACCGCGGCGAAGTCTGCTTCTGCTGGTATCGCACGCGCCGGGACGGTTGCTGCCTACGATCCGCTCGCGCTGCCGCAAACTAGCCCTCGACCCTCTCACGGCAAACACCATCGCCGACTTGCTGGCCGATCGCGCTCCGGATATTGGCGAGGAGGATCGCAAGGTCCTGTCGACCCTGGCGGATGGTAGTTTCGGACGCGCTTTGGCGATGGCCAACGAAGGCGGCGTTGAGGTGTTTCGCGACCTGATCGCCGCGCTCTCGCCTCTACCCGACCTCGATCTGGCGACGCTGCATGAGTTCGGCGATCGACTCGCGCGACGCAGCGCCGATGCCGGTTTTAGATTGTTCACGGAACTTCTGGTTTGGTGGCTCGCGCGTTTTGTTCGTCATGCTGCGAGCAACACCACGCTAACGCCGTTCGTCGCCGGGGAAGACGAATTGGCACGGCGACTGGCCGAACGTGGAAACCTTGAACAATGGGTGGACGTGTGGGAAAAGATGGCGAGTTTCCTTGCGCGCGCCGAAGTCATAAACCTGGACCGGAAGCAGGTGATCCTGATCGTCTTCCACGCGCTGTCCGAGACGGCGAGGGGTCGGTCGGTGACGCTTCCCGATTGAGGGGGCGGGCTCGCGAGCGCAGGGCTCTATCCCGTTATACGGTGCTGGTTCAATGGCCGCGTCCGACAGTTACTACATCACGACGCCGATCTACTACGTCAACGACGTCCCGCATATTGGGCACGCCTACACAACACTCGCTTGCGACGTGCTGGCGCGCTATCAACGACTTGACGGCCTGGACGTGAAGTTCCTGACCGGTACCGACGAACATGGCCAGAAAGTAGAATCATCGGCGCAGGCGAGGGGAGTCGATCCCCAGCAATTCTGCGACACGGTTAGTCAGAACTTCCGCGAGCTCAGTTCGCTTCTCAACTACTCCGAGGACGAATTCATCCGCACGACGGAGGAACGTCACACACGCGCATCGCAAGCGCTGTGGCAGGCTGTGGTCGATGCCCGCAACGACGACATTTATCTCGGCAGGTATTCCGGCTGGTATTCGGTTCGCGACGAAGCGTTCTACGGCCAAGAGGAAATCACCGATGGGCCGGACGGCAAAGCTGGGCCGACCGGAGCTCCTGTCGAGTGGCTCGAGGAGCCGAGCTATTTCTTCCGTCTGAGCGCCTGGCAGGATCGTCTGCTCGAATTCTACGATGCCAACCCGGATTTCATCCTGCCGCGCAGCCGCCGCAATGAAGTTGTGAGTTTCGTCGTCGGCGGGTTACGCGATCTCTCGATTTCACGCACCAGCTTCAAATGGGGCGTGCCGGTACCCGGTGACTCCGATCACATCATGTATGTGTGGTTCGATGCCTTGACCAACTACATCACCGCGGCCGGATATCCGGCCACCGACAGCGAATCGTTCAAACGGTTCTGGCCTGCGACCGTGCATGTCCTCGGTAAGGACATTTTGCGGTTTCACGCGGTCTATTGGCCGGCCTTTCTGATGGCGGCCGGGGTCGCGCCGCCCGAACGGGTGTTCGCGCACGGCTGGTGGACGGTCGAAGGGCGGAAGATGTCGAAATCGCTGGGCAACTTTATCCCGCCCCAAGAGATCGTCGAAAGATACGGCGTCGACCCCGTTCGCTATTTCATGATGCGCGAACTGCGGTTTGGCAGCGACGGGGATTTCTCGCACCGCGCCATGGTACATCGTCTCAACAGCGACCTGGCCAACGATCTCGGCAATCTGGTGCAACGGGTATTGTCGATGATCAACCGTAATTGCGACGCACAAATCCCGACGCCAGCAGAGTTTACCGACGACGACGACGGTCTGCTGACCACAAGCGAAGCGCTGCTCCCGGAGACCCGCGCACTGATGCAACGTCAGGAGATCAGCGTTGCTTTGGAAGCGATCTGGCGGGTGATCGGAGATGCCAACCGTTATGTCGATGCGATGGCCCCGTGGGAATTGCGCAAGGGCGATCCCGAGCGCATGGCAACCGTATTGTTCACCTTGGCCGAGACGATCCGCCGAATTGCAGTGCTGTTGCAGCCGTTTATACCCGACGCCGCCGGTCGCATTCTTGATCAACTTGCCGTCAGCGACGACCGGCGCAGCTTCGTGGCCACACAAGGCGCACCGCGACTGAAGGCGGGGACGGCGTTGCCGAAGCCAGTCGGTGTTTTCCCGCGTTACGTCGAGGTAGCCGCGTAGTCGGCCGCAATCATCCACTGCCGGACCGGCAACATGTTGATCGACAGTCACTGCCACCTCGACTTTCCCGAGTTGCGCGACGACATCGACGACGTGTTGCGGCGTGCGCGAGAAGTGGGCGTCGGCGAGATGCTTGCGATCTGCACCCGATTGGACCGCTTTGCCGCATTGCGAGACCTCGTCGCCGGCCATGCTTCCCTGTGGTGCTCGGTCGGGGTCCATCCGCACGAGGTTCAAGACGCAGGCATTGGATTATCGGCGGCTTTGCTCGAGTTGGTACGCGATCCCAAGGTGGTCGCTATCGGCGAAACCGGGCTCGACTACTACTACGACCATAGCCCCCGCGATGCACAGCGGCACAGTTTCCAGCATCATATCGCCGCGGCCCGGGAATCCGGTTTGCCGATCGTCATCCACAGCCGCGACGCTGATGACGATATGGCCGAGATTTTGGCCGAGGAAACGAGAGTCGGTCCGTTCGGCGGAGTCGTTCATTGTTTTACGGCGAGCCAACAGCTTGCCGAGACGGCACTTTCCCTCGGTCTTTACATCTCGTTTTCCGGCATCCTCACGTTCAAGAACGCAGCGGATATTCGCGACGTGGCGCTTGCGGTACCGGCAGAGCGGTTGCTGATCGAAACCGATTCACCGTATCTCGCACCGGTACCGCACCGGGGCAAACGAAATGAGCCGGCGTTCGTCGCCGACACGGCGTCCTTCCTGGCCGATCTGCGCGGGATCAGCGTCGAGGCCCTGGCTGCGTTGACGACGCAGAACTTTCGCACGCTCTTCAGCAAGGCGCGCCCGAGCTGATGCGCGTGGTCATCCTCGGCTGCGGTACGGCGGGCGGCGTTCCAAGGATCGGCAACGATTGGGGGAGCTGTGACCCGGCCGAGCCCCGCAACCGGCGGCGGCGGGCATCGATCGCGGTCGAACACGCCGACACGCGGCTTCTCATCGACACCTCGCCAGATTTGCGAATCCAAGCGATCGATTGTGGTATCGACCGCATCAATGCCGTGCTCTACACCCACGACCACGCCGACCACACTCACGGCATCGACGATCTACGTTTCTTCGCCATCCGCCAACGCCACGAAATCGATATTTACGGCGACCGACGGACGCTCGATTCGATCGAGCAGCGCTTCGGCTACGTCTTCAAGCACGGCGGGCCGCTCTATCCGCCGATCGCGGTGGCACACGAGATCGACGGCCCATTCCGAATTGGGGCGATAGATATTCTACCGTTCGAGCAGGATCACGCCTCGATGATGACGCTCGGATTCCGCTGCGGTCCGATAGCGTACTCAACCGACGTGGTCAGCCTGCCGGAAGAAGCATTTCGCGCGCTCGAGGGGGTGCGGGTGTGGATCGTCGATGCATTGCAGGACAAACCGCATCTCACACACGCGCACCTCGAGCGCACCCTAGAATGGATCGCACGCGTCAAGCCTGAACGCGCCGTGCTCACGCACATGAACTTCACGCTCGATTACGCCGAGCTCAAATCTCGGTTGCCGCAGGACATTGAACCCGCGTATGACGGAATGGTTATTGAGATTGATCAGGAGGATAAATCGGTAAGCCGCTGATAATATATTTAATATATATTTTTAACATAATACACATTATGGGATTTTTCGGTCACGCATGGTTCTGGCTTGGTTTCTCCGAACGACGCCCCTATCGCGCCTCTTAACCACCGGCCGACCACCGGTATTTCTTGACACAAACGACCGCGTCGGGATGCGCCTGCGATTTCCGCCGGACCGGATATCTCCGAACCCGTGACGGTCGGAACGACTCGATGGCCTTGTCGTTGCGGATCCGATTCGATCAAGGCACGGCGTCGCGCGCTTTCTTTCGCGCTACAGGTTTTGCATAGTGCGGCACCGTCGTCGTATCTCATCGCGGTTCGCGCAATCAATGACGGAAGTTTCACCGCCCATCGCCAGGCTCCTGGAAATCATGGCGGCCTTGCGACACCCGGAAACCGGATGTCCCTGGGACCGCGAGCAGGACTTCTCGACGATCGCGCCCTACACCATCGAGGAAGCGTACGAGGTTGCGGAGGCGATCCGTACTGACGACCGCGAAGGATTACGCAGCGAACTCGGCGATCTGCTGTTCCAGGTGGTGTTCTACGCCCAGATGTCGCGTGAAGAAGGCGGTTTCGACTTCGACGATATCGTCAGGACCATCTCCGACAAAATGGTCCGTCGCCATCCCCATGTTTTCGCATCGTCCGCGCCGGTTGCGGATGCCGGTGCACAAACGCGCAAGTGGGAGGACATCAAGGCCGCAGAGCGACGGCAAATGTCGGATTCAAAAGCAAGCGTTCTCGATGACATCCCGCGCGGTTTCCCTGCCCTGTTGCGGGCCTGCAAGCTGCAGCGGCGCGCCGCTCGGGTCGGATTCGATTGGCGCGACGCTGCCCCGATCTTCGCCAAAATCGACGAGGAGGTCGCCGAGCTGCAAGAGGCGGTTCGCGATGGAGATCGCAGCGCACAGAAGGCCGAAATCGGCGACCTGCTGTTCGTCTGCGCCAATCTGTCACGTCATTTCGGAATCGATCCGGAAGATGCGTTGCGCGCGGCCAACGCAAAATTCGAAACGCGCTTCCGGCGTATCGAACATTGGCTGACGGAACGGGGACGATCGCCGGAGCAGGCGACGCTCGAGGAATTGGATGCGCTGTGGAACCGTGCGAAAGCGGAAGAGAGCGGCCAGCCGTCGATCGAGGGCGACACCGATACGGAGGGCGATAAATGATCGATCCGGCCACCCTGACGGTATTTGTCACCGGTGCCAGCGCCGGATTTGGCGCCGCCGCGGCGCGTCAGTTCGCAGAGCGCGGCGCGATGGTGGTGGCTTCCGCGCGTCGGTTCGATCGCGTCGCAACAATCCGTGACCGCCTACCGAATTTGTTTCGCGACAACGTCTTGGCCGTCGAACTTGACGTACGCGATGACGCCGCGGTCAAGCAAACGCTCCAAGATCTTCCTGCGGAGTTCGCCGCTATCGATGTCCTGATCAACAACGCGGGATTGGCGCTGGGTATGGGCCCGGCCCAAAGCGCAGACATGGACGATTGGGAGGTGATGATCGACACCAACATCAAGGGGTTGATTTACTGCACGCGGGCAATCCTGCCGGGGATGGTCGAGCGCGAGCGCGGCCACATCATCAATCTCGGCTCTGTCGCCGGCACCTACCCTTACCCCGGCGGCAACGTTTATGGTGGCACCAAGGCGTTCGTGCACCAATTCTCGCTCAATCTGCGCGCCGACCTATCGGGAACGAAAATCCGGGTGACCAGCGTCGAACCGGGAATGGCCGACACCGAGTTCTCCGAAGTGCGCTTCAAAGGCGATGGAGCGAAGGCAGCCTCGGTCTATCGGGGTATGAAGCCGACATCCGCCGACGATATCGCCGACGTTATCCGTTACGTTGCCACCACGCCGGCCCACGTCAATATCAACCGGGTCGAGATCATGCCCGTACAGCAGGCCTTCGCAACATTCGCGGTGAGCCGCGACGACGGCTAACGCCAACCAGCTAACTAAGCCCCTGCCCTTTTTGCGCCGGCGTTGGGATCGGCCCGACGCCACGCTCGTCGCCGGGTCAGCCACCGGGACGGAGCGCGCGCGCTGTTTCGCACGATTCGTCGAACCGGTTCTCATGTCCAGCTATCGACGGCGCGGTGAGCGAGGAGATTCGGCGATGCGCAATGCCGCCATAGCGCTCGATTGACGGCTGACGACCCTAGCGAAGCGGTCGTTCGGGCGCCAAACGAGGCCAGAAACTCCAGTCCGGCCTAGTGAATACGAACGCTCGGCTCCGACGCGGCGATCCGCTCCAGACGGTGTCGGTTTATGTCGTTCATACTGACGCGGATACGCGCACTGTCATCGCCATCGTCCCGGGCGATGATTTCACCGTGCCGATAGAGCCAGGCAAGGTTCTTGCCATCGTCGATCGCGACCTCGACCTCGATCACGCGGTTGGCCGCCGATAGCGCCGCGTCGATCGCCGACAGCAACTCGTGACAGCCGCGTCCGTCGATGGCGGAGAGCGGTACGGCCACGCCATTGCGGCGCGCATTGTTGGTGATACGCACGTGATCCTCTTGGGCGAGGAGGTCGATTTTGTTCCGCGCCTCGATGATGGGCGGGTGGCTTTCGCTGCCTACTCCAATGTCGGTCAGAACTCGAAGGACGTCGTCGCGTTGCTCATCGCTCTCCGGGTGCGAAATGTCGCGGACATGAACGAGGAGTTCGGCATGCAAGACCTCTTCGAGAGTCGCCGAAAAGGCGGCAACCAACTCGTGCGGCAGTTCGGAGATAAAACCGACAGTATCCGACAGGATGACCGACTGACCGCTTGGCAGCTCAACCCGCCGCATGGTTGGGTCGAGGGTGGCGAACAGCGCGTTGCGCGCCGTCGCATCCGCCCCGGTGAAGCGGTTGAACAGGGTCGACTTTCCGGCGTTGGTGTAACCGACCAGCGCGACCACCGGAAACGGCACCTTCTGCCGCTCTTTGCGGTGCAGGCCACGGGTGCCGCGGACCGACTTCAGTTGGCGTCTAATACGCTCTATCCGAGCGTCGATATGCCGGCGGTCGGCCTCGAGTTGAGACTCGCCCGGCCCGCCCAGGAAGCCATAGCCGCCGCGCTGACGCTCGAGGTGGGTCCACGACCTGACCAGTCGACTGCGCTGATAACTCAGCGCGGCGAGTTCGACCTGGAGACTGCCCTCGCGCGTGCGCGCCCGCGCGCCGAATATCTCGAGTATCAAGCCGGTGCGATCGATCACCTTGGTCTGCCAGGAACGTTCAAGGTTACGTTGTTGTATCGGTGCGAGCGCGTCGTCGACAATCACGACATCGATTTGATGCGCCGCGACCAGAGCGGCGATCTCCTCGATTCTACCGTCGGCGAATAGGGTCCCCGGCTTGCGGCGGCCAATCGCGGTGGTGAGTGCATCGACTACGGTTAGGCCGATCCCGCGTGCCACCCCGACGGCTTCGGCCAGCCTCGTGTCAGGCGTGCGAGCACCGCCGCCGCGAGAGCGCTGCTTGGTGAATGGATGGACGACAAGCGCTCGGCGCTTGACCGTCGGATTCACACCGTCGAAATGCGAGGCCGTCAACTCACTCCGCAGCAGCGGCCTCGGTTGCCGCGCTCTCTTCCTGATCGCCCTCGAACAATTGAACGGGCTGGGCCGGCATTACGGTCGAGATCGCGTGCTTGTAGACCAATTGGGCGTGGCCATCGCGACGCAGCAAGACCGAGAAATTGTCAAACCAGGTAATCACGCCCTGGAGTTTGACCCCGTTGACAAGAAAGACCGTAACGGGTGCTTTGTTTTTGCGGATATGGTTGAGAAAAACGTCCTGAAGGTTCTGGGTTTTTGTTGGGGACATGGGGGTTTCCCTTCTGTTGTACACGCTTATCATGCCTCGTATAGCGATCCATCGTGAAGAGTTTTAATGACACCAATCCAGCCCGATCGGGCGAAACCTCCTATTTCGTGCCGACCGTATACTAGAGCGTTTTTCGATCTGACAGAATCTTCTGTATTTTCAATTGGTTGTGTCTGTGATTCAAGATGCGTGCTGGTGAAGGAGGCCAGCCTGCATCCCGACTTCAACCCGATCGAGATGGCCTTCTCCAAGTTCAAGGCCAACCTCAAGCGCCGGGCCGCCCATACCGTCACAGAACTCTGGGAGGCCATCGCCCAAACAACAGACATCTTCACCTCGGCCGAGTGCCAAAACTACTTCGCCGCCGCAGGATATGACCGCAAGTGATCGGAAAATGCTCTAGATGGGAAGCGGACTTCTCCATACAACCTCTACCACGCCGCGAACCGCCCGGGACGGGGTTCAACCGACCAACGCATCGAGATAGCTACGGTAAAGTTCTCGCAGTCCGGCGACGATCGGGCCTACCCGTCCGCTACCGACGGCACGGCCGTCGATGCGCACGACCGGCATGACGAAACTCGTTGTGCTGGTCAGGAAGGCTTCGCTCGAAGCGTACGCTTCCTCTACGACAAACGCTCGCTCTACCACTTTCAATCCGTTTTCGCCGGCGAGTTCGATGAGGGTTGCACGAGTTACGCCACTTAGCAGAGCGTCGCTTGGACGCCGCGTAACCAGATCTCCGCCGACCACGATCCACGCATTGGTCGAGCCACCTTCGGTTACGCGTCCGTCGGCGTCGACGAGCCAAGCATCGTATGCCCCGACTTCAATGGCCGCCTGCTTGGCGAGTATGTTGGGCAACAGGGCGGTTGACTTAATGTCACATCGGCGCCAGCGCAGATCCGGCCGCGTGACGACTTCGACGCCGTCGGGATGCCGTTCGTCCGGTGGCGGCATGTTGGTCGCGATCACGATGAGTGCGGGACGCACGGCACTCGGGAAAACGTGGCTGCGTGGCGCCGTTCCACGGGTGACTTGGACGTAGACCAGACCTTCTGAAACGCGATTGCGGCGGATGCATTCGTTGGCGATCAGACCGAGGGACTCTCGTGAGCAGGGCAGCTTGAGCCCTATCTCGGACGAGGACCGGCTAAGTCGGTCGAAGTGCTGGCGATAATCGATCAATTCTCGGCGCCACACGCCGATCGCTTCATAGATCGAATCGGCAAACTGAAAGCCTCGATCCTCGACATGAACCGCCGCCTCGGCGTAGCGGCAGTAGCGGCCATTGACATAGACGATGCGCGGCATTCAACGCTGCCAGAACGAGCGCCGAACGAGTACCAGAAACGCCAATAGCTCGAGCCGGCCCAACACCATCGCCAGGCACAGCGCCCATTTTGCACCGGTACTCAGAGCGCTATAGCCACTTCCCGTGGGGTCGATAATGCTTGCCACAGGCCCGGCGTTGCTAAGCGCGGCCGCCGCCATCGTCAGCGACCCCCGGAATCCGAGCCCGGCCAGTGCCAGGACACCCGCAAAGGCAGCGAGTGCGACGACAAAGAAGAAGAAGAAACTCCAGGCGGCCACCATTGCAGCATCGGGGACCACGCGCTGGCCGTAGTGAATTCGGACGACGCCGTGCGGGTGCGGCAACCTAGCCAATTCCCTCGCCGCCTGCTTCAAAAACAACAGCACCCGCATCATCTTCAGGCCGCCGGCGGTGGAGCCGGTGGAACCGCCGACCAACACGAGCGCCAGCAAAACGACCGGCACGAACAACGGCCATGCCGACGCATCCGCCGTGGCGAACCCGGTCGTCGTCATCACCGAAACCACCGTAAACAACGAATGACGCATTCTCGTCTGCCACAGCTCAGCCTCGTAAGGCGCGCCGGCGGCGAGGTAGGTTGCGATCAGCGCGGCGAGCCCGATCACCGCAAACAGACGAAGCTCCGGATCCCTGATGTATGCTCCCGGGGTGCCATGCAATGCTGCCCAATGAAGGGTAAAATTGAGTGCGGCGGCGATCATGAAGACGATCAAAACGATCTCGGCGGCGGGATTGGCAAAAACGGCCACCGATCCGGCGTGGTTGCTGAATCCGGTGGTCGACAGCGTCGAGAACGCATGCGTGAGCGACTCAAACAGGGGCATCCCCGAAATCCAAAGCGCGGCCGTGCAGGCAAGTGTGAGAGCGACATAAATCTTCCAGACCGAACGCACGCCCTCGACCAGACGCGGCATCAGCGCATCGCGCTCTCCCCGCGGCATCGCGCTTCGATACAATTGGATTCCGCTAATGCCGTAGAGTGAAAGTAGGGCAAGTGCGAAAACGATGGTCGACAAGCCCCCGATCCAGCCGACCATGGCGCGCCAAAACAGCACGCTTTGCGGGGTGGTCGCGAAATCGACCAAGACCGTCGCACCCGTGGTGGTGAGGCCGGATACAGCTTCGAAATAAGCATCCGTCGGGGTAGCGAAGGTGGGGCTGAAGTAGAGCGGCAAGGCTGCGAATAACGGAAGCAGCAGCCACAACAGGACCGCCAGCAGAAAGCCCTCGCGTTTGGACACCTCTTGGGCCGCGCCGCGAGTCGCGATCGCTAGGCCACCTCCCGCGAACGAGGTCAAGGCGGCCGCAACGAAAAACGTCAAGGCCTGGCGATACTCCTCGAGGCCCAGCGCCACCGCGGCAGGCAAGACCATGGCACCGGCTATGAGCAACAAGCCCCAGCCTACCGCAGCGAAAATGGTCGCATAGGACACCGATCACCGCCGATCAGGGTTGGCCCGTGCTTACCTGCTAGACCTGGATACCGGCGCTCAGAAGAAGTCGGGTCGTACCGAGAACAGCCGCTCGACCTTTTTCACGGCGTCCTTGAGCGCGAACAGCACGACCTTGTCATTGGTTTCGATCACGGTATCACCCTTCGGAATGATTACGTCGTCGCTGCGCACGAGCGCCCCGATAATGACGTTCTGAATCCGGCTGTCCCGCAGCGCGGTCCCGGCGAGCCGCGAAGTCCGCAGGACCTCACCTTCGATCACTTCGGCGACGCCGTCGCCGACGCTGTACAGGCTGCGTATGCGACCACGCCGAACATGCTGGAGGATCGTCGAGACTGTCGACGCCCGCGGACTGACGACGACGTCCACCCCGAGTGAGTGGATCAGCGGGCTGTAGCTAATGTTGTTGACCAGCGCGACGGCCGACTGGCATCCCGCGCGCTTGGCGATCAACGAAGCCAGGATGTTTACCTGATCGTCGTTGGTGACCGCGATAATCGCCTCGGTATTGCGAATGTTCGCTTCGTCGAGAATCTCCCGATCGAGAGTGTCGCCATGGAGCACGATCGCGCTCTCGAGCTGATCCGCGGCGCTCTCGGCTTGCTGAATGTCGACTTCGATCAGCTTGACGCGCACATCAGGCTGCTCGGTTTCCAGTTTTTTGGCGAGCAGCATGCCGATATTGCCGGCGCCGACAATGACGACGCTGCGCGCCTCGTGCTCCTCGTGCCCGAACGAGGCCATCGCACGGCCGACATGTTTGGAATCGACCGCAAAATACACCTCGTCGCCGGCGATCATCTCCTGGTCCGGACTCGGCACGAAAGTATGCTCGCCGCGAATGATGCCCATCACGCGGATGTGAAGATCCGGAAACAGTTCGGTCAGCTGTCGCAGAGGTGTGTCGATGATCGGACATTTGTCGTCGATAAAGACCGAGATTACGCGGACCATACCCTCGGCAAATGGAAAGACGTCGCTCGCCCCGGGGATCTCCAGGCGGCGCATCACGGCGTTGGCGACCTCCATCTCGGGCGAGATAATCACGTCGATGGGCATGTGGTCTCGCGAAAACAGGTCTCGCCAGGTCGACTGCAGGTAGTTTTGCGCGCTGACCCGAGCAATCTTGGTGGGAATCTTGAAGATCGAGTGCGCGACCTGGCAGGCAATCATGTTGATCTCGTCGGCATAGGTGACCGCGATAATCATGTCAGAATCGGACGCCCCCGCCCGTTCGAGGACATCCGGGTGCGAGGCGTGGCCGACCATGGCCTGCACATCCAGCGATTCGTTAACCCTCGCGATGAGCTCGCTCGACATATCGACGACGGTGACGTCGTTCTGCTCCGCGGCCAGCTGGCGTGCGATGTTGAAGCCAACCTGACCGGCGCCACAGACGAGTACCTTCATCGATCAGTCTTTCGCGTTGCGAGGGTGAGCCGGACCGAAGGGTCTGAATTAATTGTCGCGGCCGGCGCCGCGGTCCTCGGGGGTAACCCCGAGCACTTTGAGCTTGCGGTGTAGAGCCGACCGCTCCATGCCGACGAAGCCGGCGGTGCGGGAGATGTTGCCGCCGAACCTGTTGATCTGAGCGACGAGGTATTCGCGCTCGAACGTCTCGCGGGCCTCGCGCAACGACATGCTCATAAGCACCTCATTGCCGTTGCGGCGCAGTGCCGTCAGCGTTTGCGTTTGCACGCCGATTTCCGCGGGCAGCGTCGAAGCCGTGATCGGCACATCCGAATCTCCGGGTGCCATGATCAGCAAGCGCTCGACGAAATTCCTGAGTTCACGAACGTTGCCCGGCCAATCGTAGGATTGCAGCGCCGCAATCGCATCGTCGCTGATCGTACGCATGGACAGGCCGGAAACCTCGGCGGTGCGCTGTAGGAAGTAGCGGGCGAGGAGCGGAATGTCGTCGCGTCGGTTGGACAGAGCCGGCACCTGTATCGGCACGACCGCAAGCCGATGATAGAGGTCCCGGCGGAAACGTCCCACGCTGATTTCGGCTGCGAGGTCCCGGTTGGTGGCGGTAACCACGCGAACGTCGACGCTCACGTGACCGCGGCCGCCCACGCGCTCGAACGATTGCTCCTGGAGAACGCGCAGGATCTTAGCCTGTGTTTCGAGCGGCATGTCAGCGACCTCGTCGATAAACAAGGTCCCGCGGTGGGCCTGCTCGAAGGTTCCGGTGCGGCGGCTTTCCGCCGACTCGGTACCAAACAGCTCGATCTCCATTCGCTCGGGCGCCATGCTCGCGGCATTGACGACAACGAACGGGTGGCTGGCACGGCGTGAGCGCGCATGGAGCATGTGTGCGACAACTTCTTTGCCGGAGCCGGGCGGCCCGCTGATGAGGATTCGGCTACCGGTTGGAGCGACTTTCTCAATCGCCTGGCGCAGAGTATTCATGACGCTCGACTCGCCCACCAGCTCACTCGGCCGGCCAACCCGCAAACGCAGCTCTTCGTTTTCGCGTTGCAGGCGCGCGGTTTCAATGGCACGGCCGACAACCAGAAACAGCTGATCGCTTTTGAAGGGCTTCTCGATGTAGTCGTAGGCGCCACGCTTGATGGCGGATACGGCGGTTTCGATATTGCCGTGGCCGCTGATCATCACCACCGGCAAACCGGGGTAGCTGTGGGTCACGATGTCGAGCAGTCCCAGTCCGTCGCATTCGCTTCCCTCGAGCCAGATGTCGAGCAGAAGAAGCGACGGGGGTTGCTCATTGATGGCGGCTATCGCCTCGACACTGTTCGCGGCGGCCCGTGTCTCATAACCCTCATCGGACAAGATACCGGCGACCGTTTCGCGGATATCTACTTCGTCGTCGACAATGAGAATGTCATGTGCCATTGGGTCGTTCGAGGGCTACGCGCTCTTGCGAGGAACGACCGCAGCATTGACGTGATGCGCCGCCAACCGGTCGACGATGATCCGCACCTCCGCGCCGCCATTCTTCCGATTTGCCAACTCCAAGCGTCCCCCGTGGTCGACGACGATCTTCGTCACAATTGCGAGGCCGAGACCTGTTCCCTTCTCGCGCGTGGTTACATAGGGTTCGGTGATGCGGTCACGCTGCGCGCTGGGAAGGCCGACGCCGTTATCGGCGACGCTGATCTCCACCTCGTCCTCCCCGGCGACAATCCGCACGCAAATCTCGCCCTTTGATCTGCGCTCGGCGTTGTCGTGCTCGGCGATTGCTTCAGCGGCGTTTTTCAGGAGGTTGGTGAGAACCTGGCCCATCTGGGCTGCATCGCAGTTAACGATAACCGGATTCGCCGGCAAATCCTCGACATAGCGGATCTCGCCATGGGCCATCCGCTCGAGAACGATTGCCTGCCGGGCGATGGCAACGGTGTCTTCGGGCTTGAAATCCGGGGTCGGCATCCGCGCGAAAGACGAGAATTCGTCAACCATCCGCCCGATATCGACAACGTGCCGAATGATCGTGTCGGTGCAGCTGCGGAAGGTCGACGGATCGCTGCTGATCTCGTCGAGATATTTACGCTTCAGCCGTTCCGCCGACAGTTGAATGGGCGTAAGCGGATTCTTGATTTCGTGGGCAATGCGCCTGGCAACCTCCGACCACGCCGCAGCGCGTTGTGCTGATACCAATTCGGTTACGTCGTCGAAGGTAACGACGTAACCGATCTTGCGGCTTTCCGCATATTGCGCGCCGACCCGGACCAGGAGATTTCTCTGCCGTCGGCCCCGTTCGATATTGACTTGTCCTTCCGCGGTGCGCTCGGGGCGGTTCTGGATCTCCAGCAAGAGGGAGTCCATTTCCGGCACGATCTCGGCGAGTTTGCATCCGACGATCGTTTCAGGGTCGACGTCGAGCAGCACGGTCGCCGAGTGATTGGGCAGCGTGACCTTGCCGTCGGCGTCGAGGCCGACAACGCCGGATGTCACGCCGGCTAGAACGGCCTCTGTGAAGCGGCGTCGTAGATCGAGCTGACGATTCGCCTCGACCAGTTTGCCGCGCTGGACGTCGAGTTGTTGTGTCATTCGGTTGAACGATCGGATCAAACTCCCGATTTCGTCATCGTCGCGCGGCTCCGGAATCTTGACGTTGAAAGTCCCGCCGCGAACCTGATCCGCCGCACTGATCAAAGATCCAATCGGCGTGACGAGCCGGTTCGCGAATGCCAGACCCAGCCAAATCGCCGCCAACAGGAGCAACAACGCGACCACCATGAACGTCATCACGAAAGTTATCTGAATGAACGAACGCTCGCCCTCGGCCTGCTCATATTCGGCGACCGCGCGCCGGTTCTCTTCAACATGAGCGATAACGCGCGGATCGACGGTGCGTCCGACATAAAGAAAAGCGTCACCGGGACCGCGCAGTTTTACCAGCGCCCGCACCAGATCACTGTTCCTGGCAAACAGGATCGGCTCACCTTCGTTCTCGCGGGCCGCGTCAATCGCTTCCGTCGGTATCTCCCGATAGTCCAGCGTGTAACTCAGCGCCGTACGTGCGACCAACCCGGTGCGTGGATCAAACACGATCGCCTCCGAAAGACGGCGCAGCGCAACCTGGGTCGAGAGCACGCGATTGTAGAAAACGGGGTTGCGATAGTAGGCGTCCGCCACTTCGTTGAGGTCGTGGACCATGGCGATCGCGTCGCCGCGTACCAGTTTTCCGTGCTCCTGCATGTAGGCTTCGGCAACGAAAACCGAGGTCGAGAGAGCGGTCTTAACGCGCTCATTGAACCAGTCATGGATGCCGAAGTTCAGGAACAAAGCCGAAAACACGGCGATGATGATCGTCGGGGTGACGGCCACCACGCTGAACAGAGCCGCCAAGCGACCATGTATGCGTGATCCCGCGGAGCCGCGACGGCGTTCGACCCAGAGCTGAACCAACCTGCGCGCGATGAGGCCGCTGAGCGAGAGCAGTATTACGAGATTGACTAGGAGCAGCGGCACGACCGATGCCGGCTTCAGACCGAAGGGTCCGGAATCCTGAAACACCGCATAGGTCGCAAAGCCCGAGATGACCGCGGCAACCGACAGCGCTATGGCGAGTTTGCGCGACAAGCTATGGCGCAGGGCCCAATTCCTTATTTGGAACCACCGCTCGCCGCGTTCCGCGCCGGCCGAATCCGTCTCGCTGACCACTACCTTACCGTCGAATCTAGCAGTCCGTCTGGCGCGGCGACCGCGTGCTGCAACAGCGCAAGTCGGACCTTGCGAGGGCTAAACCTAACACAGGTGTTGCCCGGTTACATCACCGCGGTTGCCGCCGGGCGCCGCGCGACCCGCCGCTTATCCCAAGCTCTCGCATTTTCTTGCGGAGAGTGTTGCGGTTGAGCCCCAGGAGGCGCGCCGCCTGTACCTGGTTTCCGCGCGTTGCGGCAAGGCTCATTTCGATCATCGGACGTTCGATTTCCCGCAGCACTCGGCCGTAGAGCCCGCTCGGCGGCAACCCACCACCATGGGCGGCAAAGTACTTGCTTAGGTGACGCTCGACCGCGGTGCCGAGGCTCTCATCCAGTGCCTCTACGCCCGACGCCCCCCTGCCCGCTTCCTCCAGCGCCAATACGACCGCAGGAAGGCCGATGTGATCCTCGCTGTGCAGAGCCATCATCCGACGTATCAGGTTTTGGAGTTCGCGGACATTGCCGGGCCAAGCATGCGCCATGAGGCGCTCGACTGCGGCTCGATCGAAGGTTTTAGCGGGTAGACCTTGATGGGCGGCTTCAATCAGAAAATGTCGCACGAGATCGGGGATGTCCTCGGGTCGCTCGCGCAACGGGGGGATTCGCACGGGCACCACGTCGAGGCGGTAGTAAAGGTCCTCGCGGAAGCGGGCCTGCCGGACAAGAGTGGACAAATCACGGTTCGACGCAGCGACAATACGTACATCGGTCGCAATCGGTTCGCTTGCGCCAAGCGGCGTGAACTCCGACTGTTGCAGTACACGCAGCAATCGGGTTTGGGCGTCCAGCGGCATTTCTCCGATTTCGTCGAGGAATAGCGTCCCGCCGTGTGCTTGGGCAAATCGGCCCGGCGTTCGCCGGTGCGCGCCCGCAAACGCACCGCGCTCGAAACCAAAGAGCTCGGCTACCACGAGTTCGTGCGGGATCGCCGCCATGTTGACGGCGACAAAAGGGCCGGAACGTCGCTGACCACAATCATGGAGGGCGCGGGCGACGAGCTCCTTCCCGGTTCCCGACTCACCCGAAATTAGAACCGCGAGGTCGTCGGTTCCCACCACGCGCGCCATGGTCCGAAAGACCTCTTGCATCGCCGGGGAGCGGCCGACGATGGGACTATCCTCTTCACCCCCAATCGGTCGCGTCAGCGTCGGAGCCGGCCGCCCCCAACCTTCAAGGGATAGATTAATTACATTAATTAGTTGCTTGATATCAAAAGGTTTAGAGAGGTATTCAAACTCACCTCTTTTGGTGGCCGTCAGGAGCGTGGAGCGGGCGCTCATGACCACGATCGGCAGTTCCGGACGCACCTCCCTGATTTGAGCCAGCAGCTCGAGCCCATCGCCATCCGGCATGACCACGTCCGTGACGACCACGTCGCCCTCGCCATCGACGACCCACTCCCAAAGCGTTTGCGCGGAGGCCGTGGTACGAACATCGTAGCCGCTGCCGGTCAAGGCCCGATCGACGACCGTGCAGACATTCGCGTCATCGTCGGCGACGAGGATCGTTTCGCCGCTCATGGAACGCGACCTGAACCCTTCTGGCGCCGCGCATCGACAACCGGCCAGCACACCCGAAATTCGGTCCCCGTCTCGTCGCTAGTTAAATCAACGCTGCCACCATGCTCGGCAACGACCTTGGCGACCCAAGCAAGCCCGAGCCCCGTGCCTCTTGCCCGCACAGTTACGAAAGGATCGAAAACGTAGGGTCGTACCGCCGCCGGAATGCCGCTGCCGTTGTCCCGGACGCTTACCTCAAGCGGGATATGCATGCGGTCGCCGCCGTTGACCCGCACATCATGCCGGTAGCGAGTCGCAATCATCACCCGTCCGCCATGATCCGGCAGTGCGGCGACGGCGTTCTTGACGAAGCTGAGAAACACCTGGAGGAGCTGGTCGTGATCACCGATCGCCACCGGCAGTGCGGGGGCGTACTCGGTCAGAAAGGTTACCTCGGCGGCAAATCCCGATCGCGCGAGTCCGAGCACGCGCTTCAACGCCGCGTGAACGTTAACCGGTTGACGCAACAGGATAGGCCCGGCCATGGCATCCATGCGCTCGACGAGACTGCAGACCCGATCGCACTCGTTGCGAATCAGTTTCGTCAGGTTCTGGTCGTCCTCGGCGAGGCCGGCTTGAGCAATTGAGCCGCGCGAATTCCAGCCCGCGGCTTCCCTATTTCGTGCGCGAGCATTGCCGACATCGCACCGATCTATTTCACCAGGCCAGGGCTTCGGCTATACCCGTCGAGACTCCCAGCTAGACCGGATGTTGCGTTTATAAGAACGACGATCGCTTCGCTGCCATCGTCGATCGGTGCAGCTTGCTGCCCGAAACGGCCTCGGTTTCCCGCAAGGTCGAGTTCCGCCGCGCGATCAACAACAACGACGCCGCGTGCTTGAGCCTGCGTGACCAGCGCCGCCAAGGGGTTGTCGAAACCGACGGCATTCGCAAGTGGCAGTCCGCGAAGCTGGTCGATGCCGTTGCGGAGAAAGTCCTTGCCGGCGTGATTGACGAAACCGATTCGTAGTTCGCGATCCACGACCAGGATCGGCGGAGCGATCGCGAACAGGACTGCCGTTGCGGTCGTCTCCACCGATTCCCCGTACAATTCGGACCGCGCCGTGCTCACGCGACCATCGCTTCGTTGGCGCGCGAAAAGAAGTCGCCAATCAGCCGTTTGACGGTGTCGGCGTCGCCGCAGTGATTGACTGCGGTGCGAAAATTCGTCGCGTTCGCAATGCCTTTGGCATACCAGCCGATATGCTTGCGAGCGGTCCGCACTGCGATGTCACGGCCATAAAACGACAGCATGGCCTCGTAGTGCTCGAGCAGGAGGTTGCGCCGCTCGTCGAGATCAGGATCCGGAGTGACGCGCCCGTGCCGTAGAAACTCGATGACCTGGCGCAGGAACCACGGACGCCCATAGCACGCACGCCCGATCATGACACCGTCCGCTCCCGACTCTTCAAGCGCCCTGGTCACGTTGTCGAGGGTGGTGATATCGCCGTTGACGACAACCGGAATGGAAACCGCCTCCTTGACCTCGCGCACGAACCGCCAATCCGCCCGTCCTTCGTAGAACTGGCACCGCGTGCGGCCATGCACGCTGATCATCTTGACACCACAATCCTGGGCAATCCGCGCCAGTTTGGGAGCGTTTCGACTGGCGTCGTCCCAACCCGTGCGCATCTTCAGCGTAACCGGCAAATCCACCGCGGCGACCGTGGCCCAAATGATGCGCGCCGCGAGTTGCTCCTGCTTCATCAGCGCGGATCCGGCGTAGCCATTGACGACCTTCTTCGCTGGACACCCCATGTTGATATCGACGATAGCGGCCCCGCGATCGGCATTGAGGCGAGCAGCTTCGGCCATCACCTCGGGCTCACACCCGGCCAGCTGAACCGCCATAGGATATTCGTCGGCGGCGTGCTGAGCCTGCCGCATCGACCGGCGCGTCGCACGGATCATCGCCTGGCTGGCAACCATCTCCGATATTACGAGCCCCGCGCCCAGTTTCTTCACCAAACGCCGAAACGGCATATCGGTGACACCCGACATCGGTGCAAGGATGACCGGGTCGTTAAGCTGAATTGAACCAATACGAATCGTCACCGGCATCCCCAACGGCTGGGCTGATTTCGTGAATTTTGCGAATCTGCCTCTTTCTTAGGCAACATTATCTCGACTGACAACGTTGTTTGGTGATTTCAAACCATTTACCGCTATAACGGGGCCAACGCGAACGCGAGGCTCCATGTCGATCGCCGCTCTTATCGTAGCCGCTGGCTCCGGCGAGCGTTTCGCCGGCGATACACCAAAACAGTTCTGCAGGCTCGCCGGCGAGCCGTTGCTGCGCCATTGCGTCGCCGCGTTTACCCGGCATCCCGGCGTCGATCGCATCGACGTCGTGCTCAATCCCGATCACGAAAGGTACTATGAAACCGCGTTGGCAGGGCTTGATGTGGCCGTCGTCGCGGGCGGCGCTACGCGTCGCGAATCGGTCTTCCGAGGCCTTCGCCGCCTAACGGTCGATCCGCCCGAGCACGTGTTGATTCATGATGGCGCGCGCCCGCTGGTCGACCACGCGACGATCGACCGCGTCCTCGCAGGGTTGACCGACCACGATGCCGTGGTTCCGGCTTTGCCGATTTCCGATTCGATCAAACGGGTCGGCGCGGCGGGAATCGAGGCGACCATAGATCGAGACGGGTTGTGGCGCGCCCAAACACCGCAGGGCTTTCGATTTACCACCATTCTCGCGGCCAACGAGAGCGTTGCACGAGACGCCCACCACGATGACGACGCGTCGATCGCTCTGGCGGCCGGTGGCCGGGTCGCTGTGGTGAATGGATCGGAGTCGAACTTAAAGGTCACCTTCTCCGAAGACCTGACCCGGGCAGAGCGTCTATTTTACGCGCGTCTTGGTGACATTCGCGTTGGCAGCGGCTTCGACACCCACCGTCTCGTCGCCGGTGATCGAATCCGCCTATGTGGTGTCGACATTCCCGCGAACGCCGCGCTGGGGGGCCATTCCGACGCCGACGTCGCGCTTCACGCCATTACCGATGCGCTGCTGGGCGCGGTCAGCGAGGGCGATATCGGCACCCACTTTCCACCCCACGAGCCACGCTGGCGCGACATCGATTCGCAGATTTTTTTAAGTCACGCGGGTGATCTGGTGCGACGGCACGGCGGATTGGTGAGTCATATCGACCTCACGCTCATCTGCGAGCACCCCAAGATCGAACCGCACCGCCAGGTCATGCGCGAGACTGTTGCCAGCCTACTGTCTTTGCCGGTCGCACGAATCAGCATCAAAGCGACCACGACGGAAAAGCTCGGCTTCCTTGGCCGCGGCGAAGGCGTCGCGGCGCAAGCTACGGCGACGGTTCGATTACCCTTTGCCGATCGGGATGAAGCGTGAGCACCCTGCCTCCCGGGCTACCATTTTGGCACCCGGCCGCGCTGATCGCGACCTTCGGCGGTTGCGGTTTGATGCCGCGCGCACCGGGAACCTGCGGTTCATTTGCCGCTGTCCTCGTTGCTATTGGAATCCATGGCTTGGCGGGCCCGACCGGCCTGATCGTGGCGACGTTTGCGGCATTTGCAGCGGGGTGGTGGGCGACGTCGGTTTATTTGTCGCATGGCGAAGATCCCGATCCCGGTCCGGTCGTGATCGACGAGGTGATCGGCCAGTGGATTGCAATTGTCGCCGTTCCGCCCACGGCGGTTTATTATGTGGGAGCGTTTCTGCTGTTTCGCATTGTCGATGTTTTCAAACCTTGGCCTATTCGCTGGTTGGAGCGTCGCTTATCCGGCGCAGGCGGAGTCATTTTCGATGATGTGCTCGCTGGTGTATTTGCCGCCATCGTGCTCCTGATCGCGCAACGCTTCGCACCGGGACTCTGATGTTTCCACCGGAACTCATCGCCAAGGCCACCAAGGTATTGAATCGGGGCCGCAGCAAGGCCGTGCGCGTTGTTACGGCAGAGTCGTGCACCGGTGGCTTGCTCATAGGTTGCCTGACGGAAATAGCCGGATCGTCCGATGTCGTCGATCGGGGCTTCGTTCCTTACACCAATGAAGCCAAGCAGCAGCAACTCGGGGTACCGGAAGATCTGTTCTATCGCGCCGGCGCCGTGAGCGAAGAGGTCGCCCGGGCGATGGTGGAGGGCGCACTCAGTCGTTCGGATGCAGACGTCGCCGTATGCTGTACGGGCATCGCCGGTCCCGGCGGCGCAACCGAAACCAAACCGGTCGGTTTGGTCTATCTCGCCGGCGCCCGCCGTGGCGGCAAGGTATCCCTGCTGAAGCGTGAATACGGCGATATCGGTCGCCAAGGTGTCAGGCTCGCGACAGTCGACGACGCGCTCGAAATGATGCTCAGGCAAATCGACTCCGTTACCTAAACCTGCCGCACGTACCGCACGGCCTCGAACTCGAACCAAAGAACGGATTAACAAATGGCTTCCAGTGTCCCTTCCAAACCCGTGCTTCCGCCGAGTTGGGCGGCACGCATCGAGGAAATGCAGGATCAGATCACATCGACAGAATTCAAACTCACGGAAATGCCAGGCTACGTTCCCGGCCAGGCGCCGTCCGTCGATACTTGGCACGACATCGACTCGAAGGAGATCTATCCCAAGATCTATGGGCGCGAGTTCGGCGCCAATGGCATAGGTAAGCTTCGCGAAGTTGCGTTAATCGACATCACCCCCCACGAACGGTTTATCGCTTACGACCAAGACCCTGCCTACTTCCCGCAGATGGGCCTCGCGCACACCGATCTGGATACCGACAAGATGCACGATCAAAGCCTGCAGTACGAAGCCGCGCTCGAGGAAGCGGGCGTGATCGTCCATCGCGTCACCTACCCGGATCCTCCAGTCGGCCCGTTCGGTCCGCAGCGCGGGACATGGGCGGCAAACGAAACGCTGGTCGTACGCGGCGGTTCGATCATCGAAAAAATAGCCGTCAGTCCCTTGGGATTCGGTCGTTCCGAATACCTGGCCTACTGGGCCTGGACCCAGCTCGGCGTACCGCCGGTGGCAACGATTACCGGGACCGGCGTCGCCGAGGCGGGGCCCTGCTTGTGGCTGGCCGAGGACGTGTTCGTGACCTCGCACGGCATCGCCTTCAACGACGAGGGTCTGGCGCAGCTTATTCCCGTCGTCGAGCGCAGCTGCCTCGCCGAGGAGATGACGACGCTGGTGCTCGAGAGCTCGGGGAACATCTATTTCCACCCGCAATCCGGAGTGAGTCACCATCCCGATATGATCATCGGGCCGCTCGACCATCGCAAAGTCATTGCCTACCTGCCGGGCGTCGACTTCGACAATTGGCGCTGGCTCAAAGAGCATGGCTACGAGATCGTCGAAGTCGAAACCGATGAACAAGCGCTTTACGGACCGGCTAACGTGACTCTGCTGGAGCCTGGACATGTGCTCATGATCGCCGAGGCTCCCAAGGCGATTGCCGCCGTTCGCAAAGCCGGCGTGGAGGTGATCGAAGTGCCCTACGCCGAATTCATGCGTATCGGTGGTGGCCTGCATTGCTCGACGATGCGTATCTGGCGGGAACCGGGGCCGTTGCTTGACGATTGATATTGTCGCGCGCACCGGTCGTTTGCCGGGGCGGCCTCTCTCATCTCAGCCAACGCGTTCGCACAAAACGGTATCCCCGCCAACGCGACCAGGCTTAAACCCAGCGACAAATATCGTCCGATGTGATCGACGTCGGCGAGCGTCGCGAGAACGTAATGCTTGGCTATCGACGTCGGCGGGTCGCGGCCTCGGCTGCGGCTCGATTCTCATGCAAGCCAAAACAGGTCGGGCTTGATCGGGAACGACCAATCTCCTTCGACGGCGCCCGCAATAGGTCCCCGTCAGAACGGGAGCATCGCTGCCGCAGGACAGCCCGCGCTCCGATCCGGCGAAGCGGCGCGGCGGCAGGTTTAGGCGTGGTCGGGCTCGGCGTCAATCGGGGCGGTCCCGGACGTGTCTCGTCGCCGGCCATGTAAAGCGTCTGCCCTGTCCTCGAACGCGCGCACCATCCTCGACAATGCCTCGTTGAATACCACCCCGATCAGCCTCTGAAGCACTCGCGAGCGAAACTCGAAATCTACGTAGAAGTCGACCACGCACCCTTCGCCTTGGGGGATGAACTTCCAGTGATTGTTCAGATGGCGCAGCGACCCACGGGTGTATTCGACGTCGATGCCGTTCGGTTCATCGAGTGTGACGCGCGAGGTGAAACGCTCTCGGAACATGTGAAAGCCGATAACCAGATCGGCAACGATCACGTTTTCCCGACGCTCGCGGATCCGGGCCGCCACGCACCAAGGGAGAAACTCGGGATACGCCTCGATATCGGCAACGAGCGCGAACAGGTCGTGGGGCGAATGGTCGAGATAGCGCTTTTCGGCGTGGGTGGGCATCGATTGGACTTACGGGGCGGCCGACCGCGCCGCCCGCGCCTCGCGCAATCTCTCGAAATCGTCGCCCGCATGATATGACGATCGCGTGAGGGGTGCAGACGAAACCATCAGGAATCCCTTTCCGCGCGCGCTTTGCTCGTACGCCGCGAACTCCCGGGGCAATACGAAGCGATCGACGGGCGCGTGTTTCGGGGTGGGCTGGAGATACTGTCCAATGGTGAGGAAATCGACGTCCGCGGTGCGGAGATCATCCATCACCTGATGAACCTCGCCGCGATCCTCACCCAGCCCCACCATCAAGCCCGATTTGGTGAACATCCCTGGATCCAACTCCTTGACGCGATCGAGGAGGCGCAGAGAGGCGAAGTAGCGCGCGCCGGGCCGGATGCCCGGGTACAGGCGGGGCACGGTTTCGAGATTGTGGTTGTAGACGTCGGGTTGCGCTGCGACGACCGTCTCGATCGCGCCGTCCTTGCGTAGGAAATCCGGCGTCAGCACCTCCACGGTCGTGCCGGGAGAAGCTTCGTGGATCGCCCGGATCGTGAGGGCGAAATGCTCGGCACCGCCATCATCGAGATCATCCCGATCAACCGACGTGACCACGACGTGCTTGAGCCCAAGTCCGGCGGTCGCTTCGCCGACCCTTTCAGGCTCATGTGGGTCGAGCTTGTCGGGCAAGCCGGTGGCGACATTGCAGAACGCACAGGCGCGCGTGCAAATGCTGCCGAGGATCATCACCGTTGCGTGTCGTTGAGCCCAGCACTCGCCGATATTCGGGCATGCCGCTTCTTCACAGACAGTGTTGACGCGGTGGTCGCGGATCAGTTTCCGGGTTTCGTGGTACTCCCGTGAAGTCGGCGCTTTGACACGAATCCAATCCGGTTTTCGGGCGATGGGAGAATCGGGCCGATGCGCTTTCTCGGGATGGCGAAGAGTTCGATCGGTCGCCACGTTAGTCCCCTGCTGCCATCCGGATCGCCGGCCCCCTAGAAATGGATCGCCCGGCCGTAAGCGTCAAGCACCGACTCGTGCATCATCTCCGAGAGCGTCGGGTGGGCAAAGATCGTGTGCATCAATTCGCTTTCGGTCGTCTCCAGCGTTTTCGCAATGCCGTAGCCCTGGATCAGCTCGGTGACATCCGCACCGATCATGTGCGCGCCGAGAAGTTCGCCGGTCTTGGCGTCGAATACGGTTTTGATCATGCCATCGGGCTCGCCCAGGGCGATAGCCTTGCCGTTGCCGATATAGGGAAAGCGCCCGACCTTTACTTCATGTCCCGCTTCTTTGGCCGCATTTTCCGTGAGGCCGACGCTGGCGATCTGCGGGTCGCAATAGGTGCATCCCGGGATGTTCGAGGTATCTAAGGGACGGACATTGTTGAGGCCGGCAATCTTTTCGACGCAGATCACACCCTCGTGGCTCGCCTTATGTGCCAGCCAGGGTGGACCGCACACATCACCGATCGCGTAGATGCCGGCAGCACCGGTCTCCATCCATTCATTGACGATGATGTGCCCGCGCTCGGTCCCAACACCGACCTCTTCGAGGCCGATATTCTCGATGTTGCCGGTGATGCCCACGGCCAGGATGACGCGCTCCACGGTCACCGATTCGGTCTTGCCGTCCTTGTGCTTGATGGTCGCGGTAGCGTTACCTCCGCCTTCCTTGACGGCATCGACGGAGGCGCCGGTATGGATCTTCATCCCCTGCTTCCGGAACGCCTCGAGTGCCGCCGCAGATATCTCTCGATCCTCGATGGGAAGAATGCGATCGAGAATTTCGACAACCGTGACCGCCGAGCCCAACCGATTGAAAAAGCTGGCAAACTCCATTCCGATTGCGCCCGATCCGATGACCAGCAGCGATTTCGGAACGCTGTCCGGAACCATGGCCTCTTTGTAGGACCAGATCAGCTTGCCGTCGGCCCGGATGTTTGGAAGGTCACGCGCACGTGCGCCGGTGGCGATCACGATGTGCTTGGCGCCGACATCAGCAACCTTCTTGTCGCCGTTGTGAACCTGCAGCTTGCTCTCCCGGGCAAGACGGGCCTCGCCGTCAATGACGGTGACTTTGTTCTTCTTCAGCAAATGAGCAACGCCCTTGGCGAGCTGATCCGCGACGGCGCGGCTTCGGGCGACGACCTTCTTGGCGTCATAGGTAATGTTGTCAGCGCTGAAGCCGAACTCATCGAGGCGCTGGAGCAGGTGGTAGATCTCCGACGCACGCAACAGCGCCTTAGTCGGGATGCAGCCCCAATTGAGACAGATCCCACCGACATGCTCGCGCTCAACGACCGCCGTCTTCATCCCCAGCTGCGCGGCCCGGATTGCCGCGACATAGCCACCGGGTCCGGCTCCGACGACAGCGAGGTCGAAAGTATCGTCAGCCATCCCTCAGATCTTTCGTTTGTTTTATTGGCTCTAAGTCTAGATGTGGGCGCTGCGCGGCCCGGTTTCTACAACAGCATGGTGAGCGGGTCTTCGATGAGTCCGCGGAACGCGGCGAGGAACCGCGCGGCCAGCGCACCGTCGACGGCGCGATGATCGACGCTCAAGGTAACCGTCATCATGCTCGCAATGGCCAAAGCGTGGTCTCGGACGACCGGTCGTTCCTCCGAACGACCGACCGCGAGGATCGCCGATTGCGGCGGGTTGATAACGGCCGCGAACTCGCGAATACCGAACATCCCCAGATTGGATATCGAGAAGGTGCCGCCCTGATACTCCTCGGGCATAAGCTTGCCTTCGCGTGCGCGTCCGGCCAGCTCTTTCATCTCATTGGATATCGCCGCCAGCCCCTTCTGGTCCGCGTTACGGATAATCGGCGTGATCAGGCCGCCCTCGATCGCCACCGCAACCGACATATCGACAACGTTGTGCTTGAGCAGCAGGTCATCGGTCCAGGAAACGTTGGCGTCCGGCACCTTGCGTAGCGCCAGGGCCGCCCCGCGTACGACGAAATCGTTGACCGACAGCTTGTAGCTCGAATCCTCGGCCTCCGCCTTGGCGTTCAACGTCTTGCGCAGCTCCAGCAGCTTGTCGACCTCGCAATCGAGCGACAGATAGAAATGCGGGATCTCCCGCTTGGCTTCGGTAAGGCGGCGGGCAATCACCCTGCGCATGTTTGTATGCGGTATTTCGGTCGGGGCGGCGCTTGTAGCTGCGGATGCGGCGGCGGTCTGCGCAATGGGTGGGGCCGTCGCTGCAACCGCCGCCTGGCCCAGGGCCGCCTCGATATCGGCCTTGACAATCCGACCGTGCGGACCGCTTCCGGACATCGTGGCGAGATCGATATCGGCCTGCTGCGCCATGCGACGCGCCAGCGGGCTTGCCTTGATACGAGCGCCGTCGGCGCCCGCGGGCGCCGGCGAGGTTGCCGGAGCCGATGATGCTGCGAGCGCCGACGGGGCCGGTTGCGGTGCGGGCTCAGGTTGCGGCTCTGACTCGGCCGGAGCCGGCGCAATCGGAGCCGCCGCCTGATAACCCTCAATCGCGCCATCATCCTCGCTCTCTTCGAGCAGCAACGCGATCACCGAATTGACGGCAACGCCTTCGGTACCCTCGCCGATTAGGATCTTTGCCAAAACGCCTTCGTCGACTGCTTCGACCTCCATGGTCGCTTTGTCGGTTTCGATTTCGGCAATGACGTCACCGGCTGAGACTTGATCACCTTCCGCTTTGAGCCACTTGACGAGGTTGCCTTCCGTCATTGTCGGCGACAATGCGGGCATCGTTATTGGGATGGGCATAGTCCTACTTCCTTGGAATCTCTTGGAATCCGGCCGGTGGTTTGTCGGTTGCTAGGTGCGATAGCAGACCGCGCGAGCGGCGTCGGCGATTTCGTCGATGGTCGGCAAGGCAAGCGCTGCGAGGTTGGCGGCGTACGGCATCGGCACGTCTTTGTCGGTCACGCGCGCAACCGGTGCGTCGAGATCGTCGAAGCCGCGTTCCATGATCTGAGCGGACATCTCGGAAGCGATCCCACACACCGGCCATCCCTCCTCGATCACCACTACGCGGTTGGTTTTCGCAAGCGATGTCAGGACCGTGTCGATGTCGAGTGGCCGCAGCGAACGTAGATCAACGACCTCGGCATCGATGCCGTCGGCGGCGAGTCGTTGCGCCGCTTCGAGCGACCAGCCCACAGCAATCGAAAACGCAACCAGGGTGACGTCGTTGCCGGCGCGCACGACGCGGGCGCGCCCGATCGGCAGAACGTAATCTTCAACCTGCGGCACGGGAAATATTTGACCGTAGAGGATTTCGTTCTCGAGAAAGACGATCGGATTGGGGTCGCGGATCGCCGCCTTCAGCAGCCCTTTCGCGTCGGCAGCATCGTAGGGCGAGATCACTTTCATCCCCGGCACCTGGGCATACCACGCGGCGTAGCTCTGCGAATGTTGTGCCGCGACCTGAGCGGCCGCCCCGTTGGGGCCGCGGAACACAATCGGACAACCCATTTGTCCACCCGACATGTATCGGGTCTTGGCCGCCGAATTGACGATTTGATCGATTGCCTGCATGGCGAAGTTGAACGTCATGAACTCGACGATCGGTTTGAGGCCGGCGAATGCGGCACCGACCCCCAACCCCGTAAAGCCGGCCTCGGTAATCGGCGTGTCGATCACCCGCCGCGCACCGAACTCCTCCAGCAACCCCTGACTCACCTTGTAAGCGCCCTGATACTCGGCGACCTCTTCACCCATCAGGAACACGTCGGGGTCGCGACGCATCTCTTCCGCCATCGCATCGCGCAGCGCTTCGCGTACCGTCGTCTCCACCATCTCGGTTCCGGGTAGCAGATCCGGATCGAGCGCGACCGACGCGGTCGGCGACGGTGGCGCCGCAACAGCATTGGCGACCGGAACTGGAGCGCTCGGCGTTTCGATTTGTGCCGGCACTTCGGCCGGTTCGGGTTGCGACGCGGATTCGGCCGAGTCGAGCGCGGCGCTGTCTTCGCCTTCGGCAAGCAGCCAAGCGATAACGGTGTTTACCGAAACCCCCTCGGTTCCGTCCGGCACGACGATGCGGCCCAACGTGCCTTCGTCGATCGCTTCTATTTCCATGGTCGCTTTGTCGGTTTCGATTTCGGCGAGGATATCGCCGGGCGATACCGTTTCGCCCTCGCGTTTCAGCCAACGCGCCAAATTGCCTTCGGTCATTGTCGGCGACAATGCGGGCATCAGTATCTCTAGCGGCATGACCCCTCCCCTCAGGCCCCCATGTTTCCCGACCGCGTCAGCGCCCTACGCCTCGAGGTAGATATCGGTGTACAGCTCCGACGGATCCGGCTCGGGACTCGTCTGCGCGTGCTCGGCGGCGGCGTTGACGATCTCTCGAATTTCCTTGTCGATTGCCTTGATACCGTCTTCCTTGGCAAGCCCGCCGTCGATGAGCCAGCCGCGCACGCGATCGATCGGATCGCGTTCCTCGCGCACTTTCTTGACCTCGTTGCGGGTCCGGTAGTTGGCGGGATCTGACATCGAATGGCCGCGATAGCGATAGGTCAGAACCTCAAGAAGCACAGGGCCTTCGCCGGCGCGGCAGGTCCCCACAGCTTGCGCGCCCGCTTCGCGTACCGCGAGCACGTCCATCCCGTCCACCTGCTTGCCGGG
Organism: Alphaproteobacteria bacterium; assembly: GCA_965247665.1. Taxonomy (GTDB): domain Bacteria; phylum Pseudomonadota; class Alphaproteobacteria; order SHVV01; family SHVV01; genus CAUZWH01. The sequence goes on from CBDFHH010000003.1 coordinate 432,810, forward strand.
GACGCCGAAGTGCGCGCCACGCTTGAAGAAATCACTTTGCGCCGCAGACCGCTCGACCGAGGTCCCCATCGCGTAGTGATTGTTTTCGATGATGTAGACGACCGGCAGCTTCCACAGCGCGGCCATATTGAACGCTTCGTAAACCTGGCCCTGGTTGGCGGCTCCATCACCAAAATAGGTGAGACAGACGCCATCGGTGTTTCTGTAGGCGTGCGCGAAGGCGAGGCCGGTGCCGAGCGGAATGTGCGCGCCGACGATTCCATGCCCGCCGTAGAAGTTTTTCTCCAACGAGAACATGTGCATCGAACCGCCCTTGCCTTTCGAGTAGCCGCCGGCCCGTCCGGTGAGCTCGGACATGACGCCGCGCGGATCCATGCCGCAGGCCAGCATATGGCCATGATCGCGGTAGCTGGTGATGACGGCGTCGCCCACCTTGAGCGATGCCTGCATACCGACGACAACCGCTTCCTGACCGATATACAGGTGGCAAAAACCGCCGATGGCACCCATGCCGTAGAGTTGGCTGGCTTTCTCCTCGAACCGGCGGATCAGCAACATCTGGCGGTAGAGCCGGAGAAGATCGGCCGCGTCGATCGCAGCAAAATCGTGACCGTTTACTCGCTTGCTGCGGGTCGATTTGCGCGGCGTGCGCTTGGATTCAGTCGACTTCGCCTTCGCCTTCGCCATCGCCTGCTCCCGAACGGTGCCGAAGTCCTGCCGAAACGGCGGCTTCTAAAGTCCTGCCGAAACGGCGGCTTCTAAATGTATGGCTGGCTAAATGTTAGCGCTTGCGTCATCCGACAGGAACTTGTTTTTCGGATCAACTATTGCGTTAATCAATTGATCTTGATCATAAAATTTCCGCCGGCATCCGTGGCGCAACGCGCACCCGCCGGCGCCGGATCGAAAAACAGAAAGCCCGCTCAGTAGTTTAGAACGACAACCTCGTCGTCATTCACCAAGCCCAACACATGGTGGGCGCGTTCGATCAAGAGGTCGCGGTCGAGGCTCTCGGGGCGCAGAAAAGCGACCCTGTGCTCGAGCCGCTGACGCTTCTCGACGAGGGACGCATGCAGAATCTCGGCCTGTTTGATCTCTTGCTTCAGTTGCATCCAGACCAAGAGGCCGCGATCTCCTTGGATCGCGTGATAGCTAAAATAGATCACCAGCACGAAACAGATGAACGGGGCCAGCGCGGCCCGAGCCCGTCGCCGCGTTTCGTGCATGATTCCCATACCGGCATCGAATCACGCGGGATTCCGGACGGTCAACCGAAAAACGATTGGGCGCCCCCGTTTACCTGCGAGTGTTGCAATCCGGACCCACTAGCCGCGCGCCAGGGCAGAGCGACCCGGATACTTGGCCTGCGGGCCGAGTTGTTCTTCGATGCGTACCAATTGGTTGTACTTGGCGAGGCGATCCGAGCGCGACAGCGATCCGGTTTTGATCTGCCCGCAATTGGTCGCAACGGCGATATCGGCGATAGTCGTATCTTCGGTTTCGCCGGACCGATGCGAAATGACGCAGCGGTAACCTGCGCGATGGGCGATGTCCACGGTTTTCAGGGTCTCGCTCAGGGTACCAATCTGGTTGGGTTTTATGAGAATGGCGTTGGCGACGCCCTGCCCGATACCCTGCACAAGACGTTCGGGATTGGTGACAAAAAGATCGTCGCCGACGAGTTGGACCCGATCGCCCAGGGCCTCGGTCAGCGCCGCCCAGCCCTGCCAATCGTCCTCTGCCATGCCGTCCTCGATGGACAGGATCGGATATCGCGACACCAAATCTTCGTAATACCCGACGAGACCGTCCGCATCGAGCGTCTTGCCCTCTCCCGACAGAACGTATCGGCCGTTGCAAAAAAATTCAGTCGAAGCGGGATCCAGGGCGATCGCGATATCATCGCCCGGGGCATAACCTGCCCTTTCGATTGCCGTCGTGACGAACCCCAGCGCTTCGTCTGCGTTGCGCAATGCCGGCGCGAAGCCCCCCTCGTCGCCTACGTTCGTAGTATGACCCGCGTCGCTCAGTGCCCGCCGCAATGCGTGGAAAACTTCGGCACCGTGGCGCACCGCCTCGGCGATCGAATCTGCCGCGACCGGCAGGATCATGAACTCCTGGATATCGACCGGATTATCCGCGTGGGCGCCGCCGTTGACGATGTTCATCATGGGGACTGGCAGCACGCAGGCATCGGCACCACCGAGATAGCGGTAAAGCGGCAGATCGTGGGCGGCGGCCGCTGCTTTGGCGACTGCCAGGCTGATGCCCAGTGTCGCGTTTGCCCCGACACGCGACTTATCCGGCGTGCCGTCCAGGGCGACCAGGGCGGCGTCGATCTGTGATTGGTTTTCGGCATCGAGCCCCATCAAGGCTTCGAACAGCTCGCCGTTTATCGCCGCGACGGCGCGTTGGACCCCTTTCCCACCAAAACGATCGCCGCCGTCGCGCAGCTCGACGGCCTCGTAGCGCCCGGTCGAAGCGCCGGAAGGCACCGCAGCGCGGCCCGAGTATCCGTTTTCGAGAGCGACATCGACCTCGATGGTGGGATTGCCGCGGCTATCGAGGATTTCGCGTCCAATGATGTCGATGATGGCGCTCATTACTCTCCCGACAAGGACTTGGATAAGCGATCGAATTCCATCAGTTGAGCGATCAACGGCGGCATGTCGCTCATCGGGACCATGTTGGGTCCATCCGACGGTGCGCGGGCGGGATTGGGGTGAGTTTCCATGAAAACGGCGGCGACCCCGACCGCCACGGCGGCACGGGCGAGCACCGCAACGAAGCGGCGCTCCCCGCCGCTCGCGTGACCCTGACCACCCGGCTGCTGAACCGAGTGAGTGGCATCAAACACAACCGGGAAACCCATCTCGGCGAGAACCGGAAGAGATCGCAGGTCTGAAACCAGCGTGTTGTAACCGAAGCTGACCCCACGCTCGCACACCAGAACGCGACGGTTTCCGCTCTCGGTTAGTTTGGCGACGACGTTTTTCATATCCCACGGCGCGAGGAACTGGCCCTTCTTCACATGGACTACGCGTCCGGTCGCCGCCGCCGCCCGCAACAAATCGGTTTGCCGACACAGGAATGCCGGGATCTGTAGCACATCGACAGCTTCGGCCACCGGGGCGCATTGCTCTGCGGTGTGAACGTCGGTCAGAACCGGGCAGCCGACCGTCTCACGGATCTCGGCGAAGATCGGCAGCGATTCGTCGAAGCCAACCCCGCGTGGGCTATTCCCGCTGGTGCGATTGGCCTTGTCGAACGACGTTTTATAGATCAGCCCGATGCCCAGCTTTCCCGTCATCTCAGCCAGCGCCTGCGCGGTTTCGAGAGCGTGGGTACGACCCTCCATCGCACACGGACCGGCAATCAGCGCCAACGGGCGGTTGTTGCCCAGGGTCAGGCGAGTGACCGCGCCGTCGCCGACGGTGACCTGTTCCGCAGCGGCCATGTGTCGCGCCGGGCCTAGACGAGGCGCGATTGTTCAACCGCCGCTCGAACGAAGGACCGAAACAGCGGATGTGGATCGAACGGCTTCGACTTGAGCTCGGGATGGAACTGGACGCCGATAAACCACGGGTGGCCGATCAGCTCGATTATTTCGGGCAACAAGCCGTCGGGTGACATGCCGGAAAAGGTCAACCCCGCCTTCTCAAGCCGATCGCGCATGGTGATGTTGATCTCGTAGCGATGGCGATGGCGTTCCCGGATGCAGGGAACATCGCCGTAGATATCGCGGACCCGACTACCCTCCTTGAGATGGCATTCATATGCGCCGAGACGCATCGTGCCACCGAGATCATCGGCGGCAGAGCGCACCACGATTTCATCACCCCGCGCCCATTCGGTTAGCAGCCCGACAACGGGCACCTTGACGGGACCAAACTCGCTCGAGCCTGCCCCCTCGATACCGGCGATATTGCGGGCGGCGTCGAGCACCGCCATCTGCATACCGAAGCAGATGCCAAAGTAAGGGATCTTGTTCTCGCGCGCATATGTGACGGCCGCGATCTTTCCTTCCGAGCCGCGCTCACCGAATCCGCCCGGCACCAGAATCCCATTCACGTCTTCGAGGTGGTGGCCGTTGTCTGGCCGTTCGAAAATCTCGGCATCGAGCCAGGCGAGATCGACCGCTACCCGATTGGCAATGCCGCCATGCACCAACGCTTCTCCAAGCGAGATATAGGCATCCCTGAGTTCGGTGTACTTGCCGACTACGGCGATGCGCACGCTGCCCTCAGCTGCGTGGAGCCGGTCGTAAATCTCTCGCCAGCGTGACAGGTCCGGTGCCGGCGCATCTTTCTTGAAGTGCGCCAGGGCTTGGGTATCGAGCCCCTCCTCGTGATAGCGGATCGGCACCTCATAGATCGAATTCACATCCGGTGCACTGATCACGTCTTCTTCGCGGACATTGCAGAACAGAGCTATCTTGCTGCGCACCCCGTCAGGCAGGGGCCGCTCGCTGCGACACAGCAGGATATCCGGCTGCAGGCCGATACTGCGCAGCTCCTTCACCGAGTGCTGCGTGGGCTTGGTCTTGAGCTCGCCGGCTGCGCTGATGTGGGGAACAAGGGTGAGATGCAGGAACAGTGCGCGATCGCGCCCGAGGTCGTTGGCCATCTGCCTGATCGCTTCGAGAAACGGCAGACTTTCGATGTCGCCGACCGTGCCGCCAATCTCGATCAGGACGAAATCCGCGCCCTCGGCCCCAGAACGTACGAACTCCTTGATCTCGTCGGTAACATGCGGGATTACCTGGACCGTTCGGCCGAGATAGTCGCCGCGACGTTCCTTGGCGATGACCGATTGGTAGATGCGACCCGACGTCACGTTGTCGCTTCCGCGTGACGGTACGCCCGTGAATCGCTCGTAGTGGCCGAGGTCGAGATCGGTTTCGGCGCCATCATCGGTGACGTAGACCTCGCCGTGCTGATACGGGCTCATTGTCCCCGGGTCGACGTTCAAATAGGGGTCAAGTTTGCGCAAACGAACCTCGAAGCCGCGCGATTGCAGCAAGGCGCCGAGCGCCGCCGAAGCTAGCCCCTTGCCGAGGGACGACACCACGCCGCCGGTGACGAAAATGAACCGGGTCATGACGCGGCGCGCCGATCTAGAGTCGGTGATGGAAGGGAATGGCGGGCACCGCGCAGGCGGTCTCGCCCGGTTTCGCTATTCGCTGGTTGGCGCAATCGGTGCACTTGGTTTTGCGGGCTCGGTTTGTGCCGGCGGCGGCACCGATTCGAGAATCGAACGCTCGCGTCCGCCGCCCGCCAGGATTGCCAGAGTGAGGCTGGTGGCAATGAAGCAGGTCGCAAGAACCGCTGTCGTTCGGGTCAGCAGATTGGCCGCCGAACGGCCGGTCATGAGGCCGCCGCCGGCGCCGCCGCTGCCTCCGATACCGAGTGCCCCACCTTCGCTGCGTTGCAGCAGCACGACGCCGATCAGGGAAAGCGCGAGTATGATGTGAATGACCAGAAGCACGGTCGTCATGCGTTCGCTCAGCCAGTTCCGCGGCGTCGCGACGACGCCAGCGCGCTTTTACACCATGTTGACGCGAACACCAAGCAATCGCTCGATTGCGGCTTGCGGCGTTGCACGGACACTTATCTCGCGAGAAATCGACGCAGCTTGGCGGGATCGCGGCGCCGAACGCGCGGGCCCCGCAATGGTCAAGACCGAGATTCGCTTGTGACCACGATCCACGGAACCACGCGTTCAAAACGGAGGCCGATTCGAAGCCTGCGCGTCATCCGGCGCGGCCGCTTCGCGTCGCGCCCCGGCACCGCAGATCCCGCGCGAGCAGCGCCGGCTCGCCCATTATGAACGAGTTTCCCCTACCCCGCCTCCGCCACGCCGACATATCCTGGTCTTGCCCGGACCACTTGCTTCTTAAAGGGGTCGCGTCAACAACCGTAGTTGCGACGCTAGAGGCGATCGGCCCTATCGGGCACCTGCCGCCGCGATAGCGATGAAGTCATCGGCGTCGAGACTGGCGCCACCGACGAGCGCGCCATCAACTTTATCCGCCGACAATATCTCGCCGGCATTGCCAGGCTCTACCGATCCGCCATAAAGCAGGCGAACCGCCGCACCTGCATCCGAGAAACGCTCGACCAGCTTGTCCCGCAGGAAGCTGTGGACTTCTTCGATATCACCAACGCTTGGTGTACGGCCGGTACCGATCGCCCATACTGGCTCGTAAGCCACAACCAGTGGCTCCGGATCGCAGTTGCTCGGAAGCGAGCCGGCCAATTGACCGCCCACGACCTGAAGCGCCAAGCCACTGTCACGTTGATCCGCGGTCTCACCAACACAGACGATTGCGTTGAGACCGGCCGCCTGCGCACAAGCTGCTTTGCGAGCGACGATCGTGTCGTTTTCGCCACGCGGCCCGCGGCGTTCCGAATGGCCGACGATTACGAAGCTGCAGCCGAGATCCGCCACCATCTCGGCACTCACGTCGCCGGTAAAGGCGCCGCCAACCTCGCCCGAGCAATCCTGCGCCCCCAGGGCGACCGCACTGCCGGAGACGATCGCCGCAATATCGCCCAATAGCGTTGCCGGCGGACACAGCAACAAATCGTCTTTCAGCGATGCCGTGCCCGCTCTCTCGACGACCGCCGTCGCCAACGCGCACCCGTTTGCGCGCAGGCCGTTCATTTTCCAGTTGCCCGCGATTAATCGACGCTGCACCGGCTCGTCAACCTCCTTTCGAGAAACATTGCGTCGGTTTAGCAAACCAATATCGCGGTAGCCAGCTTGTCGCTATTCCACACCGCGTCGCCTCTTGCGGCTGCGCGTGACCGGACCCTATTATGATGCAGCGCTCGACCATAACAGGATTGGTGACATGCTCCGCTCGTTGCGACAGACCACGGGTTCGTGGGTCGTAAAGATCTTTCTTGGTATCGTCATGCTCAGCTTCGCCGTGTGGGGAGTTGGCGACATATTGCGAGGCGGCGGCAACCAATCGGTCGCAGTAGTCGGCGATGTCGGCATTGGCGCACAGGAGCTGAGCAACTCCTACCAGCGCGAGTACCAGCGCCTTTCGAATCGGTTTGGCGGGCGTCTCAGCAGCGAAGACGCCCGAAGTCTCGGCCTCGTCAACGCCACACTGGAGCGCCTCATCGGTCAAACCCTGATACAACAGGCCGCGGCTGAACTCGGCCTGACCGCAAGCGACGCCGTCATCGCGGCGGACATTCGCGCCAATCCTGCGTTCCGCAATTCGGTCGGCCAGTTCGACCCTGCGGTATTCGAGCAGACCCTGGCCAGCAATGGATTCTCGGAAGCGTCGTTTGTTGCCGCGACACGACGCGATATCGCCCGCGATCAGCTTCTCCGCGCCGTCGCGGCGAACACGCGCGCGCCGGATGTTCTCGTCGATCGCTTCTTTAGGTACCGCGGTGAGCAACGCGTCGCCCAACTCGTGATCGTACCCACTGGTTCAACGAGGGACGTTGCCGAGCCCGACGACGCCACTTTGCAGGAGTATTATCGACAAAACGAGACTGACTACACGGCACCGGAACTTCGAGCGGTCACCTATTTCACGCTACGGCCACAAGATCTCGTCGCCGAGGTTGCCGTAACCGATGAGGAGATCGCCGAAGAGTACGATATTCGTCGCGACGAGTTCGTGACGCTCGAGCGTCGCGAAATCGAACAGCTCCTTTACGAAGACGAGAAAGCGGCACAAGCCGCATACGACCGCATCGGCCGGGGTGACGACCTCGCAGTTATCGCCCAGGATACAAAGAGCCTGACCGCGGGCGCGGTCTCGCTCGGCCTGATCACCAAATCGAGGCTGCCTAACGAGGCCCGCGAAGCCGTCTTCGCATTGGCGGAAGGGCAGATCAGCCGGCCGACAAAAAGCGCCTTTGGCTGGCACGTGTTTCGCGTTGTCAAGGTTGAACCGGGTTCGACCAAGTCGCTCGAGGATGTCAGAGAACAACTGCGCAACGATATTGCGCTGCGGGGGGCCCAGGATGTGTTGTTCGATATTGCCAACAGAATCGAAGATGAATTTGCAGGTGGCGCGTCGGTTGTCGAAGCCGCCAACCGTATGAGCATTGCGATTACCCGTGCGGACGCCGTTGATGCAGCCGGTCGCGATGCGAATGGAAACGCGATCACGACGCTGCCGCAAATCGGCGACTTTCTACCGGTCGTCTTCGCAACCGAGGTGGGCGCCGAGCCCGCTCTGCACGAGAGCGAAACCGGCTACTTCGCCTTTGGTGTCGAGGAAGTTATTGCCCCGGCGATCCGACCATTCGCTTCGATACGCGCCAAGGTCCGCGCCGATTGGGAGGCCGCCACACGCACCGACGCCACGCAAAAAACCGCCACCGAGATCGCCGACAAGGTCCGATCGGGGACCGAGATCGAGGGCATTGCCGGACAGAGGGGCACGCGTTTCAAGACCACCGACCCGCTAACCCGGGATTCGTTTGGCGCAGACCGCAACGTATCCGCAGAGCTCCTCACCAAGCTATTCGATATCGCCCCGGGCGAAATCACGGTCGCCGCGACTCCGGCGCAAGACGGTTTTGTCGTCGCCAAGCTGACGGAGATACGGGCGGTCGGCGAAAAGGCGAGCGCGGAGGTGCGCACCGCCGTCGAGACGGCCATGCGACGTTCGGTGACAAACGATATTGTGTCGGCGTACCGTGCCGCACTCGCAGAGGAGTACGGCGTCGACGTCAATCAAGCCGCGATCGACGCGCTCTTCTAGCGGTCGAATATCTCAGCCCGCGGCGCGGCGCTTGATGATCGCGCTGACCGGAACCAGAACCAAGCCGCGCTGTTCGAGCGTCTGCAACCAATTCGCGAGGACGTCGAGGGTTACCTTGTGCGGATGTCCGATCGCGATTGCGAACCCGCGGCTCCGAGCGATTTTCTCGAGACGATCGAGCTGCTTGGCGATGTCTCCGGCATTGAGATCGTGATCGAGAAACACGTCGCGGGCCGCGAACGGCAGTCCATGGCGCTTCGCCACCAACTCTCCCACGCTCGCTTGCGTGGTCCGCGAATCGAGGAACGCTAGCCCCCTCCCCTTCAGCTCTCCCAGCAGCAGCTCCATCGCGTTTTCGTCGCTGGTAAAGCGACTGCCCATGTGATTGTTGATGCCGACATAACCCGTGGTTCGCGACAGTGCCCAGGCCAGCCTCTCCCTAATCTCTTCCTCGGACGATTCGGGGTGCAGGGCGCGAGGACCGGGGTCCTGCTGGTCTGAAAGCGGTACCATCGGAACGTGCAGAAAAATTTCATGCCCGGCGGCGCGGGCCCGCTCCATCTGCCGTTGCAGATCACCCGCGTATGACATGAAGGAGACGGTCAGCGGTGCGGGCAGGAAATTAACCCGCTCCGTCCCCGCCCGATTGAGCCCGGCATCATCTATCACGATTGCGATCGCCGGGCGTTCGTCGCTCGCAACGGTCACGGCATAGCGCAACCAGGGTGGTCGGGGGGCGACGCGATCCAGTTCCCCGTCCGCAGCGGGTGTAAGAGGTCGAGACAACAATTGTTGTTCCGCCGCCGACGGCGGTCCTGCTTTCGGATCGGGCTTGTTTACGCGCAGCTCGCCGAGGACCGGCACCTTCGTTGCCTTGGGAGACGGCGACATCGCGCCGGTTGCCCGGAGCGTCGACGCCTCCTCATCACCGGATTCGGTCCACAGACCGACAGTCACTCCGAAGCCGAGCCCAAGACCCATCACCAGCAGGCTGCCGGCAATCGAGCGGAACGGGAACCGTCGCACGACCCGGCGGAACGGTTCGCGTACGGCAGATTGGGGCGGGGCGGCAACGCCCGCACGTCGCTGCCGCGGCGCCGGTCGAGCGGACGCTTTTTGCTTTCGGCGCTTTGTCTTGCTCGGCAGAGATGGCTCCTCAAGAAGGCCGCAGTGGCGAATCCTACACGTTGCGTCGATCCGGTAGCAACTTCGCTACGAATACGTTACGTGACGCTTTCATCAACGGTACGCTTGTCCTCGCGCGGTCGCCCCGAAGACGGTCGCTCCGAAGACTTTGTTTTCGAGGCGCGCTAGTTTATGCCTTGCATTCGTCGCCTGCGGACATCTGGGAGCGTGTCGTGGTTAACGATATGAACGAATTCAAGCGGCTGATCGGACGGGTTGCCGGCGGCGAACGGCTGAGCACCGACGAGGCCTACCTGGCCTTCGATATCATGATGTCCGGCAACGCCACCCCGTCGCAGATGGGCGCCTTTCTCATGGGTCTTCGCGTTCGCGGCGAGACGGTCGATGAGATCACCGGCGGCGCGAAGGCGATGCGCGAAAAGGCGTTGGCAATCCACGCTCCCACAGGTGCGATCGATACCTGCGGTACCGGCGGCGACGCCTCCGGAACCCTCAATATTTCGACGGCCACCAGTTTTATCGTTGCGGCGTGCGGCGTCCCGGTCGCCAAGCACGGCAATCGTGCTCTTTCCTCGAGGTCCGGTGCCGCCGACGTCCTTGCCGCGCTGGGAGTAAACATCGATGCCGACATGTCGTTGGTACGACAAGCTTTGTGGGAGGTGAATATCTGCTTCCTGATGGCGCCGCGCCATCACGGCGCGATGCGCCATGTGGCGGGGACACGGGTTGAACTCGGGACCCGCACGATCTTCAACCTGCTCGGCCCGCTTTCGAATCCGGCCGGCGCCAAGCGGCAGCTAATCGGCGTGTTCGCCCGCGAGTGGATCGAACCCATGGCGCAGGTGCTCGGTAATCTCGGCTCCGAACGAGTCTGGATCGTGCACGGTTCGGACGGACTCGACGAGATTACCACCACCGGCCCCACCGCCGTCGCCGAGCTGATGGACGGCAAGGTTTCGACCTTCGAAGTCTCTCCGGACATGATTTCCGTCAATCCGGCCAAGCCCGACGATCTCAAAGGCGGTACAGCCGAGGAAAACGCCGCCGCGCTTTCTGCACTGCTCGCCGGCGAAACCGGACCGTACCGCGATATCGCCATGCTGAACGCCGCCGCCGCCCTCATCGTCGCCGGAAAGGCCGACGATCTTGCCGCAGGTGCCGCGCTTTCCGCTGAAGCGATCGATTCCGGCAGGGCGAAAAACGCGGTCCATCAGCTCGTGGCAATCACCAACCAGGGCGCCGGTGACTGATGGCAAACGTGCTCGATCGGATCTGCGGTGAAAAGCGTACCGAGACTGCCGAGCGGCGGCGACGCCGACCCCTAGCGGAGGTGGAGAGGGCCGCGCTCGATCGTGGAGAACCAACGCGAGGATTTCGCGACGCGTTGTCGCGGGCGGCGGCAACGGGCTACGGACTGATTGGCGAAATCAAGAAAGCGTCGCCCAGCAAGGGCATCATTCGCGAGGATTTCGATCCCGCCCACCTTGCCGGCGCGTATGACGCGGGAGGCGCCACCTGTCTGTCGGTTCTCACCCACACGCCTTATTTTCAAGGGCGCGACGAAGACCTCGCTGCGGCACGTCGTGCGGTCGAACGTCCGATTCTCCGCAAAGACTTCATGCTCGACCCCTATCAGGTGTTCGAGGCCCGCGAGATGGGAGCGGACTGCATCCTGTTGATCATGGCCGCGCTCGACGATGGCACCGCCCGGACGCTGGAGGACACGGCCGAGGCGCTCGGACTGGAGGTGCTGATCGAGGTGCACAACGAAGCCGAACTCGACCGCACCGGTCGCCTTCGCAGCCGCCTGATCGGCGTCAACAATCGCGATCTCACCACTCTATCGGTAGACCTTAGGACGACCGAGAGGCTTATCGAACATATGCCGGAAAACGCGTTGGCAGTCAGCGAAAGCGGCCTCTCCACGGCGGACGATCTTGCCCGCATGGCCGCCGCCGGGGTGCGCTGCTTCCTGGTCGGCGAAGCCCTGATGCGGCAACCCGACGTTGCTACGGCAACCCGGAATCTGCTCGCCACGGCAACAGGCGTGGCAGTTCCGGCGTAGGCACATGGCCGACTTCACCCACTTCGACGAGCACGGCAGCGCCCGCATGGTCGATGTCAGCGGAAAAGATCCAACCGTGCGTACGGCGACGGCCGCTGCATCGGTGACGATGAATCCGCAGACGCTGAAGCTGATCAAGGACGGCGGCGTAAAGAAGGGAGATGTCCTTTCGGTCGCACGACTGGCCGGCATCATGGCGGCGAAGCGTACCCCCGATCTGATTCCGCTGTGCCATCCCCTCGCCTTGAGTTCGGTCGAGGTCGAACTGAATTGCGATGAGGTTCGCCATGCCGTGGATATCAAAGCGACCTGTCGCGTTTCCGCCAAAACCGGGGTGGAAATGGAAGCGCTGACGGCCGTCAGCGTCGCGGCGCTAACGGTTTACGACATGTGCAAATCGGTGGATCGCGCAATGGTGATCAGCGACGTGCGTCTTGTCTACAAGGCCGGCGGCAAGTCAGGCCCCTATAGCGCGGACTGACAACACCCGATGAGCCCACCCAGCGCTCCGTTGCTCCCGGTCGATGATGCCCGCCGGCGCATCGTCGCGGCGATGGTTTCGACACCACCCGAGACAATCAGTCTGGCGCAGGCAGCCGGCCGGGTGCTCGCGGCCGACGTCGTTGCCCGCGTTACGCAACCGCCGGCTGACGTCTCGGCGATGGACGGTTATGCGGTTCGTGGCGCAGACGTCTCCGATGCGCCAACCCGCCTCAAGCGGATCGGTGCCGCGCCGGCCGGAAATGCGTTCGCAGGCGAGGTGCGCGCCGGTGAAACAGTAAGGATCTTCACCGGCGGTCCGCTACCGCGCGGCACCGATACGATCATCATCCAGGAGAACACCACCGTCGAAGGCGGTTGGGTCACCATCGCGAAACCGGCCGACGCGGGAAACTATGTCCGTCCCGCCGGTCTGGATTTTCGCGAGGGGGATGTCGGTGTTGCGGCGGGAAACGTGCTCACGCCGCGGCACATTGGCTTGGCCGCGGCGATGAACGTGCCCTGGCTCGAAGTGCGCCGGCGGCCCCGCGTCGCACTACTCGCGACCGGCGACGAGATCGTTCGGCCCGGCGAGCCCATCGGAGCCAATCAGATCGTCAGTTCGAATGCGCTCGCCATGGCCGCCTTTCTGAGCGCGCATGGCGCTGAGCCGATCGACCTTGGCATCGCCCTCGACAACCGCCAATCACTGACGGCAATGGTTGACGGAATCCGAGGCGCCGACCTGCTGGTAACGATGGGCGGCGCATCGGTGGGCGACCACGACCTTGTTAAAAACGTTCTTGGCGAGGGCGGTCTGGAAGTCGATTTTTGGCGCATCGCCATGCGACCGGGGAAGCCGCTGATGTTTGGCAAGATCGGCGATGTGCCGATGGTTGGCGTGCCGGGCAATCCGGTTTCGTCTCTGGTATGCGCCCTCGTTTTTCTACTGCCGGCGGTGAATGCCCTGTTGGGTCTGGCGAATCCAACCGCTCGCACAATCCGCCAAGCAACGCTTGGAACCGATCTTCCAGCCAATGATGAGCGCGAGGACTACCTTCGCGCGACGTTCGCGCCCGACGCCGACGGGCGCGACGTGGTGAAACCGTTTCCCAAGCAAGACAGCAGCATGCTGTCGTTGCTGTCGCGCGCCGACTGCCTGGCCATCCGGCCCGCCCAAGCGCCACCGGCCAAAGCCGGTGACCCGATCGACGTCATCGAACTTGCCACAACGCTGTAAATCGGTCGCCGGGACAGCAACGCATCGTTGGTGCATTGGCGCTTGACACCAAACGAGAACCAAACTAGAACATGTAGTCACGTTTCGGTTTTGTTCTATATATGGGGGTTCATCGGACGATGCTGACAAAAAAGCAACATGAACTGCTCCTATTCGTGAACGAGCAGATTTCCCGAACCGGAGTATCCCCTTCGTTCGATGAAATGAAAGACGCGCTCAATCTGAAATCGAAGTCGGGTATTCATCGCCTCATCACTGCTCTCGAGGAACGCGGTTTTATCCGCCGCCTGCCGCACCGCGCGCGGGCGTTGGAGGTGTTGAAGCTGCCTGGTGCGTCAGTGCCGAAAGCCGATCCGGGCCAATTCGCGCCCAACGTTATCGAAGGCGATTTCAGCGCCGCCCTGCCCGGACGAGAGGCTGCCAATGATACGCCGTCGATGGAACTGCCGCTGTACGGCCGTATCGCAGCCGGCACGCCGATCGAGGCACTGCGAGATCACACCACGACAATTACGGTTCCGGCTGGATTCCTCGGCAAGGGTGAGTATTACGCGCTCGAGGTCGCTGGTGATTCGATGGTCGACGCCGGGATCCACGATGGGGACACCGCGGTAATCGAGCGTTGCGAGGCAGCCGATACCGGACAGACCGTGGTCGCACTGATCGACAACCAAGAGGTCACGCTGAAGCGCCTGCGTCGCAAGGGCGATTCGATCGCGCTGGAAGCCGCCAACCCGCTTTTCGAAACGCGGATCTTCGGTCCCGACCGAGTCAAGGTTCAGGGACGGTTGGCGGCGCTGATCCGTCGTTACCACTAACAGGCATCGCTGCGCCTCTGGTCTCGCCGCCGACGGCGGGTTGCGACGAGCGCTCTCGCCGTTCACGGACCGTCGTCCACGGACGAGCGCCGCGTCGGGTCGCGACGTTTTCAACGCGAACGATACCGTCCGGTTCCAGCCACAGCGCGTGGCCACCTTGCCGCCACAAATCGAAGCGATCGATTACGATCTGCGCCGAGGGACAAGGTGCGCGAACCGGTACGACGCTGATCACAATCGACGCTTTGACGCAATCATCGGCAAGCGCTCTCGGGTCGCGTACCAGAGCAGCAATGTGGCCCTGGGCTCTATAGATGCATCCGAGTTCATCACAACTGAGCGCACGATCTCCGGCTTGTGGCATCGCATGCCACTCCAGACCCCCATCTTGGGCGTCGCGACGCAACCACTGGTCGCCGATGAAGCGAGCCGCCCTTCGGCTCGATAAACGGAGACGGCCCTCGGTATCACGAATCGCGAACAATCGACCGTTGCCGTCAACCAGGATATCGGGGCCGCGTTCGAACAGGGCCGAAGCGATTCCGACGGCGATCAGTGGGATTCCGAGCAACCGCCACGGACGGCGCCACAAGCACAGCCAGAGCCCGCCGAACGCGAGGAGGCCGAGACCCCAGACCGGATAGCTCGGCAGCAGCGCGACAGATCCCGGCCACGACGCGACCTCGTGCGCCACGCTCAACACCACGCCGATGCCCCAACTCATCGGTACCAGCGCAATCTGCTCGAGACCGAACGCCATCAGCACGTACGCAAACAGAGCCCACGGCATGATCCACAGCGCCATCACGGGGACCGCCACAAGGTTGGCGGCAAGACCGTAGATCGCGAAGCGATTGAAGTGATAGACCGCGAACGGCGCGGTCGCCAAACCGGCGACTATCGTCGTTAGACCGACACCGGCGACGTAGATGAGCATCCGTTCACCGGGGCCCGCGATACTGCGCCAGCGGCGCAAGGGTTCGCGCAGGACCTCGTAGACGGCGATGAGTGCGACCACTGCCGCGAAGGAGAGCTGGAAGCTGGGACCAAGCATGCTTTCCGGACTCATGGTCAGGACGACGAGTGCCGCCCAAGCGGCGAGCGCCATCGAGATCACCCGGCGGTCGAGGACCACTGCCAGCAGAACGATGCACGTCATCACGAACGCTCGTTGAGTTGGAACGGTCGCACCGGTGAGCGCCAGATAGACCAGGGCGCCCGCTATCGAGCCGAACGCGGCGAATTTCTTTATCGGATAGCGCAGGGTCAGCGTTTGCGACAGCGCGAAACCTGCGCGGAGGCAGAAAAACAGCGTCGCGGCCATGAGTCCGACGTGAAGTCCGGAAATCGCAAGCAGGTGAGCCAGTCCCGAGTCCCGCATGACGGCAAGATCGGCCTCGGCAATCGCAGCGCGATCGCCGATCATTAGCGCCTGCGCAACGGCACCAGCCGCCACCGGCGTCGCTGCCCGCACACGTGTCCCAACATCCTGGCGCAATCGATTGAGCCACAGGCGTAATCTGGCCAACCCGGCGCCGCTCTCGCTGGCCACGACTTCCGGCGCTCCCAGGCTGAAACCGTATGCGCCGATCTGGTCAAAATAAGCTTTTCGCTCGAAGTCGTATGATCCCGGCAATGCCGGCCGCGAGGGCGGACGCAGCGTGGCGCGGAGTCTCACACGGTCCCCGACCCGCGCGAGATCGTGCCGCCTGGTTGTAACGCGGACATATGTCGGTGTCGCCGCGGCGTCGAGACCGGCGATCGAAAGGTCGCTCAGCAGCAACCTTTGTCCGCGAGGTAGCGCCCACACCTCGACGACGCGGCCCTCGAGCGTCCGGGCAAACAGCGACTTGGCGAGCCTTGGTGCGTCGACCTGCCCGGTACGCCACTGCGCCAGGGCCGATCCGCCAGCTACCAACACGATCACAATCGCTATGGTCCGAACCACCGGGCGACTACGCGTCACCACGAGAAGCAAAAATCCGGGACTGGCTAAGGCAATCGCTATCCAGGCAGGCGGTTCGACGCTCACGGTGAAGTAAACCGCGATGCCCAGACCAAGACCGACAGGCAACCAGTACCGCCACCGGTCCTGCTCCGCAGCCAATCGATCAGTGAGCTCGGCGAGCTTGAGGGCGCGCATCAACCGCCAACGGGGCTCGGGACGTTCTCTGCCACCCGGTCATTAGACAGCGGTTGGAGGCAAGCGTACAAACGTGACGGTTCGAGAGCTGTTTATCTGCCGGGTTGCGCTCATGTCTGTAGTCACGCGTTTTGCTCCCTCGCCCACCGGATTTCTTCACGTCGGCGGCGCGCGGACCGCCTTGTTCAACTGGCTCTATGCGCGGCATATGGGGGGGACTTTTCGCCTCCGTATCGAAGATACCGACCGTCAGCGCTCGACCGAGGAAGCGGTTGACGCGATTTTCTCCGCCCTCGAGTGGCTGGGGATCGACTGGGACAGCGATGTCGTGTTTCAGTCCTCGCGCGCGGCACGCCATGCCGAGGTCGCCCGTGAACTGCTCGCCCGGAGCAAGGCGTATCGCTGCTTTGCCACCCCCCAGGAGCTGGCGGAGATGCGAACGCGAGCTCGCGCCGAAGGCCGCAGCCGGGTCTACGACCGACGCTGGCGCGACCGCGATCCGAGTGAAGCGCCCACCGACGTTGCTCCCGTCATTCGCTTCAAAGCACCGCTCGACGGAGAAACGACGATCGAGGACCTCGTCCAGGGTCGTGTCATGGTCGCCAACCAACAGCTCGACGATATGGTGTTGCTGCGCGCCGACGGCACGCCGACCTACATGCTCTCGGTGGTGGTCGATGATCGCGACATGGGGATCACGCATGTCATTCGCGGTGATGACCATCTCAACAATGCCTTTCGCCAGCACAACCTGTTCCGGGCGATGGGCTGGCAGCCGCCCGAGTGCGCCCATATCCCGCTTATTCACGGTCCCGACGGCGCCAAACTCTCAAAGCGACACGGCGCTCTCGGACTCGACGCCTACCGCGATGCCGGTTATCTGCCAGAAGCTATGCGAAACTACCTGCTCCGCCTCGGCTGGTCCCACGGCGACGACGAAATAATCTCCACGGAGCAAGCGATTAGCTGGTTTGACGTCGGAGGGATTGGCAAATCGTCAGCCCGGTTCGACCTTGCCCGCCTGGAATCCCTCAATGCTCGATACATTAAGAACTCGGACGCGTCGGCACTCCTCGACCAGTTGCGGCCAAGATTTGAAGCACGTCTCGGCGCGCCGCCAAGCCTAACGCAGCTTAAGCGGGTCGAAACGCTCTTGCCGTTATTAATTGAACGCTCTAAAACATTGGAGCAGTTTGTTGATAATGCAGAACCTTTTGTTGTTTGTAATCCCGGCCTGGACGACAAGGCTGAAAAGCTCCTGACCACGCAAGCACGCCAGCGCCTAAGCCGATTGCGGGGGAGATTGGCGGGTATCGACGCGTGGCGAGCGGACATGCTCGAAGAGCAGGTGCGCGGGTTTGCCGAATCGGAACAAATCACATTGAAGGACGTCGCACAGCCCCTGCGCGCAGCCCTAACCGGACGGACGGTTTCGCCGCCGATCTTCGACGTCATGGTCGCTCTGGGGTCGGAAGCGTGTCTGAGACGGATTGACTCAATAGCTGAATAAACAGTTATTTCAATTGGTTAGCGGTGGAAAGTTGTTGTTTCGCGGGCAATGCTGTTTCGCTTCAAGGGGCGATGCGTATAATGGCACCGCCGAGATCAGCTACAGGACAACCGGCGCATCAAGGCGATCCGGCGGGGTAGTCGAGCCATAGCGGGCGAGGACGGAATGGTGATAGCAGCGAAAGAAAACGGTCACGTCACAATTACCGACGCACAGTCGGGTCAATCGTGCGACTTCCCGATATACGATGGTGCCATAGGCCCGAGCGTTATCGACATACGCAAGCTGTACGGCCAAATGGGCTACTTCACCTACGACCCGGGCTATACGTCGACCGGGAGCTGCGAATCCCAAATCACCTATATCGACGGCGATGAGGGCATACTTCTCTACCGCGGTTACCGGATCGAGGAGCTAACGGAGGAGAGCGACTTCACCGAGGTTTCCTATCTCCTGCTGTTTGGCGAGCTTCCGACCCCGAACGAGAAAGAAGAGTTCCGGAAGCGGATTACCAACCACACGATGCTACACGAGCAGATTCGGCGTTTTTTTGACGGATTCCGTCGAGACGCGCATCCCATGGCGATCATGTGCGGTGTTATCGGCGCCCTATCGGCGTTCTACCACGACAGCCTTGACATCAATGATCCCGATCAACGCATGATCGCTTCGATTCGCTTGATGTCGAAGACTCCGACGATCGCAGCGTGGGCCTACAAATACTCGCTCGGCCAGCCCTTCATTTACCCGCGCAACGACATCAAATACTCCGAGAACTTCCTCCACATGTTGTTTGCGAATCCGTGCGAGAACTACGTCATCAACCCCGTGCTGGCGCGGGCGATGTCGAGAATCCTGATATTGCACGCCGATCACGAACAAAACGCATCAACTTCGACGGTGCGCCTGGCGGGTTCTTCGGGCGCCAATCCGTTTGCGTGCATTGCTGCCGGTATTGCCTCGCTTTGGGGCCCGGCGCATGGCGGTGCGAACGAAGCTGTTCTCAATATGCTCACCGAGGTAGGCAACAAACGCCGCATTCCCGAATATCTCGATAAAGCAAAAGACAAAGACGATCCGTTCCGGCTCATGGGTTTCGGACACCGGGTCTATAAGAACTATGATCCACGCGCCAACGTCCTTCGTGAAACGTGCCACGAAGTGCTCGACGATCTCGGTGTCAAGGACGAGCCGCTGCTGGAACTGGCGATGGAGCTCGAGCGGATCGCGCTGGAGGACGACTATTTCGTAGAGCGTAAGCTGTTCCCCAACGTAGATTTTTATTCCGGCATCATCCTTAAGGCGATGGGTATCCCAATCAGTATGTTTACCGTGCTCTTCGCCGTCGCGCGGACGGTGGGATGGGTTGCTCAGTGGAACGAAATGATGGAAGATCCGTTACAGAAGATCGGCCGTCCGCGGCAGATCTACACCGGACCGACGGAGCGTCCTTACGTACCGCTGGAGCAGCGTGGATAGACCGGCTGAATTACGCGCCTATCGGCAACCCGAACGGCGATCGGTCTCGCAACCCGCTTTCTCGACTCGAATCGCCAATCGCCCCGCCAACGACAACACCATACCGCTCGACCGACGGGCGGCCATGCTCGCACTATGGCTGCTGTGCGCCGCGCTTATCGCAGTCACCGTCTGGCAGTTGGTAGAGCCCTAGAGCATTTTCTGATCACTTACGGTCATATCCTGCGGCGGCGAAGTAGTTTTGGCACTCGGCCGAGGTGAAGATGTCTGTGGCTTGGGCGATGGCCTCCCAGAGTTCTGTGACGGTGCGGACGGCCCGACGCTTGAGGTAGGCCTTGAACTTGGAGAAGGCCATCTCGATCGGGTTGAAGTCGGGATGCAGGCTGGCCTCCTTCACCAGCACGCATCTTTGAATCACAGACACAACCAATTGAAAATACAGAAGATTCTGTCAGATCGAAAAACGCTCTAGCCTCGATCTTTAGCTGCGTTCGATCAATTCGATCCGGTAACCATCCGGATCCTCGATGAACGCAATCGGCGTGCTGCCATGCTTCATCGGCCCGGCCGGTCTCGGCACCGATATTCCGGCTGCGCCGAGTCGATCGCAGGTGGCGTAGATATCCGCAACGTCGATTGCGACATGTCCGAACCCGGTACCGAGCTCATAGGGCTCGTCCTGGTCCCAGTTGTGAGTAAGCTCGATGACTGCGGTGTCTGATTCTTCGCCGTAACCAACGAATGCGAGCGTAAATCTTCCTCCCGGAAAATCGGTCTTGCGCAGCAGCGTCATCCCGAGATGAGTGGTATAGAACTCGATTGACTTATCCAGGTCCCGCACCCGCAACATCGTATGCAGCAGCCGATTCACCGTCATATCACCCGTCCCCATTGTTGCGAATTCCAAATGCTTGACGGTCCGGCGCAATCGCAACCACGAACAATCCGAGTTCATCGGCACTGTCGACGAGCGCTTCGCGGTCCATAACGAGCGTACCGCCGGATTCGATGGCGATCCCAGCGAAACCTGCGCTTGCGGCGCGGACGACCGTCGCTGCGCCAACTGCGGGCAGGTCGACGCGCCGTTCTTGTCCCGGTTTTTGCAACTTCACGAGGACGGGTTGCGCCTCGTCATCGACCTTCAACTCTCCACAGCGATCGATCAGCGCGTCGGTGCCCTCGGCGGCTTCGATCCCCAGAACCCGTCCCCCCTGCACCACCACCGCTTGGCCGATGTCCAATGCCCCAAGCGCCGCTATGACCTCTACACCGAGCGCGATGTCTTCGGCCGCCCGTTGGTTTGGCGTGTGCCGTCCAAATGGCCCTTCCGTCGCAAGCAGCTCGCGCAGCACGTCATCAGCGCCCACGACACGGAACCCTTCGCTTTCAAGCTCACTGACGACTAGGGACAACAGCGCATCGTCGCGCCCCCAGACCCGCGCCAGCTTGCCAAACATCGCGCGCCCGCGCTTGTCGAACCTCAACGCTGACAATTTCGGGCGCCGTATCGGCCCGGCGAGCACGACCTCCTCGCACGCGGCTTCGTGCAGCGCCGAAAAGGTATCGCCAACGCGACCGATATCGACCCACGCGTCGGGGACGACGCTCGCCACTTCTCCGACACCCCTGTAGGCGAGCACGAAGCTGTCGCGGCCGCCGGCGCGGCAGGCGTCGACCAATCGCCCGGGGAGGTCGCCGCCGCCGGCGATAATACCGAGCTTAGCCGTTGGGGCTGTTTTTTGGTTGGCAGATTGCACGCGCTGAATCCGCGTTGATGAAATTGACGATTTCCATCACGACATCGCTGTCCTTGAAGAGCTCGGAGACGTCCGCGAGGCGCTCCTGCATCGTCCCTTCGACGGCGAACAATAGGCGGTAGGCATTACGCAGCTGATGAATCTCATCACGGCTGAATCCGCGCCGCCTTAGGCCAATGATATTGAGACCCGAGAGATAGGCTCGGTTTCCCATCACCGAGCCATAGGGAATAACGTCGTTCTCCACCCCGGTCATTCCACCGACCATGGCGTGCGCGCCGATTCGGACGAACTGATGGATTGCCGACATGCCGCCCACGATCACATGGTCGTCAATGACGACATGACCACCCAGCGTGGCGTTGTTGACCAGAATGACGTGATCGCCGATTTGACAATCGTGGGCGACATGACTGCCCACCATTATCATGCAGTTCGCTCCAACTCGCGTCTCCATCTCACCGGCAGCGGTCCCCGGATTGAGGGTGGCGTGCTCGCGGATCACGGTCCCCTCGCCAATAATCAACTCCGAGGGCTCGCCCGCATATTTAAGATCCTGCGGCCGGTGGCCCACGGAGGCAAACGGATAAACGTGCGTGTTGGGTCCAAGTTTGGTCCGTCCGCTGACGACGACGTGGGCTTCCAACACTGCACCGTCCCCGATCTCGACCTCCGGCCCGACGCTGCAATAGGGACCAATCGAGACCCCTTCGCCTATCTGGGCGCCGTCTTCGACGATCGTCGTGCCATGGATAAACGAGGTCATCCGTCACCGATCTGGGATCATTGCCGTGTATCTGGCTTCGGCGGCAAGCCGTCCTTCGATCGTCACTTGGCTGGAAAACTTCCACACCGGGCCGCGGCTCCTGGTTTTCTGGACGTGGACGCGCATCTGATCTCCAGGCACGATCGGCCGGCGAAAGCGAGCGTCATCGATGGACATGAAGTAGACCAGTTTGCCTTCGGATTCCGGGCCCAGCGTGTGAACCACGAGCACCGCTGCGGTTTGCGCCATCGATTCGATGATCATTACGCCGGGAACGACGGGACGCTGCGGGAAATGGCCCTGGAAATACTGTTCGTTGATCGTGACGTTCTTGATCCCGGTCGCCGACTTATCCGGGATTAAGTCGACCACCCGGTCGATCAACAGCATGGGAAAGCGGTGGGGGATCATCCCCATGATCCGCATGATATCGACCGTATCCAACTCGGTCGTTATCGGGGCGTCATTCATCGCCCTTACCCCTGTACCGTGCAAGCCGTCCCAATATGTGCGTTTGGCGGTGCCACACCCGTATCGGCACCGCCGGCGTTCCCCCAACCACGGCTCCGGCAGCGACGTCTTTGGCGACGCCCGTTTGCGCAGCGAACTGGGCACCGTCGCCAACTCTCAGGTGGCCAGCGAAACCCACTTGTCCGCCGGCAACCACGAAGTCGCCGAGCCACGTGCTGCCGGAAACACCCGATTGCGCTGCGATGATGCAGCCACGCCCTAGTCTGACGTTGTGCGCGATCTGCACCAGATTGTCGAGCCAACAGCCATCGCCGATCACGGTGTCGGGTCCGGAGCCGCGGTCTATCGTCGTGTTGGCGCCGATCTCGACGTCATTGCCGATCAAGACCCGACCCAATTGCGGAACCTTGACATGGCCGGAGGTGCCCGGCGCGAACCCGAAACCGTCCTGACCGATTCGCACGCCCGTGTATATGCAAACGCGATCGCCAATGAGGCAATGGCTCAACGTCGCGAGTGCGCCGATGGTAACGTCATCGCCGATTTCGACCCCGTGACCAATCACCGTATTAGGCCCTACCCTGCACCGCCGACCGATCCTCACATCTGCTCCGATCACGACGCCGTCGGCGATCGCGCTTTCCGCACCTATGTTTACCGACTGGTCGACGCGAGCGTTTGCCGCGGTACCAGGTGTACGATCCGCTTCGGGATAGAACGCGCGGGCCGCAAGCGCATAGGAACGGTAGGGCGTTTCCGACAAGACCAACGACATGGCTTCGGGAGCTCGCGCTGCGTGCCGTGGGTGAACGATGCAAGCGCCGGCGCCGCTTCTCGAGAACGCTTCGAGATAGCGCGGATTGTCGAGAAAGCTCAGGCAATTCTCACCCGCCTCTTCGAGCGGTCCGACATCGTGCATCATCTTCTCGGGGTCGGCACCCTGGCTGCAACACGCGCCACCGAGCGCCGCGAGGTCGGCTAATGAAATGGGACCATGGCGCGAGAAAAATCGCGGATCGGCCATTACTCGGAGGGTGTACCCAGACTAACGGTCGGCAGGGCTTGATTGAGACGCTCGAGCACGGTTTGCGTAATGTCCAACGACCGCGCCGCAAACACGAGCTGAGTGCTAGCCAATACCAGGTTGAAACCACGTTCCCTGGAGAGGACGATGATGATCGGCCGCAGCGCCCGCTCGATACCTTGCAGCCCCTGCGCGCGTATCTGGTCCAATTGGCGAAGCCGTTGCTGCACCTCGCGCTGCACCTCGGAGACACGGCGCTGGAACTCGCGTCGCTTGGCGTCGAACGCGTGCGGCGCAAGTATGGATTGCTGGCGTTTCAGCTCCTGTTCCTGCTTTCGCAGTTCCTGTTCCCGCGCATTCACTTGGCCCTGATATTCGGCCCGTAGCTTATCGACCTGGGCGCGCACGCTAGATGCGGCGGTGGATTTCTGCAGGACGAACTGGACGTCGACGACAGCGATGACCGCGGGATGGAGTTTCTGTGCGAACGCCTGAGGCGGGAACAGCAATCCCAGGCTTACCGCGAGCACCGCAAAACCAACAGAGGGACGGAAACCGAAAGCAGTCATTGGGTTCCTAGAAACGAGTGCCGAAATTGAAACGAAACGTTTCCTCTTGATCGAAATCTTCTTTGAGGATTGGGAACGCTAAATCTACGCTTATCGGACCGAAGGGCGAGCGCCATGAGAGGCCGAATCCCGACGCTAAGCGCACCGATCCCTTATCGACCAAGCCAGGGCCCGATTCGTCGATCTGCGCCAAGCTGCCGGCCTCGGAAAATATCCTGCCCAGGATACCAAACTCGTTGGGTAATCCCAGCGGAAAGCGCAGTTCCGCCGTTCCTACGTAGAACAGATTTCCGCCGAGCGCGTCGCCGGATATGCGATCGCGCGGCCCGATACCGGCGGCCTCGAAACCGCGGAAGTTGGCGCCGCCGACGAAGAAACGCTCGCCGATGTCGACATCCTGCCCCAGTCCGAAGATGTAGCCCTGCGTTATTGCCAGATTGGCAATCCACTGTTCCGAAAGAGGGAAGTAGTGGGAGTAGTCGACGGTAGATTTGAGGAATCGCACGCTACCCAGCAGCCCGGCAAGGTCTTGCCCAAGCTTGACCACGTAGCCCCGGGTTGGGTCAATTCGGTCATCGCGGAGATCGTAGGTTAGAGTGTAGCCCATCGAAGAGATCGTCCGCTCCCGGGCCTGATCGCGGACGAAGCGAGAAGCATCGGCCCCTACATTCTCGATCGACACCTGACGCAGCGTGTAGCGGAGGGATTGACGTAAGTTCTCGGCGATGGGAAAACCGGCGCGTAATCCAAACCCGAGACTATCTTGGTCGTAGGAGCTTTCGTCCTGCAGATCGCGCTGAACCTTGAAGACATCGATCCCGGCGGCAAGGTCACGATCGAGGAAATAGGGTTCGGTGAAGGAGAGATCTACTTGCTGGCGCTTGGTCGACACGTTGAGTCCCAGACGTAAATCCTGACCGCGCCCCAAGAGATTGCGCTCACGAATCGAGACATCACCCACCACCGCTTCCGAGCTCGAGAACCCAAAGCCAAGCGACAGCTCGCCCGTCGATCGCTCTTGGACGTTCACGAGGACCTTCGAGCGATCAAGCGTCGATCCCTGTTCCTCCTTCAGATCGACCTTGTCGAAGAAACCAAGACCGCGGATGTCACGGCGCGACCGACGCAACTTGGCCGTATTGTATGCATCACCCTCGTTGAGCTCGAACTCGCGGCGGATCACCCGATCCAGTGTTCGGACGTTACCGCTGATCTCAATCCGCTCGACGTAGACACGCGGTCCTTCATCGATCACGTAGGTGACATCGATGGTGCGCTTCTCTCGATCACGCCTGATCTCGGGTTTGATGTCGATGAAAGCGTAGCCAAGCTTCCCGACCTCGAAGGTCAGGCTTTGTATCGTGTCTTCGACGAGGTCGGCATTGTAGGTCTCGCCACTCAGAGTTTTGACGAACTGGAGTAACTGCTCGCGCCTGAGGTCGCCAAGTTCCGAGCGCAAATCGATCGCACCGAACTGGTAGGCGACTCCCTCTTCGACCGTAAAGGTAACGAAGAAACCGCTTCGATCCGGCGATAATTCGGCAACGCCCGAAACCACGCGGAAGTCGGCGTGTCCTTTCGAGAGATAATACCTCCGCAACAACTCGCGATCGAAACTGAGTCGATCGGGATCGTAAGTGTCGTTCCCGGAGAAGAAACGGTACCAACGATCCTCCTTGGTCGCGAGCACCGATCGCAGACGTCCGTCGGTAAATCGTTTGTTGCCGATGATATTGATCTTCTCGACCTTGGTCAGAGGGCCTTCCGCGATCTCGAACACGACGTCGACGCGGTTTTGCGCCAACTGAATGATCTTCGGCTCGACCGTGGCGGTGAAACGCCCGCTGCGACGATAGACCTGCAGCAGGCGCTGAACGTCGGCACGTACCCGCGTCCTGGTGTAAACCACCCTTGGCCGGAGCTGCACTTCGGCTTCGAGCGTCTCGTCCTCAATCCGACGGTTTCCTTCAAAGGCGAGCTGATTGACGATCGGGTTTTCAACCACGCTTACGACCAGGGTGGTACCGGCACGGCGGATTGACACGTCGGCGAACAGTCCGGTTGCAAAAAGCGACTTAAGCGAGTTGTTGATGAGGACGGCATCGAACTGATCGCCGACATCGACGTGCAGATAGGTGCGAACCGTATCCGGTTCGATGCGTTGATTGCCCTCTACCGCAATCTCGGTGATTCGCTGCTGAGCGCGAACCTCGGAGATCGTGAGTGCGCCAACCAACAGGACGCAGGCGGCGGCGACACCGAGCGTTGGCCGAAAATAACGGGCGAAATGCATGGGGAGCGCTACGAGAACAAGCGGCTCACAAGATCGGCGATAAGGGGAATGTCGCTGAGGTCGTTCCACGTTGCGTAGAGCATCAGGCTAAGTACGAGCGCCAATCCGATGCGAATACCATACTCCTGCGACCTCTCTCCGAGCGGTTTTCCACGCACCGCCTCTATTGCATAAAACAACAGGTGACCACCGTCGAGGAGCGGAACCGGAAACAGATTTATCAGCCCCAGACTGATCGATAGAACCGCGACGAACGAAAGAACCGCCGCGAAGCTGACCTGAAAAACTTCTCCGGACATGCGGGCGATACCAATCGGTCCACCGATATCCTCGCCCGAGCGCGCGCCAACGATAACCTGCCCGACATAGTCTAGCGTGAGGGTGACAACTCGAGCGGTTTCGGAGCAAGCCAGCACGACCGCGGTAATGGGGTCGTGGCGTATCAACTCGACACCGCCCGAGCGGCTGACGCCGAGCAACCCGATCTTCCGTTCGCGACCAAAATTGTCGGTTATGGTCGTCAGTTTCGGCGTTACCGTGAGCTCGATCTCCGTTTCATCGCGAAGCACGACAACGCTCAACTCGCGTCCGGGATTCATGCGTACGAATTGCTGGACCTCGGCGAAGCGCGAGATCGCGGATCCATTTATTTCGACAATGCGATCCCTGGGCTCGAATTTCGCCTGCGCGGCGGCGCTGTCCGGCATGACCTCATCGATCACCGGCGGCGCGAATACCTGTCCGAATGTCATGAAGAGGACGGAATAGACGATCACCGCGAACAGCAGATTGGCAGCGGGGCCCGCAACTACGATCGATGCGCGTTGACCTAATCGCTTGTGATGAAACGAAACCGCGCGATCGTCGTTGCTCAGCGTGTCGAGTCCTTTCTGCGGATTACTCGCTACCGAGTCATCGCCAAAAAACTTCACGTAACCACCGAGCGGGATCCAGCTCACCTTCCAGCGGGTGCCGAAACGATCGTTCCAGCCGAACAGCTCGCGCCCAAATCCGATCGAGAAAACCTCAACCCTCACGCCGTTGAGGCGCGCGATCAGGTAGTGACCAAGCTCGTGTACGAAGACGACCGCCGTAAGAATGATCAAGAACGGGAGGACGTAATTCCAGATCGTATCGATCAAAGCTATAACCTCACCAGGTCGAACCCTCGCGCGGGTACGTCACAAGACTGCATGTGGGGCGGATTGGTTCACATTGACTATGTAGTCTTTAGCAGCGATTCCGCCACCGCCCGAGCTTCCGCATCTATCTCGCGAACATCGGCCAGTGATCGCAGCGGACCGCACGTTACCCTCTCCATCGTGCGAGCGACGGTGTGCGCAATGTCGAGAAACCCAATGCGGTTCGCGAGAAACGCGCCGACCGCGATTTCGTTAGCAGCGTTCATGATAGTAGGAGCGGCTCCACCCGCTTGCAAGGCGTCGCGCGCCAGAGCCAGCGCTGGAAATCGTTTGCTATCAGGCGCTTCGAAGGTCAACTGGCCAAGTTTGACGAGATCGAGACGGGGGCTGGGAGCAGCCATGCGGATCGGCCAGCTCAACGCGTAGGCGATTGGCGTTCGCATGTCGGGGGAGCCGAATTGAGCAAGCGTCGATCCGTCAACATAGGTGACCAAGCTGTGAACCACCGACTGCGGGTGAATCACCACTTCGAGCTGGTCCTCGTCGACGGGAAACAGATGGTAGGCCTCGATAAGCTCCAGGCCCTTGTTCATCATCGTCGCAGAATCAACCGAGATCTTGGCTCCCATGTCCCAATTGGGGTGGTCAACGGCCTGGCTCGGCGTAACGTGCGCCATCGCTTCGCGGTCGAGGGTGCGGAATGGTCCTCCGGAAGCGGTCAGGGTGATCTTTTCGACGGCGTTAGGGCGTACAAAATCAAACACCTGAAATATTGCATTGTGCTCGGAATCGACCGGCACAATTGTCGCACCGTGGTCGCGAATCTCGTCGGTCATAAGTGCGCCTGCGCAAACCAGGCATTCCTTGTTGGCGAGGGCGATGATTGCACCACGACGAACGGCAGCCATGGTCGGCTCAAGGCCGGCCGCACCAACGATCGCGGCCATAATCCAGTCGGTTGGTCGCGCCGCCGCTTCGATGACGGATTCGACGCCGGCGGCAGCGTCGACGCCACTGCCCGACACCTCTCGTTTGAGATCGCGGTAAAGCGAAGGGTCGGCGATCACGGCGATGCGAGCGTTGAGTCGCCGCGCCTGTTCCGCCAACAACCCGACGTTGCTGCGGGCGGTTAGAGCTTCGACCACGAATCTGTCGCGGTTGCGTTCAATCAGGTCGATGGTATTGCAACCAACCGAACCCGTGGAGCCGAGGATCGAAACCGTCCGCGGGCCCGGAGGTGTCTCGACCGCCGTCAAGGCCAAACGCGACCGCCTTCCCGAAAGAGACCGACTGCGAAAGCCGCAGCGACGGCGACCGGTAGCAAGCCGTCAACACGATCCATGACACCACCGTGGCCGGGAATGAGCCGACCGCTGTCTTTGGCTCGAAAGCGGCGCTTCACCCAGGATTCAAACAGGTCACCGCCCTGACCGAGAAATGCACACACCACGCCAAATCCTCCGAACAACGCAACCGAACCAATCGCAAACCGGTCGGCAAGCAACGCGCCGACGAGCCCTGCCACAATGACACCACCGGCGAGTCCTGCCCAGGTCTTGTTCGGGCTGATCGCCGAGAGCCTCGGGCCTCCAATGGCCTTGCCCATCGCGAACGCGCCGATATCGGTTCCCCAGACAACGGCGAAAACCCACAGCACGGCAAAGAGCCCAAACTCGATGTCACCTCGTAGCGTAACCAGCGACACTGCAGGCACGGCGACATAAACGATACCCGCGAGGCTCCACCGGGGATCGCTCCGCTGCCACATGACCAGGAACAACCGCACCAGCATCGCCAGGCCGATCACCCCAAATGCGAGGCCCAGCCAGCCGAGAACCGCCGCCAGGACCGCCCCCGTTAGCGCGCAGACGTTGACCGCCAGCCCTGTCGACAGCGCCGCATCGCTTGTCAGACCCTCCCATTCGAACGCGATAATCGAGCCGGCGAAGATGACCAATCCCGTGAACCACCAGTCACCGGCAAAGGTGATGCCGAGGACGACGGGGGCGAGCACCAAAGTCGAAACGATACGGGTAATGAGGACCGATTGTGCGCTAGCTGCCGACGGCACCATAGCGACGCTCCCGCCGATGGAACTCGATGACGGCATCTTCCAACGTTTGGCGAGAGAAGTCCGGCCAATCGGTATGGACGAAGACGAGCTCCGAGTACGCGGCCTGCCACAGCAGGAAATTGCTGAGACGCTGTTCGCCGCTGGTGCGGATAATCAGATCCGGATCGGGGATACCACTGGTCTCGAGGTGACGTGAAAACAACCCTTTGTCGATCTCATCCAGAGTCAGTCGTCCGGCACCGACCTCTCCGGCAATCGACCGACAGGCCCGGACGATTTCGTCCTGGCCGCCATAGTTGAGCGCGACAACCAGCGTCAGTGCCTCGTTCCCGCAGGTTTTCGCCTCGGCGTGCTCGATGAGCCGAACGATGTCTGACGCCAGCTGCTCGCGCCGGCCTATGAAACGCACCCGTACCCCATTGGCATCGAGCTCGGCGAGTTCGCTGCGCAGATATAAACGCAACAGGCCCATGAGATCCCCTATTTCGGAAGGTGGCCGCTTCCAATTCTCCGATGAGAACGCGTACAGAGTCAGATAGGAGACACCGAGATCGCGACATGCCTCGACCGCGACACGGACCGCGTCGGCGCCACGCCGGTGACCGGCGAGGCGAGGCAAACCACGCGCCGTGGCCCAACGGCCATTGCCGTCCATGATCACCGCGATATGGGTTGGCGGTTGCGCGCTACCGGGAGGTGACGAGGGAGCTGCTTCCATCCTTAGATCTGAACGATCTCCGCCTCCTTGACCACCAGCAATTTGTCGATCTGCTCGATATGGGAATCCGTGAGTTCTTGTACCTCAGAGGCCCATAGCTGGTGGTCGTCCTTGGACAGTTCGCCGTCTTTTTCCATTTTCTTGAGGATATCCATACCGTCGCGCCTCACATTGCGAACCGCGACGCGGGCCTGCTCGGTGTACTTTGCCGCAACCCGCACCAATTCCTGGCGGCGCTCCTCGTTGAGTTCGGGAATCGGTACGCGGACAATCTGGCCGTCGACCGTGGGATTGAGCCCTAGGTTGGCCGACTGGATGGCCTTTACCACGGCGCTCACATTGCTCTTGTCCCACACCTGAACGGTCAGCAAACGCGGCTCGGGCGCGTTTATCGTAGCCAGTTCATTGAGTCGCATTTCGGCTCCGTAGGCCGAAACCGCTACCGGCTCGAGCAAACTCACCGACGCACGCCCGGTGCGCAGCCCCGCAAACTCCCGTTTCAGAGCCTCGACGGCCCCATCCATACGCCGTTCAACGTCCGATAGGTCCGGATCGGCCACGGTTCAATCTCCCGAATCGATTACCGTGCACGCGCCCTGCCCTGAGACAATGCCGGTCAGCGCGCCAGCCTCGCGAAGCGAAAAGATGATAACAGGAATGTTGTTCTCTTTAGCCAAACTTATAGCGGATGCATCCATTACTTTAAGGTCGCGAGACAATACCTCAAGGTATGTGAGTCTATCATAGCGTTTGGCGTCCGGGACCTTGTGCGGATCGGCGTCGTAAACGCCATCTACCTGGGTCCCCTTGAGGAGTGCGTCGCAACCCATTTCTACCGCTCTCAAGGCAGCCGTCGTATCGGTGGTAAAGAACGGATTGCCGGTTCCAGCGGCAAAGATGACCACTCGTCCCTTCTCCAGATGGCGCATAGCCCGACGACGAATGTAGGGCTCGCACAAACTCGCCATCGGTATAGCCGACATCACGCGAGTCTCGACACCGACCCGTTCCAGTGCGTTCTGCATCGCCAGCGCGTTGATCACCGTCGCCAGCATGCCCATGTAATCCGCGCTGGCGCGTTCCATTCCTTGTGCCGCGCCGGATACTCCACGGAAGATATTTCCGCCACCGATAACAAAGCACATCTCGACGTCAGTGTCGTGCAGCACCTGACTGACCTGGCTGGCGATGTCGGCGACGGTTTCGGAGTTGATCCCGTAGGCGGTCTCGCCCATAAGGGCTTCGCCCGAGAGCTTCACGAGCACGCGCCGATAAGCGACGAATTGTCTCCCGGAAGCAGCCACCAACGCGCCTCCACCCGCGCCAAGCCTAACTCGCTGCTGCTGCAGCGACTTCGGCCGCGAAATCGGTGTCCCGCCTTTCGACGCCCTCGCCGAGACTGTAACGGACGAAGCCGGCGACCTCTACGGTCGCGCCCAATTCCTTGCCGGCGGCTGCAATCACATCACCAACCCGGCTTTCGCCATCGATGACGAATACCTGTTGGTCCAGGACGACCTCTTGGTAATATTTGCGAAGCCGGCCCTCGACCATCTTCTCGACGATCTCAAGCGGCTTGCCCGACCCCTCGGCCTGTTGGGAGAGAACCCTTCGCTCGCGTTCTACGGCGTCGGGATCGAGCCGGTCGATTGTGGCCGCTTGCGGACTGGTCGCAGCGATGTGCATGGCAAGTAGTTTGCCCAGTTCGTTGAGCTTGTCGGCAGCTGCTTCGGACTCGAGCGCCACCAAGACGCCGATCTTGCCGAGCCCTGGTGCAGCAGCGTTGTGAACATAGCTCGCGACCACGCCATTCTCGACACTCAACGCGGCGACTCGTCGAACCGAAACGTTCTCTCCGATGGCCGCGATCATCTGTGTGTTCTGCGCGGAAACATCGTGGCCCGCATCCGGGTAAGGCGCGCCCATAAGTGCCTCGGTGCTGGCGTGTCGCAATGCCAGCGTCGACAGCGTGGCCACGTACTCTTGGAAGGTCTGGTTGCGGGAAACGAAGTCGGTCTCGGCGTTGACTTCGACCACCGCGCCGCGGCGATCCTCGGTTTTAACCCCGACCAATCCCTCGGACGCTACGCGGCCGGCTTTCTTCGCGGCCGCCGCGAGCCCTTTTGCTCGCAACCAGTCAGCGGCAGCCTCAGCATCACCATCGCTCTCAAGCAAAGCTCTTTTGCAATCCATCATGCCCGCGCCGGTACGTCCCCGGAGTTCCTTCACGAGCGCCGCCGTCACTTCAGCCATCTTCAACTTTCTTCAGAGGGAATCTATTATAACACTTTGTAAATTATGCATTTATGACGGAGTTTGTACGGCGTCGTCGGGCGCAGATTTGGCGTCCGCCGACGCTTCGTCTACGTCGTCCGATTCCCCACCACTTGCTTCGCCGTCGGCTTCGTTGGGCTCGGCCGCAGCTTCCCCCGCCTCCGGTAGCTGCTCCTCGGGCAGTTCTTCGGCTTCGCCGACGTCGACGCCCGCAGCCGTCATCTCCTGCTGAATGCCGTCGATCACCGCCCGCGATACGAGGTCGCAGTAAAGATTGATCGCGCGCGACGCGTCGTCATTGCCGGGGATCGGGTAGTCGATCCCGATCGGGTTTGAGTTCGTATCGAGAACTGCTGCAATCGGAATACCGAGTTTCCTGGCCTCGGCAATGGCGATGTGCTCACGGTTGGTGTCGATGATGAAGAGGATGTCAGGCAGACCGCCCATCTCTTTGATACCGCCAAGTGAGCGCTCCAACTTGTCGCGCTCCCGGGTGAGACGAAGCGTTTCCTTCTTGGTAAGGCCGATATTTTCCTCGGAGAGCTGCTCGTCCAGCTCGCGTAGCCGCCGGATGGACTTCGAGATGGTATTCCAGTTGGTCAGCGTCCCGCCGAGCCAGCGATGATTGACGTAGTATTGGCCGCAGCGTTTCGCAGACTCGGTAACCGCCTCGGAAGCCTGTCGTTTGGTGCCGACGAACAGGACCCGGCCTCCGCCCGCGACGATATCGCGAACAACTTGCAATGACTGATGCAGCAGAGGGACGGTCTGCTGTAGGTCGACGATGTGAACGCCGTTGCGAATGCCGAAGATGAACTGTTGCATCCGCGGGTTCCAACGATGGGTCTGGTGGCCGAAATGCACGCCAGATTCCAGCAACTGGCGCATCGTAAACGATGGTAGAGTCATGGGTTCGCCTTCTCCGGTTTGCCTCCGCGGGAACGCGTTCTCACCGCCCTGGGTCGGTGAGACACCGGATCGGAACCCGTTGTCGGGGCACCGTTTCCCGCGTGTGAATTCGTTGGTCTCAAGGGCCAACGGCGCGCTAGATACCGCTCAAACCCGCGCGGCGCAAGTGTATTCGGCGGACCGGTATTAAAGGTCGATGACGTCGCGCACTCCGCCCACGCCGTAGACGCGCTCGCGCACCAGCGGTGAGATGGCAAAGCGCCGACCTAAAGCCATGTCGACTTCGGTTTCCCGGTCTTCCAGCTTCAGGACGAGGTTGACCGGCCCCTTCCCGCGACCACCTTCGTCGAGGATGCTTTTGACTTCGGTCACGGCGTCGGGGTCGCCGATGGTAATGGTGAGCCCAACATCGGTATCAGCTGCCAACTGTTCGAGTGAATGAATGGATTGAGCCGTGAAACGCTGGTAATCCCCGTCGCTGGCCGCTTCGATGGTAAGAACAAGCAACGCGCCTTCGACAAGAAGA
The DNA here is from genome assembly GCA_965247665.1 of Alphaproteobacteria bacterium. GTDB lineage: Bacteria > Pseudomonadota > Alphaproteobacteria > SHVV01 > SHVV01 > CAUZWH01. The sequence continues at coordinate 466,954 of CBDFHH010000003.1, forward strand.
TCGCCAGCTCCGACCAGCACTTCCGAGAACGCGGTAACCTCGTAGCTCTTGCTCGTGTCGGAGAGCAAGATCCGCGCGAAACGATTGCCGCGCGCCGACCTTCGTTCCTGCACGCTGTGGACGATGCCGGAAACGTTGTAACGCCGGCTTTCACCATTCACCCGCGCCTCGACATCGGCGATCCGCATAACCCCAAGCCGTTTGATTTCGCGCCGGTAGGAATCGAGGGGGTGGGCCGACATGTACAGGCCCAGAGCAGCGTACTCCCGGCTCAGCCTCTCGGTTGGCTGCCACGCCGCGGCGACCGGTAGATTGCAGCCGCGATCGATCTCGCCGGCACCACCGAAAAGGCTCTGCTGCTGGCTTTCCCGATCGCTCGCCGCCGCTGCCGCGAGCCGGACCAATTGCTCGGCGCCGGCAATGACTCGCGCTCGTTCCTCGCCGAGCGAATCGAATGCGCCGGCACAGGCAAGATTCTCGAGCTGGCGCTTGTTCAGAATATGTGCGTCGAGCCGGTTGGCGAAATCGGCCAAGTCCTTGTAACTGCCGTTTACCTCCCGCTCATGCACGAGCGCATCCATCGCCGCGCGGCCGACGTTGCGGACCGCCGCGAGCGCGTAGCGGATCGCGCCGGTATCCTTGCCGTCGCGCTCGACGCAAAAATCAACTCCTGATTTATTGATGTCGGGCGGGAACAACGCGATCCCCAGCCGGTCGAGCTCGCGCCGATAGACGTTCAGCTTGTCCGTGTTAGCCTGGTCGAGGCTCATCGTCGCGGCAAAAAACTCCAGCGGGTGATGGACCTTCATCCATGCCGTTTGGTAGGCCACCAGCGCATAACCTGCGGAGTGCGCCTTGTTGAAGCCGTAACCGGCGAATTTGTCGACCAGGTCAAAAACGTATGCTGCACGATCGCGGCTCACGCCGTTCTCGACCGCCCCTTCGATGAAGCGCTCGCGCTGCGCCGCCATTTCCGACTTGATCTTCTTGCCCATGGCGTAACGCAGGAGATCGGCCTCGCCGGGGGTGAAACCGGCAAACACCTGCGCGATCCGAATCACCTGCTCTTGATAAATGATGACCCCGTAGGTGTCCTTGACCACCGGCTCGATCAGTTCATGGAGCATCTCGGGCTGTTCGCGGCCGTGCTTGCAGGCGATGTATTTTGGGATGTTCTCCATCGGTCCCGGTCGAAACAGGGCAACCAGCGCAATCAGGTCTTCGATGTGGGTCGGCTGCGCTTCGTGCAGGAGGTCGCGCATTCCCGATCCTTCGAACTGAAACACGCCGACGGTGTCGCCCGCCGCGAGCACTTCATAGACCGCCGGGTCGTCGAGCGGCAGTTTCCCCAGATCGACCTCGATTCCGCGCGCTGCGGTCATCTCCCGTGCGCGCTCGAGCACGGTAAGGGTCTTGAGTCCGAGGAAGTCGAACTTTATCAGGCCTGATTTCTCGGCAAATTTCATCGAGAACTGGGTTACCGGCATCTCCGACCGCGGGTCGCGATAGAGCGGTATCAGTTCGTCGAGCGGCCGGTCGCCGATCACCACGCCGGCGGCATGGGTAGACGCGTGTCGATACAAACCTTCGAGGCGGCCGGCAATCTCCAGCAATTTGGCAACGCGGGGATCGTTTTTTCTCGCTTCCTGCAACCGCGGTTCGTCGTTGATCGCCTGCTCCAACGACACCGGATTTGCCGGGTTGTAGGGCACCATCTTGCACAGCCCGTCGATTTGGCCGTAGGGCATCTGCATCACGCGTCCAACATCGCGCAGCACCGCACGTGCCTGGAGTTTTCCAAAAGTGATGATCTGCGCGACGCGATCACTGCCGTACTTTCTCTGGACGTAGTCGATGACTTCGTCACGCCGGTCTTGGCAGAAATCGATATCGAAGTCCGGCATTGTCACGCGCTCGGGATTGAGGAAGCGCTCAAACACGAGCCCGAACGGCAGGGGATCCAGGTCGGTAATCGCCAGTGACCAGGCCGCCATCGACCCAACGCCCGATCCGCGCCCTGGACCGACCGGGACCCCCCGGTCACGCGCAAAATGCATAAAATCGGCGACAATCAGGAAATAGCCGGCGAACCCCATGTCGATGATGATTTGGAGTTCGTGTTCCAAGCGCTCGCGATAGGGCCGCGCCACCGTCTCCAACTCCTCGTCGTCCATGCCTTGCTTGAAAACGTAGGTCCGCAGCCGCCATTCAAGGCCGCTCTCGGCCGTTTCCCTGAGTTCGGTCGCTTCGTCACGATCGCCCGTCGTTCTGTATTTGGGCATGATCGGTGCGCGCTCGGGTGACGCTACGGCGCACCTCTGGGCCACGACGATCGTGTTATCCAATGCTTCCGGAAGATCGGCAAAGAGCTCACGCATCTCGGCCGCCGATTTGAAACGGTGATCCGGCGTTAGCCGCCGCCGATCAAACTGATCGACATAAGCCCCTTCCGCGATGCAGATCAGCACGTCATGGGCTTCGTACATGTCGGCGTGTGCAAAAAAGACGTCATTGGTCGCGACCAATGGCACGTCATAGCGATAGGCCCAATCGAGAAACACCGGCTCGGTACGTCGCTCGGCATCCGTCCCGTGGCGCTGCAGCTCGACATAGAGGCGGCCCTCAAACGCATCGCGCAGCTCTAGGAACAGCTCCTCGGCCGCAGCCGCCCGGCCCTCCTCAAGCTGACGGCCCAACAGGCCTTCCGCGCCTCCGCTCAGCGCCAGCACCCCTGCGCTACAAGCGCGGAGATCGGCGAGGCTCACATTCGGCTTTTCCTGAGTTTCGCTTTCGAGGAACGACTTGCTCGACAGTTTAAGCAGATTGCCGTATCCGACATCGCTCTGCGCCAACAGGAGGATAGAGTGTGCGTCGGGCCGCCGGCTATTGTCGACCGGTTCGGCGACGTGAAGAAGCGTCCCAACGATGGGCTGCACGCCCCCCTCCATGCACGCAGTGGAGAACTCCAACGCCCCGAACATGTTGCCGGTGTCGGTGATCGCGACGGCGGGCATCGCGTGCTGCTGGCAAAGCGAGACGATCTCGTCTACGCGCAACGCGCCTTCCGACAGCGAATACGAAGAATGGACGCGGAGGTGAACGAAATCGGCGTGTGTCATCCGGGCCTACGTGAAACAAGTGCGACGATGGCGGGAGCCATCAGGATTTCACGTGCACCAGGCTAAATCATCGAGAACTTTTCGAGAACTTACCAATTTGTTGTGGATTAATTTTCGATGAGCACACCATCTTGTAGCATCACGCGGCGGTCCATCCCCGCCGCAAGCCGTTCATTGTGAGTGGCAATGAGCGCTGCGAGGCGATCTTTGCGGGTGATTGCGAGGAGTTCGGCAAAGACGTCATCGGCCGTGGCTCGATCGAGATTGCCGGTCGGCTCGTCGGCCAACAGCACGGTGGGCTGGTTGGCGATCGCTCGGGCGATCGCGACGCGTTGCTGCTCCCCGCCAGACAGGTGCGCCGGCCGGTGGTGCAGCCGATTGCTCAAGCCGAGGCGTTCAAGAAGGTCTTTCGCTCGAGCGTTCGCATCGGCGCGCGATCGGCCGTCGATCAGCCGCGGGAGAGCCACGTTTTCCAGCGCCGAGAACTCGGGCAGCAGGTGATGGAATTGGTAGACGAAACCTATGGTGTTCCGTCGCAGCCGGGTGCGCTCCGCATCGGTGAGGGTGTTGCCGACCATGCCGTCGATCCGCACTTCGCCGCCATCGGCCCGTTCGAGCAATCCGGCAATATGCAGCAGCGTCGACTTGCCCGCTCCCGAAGGTCCCACCAGCGCGACGCATTCGCCGGGTTGGACTGCGACCGAAGCGCCGCGCAACACCTCCAGTCGTTCATCGCCCTGGACAAAGGTGCGAACGATGCCGCTCACAACAAATGCGTGTTCCGACACCCGCGACCTCACTCGTAGCGAAGCGCTTCAACCGGGTCGAGGCGGGCGGCCCGCCATGAGGGATAAAGCGTTGCCAGAATGGAGAGGACGAGCGATAGAACCACGACGATCAGAACGTCGAAGGTCTCGATCTTGGCCGGCAAGCGCGACAGGAAATAAATCTCGGCGGCAAACAGCTCGGTGCCCGTCAAACCCTCGATCTGCCTGCGGATCCATTCGATATTGTCGGCGAAACCCAGACCGACGAGGAAGCCCAGCAGGGTGCCGGTGACGCCGATACTCGCCCCGGCGATGAAAAAGATACGCATCACCATGCCGCGCGTCGCACCCATCGTGCGCATGATCGCGATAGCCTGGCCCTTCTCCTTTACCAGCATCGTCAAGCCGGAGATGATGTTGAAGGTAGCGACCAGAACGATCAGGGTCAGGATCAGGAACATGACATTGCGCTCGACTTCCACTGCGGTGAAAAACTGCGCATTGATCCGTCGCCAATCGACGAACCGCAAGGGAGCATCAACAACGCCCGCAAGGTCTTGACGCACGGTATCGATGTCATCGGGATCATCGACCACGATTTCGAGTGCGCTGACGGACTGCCGCAAGCCAAAGAAAAGCTGCGCCGCTTCGAGGTTCATGAACACGAAGTTCGAATCGTACTCGATCATACCGACATCGAACGTCGCAACGATCCGATATGCGCGCTGACGCGGCACCGTACCGATTACCGTCGCCCGCACCTGAGGTGCTATCAGCCGTAAACTGTCTGCGACCCGCAGCCCCAACATCTGAGCCAGGCGATAGCCGACGACCACGCTGTCACGGCCCTGGAGATCATCGAGACTTCCCTCTCGAATATTGTCGGCGATGAGTGGGTTCAAAGCCAGATCGCCATGCCGGATGCCACGCACGAGAGCACCGCGCGCGTGACCTCGCGCCGTGGCCATGACCTGCCCCTCGACGATTGGCGCGATGCGGTCGACGCCGTCGACGCCGGCAAGGCGGTTCTTTAGGTCATCAAATCCGTCCAGGTGTCCATCGGCTGCGCGCACGAGGATGTGGCCGTTCACGCCGAGAATTCGCTCGAGAAGTTCGGCGCGGAAACCGTTCATGACGGCCGGCACGATGATCAGCGTAGCGACACCGATCATGATCCCGATCAATGAGAAGACGGCGATGACCGAGATCAACCCCTCCTGTCGCCGAGCCCGGAGGTAGCGCAGCGCCATCGTCCACTCGAACGCCGAGAACATTGCCTCAGACAATAAAACGACTTGCGAGGGTGAGGAGCGCTTCTTGCGACAGCTCCTCCTTGCCACCGGTTCTGCGGTCCTTGAGCTCAACCGTGCCAGCGGACGCACCGCGCGGCCCGACGATCACCTGCCAGGGTAGTCCGATCAGATCCATCGTCGCGAACTTGCTGCCGGCGCGCTCGTCGGTGTCGTCGTACAGGACGTCGATTCCCAGGCCCCGCAGCTTTTCGTAAAGTCCGTCACAAAGCCGGTCGCACTCCTCCGCACCGGGCTTGAGGTTGATCAACCCGACCGCGAACGGCGCAACGGTCGGCGGCCAGACGATGCCATCGTCGTCGTGGTTTGCTTCGATAATGGCGCCAACCAGTCGCGACACGCCGATCCCATAGGATCCCATTTCGACGGCGATTTCCGCGCCATCGGCGCCAACTACGGTTGCACCCATCGCCTCGGAATATTTCCGTCCGAAGTAGAAAATATGGCCAACCTCGATTCCCCGCGCCACGACCCGTCGCTCCCCGGGTAAGGCGGTAAATTCGTCGGGATCGTGCTTGTCGTCGGTGGCGGCATAGCGGCTGGTCCAGGTATCGACGATCGCCGAGAGATCGCTTTCGAAATCGATGTCGCGATCGAGAACGTCAAACTCGATCAGCTCGCGGTCGCAGAAAATCCGGGTCTCGCCGGTATCGGCAAGGATGATGAACTCGTGGCTCATATCGCCGCCAATGGGACCGGATTCGGCTCGCATGGGAACGGCCTTGAGGCCCATGCGCGCGTAGGTCCGGAGGTAGGTGACGAACATTTTGTGATAGGCACGCCGCGCACCGTCGTAGTCGATGTCGAACGAATAGCTGTCCTTCATCAGGAACTCGCGCCCGCGCATAACGCCGAAGCGCGGCCTAATCTCGTCACGGAACTTCCACTGTATGTGGTAGAGCAGTTTGGGCAAGTCGCGATAGCTCCTGACCGAGTTGCGGAACACGTCGGTGAGAAGCTCCTCGTTGGTTGGTCCGTAGAGCATGTCGCGATCGTGGCGGTCGGTTACGCGTAACATCTCCTTGCCATAGTCGTCGTAACGGCCGCTTTCGCGCCACAGTTCGGCCGGCTGAATCGTTGGCATGAGTAGTTCCTGGCAGCCCGCCGCGTCCTGCTCTTCGCGTACGATCTGTTCGATCTTTCGCAGCACCCGCAGGCCGAGAGGTAACCAAGTGTAGATCCCGGCACTGGACTGGCGGATCATGCCGGCACGCAGCATCAACCGGTGCGACACGATCCGAGCTTCCGCCGGATTCTCGCGCAGAACCGGCATGAAATAGGTCGAACGGCGCATCGGTGACCTCTTGAAGCCAAACGCCGGGGTGAAGGTAAAAACGCGGTGGCCGGCCCGGCCCGCGCTCCTTTCAAGGCGCGCGATCATAGGCAATGGCCCCGGTGAAGGCAATTTCGGGCGGTTGATCGCCGCTTCGAACCCCTTTCAGCAGCTCGTCACACGCCGCGAGCACGTCCCGGACTTACCACCTCACCGCAGGCCTGATCGGTAAAGATCAGGGTCCCACCGCGAAAATCCGGAGCGAAAAAAGAGCGTCGATCTCGCTCGAAAACCAAGAACCCGGCGTCGAGAACAAACTGAATTGACAGGTTTATGTACCGGATGAATTGACCGCTTCAGTAGTGGTTGTTGGGCCAGTGGATACGTGGTCGGGCGGTGATGACGTCGGCGAAGTCGACCTCGCGGTTGTCGATCTCCTCGCGCTCGATGGTCATGGTTCTCCCGCTTCGAAAGGATTGAGCACCGTCGCACCGAGGCCGTGAACGTCCGAGGCGTTGCGGGTCGCCAGTGTCAAGGTGTGGGTCTTGGCGGTCGCGGCCAGCAGCCCATCGACCACCGGGACGGAACGGATGGCACGCATGACGCCCCACGCATCGGCAACCCGGGCGTCGACCGGAAGGATGCGGTCGCCGAACGAACGTTCGACCTCTCGCAACCAGCGCTCGAGGGCACCCGCCTGCCGGCTGTCGCGTGGCCGTCCGAGCTCGATGCCCTTGCGGATCTCGCCGGTGACCAGCACACTCGGGAACAGATCGGAGTCCTCCAGGCTGGCATACCAGGCGGCGACCCTTGCATCGCAGCGATCGCCCTTGCGCAGCTCGGAGATGACGTTCGTGTCAATCAGGAACATCAGAGATCGATCTCGCGGCCCGGATCGCGTGGCCGCTCGATCTCGATCCCCTCAAGCGGCGCGGCGGCCAGCAGGCTCTTGAGGCTGGCCGGCGGAGTTTCCTCGAAGCGCTCACGGATCACGGCCCGGGCCGCGGCGCCGCGTTCGGGATCGTTGAGGGCTGCGGCGAGCTTGCGCACAAGCGGTGCGTCCTCCCGGCGCACGTTCACTTCGCATCGCACCCATCCCTCGCGCTTCAGGCGCTTGCGGTATCGTTTGACGGCTTTGTTCTGGCTGGTCGGCATGGGCGATCTCCGTTTTCCGGTAATATATCCGGAAACTAAGAGCGCGCAACACTTCCCTATAACCAATTGATTTAGAGGGTTTTTCCGGGATTCAAACGCAAGCGGGAGGGTTTAGAGCGAAATCCCGCCAGCGCCGGAAGGGGCGTTCCGAAACGCCCCGGAACCTCCGCCGCCTCGGCCTAGCTCAAGCCACCCCGATGGGTGCGGCCGAAAACCTCCTCGAACTTCATCAATCTCAGTCCCTGCAACCGCTCCGTCCGACGCATCCAAATCCTCCATGGCCCGGAGAGGGTCCAAACCCGGACAGATCATCCGGTACATGGACCGGACATATCGTCTGTTAGCGACAGAAAACCGAGAATTCGAGTGACGTTTCGGCGAAAATATCGTAGGCTGTTCCGTGCAATATGAAGGCCGCGAAACGGCCCCCAAGTTCGGGAGAGGAACACCAGAAACAGAGCAAACGCCACACTCTAGATACGCAGCAAGGCCTTCGCGCCTTGCTTTTTTTTACCCTCGCCCCCCGGATCGCCTTCCGGTTCTCTATACCGGCCGCAGCCCGATCAGTTCAGACTCGATAATCACGTAAATCGTCAGCCATACCAGGCCGGCGATGAGCGTCGTGACACCCGCCTTCGTCCAGATGCGCGGTTTCTCGGGTGCGCCCGGCTCCAGACCGGGCTCGAGCTCCTGGTGCCGCCGGATACCGAACGGCAACACCGTGAACAGCACAACCCACCACACCACGAAGTAGATTGCGATTCCGATAAACACGGTCATCGGTCAGGCCTGTTCAAGCTCGATCAGGGTGCCGAAGAACTCCTTGGGATGGAGAAACAGAATCGGCTTCCCGTGGGAGCCGATGCGCGGCTCGCCGTCGCCAAGGACACGAGCCCCGCGCCCGACCAACTGATCGCGCGCAGCCAGGACATCGTCGACCTCGTAGCAGATGTGGTGAATGCCGCCGCCGGGCGACTTGTCGAGAAACGCCCGGATCGGCGACTCCTCGCCAAGCGGGTGAATTAGCTCGACCTTGGTGTTGGGCAGTTCCACGAACGCAACCGTTACGCCGTGATCGGGGAGATCCCTGGCTTCGGATACGACGGCGCCAAGGGTTGCTCGGTACTGCGCCATCGCTGCCGGCAGGTCGGGGACCGCGATCGCGACATGGTTCAATCGCCCGATCATTCCGATAACACCTCCATATATTGGGCTTTGGATCCGCTCTCGGTGCCCCGATCCGCAGATAGCCGAATGATCTCGACATCGATGAGCGGACGGGTACCGGTCACGCTCTTCACCGCACTGCGTACGCTGCGCCGCACCGCCTCCTCGAGGTCTTGATCGCGTCGTCGGTTCAGAGTCGGCAATCGATCGATCGTGGCCTCGACGCCGGTGGTCAGCACCTTGAGGAATCCACCGTCATCCGCGCCGTCGACAACCCCGTTCATCACGAAACGCGGCCGTGCCGCGAGCGCTCCCGTAGGTCTGACCACCAGGGCGACGGTGATCGAACCCGCCCGCGCCAGTTTTCGACGACCGCGCGCGATCTCGCCGTCGGCGCGAATCAGCATGTCGCCGTCGAGGTAGAGGCGCCCGGATTCGACGTGGTCCACGACTTCCGGCGTACCCGGCGCGAGGCGCAGCATTGATCCATTCTCGAGAACATGAGCTTCTGGGATCTGGAGGCTACGCGCGAACTTCGCATGCTCGGCGAGGTGGCGAGCCTCGCCGTGGACCGGAACCGAGATCCGGGGCCGAACCCAGCGGTAAAGCTCGGCAAGTTCGTCACGTCCCGGATGACCGGAGACGTGAACGAAAGCGTCGTGCTCGGTGATCACCTCGACACCGCTATGCACCAGGCGGTTCTGCACCGCAGCGATGGCGTGCTCGTTGCCGGGGATGATCTTCGAGGAAAAAACCACGAGATCGCCGGGTTCGAATGCGATGTGAGGATGCGTTTGAAAGGCGATTTTCGACAACGCAGCGCGCGGTTCGCCCTGGCTGCCGGTGCAGACGAACATGCACTTTTCGGGCGGCAGCAGCGCTGCCTCGCTTTCCGGCACGAACGCCATGGCGTGGTCGAGATAACCGACATTGCGGGCTGCCGCGACCGCCCGCCACAGCGACCGGCCCACCATCGTAACGCTTCGGCCATCGGCAGCGGCAACGTGAAAGAGCGTTTTCAGGCGGGCGATATGTGAGGCAAAAGTGGTGATCGCCACCCGGCCCGGGGCCCGCGCGACGATCTCGCTGAGGCTCTCGCGTACGTCGGCTTCCGACCCCGAGGTTCCGTCGACGAACACATTGGTCGAGTCGCACACCATGGCCAACACGCCCTCGCGCGAGAAATCGGTAAACGGCTCAGGGTCGGTGGCGGCGCCGAGCAGGGGATCGGGATCGAGCTTCCAATCGCCGGTGTGGAGGATATTGCCGAGGCGCGACCGAATTGCCAACGCGTGGCTCTCCGGGATCGAATGGGTAATGGCGTGATAGGTGATGTTGAAGGGCCCAAGGTCGAAGCTGTCGCCGTCGCCGACGATGTTAACGGTGACAACGTCGTCAAGTTCGACTTCTTCAAGCTTGCGCCGGAGATACTCGGCCGCAAAGGGACTGGCGTAGATCGGGCATCGCAGACGACGCCACAGATAGGCCACCGCGCCGAGATGATCTTCGTGGGCGTGCGTCAGCACCAGTCCCAACAGGTCTTCACGTCTTTCGACGATAAACATCGGATCCGGCATCACGACCTCGACACCGGGAACGCGGTCGTCGCCAAACGACACGCCGAGATCGACCATCAACCACTTGCCATCGAGGCCATAGAGATTCAGGTTCATGCCGATCTCGCCGCAACCGCCGAGCGGGACGAACAGCAGTTCGCTGGTATCGTCGTCGCGCTCGGTCATGAAACGTGATGGTTGCGGCGCCAAATCTCGACGATTCCGGATAGCGTGAGATCGGGATCGGTATGCTCGATCGTATCGGTACCACCGGCAAAGAGCGGCGCCAGCCCGCCGGTCGCGACGACCTTCATCGGCGCACCGAACTCGTTGCGTATGCGATTCACCAACCCTTCGATCAGGCTAACATAACCCCAATAGATCCCGGATTGCATCGCCGACACGGTGCCGCGACCAATGACGTGCGCGGGCCGCGCCACCTCGATGCGAGGCAGTTGGGCGGAAACGCGATGGAGAGCGTCCAGGCTGAGATTGATGCCCGGCGCGATTACGCCCCCGCGATACGCTCCCTTCTCATCGACGATATCGAACGTCGTCCCGGTGCCAAAATCAATGACGATCGCGGGCCCGCCATACTTGGCATGCACGCCCACCGCATTGGCCAGTCGATCGGCACCCACCGTCTCGGGTTCGTCGATCTCGATGCCGATCCCGAGATCGATCATGCGATCAACGATGAGCGGCTCGGCGTTGAAATAGTCGCGACACAGGCGGCGCAGATCGTAGAGAGCCTGCGGCACGACCGAGCAGATCACCGCATCGCTCACATCCGCGTTGTCGATATCGCGCATCCGCATCAAGCTCACGGCATAATCGTCCGCGGTCCGCGCATGATCCGTTGAAGCGCGCCACAGCCCGCGGCGGCCGTCGTCGTCGTAAACCGCGAAGACGACATTGGTGTTACCGGCATCGACCGCAAGCAGCATCGCTACACCACCCGGGTCTCGTCGCGAGGCTCACCCAGGAAGACATCGCCGGCCCTCACCAGGTGCGTTTCGCCATCGGGCGTCCGCAGCTCAAGCGCCCCGTGTTCGTCGAGCGATAAGAACCGACCATCCAGCTCGCGGTCCGGCAGGCGCGCCGTAATGGACTCGCCGAGGCCAGCGGCGTGTGCAAGCCAAGTCTCGCGGATCGGCCCAAACCCTTCCCGCAACCACAGATCGCGCCATCGCAGCAAGATCGGCGCAAGGCGCTCGAGAACGCCGGCGGCCGTCACGGATCGCTCGGCGTAGGCGGCCAGATGCGTGGCAGGGTAAAGAGTTTCACCGGGATGGTCGACGACATTGACTCCGATACCGACAATAACGCGTGTCGTCTCGCCCTCCGCCTGAGCTTCCAACAGCACCCCGGCGACTTTGTCACCGTCGACAAGAACGTCGTTGGGCCATTTGCAGAGAACCTGGTGAACGCCGGGTATCAGTTCCGCCACACATTCGCGAACGGCCACACCGGTGACGAACACCAGCTCCGCCGCGGCGGCGGGATCCAAGTGCGGCCGCAACAATAACGAGCAATATAGGTTGCCTGCAGGCGATTCCCAACGCCGCCCGCTCCGTCCTCTGCCCTGTCGTTGACGGAGCGCCCAGACCAGCAAGCCCTCCGACGCACCGGCCGCAACGCGGCGCGCGACCTCATCACTGGTGCTGTCGACGTTATCGAGCGTCACCAGATCGAAAAACGGGGGGACGGCTGGAAGCCGGCGGAGGGGCGCCGGCACGACCTCGCTCATGGAAACAGGGCTTGTGCGGCGACGTGAGTGATCGAGACCAGCGGCGTCGCAAAGACGACGAAAAATAGCGTGGCGATGCCGGTCACCGTGAGGATAACCGCCATCTCGCCACCGATCGGGCGCTCAAACGGCTCGGCTGGAGCATCGAAATACATCACCTTGACGATGCGCAAATAGTAGAAGGCCGCCACGACGCTCGCCAATACCCCGATGATGGCCAAAGCGTAGAGCTCGGCATCAACCGCGGCGCGAAACACATAGAGCTTTCCGAAGAACCCGGCGAGCGGCGGGATCCCGGCCAGCGAGAACATGAATATGCCCAGCGTGAGCGCGAGCAACGGCTGATTGCGTGACAAACCGGCCAGATCATCGATTCTCTCGACCATGCCCTCTTTGGTCCGCATGCACAGGATGCAGGCAAAAGCACCCACATTCATCACGAGATAGATCGCCAGATAAACCAATACGCCACGTACGCCCTCGATCGTGCCCGCCGCCAGGCCGACCAGGGCGTAGCCCATATGGCCGATCGAACTGTAGGCCATCAGGCGTTTGACATTGGTCTGGTTGATCGCTGCAAAAGCGCCCAACAGCATCGAGGCGACGGAAATGAACACAACGATCTGCTGCCATGCCGAGACGATCTCCGGGAACGGCGTAATCGTGACACGCAAGAACAGCGCCATCGCCGCGATCTTGGGCGCGACCGCAAAAAACGCGGTGATCGGAGTCGGTGCGCCTTCGTAGACATCGGGCGTCCACATGTGGAACGGCACCGCCGACACCTTGAACGCAAGACCGGCGAGCAGGAACACCAGACCGACGAGGAATCCGATCGGCGGGTGCGCGGCGGTGTCGGCAATCAAGACCTGGGACAGACCGGCGAAGCTGGTCGTGCCGGTGAAGCCATAGATCAGCGAGCAGCCGTAGAGCAGCATCCCCGAAGACAACGCGCCGAGCACGAAGTATTTAAGTCCCGCCTCGGTGGAACGCAGCGAATCGCGGTGAATCGCCGCAACCACATAGAGCGCCAGGCTTTGCAACTCGAGACCGATATAGAGCGAGATCAGGTTGCTGGCCGAGACCATCATCATCATGCCGAGCGTCGCCAACAGCATGAGAATGGGCAGCTCGAAGCGCGCCATCCCCTCGCGGTGGATGTAACCCAGCGACATGATGACCGCCACGGCAGAACCGATCAGGATCAGGCACTTCACGAACACCGCGAACGGGTCCGATATGAACATGTCGGTCAGTATCGGCTTGCCGTCGCTCGGGGCAGCGAGAACCAACACAAATGCCGCCGCCAAGCCGGCGACGGTCAACCACGCAATCGATCGGGTCCCGCTGTCGCCGCGGAACACGCCGATCATGAGCAATGCCATCGCCGCGAGCGCGATGAAAATCTCCGGTACGACAGGTGCAAGTTGCTCGCCGGTCACCGCCCTGCTCCCGGTTAGCGCTGCGCCGACAGGGTCGCCGCGTGGATTGTCTCCGTCGCGGCTTGGTGCTGCTCGATCATGTTGGCGACCGATGCGTGCATCACATTGAGCAGCGGATCGGGGTAGAAGCCGAAGAAGATGACCGCAGCGACGAGAGGCGCGAAGATCGCGACCTCGCGCGGGTTAAGATCGACGATGCTCTTGAGCTCGGTCTTGGTCAGCTCGCCAAACACCACGCGACGGTAGAACCATAGCGTGTAGGCCGCGCCGGTAATGATGCCCGTGGTCGCCAACAGCGCGACCCAGCTATTGACCTTGTATGCCCCGACCAGCGTTAGAAATTCACCGGGAAAGCCGCTGGTACCGGGCAGGCCTACATTCGCCAGGGCGAACACCATGAACACGAATGCGTAGATCGGCATACGGTGAACCAGGCCGCCATAGCGATCGATCTCACGCGTGTGCACGCGGTCGTACACCACGCCAACGATCAGGAACAACGCACCGGAGACCAGCCCGTGGCTTAGCATCACGAAGATACCGCCCTCGATGCCCTGCACCGTGAACGTAAACACACCGATCGTGACGAATCCCATATGCGCCACTGAGGAGTAGGCGACCAGTTTTTTCATGTCGGCCTGCATCAGGGCGACAAGAGAGGTGTAGATGATGGCGACGACGCTGAGGATGAAGACCAGCGGCGTGAAATATTCGCTCGCATCCGGCAGCATGGGGATCGAGAAACGCAGGAAGCCGTAGCCTCCCATCTTCAGGAGCACGCCGGCGAGAATGACCGAACCGGCGGTCGGCGCTTCGACATGGGCATCCGGCAGCCACGTGTGAACCGGCCACATCGGCACCTTGACGGCAAACGACGCCAACAGACCGAGCCACAACCATTTTTGCACGTCGGGGGCAAAGCCGGCCCGCATGAGCGACGGAATGTCGGTCGTACCGGCCTCGATATACATGTAGATGATCGCGATTAGCAGCAGGACCGAACCGAGCAGGGTGTAGAGGAAGAACTTGAAGGTCGAATAGATGCGGCGATTGCCGCCCCAAATGCCGATGATCAAGAACATCGGGATCAGGCCGCCCTCGAAAAATAAATAGAAGACGATGAAGTCGAGCGCGCAGAAGACGCCGACCATCGTCGTTTCCATCACCAGGAAGGCGATCATATATTCACGCACCCGAGTTTTGATCGCCTCCCAGCTGGCGAGAACGCACAGCGGCATTAGGAAGGTGGTGAGGATGATGAACAGCATCGAAATACCGTCCACGCCCATGTGGTAGCCGATACCTTCCCCCAGCCAATCGGTCCGCTCGACAAATTGGAAGTCGGCCGTCGTCGTGTCGAAGTTGATCCAGATCAGCAGCGACAGGACGAAGGTGATCAACGTCGTCCACAACGCCACCCAGCGTGCGTTACGATCGGCAATCTCCTTGTCGCCGGGAATCAGCAACAGGAAGACCACCCCGACCAGCGGCAGGAAGGTAACCAGCGAGAGAAGCGGCCAATCGCTCACGCCCTACATCCCTGCCGAGAAAAACCAGGTGACGATCGCGGCTACGCCGATGAGCATCGCGAACGCGTAGTGGTAGACATAGCCCGACTGCAGCCGGCCGGCGCGACGGGCCAGCCGAATGACCGCAGTGGCGATTCCGTCGGGCCCGAATCCGTCGATGATGCGGCCGTCGCCACCGAGCCACAACGTCCGCCCAAGCCACTTCGCCGGATTGACGAACAGGAAGTCGTAGATCTCGTCGAAGTACCATTTGTTAAGCAGGAAGCGGTGGAGCTCGCGATTGATGGCAGCGAAATGACCCGGGGTTTCGGGGCTGCGAATGTAGAAATGCCAAGCCAGGACGATCCCGCCAAGGGTCACCACCAGCGGCAGTAACTTGACCCAGAGCGGTACATGGTGGGCAGCTTCGATCACGCTATGCTCGGCCAGCATGACAATCGAACTTCCCCAGAACTCCTCGACGCGGTCGCCGGTGAACAGATCGTAGAAAGCGATGCCGGAGAAGGTCGCGCCGATCGCCAACAGCACGAGCGGTACGGTCATGATCGGCGGCGATTCATGGATATGCGATTTCACCGCGTCGCTAGCCCGGCATTCGCCGTGGAAGGTCATGAACAAGAGGCGCCAGGAATAGAACGCCGTAAACGAGGCAGCGCCGATCCCGAGATAGAACGCCCAATGTCCGACATCGGTGCCGGACGCAAACGCCGTCTCGATGATCAGGTCTTTCGAATAGTAGCCGGCGAAGAACGGAACGCCGGCGAGCGCCAGCGAGCCGATCCACATCACGGCGTAGGTGAGTGGCATCCGGCGCCATGCCCCTCCCATCTTGCGCATGTCCTGCTCGGCGGAGAAACCGTGGATGACGGATCCCGACCCGAGGAACAGCAGGGCCTTGAAGAACGCGTGCGTAAACAGGTGGAAGATTGCGACGGGATAGGCGCCGACCCCGGCCGCGAAGAACATGTAACCCAACTGGCTGCAGGTCGAGTAGGCGATAACCCGCTTGATGTCGTTCTGCACCAGGGCGACGCTGGCCGCGAAGATCGCCGTGAACGCGCCGATCACCGTCACGACCGCCAAGGTGGTCGGCGCCAGTTCGAACAGCGGTGAGCAGCGCACCACCATGAACACGCCCGCCGTCACCATGGTCGCGGCATGGATCAACGCCGAAACCGGTGTCGGACCCTCCATGGCGTCGGGCAGCCAGGTGTGGAGCGGCACCTGCGCCGATTTACCCATGGCGCCGAGGAACAGCAGCATCGTGATGACGGTGAGGATGTCGAAATCGGCGCCGAGGAAGTTGAAGGTCTGGCCAGCCACCGAGGGCGCCTCGGCGAACACCGTGTCGAACTCGATCGAGCTGAACACGAAGAACACGGCCATGATGCCAAGTGCAAAACCGAAATCGCCGATACGGTTGACCACGAACGCCTTGATCGCCGCGGCATTGGCGCTGGGTCGGTCGTACCAGAAGCCGATCAGCAGATAGGAACACAGGCCCACACCTTCCCAGCCGAAATAGAGTTGCAGGAAGTTGTCGGCCGTCACCAACATCAGCATCGCGAAGGTGAACAGCGACAAATAAGCGAAGAAGCGCGGGACATTCGGATCGCCCGCCATATAGCCGATCGAATACCAGTGGATGATCGCCGAGATCACCGACACCACCACCAGCATGAGCGCGGTCAGGGTGTCGATGCGAAGCGCCCATTGCACCTGGAAATCGCCCGAGGCCACCCAGGTGAACAGATCGACCGTCACGGCGTTGCCCATCAGGGCAACCTCGTGGAAAGCGATGACCGACAGCACGCCGGAAATACTGAGTGCAATGCAGGTCACCAGCTGCGCCGCACGGTCGCCGATCGCTCGGCCGAACAAACCGGCGATGATGGCGCCGACCAACGGTAGAAAGACGATCGTGGCGTACAGCACCCTCTACTAGCCCTTCATCAGATCGATATCTTCGACCGCGATGCTGCCGCGGTTGCGGAAATAGACGACGAGAATGGCAAGCCCAATCGCCGCCTCGGCGGCGGCGACGGTCAAAACGAACATTGCGAACACCTGGCCCACCAGATCGTTCAGGTGGGTCGAGAAGGCGACGAAATTGATGTTGACCGCGAGCAGCATCAGCTCGATCGACATCAGGATGACGATGACGTTCTTGCGGTTCAGGAAGATACCGAACACGCCGATCGTGAACAGAATCGCCGCGACCGTGAGGTAGTGGCCGAGACCGATTTCCACCGTCAGATCCCCTGCCCCGGCTGGACCTTCTTGAGCTCGACCGCCTCGCTGCGCCGGCGGCCGACCTGGGTGGCGATCTTCTGGCGACGAACCCCCTCGCGCGAACGCAGCGTCAGGACGATCGCGCCGACCATCGCGATCAGCAGGATCATCCCCGCGCCCTGAAACAGATAGATGAAATCGGTGTACAGGATGTTGCCGAGCGCGTGAGCGTTGGTGATGTCGGCGGGCGCCGGCGTGGGCGCGGCAGCAAACACCGTGGCGTCGGGAACCACCACCCAGGAGCCGAGCACCAGCAGCAGTTCGACCAGCAGGACGAGACCGATCGCCGCACCGACCGGCAAGTACTGGATGAACCCCTGCCGTAGCTCGACGAAGTTGATGTCGAGCATCATGACGACGAACAGGAACAGCACGGCGACCGCGCCGACATAGACGATGACCAGAATCATCGCCAGGAACTCAGCACCGACCAACACGAACAGCGCCGCCGAATTGAAGAAGGCGAGGATCAGGAACAGAACCGAGTGCACCGGGTTCCGCGCGGCAACCACCATGAAACCGGAAACGATCGTAATCGTCGCGAACAGGTAAAACGCCAGGGCCTCGACAACCATGGGCTAAGCCCCCTCGCCCGGTGCCGGTTAGCGATAGGGCGCGTCGGCGGCGAGGTTGGCCGCGATCTCGCGCTCCCAGCGGTCGCCGTTGGCGAGGAGCTTCTCCTTGTTGTAAAGCAGTTCCTCGCGGGTTTCGGCCGCGAATTCGAAGTTGGGCCCTTCAACGATGGCATCGACCGGGCACGCCTCCTCGCAAAATCCGCAATAGATGCATTTCACCATGTCGATGTCGTAGCGGGTCGCGCGCCGACTGCCGTCGCCGCGGGGCTCGGCTTCGATGGTGATGGCCTGCGCGGGGCACACCGCCTCGCATAATTTGCAGGCGATGCACCGCTCCTCGCCGTTGGGATAGCGCCGCAGGGCATGTTCGCCGCGGAAGCGCGGACTGAGCGGCCCTTTCTCGAACGGATAGTTAATCGTCGCGGGACGCCCGAAAAGGAAGTAGCGAAGGGTAATCGCCATGCCGGATAGCAGCTCGGCAAGCAGCAGCGAGCGTACCGTGCGATCGAGAAATGCCATGGTCTAGCCTCCCGCCGGCATCGGTAGCCAATCGAACAGCACCAACGCGCCGGCCGTTACCACGACCCACAGGAGCGACAACGGCAGGAACACCTTCCAGCCAAGCCGCATCAACTGGTCGTAGCGATAACGCGGAAAAGTTGCGCGCACCCAAATAAAGACGAACAGCAGGAACAGGACCTTGATCACGAACCACAGGAAGTCCGGGATCCAGGTGAACGGCTCGACCCCGAACGGCGGCAACCAACCGCCGAGGAACAGGATCGTCGTGAAAGCCGACATGAGAATCATGTTGGCGTATTCGCCGAGGAAGAATAGCGCGTAAACGAACGACGAGTATTCGACCTGGTAGCCGGCAACCAGTTCGGACTCGGCTTCCGGCAGGTCGAAGGGATGGCGGTTGGTCTCGGCCAGCGTGGAAACGAAGAAAATCACGAACATCGGCAGCAGCGGGATCGCAAACCAGATCGTGTCCTGCGCTTCGACGATCGCCGTTATATTGAGCGACCCGACGCACAGCAGAACCGTGACGATGATGAACCCCATCGAGATCTCGTAGGACACCATTTGCGCCGTCGAGCGCATCGCCCCCAGAAACGCGTAGCGCGAGTTCGACGCCCACCCTGCCATCACCACGCCATAGACGCCGAGTGACGAGATCGCGAACAGATAGAGCACACCGACGTTGATGTCGGAAAGCACGATTCCGGCGCTGACGGGAATCACCGCCCAAGCAATCATCGCCAGGACAAAGGTCAGCATCGGCGCGATGACGAACACGACCTTGTTGGCGCCGGCCGGCAGAACAAGCTCCTTGAACAGCAGCTTGGCGCCATCGGCGAACGGTTGCAGCAGTCCGAACGCGCCAACCACATTGGGACCGCGGCGGAGTTGCATCGCCGCCAAGACCTTGCGCTCGAACAAGGTTAGATACGCGATCGCGATCAGCAGCGGCAAGACGATGGCCAGCACCTGGGCAACGATGATCACCCCCGGCCATGCGTATCCGCCCCAGAAATCAACCATCGGTGCCGGTCGCTCCCCGGCGATTGGCGCCAAAGGCGGTGCTGCACGCAGCCATGGTCTCCGAGGCGCGGCAGATCGAGTTGGTCATGTAGAAATCGGCGACCGGATGCTCGAACGGCTTGGCATCGAGTGGCTCGTCGGCACCGAACGCGCCCCATTGTGCCGCGACCACTTGGTCGAGACGGCCCAGTGTCGGTGCGCCCTCGACCATGCGCCGGCGCAATGCGATCAGCGTGTCGTACCCGAGCGGTTTGCCGATCCGTTCCGACAGGGCGCGCACAATCGCCCAGTCTTCGCGTGCGTCGCCCGGCGGGAACACCGCCCGCTTGGCCTGCTGCGCTCGTCCCTCGGTGTTGACGTAGGTTCCTTCCTTCTCCGTGTAGGCAGCGCCGGGCAGCACCACGTCCGCGCGGTGTGCACCGGCGTCACCGTGATGACCCTGATAGATCACGAAGGCCGCGCCCAAGCGCTTGGTGTTGATCTCATCGGCGCCGAGTAGATAGACGATCTCGATCTCGCCGGCAGCCGCACCGGCGACGATACCGGCCACGTCGCGCCCACCCGCGGCCGGGACAAAACCGAGATCGAGGCCGGCGACGCGCGCCGCGGCGCTGTGCAGCACGTTGAACCCGCACCAATCCTCACCGACCATTCCGGTCGCCTCGGCCAGCCTGCGCGCCGCCCCAAGAACAGCCGCCCCGTCACTGCGCGTCAACGCGCCCTGCCCGAGGATCAGCATCGCGCGCTCGGCGTTCTTCAACACCTCGGCGAAAGAATGACGGAGTTCGGCAAGGTCGCGAAGGGTCTCGGGACCGGCGCCGAGATTCTCGTGGCGATAGGTGAGGTCCATATCGGGGCCGATTGCCGCCACGCGGAAGCCACCGCGGAGATACCGCTTGCGCAGCCGTGCATTGACGAGCGCAGCTTCGATGCGGGGATTCGTGCCGATCAGGAGGCAGGCGTCGGCTTGATCGATTCCGGCGATCGTGCTGTTGAACAGATACCCCGCCCGCGCGCCGGCATCGAGTGCGGCACCATCCTGACGACAATCGAAATGTGGCGACCCGAGCGCGCCCATCAGCTCCTTGAGCGCGAACATGGATTCGGCATCGGCGAGGTCGCCGGCGATCGCCGCGATGCGATCGCCCGCCGTGCCATTCAGACGATCGGCGACGGCGGTCAGAGCCTCGCTCCAGCTCACCTCCTGCAGGCGGCCCTCGCGGCGGAGGTAGGGACGGTCGAGTCGCTGGCGAGTCAACCCGTCGACGGCGAAGCGGGTCTTATCGGAGATCCACTCCTCGTTGACATCCTCGTGCAGGCGCGGCAGCACGCGCATGATCTCGCGCCCGCGGGCATCGACGCGGATGTTCGCGCCGACCGCATCGTGCACGTCGATCGTCTCGGTCTCTCGCAATTCCCACGGCCGCGCGCTGAAAGCGTAGGGTTTGGAAGTCAGTGCGCCGACAGGACACAGGTCGATAACATTGCCCGACAGTTCCGAGTCCATCACTCGCTCGACGTAGTTGCCGATCTCCGTCTCCTCGCCTCGACCGGTGGCACCGAGCGCCTCGACCCCGGCGATCTCGGTGGCAAAACGGATGCACCGCGTGCAGTGGATGCAACGCGTCATCTCGGTCTTGACGAGCGGGCCAAGATCCTTTTCGTCGACCGCGCGCTTATGCTCGAAGTAGCGGCTCAGGCCCTTGCCGTACGCCATGGCCTGATCCTGTAGATCGCACTCGCCGCCCTGGTCGCAAATCGGGCAGTCGAGTGGATGGTTGATCAGCAGGAACTCCATTACCCCTTCGCGGGCGCGCTTGACCAGCGGCGTGTTGGTATGGATCACCATACCGTCGCCGGCCGGCATCGCACACGACGCGATCGGCTTGGGCGACTTCTCCATCTCGACGAGACACATGCGGCAATTGCCCGCCACCGATAGCCGCTCGTGATAGCAAAAGTGCGGGATCTCCTTGCCGGCCGCTTCGCAGGCTTGCAGGATCGTCATGCCCGATTCGACGGTGACTTCCTCGCCATCAACGATCAGGGTCGGCACCGGCGCGCTCCTATGCCGCCGCCGCGCCGGTGCCGGGGCTGCCCAACGCCCTGGTGGAGGTCAGGATGCGCTCCTCGACCAGTGGGCGGAAATGGCGGAACAGTCCCTGGATGGGCCAGGCCGACGCGTCGCCATGGGCGCAGATCGTGTGTCCTTCGATCTGGCTGGCGACGTCGAGCAGCATGTCGATTTCGCCGCTTCTCGCCTTGCCGGAGACCATGCGTTCCATCACACGCCACATCCAGCCGGTGCCTTCGCGGCATGGCGTACACTGGCCGCAACTCTCGTGCATGTAGAACTTGGCGAGCCGCGCGATCGCGGCGACCAGATCGGTCGACTTGTCCATCACGATCACGGCGGCGGTACCAAGACCGGAATCGACGTCCTTCAGCGCATCGAAATCCATCAGCACGGTGTCGCAGATCGACTTCGGAAGCAGCGGCACCGACGATCCGCCGGGAATGATCGCCTGCAGATTGTCCCAGCTGCCGCGCACCCCGCCGGCATGCCGTTCGATGAGTTCCCTCAACGGAATGCTCATCTCTTCTTCGACATTACAGGGCTGCTCGACATGGCCGGAAATGCAGAACACCTTGGTGCCGCTGTTGTGGGGGCGGCCGAAGCTCGCGAACCACGAGGCGCCGCGGCGCAGGATGGTCGGAATGACGGCGATCGTCTCGACATTGTTGACCGTCGTCGGGCACCCCCACAGACCAACCGCGGCGGGGAATGGCGGCTTGAGGCGTGGCTGGGCCCTGCGTCCCTCGAGGCTTTCGATCAGGCCGGTTTCTTCACCGGCGATGTATGCCCCGGAGCCGCGGTGAACGAAGATGTCGTGGTCGAACCCGGAACCACAGGCGTTGCCGCCGATGAGCCCGGCCTCGCGGGCCTCGGCGATCGCAACTTCCAGCACCTCGGCCTCGCGGTGAAACTCGCCGCGGATATAGATGTATGTGGCGATCGCGTTCATCGCCGAGCCGGCCACGAGACAGCCCTCGATCAGCTTGTGCGGATCGTGGCGTATGATGTCGCGGTCTTTACAGGTCCCCGGCTCTCCCTCGTCGGCATTGACAACCAGATACGACGGGCGCCCGTCCGATTGCTTCGGCATGAAGGACATCTTGAGCGCGGTGGGAAAACCGGCGCCGCCTCGCCCACGCAGGCCGGACTCCTTGACTTCGTCGATGATCGTGTCGCGTCCGCGGGCGATCAGATCCTTGGTGTTATCCCAATCGCCGCGCTTGCGCGCCGCCTCGAGCTGCCAGCTTTCATAGCCGTAGAGGTTGGTGAAAATACGGTCGCGATCGGAAAGCGACATGGTCAACCCGTCCTGTCGAGAAGCGTGCTCGCGCCGGACTGCGGCGCCGAGGTCTGCCGCGCAATTTGCGGCCCCGGCGCCGGCGTCTCACCCCGCTTGAGGGCATCGAGAATCCCGCCGGTACTCTCGGCATCGACATCTTCGTAGTAGTCGACACCAATCTGCAGAACCGGCGCATTGACGCATGCGCCAAGGCACTCGACTTCGCCCAGCGTGAACATACCATCGGCGCTGGTCTCACCCATCGCGATACCGAGCTTGGCCTCGCAAGCCCCGACGATGTCGGAAGCCCCGCGCAGCTGGCACGGCGTCGTCGTACATACCCGAACATGGTGCTTACCGATCGGCGCCAGGTTGAACATCGAGTAGAAAGTCGCGACCTCGTAAACCCGGATCGGGGCGATCTCCAGCATCTCGGCGACATGGTCCATCGCCACCTGGGGCAGCCAGCCGCCGCTCTGACGCTGCGCCAGGTCGAGCAAGGCACACAGCGCGCTGGCTTGCCGCCCGTCGGGGTATTTGGCGATTTGCGCCTGTGCCTGCGCCCGATACTGCGCCGTGAAGGCGAAGCTCGCGGGCTGGTCGACGCCGACCGGACGGCTACCGCGGCTCATCGATCGATCTCTCCGAACACGACGTCCTGGGTACCGATGATCGCAACCGCGTCGGCAACCAGATGCCCTTTGGCCATGAAATCGAGCGACTGCAGATGCGCGTATCCCGGAGCGCGAATCTTGCACTTGTAGGGCGAGTTGCTGCCGTCGGCTACGAGATATACGCCGAACTCGCCCTTGGGCGCTTCGACCGCGGTGTAGGTCTCGCCGGGCGGGATGCGGAGGCCTTCGGTGTAGAGTTTGAAATGATGGATCAAAGCTTCCATTGACGATTTCATCTCGGCGCGCGGCGGTGGCGCTACCTTGCGGTCGTGCGTCATGACCGGCCCACTGGGCATCTGCTCGAGGCATTGGCGAATGATGCGCACGCTTTGGCGCATCTCCTCGATGCGGCAGAGATAGCGGTCGTAGCAATCGCCGTTCTTGCCGACCGGGATATCGAATTCGAGCTCGTCGTAGACTTCGTATGGCTGCGCCTTGCGCAAATCCCAGGCAACGTCCGAACCGCGCAGCATGACGCCGGAGAACCCCCAATCCATGGCATCCTCGGCGGTTACGACGCCAATGTCGCAATTGCGCTGCTTAAAGATCCGGTTTTCGGTAAGCAGCCCTTCGATGTCGTCGATGACTTTCAGGAACGGATCGCACCAGGCCGCGATGTCTTCGGCCAACCCCGCCGGGAGGTCCTGGTGCACGCCGCCGATGCGATAATAGGCCGCGTGCAGGCGCGCTCCGCACACCCGCTCGTAGAACACCATCAACTTTTCGCGCTCTTCAAAACCCCACAGCACCGGGGTCAGTGCGCCGACATCCATGCCCTGCGTCGTCACGTTCAGCAGATGATTGAGGATACGGCCGATCTCATCGAAGAGCACGCGGATGAACTGGGCCCGGCGCGGCACCTCGACGCCAGCCAGCTTCTCGGCGGCGCCGACGAAGGCATGTTCCTGGTTCATCGGCGCGACGTAATCCAGGCGATCGAAATACGGCATCGCTTGAAGGTAGGTCTTGTGCTCGATGAGTTTCTCGGTGCCGCGATGCAGCAAACCGATATGGGGGTCGGCACGCTCCACGATCTCTCCGTCGAGCTCGAGGACCAGGCGCAGCACCCCATGGGTCGCCGGGTGCTGCGGCCCGAAGTTGAGCGTCATGTTCCTAATCTGACGCTCAGCCATACCGATCAGTTTTCCGCTTCCTGGCCGTCGGCTTTTTCATCGCCCGGCAGGATGTATTGTGCGTTTTCCCACGGACTTATGAAGTCGAAGCGGCGAAACTCCTGGGTCAATTTCACCGGTTCGTAGACCACGCGCTTTTCTTCCTCGTCGTAGCGCACTTCGACATAGCCGGTCAGGGGAAAGTCCTTGCGCAGCGGGTGACCCTCGAAACCGTAGTCGGTGAGGATGCGGCGCAAATCGGGATGGTCGGAGAACATGATCCCGTACATGTCCCAGACTTCGCGCTCGTACCATGCGGCAGCGCGGTAGATCGATGTGACCGAGGGAACCGGGTCGTCTTCACGACACGCAGCTTTGACCCGGATGCGTTGATTGTGGGTCAGGCTGAGCAGGTTGTAGACGACGTCGAACCGTTGCACCCGTTGCGGCCAGTCGATGGCCGTGATGTCGATCAGCACGGCGAATTGGCAAGCGGCATCGTCGCGCAGAAAGGTCAGCAGCCTGGTCACATCCGTCGCTTCGGCGAGGAGGGCCAACTCGCCATGTGGCGCAACCTCAAACGCCGACGCTTCTTCGCGAGTCGCGACGATGTATTCGCCGAGTTCAGTGAGCGCTTCGTTCATCGTCAGGCACCGCGCCGGAAACGGTCAGCGGTCGATCGTACCGGTGCGACGGATCTTTTTTTGCAGTTGCAGGATTCCGTACACAAGGGCTTCGGCCGTGGGCGGACAGCCGGGAACATAGACGTCAACGGGGACGATGCGATCGCAGCCGCGAACGACCGAGTAGGAGTAGTGATAGTAGCCGCCGCCATTGGCGCAGCTACCCATGGAGATTACGTAACGTGGTTCCGGCATCTGGTCGTAGACCTTGCGCAGCGCCGGCGCCATCTTGTTGGTCAGGGTGCCGGCGACGATCATGACGTCGGATTGCCGTGGGCTACCGCGAAAGACGACGCCAAATCGCTCCATGTCGTAGCGCGGCATGAACGAATGCATCATCTCGACGGCACAGCATGCAAGGCCGAACGACATCGGCCACATCGAGCCCGTGCGCGCCCACTGCACGACTTTGTCGAGCTTGGCGACCAGGAAACCCTTGTCGGCGAACTCGTCGGACAGTTCCTTGAAATAAAGTTCGTTGCCGGTGTCGTCGACAGCCGCCACGTCCTGCACCTGACCTATCGCCCTACTCCCACTCCAGGGCGCCCTTTTTCCACTCGTAGACAAAGCCGATCGTGAGAATCGCAAGGAACACCATCATCGACCAGAAGCCGAACTCGCCGATGGTGCCGAGCGAAATCGCCCAAGGAAACAGGAACGCGACTTCGAGATCGAAAATGATGAACAACAACGCGACCAGATAAAACCGAACGTCGAACGGTCGCCGCGCATCGCCCATGGCTTCGAAGCCGCACTCGTAGGGAGAAACCTTCTCGGGATCAGGGTTTTGCGGCGCCGCGACATAGGACGCGCCGACGAGCACACCGGTCAAACCAATCGCAATCGCCAGAAAGAACAGGATCGGTAGGTACTCGCCGAGCAGCTCGTTAGCCGTCAATGCCCCCTCCCCAGGAAGCGTCGCCCGTTCCGTACCGATGGATCGGGTGCGATTATAGTGCCGTGCAAACCAGAACTAAAGATCGGTTTCGATTGAAAAGACAATTGGTTACGGCGTATTCCTAACGAATATGCACAATTCCGGGCGGGCGATCGCTCGGGCGCGCCGAACAAAAATGGCGGGAGTGACGGGACTCGAACCCGCGGCCTCCGGCGTGACAGGCCGGCGCTCTAAACCAACTGAGCTACACCCCCTCGAAAAGGGACGCCCCGTTTATGCAACAGCCCGGTCAGGAGTCAAGCGCAGCGGATAGTCATGGTGGCGCGGTCGGGAACGTTCGGCAAGGTCGACAATCGCCTTATGGGGGCTCTTCTTCCGGCGCCCGACGCCCGATTGGTCTGGTTAACGATCGCCAAGGGCAGTCGACGGTCGACCGTCAGATCGTTCCCGGCGGCCACCGCCTCGCGTGGTTTGCGGTGGCGTCGAGATGCGCAGCGCGCGATGCCGCGGTCACACAGACCGCCATAAGAGGAAAGCGCCGAAGCGTCCCGGTATCTTCAATACGGTTCGGATTTGGTGGGCGGTGACAGACTCGAACTGCCGACATCCACGGTGTAAACGTGGCGCTCTTCCAACTGAGCTAACCGCCCGCAGCCCCGGGACAGTTTAGTCAAACTTCCCGCAGCGGCAAATCTACCGCGCTCGATCAAATCTACCGCGCTCGATCCCAGACCCCAAAACGCGAACCGGCTGCCCTTGGGGCAGCCGGCCGTGGGCAAATCCCTGCAGAAGTATTAGTTAACTGCGTCCTTGAACGCCTTGCCCGCTTTAAACTTGGGCTGGCGTGACGCCGGAATGTGGATTCTCTCTCCGGTCCGAGGGTTGCGGCCCTCGGATGCCTTGCGATTGGCGACGCTGAAAGTGCCGAAACCAACCAGGCGAACCTCATTGCCGCCCCTCAAGCTAGCGGTGATGGAGTCGAAAACGCTTTCGACAGCTTTGGCTGCATCCGCTTTCGAAAGCCCCGCCGAACCGGAAACAGCGGCGACCAGATCGTTTTTATTCACGACGATGCCCCCTTCATTTAGTGTGACATGAGACCGTTGAACGCTGGACTAGCGCGCATGCGGGCCAGGAAAGTCTAGTGTGCGCTCCCGGGGGGGTAAAGCGAAAAACGCAGAATCGGCGCGCAAAAGCCCGGGATTCCGCGGATTTCGCAACCGGGGAGCGAATTGGGAGGGCGCTAGTGCGTGACCAGGCCCTCTTCGACGTCGCTCTCGGCCTTGGCGCCACCGACGCTATCGGCGACCCCTTCTTTTGACCACTCGATCGGTACCAGCGGGTGTATGAGGACATGCGCGAGCACCTCGTCGACCACCCCGACCGTGATGATTTCCAACCCCCGCTTGACGTTGTCGGGGATCTCAGCGAGGTCTTTTTCATTCTCCTTGGGTATCAATACGGTCTTGATGCCGCCGCGAAGCGCGGCAAGCAGCTTTTCCTTGAGACCGCCGATCGGCAGCACGCGGCCTCGCAGGGTGATCTCGCCTGTCATGGCGATGTCTTTGCGAACCGGGTTCTGCGTAAGCACCGACACGATCGACGTGAACATGGCGACGCCGGCCGAGGGGCCGTCCTTGGGCGTCGCGCCCTCAGGTACGTGCACGTGAATGTCGCTCTTCTCGAAAGTGTTGGGCTTGATACCGAACAACGGCGCGCGCGAACGAACATAGCTGGCGGCGGCTTCGACCGATTCCTTCATGACGTCGCCGAGTTTCCCGGTCGTCATCATCTTGCCCTTGCCCGGAAGCATGACCGCTTCGATCGAGAGCAGCTCGCCCCCCACTTCGGTCCACGCCAAGCCGGTGCAGATGCCGACCAGATCCTCGGACTCGATTTCGCCGAAACGATAGCGCGGTACGCCAAGGTATCTGTTGAGGTTGCGCCGGGTAACGCTGACCGTTTCCTTCTTGTTTTGCAGGATATCGCGCACCGCCTTGCGGCTGAGGCTGGCAAGCTCGCGCTCGAGATTGCGGACGCCGGCTTCACGGGTGTAGAGGCGGATGATGTTGCGAATGGCGTCAGCGGAGATCGACCACTCGCCCTCCTTGAGGGCGTGCGCATCCATCTGTTTGGGGATCAGATGTCGCTTGGCGATTTCGACCTTTTCATCCTCCGTGTAGCCGGAGATCCGGATCACCTCCATGCGGTCGTGGAGCGCCGGCGGAATGTTCAGCGTGTTGGCCGTGGTCACGAACATCACGTTCGAGAGGTCGTAGTCGACCTCAAGATAGTGGTCGTTGAAGGTGCTGTTCTGTTCGGGATCCAGCACCTCGAGCAGGGCGGAAGACGGATCACCGCGGAAATCGGCGCCCATCTTGTCGATCTCGTCGAGCAGGAACAGCGGGTTGGATGATTTGGCCTTCTTCATCCACTGGATGATCTTGCCCGGCATCGAGCCTATATAGGTGCGGCGGTGGCCGCGGATTTCCGCTTCGTCGCGGATACCGCCGAGCGACATGCGGATGAATCGGCGTCCCGTCGCATGCGCGATCGATTTGCCGAGCGATGTTTTGCCGACGCCGGGCGGACCGACCAGGCACAGGATCGGGCCGCGCAACTTTTCGGCCCGCTGCTGCACGGCGAGGTATTCGAGGATCCGCTCCTTGACCTTTTCGAGGCCGAAGTGATCGGCCTCGAGCACCTCTTCGGCGTGGTTGATGTCCTTGTTGATCTTGCGCTTCTTTTTCCACGGGATTGACAGCATCCAATCCAGGTAGTTGCGCACGACCGTCGCTTCGGCCGACATCGGGCTCATGTTGCGCAATTTCTTGAGCTCGGCGGTCGCCTTCTCGCGCGCCTCCTTGGACAAACGGGTCTTCTTGATCTTTTCTTCCAGCTCCTGCAGCTCGTCGCGGCCGTCCTCGGTTTCCCCTAGTTCCTTCTGGATCGCTTTGAGCTGCTCGTTGAGATAGTACTCGCGCTGGGTCTTCTCCATCTGCCGCTTGACGCGGCCGCGGATACGCTTCTCGACCTGCAGAACGCCGATCTCGGCTTCCATCAGCGAGTAGACCTTCTCAAGGCGTTCGACGACGCCATAGATCTCGAGCAGTTCCTGCTTTTCGGAAACGTTGAGCACGAGGTGCGCGGCGACCGTGTCGGCGAGCTTGTTCGGGTCCTCGATCCGGTTGAGCGAGACCATGACCTCGGGTGGGATCTTCTTGTTGAGCTTCACATATTGCTCGAACTGCGACACCACCGTGCGGACCAGCGCCGGTGCATCGGGCGAATCGGCATCGTCTTCGGGCACGATTTCGGCGTCGGCCTGGAAGAAGTTCGGATTCTCGACGAACGATTGAATCCGGGCGCGCCGTCCGCCCTCGACCAACACCTTGACGGTACCGTCAGGGAGCTTGAGCAGCTGCAAAACGGTGCTGACGGTGCCGACGCGATAGATTTCGTCGGCGGAGGGATCGTCCTGGCTCGCGTCCTTTTGTGCAACAAGCAGAATCTGCTTGTCGTCCGACATCACATCCTCGAGCGCGCAGACCGATTTCTCGCGCCCGACAAAAAGCGGCACGATCATGTGCGGGAACACCACGATGTCACGCAGCGGCAGGATGGGATAGACGTGGCTTTCAGGGTGTTCGGTCATCTTTGTTACCGTGTTCGAACAGCTCGTGCGTTCGCGGGACGGCCGGCGTTCGCCGACCCACAGGAAATCAGAATGTGGCGCCCGCCTCCATTCGATTCAAGAGGGGGCGCCCCGGGCATTATGGTGATCGCGTCAAGCAGACGTGCCGACGTCTTCGCGCCGGTCACTGTATATATAGAGCGGCTTGGCACGACCTTCGACAACTTCGCTGTTGATAACCACCTCTTCGACTTGATCGAGCGACGGCAACTCGAACATCGAGTCGAGCAGGTTGCCTTCGAGAATCGAACGAAGCCCGCGGGCCCCCGTCTTGCGCGCGATCGCCTTCTTGGCGATGGCCCCAAGCGCGTCTTCCGAGAAGGTGAGGTTAACGTCCTCCATCTCGAACAAGCGCTGGTATTGCTTGACGAGAGCGTTCTTCGGCTTGGTCAGGATCTCGACGAGCGCCTCCTCGTCGAGATCGGTCAGGGTCGCCAACACCGCCAACCTTCCGACGAACTCGGGGATCAACCCGAAGCGGAGAAGGTCTTCCGGTTCGACTCCCATGAGGATTTGGCCGGTCTCACGCTCATCTTGGGCCCGCACGTCGGCGCCGAAACCGATCGACGTCCCGCGACCGCGGGCCGAGATGATACGTTCGAGCCCCGAAAAAGCGCCGCCGCAGATGAACAGAATGTTGGTCGTATCGACCTGGAGGAACTCCTGCTGCGGATGCTTGCGTCCGCCCTGCGGCGGCACCGAAGCGATGGTCCCTTCCATGATCTTCAGCAAGGCCTGTTGGACGCCCTCGCCCGACACGTCGCGGGTGATGGACGGGTTGTCGGACTTGCGGCTGATCTTGTCGACCTCGTCGATATAGACGATGCCGCGCTGCGCGCGCTCGACGTTGTAGTCCGCCGCCTGCAACAGCTTAAGAATGATGTTTTCGACATCTTCGCCGACATAGCCGGCCTCGGTCAGAGTCGTCGCATCGGCCATGGTGAAAGGAACGTCGAGAATACGCGCCAGGGTCTGCGCCAGCAGTGTCTTACCGCATCCCGTGGGGCCGATCAGCAGAATGTTCGACTTGGCGAGCTCGACGTCGTTGTTCTTGGCGCTGTGATTGAGGCGCTTGTAGTGGTTGTGCACCGCGACCGAGAGCACGCGCTTGGCATGATCCTGGCCGATGACATAGTCGTTCAGCACGTTGCAGATGTCGCCCGGGGTTGGGACGCCGTCCCTTGTCTTGACAAGCGCGCTCTTGTGTTCCTCGCGGATGATGTCCATGCACAGTTCGACGCACTCGTCGCAGATGAAAACCGTGGGCCCCGCGATGAGCTTTCGAACTTCATGCTGACTTTTCCCGCAGAAGGAACAGTACAGCGTGTTCTTGGAGTCACTACCAGCCGACTTGGTCATACAAACCCCTTAGGCGCTGCCAACCTGGGTCATGTTAAACGGGTAGCTCGAAGCCGCACAAGCCATGTGTTACCGACTTCCTACGGTAGATGCTTCACGTCATTGCCACACCGATGGGATGGCCGCACCTCATAGCCACACCGATGGGTGGCCGCACCGGCTCTTGATCCGGTTGTCAACTTACCTTCCCAAGGATGCGTCAAAACCCGGTTCGTCAAGGATTGGTTGACCAACTCGTCGGTGGCCTGTTTTGCAACCTCCGTCACGCCTATTTCGCTTCTTTTTCGTCCTCGTCATCGACGCTCGGACGCTTCTCCACGACCTCGTCGATCAGGCCGAACTCCATCGCTTGCTCGGCGGTCATGAAGAAGTCGCGGTCAAGATTGCTCTCGATCCGTTCGAGCTTCTGGCCGGTATGTCTGACGTAGATCTCGTTAAGGCGGGCACGCAGAGCGAGGATTTCGCGGGCTTGGATTTCGATGTCCGCGGCCTGACCCTGAAAGCCGCCGGACGGTTGGTGCATCATGACGCGCGAGTTGGGCAGCGCGTAGCGTAGACCCGGTGATCCCGCCGCCAGCAGCAACGATCCCATCGAGGCGGCTTGGCCTATGCAGAGGGTGGAAATGCGCGGGCGGATATACTGCATGGTGTCGTAGATTGCCAATCCGGAAGAAACGATGCCGCCAGGTGAGTTGATGTAGAAGGCGATGTCCTTCTGCGGGTTCTCGGCTTCGAGAAACAGAAGCTGGGCCGTCACCAGGCTGGCCACCAGATCGTCGACCGGGCCGGTCAGGAAAACGATGCGCTCCTTGAGGAGGCGCGAATAGATGTCATAGGCGCGTTCGCCCCGGTTGGTCTGCTCGACCACCATCGGTACGAGGTTTTGCATACGTTCGTTCATTTCCGTTTCCCGAGCTGTTTGGCTATCGGCCGGCCTCTAATCATCCGCGTCGCCGTCCGCGGCGACCTTCTTTTTCGCGGTCGAACGCGTCGATTTCGCTTTCGGTTTGGCCTTTGCCGCCGCTTTGCGTGAGGCGCGTTTGGGTTTGGTCCGTGCGTCCGCCTCGCCTTCTTTCTTGTCTGATTCGGGATCCTTCATCAACTCTTCGAGTGTCACCTCGCGTTCGCTCACTTTGACCAATTCGAGGATGAAATCGACCACCTTGTCCTCGTAGAGCGGCGCCCTGAGCTGGGCCATCGCCTGGGGATTGTTCTGATAAAACTCGATCACCTGTCGCTCGCGACCCGGGAACCTCCGCGAGTTCTCTGCGAGCGCGCGGCTGATCTCGTCGTCGCTGACGATAATATTGTTCATCTCACCAACGCGGCCCAGCAAAAGTCCAAGGCGGATGCGCCGCTCCGCGATCGGAAGGTACTCACCGCGCAACTCCTCCTCGCTCTTGTCCTTGTCTTCCTCGTCGAGTTCGTTGCGCTCTTCCATGTTGCGAAACTGTTCGAGGATCGAGGCCAGCTCCCGTTCGACCATGCCGTCGGGAACCGCGAAGTCGAACTGCTGCGAGAGCGAATCGAGGAGGCTGCGCTTGAGCCGATCACGCGAGATATCGGCGTATTCTTGCGAAATCTGCCCCTTCACCGCATCCCTTAGCGCGGCCAGATCGTCCATCCCCACGCGTTCGGCGAGCTCGTCATCGATCGGAGCCGGCTTGGCGACCCGCACCTCTCTGACTTCCACGGCAAACACGGCCGCTTTGGACGCAAGGTCAGACGACGGGTAGTCCTCGGGAAAGGTGATCTCGACCTCCTTCGTGGCTCCCGCTTTGACCCCGGCGAGCTGCTCTTCGAAACCGGGTATGAAGCGGCCACTCCCAAGTTCGAGCAGATGACCTTCGGCACTGCCTCCTTCAAACGGCTCGCCGTCGATGGTGCCGTTGAAGTCGACCAGAACGGCGTCACCCTCCGCGGCAGCCCTGCCGTCCGCAACCGTCTCGTACGTCTTCTGTTGTTCGGCCATGCGTTCGAGCGCTTCATCGACTTCCGCGTCGCCGGCGCTCAAGACCAGCCGTTCCAATTCGAACTTGGAAAAGTCCGGGATCTCGATCTCCGGCATGATCTCGACCGCCATTGTGTATTCGAGATCCGAACCTTCCTCGAATTGGGTCACTTCGATCGCGGGCTGCAGCGCCGGGGTGAGCGCGTTTTCCTGCATCGCCTGCTGGCTGCTGGAACTGACCGCCTCTTCGAGCACTTCACCCAAAACGGATTTGCCGAATCGCTTGCGCAGCAACGCAACCGGAACCTTACCCGGCCGGAACCCCGGCAGGGTGACGGTCTTGCCGAGGTCGGTCAGCTTGGTCATGATCTCTTTTTCGATGTCACCGGCACCGATGACGATCTTGTATTCGCGCTTGAGCTCTTCCGAGCTTGTCTCCGTTATCTGCATGGCTGGTTCTGCACTAGCTGGATCGTGGCAACGGCCTCGGGGCGACGGGAGTGCTTACGGGTTGCGGTCGGTGGTCGCCGACCGGCTGATTGAGAGGGTTCCCGCGACGGATTGGTGCGGGCGGAGGGATTTGAACCCCCACGACTTTTGGTCACAAGATCCTAAATCTTGCGTGTCTACCAGTTCCACCACGCCCGCATTCGGCGTGACGCGCGCTCGGCCGCGCGTGCCGGACATAACATAGCGCCCCCTACGACGACGGCAATAGCGCGACTCGATCGCGCCACCGCGCCGTAGACCAGAGCCGGATCGCGACGTCAAGTCCCACGTTTTGGAGATTTCCGGATCGCGGCGAGATGGCCATCTCTATGGCCGTTTCTTGGGCCATCTCTATGGCCGTCTCTTGGGCCAAGCCCGCAAATATGCTCTATCGACCCAGGCAGGCCGACGCGCAGGCATTGAGCACGGCATCCGAATCGATGCCGTAGGTGCGGTAAAGCTCGACCACGTCGCCGGACTGACCAAAGTGATCGACGCCAAGCGGATATACGCGATGCCGGGCCACCGAGCCGAGCCAGGATAGGGTCGCCGGATGGGCGTCGACCACCGTGACGAGGGCGGCGGCCGGCGATAGAACCGCCAACAGGTTTTCGACGTGCGCCGGCGGCGGGTTGTCGCCGCGCGTGCGCGCCTGGCAGGTCTCCGTCCAGTTCCTGTGCAGCCGATCCGGAGACGGCAAGGCCAACAATCCGGCACCTGGCACGTCCTCGAGAACTTGACGGTGAGCTTCGATCGCTTCGCTGGCAACGACGCCGGAATAGACGATCGCGAGTCCGCCATCGGGGTGCGGCGCGTGGTGCCAGTAACCGCCCGCGAGGATGTCTTTGGCGAGCTGCGGTGTCATCTCGCGTTCGGGCTGATCGATCGCGCGGGTCGACAAACGCAGATAGAGCGATCCGCCGTCGTCGCGCTGCATATAGTCGAAACCCCAGCGTATGATGATGGCCAGTTCGTCCGTGAAACCCGGATCGAACGACACCAGCTTGTCCTGCCCGATCCCGATCAAGGTGGTCGAGATCGATTGGTGTGCTCCGCCTTCCGGGGCCAGTGAGATACCCGACGGCGTCGCGACGAGCATAAAGCGCGCGTCCTGGTAGGTCGCGTAATTCAACGCGTCGAGGCCACGCATGATGAACGGATCGTAGAGGGTGCCGATCGGCAACAATCGCGCGCCGAAGATCGGACCGGACAAGCCAAGCGCGGCAAGGGCCAGAAACAGGTTGTTCTCGGCGATCCCGAGCTCGATGTGCTGTCCGGTGCGCGACATGTTCCACCGCTGGGCCGAGACGACCTTCTCTTCCTTGAAGACATCCTCGCGGTCGTGGCGATCGAAGATGCCGCGCCGGTTCACCCAAGCACCGAGGTTGGTCGACACCGTGACATCAGGCGAGGTCGTGACGATGCGTTGCGCAAGCTCGGTGTCGTCCCGGCCGATATCGCTGAGAATGCGACCGAAGGCCTCCTGGGTCGACGCGTGCGATGCGCGCGTGAACGGCAGCGCTTCCGGCACCACGACTTTTGCCGCCTTAAAATTGCGAGTGCCGTCTCGGACAAAGGGCACCTGATCGAGGAATGCGCGTAGCTCGTCCTCGGGCAGATTAAGCCCGGCGAATGGTTCCCACTCTCGGCCGTCTTCGATCGCTTGTCCCGATTTGAACGCGGCCATCTGGTCGGGGTTCATCAAGCCGGCGTGATTGTCCTTATGGCCGGCAAACGGGAGCCCCCATCCCTTGATCGTGTAGGCGATGAAGCAGTGCGGCAGATCGCTGTCGACGTTGTGGAACGCCTCGAGGATCGACTCGAGATCATGACCGGCGAGATTGGTCATCAGCGTGTGCAGGGAATCGTCGTCGTGCTCGTCGAGCAGCCTCTTGATACCCGCCGTGTCGCCGAGGTCCCGCGCGAGATGCTCGCGCCAGCCTGCACCGCCTTTGTAGACGAGTGCCGAGTAGAGTGAATTAGGGCAATCGTCGATCCATTGCCTCAGCGCGTCGCCGCCCGGCGTGGCGAACGCGCGTTGTAGCGCTTTGCCATATTTGAGGGTGACGACCTCCCACCCGGTGGTGCGGAAAATATCGTCGACCCGCGAGAACAGGTGATCGGTAATCACGCTGTCCAGGCTCTGCCTGTTGTAGTCGATAACCCACCAGAGATTGCGGACGTCGTGCTTCCAGCCCTCCAGTAGAGCTTCGAACACGTTGCCTTCGTCGAGCTCGGCGTCGCCCATCAATGCCACCATCCGCCCGGGCGCCTCGTCGGTGGGGATCATTGACTTGAAGCGCAGGTAATCCTGTGCAATCGACGCGAACGTCGTGATGGCGACCCCCATGCCCACCGAGCCGGTCGAGAAATCGACATCGTCGGCGTCTTTGGTCCGTGACGGATAGGATTGGGCGCCGCCGAGAGCGCGAAACCCTTCGAGCTTCTCGCGACTCTGCCGCCCCAGCAGGTACTGAATGGCGTGGTAGCCCGGGCTCGCATGCGGCTTAACGGCCACCCGGTCGCGTGGGGTCAGCACGTTGAAGTAAAGCGCCGTCATCAACGACACCATCGACGAGCTCGAGGCCTGATGGCCACCGACCTTGAGGCCGTCGCGATTGGGTCGGATGTGGTTGGCGCTGTGGATCATCCACGATGACAGCCACAGCACTTTGCGCTGAAGCTCGCTCAGAATCTCCAATTCTTCCGGGCTGACCACGTTGCTCGCCCGTAACCGTTTCTCGCGCGCGCTCGTAGAAGCGGCGCCTTTCGCGTTTGTCCGTGCCATATCTCTGTACCTACAACCGGCGGGATACTAACGCATTTGGCGAGGCGCTTGGAGCGTCATGGTCTCGCGATTTGTTCGGCCAGCTCGCGGATCGCACCGGTCGCTGCAATCTCACCACTGCCGCGATAGCCCTCGTGATTGGCCTCGATATCTTCGAGGGCGTAGAGGTAGTTGACCATGATTCCGTAAGAGCGCCGCATTCCCGTCGTGCTCGTGTTGGCCAACCAGTTCAGGCGCTCGAGCCGCGCGCCGTTGGTCAAATGGAAATGGGCGACGGGATCGCGAGCGCGGGCACCACGCTTTTCGTTGAGCAGGTAGTGCGCGCAGGCGCGCAATAAGGGCGCGCGCAACGCCTCGCTCAAAGCGTTGTCGTCGAACCAGTCGTGGCGCGCCAGCGCGGCTTTGGCGTCGGTCGTCGCGGGCTCGCCTCCCATTGCTCCGGCCAGAACATCGCACTCCTCGTCGGTGAGATGGTTCTCGCCCTCTTCCAGCCGCCGATCGAGCCAGTGGCGGAAACCGGGGATCGGCGACAATGTCGCGAACGTCCGGACGTTGGGAAGGTTGCGTGCGATGTCGTCGACCACCCGTTTGATCAGAAAATCACCGAAATTGACGCCGGCGAGTCCGCGCTGCGCATTCGAAATGGAATAGAAGATCGCGGTATCCGCCGCGGCCGGATCGTCGGCCGGTGCGTTTTCATCGAGCAGCCTTTGGATGTTATCGGCGATGCCATTGACCAGCGCGACCTCGATAAAGATCAGCGGTTCGTCCGGCATGCGCGGATGAAAGAAGGCGTAGCACCGGCGGTCCGAATCAAGCCGGTTTTTCAAGTCACCCCATGAGCGAATCTCGTGCACCGCCTCGTAGGCCATCAGCTTTTCGAGCAGATAAGCGGAGGCGTCCCAGGTGATGCGGCGCAGCTCGAGGAAGCCGATATCGAACCACGACACCAGCAGGTCCTTCAGATCGCGTTCGACGGCCGCCAGAGCGCGGTCGCCCTTCCCGATACGTGCGAGATCGGCGCGCATGTCGACCAGGAATTTCACACCCTCGGGAAGCGCGTTGAACTGGGTGAGCAGACGGACGCGTGGTGCGACCAAGGCGCGGCGCAAGGCGTCCTCGGCGGCGTCAAGCGCCTCGCCTTCCTCGGCATCGACGACCGACGCGGCGAGATCGCGTACGGCGTCTTGTTCGATGCCGTAGTCGCTTGCCAGCAGGCGCAGAAAGCGCTCGCGGCCAAGCTCGCTGAGGGAAAGATAGCTCTCGCCGAGCGCGGCGGCGCGACGGCGCGCCGAAACCTCGCCGCCGCGTGCGGCCAGGCACGCTTTGATCTGCTCACGCACTCGCGGGATGTCCGCGTCCGGTAGATTCGGCGCCAGACCGGCGAATTCCGCATCCTGTTTGTCGCCGCGCGCCAGTCCATGCCACACCCGAGCCAATCGCCGCAGCGTGCGGTCAACCAGGCTGCCGGCTATTTCGTCGTTCATCGGTCCCGGTCACTCTCGTCGCCGAGGACACGCAACGCGTCGGGAATGTACTCGACGATATCCTCGGCAATAAGCCCCGGACCGAACGCGGCGGCCGCGACCCCGTGCAGCCAGGCCCCGGCCGAAGCCGCTTCAAAGGGCGGCATGCCCTGGGCGATCAGGCCGAGAATGATGCCGGCGAGGACGTCGCCCGAACCGGCCGTGGCGAGCTCCGGCGGTGCGACCGTATTGATCGAGGCACGCCCCTCCGGTGCCGCAACCACGGTGTCGGGCCCTTTGAGCAATACCGTCGCGCCGCTCCGCCTTGCCGCTTCCCGCGCGCGCCGGAGTTTGTTGTCGCCGCCGAGATCAGGGAACAACCGGCGAAACTCGCCTTCGTGCGGGGTCAACACGCAAACCGCGCCGATCCCTTCAAACAAAGCGGTGGGATCGTCTTCGAAACTGGTCAATGCGTCGGCGTCGAGCACCATCGCTTTGTCCTTCGCCAGTGCCGCCAGCACGTTGTCGCGAGTTCCCGGGCCGACACCGTTGCCGGGCCCAAGCAACACCGCGTTGCGACGCGGGTCCTCGAGCACGCCGCCAAGACCATCTGCGCCGTCGAAATCGGTGCACATGACCGAGGTAAGTTGGGTCGCGTTGACCAACAGCGCATCCGGCGGGCAGGCCACGGTGACCAGGCCCGCACCGGCTCGCAGCGCCGCCCGCGCGGCGAGCCGGGCGGCGCCGGTTCGATTGACCGCACCGCTGACGACGATGGCGTGGCCACGGCTGTATTTTTGATCGGCCGGCGACGGCCAGGGAAACGCGTCGCGCCACAGTTCCAGGCTATTCTCGAACGTCGCCGGGACGATCGAATCGAGCACGTCACGCGGCGTACCGATATCTACGGTAACCACCTCCCCCATCAGCTCGCGCCCCGGCATTAACAGATGGCCGGGCTTGCGAAGGAAGAATGTCACGGTTAAAGCCGCCGGTGCCGCGGTGCCCAGCACCGCCCCGCTGTCGCCATCTACCCCGCTGGGCACGTCGATCGCAACGACAGGTACGCCACGTTCCCGGGCGGCGTCGATCGTTGCGGCGACGACCCCGTCGAGCGGCCGTGACAGGCCGGCGCCGAAGACGCCGTCAACAATCAGCTCCGCGCCGACGACGACTCCGGGTTCGAGATCGATCACATCGCCCGGCCAGCGCGCTGCCATCGCCGCGGCGTCGCCCTTCAGCTGCTCTCGTGCGCCGAGCAATGCGACGGTTACCTCGAAGCCGACGTCACGCAGATGGCGCGCCGCCACGAAACCGTCGCCGCCGTTGTTTCCGGGCCCGCATAAAACGACCACGCGACACGGTTGCCAACGTTCCGTGATGGCGTGCGCGAGGCCGCTGCCGGCGTTCTCCATCAGGGTTTCGCCGCTCATGCCGACGGCA
Source organism: Alphaproteobacteria bacterium (assembly GCA_965247665.1). Taxonomy (GTDB): domain Bacteria; phylum Pseudomonadota; class Alphaproteobacteria; order SHVV01; family SHVV01; genus CAUZWH01. The sequence continues at coordinate 506,347 of CBDFHH010000003.1, forward strand.
ACCGCGCCGGCGTCGGCCGCGTACATCTCCTCGACGCTGAGCAACGTCAATTCAGGGGAGCCGTTCATCGAGTTCGCGGTGTAGCGTCGTCAACGAGCACCGCGAAACAGGCCGATCCAATGCGGTGTCGTGAAGCGATAGACGGTCCCGTCGAAGCCGGCCTCGAAGGCCCGTCGCACCTCCGCTGACTCGACGTCCTCGATACTGAAATCGAGATAGGTCGCGTTGGCGTAGCGATCGCGAAAGTCTTCGAAACGCGCGTATTCGGTTCGCGTCTCATAGGCGTAGGTCTCACAACTCGCGAACCCGTCAGACGCGACACGATCGAGCGCGGTGCGCGCGAGTCGCCGCACCACAGTCTCGTCGTGGAACGACTTGATCAGGTCGTGATATGTGCCGGTCACCTCCGGCTCGAGAACGAACAGAAAGCCGGTTTCGGGTTTTATGACCCGGAGCGCCTCGCGAAGCGCCGCGACCATAAAATCGGCCGGCACATGATGGAGTGAGCGCGAGAACACCACCCCATCGACACTGGCGGCGTCGATGGGCATCTCCTGGGCCGGCGCCTCCACGAAAGTCACACCGGCGACCGGCGGGGCGGCGGCATTGGCGGCGGCCTGCGCGGGATCCGGTTCGATGGCGGTCACCTCGGCACCGCGCGCGGCGAGAGCGCACGCAAGGTCGCCCGCGCCACATCCGGCGTCGACCAGGCGCAGCCCGGCGACGTCGAGCAGCGCGTCGACAGCGTCGATATCCGAATTAACTTCGAGCCAGCGCAGCGCTTCCCGTGTCATGAGTCCTCCAAGATCGGCGGCCGCCTTTCATACCAGGGACACGCCTTCTCATAGGCGCGCGCAGCCCGTAGCACCTTATCCTCGCGGCGCAGGCCAGCGACGATCTGCAGACCAACGGGAAGGCCGGCCTTGGTAAATCCCGCGGGCACGCTGGCCGCCGGCTGCTTGGTCATGTTGAAGGGATAGGTGAAGGGCGTCCACGCTTTCCAGTCATCGGCTTTCATGTTCGGCGGAACCAGCAATCCGACCGGGAACGGCGGGACCGCCAAGGTGGGCGTGAGCAGCAGGTCGTAGGTTTCGTGAAACGCGCTCATCTGCTGGGCCAGGGTCTGGCGCGCCGCCCGCGCAGCGAGGAAATCCAGCGCCGACACCCCGACCCCCCGGGCAGCGGTCTCGACCAGCCCCGGCTCGATCAGCTTGCGCTGCTCGTCGTCGAAAACGCGCAGCGCATTGGCGGCGCCGGTGCACCAGAACACCTCGAAGGTAGGTGTGGGATCGTCGAACACCTTGTCGACCCGCTCGACAGCGGCACCGAGCTCCTCGAATTTCTTCGCCGCCGCCGCCACGATCTCGGCGACTTCGGGGTCGACGGTCGCGTAGCCCAAGGTTGGGCTGAACGCGACCCGGAAGTCTTCGACGCCGTCGTCCAGGATCGCCAGATAGTCGCTGTCCTCATCGGCCAGCGACAGCCAGTCGCGGCTGCTGAGGCCGCGGATCGCCATCAACAGCAAAGCGACGTCATCCACCCGACGGGCCATCGGGCAAACATTGGCGAGCGAGCCGAACGGGCTCACCGGGTAGAGCGGCACGCGGCCATGGGTGGCTTTGAGGCCGACCAGATTGGTCATGCTGGTCGGGATGCGAATCGAGCCGCCGCCGTCGGTACCCAGCGCCAGATGCGACATTCCCGTCGCCACACCGGCCGAGGCACCGCCGCTCGATCCCCCCGGCGTGAGATCGGTGTTCCAGGGATTGCGGGTGATGCCGAAGCGCGGGCTGTCGGTGACCCCTTTCCAGCCGAACTCGGGCGTATTGGTCTTACCGAGGATCACCGCGTTATGCGCCCGTAGCCGCTCGACCGCGGGCGGGTCCTCGGTGGGAATATCGCCCGCATCGCGTACGCGGGTGCCCAGCAAGTAAGGCCACCCCTTCATCATGATCGTGTCTTTGACCGTGGTCGGCACGCCGTCCAGCAACCCCTGCGGCTCGCCCTTCTGCCAACGGTTTTCGGATGCGCGCGCCGCCGCCAGCGCGACTTCTTCGTCGAGATAGCAAAAAATGTTGAGCGTCTGTTCGTGCCTGGAGATGCGCGCGAACGCGGCTGTGGTCGCTTCGACCGGCGACGCCTCGCCGGTGCGGTATTTGGCGAGTAGATCGCGCGCGCTGAGTTCTGCCAGTTCCGTCATTGATTTTCCTGCCCTCGTGGCGAACATTGTCGGCTGATCGCCGAGGCGGTGCAATCGCCGGCGCGGTCGCCGCTACCGCAGTGACGCTATATCACTCAAGGCGGCTGGCGGCGAACGATCCGGTACCGGGCGTCATGATGGCGTCCGACCGCGAGAGATCGACGGCGGATCGTGAGGTTGATTCGATTCACCCCCACCGGCGCCGTCGTCGCGACCATAAACGCCCCGGCGCCGCAGGACCGTTTTCGTGAAGACCATATGGGTAAGCGCTACCTCCGGCCCGACCGGTTCCCGAAGCCGGTGAGGCGCGACGCCTATCGAAACCGAGCGTCGGACCGGACCGCTTAGCAACCTGCCGGCGTTCGGCCTGCCGGGGGTCCTCCAGCGTGGATCTGCCCGACATCGATCTGCTCGACCTGTAACCGTTCGGCGGCGACGACGGCGAGTCGCAATGCGCCGGAGCCCCGCGCGTGCCCGATGGCGACGATAGCGGCGCTGCTAGTGCGGCAGGTTGTACGCTGCGATGGCGTTGCCGCCGACCAGCTTGGCCTGATCTTCCGGGTCGAAACCCGCGAACATCTGGCCGACGCGGCTATGGGTATCGAGCCCGATCGAGCGAATGTGCGGAAAGTCCGAACCCCAGATTACGCGATCGAAGCCGATCTTGGGGATAGCCGCCGCCGCCAGGGCATCGTCCGTCATGCCGTGCCACATACGGTGCTTGATGTAGTCACTGGCGCGCAGATCCAGCTTGGGCAGCGGGATCCGCGCCGCGAACGCGTCCTGCATCTGATCGAGCCGCCACATATAGTGCGGCAGCCACGACAGCTCGAATTCACTGATGATGATCTTGAGCTTCTTGAAGCGGTCGAGAACCTTGCCCCAGATGAACTCGTTGGCGGCCACGCCCATCACCTCGGCGAACAGCTCGAGCAGAACCCCCGGCGAGTTCTCCTGTTCCTCCGGCGTGTGGAAGTGTAGCGGGTCGGGAATCCGGCCGGTGATCGAGTGCAGCTGCACCGGGATCTCCATCTCTTCGCAACGCGCCCAGAATGGATCCCAGTAGGAGTCGCGATAGGGCGGCGCCCCTTGGTGCGGGAGAAGCTGGATGTTGGCCACGCGCAAACCCCTCTTGACCGTGCGCTCCAGCTCGGCGATCGACCAATCGACGTCGGACATCGGGATCATCGAAACGCCGAAAAGGCGGTCCGGCGCGTGGTCGCAGAATTCGGCAAGCCAGTCGTTGAAGACCGCCGCGCAGTCACGCAATACCCCGGCGTTGGGGTGCTGCATGATGAGCAGCATGCGCGTGGCGTTCAGCATCTCGCCACGAATACCGGCTTTTTCCTGGAACTCGATGCGCACCGCCGGATCCCAGCCTGCCGCCTGAAAGCCGATTTTTTTCGCTTCTTCGTCGGAGCGGCCGATTTTCAGCACCTGAGCCCCAGAGTAGTAGAAGTTGCCCTTGTGGCCGAGATGCTCGTCGATCGTGCGCGGAACCTCATCGCCCCATTTATCGCCAAGCGCCTGGTTCCACATCTCCGGCGGTTCCATCACATGCGAGTCGCCGGAAACGATGTTGGTGAAAACGTTGTTCATACCTTACCCCCGCAAGCTCGTGGGTTAGTTGAGATTGAATACATGCGCAGCGTTGCCGCCGGTCAGCAGCGCCCGATCGGAATCGCTGAAGGACTCGAACGCCTTGGCGACGTGGCTACGCGCCTCTAAACCGATCGAGCGGATATGGGGGAAATCCGATCCCCACAGGACGCGGTCCGTACCAAGATACTCGATAGTCTCGGTCGCGTAGATATCGTCGATCATTCCGTGCCAGATGCGCTGGCGCACGTAGTCGCTGGCCCGCATGTCGAGCTTGGGCAAAACCAGGCGATGCGACATCGCATCCTGCATATGATCGAGGCGCCACATGAAGTTGGGGATCCACGAAATCTCGAACTCGCTGCACACCACCCGCAGCTTGGGATGACGATCGAGGATCTTGCCGAAGATGAACTCGTTCACCAGCACGCCCATGACCTCGTAGAACATCGCCAGCTGCGTCTGCGGTGACAATGCCTGCTCCTCCGGCGTGTAGAAGTGTATCGGGTCGGGGACACGACCGGTGATGATGTGGAGCTGTATCGGGATGTCCATCTCCGCGGCCCGAGCCCAGAACGGGTCGTAGATCGGTTTGCGGTATGGCGGTGATCCCGGCGGCGAATAGAGGTGGATGTTGACGCAGGAAAATCCGTTCTTGGCGCAACGTTCGAGCTCTTCGATCGCCCAATCGACATCGTCCGTCGGGATCATACCGACGCCGTAGAGCCGCTTGCGGTCGTGCGCGATGAATTCGGCAAGCCAGTCGTTGAAAACGCGGGCACAGGCGCGCAGGCAGTCGTAGTTGGGGTGGCGCATGATCAGCAGCATGAAGGTTGCATTGAGGATTTCGGCAACGACGCCCGCCTTCTCCTGAAACTCGACGCGCACCGCCGGGTCCCAACCGGCAGCCTGCATGCCGATCTTCTGCGAATCGCGGTCGCTGCCGCCATACTCCATGACCTGACCACCGGTGTGGAAGAACATACCCTCCTTACCGAGATAGCCATCCAGGACCCGCGGCGTGTCGTCGCCGAAGCTGTCAAACAGCGTCTTCTCCCAGAGGTCGATAGGTTCCATGACGTGGGAATCGGCCGAGATCAGCCGGCCGTTGCTCATGCTCATCGAGGTTCCTTCCATCGTTACAGTGCATCCCCGCGGACCGGCGGCGTTACGCCTTTCGGATTAATTAGCACAAGGAAACGCGGCATTCAGCGCCGAGATAATCGTAACGTCTGCGTTTCGGCCGCGGTAATCCGGGCTCTCCGCGATCCAGGCGAGGAAGATCTGGCGCGCATAATCAACCTCGACGCCCGGCGGCGGTGCGCAGAACAGGACTGCAGGCGGGAACAAGGTCCCCATCGCGTCGTGCGCGTCGATCAACCCTTGCAGATACGAGATACAGATCACGCGGTTGATGTCCTGTTGCATGGTTTCGACTTTGCCGCCGCACAGTTCGGCAAAATCGCTGCTCCTGATCTTTAGTGCCTGCGCGGGGTTCGCCAGGACAATGAGCGCCAACCCGACTAGAGATGGCGTCAATACAAAGCGGGACAGGCAACCTGATCCCTGCATCATGGAAACGCCCGAATGCGGTCAACCGGCGATGTGAACCCCCCGCCCGGTGTTCACCCGAACGGGGGTCCACGACAAATGAATGTCGGATCGACCTAAGCGAGGTACGGACGCTCGGCCGGATCCGCGTCGACGATGGACGCGAAGTCGGGGTCGCGATCGACGAAAAACTCCCAGCGGATCCCGTCATCGTCGAGCAGGAACAGGCTGCGTTTGGCGTCGTTGTCGATCTCTTTTTCGATCGCCACGCTCTGCGCCTTGAGCGCCGCCAGCGATTCCTCGAGCGCCGCTTCGCTCTCGAGCTCGAACCCGCAATGGTGCATGCCGACTTCGTCGCCGTCCTGGGCCCGGAAAAACGAAAAATCGTAACGGCCAATCCCGCCCTCGAAATTGGCGAAGCTGCCCTCCTCCACGCGAATAGGCTTCAGACCGGCGACATCCCCGTAGAAGTGCATCGCGCGGTCGAAGTCCGAAACGATCATCGTGCAGTGTGTGATGTAGCGCGGGTGCAGCGGGGCGTCGTCCACGCCATAGAGCTTGGGGGCGGGATGGTAGCGCATGTCCCGGTGCGGCTCGTTCTCGCCCGGGTTCCAGACGCCGGTGATCAGCTCCAATTCGCCCTTGAACCAGTTCTTCCAGTCGGATTGTTCATCGGCGTAGAACTCGTGCAGGAAACCGTCGGGGTCGGGGATATAGATGCTGTGCGACAGCTGATGGTCGGCGAAGAAGCCGATCGGCTGGTCGGTCTTTTTCAGGCGATCGATCGCTGCGACCAACTCGGCTTCGTTCTCCATCTCCCAGCCGAGATGGAACAGCCCGACCTTGCCGGAAATCTCCCTGGGAATCAGGATCTGCCCGTCGCGGCCAACCCTGTCCTCCCCCTTGGTGATCTGAACCGTGCCGACATCGTGATGCGTGTTGCCGTTGCCGAGGAAGCTGCCAAGGATCCCCGGCTCGGTCGCCTCGAGATTGAGGCCGAGGACCTCGTTGTAGAATTTCGTATTACGCCGGTAGTCGCCGACCCACAGGTTGACGTGCCCTAACCGCCGCGGACTGAAGTTGATTGCCTCTTGGGGTGCTTCGACCGCTACGCTCATCCCATTCTCCTCCGTCGTCATGCCTGGACTTACCCGATAACAAGCTGCGGGACTCTAACTGACTTGGCTCGAACGGGCAAACAGGATTACCGCTTACGAACTTAATCTCTCGTATTATATTCTCGCTCTATCTATCTGGTTTCGAAAGACTAATAATAGATTCGTCGATCCCGGTCATAACCCCGCTTGAGGGCGGTCGAGCGAGCCGCTATAAGGCGCTGCGAGCGCGCCGGCGCTCGTTTGACAACAATTTGGGCGAGGAGAAATGTCATGGTCGTCGTGCGCAAGGAGGTTGGGCCGCGGCGCTACCGCGAAACTTACGGACGTTACTTCGAAGATTTCGAAGTGGGCGACGTCTACGAGCATCGGCCGGGGCGCACGATCTCCGAGGCGGACAACACCTGGTTCACCTTGCTGACGATGAACAAGCACCCAACCCATTTCGACATGGCATACTCGTCGTCGACGGAATTCGGCAAACCGCTGGTCAACAGCGCGCTCACGCTGGCGATTGTCACCGGTATGTCGGTCAGCGACATCAGTCAGAAGGCGATCGCCAATCTCGGCTGGGATAAGGTCAAGCTGGTCGCACCGGTGTTCAACGGCGACACGATCTATTCGGAAAGCGAGGTGCTGGCCAAGCGCGAATCGCGGTCGCGCCCCAACCAGGGGATCGTCACGGTCAAAACGACGGGCATGAAGGAAGACGGCACGGTGTTCATGACTCTCGAGCGCAGCATGTTGATCCCATTCGCGGGTTACGGAGCCGACGAAGACAATCCCATGTACTAGCGCGCCGATGTACTAGCGCGATCAACCGCGGCGGCGGTTACCGCGATCGGCGATCTCGAGGATCAGTTTACGGCGGACGCCTTCGGCGAAGCGGTCGCGGCCGTCGGCAGTGATCACGAAGCTGCCGGGGCCACCGATGATCGTATCGGCGAAGGCTTTCTCGACATCGTAGAGGACCGGTCGACCACCGCATTTGCCCCGGCAGAGGATCGCCAACCCGTTGATTGTAATCCCCTCCTCGAGCGCCAGCGCCCGGGCGTCGAAGATGGGAATCCCGCCCCAGCTGTTGGCACTGTCGGCCGATATGTCGATGATTTTGCGGGTACCTTCGATTTTGTTGGCGCGGATCAGTGCGTGGGCGAAGGTGATGGCACTGCCGATGGCGTTGCGACCGAAGGCCAGGCGAGGTTTGGCCAGCAGGGTCTCGGCAAAGGCGGCGGCACGCTCGGGGCCATCGATGATCGTCCATGGCACGACCACTTCCTGCGAGCGTTCGTCGCCCCACTCGACGTAGGTAACCGCGATTCGACGCAAGAAACCGCCGGCGATCGCGTTCAGGACCTCGGGAGCGGTGATCGCCTCGGCGTAACCCCGGCGCTGGAAGATGATCTCCGCGGTGTCGATCGAGCCCGACGCGTCGGCCAGCAACACCAGTTCGAGGTCGACGGCCTCCTGAGCCGCGACGGCGCCCGCAAACCCTGCCGCGACGATTGTTGCCGCCAGCAAATGCAGCAACCGGTCGCGGATCGGCGCGACGGCGATCACGCGCAATTCCGGGGCGAGACACGGCCGCTGACGGACCTGTCGAACGGTGCCGTGACGGTAATTTCGTGGTTCGCCGCAGCGTATACAGTCCAGCTCACTGCTGTTTCCGAGCCTCCGGTGATTCCGGCCGGCAGGCCGATTTCGGCCCCAGTGTAGCGGACACCGGCGGATCGCACCAAGCACGCGCGAGACGCGTACCGTTTTCATTCCCGCTTCCTCTTTTCCGGTGGCTCGTCGACGGTCGGCGCCCGCCTCACCACGCGCTCGTCGCTGTGATAGCGAGCGATCGAGCGTACGAAGCCTAAGCGCATGGGGTTCGTGGCGGACCGCGCCGCGGGACTACCGCTTGACCGGAATGCTGGTAGACTAGCCGCCGAATTTCCCCGCGGGGAGGAGGATTTCTGTTCATTCAGGAGGATACGAGATGACCAGTGCCGCTGATTCAGCGACGCCAGCCAACGGAATTGCCAACATCCTCGCCGAGTTCGCGGCGCACCTTAACTACGAGAACATTCCCGCAACCGTTTGCGAACGCGCCAAGCATTTGATTCTCGACAGCGTCGGGATCGCCCATGCGTCGGGCACATATCATTTCGCTTCGGTCGCGATGGCGGCGGCGCAGGCGTTGAGCGAAGGCGGCGACAGCCCGGTTATCGGCTCGTCCAAGAAACTGTCGCTGCGCGACGCCGCTCTGGTAAACGGTATCCTCTGCCACGGCCTGGACTTTGACGACACCCACAGCGCCGGCGTCATCCACACCACGACAAGCACCTTCCCCTGTGCGCTAGCAACTGCCGGTCACGTCAATGCCAGTGGCAAGGACCTGCTGGTCGCCTACATCATCGGCGTCGAGGTCGCGGCCCGTCTCGGCATGGTGGTCAAAGGCGGGCTGCACCAGATCGGCTTCCACCCCACCGGCGTGATGGGTTCGTTCGGCTGCTCGCTGGTTGCCGGACGACTGCTCGGTCTTAGCGCCGAGCAATTGGCGATGGCTCAAGGCATCGTGCTGAGCATGGCCGCCGGCAGCCTCGAGTTCCTCGAGGACGGCGCCTGGACCAAGCGGATGCATCCCGGATGGGCTGCGGTCTCGGGCATCACGGCGGCGTTTCTCGCCAAGCAAGGTTATATCGGCGCGGGTCGGCCCTATGAGGGGCGTTTCGGTCTGTTCAACGCCTATCTCAGCCACCCCGATTACAATGCCGCCTCGGATCTCAACCTGGCGACGGCGGGTCTGCGCGAAACCTGGGAAATCGAGAATGTGGCAATCAAGCCGTTCCCGGCTTGCCACTTCACCCATGGCTGCATCGACGCCGCCCTCGGCTTGGTGCGCGACCATGAGATCAAGGTCGAGGAGATCAAGCGGATCCGCGCATTGGTGCCGCAAGAGGTCGTAAAGACGGTGTGCGAGCCGGTCGCAAACAAGCGGCGCCCGCAGAACGAATACGACGCCGAATTCAGCATCCCGTTCCTGGTCTCCGCGGCGATTACCCGCCGCAAGTTCACCCTTGCCGAACTGGCCGACGATTCGCTGCGCGATCCGGAAATCCTGTCCTTGGCCGACCGCGTCGATTACGAGATCGACTCCGAATCGGGGTTCCCGAAATACTATTCGGGAGAGGTTGTCGTCGAGATGAACGACGGCAGCGAAATCCGCCAGCGCGAAGCGGTCAACCGCGGCAACTCGGATCGACCGATCTCCAATGACGAGATCATCGAGAAGTTCGTCGGCAACATCGAAATCGCCAACGGGGCGACCGAACGTGTGCGCGACGCGATCCTCACCATGGATACCGCCAACAGCGCCCGCGACGTTGCCGGCCGGATCTCCGCATAGTCCGAATCGGGGAAAACCATGAGTAGCCAGGCCGATGATCGCGGCAACTATTTCGAAGGCGCCGGCGAAGACGAAGCGCTGATCCTCGACAGCATCGACCGCTTTCTCGAGCGCGACGTCAAACCCTATGCGCACGAGCTCGAAGCCAACGACGAGTATCCCGAGGATATCGTTGCGGCGATGAAGGAGCTTGGCCTGTTCGGGGCCGTCATCAGCGAGGAATATGGCGGCCTCGGCCTTTCCGCCTCGACCTACGCCAAGATCGTCGAACGCGTGTCGGCCGTGTGGATGTCGATCACCGGCATTTTCAATTCGCACCTGATCATGGCCGTAGCCGTACAGCGCTTCGGTACCGACGAACAAAAGCGGACCTATCTGCCCAAGTTCGCCAGCGGCGAGGTCCGGGGCGGCCTCGCCCTCACCGAGCCCGACTGCGGCACCGACCTGCAGGCGATCCGCACGGTCGCCAAGCGGGACGGCGATGCGTACGTCATCAACGGCACCAAGACCTGGATCAGCAACGGTATTCACGGTCAGTGCTTCGCCTTGCTGACCAAGACCGATCCCAAAGCCGAACCGCGTCATCGCGGCATAAGCCTGTTCCTGGCCGAGAAGACCGAAGGATTCAAGGTCAGCAAGAAGCTCGAGAAACTCGGCTACAAGGGTATCGATTCAGCCGAGTTGATTTTCCAAGACTACCGCGTGCCGGCCGACCGGCTGATCGGCGGCGAGGAAGGATCGGGCCTCAAACACGCGTTGGCGGGTCTCGAACTCGGCCGTATCAACGTCGCCGCTCGCGGCGTCGGCGTCGCCAAGGCATCGCTCGATGAATCGATCGCCTATGCCCAGATCCGCAAGACTTTCGGCAAACCGATCTGCCAGCATCAGGCGATCCAAATCCATTTGGCCAACATGGCGACAAGGGTGGAAGCGGCACGGCTGCTGACCGAAAACGCGGCGCGGGCGTACGATCGCGGCGAGCGCTGCGATATGGAAGCGGGCATGGCCAAGCTCTACGCCACCGAAGCCGCGATTTCGAATTCGATGGATGCGATGCGCGTGCATGGCGGCTACGGCTATTCCAAGGAATTCAATATCGAGCGCTACTATCGCGACGCGCCGCTGCTGGCGATCGGCGAAGGCACCAACGAAATCCAACGCATGGTGATCGCCCGCCAGTTGATCGAACGCAATCCGGTCTAGCCGGCCGCGGCGCTCGGGTTAGGAGCGGCCGCGGCCGCGGTCGGAATACGGTTAGGGAACGCATCCATGCTGCCACTCGAAGGTTTTCGCATCGTCGCGGTCGAGCAATATGGCGCCGGTCCGTTCGGCACGATGCTGCTCGCCGATCTCGGCGCCGAGCTGATCAAGGTCGAGAACGCCCAGGACGGCGGCGATTTCGGTCGCCGCGTCGGTCCTTACTTTTTCGGACCCGATGACAGCCAGTTCTTCCAGAGCTTCAACCGCAACAAGAAGAGCCTGACGCTCAATTTCCGCGTTCCCGAAGGTCGCGAAGTGTTCCGCGACCTGGTCAAGACCGCCGACGGCGTGCTCGACAATCTGCGCGGCGACAAGCCGGCCAAGCTCGGTATCACCTACGAGGATCTCAAGGACCTCAACCCCAAAATCGTGTGCGCGCATCTTTCGTCCTACGGCCGGACCGGATCGCGCGCCGATTGGCCCGGCTTCGACTATCTGATGCAGTCGGAAGCAGGCTATTTCTCGGTGACCGGCGAACCCGACGGTCCCCCTGCCCGCTTCGGCCTGTCGATCGTCGACCTGATGACGGGAATGACGGCGGGTTTCGCGCTCACCGCCGGTATTCTCGGCGCCCGGCAGACCGGCGTCGGCCGCGATATCGATGTCAGCCTGTTCGACGTCGCCCTCCAGAACCTCTGCTATCTCGCGACCTGGTACCTCAATGAGGGCGTCAACACCGGTCGCGTGCCGCGCTCCGGCCATCCGTCGCTGGTGCCGAGCCAGCTCTACCGCACCCGGGACGGATGGATATTTATCATGTGCAACAAGGAGGTGTTCTGGGGCGTGCTGGCGCACAAGGTCGGCAAGGGTGAATGGGCCGACGATCCCGAGTTCAACACCGCCAAGGCACGGCTCAGGAATCGCCACCGCGTCACCGAGATGCTCGACGCAGTGCTGATGGAGAAGACCACAAGCGAGTGGCTCGAAATCTTTGCCGGCGAAGTGCCCGCAGCGCCGGTGAACGACGTCAAATCGGCACTCGACAGTCCGTTCGTGCGCGAGGAGGGCCGCATCCGTGACTACGCCCACAATGGCGGCACGATCCCGATGCTGGCGAGCCCCTTTATCTGCCCGGGCGAAGAGATGCCGGCCGATGGCGCGCCGCCGCTTGGCGCCCACACCGACGATCTGCTCGGCGAGCTGGGCTACGACAAATCGCGGATCGATCATCTGCGCCAGATCGGCGCCATCTAGATCTGGAACGAGATTAGGGCACCACCCCGACGAAGGCGTGCGATCAGATGGTCTCGACCAACGCGGCGTCGATCTCCGCGCCATAATCCTGCGCAGGCAAAGACCGTGAAAGCCAACTATCTCGACGTCGCGGGAACCGAGATCCGCGTGCTTTACGAGGGCGAGCAAAACAGCGAGGTGCTGCTCCTCATCCATGGGTTCGGATCGAGCGCGGACACCTGGATGCGCAATATCGATGCGCTGGCCGAGCATTTTCACGTCGTCGCACCCGATCTCATCGGCCACGGCTTCTCCGGCTCGGTCGATCTCGCCGGCGGCCCGCCGCATCCCAAGGCGATCGACCATCTGTTCGGCGTGCTGGAGGCCCTTGGTATCGACCGCTTCGTGCCGTGCGGCTCGTCCTATGGCGGCCTGCTGGGCGCGTTGATGTATTTCGACGCGCCCGATCGCGTCTCCAAGCTGATCATCAACGGATCGGGATCGACCTTCAACACCGAGGAACAGCTTGCCCGGGCGCTCGAGGGAACCAAGCGGAATTCGTCGATCGCCATGCTCGACACGACGCTGGCGAGCTGCCGCACGCGCTCGCAGGGCAGCGTCTACGATCCGGACAGCATTCCCGAATCACTCGTTTTCATGCGGCTAACCAGCTACTCGCAACCGCACATCCTCGAATCCTGGCATACCCAGCTCGCGGCGATGATGGACATCGAAAAGACACGGCCCTACCGCATCATCGACCGGCTCGCAGAGATCGAGGTGGAGACGCTGGTGGTCTGGGGTCGCCAGGATCCCCGCGGTCTGCACGAGCAGGCGGTCGCCGGCGTTGCTCGGATGCCCAATGCAAGGTTGATCACTTACGAGGAATGCGGTCACTTGCCGTTCCTGGAAAAACCGGACCAATACAACGCCGACATTGTCGCGTTTCTAACCGGCTGACTGTCGCTTGGCCGAGCCGCTTTCACACTCGAACACCGAACCGAGGAGGAACTGATGAGGGTCGAATTTATCGATGCGGGCGGTGTCAACACCCGCGTCATCTATGAGGGTGACAAGAGCAACAAGGCTATCCTGCTGATCCACGGTTTCGGCATCGGTGCCGAATCGTGGCTGCTCAACATCGACGAGCTCGGCAAGGATTACTACGTCGTCGCACCGGACCAGATCGGCCACGGCTTCACCGATCCCGTCTCCCTCAACGGCGGCCCACCGCATGGCGTTAACCTCAAGCATCTGTTCGACGTTGCCGACACGATGGGTATCGATACCTTCGTCCCCTGCGGCTCGTCCTACGGCGCTCTGTTGGCGGCGCTGATGTGGTTCGAGGCGCCGGATCGAGTCCCGCAAGTGATCCTCAACGGCACCGGCTCCTGCTTCAACACTGAGGAAGAGCTGGCCAACGCGCTGCAGGGAACGCTCAAGAACGCGGGCATGGCGATCCGCACTCCGACCTTGGAGTCGTGCCGCCAACGCATGGCCAACACCATGTACGACATCTCGATGGTGCCCGACGACGTGCTGCTGTCACAGCTCACCGCTTACGCGCAACCGACATATATCGGGTGGTGGGAGGAAGCGATGACGGGAATGATGGATATTCCGGCATGTCGTCCCTATCGCATCCTCGAACGCCTCGAGGAAATCGACGTCGACACGCTGATCGTGTGGGGTCGCGAGGATCCGCGCGGCATCCATGAACGCGCCGTCGAAGCGTGCAAGCGGATGCCCAGGGCCGAACTCGTCACCTTCGAGAAGTGCGGCCACCTGCCCTACATGGAATACCCGGACCTGTTCCACGAGGCGGTGCGCAAGTTCATCAACTAGGCGCCGGATCGTAACAAATGCCCGGCCGACGGCCGGGCATTTCCTTTCGATGCCCGCGCGTCAAGCCACCTTCCAATACCGGCGCTGCATCTGAGGATCGCCGACCCGCATTCCCAGCACTTCGTTGGCTTCGTTCGCTTGAAACCCACCCGCATGGGACGGGACTGACCGAAGAACTCGTCGTCCGACAGTGGACAGAGCAGATGCTCGTCGAGAAACAACCGGTTACCTGCCCTCGAGATCGTCACCTCGGTACCGTGATCAACCTCGTAGCGACCTGTATAGCGGTGAAGGTCCTCGCCGTCCGCAGGGGTAGATCGAACCGCCTCTTGAGATTCGATCCGCGGTCCATCGGGCCAGGACGCATAGCCGTCGTTGCGGCTGACGCTCTCGACCCTTCCTGACTCGTCGCGGTTGAACCGGTGTTCGGTTTCGGGCCGGCCTGGCGATCGTCAGCTGCGCATCGCTAAGCGTTACGTTTTTCGCATCGGCGCGGGTATCCCCAGGCGCGGCGTTGACGATGCGCTCGATCGCCCGAGCGTCGTTCCGACGCGCTTGCTTGAGAAGCTGCTTCGCGCACTTCTTGAGGCTTTCGAGATTGAGGTTTTCGGGTTGGGTGCGGTCGCTACGGTGATCCCCGACCGTCGAGGTCTTGGGCATGATGCCCTCCTTCATCGGCCCGGCGTCCGCAACTCACGGGCAGAAAGAGGGAGCGATGATCTCTCCGGTTTGTCTCAGGTGGGCTTAGCCCTTCCCGCGGACTGGGCGCGCCCCGCTCGCGCAGATCCAATGTGGGTCCCGGCCGGCACTTCGACAACCCTGCCGCCCGCAAGAAAACGCAGGCCGTCCGCCACACTCTCGGCGGGTTTCTCTATTCGGCAGCCCGGGCGGCTTCCTGTACGGCCGTTTCGGTGCGCTGGCCTTTGCTGCGGGTCGGCGTCGCCGGGAACAGACCCTGCGGCAGGAAGATCATCAGGAGCAGGATCATGACGCCATAGAGTGCGAGGCGCCATTGCGGCTCGTCGGTGGTCGTTATCCACGGTGCCCAGTACACGAAGACGCCGCCGGCGATGGTGCCCCAGAAGGTGCGCAAGCCGCCGATTAGAGGTGCGAGCACGTAGGTGATCGCCAGGAAGATCCCGAATTCGGGTGGGCTGAGAATGGTCACCCGATGTGCGTAGAGCCAACCCGACAGGCCGGCCAGACCACCCCCGATCATCCACGCCCAAAGCTTGGTCGTGGCAACGTTGATTCCCATGGCGCCGGCAACGGTCGGATTGTCGCGAAGCGCGCGCATCGCCAGGCCGAAGCGAGATATCTCGAGGCGCCAGGTCGCGAACATCGCAAAGACGAGGATGACGGCGACGTGCCACCACTCGGTTCGCAGCGGAATACCATGGAAGCCGAGCGCCCCGCCGATATATTCGGAGTTCAATCCCAGTGTGATGAACGCTTCGCCCAAGGCGAACGTTCCTATTCCCAGATAGAAAAACGTTAGCCTGAGGCCCAGCAAGTACCAGAAGATGACCCCGGATATCACCCCGGCAATTCCAGCTGCCGGCGCCGCCAGGTAGAAATCCCACCCCCAGTTCACGGTGACGATGCCCGCGGAATAGGCGGTCAATCCAATCAAGGCGCCGTGCCCGAGCGAAACCTGACCTGCGAAGAACAGGATGAACAGGCCGAGAGCGCCGACCAGGTACAGCGCGTTGTCGGTTAGCAGATCGAGGATGAACGCCCACGTCACCGACGAGTAGTGGGTGACGAACGCCTGCGTCGTCGCCTGGAAGCTCCAGCTGGCTACCTTGTCGATGAAATCTGGTGTTACCGGATCCATATCCCGATCCTCATACCTCGCGGGTAACCCGGCCTTCTTCGCCGAAGATGCCCCACGGCCGCCAGATCAGGATCAGGACCATGATGCCGTAAGAGAAGAAGTCGCGGTAGGTCGATTCGCCGAAGGCGACCGACATCGATTCGATGACTCCCAAGATGACTCCGACCCACAGGCAGCCGCGCATGTTACCGATCCCGGCGACAATGACGACGACGATGCCTTTAAGGATGAGCTGGAAGCCGATGAACGAATAGGTCGATCCAAACGTGACGCCGTTGAGAATTCCGGCGACACCCGCCAGCGTCGCGCTGACGCCAAAGCCGACGATGATCGACTTTCTGACGTCGATGCCGATGCAACGGGCGATCTCCTGGCTCTGCGACACCACGCGCACGGCCTTGCCGATCGTGGTTCGATACAGGAACCAGACCATTCCGACGACCATGATGATCGATATGCCGATCAGCAGCATGTGGACATTGGAGATTTCCACGAGCCACAGGCCGGGATTGTCGAGGTCTCCGAGGATCACGTAGTAGGTCGGCTCGAACGGCCGCGGATAGAGCTGCGGTCGTCCTTCCGTCAGCACCGTGACCAGGTTTTCGAGTATGAACGCCATGCCGATCGTGGCGATCTTGGTGTTCCACCAATTGCCCTTCATCGGCCGCACCGCAAGACGCTCGACGAGCAGGCCGGTAAGGAAGGCAAGAAATAGGCCGGCAACGCAGCCGAGCCAGAAGTTGGTGTAGCCGAAGTAACGGTCACCTATGTAATTGAACAGCAGCACGCCGAATGAACCGATCATGATCGCCGATCCGTGCGCCATGTTGAGCACGTTCATGGTGCCGAAGATCAGATTGAGACCTACGGCGATGATCGCG
Source organism: Alphaproteobacteria bacterium (assembly GCA_965247665.1). GTDB lineage: Bacteria > Pseudomonadota > Alphaproteobacteria > SHVV01 > SHVV01 > CAUZWH01. The sequence continues at coordinate 523,202 of CBDFHH010000003.1, forward strand.
TAGATCGCGCCGGTGGCAACACCGATGAAGAGCTGTTCGGCGATGTAACCGATCATGACTCGGTCCTTCCGCTAGCTGCCGAGGTAGGCATCCTTGAGGCGCTCGCTTTCGGCGATCTCGTTTGCCGGTCCATGGAAATCGATGGCGCCGATCCTCATGACGTAGGCGCGATCTGCGACTTCGAGCGCTTTGTTGACGTTCTGCTCGACGATCAGCATATCGACGCGGAGATCGTCGCGGATCTTGCGCAGCATCTCGAAGAGTTCGCGTAACAGGATCGGCGCCAACCCCAACGACGGCTCGTCGAGCAGCATGAATTTCGGTTCGGACATCAGGCCGCGCGCGACCGCCAACTGCCGCTGCTCGCCGCCCGACAACGTGCCGGAAAGCTGCTTGCGGCGCGCCGCCAGAATCGGGAATCGCTCGAGCATCTCTTCAATGCGCCTGCGCACGCGATCCATGTCGCTGTTGAACAGGAAACGCGCGCCGACCTCGAGGTTCTCCTCGACAGACATGCGCGGCAGGACCGTTTCTAGAGACGGGATATTGGCGATGCCGAGCCTGGCCATCTCATGGGTTTCCATCCCGTCGATGCGGTAGGAACGCCCACCGTCGGAGAACTCGACGATCCCTTTGGCCGGCTTGATGAGCCCCATGATCGCCTTAAGGACGCTGGTCTTGCCGGCTCCGTTGGGGCCCAGCAGTGCAACGATTTCGCCCTTGCGGACCTCGAGGGAAACATCCGTGGCGGCGATCACGTTACCGTAGCGAACTTCGAGGTCCTCGACCCTGAGAATGGTGCCGTTGGCTTCGCTCACTGTTTGTCCCTCGCGGTCCTAGTCCCCGAGATAGGCCTGGATGACGGCGGGGTTCTCCCGCACCTGAGCCGGCGTCCCTTCGGCGATCTTCTCGCCATGGTTGAGAACGGCAACCCAGTCGGAGATCTGCATCACCACCGACATCTTGTGCTCTATGAACAGGATCGTCCCCGCTTTCTCCTTGATTTCGTAGATCAGCTCGATGGTTTCCTTGATCCACATCGGGTTGAGCCCCTGAGTCGGCTCGTCGAGCAGGATCAGCTCCGGCTCGAGCGCAAGCATGCGAATCAGTTCGAGGATACGCTGCTCGCCCAGCGAGCAGGTGTGCGGATAGTCGAAACGGCGGCTGTAGAGCTGCCCCCCGCCGACGTCGGATAGCAGTTGCTCCGCCCTGTCGCGAATGCGCTGGCGTTCCTCGCGCTGGTTCTTGAGACAGAAGAACGCATCGATATAGGTCGTCTTGCTGCCGGTGTATTGCGGCACCTCGCAGTTCTGCAGCAGGGTCATGTTCGGAAACAGGCGCGCCAGTTGAAACGAACGGCCGATTCCCAACGCGGCTATTTCATGGGGCTTCTTGCTGTAGATGGACTTTCCCTTGAAAGTGATGTCGCCGTCGTCGCCGGCGATCAACCCGGAGATGATGTTGAACAGCGTGGTCTTGCCGGAGCCATTGGGGCCGATCACGCACATGATGTTGCCGCGGTTGGTTTGTAAGTCGACATTGTCGACCGCAACCAGACCGCCAAATCGTTTGCTGACGCCGTTGACCTTGAAAAAATCGTCCGACATATCGTGTCGCCGTTCTCGCTATCCACCCACCAGCGCCCCTCGGCGCCGACACCCGATCAATCCGCTTAGGAAACGCCGTCCTCCCGTGCGCCTGGGCCGCGTTGGTATTCTGGTTCGAATTGTGCCCAGATCGCGAGGCGCATAATGCTCGGCGCGGCAACCACATTCAAGCGCGAAAACACGAGCGCGAATAAACATTTACCGAGTAAGAATCCCCCCAGGGCAATGCCCTGGGGGGATTAATCGTGCGTTCGATCGAGCTGGACTAGTTCGCCGGCGGCCACTTCTTCATAAGGCCCGCGGAATCACGCTGAACCAGGATCGGCTCGGATCGCACCAGATCGCCGGCGATCGGCCAGCTGGCGACGCCGGTGATCGATTCGCGCTCGTTGATCATCAGGAAGCCGTCGCGAATCTCTTCCCGACTATTGAGGTCCGTCACCCCGCGCAGAACCTCTGCGAGCATCAACGTGCCCTCGTAATACGCGGTCACGAAGCCATCCGGTGCCGAATCCATCCTGCCGGTCGCCGCGCGCCACTTCTTGAGCCAGTTCTGTACGATCGGGCGCGGATCGTCCACGGCGTAGGTCGAGTAACCGATCGTACCGGCGGCTTTACCCTGTGACAGGATCCAGAAATCTTCGCCGGCGACGATCGCATCGGCCAGCGACTGCCCTTTGTAGCCGCGATCCCGAAGCTGCAGGAGGAACGTTCCGGCATCGCCCGGCTGATGCAGCAGCAGGTGGGCATCGGAATTGGAGCGGCGAACCAACGAAACCTGAGACGCAAAGTTGGTCTCCTTGGTCTTGAAGCTGGCTTCCTCGACCAGATCGAGGCCGGTATCGGCGAAGGTCTTGAGCGCGATCCTACGGTTGTTGACCGAGAAATCGTCGTCGTGGGTGATCGACATCGAGATCTTCTGGATTCCGAGACGCTCTTTCACCAGCTTGAACATGCCGGGAAAAGTCTCCTCGGCCTGCGGCTGATAACGGAACAGCCAGCCGGCGAAGTCCTTGGAGCCGTCGTCGTTCCTGTACGGCCAGGCACCCCCCGAGGACGGGTTGAAGGTTGGGATTTTGCAGCGCTTGACGTCTTCGAAAACGGCAATCGTCGTCTTCGTTGCACCAACACCGTAGGCGATCGGGATCGTCGCGTCGGCGCAAATGCGGCGGAAGTCGTTGAGGAATCGCGCCGTATCGGGAAAGTAGTTGTCGACCTTGTAGAACTCGAGCGGCCGACCGTTGATGCCATCCTGCTCGTTGTTGATGACATCGAGCGCCGGCAGGACGCCCTCGCGCCACATCCGTTCGCCGAAGTCGATGTAAGGACCGCTGAACGTCTGAATAAACGGCATGCGGATCGGTTCCGCCGCCTGCGAGGCAGACCCGATCATGCCGAAGCCGATCGCGGCCGCCAATACCAAACCAAGTAGCTTCTTCATCAAATCCTCCCTGAGGTAAGGAAACAATCTCCGTGCACAAACCTGGCAGCGGAGAAGTCGCCGAATACCAGCAAGACACACTGGGTGAGCGTTACGGCGCGAACGGTCACCCGGCCAGAAACTCCATCACTTGCTGATTGAACTTGTCCGGATATTCCGACATCGGCAGATGCCCGCACTTGTCGTAGATCTCGAGGTGCGCGTTGGGCATGCGCTTTTGCCCCTCGACGGTCAATTCCCAGTTGGAACGAATATCTTCGCGCCCGGTGATGATCAACACCGGCAGGTCCATCTTCTCGAGCTTGTCGTAGACGCGGTGCGTGTCGGCCGTCGCCATCAGGCCCTCGATCGTCTTGAGATAGGCATCGAGGCGGTCGGGCAGCGCATAGCTCGTCATCTGCACGAGCAAGGTTTCCGTAAGGACGGTCCCCGGATCGTAGCAAATGTTGCCGAGGCGCTGCTGGCACACCCGCCAAGTCGGCTCCTCCATCGCCTTGGAGCCGTTGGCACGGGCGCCTTCCAGCGTCCTGACCTGATCGTCGGAGGGATGGAAGGTCGAGCCGCTGCCGATCAGCACCGCCTTCTTGACCCGTTCCGGTCGATCGAAATACATCAACGACGAAAGCAGCGCGCCGTACGAGCTGCCGACGACGACGTATTCGTCGGCGCCGACATGGTCCATCAAGGCGTTGAGATGCCTCATCGCAATCATCTGCGGCGGTTCACCCTCGAACTCGGTCGCTGCGGTGAAGCCATGCCCGACGATATCGGGCGCGATCGCGGTGTAGCCTTTGTCGGCTAAGAAATCGATGTTCTTGTACCACATATCGCCGGACCCGCCGACGCCATGGATCAACAGCACGACCGGGCCATCACCCTCATAGAGCCAGCGGGTGCTAAGGCCGCCCACCTCTTCGAACTTACACTTCATCGATACCCCCGGTCCGGTACGGCCTCTCGGGTTTTCGCGTGGACGCAGGCGCCGACGCTAGAGCAGATACAGCCGGTCGTCGCCTGCCGGATCCACCGCCCGGGCGTCCATCGCCCGCGGCAGGAAGAATTCGCATAGCATGTCGTCGGGATCACGTACGAAGATGCTGCGCTTGTTCGGGTGGTCCAGTTTTCTGTCGATTGCGACGCCCGCGTCGGCCAGGGCCGCCTCGGCCCGGTCGAGCTCCGCTTCGTCGGCGACCTCATAGCTGTAATGGTGCACGCCGGCTTCGCCCGATCCCTTCACCAACGAGATATCGACGCCGTGGTTGGCGCGGGGCCCGGCAAAACTGACGATTTCGCCGTCCGGGGTTCGGTGTTTGAGGTCGAGGCCGGCGATTTCGCTGAAGAAGTCGACCATCGCTGCGAAGTTCTTGGTCAACAGCACGGCACCGGTAAAGCGAACCGGATGGATCAACGCGTCATCGACCCGGCGCAATTCGAAGTCTTCGTGGTAGCGTCCCTTGGTGAGGTGGTCGCCGGCCTGTGGATCCCATCCGCCGGTGATCGCTTCGCCTTCCGTGCCGTGGAACACCTGACGCCAATCGTCCATCATGTCGGCATAGAACTCGTGCAGGTTCCCGTCGGGATCGAAGACGTAGATGCTGTGCGAGATTTGATGGTCGACCTTGCGGTGGATATCGAGGCCGGCATCGACCGCGCGAAAATAAGCGTCGGCCAGATCCTTCTCGCACTCCATCTCCCAACCGAAGTGGTTGAGGCCGGCTTCGAGTCCCCGGCCGGTGGGGATCTGGACGTGGCCGTCACGGCCGACGACCGATTGTCCCTTCTGGATCTGAATGAGCCCGAGGTCGTGATGGGTGTTGCCGTTGGAGAGAAACCCGGCCGGAATGTGCGGCTCGCGGAATACCGGCTCGAACCCTGCGATTCGGTTGTAAAAGCGCATCGAGCGCTCGAGCTCGCCGACGAACAAGTTGGCGTGGCCGATGCGGCGCGGCGAGAACATCACCGCCGGTGCGGTTTCGGTTTGAACTGACATAGGGATCTCCTCGTATTTCGCCGACCGGGCTATTCGGCGGCTTGCCTGGTCCAGTACAGCTCTTGGTAATCGATGTCGTAGAGCTCCGCGGTATTGAGGCCGACGATCCTGTCCTGATCCGCCGGCGGGAGCTCGGCCAGCATCGTGCCGACAACGCTGTGCGCATCAACGCCGACGGAACGTACGTGCGGGAAATCGGAGCCCCACATGATGCGGTCGGCCCCGACCTCGTCGACCCCGAGCCTGCCGCGGCCATCGTCGATCCAACCGAACCAGCAGCGCTCGCGCAAATAGTCGCTCGGCTTCAGCTTGAGCGGCGGCAGCGTAATGCGGCTGGCGAAGCCGTCTTTGATCATGTCGAGCCGGAACGCGAAGTTGGGCAGCCATGAGATTTCAAACTCGCTGACCACGATCTTGAGGTTGGGGTGGCGGTCGAACACCGCCCCGAAGATGATGTCGCTGCCCAGCGTGCCCTGAATCTCGTAATAGATGTCCATGGCCAGGCGCGGCGCGTCCATCAGCTCGTCTTCATTGTGAGGATGGAGCGGGTCGTGAACGCGGCCCGTGATCGAATGCAACGTCACCGGAATGTCCATCTCGGCGCAGCGCGCCCACAACGGATCGTAGATCGGGTCGCGGTAGGGCCGCGTGCCTTCGAGGTTGCGGCAATTGAAGCAGACCCCGACATAGCCCATCTTCACGCAGCGTTCGAGTTCCTTGATCGCCCAATCGACATCCACGGTGGGGATCATTGCGACGCCGAGCAGCCGCTTGGTGTCGTAGGAGAGGAAATCGTTGTACAGCCAGTCGTTATAGACTTCGGCCACCGCGTTGAGGGTTTCGTGGTGCTTGCTCTGCATCACGATCAGCCCGTAGCTGGGGTAGATCACCTCGGCCAGCACGTTGGCCTCTTGCTGGTAGGCGATTCGCTTTTCCGGCTCGTAGCCCGAGAGATAAAGGCCGCTTTCCTTGTGCTCCTTGTCTATACCGCCGACCGTCAGCACTTGCGCGCCGGTATAGAAATAGGTCCCTTTCTTGCCGCGGTACTCGTAGAATTCGTGCGGGATGTTATCGCCGAACCTGTCCCCCAGCGCGTTTCGCCAAAGGTCGGTCTTCTCGAAAATGTGGGAATCGCCAGAGACCATCGTGGTGTATTGGCCGGCCACAATCTTCTCCTCACCAGCTTCCTGAAGTATTTGCCCGCGGGACTTCCCCCGTCGGCGGCGGATGCTATCACCGCCCCGGTCGGTGAGTCTAGGAACGACGCGCTGGCGCCGATCCTCCGATCGCACTACGCTTGCGAAGGCGAACGCTTCGTTGGCCTTCTTTCTTGAAACACTGCTTGTCGAGACCCGGTGACCGCCGACACCGAAACCAGCGCGGCCCATCTGCGGATCCTCGCCCTCGCCGCTTTGGCGGTGGCCACGCTGTGTTTCAGCCTGGTGCCGATGGCGGTGCGATTCAGCGAGGTTGGCCCAACCGCGACGGCGTTCTGGCGTTTTCTCTTCGCCATCGGCCCCCTGCTGGTGTGGCTGCGCATTTCGCACGGAAGCGGTGGCGAAACCGCACAGGCATCGGCCGGCAAGCTTCGCTTGTTGGTCTTCGTCTCGGTCGCCCTCGCCGCCGACATGACGGCCTGGCACACCGCGATCGCCCACACCTCGGTGGTCAATTCGATGCTGATCGCCTACTCCAGTCCAATCTTCGTGGCGATCGGTGCGTGGGTCTTCCTCAAGGAACGATTCGGCGTGCAGTTCACGCTGGGTCTGATCCTGGCAATGCTCGGCTCGTATTTGCTGATAAGCCACGGCAGCGAAGCGTTCGGAAGCTTCGCCCGCGGCGACTATCTGGCGATCGTAGCCGCCGTTCTTTTTTCGATCTACGTCGTCGGTTTGCGCTCGGTCCGCCGCCACCTCTCGACGGCGAAGGTGATCACCTGGAATACGGTCATCCCGGCGCCCGTTCTGCTGGCAGCCGCGTTCCTTCTGGGCGAGACGCTGGTGCCCCGATCGAGCGGCGGTTGGGCTCTGTTGGTGGGCTACGCGCTGGTCGTGCACGTGCTTGGACAGGGGCTGTTTACCTACGCGATCGCCCAGCTGCCGGCCGCCTTCAACGTCGTGGCGATGCTGGGCTCGCCGGCGCTTGCAGCCGCTCTGGCCTGGGTTTTGCTGGGCGAGGCGATGACCCCGCTGCAGATGGCCTTCGCGATGATCGTGCTGCTCGGCATCTATCTGGCCCATCGCGGCAGCGCCGCGGCGAGCGCCTGATCCTCTGGCCCGGCCCGCACCGGCTCGGGGGCGCAAGCCCGCCTATCGGGCTGATCGGCCGGATCGTGATCTCCGACCTCGCCGTTGCCTGCATGCAGGTGCTGTTCGGTCGCGATTCGCAGGAGTTGCACCAGTTCGAAGTCGCATTCCGGCCCAGTTTCATGGGCCGGCCAATTATGCTGCCCTGGCTTGTGAGCCGGTGCGCCGTGCGCATCGAACGATCTTCGTCTCGCCGGAACTCAAGCGATACAGAGCCTGTCCCGCGCAGATAAGCGCGGTGGTGGCAGGCTGCTAAAACTTGAGGCGAACCCCAACGGATACCCGGTGAATCTGCAGCTTTGCTTTCGTCCCGCGGAAATCACCCTCGCTCGTACCAAGGAAGCGGTACCCAAGCTGAACCACTGCCGCATCGCTGACCCGGTATCCGACGCCAGCACCGATCTGATAGGCGAACACCCAATCCTTCGATGTCGTGATCCTGCCGTCGTGCCTGGTCACTTCATCATCGTCCAGATCCGTGATGGTGCCCGTGGCGCCGAGGCCGGTCTCAACCCGCGCCGCTCCCAAGCCGCCGCCGAAGTAAGGAACCCACCGTGTGCCCGTATCGATGTCGTACCAACCGTTGGCCATCAGGCCGAGGGCGGAGACGTCACCGCCCCACTCGACATCAACCTGAAGATTGGCAGATTTGCCGAGCTTGAGTTCGTCAACTCCAAGCCGCGACCAGGAGACCTCGCCTTCGAGCCGGAGGGTCCTCCAAGCGTAGCCCAGCGCTGCGTCAAGCCCGTAGCCGATATCCGTGGTGAGTTCGGTCTTATCACGACTCGTTGTCAACACGCCTCCTGCACCCACCTCCTCCGTCTCGTTCGATAAATCTATCGCGCTCGCAAATGCCGCGCCGACGTTGCCCGAGACATACCAGCCCTTGCCACTCCCTGCGGCATGCGCCCCTAGAGGGAAAACGAGGCAAAGCGCAAGCGCGCCCGCGAAAGTCTTCACTCCAAATCTCCAAGACATCGAATGCATCCTCCACGGCCCCTTGGAACGGACGTGAGGGTAAACCAGGTGAACCGTCTTGGGAACTCGGGGGCGCATCCGCCGTGCCGTACGTGTGCTTGTTTTCTTCACTGAGTATCAAGTAGTCAATCGTCGTATTTGATGAATCCTGCAGTCTCTACCCATGTGGGAGTATTACCGGACAGAAGCAGAAAATCGAGTTCTTGTGCCTTGCTCCCGCCACGGCCGTGGTACATAGAAACCCCTTCAAACGAGCACTGCTCTCCCGAATGAAGAGGCACCGATCAGGCCATGTTTGTTGAAGGACTTCCCTGCAGACATGAACGGCATACCGAACTTTTCGGCGTAGTACCGTCCCTGATCCTGTGCTGCTGGGGGATTGATGCTCGCGCGCTTGGCCTCCAGCGGTCGCTTGAGCGCAAGAATGTGGAATCCCAATCAGAGTGAATCGCTTGGTCTCTCAAGATCGCAATCTCACTACTGGCATCCCGTTTCTCACCGCAGGATTTTTCGACTTACGTTACCCAGCCACATTGACGACTGGCCTCATTTCATCACGAGATCTACAGGAAGGGCACACATCAGAAAATCCAGTGCAAAACTCCCCAATAGACAGGCCAAATTGTGGCGAGAAACAAGTTTATTGGAATCGCTATGATCCAGTTCCAGGAGTTGTACACATAGTCATCAAGAAATGTGAGATAAATAAAAGTAGCGATATCAACAAGAAAGTAGATCGCAAGAATGCCACGTTGTAAAAACATACTCGCTTTCCCATAGTTTTTCTAGATTCAGCTTAATCATCGGCGATCAGTCTACCGAGCAAATGCTACGCCGGACAGAAGTTGCTCGCCATATTTCCCAGCAGCAGCTTCAAATCCCCTATCCGAGAATATCTGAAAGTGAAAGAACCAGCCGTGGTTGCAAAATGCAGAGGGGTGCGCCCGAGTTCATCTCGCGCATCCGGGTCAGCCCCACCGGCCAGCAGCGCGGCGACAACAGCGACGTTGCCTTTGGACGGTGCCAAGTGCAGGGGAGTCGCTTTCTGTTCGTCTCCCACATTGTGATCGACACCCGCTTCACCGAAGGCGACGACGCGGACTAACCGTCGCGTTGTGCCAGACGGCGGAGTCCGCGCCATGCGTGCCGCCCACCAAACTACCGACTGCAGGGCCCAGCAACGGATGGACGATGGCTTCATGTCACGAGTGCGCGACAGTGTGTTTTGACGTTTCCCGCAATCCCTCTCGCACGGGGCAACCGCGAGGGACGCCCGGCATATTTTCCGCTGGTCGGCCGGCTGCTCAGGCACCGACGGCACCGGACAACGGCGGGCTATGCCCACCTCGCCGATAATCATCTCGTCGAGGCAACGGGGAAGAACACCACGCGCCAGTTACCTCCATCGACTGCCGCGAATCGCGGTCCCGAAAAAGCGCCCCCCGGGGGGCGCATCCGCCGTGCCGCCCGCGCCCTAGATCCACGCTCCCGTCAGCACCACCGAGACCGAGCCCAAGCTGCCGAAATCCGCGACCGCGGTATCGCCCGGGCGGGCCATGACAATGCGCGCGGCGCTGCCCGTGGTCACGATCTCTCCGGCCCGCAGGCCCGAGCCGCGGCTCGCGAGATCGTTGGCGAGCCAGGTGAGAGCCGCGAGCGGATGGTCGAGAACATCGGCGCCGGTGCCGCGGGCGGCCTCCGCGCCGTTGAGGCGGGTGACCACCTCGGCGCGAGCGAGGTCGATATCGCGCCAATCCGCGAGCGCGCCGCCGGCAACCCAGTGGCTGCCGAACACATTGTCGGCAATCGCCTGCAGCGCGCCGCAGCCCGACCAGTCGACATAACGGGTATCGACGATCTCGATCGCCGGAACCAGCGCGCCAACCGCGTCGATCACCGCCGCCCGAGTGAACGGTGCCCCCGCGCCCGGCAAATCGCGCACCATGCGAAACGCGAACTCGCTTTCGATACCGACGCGAAACAATCGCGAAACGTCGATCTCCGCGGGGCTATCGAACACCCGGCCCGCGATTAGCCGACCCGCGGCCGGTTCACCAACGCCCATCTGCCGTTGGATGCCACGATTGGTGAACGCCACCTTGTAACCCACCGGAGCGCCGATCATAGCGATCAGGCGGTCTTGAATGGCGTAGGCGTCGCTCAGCGATTGCGGCCGGCACGACTCCGGCAGTTGCTCGAGCGCCTTGCGTTGCCGCATCGCCGCATGGAGATACGCGGCGGCCTGGTTCGCCGTCGTCGCCGCGATCATGTTCGCTCGCTTGCCGGCGCGCGCTCGATCGCGGCACCTGGGTTGGCCGGCCCGTAAGGCGTTTCGACGCGGCGCACCCCGAGGTCCCGGAGCGCATCGACGATGGCATTGCCGATCGCCGCCGGCAAGCCGATCGCCCCGATTTCCGAGCTCCCTTTCGCGCCGAGCGCGTTGTTCGGGCTGCGCGTCGCCCGGCAATCGATCGCCAAGCCGGGAAGATCCGAAGCGCGCGGCATCCCGCAATCCATGAACGGAGCGGTCGGCAATGGCCTGGTTTGGTCGCCATGGACGAATTGTTCGATCATGCCCGGGTTCATCGGCCGGCCGTCACGGAAATCGACGGGATGCACGACCGGTAGAACGCCGAGCCCGTCGGCCTGCCAATCGGCGCCGGTCAATACCGCGGGGACGCCCGGCATCCGCGCCGCCGCTCTGGTGTCACGCGAACGTATGCGGGCATGAGCGCGGGGACTGTGCACGAGGCCGCGCAGGCGGCCAAGGGCAGATCGACGTCGTCGACACGGCACCGCGCCCGTGCAACAGCTGAACATCCTCGTCACGGGCGAGAGCTTCTCCGATCGGCATGAGGCGGCCGCCATGATGGCCAATGCCGTCGCGAGCGACAACACATGGCGAACCGGGTCGACCAATGGGCGCACCGGACGTTTGCCGTTAAACACGAGAGCCTCCGCATCGATCGCCGGCCCGCGTCGACCGGCTTCGAGCGGCATGCGCTGGTCGCGCCGGTACCGGACAAGGCTATAAAAGCGCTCGTGATCCCCGACGCCATCGAGGATCGGTTCGTCGACCGGCGCGCGAATGTCGACAAGCATTGACCGCGAAAGTTCGATGGACAAATCTCCGAACGGCTCGAAGTTCGATCTGGCTATTTCGTTAGAAGTTGCCGAACATCTATCCGATAAACGAGCGGATAGTTTCGTTGGCGATCTTTGTGCACTAAGCGATTTGGTCTTGTTCTCGGCCGCTATTCCCGGCCAAGGAGGCACACACCATGTCAACGAGAAATGGCAAAGCTACTGGGCACAACGGTTCGAACAACGAAGCTTTCGTGCCTACGATATCGTGCGATGGAAGATCTGGTCTCGCGAAGACGTCGCGACGTGGTATCGACAGAACACCATCGTCTATTGCCGTGCCGAGAGCCTGGCGGACAAGGCCATGCAATCGGTCGCTCCCCCGGTGACGGATGTTCGCCGACTCGACGTCGTGCACCCGGCAATGTTTGCTCGCAGCAAAAAACTATCCGTGAAGAACAGGCTTTCCGCCAAGCTGCGCAATTACGTCCACTCTATGGTATCGAGAGGCCGCTTTTCAGGATCCCGGTCGAATTAACCGAAGGCCTCGACTGCCGCGAAGTCTCTCATACGGAAACTGCCATTCCGGGTATCAATCCCTTATGGCGACCTTTTCCCCGGCACTTGGACAGGCTCGGGAAGTTGCCGCGCACCGGTAAATTCGAGGAAGTGCCTCTTGACGTCTGCGTCCGGCATACCGTCGAAAACCCTCGCGCCTTTTTGACGACTCCGTATTGAGCGATACCTTCCGGCCCCGATTACCGGCCGATCGTGCGGGTTTGCTTCGTCAATAAAGTCGAACAAGTTCTGGCGAACGCCGATCCCGGTCGAAATCAAGCCGATCGGCGTTAACACGCCCTGGTCTGGGTAGCCGTGCGCTTCAAACGGCCCTTGATTATCTTGCGGGTCGGCGTCAACGGCATTTCGTCCACCACCTCGAGAAACTCGGGCAACTTGTTTTTTGCGATGTTGTTTTCGAGGAGATAGGTGCAGAGCTCGTCGAGGCTCACGCCATCACCCGGCTGGCGAAGCGTGACAAAGCAGCAGGCGCGCTCGCCGAGCACATCGTCCGCGACCGGTACGATCGCGGCCTGCGCGATCTTGGGATGATCGACCAACAATTCCTCGACATCGATCGGATTGTACTTCACCCCGCCGCGATTGATGATGTCCTTGAGCCGTCCGGTAATGGAGACGTTGCCGTGCTCGTCGATCACGGCGAGATCGCCGGTTCGGAACCAGCCATCCTCGGTGAAGGCCGCTTCGTTGGCAGCGGGGTTGTCGAGGTAGCCCGGGAACAGCAGCGGACCGCGTACCTGCAATTCTCCCTCCCGGCCGGCACCGGCCACGGTGCCGCCCTCTTCCGCGACGCGGACTTCGGTGCCGGGGCTCGGCCGACCGACGCCGGTTGCGGCAATGTCGATGGGATCGTCGGGGCGGGTGTAAAGCCCGGCCTGAGTCTCGGTCATGCCCCACAGCTGGGTCACGCGTCCCTCGACCAGGCGCCCATCGAAGTCCCGGGCCAGCGCCGCCGGCAGGGCCGAACCCGACACCACGGCGAGCTTCAGCGAAGAGAGATCGGCGTCGTCAAACAAGCCGCCGCCGATGCATGCGGCGATGTGCGCAGGGGCGGTGAACAGGGCGGTCGGTCGGCCCTGTGCGATGGCCTCGACCAATCCCGACGGCGAAAAAGCCGGCAGCAGCAGGCAGCAGGCGCCGGCACAGAGTGCGAGCTGGAAACTGTAGAGCCCGAACAGATGCGAATACGGCGCCGCCGAGAGGATCACGTCGTCGGCCGCGAGCTTGTGCTCGGGCACACCCACCCGCGCATTGCTCAGCATGTTGTGGTAGCTGAGCGGCACGCCTTTCGGAGCGGCCGTGGTCCCCGAGGTATAGAGGAGCAGGAACGGATCGGACGCGACCGCGCGCTCCGAATCGTCGAGGCCGCGCTCGCCACTCGCGAGATCGGCCCATGCCACGGCGCCGGCCGGCGGATCGCCAACCGTGATCACGTGATCGAGTGACAGCAGCTTGCCGCGCAGCGACACCATCAGCTCGCCGGCGGCAAAATCGCCGACCCTGCCCATACAGATCACCGCCCGTGCTGTGCTGTGGGCGAGCAGCGTTTCGATCTCCGTACCGCGATAGGGCATGTGCAGGGTGGTCATCACGCCGCCGAGGCCGGTGATGGCGAGAAAGCCGATCAGGAACTCGGGCAGGTTCGCGAGTTGCACCGCGACGACGTCGCCCCGGCCGATGCCGAGCCCGCCAAAGCCGGCCATCAACCGCGACACCTGCGCCGCCAATTCGCGGTAGCTGATCGCGTTGCCGCCGATTTGAATCGCCGGCGCATCCGGCGTCGCCGCCGCCCACCGCGCCAGCCATTTGGCCAGCGTGTCGTCGCGCCACCAGCCTTCGGCCACATATTTGCGGACCAGCGCGGGATCGAAGTTCATTGCCGCACGCAACTCGAGCGCCGCGTCGCTGTAGCCGAAGCGTTCTTGGTGCGGGGTGAATCGCTCCATGCGAAACCGTTTGCCGCCGCCGAGGTCGAGGAGGCGCTGATAGTGACCGGTGCGGAAGCGCCTGCGCTCCACCACCGTACGAATATAGAGCACCTGATCGCGGGTCAGGCCGATGCGATCCGCAATCTCGGCGTCGCTCAGCCCGAGGTCGGCGCGCTGCTTTTCGATGGCGTCGAAATCCAGTTCGCGGATCGGGTCGCCGACGCGGGTCTGGTGGTTGTGACTCAGCTCAAAGACGATGTCGCCGAAGGCCTGCACCATCTCCTCGGTAACCCCGATCTGGGCACGGGTGAGGCCGCGGGCCAAGGGCTACCCCTCTTCGGCCAGCGCTGCCTGGTAGCGGCGAATCGGATCGGCCTCGGGCGCCTGGGTGGCGATCGGACACACCCGCATGCACTCGAAACACTGGGCCAGCAATCCGCCCGATCCTACCGACATCTTGTACCACAGCATTTTGTTGTCGGGATCGAACAGTGCGTCCTCGCGCCCCTCTTCGGACTTCGCGTCAATGGCGTCCATGATCGCCGCCGGCACGCTTTCGTATTGCTGCGTCATCTCCGCACAAGCGGCCATGTCGTAGTGCATTTCCTTCTGCTTGCCGCTCTCGTCGATATCGCCGCTCAGGCACTGCACGGGGCAGAACTTCATGCACGGGGTCTGGCCGGTGCGACGGAACAGGCTGACACAGGACGGTGCGGGGCACGGATTCTCGGCCAAGGGCGCGTCGGAGGGCAGCTCGAGCTCGCTGAACACCGATGCGAAATACATGTAGCCATAGTCGGGATGAAGCAGGATGTCGCCGGCCAACGAGCGCGCGCCGATACCGGCGAGTTCGGCGTGCAGCTTCAGGCTTTGCAACGGCACCCGCGGTCCGGATTCGGGATCCATGTCGGGTGGGCAATACACCGCACGCACCCCGAACCTGCGTTCGATAAAAAAAGCCAGCCCATAGGCAATCGCATAGGCGCGGCTCTCGGTGCTTCCGAAATAGGCCAGCGCCTTGGCGGGAATTGTCCAGGCACCTTGGGTCTGGCCGCCGACGCCGATGGCGATGACCGATCGCACATGCGGCATAATGTCGCGGGGACGGTGCCCGGCGGGGGCTATGCGCTCGATCGCGTCGAGATCGGCGACCCCGACCACGAGCGCCCCCTTGCGTTTGCAATATTCGACCACGGCCTGTTTGGCTTCGCCCGGATCGATCTGAGATTTGGCCATCACGCTTCACCCCTGCGCATCGGTGCCCGCCCCTTGGAGTGTGGTCCGACTCGAATCGGGTGACAAGAGCCACCCGATCGCCGGGTGAGAAACGAAACGATCCCGGGCACGACGATCCCGGGTATAGGTAGGACGGGAATCAACACGGAAACTATCGATGACATTGGCCACACCCCCTTTCCACGCCGACCATGTCGGCAGCCTGCTGCGGCCAACCGAGCTGCGCCAGGCCTTCCGCGAACGAACCGAAGGCAAGATCAGCGCCGCGGCGTTTACCGCCGCTCAGGATCGCGCGATCCGCGACGCGGTGGCACTGCAGGAGGATGTCGGGTTGCAATCGATTACCGATGGCGAGTTTCGACGCTCCTCCTACTGGTCACATTTCGCCAGCGGCATCGGCGGCCTCGACGTCGCGCCGGCCCGGTTCGAGTTCGGCGACGATAGCGGCGAAAAGGTCGACTTCATGGCGCCGCATCCGGTGAGCAAGCTCAAGCGGCCGCGGACGCTTTCGGGCGATGACTTCGATTTCCTGAAGTCGTGCACGTCACGCACGCCGAAGGTGACCCTGCCGTCACCGCCGTCGATGCATTTCTGGGGCGATTGGGACGCCCACCTCAACGCCGGCTACACCGACGAGGACCAATTCTTCGACGACCTCGCCGAGATCTATCAAGCGGAGATCGCCGATCTCGCAGGGCGCGGCGCAACCTATCTCCAAATCGACGAAGTGCCGTTAGCCATGTTGTGCGACGAAGCAATCCGCGCCGGCGTGATCGCACGCGGCGAGGATCCCGCTCGGCTGGTCGACATCTATGTCGATCTCATCAACAACGCGCTCGCAAGCCGCCCTGCCGGCGTTACCGTCGCCATGCATCTGTGCCGCGGCAACTTCAAAGGCAAGTGGCTGTCCGAAGGCAGCTACCGATACGTCGCCGAGCGCCTGTTCAACGACATCGACGTCGACGCATTCTTCCTCGAATACGACACCGAGCGGGCCGGCGACTTCGCGCCGCTGAAGAGCGTCCCTGACGACAAGATCGTGGTCCTCGGCTTGGTCAGCAGCAAGGTTCCCGAGCTGGAGTCCGCCGACGATCTCAAGCGACGCATCGATGCCGCCGGCAAGCTGGTGCCGATGGAACGATTGGCCCTGAGCCCGCAATGCGGCTTTGCCAGCGTGGTGACCGGCAACCCGGTCACGCGCGACGACGAGGTTGCCAAGCTGAGACTGATCGTCGACGTCGCCGGCGAGGTGTGGCGCTGACGCCGCGGGCATACGAGGCACATCGAAACGGCAAGCCGCCTTTCCGCGAGGTGTCGCTGCTCGAGCCCGACGTCGTGGTCGAGCGCAGGGACGACGGGACGATGCTGCTGTCTTCGCCCTATGCGCTCGGCGGTCTGGAACCCAGCGTGGTTCATCCGCCGAAAAAATGGGCCGCGACGGAGCCGGATCGCGTGTTCCTCGCCGACCGCACCGGCACAGGCGGCGACTGGCGTCGGATGAGCTACGCCGAGATGCGGGATGCCGTGCGCGCCCTCGCCCAGGCCGTGCTCGACCGCGGCCTCGGCCCCGATCGTCCGGTGATGATCCCGTCTGCCAACAGCGTCAACCCCGCGATCGTCTCGCTCGGCACCATGGCGGCCGGACTCCCGGTCGCGCCGTCTCGCCCACTCGCTCAGCGCCGCGCTCGAACGTCGGGCAGATCTGGTCGACGAACTCTACGCGGAACCGCCGCCCGACGAGGTCATCCTCATCGAAGATCAGTCGGCTTCGGCGTAGACTTCGGTGATGATCTCGGCACCCATGTTGAACGCCGTCAGCCCGCGGAACAGGTAGGCGAGACCGGCGACCGCGTGCATCTCCCGCTTGGTCGCGCCGGCGCGTCTGGCAGCAACGGCATGGATATGCGCGGCGGGCTGCGCCTGCGACAGGAGCACCGCGAACAGAATCATCTGCGCGGTCTTAACCTCGAGACCGTCCGGATACATCGCCGCCTGACGCACGGTCTCGACCTTGTCGAGCAGCTCGGGATCGCATTCGAGCCCGAGCGATACCCGGTTCTGAATGCGCGGCGGTACGAATCCGAGGAGTTCCTCGTAGGGTTTGAAATATTCGTCTTTGGTCTTCGCCATGTTGCCGATTCTCCTCCGGCTGGTGGGGCTCGGTTGTCCCGCGGCCAACCGAGCATGAGAAAAAAGATGCGGTGTCCGTGGACGGCACAATCTCGGAGGTTAAACTAGCCCATGTGTCGTAACGCGTTCGAACGATCAACGAGTCGAGAGTCTCGACGAGGGAGATTGCCATGAACATGCGAAAGCACTTGATTGCCGCCCTGGCGGCGATCGTACTGGCCCTGCCGGCCACCGCCGGCGCCAAGACCATCAAGATCGGCGTCGTGCTGACGTTCTCAGGCGGCGGCGCCCAGTTCGGCCAGCAGGTCGAGCGCGGCTACAGCCTCTACATGAAGCTGCACGGCGACCAGATCGCGCCGCACCAGGTGGAGATCATCAAGCGCGATTCCAAGCGCCCGGGCGGCGACATCGCCAAGAACGCGGTGCAGGAGCTGATCACCCGCGAGAAGGTCGACCTGCTCACCGGCTTCATCTACTCGCCCAACGCCATCGCCAGCGCACCGCTGGCGACCCAGGGCAAGGTGCCGATGGTGATCATGAACGCCGGCACGTCGTGGATCCCCAAGCTGTCGCCCTACATCACCCGGGTCTCCTTCTCGATGTGGCAGGCCGGGTTCGTGATGGGCAAGTATGCCGCCGAGAAACTCGGCCACAAGACGGCAATCACCGGCTTCACCGACTATCCGCCGGGCAAGGACAGCGCCGCCGCCTTCAAGCGCGGCTTCGAGGACGCCGGCGGCGAGGTGGTCGATTCGATTCCGATGGGCGGACCGCGCGAGGTTCCCGACTTCACGCCGTTCTTCCAGCGCGTCAAAGACTCCAAGCCGGACGCGTTCTACGTGTTCGTGCCGGCCGGCAACCACGCCACGGCGATCGCCAAGACCTACGATGATTTGGCGATGCGTGCGGCCGGCGTCGAGCTGATCGGTCCCGGCGATATTACCCAGGACACCAAGCTGCAGGACATGGGTGACGCGGCGGCCGGGATGACGGTGGTGCACCACTATTCCGCCGACTACGACAACCCCGCCAACCAGGCGTTCGTAAAGGCGTGGAAAGAGGCCTACGGCGCCGATACCACGCCCGACTTCATGGCGGTCGCCGGCTACGACGGCATGGCGGCGATCTTCCACGTCATCGAGCAACTCGACGGCGACATCACTGCCGAAACGGCAATCAAGGCGCTGCAGGGATGGACCTATAACAGCCCGCGCGGACCGATCGCGATCGACGCCGCCACCCGCGACATCGTGCAAAACCAGTACGTCCACCGCATCGTCAAGGAGGGCGGCCGCTTGAAGGTAACCGTCATCGACGTGGTCGAACAGGTCGGCAACCCGTGCATCGAGCTCAAGGTGGGGCGATGCGGCAATTAGCGCCGAAATAGTCCAGCTCTGAACCGCCGCCGCATCCCGCGGCGGCGGTTCGCAGGTTGCTAACCCGCGTTGGCCGGATTCGTCACCACCGCCGTCAGCATCCTGTTCGACGGGCTCGCCTACGGGATGATTCTGTTCATCATCTCGGTAGGGCTCTCGGTGACGATGGGGTTGATGAACTTCGTCAACCTCGCGCACGGCGCTTTCGCAATGGCCGGGGGCTACGTGACCGTCACGGCGATGAACCGCTACGGGATCCCCTTCCCGGCGGCGCTGGTGATCGGCTTCGTGCTGGTCGGCGTGATCAGCATCGCGTTCGAACGCGCGCTCTACCGGCGCCTCTACCGCCGCAACGAGCTCGACCAGGTGATGATGACCATCGGCCTGGTGTTCATGGCGATCGCCGCCTGCACCCTGCTCTACGGACCGCAACCGCAGGCGGCGCAAATGCCGGCCTACCTCAAGGGCCAGATCGATCTCGGCTTTCGCGCGTTTCCGACCTACCGCTTTTTCATGATCGTCGTCGGCGCGGTGCTGATCATCGCGCTGTGGGCCGTGTTCGAGCGCACCCTGCTCGGCGCCCGCATCCGCGCCGCGGTCGACAACCGGCGCATGGCCGAATCTCTCGGCATCAATGTCGACCGTCTGTTCACTCTTACGTTCGCCGTCGGCAGCGGGTTGGCCGCGGTCGGCGGAGGTCTCGCCGTCGAGCTGGTCGGCGTCAGCCCCAACTTCGCGCTTCAGTACCTGGTGTTCTTCCTCATCGTCGTCGCGGTCGGCGGCCTGGGCAGCATCCGCGGTGCGTTCGTCGCCGCGCTGCTGATCGGCGTTACGGATACCGCCGGCAAGTATCTGTGGCCCGACGGCGGTGGGTTCTTCATCTACGCCATCACGATCGCCGTGCTGCTGGCGATGCCGCGCGGCCTCTACGGAAGTCGGGTATGAGCGTCGATTCGCTGGCGACACGCGTGTCGGCACCGGCCGACGCGATCCTCCGGCGCAACAAGCTGCGCGCCAGCGAGGCGCTGCCATGGCTGGTGATCGTCGCCGCGTTCTTCGTGTTCCCCGACTACATGGCGCTCGGCGCGCAGGTACTGGTGATGATCACGTTCGCGCTGTCGCTCGACCTGGTACTGGGTTATGCCGGCATCATCACCCTCGGCCACGCCGCCTTCTTCGGCACCGGCGCCTACGCCGCCGGCATGCTGTCGGCGTTGGCCGGCTGGAACGAACCCTTGACCGGCCTGGTTTTCGCCGGCTTGTGCGCCGCGCTGGTCGGCTTGGTGTCGGGCTGGTTCCTGCTGCGCTATCACGGCCTCACGCTGCTGATGCTGACGCTGGCCACCGCGATCATGCTGCAGGAACTGGCTAACGCACTCGAAATCTATACCGGCGGCTTCGACGGTCTGCTGGGCGTCAGCATCGATCCCATCCTCGGCCTGTGGGAAAACGATCTTTGGCGCCACAACTATTATTGGTATGCGCTGGCCGTGTTGTTCGCCGCCTTCGTCGTCGCCCGGCGGCTGGTCTATTCGCCGTTCGGCCAGGGTCTGGTCGGCATCCGCGAGAACGTGCGCCGCATGCATGCGATCGGCACGCCGGTGCACAACCGCCTGGTAGCGATCTACACGATCTCGGCGGCAATGGCCGGTGTGGCAGGGGGCGTGTTCGCCCAGCTCCACGCCTTCGTGACGCTGGAGGTGCTGAGCTTTCAGCTTTCGGGAACGGTACTGATCATGGTGATCCTGGGTGGCGCCGGGCGCCTCTACGGCGCCTTCATCGGCGCCGCGATCTATGTCTTGATGGAAGACCAGTTGGCCAAGCTGAGTCCCGAGTTCTGGGAATTCGGCATCGGCTTACTGTTGGTGATGGTGGTGCTGTTCGCGCCCCAGGGCATTCTCGGCCTGTTCGACCGCAAGGTGCGCCGATGACCGCGCCGGTGCTGGAAACCAGGGAACTGTCGAAGAACTTCGGTGTCCTGCCGGTGGCCCGTGACATCCACTTCGCGCTCGACAGGGGCGCCCGTCACGCCCTGATCGGTCCCAACGGCGCCGGCAAGACGTCGTTGATCAACCTGATCACCGGCGTGCTGGCGCCGAGCTCCGGTGCCGTCATGCTCAACGGTGACGACATCACCCACAGCAGTCAGGCCGAGCGGGTTAAGCTCGGCGTCACCCGCACTTTTCAGATCAATCAGCTTTTTCGCGGCCTCACGGTCCTCGAAAACGCTTGCCTATCGGTCGCCGAGAGGCGCGGCACGGCGCGGGTGTCGTGGCGACCGCTGGCGGCCTACCCCGAGATCGCCGAGGAGGCGCTCGAGGTGCTGGCGACGCTCGAGTTGCAGAGCGACGCACTGACCCCGGTGCGCGAACTGCCCTACGGACGCCAACGGCTGGTCGAAATCGCCATCGCCATGGCATCGCGGCCGCAAGTGCTGCTGCTCGACGAACCCGCCGCCGGGGTGCCGTCGGCCGAGCGGCATATCATCGTCGACGTGCTCGACGGTCTGCCCGCGGATATCGCCATTCTCATCGTCGAGCATGCGATGGACGTGGTGTTCCGCTTTGCCCACGAGATTACGGTCATGGTCGGCGGCGCGATCCTGACCAGCGGACCGCCCGCCGCGATCGCTGCCGACGAGAGAGTGCGCGCGGTCTATCTCGGCCAAGCCGCGGACGCCTATGGATAAGGCCCGCGCAGCGCTCACCTTCGATGCGGTCTCGGCCGGCTATGGCGAGACCGTCGTGCTGGAGGATGTCGGCTTCGACGTCGGCGGCGGCGAAAGTATCAGCGTGATCGGCCGCAACGGTGTCGGCAAAACCACGCTGCTGGCAACGGTGATGGGTCATACCACCATGCGCGGCGGTACTATCCGCTTCGGTGATCGCGACATCACCGGGCTCGACAGCTTTCGGCGCGCCCAAGCCGGCATCGGCTACGTACCGCAGGAGCGCGAAATCTTCCCGACGCTGACGCTGACCGAAAATCTGCGGGTCGGGCAACGCGGCGATCGCTGGTCGGTGGACGACGTGTTCGCATTGTTTCCATCATTGCAAGAGCGACGCGAACATCGCGGCGACCAGCTCTCCGGCGGCGAACAGCAAATGCTCTCGGTCGGCCGCGCGTTGATGGGTGGGCCGTCGATCCTGTTGATGGACGAACCGACCGAAGGTCTCGCCCCGGTGATCGTCGAACAACTGGTAGAGGCGTTGTCGACGCTGCGTGACGAAGCCGGCCTGACCCTGGTGCTGGTGGAGCAGAACACCCGCGTGGCGTTCGAATTCTCGTCGCGGTGCATGGTGATGGACGACGGCCGGATCGTCTATGACGGCGCCAGCTCGGACTTGCAGAGCAATCCCGACCGCCTGGACTCGCTGATCGGCGTATCCGCAGGCTAGAGCGTTTTTCGATCTGACAGAATCTTTTGTATTTTCAATTGGTTGTGTCTGTGATTCAAGATGCGTGCTGGTGAAGGAGGCCAGCCTGCATCCCGACTTCAACCCGATCGAGATGGCCTTCTCCAAGTTCAAGGCCTACCTCAAGCGTCGGGCCGCCCGCACCGTCACAGAACTCTGGGAGGCCATCGCCCAAGCCACAGACATCTTCACCTCGGCCGAGTGCCAAAACTACTTCGCCGCCACAGGATATGACCGCAAGTGATCAGAAAATGCTCTAGCAGCCGTACGGTTGGTCCAACACCGGTCATGGCCTACGATCGCGGAAAGAGGGAGCAACCGGAAAGAGAGAGGGCAACCGTGAGATGACGATAATCGGTATCGACGCGGTCACCTATGGCGCGGCCGAACCCGAGCAAGCGGCGAGATTCTTCGCAGATTGGGGTTTGGCCAGGAAGAGCCGCAGCCGCTCCAAGGCCGTGCTGGAAACGGTTGACCGCTGTCAAATCGTGATCCGCCCGCGCGCCGCGCGGGACCTGCCCCCAGCCATCGAGCGCAAGTCGACGATCCGCGCTTTGACCTGGGGCGTGAGT
Source organism: Alphaproteobacteria bacterium (assembly GCA_965247665.1). Classification (GTDB taxonomy): domain Bacteria; phylum Pseudomonadota; class Alphaproteobacteria; order SHVV01; family SHVV01; genus CAUZWH01. The sequence continues at coordinate 545,845 of CBDFHH010000003.1, forward strand.
GCCAGGCGCGACCTCCGCGCTATCGAAAAGGAACTGGCCCGGGACCGCGAGGTGAATCGCGATCGCGACGATACCCTGTGGTCGGTCGATGACAATGGGCTGGCGATCGGATTTCGCGTTAGCCGGCGCAAGAAATTGAAGGAGCGGATCGAGGGCACGAACGCGCCAGGCGCGATCGAACGGGTCGACCGGCGCGCGACCTACTACGACCGAGCCCGGCCGTTGACGATCGGTCACGTCGTTATGAACGTGCCGAGTTGCGAGCGCACCAAGCGGTTCTATGTCGAGCGCCTCGGCTTTTCCGTCTCGGATATCTATCGCGGGCGCGGCGTCTTTCTGCGCGCCAACCCGCGCGGCGGCCACCACAATTTGTTTTTTGTCGAGGCGGAGAAGGGACCGACCCTGAATCACGTGGCGTTCGGCGTGCGCGATATCCACGAGCTGTTCGCCGGCGGCCGACATATGAGCGACCGGGGCTGGCGTACCGCGATCGGACCCGGGCGGCACCGAATCTCGTCGGCGTATTTCTGGTACTTCAAGAACCCCGCCGGCGGCCTTGCCGAGTATTACTGGGACGAAGATTATCTCACCGAACGCTGGAAGCCGGGAACCTGGGATCCCGCACCCGACACCTTCGCGGAGTGGGTGTTGGGCAGGGGTTTGCCGCGCTCCAAGGCCTTGCCCCCCACCCGAACCAAGCGCGACGCCCGCACCGTAGAGAAATAGGACGAACCATGGCGAACAATGCGCGTCCGCCGTTTCGCGCCGATCACGTCGGCAGCCTTCTAAGGCCGGCCAAACTCAAACAGGCCCGCGAGCGGCATGCCAAAGGCGAACTGTCGGCCGCTGACCTCGGTGCGGTCGAAGATGACGCGATCCGCGACATCGTTGCGGCGCAAGAGGCCGTCGGCCTGGAGGGAATCAGCGACGGCGAATTCCGCCGCACCTACTTTCACATCGATTTTCTCGAGCGACTCGAAGGGGTCGCGGTGACTCAGGGGAGCTATCAGCTCACGTTTCGCGGTCACGGCAAAGAGGTCGATTTCTCGCCACCGGTCATGACGGTCACCGGTCGTCTGAAACGACCTCACGCTATCGCCACCGACGATTTTGCCTTCCTCAAGGGCGTCGTGGATGCGGATAAGACGGCCAAGCTGTGCATCCCCTCGCCGACCATGCTGCATTTCCGCGGCGGCCGCGGCGGCATCGACGCCACCGCTTATCCCGACATCGACGATTTCTTCACCGGTCTCGCCGCGGTCTATCGCGACGAACTCGCCGATCTCGCCGACCGCGGCTGTACCTATGTCCAACTCGACGATACCAACCTCGCCTATCTGTGCGATCCCGCGCATCGCGACCGCGTGCGATCGATCGGCGAAGACCCCGAGATGCTGCCATCCCTCTACGGGCGCCTGATCTCGGATTCGGTGCGCGGCCGCCGCGACGACATGGTTGCCTGCCTCCATCTATGCCGCGGCAACTTCCAGAGCACGTGGGCCGCCGAAGGCGCCTATGACGTGGTCGCCGAGGCCCTGTTCAATGAAACCGACGTCGACGCCTTCTTTCTCGAATATGACGACCAGCGCTCAGGGGGGTTCGAGCCTCTGCGGCACGTACCCAAAGGCAAGATCGTGGTGCTCGGGTTGATCTCCACCAAGGTGCCGCAACTGGAAGACGCCGACGACCTCAAACGGCGGATCGACGAGGCCAGCGCGTTCGTCGATCTCGAGCAGCTCGCGCTGAGCCCGCAATGCGGGTTCTCCAGCACCCATCACGGCAACGATATCACCTACGATGATCAGATGGCCAAGCTGGAGCTGGTCGTCTCGATTGCCCACGACGTTTGGGGTTAACCCATCGCGGAGGTTCGCATGGAAGACCGATTCGAGGCCGAGGTGGTCGATACCCACGAATTCCTCGGCGGTTGGCTGTCGGGAAGCCTGCCCCGGAATGCCGAGAGCTATGCGCCCTTCGCCGCGGTGCTTGCCGATGATTTCATGATCATCTCGCCGGCCGGCGAGGCAACCCACCGCGCCGCCTTGCTGCCGGGTCTCGAGCGGGCCCACGCCGCCGAGGGTGTCGATTTCCGCATCCGGATCGAAAACTGCCGACTGCGCTGGAGCGACGACCAAGCCTGCGTCGGCACCTACGAGGAGTGGCAAGGGACTAGCGGAGCGCAAAGCGCCCGATTGAGCAGCGTGCTGTTTCGCCGCAACCCGGCACGGCGCAACGGCCTCGAATGGGTGCATTTGCACGAAACCTGGCTCGCCGGACATGCGCCGGTTCACGTCACCGAATAAGCCGAGAATCCGGAATGTCAGTGGAGAGTGTCGGAATCGTCGGGCCCGGCGATATGGGCCACAATGTCGGCCGGACCATCCGCCGGCAGGTTGGCCTGCGCGTGGTAACCGCCCTCGACGGACGCAGCGAAACGAGCCGGGCGCGCGCCGCCGGCGCCGGCATGGAGGACCTCGGCAATCTCGACCGGCTGGTTCATGAAGCCGACCTGATCCTGTCGATCATGCCGCCGGAAGCGGCCGGCGGTTTCGCCGAAACCGTAGCCAAAGCACTGCGCGAAGCAGGATTGACGACACCGTTCGCCGAGTGCAACCCGCTGGCGCCGGAAACGGTGCGCGGCATCGCCGAAAAATTCGGATCCAACATCCCGTTCATCGATGCCGGGATCGTCGGGCCGCCGCCTGGCGTGTCGAACGCCGCCACGCGCTTTTACGTCTGTGGCCCGCACGCCAGCCTGATCGACGCGATCGCCTGCGACGACATCATTGTCAATCCCACCGGCGAGACGCTGGGCACGGCGTCGGCGGTAAAGATGTGCTACGCCGCCCTCAACAAGGGCTCGATGACGCTCCGCGCCGCGGTGCTGATCGCGGCCGAGCGGCTCGGCGTCAGCGACGCCGTTCACGCCGAGATTGCGGCCAGCCAGCTCTCTCACTGGGAGGCGATGAACAGCGTGATCCCGTGGTACGCCAAGGACGCCGTTCGCCAGGGTTACGAGATGGTTGAAATTCAGAAGACCTTTGCCGCCGCCGGCGTCACTCCCGGTTTCCACAAGGGAGCCGAGCAGCTCTATGCTTTGCTGGCGAGGACTCCGCTAACCGAAGAGACCCGCGAAACCGAGGATCGCGACCGCACCCTCCACGAAGCCATTCGCATCTTCGCTGATGCGGTCAAACAATAGCCGCCCTCGCCCGTTCGCTGGAATCGACAACCATCGCGGGCGCCGCGGCCGAGCGGATCACCGGCGGGCACGCGATCGCCGCGAGATCGCGACGGCGGTCGGTCGCCATCCCGAGCAGCGCTCCATTACCGCAGGCGACCGGGACGACCCGGCCTTGGTGGCTCGCTTTGAACCGACCATCGAGAGATCTCATCCCGTCCGGCCTCGGGCGGTCGTGCGCCCGGAACCGCTCGCAGGTTTCGCCAATCCCGGCCCTGTCGAAACGCGCGATGGCGACGCAGGTCCGGCACCTCTCGGTCAGTCGTCCTTGGTTGCGAGTCCATCCCGGCTCGGTTTGGCGTCTTTGGTGCGCGTGTAGTAAGCGACGCTGGTCAGCACGGTTGCGGCGATGACGGCATACATCGTGCGATAGCCCGCTTCCGGTACCGTGCCGTCGACATCGGCGAACAGCCCGAGCAGCAGCCCGGTGACGATTTGCAGCACGGCCACGCCCGCCATCGTAAACAGCGCGACGACGGTCATGCCGCGGCCGATCAACCGGTCGGGTACGATCGCTCGCGCGTGCGCCATGCCGACGACGTTGTAAGCGTTGCTGAACGCAACCAAGGCAAACAAGCTCATGACCACCCAGAGCGGCGGTTTCGAGAGCGCGGCCAGCAGCACCAGCAGGGATGCCGCGAACAACCCGCCGCCGATCACGACTCTCTTGCGGGTATCGAACAGACGGTCCATCGGACCGAAGGTGAGACTGCCGGCGATCAAGCCCGCGCCCATCACCAACATTACGCTGCCCCGCGCTTCCAGGCCGAGTCCATAGACGTCGTGCAGGTAGGGACCGCCCCACAGACCGAGGATGGTCATGACGTTGGCGTAGCCGAAGAACTGCAGCATGAGCATCGGGGGCAGCCCGTCGATACGGAAAACGTCGACGACACCGCGGAGCACGGAACCGAATCTCTCCGAACCCCTTCGATGAAATGGATGATCGGGCGGTGCGTCACGGACGACCAGCAGGACCAGCGCCGCAGCGACTGCGGCAGCGGCCGCCATGCCGATGAACGTGTCGCGCCAACCGACCCGGGCGACGATTTCGGCCAGGGGTTGGGTCGCGAGCAGGTTGCCGGCATTGCCCGCGGCGACGAGGACGCCGGCTATCGTAGCGAAATAGCGGGTCTCGAACCAGCGGCTGGCGACCGCCAGCGCGCCGACATAGACGCAGCTGCAACCCAGCCCCATCAGCATTCGGCCGATGGTTAGCCCCGCCATTCCCCCGGCGGCGGCGAAGATCAACGACCCCACCATTGCGAACGTCATCATCACCGGGACCGTGTAGCGCGTCCCCAGCCGGTCGAGCATGATCCCTACCGGAATCTGCGTCGCCGCGAAGGTGATGAAAAACGCGCCGGTCAGCGTTCCCATCGCTTCCTGCGACAGGTCGAGCTCACGCATGAGATTTGGCGCGATTACTCCGTTCGACACCCGGTAGAAGTGGCTGACGACATAAGTGCCGCACAGCGCCGCCAGGATCCCGATCGCGGCGCGTAGATTGCCTTTCATGAGGAAATCGGTATTCGACGCGAAGCCACGGCGATAACCGCTTTACCCCTCGCGCGCCACGCCAAAGATCGAACCGGACCGGCTAAGCGACGCCGCGTGGGTCGCCCGTGACCTGCGAGCGAAAACGAGCGAACAACCGAGCGCACCGGCCAGGCCGATCTGTGGGCCGGCCTCTTCAGTCTGCTGTTCGGCATCATTTCCCTGTTCATGGTCGGCGTCACCTTCGCGGCGCTTGGTTCGCCTGCGGCGCGATCGCCCTGTTCGAAAAGTCACACATCATGCTTGGGATCATCGGCATTCCGCCGTCGGTGATCGGCTTTGGCGGCTCTTTACTTCTTCGCGTTCGCGGTCGGATTGCCGGTGGCGCTGCGCGGGATCGGCACGCCGGCGTTACGGTGCCGGGGAGATGCCCGAGCGAGACGACGGAGGGGCAGGGGCAAGGAAAACGTTCATGCGTCGCGGACGAGAAGACGGGTTGCGATCCACGGCGTCGGTCGAGGCAAGACCGCTATTCTCATCGGTCGGACGAAACGATATCGCTCATGACTTCACGAAAGGTTTCGATTGCATTGATCTGTTGAGCGGGCGTGGCGTAACCCGCTGCCATCGGCACGGCCGAGATATGGGTCACGCCCATGCCGCGATAAGCTTCGGCCTGGGCGACCCAATCGTCCGGCGTCCCTTCGCGCAGCTCGATTAACCGCTCGATCTTGAGGTCCTTGGGATCGCGTCCGGCGTCGCGCAGATAACCGTGCATGCGTTCGACCAGCTCGGGACCGCGCTCAGCGTTGAAGCCGGGGATCCAACCGTCGGCGAAGCGCGCGATCCGGCGCATTACCGGCTCGATGGTGGTCCCGCCGAACCAAATCGGGATCGGCCGCTGAACCGGCAATGGATTGAGCCCGGCGTCTTCGATCTCGTGCCATTCGCCCTTGTAAGTCACCAATTCCTGCGTCCACAGGACTCGCAGCAGTTCGACCTGCTCCTCGATACGCCGGCCGCGATTGCGGAAGTTCTCACCGAGAGCGACGAATTCCACCGGGTTCCAGCCATTGCCGACGCCGAGCCGGAGGCGACCGCCGCTCAACACGTCGATCGCCGCCGCCTGTTTGGCGACCAGCACCGTTTGCCGTTGCGGCAGGATCAGAATACCGCTGCACATCTCGAGTCGTTCGGTCGCCGCGGCGATGAAGCCGAACAGCACGAAGACCTCGTGGAACGCGTTTTGGTAGGTGTAACGGAAGTCGATCTCCGGGTAGCTCGCCGGATTGGCGCCGACGACGTGGTCGAAGGCGGTGAGGTGGTGGTAGCCCAGGCCCTCCATCGCCTGCACGTAGTCGCGAATCGCCGCACGATCGCTGCCGATCTCGTATTGCGGGAAAACGACGCCGACCCGCATATCCGCCCCCTCGCTCGCTGCTCGATTGACGGCGAATGGTACCACAGCGTCGACCGTCGCCGAGACCGGTGTCGGGCGGCCATCAAGCCATCCAAGAGGAGACGCGTCGTATCGAACACATCGGCAGTATTCGTTCGTTCGGCTGATGGTCGCGCTTCGCAGGTCGCTCGGGCGCGAGCGAGCTGCGGGCGGTAGCGCGGGTCCGAAGGCGCGGCCCTGTCGGCACGGCCTCATCGTCCTCGCCACGGAGCGGTTTTGGTAATGGGGCGAGCGAGGGGAATCGAACCCCCGACCCCTAGATCCACAATCTAGTGCTCTAACCGACTGAGCTACGCCCGCCACACTGCGCGATGGTGTGCGCGATCACACTTGGTAACGCCAGCCATCATGCTCCGTCAAGCGCGAGCGGGCGAACCGGCGCCGCTTCGGTTTACCGGCATGCCGCAAATGTGCATAAAACGGCATGCATCCCGCCGACCGCATATCGCGGCTCGGGACCGAGAGCGCTTTTGAGGTTCTCGCTCGCGCCGAATCGCTCAAGCGCGAGGGCCGAGACATCATCAATCTCGGCATCGGCCAGCCCGACTTCCCGACCCCGCCGCACATCGTCGAGGCGGCTCGGAAAGCGCTGGCCGACGGCCACCATGGTTACACGCCGGCTAACGGGATCCTGCCCTTGCGCGAGGCGGTGGCCGCCGATATCGCGAAATACCGGCAGGTCGAGGTCGACCCCGACCACATCATCATCGTCCCCGGCGGAAAGGTGACGATGTTCTTCGCGATCATGATGTTCGGCCAAGAAGGTAGCGAAATCATGTACCCGGACCCCGGGTTTCCCATCTACGAGTCGGTGATCCGTTTTTCAGGCGCCACCCCCGTGCCGATCGATCTGCACGAGGACGACGATTTCTCGTTCAGCGCCGAGGAAGTTCTGGCCAAGATCACGCCGGCCACGCGGCTGATGATCGTGAACAGCCCGGCGAATCCAACCGGCGGCGCGGTGCCGCGCCGCGAGTTCGACGCCCTGGTCGAGGGCCTCGCCGCCCACCCCCACATCGCCATCCTCAGTGACGAAATCTACTCGCGCATGCTCTATGACGGCCGAGAACACGTCACCCTCCTCGCCTACCAAGCGATACGCGACAGGCTGATCGTGCTCGACGGCTGGTCAAAGACCTATGCCATGACCGGTTGGCGCATGGGTTATGGGGTGTGGCCCGAGACGCTGATCGAAAGCGCCACGCGCCTCGCGATCAACGACCACTCCTGCGTCAACGCCGCGGCCCAGCATGCGGGCATCGCCGCGCTCACCGGTCCGCAGGACGATGCCGACCGCATGGTCGCGGCGTTCGACGAACGCCGCAGCGTTATCTACGACGAGCTCAACGCGCTACCCGGCGTGTCCTGCATACGGCCGGCCGGCGCGTTCTACGCCTTCGCCAACATCCACCACACCGACCGCACCGCGAAAGACCTGGAAACTCTGTTCCTCGAGGAAGCCGGCGTCGCCACCGTCGCCGGCACCAGTTTCGGGGCCGAAGGTGAGGGCTATGTGCGCTTCTCCTACGCCAACAGCGTCGAAAACATCCGCGAAGCGATGCACCGCATCCGGCGCGTGCTCGGGAACCGGCCAAGCGGTTCGGTCGGATCCCGGCCCAAATATTAGGCGAGATACTCACGAATAGGCGTGCGGTATGGCGCGGCCGCTACGCGGCGGTTGCAAATTTCACGATCGCTCATTATCAACCGGGAACACGCGCGGCGCGGCAGCGTTCGCGCCGGTTCTTTTTTTGGGCACGTCGAGAGATGAAGAAAATTGAAGCCATCGTCAAACCGTTCAAGCTCGACGAGGTCAAGGAAGCCCTGCATGAGATTGGACTCCAGGGCATGACGGTCACCGAGGCCAAAGGATTTGGCCGCCAGAAAGGTCATACCGAGCTCTACCGCGGCGCCGAATACGTGGTCGATTTTCTGCCCAAAGTGAAGATCGAGATCGTCATCGAAGACAGCCTGGCCGAGCGCGCGATTGAGGCGATCCAGCAGGCGGCGCACACCGGTCGCATCGGCGATGGAAAGATCTTCGTGACCGATATCGAGGAAGCCATTCGCATTCGCACCGGCGAGAAGGGCCGCGAAGCGGTCTGACCCGGCACCGCGACGACGACCAGGAGGAGGAAGAAACAATGGCCGACGCCAAGGAAATCCTGAAGACCATCAAGGATAAGGAGGTCAGGTTCGTAGACCTCCGTTTCACCGACCCGCGTGGGAAATGGCAGCACCTGGCCATGGATGTGCGCGTCGTCGACGAGGATATGTTTGCCAACGGCGTCATGTTCGACGGCTCGTCGATCGCCGGCTGGAAAGACATCAGCGAATCCGACATGTGCTTGATGCCGGATGCCGACACGGCGACGCTCGACGCGTTTGCCGCACAGACCTCGCTGATCATGGTCTGCGACGTGATCGAACCGACCACCGGCGAGGCTTACTCCCGCGATCCGCGCTCGTGCGCCAAACGCGCCGAAGCCTATCTCGAACATTCGGGAATTGGCGACCGGGCACTGTTCGGCCCGGAGCCCGAATTCTTCGTGTTCGACGACGTCCGCTTCGATGTTTCGATGAGCAGCACGTTTTACGCGATCGACGAGGAAGAAGGCCCCTACAATACCGGACGCAACTACGAAGGCGGCAACATCGGTCACCGGCCTCCCCCCAAGGGCGGTTATTTTCCGGTACCACCGGTCGACTCGCTTGCCGACCTGCGCGCCGAGATGATCACGGTCATGGCCGACATGGGCGTCGATACCGAAAAACACCACCACGAGGTGGCGCCGAGCCAGTGCGAGCTCGGCATGAAGGCCTCGACCCTCGTCGACACCGCGGACCAAGTGCAGATCTACAAATACGTGGTGCACAATGTCGCGCACTCGTACGGTAAGACCGCGACGTTCATGCCCAAGCCGGTGATCGACGACAACGGCTCGGGTATGCATACCCATCAGTCCGTTTGGAAAGGCGACAAGCCCGTCTTCGCCGGCAACAACTACGCCGACCTGTCGGAGCAGGCGCTCTATTACATCGGCGGCATCATCAAGCATGCGCGAGCGATCAACGCGTTCTCGAACCCGACGACCAACAGCTACAAGCGGCTGGTACCGGGTTTCGAGGCGCCGGTTCTCCTCGCCTATTCCGCCCGCAACCGCTCGGCGTCGTGCCGTATCCCCTTTACCTCCAGTCCCAATGGCAAACGCGTCGAGGTTCGCTATCCCGATCCGGCGGCCAATCCCTATCTGACCTTTGCGGCAATGTTGATGGCCGGCATCGACGGCATCGAGAACCGTATCCATCCGGGCGATCCGATGGACAAGAACCTGTACGACCTGCCGCCCGAGGAACTCAAGGACGTGCCGACGATCTGCTCGAGCCTCGCGCAGGCGCTCGAGCACCTCGATCAGGACCGCGACTTCCTCAAGAAGGGCGACGTGTTTATCGACGATCTGATCGACGGTTATCTCGAACTCAAATCGGACGAAATCAAATCCTACGACATGACCCCGCACCCGATCGAATTCGCGATGTATTACAGCGTCTAAGCGTTATCGAGCCGATAAACAGAGGCGATACGATCTATCGCCATATCGCCTCTTCCCTCCACGCCGTCAGCGAACCCGGCGGCGCAAGCATAATCGCGCGGTCGGCGGCTCGCGAACAGGGTGAGAAAGTGACGGCGGACCGCTCAAACCACGCCGACCCACCCGCGCGAGCGCGCCGAGGGGGAAGCCGGTGCCGCCCAGGCGGTTATACCGGGTCGACCCGACGCGGCCTGCCTTCGCTGTCGATCGCAACGAATACGAACGTCCCCTCGGTCACCAGCAACTCCTCATCGGCGCTCTGACGCCGATGAACGTAAGTTTCGACGCGAATATCCATCGATGTTCGGCCGATCTTGGCGACCTGGGCGAATACGCTGACGAGGTCGCCGACATAGACCGGACGGTGAAACCGCATCGCGTCGACCGCCACGGTGACGACACGCCCCCCCGCGCGTTCGGCGGCAACCACGCCGCCCGCGATGTCCATTTGCGAGAGAATCCAGCCGCCGAAGATATCGCCGCTGGCATTGGAATCGGCCGGGTGCGGTACCGTTCGGATCACCGCCGAATGTAGCCGGGTGATCTGGGATTCCTCTGCCGGCATTCCCGCACCTCTACATCTTGTTGTTGCCAAATCTGCGCATACCCTATAGTGCCCTTCCCGTGCGTATTTTGTAACCCCGGTCCGGGACCCCATATCCGCTTATGACAAACCTGTTCGAGTATGCCGAAACCGCCAAGCGTCCCCGTTCGGGCCGTTCGGCGGGATCCGGTGCAGCAAAGATGGCCCGCGACTACACCGCCAAGCACATCGAAGTCCTGGAAGGACTGGACCCGGTCCGCAAACGGCCGGGCATGTATATCGGTTCGACCGACGAATACGGCGTGCACCAGCTCGCGGCCGAGGTCATCGACAATGCAATGGACGAAGCCGTCAACGGCTTCGCCGACCGCATCGAAGTGGAGCTCCGCGCCGATGGGAGCCTGTCGGTCAGCGACAATGGCCGCGGTATTCCCATCGACCCGCACCCCAAGGCGAAGAACAAATCGGCGCTGGAAGTCATCCTTACAACCCTCCATTCCGGCGGCAAGTTCAGCGGCAAAGCCTATCAATCCGCCGGCGGGCTGCACGGCGTCGGCGTTTCGGTGGTGAATGCCCTGTCGGAATGGCTCGAGGTCGAGGTAGTGCGCGACGGAGTCCGTTGGCACCAGCGCTATCTGCGCGGCAAACCCGCGGGGAAACTGAAAAGAGCGGGCTCGGCCAAGAACCGTCGCGGCACGACCGTCACTTTCCTCGCGGATCCTAAGGTCTTCGTAGAAGCGCGGTTGCGGCCCGAGCGTGTCTACGGGATGGCGAAGTCGAAGGCCTATCTCTACGGCGATGTCGAAATACGTTGGCATTGCGACCCCACCCTGCCGGGCGCGGCCGATGCACCGATCGAAAAAACCCTGCATTTCCCCGACGGATTGGGCGACTACCTGCGCGAACTGCTGGCCGATCGCAGCTCGATTACACCGGCACCCTTTGTCGGCACTGCCTACTTCCCCGGCAAGCGCGGGCGCGCCGAATGGGCCATTGCCTGGCCGGAGGACGGCGACGGCTGCATGCTCTCGCACTGCAACACGGTATCGACCCCGGAGGGCGGGACGCACGCAAGCGGGTTGCGCGGCGCGCTGACCAAAGCACTCAAGGGTTACGGCGATCTTGTGGGCAACCGGCGTACAACCCAGATCACGACAGACGACGCGGTCGGCACCGCCATCATATTGCTGTCGGTGTTTATGGACGACCCTCAGTTCTTCGGCCAAACCAAAGCAAAGCTGACCAACAGCGAGGCGAGCCGACTGGTCGAGAACGCCGTTCGCGACCATTTCGACCACTGGCTGAGCGGCGCTCCGGAAGCCGCCAATGATCTACTTGCCGTAATCATCGAACGCGCCGAGGACCGTTTGCGCCGGCGTCAGGAGCGTAAGGCCGAACGCAAGACCGCACGCCGCGCAACCCGCCTGCCGGGTAAACTGGCCGATTGCTCCGAGGCATCGCGGGAGGCCATCGAGGTCTTTATCGTCGAGGGCGATTCGGCCGGCGGTTCGGCCAAACAGGCGCGCGATCGCCGGACCCAGGCAGTGCTCCCGCTACGGGGCAAGATCCTCAACGTCGCGACCGCCGCGGAGGCCAAGTTGCGTGGCAATCACGAACTCGGCGACCTCGTCAAGGCACTGGGTTGCGGCGTCGGCGACCGCTTCTGCCTCGAGGATTTGCGGTACGGCAAGGTCATCATCATGACCGACGCCGATGTCGACGGCGCCCACATCGCCGCACTGCTGATGACCTTTTTTTACCGCGAGATCCCGGGCCTGATAGATGCCGGCTGCCTGTTCCTGGCGCAACCACCCCTCTACCGGTTGAGCCAGGGCGGCACGACTCTGTACGCTCGCGACGATGCTCACAGAGACGAGTTGATCAAAACCGCTTTTGACGGCCGCGGAAAAATCGACATCAGCCGCTTCAAGGGACTGGGCGAGATGCCGCCCGCCCAGCTCAAGGAAACCACGATGGATCCTACCAAGCGATTGTTGCTACGCGTCACGATACCCGAGAACGACGTCAAGTCGACCGGGCGGCTCGTCGACGATCTCATGGGCCGCAAACCCGAGCGCCGCCTTGCTTTTATCCGTGAGAATGCCCATCTGGTAGGAGAATTAGACGTCTAACGCGAAGCCCGCCCCGCCCTTGCCGGGGCGGAGTTCGTGCTGCGGCGTCGGCCCACGCTGCTCGTATGGTTGGTTGCGATGCTCGGCGCATGGCGCGCGCAGTCCGGACGAGCCGATCCAAGATACTTCGCATTCTGATTGCAAGGCTCGCGCAAGAAACGCTATCTATGGTTTCAGAGACGATCGTGAAAAAACACCCGCCCCACCGTTGGACCCGGGCGCTGCTGGCCGCGGGCGGTATGTTTGTTGTTGCCGCTTGCTCCGGAACCGCCTCGATAACGACGACCGATGCCTTCGCGGCTCTATCCCCCGCTTACGCCCCCGCGTCGGTGTGGTACGCGACCAAAGAGGGGATGCGCACCGTTATCCATGGCAATCCGTTTGCCGTACCCCAGGCGGAAACCGACCAAGCGGTCTTGTCGGCCTTGCGCATGCCACGTTGGCATCAGAAGGCACAGTTCGTTTCCTACCCGACCGACGGGAAGCGTCGCGGCTATCGCCTGGTCCTCGTTTTCAATCCCGGCAACCGCATTGGTCACGGTAAAGCGTGCAGCGATCTGCAGGAAATCGGAGTCGGCCCCGGCCAAGGCGTGACCAGGATCCACGCGGCGTTCTGTACCGGCGAGAGGTCATTGTCGCACCTTAACGGCCAGGTCGCCGTCAGCGGTCCCAACGACCCTGCCTTGCGGACGCTGCTCGCACGAATGATGAATCAGCTGCTGCCGCCGCGCAACTGGCGCCGTGCCCACGCTTCGCACGCGTTGTGATCGATGTGGCGCTTGCTTGCCCAGGCCGCGGGCGCGTTTATCAACGCCCCCCCGGCAGCGGCGAAGGGTGCCGTGCGACCGCTAACGACATTCAATCACTCATCCCGGAGATCTCATCTTGATGACCTTCGCTAACCTCGGTTTGGGCGACGCCGTGCTCAAGGGTGTGGCCGATGCGGGCTATAGAGAGCCCACTCCTATACAGGAGCAGGCCATCCCAACAGTGTTTCAGGGCCGTGACCTGCTCGGCAGCGCGCAAACCGGAACCGGCAAGACCGCTTCCTTCGTTTTGCCGATGCTCGATATTCTTGCCGGCGGCCGTACCCGCGCGCGGATGCCGCGCTCGCTCATCCTTGAACCGACGCGCGAGCTGGCCATGCAGGTCGCCGAGACTCTCGACGTCTACGGTGCGCATGTGAAGCTTACCAAAGCGCTGCTGATCGGCGGTTTGTCGTTCGAGGATCAGGATCGGATTATCGACCGCGGCGCCGACGTCTTGATCGCCACCCCGGGACGCCTGCTGGACCATTTCGAGCGCGGCCGTTTGGTGTTGTCCGATATCAAAGTGTTCGTGATCGACGAGGCCGACCGCATGCTCGACATGGGGTTCATTCCCGACGTCGAACGGATCATCAGCCTGCTCCCGCCGCGGCGCCAGACACTGCTGTTTTCGGCGACGCTGTTGCCGGAGATTCGCAACCTCGCCCGCCGCTTCATGAACGACCCCAAGGTGGTCTCGGTTGCGCCGCCGGCGACACCGGTCGACAGCGTCGAACAGGAACTGGCGATCGTGGATGCCGACGACAAACGGGAAGCGTTGCGACGCATACTCACCGACCGACAGGTCGAGGGAGCGCTGATCTTTTGCAATCGCAAGAAAGACGTCGACACTCTGCATCGTTCGATGACCAAGCACGGTTTCAGCTCGGCCGCACTTCACGGTGACCTGGCCCAGCCGATACGGTTGAGGACCCTGGAACGGTTTAGGAACGGTGACGTCGCGTTCCTGGTTGCCAGCGACGTGGCCGCGCGCGGCCTCGACATCGACGACCTGCCCTGCGTGATCAATTTCGACGTGCCGACGAATCCCGAGGACTACGTGCACCGCATCGGACGAACGGCGCGGGCCGGACGAACGGGACGAGCGTTTATGCTCGCTACGCCCGCGGACACCGATTTCGTCGCCGCGATCACCAAGCTGATGGATCGCGAAATCCCACACATCAAACTCGCGGGACACGACGATCTCGGCTTCGAAGAGAGCGGCCGCGGGCGCAGGCGGCGACGCCGCCGCAGCGACAACGAGAACGACGGCGACCGCACGGCGCAGAGACCCGACGATCGTCGTTCAGCCGCCCGTGATTCGCACGGCAAGAGCGAGAGTGGCGGCGCTCGCAGAGGCGGCCGAAAGCGCGCGCGCGCCGCCACTGACGATCCCGTCGCCAACGCCGAGGAAGTGGTGGTCGGCATGGGACCGCACGTCCCCGCTTTCATGACCATCGACAGCGGACGCGGACAGAGGGATTCCTGACCATGCAGACCATCTTCATCATGGTGAAGTGCGAGCTTGGCGAAACCTACAAGGTCGCGGACGAGGCCGTGCAATCCGAGCAGGTTTCGGAGGTGTACTCGGTTTCCGGACAATACGACCTGTTGATGAAGTGCTACCTCGACGACGCCCAAGATGTCGGTCAATTCGTCACCGAGGAGATCCAGACGATCCGGGGCATCAAGGACACCTTTACCCTGATCACCTTCAAGGCGTTCTCTTAGCGGCGGCCGATGCCGCCCTTGCACGCGTCCGGGGGCTCCACTAACTTCGGCGGGTGAACGAATCACCCCCAGCCGAAGCGCAGTTGGACAGCGAAAGCGCGCCGACGCTGGCCGGTCGCCATGGCTTGGTTACCGGCGGCGGGGCGGGTATCGGCGCCGCCATTTGCCACGAGCTCGCGCGCCTCGGGGCCAACCTGACGGTGCTTGATATCGACCTGGCAGCGGCCGAAAAGCAGGCCGCGGAATTGGCCGCAGGTGCGGGCGTCAAAACCCTCGCGGTTGCCGCCGACGTCACCGAAGCAAGCTCGATCGACGAAGCGTTCAAGAGGGCTGAAGGCGAGCTCGGTGCTCCACAGATCCTCATCAACAATGCTGGCGTTGCGAGCACGGCGCCGTTCGCCAAGACCGACGCGAATTTCTGGCAGCGGATCATCGATATCAACCTCACCGGCGCGTTCCTATGCTTGAGCCGGGCGGTGCCGGCCATGGTCGATACCGGCTGGGGGCGGATCGTCGTCACGGCCTCGACCGCGGGCTTGATTCCCTACCGCTATTGCGCCGCCTACTGCGCGTCCAAGCATGGCGTGATCGGCCTGACGCGCGCCCTCGCCCTCGAGCTGGCGAAGACGGGCGTCACGGTCAACGCCGTATGCCCGGGCTTCACCGACACCAACATCGTGGCTTCGGCGCTCGACAATATCGTCGAGAAGACGGGCCGCTCGAAAGACGAGGCTTTGAAGAGCCTCACGGCGACCAACCCCCAGGGTCGTCTGATCGATCCGAGCGAAGTTGCCGCGGTGGTCGGCTGGCTGTGCCTACCGGGCTCGGCATCGGTCACCGGCCAAGCGATTGCGGTCGCCGGCGGCGAAGTCATGTCCTAGCCGGCCGTATTGGGAAACAAGGGGCGGAGTATGAAGAAAGACCTCAAGGCCGCTGAGTTCTCGCCTCGGCACTTCCGCTGGGAAGTCGCCGATCGGGTAGCGACGGTGACGATCGATCGGCCGGAGAAGAAGAACCCCCTCACCTTCGAATCGTACGACGAACTTGGACAAACGTTCCGCCGGCTGGCGCGCGTCGACGATCTCGGGGCGGTGGTCGTTACCGGTGCGGAAGGCAATTTCTGCTCCGGCGGCGACGTCAACGAGATTATCGGTCCATTGGTCGACATGGAAATGCCGGAGCTGATGGCCTTTACGCGCATGACCGGCGAACTGATCAAGGCGATGCGCGCTTGCCCGCAGCCGATTGTCGCGGCGATCGACGGTATTTGCGCGGGCGCGGGTGCATGCGTCGCCATGGCCGCCGATATGCGGCTCGGCACGCCGAAAGCAAGAATCGCCTTTTTGTTCGTGCGGGTGGGCTTGGCGGGTTGCGACATGGGCGCGTGCGCCATGCTGCCGCGGATCATCGGCCAGGGCCGAGCCTCGGAACTGTTGTACACCGGCCGCTCACTATCCAGCGAGGAGGCCGAGCGCTGGGGTTTCTTCAACCGTCTATGTCAACCGGATGAACTGCTTGGCGAGGCGCAGAAGCTGGCGGCGAGTATTGCGGCCGGCCCGACTTTCGCCCATGCCATGACCAAGAACGCGCTCCATCGAGAGTGGGATATGGGGGTCGACGAAGCGATCGAAGCCGAAGCTGAAATGCAGGCGATCTGCATGCAGACCAATGATTTCCATCGCGCCTACCACGCATTCCTCAGCAAGGAAAAGCCAGCGTTCGAAGGTAACTGATGGTCGATCGCAGCTTCCTTGATTGGCCTTTTTTCGACGACGAGCATCGCAGACTGGCGACCGATTTCGCAGCCTGGGTCGAAGCTGAAATCGGGCCGCGGGAAAACGAGGGCGGCGACGTCGAGCAGCTCACCCGCGATTTCGTGCGCGCGCTCGGTGCTGCGGGGTGGCTGCGCTACGCGGTTCCCGGCGAATATGGAGGCGCGCGCGAAAAGCTCGACGTCCGCAGTATCTGTCTGATCCGGGAGACGCTTTCACGTCATTCGGGGATCGCCGATGTCGCTTTTGCGATGCAGGGCCTCGGCACCGGCTCGATTACCCTGGCCGGCAGCGACGAGCTGAAGGCGGCATATCTTCCCACGACACGCGAGGGAAGCAGGATCGCCGCATTTGCAATGACCGAATCCGATAGCGGGTCCGACGTCGCCGCGATGCGAACCCGGGCGGAGGAAGACGGCGATGGTTTCGTCATTAACGGCGCCAAGACGTTTATCTCGAACGCGGCAATCGCCGACCACTATGTGGTATTCGCGCGAACCGCCGACGCCGGCGCCAAGGGTCTCGGCGCCTTTGTCGTCGACGCCGACAATCCCGGCCTGACGATCAGCGAGCGGCAGCACCTGCTCGCGCCGCACGCGATCGGCTCGCTTTCCTTCGAAGATTGCCGCGTACCGCGCACCCATCTGTTGGGGAAGCCGGGCGACGGCTTCAAGATCGGTATGGCGACACTCGACATCTTTCGCGCGACCGTCGGCGCCGCGGCGCTCGGCTTCGCCCGCCGCGCGCTCGACGAGGCCGTCGCCCATGCCAGCCGCCGCGAGGCGTTTGATCGCACTCTGGCCGATTTCCAAATCGTGCAGGACCGCATCGCACGTATGGCAATCGACGTCGATGCGGCCGCCCTGTTGGTCTACCGCTCGGCATGGGTGCGCGACACCCGGGCCGAACGAGTTACGCGCGAAGCGTCGATGGCAAAATACTACGCTACCGAAGCAGCTCAGCGGGTCGTGGACTCGGCTTTGCAGATCCATGGGGGCCGCGGGGTGGTCAGCGGCAGTGTGATCGAACGATTGTATCGCGAGGTCCGCGCGTTGCGGATCTATGAGGGCGCCAACGATGTGCAGAAATTGATCATCGCCGGCCAGGTGCTGAGGGAAAACCGCGAGGCGGCGGGTTAAAACCAGCTTCGAGCCACGGTGTCCGCGGTTGGAACCGGACACCAACGGGAGGACGACCAGATCATGCGCGAGCTTCAGCCTTCCGTTCACGCTGATGCGTTCACCCGCGACCATTTGCCGCCGCGTGATCAGTGGCCCGAGATGAACTGGACCGCCTTGCCGGAGCTCGCCGCCTACCCGTCAAGCCTGAACGCTGCGACCGAGCTTCTGGATTCATGGATTGCCGCCGAGCATGGTGACCGCCCCTGTTACATCTTCGAGGGTGAAACCTGGAGCTACGCGCGCCTCCTGGAAACGGCCAACCGCATCGCCAACGTCCTTACCAGCGGGTTGGGCGTGGCACCCGGTGAGCGAGTCCTGTTGCGCGGGCCCAACAACCCGATGTTCGTGGCCGGTTGGTTCGCCGTGCTCAAGGCGGGGGCCGTGGCAGTCGCGACCATGCCGCTGCTGCGCGCCCGCGAGCTGGAGTACATCTGCAACAGGGCGCAGGTGAAATATGCGCTGTGCGATGTCCGACTCGGCCATGAAATGGAAAAGACCCGGTACGGCGCCGAACGGCTAAAAGAGGTCGTCTACTACGGCAGCACCGATAGCGGGGACCTCAACAAGGTCATGGCCGGCATGTCGGACACCTTCGACAACGTCGCCACTTCGATCGACGACGTCGCGATTATCGCGTTCACCTCAGGCACCACCGGTTCGCCAAAGGGGTGCATGCACTTCCACCGCGATATCATGACGATCTGCGACACTTTCTCGCGCTACGTCTTGCAACCCGGCGCGCATGACATTTTTCTGGGTTCGCCCCCGGTCGCTTTCACCTTCGGACTCGGAGCGCTGGTCTCGTTTCCCATGCACGCCGGCGCCTCGACCGTGCTGGTCGAAAAGGCGACGCCCGAGTTGTTGCTGGAAACCATCCAGAGAAACGGGGTGACCACGCTGTTCACGGCGCCGACCATGTATCGAGCGCTGCTCGATACGATCGACCAATACGATTGCTCGACCCTCGATAAATGTGTCTCGGCCGGCGAGACCCTGCCCAAGCCGACCTTCGAGGCGTGGGAAAAGACGACCGGTATCCGCATCATCGACGGTCTCGGCTCGACCGAGATGCTGCACATCTTCGTGTCGGCCGCAGGCGATCGTATTCGACCGGGTGCCACGGGCGTTGCAATTCCCGGCTATGAGGCCAGGGTTGTCGACGATGACGGCAACGAAGTGCCGCCCGGCACGGTAGGGCGCTTGAGCGTGCGCGGGCCGACCGGGTGCCGCTACCTCGACGATCCCGAGAACCAGGCCAAGTATGTCAGTGATGGATGGAACTACCCCGGCGATGCCTACATGCGCGACGAGGACGGAAATTTCTGGTTCCAGTCCCGCGCCGACGACATGATCATTTCCGCCGGCTACAACATTTCGGGTCCCGAGGTCGAGGAAGTGCTGCTCGAGCACGAGAGAGTCGCCGAATGCGGCGTGGTCGCCAGCCCCGACGCGGAGCGCGGCTTTATCGTCAAGGCGTTCGTCGTGCCGCGCGACGGTCCCGGCAGCGACGAGCTGGCCAAGGAACTGCAGGACTTCGTCAAGGCCGAAATGGCACCCTACAAGTATCCGCGCGCGGTCGAGTTCGTCGATCAGCTGCCGCGCACCGAGACCGGCAAGCTGCAGCGCTTCCGTCTCCGCGAGCAAGAACTCGAGCGGGCCGGGCGCAGCTAGCTAGAAGCGATTTCCCTTACACAAGACAAACAGTCGATGGCCGAGCACAGCTACAGCGACATCATTGCCTCCACGCCCCATCCCTACGTGCTGCTGATCGCCATGAACCTGCCCAAGCAGCTCAATGCGCTGTCGGGCAACCATCTCGGCGAAATCGCCGCCGCGCTGGATGCGGCGGCCGATGAGGACGTGCGCGTGGTGGTGCTGACCGGCGGCGACAAGGTGTTTGCCGCCGGTGCCGACCTCAACGAATTGGCCGAACGCGAGGCGATCGGTGAGCTCAAGAACGAGCGCCATCGCGTGTGGGAGCGACTGCGCCGTTTTCCCAAGCCGCTGATCGCCGCGGTCAACGGCTATGCGTTGGGCGGCGGCTGCGAACTGGCGATGCATGCCGACATCATCATCGCCGGCGACACCGCCAGGTTCGGCCAGCCCGAGGTCAATGTCGGCATCATGCCGGGCGCCGGCGGTACACAACGGCTGACCCGCACGGTTGGAAAATCGCTGGCGATGAAAATGGTGCTGTCGGGCGAGATGATCGATGCAGGGGAAGCATTGCGCGCCGGGTTGGTCCGCGGAAGTCGTGCCGCACGAAATGACGATCGAGCGGGCGCTGAGGCTGGCCCGGACGATCGCTGCCAAACCACCGGTATCGGTGCGGCTCGCCAAGGAAGCCGTGCTCAAATCCTACGACCTCACGCTTGAGGCCGGGCTTGATTTCGAACGCCGCGCGTTCGCCATCATCCTCGGCACGGAGGACAAGCAGGAAGGGGTCGCCGCGTTCCTGGAGAAACGCAAACCCGAGTTCAAGGGACGTTAGGGGCACCGCCATGACTTTCGAAACCATCCGCTACGAGGTTGCCGACAACGTCGCCACCATCATCCTCAACCGACCCGACGTCCTTAACGCGGTCAACGCACAGATGCATGTCGAGCTGCGTGCCGCGCTGAAATCGGCCGCCGGTGAGGACAAAGCCCGCGCCCTGATCATCACCGGCGAAGGGCGCGGTTTTTGCGCCGGCCAGGACCTTGGCGATCGCGACCCGGACGGCGGCCAGGTCGATTTCGCCGAATCGCTCGATAAGAACTACAACCGCCTGGTGCGAACGCTGCGCAGCATCGAGATGCCGGTGATCTCGGCGGTGAACGGCATCGCCGCCGGTGCAGGTGCCAATATCGCGCTCAGCGCCGACTTTGTTATCGCTGCGCGTTCGGCCGATTTCCTGCAAGCGTTTATCCGCATCGGCCTGGTGCCGGATTGCGGCGGCACGTATTTCCTGCCCCGCCTGATCGGGCGCGCCCGCGCCGCGGCCCTCTCGATGCTCGGCGACAAGCTCGCCGCCGAAACCGCCGCCGAATGGGGCTTGATCTGGAAATGCGTCGACGACGATCAGGTGTTGAGCGAGGCTCAGGCCTTGGCGGCGCGCCTTGCAACCCAGCCGACCAAGGCGCTGGCGCTGATCCGACGAGCTTTGGATGCGAGCTTCGACAACACGCTCGATGCCCAGCTCGATCTCGAACGCGACCTGCAGCTCGTCGCCACCCGCACCGAAGACTTTCGCGAAGGCGTCAAAGCCTTTCTCGAAAAGCGACCCGCCGAATTCAAGGGACGGTGACATGAGCGACGCGCGTCGATGCCCACGCCGAAACCACCGGACATCGCGCGGCCGCGCGCACCAAGCGGTGCCAACCGGTCGAGCCGCTCATCGAGGGTTGCCATGGTGATGCCAATTGGCGGCGATCGTCGGGCTCGTCCTTGGCTAATCCTCGGCGTCTAGAATCGCGCGCCATTGCCACAGGAGCGCGAGAGAAACGAGCCGATGTCGCGACCGTTCATCATCGCCCAGATTACCGACTGCCATGTCGGCGAGCGCGGCGGCGCGTTCGACCGACAGTTCCAGTCGGGCAAACATTTGAGCACCGCCGTTTGCCACATCATGGCCTTGGACCCTCGGCCGGACATCGTTGTGGCCACCGGCGACCTGGTCCACGACGGGCGATGCGAGGAGTACGAGCATCTCTCTTCGGCACTGGTTCCCTTGTCGATGCCGGTTTATCCCATACCCGGGAATCACGATGACCGCGACGGGATGCGTGCGGCATTCGCCGATCACCACCATCTGCCGGCGGGGCCGTTCCTGCACTACGCGATCGAACGGTATCCGTTGCGGTTGATCTTCCTCGACACCCTCATTCCCGGTGAGACCGGCGGCGAGCTATGCGCCGAGCGGGTTGCCTGGCTCGACGAGCGGCTGAACGAAGAGCCGGATCGTCCGACCTTCATCGCTATGCACCACCCGCCCTTCCTCACCGGCATGGCGCCGTTCGATCGCAATCGCAATGGCCGGGGCCTGATCGGCGCCGAATCGTTCGGCGAGGTGATCGCCCGCCACCCTCAGGTCGAGCGCATCGTGTGCGGCCACATCCACCGCCCGATAAGCACCCGATGGCGCGGTACCACGGTAAGCGTGGCACCCAGCACCTCCCATCAGATCGAACTCGATCTCGGCGAAGACCGTCATTTGACGCTCGTCAAAGAGCCCCCTGCCGTCGATCTGCACGTATGGTTGGCCGGCGGGTCGCTGGTCAGCCACCGCAGCTATATCGGCGATTATCCCGAAATTCTGTCGGTGGACATGCCGGCGGCGTAACCGTGCCGGGGCTCGCCGTTATTCGCGCTCCTCGATCCACGCCATCTGGATCGCCTCGAGAATCTTCTCGTTCGAACGGTTGGGATCGTCGTCGAAATCGGGCAGCGCGCATATCCATTTGTGGAGGTCGGTAAATCGAAGATTGACGATGTCGACCTCGGGGTGCCGTTCCTCGAGCTCGATCGCGATGTCGTAGGTGTCGATCCACTTCAAGGTCATCGGACCGCCTTCCTTCAACCGACCATCATGTTGCGCGTGGCCGGCGGCAGCGTCACTCGGAGACCGTCGAGGTCGTCGGTAATGATGATCTGACACCCAAGACGCGACGTATGCGTGAGACCGAAGGCGAGGTCGAGCATGTCTTCTTCGTCCTCGCTGGGTTCCGCCAAGCGATCGAAATAGACGTCATCGACGACAACGTGACAGGTTGAGCAGGCGAGCGAACCTTCGCATGCGCCCTCGAGATCGATCCTGTTGCGGTGGGCGATCTCGAGAACCGACAAGCCGAGCGGAGCGTCGATCACGCTCTCGTTCCCATCCTTGTTGACGAACGTAATTTTCGGCATTCGCTAAGTCTGTTGTTGGACGCCGTCGCCCGCCGGTGCGGTTGTCGCTTTGGTCGCGACGCCGCGCTCCAACTCGTCGATCGACACGCCGGCGAGCGCGCCGCGTATGCCGCGATCCATGCGTCGTTCGGCAAAGAACTGGGTTTCCTCATCGAGTTTTTCGATCCAGCCTTCGATCAGTTCTCGGTCCGCGGTGGCCATCGCCTTCTCGAGCCCGGCGATCGCATTTTCCACGCTGCGCCGCTCGATCGGTCGCAACAGATCGCCATCGGCCTCGAGCGCGGCGCGCAGGGCCAGAACGGCGCGCTGCCCTTCGACCCGCGACTCGGTGAGCAGCCGTGTTTCCAGGTCGGCTCGGGCATTCTCCATGCTCTCGCGCAACATGGCTTCCATGACCTCGTCGCTGAGACCGTAGCTCGGGCGAACTTCGATGCGCTGTTCCGTGCCGGTCGATTGCTCGCACGCGCTGACCGTGAGGATGCCGTCGGCATCGAGCGCGAAGGTAACCTCGATACGCGCGGCCCCGGCCGTCATCGGCGGAATATCATGAAGCACGAAACGGGCGAGCGAACGATTCTGATCCACCATCTCGCGTTCGCCCTGAACGACGTGAATCAGCATCGCCGTTTGGCCGTCCTGGTAGGTCGTGAATTCCTGCGCCATCGCCACCGGTATCGGCGTGTTGCGGTAAATCACCTTTTCGACCACACCACCCATAGTCTCGAGACCGAGCGACAACGGCGTCACGTCCAGCAGCAGCGTGTCCGACCCCACGGTCAGCGCTTCGGCCTGCAGGGCCGCGCCGAGCGCGACGACCTCGTCGGGATCGATGTCGGCAAGCGGTTCGCGGCCAAAGCAATCGGCCACCTGGCGACGCACTTGCGCAACCCGTGTCGAACCCCCGACCAGGACCACGCCGACGATCTCATCGCGGCTCAGGCCGGCGTCGTCCAACACGCCGCGGCACACGGCGACGGTCCGATTCACCAGTGGCGCAATCAGCGAATCGAACGTCGCCAAGTCGAGCTCGTGGCTGGTCTGGGCTTCGCCTTCGCCCAGCGTCCAGCGGCCGCTGTCGTTTCGGCTTAGATGCTCCTTAGCCGCGCGTGCAACTTCGAGGGCGCGCTTTGCGTTTGCCGGCGTGATATCCTGCCGTCCGATCGCCTGCGCGCGCTCGGCGATAAACCGCTCGGCGATAGCGTGATCGAAGTCATCGCCGCCGAGCGCCGCATCGCCGCCGGTGGCCAACACCTGGAACACGCCTTTTTCCATCCGCAGGATGGAGATGTCGAAGGTGCCCCCGCCCAAATCATACACGGCATAGAGCCCCTCGCTTTCGCGCTCGAGACCGTAGGCCAAAGCCGCCGCGGTCGGTTCATTGACCAGGCGCAGGACTTCGAGGCCCGCCACACGCGCCGCGTCCTTCGTGGCCGTGCGCGCGGCATCATCGAAATAAGCCGGCACGGTGACGACCGCGCGGGTGACGTCGCGCTCGAGCGATTTTTCGGCTCGGCGCTTGAGCGCCCGCAAAATCTCGGCCGAAATTTCGACCGGCGACAGGCTGCGGCCTGCGACCTTGAGGCGAACCATACCCGCGGCCCCCTCGACGACTTCGAACGGCAGCGTGCCGGCCAGCGTTTTGACGTCTTCGAGGCCGCGGCCCATCAAGCGCTTGATCGAGCCGACAACCAGCTCCGGGTGATCAGCCAGGCGCTCGCGTGCGGGATAGCCAACCACCACCTCGTCCTCGCCGAAAGCGACGGTCGACGGTACCAGGCCTTCACCGTGGATGTTGCGCAGCACTTCGGGCGCGCCATTGCTGGAGACGGCAACCAGCGAATTGGTCGTCCCAAGATCGATGCCCACCGCGACGGTTTCGGCGCTGTGGGGCGTCGGCGTCTGGCCGGGTTCGTGGATATCGAGCAACATCAGGAGGTCATGGCGGCAATCGCTATGCCGGCGCCCAACCGGCCGCGCTGTGCGCGCGCTTCGGCAACGAGCTTCAGGAGATATTTCAGGCGCACCGCCAACCGCGCTGCTTCCTCGATATCGTTGTCGGCAAACGCGGCGGAAAGGCGGGTGCGGCAGACGTCGCTGTCGGCGGCCGCCTGTTCGAGGATCGCGTCGACCGCGTCGCCCCTATCGGCTTCTGCCAGTGCTTCGCGACGTGCCATCGATTCGTTCAGGAGGTCGGGATCGTCGATCGTATCAGCGCCCGCATTGACGGTGCGCCCGAGCAGGGAGAGCAGGTATTCGGCGCGCCGCAAGGGGTCGCCAAGGGTTTGATACGCATCGTTGATATCGGTCGCGTGCTGCTGCGACAAGGCGCGTTCCTTCGCCGTTCGGGTCGCGAACCTGTCGGGATGCAGCAGTCGCTGATAGTGAAAATAGTTGCGGTCCAACTCCGCCCGATCCACATCGTAGTCCTGTTCCAGGCCGAGGCGCCGGAAGTAGTCAAGCGAGCGCGGCGGCTGCAAGGCTTGGCAGGTGGGGCAAAACAGATCCCCGCGCGGCGCTGGACCGCGACACGACCAACAGGCGCGAACGCCGGACTCGCGCGCGGCGTCGCCTTGTTTGGGTGTCGGTTGCCCGGTCACGGGAGAATTCCTCGCTGTCCCTACGCTGATGGCGGTGCGGAGCCACAACGGCGACTGTTGTGCAATGTCAATTCGACGGACTACCGAGCCACGTCGAACGGCTCAGACGTGGAACGACTCGCCGCAACCGCAACGTCCCTTTTCGTTGGGGTTGCTGAACACGAAGCCTGATTTGAGCTTGTCCTCGACAAAATCCATCTCGGTACCGATGAGAAACATGACCGCTTTGGGATCAACGAATATCGTCACACCATTATCCTCGACGGTTTCGTCGAACTCGCTCTTTTCGTCGGCGTATTCGAACGTGTAGCTCAAGCCTGAGCACCCCGCCGTACGCACGCCGATGCGGACGCCGGCGGAGTGTTTGCCGCGCTGCTGCAGTAGTGTCTTGACGCGTTCCGCTGCCGCATCGGTGACTTGCATCATCGGTTGGCTCATACCAAACCCCTGGTGACCGCGCGCTCACTCCGAAGATGATTCGGCGGTAGACTTCTTGCCGCGAAAGTCGGCGATCGCCGCTTTGACCGCGTCCTCGGCGAGAACCGAGCAATGGATCTTGACCGGCGGCAGCGCGAGTTCTTCCGCAATTTTCGTATTTTTTATGGTCCCGGCTTCCTGGAGGGTCTTGCCCTTCACCCACTCGGTGACCAAGCTCGAGGAGGCGATCGCCGAGCCGCAGCCAAAGGTCTTGAACTTGGCATCCTCGATCAGGCCGGCTTCGTCGACTTTGATCTGCAGTTTCATTACGTCGCCGCAGGCCGGGGCACCGACCAGGCCGGTGCCGACGCTCTCGTCTTCCTTATCCAAAGCCCCGACATTGCGCGGGTTTTCGTAGTGATCGACAACTTCCTTACTGTACGCCATGGCTTAGACTTCCTCCGTTTGAACCGCCGGTCCGCGACCGGCTATCGTCTGTTGTGCTAGTGGTCGCTCCACTCGATCGATTTGAGATCGATCCCGTCCTGGACCATCTCCCACAGGGGGCTCATCTCCCGCAGGCGATCGACATGCTCGTGGATCGTCTTGGTCGCGTAGTCGATCTCGTCCTCGGTCGTGAACCGGCCGATACCGATCCGGATCGAGGTATGCGCGAGTTCTTCATCGACGCCGAGAGCGCGTAGTACGTATGACGGCTCGAGCGAGGCCGAAGTGCAGGCCGACCCCGAGGACACCGCAAGATCCTTGAGCGCCATCAACATCGACTCGCCTTCGATATAGGCGAAGCTGATGTTGAGGTTGCCGGGAAAACGGTGCTCGAGATCGCCGTTGACGTAGATGTCCGGGATATCGGACAGGCCGTCGAGCAGGCGGTCGCGCAGACGGCGCAGGCGTTCGTTGTCGGCGGCCATGTCTTGCTCCGCGATCTCGCACGCGGCGCCGAACCCGACACACAATGCGCCCGGCAAGGTCCCCGATCGCATGCCGCGTTCCTGACCCCCGCCATTGATGATGGCGTGCAGCCTCACCCGCGGCTTGCGGCGGACGTACAAGGCGCCAACACCCTTGGGGCCGTAAAGCTTGTGCCCGGAGATACTCATCAGGTCGATGTTCATCTCGTTAACGTCGAGCGGGATTTTGCCGGCCGCCTGTGCCGCGTCGGTATGAAAGAAGATCTTCCGTGCCCGGCACAATGCCCCGATCTCCGAGATCGGCTGGATAACACCGATCTCGTTGTTCACCGCCATCACCGAAACCAGCACCGTATCGTCGGTGACGGCACCCTCGAGATCGTCCAGCCGAATTAGACCGTTGGGCTGCACCGGCAGATAGGTGATGCTGAAGCCTTCCCGTTCGAGGTGGCGGCAGCTGTCGAGCACGCACTTGTGCTCGGTTTGGACCGTGACGATGTGTTTGCGCTGGTCGCCATAGAAACGAGCGACGCCTTTGATCGCAAGGTTGTTCGATTCCGTCGCGCCCGAGGTGAATATGATCTCTTTGGCGTCGGCGCCGATCAGGCCCGCCACCTGCGCCCGAGCCGTTTCCACCGCCTCTTCGGCTTCCCATCCATAGGCGTGGCTGCGCGAATGCGGGTTGCCGAACTTCTCCGTGAAATAGGGGAGCATCGTGTCCATCACCCGCGGATCGACCGGCGTCGTCGCCTGGTAGTCGAGATAAATCGGCAGCTTGATGTTGGATCCATGGGAGTAGCTTACTGCTTGGTCCATCATATTCCTCGTTGCGACGTCTTCACGCGGCCGATCGCGCGCCGCGCGATCGAATGTTCTGGGTCCGTGCATAGAGTTCAGTCCACGCTTCGAAAAGCAGGTCGAGTTCGCTTTTGTCGGTTTCCCAGCCGAAGCTGACGCGGATGGCGGAGCCGGCGATGTCGTTGTCGAGGCCCATGGCCTCGAGAACATGCGATCGCGCGATCTTGCCCGACGAGCATGCCGCGCCCGCGCTCACCGCCACTCCGGCGAGATCGAAAGCCATGACCTGTGTTTCCGCTGCCACCCCGGGCATGGTGAGGCAGCTCGTGTTCGGCAAACGCGGCGCGCCGGCACCGACGACGAAAATCTCGCTGGCCGCCCGCGCGAGGCGCAGTTCCAGATCATCGCGCCACGTCGCGAGTTCGGCGAATGCGGAGAGCGAGCGTGCGCTGATTTCCGCCGCGACGCCGAAACCAACGATCCCGGGTACGTTCTCCGTTCCGGCACGAAGTCCGCGTTCCTGACCGCCACCGACGAGCCGCGCCGTCACTTCGGTATCGTCGCCGATGATCAATGCGCCGACGCCCTGGGGACCGCCAATCTTGTGCGCCGACAGCGACATCAAGTCGACCCCGAGATCGGCGAAGTCAACCGGGATCTTGCCGGCCGCCTGGATCGCATCGCAATGCATCTTGCCGCCCAGGGCGTGAACGGCCTCGGCGATTTCACCAACCGGGTTGATAACGCCGGTTTCGTTGTTGGCGAGCATCACCGTTACGAGAATAGCGCGGTCACAGCCAACCAAAGCTTCGGCAATCGAGGCGGGCTCGACCCTGCCCGCTTCGTCCACCGGCAAGATCACGGCGTCCGGGTCGCCGATCAACGCCACCGCGAGAACCGACCCATGCTCAACTGCCGACACCGCCAGGCGGCGTGCACCGAGCCCGTTCAGCGCCAGATTGTTGCTTTCGGTACCGCCGCCCGTGAACACCACCTGATCGGGCCGCGCCTTGACCAGCGCCGCCACCTGTTCGCGCGCTTCCTCGACGGCTCGGCGAGCAGCACGCCCCAACGCGTGCACCGACGAGGGGTTGCCGCCGACCTCCTGTCGCCGCCGCACCGCCTCGATCACCTCACGGCGCACCGGCGCGGTCGCGTTGTAGTCGAGATATGCCGAAGTTGCAGCCACGGCGATCAGGCCAATCGTTCGAGATGGATTTCACGGTGCAGCATGCCGCTGGTTCCGAGCACGCGGCGTTCGGCCACGTCGGCGAGGGTCACCGAGCTCAGGAACAGATGGATCTGGTTGCCCAGCTCCTCCCAGAGATCATGGGTGACGCACCGCCCCCGACTGCCGCTGCACCCCGTCGCCGAGTCGATCGAACAACGCGTTTGCTTAAGGGTTTCGTCGACGGCACGGACGATATCGGAAATCCGCAATTCTTCCGGCGTGTGCCCGAGGGTGTAACCGCCGCCTGGCCCACGCGCGCTCTTGACCAGGCCGTGACGCCGCATTTTTGCAAACAGCTGCTCAAGGTACGGAACCGAGATTTCTTGACGTTCGGCGACGTCGCTGAGGGGGACCGGTCTGTCGCAACCGAACATCGCCAGATCGACCATCGCCATGACGGCATAACGGCCCTTCGTGCTGAGTTTCAAACCGGCCTCCTTATTGAGATATTAGTTTAGATTCTCTCTACAAATAACTGAAATCTATACTTACTCTCGAAACTCATCATCGATATCCGAGTCGGCGATTCGCGGCCCGGGCTTGTTCCAGGATGCCCCGTAGCCACGCTCGCCTTCAGCCAACCTCTCCTCCAGGCTGGTGAGTCGGGCAGAGAGTTGCTGAACCCGATCGAGCAGGGTCTCGATAACCTTGGCGGTGGGGTCGGATGGACCTTCGCTCGACAAACCGTAGGCCGCGAAACTGGGCCGTTCAGTATCGGGCTGTTTCGACTTGGCGACCACCTGGCGGGCGGGTATCCCCACCATCGTCGCGCCGGGCGGAACGTCTTTCACGACCACGGCGTTGGAACCCAGGCGCGCGCCTTTGCCCACCGTTATCGGGCCGAGAACCTTGGCCCCGGCACCGACAATAACGTCATCTTCAAGCGTCGGATGCCGCTTGCCGGGATCGAGCGACACGCCCCCGAGAGTCACGCCTTGGTAAAGCGTGACGTTGTCGCCAATCTCGGCCGTTTCACCGATCACCACACCCATCCCATGATCGATAAAGAACTTGCGGCCGATCTTGACCGCCGGGTGGATCTCGATCCCGGTTAGCCAGCGCCCGATATGGGAGACAAAGCGGCCAACGAAATACCAGCGCCGCCGCCATGCGGCGTTGGCCAGACGGTAGAGAACCAGGGCGTGAAAACCGGGATAGCTGAAAACGACGTCGAGCCTCGAGCGCATCGCGGGATCGCGCTCGAACACCGCATCAATGTCTTCACCCAGCCGTTTTAGAAACATGGCTACGCTCCCCACGGATGGGGGCCAACCGGTTGCGATGACGCCCCATAACGTCCCTATTCAATCTATATAACCAACCAAAATAGTCAAGTAATTAAACCCGACTGGAATAGTTGGGCATTGAGCCTAACCCATTGTGATCAAACTGAACTAATCCCCAGTCAACCCAACGGGATAGCGATTGGTTGACATTCGGTGATGGGCGCACCTCGTGCCGTCGTATATAAGCCCCGCGTACCGACACCACCCGAACGGAATCCGCATGCCTGAGGTTATTATCAACGGCCCTGAGGGCCGTCTCGAAGGCCGCTATCAGCACGGCCCCAGGGCCAATGCTCCGACCGCCCTGGTCCTGCATCCGCATCCGCAATACGGCGGCACCATGAACAACAAGGTCGTGTACAGCGTCTACCAAGTGTTTGCACGGCGTGGTTTTTCGGTGTTGCGGTTCAATTTTCGCGGGGTGGGCCGGAGCGAGGGTGTGCATGACAACGGCCAGGGCGAATTGTTGGATGCCGCATCTGCGTTAGACTGGCTGCAGTCGTACAACCCCGACGCCGAGACCTGTTGGGTCGGGGGTTTCTCCTTCGGCGCGTGGATCTGCATGCAGCTCCTGATGCGCCGGCCGGAGATCGATGGCTTCATCACCATCTCGCCGCCGACCAACAACTATGATTTCGCATTCCTGTCGCCCTGCCCCTCTTCCGGCATCATCATCCAGGGAAAGGCCGACGCAGTCGTGCCCGAGCCCGAGGTCGCAAAACTCGCAGAAAAGCTGGCGGCCCAGCGCGGCATAGAGGTTACCTATCAGACCATCCCCGAGGCCAGCCATTTCTTCGAAAGCCACATGGACGAGATGACCGACACGGTCGAGTCGTACCTCGATCTGTCGCTGGCGCGCGCCGCCAACGCAGCCGGCTGATCGGGCCGGTTCGCGGTTGGGTCTTTGCGAGCAGAATCGTTGCCGGCCGTGGCGGGTGTTTCGGATCGGTGCCGTGCCCGTGTTGTCGAGGGGACGGGTTGATCGAGCCGCTTACATCGCGGCGGCGGACGATCGGATCGGGCATAGGCCGGCGCCCAGGCGGGCTGCCGGGGATTGGCGCGGCGCTGTTCGCACCACCCTGCTTGATCGGTGATCGGACCCGGCTTCGGCGGGAGCGGCGGCCCCAAGCGAACGAGGGATGTGAACCAATCGAGCCAATCGTGACGACGCTCCGGCGTCGGGCATGCCCGGCGGGTTCAAATCGTGGCTATGCTAACCCGTCGTCAGGCCCGTAACGCGCCTTCACTTCGGGGGGAAGAAAGATCATCTCCCGGCCGATCGGTTTGGCGACCGGAAGGTCGTCGGGTACGTAGAAGCAGAACGCTTCTTGAAACGCCGGCCGCTCCTTGAGACGAGCATACCAGTCCGCCATATGCGGACGTTTGCGACCTTCCCACCAGCCGCTGACTCCCAGCTGTTCCATGCGATGGACATAGGGCGCCATCGACACATCTGCGAGCGAGTAGCTAGCGCCGACAAGCCAGGGACCGTCCTTGCGCGCGAGTTCGCGTTCCATGCGCTCGACGACACGCTCGAGCCGTTCGAAGGTGTCGGCGGTTTCCTCGGCGGACAATCCGTGGCGGATGCCTTCGTGGAAACGGCGGCGGCGATCACGGGTGCCGCCGGCATCGGTCATCGGGATGCGCGCGAGGTAAGCTTCCATCTCGGCCTCGTCACGCCAGTCCATCGAAGGTTTTATGATCGCGTTGAACGATGCGACGCGGGTCGCGCTGTGGACGAAATTGTCGACATATTTGCACCACGCTCGCATCTCGGCGCGTTCGTAGGGGGCGTCGGGCCTGAGGCTGGGTTCCGGGAATACGTCGTCGAGATATTCGTTGATGATGCCGGACTCGACGATCACTCGGCCATCGTGGACGAGCGTCGGCACGACGCCGTTCGGATTGATCGCCAGATACTCGGGAGCCAGGGCATCGCCGCGGAAGAGATTGAGGTGGCGGCTCCGCCAGTCGATCCCCTTTTCAACCACGCAGAGCCGACTTTTCTGACCGCACACGGCATTCCAATAGTGATAAAGCTCGATCAGGGCTGAACACTCCTTAGCCGCGTGTCGTTCCAAGCAAACCTTGCGGGCGGTAGACCATCATGATGACGAATAGCGCGCCGAAGAGTACCAGACGCAATTCAGGCTGGAAGAAATACAGCGCCCATGGCGTCGCCCACACGATGAACGCGCCGACGACCGTGCCTTGGAAGTTGCGGGTACCGCCGAGTATCGGCGCCAAGAGAATCTGCAGCGATAACAAAAAACCGAATTCGGCGGGAGTGATGACACTGACCCGATGCGCATGCAACGCGCCGCCGATTGCGGTAATCGAACAGCCCATCGTCCATGCCATCACCTTTATGCGCTTGACGTTGGTGCCCATCGCGGCAGCCAGCACCTCGTCTGCGGCAACCGTACGAAATCCGTAACCGAAGCGGGATAACTCCAGTCGGTATATGGCAAAAATCACGATCGGCAGGACGATGAAGACCGCCGGCCATTTGGTCAGCATCGGGATCTGCGTGAAGCCAATACCGCCGCCGACATAATCGATATTGATCCATGCGGTAATCAGCGCCTGGCCGATGGCGAAGGTGCCGATCGCGAGGTAGAGGCCGGATATTCGAACTGCCAAGAGGTTGGCGATAAGAAAGCCCGTGATCCCCCCGGCGACGGCGCTGAGGACCAGGGCAACGACATAGGGAAAGCCCAGATTGGCGGTCATCACCGCACCGGCATAGGCGCCGATACCGACCACGCCGCCGTGTCCGAGCGAAACCTGCCCACACAGCATCATGACGTGGAGGCCCAGCGCCATCACCAGGACAATGCCGTAATCGGTGGCAAGATCGACAGCGAATGCGGCGGTCATGCGTTGATCGAATCAGAGCGCGACGCACGTCCGATTTCCCCAAACAGGCCGCCGGGGCGAAACGCCAGGATCAACACGAGACCGCCATACGCGACAATGTCGCGGTAATTGGGGTTGCCGAGGATCACGGCGTACGATTCCAGGAGCCCAAGAATAAGCCCGACGACCAACGCGCCGCGCATATTGCCGACCCCGGCAACGATCAGAATAACGATGCCCTTCAGGCCGAGAAACGTGCCCATATACGGATAGGTCGAGCTGTAAGCCACGGAGTTGATGATTCCTGCCGCTCCGCCAATTGCCGAACTGATCGCGAAGGTCCACATCACGACCCGTTGCATGTCGATTCCGACTGACTTGGCGATCTCGGGGCTCTGGCCGACGACGCGAATGCTGATGCCGAGACTGGTAAAGCGGAGAAAGCCGACAACGACCATCATCAGACCGACCGAGATCAGCACGAGAACGATTTGCAGGTTGGATATCTCGATGCGGGCGGCGATCTCGTAGAAGGTGACGCTTTCGATCGGCCTTGGGAAATCCTGCGGGGTCGGCCGCGTTATGAACGCGATGATGTTCTCGAAGAAGAACGCCGCACCGACCGTCGCCACCGCAGTCGTCCACTGATTGCCCTTAAGCGGGCGAACCGCCACCCTTTCGATGATTAATCCGACGACTGTTGCCACAACAAGCCCGAACAGGCTGGATAACCAGAAGCTGTCGGTAACGAACCGAAAAACCAGCAGCGCGCCATAGGTCGCCATCATCATTATGGCGCCGAACGCAAAGTTGAAGATGTTGAGGACCCCGAAAACGAGATTGAAGCCTATCGCGACGATCGCATAGACAGCACCGGTCGCTACGCCGATCACGAATGCTTCGAAATAGAGACCGATCATGGCGAGAGGCGCTCAGCCCCTAACGCGGCCTCGCGACCGCAACTCATGGGCCGGTCGACGATGGGCTTGTCGAGAGCGGCGGCCAAGCCTGACGGAAAAACGGATGGTCGGCGGGAAAGGAGTCGCCGGGGTTCAGGCCGGGATCGCACGGAAGCGGCGGTGCGGCCCGGCGCACCGCGAACGTCGCATCGTCGCCGGCGAAACGGTAGGTCAGCGCGCGGCGACGGCGATCGCTGAAATTGCCGGGCGAGTGATGAAGAACCAGAAGATGGTTGACGATAACGTCGCCGGGTTCGGTATCGAAGTGGATGATGTCGTAGTCGTCGCGATGGCCCTCGATGTCGGGGAGTTTCTCGAACTCGCCGCCCTCGAACGAGAGCGTCGGATCGAAAGCTTCAGCCTCGAACCAGCGCCCCCAACGGTGGGATCCGGATATCCACTCGACGGCGCCGCTCGCATGGTCGGTTGAGTCGAAGCCGACCCAGGCACCGCACGCCTGCCAGCCGTCGACCCAATTGTAGGGTTGATCATGGTGCCATGGCGCCTCGCGCGGCGTATGCGGCTCCTTACACAGCAGCATGTCGGAGAGAATATTAACCCTGGTCGATCGCATGCATGTCGCGGCGGTCTCGGCGATCGGCGATTCCAGCGCGCAGCGGCGGAAGTCGGCGTCGTAGGTCCACATGTAGACGTCCTGGAAGAAGCGGCCGGGCGAGCCGTCCTTGTTGAGATCGGTCCCCCGGTCGCTCGGCGACCCCATGATGCGATCAACGGCATCCCGCATACGCGCGATCCAATCGCGGTCGAGCACCTGGCGCAGGCACACGACTCCGTCGTTTTCGAACGCGACGATTTCCGCGTCGGTGATTTCGCGCAAGGGATGCCGATTCAAACCGTTCTCCTAGGACATTTGTGGCGGTACGTCCTCGGACGGGAAGAAAGCGGGCGCGCGGGCGTCCTTGCGATCGGTCGTCCCGACCGACTTGCGGATCGTCCGGAACCGCTCCGGATCGACGACGGCCACGCGGCCGGCGCAGGCAGCCAGCTCGCTGCGGAACGCCCCATTCATACCCATCTCTCGGCGCGAGAAGAGAAGAAGAGCGGCGGGGTCGGCTTTTCTCCAACCCCGCCTTATTCGTTAATGGTCGCTATTCGGTCCACGGCAATACGACGCCGTCCTTCCACTGAACGAGAACCGGACTGGTGGGACGCTCGACATCTCCGGCCTTGTTCCAGGTGATAAAGCCGCTGATCGTTTCGAGTTCCTTAATGCCAAGAAACGCCTGCCGGACCGATTCGCGCGACAAGTCCTTGGCGTTGTTGAGCACGTGCGCCACCACCATCAGACCGTCGAAATAGGCGGTGATGAAACTATCCGGGAACTTGTCCATCTGGCCCGTCGTTTCGCGCCACAATTTGATCCAATCCTGCACGACTGGCCGCTGGTCGTGCGGGCTCCAATAGGCATACATGTACGTGTTGTTGCCTTTGCCCTTCGACAGTTCCCAGTATTCCGGCGGGATCAGTCCGGGATCGCCAATGATCGGCACGTCGACCCCGCGTTCCCTGAGTTGCAGGGCGAGCGTGCCGCCGCTCCACGGCTGCAGGCTGACCACCACCGCATCGACGTCGGCAGCCCTGATTGCCGCAACCTGGGCCGCCAGATTTTTTTCCTCGCTCTTGAACGTCTGTTCGATCTCGATATCGAGACCGACGGCGGGAACGATCTTCTTCAAAGCGCGGTAATTGCCGACGGCCATATCGTCGTCGTCGGTGTGCACGAGTGCGACCTTCTTGAGCCCGAACGCCGTCTTGGCTTTCCTGAGCAACGGCGGCGAGGAAGTATCGATCTGCGGCATCATTCGAAACATCCAGTCGCCGAAGTTGGGCAGCGGCCAACGCCCGGTCGATGCCGGGCTGAAGGTCGGCATCTTAAGCTCGCCGGTGAGGTCGAAGATCGCCAGCGTCGACTTGGTGGTGCCGACCGGATAGATGATGGGGATGTCCGGGTTTTTCGCCAGCCGCCGGAAATCGGTGATCCAAGGCGCGGTTTCGGGATGCCTGGTATCGACCTTGTAGAACTCGAGTTTGCGGCCTCTGATCCCGCCGCGTTCGTTGATCCACTTCATCCCGGGGAGCGCGACCTGGTTCCAGGTTCGCGTTCCATAATCTGCGGCCGGACCGCTGAACACATAGGCAAAGGGGAGACGTAGCGGCTTCTCATGGTTAGCCGCGAAACCCGCTGCGGGCGCAAATACCAAAACGACCGCAGCGATCGTTAGCAACAGCTTCCTAAGCATCGGTATCCTCCTATAATCCGCTGAGAAAAATTCTCGCGCGTGCACCTTTCGGAGCTTCGCATATCGTCGGGGAGAATCTAGGCGTCTTGCGGTTTATGTACAACGGAACCTTTCATCGGCTCGGCCCGCTCCCGTAGACTAGATACCGGCCAAGGAGAACCTCATGGCGGAACGACGACTGGACGGGCAAACCGTCATAGTGACCGGCGGCGGCCGCGGCTTTGGCGAACATATGGCTCGCGCGGTCGCCGACAAGGGGGCGAGCGCCATCATTGTCGACCGCGATTTCGACCATGCCGAACGGGTCGCGGGCGAGATCGCCGCGAGCGGCGGATCGGCTGTGGCGCTCCATACCGACGTTGGCGACGAGCAACAGGTCGCGAACATGGCGGCCGCGGTCATCGACCGTTTCGGTCGAATCGACGTGCTGGTCAACAATGCCGGTATCGCCGGTGCTGCCGACCCGTTCCCGGAGCTTACTCTCGAATCCTGGAACGAGGTTTATGAGGTTAACGTCACCGGCTGTTTCCTGTGCTGCCGCGCGGTATTGCCAGACATGATCAAGCGCCGCTCGGGCCACATCGTGCACATTTCGTCGGGCCTGTGCCGGCCGGGAGTGCGCAACATCCGCGGATTGATGTATCTGTCGACCAAGTTCGCCGTGGAAGGCCTGTCTTGGGGACTGTCCGTGCACATGGAGGGCTATGGTATTCGCGCGAACACGATTCGCCCCAACCTGTCGCCCACCGCCCTGTATGACGGTTACGACCGGAGTTTCCTCAGCGGCGTCGAAGTGTGGAAACCTAGTTTGACCGTCGGACCTCTGCTTCATCTCCTGTGCGACAGCGACGGGAGCGGCGAGGTCATAGACGCTGCCGCTTGGCATACCGAGAGGGGCAGCGCCGCCGAGATGACCTACGTAAACGAATAGCTCGATGAGCTACCCCATGCCGATGGATCGGCGTGCGCGTGGTGGTCCGAATCGCCCCCTACAACGCTCGGGTTGCAGCCATGCAATCGCTGTTGCTGCCGCAATGCGACCGCAGCTTCCCCTCACGGAGTCCGATCAACAACATCACGCCGACAATCGAAAGCGCAATCCGAAGCCGCCAGGCAACACCGCTGTAGGGCGTCCAGACGCACGCCGGAAGCCGCAACGAAGGGAGTAATCATTCATGCCCGTTTTCGATCTGTCGGTAACAGACGCTTTGCTGTCGACGACGCGGGCGGTGCGCAAGCGGCTCGACCTCGAACGGGCGGTGCCAAAGCAGGTGATCCGCGACTGCCTCGAATTGACGCTCCAGGCGCCCACCGGCGGCAACCAACAGGGCTGGCGGTGGCTCGTGGTGACGGACGCGGAAAAACGCAAAGCACTGGCGGAGATCTACCGCCAGGGCGCTGGGACCTATCTCGAGGACGAATACCAGACGGCAACGGCCGATGGCAGAACCGAAGACGCCCGCGTTTACGACTCCGCGCGGTATCTGGCCGATCGGATGCAGGACGTGCCCGTTCACGTCATTCCGTGCATTCGTGTCGATCATCTCCCGGTCGACCTGCCGCGCACCGCCTGGCCTGGGTTGATGGGATCGATCCTGCCGGCGGTTTGGAGTTTTCAATTGGCGCTGCGCGCCCGCGGCCTCGGCTCGGCATTCACCACACTGCATCTTCGACGTGCCGACGATGCCGCGCAGTTGCTCAGCATTCCCGACGACATCATGCAGGTCGTGCTGCTCCCGGTCGCCTATACCATCGGCACCGAGTTCAGGCCGGCGAAACGTCCACCGGCGGACACGGTCACTCATTGGGAGCATTGGGATACTGAGCGCGAGGGCCAGGCCGCGCCGCAGCAGCCCTCGCCCCTTTAAGTCTTGGGCGCAGCGTGCACGGCGCGCTGCAGCGCCGCCCGCGCCAATGGGCGCGTCGAATCGAGTGTCGGTAACGAGGAGTTGGTGTCGTCCATAATCAGCGGGAATTCGGTGCAACCGAGGATCACCGCATCGCACCCGGCCGCTTTCAAGCGGTCGGTAATGCCTTGAAAGAAAGTAATCGCCTCGGGCTTGAACACGCCGTAAACCAGTTCGTCCATGATGATGCGGTTGAGTTCGTCGCGCTCGGCCGGCTCGGGACGCAGGAAGTCCAATCCGTGCGTCCCCAACTTCTCCGGATAGACCTCGCTTTCGATCAGCCATCGCGTTCTCATCAGCGCCAGGCGCCGAAATCCGCGTGTCGCTGCCGCCGCGGCGACTACCTCGGCGATATGCAACCACGGCAGCGTATAGCCCCTTCCATACAAGATAGGATGCGCCCGAACGACCAGCCGGGAGACTGAAAAAATGAATATGACAAATGCCGAACGTGACGCCTTCTTACGTGAGATCCGGATCGGCACCCTGTGCACCCTGAACCCCGACGGCTCCCCCAACGCGCTGCCCCTGTGGTACGAATGGGGCGGGGACAAGATTCGCA
Source organism: Alphaproteobacteria bacterium (assembly GCA_965247665.1). GTDB lineage: Bacteria > Pseudomonadota > Alphaproteobacteria > SHVV01 > SHVV01 > CAUZWH01. The sequence goes on from CBDFHH010000003.1 coordinate 584,501, forward strand.
TGTTCTCTTGCGAGGATTCCGGCAAGGTACGCCGCCTGAGAGCAGATCCCCGCGCCTGTCTTAGTGTCGAAGACCCGGTTGGAGCGCTGGAGGCCTGGGTGACGGTGGAGGGAAATGTCGAAGTGCTCGCTCAGGGCGGCCGAGAGCTGGCGCTAAAGCTCGTCGCGATTTACTACGAGGGCGAGCCCAAGCGCCGGGAGAAGTTCCTCGCCGCCTTGCGCAGAAAAGAGGACTGGGTGCTGCTCGAGCTCACACCGACGCGGGTGTGTTCAATATAAGGACCCAGAGCTACTCCTAAAAAATTAGGTCAGATGGGTCTGACTAACGCCTTATCCCCTATAAACCGCCATTGTTATCGTATTCGTCTTGCGTATCCCCTATCGCTTGATTCCCGGTTCGGTATAGGGTCATTTTCATCTTCACGGGACTAGCGGGAATCGACCGGATTCAACCGGAATCGACTGAACTGGAAATGAGAGGCAAATCCAAATGCGTAGACTCAACCGAAGAAAATTCATCGCTACGACGAGTGTCGGACTGGCAGCCGCAGGCATGGTATCGCCTCTCGGCCTCTTGAAGCCCGCCCATGCAGCGAACCCCCTCCTCATTGTTAACTGGGGTGGACCTTACGTAGCGGGCACAAAAAAGGCACTCGAGGGCTTCAAAGCGGCCGAAGTGACATACGAGCTCAATGGCGGGGCCGCGGCGGCGATGATGACCAAATTCAAGGCCACCTGGCCAAATATTCCGTACGATGCGATCTACATGTGGTCGCCGGCATTCGTGACCATGATGAAGGAAGGATGGTCCGCGCCGCTCTCCCTTGAGGACGTGCCCAACTTGGCCCACGTGCCGGAGGGCCTGATCACCAAGGACGCAAGCGGCAATTTCATGTCCGCACCGCTGTCGGTCAACTTCACAATGTTTGCTGCGCGAGCCGATACCGTCCCCATCCAGATCAAACACATAAACGACCTGCTCGATCCCAAACTGAAAGGGCAGATCCTCTGGCCGAACCCGACAGCTCACAACAATCTTCAGTTGGTAGCGCTCGCACTCGCCAACGGCGGCGACGCGCACAATGTAGAGCCCGGCTGGAAGATGCTGAAGGAGATTGCCAAGGCGGGAAACATCGGGCGCGTCTATAGTTCCGTCGCTGAGCTCGTCAACTCCCTCACCACCGGTGAAACGTCGGTCACCTTCTCCGACGTCGGGACGCTGAGGGGTGTGTCGAAGAATTTCAAGCTCAACTACTTCACCAAGACGGATCCGTCGCTCAAGAGCTTTCCGGCGGTAGAAGGGTGGACGGTCCTCAGCACCTCGAAGAATAAGAAGGCCGCATTCGCCGCCGTCAATCAAATCCTGAGCCCGGAGAATACAACCGAGTATAATCAGTCGGTAGGCTTGGTGCCCACGAGTTCCAAGGCGACGCCTGGAGCGGGGCTTGACCATGTGATCTTCAGCGAAGAAGAGCTCCGGAAGTTCAGCCACAACCCCGACTTCGACTACCTCACGAGTCAGGTAGGCGGCTGGGCGAAACGATTCGAAGCAGAAATCGTACCCCTGCTTTAAGAACCCAGAGCAGAAAAGAAATGAATGCGCGATGAAAGCATCGCCGGCAAGGGGGCTGGTTCTACTCCTGCCGGCGATGGCCGCATTCACGTTCTTGGTGGTCCTGCCGTTCGGGAACATCGTCGACGAAAGCTTCAAATACTTTGAGCCGGGGCGAGTGGGGTCGGTTGAAGGCGCGCCTTATACCCTGGCCAATTATGCGGAGCTCTTCAGTACAACCTACTTCAGATACTTTTTCTCCACCTTCCGCATCGGTCTGGTAGCTTCGTTGATCTGTCTGGTGGTCGCGTTTCCAATGGCTTACGTGGTGGCCCGCATGCGTTCCGGGTTCAGCCGCAAGCTCGCCATCGGCTTTCTCGTCGCATTCATGTTTCTGAGCGGACTGGTTAGGGTCTACTCCTTAGAACTCACCCTCGGCTCGGTGGGGGTGGTAGGACCGCTGTTGCGTCTCTTCGAAATCTTGCCGAGCAGCCGGACCTACGTGGAAGCGGTGGTCATTGCGGGTCTGCTGCATTTTATCATACCGCTGTCGGCATTGATCCTGGTGAGCAGCATTCAGAACGTAAACCCGCGCCTCGTCGACGCGGCGATGGCGCTCGGGAGCCCGCGCTGGAAAGCGCATCTGACCGTCACGTTGCCTCTCAACATCAGCGGTATTCTCTCGGCCTTCCTGATCTCCTACTGCCTTTGCATAAGCGCGTTCATCGTTCCGCAGATTCTCGGCAGAGGCAAGGTGCTGTTCGTCTCGAATCTCATCTTCAATCGCGTCAACGAGGTTTTGGACTACCCGGGCGGCTCCGCGCTATCGGTGCTGCTGCTGCTGGTGTCGCTACTTATCGTCTACGCGACGTCCCGGTTCGCAGGACGACCTTGGCAAGGAGCGCGTTAGGAGGATGAAGCGTTGGGGGGATGACATCGCTCTGGGTCTGGTTGTGCTGATCCTGGGTTGCACGCTGGTCTTCTTGATCGTGCCGCTGATTATCTCGGCTGCGATGTCTTTCGACTCCAGGGCCTATCTCGGGCCCTTTCCACCACCCGGGCTTTCCTGGCAATGGTACGACCGCTTTTTCTCGGATGGCTATCTGCTGAGGGGCTTGAGAACGAGCATCGTGCTGGCGTTCTCCACGGCGGCGATCTCCACCGTGATCGGGGTAGCGACCGCCTTCGCCCTCGATCGTTACGAGATTCCCGGCAAAAACGCGTTAACCGCATTCTTCCTTTCGCCCCTGGTGGTGCCCGGGGTGGTGTTCGGCTTCGCCTTGCTCCTCTTCATGTCCTTTCTCGGGATCTTCGACGGATTCGTGCGGCTGCTCGCCGGACACGTCATCATCACGGTCCCCTACACCATTCGTGCGACCCTGGCCGGTCTGACCGGCATCAAGCCATCTCTCACAGAGGCGGCGCTCAGCCTCGGGGCGACGGAGAGAAGGGCCTTCTGGGATATTACCTTCCCCCTAGCCAAGACCGGCATCGTAACCGGCGCCGTGTTCGCGTTCGCGTTCTCCATGGACGATGTCGCAGTCAGTCTGTTTCTCACCGATTCTACATCATATACCTTGCCCGTCGCCCTCATTAGCATGATGAAAACAAGCTTTGATCTCAGCATTGCGGCGGCGGCAGGCCTGTTGATCCTCTTCACCCTTGTCCTGATTGTGGTGTTGGACCGTCTGGTGGGGCTGGATAAGCTCATCGGGCAGGGTATCTACCGCGGATGACAGAGAGAGAACGCGTCAATGTCGTAGAGGTGCGCGACGTCAGCAAACGCTTCGGTCGGGAGACCGCGGTCGACCAGGTGTCGTTTGGAGTGGAGTCCGAAAGCATCATCGCCCTGCTGGGGCCGAGCGGTTGTGGGAAAACTACCACCCTTCGCTTGATCGCCGGCTTCGAGACCCCAGACTCCGGTACTATCGCCATCAGCGGGCGGTCAATGGCGGGCAAGCGCCCCTACGAGCGCAACATTGGGTTGTTGTTCCAGGACTATGCGCTGTTTCCCCACATGACCGTGGTTCAGAACGTGAGATACGGACTGCACCAACGCGGTTTTGAGAAAGCCCGGATTTCGCGGCGGGCGAATGAGATGCTGGAGCTTGTGAAGCTCACGGGGTTCGAGCAGCGCCGGCCAAGCCAATTGAGCGGGGGTGAGCAACAGCGGGTCGCCCTCGCGCGGGCACTGGCTACCGGCCCTGAGGTCATGCTGCTCGACGAGCCACTCTCGGCGTTGGACGCGAAGTTGCGCATGGAGCTGCAAAGCGAACTCAAGGAGATCCTGCGCGCGGTCGGCTCAACCACCATAGTCGTCACTCACGATCAGGAGGAGGCGATGAGTCTGGCTGAACATATCATCGTCATGGACGCAGGACGGATCCGGCAGGAGGGCACACCGACCGAGATTTACGCGCGTCCCACGAGCAAGTTCGTGGCCGAGTTCATCGGGCGCTCGAACTGGTTCGCCGGCAACCTCGAGCCCGGACCGAACGCGGGTCTGCAGACTTTTCGGTCGCATCTCGGGATAAATCTGGTCATACCCAAGCAGGGAACGACGTCACCGGGGAAATGCGAGGTCGGGGTCCGCCCCGAGAGAATCGAGGTGCTTCGGGAAGCCGACGGTCAGGGAGGCGTACCCGAGGACAGCTACAACAGGCTGTCGGGTAAGATCGCCGAGATAACTCATCTTGGTGCCGAGATTCACGTGTTGGTCGACCTTGCCGCGGGAAAACGGGTTCTGGCAATCCAGAAAAATCTCGGTCGCCAGCCGGACCCGGTCGGTACGCAGGTAGCCCTACGTTTCCCCGCGGATAGCTGCATTTTGGTACCGGTGGACGCGTAGCTAGGGCTATAGACCCAGCGCTTACAAGATCGGTACTCCGTCGACGGCCACCATTTCGTTCCTGTTCTAGTCCAGAAGGTCGGGGTATTGTTGTGACCTTGCGAGACATAAATTCATAACCTGCTACTGCCTCACAATGGTCCTCTAAGCGGCGATGAATTGCGCTAAACGGCACCAAGGAGCACAGCATGGGTTCGCCGAGTGAACCAAAGAACTTCACAAAAGGTGCGGGGTCGAAGTGGCAGCAGCGGGCCGCCGAACTCGCGGCGGAGGTCCCGAACGAACTACTGACGGTCGCTGGCATCGAGAGGAACCCGACCGACGAGCGGTTCTATCAGCGGGAGTACCCGCTTACTGGTGCCATACAAGACTTGGACGATGCCTTTGCCTTCTTCTTGCGCTACCAGCACGACTTCAAGGACTACACCGACAAGTGGCCTCCCTACCTCGAGAAGTTCGCGACCTCGGCCGACGAGCCGCCAACTGGAGAGCCGGATCCCGACCTCGATGTCACCGCAGCGATTCGTAACTACGCCACGGAGGTGTGTGGCTCCCTAATGTGCGGCTTCGCCAAGATGCAGTGGCAATACGTCTTCAAAAAATTCCGCAACTGGGTGCGCTTTCCGAACGTGGTCGTTCTCGCCATTGAGTTTGACCACGCGTCGGTCCAGAAGTTCCCCTCCCTGGAGGCCGAGCAGCACGAAATCGGCCAGGTCGGGGAATTCATGGAGACGCTCGACAAGCTCGGAGACTACATCCGTTCCCTGGGCTACCAAGTCCAGATTTTCAACATCTCTGCCGGCGAAATGCTCTACCAGCCATTCGCCGTCGAGGCGGGAATGGGGCAGATGGGCGCGAACGGGCAGGTGCTCTCGCCGTTCGTCGGCTCTCGCATGGGCTTGGCAGTCCTTACCACGGATGCTCCGGTCGCCTTCGACAAGCCGATGGATTACGGGATAACCAAATTCTGCGAGAAGTGCCAGATATGCGTGCAGCGCTGCCCCGGTCGGGCGCTTACGCAGGAACGGATCGCATGGCGCGGCGTGCGGAAGTTCAAGACCTTGACGAATCGGTGCTACCCGCTCTTTGTACAGTATGCGGGCTGCAGCGTGTGTCTGCGGGTCTGCCCGATGCAGAAATACGGCTACGAGGCCGTCATGGATCACTACAAGCAGACCGGCGAAGTGCTCGGCAAGGGGACCGACGAGCTCGAGGGCTACACCCTGGAGGACAAGGGCCACTTCGGCCCGGGCGAGCAGCCCGTCTTTGAAGAAGGCGAGATCATCCTGCGCACGCTGCCGAAGTTCAACCAACGCGGCGACCACGAGAACTGAGCGGGTCGCGAGCGCAACCCGAATGGCCCTAACCGGTTGACGTAGGAGAACCGCCGATCGGCGCCTCCGACCGTCTGTTACAGCCCTTGACCATCAAAAGCACGGCCATCCCGAACCGCTTCGTCGGCATCTCGCACCGGCCGGGCTACCTTGCCGGCGGTTGTTTCCGCTACGCGATCAGCGATTCGCGGGCGAGCCGCAACGTGCACGCCGCCATGCTCGACGCGGCGCGGATCTGCAAAGACCTCTGAACCGCCGGAAGGCCGGACCCGGTGTAATCGACAAGGCTCGCGTCAGGTCTTGTAGGACGGATCACTGCGATCGAGCCAGCGGAGCAGCGCCGCCCATTCGAGGTCACGCGAATAAGTCGTCCAATACTCATCATCCAAGAACTCGGAGACCTGGTCGATCACGCTCTGCTCGGGAATCACCGGCTTCGTCCCTGTTGCCATCACAGCCAACTGCACTGCGCAGGAAAGCTCGACGTTGTAGAGGGTCGAAAAGGCCTCGGACATGGTGGCAGCGCATGAGAGCAACCCGTGGTTATGCATAACCATGATGTTGTTTGCACCAAGGTCACCCACCATCTGCTCGCACGCGGCCGGTGTCGTTAGCCACTCGAAGCGGTTGTAGGACACCCGACCCATGTAGGCCAGACTCTGCTGAGTGAGGGGAAGCAAGCCCTCTTCCATACAGGACACTGCCATCCCTGCCCGCGTGTGGCTGTGCAGCACGAAATTGACATCCGAACGTGCAGCCATTACGGCGCTGTGGATCTCATGCCCCGCCGCGTTAAATGAATGGTCTCCACGAACTAATTTGCCTTCGAGGTCCACCGCAATCAGGTCGGACGCCGTTATTTCGTCGAAAAGTAGTCCGTACGGATTGATTAGATACCAACCCTCGTTCTCCGGGTGACGCGCGGAGCAATGGGTGTAGATGAGGTCGGTCCAGCCGAAGCGCACGAAGAGCCGATAGCAAGCGGCCAAATCACGGCGGACCTGCCATTCCCGTTCACTGACCTCCGTGGGTTTCACACTTGCAGACATGAGCCAATTCTCCGTTCTAGCGCCCAACAATGGGAGGTCAGAATAATAAAGCCGGGGTTCCCGATGCACCGTAGTTACGCCCGCTACCAGAAGTGAACCTGGCGGGCAGCGCGACAACTATTTGTCGAAGGTCCCTATTAAACCCATATCAAGCATGCGAATGGCTGCGTCGAGTACCGGGAATTCGATCGCACCTAGCCCGCCGGCGCTGGCTCACTGGCTCTAGGAACCCTCCAGGTGTGGCGAGTTTGTTACTGTGATCGTCTTCATCTCCAGGAATTCGTGCATGCCGTAGACGCCGTACTCGCGGCCGTTACCAGACTGCTTGCGGCCGCCGTAGGGCGCATCCATATCTTGATAGCCCCCATTCACCGAAACGGCACCAGCCCGCAGCGCGCGTGCGACGCGTTCGCCGCGCGCGGGATCACCGGTCATCACGAAGGCATAAAGGCCATAGGGCGTGTCGTTGCCGATGCGAATAGCCTCGTCGTCATCGTCAAATGGGATGATGCAGCAAACCGGCCCGAATATCTCCTCCCGTGCGATCGTCATCTGGTTGTTGACGTCTGCAAACACGGTCGGGCGCACAAACCAGCCCCGCTCAAACCGCTCGGGCCGACCCGGACCGCCGGCCACCAGCCGTGCCCCTTCGTCTATGCCTGACTGGATTAGCCGCTGCACTTTCTCGAAGTGGGCGCCGCTGACAAGCGGACCCAAATGAGGTCCCTCGCTCGACGGATCGCCCACGGCTGCATATTCACTCTCAGCGAACTGGACAGCAGCCTCGATGACCTGCTCGTAAATCGGGCGTTCCACCAGCAGCCGCTCCGCCGTGTCGCATGACTGCCCTGAGTTGGAGAAACAGGCCCATACGGCAAGATCCACCGGCTTAAGGCCATGCACCATTTCGTTTTCTAAGTCGGTATCCGCAAACAGTATCATGGGTGCCTTGCCTCCGAGTTCCAGCGTTACACGCTTGACTGTCGGCGCGGCAGCCTGGCTGACGGAAATCCCAGCGCGGGTCGATCCTGTAAACGAAACCATATCAAAGGCGGGATGGGCTGCCATCGCCGATCCGATTCCGGCGCCGTCGCCGTTGACCAGATTGAACCGGCCAGACGGGCAGCCGGCCTCGTCGAGCATCTCAGCGAATAGCATGGAAGAGAGCGGGGCAATTTCACTAGGCTTGAAAACGCACGTACACCCCGTCGCCAGGGCTGGTAGCACCTTCGCCGTCAACTGATTCATCGGCCAGTTCCACGGCGTGATGAGCGCGCAGACACCCACCGGCTCGTAGACCACGGTGCTACCGCCGCGTGGGGATGGGCCCTCGAACGCAAAATCGCGCAGCGCCTCAAGCGTGGCGACGATATGGCCGAGTCCCGTTGTTACCTGATAGTCCCGAGTGAAACTGATGGGCGCACCCATTTCACGAGATATCGTGAGCGCAAGTTCTTCGGCGCGTCTCTCGTAGATGGACTGCAGCTTCTCCAGCATGGCAATACGCTCGTCCGGAGAGGGTACCGACTGTTCGTCGAACGTTCTCCGCGCGACGCCTGCCGCAGCCTCGAGGTCGGCCGGCCCACCCAAAGAGATGGTCGCAATCGCTTCGCCCGTAGCCGGGTTCTCGACCGCAAGGTCTTGTCCCTCGCGGGGTGGCACCCATGCACCGTCAATGTAGAAATTTCGCTTATCCATCTCAGCACTCATTTTGCTTCCTCCCCCAGCCGAGGCGCACCGGCGTGGCGCGGAAATGTTGGTTTAGCCTTCGCCGCGCGCAGCTAAGCCTAGAAGCGTTCTGCACATGCGGTCAACGCGCCCGAAGAGTACGATCGGGTGATCGCCGATGTTGGCGCTAAGGTACTCTAGCGGAACGACGCGTCCCGCAACGATCTCTACAAACCCAGCCACGACGGGCGCCAACCGTGGCCCCGGCTGGTCTCAGAGAATTCGTGAGCTGGGACTCCGGCAGGTAGCGCGCGGCGCTACCCAAGCGCCTTGCCCCGTTCCAACAGGATCCGCTGCGCGTTGCCCCCCAGTAATCCCTCGAGCACTTGCGGCTTGAGACCCAGCTCCCGCCATTCGGGCAACGTCCGCTCCGCGCTCATCACCGGCCAGTCGGTACCGAATAACACCTGATCAGCGAGGACGCTGTTCATGAAGCGGTGCATGACCTCCCAGCCGGACCCCGGCGCGCCCAGGTATTTCGGCGACAGGCCACCAAACTCCATGAAGACCCTGGGATGCTTGCGCGCCACCGCCACCATCTCCGGGACCCAAGGCCAGCCCGCGTGGGCGGCGATCAGCGTGAGCCCGGGGAAGTCGCATGCGACATCGCAGATCTGTAGCGGATGATCGTTCCTGATCGGATGGGAGTTGCCGTAGTTGATTCCGCTATGCACGGCAACGAAGAGACCCAACTCAGCCGCCTTGGCGTAGAGGGGATAGAGCCGCCGATCGGTGATCTCCATTCGGAAGAAGGAGGGCTGAAACCCCACCCCGACCATCCCTATGTCAGCGCACTCCTGGATTTGCCCCACCGCCCGCATCACGTCGAGCGGCTCCATGGAGACGGTTCCCACGCCGCTGAAGCGCCCAGGGTATTTTCCGATGATCTCAGCGACTCTGCGATTGAGCGCGTCGGCCGGGTCACCCACCTCGTATTCGGCATGGATCAGCGCGTGATCGACGCCCTGGGCATCCATCCCTGCCACGAGGTCTTCAAAGGTCTGGCCCCCCTTTGTGGCGGTGTCGAGCAATTCGTTGTAGCGGCTTCCGATGGCACTGGTATCGATCTCCGGCCACAACTCGTTGGGAACACGGACCCGAAAATCGATTATTGGCGGCATGCTCTGAGGTCCTCTCGCGATAACATTCATGCGACTTCGTTGGCGTGACCCTTAGAACATGAAAACTAGTAGCATTTCTAATAGCATTTGAGGCCAGGAGGAAACGCATCACATGTTCGATGAAGCCATCATCTACCGCCCGAGGGTCTTCGACTATCTCTACGAGCTCGCGGAGAATCGGCCGGATGATGTCTTTCTCGTGCTGGACGCAGATCGCCGGAGCTTTGTTGAAGTCGCCCGGCAGACCGACAACTTGGCGCGGGCGCTGCTGGCCGCGGGAGTGAGCCGGGGGGATCGCGTGAGCGTGGCCGGTGTCGCAACGCCGGACTTCATGGTCGCCCTTCTCGCGATCGGCTCCATCGGCGCGATCTATGTGGGCCTGAATCCCAAATACACGGTCGGGGAGATGGCCTACGTCACGCGGGATGCGGAGCCCCTTGTCATCATCGACCTGGAGGGTCACACCGACGCTGCGCAGGCCGAGCTGGTAGACGCTGTCGTGGCCCAGACCCCTTCGGTCAGGACCCTCGTGGCCCGCAACGCGCGCGCAGGGGCATTGAGCCTGGACGACTTCATCGCGGATGGGAAAGGTATCGACGACGCGATGCTCGTTGCGGCGCGGCGTTCCGTGGAAGCCATGGACGCCCTGGCGCTGGTCTATACATCGGGCTCAACAGGGCGCCCGAAGGGAGCGATCCTGCCGCACCACGGCTTTTGCGTCGGCGGCGTCGTTCAGTCCCGCCACTTCATTCGCGCAGCCGGCGTGCGAAGAGTGGTGCTGTGCAGCTACCCGATCAACCACGTGGCCTGCATCGGAGACGTCTGCGCTGCGGAGCTGATTGCGGGTTCTACCATCGTGTTCCAGGCCAAATTCGATGCGGAGGAGGTGCTCGACCTCATCGAACGAGAGCGGGTCACGCTTTGGGGCGGCGTTCCAGCGATGTTGATTCAGACGATGGCGCTGGAGCGTTTCGCCAGTGCTGATCTCTCGAGCGTCAACGCGATCGGGACTGGCGGGAATCCCGCCCCTATCAGTCTGATCCGCGCCATCCGCAAGATGGAAATCAAGATCGTGATCGTCTACGGCTCCACCGAGACCGTCAGCAACATCACCTTCATGCACGAAGATGCGTCAGACGAGGTGCTGACCTCCACCATTGGCTGGCCAGACGAGAGTTACGAGGTCCGGGTCCTGCGGCCCGACGGGAGCGAGGCGGACGAGGGCGAGGAGGGTGAAATCTGCATCCGTAGCGACCACGTCATGCTGGGCTACTGGCGCCGTCCCGAGGCGACTGCCGAAACCATAGATGAGGCTGGCTGGCTTCATACCGGTGATAAGGGCCTCCGGCGCCCCGATGGTGCATTGAAGCTCGTGGGGCGCATCAGCGAAATGTACAAGTCCGGCGGGTACAACGTTTATCCGCGCGAAATAGAGCTGGTGCTGGAAGACCATCCGAGCGTGAGCCTGGCGGCCGTGGTGGAGGTTCCCGATCCCATCTGGACCAATGTGGGGCACGCCTATGTGATATCAGAGACTACAGAGCTCCCTGCTAAAGACCTGTATGCGTGGTGCAAGGAGCGCCTCGCAAACTACAAGATTCCCAAGGAATTTTTCGTGTGTAATGAGCTCCCGATGCTTTCGGTTGGAAAGATCGACAAGGTCGCGCTTCGAAAATAGTCGCGATGCTGACCAGAACGCCCAAGGCATTAATATGGGCATGATGCTGACCCAATTCACACCGCCTCAATCTGTTGCATGAAGTAGTTTCGATCAAATTCTCAACTTCCTAGGAGCATTCGAATGGTAAGTCCCGCAGGCACCACTAGCTTTTCGGTTGACGCAGACGTCGCCGTCGTCACGGGAGGAGGAACCGGAATTGGCCGTGCCATCGCGCTCGAGTTCGCGAAAGCGGGTGTTGACGTCGCGATCTCCGGCCGTCGCTCAGATGTGCTGGAAGCGACGGCGAAAGAGATCGAAGCGCTTGGAAGACGCGGGCTGGCCGTACCTGCCGATGTGAGCAGGAAGAGCGACGTCGAGCAACTCTTCAAGCGGGTTCAGGACGAACTCGGCGACGTCGACATCTTAGTCAACAATGCCGCTAACGGTGGCGCCGGCCCCGCGCTCCTCGACAGCGATGAAGAGCGCTGGGACGAGATCATCGATACCAACCTGAAAAGCGTGTATCTGTGCTGCCGCGCCGTTGGTCAGGGCATGATCGAACGCAAACGCGGGAACATTATCAACATCTCGTCTGTAGCTGGCATCAGGCCGATCGGCGGCTGTCGCATCTACGGGATCAGTAAGGCCGCGCTGAACTTCCTGACCCGGGGATTGGCGCTAGACATGGCGCCGCACAACGTTCGGGTGAATGGAATTGCGCCCGGCGCCACACGCACGGATATGCTTGCTGTCGATGTAGGCACCGATGAAGAGAGCTGGGACGAGCTCGCTCGGCAAATCCCTCTGCGGCGCGTCGCGGGGCCACTCGACCTCGCGTCGGCCGCCGTGTTTCTGGCATCTGATGCTGGTAACTACGTTGTAGGGGAGACGCTAACAGTCGACGGGGGCGTTCTTGAAAGCATTGCCATAATGCCCTCGGCTACCTAGGTTGCCCACGCCACGTTTCTTCTTTCGCGTGGGTGAAGCATGGGTGTTCTGCAGCGCGGGCGCACCTGCTCAAGAGAACAGGCTGCTCGAGCCAGCTCGGGTCATGTCGTCCTTATCAAGACCCATGACCCAGTTGATCGACAGGCTCGAGCGGTAGCCGAGCAACTGGCGCGCCCGCAGTGGAAGGGTGCGGGCGATGTCGATGGGAACGGCCAGGAACTGGTTCTCCTCCTGGGCGAGGTGGTCGAGCGTGTAGGAGAAGATGAAGCCGGTGCGCAGTGCTTCGATATAGTTGATGCCGAAGCCGTGGTAGACGCTGCCCAGCCAGAACGCCACCGAGCCCTTGGGCATCGTCGCCTGGACGATCTCGTGCTCCTTGGGCTGCCGCTCTTCGGGCCAGCGATTGCTGCCCGGCACGAAGCGGGTGGCGCCGTTATCGGCCGTGAAGTCGGTGGCGGCGACCATCATGGCGACCGAGAGCTCAGGACCCGCCGGGTCGCGCAGCACAAAAGGCAGATAGCGCCACTGGTCGCGGTGAAGTTGCTGGTTGTCGCCACCCTTCCAGACCTGCATCGCGACGCTGGCGTTGATCCGATAGTGGTGGCAATTCGGACCAACGAGCGGGTCCGGCGGAGTCCTGCTGTGCGCCGTGTTAAGCAGGGCGTCGGTAGAGAGCGAGGCCTCGAGAAGGGGCTCGGCTCCCGCCGCCATCGGTACGGCGGGGAGCAGGATCCGGTCGGCGACCTCGAGGATGCGATCGTTGTCGAGGAGGTGCTCGCCGAACTCGCGACCGCGGGCAAAGAGAGCGCCTATGGACTTCTTTCTGCCGTCCAAGAACTTGGTCGCGCTCTGTGCGTCGAAGTCATCCGACAAGCGCGCGAGGAGTTGGTCCATAACCTCGGGCGGGAAGAGATGTTCGACGATCGTGACGCCGCTCTCGCGGATCTCCTTGACGATCTCGATCGCCGGATCCTGCGGGCCGAATCTCCGGATGGATGCGCTCATGCTGTCCTCCTCCTGCCCTCATCTTACCGGGACGTCAGGGACTCCGGTAGCCGGGGTCCCGGTCGCCTCCTGTCCTTCAAACTCGTAGCGATCCTTCTCGTCTGTTGCGTGCCAGTCGTCCGGAACGAAGATGCCCTTACAAATAGCTCCATGCACCAAAGCCGCTGGCAATCGGTGACACGGCCCGGCCAAGCGTGCCGAAAGTCTGTTCCGGTTCGAACGGATCGGATTCACGCACGTCGTAACCGGCGCGTTTCACGACGGCCACAATCTCGTCGGCGATAACGGCCCGACCGATCCGGCGGAACGCGCCGGCAGGCCGGCCGGCAACGGCCGAATGCCCGCCGTCGAGTAGCCGGCCCAGCATGTCGGCCGCGTCGCGGATACCGGTGAGCACAACCTGCGCCTCAACCGGGTTGCGGGCAAAGAAGGCTTCGGGGGCCTTGATCAGCGCCGCTTCGGGCACAAGAAGCCTGAGCCCGTCTCGTGAGACCAGATCGACGTTAGGCGGCGTGCCTTTTTGTTTGAGGTCATAGAGCGACGTGCCGAACAGTAGCTCGACCGTGTTGTTGGTGCCTTTCGGCGTATAGATGACGACCTGCCGCGGGATGACAGTGTTTTCGGCGTGAAGCAGCAATGACTGCTCCGGGGACAGGTGCCAGGTCTCCCCAAACCGCGCCGCACAGTAGGCCGCGCAGAATTCCCGGAAAGAGGCAAACCACGGGGTCGTATCGCCGGGATCGGCGTCCGGGCTGGAGGAGATCAGCCAGCCCTTCATGACTTCGCGCAAAAAGCCGTTTCTGACCAGACGCTCGCGGTGAACGCGGGTCAGCTCCACGGAGCGGAAGACCCGCCTCCCCTCTTTCTGGAGCGTTTCAAGCTGCGCCAGCGATGCGGCGAGTTTTTCGTTAGGCGTAACCATGGGCTTTCTGCGTGTCTACACAAGTTTAACGTGACGTACGATTACAAGTATATACTGATGATACAACGCAAGTTAATGATGCCGAGATATTACACGTAAATAATGACGCGACAGTACACGTCTTTGCCGCCGCGGCATGGGCGGCTCGAGGAATTCAAGGAGTTTCAAGCCCGCACACGCGATGTGGACGGCGTTGACAAATCTATGTGCAGGCGAAGCGTTATGCAGAGGGGAACAACATTGGCCCGGGCGCCATTCGCGACTCCTTCGGCGCACTGAGCCTAAAGAAGGCGGCCGGACCCGATCAATCCGTCGGTCGGCTACCTAGACTAGATTGGGTAGACGAGCGACTGCGTCAGTGTGCAGGTATCGAGGATCGCTTTGAGTTTGGAGAGTTTCGGCTCATGCGGACCCCCGACGATTTCTGCCTGATATCGTCCCACGCAGAGGAGCGTTGACCGACCGGCGGATTCACCCGAAAGGTCCAGGTCGGTCGTATAGAGCGCAAAGCTCTGCTCGATGTCCATGCGTCCGGCTTGGGCTTTGGTTAGAAGAGGAAGCGAAAGGACATGTCGCTGCAAATAGTCGTTGAAACTGCCTTCCCAGACGTCCCGGATGAACCGGACACGATCCTCAATCTTCGATCGAGAGCCGTCGTCTATGAACAGCAAAGGCCAACCCGCGGTTTCGTTTTCTGAAGACGCCACTGCATACGAGGCTTCTTCGGCAAAAAACTCAACCCAAGCGTTCAAGTCGCGTCGATCCAATGCTGCCGCATAAAGCCCCATCAAGTTCGCGGCAACCGCGATCGTCTCCGATATCCCGGTCGCTGCGCCAGCGCTCATTTCTGACCACCCGGGATAGCCGCCGCCCGACGATCGGTACTCTCGCCAATTCTCAGCGACGGGTAATCACTCAAGAGAATCTGCCGGTACGTACCATAGAACGCGTCCATAGCAGCTTCATCTTTCCGCCGCGCCGGAAAACGTCGCCCTGTCTGACTGCCAAGATCTTGATTTCGCCCCGTCAACGCCGCCTGAACCCTGGCAAGCACTGCAGCATCTTCCAAATTGACGAGCCCCTGAGGACCAACAAAATTAGCTGCTTGCCAAAGACGGTGCTGGCGGACCGCGTCGTCGTCCGTCTCGCGCCCGAAGACATGGAATTGGATCTCCGTTGCCGCCGGTCCGCGAGGAACGACGAGGCGAATCGCCAATACGTCCAATTGCTCGTTCATTTGGGAAGCCGGAAAGATATTCGAGATCACATGACCGGTTTCTCGCGTTGAGCGGGTGCGCGACTCGAACAATTCCGGGTTGGCCAAGCCAACGGCGTCAGGTAGCTCAGCTTCGTACACCGAAAGGTAGTGGCCATATTTTAGAATGCCCGGATCTTCCAAATGAGGTGACGGTTTTTTGATCCGCATCAGACGCAACGCTTTATGCAGCGTCACCGCGTGATAGCTGTCGTAGATGTTCTCGATATACAGCTTCCAATTGCATTGAAAGATGGCTCGCTGGACGCCGAGATATTCCAACGGGACTGCTTCATACACTTGCTTGAGGTGATCGATCATCGTCTCGCCGAGGTAGTCCTCGATCGACGGCGGCGACACCCCAAGCGATGCAAAGATTACACCACCCACCACCGCAACGTGGGCTCGTGCCAAGCAATAGTCCTGCGCATGGAAGTCTTCATCGTAGCCCCGCGGGCGCCCCACCGCGACCACCGTTGCGTCCAGATCGTACTCCCAGCGGTGGTAAACGCATGTCAACACCTTGGCGTCGCCAAGACTTCCGTGTGCGTCGGTGAGTAGTTGCGCTCCGCGGTGTGCACAAGCGTTGACAAGAACCTGAAACGTCTCGTTGCCCCGCATAACAATTACGGGAACATCTCCGATGCGATGGGTCTTGTAATCTCCCACCTTCGGAAGCTCGGACGCGTGTCCGACCATGTGCCAAAAAGGCCCCCGAAAAATCCGCTCGATCTCAGCCCGGAAGACCCGATCATCTGCAAAGAGCTCAGGTGCTATTGCAGGAGTCCCGGGCTCCCAAATCGACGCAAGACGGGCGAGCGGATCGGCTGACATTGTCAGGCCTCGGATTAAGCTATTGCGCCCGTTCGATCAGCGAGCACGGCAACTCATTGACGGCAACTCATTGTAAGACCAACTTAGTGACGTCGATCTGTTTGCGGAGAAGTTCGTATTTGGCCATCAAATCCGCCTGATGCTGCACGGCTTTGAGGTCGAGCTTCGCGCTCCAAACCGGCAGGCTAATCTTGGCTGCAACATCCGGCTTTATCCGCGTGAACGTCGATAGGCTTTTCCGAACTTCTTCAGGGTGCGCTGACGCATACGTATTGGCTTTCTCGATCGCTCTGCGAAAACGACCGAGGATTTCGCTTTTCGCTGTCTTTATCGACGAAAACCAAATGCCTTGGGGGCCCCCGACAACCACCTGTGCCGCGTTGGCAACGGCATTGGCGCCGCCTTGCACCATAAAGGTGATGAAGGGCTCCACGTTCACAACCGCATCGACCTGGCCTGACTTGAGAAGGCTCGCCATTTGGGGAAACGGCACTTCGACGAAGGTAACTTTGCCCGAGTCGCCCCCGTCCCCGTCTACGCTAGCTTTGGTTAAAAGCTCGAGCAGCGCTTTGAGTTGATTGACGGCAACCCTTTTCCCTTCAAGGTCCTTGAACCCTCTGATTCCGCTCCCGGGATTTGTCAACAAAACGTTCATGAAATTTTCTCGCTTGCTGCCCGCGATATCGCTGGGGGCCACAATGCGAACCGGCGCTCCTTCTGAATAAGCGAGTATTGGTGACGTTGTCGCCGCATAGCCGAAATCGATGTCACCACTAATCACGGCTGCAGTCACAGCCGGACCACCGCGGAACATTTGGGTGGTGACGTTGAGTCCTTCTTCCTTAAAGAACCCACGCTCCAAGGCAATAAACACCGGCGCCTGGGTGGCAATGGGGAGGGTTCCGAGCTTGACGTCCACCATGTCCGCAGCTTGGGCGCGCGCGCCTATAGATAATGTCAGCATCAACGCGCCGACCACTACCAATGCTAGTTTTCCAACGTTCCTCATTTTTTAGTCCTCCACTGATATAGACGGATTGGTGAACGCAGCGTCGCGCACGGGCTTGTCTTGTAACTCTCGGTCGGGATCCGCACCCCGGATCTCTCTAAGGATATGGCTGCGCATGCTCGCAAACGCCGGTAGTTGTTTGGTGGCAATCTGATCTCGTGGTTTCGGCAGTGCGACTTGGACGATATCGCGAACTCGGCAAGGGCGAGGTGTGAGTACGATGATTCGATTGCTTAAATATATCGCTTCATCAATGTCATGCGTTACGAACAAGGTTGTAATCTTAAACTCGTCTTGAACCTTTAGCACCAAGTCTTCGAGGTCCGCCCGCGTTTGCGCGTCAACGGACGCAAACGGCTCGTCCATCAGCAGCACTTCGGGCTTGTAGGCAAGCGCCCGGGCTATCGCCACACGCTGCTGCATTCCTCCCGACAACTGCCACGGATACTGGCGTTCGCACCCCGATAACCCCACCGCGTTCAACGCTCCCGTCGTCGCCTCTTGAATTTCCTCCCGCGCCGCACCCCTGTTTTTCAGCGGCATGGCGATATTACCGGATACGGTGAGCCAAGGCAGTAGGGATCGCGAGTAGTCTTGAAACACCAGCGCCAATTGGCGCGGCGGCCCATCTATCACCTGGCCGTTGATCGCGACGGTTCCCGACGTGGCTGGAAGGAGGCCCGCCATGCAGCGGAGCAAGGTTGTCTTCCCGGCACCCGACGGACCAAGGATGCATACGAACTCTCCCTTTGCGATTTCGCAGTCAAGAGAGTCGATCGCCTTTACGGGGCCATCTCTCGATTCGTAGGTTTTCGACAAGCCGTTTACCGACAGCACGAGATCTCTCCAAAAACATCCTGCAAACGGACACCCTGCAAACGGGTTCGCTGTTTGGTCATCTTTGGCGCGCCACGAGCCGAACACCACGATGCCAATGCAGGACTCGATGCTCCACCACGATGAATAGCAAGTTCAAGACATAGCCAACCAATCCAAGCAAGATCACACCCGCCCACATTTCTTTGATCGCGAAAGAACGCTGCGCTTGCAGCACCGCGAATCCAACGCCGTCCGTAGATGCCAACATTTCACTGATGACCATCATGATGACGCTGATGCTCAGACTCGCGCGCATCCCGGCGAAGATCTGGGGAGAAGCCGACGGCAGCATGACCCAAAATATCCTGTTCCGTAGCGACAATTGGAACGAACGCGCCAGATCACGGACCTGATCATCGATGCTTCGAATGCCATCAATCGTGTTCAGGAGAATTGGCCACAGAGCGCCGAAGGCGATGACAGATATCTTCATGTCGGCGCCAATTCCGAACACCAGAATTGCAAACGGAATCAGTGCCACGGGAGGCATGGTACGGAAAAAGTCGAGCACGCCCGAAGTCATTGCCCGAAGTATCGAAGACATTCCGAGGAAAACACCCAAACCGACGCCGATTACTGTCGCTATCAAATAGCCAATCAACAGTCGCCCGACGCTGGGAACGAGATCGCTTAGAGCCCGCTCAAACAACCAGGTGTCACTGAATGCTTGGAGTATCTCGCTAAGCGGGGGGAAGTAGAATGATTGACTATCTGCCGAGACAAGCCACCACAGGGCGACAAGTCCCGCCGGAACCAGAATTTCAAGGATCACAGGAATTATCCGACCGATCACGCAATCCTTTCTAAGTTCTGTGACTCGTGCCAGTGAAGCAGCTGCCGCTCCAAGCGTCGAAAGAAAGCGCTCAACACCCAGCCCAGCACGCCGGCAGCGACAATGTATGAGTATTGAACTGGATTTGCGCCGCCAATCTGCGCTTCATTAATGGACTTGCCCAGACCGGGTGCGCCAACCACAAGCTCGGTCGATACCGCCACGATCAACGCAATCGACGACGCGATCCTAATTCCGGTCATGATGTAAGGAGCCGCACTTGGCAGCACGAGGTAGCGCACCCGCGCTAGTCGGCCGAGACCATATGATCGAACGGTGTCCCTCGCAATCGGGTCCACGTCCTGCACACCGTAAATGGTCTGAAACAGGATTGGCCAGAATGCCGACAACGTAATCAAGAATACCTTGGTCCCCATCCCGATCCCAAAAATGAGAATCGCGAGGGGAATGAGAGCGACCGGGGGAACCGGGCGGAGCGCCTCAATAACTAGTCTGAGGCTGCGAAAAATCTGCTCGTTGGCACCGATGACAATTCCGATAGGGATCGCAGTTGCAATCCCAAGTGCCAGCCCGATTGCCCAACCTTCAACGGTTTGTCCAACGCTACGCCAGAACAACTGGCTTTGAATCTCCAGAAGGAGCGATTGACCGATCACCGAAACCGGGGGGTATTCTTCCGGCGGAAGTATTTTAAGCCGTGAGGTGATCTCGCTGAGCGCAAGCGCGAGCGCAATCCCCAGTACCGGCAAGCCCCACCGTTTGACTCTTCGCGACCAGCCGGTCTCGTTACCAAGAAGGGAATTGATCCCGATGTTCACGCGAACCCCTGGGCGAAAGTCATTCCCGAATGCGTGCTCACGGCACGCTGCAATAATTCTCGCCGACACTTGCCGGCCCGCCGTTCTCCGGGCGTTTTCGAACTTCTTCAACTATTGGCACATAGCAAGAGTGCGTGCAATAGTGCGCGCCAGTGGGGAGATGCCTACTCGATTTGGATGGTCTTGGTTTAAGTTGTCGATGGCTAATTTGGCGTTAGGAACTGCGAACTCCGGTCGAGTTCTGTCGAGACGGTCGATTGGCTCTCGATTGGCTCTCGAGTATCGGCGGATGGTCGAATGGATCTCGGCCTAGCCGGCAAAGTCGCGTTGGTCACTGCGGCAAGCCGCGGCATCGGATTGGCGGTGGCGCAGCGGCTTGCCGCCGAAGGCGCCACCACGGCCGTTTTAGCGAGAACTCGCTCCGACGAGATCGGATCTCAGGGCGCGGGTGACGGGACGATAACGCCTTATACCGCTGACCTTTCCGACGTGAGTGCGACGCTGAGCGTCGTGGAATCAATCCT
Organism: Alphaproteobacteria bacterium; assembly: GCA_965247665.1. Lineage (GTDB taxonomy): Bacteria > Pseudomonadota > Alphaproteobacteria > SHVV01 > SHVV01 > CAUZWH01. Next base: position 604,779 of record CBDFHH010000003.1, read on the forward strand.
CTCGGAGCATGGCAAGCTTGATATTCTTGTCCTGAACACGCCCGGACCGAAGATAACGTCGTTCCTCGAAACTGCCTTAGAGGAGTGGCCGGCCGCATACGAGACTCTTGTCAGGCCGTGCGTCGATATTGCCCATGCAGTCGCGCCCCACATGGTTAAGCAGCGCGACGGGTCGATTATTTTCATTACCTCCACATGGGTGAAGCAGCCGGTTTCGGGCGGCGTGTTTTCCGCAACGATGAGATCGGTTTTATCCACGCTCTCAAAGCAGCTTTCCGTAGAGCTTGCCCCATATGGCGTGCGGGTGAATCAGGTGCAACCGGGCGCCACTGGGACCGGCCGAATGCGCGCCATTGTAGAGGCGAAAGCCAAGGCCGCGGGCACATCGAACGACATAGAACTGAGCAAGATCACGGACGCTATTCCGTTGGGTCGGTGGGCTGAGCCCGGTGAAATTGCTGATGCCGTCGCCTTTATTGCATCCCCGCGCGCCGCCTTTATCACCGGAACGACTCTGCAGGTGGATGGCGGCGCTACCCGGGCAACGTTATAAAGGTTGGGAACGTAATAAAGGCTGGGAGGGACTCGCTTTGACGAAGATGCTTTCGGAACTGTTCTTCGAACAATATCGGCTGTGTAAGCTCGAACCGTCTGAAACGGTTGCCGTTATTGCCGAGTATGGAAAAAAGAGCGAATACGTCGAGGCCGCTGTCCTTGGGGCACGAGCTCACGGTGCCTCGGTCCTCGTATTGACCGCATCGAGTCTGTCCGCTGCCACCCTCCCACCGTATTCCCCCGAGGGTAAAGAAGTCCCTGCCCTTCTGGCCGGAGCGGCTGAATGCGATCTGGTCATCGATGTGACGGTTGGCGGTCTGATCCATTCGGACGTCCGCACCCGCATTACCGGCCAGGGAAAGAGGATGCTTTTTGTCCACGAGCCGGCCGACGTACTGCAGCGGCTGATGGGCTCGCCCGAGGTGCAACGGCACGTGGAAGGCGGTTCGGCAATGCTCGAAAAGGGCACCGAGCTTCACATTACGAGCGCGGCGGGAACTGATCTGGTGGTGGATATTTCAGGCGATAACATCCCGATCACGCGCCAATGGGGCTATGTCGATGAACCCGGCCGTTGGGATCACTGGCCCAGCGGGTTTATGGCCTGTTTCCCGCGTGACCGATCCGCGCGAGGCACGATCGTTCTACAACCCGGAGATGTCTTATTGCCGTGGCAACAATACGTACGTGACCGGGTGACTCTCGACATAAGTGAGGGCTACATCAAGGAGATAACGGGCGACGGAGCCGATGCCTTCACCCTGCGAGACTACTTCAAGCGGTGGGATGATCCTGAAGTCTACGCGCTATCGCATATGGGGTGGGGTGTCCATCCGGCGGCGAGTTGGGCGGCTCTGGAGACCTATGATCCCAGGGCCCTTTATGGTCAAGAACTGCGCTCGGTCGCGGGCAATTTCATGTGGTCGACCGGTTCGAACCGGTTCGCAAACCGAGAAACGCCTGCCCATCTCGACATACCGATGCACAGCTGTACCGTTGAAATCGACGGCTTTGCGGTCGTGAAAGACGGCGACCTTGTCGATGCCAAGCACGGCGTGACCGCGCTGGCGTCGTAGCAAAGGGACTGAAATCGTGGATCGCGAGACGCTGCAAAAAGCTATTCTTGCCCTAGGCGGCGGCGACGAGCTCCTCGGTCGGTTCCAGCAATCTCCGGAAACGGTCGGCGCAGAACTTGGGTTGGATGCGGAGTGGTCCGCGGTAATTGCGAACGGCGACCGAGATCGCCTGCGCCAAGCTGGCGTGCCGGACGGCATTTCTGTTCTGGTTAGCCGTTGGTTCAAGAACGACGTGAGCGATTCTTCGAGCGAAGGTCGCTTTCGTAGCGAAGAAACATCGGTCCAGGAAGAGGCGGTCTGGCCGCGTCAGCTCGTCTTTGCGGGAGGATGCTCGCACGTCCCTGATTTGCTGGTCCGTCCCGAGATCGATCCGCCCGACGCGATCGAGCGCCTGCGCGGCGCGTTTGCGAAACTCGACGCCGACATCAGCGCGGCTGAACCTGACGTAATTATTGTCACAACCGACTGCCACTTCCAAGACTTTCGCACCGCGGCGTTTGCCGTCGGCACCGGTGCCAGACATTCGGGTTCCATGGCCTTTTTCAAGCGGCCCGATCTTTCGCTCGACATACCCGGCGACCCCTCGTTTGCCGGAGAAATCGTGCAGGCAATCCGCGCCCAGGGGTTGGAGGTTGAGGACGCAGAGCAGATTGATCTGGACCATGGGCTGATCGTTCCGCTTCGGTTGATGCCATCGACCACCGACGTGCCGATCGTTCCGGTCGTTACGCAGCCGGCGCGTTCATTTTCGCCATTCGGCGCACGCGTCTTCGGCGAGGCGCTGCGTGACGTTATCGAGAACGGGCAGCGCCGCGTCGCCGTCTTGGCGACGGGCGGTTTGTCTCATTGGCTGGATCCCGGGAAGTTCGGTTTTGTCGACGAGGAGTTCGATAATTACGTTCTCGACTTGCTCCGGCTCGGGAGGGGGCTCGAATTGGCTAATTTGGAGCCCCTGCCGCTCCTTGAGCACGGGCAATACGAGATCCTCAATTGGATTGTTATGTTGGCAATCGTTGGCCCCAGCGTACATGGCGACGTCTACGCCTACGAGCCCCTTAAAGCATCTGGCGGCGGCTGGTCGGCGGTAAACATGCAGAGTCCCGCTGGCCAGGGCTAAGGTCACATCTAAGCCCCGACAAAATGGCTGATGAAGGCGGTTCTGGAGCCCAAGAGACCTTGCGTGTCGCGGTCACGCAGTGGCAGACCGGTCGTGATCTGAGCCTTAATTTGAAGGTCGCCGAGAAGGCTATATCGGAAACCGGGCGCGATGGCGCCGAACTTGTGCTGCTACCCGAGAACTGTCTCTTCCTCGGTACCAATCAGGAGATGCGGGCCGCTGCATTGTCCATAGACGGCGAGGAAATCTCGACGTTACGGCACGCGGCTGCGGCGGCGCACACGACCGTGATACTAGGCGGATTCAAGCGCCGATCGCCTGACGGTGACGTTTACAACACTGGTTTGGTCATCGACGAACAGGGAGCCATCGTTGGGGGATATGATAAGATCCACCTGTTCGACGCCCGCATCGCAGGCCAAACCTTCCAGGCATCCAGCGTTGAGCGTGCCGGAGATCGTCCGACGATCGCCATCGTCAACGGCGTGAAAGTCGGTCTCACTATCTGCTATGACGTTCGCTTTCCTGAGCTGTACAGACGATTGGCTCTCTCGGGCGCCCAATTAATTATTGTACCCTCCGCTTTCACGCAGACCACGGGTCAAGCCCACTGGGAAGTTCTGCTGCGCGCGCGAGCAATCGAATGTGGGTGCTTTATTGCCGCCCCGGCTACGATTCGGGGAGCGCCTGAAGGAGACAGCTTTCCGACTTACGGGCACGCCATGGTCGTCGATCCCTGGGGTCGGGTGCTTGTAGATCTAGAGGAGGCTGCACCAGCGTGGACGATTGTAGCGCTCGAAATGGGTAAGGTTGATGAAGCGCGCAACGCGCTTCCCGTTTTGAGCGGCATACAGCCCGAAAGTTACGCACGCACGCCGGTTGTCATTCCCACATAGGAGACATGCAGCACCGGCGTGGTGTCGCGCTATGCGAACAGGTGCCTCTAGATATCGCTGTCAGCGAGGTGGAGGCCGGCGATGAACCCGAACGTCATGGCCGGCCCTAGATTGATCCCGCTGCCTGGATAGTTGCCTCCCATGATACTCGTCATGTCGTTACCAACCGCATAGAGGCCGAGGATCGGTTCTTTATTCTCACGCAGTACCCGGCCGTTTCGGTCGGTCCCAACACCCACGAACGTTCCGAGATCGCCGGGCAGCACCTTGACCGCGTAAAAGGGCGCCCGTTCGATCGGCGCAACGCACGGGTTGGGCCGATGTCGAGCATCACCCTGGAAGCGGTTGTAAGCTGTGCTGCCCCGGCCGAACTCGGGATCCTCTCCGTTCTGTGCAAACCGATTGAAGGTCACGATTGTGGCGATGAGCCCCTGCGAGTCGATCCCGGCGCTGTTGGCAAGCTCCGTTATCGACCTTGCGCGCAAAAGGTATCCGGAATGCACATGGCGTTGCAGCGGAAATGGCGCCGGTCGGGCAATGCCCAGTCCGTAGCGGCGTATAGTGCGGTGGTCGCAGATAAGAAATGCCGCGGCTTCGGCGCCTGAGGGAACCGCCCTAAACAGCGCGCGGATGACGTCGTGGTAGGAATCGGCCTCGTTAACGAAGCGAACCCCTGCGCTGGTGACGGCAATTACACCGGGCTTGCTGCGATCCACAAAATGAGGGAATACGCCTTCGCTGCCATTCGACCGCACGACCCGCGATACGGGAACCCAGGCGGCGGCATCGGACAAGCCGCGGGTCATCTGGCCGCCAACCGATTCGGCCAGGGTTAGACCATCCCCCGTATTGCCGGGTGCTGCTCCCGACAAATGCTCGCCGTTGCCGGATGCGTGAGGATAGAACAATTGCCGGCGTGTCGAATCGTGGGAGAAACCACCACACGCAAGGACGACGCCGCGGCGCGAGGTAATCTTTACCGCACGTCCACTCCGCTCGACGATCGCGCCGGTAATTCTGCCGTCACCGACGAGGAGCTCGCGTACCGGTGATCCAAGCCACAGCGGAATGCCGAGATCGAATACTGATTTAGCGAGACGAGCGGCGAGCGCATTGCCATTGGTCAGCCGCATCGGTCGACCGTAGAGACGCATGTCTTTGAGATGTCGGAGCAACTGCCAGCCCACGTAGATCGCCGACGACAAAGACCTCCGCGCGCGGACAAAGTGGTACACATTATGGGCACCAATCATTACGCCCCCCAATGTTTGCTCTCTTATCGGCGGCGCGAGATTTGTCACGCTTGATCCGAGTTTGCGAGCGTCAAAGGGCGTGGCGATGATTGAGCGACCCCCCGCGCTACCGCCCGGCGCGTCCGGATGATAATCAGGAAATAGTGGACCGGTCTCGAATTTGACCGCCGTATTTTCGGACATGAACTCGACCATACGGGGACCGAAGGTAAGAAATGCTTCGACCTTGTCCTGGTCGAAGTTGTTACCCGCCTCATGCTGCAAATACGTCCGTGCCATCTCAATCGAGTCGTCAATGCCTGCCGCACGACTAATCGGATTGCAAGGAATCCAGAGCCACCCTCCCGATCGGGCCGTCGTGCCTCCGAATACCTCTTGTTTCTCCGCGACGATGACGTCTTGGCCGTTCAGTCGAGCCGTGATCGCGGCTGACAGGCCACCCGCGCCAGAGCCGGCGATCAATACATCGCACGTTATTTCATCGAACTCTGACATAGCTCGTCTTAATTCAAGCTCGCCACAATGCGTTTTCGCCGACCGAGATCGGACGGATCGGCGTCATCTTTGGCAAAGCGTAATCCGCCGTCGCGATCAAGGTGCATGATCGGCGAGATTACCAAATGTATCGCGTTGAGGAAGTAGTTGACACAACCCAACGCGGGCACGTCCTTGTTGAAGAAACCAGATATTCTGGGCGGAACATCAGTGAATTGGTTGTACAGCCACGGCAGCAGTTCCTCGACTGACTTGGCACGCCGCAGATAGGGCGGCAGGATCGAAGAGGTGAAACGGATACGACCGCTGCCGGCTGGCGGTCGCGGACCCGCAGCCGGCGTACGGCAACAGCGCCGATCTCGGTGTGCACTTCGCGTTCGGCCGGTAACCGTGGCGCACCACACGACGACGCCCGGCTTCATCCGAGAGATCGGCGTGCTCGGCAATGAAAGCCCCAACCTCAGCCTCAACCGCCTCGGCCAACAAACGTCGAGCACCTGATCGCAGCACTTGCGTCGGTGGATCTTCGATCGAAATTCGCTCTGAATGAGAAAGTGAAACAACCGTGTCTTCGTGCATGGCGTATCCTTCCTTCGTGGAAATCGACGACTTTAGCAATCGCCAGGATACGCCGCCCTTGCATCACACCATCACCAAGATTCAGCTGCTGTAGCTCTCAGCGGACTCCCGCTCTATAACCGGTGGGAATGGGGAAACCGCGATGAAACCGGCTGCGTTTAGTTTCCATGCGCCCGAACAACTCGACGAGGTACTGGCACTTTTAGCTGAGCATGGTGAGGACGCGCGCATCTTGGCCGGCGGCCAGAGTCTAGTCCCCATGATGAATATGCGATTATTGCAGCCCGAGGTGCTGGTCAGCATCAACCGCTGCAGCGAGCTCGACGTCGTGCGCGTTCAAGGAGACGAGTTGGTAGTCGGTGCTTTGGCTCGCCAAGCGCGCGTCGAAGAGGACGCTCAGGTACGCCGAGGCTGGCCGCTATTGAGCGAGGCGCTCAGTCATGTTGGCGGTCTCGCAAACCGCAACCGCGGCACCGTCTGCGGCAGCCTCGCTCATGCCGACCCGCTGGCAGAGCTACCGGCGGTGGCGATAGTACTGGACGCGGAGATGGATCTGGTGCGCCAAGCCGGCCGTCGCCGTGTTTCCGCTTGTGACTTCTTCATTGCCGATCTCACCACCTGCGTCGAACCCGATGAGATGCTTGAGGCCGTACGCTTCCGGAGGCCAAGCCTCGGCGAGGGCGTTGCCTTCGCCGAGGTCGCCAACCAGGCGCATGGCTTTGCCGTCGCCGGCGTCGCTGCCCGGGTTGGTCTTGCCGGGGATGGCCGCTGCCGGCTCGCCCACCTCGCTGCTATCGGCGGTGGCCTCACCGCGCGCCGATTGGAGGCCGCCGAACAGGCACTAATCGGCAGCCGGCTCGACGCCGACGTGATCGATTCCGCGGTGCGCTGCGCCCGCGATGCCGTCGAACCACCCGACGATGTCCACGCCGACCAAGCCTATCGACGCCATGTCATTGGCGTACTGATCAAGCGGACCGTCGTACAGGCGCGCGAGCGCGCCCGCGCCGCGTGAGGGAGGCGAAACCTGTGCCAGAAACGGTCGAGATCACGTTGAAGGTGAATGGACGTGCCTACACGCGCGCCGTCGAGCCACACACCTTGCTGGTGGATTATCTGCGCCACGACTTGCAGCTCAAAGGCACCCACATTGGTTGTGAGCAAGGCGTTTGTGGCGCCTGCACGGTGCTAATGGACGGCCGCACCGCGCGTAGCTGCTTGCACTTCGCCGCCGCTGTCGAAGATTGCGACATCATGACCGCGGAAGCACTGGCCAGCGAGTCGGCGCTCCACCCGATTCAGGAAGCTTTCCATCGTAACCACGGACTACAGTGCGGCTACTGCACGCCTGGCATACTGATGACAACCGTCGAACTACTACAGCGCAACCCCGACCCCGACGTCGCTGAGATCCGCCAAGCCTTGACCAACAACCTGTGTCGTTGCACCGGCTATCTCAACATCATCAAGTCGGTGTCTGAAGCCGCGCAACTCCTGCGCCAATCTGACATCGCGCCAGCGAGCCACCCGGAGCTCGCACCCACCAATAACAAGCCTTATGTCGGCCAAGCCATCTTGCGCCGCGAAGACGAATATCTGCTGCGCTGCAAGGGTCGGTTCGTCGACGATTTGCCGGTGCAGCAAGACACTATCCACGTCGGCTTTGTTTTGAGCCCCTACGCCCACGCCCGTATCAAGCGGATCGACGCTAGACAGGCGCTGGAGCTTGAAGGCGTGCTCGCGGTGCTGACGGGCGAGGATATGGCCGAGCTAATCCAGCCGATCATCACCGAGATCGACTTCCCGGGCTACCAATTGCACAGCCGCGACGCGCTGGCCCGCGATAAGGTGCGTTTCGTCGGCGAGCACGTTGCCGTAGTTTTGGCGGAGGACCTCTACGCGGCGCAGGGTGCGGCCGATTTGGTCGAGGTTGACTACGAGCCCCTGCCGGTCGCAGTCGACCTTGAGACCGCCCACCTGCCGGGGGCGCCGCTGGTCCATGAGAAAATAGAAAACAACGTTGTCTACAAGGAAAGTTTTGCCACCGACGGTATCGACGAGGCATTCGCGGGTGGCGAGCACGTCGTCCGCGAGCGTTTCCGCACGGGCCGCGTTACCGGCGTACCGATCGAGCCGCGCGGTTGCCTCGCGGTGCCTGACCACGTCGGTGATTCGCTGATCTTCTATTCCTCGACTCAGGTGCCGCATTTGGTTCGCACCGCAATAGCCAGATTTACAGAAATCCCGGAATCACGCCTGCGCGTTGTGGTGCCCGAAGTCGGTGGCGGCTTCGGCACCAAGGCACAGATCTATACCGAGGAATTCGTCGTGGCGGCCTTGGCGTGGCGCTGGCGCCGCCCGGTCAAGTGGATCCCGGACCGACGCGAGGAACTCCTCACGTCGATCCACGCGCGCGATCATCTCTACGATGTGGAGCTTTCATTCGACGGGGATGGCATCGTGCACGCGATGCGGCTCAAGCTCTATACGAACGCTGGCGCCTATTCGAGTCTACCCTTCGGCTGCCAACTGGAGGCGACCGGTGGTGCGCGCATGATTGTCGGCACCTATCGCATTCGCAATTACGCGTATGAGTGCTTTGCGATCGCTACCAACACCTGCCCCTCGGGGGCCTACCGCGGCGTTGCCCAGCCCAGCTGCTTTTTTGCACTTGAGGGGTTGATGGACCGCATCGCGCGTAAGCTCGGTCTCGACCCCGGGGAAGTTAGGCGACGCAACACCATCCGTCCTGAAGACATGCCCTGGACTAACGCGCTCGGCGTACGCTACGACGCCGGCGGCTATCTTGAGGTGCTGGACCGCGCGCTCAAGATGATCGATTACGAGGGTTTCCGGCAACGCCAGCCGGCCGACCGCTTGGTCGACGGAAAATATTGCGGCATCGGCATCTGTGCGTTTACAGAAGTCACGGGCACCGGCGCGCCGGGCTGGCGGGTGCGTGGCTTGGTCCGCACGCCGGGATTCGACAGTGGGCACGTCAGGATAGAGCCGTCTGGCAAGATCACTGCTTTCGTAAGCCACGCTACCAGCGGCCAAAGTCATCTCACCACCTTTGCCCAAATCGTTGCGGACGCGCTCGGCGCCGACATAGCCGATGTAACGATCGTCGAAGGCGACACCGGCGCCACGCCCTATGGCACTGGCTCATTTGCATCCCGCAGTGCGATTACCGGGGGTGGTGCGCTAATCCGTGCCTCACGCAAGGTGCACGACAAGATTAGCCGCCTAGCCGGCTATATGCTGGAGGCCGCGCCCACGGACATTGTGATCGAAAACGGTCGCGCCCACGTTGCCGGCGTGGAGGATATGGGACACAACTTCGCCGAAATCGCCGAGACTGCGTACTCCATGAATAAACTTGGCCTGCCGGAGGGAGAAGAATTCGGCCTCGAGGCGACCGACTTCTACGATCCGCCCCTGGTCACGATTGCCAATGGGGTGCACATCTGCACCGTGAACGTCGATGCCGAGGACGGCCGCGTCGCGATCGATAATTACGTAGTCGTGCACGACTGCGGTCGCATCATCAATCCGCTCGTGGTCGACGGCCAAGTACACGGCGCCATCGCGCAGGGGATCGGCGAAGTGCTGATGGAGGAACTGGTTTACGATGCCGAGGGTCAGTTGGTGAATGCGAGCCTGCTCGATTACCTGTTGCCAACCGTAGGCGACATGCCAGACGTCGAGATCGACCACATAGAGACGCCCTCGGTGGATGGCGAGGGCGGGTTCAAGGGGGTTGGCGAGGGTGGCATCGTCGGAGCCGTACCCTGCGTGGCTGGTGCCGTCGCCGACGCGCTCGCTGGCATCGGCGTCAACATCAATAGTATCCCGCTGCGTCCGAGCCTGCTGGTTTCGTTGATGCGCGAGACCGATCGATAAGCCCTAAATCTGTGCGACGGCAGCTAGACTAAACGAACGATTACTACCGCTGCGACGACAGACATGCGCTGTGATTGTATTCCAGACAAAAGCCTGATCCGAAGATGCGAAGAAGATTACCCGCGCGCCATTCGCGGTCGTCAGATCGCGTAGCCGACACCCGATACCTGCCCGATGCCCGATCTCCGATCCCTGTTAATAAGCGGCGACACCAGATGAGCTTCCCGGAGGCCGGTTTTCAGAGGCTTGCGAAGGGCCGACGCCGACCCTCATCGAACGTTGGGGCCGGCCTGCGATTTCTCCGCCGGGTCGCAAAGGCCGCCGCGCTCAAACCGGAATATCGCCGTCGATCGCCACTCGGTAAAGTCGCCGCCGCTCGTTCGGGTAGTCGTTAATTGCGTAGTGCTGGGTGCTGCGGTTGTCGAGGAAAGCAACGGTATGCCTCTCCCAGCTCAGACGGAAGGTGAATTCGGGACGCTCGACCAACCCGCAAAGATAGTCGAGCAGCGGGCGGCTTTCGGCTTCGTCCATATCGGCGAATCTGATGGTGAAATAGGGATTGACGAACAGGATCTTGCGCCCGGTCTCCGGATGAGTCCGCACCACCGGGTGAGCGACTTCATTGTAGACCCGAGGATCATCCGCTTGGTTCGAGACGCCGCGCAGACCCCGTTTCAAACCGGTCGCGCCGAACCCCCTGGCCGCGCTATGCATCGCCCTGAGCGGCTCCAGCATTGCCTGCAGGCCCGGCGACAACGATTCGTAGGTCAGATAGGTGTTGGCGAACAGGGTATCCCCGCCGGCGGACGGCACTTCGTCGGCGTAGAGGATCGAGCCCATCACCGGCCGCTCCAGGAAGGTCACATCGCTGTGCCAATAGCCGCCGATATTGAAGGCGTCGCCCGGCAGCTTGAGGACCTCGAGCACGTATTCGTGGTCGGGGATCGCCTGGTGGAAGGGATGGACGTTGAGCGTGCCGAAGGCCCGGCCGAGCGCGGCGTGTTGCTCGTGCGTCAGGGGCTGGTTGCGGAACACCAGCACCTGGTGTTCGAGCAGCGCCGCACGGATGGCCTCGCACGTCGCCGTATCGAGCGGTTGCGACAAATCGACACCGCTGACCTCCGCCCCCAACGCCCCGCCGACGCGCTTCGTTTCCATCTTGGTCATCCTCCGGCCCCCGCAGTTCTCGCGAGCGATTCGACGCCAACGATTCGACGCGAGGAGACGGGCGCGGTCAAGCCACCTCCGTCGTCCGAGGCGATCCCATAGCGGTGGCGAGACGCGCCAAGCTGGTGTGGGTATCGACCGGCCGAACGGCAAAAAGCACCGGCGCTTTCGGCGAGATTAGAAGCACCTCGCATCGTCTCGGCGCCTACGGACAGATCGCCTGCAGGCGCGCACTCCGTGATGTTCTTCCTCGAAAAGTAACACGGCGTCGATAGACGCCCCCCGCCCCACTCCCGTTGTGGGAGAGGGGCAGCGAGGGGCGACAACACGTTTCGACGACCGCGAGTTACCAAACAACCACACTATCTCTTGGTTCACGTTATCTCTTGGTTCACGTTATCTTTTGGTTAGCGGCGCCATATCCCGCGTCCACTTTTCCAGCCACGCGGCCTTGTTTTTATTGATCACAGCGTCGTCCAGCACCTTGAGCTGGGCGATCTGCGCGTCGGTGAGCAGCACCTTCTGGAGCTCGGCGTCCGGCACGACGTTCTTGTTGAGGCAATTCATACGCAAGCCCGCGCAGGTCTGGCCGAGGTTCTTGGCATCGATGATGAAGTTGAGGAATTCCTTGGCCGCCTCGCGGTGCGGCGCGTTGTTGACCAGCATCAGGATATCGACCTCGGCGACACTCCCCTCCTTCGGGATCACGTAGCGCGCCGGCACACCCTGGCCGATGATGACGTTGGCGGTGATTGACAGGATCGGGACCGCCCACATCTCGCCCTGCGCGAACGGCTTCATCATCCCCACCGAGCCGTCATACTGCAGCACGAAGTTACGCCCCAGCGTCTTGAGCTTGCCGATGCCGCCGTCGACATTGGCCACACCGCCGCCGTAGAGCTGGTTCATCCAGGCAAGGAAGTGCGAGTTGGCATGCTTGGGCGAGGGCAGAGCGACCTTGTTCTCGAGCCGCGAATCCCAGAGATCCGCCCACGAGGTTACCGGCCAATCGACCTTGTCGGTCCGATACAAGATCACGTAGGAGTAGAGCCACAAGCCGGCATAGGGGATCTTGCCGTCAATCTTGGGCACGCCGAGCTCATGCAACTGATTGAGGTTGGGAATCTCGGCGGGATCGAGCGCTTCCAGGAGGTTGCGGCCCCACAGATCGGCGCCGTAGCCGGTGGTCGCCGTCACCAGGTCGATCTGAGGATTGTCCTTCTGGGCGATGACTTGGGCCGAATTGCTAAAGCCGCCGCCGAAGATCAGCTTGACCTTATGGTCGGTCGCCTGCTCGAACGGATCGACCCAGGTCTTCTGAAACAATTTGCCGAATTTTCCGCCCCAGGTCGCCAACACGATATCGTCGGCCAGGGTGGCACTTGCAGACCCGACCAAACTCAAACCGAACGCCACGGCGAGCGCATATCGCACAAATTTGTATCGCATGCTTCGTTCCTCCGGTTCCTGCTGGGTATTTTTTCGTCGTTCGGGGGTTAGTGAAACACGTTTCGGCGACCGGGGGCAATCGTCAGCCCGTCTAGTGCATTGACGCAAACAAAGGATTCACGGGAGTATAGTTCTGTGTCATTCTCGTGTGATGGCACAAGAGCTCAACGTCATTGTTGGCGCCGAGGACCGTGCGCGTTTGGCGGCGATCGTCGGCGATCGTTCTCGCCCGCTCAAGCACGTACAGCGGGTCCGGATCATCCTGTCGTCGGCCGAGCGCTTGCCGGTGGCAGAGGTGGCGCGTCTGGCCGGCGTGAGCCGGCCGGCGGTGTGGCGTTGGCAGCGCCGGTTTGCCGAGGAAGGCGTCGAGGGCCTGCTGCGCGACAAGACCCGGCCGCCGGGAAGGGCGCCGCTGCCGCCGGAGACGATCGCTCGAGTGGTCGCCATGACCTGTCAGGAGGAGGCGCCCGGCGAGACCGCCCATTGGACCGGCAGGGCCATGGCCAAGGCCGTCGGCATCAGCCTGCGCTCGGTGCAGCGCATTTGGCGAGCCTGCAACCTGCAGCCGCATCGCATCCGTACCTTCAAGCGCTCCGGTGATCCCGCCTTCGCCGAGAAGGTCGAAGACATCGTCGGCCTCTACATGAACCCGCCGGCCCATGCCGTGGTGCTGTCGATCGACGAGAAGTCGCAGATCCAGGCCCTCGATCGAACCCAGCCCGGGCTGCCGCTCAAGCCCGGCCGCTGCGCCACCATCACCCACGACTATAAGCGCAACGGCACCACCACCCTGTTTGCGGCACTGAACATTCTCGACGGCACCGTCATCGGCCGCTGCATGCAACGCCACCGCCATCAGGAGCTGATCTGCTTCCTCAACGCCGTCGAGCGGGCCATCCCGCCAGGCAAGGTGATCCATGCCGTGCTCGACAACTATGCCGCCCACAAGCAGCCCAAGGTCATCGAGTGGCTCAAGCGCCATCCGCGTTGGGTGTTCCACTTCACGCCCACTTCCGGTTCCTGGCTCAACGCCGTGGAGAGCTTCTTCTCCGCACTCACCCGACGGCGCATCCGACGCGGCACCTTCCACTCCGTCGCCGATCTCCAGGCCACCATCAACCGCTACATCGCCGAGCACAACGACGACCCCAAACCCTTCGTCTGGACCAAACCCGCTAAAACCATCCTCGCAAAAACAAAACAAATGCCTGTACCTTCCGTCTGAGTCACTGCACTAGCTTCTGAGTCCTATAAAGCGGCCAAGACCGATTGAGCGCTCGACCACCAGCATCGATATCGCCGCCATCAACACCAATAGCGCCGAAACAGCCGCCACCGTCGCGTCCAGGTTCCACTCCATGTACTGATAGATCGCTACCGGAAGCGTCATGGTGCCGGGCCCGATCAGGAATATCGTTACGGTGAAGTCGTCGAACGACATCACGAATGCAAACAGCCCACCGGCGAACAGTCCCGGCCGGATCATCGGCAGGGTGATCAGCCAGAACGTCTGGGCGGGCCGGGCGCCGAGGCTTGCCGAGGCTTCATCAAGGGCGGCGTCGTAGCGTGACAACGCCACCAGCACCGTGCGCACCACGTAGGGGAAGGTGATGATCACGTGGCCGAATACGATCCCCCAAAAGCTCGAATAGAACGCCACCTTGTTGAGGAAGATCAACAGCGCGATGCCGGTCACCACCTGCGGGATCATGATCGGCGAGTAGAACAGCGCCTGCAGCGCCTCGCCGCCGCGACTGCGGAAACGGTGCAGCGCAAACGCGCCGAGCGTGCCGATCACCAGCGAAACCGGGGTGACGATCGCCGCCACCTTGATGCTGACCCAGAACGACGTCACGAACTCGGGCTCGACGAAGGCGTTCCGGTACCATTTCAGCGAATAGCCGGTGGGCGGGATGGTCGAGTAGGAATCGGCCCCAAACGACAAGAAGATCACCAGTGCGATCGGCCCGAGCAGCAGCAGGATGGCCGCCGCGCGCATCGCGGCGACCGCGGCATCGGCCGCCGCCGTCGCCGTCTTGGCGCCCGCGCCCTGGCGCCGCAATCCGCCGCCGTCACGCATGGCGCCGCCGCGTGAGCATCCCCTGTACCAGCAGGATCGCCAATGTGATCAGCAGCGCCACGACCGAAAACGCTGCGCCGAGCGGGATGTTCTCGACGAACATCACCTGATCGTAGACGGTGTTGGCGATCATCCGCACTGCCGCCCCGCCCAGGATCAGCGGAATGCCGAACGCCGGCACGCACAGGATGAACGCCAGAGCGGTGGCGCCGATTACCCCGGGCATCGATAGCGGCAGCGTCACTTCCAGGAAAGTCGTGATGCGATTGGCTCCCAGGCTCTGGGCGGCTTCTTCGAGAGCCGCGTCGAGCCGATTGATCGCGCTTGTCAGCGTGAACACGACAAACGGCAGACAGAAATACACCAGCCCTATGGTGACGCCGATCTGGTTGCGCATCAGGTGGATGTTCTCGCGCTCGGGGATCAGCCCGATGGCGTGCGCCAGTTCGTTGATCAAGCCGGTATTGCCGAGCACCAGGGTGAGCGAATACAGCCGAACGATGATGTTGGTCATGAACGGAATCGCTACCAGCATGATCAGCACCGTGCGCGTCGCCGCGGAATCCGTGCGTACGATCCGGTAGGCAATCGGATAACCCAGCAGCAGCGTGATT
The DNA here is from genome assembly GCA_965247665.1 of Alphaproteobacteria bacterium. Classification (GTDB taxonomy): domain Bacteria; phylum Pseudomonadota; class Alphaproteobacteria; order SHVV01; family SHVV01; genus CAUZWH01. The sequence goes on from CBDFHH010000003.1 coordinate 619,963, forward strand.
ACCGTCGCGATCGCCGATACCTTGAACGTCACAATCAGGCTGTCGAAGTAGAGCGAATCGCTCACGGTCTTGAGGTAGTGCCCGAGAGTCAGCCCCGCCGCCACCGGCTCGCCCGGCGGCGCGTAGGGATGGACGCTGGTCTCGAACAGCACCAGCAGCGCGGCGCCGTAGATCGCCAGCACGACCAGCGCGGGCGCCAGCAAAAGGTTGCGCGTGCGGTAGAGGCCGCGCGCTCGGGGACCGCCCGGCTGCGCTGCCGTCCTCGCGAAACGCGCGGATTCGGCCGTGCGTGACTCGGTCACGTCGTTGCGTCCTCGCAATCACGCGCCTTGGTGACGCGACGGCGCGCGGGTACGGTCATCCTTCATTGCCTCGAGATTCGACTATCATGTCGGGAAGATTGTAATCGCCATGTCGGGAAGATTGTAATGGCTGAGCGCCCCAACTTCTTGCTGTTCATCACCGACCAGCAGCGCGCCGACCACCTGGGCTGCTACGGCAACACGGTCAACCAAACGCCCAACATCGACGCCATCGCGGCGCGCGGCACTCGTTTCGAGCGCTGTTACGTTGCCTGTCCGGTGTGTATGCCCAACCGCGCATCGTTGATGACCGGCCGTATGCCCTCGGCGCATGGCGTCCGCCATAACGGCATTCCGCTTTCGCTTGGCGCGACCACCTTCGTGAGCCTGCTGCGAGCCGCGGGTTACCGCACGGCGCTACTCGGCAAGAGCCACTTGCAGAACTTCGAAGGGTTGGCGCCCGAGATCGTGTGGCACAACCCGGGTACGGGCGAACCGCCGCCGACTCACCTCATCGACGCCGACCTCGACCGCCGCATCGGCCCCGACTATGACAATGAGTGGACGCCCCATTGGATCGACCGGCCCGACCACGACGTCATCGTTCCCTACTACGATTTCGAGCATGTACGCCTATGCACTCTGCACGGCGACCATGTGCACGGTCACTACGGACGCTGGCTGGCGCAACAACACGCCGACACGGACGGTCTACGGGGACCGCAAAACGCGATCCCCGACGATCGCTACGGTGCCCCGCAGGCTTGGCGCACACGGATGCCCGAGGAGCTCTACCCGACCAGCTACGTTGCCGATCGAACCATCGACTATCTCGACGCGCATGTCGCCGGCGGCGCCGACGCACCGTTCTTCATCCAGTGCTCGTTCCCCGACCCTCACCACCCCTACACCCCGCCCGGCCGTTACTGGGACATGTACGACCCCGCCGAGATCGAGTTGCCGGCTTCGTTCCGCGTCAACCGCGAACCGCCACCGGTCGCCTATGTGCGCGAACATCAGCGCGCCGAAGCCGAACGTTCGCCCTACGCGCCGTTCGTCACGAGCGAGCGGGAAACCCGCGAGATCATCGCCTTGACATACGGAATGATGACCATGATCGACGACGCCGTCGGCCGCGTCATTACCCGAGTTGACCAACTCGGTCTTGCAGCCAACACCGTCGTCCTGTTCACCAGCGATCACGGCGATTGGATGGGCGATCACGGCATCATGCTCAAGGGACCGCTCCACTATCAGGGCCTGATCCGCGTTCCCCTGGTCTGGGCCGACCCCGACCTCCCCGCCGAGATCGTCCGACCGGCCGGACCGGGCAACGGAGGCCGGGTTCGGAGCCTTGCAAGCACCATAGATATCCCCGCCACCATCCTGGCGCGGGCGGGACTGGCACCCTACAACGGTCTCCAAGGGAGCAGTCTGCTCGACATGGTCGCCGGTGCGGCAGATGGGGTTCCGGGCCGCGCCGGCCTGCTGGTCGAAGAAGACGCATTGCGTCCCAATTTCGGCTTTGCCGAGCGGCCCCGGGTGCGGACCCTGATCACCGAACGTCACCGTCTGTCCTACTGGGGCGGCAGCGCCTGGGGGGAGCTTTACGATCTCGTCGACGACCCTCACGAACTCGACAACAAGTGGGACAACCCGGCCGCCGGACAACTCAAAACCGACCTGACCCGGCAGCTCCTTGACGAAATGATTGCGATGCAGAGCCGCTCGCCGTTGCCGTCGGGACTAGCTTGAGCGCCGCGGCACGGAGGCGCCCGACCGTGCCTCGACACCGTGACGACAAACATGAGCGACCGGCTTTCGCACCGATCGATGCGGCCGGCCGCCGGTGGCATCGAGCTCAGGATTTCGCGACGTCCATGGTATGCGGGGGCCGGGTTTTCGATCGCACTGGTATCCGGCGGGTGGGTTGATTACACTGGATAAATAACGTGTTGGGGCGGGGAGGCAGCCACGTGCAGCGACCTTGCCGGATGGCGCAGCAGCGCGAGTTCCGGCCGATGTCGAGTCTAGCCTAGTCTAGGCGCGTTCTCGGCCACCCACCCATGCAGCAGGTCATTGCCAACGGCATCGTAACGGGCTCCACCATCGCCCTGGTGGCGCTCGCCTTCCAGCTGGTGTTCCTGCCGGTGCGGGTGTTCCACGTTTCCCTCGGCGCGGTATTCACCGCGGTCCCCTACGCGGCGTGGCTGGCGCTGCAGGGCGGCCTCCCGACATGGCTGGTTGTGACCTCGGCGGTGCTGTTCGCGATCTTGTTCTCGCTCGGCCTCGAAGTCGCCAACCATCAGTTCCTCGAACGCCGCAAGGCCTCATTCGTCACCCACCTGATCACCTCGCTCGGGATGTACATCTTCCTCGTGCAGATCATCGCCGTGGTGTTCGGCAACAGCCCGAAGCAGATCCGCACCTTTGACGATTTCGCGGTGCGCTTCGGTGAGATCATCGTTACCGGCGTCCAGGTCGGGGTGGTGGTGGTGTGCGGCCTGACGCTGATCGCCTTTTTCGTCTGGCTCTATTTGAGCAACTCGGGTCTCAGGTTCCGGGCGCTGGCCGACAACCCGGCCGACCTCGCGCTGTTGGGCTACAACGTAAGCGGCCTCCGCCTGCTGGCCTTCGGCCTCTCCGGTATGGCGGTCGCGGTCGCCAGTCTGGCGATCGCCTACGAGATCGGCTTCCATCCCCACAACGGTCTCGACACGTTGATCCTGGCGGTGGTGGCGATGATCATCGGCGGGCGCAGGACATTCCTCGGGCCGGTGATCGGCGGCCTGCTGTTGGGCATCCTGCGGGCCAACGTGATCTGGTTCTTCGCGGCGCGCTGGCAGGATGTGGTGATGTTCCTCGTCCTCGCCCTGTTCCTGCTGTTCCGTCCCGACGGGCTGATGGGCAAACGCCTGCGGGTGGAGGCGCGCGCATGAACTACCTGATGCATTTGATCGCGCTGTTCGACATCTACGTGATCGTCGCGCTGAGCCTCAACATCCTGGTCGGCTATTGCGGCCTGCTGAGTCTGGCTCACGCCGGGTACTTCGCGGTCGGCGCCTACACCTACGCGCTGGCGGTGATCACGCTGGGCTGGGGTTTCATCGAGTCGGCGCTGCTGGGCATGGCGGTCGGGGTCGGCCTCAGCTTCATGCTGTCGCTGGCGTCGTGGCGCTTCCGCGGCGAATTTTTCGTGCTGATCGCGCTCAGCGTGCAGTCGGTGCTCTACAGCACGATCTACAATTGGCACAGGGTGGGCGGGCCCGACGCCGAATTCGGAACCTGGGCCAACCTCACCAACGGGCCGTTCGGCATCCCCGGCATCTCCAAACCGGAGATTGCCGGCTTCGAATTCGACACGCCGGAGACCACGGTGCTGCTGTTCACGATCGTCGCGGCGATCATGCTGGTGCTGTCGCGACAACTGCTGACCTCGCCCTGGGGGCTGCTGCTGAAGGCGTTGCGCGACGACGAGCTCGCCGCCCGCGGCCTCGGCAAGAATGTGCGCCTCGCCAAAGCGCAGGCGGTCGCCATCGCCTGCGCCCTGGCCGGGCTGGCCGGGGTGATGTACTCGTCGCTGATCAACTTCGTCGACCCCAGCATCGCCGACCTGCCGGAAGCGATCCTGATGATTTCGATGGTGATCGTCGGCGGCGTCGGCAACAGCTTCCGCGGGCCTTTCGTCGGCGCCCTAGTGCTGATCGCGATCCCGGAACTGCTGCGCTTCGCCGAGCTGCCGGGTACGCTGGCAGGACAATTGCGGCTCGCGGTCTACGGGCTGGCGCTGGTGTTGCTGATGCACTTCCGGCCGCAGGGGCTGGCCGGCGAGTACCGGATGGAGTGAGGCGGTGGCCGAAGTTGGGCAAGCCGGCGAAACGGTTGCGGCGACCGCCGGGCCACCGCTGCTGATGCGGGCCGACAAGCTGCACAAGTCGTTCGGCGGCCAAGTCGTGCTCGACGGCGTGTCGATGGAGCTTCGCCAGGGCGAGGTGGTGCTGCTGCGCGGCAACAACGGTTCCGGCAAAACCACGCTCCTGAACCTCTTGACCGGCAACCTCGAGCCCGACGGCGGCTCGTTCCAGATCTTCACCGACGGACGCGAGCAGAGCTTCGATTTCCCGGCGCCGTGGGGCCGCGAGCTCAACCCCTTCAACCGCTACACGCCGGAGCGCCTGGCTGGGCAGGGGATCGGTCGCACCTGGCAGGAGATCCGGCTGTTTCCGGCACACACGCTGGCCCAGAACATTGCCCTGGCCAAGCCCGGCACGATCGGCGAGAACCCGTTCACGGTGCTGGCCAAGTGGCGCAAGGTCAAACGGCAAACCGCCGGCGTTGCCGACGGGGCCGGGAAACTGCTCGCCCGGCTCGGCCTCGCCGGCCGCGAGAACTCGTCGGCCGACATGATCTCGCTCGGCCAGTCGAAGCGGGTCGGCATCGCCCGGGCGGTGGAAGCAGGCGCCAAGATTCTGTTCCTCGACGAACCGTTCGGCGGGCTCGACGCGGCCGGCATCGGGGAGGTGATGGGCCTGCTGACGGCACTCAGGCAGGAGCGCAGCATCACCCTGGTGATCATCGAGCACGTGTTCAACATCCCGATCGTGCTCGAGCACGCGACCACGGTGTGGACACTGCGCGACGGCCGGCTGGTCGTCGAGGACCCGGGCGAAGTCTCGCGCGCAGGGGTTGGCAGCGTCGGCACCGAGGACGATGACGACAGCGAGGTCCGGGTGCTCGAGCGGTTGCACGAATGGTTGGCGCGCCTGGGCGGGTCGGCCGACAAGATCGAGCAGCGCGACCTCGGCGGCGGCGCGCGTCTGTCGCTGGTGCGCCGCGCCCCGCCGAGCACGGCGCAGCCGGCGTTCCAACTTGAGGACATGGTCGTGCGGCGCGGCCATCGCATCGTGTTCGGCGGCGGCGAGGAGGGAAACATCGCCGCCTCGGGCCTGTCGCTGTCGCTCGAGGACGGCCAGCTGGGACTGTTGGAAGCGCCCAATGGCTGGGGCAAGACCACGCTGGTCGAGGCGGTCGTCGGCTTGATCCCGATCTTCGGCGGCAGCATCAAGATGGACGGAAGGCCGATCGACGGCGATTCGCCGTGGGCGCGGATCCGCCGCGGTCTGTCGGTGCTGCAGAGCCGCGACCAGCTGTTCCCGAACCTGACCGTCGACGAGCTGCTGAATCTCGCCGACCTCGACGATCCGCCCGAGCCGGTGGCCGTGCTGCGCGATCGGCGCCTGTCGAGCCTGAGCGGCGGCGAAAAGCAACGCGTCAGCATCGCCTGTACGATGCAGGGGCGGAAGGCGCGCGTGCGTCTGCTCGACGAACCGTTCGGCATGCTCGACGCGCCGGCGATTGCCCGGCTGCAAGAGGAAATCGAACGCGACGTCAGTGCCCTGACACTGATTCTGGTCCCATCCGGCGCGTAGGTTCTCGCGCCCGGGACGCCAACAGAAGGAGTTTGCTTAGGTTCGTTATCGCTTCCAGTCGTTCACAACCCCAACCAGGGAGGTTCAGATGCTTACGATCAATCGAGCTCTTGCTACCAGAGTAACGCGTGCAACATGTGCGGCACTGCTTGCGATGCTTATCGGCGTCGGATCGGCGGCGGCCGCCGACCCGGTCAAGGTCGCCATCAATATCCCGCTGACCGGACCGGTTGCCGCGTTCACACTTCCCTACGCCAACGGCATGGTGATGGGCCTCGAGGAAGGCGCCGCCGCAGCCGGCCTGCCCGAAAACGCGTTCGACGTCGACAACCAAGACAACGCGATGGAGACCAAGATTGCGGCGGCCATCGTGCAGAAGCACTTTCTCGAGGACATCGACGTCTATGTGACGGGGCCCTCGCTGGTCTCGAAGGCCGTCTCGACGATTGTCGACAAGAAGGAAATTCCGCATTTTCTGCTATCCTTCGATTCCTACCTGGCCAGCAAGAATCATTTCCGGCTGCGTATCCTGCCGCACTACAAGATCGAGGGACCGCTCAACACCAAGTACGTGCTGGCGCGCAAGGCCAAGCGCGTGGCGATCATCGAGCTGAGGAACTCGAGCATTTTCGAAAAATTCGGCGTGCTGGTGGTCCCCCATCTCGAGGAGCAGGGGATCGAGGTGATGCGCGAGGCGTTCGAATTCCGCACCCGCGACTACAGCACGCTGGCGCTCAAGGCGGCCCAGTTCAAGCCCGATCTGATTATCGTCAACGGCTTTTCGTTCCACCTCTACCCGATCATCAAAGCGCTCAGGACGCTGGACCTGATCGACAACGGGTCGGTGCTCGCCGGCATGGACTATGTCGACCTGCTGCACAACGAAACGCCGCGCAACGAGCTCAAAGGCGTCGCCTTCACGACGCCGGTGTTCGAACTGCCGGACAGCGCGCCGGCACAGGCCGGCGCCTGGATCGAGAAATACCAGGCGCGCTTCAACCAGCAGCCGAGCTTCGTTGGTGCCTACGGCTACGATGTCGGCCGCATCATTGCCGCAGCGCTAAAGGACGCCGGCGAGGTGACCGTCGAGAGCATCCGCGCCCAGCTGCCCTATGACGGCGTTTCCGGCAAGATCGCGCTGGATGATGACGGCGATCTCACCTCGACCCTGGGGGTCGGCCTGATCGCCGAAGACGGCAGCGTCGAGACGCTGATGCTGCAGTAGTCGGCTCCCAGCCCAGCTGGCGGCCAACTTTCCCTCCGACGCCCCCTCCCCGAAGGGAGGGGGCGTTCGGTGCGCTATCGACGTCGCCGATATTGGACCGTGCCGAACAGGATCTCGCGCACGGCATCGTCGTCCGGCGTCTCGCCCTCCTCGTCGGCCAGCGCCTTGAGCCCCTCCTGCACCGCCGGCCGGGCGCCCACCGCCTCGTACCAGCGCTTGACGTGGGCAAACTCGGCGAGGTTCTGGCCCTGATATTCGTGGTAGGTGGCCCAGGGATAGACGGCGATGTCGGCGATCGAATAGTCGCCGGCAAGATATTCGTTGTCGGCGAGCTGGCGGTCCATGACGTTGTAGATGCGGCCTGATTCGTTGGTATAGCGCTCGGCCGCGTATTGCTCGCGGTCTTCCGAGGCAGCGAACTTGCGGAAGTGGTGGGCCTGACCGAACATCGGCCCGACATGGGCCATCTGGAACATCAGCCACTGCATGACCGCGTAACGGGCCTCGGCTTCGGCGGGCATCAGTCGGCCGGTCTTTTCGGCGAGATAGAACAGAATGGCACCGGAATCGAATAACGACATCGGCCGGCCGCCGGGTCCGTCATGGTCGACGATGGCCGGTACCTTGTTGTTGGGACTAATCTTGAGAAAATCGGGCTCGAACTGGGCGGCGGTCATGATGTTGACCGGAATCACATCATGCTCGAGCCCGACCTCCTCGAGCATGATGTGGACCTTGTGGCAGTTCGGCGTCGGCCATGAATAGACGTCGATCACCGTGTCCTCCCCGATGTGTATGACTGCTGGGCGCCCTACTCGGCGGCGGCGGCGCGGCGGAGCGGATCGTGAGCCGAGCGGCCGACGCGCCGGCCCCACTCCCGGTAGAAGGTACGGACCAGCACGTCGTCCTGCGAGTGGCCTCCCTCGTGGCGCGCGAACAGGCTCCACGGCGTGGCGCCGCCTTTGATCGCGCCCATAACCGCCTCCGGGGCGAGCACGTCTTCGGGGTAGTTGCGGCCGAACGGGCCCCAATACTGATTGTGGTGCTTGATCCGTATCGCGCGGTCCCCGGCCGGCTCGCCCTTGATCGCCAGACCACGGCTTTCAAGCAGGGTCCGGGTCGGGCTGAGCGGCACCATGGTATCGATCCGCATCACCGTGGTGCGGGCCAGGATGCAGGTGTCGGGGAACAAATCGACGATGCGAAACTCGCCGGAACCGAGCCCGGGCAGGGTTTTCTCGGCACGGGCGTTCCAGCCCTTCATGTTTTCATATTTCTGGCGCATGGGATCGAGGGTGGCGTGACCGTTGGGGTAGATGCGCCACTTGCGGTCGTGGTAGCCCTCGGCGCCCATCGCGACCTGGCGGTTAATGAAGTGCAGATACTCGTGGTAGAGCTCCATCTGCACTTCCTGAAGCTGTTTCCAATTGGTGTCGGTGACGTGCCGGTAGATGTGGAACACCTCGAACTCGGCCGCGCCGCCCATCACGTCTTCGAGGTTTTCAAACGCATCGCCGACATAGTCGTCGAAGGCCGGTGCGTCGTCGTCGAGGTTGACGAACACCATGCCGAGCCGCAGCGCGGTGCTTACTTCGCGCAGGCCCGAACCGGCCTTGCAAATGCCGCTCTCGGCGAAGCCTTCCTCGCGTGGAATGGCGATGCAGTCGCCCTTGTTGTCGTAGGTCCAGTGGTGGAACAGGCAGGTCCAGCTGGCGGCGTTGCCGGCCGGCTCGCGCAGCACCTGGGCGGCGCGGTGCGAGCAGGAATTGATGAAGGCGCGGATCATCCCGTCGGCGCTGCGGGTGACGATCAGCGGGTAACCGGCATGGTCGACGGTGCGGTAGTCGTTGACGGCGGCGATCTCGCTCTCGTGGCAGGCGAATTTCCAGGATTTGCGGGCGATGTGCTCGCGCTCGTCGCCGAAGATCTCCTCGTCGGTGTAGATCAGGTTGCTGACATAGTCGCCCGCCGCAGCCTGCGGCGGGATCGCCCATTCTCTGGCGGTTCGGGCCACGCCAGACCTCCTTCGAGCTTGTCGAGCCGCGCATGCGGTATGCGCGGTTTACGGTAGTTCGCTTTACCCCGCGTGTGCAAGCGTCGCCGTCATGCGGGCGGCTCGCGTCGCACCGGTTCGTTCAAGCCCCCTCCCCGCTTCCATCCTCCATCGCGCGTCACGCCATCGGCGCACGCGTCGTCACCGGCTCGAGAACCCACCAAGGAGGGGAGTCCGGACGGGTTTCGCATGCCCGAAGCGGCTGAGATCTGGCACAAGCGCGGCGTTCGCATGGTTACAGGGGAACGTGAGATCCCGGGCCGAGATCGCGGGTATCGAGCAGCACCGTGCGGGACGACAGGATCGGCGTGGGACCGTCAAGCGCCAGCGTGTCGACATACCTGCCGCTGGCGAAGATCCGCGAGACACCTTCAAGATCGGTGTAGACGACGATCAGCGAGCTGGTAACCGCCGCCTCGCCGCCGCCGTCGTCGCGCTCAATGACGTAGACCGTGGCCTGGCGAGTAAACTTGCCGGGCAGGCGGATGTGGTTGGGTACGTTCTCGAGCAGGTTGGCGAGCTCGTCACGGTCGAGGTCGAGCCAGATCATCTCCTTGCCCAGCTCGGGGCTATCGGCCTTGATCTGGTAACGGAAATCGGCGCTGCACAGCGCCAGGTAGTCGCCGAACCTCTCCGCGTCCATCAGCAGACAAGTCTGATAGACGACGGCGCTGATATCGCTGTCGCTTACGGTCATTGCGCGGCCCCGCCATCGACGCGTTGCCGGGGATCGTGCGCGGGTCGGCCCATGCGCCGGCTCCATTCGCGGTAGAACGCGCGCGCGTAGACATCGTCCTGCGCCTTGCCGTCCTCGTGGCGGGCAAAGAGGCCCCAGCGCGCCGCCCCGTCGCGATTGGCGCGTTCGGTAACCTCCGGCGCGATGCAATCCTCGGGGAAGTTGCGCCCGAACGGACCCCAATATTGATTATGGTGTTTGACGCGCATCCTGCGGTCCTCCTCCGACTCGCCCCGGATCGCCAAGCCGCGGCACTCGAGCAGGGTCTTGCCGGGGCTGATCGGCGACATCGTGTCGATACGGATGACGGTCGTTCGCACGGCGATGGTCGTGTCGGGGAACAAATCGACCAGCCGGAACTCGCCGGGGCCGAGCCCCGGCAGCAGCTTGTCATCACGCCGGGTCCAGCCGCGCACCTTGTCGTAATTCTGGGCCATGGGGTCGAGGGTGGCGTGGGCGTTGGGGTAGATGCGCCACTTGCGCTCGAGATAACCCGTGCCGCTCATCGCGACCTGGCGGTTAATGAAGTGCAGATACTCGTGGTAGAGCTCCATCTGCACTTCCATCAACTGCTTCCAGTTGGCGTTGATGACGCTGCGGACGACGGTGAACACCTCGAACTCGACCGCTCCGCCCATCACGTCTTCGAGGTTTTCCAACGCATCGCCGACATAGTCGTCGAAAGCCGGTGCGTCGTCATCGAGGTTGACGAACACCATGCCGAGCCGCAGCGCGGTGCGTACTTCGCGCAGGCCCGAACCGGCCTTGCAAATGCCGCTCTCGGCGAAGCCTTCCTCGCGTGGAATGGCGATGCAGTTGCCCTTGTTGTCGTAGGTCCAGTGGTGGAACAGGCAGGTCCAGCTGGCGGCGTTGCCGGCCGGCTCGCGCAGCACCTGGGCGGCGCGGTGCGAGCAGGAATTGATGAAGGCGCGGATCATCCCGTCGGCGCTGCGGGTGACGATCAGCGGGTAACCGGCATGGTCGACGGTGCGGTAGTCGTTGACGGCGGCGATCTCGCTCTCGTGGCAGGCGAATTTCCAGGTGTTGCGCTTCACGCGCTCCATCTCGTCGCGGAAGATCTCCTCGTCGGTGTAGACGAGCGCGCTGACGAAATCGCCTCCGGTTAGATCGGGAGGTTGTTCCCATTGTCGGGCGGTGCGCGACATTTGCTTTCCCTTCCGGCTTTCCTTTCCGCGAAACGGCCAAGCCGAGTTCGAGTTGACCTTCACCCTGCATCAGGGCCACGTCGTTCGAGAGTATTCGGTGGTGATCATAGCGCTTAAGGGCGGCTGAGCGGAGCCCTTGCGCAGCTCAAACGAAGCCGCCGGTGTCTGGTAGCCGCGGGCCGAATGCGGCCCTGTGGTGTTGTCATGAATGCGCCAGGCTTCGATGACAGCCCGGGCATGGGCCAAGCCGACGAACCACTGCGCGTTCAAGCATTCATCTCGGAACTTCCCGTTGAAGCTCTCGACAAAGGCGTTCCGTGCCGGCTTCCCCGGTTCGATGAAGTGCGGCGCGACATTGTTCGCTTGCGCCCATTCGAACATCGCCTTCGAGGTCGGTTCGGGCCCGCTGTCCAGGATCAGGCTTTCGGGCGGATTGCGGTGATTCGCCAAGCGCGGCGCAGAGCTAAGCTCCCGGCGTTCGGTATCCCAGGTGGCACTTCGTTACGACGTCAACGCCGACCTCATCTTCAAGTGGCGTCGCGATCCCCGCGACAAGCCTCGGGCCGGCGACGATGCGGTGCCGTCCTTCCTTCCGGTCAGGGGTAACGTCGAGAGCCGTATTCGCGTCTCTCAACGGAGGTTATTTCGACAGCCTCTTGACCCTGCAGCTTCACGGTCATGTCGATTGTCCGTTCGATCGTTTCCGAATAGATCATCATGGTCGCCGGATCGATGATGCGTTCTCCCCGTCCCGCCACACTCGCATTGGAAACGTTGGGTATTTCCTTCAATTTTCCCATTTCGGCGACCTCACTCCACAGATCGCCCATGAGGTCTTTCAGCTCCTGATCGTTGCTGGCGAAGGAAAATTCGATGCGTACACAATCGGCGGCGCCGCACTTCACCAGTTCGGCCAGTTTGGTCACCATATAGAATGCCATCGTCCCGCCGGTGGGGAGCGGCGTTTCCTCGATGCCCGCCCAGACATCGCCGATTTCCGCATCCATCCCCACATATGACCCAATCCTTGCCCCCCATTCCTGGGCAGCCTTGTTGACGAACGTTTCCTCGCTGAGAAGCTTTTCTATCGCCGGCGGGAGCTTTCGCCCGAGAGTGGCCTTGAAGACCTCGATCATTTCCCCATAGCCGTGCACGTCGACCAATTGGCCGTTTTCGTCCAATTGATAGGTCACCGTGACGTCTTTGAGAATCGCTATGATGGGGTCGTTGTAAGGTTTTCCATTCACAGTCGACATCAGTGATACGGGCGTGAAGACAATCGAATATCCATCCTTGGTCTTTTGAGACGTGACCTTTGTTTCGGATTTCCTTACACGCTCCCGTTTTCCACGCGCGCCCAATTCCGCGATTTGTGTGTGCTTGGAGGTTGAGATGTAGGTCGGAAAGTCCTGTGCCCGGTTGAACCGGAAATGAACCTCCTGCGCCGTGGCCGAGAGGGCCATCCCCCAGCAACACCCGATCAACAGAGAAACGAGCATCCCCAGGCTTTGTAGTCTTGAACACATCATTTGTTACTCCTTGTCCGTCGTCATGATGCGTGAGGTCGGAGGGCCTGCCTCGAGTTGCCGCCGCTTGACCAACAGGCCGGCGGATTGAAGGGTTGTTCATCCGACATAAGCCCGTGCCTGTGAATATCCCCGAGCCTCCTTCGCTGCGCAAGGTGTCCGATCGGAGCTGTGGCCGAAAGTTGGTGACGGGGATATTTAGGCGCGTGTTGGATTCGCTCGATTCGGTCTTTGAACGTCGCTCCCTGAATGACCTCGGCGAAGCTTGCACCTTTCTCGCCGGGCGGCCAACCGTAGCTTGAACACCATCGCCAGGGCAGTTTTGCGCGTTGTCGGTGCGCGCCGACATGTGGACCGTCACCCCGCGTGCAGCTCAGGCGTTTAGAACCGCATCTGCCCGTGCGGCATGACGCCGTGCTCGGAGCGTTCGCCCTCGAGACCGAGGTGCGCGCCGGCCCGGTCTCGAACTCGAAGCGGCTGCCGATCCCATAGCGTTGCGACCCCCTCGCGCGCCAGGGCGCGAGCAGCCCCCGGTCACCGGACAGGGCTTACCGCGCCGGGATGTGGACACCAGCTGCACCGCAGATCAGAACACGGCCAAGCGGCGGATCGTGAACGCCTCCGCCTCAAGCAATCGCACGAGTCCTTGATCGCCCGGCAAATGCATCGCGCCAACGGCGATGACGACGTTTTGTGCTTCCGAAGACCGGTTCAGAATCTGCGGCAGCCACACGTCATGTCGCCTTATGATCAACATATCGTAAGCCTCGCGAAACAGCCTCGCCACCGCCTCTGCGTCCCCAACCCGTGAGGCGGCGCGTTCCCGGGCAACCTGCCAAGCCACGAGAGGCTCCTCGTCAATCCACGTGCCGATGCCTGTCGCGACCGCGTCATCATCTGCAGCCCCCGCCATGAGGGACATTCGCAACAGTTGGAGTTGCTCCTCCTCCGAGCCACCCAGGAAAAACGCAAGAGCTTGCTCGAAGTTCTTATCCAACCCTGCGACCGCGACGCCGGCATCTCGGGCAAGAATCTCGACGCGCTTGTCGAGCATCTCGGCGCCCGATGCCAAGGCGGCCATCTCGCACGGTGGCGCCTCAAGCATGATGGCTGCGAACCCGGGACTCAATTTGTCGGCTGCTTCGAGCGGCATGCCGAGTTCGGAAAGCGTCTTACTCAGAATGCCCCATTCCTCCGCGGTCAAGCTCGCGCTCAGACCAGGTTCGTCGAGATCAAACATCACCATCGGATTTGCGGCAAAATGCTCCTGCATTTCTTCCTCTATCTCCGACGTCGCCTCGACAAAGACAAGATCCGCCGATCGGATTCGCGTTGCAATCTCCTCGGGGATGGAGACCGCCGGGTGGGAAGTGTGGACCGTGCCGAACAGGGTCAGCCGGGTATCGCCGCGCACCGCCTCGAAGGCGATCCCCTCGCGGAACGGGGCATCCGCGACGCCGGCGCGAATCGCCTGAATGGTTTCGGGCGGAAGAGTGTCGCGCCAGTCCTCACCTTGGCAGGCGGCATAAGCGAACGAAGGAAGGACCAGAAAAGCGCAAACGATGACGGCGAAGCGGTGCATGAACTACCTCCGAAAGTTGGTGACGGGAATGTTTGGGGAGGGCGTTTGATTTGCCTGATTCCGTCTTGAACGTCGCTCCCCGAATGACCTCGGCGAAGTTTGCACCGTTCTCGCCGGGCTGCCAACGGTAGCTAGAATATCATCGCCAGGGCAGTTTTGCGCGTTGTCGGTGCGTGCCGAAATGTGGACCGTTACCTCGTACAGCTCAAGCGTTTGGACCGTTACCCCGTGCAGCTCAAGCGTTTGGAACCGCCTCTGCCCGCGCAGCATGACGCCGTGCTCGGAGCGTTCGCCCTCGAGACCGAGGTTGCGCGCGGCCCAACGCGCTGGGCGCGGAGGTCCCGGTCAGATCCACAGGGTAGCTGCCGCGAGCCCGGATCGACGGCTGGATACGGTTTCGGTATGCTCGCTTCCATGATTTATCTAACTAACCCATTATTATTAGCCTACTATATATATCAAGGATCGAACCGAACATTGCGTGTCGTTGGTAGCGCCTCATTCGAGGTTGAACCGGCGTGATAACAGAACGACACCGTCGTAAGCGCGTCCATCTAATTCGACTCCCGGAAGTATCCAGCCGCACCACCAGGCGGGGTTGCCACCCGTCGGCAAACGGCAAACGCTTTCGCAACGGTGCCGCCGCCACGACAATCCGTTATTGCCCCTACGCTTAGGAAACTCGGATATCCGGCGCGACCCCCCGCGCTTGGCACGATGCACAAGCGAAAGACTCGTCGGTTGAAGGTCGCGCCGTTGTGGCGGATGGATTGCGGACCGGGCGGCGATACGGACGGGTCTATTTGGCCCACCCCTGGTTTGCGGCGGCGCGGGCTTACGCTTTCATTTTTTGTGCTGCCGCCTTCACCGCGCGGACGATGTTGACGTAACCGGTGCAGCGGCAGAGATTGCCCGACAACCAGACCCGGATCTCGTGGTCGCTGGGATCCGGGTTTTCGGCCAGCAATTCGCGCGCCGACATCAGGAATCCCGGCGTGCAATATCCGCACTGCAAGGCGTGCTGCTCGTGGAATGCTTGTTGCAGCGGGGTGAGCGGACCATCGCCCGCCAACCCCTCGACCGTGGTGATGACGGCACCGTCCGCCTGAGCGGCGAACATCAGGCAGCTTCGCATCGTTCTGCCGTCGATGTCGACCGTACATGCGCCGCACACGCCATGCGCACAGCCGACATGGGTGCCCGTCAGGTGGAGGTGATGGCGAATGAAGTCGACCAACAGCAGCCGCGCTTCGACTTCGCGCTCGTAACCCCTCCCGTTGACCGTGACACGAACCGGGATTCGGTCCTCGCGGTGCGCGCTATGTGTTGCGACTGGGGTCACTGCAACCGATAACCGATTTCATAGTGGACATTGATACCGTCCCAGAACAGGTACTTCATGCGTGCGCCTTCGCGCGCCCAGTGGATCGCCAACTCCTGCTTGTCACGGGTATCGCAATGCTTGGCAAGGATATCCACCGCACGCCCGCCATGTTCGACGTCAGCCTCTGCATGCAACCACCAAAACTCGAGATCGTGCTCGGTATATTTGTATGTCTCACGGAGGGCGGGAAGGATCTTCGAAATCAATTTCGGCTCCTGCGCCTCACTCGCCACATGAAGCCCGGCAAGCCCCGCAATCCAAGACTGGTCGCGCGTCGTCGTTAGACCCCAATTGAGCCATGCTTCGGTACTCGGCAGGCCACGACCGATTGCGAGATCGCCGCGCGACACCCCGCACGCTTCGGCAAAGCGGACAATGAGGTCGATGTGCGGATTGTCGGGATCGGTTTCCTCGGCGAGGTTTTCAACCTCCATGTCGATCACGTCCCGCGGTGCGCGCGCGCAAATGTTGTAGAACGCCTCGGGAAGAAGATTGCTAATCCAGTACCAAATCTCGGTGATCGCACCGGTAATGGTCTCGGGCTTGGCCTCACCGGCAGCAATCTTGTCTATCAAAGGATTATCGGCTTGATGCCGCTCATTCACCGCACTCTGAAGTTCCTCTTTGAATGCGTCCGGGCTCGGAATGGCACTTGACATGTTCCTCCCTCCATTGGTCTGGTTCGCGTCTCGTTGCGCGGGTCGGCGAGTCCCGTAGTGCGCCCGCGGCCCGCAAAATCACGCGATCCTCATCATATTGGCCGTTTCACGCGGCCAATGCACGATCGATCGCGCGTCTAACGAGCGCGACCGCGAGCCGACGGCGGTAGTGCGCGCTTGCGTGAATATCGTCGCGCGGGTCGATGTCGTTGACGGCGGCGGCGGCGGCTTCGTCGATGACTTTTTGCGCGAGCCGCTCGCCAACGAGCATCTGCTCGGTCGACACCAGCTTGGTCGGACCCGGTCCCACGCCGATCGCGGCCAGGCTGATGGCCTCGCATTCGCCAACGTCGTTGAGCCGCAGCGTGCAGGCCACGCCGGCAATCGCGAGACCCTCCTGGCGGTTACCCGACTCGACGAATGAGGTTTTGGCATTGCCATCCATCTTCGGAAGGCGCACTTCGCGCAACATCTCGCCGGGTTCAATCGCCGTCGTCAGCTCCGCGATGTAGAAATCCTCAGGCGTAACCGTGCGCCGGCCGTCTTTGCTCTCGACGATCAGCTCGGCACCGAGGGCCAGAGCCGCGCCAGGCAGCTCGGCGACCGGGTCGGCGTGCGCCAAGCTGCCGCCGATCGTGCCGCGGTTCTTGATTGCCGGCGGCCCGATATAGCGCAACGTCTGCTTGAGCAGTGGGGAA
This sequence comes from Alphaproteobacteria bacterium, assembly GCA_965247665.1. GTDB lineage: Bacteria > Pseudomonadota > Alphaproteobacteria > SHVV01 > SHVV01 > CAUZWH01. The sequence goes on from CBDFHH010000003.1 coordinate 636,723, forward strand.
TGATCGGCGACGAGCGAGTTCCGTTCGGCGGCCGATTGGCGCACCATCGGACCCAACACCAACGCGCCGTCATCGACCAGGATCACATCGAGGCCGACGACGCGATTGAGGTCGACGAGAACTGCCGGGCGCGCGATGCGCATGTTCATCAGGGGCACCAGGCTCTGCCCGCCGGCCAGCGGACGCGCATCGTCGCCGTGTTCGGCCAGCACCGTGAGCGCCTCGTCGACGGATTCCGCCATGACGTATTTGAACTTGGGAGGTTTCATCCTCTCCTCGACGCGAGCGCCCTCAAGCGTCTTCCTCCGGGGCGACCCCGCCAGGATGGATATAACTCACTGCATCGAGCCTACCCTGCCCATCGAGCCAATCGATGGCGTTAAAAACATCGCCACTCGGCACGTCACTCGTAAGCAGATGAATCATCGGCTCTTCGACATGGGCAACGTATTGGCACCTGATGCCCTTGAGAAAATCCGGTTGAATGCCGGCGAGAAACTTCGTGTGCGACAGCCCAGGCAGGAATGTGTTGACCCGAATCCCATATTTCTCGAGCCTCACCGACATCGTCCACGACAGTCCTTCGAGCGAGAACTTGGATACCGTATAGGGCATGCTGCGGAAGAAGGTATGCCCGTGCCGTGCCGTGAGCGATGAAATATTGATGATGTGCCCGCCGCCGCGTCCGATCATGCCCGGTAGAACCGCCTTCGCGCAATAGACGCTGCCGAGGACGTTGACGCGAAACGGCGTTTCCCAATCCTCGGCGCCGAGGTCATCGAAATCGCTCAAGGCACCCGGGTGGCCGGCGTTGTTGATGAGGATATCCACGTGATCGAAACGCGCCACCGCCGCGTCAACCATCGTTCGGACCTGTCGTTCGTCGGCCACGTCGACCGCGACGGCGAACGCGCGACCGCCCTCCGCTTCAATCTTCTCGGCAACCGTCTCGCACTCGGCTACTCCCCGGCTCGCGAGCGCAACGTTCGCACCCTCGCGAGCGATCGCTTCCGCGAAGTGTTTGCCGTAGCCGCGCCCGGCACCGGTAATGATTGCCGTTTTGCCGGAGAGTCTTCCCGCCATCGTTGGCCTACCTCCTGACCCAGCCTTTGTACCGATTGGCCGCCGCTTGGCGGCGTACTCGACGGCCGGAATGGAGCTGCTATCTAAACTCTAATCAGACTTGGAAGGTACAATGCGAGGCCGGGGAATAGTAACAGCAGCGCAAACAGGATTGCGTCACACAGCAGAAACGGGAAACCGGCGCGCACGACCTGAGGGAACGTGGTCCCGCGCGGCGCAACGCCGAGCATGACATAAAGCAGGAGGCCGAAGGGCGGCGTCGTCGCGCTCATCTCGATGGCCAGCAGCATGATGATCCCGAACCAGATCGGGTCGTAGCCGACCGCGATCGCAAGCGGCATGAAAACCGGCAGCGTGATCAGCAGCATCGAAACCGCATCTACGAACATCCCGAAAACCAGCAATACGCCGAACATCGCAAGCACGACAACGATGGGCGGTAATTCGAAATGGATTGCCCAGTTGATGAAGCCGCCGGTAGCGCCCGAGAAGGCGAAAACCTGGCTGAAGGTGAGTGACCCCAGGATGATGAAGAGCACCATCACGGTGACCTTCAACGATCCCTCGAGCGATTTGTAGATCACCGTCCAACTGAGGCGACGGTAGACGGCAGCGAGAATGAGCGTTCCGAGCACGCCGAAAGCCGCGGACTCGGTCGGCGTGGCGATTCCCAAAATAATGAAGCCGATGACGAAGAAAATCACCAAGCTCATCGGCATAACGTTCACCGCGACGAGCCGGATCCTGGACCCCCACGACAGCGACGGTGCGTCGTAGGACGGTGCGGCTGTCGGATCTATCTTGACCTGGGCGTAAATCAGCGACGCATAGAACGCGGCAAGCACCAGGCCCGGCAACACGCCCGCAATCAGCAACGCCCCGACATTGATCTCCGCGAGGCTGCCCAGCAAGACGGCGAGCGCGGAGGGTGGAATGAGTATCGCGAGCCCACCGGAACCCATGACCGGACCGATCGACATGTGCCGCTTGTATCCGCGCTTTGTCATCTCCGGCACCATCAACGAACCCATCATCGCCGTGTTCGCCATGCTCGATCCGGAGAGCGCCGCGAATACGGTGCCGCCTGAGATCGTGACATACGACAAGCGCCCGGGAATACGACCGAACAAAGCATCGAGGGCATCGAAAACGGGGACCGCAAGGCCGGTATGAAAAAACAAATTGCCCATCATGATGAACAGCGGAACCGTGACCAACAGAAAGATGCTGAGCGAGTCCGAAGCGTTGTCGATCAGTTGCTCGATGCCGATAAACCCGCCCATAAAAACAAAGACGCCGACCATGTTGGCCGCCACAAACGCGAGCGCGACGGGCAGGCCGATAGCCATCAGCACCAGCACCGTGCCAAGCATCAGAGCCCCGGCTTCGTACCACTCCACGCTCAGGCCCCGTCGCTGGATGGACGAACGGCCGCGCCGGGATCGGCCGGCCGACTGGCGGCAACGGACGTCGCGCTCGAGCACGGCGGCGCGGCGGCGGCAATTGGCGGATTAGTCATGGTGCTCGTTGCGGTCGGCACGTGCTTCTGATCCGGAATGCCTAGAACGGCGGCGGACCGCCTGGCGCTGCGGCTTCGAAGTGGTGGACGATTTTCCAGCTCCGCTGATCGCGCAACAGCACGTCGGTAATACGGATATGGCCGGTAGCCGCGTTCGGTGGTGCGAACGCGAATTTCAAGTGGTAGCGGCAAACCGCCAGATCGTCGACCCACATATCGATGTCGGGTTCGTCGATCGACCAGGTAAATTTCCCGCGCGCCTGAAACTGTTCGCGATCCATCTCCCAGAGTTCGAATCGCGCTTTCACCCCGCGATAGGTGTTGGGCTCGAACACATCCCACATCGTGCCGTCTTCGTGAAAAAGCGAATCGATGCCTTCGTAGCTTTGCTCCTCCAGGCAAGTAAAAAACGCCTTGACGATGTCGGTAATCGTCTTTCGGTCCTCCGCCGACGGTTCGGTCTCAGCCATGCTTGCCAACTGGATTCAATGAAAACGACCATTCGTAGGAAGTGGAGTGCCCCTCACGCGCTACAGAACCTCTTCGGATGCTTGCGCCGTGTCTTCCCGGTACATCGAGTCGCTCCCGAAGAGGTAGCGGGCGAAGCCGATGCCCAGGAGGAAGAAGCCCACGGTAACCGGCATAACCAGCCACTGCTTGTGCATGACGTAGGCCCGAAATTCGTACTCGCCCCAATTGGTCTCAAGTACGGGGAACGAGAAAATGACCACGATTATCGAAACGACCAGACCGATCGCGTAGGCGATGTTCGCGAACAATCGTTTGCCGCGTTCCGGCAATTGCTGACGTATCGCTTCGATACTGACGTGACCCTTCTCGCGCAACAGCCAAGGTGCGGCGAGAGTGCCGATATAGAGCATCGCGTATTCGGTGGTCGCGACCACGCCGTCAAGTTCCTGCAAGCCAACCAGGCGCATCAGCACCGTAGCGACGATGGCAATGAAGACGAGCGCAAGCGAGGCGCCGGCAAGGAAGGCCAGCGCCTCGACCACGACGTCGTAGATGCGAAGTAGAGTCCGCAATTAAGGCACGCGCATATCGGCCGTTGCGCGTCCTAACCAGCTCTACTCGAAAACGCCCGGTGCCCGCGACGGATCGTAGAATACCTCCTTCAAGGCATCCACGGTGGCCTGATCGGTTCCGAGATTCACCATCTGCTTCCAGTGATTGTCCTGGAACGCGTTGAGGTATTTCTTGGCGCCTTCGCCCTCGAGCATGATCGTTTTTACACCCTCCTTATTCATGCGCTCGATTTCGCGCGCGCTTTCCTCCTGGAAGAACTGATGGGCAAGGGCTTCATGTTTGACGACGGTGCTTTCCAGGCATGTCTTCTGCTCCGACGACATCGCATTCCACTTGTCCAGGTTGACAACAATGATGTTGCCGCCCTGCATGAAGTAGGGTTCGAGTCGGTATTTGAGGAACTTGGTCCACCCCAATTGGACCGCGCCCAGCGTCACCCAGCCGACGCCATCAACCAGGCCGCGCTCCAGCGAGCTGTGAATCTCGCCAGTGTAGATCGACACCATCTTCAAGCCGAGCGCATCATAGAACGGTTTGTAGGTTCCGGTTCCGCGCACCGACGTACCCTTGATATCGATCTCGCCGTTTGCCGCTACTTTGGGCTCGTTACGGAACAGAAGCAGGAACTTGTAGCCAGATCCGTATTCGGCGAGGTACTTGGCGTTTACCCTCTTTGCAAAGTACTTGTCGAGCATCTCCGTGCCGCCGTCCTTGCGCTGCTCCATCGCCGTCTTGTTGCTACCGTAGAGCGCTTCGAGTTCCGGCACTTGACCTTGGTAGTAGCCGGCAGCACCAGCGTACAGCCCGACGATACCGCGCTTAAGCGCACTCATCTGCTGGTTCGTCGGAATCGCCTCCGGCCCTCCCTTGAGATTGATCTGCACCAGGTCCTTACAGGCAGCATTCACATCTTCGATCATCCGCTTGGTCGGGATGTTGATCGTACTCTGGGTCGGAATCGAAAAGATCGCGTCAAGTTTCATCTCGGCCGCTGGGGCGCCGGATTCCATTCCCAGCCCTGCGACCACGGCGCAGACCGCGCCGCCCAATAGCATTCGCCGTATCCGCATCAGATCCTCCCTATCTCGGCCAACGGTCTTCTCGTGTAATCCACCAAGTATATTTCTTTGCCGGCGCTGAAGCCATACGGCAGGAAACGAAGCGGTTCGCCGGTACTCCCGTGCCGACCGGGTGGCGGGGTGAAAGCGCCTACAGCGCTTCCCTATCGGCCTCGATAAGATCGAGCACGTAGTCGGGTTTGAGAGGAAGCCGATTCACGTTGGCGCCCAGCGGCAGCAGCGCGTCTGAAACCGCATTGGCGATCGCCGGCAGGGAGGCGATGTTGCCGCTCTCGCCCACACCCTTGAACCCGCCTTCCGAATCGAGCGAGGGCGTCTCGATACTGTCGATCACCATGTCGGGAACGTCGGCGCTTGTCGGCAGGACGTAGTCCAGGAGTTGCGCCGTGAGGAGCTGGCCTTCTCGATCGTATCGGACGGCCTCCATCAGCGCCTGACCCAGACCCTGTCCGACCGCGCCGTGGATCTGCCCGTCGACAATGATCGGATTTATTACCCGTCCGCAATCATGAACCACGACGTAGCGCTCGACCTTCACCAATCCGGTCGCGGCATCAACGGCGACACAGGCTGCGTGGACCGCGCTGGCGATCGAGGTGAAGGAAGGGTCGTAATACTCGATGGCTTCGAGACCGTAGGTTTCCCCGTCCGGCATTGCGCGATCGTCCACGGAGTGTGCAACCGCGGCGATCTCCTCTATCGCGACCTTCACCTGTGGGACGCCGCGGACATGGACATGACCATCGTCGAGATCGAGATCGTTCGGGTGGACCTCCAAAATCTGTCCGGCGATGCGCAATATCTTGCTCCGGACCTCGCCGGCGGCGCGAAGGACCGCACCGCCGGCAACCACGGCCCCACGACTCGCACCCGTACCCATGCCGTAGGGAGTGGCATTGGAGTCGCCTTCGACGACCGTCACGTTCTCCAGCGAGATCCCGAGCTGCTCGGCGGCGATTTGTGCAAACGCCGTCAAATGTCCCTGGCCCTGAGTAGCCTGACTCACATATGCGAAGGCTTTACCGCTACGTTCTATCTTGACGTGCGCGCCTTCGAAGCCGGGCAAGCGCAGCATCCCGCGTTGCCGATAGCGCGCGGCGCCCTGGCCGGTATGTTCAACGATGCAGGCGATACCGATGCCGTGATATGCGCCGTCGGCTTTGCGTGATGGAGGTTGGTTGCGACGGTACTCGTGATAGTCGATCAGCTCGATTGCGCGTTGGAGCTGATCACGATAGGTCCCGGTGTCATAGCGAATCCCCATCGCGTTCGTGTAGGGAAATTCCTCCGGCTTCAGCAGGTTTCGCATACGGATCTGCACCGGATCGAGGCCGAGCGCGAGCGCGGCCCGATCCATGAGGCCTTCCGTTGCAAAGAATGCCGACGGTGCGGCGATGCCTCGAAAAGCGCCGGTCGGGCAGACGTTGGTCGATACCGCACAAGTTTCGAAGGCGTAGAAAGCGAGCTTATAGGGTCCCGGCAGCATGAGCGCGCCGCCTGCCGCCTCGATAGCCGATCCCATCGGATAGGAGACATAGGCCCCGGAGTTCACGCGAATCCTTACGCGAATGGCCTGGATGATGCCTTCCGCCGACATCGCCAGTTCGAGGTTGAACAGGTGATCCCGGCAATGAACGCTGGTTAGGAAGTCGTCGCGGCGATCCGGCACCCATTTGGTCGGAAGCTTGTATCGGCGGGCCAGCGCTGCCCCTAGCAGATCCTCGGGGTAAACATACGCTTTCATGCCGAACCCGCCGCCAACGTCGGGCGCGATCACGCGAACCCTGGTGTCGTCGATACCGAGATGTTCGGCCAGACAGTCACGGTGCAGGTGCGGCATCTGGGTCGACGCCCAGACGGTGAGCGCATCGTCGCCGCGATCGTAATCCACTACAAAGCCGCGAGGTTCGAGCGATACCGCGGCAATACGGTTGTTGTGGAATTCTTCGCTGAAGAGATGGTCGGCAGCGGCGAAGACTTCGTCGAAGCCTTCGGTCTTGAAAGCGTTGTGGAAGTAGACGTTGGTGCCGATCTCCTCGTGGACCAGCGGCGCTTCCGGTGCCAGCGCTTCCTCTACCGTCGTTACGGCGCGGAGGGATTCGTAATCGACCTGGACGAGATCGACGGCGTCTTCGGCCGCGTAAGGGTTTTCCGCGAGTACGACGGCAACGATCTCGCCAACGTAGCGAACCCGATCGGCAGCGATGACGGGCCAGTCGGTCGGCTGGAAACCGGGCCGATCGTAGTCGGCGCGCATCGGTTTGATGTCGTTCCCGATATCGGCCGCGGTTACCACCGCGACGATGCCGGGAACGGACGCGGCAGCCTGCGTATCGATCGAGCGGATCAGACCATGCGCAACGGAGCTCCGCACGAAGCTGAGGTGCAGGGTCTCCGGCGGCTCGGGCACATCGTCGAGGAAACGGCCGAAGCCACGCAGCAGGCGATCGTCCTCAACCCGGAGAACCGGTTCACCGATATAACCATGGTCGGCCTCAGCCATTCAGGGCGCCTTCGTTCGTGGCTTCGTCGTTGGCGATTATCGATCTCGAATCCGCACCAGGGAACTTAACACAACGGTTTGCGCGGCGGACTCGAGACCAACCACCGCGGTCGTGGGACGGGAAGGTCAACGGAGAGCCAAAGCTGGCATATCCTGGTATCGGTTTAGGTGCTAGGCATCGTGAGGCGGCGTCGCGACAACAGGGAGAGACCGATGAAGTTGAACGACAAAGTCGCGCTGGTTACCGGCGGAACCCACGGAATAGGCGAGGCCATCGTGCGCCGTTTCGTGACGGAAGGCGCACGGGTCGCAGCGACATACCATGCCGACGAGGCGAAGGCGCAGGCGCTCGAAGCGGAGCTCGGTGAAGCGGTCAAAACGTTCAAGGCCGATTGCGGAAAGATCAGCGAGATCAACCCGATGGTGGAGTCGGTATTGGACGTGTTCGGCGGGGTCGACATTCTGGTCAACAACGCCGGTACGATCACCTTCGCACCGGTCGAAGAAACCACCGAAGCGATTTGGGACGAGCAGATCGACCTCAACCTCAAGGGACCTTTCTTCCTGGTCAAGGCGGTATTGCCGTCGTTTCGCTCCCGTCGCGGCGGCAAAGTCATCAATATCGGCTCGATCGCCGGCGTAGGAGGCGTGCCCAACTGTGCCGGCTACTGTGCGTCCAAAGGCGGGCTCACGAATCTTACCAAGGCGCTCGCCGTCGAGTTGGCCAAAGAAAACATCAATATCAACCATTTGGCGCCGGGTAATGTCGCGACTCGCCTGAACGAACATTTACGCGGACCGGATCACACGAGTTGGCTGAAGGACCGCACCGCGTCCGGCCGCGACTTTCTCGCCGTCGACGAAATGACGGGGACGGCGGTGTTTCTGGCGAGCGACGACTCCAAGGTCATCCACGGCGAGACCATCATGGTCGACGGCGGCTGGACGATCTGGTAGCGCTCGATCGATCACCAAGCGAACCGCTGCCTTCTACGGCAAGCGATTGTCGCCTGCGCTCGATCGACTTAAACTCGTTTTTCCATATGCCAAGCATTGCGCGGCGCAGGGTTTCGGATGCGCACCGCGAGCTCGTTCGCCGGGAGGGCCGACATGACGACTGAAACCGCCAATGATCGGAGAGGGCACCTCGGTATTCCCCATTCGCACTATGTGAGCGCGGCCGCATACAACGATGAGGAGGTTTTCGAGGTTGAACGGGAGCGCATCCTCGACCGGGTCTGGCGGCTGCTGTGCCACGAGAGCGAGCTGCCCGAGAAGTACGATTTCCGTACCTTCGACCATGTCGGATTACCGCTGCTTACGATCCGTGGCGGCGACGGCAAGATCCGCTCATTCGTCAATGTCTGTTCGCACCGGGGCGCGAAACTGGTCAACGATGTGAGCGGCAATGCGCAGCAGCTAAGGTGTTTCTACCACCACTGGACTTACGATTCCGAGGGCAACTGCATCGGCATCCCGCGATCGCAGGCATACGAGGCATGTGGGTTGGAGCAGCAGAATTGCGGCCTGCGCGAAATCATGACGGAGGTAAAACTCGGCCTTGTCTTCTTCAATCTCGACCGCGACTGCAAATCGCTCGATGAGCATCTCGGCGATGCTCTCGAATCGATGGAGCAGGCGCTGGCGGTAAATCTCGAGGTCATCCACTTCAACCGGACGATCGTCAAGGGCAACTGGAAGGATTGGCAGGCGACCAACATGGAGCCCTACCACGAGTTCATGCACGCCGTGGTGCGGCAAACCAACATCATGACGGAAGAAGCATTCGCGCAGCGAAGCATTCTCCTCTACCCCAACGGTCACGCCCGGTTCCTGGGCATGACGGCGGACTATGATGCTCACGATGGGACCAGGACGCGGGTTCGCAAGGAATGCTTGCCGGGAGTCGATCCCGACGGCTTCCAATCGGTTCCGCTGTTTCCCAACGGTGTCATCGCGACCCGCGGAACGGTTATGCGAATCGACATTACTCATCCGATCAGCCCGTTCGAAACCCTTGTCGAATGTCGGGGTCTGGCACCGAAGGCGGACTCGAAGGAAGAGCGCGAGATGCGCATCAGCCACCACAACGAATTCTGGGGCCCGTTCAGCCCCAACATGCCGGAAGACGGCTACGGCGTCGAAGCGTTGGGCAAGGGGTTCGGGCTGGGCGGAGCCAAGGCGCAAATCATCGCCCGGGAAGAAGGTTTGCGCGCCCAGGACGACGGAATCATGCGCGGCTTCTACGCCGAGTGGGGCCGTTTGATGGGCGTTCCACCGGGTGCCGCCGAACGCGCCAAACCATAGCCCGGTCATGGCTGTCGCCGACGACGACATCCGGCAGTTGATCGGCCGGTCCTGTCTCTATCTCGACAGAGAGGACTTCGCGTCTTTCCTGAGGCTTTGCGGGCCCGACTTCACCTACGATATCCGCGTGTACAGCGCCGAGATACGCAAGGACATGGTGTGGATGCACCATGATCGTGCGACCTTGGAAACGCTGATGAAGGTCCTTCCGGAACACCTCAGATTGCTTGGCACGCTCATGCGCCACGCCTCGGTCTACCTTGTCGAACGCAATGGTCGGCGCGCGTCGGTCACCAGCTCGCTCATCGTGATGCACACCGATGCCGATGGCCAATCCCGGCTGTTCGCCGGCGGGCACTATTACGACGAAATCGCGCTCGATGGAGACGACTTGCTCCTCTTGAGTCGGACCGTGCGACTGGAGACTCGCGACATTGGAATCGGCTGGCAGGCACCGATCTGACGAACGTCCGGGCGGGCGGAGCGGTGACAACCGCCGCGAGCTCAAGTCGCGCGCGGTATCGGCAATAATTCTTCAATCGCTGAGACACCCGCGGCCCCAATGCCGCGTGGCGGACCGGAACCGTCGAGCTTCCCGCGATGCCGAAGACCGAATCCGGCTCGTCCGCTTCACGCAAGCGATCCCGGATACGTCGATCGCGAGACCTGTAGGCACGGTGGGGATGCGGTAAACGCTATCGACCTCGCAGACGGGTTGGAGAACCAATTGCCCGACATATTGCACAGTACGGATCCGAAAGACTCGACGAATCCGAAAGACTCGCTGTGGAAGGCTATGGGCAGGCGAAACGTCTGCCATGTGTTGCGCTTCGGCCAACAACATTGTGGTTGCTCTAGGGGCAGGATTTAAGGGCTTAGCAATGCGTGTCCGGTTGGTGTACCGGCTGTCGCGCCGCAGTCTGGGCACTCGATCCCGCCCGCCAAACGGGTTTCCCGGGTCGGTCCGTGATATCATGCGCGATCGCGTCTGCGGGCGCGGTCGGCAAGCCCTTTATTCAAGCGCCAGCGCCACCTCAAAACGATGGCTCGAAGACCAAGACACCGCCAAGCCAAGAGGGTTGCCGTCGTCACCGGCGGCGGCACCGGCATCGGCCGCGGCATTGCTCGACGCTTGTCGCAGGACGGTTTTATCGTCGCCGCGATCGGCCGCCGCGCGGCGCGGCTGAAACCCAAGCGCGGCGAACGTTGGCACCCCTATGTCTGCGACGTCGCCGAGGTCGGTCAGATCCACGATACCGTACGAGCGATTCGCCGCGACCACGGGCGCATCGACGTTCTCGTCAATTCCGCCGGCGTGGTACGGCGCGAAGCGATCGAAAAAACCACCCAGGACAACATCACCCACACCCTCGGGATCAATCTCGTCGGCACGATGAATTTCTGCATCGCGTGTATTCCGGCCCTCAAGCGATCCAAGGGGTCGATCATCAACATCGGTTCGAGCCTGACCGATCGTTGCAGCCCCCAGCACTCGGTGTATGCCGCCTCGAAGGGGCGATGTCGGCGGGCTCGCCGGCGCGGCCGAGCGGGTAATATCCCGCGGCCGATGCCTTGAGGAGCGCGTCGTAAGTCTCTCTGTCCATCCCGTCGGGGAAGTAGATCTCGCTGCGCACCAGTGACGGACTGACCACGTTGACGCGGATCTTGTGCGGCGCTAATTCGACCGCCAGCGACTTCGAGAATGCGTTCACACCGCGCCGCACTGGTCTCCTACCTGGCGTCTCCCGAATCGTCGTGGGTTACCGGGACGGTGATTCCCGTCGACGGCGGCGAAAGCGTCGGCTTCGTCAGAACCGGCAACGACGGCTGGTCGGTTTAACCCCGGCGCGGCAACGGGCGGACCTGTCACCACCCATCGTTTCGCGCAACCGACCTCGCCTGCTTGCGTTATCCGTAGTCGGGTCCGTGCAGCGCCCGCCACACCAGATCGTCGAAATGATGGACCGCGTGCTCGCTGCGCGCGCCACGTTCCTGATCGACCATCAGGCGCCCCTGGGTGTAGCCGCGCGAATGCGCACCGAGCTGTTGCGCCTCCATCGCGCCGACATCCTGCGGTACGACGATATCCCAATAAAAGTTCATGCTGTCGATGTCGGCCGCACCGGGCGGGTCGTTCAGGCACATGCTGTCGACAACGAACCTGCACCGCTCGAGCCCGGTGGGAACGGCGAGTTGGAGCTTGAAGTTAGCGGCGCCGCGGTGGCTCAGGAACACCAGGTTGGGCCATAGGAACCAGATATAGGTCTCGTATTTGAGCGGCGAGGCGTCGTCGATCTCGGGCAGAACCCCCTTGGAACCGTCGATCTCCTCCGGATCGGCGCGGCTGATGTGACGCGACCAGAGTTCGTGCTGCTCGTTGATCCAGCGCGTCTTTTGGCGGCTGCCGAAGCCGACATTGGGATGCAGTACTGGGCAGTGATAGCACTCGTTCTGGTCGAGAACGTACTTCCAATTGCATTGGAGCGGCCGCGAGTCGACGCGGACCGAGGTCATCCGGTCGAAGTCCGGGAGCCGGTTGCGAAAATCCTCTTCCAGCCCGGCGGCCAACTGGTTCAACGCCACCGCATCCGGATCGAGGTTGAAGAACGCCATGTTGGCGTATTCCTCGACGCGTATTTCACTGAGGTTGAAATCGTCGAGCTTAAACCCGGCGACGTTCTCGGCATTGCCCGCCGCCTTGAGCGCACCGGTGGTGTCGTACGACCAAGCGTGGAACGGGCAGGTGTAGATGCTCTTGTTGCCGCGGCCTTCGGCCAGGATGTGCCCGCGGTGCATGCAGACATTGTAAAACCCGCGCAACACACCGTCCTTGCCCCTAACGATCAGAACCTTCTGATCGAGGATTTCGGCGGTAACGTAGTCACCGGGGTTCTTGAGATCTTCGAGATGCGCGCCGTACAGCCAGCTCTTGAACCAGATCTGCTGCTTTTCCCGCTCGAAGATCTCGGGATCCCAGTAGTAGTGACTCGGCAGCGTGACGGCGTGAGTCGGATCGGGATTGAAGCCGATACCGCTTCGCGAGCAGGTTGATGCCAGGGACATGTTCGCGCTTCCGTTGCTGTCGACTCTCGATCGGCCATCGTGACCTGCGCCGGGTTCGCGGTCAAACCGCGCCCCGTGCGGTCGATCGGATCATGCCCGTCGGCCTGTGCTAGTGTCGCTGTCGCTGCGAGACCGGTGGCAAGGCAGGCTGGGGCCGGGCGGACCGCCCTACCCTCGCCTTTCCTACCGTGCTTACGTCGATAGGAAAAATCGGTGAGTCGATTGGAGAAATACGGTATTGCGCAGCCGGTAACCCGCAAGGAGGATGACCGGTTGACGAGCGGGCGGGGCTGCTACGCCGACGACGTTCACCTCGCCGATCAAGCCTATGGCTACGTTGTCCGCTCGCCTCACGCCCACGCCGAGATCGCCGCCATCGACGTCGAGGCTGCGCGAACCGCGCCGGGCGTGCTTTGCGTCCTGACCGGCGCCGACGCGGAGGCCGCCGGCTTCGGCCACATCCCATGCTATTACGCGCCCAAGAACCGCGACGGCAGCGACCCCATCATCCCGCCCAACCCCCTGCTGAAGAAGGACCGCGTTCGTTGCGTCGGCGATCCGGTCGCGTTCGTCGTCGCCGATACGCCGGCCCAGGCGCGCGACGCCGCCGAACGCGTCGCCGTGGACTACCGGCCCCTCGCCGCCGTCGTCGACACGGAATCGGCTTGCGATGGCACCCAGGCCAGGGTCTGGGACCATGCGCCGGACAATGTCGCCGTCGATTTCGAAGCCGGCGACCGGGCTGCGTCCGACGCGGCGTTCGCCGCTGCGGCGCATGTCGCACGCATCGAACTCGTCAACAACCGCGTCGTGGTCGCCGCCATGGAGCCGCGTGCAGCGGTCGGATCGCACGATCCGGCAAGCGGCCGCTACACGCTCCACACCACCAGCCAGACCTCGCATTTCATCCGAAATATCCTGGCCAAGACCATCTTCGACATTCCCCTCGACCGGGTTCGCGTCATCACCAGAGATGTCGGCGGCGGGTTCGGCATGAAAGTGTTCTTCGGCGAATACCCGCTGGTGCTGTGGGCGTCGAAGCTGATCGGCAGGCCGGTGAAGTGGACGGCGACGCGAAGCGAGTCCTTCGTTTGCGACAGCCAGGGCCGCGACCACGTCACCCGGGCCGAGCTGGCACTCGATGCGGACGGGCGGTTCCTCGCCATCCGCGTCGATACCATCGCCAATATGGGTGCCTATCTCGGTACGTTTGGACCCAACGTGCCGGTCAAGCTGGTTTATACCGGCGTCTATGACGTTGCCGCCGTCCATATCCGGATCAAGGAAGTGTTCACCAACACAGTGCCGACCGACGCCTACCGCGGCGCGGGTCGGCCCGAGGCGACCTATGTGATCGAACGCCTGGTCGCGGCCGCGGCGCGTGAATTGGATCTGGACTCGGCCGAGCTGCGGCGGCGCAACTATGTGTTGCCGGAGGCGATGCCCTACACCACGCCCTTCGGCATGGTCTACGACAGCGGCGAGTTCGCCCGCAATATGGACGATGCACTGTCCCGCGCCGCTGCAGCGTTTGCTTCGCGTCGGAGGGCGGCTCGCGAAGCCGGCAATCGCCGCGGGCTCGGGCTGGCCTACTACATCGACACCACCGGTGGTCCCGTGGTCGCTTCCGAGGAGGCGACCATTCGTTACGAAGGCGATGGCAGGGTGATCGTGCTGTCGGGATGCCAAGCCAGCGGCCAGGGTCACGAAACCGCTTATGCGCAGCTCGTCGTCGATCGGCTGGGGGTTGCGTTCGACAGCATCGACGTGCGTCAGGGCGACACCGACGAGATCCCCTTGGGCTACGGCACCGGCGGTTCACGCTCGTTGATGGACGGTGGCGGCGCGATCCTGTGCGCGGTCGACGTGCTTGTCGAGAAGGGTCGCGAAACGGCCGCGCACGCGCTCGAAGTCGCGGCCGGCGACCTCGTTTTCGAGGGCGGCGATTATGTCGTCGTCGGCACCGACCGACGGATCGCTATCGCCGATGTCGCGAAGTTCGCCTCGCAGGGTGGCGAGCCGCTCGTCGGCGTCGGCAGTTTCGTTCCCGAAGCGATGTCCTACCCCAACGGCTGTCATATCTGCGAGGTCGAAATCGACATCGAAACCGGGCGCGTGACGGTCGAGCGTTACACGGTGGTCGACGACTTCGGCAACATCGTCAATCCGCTGCTGGTCGAGGGCCAGGTGCATGGCGGCGTGGTGCAGGGCATCGGTCAGGCCCTGTGGGAGCTCACCGCGTATGATGGCGAGTCCGGCCAGCTGCTCACCGGCACGTTCATGGATTACGGCATGCCGCGCGCCGACGGCTTGCCGATGTTCGACGCCGGCTGGAACGAAATCCCCTGTCTTACCAATCCGCTCGGCGTGAAGGGCGCGGCCGAGGGCGGCACCGTCGGTGCGCTTGCGGCCGTGGTCAATGCGGTGGTGGATGCGCTTTCCGAGTTCGGCGTCTCCCATATCGATATGCCGACAACCGCGGAGAAGGTGTGGCGCGCCATTCGCCGCGGCAGCGTCCTCGCCGCAACCGAATGAACGGATTTGTTTTGTACGGACGCGCTATTGAGTAATGATGCGGGGCAAACAGGAGTGCACCATGAGCGTTCAAACGATCGACATTGCGGCCGACGGCATGCCCGGCGTTCGATTTGCGCCGCGTCGTCTCGGCCACACCAACATGTTCGTCGGCGATCTCGACGCCTCGCTGGCGTTCTATAACGGGGTTGCCGGCTTCGAGGAGGTGTGCCGGACCCGGACCGGCGCCGGCTTCGTCTCCAACGGCAACACGCATCATGATCTCGGCCTGGTCCAGGTCACCGCCAAACCGCGATTGGGACGCGACGGCAAACCGCTGCCCTCGTCGAGCCGGGCGGCAAAGCCTGGGCTCAACCACCTCGGCTGGGAGCTCGAGTCGGAGACGCAAGTCGTCGACGCGTACAATCGCGCCGTCGAGGACGGCTACCCGATCCACCAATGCATCGACCACCAGCCGACCCGCAGCGTCTACCTGTTCGATCCCGATGGACATCTGCACGAATTCTATTGCGACGTGGTCAAGGATTGGCGCGGCTGGTTCGCGTCACTCGATGGCAGCGCCTTTTCGGGCCAATGGGACCCGAATGCCGGCACGCCGTCCAGCGAACGCAACTACTGGGAGGATCCCGAGATCCGCCGCGTCGATAGCGCGCTGATTCCGGCCCGCTACATCACCCACGCCGTGCTGTTGACCCAGGATCATGCGGCGATGCTCGCTTTCTTCCGCAACGTTGCCGGCCTCGATCCGGTTTACCAGGCGGGCGACGGCTCGTTTACCTGTTTCGCCGGCAGCCACGCCGGGCACGCCTACTCGCTGGCGTTGTTGCGTCAGCCCGCCGGTTTGCGCCCCGCCGTTCACCACCATGCCTACAAGGTCGCAGACGAAACCGATCTGGCGGCGGCCGAGGACGCGGTCGCCGATGCCGGAATCGAGATCGAAAGGCGCATCGACGCGCCATCGAAGCGAAGCTTCTACATTCGCGATCCCGACGGGTTCCGCTGCGAGTTTTACGTTTCACGGCAGGCGGATTTCGATTACGTCGAAGCATCGGCTCTCGAAGAGCGCCCCTATCTGATCTAGAAGCTATCGTTACGACGCCGCGCCCGGTTGGCGGGCGCCGCCGATCCCATCATGAGGGATGATGGGATCCTTGCTGCGCTCGACGTTTCCCCTGCGGGCGAAAGATCATCCGACAGACAATCGGGCCGAACGCCGGCGCGCGGTTCTCAGGCGGCAGGAAGTGCAGAACAAATGTGTCCAAGACCCCCTGGCGGAAGTGTCCAAGACTTACATTATTCTCTTAAATCTCTCCGTTAAGAATTTGATTTCATTGATAGACACGCCATCCGCTTAACCGTGGCGACATCGACCAGGCCGCCAGTCGGCACGTCGTCGCAAGTGTGCATGCCGACCACCCTGCCGAGGATCAGCGCGTAGGGATTGCCGAGGTTTGTCTTCGGCACATTGGCCGGCGGTTCGACCGTTCCGACATCGGTGCATTCGAGGTGGATGGGCGATTTCTCGACTCGAACCGGTTTGGCGAGGCGCGACGCCGCCATCTCCAAACCTGCCCGCTCTGCTTCATCGACATCGCGGTGGAAACGACCGGACGTGATGTTCGTCTTCTCGCGCAGTTCCGAGGTTACCAAATCAGCGACGAATTCGCCGCCTTCTCGATGTTTTCCGGGTGTCGGTGATGCCGCCGTCGATGGATTGACTGCCGGCGCCCGGCATCACCCGAGGCGGATCCAACGGGACGCCGTTGAAGAAGCTGAACGGCGCCAGGTTGGCAACCCCGTTTGCGTCGAAGGACGTTATTCGGCCGGTCGGCGGCGGCACGATATGGGCGAGCAGCGGGTCGTGCGGCAATCCGTACCGGTCGCTCCCGGTCTCTTAAAACGCTCGATGCGTCCGCTCGAGAACGCTAGCCCAGGTGGTCGGCGAACAACGACAGCGTGCGTTCATGCGCCTCGCCGGCCGCTACCGGATCGTAGAATTCCGCTGCGTCGTCGTTGTTGAAGGCATGGTTCGCGTCGTAAACAAACACTTCGACACCGGCATGTCTCTCGCGGATCGCCGCGGGCACCGACGAAGGAATCCCCGTGTCGCGGGCACCGAAATGGCAGATCGTCGGGCAGCGCGGCGTTTCGTCGAGGTAGGCCCCGGTTATTTGGCCGTAATAGCAGGATGCGCAATCAACCCCCACCCGACAGGCCGCGAGCCACGAGATAAGCCCACCATAGCAATAGCCGGTAATGCCGACCCTGCCGTCGGCCGCGAGGTGATCGACGGCGGCTTCGACGTCGCGCATGGTTTCGTCGAGCCGTGCCGGGTGCAGCGCGCCGTAGATCTCGTAAGCTTTTTCGCGCTCATCGAGTATGTCGTAGTCGAGATCGATACCGCGTTCGATGCGATCGAACAGGGCCGGGGCGAGCGCACGATAGCCGGCTTGAGCGTAGCGGTCGCACATGTTTCTGATATGCCGGTTGACCCCCATGATTTCTTGGATCACGACCAGCCGGCCGCGCGGCGCGCCTCCGGGCTCGGCTTGGTAGGCGGCGAAGCGATGGCCGTCGACCGCGACGAGATCGATGAAACCGCTCACCGCCGTAACCCCGGGGACGCCGGCGCTCAGCCCCACAGCCGCTCGGCGTGACGGTTTATGAGGTGGTGGATGTTGGTCTCGATCCGAGCCATGCGGCCGGGTACGAACAAGGCGCTGCTCATTGCGTTTTGCAGCGAGATCACCATCGTTCGATCCTCCTCGACCGTCTTGATCGACAGGGCGCGATAGTCGTCGACGCGCTCGGCGAAGTCGGGCAGGTCGAAGAATTCGGGTGGGAACAGGATGTTGATAATGAAGCGGCACTTGTCGATGCCGATCGGCCAGTAGGTCAGCACCTCGACATTGTCGATATAGGTGAAGGTCTGGAAGTTGGGCGCCATGAAACCGGCGCCGGCGTGGGTTTCCGGTTCGTCCTGCAACCACGGGATCTTGCGTCCGAACCAAGTGTTGCCGCCACCGCGCGGCGTGTGGTCGTAGAACATCCGGTAGCCGCCATCCGGTCGCAGATCGATATCGAGTTCGCGGGTGTCAACGCCCACCCCCAGCGTGTCCTTGTGCAGCGTGTTGATGTGGTAATTGTCCATCGCGTTCTCGACCACCAGCTTCCAGTTGCAGTCGAAATCGAACTGGATCTTGGTCGCCAGCTTCAGCTCGCCGAAGCGGTAGAAGCCGAAATCCTCCTCAAACGCGGCGACGAACTGCGCCAGGGGAATGCAGTCGGGGTCGAAATTGACGAACACCCAACCCTGCCAGACGTCGAGCGCGATCGGCGTCAGCCGGCAGGTCTGCGGATCGAAGCCTTCCACCTCCTTCATGTAGGGCGCCCCGACCAGCCTGCCCTGCAGATCGTAAAGCCAGCCATGGTAGGGGCAGCTGAACTCCTCCGTGTTGCCGGAACCGCTGGCCACCTCGACGCCGCGGTGCTTGCAGACGTTGGCAAACGCATTGAGGCCGCCGCTCTTGTCGCGGGTGACGACGAGCGGCTCCTCCATGATACGCAGCGCCATGAAATCGCCCGCCTTCTCGAGCTCTTCGCTGCGCGCGACGCACAGCCAGTCCTTCATGAAGACGCGCTCCTTTTCGAGCGCGTAGATATCGGGCGAGCTGTAGAAGTCGCCGGGCACGTGGCTGACCTCGGTCGTCGGCTTGTTTCTGAGGTCGGCATACGCGGTGCCGACCGGGAGATCGATTTCGGCAATCGCCATCGTCGCGGCTCCGGGTTTCCGTTGGCGGATCGAGTTTAGCACGGGCGCCACCCTGCCCGGTCGGCTTATTGGTCCTTGCCGGGCTCGTCCCGGTCGAGCTACGGGGCGCAAGCGGAGCAGCAACCCCGAGGAGGTGAACCCCGCTCCATGATCGGTGCGGCACAAAAATGTCGGACCGCCCAGGATCGGCGGAGGACCAACCTCTGCTCGACGTGGGCAACCTCAGCGTCTCCTTCGAGACGGTGGCGATCATGCAGCTCCTGGGGCGCATCGAAGTTCAACCGGCGACTCGACCGGCGTTTGCGGCAGCAATCTCCTGCGGCGCGGCATCGGCGGCGTGCCGGTCCCGTCGCTCCGCCCGCAACGCGCGCGTCGCCGCGTCGTCGACCGCCAGGGTCTCGTCGTCGGCCGAGCCGGTCAACACCACGCCGTAGGTCTCGCGCGCACGCGCAACCGTCTCCCACTTGCGCAGCACGTCGCTCAGCACCCGCTCCGGCTCGCGCGTCAGCGGGTCGCCATAGCCGCCACCCCCGGCATTGAGGAACCGTGCCTTCTCGCCGAGCGCGAGGTCGAATTGGGTGAGAGCGGGCATCTTCTCGGCGTCACCATCGGCGCGAATGCGGAAATGCGACGCCGCCTGGCCGTTCTCGCCGCCGCGCACGCCCTGCGCCGGATGCACCTGGCTGTCGGAGGCGATCACCAACGTGATCGGATCGCGGCGCGGCCCGTAGACCACCTCGGCGGGCGGCGAACCGCGGCGGCGTCCGGCACCGCCCGAGCCCGGCCGCAGGCGCTGACATTCGATCAGGATCGGGTGCGTCAACTCGATCAATTCGACGCTCTCGCGGTAAACCATACCGGCGGCGCCGGGAATGCCGTAGGTCACCCAACCGTCCGCCCGCGAACTGGCCGGACCGCCGGTGACGTTGAGCGCGACCTGGTTGATGAACGGCTTGCCGCCGCGGCGGAACTCCGGCCCCGATACCACCGCACTCATGCCGGTGCCGCCGTGCGCCACGCCGTGGCCGTCGCCCAGCGTGGCGAAGCCGGCCTGGATCACGTTGATCAAACGTTCGCCGATGTTGGTGGTCGCCAGCGAGCAAGAATGGGGGAATTTCGGCTTGCCCACCGCGCTACCCTCGCGGATGTGAACGCGGATGCGGCGGAACGACCCGGCGTTGCGCGGTAATCCCGGATCCACCTCGAGACAGTTGAGGATGCCGATCAGCGCGTGGTTGCGTACGCACGCCTCGGACAGGTTGAGGCCGCAGGGAATGTTGTCGATGTTATCGGTGAGGTCGACATCGATGTAGCCCGAGTCGGGATCGATATCGATGGCGGCATTGATCGGAATGGCATCGGGCAACAGCGGCGGGACCGGATCGTGCGTGCCCGACGCCGCCACGTGCGCCTTGGGCAGCTTGCGGATCGCCTGCTCGATACGCCGCTCGGAATAATCCAGCCACTGCTCGATGAACGCCTTGATCGTCGCCACGCCGTATTTGGCGCACAGTTCTTTAAGCCGGCGCTCGCCGATCCGTGCCGCGCCCAGCGTCGCCAGGAAGTCGCCGTACCATCGGTCGGGAACGCGGATCCGCGCGCGGCACATGCGGATGATGTCGTCGATCATCTCGAAGTCGCGTTGCACCCGCACGCACGGGAAGATCAACGCGCCTTCCTCGTATACGTCCTTGGCCGAGGCGTGATAGGTCGACGGCACCGAGTTGCCGATGTCGGCCTGATGCGATTTGGCGCAGGTCGTGAACAGGTGCTCGCCGTCGATGAATATCGGGATCAGGATCGTGTGGTCGGCGGCGTGGGTATTGCCGAGATAGGGATCGTTGTGCAGGAACGCGTCGCCGTCGGCGAGGTCGTGGTGCAGGTCGCACATCGACCGGGTCTGGATGTGCGAGCCCAACACGTGCACCGGGATTCCGTCGGTCGCGGTCAATAGCCGGTTGTCGTCGGTGACGACCGTGCACGAGAAATCGCGCACGCTGGCGATCACCGTCGAGCGGCCGCTGCGCAGAAGCGTGTTGGACATCTCGCGCACGATCGCATCGATCCGATTGGCGATCACCGACACCGTCATCGGGTCGAGCGTCCGGTCCCGCTCGCTCATGCCGCCCCCACTTCGCATGGATGGTTGGTCGCGCCGCTATTGCGCGCGCGCAGGCCAGGATACACGACAAGCATGGTGGTCGGCTCCTCGACGAGAGCCGCGCCGGTCGGCACGCCCGGCGGACCGGCTGCGGACCGCGGCACCTCGAAGGCTACGCGTAGTTCGGGCCGTTCAGCGCTTCCCACACCAGTTTGTCGAAGTGGTGGGTCGCGTGCTCGCTGCGCCACGAGTGCGCGGCGTCGACCATCAGGCGACCCTGCTTGTAGCCGCGCGAGCGCACGCCGACCTGCTGGCGTTCCATCGCTGCGGTGTCTTGCGGGAACACGTAATCGCGCAGCGTGTCCATCTGGTGGACACTTTCCTCAGACGGTTCACCGGGAAAGAAATTGATGACTTCAACCCGTACCGTTTGCGGGCTGGTCGGGATCGCGGGAACGAGGCTCAGATTGGCGGGGCCGGGTTGGCCGAGGATCAGGTAGTTCGGCCACAGATACCAGACGTGGTTGTCCTTGAGGGTGTCGGTGTCCTTCGAGCGCATGGTGTGCCGGTTGTACTCGCCCATCGCCTGATCGTCGATATAGGTGATATGCGATTGCCACCAGTCGTACTCCCACGTTGTGCGCCTGCTCATGTCGAAAGCTTGCACGGCTTCGGGATGGATGTACGGAGCGTGGTAGGCCTCGAGCTGATCGAGGCAGAACTTCCAATTGCATTCAAGCGGGAAGACGTCGGTCCGTACGTGCTTGAACGATGCCGCATCCGGCATGTAGCCGAGGATTTCATCCTCGAGGGCGCCCACCATCTCGCGCATCGAACGCGCTTCGGGATCGAGATTGACGAATGCCATGTTGAGGAATGCTTCAACACGAATTTCAGCGAGGCCGAAATCTTCGTGCCGGAAACCGGCCACATTCTCGGCGTTGCCGGCCGCCTTGAGCGCACCGGTGGTGTCGTAGGACCAGGCGTGGAAGGGACAGGTAATGATGGTCTTGTTGCCTTTGCCCTCGGCGAGGATGTGACCGCGGTGCATGCAGACGTTGTAGAAGGCTCGCAGTTCCCCATCCCTGGCTCGCAGCACCAGGATCTGCTGATCGAAGATCCGGCTGGTGACGTAGTCGCCGGGCTGTTGAAGATCTTCGAGCGCGCCGGCGTATTGCCACGACTTGAAGAAGATCTCTTCCTTTTCGCGCTCGTAAATGTCGGGAGCGCGGTAGTAGTGCGACGGCAATGTCGCCGAGCACTCGGCCACCGGGTGAAACTTCCCGGTCGGCTTCAGCGGTTTGGCAGCGTCGGATGCCATAGCCAGCCTCTTTCCGTCGATCGCCGTTGGCGGCAAGGACCACGCTCAAAGCTCGAAGCCGGATGGTAGGTGATCGACTAGTCGGTGTCATGAGGGTCGGCGACGAGAAGAAATCGACCCGACCTTTCGCGCTGGTGCCGCAGACTCCTGAACCCCTGAGACATGACACATGTCCGCAATCGAGGGCGCCAACGCTTGCGGAATCGCTGGCAAGGGACGAGGTCGTAATAGACGAGATCTGCGGGCAGGATGCCATGACCCTCGCCGGGCAGCTTGGCGTTACCGTGCCGGTGCAATCGGCCGAGTTCGATGATCAGCCAGCGATCGCTCCAGCTCTCTCAGCGTTTTCGACAATCGCATTAGCAGCACGTCACATTCCGCCTCGGTAATCGTCAGCGGCGGCGCGACAATGAACCAGTCTCCGAATTTGCCGTTGTTCATGCGACGGGCGTAGATCATGAGCCCGTTGCGCAGTCCGTGAATTCGAACGGTTTCCGTCACCCGGAGGTTCGGCGGAAAGCAGGTCTTTGCAGCTTTGTCTGCGACCAGCTCCACTGCCATCAGCAATCCCAGCCCTCGAACGTCACCGACAATGGAAGAACGGCGGGCAACGTTCTCCAGGCCCTTTCGCAGGTAGGTGCCGACCTGCGCAGCGCGCCCGATCAGATCAAGGCGGCGGTACTCTTCCAGGACCGCGATGCCAGCAGCACAAGCCGCCGGGTTGGCGCTGTAGGTGTGTGAGAAATTGAACCCTCCGATCTCGGACAGGTGATCTACCATCGCCGCGGGCGCCAGCATGGCGCCGAGTGGCGCATACCCCGCCCCGAGCCCTTTTGCCAGAACGACGATATCCGGCAGCGCATCGGGCCAGTGATGGGCCGCCAGGAAGCGGCCGGTCCTGCCGGCACCGCACAACACCTCGTCGAACACGAGGTAAATGCCGCGGCGGTCGCAGATGTCGCGAACATGACGAAAATACTGCGGCGACGGAACCAAGCATCCTGTGGCCAGGCCCCCGACCGGTTCGACAACAAAAGCAAGAACGTTTTCAGCGCCAAGCTTGGCGACGGCATTGTCGAGGGACTCGGCACATCGGAGTTCATAACTTTCGCGCGTAAGGCTTCGGGGCAGCCGATAGCTCAGCGGGGCCGGCACCTTGGTCGAGACTTCAGCCATTCCCTCGAGGAAATCCGCGATCGTCTCGTCCCCGCCCATGCCGAGCAGCGCCAACGTCGAGCCATGATACGAAGGGTGGCAGGAAATGATTTTTTGCTTCTTTGGCCGGCCGACCGCCACGACGTACCGTCGCAAAAACTTGATCGCGATTTCCAGCGCTTCGGACCCTCCCGAGGCGAGGAAAACCCGCTCGTAGCCGGGTCCGGCAAGCTCGGCGATCCGCTTCGTAAGTTCAATATTGGGTCGATGGCGCGCCACGCGGGAGTAAGCGAAGTCCATCGTCTTGATTTGCCTCGAAATCGCATCGGCAACCCGCTCGTTGCCGTGCCCGATATTGCTGACCACCGGTCCCGACGACACGTCGATATACTCGTTCCCGTCTTCGTCCCATAGGAAGATGCCGCCGCAGCGGGCGATCGTCGGCAAGGGAACGGAGTTGTCTCGCGAGTAGAAGACGTCCTGGGGGCCCCCTAGCTTGGGTTCTTGGACCGGATCCGGTTGATCCTGGGGGACGGTCATTGTGCTCATTTATCTTTTTGGGAAGACGGCGAGGTCACTTTTCTCTCCGCAGCTACGTATAGCGCGTTGCACAAGACATTGCAGCCAGCTTCGAGTCTTCGGGCTCGCATTCCCTAGCTCGTTGTTGTTGATCCCGTTTTCGCAAGGCAAGAAGATCATCGTCGTCAGCAGCTCGAGTACGGCATTGCCAGGAGCGCGGCCTGCGCATGCTGCGCCACCTCATCGGCGAGGGTATCCCCCCAGCTCGCCAACGCCGATCCGTGCCGCGCCCAGCGTCGCCAGGAAGTCGCCGGACCATCGGTCGGAAACCCGGATCCGCGCGCGGCACATGCGGATGATGTCGTCGATCATCTCGAAGTCGCGTTGCACCCGCACGCACCGGAAGATCAACGCGCCTTCCTCGTATACGTCCTTGGCCGAGGCGTGATAGGTCGACGGCACCGAGTTGCCGATGTCGGCCTGATGCGATTTGGCGCAGGTCGTGAACAGATGCTCGCCGTCAATGAACACAGGGATTAGCGTACTGCGCTTGCGGGCACCGTCGCCAAGAATTTCGCCACCGCGAGCCGCGTGTTGTCGTAGAGGATCGACTGCAGCACGCCGCCAAAGAAAGCAAACGCCGCGACGTAGCCATCACAGAATGCCTCCGCCGTCTCGGCCGGATAGGCCTTCACAAAGATCGCAGCGCTGTGCGGCAGCGCGACGACAAGAAAGCGCACCTTCCGGGTCACGCCACCGATTACCGCCCAGGCCTCGCCAAAATCCGCCTGAGCGTGACCCGCTGGATCGTATGGCGCTGCTTCTTCGGCGCCCCTATATCATCATGCAGTATCTGGTCGATAAAACCGGTATGCGCATCGAGCTTCGGACGCCGCGGCGCCACTCCTCGGACCCCTCACCCGGCTCTCCAAGGTCGTCTCACAACCACTGACCGATTCCTCGGACTGGCTGCTTTACGCAAGCAAACATCTAGCATTACGGTCATCGTAACGCTCAAGAAACGGTATTCCATGGACGCGAGTCTTACC
Source organism: Alphaproteobacteria bacterium (assembly GCA_965247665.1). Taxonomy (GTDB): domain Bacteria; phylum Pseudomonadota; class Alphaproteobacteria; order SHVV01; family SHVV01; genus CAUZWH01. The sequence continues at coordinate 661,773 of CBDFHH010000003.1, forward strand.
ATCATTCTGATCGCGGCGCTCTGCGCCGGTCTCTACATGGCTTGGGCGATCGGCGCCAACGATGTTGCCAATTCGATGGGAACGTCGGTCGGAGCGGGAGCCGTCACCGTGGGTGGCGCCATCGTGATCGCGGGGGTGTTCGAATTCCTTGGGGCGTTTCTGGCTGGCGGCGAGGTTACCGCGACGATCCGTGAGGGCATCATTGATGCGGAATCTCTCGAGCACGATCCAGACCTGCTGGTTATCGGTATGTTGTCGGCGCTTCTGTCTGCCGCCACCTGGTTGACGGTCGCTTCCAGATTTGGATGGCCGGTGTCGACCACGCACTCGATAGTCGGAGCGATTATCGGATTCGCGGTGATTGGGATCGGATTCGAGGCCGTCCACTGGTGGGACGTGGCAACGATTGCCGCGAGCTGGGTCGTCACTCCCATTCTCGCCGGAATGATCGCGTATCTGCTGGTGCTAAGCGTGCAGTGGCTGATCTTCAACAAAGACAATCCGGTTGTGTACGCGCGCCGTTATGTACCGGTGTACATTTTCGCTGCTGTGCTCGTGACCTCGATCGTGACCTTCGTCAAGGGTTTGAAGCATGTCGGCCTCGATATAAGCACACCGCTGGCGATCCTGTATTCGGTGCTGTTTGCTGTCGTCGTTGCTTGCGTCTGCCGCGTGGCCATCAATCGCATGGGCTTCGCAAGCGCCGACTCTTTTGCGGGGGGACAATCGAACTTCACCGACATCGAGAGGGTGTTCGGAGTCCTCATGATAGTCACCGCGTCGGGAATGGCATTTGCTCACGGCTCCAATGACGTCGCTAATGCTATCGGACCGGTGGCTGCAATCGTCGGCGTGGTGACGGCCGGGGAAGTCGCCCCGGAATCACCAGTACCACCCTGGGTTCTGCTGATCGGTGCCGTCGGTATCGTTGTCGGCTTGGCAACGTTCGGGTATCGGGTAATGGCGACAATCGGGAGGAAGCTCACCGAGCTGACACCGAGCCGTGGATTTGCCGCCGAGTTTGCTACCGCAGCGACAGTGGTGGTGGCAAGCGGCACGGGACTTCCGGTCTCGACGACCCAAACGCTCGTAGGCGCCGTGATGGGAGTCGGGCTCGCCCGCGGTATGGGCGCCCTCGACTTCGGCGTGGTACGCACGATCTTTGTATCCTGGATCGTGACGCTTCCCGTCGGGGCCGTGCTCGCGGTGGTGTTCTACACCCTCTTACGCACCTTCGGTGCTAAGTATTTGATTTAACGTCGCGTTCTCCTGTCAACATCGCCGTATGGGACCGGGCCAATTGCGCCTTTGTTCCCCGGCTGCAACTGCAAACAGGAGAACCGTCCATGCCAAAAACCGCTTTGTCCGAGGCCCGCCTCAAGGCGCTCATGCCCCGGAAGTCTGCCTACGATATCCGCGACCCGAAGCTCAGGGGCTTCGGCATCCGTGTGCTGCCTTCGGGCACCAAACGCTTCTTCATCCACATCCAGCATCGTGGCGAGCGCGTCTGGCAGATCCTCAGCGATGCCGATGCCATGACCTTGGACGAGGCACGATCGCGCGCCGCATCGATGCTGGCCGCCATCCGGCACGGAGCGGATGCGCCCGCACCTGCGCAAGAGACGGACTTCGAGGCCATCGCCGAGGTCGTGTTCCGACGCTATGCCCGGATCTGGAAGGCCGGAACGCTACGGGTGAACCAGATCTATTTCCGCCGCCAGCTTCTGCCATGGTTCGCCGGGCGGCAGATTGCCGACATCACCCGGCATGACATCCAACGCTGGTTTGCTTCACTGCGGGCGACGCCGGTCGCCGCAGACCGTTCCGCACCGATCCTGTCGGTCATCCTGAAGGAAGCCGAACTCATGGGTTATCGCCCGCAGGGGTCGAATCCCTGCCGGGGGATCCGGCGTTACCGCCGCAAAGGGCGCGAGCGGTACCTCTCGGAGGACGAAATCCGTCAGGTTGCGGCAAGGCTCTCGGCATATCAGGGCGAGCGGCCGTTGCAGGTCGCCGCCGTGCGCCTCCTTCTGCTCACGGGATGCCGGAAAAGCGAGATCCTGACGCTGCGCTGGTCCGATTACCGTGACGGTCATTTGTACCTTCGCGACAGCAAGACCGGACCGAGGACCGTGTGGTTGTCCCGCCCCGCACGGGATGTCCTTGAGAACATCGACCGGGTAGGGAGCTGGGTTTTCCCGGGGCAACGCGCCGGGCAGCCAGCGAGCCAGGCTTGGTTGTGGATCTTCTGGAAACGGGTTCGTGCCGAAGCGGATCTGCCCGATGTACGCCTTCACGATCTCCGCCACAGCTTTGCGAGCTTTGCTCTTCGGCAGGGCGAGAGCGTTCTCGTCATTGGCCGGCTGCTCGGGCACAACGATCCGCAGACTACCCTTAAATACACGCACTTGGCGGATTCGATGGTGCGCGAGGCGGTCGAGGCGGTGGGTGCGGCGCTGGAGGGTTGAACAATGCGAGGCAAGGAAAAGATGCCACTGACCGATACAGCCATCGCGCGTCTTCGCCCGCGCGAGCGAGAGTACACGGTCTGGGACAGCCGTCTCGCCGGCCTCGGGGTCCGGGTGCGCCCGTCCGGCGGCACCAGTTATGTCCTGCTGCTCAAGTGCGAAGGGCGTTCGAGGCGCCTCTCGCTCGGCCCGATTGCTTCAAGAAGCCTCGACAGCATTCGCCGCGAATGCCATACGCTAATGGCCCGGCACGAACCCGACAAGACCTCCGAAGCGGCTCACAAGGCACCCTTGTTCCGGGACTTTGTCGCAGGACCTTGGAAGGAAACGCATTTTCCTCGATACAAGCCATCGACGCGAGAACGCACGGACGGCGCCTTGCGCCGCCAGATCCTCCCCGCCTTCGGTTCAACACCGCTTGACCGCATCACCCGCAATCAGGTGCTGCGCTGGTTTGATGACTACAGCGAAACCGCGCCCGGAGGCGCCAACCGTACCCTCGACCTGCTTAGCCAGATCCTGAACTTCGCGATCGCCTGCGGCCATATCGGAACAAACCCCGCGCGCGGGGTGAAACGGAACCGGCGCGGCGCGCTCACGCGCTTTCTGTCCGGCGACGAGGTACGCCGGTTGCATCACGCGCTCGACGAAGATTCCCGCAAAGGGCCCGGAGCAAGGCAGCAGGCAGACATCATCCGGCTACTCCTGCTGACCGGATGCCGCAAGAGCGAGATCCTCAGGTTGCGTTGGCGCGAGGTGTACGGAGACACGCTAGTCCTTGCCGACAGCAAAACCGGCCCGAGAAAGGTGCATCTGAACGCGCAGGCGCGTGGCATCATCGAGCGTCAGCCCCGCGGGGAGAGCCCGTTCGTGTTTCCCTCTCCG
>CBDFHH010000004.1:0-1135842 GCA_965247665.1 Alphaproteobacteria bacterium
CGTGCGTGCCGATGGGATCCGTCTGAGCGCCGAAGATGGCCGCACCTATCTGGATTTTGCCTCGGGATTCCAGTCGGCCAATGTCGGCATCGTTCAACAAGCCGTCACGGAACATCTGCGGGCGCATTTTCAAGGAGACGCCGAATCGCGTTTTGTCGACGACCTGCTCAGGATACTTCCCACGGGGTTGACCCACATTCACCCCACTCGTGATGGCTCGGAAGCAACTGAGGTGAGTCTCAGCGCCTGTATGCGGTACACCGAGGCAAAAACCTTCCTGGCATTTAAGGGCGGCTATCACGGCGCGACCCTCGGTGCACTCGCGGTGTCCGAAGCCCATCGTGGACAAGACCTGGTGGAAGTTTCCGCCCCGAACGCGGAATTTATCGATTACCCGTTAAACGATGATCGAACCGCGGCCGCGGTCGCGTCCGCGGTTCGTGCCATCACTGAACGATCCCCCGGTGCACCTGCCCTCGCCGGTGTCATTGTGGAGCCCATTCAGGCGAAGGCCGGTCTGAGGGTTCCCCCGCAGACATTCCTGCCAACCCTGGCGCGCGCGGCGCGCTCTACCGGCACGCCGTTGATAATCGATGAAAGTTTTACCGGCCTCGGTCGTACCGGTCACGCGTTTGCCTGTGAGATTTCCGGGGTCTGCCCCGACCTGCTGTTGTTAGGCAACGGGATGGGAAGCGGACTGCCCGGCGGCCTGGTTGCGGGGACCGAGGCGATTCTCTCCACCTTCCCGCCAAACCCGAATCGGCTTCATCCGGTCACGGCCGCCGCGTGCAGCTCTGCACTACGTCACGCGTTGGACAACGATGTTTGGTCGCGTCCGGTCAGTATCGAAAGCTGGTTCGAGACCCACCGTCACAGAGTGGAAAACCATGCCCTGGTGAGACGTTTCCGCGGTGTGGGGGCAATGTATGGGATTGAAATCGAGCCGGTTGATGGCTTGTCGCCAGCCGAGCTGGCGCAACGAGTCCGCATGGCAACATTAGGCGAGGGATTGTTGACCTGGGAGTGCGGCGTCGATGAGGTTGTTATTGGTTTGATCCCACCCCTCGTGGTCGAGCAGAAGGATGTCGATGATGCCTGCGCGATGGCACTGGCGGCATTAGATTCGATTACCGCGCGAATCGGAGGCTAGAGAACATCGTTCGCGCAGACTCCAATGGGAATTTGGGTGTTGTCGAGCCACAAAATGTCGGCCTCCCCGAGACGATCCTCTCGACCGAAACCGTAGAGTTTTCTGGCACCGCTAAGGCTGGTGGAGCGCAATAGATACGCACACGGGCTTGCCCCATAACGTTTGATTCGCCGGCCAATCCAGTCTTCTTCGTCGCCGCTGGTGACCAGAGCCAGCGGTTCTCCGGGAAAAACTCGAAGCGTACCGGGAACATTTGTGCAAGTTACGTCTGAAGGTTCCGGGAGATCGTAAACCTTTTGAAACAACACCGAAGCTGCATCGAGCTGCGCAACCGCGATGACCACCATGGCAACACCGGTCAGCGGACCATCGCCCACGCTCTCAGCCACCTGAACCCGAAAATCTTTCGGAGTGCGATCTTCGATAAGAAACGGATGTAATGCACCCGGTCCTTCACTGCCAACAAATGCGAGGTCCCACTCGACCATCACCCCATCGGGTCGTTGCCGGTGGACATAGGTCGGGCCGTCGACTGGAACACCTGCATTCGCGAGTCGCGCCGCGTGCGCGGAAATGTCACTGACCTCGACGGCCCAGGCACACGGACCACCGTCGCTCGCGATGTGTTGACCCCATCGGGCGCCGGCACCCCGGGGGTCACAGTGGAAATCAGCTCGATATAAGATCCATCCGAGAACCCGAGCAGCGACATGTGGGTGATACCGTTCGAGTGAGCTCCCCCGTAGTCCAGTGTCATCCCGGCCGCCGAGAAACCCTCAACTAACGTATCTAAGTTTGTCGCGGCCAGGGTCACGTGGTCGAGCTTAAACGGCATGGCTTTAATCGTTCACGTCTTGCGCACCTAACAAGGCTAACCCGTCGCTCCCTGGTATGACACCTGCCGCGACTCACCCATAGGGCCAGACAGATTTGCTAACATCGTGCCCCTCAAACCGACCGAGCAGGATGGGCAAAGCAATGGCGCAGTGGGTGGAGACCATTCGGGGAATCGTGAGCCCTGAAGACTGTGATGTGAACGGGCACATGAACGTGAAGGGCTACTTCGAGCAGTTTGGCGAAGCGAGTGGCTACCTCCTGAAGATGGTAGGGCTCTACTACAGCGATGTAGTCAAGATCGGTTTTGGCATGGGGACAATCATCAACACTATTCGCTACCGCGCTGAGCTTGTTGACGGCGATCCCTATCTCATCCAAAGCGCCTTTGTTCGCATCGGCCGCTCGAGTGTTCGCTACGTGCACAAAATGACCAACATCTCCACCGGCGAGCTAAGCGCATCGTCAGACCACACCGAAGCTCTTTTTGATCTCGAAGCGCGCGCCTCAGTGGCTTTAAACGATGAAATGCGCGCGGCGCTCGAGCCAATGCTGGTTATTCTGGAAGGCGAAGACGCAGATTGGTTTGGTGCTTAGAACGCAATAGCGGCATGTCGGGTTGTTCGAGCTATCGGAAAGACGATTCAGGGAAAATGGCATGCGACTTGTCCTGCGTTCATCCCGGACGTTTCTTCAGCTATGACTGAGGAGGTCACAAAGTGGCTGGAAGGGCTCGGACTTGGCCAATACGCCGAGACCTTTGAGGACAACGCGATAGACTGGGATGTCCTAGTCGAGCTTGATCACGAAGTATTGAAAGACATCGGTGTCACCGCGGCAGGGCATCGTCTGCGGATACTGAAAGCGGCCAAAGCACATGATCGTGAAAATGCATTTGATCTTTCTTCGCCTGCATCAGCGCCGGAACAGATCACCCCGCTAAGCGGCGAAGCCGAACGTCGCCAGCTTACGGTGATGTTCTGTGACTTGGTCGGCTCAACTCAGCTATCTCAGCAACTCGACCCCGAGGATCTCCGGCAGATAAACCGTGAATACCAAGATGCCTGCAAGAGCGCTATCGAACGTTATGAAGGCTACGTCGCTCCTTACATGGGCGATGGTGTGCTCGCATACTTTGGTTACCCACAAGCACATGAGGATGACGCCGAGCGGGCGATTCATGCGGGGCCAGGTGTCGTCGAATCGGTGATGACCCTGAGTACCCCGACGTCAAAAGATCAAACCATGGAGTTGGGGGTACGAGTCGGTATCGCCAGCGAGTCGACGTGTATCGAAGTTCGATGAGCGGTTGTGGGAATCGGAAATTCTACGACTCCAGGCCAAGGTGGCCGAACGTAATGGCCCGGCAATGTTCGAGCAAGCCGAGCGCCTTTTGCTGGAGGCCTTACAAGTTTCCCGTGCCCAGCAGGCTAAGTCACAAGAGCTTCGGTCGAGTGTTGCGCTCGGCAAGCTATGGCTGCGGCAAGACAAACGCGCGCAGGCGCGCGAGCTAGTGGTGTCCGTCTACGATTGGTTCACCGAAGGCTTTGACACACCCGATCTAAAGACGGCCAAAGCGGGCTTGTCTGAGCCCGCCGGCTTAAGCGGATAAGATTGCTAACATCGGCTCAGGTGAAGGGTGATGCCTTCGGAGGGGGAACTATGGCGAGCGGTATCAACGCGGCTCGTAGGAAACAACTCGAAGCATGGTTGGATCGACGCAAGGCGCGTTATGTCACTGTCGCGGGTGTCGACGTCAATGGCCAAATTCGCGGCAAACTTTTGAGTAGAGCGGTTTTTTCGACCGGGCTAAAAGAGGGAACCGTGCTTGTCCCGGAAGCGTTGATAGCCCTCGATGTGGGCGACCAGATTTTGACCGCGGAACGGGTACTGGAGCTCGATATTCCGTTTGAAGATCAGCGGATGCGAATCGACGTCTAATCACAACGACAACTGCCTTTCTATCCGACCCACTCGGATGCGTTCTTCTTTTCTGAATGCCTCGCCGACAACACCGGTCACTATTACGACCCGCGTGCGGTTTACCACAAAATTGAGGCACGTCTGGCTGCCTTGTCACTCATACCGATACAGGGTTTTGAGTACGAGTTTCGTATCTATCGCGAAACGATGCATAGCGCGATAGAAAAGAAATTGCAGAACTTACGTACTTTGACCGCGACCGCCGGTTATTCGAACGTTCTGCATCAGTCACTCGCAAACGAGTTTATCTTTGGCTTGCTGGACACCTGTTCCACCCTCGATGTGCCAGTCATAACCGCTCATTTTGAGCACGGGGTGTCGATGCTCGAAATGGCCCTGGGGCGTCAAAAGTCGATTCGCGCCCCCGACAATGCCGTGCTGTTCAAAACGTTTACCAAAGTTCACGCCAATCGTCACGATCTACTCGCATCATTCTTGGCAAAACCAAATGCTGAGGAGGATGGTGCATCCATGCATGCCCATCTGTCGCTGGTTGGGCCGAACGGACGCAACGTCTTTTACTCGGCGAGAGAGTTGCACAACATTAGCGAGACCATGCGACACTTCCTTGGTGGGATTCAGAAGCTGCTACCGGAGTTGTTTTTACTGTTGACCCCCAATGTGAATTCGATGCGTCGCTTCGTGGCCGATCACTTTGCCCCCGTCGCGGCGACTTGGGGTGTACAAAATCGCACCGCCGCCATTCGGGTAATATCCGGCAGCAGAATCGCGCAACGTCTCGAGCTTCGGGTAGCAGGCGCTGACGCCAATCCGCACTTTGTCCTTGCCTGTCTGATAGGAGCCGGGACCTGGGGTATTGAGAGAAAACTCGAACCTGGCGAAGCAATCGAGCTCAGCAGCTGGGAACGACTAAACGCGGTTCCTAAATCTTTGCGCTTTCCAACAACCTTTCAGCAGGCAATTGATCGGTTTCGCGGTTCACGTGTCGCTCGCGAGCTCTTTGGCGACGATTTTGTCGACATCTACGCGGGAACCCGTCAGTCGCAGCTTGATGAGCTGAGAGATACCCGCGGGCGCACATCGTGGCGGGCCGAGCGGGAACGATTCTTGCTCGGGGCCTAGGGCGATGTCAGAAGACGTTAAGAGCTGGCTGGAAAAATTTGCTCTCGGCAAATACGCACAAGTGTTCGCCGACAATGAAATTGACTTCCTCGCCCTCCCACGTCTGACGGAAGGTGACCTCAAAGAGCTGGGATTGCCAATCGGCGCCCGCCGAAGATTTCAAGCCCTCATAGAGAAGCTCGCAGAGCAAGTATCTCCCGCCAGACAAACTGACGCACCAAAGACAACGGCTGACGCCGAGCGACGCCAGTTGACCGTGATGTTCTGCGATCTCGCGGGGTCGACTGAACTATCTCAACAGCTAGACCCGGAGGACCTGCGTGAGATAAATCGAGCCTACCAAGACGCCTGTAAGACGGCCATTGAACGCTATGAAGGCTATGTCGCTCGGTACATGGGGGACGGAGTGCTCGCGTACTTCGGTTACCCGCAAGCGGAGCCTGTCAACGACTTTGAGACACTCACCTTTGCAATTTACTGTACAAGATCTCCTGTCGTTGGATTGGGTGGGTTAATCCAGACTGCTTCAGGAAGTGGACTGGGTTCTGGACACCCGCGAACAAAACGTTCTGGGTGTGCGGCCCATGCGTTTTCCAAGATGCGCCGTCGCTGCTCGATCATCGCCTGTGCTCGACCATGGTGAACATCGTGCGGGGTCAACATGGAAATGCCACCATGGCGGTGCTCGGTGTTGTACCACGGAAAAAATGAGCGGCAGTAGGCGGTGGCGTGGTCGATACCGCGGAAGCGTTCGGGGAAACCCGGATGGTATTTGAGCGTCTTAAACTGCGCCTCTGAGAACGGATTGTCATCGGACACCTGAGGACGGCTCAGTGATCGCGTGACACCAAGCTCGGCGAGCAACTGCGCAGTGCACTGGCTCGTCATCGGCGCGCCTCGGTCGGAGTGCAATGTCAACACTTTTGGCTCGACGCTTTGCTTATGGCAGGTCTCTTCGATCAGACGTCCTGCCAAGGCCGAGTTCTCACGGTCTGCCACCATCCAGCCCACCACGTAACGGCTGAAGATGTCGAGCAACACGTAGAGGTAGAAGTACGTCCACTTCTTCGGGCCCAGCAGTTTGGTCACGTCCCACGACCAAGTCTGGTTCGGTCCCGTGGCCACGAGCTCGGGCTTGGTGTATGGCGGATGCTCGCGTTGATTGCGACGCTCTCGTACCGACTGGTTCGCAGCCAGCACCCGATACATCGTGCGTTCAGAGCACAGGTATTGGCCCTCATCGAGCAGCGTTGCCACCACCTCCCCGGGTGAGCGGTCGACAAAGCGTGCTGAGACGAGCACATCGAGGACGCGCTCACGCTCCGATGCGCACAGCGCCCGGGCGGGCGTTCGACGGGGCTGCTGGTGCCCGGGAGTCGACCTCTGACGACGGTAAAACGTGGCTCGTGGCACACCCAGTGCCTGGCACGCCGGCGCTACCCCGACCTGCAATGCCAGCCCTTGGGCCGCCATCAGCAATCGCTCCCGTCTTTGAGGTTGAATCCCAGCAGCCCGGCTACTTTTTCCTGTACGTCCAGGATGGTATGGGCCTGGTGGAGCTCCTTCTCCAAACGAGCCACCTTTGCCTCGAGCTCACGCACCTTCGAGTCCAAGGGATTTCGCTCCATCGGCTTCACCCCGCGCTTCTTCGAAGCCAACCCCTTGAGCGCTCCCTCACGCCTCGATTTACGCCAGCTCGTCAGATGGGAGCTATACAAGCCTTCCCGGCGAAGGAGCTGACCTACCTCACCAGGTCCGCCACAGCGCTCCGCTTCTTCCAGTATTCGAAGACGATACGCGGCGGTGAACTGGCGGCGTTTCGGTTTGGCCACCACCTCCGGGTCGGGGGCTGGTCGCGGCGTATTCATCCCGGTGCTTGGGGCCTCGTCGCTACCCTCCTCATCCTCAAGCACCGGGCCAGGGACTCCATTCAATGCCATCGTTTTTCTCTCTGTTGCCATCGGTTAAACCTCCACCGCCCTACTGTAATTCCAAGGGGGGTGAGTGTCTCAGTCATGTTGGCAGAGAGGGAAGCACATGAGGATGACCCGGAGCGCGCCATTCGTGCCGGTCTCGGGGTTGTTGAGTCGATAGTTGATCTAAACGCTTCACCGCGAGGTGGACAAGATGTTGAACTGAGAGTGAGGGTCGGCATCGCCACCGGACCGGTAGTGGTGGGTGATCTCATTGGTGAGGGTGCATCGCAAGAGAGCGCGGTTGTCGGAGAGACGCCAAATCTTGCTGCGCGGTTACAAAGCTTGGCCGCTGACAACGCAGTCGTGATTAGTCCCGCTACGCACAACCTTGCCGGTAAGAGGTATGAATGTGATGACCTCGGGCCGCATCAGCTCAGAGGTATTGCCAGGCCGGTTCGAGCCTGGCGAGTGATTGCACCGATTTCGGCCGAGAGCCGGTTTGCCGCCACCCATCGAGCTGAGCTCACACCGCTTGTCGGACGGGAACATGAGATTGGCTTGTTGTGCGGTCGATGGTCTCAGGCGAAGGAAGGGGATGGCCAGGTCGTGCTACTTTCCGGCGAAGCAGGTATCGGCAAGTCACGCCTCACGCAAATCCTGCAGGAGCGTACCGCCATCGATGGCCCGGCTCGACTGCGTTATCAATGTTCGCCCTACTATACGAACAGCGCCCTGCATCCGATCATTGAACGGCTCGAGCGTGTCGCGGGGTTTGCGGCTGAGGACAGTAACGAGCGCAAGTGCGATAAGATCGAGTCTTTACTCGTACAAAAGACCACTGATTTTGAAACTGTCGTGGCGCTCTTTGCCGTTCTTTTGTCGATCCCGAGTGATGGACGCTACCCACCAGTCGAAATGACACCGGAGCGTCAGAAAGAAGCGACCCTCGATGCGTTGGTAGGGCAGATGGAAATCGTGAGCCATGAGCGCCCGGTACTCCTTATCTTCGAGGATGCACATTGGGCAGACCCCAGCTCGCTCGAATTGCTCGAGCTAGCCATCGCGCGCGCTCAACACTTATGCGTAATGGTAGTGATCACGTTTCGCCCCGAGTTCACTTCACCCTGGACGGGTCACACCCACGTCACATCGCTCACCCTGAATCGATTCGCCCGGGGTCTCGCTTTGGAAATGGCCTCGAAGGTGACTGGAGATAAATTGTTACCCTACGAGATACAGCAGCAAATCATCGAGAGGACCGACGGTGTCCCGCTTTTTGTTGAGGAGCTGACGAAGACGATTTTGGAATCTGGGTCGCTCAGGGAAGAGTCAGATCGATACGTCCTTTCAGGACCGATGTCGGAGATCTCTATCCCGATGTCGTTACACGACTCACTGATGGAACGCTTGGACCGTCTAGGACCGGTTAAAGAAGTCGCACAAGCCGGCGCGGTAATTGGCCGAGAGTTCAATGCCAAGCTATTGGAAGCGGTATCTCCACTTGACGATGCAGAACTTCAAACCGCTTTGGGCACCCTTGAGGGCTCAGGGTTGATTTTCCGAACCGGTCGAGCCAGCGCGGGGCGTCACTACCTGTTTAAGCATGCACTGGTCCAAAACGCCGCCTACGAAAGCTTGCTAAAAAGTCGACGTCAGCAGCTGCATGCACGCATAGCCGGCGCACTAGAAGGGTCCTCCACCGAAATTGCCGAAACCGAACCAGAGTTGATTGCCCACCACTATACCGCGGGGGGTATGCCGGAGCCCGCGGTCAGGTACTGGCGGAAAGCGGGGCGTAGAGCCTCGGTCCAGTCGTCTTCCCCCGAAGCGGTGGGTCATTACTCCAACGGTCTAAAAGCATTAAGCGGCATGTCGCTTTCACCCGAACGAGATAAATTGGAGCTTGATATTCAACTGGCATTGATTCCTTGCTTGACCGCCACCAAAGGTTTTGCAAATGACGAAGCCACCGCCGCGTCGACTCGGGCTCGTGGGCTTTGCGAGCAATATGGCGAGAGTGAAAAGCTCAGGCGGGTCCTTGTCGCGGAAGGCATTGCTCACTACGAAACGGGACAGTATCAATTGGCTAAGGAGGTGGGCCTCGAGGTCGTGAGCTTGGGTGAGCAACTTCACGACTCGGGGTGTGTGCAGTCAGGTCTGGGAATGGTGGGGTGGGGCGAAATCGGCTTGGGCGAGTTTTCATTCGTTGAATCACTGATGAAACGGATGTTAGAGCTCTACGACCCGGAGGATAACGCGGCTCGAATTACATTCGATGATCGAGTGAACGCGCTAACACTTCAGACGGTTGCGCAGTGGTTCAGAGGGTTTCCGGATCAATCCGTGTCTGTTTCCGAGGAAGCTTTCGCTTATGCTCGAGCGCTCAATCATGACAGCTCCCTGGCATGGGCCCTGACCTGGGCGGGCGCTTTTCCGGCCGCACTGCGTCGCGACACGGCGGCCACGGAAAGGTTTTCCACTGAGCTTATCGCGCTTTCAGACGATCAACGAAATCCGGTGGATCTTTCCTGGGGACGGGTGTTTGCCGGCTGGGTCATTGGCAAACGGGGAGAGCTCGATCGGGGCGTCTCGATTCTATGTGAGGGTCTTTCGGATTTGGCCGCTTCCTTTCGGATATTTCGAACCACCCATCTCGCTCTTTTGGCCGAGCTGTACGTTGATGGGGGAAAATTGAACGACGCATCCACGACGTTACAGGAAGCAAATAATCGAATGTCCCACAGCGATGAACGACTGTGGAACGCGGAGATCCTACGACTCGAGGCAAAGTTGTGTGTTCGCGCTAGCGGTCCAGAAGGGTTCGAGCGAGCCCAAACCCTACTGACACAGGCTATACAAACCGCTCACCGTCAGGGAGCCAAGTCGTTAGAGCTCCGTTCAAGTATTGCTCTCGCTAGGTTATGGCAAAGACAAGACAAACGACGGGCGGCGCACAACATTGTAGCTCCGGTCTACGACTGGTTCACCGAAGGTTTTGACACACCCGATCTGAAAGAAGCCAAGTCGTTGCTGAGTGAGTTGTCATGAACAACACCACGCTTGTCGTGGGTTGCTCGCACATTGGACGTGAGCTCCATAGCCGCTGAAAACACACTCGCGTCGTCACTTAAACGGTGTTATTTGGCCGCATAAACTCGAGGCGAGGGGGGTATAGATCCATGCTGAAGCTGCACTTTGCTCCGCAATCGCGCGCCGGCAGAATTGTCTGGCTACTCGAAGAGTTGGGACTCCCCCATGAAATCAACAAGATGGCCTTCCACCCGAAAGCGCTGAAATCTGATGAGCATCGGGCGCGTCATCCTCTGGGGCGGGTGCCGGTGTTGGAAGACCGCGACGTGATGATTTACGAATCGGGCGCCATCGTCGAGTATGTGCTTGCGCGCCACGGTGAAGCCGGTCTTAAACCAGCCGTCGACTCACCCGAGTTTCCGAACTATCTACAATGGTTTCACTACTGCGAAGGCATGGTAATGCCACCCATCAACACCATCGTGGTGCAGACAATCTTGTTACCGGAAGAACGGCGAAACGATGAAGTTCTGGGACAGGCCACACGACTGCTCTCAAAATCCCTGCAACCGGTCGACACCGGCTTGGAGGGAAAAGATTATCTGGCCGGCAGCTTTTCCGCCGCGGACATCATGCTCGGGCATGCGGTGTACATGAGTAACCGGTTGGGTTGTGTTAGCGAAGAGATGAACAATTTGAAGATGTATATCAAACGAATAGAGTCCCGCCCGGCGTTTCAGACCGCCATCAACATGGAATAACAATTCAGTGCCGCAACAACACACACTTAACCCGAAATACCTGCCTACGTTGCTCCGCTATTACGAGGAAGAAATTATGGGGGAGACGTACTTCAGGGAGCTTGGCTTGCACTTTCGTTCACCCGTGATACGCGAGCACTTCAACCAGCTAGCAAGGGTCGAACGACACGCGGCCGCCATGGTAGAGCCACTGCTCGAAAAATACGGCCTTCGACCGCGATCAGCGGCAACCCTCGAGAAGCTTGGAAAAAAAGCCGTCGAACGCCATCAAGACCACACTTGGAATGAGTTTATCGCCCACATACTCAAGCGTTACCCGCTCTACATGGATGACTTCCATGGGCTGGAAAACATGGCGCCGGTGATTGATCTCCCCTATCTGGAAGCCCTGAGTGATCACGAGTTGGCCGCGATTGAGTTTGCCGAACGAGAGCGGGCGGGCGACAAAAACAGCGTGGACTCGTTGGCGATCTATCTTTCGCGGTCTATCCCCGCAAGCTCCAAGCAGTCAAAACGCTGGAAATCATGAAGCGCACGGCATACCGGCCCGTGCTCGCCTAGCGCAAGGTCCGAGCAAACTCCCGGATGTCATCCACCAGCAGATCGGGTTGCTCCAAGGCAGCGAAGTGGCCGCCGTTGGGCATCTCGGTCCAGCGTGTGATGTTGTAGACACGCTCTATATATGACCGGGGTGCCCAAGACAGCAGCTCGGCCGGAAATAAAGCCGCCGCGGTTGGAACCTCGACACGCCTGCCCTCGGGAGATAGCACACGCCCACCTTCCTCGCGCCGACCGTAGTAGATCCACGACGCCGTGTTGAAGGTACGTGTGACCAGATAGACCATGATGTTGGTCAGCAGCAAATCTTTGCTGTGCACACTCTCGATGTTGTTGCCAGCGATATCGGACCACGAGTTGAACTTCTCTATGATCCAGGCGGCGACCCCCACCGGGCTGTCCATCATTGCGTAGCTCAAGGTCTGCGGTTTTGTCGCCTGCTGGGTCCGGTAGCCATTCTCCATCATCTGCTCGCGCTCGAATTCGTCGGCCCAGGCTTGTTCTTCCGACCCCTTGGGACCGCCGGGGTGGCGCATCGTCATTATGTTGATATGGATGGCGCGGCAGGCGGTTGCGTGGTTGAGGCCGAGCCAGGACGAAATAGCGCCGCCCCAGTCTCCACCCTGGGCCAGGTAGCTCCCGTATCCCAGTACGTCGGTCATCAAGGTGTCGAACAGGACGGACATCTTGCGGGGTCCGAAGGGACGCGGTGGACGGCCGGAGAAACCAAACCCCGGCAGGGACGGCGCGATGACGTCGAAGGCGTCCTCGGCGCTGCCACCGAAGCGTTCCGGATGGGCCAGGGGCTCGATGATATCGAGGAACTCAACAACCGATCCCGGCCAACCGTGGGAGATGATCAGCGGCATCGGCGCTGGCGCGCTGCCCTTCTCATGGATGAAGTGCAGCGAGCTTCACCGGTAGCTAACGCCGGCAAGTCCCGATGCCTCTCGTCAAGGGTTCTCAGGATTTTGGAGTTAAGCGCCGTACAGACTTTCCTCGTAAGCTGAATGTTCCACACGAAGGTGGGAAACATAGAGAACACGTCGGAGCTTTCCATCCATGACTCAGGTCTAGTCGGCATATGTTTCCTGAGACCGAGGGTTCTTTATCTTAGTCGGATGGGGATGGTTGAGGTAGGTGGGTCTCTTACCTAGTCCGATACTCGTGTTGTTCCCGTCCTTGTGGTAAGTACTCGTCGCAACAAATCAAATGGCTGCACACCAATGCGCATAGCGATTGCGGGGATCTCCCACGAAACCAACACGTACTGTAAAGACCTGACCACCGGTGACGCGTTCCGCGTGCTGCGTGGCGATGCGCTTCTTGCTACTGATGGTCAGGAAACCGACGTCGGCGGTATGGTAAACGCGGTGCGTGCTCTTGGCGCGCAACCAGTTCCCATCATGGTGTGTGACGCCCAGCCGTCGGGCACGATTGAAGCGGGTGCTTACCACGCTTTCAAACAGGAAATCCTCGATGGACTGAGCACGGAACGCTGCGATGCGGTATTGCTCGCGTTGCACGGAGCCGGAGTGGTCGAGGGAATTGACGATCTGGAAGGCGATCTCTCAGCCGCGGTACGCGCATTGGTCGGCGCCGACGTTGCCCTTGTCGCCACATTCGATCTGCACGGGAATATCACTCAGACCATGGCCGATGTCTTGAATGGAGTGTTTGCCTGCCATCAATATCCACACATCGACATGCATCATCGCAGCCGCGAAGCCGCCGAGCTTGCGTTACGCCTGGTGAACGCAGAGCTCACGACTTCAGTATTTGTCGAAACCCTTCCGATGTTGCTGCCCTGCACCACCACCTTCGAAGAACCCGGCAAATCGATGCTGGGGCAAATTCTCGAAGCTGAAGCAGCACCCGGTATTGTTGATGTCAGCTGGTTTCACGGTTTTCCCTACACCGACATCCCCCAGGTAGGCGCGAGCATCTGCGTCACCGCGACATCGGAAATCCTGGCTCGGCAGACCGCGGCAAACACCGCCACCCATTTGTGGTCGGCACGGGATTCTTTTCTGCCCCGAAGTCTGTCAGCCAAGCAAGCACTGGAAGCTGCGAGCGAGCTCGATGTATCACCGGTGATCATCAACGAGACATCCGACAACCCGGGAGGCGGCGCGCCCGGAGATGGCACTCACTTGCTGCGGGCCATGATCGAAAGTCAAGTGAAGGACGCCTGCTTCGGCTTTATCGTCGATCCACAATCCGCGGCCACGGCCCACGCGGCCGGGGTAGATACGCAAGTGCACTTGGAACTGGGCGGCCACTACGACGATTTGCACGGCGCACCGCTGAAAGTCTCGGGCACGGTGCGTGCACTCCATGATGGCCGTCTGATTTTACAGGCCATGTTTAAGGGGGCGCCCTGCAATCTCGGTCCGATGGCGCGTATCGAGATCAACGGGATCGACGTGATTGTTGTTTCCCGGCGCTCACAAACTTTCGACCCCGAGCCTTTTCTCGCGGTTGGTATAGATATCACGTGCTACAAATTTGTTGCCCTCAAATCGAGTCACCATTTCCGGGCCGGTTTCAAAGACGTCGCCGCGGCCATCGTTACCGCAGACACCCCAGGGTTGTGCACCCACAAAATTGAAACGTTCACCCGCCAACGGTCCCAAATGCCAATGTGGCCGGTGGATGCAGCCGCGACCTATCCCCTGCCCCCGACAACAACCGGGGACGTTCCGGGGTGATCAGCGCGGACAAGATTGATGGGTTTGCTCGCGATGGTGCGGTGTGCTTACGCCAACAATTCGAACCAAAGTGGATCGAGCACCTTGCCCTCGGGTTCGAACGAAACTTAGCCGAGCCGGGCCCCTAAGCCACCTCCTACACCCCACCCGGGAATCCAGGCGCTTATCTGGACGACCTGATGAACTGGGAGCGGATCCCCGAGTACCGGAAGTTTATTTTCGACTCACCGGCCGCGCGCATTGCCGGTGAGCTCACCCTCTCTACCCACTGCCGAATCCTGCTCGAGAACATGCTCATCAAAGAGCCGGGCACAACAGAAGCGTCACCCTGGATCAAGATCAGCCCTATTACTGTGTTGAGGGAGACAAGCTCTGCAGTGTGTGGGTAGCGCTTGACTCGGTTCCGGCAAAGGCTTGCGTGGAATTTGTCGCCGGATCGCATCGCTGGGAAAAACTGTTTACCCCCATCAAGTTTGGCGACCTCGCAGAGTACTCTTACCCGGCCGGTACTTTCGAAACGCCACCCGACATCGAGGGCAACCGCAGCCAGTACAGAATTCTGTCCTGGGATCTGCGCCCGGGTGATTGCCTCGTTTTCCACATGCGCAGCCTCCACCGAGCACCGTCGACCGAGAATCTGACCACCCGGCGCCGCGCCTTCTCGACTCGCTGGTTAGGCGACGATGTCGTTTACACCCAAAGATCCGGAGCCATGTTCCCGCAATTTCCGCCGCCACACCCAAAGGTGGGCGAGCCGATGGACCATCCCGCTTTTCCCATCGTGTGGAGACGTACGGACTCATGAGTGGAAACCAGTCCACTCAATCGTGCGTAGTGAAAATCTGGATAGGTCGACTCAGTACGAACGCATGTCTTCGAAAGTTGCGTCTTCCTGGAGCACGATCTGTGGATTTGCGTTATCCACCCAGCCCGCGCCTTTGGAAAACTGGTCGTAACCGACAAGACGCTGCAGTTTTTCGGAAAACGTCCGCGCCACCTCGGGAGGACAGGCGAGGTACATATTCTCTTCCTGACGTAACCATCCCAACGCATAGCCGAACAATGCGCCGACCCGATGCGTATTGGAACGATTCTCTCCGCCACCGTGGTAGGTGGCTCCCAGATAAAGCGCGACCGAGCCCTTTGGCATCACCGCCTGGTTGACCTCGTGCTCCTCGGGCATACGTTCGCGGTCTTCCCATCGGTGACTACCTGGCACCAGGCTGGTTGCACCGTTGTCAAGGGTAAAGTCCGTTACGGCCCACATACCGTGAACCAGGCAATTGAGCTCTGGCAACGCGTTGTGGAAAATTTCCGGATAAATGCCATCGTCTCGATGAATAATCTGGCGTATTTCCCCGGGCCCGAGATCCACCATGTGAGTGACCTGCAGGCGATAGACATTACAGTTGGGCAACAACAGACGGTCACAGACATCGAGCACCGTCTCATTGAGTGCAATGTTCCGTGCAATCTCCGAGCGAGCCACCAAAGAGGACACCCGGCGGGTTTTGTATCCGGAAAAATCATCGATCCCGGTGGGCCGTTCCTCGAACCACGGATTCAAATCGGCGCTCAGCTGATCCATCTCGGCTTCGCTGTAGAGGTTTTCAACGATCACGCAACCAGCTTCCTCCAGCGCAGCGGTAACAGCCTCACCAGCCGCGTTTTTGTCCAAACGAGGAATTTCGCTAGTCATGGTCATCACCTTTGGTTCGCACGCACGCCAAGTCATGTATCAAATGACCTGGCGGTTGGGTTTGTCAACAAGACTGACCATCGGGGACTACCCCGACGGCCGGGACCAGCCCGGTATCAGCTTGGGGTGTCGGGCGACTCTTCGCCTAGCTCGGGGCTGTCCGCCGACTCCGGCGAGTCTGCACCGGTCTCAGCGTTCGCGGCTTGTTTCTCCGCCTTGAGGCTGAGCTTGGCCTCGCGTTTCGCTTCGCGCTTGGCTGCCTTGGCCTTGGCCCGGGCATTTCGTTCGAAACCATAGTTTGGCTTTCGCGCCATCGTATAAGACCTCCTTTTATTGAGGGATTCATGCCGGAGTGCGTTGTCCCTTCCCCTGAGACTTGCGCCGCCGAGTTCTACCTGCCCGCGGCAAAGCGCAGTGCGATTTCCGACTTGGTCGCTTGACACTCGTGCCATTACGCGTGCCTTGCCCAACTGGCTTAGGCGTAGTATCTGGATTGGGCTCGAAGCCGGCAAGCTCGCGTATCGTCAAGCGTACGCGAAGCAGCCTTTCGATGGATCGCAAATACGGCTTCTCGTCGTGACAAACCAGGGAGATCGCCTCGCCACTGGCACCAGCCCGACCGGTTCGCCCAATGCGATGCACGTAGTCATCCGCAATGTTTGGCAGCTCGAAGTTGACGACACACGCAAGACCGTCGATATCCAGTCCCCTGGAAGCAATGTCGGTCGCGACGAGTACCCTGACTTCTCCCGTCTTAAAGCTTGCGAGTGCCCGGGTGCGCGCACTTTGCGTCTTGTTACCGTGAATCGCCACCGCACCGAGGTGGGCGCGTTCGAGCTTTCGCACCAGCTTGTTCGCGCCATGTTTGGTGCGGGTAAATACCAGCACCTGTTGCCACCCGCTACCGTGGATCAAGTCCGCGAGCAGCTCGGGTTTGCGTTTTGCATCCACGGCATAAATAGTCTGATTGACCTTTGGAGCCGCGCTGTTTCTCGGCGCAACCTCGATTAGTCTTGGACGATTCATGAGTCGCTCGGCTAACACCATTACCGGCTCGGCAAAGGTGGCGCTGAACAGCAGGTTCTGACGTCGTCGCGGCAAAAGCGCCAACACCCGTTTGATATCGTGGACAAAACCCATATCGAGCATACGGTCGGCTTCATCGAGCACCAGGGTCTCGACTTGACTCAAGTTGATGGTTCTGCGCGAGACATGATCGAGCAATCGGCCCGGGGTCGCTACCACGATGTCGCTGCCCGCCCGTAAGGCATTCAGCTGCGGGCCCATGCCGACCCCGCCAAAAATGGTTGTGCTGCGAAGGGGTAGATGTGCTCCATAGGTTTGGATGCTCTCTCCGACTTGAACCGCCAGCTCCCGTGTCGGCACCACAATCAGGGCTCTGACCGGGCGAAAGTGCATTCGCGAAACGCGATGCTCCATCAGTCGCTGCAAGATTGGCAGGGTAAAACCTGCCGTCTTTCCGGTACCCGTCTGGGCCGCGGCCAGTAGATCTTCCCCGGCGAGAATGGCCGGTATGGCCTCACGTTGGATAGCGGTGGGGATAACATAACCTTGCTCGCGTGTGGCGAGCAGTAGTTCGGCCCTGAGGCCAAGTAATTCGAATGACAGTGAACTTACTCCTGATGAAGCCCGAACCGGACGGATTGCAGCCGGATCCAGCTTTGTGAATCGAAAGATCGGGGGGTAGCCTTGAGAGGTATGCCGCGAACTAAACAGTGAGGGATTTCGGTTTGCCCAACCCTCAGGGGTCGCGACCCTACACGAATCGCGCGCGAAATGCACTCTCATCGAGATTGTCAAGCTAAAGACTCAATGAAGGTGCCGCTCCCTGGAGCGCTGCGGACATGGCGCCCGAAAGGGGTATTGCCGGAAATCAATAGCGGTCAACGATACCCGCGGGCAACTCAACTATCTAGCTCGTTCACGAAGGGGGTCAGCTCCTCCATGGCGTCCGCCAACGCGGTTCGCAACTCGGCAGGATCGCTCTCCATAGAGGCACCGCGAATAAACGCATCGAGTTTGGTTTGGGCCCGCCAGGCCTTATAACGAGCGTACTCGGCGACCAGGGCTGGCGAGTTGAAGCGTTGGATTTCGCTCCAGTGTGTGACATCTGGAACAGACGGGTCGGCAACTACCAGCCCTGGGACAAACATCATGCGCTCGCCCGGGCTTCCCATGGGTTCGCCACGGTGCAGCACGTAGTTACCTTGCATCAACACCCCGTATCCGGGGCCAGGAAAAGCGAGCGATTCGACTCGTTCAGCGGGCAGATCGGTAAGTTTTCCGACCGACCGGATGAGCTGCTCCTCGGGGCATTGGCAAAGCCTGGCGACATCGGAACGGGTGCCGTTGAAATATTGAAATCGTCCACCGTCAAGAGTTGCAGGGTCGTGTAATGCGATCACGCAGGCAAACCCGACCGTGTCCAGGTGCCACCCTTGTTGGGTCTTGCTGATGTCCTGCGGTTCAAAAACCAGGGTGGAGCGAACCGTGGGCATGGGATGGCCAATCAGATCCACACCGACAATCTCCGAGAAGAACGTGGTGATGTCCGGGCAAGCACAAATGTCGCGCATGAATTTTGAGCTGTAGGCCGATCCCCGCGGTTTGACGTAGGCCGCCTTGGGATCACCTTCGGTACGCGCATTGAGTCGGCGAAACGCACGCGCCGATTCGCGCATTGCCGCCACCCCATCGTCAGAAAAGATCCGCATCGGTCCAGCCACCGCCACCTGTGTAGGGGCTGCGTTACTCGTCTTCTCGTCGTAACCAAAATCACCCAGACAAACGCACCGAGTGGGTTTTTCCAACGCCAGATGCACCGCCGGGTCGAATGTCGGCTCACCTTCGATAATGGGATAAGCCTTGGGAATGGATGCAGGAAAAGGAATATCCGGCACGGACATGGGCCAAGCTCCGGTTGCAAACTTATCGGGTTCTTCGTACATGGTACTGCACCTCACTCGGGCGGGGACTGACAAATGGAACTTTTCGAGGTCATGCGCACCACTTTCTCGGCGCGCGAGTACACCGGCGAGCACGTTCCGGACGAGATTCTCTATGAAGTCCTGGATAACGCCCGATTTGCACCCAGCGGTGGAAACCGCCAGGGCGCCCACGTGGTGGTGGTGCGTGATAGCGCTACCAAAGAAGCCTTATCTAAACTGGCGGTGCCGGCCGCCAAGCGCTACATAGCCCAGGTCAAGACCGGTGAAGGACCGTGGAACACTGTTGCGCCTACCACGGTAAGTGACCAGACCATCGCCAATACACCGGTGCCTAAGATAATGGTCGAGCCATTTCGAACCTCATCGGTAGTCTTAGTGGTGCTGGTCGACCTGCGAGTGGTCGCCTCGATGGATCAGTTGCTGGAGCGAATAGGCGTGGTCTCTGGTGCCTCCATCTACCCCCTGGTGTGGAATATCTTGATGGGTCTGCGCCAAGCCGGCTACGGCGGCACCATCACCACCCTGGCCGCCGCCCGCGAATCTGAGGTACAGAGTCTGATTGGTGCACCCGAGCACTATGCTGTGGCAGCTTGTCTGCCGATTGGCAAACCCGTCAAACAACTCACCAAGCTCAAACGCCGCGCCGTTAACCGATTTGTCACCCACGAACGCTGGAACGGCCCAGCTTTCGAGTCGGACCAAGCTAACCCATTGATTTAATGACAAATAGGGTCGAATTCGGGTTGAATTTGAGGCCTAAAACGGCCTTTTTACCCTGTGAAAAGGCCAGTTTAACGTTGAATCTAGGCAAAATTTGTTTGAATATAAATCAACGGATTGTCTTGGTCCGACCCCCGAGGTTTCTGTCGCTCAGATCGGCGGGCGTTTATGTGCCCATGGACGGTGGCGTTCAACTGACGCGCCGATGCGCAAAACAGTTAAGTCATCAAAACGATGACCGACAATCTGCAGCGCGCTAGGTAAGCCGTCGTCAGTCCAGCCCGCGGGTACCGACAACGCGGGGCACTGTGAAATGTTGTTGAACAAGGTTGTGGCCCCCGTGGTCTTGACCTTGCCGTCCTCGGTCTCACCTTCGTACATCGCATCAGTGTGCTCGGCTGGGGGAGCAGGAATCTGCGTGGTGGGGCAAATCAGCGCATCGTAACGTTCGAAGACCTCGCACAGAGCGTGCCATTGCCGAGTGCGGACCGACTCCATACGTCTGAGGGTGACGGCATCAATCTCCTTTGCACGTTCGAAGTAAGCAACGATAGTCGGGTCAAGATCGTGACGCCGTTCGTCCAGATGTTGACCAAAGCAGGCCGCCAGATAAACACACCAGTTGTCTCCCCAGACATCCATGCACTCACGATCCCACCCGAGGTCGACCTCCTCCACCACCGCTCCCGCCTCGCGTAAAGCTTCCGCGCAGCTCTCGACGTCGGCTGCGATGCCGTCGTCAACCGCCAGAAATCCCAGGTCCATATCGAGGGCAATACGAAGACCCGTCACATCGGATGGCACAACCGAGGGCATCTCCAGCGGGGTGGGATTGGACATGATGTCGCGTTCGAATGGACCCTGTACGGCGGCCAGGAACAATGCTGCGTCGTCGATGGTGCGGGCCAGCGGTCCAAAGTGAGAGATGTTGTCGAATACCGTCGGCAATATCGTCATCGGGATACGGCCAAGACTGGGTTTGAGACCCACCGTGCCGCAAAACGCGGCCGGGAGACGCACCGACCCTCCCATATCCGACCCTTCGGCCAACGGCACACAGCCCGACGCCACCGCGGCGCCGGAACCACCGGACGAGCCACCGGGTGTGCGTTGCGGATCCCACGGATTGCGCGTGACCCCCCACAAAGGACTGTGACAAAACCCGCGTGGGCAAATTCCGGGGTGTTTGTTTTGCCGACCATGATCGCACCGGCCCCGGTCAGATCTTTGACGATCTGCGCATCCTCCTGCGGCACCCAGTCAGCATAAATCTTGCTGCCCATGGTGGTGGTTTTGCCTTTGGTCGGGGTGAAGTCTTTGATGGCGATGGGCACGCCATGCAGTGTTCCCAATGACTCTCCTCGCATGACGGCCTGCTCCGCGGCCTTGGCCTTCGCCATTGCCTCATCAGGAAAAGTGAAACAAAAACAATTGAGGATGGGATTGACCGCGTCGATACGCTCCAGGGAATTGCGCACAATCTCGAGCGGTGATATCTCCCGGTCACGGATACGACGTGCCAGCTCGACGGCAGGTGTGTAACACAGATCAAGATCGGTCATGAAAGTCTCTTCCCTCTGGTGTCGTTTTTCGGTTAACCCGACTGATAGTTGTCGATCAACCCTCACTCATCAAGATCCCGACCCGCTTTCTCGGGCTCACGGTGGTAGGATTTTGAGACCATGCTCTCAAACCGCCCAATGCCTCTCAGTGGCGACGAGGTGTCGCGTTATCATCGCGACGGTTTGCTGATCCCCGACTACCGGGTTCCCGAGCGGTTGCTGAAACCCATGCGCCGCTCGGTTATCGATGTCATCGAGAAAAATCCGAGGGTGCGTCCCGAGCTGCTCGCCAGCGTCAATATTGAAAACTCGCCGGCACCCCGGGTAAGTGGCCTTCGCGAGTTCGTCGAATACGCACGCGACCCGGAGATTCTCGATATGGTTTCGCAACTCCTGGGGCCGGATTTGATTCTGTGGGTGTGCTCGGCGTTCTGCAAACAACCACGCGAGGGTCGCGAAATCCACTGGCATCAAGACAGCCCCTATTACGTCATGACCCCGACCGCGACCTGCAGTGTATGGATAGCGCTGGATGACGCTCACCCGGGGAACGGATGCATGCGTTACATACCCGGCTCACACCGGCGCGGCCCCTTGCGTCATATCATCGACGCCAATGCGCTCCCCGGGTTCAACGACATTGTCGACCCGGCAGAGATCGACACGAGTCTCGCTAAAGACGTGCAGCTGGCGGCCGGTCAAATTTCCTTGCACGATGCACACACCGTCCACGGCTCGGGCAAAAATCAATCGGCGCAACGTCGCGCGGGTCTGGTGTTCCGCTACATGCCGGGAACCAGCTACTTCGATCGAAGTCTGACCACCCCGCTCGGATTAGGCGCAATACCGGTGGAGCCAGCCGACCGACCGATTTATCTAGTGAGAGGACACGATCAAACCGGACGTAACGACTTTATCACTGGACACGATAATCTTCAGGCAGCGGAGTAATCACAATGAACCCTGAACCAAACCAACGTTTGATTGAGAAGTCGGCGGACCTGGAAATGTTCCCGATGGACCGATACGGCGAGATCATGCCGGGTCTGAAATGGAATCCAATGCGCTTCGACGAGGCGACCCGCACGGGGTTTTTCATCGTGGAGTTTGAGCCAGGCGGCACCTCGATACCGCATGAGCACCCTAGCGCGGAAGAGTTCTACATTCTCGAAGGTGCATTGTGTGATCACGATGGTCACACGTACCGTGCCGGGGAGTTTGTCTCGTTGGGACCGGGTACCCGGCACTACTCGTACTCGGAACACGGTGCGCGAGTACTTGTGTGGTTGAGTGAGGGCAATCGAGCCCTGCATCCGAGTGAACCGCTGTCGTTTGGCCCCGACACGGTCGGGCGGGCTAAGTTCAGTGATAAGGGCGAGGCTGGCGGACATGCGCCGGGGCAAGGTCGTCTAGTCCAACCGCTAGAGACCCTCGAGTTCACTCCTTTCGATCGCTACGGTAACGACGTGCCGAAATTGTTTTGGAATCCGGTCACATTCGATCGTGAAACCGGTCAGGGTTGTTTTGTCATTCGTTTCGAACCGGGAGGCGTATCTACCCCCCACGAGCATCACGGGTTCGAGGAATTTCATGTGCTCGATGGCGAGGTAGTGGACCACGATGGGGTGCGCTACACCAAAGGTGATTTTGTATCGCTAGGTCCAGGGGTACGTCACTATTCTCACTCGCCCGATGGGGTGCTGGTCATCGCGTGGTTGACAGACACCAACCGACCTCTCACCCCGGGAGAAGAACTCTCGTTTGGACCGGATGTGCTCGGGAAAGCCCGTTACCGAGCTTAATCAAAGCGCCGAAAGGTGGCCCGAAAACGGGGACGTCGAATGGGGTCAAACCGACAAGGAGGAATGGAGTCATGAAACTAAATTCTGATCAACTCGAAACCTATCGGAAAGACGGTTTTGTTCGCATCCCGGAGCTCTTCACCAGCGAAGAGATCAACGTCGTCCGTCGAGAGGTCCCCGATCTCCTCGTCGATGGCGGACGCGGGGTCATTCTGGAGACGGATGCCAAAACCCATCGTTCGGTGCTCAATGTGCATCGGTTCAACGACCCGTTCGACCGGTTATGTCGTCACAAAAAAGTGATAGGTCCGGTGATGCAGCTGCTCGGCAGCCCGGTGTATATCTTTCAAGCCATCCTGAATGTAAAACGCGCCTATGACGGCGCTCAGTGGCAGTGGCATCAGGACTACCCGACTTACAAGATCGACGACAAGATGTCGGAGCCGCGCGCGGTCAACGTGCTTATCTTCGTGGACGATGTGAACGAGCTCAATGGACCCTTCATGATGGCGCCCGGTTCCCAGACCCACAAAACCGAGATCCCCGATATCGACGATTCGCTCACCACGTACCCGCACGGACGTTATCCGGACGTGGGGTGGGTGAAACCGGTCATGGAACGCAATGGCATCGTCGCCGCCACCGGCAAAGCCGGGACGGTTGTATTCATGGATCTCATGACGGTGCATGGCTCCGGGGTCAACATGTCTCCGTGGCATCGCTCCGTCCTCTCGTTGACCCTCAACTCGGTGGAAAATGCCGCCACCGGGACAGTACGCGGGGAATCCATCTGCCACGACTACACGCCGATTACCGCGCTGACATCGCTGACCCCCGAGAACTAAGGAACCACATGACAAATCCACACGCTGGACGTCTGGCCCTGGTAACCGGCGCCACCCGGGGCCTGGGTCGTGCTCTGGCCGAGCGGCTGCGTGACGATGGGGCGCAGGTCATCGGTACCGGGACCAATCCCCAAGGAGAGGTCTCTCAAGGTGTGGAGTACATGGCGGTCGATTTTACCGACGCACCGGCGACCGAGGCGTTTGCCGAACGTATCGCCGCCCGTGAGCCGCTGATTCTGGTCAACAATGCCGGTATAGGTATCGAACGCGGTATTGAAGAGCTGTCGACGGAAGAGTTCCGTCAGGTACACGACATCAATCTGGTTGCGCCGATGATCCTCAGTCGGGCGGTGGTGCCGGGTATGCGCAAAGCGAGCTGGGGCCGGATCCTCAACGTGGGATCGATTTACGGCACCATCAGCACCGAGGGACGGGTGCCCTATTCCTCGACCAAGTTTGGCATCGACGGACTCATCGCTTCACTCGCCCCCGAGGTGGCACGTGATGGGATTCTGGTTAACACCCTGGCCCCGGGCTTTATCCTTACCGACATGGTGGCCAATGCGGCCGACGTCGATGTGTCGGCACTGGAAGCAAAGATACCGATGGGGCGTCTTGCCCGACCGGAAGAGATCGCGGCGTTCGCGTCCTGGCTGGTGGGTCCTGAGAATACCTACATCAGCGGTTCAAGTCTGATCATCGACGGAGGACTGGTACGGGTCTGACCTCTTACGTAGCCGACCCTCGCCCGCAAACGTTTTCCACCCCCATCATGCGCGCCATGTTTCCCCCCAGCACCTGTTCCATCCCATCGTTCCCGAGCTCGTCCTGACAGTACAATCGAATCTGGTCCAGCGATTGCCGGTAAGTGGTGTAGCGCATGACAATCGGCACATCGGTTCCCCACAGTATCCTCTCGGTACCCAGACGTTTTGCCATTTGCGCCAAGGTGGGTTTTATCTGCAACATCGGATAGTCGAACGTCAATCCTAGAAAAACCGCGAATAAAATCTGCACGTGAAAGTTGGGGCAATCGCAGGGCGCGATGTCGTAAACCTCACCGGGAACCGAGAGCTTGCCGTCAGCGACAAAACGCAACCAGTCGAGTCCGTGAGTGAGCACCACAGTGACATCCGGATAGCGCTCCACAAACCGACGCAGCACCCGTAGCTGATCGAGAAAACCGTCCACCGTTTTTACTTGATGGGTCACCAGAGTGATGAACACCGGAATGTTCAGGGCGGCCACCGCATCCCAGAATGGTCGATAACCACCCGAGTCCCAATCCTCATTCACCCCATAAAGAAGGGAGAAGCTCGGTAGAAACTGCAACCCGTGCAAACCCAGCTCATTGATCGAGCGCTGCAGCTCCCCAATAGCCGTGTCGGGGTCGTCACCCACCAGCCACTCGCGCACGTAGGCGAGCCCCTGAAGACGCTGCGGATATTGATGACAACAATCCGCAATGAAGTCGTTGCTGATGCCCAGATAGGGGGTTCGATGCAGCAACCCCATATCCACCCCGGCGTAATCCATTTCCGCCACCAGCATCTCGGCGTTGTAGAGCATGTCGGTGATCATCGGGGGCATCACCTGCTTAAAATGCGCCTCGCCCTCAGACTGCCACTCGTAACGACCATGGCGGAGCGCGCGAAAGCCCGCCTCCTTCACCGCGGTAACGTCAAACGGTCGGGAAAAATCGGCCATTGCATCGCTGTTGGCAAGTGCACGG
Organism: Alphaproteobacteria bacterium; assembly: GCA_965247665.1. Taxonomy (GTDB): domain Bacteria; phylum Pseudomonadota; class Alphaproteobacteria; order SHVV01; family SHVV01; genus CAUZWH01. The sequence goes on from CBDFHH010000004.1 coordinate 25,356, forward strand.
TCGCGGGTGCGCACCGCGGGTTGAAAATGATGGGCCATCTGAAATTGAAGCAGACGTTGGAACTCGATTCGATGCTCGAATCCACCGTCGCCATTCTGATCTTGAATACAGTAAGCGTGACCATCATAAATCATGGGCTGGGGACTCCGTGTCAAGTGTATCCATGGTGATCATTTGCGGCCCGACGATCATCTGGGATGTCCGTTTACTGCCGGCTAAGTACATAATGACTGACCGCGAATCGCCGCCCCATTCTCAACCACTTCCCAGCGGGCCGTGGCGCGGGTCAATATCGCGATAGAACCAGTTGAGCCCCGGGCTGGGCACACGCTCGATAACCACGTTAATAACGGCTGGCTTGCCGCTGGCAAACGAGCGCTCCAAGGCGGGGCGCAGCTCGCTCGAATCACGCACCAGCTCGCCGTGGCCACCGAGGGCCTTGCACACGTTCTCGAAGTTACGGAACTCGAGATCCGTCACATAAGAACGATTAGGCCCGTACAAAGCTTCCTGCTCGCGTTTGATGAAGCCCATGGTGCTGTCGTTGGCGATGATCGAGACGACCGGCAGGTCGTAACGTGCACAGGTGTCGATGTCCATCGCACGATAGCTGAAATCGAGGTCGCCCTGTAAACACACCACGTTGTCGTCGGGACGAGCCAGCTTCATACCCATGGCATAAGGAAATCCCGAGCCTAATGTCCCGGTATACCCGCAGCCGATAAACTGCCCCATGCGCGAGGGCCGGAAGAGCCAGCGCGCCCAGGACTCGACATCCGAGGCGCCGGCGGCCACTGAATAGGGCTTGCCCGCCTCCTCGAGATAACGTTTTACCTCGTGGACCAACACAAATGGGTGAATGGGGCTCGGTGGGTCGGCGAGAATCGCATCAAAGGCGGCGAGCTCAGCATCCTTTTCGGTGCGCAAACGTGTGACCCACTCATCGCGAGAACCGTCCTTCGCTCCATTGTCACCATAGGCCGTCAGCAGGTCCTCGAGACCCGCCCGGGTATCGCTGACCAGTCCCACCTCTATCGAGCGATTAATGCCGATGTCTTCCGCCTGCGGCCAGATCTGGATGATCTTTGCCTTAGGGTTGACCGCATCAGGGGCGGCAAACTCTACCCGATCGTCGACCCGCTCACCGGCAAAAAGAATCACATCCGCCTCGGCCAGGGCCAGACGCGAGATCGGATTGGTGGGTATATGGCTTTCCCCGAAAGCAAGCGGATGTGATTCGTCCAGGCAACCCCGACCCTGAGCGCTCAGCAGCACCGGGCACCGCGTCCCTTCGGCGAAGGCCGACAGAGCGTCGCCGGCTGACGACCAGGCGGCGGCGCTGCCCACGATGGCCAACGGGCGTTTTGCCTCGCGAAGCAGCCGCGCTGCGTCTTCCACCGCGGTTGAGTCCGCGCTTCCCGAACGAATCGAGAGTCCTGCGGTGCGATACCCTGACGGCAATGGGGTTGATGCCTCGTCAAAGCGCTGGTGCAACGTGTCTCTCTCGAAAGCAAGAAAAGTTGCCCCGGGAATTCCGGTCATGGAGTGGCGGATGGCGCTGGCGGTCAACCCCGGAATACGCGCGCCATCGGATACCGTCGCGGCCCACTTCACATAAGGATGAGCCGCGGTGGCAGCATCCAACTCTTGTCCGGCCAAGCGATGCATCATGCCGTGGTTGAGACGCCCGGCAAAACAAAGCATTGGGCTGGCATCCAGGTTCGCGGTCATCAAGGCGGTGAAAATGTTGGTGCTGCCCGGACCCTGAGTCACCCCCACAACCCCGAGACTCCCGGTTACCCGTGCGTAGGCATCCGCCATGTACCCCGCCGATTCCTCGTGACGGGTGTGAATGATCGAAATGGGGGAGTCGATACAGGCATCGATAATCGGCAGCAGACTCTCACCGCTTAACATAAAAATGTGACGCACCCCCTCGCGTTCGAGCATGTCGACGAACAGTTTTCCACCATGACACTCAGCCATAATCCTTCTCCTGTGGTTTCAAAAACGGGCTCGCTTCGACTTCGCTATGCCACTAAATTGTTTCGTTCACAGCCGCAGTTTCTTGGCATCTCGATCGTAAACAGAATCCTCAACGACTACTGCGGCGCGCCGGTCATCAAGAATTTCTACCTCAAACCCCAGGGCCATATCTGCAATATCACGTTGAACGTAGGCGAGAGCGATGCTTTCGCCCACCCTATGCCCGTAACCACCCGAGGATACGTAACCGACTATTTGCCCGTCCAAATAGACCGGTTCATTGCCTATCGCATCGGCATCCTTGGCATCAACCTTCAGGGTTACGAGGGTGCGGCCAGCCCCGTGGTCGCGAATCCGCCGCAAAGCGTCATAGCCGACAAAACCGTTATGGTCGAAGCTGATGAATGCGTCCAGACCCGCTTCAAGCGGGGACGTCTCGGGTGTGAGGTCGGAGCCGAGCCGACGATAGCTCTTTTCGATCCGCATGCAGTTCATAGCCCGCATCCCAAAATTACCCAAGTCGAACTCTTGACCAGCGCTCCAGAGGGTGTCGTCCACCGACGCCAGGTGGTCGATGGGAACGTGCAGCTCATAGCCAAGCTCACCGGTGAACGCCACTCGAAGAGCCAGCACCGTCACCCCGTCGATATTAAGCTCTCTAGCGCCAAAAAACGGCAACCCTTCGTTGGATACGTCGTCATTGGTGACCTGATTCAGGATCGCGCGGGAGCGCGGGCCGGCCAGGGCAAGGACGCCATATTGGTGACCGACGGGTTCGAAGCGCACCCCGTTCGCGGGCAGGAACGATTCGAGCCAGCGCGTATGGTAGTGCTCCGCGGCGGCCGCCCCAATCAGATAGAAGTTGTCGTCCGCGAGGCGTGCTACCGTCAAGTCGCCGATGACGCCTCCAGCGTGACTCAGCATTAGACGAAGCCCGACCCGACCAACTCGGGTCGGTACCGGCTTTGCGAGCAGGTGGTTGAGCCAGCGTTCGGCCCCGGCCCCTTCCACCTTGTATTTGGCGAAGCTCGTCAGATCGAGAACCCCGGCGGTCTCGGCAACCCCACGGCATTCGTCACCCACATGGGGAAACCAGTTTGGCCGGCGAAATCCTGGGATATCCTTCGCTTCGACCCCCTGGGGCGCGAACCACATGGGACGCTCCCAACCGCGCAACGCGCCATACACGGCGCGAGCCGACTTCAATCGGTTGTACAGTGGGCTCAACTTGGCAGGGCGACCGGCCGGGCGCTCTTCTTCCGGATAGGCGACCCCGAAACGCAAGGCATAACATTCGCGGACCTTGGCAACCGTATAGTCTTTGTCCGCGTATTCACCGAATCTATCCGCATCGAGCGTAGTCAGGTCAACACTGGAGACGCCGTGCACGATAAGCTCCGCCAGACAGCGCCCCGCCCCGCCGGCCTGGGCGATTCCACCGGTCAAACCCGCCGCACAATAGAAGTTACCCACCCCTCGATGCGGACCCAGATGCGGCTTGGCATCCGGACCGAAGGCGATCGGACCGTTGATGACGCGTTTGATTCCAGCCTCGGCGACTACCGGAATACGCGCACCAGCCGCCAGCAGCTCCGTCTCGATACGTTCGAGATCCGGGGTCAGCAATTCGGCGCCGAAGCTCTCCGGCACTCCCTCCACCCCCCAGGTCCGGGGCTCCGATTCCCATGCCCCAATCAAAAAACCCTGGCCTTCACGGCGCATGTAGAAAGAGGCATCACCACCGCGAACCGCGGGGAAAGTCTCTTCAAGTGCCCTCACTTGCGCAATCTCGTCGGTCACCACGTACTGGTGCTCGATCGCAATGACCGGAAGCCGCACCCCGGCCATTTGCGCTACCTCGGCGGCCCACAATCCCGCCGCGTTGACGACGCTTTGGGCATGAAAGGATTGTTTGGGGGTGGTGACATCCCACGACCCGTCGGGACGCGCGGACAACCCCGTCACCGGTGCGTGGCGCAACACTTCGGCTCCCGCAGCCCGCGCCGAGCTTGCGAGAGCAGTTGGTAAGCCCCGAGGGGTCGACATGCCCGTAGCCGGGATCGTAGAGCGCCCCCACTATGCCACCAGGCTGCATAAAGGGATGTAACTCACACGCCTCACGGGGAGACACCAGCTCGTAGTCGTAACCAAGAAGCCGCGAGCGACCCAGCTGCATCCGGTACTCATCCATTTGGTCTTCATGGTGGGCAAGGAACAGACAGCCCAAGCGATGCAAGCCCACCGCGCCCGCGGTTTCCTCATCCAGGCTTTTGTACAGTGCCATGCTGTACGCCTGGATGCGGGAGACGTCATAGGCCCCGTGCAAGGTCGTCACATTGCCCGCGGCTTGCCAGGTCGAACCGGCTGTCAGCTCCGAGCGTTCGAGCAATACAACATCATTACAGCCGAGCTTGGTCAGCCAATAGAGCACGCTGGTGCCAACCACACCGCCGCCGATGATGACGACGCGCACATCCTGATTCGTCGATTCGACCCCGCTCATCTCGGTGTTTCTCCTGGTGAGTCAGACTACTGGGGTTGATTGGGAACGGGATCGATAGCATACAATCGGAGAAAGTAACTGCAATGCGTTTCGAGAGCCCGGTATGTCGGAGGATCTATGAATACAGCGACGCCATTCATCGATGTGGACGGCCACATCGCCGAGCCGCAAACCCTGTGGCAAGACTACATCGAACCGAAGTACCGAGACCGAACCTTGCAGATACTCGAAGATGATGAGGGACTCGAGTACCTCAGTATCGACGGGGTAGCGTCGTGGTTTGGTAGAGGTGGGACTTTGGGCGCGCTCTGCGCGATCGGCCAGGACGTGACGCCCTTCCTGACACCCGGCAAGATTTCCTGGGCCGATGCCTTGATCCCCGGTGGATATGATCCGCATGCGCGGATCCAGGTAATGGATACGGAAGGGATCGACAAAAGTCTGATTTATCCGTCCTTGGGACTGTTATGGGAACCCGATTGCAAAGACAGTCAACTCGCGGCCGCAACCTGTCGCGCCTACAACAACTGGGTGTTCGATTTCTGCCGTCCCTACCCCGGTCGTCTCATCCCCGTGACCCACATCCCGATGATGGACGTGGCCGAAAGTGTCAAGGAGCTGCACCGGACCGCCAAGCTCGGCTCCAAGGCGATCATGATCTCGGCCGCAACACCGTTATAAAGACCGCTGGGCGGGCGCTACTTCGATCCCTTCTGGGTGGAAGCACAGGCACTTGGCATACCGGTCACCATCCACCCCGCCAGCGGCTCGCAGTATCTGCCTACGTACCTGTACCCCGAGCGGGAAGAACTCACCACCTGGTGGGTTTTCATGTACTCCGGTGAGCACGTCAAAATGCAGTTCACTTCCTTGTTCAACGGCGGCACCTTCGAGAAGTTTCCCCGCTTAAAGGTGGTGGTGCTGGAATCAGGCACCGGCTGGCTGACGGCGTGGCTGGACCGCATGGATGAGAAATACGCCATCAACGCGTTTACCACCCCCATGAAAAGAAAACCTAGCGAATACTTCCAGCGCAACTGCTGGATTGCCATGGATCCCGACGACACCACCGCCGAGGCCAATATCGCCAAGCTTGGCTCGGAGCGTTTCCTGTGGGCCTACGACTACCCGCATTCTGACTCGATTACTGAGCCGGTCACCAAGTTGAAGCAGACCCTGGCCCCGTTGTCATCCGAGGACCAAAACAAAGTCATCGGCCAGAACGCCTTGAAACTCTATAACCTCACGCCATAGTCAGATCCACGACGCGCTAGCTGAGCCACCCGTCCAAACGGTCGAATCGTGCAGGAGTCCCATCATGAAAATGCCCGCGGATACGCCTACTGAGAAGAGCGCGCTTTTTGAGCGCATCGTCAACGTTTCGGTTCTCGAAGACTTGTCTAAGGACATTGAGCAGGCGCGCGGGTTACCCAATGAGGCGTTCACCTCCGAGACCTTCTTACAGCTCGAGCGCGAGCGCTTGTTTCCACGCTGCTGGTTGTTTGCCGGGCGGCTAAGCGAGGTACCCAAGCGGGGAGATGTTGTCCCCATCGAGGTCGGCGGGTTCCCCTGCATTTTGGTTCGCGGACACCATGGTGAAGCCAGAGTGTTTCACAATGTGTGCCCCCATCGTGGAGCAAGAATCGTCCCGCGGCGGTGCCAGGGGAGCGAGCGGCTCACCTGCCCGTACCATGCCTGGTCTTACCATTTGGATGGCAGTCTCGCGGGACGACCGCACTATTTTGGCCCTGACAAACACGACATTCACCTGGAAGGTAATGATTCGCAAACCCTGCCGCGATTGTTCGAGGTGCGAAGCGAACGGTTTTTCGACTGGGTATTCGTTAATTTTGATGGCACCGCCCCGGCGATCGAGAAGCAGCTCCAACCCGTCATCAAACAACTGTCCGAGTACTCGCTGGATGAGTATCGGTTCAAGCAGGCGATAAGCTTCGATTTTGCCTGCAACTGGAAACTTGCCCTCGAGAACTGGGTAGATCTGTATCACATCTTCAAAATCCACCCGGATCTCGACACCATGATAAAATTGGAGTCACGCACTGGCATGTCGGTTGACGGTGTTCTCATTCACAACACCTACCGCGTAGCGCAGGGTAGCCGGACAAAAGGCCTGCCGCCGGCGCGTGGTCCGCAGCACATGGTCGGCAAGTCGACCTTTGCCCAGATCTTTCCCACCATGGGCTACAGTCTGGATGCGACCAACCTGGTGTTTGCGTATTTCACCCCGCTAACCGCCGGCAACACTCGCATGGACATGTTCTTCTACTTCCCGGAGTACGTGATCGCGGCGCCAAAATATGCCGAGCTAATCGACCGGTTTGTCGAGTGGTGGATGAATCTCAACCGAGAGGACGAAGAGGTGTGTCACCTCATTCACTTAGGGCGGGATTCACCGGCCTATGATGGTGGCCGATTCTGTCCGTACTGGGATACCGCCACCCCGCATGCGCATCGGCGCATTATCGAAACCATGCTCGAGAATGCGGGCTAACATAGAATCTTGTAGGTGCGTATCCAGTGATAAATCTTAGGGGCCTCTTCGGGCAGCAGCGCCAGGGGTTCTGATATTTCCGCCAGCTCCCATTTTCCGGTGCTGGTGTACGCTTCATCCCTCGCCTGGTAACCGTCAGACTCGTAAATGTCGGTGCGCAGGGTAAGGCTGAAATAGCCGCCTGGTTTGATGATTTTCACCACCTCATCCAATCCGTCGGCGGTTGCATGACCAGCGCTGAATACCCCGCAAGCGATGGCCGAGTCATAGGATGCTGTCGGGTAATCCAGGGGACCACCGAGCGCGGCCACCTTCAGTTCCCGGTAAATACCCAGCCGTCCGGCTTCGACCAGCATTCCCTCGGACAGGTCGAAGCCATCGATTTGCGAAAAACCTCTCTTCGCAAGCTCCATGCCCGCAAGTCCGGTACCGCAGCCGACATCCAGGATGTTTGCCCCTGGGCCGACAAATCGGGCAAACGTTTCGGCGATCTGAATGTGACCGGTCCACGAGGCTTCATTCACGATGTGCACGTCATAAGTCTTGGCCCACTCATCGTAACGTTTGGCCAGCTCGGCCTTGCTACCGGCGTCATACACCCACTGGACTTTTGTCGGCTTTGTCATGGTTACCTCCGATACACTAAGTCGTGGGGCGATTCCCGCGCAAAACCAGTCCCTCGTAGGCCCACTCATCGAGCTCGACTTCGATAACCATAGGACCCTCGGCCCCGAAAGCGGCATCAAGGGCTTGCTCAAACTCGCTGGTGTTGCCCGCGCTCAGCACTGGCACCCCAAAGTAATGATTGCTAGACCCGGGCTTGTCATTATGCAACTGCGTACCAGGTGCCTGGTGGCTCGTTTGTTTGAGATGAATCAGCTGGTGGTGATTATCTTTCATGACCACGAAGACAACCTTTGTGCCAAGACGCCTTGCAGTGGCCATCTCGCCGACCGACATCAGAAAACCGCCGTCGCCGGTGACACAAAGCACGTCCTTGTCGGGCGAGCAGAGTTTCGCGGCGATGGCTGCCGGTACCCCAAACCCCATCGAGGCACCAGCATTGGTCATCAACAGACGTCGGGGCGCGCGGGCTTTCCACATCTGACCGATAAGATGCAGATGGGCGCCGGCGTCGCCGGTGAGGATACCGTCCTCGGGTAGCTTCTCCCGTAGCCGCTGCAACACTAACTGGGGACAAAAGCACCCCGGTGGTGGCTGTAGAGCCGAAAACAGGTCCTCTCGTCGAGCGGCCAGTGCCGCCACATCCCAGGACTTCGCATGGGTATCGATGTTCACCAGGCGGTCCAATGTGAATCCCAGGTCACCGACGACGTCTTCCGCAACGCTAACTGCATTCGGATCGACATCGCTCCGACTCGTACTCAAATGGAGAACCGGCACATCGGGCACCCAGTCTTCGTAGTGGATCTCCACCGGCTCGTAACCGATCCCAACGACCAGGTCGGCCTGCTGATGAATCCGCCCGACCTGGTCCGACAGAGCGTGATTGAGGACTCCCGCGTACAAGTCATGGTCCTCGGCGAACACGCCCTTGGCCATGGGGGTGAGCACCACCGGCACCTGAAACTTCTCGGCGATCGCAAACACAATTCCTTCGACACCGCAGCGAGCCGCGGTAATACCCAACGCCAGAACCGGTCTTCGAGCTTGCCGGAACACAGCTTCCATTATGTCAAGCGCCTGCGCCGGCGGTTTTGGATGGGTCCAGTGGGATAACTCGCAGACCCGCGGCTGGTCCGCGGTTTGCGTGCCGTCCGGTAGACCGATGTACACGGGACCAGGGACCTCTTTCAACGCGATGTCGACACCCTGAGATAACGTATCGACCACGGAGTCGAGTTCAATTCTCGACTGCCACTTCGTGATCGGTTTGAACAACGCCGGCTGATCGATGTTCATCGGTGCCGCTCGGTGGAGCATGGAAACGGGGAGCTCATCAGCGAGGACCAGCATCGCAGAGCGATCCAAAGATGCGCAGCACACCCCTGGGCTGAGGTTGCAGGCGCCCGGCCCATAAGTGCCGAAACACGACGCGATCTCCCCGGTGAGTCGCCAACACACGTCCGCCATGAACGCGCCCGATGCCTCGTTGCTCACCAACACGAACTCGATCCCCTCGGTCTCGTGCAGGGCTTGCATGTAGTCCACCCAGTTACCGCTGGGTACCCCAAATACAAACCGGACCCCTAAGTCCCTCAAGGCTCGCGCCGTTTGTTGCGCGACAGTGGTGTTGGGCGCTGAACTCACATGAGTAGACTCGAGTCGAAATACGAAAAATGAGCCGTGCTACCGAGCCCGCACCCGCTCGGTGCGGCCCGGTTCTGGCGGAGAAGCAACCTCCCGTTTCTATCGTGATTCATCCTACTGTTCACCCGGTGATTAAATGTAATTCTGCAGGAGGATACATACCTCTTGGCCTGGCGGGATCGGGCTCGAGATCTTTAAGGACTGGTGCAACGGTATCATCGAGAAGAGCGTCGCTGGATGAGATCTGCATCTGCATCAATCTCGACCAGACCCTCAACCCATGGGCGGACAAAGTGGATCCAGCGGCGATTTTCCCGCCACCAGATCAGATATTTTTTCCGCCATCATGATAACCGGCGCATTCAGGTTGGCGGTGATGTTGTTTGGCATAATCGAAGCATCGATGACTCTCAAGCCTTCAACCTCGTGAACCCGGCCCGAGTCATCGGTAACCGACATCTCGTCGGTTCCCATCCGGCAGCTCGAACACGGGTGGTATTCGGTCGAGCCGATTGAGCGCAACCAGGCGAGAATTTCCGCATCGGTTTGGACCTCGGGTCCGGGTGTAAGCTCACGGCCACGCAGCTCTTCCCACGCCGGTTGCGACACCATCTCGCGGGTACACCGGACCCCGTCAATCATCTCGCGGCAATCGCTGTGCGCTTCCAGATAGTTGAAGCGAATGCTGGGGTGTTCAGTTGGGTCCGCCGATTTGAGCCGCACCCCGCCGCGGCTGGCGGGACGCATGATACCCATCGAGAACATAAAACCATCCGAGAAGTTTTTCTCCGCCTCGCCTATCTCGGAACGCAGCGCATAAAACTCATGCTGGAGATTAGCGTAATCGACGTCGTCAGAGCTCGGAAAAAAACAACCCGTTTCACAAAACGTGGAAGTGCCCAGACCAGACTTGAACAACAACCACTGCACACCAAGACGCAATCGACCAAAGCCGGTCAACTGCAGGGCCAGAGAGACTGGCTTTCGAGCCGTGTACTGAATCGGAACGATCAGGTGATCCTCCAGATAACGCCCGACACTCGGCACATGGGCAATCAATGGTACGTCATGCTCGGCAAGTTGCTGCGCATCGCCTACCCCCGACAGCAACAGGAGATGCGGGGAGTTGATAGCGCCACCACACAAGATGATCTCGCGCTCGACCTCGACTCGATGAATCTCACCGTATTGCGAAAACTCGACCGCCACTGCCCTTTGCCCCGAGAAGATCACTCGACGTGCGAGCGCGCCCGTCAGCACCGTGAGATTTGCTCGTGACAAAACCGGTTTCAGATAACCCGATGCGGTGCTCCACCGCACCCCGTTACGGGTAAACTTCTGTGCGATATGGAAACCTTCGTGCCGGCGGCCATTCTGGTCTTCGGTGAACCCATAACCTGCCTCCTTACCGGCCTCGATAAAAGCCTGGTCCAGCGGGTTGTCGGCCGCACAAGTTTCAATATGCTGCGGACCCTCACCACCCCGAAAGGCATCGGCGCCACGATCAAACGTTTCCATTTTGCGGAAATACGGCAGGCAATGAGCAAAGCTCCACTCGGGCAGGCCCTGTTCCGCCCAGCCATCGTAGTCTCGAGGATTGCCACGGTTGGCGACCATGCCGTTGACCGAAGACGACCCACCCAGAACCCGGCCGCGAATTTCCGCGATGCTGCGTTCGTTCAGATTAGGTTCTGGCTCGGTCTCGTAGCCCCAGGTAATTTTAGGGTCGCGGGCGGCGATTGACGCGGAGGCGGGCATATGAATATACATACTCGTGTCTTTACCACCCGCTTCCACGAGCAGGACCCGGGTGCCCGGATCGGCAGACAACCGGTTGGCGACAACACAGCCGGCGGAGCCCGCACCCACAATGACGTAGTCATAGCTCTTTTGGATTGTCATCGGCAACCAACTCGTTTCAGGTGAGTCAGTGAGGTTACCGGGAAGCAGATCCCACCTCTAGAACTTAACCACTTGTCGCGCGGCACACAGATCCCGACCCAGTCATCCCGACCGGGACCATGGGGACGCTTTGCCACACCGGTACCCTCTGGGTAAAAATCGGACCCATGAGATTACTTAGTCGACATCGGGGTTGCGCACTGTTTATCGATCGCGATTGGCGATGAGCATCAAACAGGATTTGTCGCGGGTGGACGAGCTATCGGCTCTCGCGGTGCCGTCTTGGGTACGTGGTGTGTGGCAGCGTACGGGGATTCGCACCGATGGTCGCGAACGAAACGACGCGCTCGTGTACTGGATTCAAACCCCGACCCTCTACGCCGACATTCGAGTACCTTCAACCGCCGAAGACACGCCGACCCCGCTTCCCGAGGGATTTGCCGGTTGGCTAGATGTCGAGGATCAGATCTGTCGCTGGCGCCGACCCATCGACCTCAATCCCAAACCAGGGGTGCTTGACCATGGCGCGATGTTTCGCGACGACGAAAAGCTGGTCGAGGTTGGCCTGCTCGCCAACTACCTCGAGAACTATCAACGGATCGATCCCGCCACTCGCTGTTTTGCCGCGTCCTGTGGTGAATTCAGGGTTGCCGATGGCGAGGTCCAGTTCGCCACCCAGGGTCCACTCGACATACTGGTCACCGCCGGCACCCACGTGATTCACGCTCGTCGTACCCGAGCGAGCGCGCTGCGTTACGGACGTTACGATGAGCGCACCGGGTTGGTGAGTTTTGATTTAAATGTCGGCGACCCAGAGGTCTTCGCGGGAGACGACGGCACCTGGACCATCTGGACCGACGATGTGACCCGGGTCGAGCGTGAAGCGTTTCTTAGGGCGGGCGAGTCTAAAGACGCGTAGTTCTAGCTTAGGCCCTTCAGGGTTATCCGAGACCATAAGATGAGCCCCAGCTCAAACCTTCCACGGTTGTCGTCTTCGGACCGTACTCACAACCGACCCAACCCGCGTAACCAAGCGCGTCGAGCAAGTCGAAAAAGTACCCCATGTTCACTTCTCCGTATTGAGGCTCAAAACGACCGGGCACACTCGAGAATTGGATGTGACCAATTACATCAAAATGACGCTGCAGAGCCTCACCCAGATCGCCTTCCATTATCTGCAGGTGATAGAAGTCGAACTGCATGAGCACATTGTCCCGGTCAATCGTCTCGATGAGACGTCTTGTGTCCGTCGTTCGCGAATGCAGATAGCCGGGAACGTCGCGCTGGTTCAGCGGCTCGAGCAACACGTTCACGCCGCGGTCCCGGGCCAAATCCGCGGCCCACTGGACGTTGGCGACAAACGCTTCCTCGCACCCAGCCACTGTTTTGTCGCCGGGAACGACGCCTGCCAGCAGATGGATCATACCGGCCCCTAAACCCGACGCGTATTCGAGGGCGAGCGCGAAGAGCTGGCGAAACTCGGTCTCCCGCCCTGGCAGCGCCGCGAGGCCGCTTTCGCCAGCGTCGGTATCGCCAGGAGGCGTATTGATTAGAATCATCTCGAGTGCGAGCTCGTCGAGCCAGCGTTTCACCTCCGCTTTCTGGTGGGCGTACGGATACTGGCATTCGACCGCGACAAAACCCGCGTCCCGGGCGGCTTCGAAACGCTCGGGGAACGCAAGCTCGGTAAACATTGTGGTCAGATTGGCGGCGAACTTGGGCATTTGCGGACTATCTGAGCCGTTCCAGGATGGAGGCGTAGTTCGCGACCGATACACCACCCATATTAAAGACCCCCGCGAGGTCCGCGCGAGGCAGCTGCATGTCACCGGCGGTACCGGTCAGCTGCATGGCACTGAGCACATGCATGGAGACCCCGGTTGCACCAATCGGATGACCTTTGGCCTTCAGTCCGCCGGAGCGATTGACGGGTAGACGCCCGTCGGGTTGGGTCCAGCCCTCCAGAGCCGCACGGGCGCCCTCGCCTCTTCCCGTCAGCCCCATCGCCTCGTACTCGAGGAGCTCGGCAATAGTGAAACAGTCGTGTGTTTCGACAAAAGAAAGATCATTTAATCCCACCTGTGCTTGATCGAAGGCCTGCGACCAGGCCCTTTGACAACCGTCAAACCCGACACAGTCGCGCCGGCTCATCGGCAAAAAATCGTTCACTTGTACCGCCGAGCGGAAGACCACCGCTTTATCCATACCGAGCGCGGTATCTACATCAGTCAACACCAGGGCGGCCGCGCCATCGGACACCATCGAGCAGTCGGTGCGACGCAACGGTCCGGCAATCAGGGGGTTCTTTTGCGACACCGTGTTGCAGAAATCGACACCGAGATCTTTTTGCATTTGCGCATACGGATTGTCACAGCCATTGCGATGGTTTTTTGCCGCGATGGTGGCGAGCGCTTCGGATTGATCGCCATGACGCTGGAAGTAGGTGTTGGCAATCTGACCGAACACCCCGGCAAATCCACCGTCGATCTCAGCTTCTTCGGCCAGATACGATGCTTTCAGCAGATTACGTCCGATATCTTCAGCGGTGCTGTCGGTCATTTTCTCGACGCCAATCACCAAGGCAAACCGGGCGCGTCTGGCCGCCACCGCATTCAGACCCTGATGTACGGCCGCCGAGCCGGAAGCACAAGCGTTCTCCACTCGGGTTGCCGGGGTGAAGCGCAGCGCCGGCAGCGCATTGAAAACCAAAGAAGACGGAAAGCTCTGGGCGCTGAATCCGGCATTAAAATGCCCGACAAAAATCTGCTCGACCTCCTCGGGCTCGATACCTGCGTCGGTTAGAGCACCATCGGCCACCTGAGCAATGAGACTCTCTACCGACTCCGCGTCTTGTTTACCAAAAGAACTATGAGACCAACCAACGATCACTCCGCTCATAAAGCTGCTCCTGATTCCCAAGTCTAAAAGTGGATGTACTTCTCATGATTTGCAATGCTGTCGAGTATATTAATTTTCGACCGCCGATTGTGGCACTCCACCAGCCCAAATGACTCGGACATCACCCGTAAGGGTCTGTTCTACGCTTACGGATACAGATGGCTGCAACCGAAGGATGAGATGACCATATCCGACGACATCATGGCCCGAAACGACCCGGTGCGCCGTCAGCTGCTCGGCTATTCCCGTAGCAATCACCATCGATATTCACCGGAGACGGAAGATACTCCGCTCAAGAGCTGGATGGAGACGCATGGCATTGCAAGAAGCTGACATCTCCCACTACGAAACCGACGGCTACGCGTTTCCGAATCGCGCGATGTCGGAGAAACAAGCCCGCAGGTATCGTGAGCAGCTCGAGGACATGGAGGGAGCGAGCGCCGATGGCATGGCGACAACCCGTGGCTACGGCAACATCGCTATCTCATTTATCGATGAGATAACGAGACTCGAGAGCATTCTCGATCCGGTGTCGGAAATCCTTGGGCCAGATCTGCTCGTGTGGGGAGCCAATCTGTTCATCAAAGATCCGGGAACCGCGGATTTTGTCAGCTGGCATCAGGACCTGACTTACTGGGGTCTCGACGATATCGCCGAAGTCTCGGCGTGGGTGGCCCTGACCCCAGCGAATGTGGGCAATGGTTGCATGCGTTTCATACCAGGGTCTCATCAGCTCAATGTTGTCGAGCACCGCGACACATTTGCCGAGCAGAATATGTTGAGTCGGGGGCAGGAGATCGCTATCGATATCGACGAGACTCGGGCGGTCGACGTGGTTTTGCATCCAGGCGAGTTTTCGTTGCATCACGGGCGTATGTTCCACGCGTCCGGAGCCAACACCTCCACAGAACGACGTATTGGTCTCGCCATTCACTATATTTCGCCGCAAATGTCCCAAATTGGCGGGCTCGCCACCATGGCCAGACTGGTGCGTGGTGTAGACCGCTACGGTCATTTTGAGCTGGCGCCGGCACCACGCGGGGTGCTGGAACCCAACGATGTGCAGCGCATGCTGCGCGCCGAGTCCCTTCAAGCCAGATATACTTTTGACGGGGCGAACCAGACCGGCAAACGCCGGGTCTAGGGATGGACTTGTCCCACAGGATCCGGCGCGGTTGGTTCTATGAGTGAACGCATTTTTTCTATAACTTGCGCCAACCGGTATCGGATTTGTCGAGAGCTATGTGGATGACGATCATCTTGTTGGGTGTTTTGGTATTGATTCTCGACCTCATCATGCGTTGGGTCACCAACCGCTCCATCCCCCGGCGTGGCAAAGGCTGAAGGTGCAGATCGAACGCATTGGCGACATTAGTTGCCGCCTCGGCGAGGGCCCGCTCTGGGATGCGCTGGAACAGGCGTTGTACTGGGTAGACGCACCCGCAACCATGTTGCATCGAGTTGACTGGGCAACCCGAATTACCCAGAGCTGGCAGCTACCGGGACCTAACATCGGCTCACTGGCGCTGCATCAGGACGGGGGCGCGGTCATCGCGATGGATCGGGGGTTCTACAGATTCGATTTTGACACCGGCCAAGCCACCCTTATCGAACAAGTCCTGGACCCAGCTCAGACGGTCCGCTTCAACGATGGCAAAACCGATCGCCAGGGCCGATTCATCGCCGGCAGCATGGATCTCGACGAAGGACAGAGGCGTCCAATCGGAGTGGTCTACCAGCTGGATGGGAGACTAGAACCGAAACAATTGCTCGATGGCTTCGGTTGTTTTAACGGCCCGTGTTTCAGTCCGCCGGGAAATACTTTCTATTGCACTGGTCGCCGCGGAGCCGCCATCGAAGCGTTTGACTATGACCTGGATGACGGTGTTCTCTCCCGTCCTCGAGTTCTCATCGACGACGATCTGAATTGTGACGGCGCAACCGTCGATACGGATGGTTGCCTGTGGAGCGCGCAATGGGACCGCGCCTCGGTGCAACGGATCACTCCGGACGGGGTCCGCGACCGCCACGTGGAAATTCCCGGTCAATGTGTCAGCAGCGTGATGTTCGGGGGCCCGAACCTCGACATCATGTTTGTCACCACCGTGGCCAGCTACCCCGGGGCGAAATTCGATTCGCCCGATGCCGGCAGCGTTTTTGCCCTCCATGGAATCGGGTGTGAAGGTATTGCCGAGTCCAGATTTTTGGGCTGAGATTTGTCCCCTCGGTCTGGAAATATCTGGTAGGGCCGAGGTACACCTCCAGGGTCGAGACCCGAGCTCTTATTCATCGAAGCAAACGATGACCGCCGCGTTGGCGATTACGATAGCGTCATCGCCCGTCTCATTGGGCACCTCGAGACCTCCGGCGACAACTTCCACTTCAACCTTGCCGTATGGCAGCTCCGCCGCGACCGCCGCGGTATCGACCCCGGCTGGCTTGGTGATCCCAATGATGAGTCTTATCCGCATATCAGCCGGCGATTTATCCAAGGCTCGAAAGAAGTTCAAACTGGAATGACGAATCGCATCGGACACCGCACGTTTAGCGGCGTGGGTGTAGTCGAGCCCATGGACGTCAACCCCCATCCCCATTTCTGTAACATATCGGTTTAGTGCCATTTCCTGGTCTCCCATTGGATTGCGATCCCGAGCTTGTCCACCGTTTGGGTTACGCTTGGCGGTGAACCCACTTTACAGACCCCGTTCAACGAATCACGATTATCACCGCGGCCACTATCAGAAACACTGAAAGTAATCGACGCAGCCAGACCTCCGACACCCGCGCCCCCAGTCGAACACCGATCCGAGCGCAAATCGCACCGGCCGCACTCATCACGGCAAACGCCGGCAGGTATACAAATCCCAGAGACCATTCCGGGCGAGCTTCAACCCCGAGTCCGGCAGAGATATGCCCCAATGTGGCGAACAGTGAGTAAAGGGCAGCCGCCACCGTCGAGGTGGCAATCACCGTGCGCAAAGACAAATTAAAGCGGCTCAGATAAGGGATGGCAAAAATACCCGAAGCAATACCTCCGACACTGCTCACCAATCCAATCACAAAGTGCACCAGCAGAATCTGTCCCCGGAAATCTGCCCATTTGCGCTGCGTGACGGTGTGGTCGGTTGCGCGCAGGGTTCTAAAACTGACGAACAACAGCAGGGCCACGATGTAATAACTCAACACCTCAACCGGCAGATAACGACTCACCCACGGCCCTAACCCCGCCCCCAGCAGATAAGGCAAAATCATCAACCGCAGTAAGGGCCGACAGATGGTCTGATTGTGGGACTGGGCCAGACCAGCGGAGATGGCGCCGATAATCATCGATGCCATAGTTGTCCCCACCGCCAGTCGCACCGCAATTTCCGGCTCGAACATCCCCGGAAAGACGAGCAACAGCACCGGCAAAATGACCAGGCTGCTCCCAAACCCAATCATGCCAACCAGCAGCGCGCCTATGGCGCCGGCCAAAGCAAAGAAAAACCAGCTCACGGACCCACACCCTCCTCTTCCGCGAGAACTTGTCTCATGTCTCGAATTGCCGCGCTAACATAGGCACCGGTCGGCGGGAGTACAAACTTAATGGACTGGCGGGAATTCGAACATGGCTCGCGACGGTTGCGCATACCCATGACACACTGACTGTCGAATGGACCGCGGTTACGCAGGGGCGTTAGATAAGCAAGCAACCCCGATCGTCTCTGTCCAGTGAACAATCACCTTGGAGTTTGTCAATGGGAACCTTAGATGGAAAAGTGGCGCTGGTTACCGGCTCGGGTCGTGGGATCGGTCAAGCCATTGCGCTCAAGCTCGCGGCCGAAGGCGCAAACCTGGTGGTCAATGATCTCGATGAGACACCGGTTCAAGAGACCATCGCAAAAATAAACGCCATGGGCTCTCAGGCCGTCGCCTGTGTCGGCAGCGTCACCGATGAAAAATTTCCAAAGCGGTTCATCGACCTAAGCCTGGAAAGCTTTGGGACCCCCGACATCATCATCAACAACGCCGGTTACACCTGGGACAACGTTATTCAGAAAATGAGTGACGAGCAATTTCAGGCGATTATCGACGTACATCTGACCGCGCCGTTTCGCATTCTTCGTGCGGCTATCGATCCCATCAGGGCCGCGGCAAAACAGGAAATTGAGGACGGCCAACCGGTATACCGAAAAATCGTCAATATCTCCTCAACCTCCGGGGTTTACGGCAATGCCGGACAAGCCAACTATTCCAGCGGCAAGCTCGGGGTTGTCGGGCTGACAAAAACACTCGCAAAAGAGTGGGGACGTTACAACGTCAACGTCAACGCGGTGGCGTTTGGTTTGGTCCATACCCGGCTCACCCAGGCCACCGACGAAGGTAAAAGCGTCAACATCGAAGGCAGGGAAATTGCCGTCGGGGTCAGGAGACAAAACCTGGAAGCAGCCGAAGCTCGTATTCCACTCGCACGAGGAGCGACGGCGCACGAAGCGGCCGGTGCGGTCTATATGTTCTGTATTCCCGAGTCGAACTATGTCAGCGGTCAACTGCTGGTTTGTGATGGCGGCGGACGATAAGCGAAGTCCTCCGGTGAAAACCTGAAGAGGCGGAGATTTCCCTCTCGACCCGATGGATTGTAGGCTTGCGCACCAAAATCGCGTTAACTCATGGAGACATTGATGGCTAAAGCAACCGCTCGCCACATCCTGGTAGAAACTGAAGAAGCTTGTCTGGACCTCAAGACAAAAATTGATTCAGGGGATGATTTTGCCGCTTTGGCGGCGGCAAATTCGAAGTGTCCGTCCGGGAGAAAAGGCGGTGATCTCGGGGAGTTTGGACCGGGACAGATGGTCAAAGAGTTCGACGAGGTTGTCTTCAGCGCCGAGGTCGGGACCGTACAGGGGCCGGTAAAAACTCAGTTTGGTTATCACCTTCTGGAAGTGACCAGTCGTACCGACTGACGGCTGAAGACTTTTTGACGTGGCGCAGGCAAGACTTGCTCGTCACCTCTCGAAAAATCTCTCGCAATCCGTCGCTGGTTGATTTCTACACAAGTCTTGGTATGAGGGTTTTGCACCGGCGCCGGTCAGAGCTATGCGGCGCCCGGGGTGTAAGCCTGGGGCCGGGCACACCGCCTACTTTCTCGCCAACCCCGACAAGGGCGAGTCTGTGAGGCGCTGGTGGATTAGAGATCCACCCGGTTATCTGATTTGCCTGTCACCGCTTCCAAAGGAGTGAACGATGCCATACGTTGAACACCCCCTGGGACGCACCTGGTATACCAAACGCGGGTTTCGCGGGAAGCAGATACCACTGATTGCCCTACACGGTGGACCGGGCAGCACTCACCGCGGAATGTTGGCTTACCTCAATCTGTCCCATTCCCGCGAGGTGTTTATCTATGACCAACTCGGCTGCGGGCGAAGTGGTGTCACGGAGAAAAAGAAGTGGACCGTCGCTGCTTTTGTGCGTGAGCTGGACCATTTGCTCAAAGCTTGGAACGTCAACCAGTACCATTTGCTCGGCACCAGCTGGGGCGGGACCCTGGCGCTCGAGCACTACTTCTCAAAACCGCGTGCGGGTCTCGTTTCCCTCGTCTTGCAATCGCCCCTGGTGAGTGCCGGCGATTGGCAACGCGATGCGAATCGTCTGGTACGGGGGTTGCCGGAGAAAACCCGCAAAGTGATTCGTTACTGCCACGAAATCGACGCGACGGATTCGCAAGTCTACAAAGACGCAGTAATGACGTTCAATTTGCGTCACGTTCTGCGAAACAAGACCGAGCTTAAAAAGAAACAACCAAAAAACGTCAACGGCGAGAAAATTTATCAGTACATGTGGGGCCCTTCAGAATTCCAGGCAACCGGCACCCTAAAGCACTTCGACCGTGTAAAAGAACTGGGCAAAATTCAGATTCCCACCCTTTTTATCTGTGGTGAATACGACGAATCCACCCCACAAACGTTGCGCAGATACAAAGCCAAGATCAAACACGCACGACTGGAAATTATCCCTAATGCCTCGCACATGATTTCCAAAGAAAAACCCGCGGCGGTGAATCGAGTCGTCGGGCGATTCCTCGCTCAGAACGATCCTTGATGCACAAAACGGGGGACGGTGTCCCCGGTGCATCAAGGGTAGAGCGCGATGATTTCCCGGATCTTGGCGCTGACCTCGGCGGGTCGATGCCCCAGCAACGAGACGTGTCCCAGCCCGTCCAATAGGTGGAAATGTCCATCTCCGGCCGCCGCCGCTACCGCACGACCGCTTGGGGGTGGGGTTTGCAGGTCCTGGCTGAAAGAAATGACGTGGATGGGCACTTTGCAATCACCCAGACGCTCAAACCCGTCAAAAGTAAAACAAGCCTCCCATTGCGCGATGAGCATCTCACTGTCCCGGTACTCGTAAGCGCTCGCCACAACTGGTCTGCACTTCTCCCACAGCTCATCGTCACCCAATACCTCCGAGGGGTACATGAAAGCAGCGTAATGATGCACCGCCATCGGGCCGGAAATCTTGCCCCCGGCTCGGCGGAAAGCGATTTCCGCTCGCATCCAATCGCCTGGCGCTTTGCTGCGGCCACCCCCCCCGGGTGCCCATAGGGATGGCAACCCGTATCAGCTCGGGATAGTCCAAAACAACCTGTTGCACTATCAACGAACCCATCGACAACCCGGTCAGCACAACCGGTGGGTTACAGACTTCGCGGATGAGGGCGGCACAATCGCGTGCGAGGTCGGTGGTGGTCCACGGCGGCCCTGCATGACTCACGGTCTCACCAACCCCGCGCGGATCATAGGCAGTGTTGCGAAAATCCGGGGATGCTTCGTATTGCTCGGCAAAATGGATTCCACGTTGGTCGCCACCGGGAATCCAGACAATGTCCGGGCCGTCACCCTGTTGCACGTAGGAGAGTTCGACATCGTCTAGACTAAGGGTAGGCATGACTTTTCTCCGTAACTTTCAAGGCAGTCTTAAAGTACCGCCAACAGTACTCCCATTTGTCCAACCGCAGGAGGGGGGTTTCGACCGTAATCAACTAACACGACATTCGAGCCGGCCAGGTCACACCAATACCGTTCGGCGGCAAGCAGTAACAAGTTTCAGCGGAGAAGGATTGTGCCCTTTGTCGGCATTAGCTTACTGATCCAAATTGGGCTGGTTGTGCATGTGATTCAAACCGGCCGCGATCGGCAGTGGATTTTTATTCTACTGATCCCGGTGGTGGGTCCGGCCGCCTACATCATCACTCAACTTCTGCCGGATGTCTTTTCCAGCTCCTCTGCGAGGCAGACCCAGCGACGTCTGGTCCAGGCCATAGACCCACAACGTGAGCTTCGCCAGCGCAAAGAAGATCTGGAGCGAGCCGATACCATCGACAACAGAAGGCGATTGGCCGAGGAGTGCGTGGAAGCTGGGTTTCATGACGAAGCAATCTCGCTTTACGGTTCTTGTCTGGTCGGCTTTTACGAAGATGATGCGGCCATCCTCCGGGGCCTTGCCGAAGCGCTTTTTTCCACCGGCGACTACGAGGAGTGTAAGAACACATTGGATCGGATGCTCCAGGCAAATCCCGAGGTCGCCTCGCAGACCGGACATCTGCTCTACGCCCGCTGTCTCGAAGAGCTAGAGCAATATGACGATGCCCAAAGCCAATACGCCGAGCTGGTAGCCTATGCCTCCGGTGAGGAGGCTCGGGTCCGATACGCTTTGTTTCTGCAAGGGCGAGGACGGACCGAGGAGGCGGACGTCTTATTCGAAGAGTCGATCAAGCGGGGGCGTCTGGGTGGACGCGCCTATCGTCGTATTCAAAAAACCTGGCTCGACATTGCCGGGCAAAATCTTACCCGCTAAGGATGTCGTTCGGTCACACTGACCAAGATCTAATCGACGTTTTTTCGACTACCCCCAGCGCAACGGTATTGGTCGAGCAGAACCCATCGAGGAACCGCGTATTTCCACACCAGCGGCGACGCGCACCCCTGTCTGCGGTCATTGAGCTCCGCGCAGACTCCTGCTCTGCTCACCCCTGAGCAACCGGCCCGGCAGCTCACCGGTCAGCTCTCCGTCACTCGTGACCTCTACCCCCGAAACAAACGTGTGCCGGTATCCCGCCGCATGTTGGATGAAACGTCTGCCCCCGGCCGGCAGATCGTAGACCAGCTCGGGACGCAGCACCTGGAGATTGTCGAAGTCGACGATGTTGATGTCCGCCTTGTAACCAGACGCAAGAATGCCGCGATCGTATAAACCATACGAGCGCGCGGTCTGGCTGGTCTGCTTGGCAACCAGTCCTTCCAGGGGAAGACGCTCTCCACGGGTTCGGTCACGACACCAGTAGCTAGTGAGATAGGTGGGATAGCTGGCATCACAAATGGTCGCCACGTGCGCGCCACCGTCTCCGATACCGCAAACGGTATGAGGATCGGCCAGCATGGTCCGAACAATTTCCAGATTGCCTTCGTGATAATTCTCGAAGGGATAGAGCAACAGACCGTGGCCTTCGACTGACATCAAGATCTCCAGGGCCAGCTCAAAAGGATCGCGGCCATCACGCTCAGCCCGGGCCGTAATGGTGGTGTCGGGGTGGGGCTCATAGTCGGGTGGGTCGCCGAGCCCATAGGAGCGCGTGAGCGCGACGACCATGTTGCGTGACTCCGAGTCGTCGGGTCGTTCGTGGATGAGTCTGCGCCGAAGAGACTCTTCAGCCACGAGCCGCTTGTAGCGTTGTTGCGGGGAAAGGTACGCCATCTCTAACCACGCGGGATGTGAAGCAAACGGATGCACCGTTGTTTCGAGACCCATGAGAATACTGATAGGACGGCATCCCACCTGCCCCACCACCGATACACCGTTTTGATTGGCGGTATGAATGCCATCCAGGGTTTCGCGCCATCGCGCCGGGGCATTGGCCACTTGCAGCAACAGCAGCGAGAGGGGCCGCCCCGAGAGGGCCGCCGCCTGACAAAGGATCTCAAAGTCCCCGGGAGCGAGGTCGGAATTACACTCGAGCACTCCGGTGCCGGCCCTGGCCATGGCGCGCGCCAGAGCGTGCAATTCGGGCTCATCGGCCGACAGACTCGGGACCGGTCGCCCGTCCGCGGTGAGATGTTTGACGGTTCGTGAAGTGGTGAAACCGAGCGCTCCAGCCGCGAGCGCCTCCTCGAGCAGTTGACCCATCCGGGTGTTCTCATCGGCGCTGGGACGTTGGTTGTGGTCCGCACCGCGTTCTCCCATGACATAAAAGCGCAGCGCCCCATGGGGCAGCTGTGCCCCTATGTCCATGACATGGGGAGAGGCTTCCAGCACATTCAGATAGTCGGGAAAACTTTCCCAATTGAAGTCCATCCCTTCGGCGAGCACCGTGCCCGGGATGTCTTCCACCCCCTCCATGAGGTTGAGCAGGTAATCCTCGCTGTGCGGGCGAACCGGCGCAAAACCGACACCGCAGTTGCCAAACACCGCGGTAGTAACTCCATGCCAGCACGACGGCGTGAGGTACGGGTCCCAGGTAGCCTGACCGTCATAGTGGGTGTGAATGTCGACCCAGCCCGGGAGCACCATCAACCCATCGGCATCGATTTCGCGCCGGCCGGGGCCGCTGGCGCCGACTTCGGTAATAACCCCATTGTTGATGGCTAAATCAACGTTTGTTGCCGGAGCACCGGTGCCGTCGACTACGCTGCCGTTTTTGATGACCAGGTCGTGCATAACGTTAACCTCAACTCTCTCGGTGTATTGCCCGGACATTATCCACCATTCACCTCGTGATGGTCTCCGACTCATTTACCAGCCCGGGCCGCGCGGGCGAGTTGGGTCTCACGGCGTACCACATAACCCCCGCTCAGCATCACGATACCGGCGCCGACAAAGGTGCTGAGATTGGGGATCTCCTGCCAGAAGAGATAACCGAGCAACAGGGCCCAGATAAAATAGGTGTACTCGAACACCGAGACCAGACTGGGGGGTGCCGAGCGATACGCGATGGCGGAGCAGTAGTGGGCGATTGCGGTCACGATGCCAGTGGCAATCATCAACCCCAAGTGTCCCACGCTCGGCAACGACCATGGACGGATCAGAAAGGCGAGGCTGGCGTGTTCCACCGCGGGCAGCGACAGCCCCAGCAGGATCAGACTACCTACCGCGCTGGAGACGCCAAATATCACCATGTTGTACAAGACCATGGTGGCGCTGCTGTCGGCAAAACCGATTCGGCGCGTAATGATTAACGAAATCGCGTAACAAACGGGTGCGCCCAATGCGAGGAACAACATCGGCTGTACCCCACCGGTACCAGGACGGCCCATCACGATCACTCCGGCAAACCCAACCAGCACCGCGGTCCAACGCCGAATCCGTACCTTCTCACCCAGGAACGGGATCGACAAAATGGTGACCAGCAACGGCGCAACAAAGAAGATGGAGATCGCATCGGCCAGCGGCAGCGAGGCCAGCGACAGATAAAAGCACGTGTAACCGACAAAGGTCAGAAAACCGCGGATTGCGATCAATCCCGGGCGATTGGGGCGCAGCTGCGATGTCTGTTTCAGGATCACCAGAATCACAACGATACCGAGCACCGCGGTGACCGAACGCACCACGGCAAACTGCCATAGCGGATACTCACCGCTCATCAGTTTCAAAATCACGTCCTGAATACAAGCGACACCCAAGCCCGCGACACTGACTGAGATCGCAAACAGTGGCCGGTCGGCCGGTGTCTGGTTAGGGCTGCTCATCTCGCGGTGAGATAATCCCTGTTGATGTCTCTGGCCCGATCATGGCAGATAACGTCGTGGGTTGAAGCCGGTCATGGTTCCAGCCGGTGACCTGTTCGGTCGCACCCCTCACACACCTTTGGGAGACGGTTAGAGTTACTGTCATCACCGACGCGTACGAGATCAAGCGCTGCAGGGTAGAATCGAGATCATGAACTTCGGATTTTATCTCCCGACCCGCGGGCCGACCTCGGCACCCGAGGCACTCGAGACCCTGGTTACCCGGGCGGAAGCACATGGCTTCCACTCGGTAGTGATCGCAGACCACATCGTGTTTCCGGTCGAGATCCAATCACCCTACCCTTACACCGTGAGCGGCGTCTTTCCGGGGCAAGGCGACGCCCTCGAGCAGCTCACCCTGATGGCGTTCATCGCGGCAAAAACACGACACCTTCGGCTCGTGTCCAGTGTCATGATCGTGCCTTATCGAAACCCGCTGCTGACGGCAAAAGCCCTCGCCACGATCGATGTGCTTTCCGGTGGCCGGTTGACGGTGGGAATCGGAGTTGGGTGGCTGCGTGAGGAGTTCGAAGCGCTCGCGAGCCCCGCATTCGAACACCGCGGCGCGGAAACCGATGAGTATGTGCGTATCTTTCAAAGTCTGTGGACCGAGGATCAAGTCAGCTACGAGGGGGAGTTCTATCGTTTTGCCGCGCTGCGTTGCGATCCCAAACCGGTACAGCGACCCCATCTACCCATCTGGATCGAGGGGCACAGCCGGCCGGCCCTGCGCCGGGTCGCGAAGCTCGGTCAGGGCTGGCAACCCGTGGGGGCCAACGCTGCCGTGCCACTGGGGGTTCTGGAGATGAAAGCAAAGCTCGACGAGCTGCGAGACCTCACCGAAGCGGCCGGACGAAGTTATGAGCAGCTGACAATCTCCTACAAGGCGCCGCTTTACGACGCGAATAAACCGGTTGGCACCGGCGAAGCGCGCCGGCCGTTTACCGGTCATCCAGACGCGATCCTCGGTGATATCGCTACCTTCGCCGAGCTGGGAGTCGGCGAGTTGGTCTTCGACTTTCGCACCGACTCGCTGAGTGAAAGCCTGGATCGCATGGACCAGTTCGCAACCACGATCATCACTCGAAACTGAGGGAGTGTGGTGAGGCCAACACGGGTTCTAGATTGACGAGGAGATAATGGTCATGGCGCTCAACGGTTTCAAAGTTTTTGATGCCGACCTGCACATCAACGAGCCACCCGATACTATGGGAGCGGTATATCGAGCCCAAGTATCGCGGCCAGGCGCCGGTCGGTGCACCCACCATCGGCGATTTTCGTGAGCAACTGCTGCTTATCGACGGCAAATCGGTCACCCCCAGCGGGAAGATCGACGACGTCTGGGGATTTTCAACCGATTGTGCGCATCATTTCGGACGTTACCAGCTCTACATGGATTACGAGCGCCGCGGCTGGGGGCCCGACACTCAGATCGACGCCATGAATGAAGAAGGAGTCGATGTTGCGGTGCTCTACCCGAGCGCCGGGCTGTGCGCCCCCGCCCGGCATTACGATGATGACGGTTTAGCCATCGCCATCGCGCGGGCTTACAACAACTGGCTCGGTGAATTCTGCGCCCACGACCGCAGTCGTCTGTTGGGCGCCGCCATGGTGATGCCGCAGGATATTGACGGCAGTGTGGCGGAAATTTTACGCACCAAGCACGAGTACGGGTTTAACGCCATTTACATTCGGCCCAACCCGGTGCGGAGACGAAACTGGCAAAACCCCGAGTACGACCGCTTGTGGAAGACCTGCGAGGAGGAAGGCATCCTCGTCGGCTTTCACGGGGGGGTGTCCTCTACCTTGCCCCAGGCGATTGGCGAGCGATTTGACGCCACGGTCGAGGACTCTTGGCTCACCAGTCATGTCGCCTGTCACCCGGCCGAGATGATGTATGCAACATTGTGCATGATCATGGGCGGGGTGCTGGAACGTTTCCCGGGTCTGCGGGTGGCCTTTCTGGAAGCCAATTGTGGCTGGGTGCCTTATTACCTCTGGCGCATGGATGAGCACTATGGTCTGCGGCGAAAAGTCTCTCCGCGTAGTGTCATGGATCGGTTGCCGCTATATCCCAGCGAATACTTCAAGCGACAGTGCTACGCATCAATCGAAGCCGAGGAGACGGTTTCTTGCCCGGTGATCGAAGATCTGACCGAGCGCATCGTCTTCTCCACCGACTACCCGCACCCTGAATGCGCCTTTCCGAACAGTGTGCGGGAGTTTCTCGAAATGCCGATGAGTGAGGACACCAAGCGGCACATCCTTTGGGACAATCCTTGCCGGATGTATGCTTTCAGCGGATGACGTTTAGCCCCAGGTAAGAGTCTTCATGAAACCACTCATCATTGATGCCGACAGCCACACTCTCGAGCCGATGGATCTGTGGCAGAACTACCTCGAGCCCCGCTATCGGGACCAAGCGCTTCACATCGAGACCGACGACAAAGGTTTTCAGCACTGGGTCATAAACGGCAAGGTGTGCGAGTACCGCTATGGGGTGTTCGGTGACATGGGCGCCATCGGTCAAAAGCTGGAGCCCTACTTCACCCCGGGGGCAGTCACCTATGAGGAGGGCTGCCGTTTGTCACCCGGTGGGGTCGACCCGCACGAGCGCGTGAAGGTGCTAGACGCGGAGGGCATCGACAAGGTGCTGTTGTATCCATCGCTGGGAATCACCTGGGAGCAAGGTTGCGACTCGCCGCAGATGAGCACGGCTTATTGCCGCGCCTACAATAACTGGCTGATCGACTTCTGCTCGGCGTATCCGGATCGGTTGATCCCGATTGCTCATGTGTCGATGCAGGATGCCTCACTCGCGGCCGAGGAGCTGGCACGGGCGGTCAAGGCCGGGGCCAAGGGGGCGATGTTGCGTGCCTATTCGTCCGGGGATCGACCCTATGGTCGCCCCGAGAACGATGTGTTCTGGGCCACGGCTCAGGATCTGGATGTACCGGTGGCCCTGCACATCGGAGCCAACAATCGGCTTACCGGGCATGACCTGTTCGATATCAATTTGGACCCGGTACGTGGGTGGTGGGTCTACGTCATGTTTGCCGCCGATGTGCAGATTGGTCTTATCAGCATGATGCATGGCGGGGTGTTCGAGCGTTTCCCCAGACTCAAAACCGTGCTGCTGGAATCAGGTTGTGGCTGGATCGGGTATTGGCTGGACCGGATGGACGAGACCTACGAGAACCTGGGGTTTTCGGTGCCATTAACCCGCACCCCCTCTGAGTATTTTACCCGTCAGTGTTACATCACCATGGAACCGGACGAGAAACTCGCGGTGGCGATGGTGAATCACCTCGGGGCTGACAATTTTATGTGGGCCGCCGATTACCCGCACTCGGACGGCCATCACAAAGCGGTCGAGGCGGTTCGCTCGACCCTCGCCAATCTGCCGGATTCGGATCGGACCAAGATTCTGGGTAGCACCGCGGCGCGGATCTACGCTCTGCTCTGAGTCAGCGTTACTTGCATTCAGGCAAGGTGCAATAGTCGTTCGAGAATTGACCATGGTGGCGTTGATGACGAATGAGCCGGGCTGGATTACAGTACGTTCGAAGGTCCGGACTCCCGAGAACAGCCATGCCCAGATTTAGCGTTGAACCGATCGATGCAACCTTCGGTGCGATCGTCACCAACATCCAGCTCGCCGGGTTGGATACAGCAACTTTTAAACAACTCTATGCAACCTGGCTCGACTACGCCCTGTTGATCTTTCCCGATCAGCATCTCGGCGCTGAAGACCAGTGCGTGTTTGCGGAATGTTTCGGAAGCCTGGAATTTCCCCTGGATATCATCAGTAATTTGAAGCCCGATGGCACCCCACGCGGAAACGACAGCCAAGACGATGTCATCAATATTCTAAAGGGCAATATGGGCTGGCACTGCGACAGCACCTATATGCCGATACAGTCCAAATGCGCCATATTCTCCGCCCATGTAGTGCCCTCGAGTGGCGGTGGAACCGCGTGGGCCGATATGCGCGCCGCCTATCAGGCTCTGCCGGCAGAAACACAAGAACAGATAGCGGGTTTTCGAGCCTATCATTCGCTGTACTACAGTCAGGCCAAGCTTGGTCATGTGCCAAAAGAAGAAAGCGATTACGACGGTTATGGTTTTCACGACCAGGACCCGCCGCTGCGGCCCCTGGTAAAGATCCATCCCGAAACGCGTCAGCCGACATTAATGATCGGGCGTCACGCCTACGGCATCCCAGGAATGACAACCGACCAATCAGAGCGGTTTCTCGATGAGCTCACGCAGTTGGCCTGTCAGCCTCCCCGCACCCACCAGCATTGCTGGAACAAAGGTGATGTCGCCGTTTGGGACAACCGCTCCCTGATGCACCGGGCTTGTCCCTGGGACATGAACGAACCACGGGTGATTTATAACTTCCGTATCGCGGGTGATCCGACAACAGAATTTGCCGCGGCTCATCTCTGATGCAGCCCTAGCAACCCAGGCGACTTCATGGTCTCACTCGACCAATTTTTTCGACCTCGTGGAGTCGCGTTCATCGGGGCAACGCAAGACTCCAGTAAGCTGGGTGGACGTCGTTATCGCTCGCTGGTCGAGGAGGGTTTTGAGGGCGCCATCTATCCGCTTCATCATTGGTTCAGGGCGATCGGTAGGCTGGGTGGGCCTCCCGGAACGCTCGGCGCTCCGCGTCAATGGCGGCGAACTCAGCCGAATGGTCGCCCTTGAGCAGAGCCTGGGACCCGATACGCGCCCGGTTTTCACTCTGAGTGGCGCTCTCCCAGGCACGCTCCTTGAGGTCGGCGCCAACACAGAACGCACGGCCCTCACCGGTAAGAATCGCCACCCGCACGCCGGGTTCTTTAGCCAAGCGTTGCATTGCTTCGCGCACCTCACCTCACATGGGTTGATTGAGTGCGTTGAGCACCTCGGGGCGATTGAATCGAATGGTGCATATGTCCGACTCGAGCTCGAAAGTTACGTGCTGGGACATGAGTAGGCTGCCGAGGTTAACGCGACGGAGTAACGTTTAGTCGGGACTTAATCCGATCAGGGACAGCGGTCGTGCGTGGATGATGTCCTCTATGACATCGTCCGGCACCAGGGGCATTTTTGTGCCGCTACCCCAGTCATTGATATTCCTGAAAAGCTCGAGAGCCTGGGTGGTGGTGCGGTTGGGAAAATCCGATCCAAACAACAAACGATCGTGCACCTTGTACTCGGTCGCGACCATCAGACCATGATAGAGCTGCCAGGGACGATGATAACGAGCGGAGAGATCGGCAAACATGTTTTCGTTCTTGCGCATCATCACCGCCGTCTCTTCCATGTAGGGCTGGCCAAAGTGAGCGATGACAATTTTCAGCTCCGGCAGCTCCATCGCGATCTTGTCCAACCGCCAGGGATTGGAGAATTCGAGACTACCGGTGTAGGCCCCGCCGCAGTGAAACATCACCGGCACTTTGAACTCGGCCGCAAGCTCGTAAATTTTCCAGCACTGGGCCGACAACGGATCCATCGCCTGATAGGTCGGTGAGAGCTTTATGCCTTGAAGACCAAGCTCGGTGAGACAGCGTCTGAATTCATCAACCGCGCCTTTTTCATACGGATGCACCGAGCAAAAGCCGACCGCGCGCCCGGGATACTTCGCCACTTGCTCGGCAATAAAATCGTGCGGCACATTGACCTCGGCAAAACGCGGGATGGGTATGATGACAAATTGATCAACCCTCGCTTCCTCGATCATCGCTTCGTAGAGATCCGGGTCCGCCCTGCCATCACCAAGCACTTTCTTCGTTTGTCGCAGCGCCATATCGGCGGCGCCCCGATGTTCGATGTGATAACAGTGCGTATGCCAATCGACAAGTGGTCTAGACATAAGCTTTTACTCGCGGTTTGTTCTCAAATGGGCCCCACTACTATACGCTTTGCGCCAATGTACGAATGTTCGAGGAACCACCATGGCCAGGGTCTTGGAACACCACCCTCACTTCGACGTTTCTGCTGATGCCCTCGGCGCCATCGAATACTGTTATGAGCAGGGATGGACCGATGGTCTCCCGGTAGTACCCCCGGAGCGCGCCCGGGTCGAAGCCATGCTTGCGATGGAAGGACGTCCGGGCGAAACGGTCATAGCGAGTCACTCAACTACCGGGCGAGAGTGCACCATTGTTGCCGCCGCGGTAAATGCGGTGATGGCCGGCTGCATGCCAGAGTATTTTCCGGTGGTGGTGGCCGCATTGGAGGCGATGGACCAGCACGACTATCACTTCTATGCCTCCACTGCCAGCACCGGCGGGGCGGCCCCATTGCTTGTCGTTGCCGGACCGGTTGTTGAGGACATCAACATGAACTCAGGGGTCAATGTTTTTGGGCCCGGTAACCGCGCGAATGCAACAATTGGTCGCGCCATACGTCTGATCATCATGAACGTTTTCGAGATGGTCTCGGGCTTGTCGGATCTCTCAACCCAAGGCAATCCCGGGAAGTACAGCTTCTGTATCGCCGAGCGCGCCGAGCGCAATCCCTGGACTTCTCTGAACGAAGAGCTTGGTTATCCAAAAGAAGTCAGCTCCGTCACGGTGTTTGCCGGTGCGGGGTTCTGCAATGTCGAAAATCACCGTGGCAACCGGCCTGAGCAGGTGCTGGATTGTTTTGCCGACTCGATGGCAAGTCTTGGTTGTCTCACCGACGGTCAGTCGGTGATCGTGTTTTCGCCCGAGCACGCACGGGTGCTGAACAATGCCGGTTGGTCCAAATCAGATGTGAAAGCCTATCTTTTCAACAACGCGAGACGCTCAGAGCAGGCTATGATCAGCACCGGGAAATATCTCACCACTCGAGGGCTGGGAGAGAACGACACTCACGCGCAGGGTGAGTATCGGGTCAGGGAGGGCTTTGTGCATCGAGGCCACGATGCCGACGACATTTTGATAACCGTCGCGGGTGGCGATGCAGGCGCACACTCCGCGTTTATTCCCTCCTGGAGTCAAGGTCGTGGCTCGATCTTTCAGTCCCGGCCAATTGGCGTTTGCATCGACTGCGATTAAAAATTACCGGAGTCAACCAATGAAAATGCAGCTTTTGAGTCCAAAAGGAACAACCCATCAGGTCGAGCGACACCTCGCACCTCGTCTGGCAACCTTAAACGGTTTGACGGTGGGTATGCTCTCCAACCAGAAAGCGAATGCAGACAGCTTATTGGCAGAAGTTGCCCAGTTGTTTGTAGACAATAATGGTTGCTCGACCGCTACCGTCGAGAAAAAGCCCGATGTCAGCCGGCCGGCCGCGCCGGAAATGCTCGCCTCGGTTGCCAGCCACGCGGATTTTCTGATTACCGCTATCGGCGACTGAGGGAGTTGCTCAACGTGCAGTGTGCATGACGGCATCTCATTTGAGCAGTTGGGCAAACCGGCAATTGTGGTTTGCACTTTTCCGTTCGAAAAAAACGCAAGAAATTTGACCCGGGTGATGAAATTGCCGGCGTTTCCCGTGGTGCTGGTGGAACATCCGATTGGAAGTCTGGTTGCCGATGAAATCAAGGCCAGGGCAACCGATGTTTATAATCAGGCGCTCGGGATTCTTTTGGGGGCTTAACCGACGCTTCCCAACCGCGAATTAGATCAATAAGTCGCCGGTGATACGGTGGAAGACGCTGGCGGCGTCAATCAACCCTTGAGCGGTCAATTCCGGCACAGCATAAACCTCGGCCCTGACCGCATAGTCCTTTTTTATTTTTTCTATCAGCAATTCAAAGTCGCCATCACCGGATAACAGCACCACGGTATCAAGCTCTCCGCAAGCTGCTTCCAGCACGTCAATAGTAATGCCCACGTCCCAGTCGCCTTTACTCGAGCCATCACCCCGTTGAATGTAGGGTTTGAGCTTGACGGTAAAACCTATTTTTCTCAGGGCATTTTGGAATTCGAGCTGTTTTTTAATACCACGATGGATGGCATAAGCAGTGGCGGAAACAATCTCACCGTCAAGACACAAACGTTGCCAGAGCTTTTGGTAGTTGAACTGGCGGCCATAAGCCTGCCGGGTGGTGTAGTAGATGTTCTGCACGTCGGCAAACACCGCGATTCTTTTCACACCGGACTCCCACTCAGCGCTTGCGATACGCGCAGATCCAAAATTCTATGTGGGCCTCATTCTCGGAGAACGGATGAGCCCTAAACAACCGCGACGATCCGGCTCGCCGGCACCGGGTAGCTACCCATGATACTCATCAAGTCCGGGTAGTAGTCGGTGGCGAATTTCAGACCCGGCATATTGGTTGACATGCGGGCCATCAGCCGTGCCGTTTGCCAGGTGACTTGCCTCAAAGCAATCAGCCGACGTTATCCGACAGGATTGTCCAACGAAGTGTTCTCGCTCTAAAATGAGAAGACAGTAGCGATCGTTGCACCCCAAAACATTTTCCTGTTTGGCTCTGCGTCGCAACTGGCGCAAACGACGGCTATTTCATGAATTTGAGCAGATCGCTCGCGATAACCTTCACGCGTTTCAGGCAGTCTCCCTTGTCATAGGAGAAGCGTGTCATATCATCCATCGTACACTTATCCCCGCCGTGGACCCTGACGGACGAGATGTTGTCGCATTTGACTGCCCGGAAAGTAATCTCGGCGTCCTGGTAATACGTAGGTTTGATCGCAAGAAAGTCCTCGAACACCGTGATCAAGCTAATTTCATCTTTGTTGTAAGCGGTAAACTGCGGGACCAGGCTGGTCACCAGATATCTAGAGCTGTTCTGTAATCTCACGGCGATTTTGCAACTGGTCCCGCTGTCGTCCACCCGTCGCAGCGTCAGGAGCAACTTCTCCAGCTCGGCCTCATCGTTTTCCGCGGACGTGGCGTCTAGATATTCCCAGGTATTGTCGCTGTGCAATAAGACCTTGCGTCCATCGGTTGTGACAGCTTGCAGGTCTGCAGCGGCCGCACTACCCGTTACTAACAGCAAACTCAATGCGAGGGCGAATCGCTTCATTCAGTGGGAGCCTGATTCATAGCTTGAGTGTAGTAGTTGAACATTGAACAAGGAACGCGGCCCCGGATCTCTCTCATCTGACCGCTCTCGTACCCCGGCAAGAAGTGTAGACACGCAATTTAGGGACCACCCGGACTTTTGGAAACATTTATCGACCCAAGGAGCCTCTGTCTGCAAGCCACGCGGACACTCTTGTTGGCCGGGACACACCCCAGCAACAGACACCCATGGAAGGGTCTTGTACGACCACAAGGCCCCGAAACGCATGATTGCCAAGTCAGGCACTCAGCTCCGTATGGTGATAGATTCGCGTTTAACCAACCGCCGGGACCCGTTCGTGACCCCAAAAGAAATCCTCGCTAAACCACCGCTTACTCTATCTCGGCAACAACGCGAGTTTTACCTCGAGCAAGGGTACTTGATGGTCGAAGACGCGGTGGATGGTCCTCGGCTCGAGTGCCTGCGAGCGGCGGTGCACGAGATACAAGAGCGAGCCCGGCAGCCGGAGACCTGTCCGGTGGAGTTCGAGTTCGAGTTACCCGAGGGCCGCGAGGAGATCGAGCTGCGTCAGTTGCTGAGCGCGGCCGACACGCACCCCGCGCTGTGGTTCCATGCCTGCGAACCTCCGATTACCGATCTGGTCGCCGATCTCATTGGCCCCGATGTCAAGTTCATGCAGGCCAATGTTGTGTTCAAACAACCTGGTGGACGCGGATTTCCTTGGCACCAGGACATTGCCTTAATGCCCTGCAGTAATTTGTCTCCGTTGATGGTCTTCACTTTTCTCGAAGACGTCACACCGCAGAACGCACCTTCGGTGCTAACTGGTTGATGTAAGGGCGCTATTTCTCTCGTGAATCGCAACTGGGACGGACTGCGAGCCGCTTTCCTGTCCCCGATGCAACAGCACGCGGGAGGGGAAAAACATGCCCAACATCCAACTCACTCAGCGTCGGGTCGACAGTCTGAGTGCACGCAAGACCGTCCGCGACATCCGCGACCGTGACCTCAAGGGGTTCGGCGTCCGGGTGCTGCCCTCGGGCAGGAAGTCCTACTTCATCCACGTTCAGCATCAAGGGCGGCGGGTCTGGAAACAGCTCGGCGATACCGATGCTCTCACCGAGCCCGAGGCCAGGGCTCGGGCAACCTCGGCTATCGCCTCTATCTGGAACGGCGAACCAGTCGGCGCCACGAACTCGGAGACCTTGTTCGAGGCGGTCGCCGAGGAGGTCTTCCGCCGCTACAGCCGCCACTGGAAACCCGGGACCCTGAAAGTCAACCGGGGCTATTACAAGAACCAGATCCTGCCCCGGTTCAAAGGACGGCAAATCGCCGACATCACCCAACGCGACGTGCGACAGTGGTTTGCCTCCTTGCGCGCGACACCGGTCGCCGCCGACAGGTCCGCCCCGGTGCTGTCGGTGATCATGAAACAGGCCGAGTCCTACGGCTATCGGCCCGAGAACACCAACCCGTGTGCCGGCATCCGGCGCTATCGCCGGCGCGGGCGGGAACGCTTCCTGTCGAGCGGTGAGCTGCACCGCCTCGGCGAGGTGCTAGCCCGGCACGAAGCGGCGCGTCCGTTGCCCGTGGCCGCGGTGCGGTTGTTGCTGCTGACCGGATGCCGAAAAGGAGAAGTGCTGTCCCTGAAGTGGTCCTTCTACCGCGAAGGCAAGCTGTTCCTGCCCGATTCCAAGACCGGAGCGCGCACGGTCTGGCTCTCGTCGGTCGCCCGCAAGGTGCTCGATGCGTTGCCCCGGAGCAAGCATTGGGTGTTCCCCGCATCACGCGTCCCTGGCCCTCTCTCCTCCATCGACCACTTCTGGCGGCGGGTGCGCACGCAAGCGAACTTGGGCGATGTCCGGCTCCACGACCTCAGACATACTTACGCCAGCATCGCGTTGCTGCACGGGGAGACCGTTCTTACTATCGGCAAGCTCCTGGGTCACCAAGACCCGGGCACTACGCTGAAGTACATCCACCTCTCCGACGCGGCGGTCCGGGACGCGGTCAAGGCGGTGGCGCCGGTGCTCGCCGGGGAGGGCTGAACCATGCCAAAGAAGATGCGCTTGTCCGATGCCAATGTCGGCAGGCTCAGGCCCCGCGCCCGTGAATACACGGTCTGGGATACGAGCATGGCCGGGTTCGGGGTCCGTGTCCGGCCCTCGGGGTACAAGTCCTACGTCTATCACGATAACCGCGCCGGTCGCACCACGCGCTACACGCTCGGCCGAACGGAGCTGGCGGGTGTCGAACAGGCCCGGCGCAAATGCCACGAGGTCGTGATTGGAACCGGCCTGGATGGCAGCCGGGAGAATACCGATGCGGTACGAGCTCCGCTGTTTCGAGACTTTGTCGCCGGTGAATGGAAGACGGCCCGTTACGAGCGGTACAAATCTTCTACGAGACGACCGACCACCTCAGCCCTCAACGGGCAGCTCCTGCCGGTGTTCGGCGCTCTGGCGCTCGAGCACATCACCCGCACGGACGTCGCCAAGTGGTTTGACGAATACAGCCGGTCCTCGCCTGGCGGCGCCAACTGGACGCTCGAGCTGCTGCAACGGATCATGAACCAGGCGCTGGCCTGCGGCCATGTCCGGAGCAACCCGGCACGAGGCATCAAGAAGAACCCGCGTCCGAAGATGACCCGGTTCCTGTCCCGGGAGGAGATCCGCCGTCTCCATGAGGTTCTCGACCGGTGTGTGGCGCAACGCCCGTCACGCAGACAACAGGCCGACATCATCCGCCTGCTGTTACTCACCGGCTGTCGCAGGGGAGAGATCGTTAACCTGCAATGGAAGGAGGTGAAGGCTGACGTGCTCAATCTCGCCGACACCAAGACCGGACCGAGGCGTGTGTACCTTAATGCGCAAGCCCAGGACATCATCGAACGCCGGCCGCGCCGCGGAAGCGACTATGTCTTTCCCTCGCCCCGCGTTCCCTCCCGGTCGTTATCGAAGGACATGAAGCTCTGGTACCGCGTCAGGAAAGAAGCTGGAATCGAGGACGTGCGCCTGCACGATCTGAGACACTCCCATGCCAGTCAGGCCGTCCTCCAGGGCGTCCCTTTGCCCGTGGTATCGAAGCTGCTCGGTCACAGGGCCCTATCGATGACGCTTCGCTACGCGCATGTGGCGGACCAAGAGGTCCAGGCGGCGGCGGAGCGGATTGGAGACACCATTGCCAAGGCTTGTGGCCTATCTGGCTCATAACCTGAAGGTCGTTGGTTCAAATCCAACCCCCGCAACCAAATAAAGCCCGTAACTTCAAATAGTTACGGGCTTTTTCGTTTTGGCGCGCCAGCGCAATTTATGTCCGGGGGAGCACCGGGGGAGCAAGCGGGAGCATAATCCTGCACGTTTCTGCGCGACACCGCGCACGCCGCCCCGACTGAGATCGCGACGTTGGCGGCTTACCCGCCGACCTTGGCCAACGTTCAGAACCGCATCTGGCCGCGCAGCATCACAGCGTGATCCGCGGCGGCATCGTTGGCCGGCTCGCGCCGCGCGCCCTCGAAGCTCAGGTCGAACGCGGGCGCGATCTCGAAGCGAATACCGATCCGGTAACGTCGCGACCCTTCGTCCGCCAGCGCGAACCCGCCATAGGGTGTCAGCAGCCCCTGGCCGCCGAGCGCGCCGAAGCCATAGCCGAGCTCGCCGTCCAGCCGCATCTGCGGGACGTTGTCATTGGCCGTCCCATCGTCGCTCGCCAGTTCGGCGACGTCCTGGTCCCACAGACGATCCACCCCGCTCGCCGTCTCGCCCCAGGCCGGGAAGAGGCTGAACGACAGTCCCCGCCCTTCGGCGCCCGGGTCGAGGCGGAGCGAGCCGCCGAGGCCCCATTCCCGGTAATCGCTCTGCCCCGCCAGCACCCGGCCGTTGCCCTCGATCGTCAGGCCCGAAGCCGGGTCGCGATAACGCAAGCTGCCGCCGATCTCGATGCCGGTGCCGGTGATCCCGTCGCCCCCGTCATGGCGCAGACCCAGCTCCAGGGACGGCGTCAGGGACCCGCCCGAGGCCAGCGCCTGCTCGTGGCTGCCCTCCAGCGCCAGCCGCAGACGGTTGGCGTTCACCGTCTGCTGCGCGATCAGGCCGTCGTCGCCCTCGCCCTCGACCTCGACCTGCGCCCACGAGGCCTCGCCCTTGAGCATGAGCGTCGTCGTGCCGCCCGCGATCGGCGACTCATCGGTCATCAAGGGACCGCTCGCGCCCGCCGCCGCCGTCTTGAGCGTCGTGTCGCTGCGCCTTACCGGGTAGTCGGGGTCGCCATCGCGCACCTGCGCGTCCTCGATCTCGATATCGCCCCACCCATAGCCCACCGTCGCCCAGAGACCGAGACCCTGTGGCGAGGTCCAGCCCAGATAGGGATGAACGCTGGTCATCCGGCTCTGATAGTCGCCGCGCACCGGCGACGATCCGGTACCGTCGCTATAGTCGAATTCGCCGATCGAGCGCGACAGCGCGAGCCCGGTCAGGAGATCGTCGCGCAGGCATCCGTCGATGCCGATCTGGCCGGTCAGCACCGTGCCGTCCCAGGCGAAGGCGGACTCCGTGCTCTCCAGCACCTGCCGCTCGCCCCGGCCCCACACCACCGGCCCGCCGGCGCCGGGTGCCATGCCGTCGTTCACCGCCGCGAGCGGCAGCCGGAAGGACGAGCCAGCCAGCACGTCGTCGAGGGTGAGCGTACCGTCCTCGATCGCCGGCGCGTTGGATCGCAGCGCGCCGGCGATGGTCGACCCGCCGGCCAGCGTGTAGGCGGCCGCCTGTTTGCCGCACGCCTCGTCCATGCGCGCACCGATCGCCCGGTTGGTCACATCGGCGAGGGTCAGCGCGTGCTTGGAGAGAATCTCGTCGTTCAGGCGCCGGAAGCGCGCCTGGACCACGGCGCCTTCAGCGTCGATGATGGTCAGCGTGGCCGCGGCCGGCGCGCCTTTCGCCACGTCCGTGGGCAGGTCACCGAAGCCCAGCGCCACCCTCACGTCATGGAAATTGTCGTCTTGTTGGGCCTGTCCCGTGGCCTCGATGGTGAAGCTCCTGGTGGTGTCGCCCATCTCCTCGAATTTGAGCGTGACGGTCCCGGTCGCAGGATCCAAGACATCCGGATCCGTAACCGTAACCGTATAGTCGGCCGCCACGGTCCGGCCCAGTGGGGTCACCGTGATCGGGATCTCCAGCGCGTCGGCCGCTTGCTTGCTCAGCTTCACCGTCACCCTGACCGGATCGCCGCCCTCTTCGACCGCATAGGCCGCGGCGCCGAAGCGCACCGAATACACCCGCACCACGCTAATGGCCATGGCGTACGCCACGCTGTCGCTCTCGCCGTCACTG
This sequence comes from Alphaproteobacteria bacterium, assembly GCA_965247665.1. Lineage (GTDB taxonomy): Bacteria > Pseudomonadota > Alphaproteobacteria > SHVV01 > SHVV01 > CAUZWH01. Next base: position 64,489 of record CBDFHH010000004.1, read on the forward strand.
ACCTTGAACCCGAACGTCGCGATAGGATCGCCGTGCGCGTTCTCCGGCGGAGTGTAGAGGAGGTTGCCCGCTTCGAGGTCGGCCGGCGTCACCTGCGGGGGTGGGGTGACGCTGGTGATGGCCGCGCCGTTAAGCGACAGCGTCCCCCGGTCATTCCCCTCGTCATCCACGGGCGGCGAGGCGATCGTCACGTGGTGCAGTGTGTTCTCTTCGATGTCCGAATAGTCGAAGTCTTTCATCGTAAAGCGGTACGATTCGTTATCGTTCATAGACACCTTCCCGTTGTAACCCGTGGGGGGGTTGTTGAACGGCGTGGCGTTGGCGGCGGATGCGTCGCCCTCGCCGGCATCGTTCATCGCGCGCACTGCCAACGTGTACTCGGTGCCGTTTTCCAGGCTGGGAACGGTGTATCCGGTGGCATTGGTCTGGCCATGGGCGCTGTTGGGGATGTTGGTGAAGCTATCGTCACCGTTGATGCTGACCTGGTAGCCGGTGATGGTGCTGTCGTTCGGATCGGTCCAGGCAAGTGTAACCTTGCGGTAACCCGGCCCGACCGAGGAAATCTCCGGGGCGGCCGGCGGCGCAATCGGCCTGGCGGTCACGGTGGATGCCGGGCCGTTACCGGGATCGTTTACCGCGCGCACCGCAAAGGTGTACTCGGTGCCGTTGGTCAGGCCGGTCACGATGTATCCGGTGGGGGGCGCATTGGGGTCGGTTACGGGGATGTTCGCCCAGTCAGTGTAGGTATTGTCGTCGCTGCTCCTCACCTTCGAGCGGACCTGGTACTTGGTGATCGATCTGTCGCTCGGATCGTTCCACGCAAGCACCACCTGGCCGTCGCCCGGCGTGGCCGAGGAAATCGTCGGGGCGTCCGGCACCGCAATCGGCGTGGCCCCCACGCTGGAGGCTTCGCCGTCACCGGAAGCGTTCACCGCGCGCAGCTCAAACCCGTACGCGCTGCCGTTAGTCAGGCCGGTCACGGTGTAGGTGGTGGTGGTCGCACTGCTGCCGACGATGTCGCTCCAGTCGCCGAAATCGGCGCCGCTCACCCTCTGCCGGTACTGATACTTGGTGATGCTGCTGTCGTTCGGATCGTCCCAGGTCAGCACAGCCTGCCCGTTAGCCGGCATGGCCGCGAGGTTCGCCGGGGCGGCCGGCACCGGCACCGGCGTGGCGTCCACGCTGCCCGCTCTGCCGGTGATCACGGTGTCGTCCCCGGACGTATCCACCGCCTGCACCGTGAAGGTGTAGTCGGTGCGATTGGTCAAGCCGGGAATGAGCAGGGTCGTCTGATCCCCCGAGCCGGGCGAGAGAAACGTTTCCAAGAGCGGGTCCACGGAGTTGATGGGCGTGTAGTAGGTGCTGACCTTATAACGGTCGATCCCGGGGTCGCCCCTGTCCCACGTCAGCATGACCTGGCCCTCGCCCGGCGCCGCCACCAGACCGGTCGGCGCGGGCCACAGGGGCGTGGCGGTCGCTTCGAGTGACGCCGCGCCGGCACCGGACAGATTCACCGCGCGCAGCTTGAACGTGTACGCGGTGCCGTTCGTCAGGCGGGTACCGGTGCCGTCGCTCAGGACGGTCACGGTGTGTGTGGTGGTGGCCGCACCGCTGCCCTCGATATCGATGAAGGTCGTGCCACCGTCGGTGCTGTACTGGTATCCGCTGACCGTGTTGTTGTCCGGGTCGTCCCAGGACAGTGTGACCTGACGGTCCTCCCCCTCCGTGCCCATGAGGCCCGTCGGGGCGGCCGGGAGCGTCGGGGCGGTCACGGTAGACGCCGCGCCCACACCAGAAGCGTTCTCCGCGCGCAGCGCCAAGGTGTACTCGGTGCCGTTGGTCAGGCCGGTCACGATGTATCCGGTGGGGGGCGCATCGGGGTCGGTGACGGCGATGTCCGTCCAGGCAGTGTAGGTGCTGTCGTCGCTGTCCTTCACCTTCGAGCGGACCTGGTACTTGGTGATCGAGGTGTCGCTCGGATCGGCCCACTCAAGCGCAACCTGGCGGTCGCCCGGCGTGACCGAGGAAATCGTCGGGGCGGCCGGCACCGCAATCGGCCTGGCGTTCACGGTGGCTACCAGGCCGTTACCGGTAGAATTCACCGCGCGCAGCGCAAGCGTGTACTCAGTGCCGTTGGTCAGGTCCATGACCGTGTGTGCAGTGGTGGTCGCACTGCTGCCCTCGATCTCGGCGAAGGTCGTACCGCCGTCGGTGCTGACCTCATAGTCATAGTTGCCGATGGTTGCATCGTTGCTCGGCTTGCTCCAGCTCAGCGCCACCTGGCCGTCGCCCGGCGCGGCCGAGAGGTTCTCCGGGGCGTCCGGGATCGCAATCGGCATGGCGTCCACGGTGGACGCCGGGCCCTCACCGCTACCGTTCCCCGCGCGCACCTCAAACGTGTAGGTCGTGCCGTTGGTCAGGCCGGTCGCGGTGTATGTGGTGGGGGGCGTGGGGGGCGTCGCATAGGGGTTGGGGTGGGTGATGTCCACCGGGTCAGTGTAGGTGCTGTCCTCGCTGTCCTTCACCTTCCAGCGCACCTGGTACTTGGTGATCGTGATATTGCCCGGATCGTCCCATTTCAGCACGACCCGGCTGTCACCCGGCGTGGCCGAGGAAATCGTCGGGGCGTCTGGCAGCGGCGGCGCCACCGGTGTGGCTTTCACGCTGGCCTTCACGCTGGTTTGGGTGCCGCCGGCTGTGGTCGACCACACCGTGAAGGTATATTCGGTGCCGTTAGTCAACGGATTATCGATACCAACGGTATCGTCAAGCGTCGACTTCGGTTCGCTTAAGCCGATGAGCGAAGAAAGTGCATAACCGGGGCCTATGGTTGTGAGAATATAGTCTTTCGCCCCGGGGACGCCCTCCCACTCCAGATGGACCCGGGTGTGGTCCGGCGTAACCGTCAGGAAGGTCGGCGCGGGCCACCGGGGCGTGGCTTTATCGCTGGACGCCGCGCCCTCGCCGGAAGCGTTCACCGCCCGCAGCTCGACCGTGTACTCCCTGCCGTTGCTCAGGTCGGTCACGGTGTAGGTGAGGGTGTCGTCCGTTTCGCTTGCGCTGATGTCGCTGCTGCTGATGGCGACCCAGTCGCTGAAAGCGCGGCTGCCCCTCTTCTGCCGGTATTGGTACCCGGTGATCGGGACGTTGCCCGGATCGTCCCAGGTCAGCGCCACCTCGCCCCCGTCGCTGCCCCGCGTGGCCGCGAAGTTCGCCGGGGCGGTCGGTACCGCGATCGGCGTGGCGATCACGGTGGCCCACGGGCCTTTACCGGAAGCGTTCTCTGCGCGCACCGCCAAGGTGTACTGGGTGCCGTTGATCACGGTGTTACCGCCACCATCGCTCAGGAAGACTACGGTGTATTCGGTGGTGGTCGCGCTGCTGTCACCAATGGGGACGAAGGTCGTCACGCCGCCGTTGGTGCTGTAGTCGTACCCGCTGATCGTGAGGTTGTTCGGATCGTCCCAGGTAAGCAGAACCTCGCCGTCACCCGCCGTGGGCGTGAGGTCCGTCGGCGCGGCGGGCAGAGCCACCGCCGGTGTGGCGGTCGCGGTAGATGCCGCACCGGTGATCTGGAAATTGGTGAAGGTTCCCGACGCCGCCCGCACTGTGAAGGTGTAGTTGGTGCCGTCGGTCAACCCGCCAACGGATACGGTCGTCTTATTCCCCGATCCGGACTCGTGCGCATTATCCGAAACCTGAGTGTTGGTGCCGGTGAGCGTCGTCCGGACCGCATAACGGGCGATCCCGGAGCCGCCCGTGTCCCACTGCAGCACGACCCGGCCGCTGTCCGCCGCCGCCGTCACGACCGGCGCGGGCCACAGGGGCGTGGCGGTCACGCGGGGCGCCGCGCCGGGACCGGAATCGTTCACCGCGCGCACCGCCAACGTGTAAAGGGTGCCGTTGGTCAGGCCGGTCACGGTGGTGGTGGTGGTGGCCGCGCTGCTGCCCTCGATATCGATGAAGTTCGTGCCGCCGTTGGTGCTGACCTGGTATTTGGTGATCGTGCTGTCGGCCGAACCGTCCCAGGTGAGCGCAACCTCCTGGCTACGCGCCGTGGGCGAGAGATTCGCCGGGGGGTCCGGCACCGGCGCCGGCGTGGCGATCTTGCTGGAGGGCAGGCCGGTGATCACGGCGGTGCTGCCGGACGTATCCACCGCCCGCACCGTGAAGGTGTATTCGGTGCCGTTGGTCAAGGTGGAAATGGTGGTGGTCGTCGTGTTCCCCGATCCGGCCGGGACGTCCAAGATCTCAGGCGTCGCGCCGCTGCTGGTGGCCTGCCAATGGATCCGATAATGGGTGATCAAGGCGTCGCCCGTATCCCACTGCAATATGGTTTTGCGGTCGCCCGGATCCGCCGCCAGATCGGCCGGCGCGGGCCACAGTGGCGTGGCGGTGATGGCGGCGGCCGTGCCGCCAGCTAAATCGTTAGCCGCGCGCAGCGCCAACGTGTATGCGGTTCCGTTGGTCAGGCCGGTCACATCGTGTGTGGTGGTGGCCGCACTGCTGCCGATGATGTTAGTGTAGTTAACGCCGCCGTCGGTGCTCACCTGGTATTTGGCAATCGTGCTGTCGGCCGGATCGTCCCAGGTCAGAGTGGCCTTGCGGTCTTCACCCTGCGTGACCGAGAGGTTCGCCGGGGCGGGCCACAGGGGAATAGCATCGGCGTCGGCCGGATTGCCGTTTCCGGAAGCGTTCACCGCGCGCAGCGCCAACGTGTACGCGGTGCCGTTGCTCAGGCCGGTCACGATGTGTGTGGTGGTGGTGTAACTGCTGCCATTCATATGGTTGAAGGTACCGCCGCCGTCGGTGCTGTACTGGTACTTCCTGATGGTGTTGTCGCCCGGATTGGTCCAGGACAGCGTGACTTGGCCGTCACCCGCCGTAGCCGAGAGGCCCTCCGGGGCGGCCGGTGGCGCGCGCGGCGTCGCGGTCGCGGTGGATTCCTGGCCGGGACCGGAAGCGTTCCGCGCGCGCAGCTTGAACGTGTACTCGGTGCCGTTGGTCAGGCCGGTCACGGTGTGTTCGGTGGTGTCCGCACCGCTGCCGTCGATGTCCGTCCACGCAGTGTAGGTGCTGTCGTCGCTGTCCGTCACCTTCGAGCGGACCTGGTATCTGGCGATCGTGTCACCGCCCGGATTGGACCAGGACAGCGTGACCGCGCCGTCACCCGGCACGGGCAAGAGGTTCGTCGGGGCGGCCGGAAGCGTCGCGGCGGTCACGGTGGCTGCTGCGCCGTTGCCGCCAACATTCTTCGCACGCACCGCAAACCTGTACGCGGTGCTGCTGGTGAGGCCGGTCACGGTGTATCCGGTGGGGGGCGCATCGGGGTCGGTGACGGCGATGTTCGCCCACGCAGTGTAGGTGCAGTCGTCGCAGTCCGTCACCTTCGAGCGGACCTGGTATCTGGTGATCGTGTTGTTGCCCGGATCGCCCCAGGTCAGCGTCACCTCGTCGGTTTCATCCGACGCGGCCGAGAGGTTCGGGGCGGCCGGAAGCGTCGCGGTGGTCACGGTGGCTGCTGCGCCGTTGCCGCCAACATTCTTCGCACGCACCGCAAACGTGTACGCGGTGCCGCTGGTGAGGCCGGTCACGGTGTAGCTGTCGGTGCTCGCATCACTGCCGTCGATGTCGGTCCAGTTGCCGTAGGCGCCGTCGCCTGTTTTCCAGCGATACTGGTACTTGGTGATCGTGTTGTTGGCCGGATCGTCCCAGGTCAGCGCCACCTGGGTTTCACCCGGCGCGGCCGAGAGGTTCGGGGCCGCCGGGGCCAAGGTGTTCCCCTGGACCCTGATTTGTATCGAAGTCGAGTACACACCGCCATCACCCTCCCAGCCCCCGGTTCCGTCAGACCGGCGCGTGTAGCGGTGATCGCCGATGCTCCACCCTATGGCCTTGCCGGAATCTTCGTTGTCGTTAGCCGTCAGGTTCCAACGAGGTCTGGTTCCGCTACCGTCAAACGTCATGTGCACGAAGTATTGGGTGTCTCGATTCAGACGGGCTCCGCCAGGGGCGGTGAATGTCTGGAGTCCCGTCCCCACGTTGGACGGGTTGGTCAAGGTGTATAAGACCGCGTTGCTCGGGCGACCCGATCCGGTGGCGGCTCTCACCGTGACCGTCAGGGTTCCACTACCCGGAGCCCCCTGCGTGTCCAACTGGATACTTGATAGGTCGTAGCCCCGCGTATTCTGGCCCGTAAAGAACCCCTGAGCGCAGTCTAGTTCTATTACTGGTTCAGAACCCAAGACACATGCTGTATGGCCGTGAGTGGTTTGCCCCGTGTTGCTCACGAGGGTCTGGGCGTGCGCCGGCGCCGAAAAGCCGAGCAGCAGCGCGGCGGCGGCGAGGAACGCGCCGATGCCCGCCAGCCGTGGGAAAAGTCTCACGGAAACTGTCCTCCTACGCGCGCCCGTTCGATACAACGCCGGGCTACTTGCGTTTTTGGCGTCAATTATATCGTTATTCATGCTCGTCTGCTTGCGGTCAAGCTATACCCTTCGCCGGCCGCGGGCCTCGCTAGCGGCCTTCGGCCGGTGACGGTACCACGGGGCGCACCCTTTCGATCTCGAAGCGGCCGGCGAATGACGCGATACCGACGCTCAGACGCCGGATTCAGTGTTCGTGGTCGGACTTCACTAGCCGCCCGCCGGCGGCGAAGACGATCACGTCGTCGACGCACCGGCCCCTGTCACGAGCGCACGCCCTCAAACACCGCCGCGCAGGGCCGCGGCGGGCTGGTCGAACGGAGACACTCTCCCTGCTCCGCGAGGACGTGACGAATGTCGGGTAGACCACCGCGCGGCCCGTAGGTCCGCATCAAGCTCTCGACCCGATAGCGGCCGCGCCGGCCGCACGGCTCGCAGACCACCGTGAGGGTTCCGCCGGGACCAAGATCGCATAACCGCACCGCCCCGCAGCCGGCCACGAGCTGTCTCAGCGGCCATTTGCTATCGGATTCGGTTAAATTCATCCTTCCGATGTTCTCGTATTGTTCTCATGCTCCATTCACCCTATAGTGCCCCGCTTCGATCGTCGACTCGGGGCCTGACGGCACGCCTGAGACCACCATGCGGCGCTCGCGGCCAGGGAGGACGGCACAATGCCGAACACGGCAATCAATACAATAGAAACGCCCGAGGGCACGAAAACCGCCTGCCGGGCACACCACAAGATCCGCTCGATGGCGGTCTCGGGCGGCTTTCTCGACGGCGCCCAACTCGACTTCGCGGACGGGCTCAACTGCATCATCGGCGGCCGCGGCACCGGCAAGACGACGGTGCTGGAGTTCATCCGCTATATCCTGGGCCCGATACCGGAGACGCCCGAGGGCAAGACCCGCGGCAAGGCAATCGAGGGGCTGATCCGGGGCAATCTCGGCAGCGGCACCATCGGCCTCGACGTCGAGACCAAGCACGGCACCCGCTATCGCGCCGAGCGGCCGTGGGACGATGCGAGCCAGGTGCTCGACGCCGACGGCGCGCCGGTCGCGGTGTCGCTCGATCGCGACCTGGTGTTCAAGGCCGACATCTACAGCCAGAACGAGATCGAGGAGATCGCCACTACGCCAAGATTCCAGCTGTCGCTGATCGACAAGTTTGAGGAAGAAGCGATCCGCGAGACCGGCGCGGAGATCGCCAAGCTGACCCGGGCCATCGAGCAAAGCGCACACGATCTGCGAGCCCTCGACCGCAACATCGGAGAGATCGAGGACGTGGTGCCGGAGATCGACATCGTCGCCAAGCGGCTGCAGGAGATGCAGGCCGTCGAGGGCCCCGAAGCCGAGCTGATCAACACCGCGCACGCACACAAAGCGCTGCGGGCGCGGGAGACGGAAGCGCTCAGCGATCTGCGCCAGGCGGTCGACCGGGCGGCGGACGAGTTCGAGCGGCTTGCCGGCGCCGTGGCCGAGGACTGCGCCACCGCGCTCGGCGACGGGTTCGAGACCGGCCCCAACGGCGTGGTCTTCGCCCAGGCTGCCGATGTGGTTGCGGAGTATACGAGCGCGATCCGCGAGACCGTGCCGGCGATCGGGAGACAGCGCGCCGCCGCGGCCGCGGCCCTTGACACCCTGGCCGAGGGGCTGGCCGGCGAACACGCGCGCCAGGAGCAGCACTATCGCGAGCTGGTCGCACGCTCGGCCGAGGAGCAGGCACAGGCGGCCGAGCGGGCGAAGCTGCAGCAGCGGCATCTGGAGTTGTCCAAGGCGCAAGGCCAACTCGACGGCTTGAAGCGCAGGCGCCAGAAGTGCGAGGCCGAGCACCGCAAGATGACGGCACGGCTTTCGGAACTGCGCGACCGGCGTTTCGGGTTGCGCAAGGAGATCGCCGAGCGGCTGAGCTTGGCGCTGGCCCCCACCATCCGGGTCTCGATCGCCCAGGCCGGTGATCGTTCGGCTTACGAGCAGTATTTGCGGGAAGCGCTCAAGGGCTCGGGCACCAGGTACGGCCAGATCGTGGCGCAGATCGTCGCCAACCTGGCGCCGGAGGAATTGTCGCCGATCGTCCGCCGGGGCAACACCGAGCGCCTGGCGGAGCGCACCGGCATCGGCGAGGACCAGGGCGAGCGCATCATCGATCATCTCCGGGACGGCGACCACGCCTTCAGGCTCGAGACCGTGGAGCTCGCCGACGAGCCGCTGATCGAGCTCAAGGACGGCGAGGCCTACAAGAACGCGGCCGGGCTCTCGACCGGCCAGCGCTGCACGGTGATCCTGCCGATCCTGCTGTTGGAGAGCGAGCGCCCGCTGCTGATCGATCAGCCCGAGGACAACCTCGACAACGCCTTCGTCTACGACACCATCGTCAAAAGCCTGCGCGAGGCCAAGGGCGGGAGGCAGCTGATCTTCGTCACCCACAACCCCAACATCCCGGTGCTCGGCGAGGCCGAGCGGGTGTTCGTGTTCGCTTCGGACGGAAGGCGCGGCAGCGTGACCCGCGTGGGCCCGGTAGACGAGGTCAAGGGCGAGATCGAGCATCTGCTGGAAGGCGGCGCCGAGGCCTTCAAGCTGAGAATGCGCAAGTACGGCCATTGAGGAGCCATGATGGCGGACGCGGCACGGACGCTGCTCGACGATCTCGAATCCGACGACTGGAGCACGGTGCGCGACGCGGTCGAGACCGCAGGCGACCGGCTGCGCCGAAGGCGCCTCGACGCCGAGCTGACCGAGGCCATCGGCGTGCGGCTCTACGGCCTTGCGTCCCACCCCAAGTGGGAGGTCCGCAAGGCGGTTGCCCACGCACTCCTCTATCTGCGCCACGAGCGCTTTCATGCCGCCATCGCCCGCATCATCGACGACGACAATGTGTGGGTACGCGACGCCGCGCGGCGGACTTTCCAGCGGCGCACCGAGGTCACCCGGGCGGATATCCACAGCGATGATCACGGCGACCGGACGCTCGCGCTTCTGAACGGGCTTGAGGCGCGGTACGGGCCGCGGGCGCGCAGGGCGGCGCTCAGGCTCGCCGATCAAATGGACGCGACCTTCGTGCGCATGGCCTATCACGAGATGATCCGGATCATTTCCCCGCTCGATGCCGAGTTGATCAATCTGGAGCGCGAGCTCGCCGACACACCGGGGGCGGGCTCCGAGAGCCGGGGCCGGGTCGTGCGCGCCCAGCGGCGCGTGCGCCTGATGACGGAGTTCCTCGACAATCTGCGCGCGTTCACAACCGAAGTGCGGGGCCCCTTTACGAGCGAGGTGCTGCTGCCGCTGGCGCGCGAGGCCGAGGAGCTGGCGCTCGACGACCTCGAGCCGTCGATCGCGGCGCCGGCGATTCATGTGGCCGTCGATCCCGCGATCCGCGTCGAGGCCAACCGCTCCCGGCTCCTGCAAGCACTCATCAATCTTCTGGTGAACGCGGTCGAGGCGTGCCGCGACGACGGCCGGCCGGGGCGCATCGAGGTGACCGCCGAGCAGCTCGCGGGCGGCCATGTCGCGCTTAGCGTCGCCGACAACGGCCGCGGGATGGATGAAGACGCGGTCGAGGAATGCACCCAGCTCTATAGCACGGGCAGACGCGACGGCATGGGCTTCGGTCTGCCGCTCGCCAAGAAGATCGTCGAACTCGACCATCACGGCACGCTGGCCATCGAGAGCGCCGAGGGAGAGGGAACCACCGTGACCATGGTGCTTCCGGTCGAGCAGTTGGGAGCGGAGGCCTAAACCGATGGCGTGCGACCACGCAGCTCTGATCGTCGAGGACGAGCCGGAGATGGCCGCCGCGCTGTGCGATCTGGTGGATTCCCTCGGTCACGATCCTCGCCACGCGACGACCAGGGCCGATGCGATCGAGATCCTGAACGAAGGCGGCCTCTGCTATGTGCTGCTGGACCTGCAGATTCCGGCGCACGAGAAGTCGCTTCAGCCGCGCGTGGAGGTCGGCAAGTCGTTGTTGCTGGACATCCGCCGGCGCTATCCGGGCCGTGTCGCGGGCGCCGCGCACGACATCCATCTCCTGCCGGTGCTGGTGGTGAGCGGCCAGGCCAAGGATCACGACGATGTGGTGCAGGCCCTGCAGGAGGGCGGGGACGACTTCGTGCGTAAACCGCTGAGCCTCGATGACCGGGGCCTCGGTGCCAAGATCGGGCAATGCCTGAACCGCAGCGGGCGGTCCGATCATGGGGCCTGCGATGGGGCAACGGTCGTGGCCACCGGCGCTGCGGACCGCGGCGGAGCCGAGCCGCCGTTCACGCACACGGCCGATTACTCGGAAGTGACCTTGAACGGCGAGACGTATCTCTTCACCGGCTTCGTTCAGCGTGAAGTCATCCGCTTCCTTCACGAGGCCGTCAATAGCGATCGGCCCTGGCAGCCCGGTAAAGCGGTCCTGTACGAGGCGGGTTCGACCAACGCGAAGATGATCAACCTGTTCAGGGATCATCCTTGCTGGGGCACTCTGATCGAGTCCAACAGGCGCGGGCTCTACCGTCTAAGAACCGAGTAGGACTGCGTAATCCCACCCGTCAGCGACCCGTCGCTGACCCGTCACAGAGCCCTTACCCACCCGTCGATGAGCCTGCCGACAGGCCGCTGATCGGCGGTCATCCTTTTCCGCAGCTTGAACGAGAGCAGCGGAGAGAAGCGATGGCCACACAACATCTGAACCAAACCCAGCTGGCGGCGCGCTGGAACATCTCGCCGCGCACGCTCGAGCGCTGGCGCTGGATCGGCGACGGCCCGCGCTACCTCAAGATCGGCGGCCGCGTCGTCTACCGGCTCGAGGACATCGAGGCCTACGAGGCCGGGCAGCTGCGCCTCGCCGAGCCCGAGACGGCCCAGCCCACCGCCATCGGCCGGGAGCGCGGCGCATGACCCTGATGGCTTGCAGCGCCGGCCCGGAAGCCCCCGTGCCCCTCCCGGCGTCGATCCCCCTCATCATCGACGTGGCCGGCTTCGAGGGGTGGCTGAGGGCCGCCCATCCGGGGAGCCGGATCACCCTCCACCGCGGCCATCTCTGCGTCGACCGGCAGCAACGGCCCCACGCACCGCACGACCCGGCGCGCGACGAGCTCAACCGTCTCGCGGACCGCGCCATGCGCGCCTCCGCCGACGGTCTCGTCCACCTCTTCCAGAAGCGTCATGGCGACGCCGATTACAGCTACCTCGCGATCCGCACCCGCACTCCCGCGAAGCGCCGCGGGGACGCCTTTTCCCATTCGACCCGACGGAGGACCGCCTGATGTCGAACCGTATTCAGCTCGAGGACATCCGCGCCATGCCGGTCGGCGAGATCGCCGCCCTGCCGGCCGAGCAGCTGGCGCTGCTGCAGGAGGACGCCGAGGCGGCGCTCACGGCCGCCAAGAAGCTCAAGGAATGGCTCGACGGCGCCATCGCGCTCCGCTTCGGCGAACGGGCGCAGACCGCGCGGCGGGACGCCGGCAAGGACACCGGCACCGTCCGTCTGGTCGAGGACGGCGTGATCGTCGTTGCCGATCTGCCGAAGCGCGTCGAGTGGGATCAGGCGAGCTCGCCGGCGTGGTCGAGCGCATCCGCGCCGAGGGCGACGATCCGGCCGAGTACGTCGATACCGCTTTCAAGGTGTCCGAACGCAAATACGCCGCCTGGCCGCGCGCGATCCGCGCCGCCTTCGAAGGCGCGCGCACGGTGCGCACCGGCAAGCCCGCCTTCAAGCTGAGCCTCGCCAAGACGGAGGGCGCGTCATGAGCGGCCTCCCGATCATCTCGGCCGACGAGCGTCTCGCCGAGCGCCGCGGCATCAAGGGCGCCATCTTCGGGAAATCCGGAATTGGGAAAACCTCGCTGCTCTGGACCCTGGAGCCTCGCGCCACGCTGTTCTTCGATCTCGAGGCCGGCGACCTCGCCATCGAGGGGTGGTCCGGCGACACCATCCGGCCGCGCACCTGGTCCGAATGCCGCGACTTCGCGGTCTTCATCGGCGGGCCCAACCCGGCGCTCCGCGACGACCAGGTCTATAGCCGGGCTCACTACGAGGCGGTGGCCCAGCGCTTCGGCGATCCGGCCGCGCTCGACAGGTACGAGACCGTGTTCATCGATTCGATCACGGTCGCCGGGCGGCTCTGCTTCCAGTGGTGCAAGGGCCAGCCGCAGGCGTTCTCGGATCGCAACGGCAAGCCCGACATGCGCGGCGCCTACGGTCTGCACGGCCAGGAGATGATCGCCTGGCTCACCCACCTGCAGCACACGCGCGGCAAGAACGTCTGGTTCGTCGGCATCCTCGACGAGAAGCTCGACGACTTCAATCGCCGGGTCTTCTCCCCCCAGATCGAGGGCTCCAAGACCGGCAACGAGCTCCCCGGCATCGTCGACGAGGTCATCGTCATGGCCGAGATCGGCCAGGCCGACGGCGATCCCTACCGGGCCTTCGTCTGCCGCACCCTGAACCCGTTCGGCTATCCCGCCAAGGACCGGAGCGGGCGCCTCGATCAAATCGAGGAACCCCATCTCGGCCGGCTGATGACCAAGATCGGCGGCCCCGTCAGACCGGCGAGCGAGAGGCTGGAGTTTGGCCGCCCCGCCCCCGCGCCCGCCGGCACCCCGTCCACCCCGCAGAGCGAAACGCAAGAGGAAGGAGCACCCCAACCATGACCGGAGCCTGGAACGACTTCAACGATGCCGAGGAGCAGACCTCCTACGACATCATCCCCAAGGGCACCGTCGCGCCCGTGCGCATGACCATCAAGCCGGGCGGCTACGACGATCCGGGCCAGGGCTGGACCGGGGGCTACGCCACCCGCAACGAGACCACCGGCTCGATCTATCTCAACGCCGAGTTCGTGCTCCTCGAGGGCCCCCACGCAAGGCGCCGGGTGTGGAGCCTGATCGGCCTCTCGAGCCCCAAGGGCCCCGAGTGGGCCAACATGGGCCGGTCGTTCGTGCGCGGCATCCTCAACTCGGCCCGCGGCCTGTCGGAGAAGGACACCTCGCCGCAGGCGCAGGCGGTCCGGCGCATCGACGGTCTCGCCGTGCTCGACGGCATCGAGTTCCTGGCGAAGATCGATGTCGGCAAGGACCGGAACGGCGAGCCGCGTAACGAAATCCGCTTCGCCGTCGCGCCGAACCACAAGGACTGGCAGGCCTTCCAGAGGCGGGCGGACAGTGGCGCCCGGGTGCCCCTCACGCCGCCTACGCGGCAGAGGCCCAGCCCCATGCGCCCGCGGCCGCGCCAGCGCCGCAGGGCCCGGCACAGGCGCCGGCCGCCGCACCGGGCGCCCCGCAGCAGCCCGCCCAGGCGCCGGCGGCGCAGCCGGCCAATCCGAACCGGCCGGCCTGGGCGCAATAGGCGGTCCGGGCCCTTGCTGCTTCGTCCCCGCCAGAAGACCTTCGTCGAGCGCAGCGTGCGCGCGCTCGACGAGCACGGCAATACCCTCGGCGTCGCTCCGACAGGCAGTGGGAAGACCCTGATGCTCTCCGGCGTCGTCGGCCAGATGCTGGCCGGCAGCGACGCCAAGGCCTGCGTGCTCGCCCACCGCGACGAGCTGACCGCCCAGAACGCCCTCAAATTCGCCAAGGTCAACCCGGCGCTCTCGACCTCGATCGTCGATGCCCGCACCAAGTCGTGGCGCGGGCGCACGACCTTCGCCATGGTCCCGACGCTTGCCCGCGCGGCCAACCTCGAGGCCATGCCGGCGCTCGATCTCGTGGTCGTCGACGAGGCCCATCACGCCGCCGCCGACAGCTACCGGCGGATCATCGACCGGGCCCGCGAGTGCAACCCGGACGTCCGCATCTACGGCGTCACCGCCACACCCAACCGGGGTGACAAGCAAGGGCCTCCGGCCGGTGTTCTCCAACGTCGCCGATCAGATCCTGCTGGGCGAACTGATCGGCTCGGGCCACCTGGTGCGCCCGCGCACCTTCGTCATCGACGTCGGCACGCAAGCAGCGCTCCGGGAAGTTCGCAAGACCGTCGACGACTTCGACATGAAGGCGGTCGACGCGATCATGAACCGGCGGCCGATCACCGAGGCCGTCATCCGCCATTGGAAAGAGAAAGCGGGCGACCGCCAGACCGTCGTCTTCTGCTCGACCGTCGATCACGCCCGCAACGTATGCGACGCCTTCGCCGGCGCCGGCGTCGCGGCGGGCATGGTCTGGCACGAGATGGGCGTGGCGGAGCGACGTACCGCGCTCGCCGCCTATCGGCGCGGCGAGACCCGGGTGATAGTCAATGTCGGGGTGCTGACCGAGGGCTGGGACCATCCGCCGACGAGCTGCGTCGTGCTGCTCCGGCCCTCTTCCTACAAGTGCACCCTGATTCAGATGGTCGGACGCGGCTTGCGGGTCGTCGATCCGGCCGAGTTCCCCGTCGTCGTCAAGACCGACTGCATCGTCCTCGACTTCGGCACCTCGAGCCTCATCCACGGCTGCCTCGAGCAGGACGTCGATCTCGACGGCAAGCGCGGCGGCGGCGAGGCGCCGACGAAGACATGCCCCGAGTGCGGCGCCATCGTGCCGCTGGCGGTCCAGGAATGCCCGCTCTGCGGCTATCAGTGGCCGCTGGAGGGCGACGCCACCGGCGAGACCATCCCGCTTGGCGACTTCGTCATGTCGGAGATCGATCTCCTGAAGCGCTCGAGCTTCCGCTGGTGCGATCTGTTCGGCGATGACGCGGCGCTCGTCGCCAACGGTTTTCATGCCTGGGGCGGCATCTTCTTCCTGAACGGCAACTGGCATGCGCTCGGCGGCGCCAAGCAGCAACAGACCCGGCTCCTCTGTGTCGGCGAGCGCACCGTCTGCCTCGCCGCGGCCGACGACTGGCTGAATGAGAACGAGACCGACGAATCCGCCCACAAGTCGAGGACCTGGCTCAATCAGCCGGCGACCGAGAAGCAGCTCAAATACCTCCCGGAACCGCACCGCCGGGATTTCGGCCTCAGCCGCTACCAGGCCTCGGCGATGTTGACCTTTCAGTTCAACAAGGGAGCCATCCACCGGCTGGTGCAGGGCG
This sequence comes from Alphaproteobacteria bacterium, assembly GCA_965247665.1. Lineage (GTDB taxonomy): Bacteria > Pseudomonadota > Alphaproteobacteria > SHVV01 > SHVV01 > CAUZWH01. The sequence continues at coordinate 79,916 of CBDFHH010000004.1, forward strand.
CGGCGGACGCGACGCGGAGGGCGGCATGAGCGATGCCGGATCCGGGCAACGACCTCATCGACCGCCGCCGCCGGCTCTATTCCAGCGCGCCGACCTGCGCCGTCTGCCGGCGCCCGCCCCGCGGCTTCGGCTGGTTCGATGTATCGGGATTGAGGCCCCCGCGTCCGCCGGTGAATTTCTGCTCGATGGCCTGCCAGGACTTCTGGACCCAACGCGCGAAGCGGACCACGGCCGTGATTGATCTCAGCGAACAGGAGCGCGCGGCCATCCGCGCCGCCATGAAGCCGGTCGCCGAGCTCATGGAGGAGATCGGCTGGACGACCCGGCTCGCCGATCTCACCGAGGAACAGGTGCTGGCGCTCATCGAGGTCGCCGTCGGCGGCTTCCAGGACGCCATGCACGAGACCGCCGCGGCCGATGATCCGGAAATCCCGTTCTGATGCCGGGCCCGAACCAAACCCTGCATCCCCACCATCCCGTCGCCGAGGCCTTTCCGATGATGGCCGGCGCCGACTTCGACCGCCTCGTGGATGATATCCGCAGCCATGGCCTCCGGGAGGCCATCTGGCTCGATGCGCAAGGCCGCATTCTCGACGGGCGCAACCGCGACCGTGCCTGCCGGCTCACCGCCCTGCCGCCGGCCTACCGGGTCTATGACGGCGACGATCCGACGGCCTTCATCGTCAGCCTGAACCTCCACCGCCGCCATCTGAGCGAGAGCCAGCGGGCCATGGTGGCCGCGAGACTGGTGAATATCCGGCAAGGGGAAATCGGAAAGCACCGCGCGATCTCAGAAACGCAAATTTGCGTTTCTGAGGCCTCTGACCTCGTGAATACCTCCAAACGTTCCGTCAACAATGCCCGCCGGGTAGGAGACAAAGGGAGCGCTTTGCTCCAGGACGCCGTCGACCAGGGGCTGGTCGCGGTCAGCGACGCCGCCGCCATCGTCGACCGTTCGTCCGAAGAGCAGGATGCCCTGGTCGACGCCATCCGCTCGGGCAAACACAAGACCCTGCGCCGCGCCGCCGCCGCCCGCCGCCGCGAACAGCGCGAGATGCCGCCCACGGACATGCCCGCGCACGACGGCCGCTTGCGGCTGTTCGCCGCCGCCGCCGCCGATGTACACGCGCACATCGAGCCCGGCAGCGTCGATTGCATCGTCACCGATCCACCCTACCCGCGCGCATTCTTGCCGGTCTACGGCGATCTGGCGCGGACCGCCGCCCGGGTTCTCCGCCCCGGCGGTTGCTGCCTGGTCATGGCCGGGCAATCCTATCTGCCCGAGATCATCGCCGCCATGACGCCGCACCTTCGCTACCACTGGACGGTGGCCTATCTCACCCCGGGCGGCCAGTCGGTCCAGCTCTGGGAGCGCAAGGTCAACACCTTCTGGAAGCCGGTTCTGTGGTTCGTCAACGATCCGGACGACGCCGGATACCCGGGCGAGTGGGTCGGCGACGTGGCGCGCAGCGATGCCAACGACAAGCGTTTCCATCACTGGGGGCAGTCCGAGAGCGGCATGGCCGATCTGGTGCGCCGCTTCAGCCGTGCCGGCGAGACGGTGTTCGATCCGTTCCTCGGCGGCGGCACCACCGGCGTCGCGGCCCTCGGCCTGAACCGCCTGTTCATCGGCTCCGACAGCGATGGGGCGGCCGTGAAACAGGCCCGCGGCCGTCTCCTGGAGACCCTGCGGGAGGTGCGCCATGCGGGTTAGGCAGGAACGCTCGGGCTGGCGCGACCGGGAGCTCTCGCTCCGCCATCGCCGCTGGGGCTGGAACTGTCCGGCGATCGACATCGACTTCCTGGAGTTCCATGCCGGTGAGCCGGTGGCGCTGATCGAGTGCAAGCTCGAACATGCCCGGCCCTGGGACCTCGACGGCAAGCCGGCGCGCGCCTTCATGCGCCTCGCCGAACGGGCGGGCCTTCCCGCCTACTACGTGGTTCGCGCGGCCGACTTCTCGTGGTGGCGGGTGCGGGCGCTCAACGGTCTCGCCCGGGGCCATCTGGGCGGGACCGAGCGCCGGCTCACGGAACCCGAGTTCATCTCGCTGCTCTATGCGCTGCGGGGCCTGAATCTGCCGCCGGAAACGGCCGCCCGGGGGTATTGCCGGGAGGATCGGTCCTGATGCTGGACTACAACCATTCGGCCGGCTTCGCCGAGGGCGTCAACGCGCTGATCGACACGGGCCTGGAAGCGGCGAACGCCGCGCGGACGCCGCGCGCCTATCTCGGCGGCTCGCGCCTCGGCGTGCCCTGCGAGCGTGCGCTGCAGTTCGAGTATGCCCAGGCGCCGAAGGACGACGGCGCCGAGTTCGACGGCAAGACGCTGCGCATCTTCGCCGCCGGCCACCTGTTCGAGGACCTCGCCGCCGGCTGGCTCCGCGCCGCCGGGTTCGACCTCTACACCACCCGCGGCAACCGGCCGGACGGCGGCCAGTTCGGCTTCTCGGTCGCCGGCGGGCGCATCCGCGGCCATGTCGACGGCATCATCGCCGCCGCGCCCGAGGGCCTGCTCCCGGCCGCGCCCGCGCTGTGGGAGTGCAAATCGCTCAACGCCAAATCGTGGAAGGACACCGCGAAGCGGGGCGTCGCCGTCTCCAAGCCCGTCTACGCCGCCCAGATCGCCGTCTATCAGGCGTACATGGAAGCGTCGGTGCCGGGCATCTCGGCCAACCCGGCGCTGTTCACCGCGATCAACAAGGACACCGCCGAGCTCCATCACGAGCCGGTGCCGTTCGACGGCGCGCTGGCACAACGTATGAGCGACAAGGGCGTGCGGATTATCAAGGCGACCGAGGCCGGCGAGCTGCTGCCGCGCATCGCGCAGTCCCCCGATTTCCATGAATGCCGCTTCTGCCCCTGGTCGGACCGCTGCTGGAGGACCGGGCCATGAGCGCGCACACCTGCCATTGGCCGGGCTGCGCGAAAGCCGTCCCGCCGCGCATGTGGGGATGCCGCGAGCACTGGTTCCGGCTGCCCCGAGAACTGATCTGGGCGGCCTACCGGCCCGGCCAGGAGACCGACAAGAGGCCGAGCGCCGAATACCTGCGGGCGGCGCGGGACGTTCGGGATTGGATCGAGGCGAATCGATGAGCGACGACACCGAAACCGGCACACGAAGAAAACCGACACGCCGGACGCGCCGGTCACCGGCAACATCGTCGATATCAACCGCTGGCGCGACTTCAACGACGCCGAACCCCAGCGCTCGACGACGCCTGGCCCGCTCACGCCGTCCAGAGCACCGATGAGATCAAGGCGCGCATGCTGGTCCATATCCGCGGCGTCCTCTCCTACCTCTTTCCGGGCGGCGTGTTCCAGAGGGGCAAGTTCTTCGTCGGCGACATCCACGGCAACCCCGGCGACAGCCTCGTGGTCGAGATCGAGGGCCGCAAGGCCGGCCTGTGGCACGACTTCGCCACCGGCGAGGGCGGCGACATCATCGGGCTCTGGGCGGCGGCGAACGGCCGCGACACGAAGACCGAGTTCCCCGCCATCGTCGCCGACATCCTGGCCTGGCTCGACGGCCGCCCCCGGACCCTGCACGACGAGCGCGCGGGCGGACCCCGTCGCAAGACGCCGTCCGTCGACGAGCTCGGTCCAGTCACCGCCAAGTGGGACTATCTCGACGAGGCGGGCCGGCTGATCGCCTGCGTCTACCGCTACGATCCGCCCGGCGGCAAGCAGTTCCGGCCCTGGGACGTGCTCGCGCGCAAGAAGAAGGCGCCCGATCCGCGTCCGCTCTACAACCGGCCCGGCATCAAGGCGGCCGCCGACGTGATCCTGGTCGAGGGCGAGAAGGCCGCCGCGGCGCTGATCGGGACAGGGCCTCTGCGCCACCACCGCCATGAACGGCGCCTCGGCCCCGGTCGAGAAAACCGACTGGTCGCCGCTCAAGGCCAGGCGGGTGGTGGTCTGGCCCGATCACGACGAGCCCGGCTGGCACTACGCGCTCGCCGCCGCGCAGGCCCTGCTCGCGAGCCGGCGCGGCAGCGGTCTCCGTCCTCAATCCTCCCGCCGACAAGCCCGAGAAGTGGGACGCCGCCGACGCGGTGGCCGAGGGCATGGATGTCCCAGCGTTCATCGCGGGCGCCGGGCGCCAGGCCATACGGCCCGCGAAGCGCTCGCTCGACCTCGCCGACTGGCATGCCGGCCGCTACGCCGGCGCGGCGCCCGAGCAGCGCTTCCTCATCGACGGCTCGGTCCCCTTGGGCGTCGTCTCGATCCTCGCCGCCATGGGCGATACCGGCAAGGGCATGATGACCCTCGACCTCGCCCTCTCGGTCGCTACCGGCAGGCCCCGCGCGGTCTCGGTCAGCCCCGAGCCCACGGCCTTCGGCGGCGCGGTCCGCGCCTTCGGCGCCGCCGTGCTGCTCACCGCCGAGGACGACGAGGGCGAGGTGCACCGCCGCCTCGAGCGCCTCGATCCCGAGCGGCTCAGGCTCGCCCGGCCCGAGCGGCTGATCGTGGTGCCGCTCCCCAACGCCGGCGGTCCGATCCCGCTGGTGACTTCAGGGCCGGAGGGACCGGTGGCGACGGAGCACTTCACCAAGGTCCGCGACCAGATCGTCCGGATCGCCGATCTCAAGCTGGTGGTGCTCGATCCGCTGTCCTCCTTCATCCATGCCGACGTGAACGCCGATCCCGCCGCCGGCAGCTTCGCCACCGGGCTCCTGGCCTCGCTCGCCACCGAGACCGGCGCCGCCGTCATCGTCGCCCACCACATGCGAAAGCCCCAGGGCAACCGGCCCATCACGACGGTCGAGCAGGCCCGCGACGCCGTGCGCGGCACCAGCGCCATCGTCGACGGTGTGCGCCTGGTCTACGCGCTGTGGCCGGCGCCCCGGGATCATCAGCGTTACGTCTTCAAGACCCTCGACGAGAAGCCGGCCCGCAACGCCGTGTTCCAGGGCGCCGTGGTCAAGGCCAACGGGCCCGCCGACCGCACCATCCGCACCTATCTGCGCGCGCCCACCGGCCTTCCGGTGGACGTCACCGGGCGCCTGCGCGAGCGGCGCATGGCGGCGGCGGAGCTCACCGAATCGCTGGTCGCCTCGATCGCCCGGGCGGCCGAGAACGGTCATCCCTTCACCCACTACGGCGGCGCCGGCGTCTATCGCCAGCGCCATCGCCTGGCGTCCGTCTTTCATGGCCTCGGCCGCGATCCCCTCCAGGACATGGTGCAGGACCTGCTTTCGGCCAGGCCGCCGGTGCTGGTCAAGGGCATGGCCTCGGGTTCGAAGGAAGACAAGTGGCTCGATGTGCCGACCGGACCCTTCGCCCGCGGCGTCGGCGAGTTCGTCCACGGCGCCGACGAAAGCGAGGAGTGAAGGAGCATGATCGCCCACGAAACCCCGGCCATTCCGGCCCCGGCGGGACCCGGTCCGACCGTTCGCGTGCCGGGCCGTGTCTGTCGGGACAAAACGCCGCTAATTCAACCGATTACAGGGTCCCTGTCGGGCGTCCCCGACACCGAGCCCAGCGGTATCGATGGCCGCGTGCCCGTGTCTGTCGGGCGAAAATCCAATCATATCAATCGCTTGACGCTCCCGTGTCGGAATCGCGTGTCGGGCGAAAATGCAGTGAAAACAATGGCTTGGCCGCCCGGTGTCGGGATCGCGTGTCGGGGCGATTGCGTGTCGGGTGTCGGCGTGTCGGATCCGACATGTCGGGGACTTATTCAGATATATCAATCACTTAGCGTGACGGTGTCGGATTTGCGTGTCGGGGAAAAAGTCAATGAAATCAACGGTGTCGGGTGTCGGGGACTTCTATATATACATATATGGGTGTGTTCCCGGAACACACACCCATATTGGCTCGGTTTGCGGCCGGGCCCCGGCACCGCGTCCCATCCCCCAGCATTCTCGATGACGGCAAGGCGGCCAGGCCGGCGTCGCGATGCCGGTCGGCTTGTCGGCCTGGCGCCATCGTCGATCGCTCGCCGCAACCGACCCTCCACCATCGCAACGAAAGGACAGCGGCAAACGATGACCTGAACCTGAAGAGCGGGTGGCGGCGGCGTTCCTGGAAGTTCCCCGCCGCCACCCTGACCACGACAACCCCGATCGAAGGAGATCATCCATGGCTCATGTAACTCTGCCCAAGAATTCGCCGCTTGGGAACCGCGCCCGTGCTGCCGGCGGTCCGGCACGGCGGCAATGCCGGCGTCGCCTGCCCTGCGGCCGAACCGCCGGTGCCGGCCGCCAACGACGCCGGCGTGTCCGGTCCCGGCGCCGTGCTCGCCCTCGATCTCGGCACCGCGACCGGCTGGGCGCTCCGTGATGAATACGGCGCCATCACCAGCGGCACCATGTCGTTCCGGCCCGACCGCTTCTCCGGAGGCGGGATGCGATTCCTGCGCTTCAAGAGCTGGCTGACCGAGGTCAAGAATATCGCCGGCGGCATCGATGCGGTCTACCTCGAGGAGGTCCGCCGCCACGCCGGCACCAGCGCCTCGCAGATCTACGGCGGCTGGCTCGCGATCCTGACCGCCTGGTGCGAGCACCATTCCATTCCGTACCAGGGCGTGCCGGTCGGCACCATCAAGCGCCACGTCACCGGCAAGGGCAACGCGTCCAAGGATGCGGTGATCGCGGCCGTCAGGGCGCGCGGCTTCGCGCCCGCCGACGACAACGAGGCCGACGCCATCGCGCTGCTGCTGTGGGCGATCGAGAGCCGGGCGGGTGCGCCATGAACGGCGCCATGCTGCTCAAGCATGCTGCCGGCATCGTCGAGAAACGCCGGACCGACTACGGCGCGCCCGAGGACCTGTTCGAGCATGTCGCCGCCCGCTGGTCGCAGGTGCTCGGCATCCGGATCACGGCCGCTCAGGTGGCGCTCTGCCTGATGGACCTCAAGATGGCCCGGCTCGCCCACGATCCGAAGCATCTCGACAGCCTGGTCGACGTCCTCGGCTACGGCGCCTGCTTGCGGGAGATCACCCGGTGAGGTGGTTGCCCAAGGGATACGGCGGAGAGCGCCGGCCGGCCGATGAGGTCAAACGCGAGGGCTGGCGCGAGCAGGGCATTCTGGTGATCGCCGCCGAGGACGGCCGTCTCACCTGGCCCGAGCGCGAGCTGGTCCGAATGCTCGGTGAGCGGCTCTACGGCAGACGATCGGAGCCGGACAGGGACGCATGCGGGCGCACCGTGTCCATGCGAGACCGTCGGACAGCGGCGCGTGGCTAAACGCCGGAAACGCGCTCCCAAGGGCAAGGCCCGAGCCCAACGCGCCAAGCCGGAGGCCATGCGCCTGCCCGGCGGCCGCAAACTCGAGACGGTGCGCGTGGCGGACCCCGAGGGCCGGCCGGTCACCCTTGTCCGCACCGTCGACACGCTGGCCCGCATGCGCAAGGCCGGGACCATCACGCGCGCCATGCACCAGGCCGCGCGCGACTTCCAGGCCCACTTCACCATCGCCGCCTACGACACCACGGCCACCGCCTCGATCGTTCGCGTGAGGCGGCTGCGCGGCGAGAAGATGACCTGGAACGACGATCTCACCGTGCGCCAGATCGCGGCGCGCGACCGTGTGCATGATGCGCTCGACGCGCTCGGCGGCATGTCGAGCCCCGGCGGCAGCTGCGTCTGGCACGTGGTCGGGCTGCAGATGTCCTTGCGAGAATGGGCCATGCAGCAGGGCTGGAACAACCGGCCCCTCCGACGCGGTGAGGCCAGTGGAATCCTACTCTCCGCGCTCGGCATGCTCGCCGTCCATTACGGCTATGAGCGGCCGAGGCGGGCCGGCTGAGAGCGATCGCGATTTTTCCGCATCTTGGGGGTTGACAGTGGCAGGCCACAAGATGTAGGTTTATGTCAACGTTTTACAGTTGCGTCCGACCCAACCCGCTCCGGCATCGCCGCGGCGGGTTTTTCGTTGCCTGAAGGAACCTGACATGAGCCGTGCAACGTCGTTGAAAGCCCTCCTGGGCAACCTGCGCTTCATCGTCACCTGGAAGACCTGGGCGGCGCTGGTCCTGTTCGGGGCCGGAATCGCACTGGGCGCGGCTTGGTGCCTCGCCGCCCCCATGCCGTAACCGAACCCATGGCCGCGCCCGTATCGGGGCGCATCCACGCAGCCCGTCCCGGCATTGCCGCGGCGGGCATTTTCATGTCCGCCCGAGGCCGCCCTTGCATGACCTGGCTCTACATTCCGCCGCGGGCGTTGACGCCGGCGGCGGGCCGGATCTGTTCGGCCTATCGCTCTGCGCCGGCGCCGGCGGCCTCGACTTGGGACTTGCGCTGGCCGAGCCCGGATACCGTGCTGTGGGTTACGTCGAGCGGGACGCCTTCGCCGCGGCCGTCCTCGTGGCGCGGATGGAGGACCAGACCCTGGATCAGGCGCCTGTCTGGGACGACCTTACCGGCTTCGACGGCCGGCCGTGGCGCGGCGCGGTGGATCTCGTCTCTGCGGGCTATCCGTGCCAGCCGTTCAGCGTCGCCGGCAAGCGCAAGGGAACGGACGATCCGCGCCACCTCTGGCCGCACGTCGCCCGGGTCATCTCAGAATGCGGACCTGTTTGGGTGTTCCTCGAGAACGTCCCCAATCATCTCAACCTCGGTTATCGCGAGGTCCGGGGCGAGCTGGAAGGCCTGGGCTACGGCGTTACGGAAGGATTGTTCACGGCGGCTGAAGTCGGTGCGCCGCACCGCAGGCAGCGCCTGTTCGTCCTGGCCCACGCCGAGGTCCTGCTCGGGCAAACGATCGAGCGGCGGCAACCGGCACGACCTGATGCAGGCGTGGCGGACGCCGACCGACGACAGCCGCCGGGGCGGCGCGCAGACCCCGGAGAAGCGGCTGGCCGGGAACCACACAGTCAACCTCGCCGATCAGGCGCTGGGCTGGCCGACGCCGAAGGCGAGCGACGGCAGCAAACCGAGCGCGGGCAAGCGGCGGAATGCCGACCTCGACCATCGGGCGCGGCTGTGGCCGACACCGAACGTTCCGAACGGCGGCCGGGTCAACCCGCCGGGCACGTCCGCGACCGGACAGGCGCCGGACGGAAGCAAGAAACAGATCGGTCTCGACGAGGTCGCGCAAACCAGCACGCAACGCTGGATGACGCCGACGGCACGGGATCACAAGGACGGAGCGACGACGCTTGCCAACACTCCGGTGAACGGCCTGCTTGGCCGCCAGGTCCTGAAGACCGGGACGGCTGGGAGCGATTCCTCCGCTGCGCGCCGGACCTTGAACCCGCTGTTCGTCGAGACTCTGATGGGCTGGCCCACCGGGTGGACCGGCTTCGGCTCTGCGGCAACGGCGTGGTCCCATTGGTTGCCGCGCATGCGTGGCGAACTCTCAATAAACCGCCCTGGCTTTCCCGGAGGCAGTTTCGTTTGAGTCATGCAGCCATATCGCGGTTCTGGCTGGCGGCTTAGTGATTTTCTTCGGCCTCTGCTCATAAGATGGAGCCTCCGAGAAAGCCGGGGCGGTTCAATCCTTCATGAAGTCCCCGGACGGACACTCAGGAATTTACCCACGCCAGCTGTCCGCTCTCACAGTTACTGTTCGCAATGGCTTATTTTTTGTCCCTTCCACTCGCCATCGACTTCCCGAAATAGCCACTCTTCTCCAAGTTTTATAAAACCTTCAGGCCATGCCATTTCACAGGAGAGATTTGGGAATAGCGCGAAGTCATCACCGAGACGTTGAGGAAGATTGACCATGTCCGAAGACGATCCGAGCACCGCGGCGATGTGCGACATGCTGCGGTCAATGAACGGGCGGACACAGATCTTTGCGCCAGATTCCTTTGAGATTGAAGTTAGTTGTCCGTGATGAGAATTGACTTCGTTCGTGTCGATGTTCCATTTAGTGATAACGTTTCCGACGCCGTAGAGTGCTCTCCTCATGAGAGGTTCCATATGGTGCCACCCATGGGGAAGATCATGTACGTTTATGGCCACGGCAAGCACATCGTCTTGGCTCACAATTCCTTTCTTGAGATATTCTCTGTATTGCTTGTATTTATCCCGAAGAGATGCTCGTAACCGCAACACCATCTGATCTTCAGGTAACCGCAACGCCATCTGATCTTCAGGTAGGTGCGTTGCAACTGGTTTCTTACCCTCCTTTGGATACAGCGGTAGCGAGTCTGGTTTACCTTCCTTACCTGCCGTAGCACATACAGCTTCGATCCATATTTTTTTATCTCCTTTTGTGATCATTACATCAGGGCCTCCTTTTTTCTTCGACTTCGGACGTTCAACAATCAGCCCTGCTCTCTTTAACGAGACAGCGAGATACATCTCGAACCAACGCTGATGCGTCCGCGACGGAAACTCGTCAAGAAAATGATCGTCAGCCAGACACGAAAAGTCGTTCCATAAGTCCTCGCAATGCTCACGTCCAGCTTGAGTATCACTATTTTTTGCGTTCCATAGGTTCGTGTACGTCAGACACGCTGCTTCTGGGCTTTTGGAGAACAGCGTCCTATCTTTCATACCGATTCTCTCTCTCATACACCGTGATTTGACCGAGGATGATATCGACACCCATCTCTGTTTCTTCCCCGCGAGATTACTGAACCGCCCCGGCTTTCCCGGAGGCAGTTTCGTTTGAGTCATGCAGCCATATCGCGGTTCTGGCTGGCGGCATAGTGATTTTCTTCGGCCTCTGCTCACAAGATGGTGCTTCCGGGAAAGCCGGGGCGGTTCACAAGGCTCGGTTCGACGGCGAGTGCGAGCAATGAGTTGTCAGCCTTGTTCAGTTATGGTGGTGTGGCAACCTGACCGTCAAAAGGAAATGGAGAGAAAAGCCAATAATGCAACGATTAGCATTGGCCATTGCTGCTGTCGGTGCGCTGAGCATTGCCGCGTGTGCAGTGCCACCGCCTCCAATTTCGTCTGGAGCCCCAAACATTACCGCAACTGAAGCCGCGGCCAATCGAGCCAGAACATTTCAGGTCGGTATGGATGCCGTAGCGGCTTACAAAGCCACAGCCATATGTGGCGGGGCCGGTCGCGCCGCCGTCGTCGCGTCGCTTGATGTGCTTGAAGATCGGCTTAGGACGTTCATGAAGTTTGAAGTCACCGCTGACCACGCGCGCGAGACGCGTGGCTACCACACATCACTAGCATTCGCGTTTGGCGAAGCTGCGCTGGCAAAGAGGTGTCTGGATGATGCTGACGAGACCTATCGAGGCTTGGTGACGCTGTACGTTGGCAGCAACTACTCAGGTATCCGGGACCGCGCCCGGGTCGGCATCGCCGACGTTAGGACGCTCCGCTAGGCAGTTTCTGGGTCCTTCCTGCCGCCAAACGCAAGTGGGCGGGCTTAGCGCGAAATCGCGCCAGCGACAGGGGCAAAAACTGGGTTACCACTGGGTTACCACCGGTTACCACCTGCGGCCGGCGGAGAAAACCACGCTGTTACAAAGGCTTAGCGACGGATCGGGGTGGTAACCTGGGTGGTAACCGAGGTTACCACCGGCCGCCGGCCAGTGCTCCGGCCGAACGTAATAACGGCGCAATATCAATGATTTACGGACCGAGAAGGGGTGGTAACCTGGGTGGTAACCCAAGTGGTAACCACGGCTCGCCGGTTACCACTCCGTCGGAGCCGGAATACGACGTGATTGCAAAGACTTAGCGTAATATTGGGGTGGTAACCTGGGTGGTAACCACCTGGTAACCAAGACCGCTTGGTTACCACCCTTGGTTACCACCGTTGACCTTGCGTCAGATCGGCGTCATCGGCACCGGCCGGCGCGGTGCGCCGCCCACCAACAAGACATGGACATCGGCCGTCCCGTCCTCCCAGGGCGCGGGCGGCCTTTTCGTGATGGGAGACCCATGACCCAGCACCCGCCAATCATGCATGTGATCTCGCTCGGCGCCGGCCCATGAGCGTCCGCATCCTCATCGGCGAGTGCCGCGAGCGGCTGCGCGAGCTGCCGGAGGGCTCGCTCCACTGCGCGGTCACGAGCCCGCCCTACTACTCGCTCCGCGACTACCGCGTCCCGCCCTCGGTCTGGGGCGGCGATCCGGCCTGCGATCACCAGTGGGGCGAATGGCGGGAGGCGCATGACGAGCGCGAGACGACGGTTGCCGGCAAGAGCCGGACCACGGACCGCTGCTACGGAGCCCCGTCCCGCCGCTTCAACGGCAACCATCAGAAGCACGCGGCCGGCGCCTGGTGCGGCAGGTGCGGCGCCTGGCTCGGCTGTCTCGGGCTCGAGCCCGATCCCGACCTCTACGTCGCCCACCTGGTCGAGGTGTTCCGGGAGGTGCGCCGGGTGCTCCGGGACGACGGCACCGTGTGGCTCAACCTCGGCGATTGTTACGCGGGCTCGTGGGGCAACTATGGGGCGCGGGAAGGCCGCCAGCGATCGCGTACCTCCGAACGCCTGCCCCGGCGAGCCTACGAAGGGGACGGCGGCTGGAGCGGCCGCCCGCCCGGCGCCACCGTTCCCGGCCTGAAGCCCAAGGACCTGATCATGGTCCCCTCGCGCGCGGCGCTGGCGCTTCAGGCAGACGGCTGGTGGGTGCGCTCGCGGATCGTCTGGGCCAAGGGGGCGAGCTTCGGTCCGTGGTCCGGCAACCCAATGCCCGAGAGCGTGCGCGACCGGCCGAGCATGGCCTATGAGGAGGTGCTGCTGCTGGCCAGGAGCACGCGCTACGTCTACGACCGCGCCCCGGCCAGCGAGCCGTGCACGAGCGGCCCTTCGGACCGGCGCAAGATGCGCGAGGCCCGGGACCGCATCGGCGGCAAGCACAAGGACCTCGTCGATCCGCTCTCCAAGGCCAACGCCGCTTCGCGCATCGGCCGCAAGCGCGCGGTCGGGAATCCCGAGCGGCGCAACCTGAGGAACGTCTGGACGATTGCGACCCAGCCCTTCGCGCAAGCCCACTTCGCCACCATGGCGCCGCGGCTCGCCGAGATGTGCATCGCGGCGGGCTGTCCCGAGGGCGGCACCGTGCTCGATCCCTTCGCCGGCGCCGGAACCACCGGGTTGGCGGCGCGCCGTCTCAGCCGGAACGCCGTGCTCGTCGAACTCAACCCGGACTACGCCGACATCGCCCGCGAGAGGCTCGCGCGCGAAGGCGAGATCATCGCCGAGGCCGCCTGATGGAATTCACGATCGAGCAGTGGCCGCTCGACCGGCTGCTGCCCTACGCCGCGAACGCACGCACGCATTCCGACGACCAGGTGGCGCAGATCGCGGGCTCGATCGCCGCCTTCGGCTTCAACGTGCCCTGCCTGGTGGACGAGGCCGGCGTGCTGATCGCCGGCCACGGCCGGCTGTTGGCCGCCCGGCAGCTGGAACTGGAGACCGTGCCGGTGATCCGGCTCGAGCATCTGACCGAGGCGCAGGCGCGGGCCTTCCGCATCGCCGACAACCGGATCGCCGAGAACGCCGGCTGGGACGAGGACCTGCTGCGCGTGGAGCTTGAGCAGCTGCGCGAGGCGGAGTTCGATCTCGACCTCACCGGCTTCGAGCTCGACGAGATCGATCGCCTGCTGCAGGCAGACGGCTCCGCCGGCAATACCGAAGACGACGAAGCGCCGGAGGCCCCGGACAACCCGGTCACCCGGTCCAGCGATCTCTGGCGGCTGGGCGGACACCGCCTGCTGTGCGGCGACGCCACTGTGCTCGGCGATGTCGAGCGGGCGCTGGACGGCGGGCTCGTGGACCTGTGTTTTACCGATCCGCCCTACAACGTCGATTACGGCAACAGCGCCAAGGACCGGATGCGCGGCAAGAAGCGCCGGATCCGCAACGACAATCTCGGCGCCGACTTCGAGCGCTTCCTCGGCGCGGCCTGCACCAACCTGCTCGCCGTCACCAAGGGCGCCACCTACATCTGCATGTCGTCCTCGGAACTGCCGACGCTGCAGCGCGCGTTCCGCGAGGCGGGCGGGCACTGGTCGACCTTCGTGATCTGGGCCAAGAACACCTTCACCCTGGGCCGCGCCGACTACCAGCGCCAGTACGAGCCGATCCTCTACGGCTGGAAGGAGGGCACCGACCACTACTGGTGCGGCGCCCGGGATCAGGGCGACGTCTGGTTCGTCGACAAGCCGGCGCGCAACGATCTCCACCCGACCATGAAGCCGGTGGCCTTGGTCGAACGCGCGCTCCGCAACTCATCGAAGAGCCGCGACGTGGTGCTCGATCCCTTCGCCGGCTCGGGCTCGACGCTGATCGGCTGTGAGAAGACCGGACGCGCGGCACGACTGGTGGAACTCGATCCCGGCTATTGCGACGTCATCGTGAAACGCTGGCAGGAGTGGACCGGCAAGGCCGCGTGCCTCGACGGCGAGGGCGGATCGTTCGAACAGGTGAGCGCGGAGCGGCGCGGCGGCGATCAAGAGAGCGCGGCACGATGACCACCTGGACCATCCACGAAGTGGCCGCCGCGTGCGGTCTCACGGAGCACGAGATCCACAAGTGGAATTCACGGGGCCTGTACCGGCCCAGCGAGGCCACGCGGAGAGGCCGGTATCGCCGGTATGATTGGCGCGACCTCGCTTGCCTGGCAGTGTTCGCCGAGCTTCGTGTATTCGATCTGCCGCTCGAGGTCATAGGGCCACTGGTCACTGGGCTTCGCGACCATCTCTCGTTGAGCGAGGAATTCGGCGGGCATTCCGGTGTCTATCTCATCGAAGCGCACGGCGGCGACGGCCGAACACCCGGAAGCATCCTGGGGCCGCTCAATCGCACCGGCCTGGCCGGCGTCCTGGACCGTGAACCGCGATCGCTCATCGTGGTCGACACCGCCAAGGTCTATCGGGACGCGCTGGCGCGGATGTCCGGTTTGAAGAGAACGCCATGAAGCAGTCGCGGACCATGTCGCTGGTCGAGGCGGTGACCAACGTCGTTGTCGGCTACGCGATCGCCGTGGTGGTGCAGCTCGTGGTCTTTCCGCTCTTCGGATTGGTCGTGTCGCTCGCCGGCAATCTGCTGATCGGCGGGATCTTTACGGCGGTCTCGATCGCACGCGCGTTCGCGCTCAGGCGCCTGTTCGAGGCGATCCGCGTGCGTGGCGGCATCCGAACGTGACACCGCCGCCCCACGAGGGACGGCGGCATCGGTCTTGGGATCGGCCTCAGTTGTTCGGCCGGCCGGCGTAAACGTGGAGCGCCCGCACGATGGCGTCGTCGTCGGTCTCACCCGGCAGACGAGCGCCCTCAATGCGTTCGTAGGTGTCGTCCGCGAGCTCGATGAGCCAATCGCCGTCCGTCAGCCGCCGGCCCGTCCCGCGATAAGGCAGGACGGCGGCTTCGGCGATAGCGCGATGGGTCGCGTCGCTGATCCTGATGGTTTTCATCGGCCCGCTCCGATTACTGGAGATTGCCACTATCATCGAGAAACTCACCGGTGGTGTTCTCCGGGACCCGGCCGAGCAGCTCGAGGATCTGCACCCACGGGATGGTCAGGAGCGGCCGGTCGAAGGCGCCGGGCCGGTCCGGCGACCAGCCCTCTTCGGTGGATCCGAAGAACCCGTCCTCGTTGACGCCGATCAGGGTACCGACGCGGACCTTCTCGGCCGCCTGGAACCGGGCGATGGCCGTGGCGAGGTCGCGGGCGGTCAGCCCGCGCCTCGCCAGTTCGGCCTGCCCGGCGGCACTCTGGATGAGGTGGACGCCGTAGCCCTGGGGCTTGGGCGTCCGGTTCCGCCTGGTCTCGCGGGCCATGGCCGCCGTCCTCAGCCGGCCACGCGGTAGACGCGCCCGCGATCCTCGACCTTCTCCGAGGTGACGGTGAGGCCGAGCTTCTTCTTGAGCGCGCCGGCGAAGGCGCCGCGAACCGTGTGACGCTGCCAGCCGGTGGCCTCCATGATCTGATCGACCGTGGCGCCTTCGGACCGTCGCAGCATCTCGACCACGAGGGCCTGCTTGGTGCCGGTGCGTTGCTTGACCGGCCCCTTCGCCGTGTCGCGGCCCGTGGCGGCCTTCTTCGCCTTGGGCGGGGTGTCCGCCGCCGGTGCGACCTCCTGGCCGTCGTCGGCCGCCTGTGCGCCCATGTCGGCCAAGTGGAGGCAGTCGGCCGGCTCGACGTTGATGGCGAGCGCGCCCTCGGCCGTGATGGCGAAGTAGGGGTCTCGCCGGCCGGGCCAGTCCTCGCGGCCCGGCGCCTCGGCGATCAGGCCCTTGCGCAGGAGCGCGCCCGTGACCTTGGTGACCGCGCCGCCCTTGAGCGTCTTGGGCAACGGGTGGATCGAGCCGTCGTCGCGCTGCGACGCGGCCGAGAGAATGATCGTCTGGGTGTCGGTGAGTTTCATGGCTCCCTCCTTCGGGGGTTGAGCGCGCCGCGGCGATCGCGGCGCTGCTACTGCCCGAAGCCCCGCCGGGCGGACCCGGTCGGGGCTGGAGGGGCGGAGGGTTCAGTCAGTCGGTGGGCATGCAGACGGCGACCTTGCGGCCGTCCGCGTTGAAAGCGTGTCCGTCGTGACCGGCCGCCGGTTCGGCGAATTCGCCTTCCTTGAAGACGGCGTCGCCGATCTCGCGCAGATCGGCGAGGTGCTTGTTGAGCGTCCCGACATGGCCCCAATCGACCCGCTCGGGGTCGACGTCGAAGTGATCGTCGCTCTTGTCCTTGAGCCGTTCGAGCAGGTCGTCGAACTCGAGCTTGGCGGCGATGAAGGTTTCGACGGCGGTCGGTCTCGCGGCCGTCGCGCGGTCATCCGGACCGGCATGGAGGGCCTTGAGGCCCTGGTAGTTGATGCGCAGGAAGGGCTCGGAGGCGGGCCGTTCGTCCGGCACGCGCTCGATGAGGTCGAGCGAGACGAGCTTGCCGACGATCAGATCGGCATCGACGCCCTCGGGCAGCGGGTGGATGCGCCCGTCGGGGCGTTTGGCGGCGGCGGTGAGCACGTCGCGTTCGCTGTCGGTGAGTGGGTTTGTCATTGGTTTCTCCTTTCGATTGCGACGTCATACACGCTCTGTTCCGGCCCGATAGCAAGCGCTTAAGACCATGATTCCAATGCTATTTTCGAGGTTCCACGGGCATGGGCGTATCGCTGCGGGAATACGCGCGCCGGCGCGGTGTGAGCCATGTCGCGGTGATGAAGGCGATCCGCGCGGGCAGGCTCACGCCGGAGCCCGACGGCACCCTCGATCCGGCCAAGGCGGATGCCCAATGGGACGCGCGCACCGATCCGGCGCGCCGGCCCGAGCCGCCCGAGGACGAGACCGCACAAGCTGACGAGACCCCACGGGCCTCCGATCCGGACAAGCCGGGCGACGTGGCTGCCGCGGCGCGGCCGGCCGCCACAATCGAACCCGCCCCGCAAGGGGCCGCAACCTTCACCCAGGCGCGCACGGCGCACGAGATCGCCAAGGCGCAGCGGGCCCGCATTCAGGTGCAGCGGCTGCGCGAGGAGGTGGTCGACCGGGGCCACGCGACCTCGGAGGTGTTCCGCCTGGCGCGCCGCGAACGCGACGCCTGGGTCAACTGGCCGGCCCGCGTCGCCGCTCTGATGGCGGCCGAGCTCGGCCTCGACGCGCACGCCATGCAGAAGGTCCTGGAGTCCCATGTCCGAGACCATCTCAACGAGCTTGCCGAGATCCGGCCCGACCTTCGCTGAAGGCTCCGCCGAGCCCTTCGCCGGCGCGGACGACATCAGGCGCGCCTGGTACGACGGGCTCGCGCCGGACCCGCTGCTCTCCGTCTCGGAATGGTCCGAGACCCACCGCATGCTGGCGGCGCGGGCCTCGGCCGAGCCGGGGCGCTACCGCATCGCGCGCACGCCCTACATGCGCGCCATCATGGACGCGCTCTCGCCGGCCGATCCCTGCCGGCGGGTGGTGTTCATGAAGGCGGCTCAGGTCGGCGCCACAGAGGGAGCCAATAACTTCATCGGCTTCGTCATCCACCAGGCGCCGGGGCCGATGCTGGCGGTCCAGCCGACCGTCGAGCTCGCCAAACGGAACTCGCGCCAGCGCATCGATCCGCTGATCGAGGAGAGCGCGGCGCTGCGCGAGCTGGTGCGGCCGGCGCGGTCGCGGGATTCCGGCAACACCATGCTGTCGAAGGAGTTCGCCGGCGGCATCCTGATCATGACCGGGGCCAACTCGGCCGTGGGACTGCGCTCGATCCCGGCCCGTTACATTCTGCTGGACGAGGTCGACGCCTATCCGGCCTCGGCCGACGAGGAAGGCGATCCGGTAACGCTGGCCGAGGCCCGCTCGCTCACCTTCGCCCACCGGCGCAAGGTCTTGCTGATCTCGACCCCGACGGTCAAGGGCTTCTCGCGCATCGAGCGCGAATACGAGGCCTCGGACCAGAGGCGGTATTTCGTGCCGTGCCCACATTGCGGGCACGCGCAGGTGCTCGTCTTCGAACGGCTCAAGTGGGACACGGGCAAACCGGAGACGGCGGCCTACCACTGCGCATCCTGCGAGACGCCGATCGCCGAGCACCACAAGACGGCGATGTTGGCGGCCGGCGTTTGGCGGGCGACGGGCGTTGCGGCCGATCCGTCGACCATCGGGTTCCACCTGTCGGCGCTCTACTCGCCGGTCGGCTGGCTTTCGTGGGAGGCCATCGCGCGCGCCTGGATCGCCGCGCAAGGCTCCGACGAAGCAATCCGCGCCTTTCGCAACACCATCCTCGGCGAGACCTGGGTCGAGAGCGGCGAGGCGCCGGACTGGCAGCGGCTCTACGACCGCCGGGAACGTTGGCCCGCGGGCACGGTTCCCGCCGGCGGGCTGTTCCTCACCGCCGGCGCCGATATCCAGAAGGACCGCATCGAGGTCGATGTCTGGGCCTGGGGCCGGGGCCTCGAGAGCTGGCTGATCGATCATATCGTCATCGAGGGCGGGCCCGAGCGCACCGAGCCCTGGGCCGAACTCGACCGGCTGCTCTCACAGGTCTGGCCGCATGAGGGAGGCACAGCGCTGGGCTTGGCGAAGCTCGCCATCGACAGCGGCTACGAGCCGACCGCCGTCTATGGCTGGGCGCGCCGCGCCGGCGTCGCGCAAGTGGCCCCGGTCAAGGGGGTCGAGGGCTTCAACCGGTCGAGCCCGGTCTCGGGTCCGACCTATGTGGATGCCTCCGATGGCGGCCGGCGGCTCCGCCGCGGCGCCCGGCTCTGGAGCGTGGCCGTGTCGACCTTCAAGGCCGAGACCTACCGGTTCCTGAGACTGGAACGGCCGACCGACGAGGAGCGCGCCGAGGGCAAACCGTATCCGCCCGGCAACGTCCATCTGCCCCACTGGATCGAGGACGAATGGCTGAAGCAGTTCGTCGCCGAGCAGCTGGTCACGGTGCGCACGCGGCGCGGCTTCGCCCGGCTCGAATGGCAGAAGCTGCGCGAGCGCAACGAGGCGCTCGATTGCCGGGTCTATGCCCGCGCTGCCGCCTGGATCGCCGGCGCCGACCGGTTCCCGGAGCGCCGCTGGCGGCGCATGGAAGCGGCATTGGCCCGCAACACGGGTCCCGAACGGGCCGGCACGAAGAACGCGGCGGCGCCGGATTCCGGCTCCCGGCCGGCGGGACGCCGGCGCGTAACCCGCAGCAAGTGGATGGGCTGAAACATGGCGGACATGGCCTACACCGAAGACCAGGCGCGGGCGCTCCGCGAGGCGCTGACCTCCGGCGTGCTCACCGTCAGCTATGACGGCAAGAGCGTGACCTACCGCTCGGTGGACGAGATCAAGACAGCGCTCGCCGAGATCGAGAACGCCCGCGCCCGCGATGCCGGCAGGCAGGTGCGCCAGATCCGCATCGTCGGCAATAAGGGGTTTTAGGCATGAGTTTGGTCTCGCGCATTATGTCGACGTGGGGGGCGCCGGGCCGGGCCGGGCATGGCGCTCGCCGGCCGATCCACGAGGCCGCGGGCTCGGGCCGGCGCTCGCTCGCCTGGCGGCCGGGCAATCCCGGCGCGCTGGCGACGACCTTCGCCACCGGCCACGATCTCCGGGTCAAGTCGCGCGATCTGGTGCGCCGCAACGCCTGGGCCGGCAGTGCCGTCGATGCCTTCGTCACCAACTGCATCGGCACCGGCATCAAGCCGCAGTCGATCGCGACGGATGCGGCATTCCGCGAAGCCGTGCATGCGCTCTGGTGGGACTGGTGCGCGGAGGCCGACGCCGACGGCATCACCGATTTCTACGGCCTTCAGGCGCTCGCCTGCCGGGCCATGCTGGAGGGCGGCGAATGTTTCGTGCGGCTCAGGGTGCGCCGGCCCGAGGACGGTCTCGCGGTGCCATTGCAGATCCAGCTCTTGGAGGCCGAGCATGTGCCGCTCACCTTCAACACGACATTGCCGAGCGGCAACCTGGTGCGCGCCGGCATCGAGTTCGACCGGCTGGGCCGGCGCGCCGCCTACCACCTGACCCGCGCCCATCCCGGCGATCCGGTCATGCGCCCGCGCGACCACGATCTGGTGCGGGTGCCGGCCGACCGTATCGCCCATCTCTTCCGGCCGCTCCGTCCCGGCCAGATTCGGGGTGAGCCCTGGCTCGCCCGGGCGCTGGTCAAGCTCGACGAGCTCGACCAATACGACGATGCCGCCCTGGTCAAGGCCAAGGTCGCGGCGCTGTTCACCGGCTTCGTCGTCTCGCCCGATCCCGAGGACGCCGTAATGGGCGGGGACGAGCCGGACGAGGACGGTGTCGTCGAGGCCAGCCTCGAGCCCGGCACCATGCAGCGGCTGAAGCCCGGCCAGGATGTGCGCTTCGCCGAGCCGGCCGACGCCGGGTCGAGCTACGAGGGGTTTTTCCGCAATCAGCTGCGCGCCGTCGCCACCGCCGCCGGCGTCACCTACGAGCAGCTGAGCGGCGATCTGACCCAAGTCAACTATTCCTCGATCCGCGCCGGGCTGCTCGAGTTCCGCCGGCGCTGCGAGACCATCCAGCACGCCGTCGTGGTGCACCAGTTGTGCCGGCCGGTGTGGCGCGAGTGGATGTCGACGGCGGTGCTCGCCGGCGCGCTCGACGCACCCGGGTTCGCGGCCGACCCGGCGCCCCATCTGGTTGCCAAGTGGATACCCCAGGGCTGGCAGTGGGTCGATCCCGAGAAGGAGTTCAAGGCGGTGGTGCTCGCCATCCGGGCCGGCCTCATGAGCCGGTCGGAGGCGATCTCGGCCTTCGGCTACGACGCCGAGGAGATCGACCGCGAGATCGCCGCCGACAACGCGCGCGCCGATGCGCTGGGCCTGGTGCTCGACAGCGACCCGCGCAAGGTCGCGCGCACCGGCGCCGCTCAGCCCGACGCGGAATCCGGTGTGGAGCGAGAACGGGACGAACGGGAACCCGGGGAGAACGAACCCATGAACGAGATGAGGAGGCCGGCATGACCATGCTGCCGCATATCGCGAGCCGGGTGCTGGATACGCCGCTGGTGATCGGCCAGGCGAAGCTCGAGGCGATCCTCGCCGTGATCGGCCCGCGCATCGGCATCGAGGCGCCGGCGCCCGCCGTCATGAACGGCGACGGCCGACGGCGCGGCGTGAATCTTGTAACGCCCGAGGGCATCGCCGTCATCCCGGTGTTCGGCACGCTGGTCAAGCGGGCCGGCGCCATCGACGCGGCCTCGGGCCTGACCTCCTACGGCCACCTCGAGGACCGGATCATGGACGCCGCCACCGACCCGGCGGTGCGCGCCATCCTGCTCGACATCGACAGCCCGGGCGGCGAGGCCGCCGGCGTGTTCGATCTTTCCGACCTCGTCCACGAGGCGCGCAGCCTCAAGCCCGTCTGGGCCGTCGCCGACGAGGAGGCCTTCTCCGGCGCCTATGCGATCGCCAGCGCCGCCGAGCGCCTGATCGTGCCGCGCACCGGGGGCCTCGGTGCGATCGGCGTCGTCGCCGTCCATGTCGACCGCTCGGCGCGCGACGCCATGGAAGGGTTCCGCACCACCACCGTCTATGCCGGCGCGGCCAAGAACGACTTCAACCCGCACGAGACCCTGAAGGACGGCGCGCGTCGGACGCTGCAGGCCGAGGTCGACCGGGTCTACGGCCTCTTCGTCGACACCGTCGCCCGCAACCGCGGCCTGACGGCCGATGCCGTGCGCGCCACCGAGGCACGGCTCTTCTTCGGCGAGGACGCGGTCCGCTCAGGTCTCGCCGACGAGGTCGGCACCCTGCGGAGCGCCTTCGCCGCGCTCGTCGCGGCGCTCTCCACCCCTCGATCGATTGTTGCCGCGCCGGCCGTTCTGCCGGGCCCGGCATCCCACCAGCCAAGCAACCGAAAGGAGCAATCCATGAACGACGATACCGTTACCCAGACCACGAATGCCGACGCCGGCATGCCGCCGGAACCGGACACGCGCTGCTGCGCCGCCCGCGACCGAGACGCGACCGCGCCCGTGGCGGCGAAGCCCGAGCCGACGACCGCCGAGGTGGTCGACCTCGACAAGGTCCGGGCCGAAGCGCGCGGCGAGGGCGCGGCGGAGGCCGGGCTCATCGCCGAGCTCTGCACCCTCGCCGGTATGCCCGAACGCACCGCCGAGATGCTCGCCAAGGGGCTCTCGGCCGACGAGGTGCGCCGGGAACTACTGAACCTGAAGGCGGGCGCGGACGCCGAGGTGCACAACCATGTGCTGCCCGGCGCAGGGACCGGCGCTTCCGCCAGTCTCGACGACAATCCGGTGGTGCGGGCGGCAACCGCCCGGGCCGCCGCTGCAAAGGAGGTCTGATCCATGAACGCTCATACCGAATCCATCTATCTCGGCGACGTCCTCAAATGCGAGGCGCCCAACCTCTACAGCCGCGAGGCCGTCACGGTGCTCGCCGGCGACGGCGCCGAGCGGATGCTGAAGGTCGGCGCGGTGATCGCCGCGGCGAACCCGGGCCACGGTCACGGTGACCGCCGGCGACGGCAACACCGGCGACGGTGAAGCCACGCTCGCCGACCCAGCGCTCGGCGCCCTGGCCGAGGCCGGCATCTACCGGCTCGCCTGCATCACGGCGGGTGCGGCCGGCACCTTCCAGGTGCTGAGCCCGAAGGGCTACGTGCTTCCCGACCTCACTGTCGGCACCGCCTACGCGGGCGGTCACCTCAACCTCACCGTCGCCGACGGCGCCGCCGACTTCGTCGCGGGCGATACGTTCGCGATCGAGGTATCGGGCGACGGCAAGGTGGCCGGCCTCGATCCAACGGCCGTCGACGGCACGGCCGAAGCCATCGGCATCGTTGCCTTCGACGTCACCGCGCCCGACGGAGCCGACACGGAAGTCACGGCCATCCTGCGCGACGCCGTCCTCGCCGACCGGGCGATCGTCTGGCCCGCCGGTATCACCGAGGCACAGAAGAAAGCCGCGATCGCCGACCTCGAGGCCCGTGGCATCCTCGTCCGCAAGGCCGCCTGAGCCCCACTCCCCGCTCTCAACCGCAACACCTGACCAAACGGCCCGGCTCCGCCGGCGCCGGAGGAGTCCTCTCATGCCCATGAACAACCCCTTCGACACCCCTGCCTTCCATGTGACGGCGCTGACCGCGGCCATCAACATCCTGCCCAACAGCTATGGACGGTTGGAGCGCATGATGCTGATGCCGCCCCGGCCGGTGCGCTTCCGCCAGATCGCCGTCGAGGAGAAGAACGGGGTTCTGAACCTGCTGCCGACCCTCCCCATAGGCTCGCCCGGCACCGTCGGCGAGCGCGGCAAACGCAAACTCAGGAGCTTCAACATCCCGCATATCCCGCACGACGACGTGGTGCTGCCCGAGGAGGTCCAGGGTATTCGCGCCTTCGGCTCGGAGAACGAGTCCCAGGCGCTGGCCGACGTCATGGCCGATCACCTCCAGTCCATGCGCAACAAGCACGCGATCACGCTGGAGCATCTGCGCATGGGGGCGCTCAAGGGGGTGATCCTCGATGCCGACGGCTCGGCCCTTTACGACCTCTATGCCGAGTTCGGCATCGAGGCGAAGACCGTCGCCTTCGGTCTCGACGACGACGATACCGACGTCAAGGGCCGCTGCATCTCGGTGCTGCGCCATATCGAGGACAATCTGCGCGGCGAGTTCATGACCCGGGTCCATGCGCTCGTCAGCCCGGAGTTCTTCGATGCGCTCACCAGTCACCCGAAGGTCGAGAAGGCCTACGAGCGCTGGATGGAAGGCGCCGCACTCCGCGATGACCTGCGCGCCGGCTTCACCTTCGGCGGCATCACCTTCGAGGAGTACCGCGGCCAGGCGACGGACCCGGATGGCGTCGTGCGCCGGTTCATCGCCGAGAACGAGGGCCACGCCTTCCCGCTCGGCACGGTCGAGACCTTCGCGTCCTACTTCGCGCCGGCCGACTTCAACGAGACCGCCAACACCCTGGGACAGCAGCTCTACGCCAAGCAGGAACCGCGCAAGTTCGAGCGCGGCACCGATCTCCACACCCAGTCCAACCCGCTGCCCATGTGCCATCGCCCGGGCGTGCTGGTGAAGCTGACGGCCGAGTGAGGTGGAAGGCCCCTTCGCCATCGCGGTCGCCACCGCGGTGGACGACTGCTTCCGGCATCTCGGCCGCGATGCCGTCTATACGGCCGACGGCGGTGAGCCCGTCACGGTCAGGGTGATCGCCAAACGCCCGGACGAGATCGTCGGCCTCGGTGAGACCCGCATCCATGCCGGCACCGCGCTGTTCGATGTCAGGGTCTCGGAGATCGCGGCACCCCGGCTCGGTGATCGGCTGGGCCTCGACGGTGAAGAATACGTGATCCAGGGCGAGCCGGTGCGCGACGCGGAGCGGCTGATCTGGACCCTGGAGGCCTACCCGGCGGGGGCCTGTCCCGCATGAAGCTCACCGCCACCATGGTCGGCTCGCTCAAGGCCGACATGCAGGCCGAGCTGCGCCGTATCGAGCGCGCCGTACCGGACGGGGTCAAGGCCGCCGGCGACGGGCTCAAGGGGAGCCTGCGCAAACAGGTGGTCGCCGCCGGTCTCGGCGCCCGGCTGTCGCGCACCTGGCGCGGCAAGACCTATGTCAACAAGGGCCATGACGCCGCGAGCCTGGTCTGGTCGAAGGCGCCGCAGATCGCGTTGGCCTTCGATAAGGGTGTGGTGATCAAGGGCAAGGGCGGCAATTGGCTCGCCATTCCGACGCCGGCGGCGCCGAAGCGGGGAACGAACGGCAAGCGTATCACACCGGCGACCTTCCCGACCGCCCGCCACGGCCCGCTTCGCATGGTCCGCCGTTCCGGCCGCTCCGCGCTCCTGGTCGTCGACGGGGTGCGGGTGAGTGCCCAGACCGGGCGCGTCGGAAGGCAGGCCAAGGGCGGCGGGCGCACCAAGTCCGGGAGTTTCAAGCAAGGCATCGCCACGGTCGCCATGTTCGTGCTGGTGCCGCAGGTGAAGTTGCGCAAACGGCTCAACGTCGCCCGGGCGGCTGAGCGCTGGACACGCAAGCTGCCGGCGCTGATCCGCCGCCAAGTGCAGACAACACCGCGAAGGTAACGCCATGCCCAGCAAGACCGAACAGATGCTGACGGCACTCACCGAGCGCCTGCGCAAGCTGTCCAAGGTCAAGGTCGAGCGTAACACGGCGGTGCCCGAGAAGATCCCCGCCGGTGGCCTGATCGTGCTGCGCGACGGCGATCCCGGGGAGCCGGAACAGGCGCTGGGCGGCGTGGGCAGCGTCTATTACAGCCACGCGGTCGAGATCGAGGCCTATGCCGAGGCCGCCGATGCAGCGAAGCGCGATGCCGCATTCGATGCCTTGGTCCAAAAGATCGGCGCGGTGTTTGACGCCGATCCCACCCTCGGCGGGCTCGCCTTCGGCATGGCCTACGGCAGGCCGGAGATCGACACCGAGGCGGTGGCCGGCGCGCCGGCTATCAAGACCGGCACCGTCGAAGTCATCGTCGAGTACGAGACTGAAACGCCCCTCGGCTGAGCTTCCGACACCCATCAGACATAAGGAGAATCCTCATGGCCCGAGCCTATGGATCGAGCGCCACGCTGCTGCTCAAACGCGAGACTGCTTACGGGCAGGCGGCGGCCGGCGACTATATCCGCATTCCCTTCAACCGCTGCACGCTGGGCTCCGAGCAGGGGCTGATCGACGATCCGGTGCTGGGCCAGGGGCGCGACCCTTATGCCCCGCTGCAGGACGCGATCATGGACGAGGGCGAGATCGTCGTGCCCGTCGATCCTCGCTACATCGGCCTCTGGCTCACCGGGCTGCTGGGCACGCCTGCGACCACCGACGACGGCGCGGACCCGGCGACCTATACCCATCTCCGAGTTCGTCTCGGGCAAGGACAGCCTGCCGAGCTATACGGTCGAGGTCGGTCATTCCCAGGTGCCGGCCTACTTCCGGCATGCCGGCGTGGTGTTCGACTCCATCGCGCTGGAATTCGCCCGCTCGGGCGCGGCCGCCGCCACGATCCAGTGCGTCGCGCAGGGAGAGACCCGCTTCGCGGCCAGCCAGGGCGGCACGCCGTCCAAGCTCGACTTCCGCCGCATCAGCCAGTTCCAGGGCTCCATCAGCCGGGCCGGCGCAGCCGTAGCCAATCTCACCGCCGGCTCGCTCACCTACGCCAACAACCTGGAGAGGATCGAGACCATCCGCTCCGACGGTCTCATCGACGGCGCCGATCCCACCGTGGCCGCACTCACCGGCTCGATCGAGGTCCGCTTCGCCGACACCACCTTGATCGATCTCGCCTCCAACGGCACCGCGGTCGATCTGGAGTTCGCCTACAGGATCGGCGACGACCTCAAGCTCACCTTCGAGGCCCACGAGGTCTATCTGCCGAAGCCCGCGCTCACGGTCGAGGGGCCGGGCGGGGTCTCGGCCCGCTTCGACTTCCAGGGCGCCAGGAACGAGGCGGAGGGCCGCATGCTCACCGCGACGCTGATCAACGATCTCGACGGGAGCGACTATTCATGAGGAGTTGGGCATGATCTCACTCGAACGGAAAACCGAACCTTACGAGCTGACGCTGCCCTACGGCGTCAGCGTCACGGTGACGCCGCTCACCACCGCCGCCATGGCGGCCGCTCAGGCGGACGCACGGAAGCGTCTCGAGAGCCTGGAGGCGCAGGCGAGAGAACGGAAGGAGTCAGGGCTCGCCCTCGACGGGCTGCCCGATCTCTCGGACGACGGCGCCCGCGAGGGCCAGTACCAGGCGCTCCTGATCCATAGCCTCGCGGCCCGCCACATCACCACCTGGTCCGGCATCGAGGACGATCCGCCGGTGAGCCGCGAGAACGTCGCGGCGCTGATGGACCTCTATCCGGTGGGCGAGCGGTTCATTCAGGAGTTCACGCTGCGCCAGGTGCTGCTGGCGTCGGCAAAAAACGCATCCGGGCCCTCTGCCGATGGCACCTCCATCCCGGCGGCGGGCCCGGATACTGCGAAGCCTGCGAGGCGGAAAAAACGCCCTGCGCCCAAGGCGGCCTCGGCCTGAACGGCGCGCCCTGCCCGTATCGCGAACACGCGCCGGTCGCGTTGGAAGAGCACCAGGCCTGGGAGGTATTCACGGCCTCCCTCGGGCAACTCCGCATCGCGCCCTCGGGCCGGGTGCTCGGGATCGACATGACCGCGGCGCTCGCCATCGCCCGAGCGCGCGGGTTCGATGAAGGCGTCATCTCGGAGCTGCTGCAGGCGGCCGAGGCCGGGCTGATCGAGGCGATGAACGACAAGGATAGCGACTGATGGCCAAGGCCAAGCACACATATGCGGTCCGCCTCGAGGTCGAGGGCGGCAATCGGGTCAAGGCCGATTTGAGGTCTGTGGGCGCCAGCGGCGAGCGCTCGATCAAGAAGATCGACCGCGCCTCCGACAAGGCCTCGCGCGGGCTCGGCACGCTCAGTAACCGTGCCTCCGCTCTGCGCCGCCACATGCGGCTGTTGGGCGGTGTGATCGCCGTCGCCGCCGTCGGCCGCGGCTTGCAGCAAATGGTGAATCTGTATGCGGATTTCGAGACCGGGCTGATCGGCGTCGGCAAGACGGCGGACCTGTCGGGGGCCGAACTCGAAGCCCTGGGCAAGGATATCGATGAGCTTTCCAAGCGCATGCCGGTGGCCACGGACGAGTTGCTCGCCATCGCCCAAAGCGCCGGCCAGCTCGGAGTGAAAGGCTCCGACAACATCCTGAAGTTCACCGAGACCGTCGCCAAGCTCGGTACGGCGACGGATCTCAGTGGCGACCAGGCGGCCATGGCGCTCGCCCGCATTCTCAATGTCACCGGCGAGGCGCTGGGCACGGTTGACGTGCTCGGATCGGTCATCGTCGCTCTCGGCAATAACTTTGCCGCCACGGAAAGCCAGATCGCCGAGATGGCCACGGAGGTCGCGCGCGGCGCCGCCGTATTCGGGGTGAGCTCCGCTCAAGCCTCGGCCTTGGCCGCGGCGCTGGCTGCCGTCGGTGTCAAGTCGGAGGTCGCGGGCACGTCCATCGGCCGCATCCTGCGCACGATCGACGCCGCCATCCGTAGCGGAGGCGAACATCTGGCCATCCTTACGCAGATCACCGGCCGGACTGCGGAAGAGATCAAGGAGCTGTTCCAGAGGGATGCGACGGCTGCGTTCGCGTTGTTCGTCGAAGGTCTAAAGCGGGTCGGTGACGCCGGCGGCTCGGTGGCCGATGCCATGGCTGCGCTGGGCTTGGCCGACCAGCGTCTGCTGAAGACCATCCCGGTGCTGGCGAATCGCGCCGATCTCCTTGCCCAGGCACTCGAAATCGCCAACCGTGAAACCGAGAACGCCACCGCGTTGAACGAGGAAGCGGCAAGGGCGTTCGAAAGCCTGAACAATCAAACCGAGGTGATGTGGAACAACATCAAATCCCTCGCACGGGCCATCGGTGCGGACCTGGCGCCTGGCGTTAGCGTTGCGGTCAAGGAACTGTCCGATCTCGCCAGCGAAGCCGGAGACGCCTACGAGAAGCTCAAGCTCATCGCCGAAGGCGACTTCAACTTCGAGGGGCTCAGCCTCAGCGCCACGCGACGCCAAATGGAGGATCTCAGGGAGGAGATGATCGAGCTGACGAAAGAGATCAACGCCATGCCCGACATTACGCCGCCTGCCTTCTTCGAGGACCCACTGGGCTTCCTCGCGAACATTCCGGCGCGGGTCGTGGACGCGGACCGCGAGAGCAAGATCGAGGAGTTGAACGAGGTCGTCGCCAACTGGCGGCAGTGGAAGGCGAAGCTCGAGTGGGAACTGGAGCAAGAGCGCAAGCGTCGCGAGAAGCGGGATGCCGCCGAGACCGAGGACCCCTCCGAGGGCGACCCGGCCAAATCCCCGGAGGACATCGCGGCGGCCCAGGAGCGGGCACGGCGTCTGTTGCAGATCCAAAAGAGCCTCAACCAGCAACTGTTCCAGTTCCGCTACCAGGGCGCCGATCGCATCCGCGAGGAGTACCGGAAACTCGACAACGAGCTGAAGGATCTAGGTAAGGCCGGCGCCGATCCAGAAATGATCGAGCGTCTGCGCTTCGGCGCGGCGGCGGTGCAGGACGACAAGCTCGCCGAGCTCGCCCGGCGCGAGGATGAGATCGCCGACCGGCGCGCCCAGGCCAATGAGCGCGTTGCCGAGAGTCTGGGCTTCGAGCTGGAGGCGCTTAAGAAGACCGACCAGCAACGCTTCGTCGACGTGGCACTCAGGCGGCTCTCCGCCGAGGCGACCCCCGAGCAGCGCAACGAAGTCGAAAGACTGGCAGGTGCGCTCCATGACGAGCAACAAGCGATTGAGAAGCGCAATGAGGCCGATCGGAAGGCCAACCAGCTGCGCGACGAGGGCAAGGCGCTAACCGATCGATTGCGCACCGCGCAGGAAGCCTATACGGCCGATGAATTCGCGAATATCAGAAGCTCCTGGAGGCCGGCGCCATCGATCAGGAGACCTTCGCCCGAGCCTCCGAGGATGCTTACGACCGCATGCTCGATGCGAGCCGCGAATGGTCGGACGGTGTCCAGCGCGCGATCCGCGATTACCTCGACGAGGCCACCGACGCCGCCAAGCAGTTCGAGCGGGCGACCACCAACGCGTTGCGGGCGAGCGAGGACGCCTTCGTCGAATGGGCCATGACCGGCAAGTTCTCGGCCAAGGACCTGTTCAACACCATCGCCGAGGAGGCCTTGAGGGCCGCCTACCGCATGGCGGTGGTGGCCCCGCTCAACAACATCCTCGGGAGCATCTTCGGCGCCATCGGCGGCAGCATCTTCGGCGGGCGGTATCGCCACCACGTCCTCCGGCACGCCGATGATCGGCGACTTCCCGGTGTCCTCGGGAACCACGGCATGTTCGCCCATGGCGGCGGCGTGATCGGCCGCGACGCCTTCCCGCCCGCATGTCGACCCAAGGGCGTTCGACGCCGCGTCCCGCTACCACCGCGGCGGCATCGTTGGCGGTGAAGTGCCGATTGTGACCCGTAGCGGTGAGGGCGTGTTCACGCCCGGACAGATGCAAGCGTTGGCCCCGATCCCGGACGCCAGGCCCGTGGTCAATGTCGCGGTCAACGTGCGTAACACCGCGCCCGGCGCCCGGGCTTCCGCCGATGTGCGGCGCGAGCCGGGCGGCGATCTCACCCTCGACATCATGATCGAGCGGATCGAGGGCGGCATGGCCCGCCATATCGGCCGCGGCGAGGGCCTCGCGCCGACGCTCGAGCGCCGCTACGGCCTCAATCCGGCCGCCGGCAGTCTGCGATGACCACCCGCTGGCCCGACCGCCTGCCGCTGCCGACGCTGGAGGGCTACGGCGTCCAGCCCGGCGAGGCGGTCCTGCGCACCGAAATGGAGGCGGGCCCGGCCCGTCAGCGCCGGCGCTTCACCGACGTGCCGAGCCGCATCGCCGTGCGCTGGGTGCTGCAGCCCGATCGGTTCGCCTTGTTCGAGGCCTGGTACCGCTGGATCGCGGCCGAGGGCGGCGCCTGGTTCGAGATGGACCTGCTGGGCGGTCTCGGCCTGTTGCCGCAGGAAGCCCGCTTCACCCGCCAGTTCGATGCCCGGCCCTGGCGCGGGCGACTGTGGGAAGTAACCAGCGAGCTCGAAATCCGCGCCCGGCCGACGCTCAGCGAAGGCGCCATGAACCTCCTGCTCACCGAGGATATGCCGGCTCTCAACGCGAGCATCGATGCGCTCGGCGCCCTCGTCCACGAGACCCTGCCCGGGCCGCACGCCTGGTAGGGGCGCCCGGCGCCGGCACCGGCGCCGTCACCACAATTTGGAGAAGACCATGAACCTCGAAACCGAGCTGCGCGCGGCGGTCTCGCGCGCCGATACCGACAGCCGTCTGCTGCACGAGGTCGTCCACGGCAATGCGGCCGCCACCGTCGACACCGAGGGCGGTCCGGTCAAGACCGTCGCCAAGGCAATCGGAGACGTCGAGGCCGGCGTCGCCGCCGCCGCGTCCGTCGTGACCGAGGGTGTCGCGGCGAGCGAGGCCGCGCGCGATGCGTCGATCGAGGCCCGCGACGCCGCCCAGGCCGCCGTCGGCGGCGTCCTGGTCTCCGCCACCGACACCACGGCCGACAAGCTCTCGGTCAAGCTCCGGCCCGGTTACGGCATAGAGACCGCGATCGAGGAAGCCGGCGGCGACGAGCGCCTCCGCTTCGCCGTCACCCCGCAACTGAATGCCGGCGCGCTGCTGGCGCTCGCCCGCGACTTCATCTGACGCCGGTCTTCCCCATTCGAGAACAGGAGCCGCCCATGGCCAATCAACCGATCTTCGTCGCCGCGTACCGCCAGGATTATGCGACCCTCGTCGCCGCGCGCGCCAACCAGGCGCAGGACCTGTTCACGCCCGGCGCGGAGGGCACCCGCCTCCACGCCATCGCGCTCGCCAATGACGGCGACGTGCCCGCGCTCGTCGAGTTCGGCGCCTATGACGTCGTCGGCGACGACGTCGAGGTCGACATCGCGCCCGGCAGCACACCGGACACCGATCCCTTCACCGTGACCCGGGCCGCCGGCGCCTGGCCGGCGCTCGAGACCGGCCTGGTGCTGACGCTCTCCAAGGGCGCGGTGGCGAACCGGGGCGATTACAGGCTCTCGAGCCGGACCGATACCGTACTGACGCTGGAGAATACGCCCGGCAACGCCATCGCCGCGGCCACCGGAATCGACGCCGCCATCTACCGTTGGCGGCCGATCTGGTCGGCGACGGTGCCCGCGCGGGCCGGCTACGACGGCTATCCGGCCGCCGCCGGCCTCGATCCGGGGCAGATGCCCTGGCTCGATGCCGCCGGCGACCGCTGGCTGCTGCCGACCCAGGCGCTGGCGGCACGTCTGCCGCAGAACGCCAACGCGACCGTCACCGGCAACGTCCACGTCACCCTGTTCGGCGGCGATTACTGATGAACCCGACCGTCACCGCCGATCTGCCGCGCCGCCGGCCGCCGCCGCGCCCGCACAAGCTGCCGGCAAGCCAGCGCTGCATCGGATTGCTCAACGGCGAGGCCTCCTACCCGGGCAAGGGCTGCGCCTCGGATATCACCTACTACTACATGGCCTTCGTCATGGCCGACGGCACCGTCCGCATGTCCGGGACCAATAACAACAACGAACTCGCCATGGCGGGCAGTGCCTACAACCCCCAGCATCTGCATTACCTGGTGTGGGACAACCGCACCAATGCCGACCATCCGGTCTCGGGCCGGCCCCTCTATGTGGTCGGCTCCTATAGCGCCGTCGCCATGCTGACCGATGACGGCGACGTCGTCGCCTGGGGCCATAACGGCCACGGCCAGCAGGGGCGCGGGCACACCACCGGCAACGGCATCGCGCGCTCTATCGACGCCACCGACATCGGCCGCGCCTCGGGCATCCCGAGCCGTGACGTCACCAAGCTCGACCTGGTGCGGGGCTCTCCGGCCAACTCGTCGTCCCTCCATGCGCTCTGCCGGGACGGCAGCTTGTGGGCCTGGGGCCATGGCTCTTACGGCAATCTCGGCCAGGGCGACACGAGCCACAGTTACAAGCCGGTGCGCTGCAAGAAGACCGGCGATGTGCCGCTCGCCGACGTGATCGACTTCTGGCCCGGCCACGGCGACCGCAACGCCTGCTTCGCGGTGACCCGCGACGGCACGCTCTGGGCGGTGGGACAAAACAGCTGGGGCAAGCTCGGCTTCGACGACGGCACCACCGACAAGCACCTGTTCGCGCAAGTGGCGGGGCTGCCGGCCGGGGCCGTGATCCGGAAAGTCGCGCCCTGCGGCTCGTCGCGCGGCGCGGCCACGGCCGTGCTGCTCAAGGACGGCGCCATCTGGACCGCCGGTTATGGCGGCCAAGGGTTCCACGGCAACGGCGTCACCGATCATCGCCACCTCTTCGAGCAACTGCCGTTGCCATCCGGCGTCGGCGGCGCCCTCGATCTCTGGGGCGGCGGCGAGTACCCGCAGCTCTGGTTCAACGGCGACGACGGCAACACGTACGCCTGCGGCTACAACGGCCAGGGCCAGCTCGGCATCGGCAACACCACCGGGATTATCACCGCGCCGACGAGGGTCGCGCTCCCGGACGGCGTCACCGCGCGGATGATCTCGACCGGCGGCGCCTATGACGGCGCCCACCGCCATTCCACCGTCATGCTGGGCTCCGACGGCCGCGTCTACACCTGCGGCCATTACGGCCAATACGGCGCCTGGGGCGCCGGCCGGAGCGCGACCCCGCTGCAATGGCCGCTGCCGGTCCCGCCGGACGAGTGGGACGCGGTCGAGGTGGTGGCCCACGGCTATACCTCGGAGGTGGGCTTCTTCGTCCGCTGCTCCGACGGCACCGTCTGGGCGGCGGGGCGCAATACCAACAACAAGCTCGGCGTCGAGGGCGGCGCCAGCTACCCCTCGGTGATGGCCCGGGTCGAGCTCTACTAGGGAGATACACATGCATCTCATCAGCTATGTGGAATCCGAGACCGGCGCCCACTTCCTGCCGCCGACGAGCTGGATCGACGGCCAGTTCACCTGGCTCTGCGAGTGCGACGGCCGCCACTACGCCCGGATCGCGTCGCTCGACTACGGCGAGCAGGACGCAGGGATAGATCTCACGACCCACGATCTGGCAGCCGAGACCGATCTCGCCGTCAGGCTCGACGCGCTCGCCGTCGACCGCGTCCAGGTGCGCGTGCGCCGGGCCGAGCGCTACGCCCGCGAGATGCCGGTCGGCGATCAGCTCGATGCCGTCCTCAAGACCCTCGACAGCATGCGCGAGGGCGGCGCTGAGCTGCCGGCCGAGACGGAGGCGCTGATCGAACGCTGGCTCGCCATCAAGGCCGACCATCCCAAGCCTGAGCTGCTGCCCGCGCCGGCGGTGTCGGAGTAAGCCAGAGATGCCCGATCCGGCGCTCGAGCAGGCGATCCGCGAGGCCTACGCCTCGGCGCCCGCCGACACCGTCATCCTGCACACGCTCGAGCTGCGCCATCCGGCCTTCGCCGACGACGACGGCAGACCCACCGCCGTCCGGGTGGTGCGCGATCACGTCGATCTGAACGCCCGCCTCGAGGCCAATGCCCCGCTCGATGCGGGCGAGACGGTTCGGTTCGTGGCGTTGGCCTTCGATCTCGAACTGCCGCCGGTCGATGCCGCGCCGGTGCCCGAGATCTCCGTGACCTTGGACAATGTGAGCCGCGAGATCGTCCGCCACCTCGACGCCGCGGCGACCAGCCTGGAACGCATCGCGGTCACCTACCGGCCCTATCTCTCGACCGACCTCGAGGGGCCGCAGATGGACCCGCCGATCACGCTCACGCTGACCGAGGTCGAGGTCGACGTGTTCCGCGCCACCGGCCGCGCCCGCATGCTCGACATCGGTAACAGGGCGTTTCCGGCCGAGATCTATACCGCGAAGCGGTTCCCGGGCCTCACCCGCTAGATGCACTGGGCCGAACACCTGATCGGCCGCCCGTGGCAAGCGGGTGGGCGCGGACCGGACGCATTCGACTGCTGGGGTCTGGTGCGCTGGTGCTGGCGTGAGCGTTTCGGCATCGAGGTGCCGGAGATCCCGGTCGACGCCGCGAACCTGCGTGCCGTGCTCTCAGGCTTCCGCGATCATCCCGAAAGGGAGCGTTGGAAGCTCGTTGAACGGCCGCTCGAGAGCGATGCCGTGTTGATGCGCCAGTCCCGCCATCCCGTCCATGTCGGCATCTGGCTCGCCGTCGACGGCGGCGGCGTGCTGCACGCCGCGCGCGACATCGGCGTCGTGTTCCAGGGCCCGGCCGATCTCACGGTCCATGGTTGGCGCATCGAGGGGTTCTACCGCTTCACCGGAGACGCCTGATGCCCGGCACCGTCGTCATGCTGCACAACCCGTTCCGCCCGGACCGGGACCGCGACGTGTTCGCCGTCGCCGCGCCGCTCTCGATCCGTGAATGGCTCGGCGAGCAGGGCATCGACGAGTTCGATCATCCGACGATCTGTCTGCGGAACGGTTCGCCGGTGCTGCGCGACCGCTGGGGCGAAACGGAGATTGGCGAGAACGACCTGGTCGTGTTCGTGCCGCTGCCCCAGGGCGGCGGCGGGGACGGCAAGAACCCGCTCCGCACCATCCTCATGCTCGCCGTGATGGTCGCCGCACCCTATCTCGGCGGGCTCATCGCGGGCGCCATCGGCGTCACCTCCACGATCGGCATCTCGCTGATCACCGCCGGCGTCGCGCTCGTCGGCACGACGCTGGTCAATGTCCTGCTGCCGCCGCCCAAGCCCGCCGCACCGAGCTTCGGCAGGGGCGTGCCCTCGCCGAGCCCGACCTATTCGCTGCAGGCCCAAGGCAACCAGGCGCGCCTCACCCAGCCCATTCCGGTGATCTACGGCCGCCACCGGGTCTATCCCGATCTCGCCGCCACGCCCTGGGCCGAGTACGACGGCAACGAGCAGTACCTGCATCAGCTGCACTGCATCGGCCAGGGCGAGCACGACCTCGAGAAGGTCCGCATCGAGGACACGCCGATCGCCTCGTTCGAGGAGATCGAGACCGAGCTCGTGCCACCCGGCGGCACCGTCACCCTGTTCGAGACCGACGTGGTGACCGCGCCCGAGATCGCCGGCCAGGAGCTGATCGGCGTGAACGACCGCGAGACAGGCGAGGACGGCTGGGTCGGCCCCTTCACCGCCAATCCGGCGGGCACGAGGGCGACCAGGATCGGCATCGATGTGGTGATGCCGCGCGGGCTCTATTACGCCACCGCCAGCGGCAGCTTCAGCGCCCGCACCATCGAATGGGAGGTCGAGGCCCGCGCCATCGACGAGAAGGGCGAGGCCGCCGGCGGCTGGATCGCGGTCGCCTCCGAGAGCGTGACCGCGGCCGAGAACACGCCGCAACGCAAGAGTTATCGCTACACCCTCGATGCCGGGCGCTACGAGGTACGCGCCCGGCGCACCAACGACAAGTCGGGCGATGCCCGCGCCGGCCACGAGATCCATTGGGGCGGGCTCAAGGCCTTCCTCGAGGACGCGCCCGCGTTCGGCGCCGTCACCTTGCTCGCGGTGCGGATGCGCGCCACCGACAATCTCTCCCAGCGCTCGGCGCGCATGATGAACTGCATCGTCACCCGCAAGCTGCCGCTCTGGGACCCGGCGAGCGACTGGTCCGAGCCGCAACAGACCCGGTCGATCGCCTGGGCCTTCGCCGACGCCGCCCGGGCACGCTACGGCGCCGGGCTCGACGACGCCCGCATCGACCTCGAAGCGCTCCATGCGCTCGATGCCGTCTGGCGGTCACGCGGCGACCGCTTCGACGCCGTGTTCGACCAAAGCCTCACGGTCTGGGAAGCGCTCACCCGCATCGCCCGTTGCGGCCGGGCGCTGCCCTTCCTGCAGGGTGGTATTCTGCGGATCGCCCGCGATGCGCCGCGCACCCTGCCGGTGGCGCTGTTCGGGCCGCGCAACATCGTCAGGGGCAGCTTCCGCGTCCAGTACGTCATGCCCGGCGAAGACACCGCCGATGCGGTGACGGTGACCTATTTCTCGGAACGCACCTGGACTCCGGACGAGGTCGTCGCCGCCCTGCCGGACAGCGCCACCGAAGCCGCCGACAAGCCCGCCACAGTCGATCTGTTCGGCTGCACCGGCCCGGAACAGGCCATGCGCGAGGGCCTCTACATGGCCGCCGCCAACCGCTACCGCCGGCGCATCGTCACCTTCCGCACCGAGCTGGAAGGGCTGATCCCAACCTATGGCGATCTCATCGCCATCACCCACGACCTGCCGCGTTGGGGCCAGGGCGGCGAGGTGACGGCCGTCGACGGCCGCACGCTCACCCTGAGCGAGCCGCTGGAATGGGACTCAGGAGAAGAAACGGCCGCGGGAACCGGCGCGGCCACAGCCGCGCCGCCCGTCCACTATCTCGCGCTTCGCCGGCGTGACGGTGGCTTGAGCGGTCCCTGGCCGGTCGAACCGGGTGCCGATGACAGAACCGTCGTGCTGAGCGAGGACCCGGATCCCGAGCCCTATACCGGCGCCGAGGAGGAACGCACCCACTTCGCCTTCGGTGCGGGCGAGGCCTGGGGCCTGCGCGCCCGCGTGATGGCCGTGCGTCCCCGCGGCGAGCAGGTCGAGATCACCGCCGTCGGCGAGGACGTCCGCGTGCACGGGGCCGACCGCGCCGCCTGAGCCGTCGCCCCAACCCCAAGGATATCCGCCGCCAACCGATCCGTGCCCCGGCCGGGCGGTTCGTCGCGGCGTTGCAGCATCGGAGACCCACAAGTGACCGAAACCCATCTCATCGAGATCGAGCGGGTGCGCTCGGAGGCGGCGCGGCACCTCGCGGAGCATGAGATCGCCTGCGAGCGGCGCTACGGCGAGCTCCAGGCGCAGCTCACCAAGATCGAGGCGCTGCACAACCGAAACACGCGCCTCCTCTACATCGTGCTCGGCGGCATGCTCGCCGTCGCCGCCCGCGCATTCTGGCCGGCGCTGTTCGGCTGAGGCCGTTCGACGGCTGTCGCCGCCGTCTGCGCGCCGGCGGCCGGGATCGTCTTCACCCTCAACCCAATAGGAGGCTCACAATGCTGACCCTGCTTGGCAGTCTGCTGGGATTCGCCACCAGCGCCATTCCCGACA
Organism: Alphaproteobacteria bacterium; assembly: GCA_965247665.1. Lineage (GTDB taxonomy): Bacteria > Pseudomonadota > Alphaproteobacteria > SHVV01 > SHVV01 > CAUZWH01. Next base: position 117,808 of record CBDFHH010000004.1, read on the forward strand.
TCATGTCCCTGTTGCGCGAGCGGGCGGACCGCAAGCACGAGCTCGCCGTGCTCGACCGCCAGATGGAACAGATGCGGCTCGGCCATAACCAGCGCCTCGAGGAGATCGAGGTCAACGCCGACATCGCCGAGAGCCGGGCCCTCTACAGGCACGATGCAGCGCTGGGCGGGAGCAGCCGATGGGTCGACGGCCTTCGCGCCTCGGTCCGTCCGCTGATCACCTACGCCTTCTTCATCCTGTTCGCCTCCGTCAAGGGCTCCGGTCTCTACTTGCTGATCGTGGCCGAAGGGCTGCTGATCGCCGAGGCCCTGCCGCGCATCTGGGATCCCGAGACCCAGGCGCTGTTCGCTGCCGTCATGAGCTTCTGGTTCGGCAATCGGACGCTGTCCAAGCTCCGGGAGCGTCGCTGAGGCCATGCGCCATCTCACCGACGACGGCCTCGCGCTGATCAAGCGCTTCGAGGGGTTCGCGCCCGAGATCTATATCTGCCCCGGCGGCTGGCCGACCATCGGTTACGGCCACGTGGTGCGGGACGACGAGACCGACCGGTTCGCGGACGGCATCGACGAGGCAGAAGCCGAGGAGCTGCTGCGCCGCGATGTCGAGGTCGCCGAGCGGGCCGTTCTGCGGCTCATCCGGGTGCCGCTCGAGGACGGACAGTTTGACGCGCTCGTTTCCTTTGCCTTCAACCTCGGCGCCGGCGCCCTGCAGCGCTCGACGCTCAGGCACAAGGTCAACCGCGAGGAGCACGATGACGTGCCCGCCGAGTTTGGGCGCTGGGTTTGGGCCGGCGGGCGGAGGCTCAAGGGGCTGGTGCGGCGGCGGGAGGCAGAGGCTGGCCTCTATGCGGGACAAAGTGCCCGTATGCCATCGAGCACAACGCGCGTCGCAACGCAGTCGTCCTCGTTGTAGTCGAGAATCCGCTGTTTGACCGCGATATCTCCAGTCTGAATCCAACGGTCGAACCACTCAATCGAAGCTGCTCCAGAGGGATGCGTGTCCCGCCAGTTGAAGCCGAGATAGGTTGCCAGCGTCTTGATCGAGTGGTCCCGGGTCGGCCACTCCGTCGCCTTCTTCACGATGTCGAAATAGAGATCGACCGATCGGCCGGGATGAAAAAGGTCCTCAATTTCGTCGGCAGTGCACACCGAAGGGTATTTGGCCTGCAACTGACGCCAGATGGTGCGCTCGTACTTTGAGTAGTAGTAGACGACGCAGGGCTGGTTGGCGCCGATATACCGCCAGGCCTCGTCGAAGGCGCGTTCCTCCTCTTCCGGGCTGACGGCGTCGGTAAAGAACGCAACGTACTTTTCGGTCGAGTTGTCTCCGCTGCGACGCTCGACGAAGCCATGCAGGTAGCAGAGGTCGCGCATCGGATCGACCTCGATGTCGAAGAAGAACTCGGTCTCGGAATGGGGGAGGCTCACCGGCGCCATCAGGTAGGGGCTCGCGCCCTTCGTCTTGGTGAGCTTGGCACGCTCGTGGAACTTGCGAAGCGTATCGGGCCCGATCCCCCGGAAATCGCTTTTCTTCCCCGAGATGAAACCGTCAACGTTGGCGGCCGCGAGGTCGGAAACCGTCGGGATTCGATTGACCATGACGTCGCGTTTGGTGCGGCCGAGTTCCGGCAACAGCGTCAGATCATCCGATTTCTCAAGGTCAGCAAGGCAGGCCGTGTACCAGTGGCAGAGCTTGCAGGCGCCGCAATAGGCAGGATTCGTCCGTTCAGTCTGCGCCACGATGCGTTGGGCCTGGGCCAGCGCTTCCTGATAGACCTCCCACATCGTCCAGGGGTTTCGTTTGCCCTGCGCCTCCTCAAGGTCGTAGGTGACTTCCTCTCCATGAATGTCCCAAACGAACGGACGGCGCGAGCTCGCCAGGCCCTGACGTTCAAGGATGTCGGTGTAGAGCGATAGTTGGACGCCATAGTGCTTCTTCAGCTTGGTATCGTCGCCGTCGCCGTACTCTCCCGAGCCGGACTTGATATCTCCCACCACGTAGCCATCGCCTTCACGTCGCAGCAGATCAGGATCACCAAGGAGATCGTCCGCGGTGATGCGGGCGCTGTAGATCAACGGTTCGCCGCGCTGCATGGCTTCGAAGGTTTGCCGTTCCTTTTCCTCGCCGGCATTGCGCGACAGGTCGAGGATTGGCAGCGTCAGACCGTCAATGACTTCATGCTCGTACGCCGTGCCCTTTTCCCAAAGCAATTGTATGAAGGCGTTGATTTCGTCGCGCTTCGCGGGATCGCCAAACAAATCCATGACTGGCCGGTGCGGGCACTGGACCAGGTCGTAGAGCATGGCTGCGGTGACACGGGTAGGCGAACCGTCGAGCCTATTCATTGCTGCCAGTATCCGCAAAGTGTGCGCCGTGCTCATCAAATATGACGTCGGGCCAGGGCTGCTGCCGAGCCTCGTCGATCAAATCGAACGTTGTTTCGCGAGCGGGAACAGAAACAGGGTCGCGAAGCTCGCTGCTATAGGCGCGAGTGGTCGATGCCTCGATATGATCTATGTACTCGCTGACAAAACGTCCGATGCACGGCTCGAATAATCTGGCGACGCTGTGCCGGTCATAGATCGCATATTTCGACTTCCACGTTGCACCGTAAAAGCTGAGCAGGAAGACGTCGTTCGTAGCAGGATTCCATCCTTTGGATTTTGCATGAGCACCGATGGCACGGCTGATGCGGTCGAGCCGCTGGTCGATGGCCCGGATCTTGTCGCCATCAAAGCTTCCATGGCCTCGTTTGCATTCAAACACGTAGAGCTTGCGCGAGTTTGTGTTGAAGGCGAGGCAATCGAGGTGCGCGCGTCCACCCGCGACTGTGATCTTTTCTTTTGCTGCTTGCCAGTGAGGCAGCTTGTTGATGGCGAATATGAGGGCTCGCTCGATCAGCAGCCCGTGGCGTTTCTTGATGCCGTCGATTTCGGAGACGAGAGAGGAAAGGCGTGGGTTCGAGCCAAAGAGGGGATCGCACGGTATCGAAGCCGATTTCGCTTTCGCGTCAGCGACGAGCTTGCTCGCATGTTTCTTCCACAGCAGCGCTTCAGCGTAGGTCAGCTTGAGACACAAAAGCTCCGATCTCCTCAGATCATTTCTTGATGCTCCCTCGATCAGAAACTTCCTGCACGGTCATCAATCCTTTTCGAATCCCTGGTTGGTGAACTTCAGCGTCCGGCCATTCTCCGTAACCGTACGGATCACATTGTCAGGAGCTCCGTTGGGAATCTCCGCCTCGATTTCCAGCGTAACCCGCACGGTCGCGCCCATCAGGCCGGACAGATGAGAAATCACCTCGTCGGCAATGCGGCTTGCATCCCGTCCGACGCGCGTTGCGTCCAGTGAGACCGATCCGTGAAAACGTTTCGGCAGTTCGGTACCAGGTTGCCCCTCGCCCGGCGGCTCTCCTGTTCCGGGGGTCACAGGCGCTTCTCCCGGCGTTCCGGTGGGTGGTGTGCCGATCGGCGCGCCACCCGGGGTCGGTTGGGGCGCTTCCGCCTCCTGCTGCTTTAGAGCCGGTTCCGGCTTGACGAGCAGGCCAACGAGATTGTCGGGAGACAGGGGGACCATATGTCCGCAACGAAGTCCCCGATACCTCGATGCGGCTTCGTCGTAGCTCTCCGCGTAGGCGAAAGAATCCTTGCCCCAGGTCAATAGGCCGAGACCCTCTCGCATGGCGTCGAGCAGAACAGCCGTGTCCCGAAGACGTGGCAGATAGAGATATCGGGCGAAATCCTCCACCAACTGCTTGATCTCGACATGGTCGCCGCGCCAGAGGGGGACCTGATCCAGCTCCAGACGAAGACGTGTCGCCGCGAGCCCGGTAATGAGAAGCTCATCGTTCTTCAGTTTTCGACTGGCGCGAACGGCAAGTCGCTCCTGGCCGGAAAGTCTGAAACTTTGCCATTCGATCGGGGCCTGAGGCGTCGGCTGCTGGGGTACCAGCAGCCACTGGTATGCTTCCGGCAGCCGAGCATTTACGGCGCTGTCGGCGCTGGCTTTCTGCGTTTCCGCCTGACGAACCTGATGAGGGGTCAGGTCCAGTTCGTCCTTCTCATCGAGAATGGATTGCCACGCGAGGTACCGGCGGATCACATCGTCCAGATCCTGAAGCCTTGTCTTGTCCGCGGCCACGAAGACAAGCGTGTTGCGGTAAAGTCGCGGCGCGCTGCCCCTTGTCTCGAGAATCGTCTTCGCCGCGGTTTCCGCTGCGCTTCCGGCGTCCCTGCTGTGCGGGTAATCGGCTCCCAAGACCACGAGGCGAGCGTCGAAATCGTCGGGCACATCCTGTCCCGACTGGGGTAAGGCGTGGATTTTCGCGAAGTCGCCCTGGTTGCGAAGATCTGCGCGAAGACGCTCGTCCAGCTCGCGGTTCACTTTGTCCGGATCAGCCTTGAGCTGCTCCGTCCTGTCCTCCGCCAACTTGGTGACGGTTGGCTGGGTCGAGTACCAATAGCGTGCGCCGTCCTGATAAAGATAAGTAGCCGCACCGCTGAGGCGTCGCAGCGCGTCGCCAAAAATCGCGGCGGACTCGCCGGGCATGACGCAGCCCAGCTTGATGCGCCGGTCCTCGATTCCCCTGTTGGACACCGTCGAACCAGGCGCTGAACCCAGGTAGACCGTGCGCGCGGTTCGCCGGCATGCTGAGAACTTGCCGAGGTTTGGCACCTCGCCATCGATCCTGAGCGGCAGCGAGTTGGGACCGTCGACGTCCTTTTCAATGATCGGCGTCCAGTTGTCGGACAGATAGCGGGTCAGCTCGAATTGGACGCGCGGATCGTCGATCGGGATGTTGGCGGGCTGGATCAGGGGGTTGCGATCACCTTTCTCCCAAAGGCTGTGGATCACCGCCGCCATCAGACGCAGAACGCCGCGCGTCCGCTGGAACTTCACCAGCGTCGACCATTCGGTGTACAGCCGGTCGAACACCTCGGGGTGAATGGGGTAGGCGGCCTTTAGCCGACCTTCGTACTCGGCGTCCCGGCATTCCGGCGGGAACTCCTGGTGCTGGCTGCGATAGAAGTCGAAATAGGCCTTCGCGACCGTATCCCGCGCGACGAACTGGGACTGCTCGATCAAGGGTTCGAAAAGACGCCGGCGAACGATCTCGAAACCTTCCTCGGCGCTGGCGGGACGCCAGGAAGATTCCACGCGGCCGATCGCGTTACGCAGGCGATCGAGAGCCTCGCGCCCCCGTCGACCCCCGACCTCGACATCATCCGCCTGCGTGTGTGGCGACCCAACGGTGTCGGACGCCGGCAAGCTGACGACCAGAAGGCAATTCCTGGCCAGCTTGGCGGATTCGGTCAGCGCCTGGGCGAAAGTGAAATGGGTCTCGAAATTGCCTGCCGGCAAATCGCCCTGATCGTGTAGTTGCCTGGCGTAGGCCACCCATTCGTCGATCAGGACCAGGCAGGGACCGTAGTCGTTGAAAAGGTCGCGCAGCACGTCGCCCGGGCTGGTTGCCTTCTCGTCATCCGCCCGGATGCGGTCGTAAGCTTCCCGTCCTCCCAACTGCCAGGCCATCTCGCCCCAGAGAGTGTGGACCAGCGTGCCGTCGTCTTTCTTTACCGGATTGCCGGGCGAGATCTTGTTGCCGACCAGCACGACGCGTTTCACGCCAGGAAGCTCGGCGATCTCCGCCTCCTTCATGACGGCCTCGATGCCGAGCAACTCGCTTGGCTTGGTGCCGGAGAACAGGTGGTAGAGGGCCAGCATGGAATGGGTCTTGCCGCCGCCGAAATTGGTCTGCAGCTGGATGACCGGATCGCCACCATCCGCCGATAGACGACGGATTGCGCCGATAAGCAGTTGCTTCAGACTGTCTGTCAGGAACGTCCGGCGGAAAAACTCTACGGGCTTTTTGTATTCGTCGACGCCTTCCCCGATATGCACTTGCCACAGATCGGCCGCGAACTCCGCCTGTTGATAGCGTCCGCTGGCCACGTCGCGGTGAGGGCTGACGACCTCACGCCAGGGCTTCAACGCACCCGTCGCCTGGCTCTCGATTGCCGTGCCGGCCGATTTCCGCTTCTCGTTGCGGGCCTGCTCGTCGAACCTGACACGCAGCAGTTCCATCTTGATGCGCTCGAGGTCCTGGGACTGGGGCGCGGAAACCGCCGTCAGCAGACGTCCCGCGCTGTCGAGCGCCCGATAGGTATCGTCGCTGCTGAACGGCTCCTGGTGGGCCCATTTGTTGCGATGGCCGCGCATCTCTCCCACCAGGCCCCGTTCGGCAGGCCCCAGGGTCTTGCGGAAGACGTCGTTCCAGGATTCCCACATCACCTTGAGAAAAAGGGCCGCATCCCATTCGACGATTGGCTTGTCCCTGACAAGCTGATCGTTGGCGAGCGTCTGCAATGCCGGGACAGACACGCCGTCGTTCATTGCCGCCTTGATCTCGCGCTCGACAAATGGTCCGAGGCCTGCTCGCAGCAGATCGAGGGCATTGCCGACACGTTCGTGATTGGTGACCGCCATGGTGCCTGCCCTCCTCAGATCAGGGTGCCCTGCGCCGGCCCTTCAGGCGCAGCGGGCATTTCGCGGGCAAGCCGCGCGATTTCCGGCCAGCCAAGAACAAGGGCGTTATAGCCCTGCGCCTCCTGCGACCATTTCTTTCGCTCACTGATGTTGTGAAGGCGGTAAGCGAGCTCTCTGGCGACTTCGCCCTGACCACCGATCTTCCGAAGCGGCGCGGAAGTCGCTTCATCGCCAGCTTTCTCGAAATGATAAAGACGCAGCAACTGATGCGTCATCTCCCAAACCGTGAGATGTTTGTCACTTACCGGATCCCAATCAGTCGGAAGTTCCGGCGGGGCGAGCAGGCGCACTTTGCCACTGCCACGCTTTACGATTCCTGCCTGATGCAGGCCTTCCACCGAGGTGACCTTCGCCTTACTTAGAAGTTCGGCATCGCCATAGTCACCCTCACTGAAGCCGTTTTGCTCAAACCAGGAAATCGCCCAGCGGGTGTCGCTATCGAAATCGTCTTCAAGCTCGCTGAGCACCTCGGTCAATGCCTGATTGATGATCCCCAGCGCGGTTCGCACGGTCATCGCCTTACCTGTGGAGTCCAAGATCCGGCTGTACTTGGAGTAGACCGCCATGCCTGGACCGATGGCGGCCTGAGAGAAGTCAACCGGTGCAATGTTGCCCTGCTGAAGATGGCGTAGCGCAGATGGGAGCGTTCGTTTCAACTCGTTGCGGAACTGGTTACTGGCGACCTGTGACACGTCTTCCGAGCGAGGTCGGCAAGCGAGAACGATGTACGATGCAAGAGCATTGGATCCCATCGAGCGCATTCGCCATGCTTGCGACGCACGCACAGGCCACGTCCCAGTGATCTGGAAACCACTCGAAATGAGAGCTTCAAGTAGGGTTTCCCAACCGGTAGTCAGATCTACAGACCCTTCCTCTTCATTGCCTCCACTGTCCTCGTTCTCTTGCTTAAACGCGTAATAAACAGTGAGTGGAAACGATGGATCCATGATTCGTCTAAGTGCCGTAAAAGTGGAGCGGAATCCGGACTCGAAATGCTGCTTCGCTTTTTCTTTGTCGCCTTCAAATCTCTCGGGCGCTGCAGTAAGTTCTGGGAGTTTCGGTACAAGAACTGTGGAAAAAAGATCAGGGTAGATGTTGGAAAGACTCTTTCGTATCCACACGTAAAAGACATCAGAAAGCGAGGCATAGCCAATATTGTCGTAGTACGGGGGATCTGTGCTGACTAGCAGGCGCTCAATTCCATTTGATCCCGTTGCGGCATCAATCTGTCGTGCTGTTCCAAGCCTATTTTGGCCAGCAGTTATTGTGTTAACGCATTTCGCGACGTAGTCGCTGCAGGTGCTCCAGGACCCTACAGAATTCCCGAATATATTTGCCTCCGCGAAGTCAAAAACCATCGGGATAGCTTGCCGCCCGAACAGGTTCATCACTTTCTGATTTGACGCGCTCCATCGACACAACGCGTTGTTGAAATCGACACATCTATCGATACACAGAGACAAAAATGTCGAGACATGCTCCGCGTATGTTTCTGCCTCCTCTGCCTGCATGCCGCTCTTAATAGACTCGTTCAGAATCACGTTATGGATGGAGGTAACCTCGGTGCAGAGGGCTACGAGCGACTGAAGTTGCCTGTTCGAGAACATCATCCAGTGTTTTCGGATGCCATAGTTTTGGATCCGAAAACCGAGCGCTTCGTCTGGAAGATCAGTTTCCGGAATATCTACTGGGCGTGAGGTGTTGGCGGCCTCCTCGTGATCTTCGTAAGCAGGCAGATAAACTCGGCCACGTTTGCCCTCAGCAACTATTGCCATGAGACGAAAGCGGATTCGACCGGCTCTTCCTTCAGAGCGCACGTACTCGAATGGGATCGGGTCGTCGCTCAGCAGGCATCTAAAGCCGCCTCTTCCAACCTTCGTGCCAGCTCCGATAACTTTCCGATCAGAAGGGTTTCCAACTTCAACAGAGAAGCGATATTCCCCCAGCGTCTTGTCGACGATCGGGTTCAACCACGCGCTACTACCTTTCTGTGTGGAGAGCCAAAACGAACTGATGAGTGGAACATGCTTTCCTCGAAAGGCCGGATTGGGGCTTGCGACAGTGCGGGCCCAAATCCAAGCAATTACAGGTGAACTGACGCCTCCTTGTTCTTGTGGAAGCGTTGCTTCGGGATAAAGTGGGCTCATCTTTGCCTGAGCGTACTGGCCAATAAGGGTTGAGTAATATCGAATGTCTTCTGAAAGTCCTTGATTGCCCCGCCAACCTTCTGATCCCGCGATCTTTTCAAGAGAATCGGGATTGACTGGTGCGCGACCCACCCACTTCGGTGCAATTTCGAGATTGCACTTATTCAGCAAGACAGCGACGGGATTCAGGTCGCCCGCGAGAGACTCGAAACCCATACGGTTTGCTTCGAGTGGAATAGAGCCCCCGCCAGCAAACGGGTCAAAGACGGCTGGCAGCTTACCGTCACAGTGCTTGAGCATCTCTGCACGAGCTTCAGCATAGACCTCTGGCGCTTCGTGCAGTTTCTTGGCCATCATTCGCCGAAGGATGTCAAAGAGCCGCTCGCGCTCGGCGTTTTGCTCGTCTTCGGTTGGCCACCTTTCGGGATGGGCCTCAGGGTCGTCGACCACCGATGCGAAGAGGATCGCCCGCGCCGTCGGTAGTGGTAGGCGGGCCCACCAGTGGTGAATGCCTTTGGGATGTGGGCCTATGCCCGGCATCTTGTCGTAGGCCGAGGCGTCGTTGATCTCAGGCAGCGGCAACGCCACCTCTATCAGCTTTTTGTTATGCGTGGCTGTCATGGTCATAAACGAGTGTGTAGGTTGCTGGATAAAGGGTGACTTCACCCTCGTCGCGCATGGCGCGGAGGCGCGAGCCGGTCACTTCGACCGGGCCACCCTCGATGTCGGCTAGGACAAGAGCGTAGGTTTCGGGGTGCTGCTCTATCAGGCCCCAGATGTCGGCCTCGAGCTGCAGCGGTTCGCGCTCCAGGCAGTGTTCCTTGGGCCAGTAGTACCGCACGATGTCGCCGTTGGCGGTGCGGCGCTCCCATGGGAAACGGGCGCCATTCGCCCGGGCGATCCAGCTTCCGTCCTCATGGAAGAACCGATCGTCGCTGTCCTTTCGGAATCCCTGCGATTTGGCATAGCGCTCGATGATGTCGGGTTTGGCGGGCTTGGGTAAAGGGCGCGGGCGCGGCGGTTCTGTCTCGATAACGTCGTCAGGTTCCTGGTCGGCATCCGTCTCGGCCGAGCCTGCATCTTCGGTCTCGTCCTCTTCCGGCTCTACGACGCCCTCAATATCGGTGCCGTCGGGTTCGTCGGGTTCCTGATCTGCTCCGGCATCAGCAGTCGGCTCAGGCTCATCATGGTCCTCTGTCGGATGCGGTTCGGCCTCGTCGGATGCTTCCTCGGGTACGGCGCGCGCAGGGCACAGCTCGAAATTCTCTTCGAGGTAGTCCTGGACGTCCTGTGCGGATCGCTCGAAGCTATAGTCCAGCGCGGCCTTGATATCCGCGCGTCCAAACGCCTTGCCGATCTCCTCCGGTACGCGTCGGGCCAGCTTGGCCTTCGGCAGCTGGTCGACATAGAGCGCGTCGTCGAGCCACAGGACGTCGGCCTGCCGAGGGGTTCCGGCGGGCGTGCCGTCGATATAGGGAATGATTTCGAGGCCCGGCGTCTCACGCCATCTGGTTCGGGCGAGGTTGTTCGCCAGGTCTCGAACTCGCTGGGTGTCATCCTCCGTGTCGAGTTCGACCCGGCGCAGTTCGTGTCCCAGTACCGTCAACCACTCCTTTGTCACGGCGCCGCCGGCAAGCTGCGGGTTGCGATGGAATCGCTCCTCCACATGCGTCGCCAGTGTCGGCAATTGCGAAAAAGGTGGGTTGCTGGTGATCTCTGCCGGCAGACGTTGCAGATCGGCCGTCTTCTGCTTGACCCATTGATGGAGATGTCGCCAGGGGACCAGGGACTGCATGGTAAGCGAGTAGGACAAGCCATCAACGGAAGCCCACTCGCCGGCCAGATTGAGCCAGGATCCGCACTCCTCCCAGATACGGATTGGATATCGCGTCAGCAGCGAGCGCACACGACGGGCCTCTTTCTGCTCGAGCGCCTTGTTTGCCGGCAGGTTTTTGAGCCACTCGATCGCGAGTTCAGCGGTCGGCCGGTCGGCGACCCCGATTTTTCTCCAGAGGGTCAGGTCGTTCACCGATGCGCGGATGACTTCCGCGTCAGGCACGTCCTCCTCGTCGGATGCCAGAAAGACAGCGGGCGTGACCTCCCAGACGCCGTTCTGCGTCAGGATGAGCTTCTCCGACTGGAAGGCCTGCTTGATCTTCTCGAAATCATCCGTGGAGCACGTATCCACCATTTGATCGAGGCGGCTGTACCACTTCTCGACTTCGTGGACGGGCGGGGTTTCGGCTTTGGCGAGCGCTCGCAGGCAGTCGAGCAAACGATCCGGTCCCGTAGGTGTGCTGCGCACGCCAATCAGGTCCAACAGGGGGCGTGTGGTTTCCCTGTCGAGCAGCCCGTGAACGAAGGGCTCCACGTCCATCAACGACTCCGTCTCGGGAGTGCGTCGGAGGAGTTCGCCAGGTTTGCGATGAAATCCGCGCGTGTCGGGCAGGCAGGGCAGGTCGCGAAGCTTCAACGCCCACGATGGGGTTACGCCGCGACGCGCTATCGTCCGCTGGCGTCCGTTCGAAGCTTCTTCGATGATTTGGGCCGATGCCGCGCTCGACCAATAGGCCTCCTTCTCGGAAAGTATGCGTTCAGCTATCGACGTCCAGATCGCCGGGTTCTCGGCCTCAAGGCTTTGCCAATGCTTCCAGTACGCCGGGTCGAAATCCCAATCCTGAATGTAGAACCATGGGTCTTTGTAGCGGGGCTCCAGGGTGCCTATGAAGTCCCTTTTCTTCAGCTCCTCGTCCAAGCCGCGACGGCGGCCGGAGAATGAGCGCGACGTCACAAACGGTACAAATGTGCGCAGACCGGCACGCCCTGACGAAATCCACTGAAGCCAGTCCTCACGAGAACAGGAGAAAAAGTCTGCGGTGTAATCGGGGTGCAGAACCTGTGAATCGCGCCTCTCCTCCGGAAGCAGATCGCTCAGACTGCCATCTTCGTCGAACAGGACGCCTCTTTCAGTCGAACGCAGTTTTCTGTCGGAGGTCGCGTATTTGAAGGCTTCGCCGACCGTCGCGCCAAGCTTCGCTGCGATCTGGGCTAGCTGAACGCATCCCTGAAGGCTGATACTGTCCCGAGAGAAAAATTCTACGGCGACCTGGTCGATCACCCTGTTTACATCGCTGGTGTCGTCCAGGCCGATCTCCTTGAGAACGGCGTAGGCGTCCTCGACAGCTTCGGTCGCGGCTTCGTCGTTGTGCTCAGAGGCGGTGCGTCTTTGGTCGGCAAGAAAACGCGGCCAGTTCTGATTCAACACGATCAGGTGCTCGGCCAGGAACTCCCAGTCTTTTTCGGACTGGAGAAGTTTCTTTTCACCGAGTCTAACGGTCTCGCTTGAAGCGTAGAGAACGTCTTTGCCCTGTACCGGAACGATGCGGACGCGCTCCTCGTTGACGTAGTGACGATAGCCAGTGATTTCCGGAGCCACGTAGGCCCACAGGTTCAACAGTTGCCGCCAGGTCTCGGGCCGGGGAAGATGTTTGGTCTGCAGGGTTTCGAGCAGCTTCTGCTTGTCGACTTCGTCGACAACGCCCCAGTGCAAGAGCTTCTTCAGGTCGGCCTGTTCTATATGCCGGCACAAGGCCGGGCGCCCTTCTTCGTCAAGAATCGCTGCCGCTTGCTCTGCGGGCCAGATATCGAATAGCCGTCCAGGAATGGCGATGCTTTGCTTCCCCGGGGTCAGACTCCCGTCTTCGGTTAGCAGCAATGGCTGGCCTTCGATTTTCTCGGCGAAGGACTCTTCAACCGTGGTGCTGCAGATGCCCTCAGGTGACGTGTCGTCCCGATCAACATCCGGGAAAAAGCCGTATGCTCGGCCGCGCTCAACGGTCGCCATTTCGGTTTGACCGAGCCAGCGAAGCATGGCCGACGCGGCTAGCTTGCCTGCCCGCTCAAGCAACCATTGGTTTGTCGGCGAAGTTTCCGGATCCTTGATCTTGAGACGTGCGGGATCCTGAATGAAAGGTGCATTGCAGGCGAACGGTAACGCCGTTTCGATGCCGGTGGGGAGGACCACGTAAAGGCGCCCCTTCGCACCGAGCACAATCTCGATCTTGCAGGGAGGGAAATCGGTCTCCTCCTCAATGCCGAGCATTCGCTCCTGTCGGATTTCGGCGAGAGCTTCCTCGGGAAAAGCTTCGGCATCGGACCGAACCAGCAGATAGGCTTCGTCCTGACCCTCGTAGAGGGCCATCCATTCGCTGTCCGGTATGGGACCGGGGCCCAGACTGCCCCAATGCACCTCATGGTCCCCGATCTGCATCCGGCGAATGTTTTTGAAAAACAGAAGTGAAATGGAGCTCTTGAGCCACTCTTTCAGGTTCCTCTCGACCTCTCTATGCCGGTGCCGATCGCTTATCTCGACGACGACACGCGTCTTGCCGAGGGTATCCAAGCACTCCGAGAGCCAGTGAGGTTCGGTGAAACGTCTTCGATGGAAACAAACCGAAAGGGAGGGGGTGAATAGCTTGACGCAATCACCGAGGCTGAAGGTACTTTTGAACCCGATCCCCCGGAAACCGATGGTGTGCAAGGCTCTCTTGTTCGAGTAGCCAAAGCGGCAGAGAGAGGCGAAGTGCTCGTCCGAAAAGTCCTCGCCGTTGTGCTCGAATATGAATGTGTGATTTTCGATGCGCACGGACGCTTCCGTGGCGCCGGCGTCATCGGCGTTCTGAAGAAGCTCCGAGAGTATGTGGCGCGGGCTTTGTACCTGTTTGAACAGCTGGTGCCAGGGACCGGCCAGTTCCGGATCCTGCTCCAGCTGATCCCATCGCCGCGCAGCTTTTTGCCGAACAGTCTCATAATATGCAGGCTGCGGACTCATCCGGGACCCTCCGCCCGAGCGAGCAACTCTGCGAAGTCGTAGTTAACGCTGGTTACGCCAAAATCCGGCTCGCGCTGGAACGGCTTCCTGACGTAATGGACCTGATGGTCCCCGTCGTGGAGGTCCCCATTGAATTCGACGATGGCAAGAATGAAATCGTCCGGCTTGTTCAGAGAGTAAAGGATCTCGTTCTTGGTAACGGTAATAGTCGCGGCGTTCGTCGCACGACCCTTGACCTCAATGAAGCGCAGACGGCCCGTACCCGGAACTCTGCTCTCGATGTCGTAACCGAGCTTCTCGAACTCCCGATCGATCGGCTCAAAACCAAGTTCGCGTTCAACGTCCATGATGACCGCGCGCGCTCGAGCCGCGGCCGCCTGGGTGTCTGGGGAAATGCTCGGCTTCGCGACTCGATCAGGTGCTATCTTGGCCAGGAGACCAAGCGGGACGACGAGCATCCCGCCAATGACAATCGGTGGGAGAGGCGAGAGCTTTGCCTCGAGTTGCAACTCGGACATCCTTTTCTCCAGCCGAGCCTGGAGATTGTCCGCGCGACGTCGTGCCTCGTTGGAGTTGAGGCGGGCGTTTGGCTTTCCTGCCTGCTCTTGGAGCTTGAGCTCCTCGGCGCGGTGATCCCAATAGGTGATTTCCTTGGTGAGGCGTTCCTTCACGGCCGCTTCTGTTTTGGCGATCAGTTCCAGCCGGGGCCCCGAGACCTCGCGTACGTGATCTGGAACCACATGGGCGATCGCGTGCCCTTGAGCCTTGCCCTCCAGGTCGCGATCCAGCCACGCGCATTCCGGTCGTTGGAGGATCTCGGTTGCCGCCGGTTCGTCTTCCTTGAGGGGGCGGTAATCGAGATAGGGCGCATAGTGCAGGTGGCGGGCATTGCCGTCCGCATCCATCTCCACATAGAGCATCCGTTTCGAGACGATGCGGCGATCCCCTGAACGCGTCTGGCTGCCATCCTGGATCGCGTGTTCCAGATAGAAGAGCATCCTCGGGCTTTCGCTCGGGTCCCGCTCGTCGACCAGAATGGCGCCGCGACGCATGAGGTCGCGGTGTCGCTCCAGGGTGAGATCAAGCGTTGCGTCAAGAAGCGGATGTCCCGGACAGACAAATGACGCCAGCGGCTGTCCCTGTGGAGCGATAAGGTTCTTCTCGAATACGATACGCTCGTATCGCGGAAGTACGGGTTCTCCCAAGCCGATCAGGCGATCCCTGTTTCGTATTGGGGCGGGAACCCGGGTGGCTTCATAGCGACGGTGTTCACGTTGGCGAGCCGTTCCCCCGAGATCCTGAAACGCCTCGAGGAAGAACGACTCGATATAGTGCGGTTGAAGTCGTCTGGCTTCCGCGCGCTCCATTCCTTCGCGCACGCGATGGACGCTGCTGGCATCCATTGACTGCGGCGCAAGAGCCCGGTCTTCGAGAAGCGTGCGAATCTTTTCGTGATCGAGGGCTCCTTCGACAGCCTTGGTGAGATGTTCCTTTATTTCGGGTCTTTCACCGAACCGAACTGCCTCGATGAGGAGCTCACGAAGAGGTTTGCCGTCGAATACGACCTTCCCCAGCACGTCGAATACCTGGCCGCCCAGGGCTTCGCGTGCCCTTTCAAGCTTCTCGAGTAACGTGCGATAGACGTCGCCTTCTCTCGTTTCGTCCGCTACCAGGTTCCATAGGAAGCAAACCTCGGTTTGGCCAATCCGGTGGATGCGGCCAAACCGCTGCTCAAGGCGGTTCGGGTTCCATGGTAGGTCGTAATTCACCATGAGGTGGGCACGCTGCAGGTTGATGCCTTCTCCCGCGGCATCGGTCGCAACAAGTATCTTGACTTTCGGGTCGTGTCGAAACGCTTCTTGGGCTTTCAAACGGTCTTCACGTCCCACGCCGCCGTGGATTGTCACCACGGCATCGTTTGTTCCGAGTAGCGTGCTAACGCGATCGACGAGATAGGAAAGCGTATCTCGATGTTCCGTGAAGATTACCA
Organism: Alphaproteobacteria bacterium; assembly: GCA_965247665.1. GTDB lineage: Bacteria > Pseudomonadota > Alphaproteobacteria > SHVV01 > SHVV01 > CAUZWH01. Next base: position 133,322 of record CBDFHH010000004.1, read on the forward strand.
GTTTCTGGTTCGGCGACGCCTTAGGAGTAGGGCCCCCTGCATCGTAAGGTGCGGGGTCTTCCGCCAGCTGATTTGCGATCACGGCTGGCGTGAAGACTTCGGTTAGAAGCTCCGCCAGTTCTCGCCACTTTTTGTCTTCGCCTCCGCGGCGCACTTTCTGGGCCAGTTTCTCCAGATCGGTGAGCGTTGCAATTTCGGCCTTTAGCTCGTCGATTGTTCTCGCCGCTGTCGCCTGATCCAGAATCTGATCTTCGGTATCTTCAAGTTCCTGGTCAGGTGCGTCTTCGAGGTCGTCGAAGTCCTCCTCGTCATAGGTTGGTACGGATTGCGTCAGAGCTTGGGCGACGGCGCCGCGCTGCAGAAGTTCAAGCTCGCGAAGACGGCTTTCAAGCCGTTCCCGTCGTCGACGCAGAGACTGATAGATCGCTTCAGGCGACGAGGCGAGGCGGCGTTGCAGAATGGTTAGGGCGAAACCAACAGTGCCTGCCCGCTTGTCATTATGTAGGGCTTCGGCCCGATTAAACTCCTCGCGGACATAATCAGTAACCGCCCGGTACAGCTCCGCTTCCTTGTCCGAGAGGCGATACGGAACCGTTTTGGCGACACGCGGCGGGAACAACGGAGTCGCGTCGAATTTGAGAAGGTTCTCCTTGACCATCCGACGCATGAGATCTGAGACGTCGCTTGCATGTACGCCATCCCTGAATCGCCCCTCGAACCGGTCGCCATCGATGAGTGCCATAAACAGCTGGAAGTCCTCTTCCTTGCCGTTGTGAGGCGTGGCGGTCATCAGCAGGAAGTGCCGCGTTAACGTCGATAGTTTCTGTCCAAGCTGATATCGCTTCGTGTATTGGACCTCGCCGCCAAAAAAGTGCGCCGACATTTTGTGGGCTTCATCGCAGACGACCAGGTCCCAATGCGCATCGGGAACTTCCAGCTTCGCCTGCACGTCCTCATTTCGGCTTAGCTTGTCCAGGCGCGCGATGACCAGATTGTTTTCAAGAAACCAATTGCCGGTTCTGGCCGCTTCTAACTTGTCGTTGGTCATGATTTCGAAGGGCAGCTGAAAGCGGCGATAGAGCTCGTCCTGCCACTGCTCAGCAAGGCTGCCTGGGCAGACCACCAGACAGCGATGCAAATCTCCGCGGGCAATCAGCTCGCGAATGAGGAGGCCGGCCATAATGGTCTTTCCGGCACCGGGGTCGTCAGCCAACAGAAACCGCAAAGGCTGACGCGGCAGCATTTCCTCATAAACAGCGGTGATCTGGTGTGGCAGCGGTTCGACGAGGGAGGTATGTACTGCCAGGACTGGGTCGAACAAATGGGCGAGCCGGATCCGGTGCGCCTCGGACACAAGCCGAAACAGACGACCATCGCCGTCTAAACTCCAAGGCCGACCCTCTTCGACGACCTCCAACCGAGGCTCATCGTGGCGGTAGAGGAGTTCGTTGGCGACCTTGCCTTTAGCATCCTTGTACGTGAGTTCCAGCGCTTCGGAGCCATACCATTGAACGTTGACAACCGTGACGAGGCCATCGGGGAGGATGCCGCGTACCGACGTGTTGGGAAGCAGGTCGTCAAGGCGCGCCATGTCAGTCCAATCCGTTTGTGAGCTCGCCCTGCTGACCAAGCTGGACGCGATTGAGAAGGACGATCTGTTGATCCTGGGCGCGTCGTGCAGCCGGATCGGTGTCAAGGCCGAGCCGCTTGAGCGCGTAGTAGAGCAGGGCCTTGCGGACGGGGATTTTGGCTTTCCCGTCCTTCATACCGTAGTCGAGAGCGATGACTTTCTGCTGCGTGTCCGACAGTTCAGGGTGCGGGCCAATCTCCAGCGTCACTTGCTCGTTCCAGTCAGCGTCGGCCTCTGGGCCGACTTCGCTCGGCGAGATGCTGCGGGTCTCCATGATCCGGGAGAGCAGGAAGTCTTTGAAGCTGCGGTCAGTGAGGCAGAAGGCCCGGGTATGCCAACGGAAGCCGTCGAAGCCGATGGCGTGCGGGGCAATCCGGCGCCAACGGGGTTCGGGCCGCGAGAGTGATTGGTACTTGATCTCGATCGCTTCGGATCGCCGGATGGCGGCGATCACCGATCGTAGCGTCTTGGCGTTGACGCCGCGTACCGGTGTCGGCGCTGCATCGTAGGATGGAAACTGACCGATCCAGGCGTCAGATTGATTAAGAATGCGGTCAGCGACGGAGCGCAGCTGCGAGAGGTAACGGCTGGCATCCGGTTTCAGAAACATCGGATCGAAATTGCTGCCACGGATATAGGCTCGGGCGCTCTTGTCGTAGACCATGTTGTCTGGCGCCATTCCGATGTAGCGGTTCAGGTCGGTGGACGCTTGGTTCACCGATACTCCGAACGCATCCATCAGATCGCCGCGATTCACATGCCCCTCCCAAAACAGGCGGAATTCGATGAACTCGAGCCGGCGCTCGACGCCCCACCGAAGGTCTGTTTTGTCTGTCACCACAATGGCCTCCCGGTGAGGTTATCTACACCGTAACTAGGCTCATCCAGTTTCTGGACTCTTAGTGGAAGGTAACCGAGATAGGCTCCCTATTCAATCGAACTTGTCCGGTCAGCCGGTGGTTATGAGATCGGCCGAATCAGGTCACACACGTCTCACGGTCCACAGCACCTTGCCGACGATGTGGGCCTCCTCGGGATCGCAGGTGTAGTCGTCATAGTCTGAGGTGGCCTCGCCTATTCGGACAGCTTGGCGGCTGAGTTAAGGTGTATTCCGGTTGTTTCTCAGGCCGCCAGAATCCCCTTGAATCGATCTTCCTGTTGCTGCTGTTGCGCCTGTGGGGATGTGGGCAAGTCGCGGAGCAGCTTGTCCATCATATCCACAGGCGTCCGGTCGCGGTATGCCTCGGCCGGGGTCCGCCCGCCCAGCGCCGCGTGCGGCCTCTCGGCGTTGTAAAAGGCAACCCAGTCACGGATCAGGCGCCGGGCCGTGAGGCCGTCTGCGATCTCGTGCAGATAGATCGCCTCGTATTTGAGCGAGCGCCACAACCGCTCGATGAAGATATTGTCCATGAACCGGCCGCGTCCGTCCATCGAGATGCGGATGCCGGCCTCCCGCAGGCGCCCGGTGAAGGCGAAGCTGGTGAACTGGCTGCCCTGATCGGTGTTGAAGATCTCCGGCGCGTCATGCCGGGCCAGGGCCTCGTCGAGCGCGTCTGTACAGAAGCGCGCGTCCAGCGTGTTCGACAGCCGCCAGGCCAGGACATGCCGGCTCGCCCAGTCCATGACCGCCACCAGGTAGAGGAAGCCGCGCCTGACCGGGATATAGGTGATGTCGGCGCACCAGACGTGGTTCGCCCGCTCGATCGCCAGGCCCCGCAGCAGATAAGGGTAAACCCGGTGCTCAGGGTGCGGCGCGCTGGTGCGCGGCGCCCGATAGATCGCCTCAAGCCCCATCAGGCGCATCAGCCGTGCGGCACGGCCGCGCCCGATCCGCACGCCCTCACGGCGCAGGTGAAGCGCCATCCGGCGGGCGCCGTAAAACGGATACTTCAGGAACAGCTTGTCGATCCGGCGCATCAGCGCCAGCATCTCGGCGCTCTCCCCCTTCGGCGCGTAGTAGAGCGAGGAGCGCCCGATCGACAACAGATGGCACTGTCGGCTCAGGCTCAGCGACGGGTGGTCGCGCACAACCATCGCGCGCCGCTCCGACCGGCTCATCGACCGGACCCGCGCGACAAAAAATCCCGCTCCACGATCAGCTCGCCGATCTTGGCGTGAAGATCGCGGACCTCGCTCTCATGGTCCCGGTTCCGCCGATCGGCGCCCTTCGAGAACACCTCGACCAGACCCTCGACCGCTTGGCGCTTCCAGGCGCCGACCTGGTTCGGATGCACCTGGTACTGCGAGGCGATCTCCTGAAGCGTCCGCTCGCCCCGAAGCGCCTCCAGCGCCACCTTCGCCTTCAGCTCCCCCGAAAACCGGCGTCGTTTGCTGCTCATCTGCATCCCTCCGTCAGACGGTGGAATACACCTTAGCGACCTGTCCGATTTTCCGGAGCCACCTCAGTCCGGATTGGCGGATTTCAGCCGTCGGCGGCGTCGCGCACATGCTCGACCCGCTTGACGACGAGACCGGTGCCGTCCCATAGGACGAACATCTCCCCGGTAGCCGGGATTCGCCGGGCGACGTCGACCATGAGCCGGTCGCCCTCGCGCAGCTCGGGTTCCATCGAATTCCCACGCGCCCTGAGTATGCGGAGATCGTCCAGGCTCGCATCGCCCTCGTAACGGATTATCCCCTCGCGCAGGAACCAGCGCGCCTTCTCGATGACGAACTCGTCGGCGAGCGCGCCCGGTCCCGCCGACGCCTCGACCTCCATCTCGGGCACGCTCGAGAGCGGCACTGGGAAGCGCGGCCGGGGCCGGACGGCGTCTTCTTCGCCGGCTATCCCTTCCATGCGCGACGGCGATGGTGACGGTGTGGTGTGCGAGTAGAGGGTCCCGTCAACGCTCTTCGAGCGCCGCCTTGATGCTGGCGGACACATCATCGACCGCCTGCTTGACCGGGTCGGCCGCAAGATGGGCATAGCGAGCCGCGGTCTGGACCGGGGAGTGGCCGATATAAGAGGCCCGGGAAATTGTCATGCGCACGGTCTTGGACTCGGGAAAAGTGGAGAACTGTGTTTCCGATGTACGCCGGGACCTTGATTGCCACTCCTCGCCACTCGTCGCCACGCCATTTACGGAGACAGTGCGGAGTCGTGGCGGCGGGGTCGTGACACGCAAAATTGTAAGGCCCGTAACTATTTGAAGTTACGGGCCTTTTTGGTTGCGGGGGTAGGATTTGAACCTACGACCTTCAGGTTATGAGGTCACATCTCCGCCGCAGCGCGTGCGGGCCGTGCCTTCATCCCAAAGCCGCCTCGAGACTGGCGGACACATCGTCTGCTACCTGCTTGACCGGATCCGCCGCGAGGTGGGCGTAGCGAGCCGTGGTCTCGACCTGGGAGCACCCCGGGGCCCTCCTGACCTTGGGCGGTTCCGATGACGTTGACCCCATGGACCGCTAAATCACCGCAGCATCGGTGTCTTGGTCTTGCCCGCTGCCGAGGATGGACGCGATATTGGACGTCACCCGCTCGGCCGCGGCCTTGACCGGGTCCGCGGCGAGGTGGGCGTAGCGCGCCGTCGTCTGGACCTGGGTGTGGCCGAGCAGCTTGCCGATCATCGGCAGGCTTTCGCCAAGAGCCACGGCGCCCGACGCGAAGCTGTGGCGGAGGTCGTGGATACGGACATCCACAAGACCGGCCCGCAATTCGAGATGCCGTTCTCGGGCCTCGGCGAGGCACTCATCGTAAGTCGGCTCCCGGCCGAGGTCGCGCTTGAGCCGCTCCACCAGGGCGGCCGCCTCGCTGCCCACGGCGCGGGCCCAGAAGCGGACCGTCGCGCGCTTGCGCATTCGTTGCCAGGGCGGCTGCAGGTCGGTCCGGCGCGAGCGCGGGAGCCGGCCGCAGATGACCCAGGGATTGCCGAGCTGGCGGGTGACGCCCGCCAGTACGTCGAGCGCGGGTGTGCCGAGATGAACCACCCGCGCGCCGGTCTTGGTTTCGGGTAGCCGCAGACAATGACCGGCCTCATCGACATACTCCCACCGGAGCGTCATGATCTCGTTGAGCCGGCACCCGGTGAAGATCAACAACCGGATGGCGGCGACGGCGTATTCGTCCGCGAGACCTTCCCGCTCGGCCCGCGCCAACGCTTCGCCCAGGGCGGCGAGTTCGGCCGGGCTCAGGTAGCGCTCGCGCTTCTCCTCGGGGTACTTCTTGATATGCCGGCGCGGGTTCGATCCGTCCGGCCGCAGACCCCACATCTCCGCAAGGTTGAACATCTTGGAGATGATCTCGAGGTTTCGGTTGGCCTGGTAGGGGAGATGGCGGAGCCCGTGGTGGAAGCGGGCGATGTCGGCCCGGACCACGTCGGCCACCGTAAGCCGGCCCAGGGCCGGGAGGATGAAGCGGCGGAGGTTGCGGCGGTACTCCCGCGCCGTGCTTGGCTTGAGACGAACGGCGATGTGCTCCTCGTCGAACCGCTTGGCGAGGTCGGCGACGCTCAACGCACCGCGATCGACTCGCCTGTCGTGGGCCGGATCCTCACCACGCTCGACCGCCGCCAGGGCCTGGCGGGCCAACCGCCGTGCTTGCTCGGGCGTCAGGACGCCATGCCGGCCGAGCGTGAACTTGCGGGACTGACGGCGCCCATTCCGGTACTGGATGACATAGGCCCTTACTCCGCTGGGCTTCACTCGGACGCCGAAGCCCGGAAGGTCCTTGTCCCACACCCACAGGTCCGTTCCGGCATCCGGTGTGAGGTCTTCGACGAGCCGCTTGGCGATCTTCGTCTTCATCGGTCTCCTCCGCTTGGCCTGCTCCCCGGGGGAGCACTGGGGGAGCAGGAGGGCGCGTTTCGGTGCGCAAAAGGGTGAAGATCAGAGTAATGCGTTCAAAGAAAAAATCAAGTAAACCTTTGTTTTTGCATACTATTTCGTATTTGTTCGTAGTAACGAGAAAGTATTGAGCCACGACTCATAACCTGAAGGTCGTTGGTTCAAATCCAACCCCCGCAACCAATTTATAGCGTTATATCAAATATTTAAAAGGCGCCCTTCGGGGCGCCTTTCCATTGGTGCAGCTCATGTCAACACTGTGTCAACAAATCCTTTGCGCCGTTTGACGCCCGGCGGCGGCGAATCCGCTAAGCTCGCACCATTCCGGAGCAAGACGCAGTGCAGGCGCAAAAGGTCGCGGCAATCACGATCGCGGAATATGACCGCGTGGCGGCGGCTTACCGTCACGGCACCGCCGATCATGACGTCAGCCAGAACATCGCGGCCCTGCTCGAGGCGATCGAGGGCGAGGCGCCCCACGTCATTCTCGATCTAGGCTGCGGGCCCGGCCGGGATCTACTCCGGTTCACCGCGCTCGGCCACGAGGCGGTCGGCCTGGACGGCTCGGGCGAGCTCGCCGCCATGGCGCGCGCCAAGACTGATTGTGAGGTGGTGCACCAAGACTTCCTCGCGCTCGACCTACCATCCGCCCGCTTCGATGGGATCTTCGCAAACGCCTCGCTGTTCCACGTGCCGAGCAGCCAGCTCGCCCGGGTCCTCGGCGACCTTGCCGCGACCCTCAAACCCGGCGGCGTCCTGTTCTGCTCGAACCCGCGGGGCCACAACGAGGAAGGCTGGGTCGGTGGGCGCTACGGCTGCTTCCATGATCTCGAAACGTGGCGCGCCTACGTCACTGCCGCGGGCTTTCGTGAGCTGCACCACTACTACCGCCCGCCGGGCCGGCCGCGGGCGGAACAGCCGTGGCTCGCCACGGTCTGGCGCAAGGGCCCGGGGAATTAAGCCCAATAGCGGCCTGTCGCACCTAGTTGAGCGCGTTAGCTGCGACCGGTGGGGTGACGGCGGTTGCGCCGTTACCGGCGGCCATCGGGGCGATGCCGACGGGATAGAGACCGACGCCGGGCAGCGCGATCTCCCTGGCGGTATCGTCCCAGGCCACCCTGTCGCCCTGGCTGATCACCGTGGCGGCATCCTTGTTCAGATCGAAGACACCGGTGGTGGCGATCTCCGTGTACTCGCCCTCCAGGCCGTCACAGGTGGCGATGCCGAAGAGGCTGCCGATGAGCAGGCCCTGGTTGGCGGTGACCCCTCCCGCCGGCGCGGTGACGGAGATGACGTTGCCGGGCTGGATGAATGTCTTCATGGATCAAACACCCTTCGAGGATTGAATGCGGACCACGGAAACGCGCACTTTGCCGCTTTCCGCTATCCGCCGTTCGAGATCGGCCAGTGCGCTGGCCTGTCAACGGCGGCGTAAAAATGTACCGGCCCGGCGGCGCAAAAATGCACCACGGGCCTCGACGGTAGTTTGTCCCCGTAGTCCATAGGAGGGGCCCGCGCGCGGGGGGCGGTTTGGCCGCTGAACGCATAACACCACGGTGCGATTCGGGCGAGCGGTCCGGCCCGGCGCCGTCATCCCAGGATCAGCCAAAGGGCGTATCGACATCTGCCACGAGACGGTACGGTTGTGGTGGAACCGGTTCGGGCCGCTGTTTGCAGCGGAGATCCGGAAGCGCCGGGTTCATCGTCATTGGTATTCGAACTGGCGCTGGCACCTTGATGAGGTGTTCGTGCGGATCAACGGGAAGACCTACTATTTGTGGCGCGCCGTTGACCACGAAGGCGAAGTGCTCGAGGTTTTTGCAACCAAACGGCGGAATTGCAGGGCTGCACTCGGGTTTCTGAAACGCGCGATGAAGCGTTATGGCCGGCCGGCTTCGGTCGTCACGGACGGGCTTCCATCATACCGGGCGGCGATGAATGTGATCGGCAATGCGGCCGCCCAGACCTGCGGTCGTTGGCTCAACAACCGGGCAGAAAACGGCATTGACACGTTAAGTCGATGGCCGGATTGGGCAGGGGCCGCTACCGTCGGCGTATGACGCCAATTTCTTTCAAGCGACATCGTTTTTCGCCAGAGATCCCAGCATGCGGTCTGGCTCTATGCTCGGTTCACGCTGTCATTTCGCGATGTCGAGGACCTGCTGGCCGAGCGCGGTATAGATGTCTCGAACGAGACGGTGCGACGCTGGTTTCTGAAATTCGGGCGCCTGATCTCATGCAATCTTCGCTGCAGCCGTCCACGTGCCATTGCTCGTTGGCACCTTGACGAAATGGTCATCAGGATCCGCGGCCGAAGACATTGGCTGTGGCGGGCGGTCGACGACGAAGGTGAAGTTCTCGACTTCCTGGTCCAGCCACGACGCTGCGTCCGATCAGCGCAGAGGTTGCTGCGGAAACTGCTGAAAAAGCAGGGCTTTGCGCCGAAGCGTATTACCACGGACAAGCTCAAATCCTACGCTGTTGCGATCCGCAAAGAGCGACTTACCGCTATTCACGATCAGGGATTGCGGGCGAACAATCGAGCCGAGAATTCACACCAGCCGGGTACGTCGACGCGAACGAAAACAACAGCGGTTCAATTCACCGGGATCCGCCCAGCGGTTCCTTTCAATCCACGCCGCCGTCTACAACGCTTTCTACGTCCAGCGCCATCTTTTACCTCGCCGAATTTTCAAGGCGTTTCGAGCCGAGACGTTCGCTGTCTGGAATCAAGGCTGGTGTGCTGCCTGATCCAGATCACGATCCAATCGTGCCGAACGCGGCAGTTAACGTGTCAATGCCCTTTTCAGTGATCGCGGATCAACACGGGCTTGCCACGTCAGTGGCGGAGGATCTTGCCGACGAAACTGCGGCACCGCTCGGTCCGGGGATCATCGAAGATCTGGGACGGCGAACCTGCTTCGATCACCCGCCCCTCGTCCATCATCACGACGCGGTTGGCAATTTCCCGCACAAACCCCATTTCGTGCGAGACGATCACCATGGTCATGCCATCGCCGGCAAGGACGCGGATGGTATCGAGCACCTCGTTGACAAGTTCCGGATCGAGCGCCGAGGTGATCTCGTCCAGTAGCAAGATCTCCGGCCTCAGTGCCAACGCGCGGGCGATGGCGACGCGCTGTTGCTGGCCGCCGGACAGTTCGTCGGGAAAGGCTCGAAGCTTGTCGGACAGGCCGACCTTGGCGAGCAGCGTCTCGGCTTCGCTCTCGACCTCGGAGCGATTGCGGCGTTTGATCTTGATCGGCGCGATCGTGACGTTGTCGATCGCGTTCAGATTCTGAAACAGATTGAATTGCTGAAAGACGATGGCGAAACGATCGCGCAAGGTCTTGAGATCCTGCTTGTCTCGGTAATCGACGATTCGGCCGTCCAGCGCGATTCTACCGGAGCCCGGCAACAACAGGCCAACGAGGACGCGCAGCAGCGTGCTCTTTCCCGATCCTGACGGGCCGATGATGCTGACAATCTCACCTTTCTCGACACTCAAATTCACGTCTTCGAGCACCGCAGTCGACGCGTCGTAGCTGGCCGACAAACTCATGATCTCGAGGTGACTCATGTCATGATCCTCCATCAATCGCCGCGGACACTGCCGGAAATACGACTGAGCTCGATGATCCGACGACGTTCGATAATCAGTTTCTGTCATTTTCGCCTGTGCCATGCGGATGTCCGTCCACCAGCCGAAGCGTGTCAGTGGATAACAGATCATGTGTCAGTGGATAACAGATCATGAAGTAGACGATGAGGATGCCGCCGAACCACAGGATCGCCGCGTAGCCAACCGTTGTGTTGAAGTATTTGCCGAGCTGGGTCAGTTCGACGAGACCGCTGCTCGAGCGCGTGGTGCTGATCCGCAAGCGTTTCCGGCGGCAAGCCAAAGGGTCAGGAGTAACGTGGCCGTAACCGAAGCGAACGTTCGCGCAGCTGTCATTGTGGCCGCCGGAGAACCGTTGCGATTGCCGTACGACCGCTCGCTCGTATCTTGAGAATTCCATTCGGCTTTTCGAACGCCGCCCCTCACCCCACACCTGCCAGCGCGACCGAAGAAATCGACGTCTGGCGCTCGGCCAAACTACTCGTGGATCAGTACGGCGACGACGCGACAATTCATGCTCCAATGCGGGCAGGGCCGGGGTGTTGCCAAGGACCATGCGGGAGCAGTCGCTTGGTTCCGGCGCGCAGCGGAGCACGCAACTCAAACTTAGTTTCATGCCGGATCGAAGCAGATAGCGGCGACGGTCAATCTTCGTCCCCCCTGGGTCGTGCACTTTCCGCAATACGCACGATCGCGTCGAGCTTCTCACGGATCTCCGAATCAATCTCGCTGTCGGGAACATATTCCGCCAGCTCGTAGAAGTGTTTCTTTTCCATCAGGTTGGGCAGGTCGAGCCGCTTGAAATAGGCGGCAAAGAGTGGAGTCAAGAAATCATCACTGGCCTTGACGTCAGTGCCCCAGGGAGAACCTATGCCAAGCGTCTCCAACGCCGACTCGACCTCGTTGATAGCTTCCTGCATCGCACTCAGGCGCCGTTCCTTCTCAGCTTGCGCGAATAGAGATCCCGGTGAGGCATCTAACGCCGACTTCGTCGCGTACGCTTCGAGTGTCGCAGGTGAGCAGATGTAGTTCTCGATCTCTCGACGCTTCCAGATCAGGCACTCGATCGGGGACAGGTCGGGTGGCTGCGGTCCAAGGCGGTCAAAGAGCGCGACTCCGGCAATCGTGGGGAGAGCCTCTCGCAGGCCGTGGTAGTGGTCCTGCGCTTTGTTCGTCTGGTTCCCTACGTAATGCACGAACGGCCGCTCAAGCACGCTGAGCGCGCGTTCATGTCCCAGTCGCTTGGCAAAGGCCTGCAATATCGACAAGTCCGTGGAACCCTCCAGATAGAGTATCCATCCCGTCTGCTCGGCCTGGTAGTACTGGTCGAAGCCGATCTCCCTGAGTGCCTTCAAGACTTGGCTGCCGCGGTCGTCAATGCGGTGAGGCTTGCCGACGAACGCGACGACGAGATCCTTACCTGCAGCCTCGTTGAGCAGGACTTCGGAGTGACTCGCAGCGATGATCTGACTGCCGCTCTCCGTCGCTCCGTCGGTCAACAGGCCGTAAATCTGACGCTGGCGCAGAATTTCCAGGTGTGCATCGGGTTCGTCCAGGAGCAGGACAGCCCCGGGGTTGGCGTACATGTACGCCAAGAGGAGCAGTGTCTGCTGTAGACCTCGCCCCGCGGAGGAAAGATCGAGCGTCGCTTCCTGTTCGTCATAAGTCATCTCGATCTCGCCACGCCCGTCAATGTAGCGCGGCGAACGCAGCACAGACCCGAACAGGCTCTGAATCTGCGCGACGAGCTTCTCCCAAAGTGACGGCTCTTTTCCGTGAATCCGGTAGCAGAGGTTGCGCAATACTTCGGCCGTGCGTCCCTCTCCGATCCGAACGTTGACCGCGCCTTCGTCGAGGCGTGTTTCCGTGGCCGCAAGTCCCGACATCGGCGGCAGGAAGGCGATCCGGACACTCCCCGCTTCGTCGGGGACTGGCATTCGTTGGGGAGGTTTGCTGTCGGATAAACGAAGCGGGCGGCAGTAGATGGACTCATCGTTCGCGTAGTCGAACTCGAGCCCGCAGGTCCAGCATTGGTCGTTGGTTATTCCCTCGACGATGAGATCGATGCGAATGTTGCTGGTGCGCTGCCGGCCATCGACTCTCTGCACGTCTCGCACACGGAGGCCTCGCCACAGGAGGTTCGCGTACGGAGTCGGAATCGCAACGAGGTCACGGCGATTGACGCTCACACCGGGGCGCTTCTCGGGTGTACTCATCCCCGATCGCTTCTCGTTCCAGCGTTTGAGTCCAATGTCCCAGAGGGCAAGCGCCTGCATCGCCGAGGTCTTTCCGGAGTTGTTCGGACCGATAAAAACCACGGGGCTCCCAAGCTCAATCTCAGTCTCGCCGAAGCGTTTGAAGTTGCGTAGGGTGAGTTTAGTGAGCATTGCAGGAATCCGGCTCGTCAGCAGGGGATTGAATCGAATTTCTACGCATCACCGCTCTCCGAATCGTCGGACGAAGCGACATCAGCAGGCACCCTCGGTGCTCCTTTGTTTTCATTTGTCGCAGATATCGAAGCGGTTGTCTTCGGAGAGTTCCGGGGCGCCGCTTGACGGTGGTTGGTTCGCCACGAAGCTACTTCCGCCGATGCCATCGTCTGTTTTTTCATCTTCTGGAGCAGTTCTTTCGTTTGGATCTCCCCTCTAGGACAGTGTCAGATCGCCGGAAGACGCTCGGATCAACGTCGCAACGAGCCAAGACGTCACAGTGGTCCGCGTAGACGGGGAAGGGTGGCAGCTCTTGATGCTGCGCTGGGGCCTCATCCCTGGCCAATCGGTTTCGCTTGGCGAACAGCGCTATTCGGACAACTTGGTGAGTTGGCCTTTGACCGTGCGGATGAGTTTGCCGCTCACGATGCGGCTAAACTCAAGCTCCATTCCCAAACCGCTCAGCGTGCGATCGTACACCTGCATTTCATAGCCGCCGTCCGGGAGGATCTGAAGGCTGTTGACGGTGAGCGTCTGACCTTTGAGGCGAGCCCACGAATAGATCTGGCCGCCTATCGGGTCGGGCGCTCGGGTCGGGCGCCAGACATTGACGCGGCCCGTCGCCGTAAAAGTCGTGCTGCCGGTCTTCTTGACCGGCGTCGGGTTGTTGGGGTCGCCCTTCTGGCGCTGGATCGTGGTCCAACTCACGGCAAAGCCGGTGCCGGCCGCGGTGACCGTAACGTTGAGGTCGCGATGGGTGTAGTGAAAGGCAATGCTGCTTTCACTCTGCGAAACACCGCTGCCAATCCATTTGCCATAAAACGCGCTGATCGGAACGTCCTGGGCACGCACCGATACACCGGTCGCAAGCCAAAGGGTCAGGAGTAACGTGGCCGTAACCGAAGCGAACGTTCGCGCAGCTGTCATTGTGGCCCCCGGAGAACCGTTGCGATCGCCGTGCGACCGCTCGTTCGTATCTTAGTCGCGTCCGGATGGTGCGTTAAGGGGTGAGCGTACCGAGATGATGCGGAGATCAGGGCCACTTAACCACCGGTGGCAGCGACATCAGAATGGCTTCGGGGTTGCCTCCGGTCTGTAGTCCGAACTGCGTGCCGCGATCGTAGAGCAGGTTGAACTCCACGTAGCGCCCCCGACGCACCAACTGGCGTTCGCGCTCATCGTCGGTCCAGGTCTCGCTCATGCGACGACGCACGATCATCGTATAAACTTCAGCGAAGGCGACCCCCACGTCGCGCGTGAAGTTGAAATCCGACGGCCAGTCGCCGCTGTCCAAATCATCGAAAAAGATACCTCCGACGCCGCGAGCTTCTTCGCGGTGCGGAAGATAAAAGTAGTCGTCGCACCATTTTTTAAAGCGCTCGTAATACTCGGCCGCGTGGGCATCGCACGCATTGTGAAGGGCCGCGTGGAAATCGGCCGCATCTTGTTCATATGCGAAGGTGGGAGTCATGTCGGCCCCGCCGCCGAACCAGCTCTTGGTCGTGACGATGTGGCGGGTGTTCATGTGCGCCGCCGGGACCTTCGGCGATCGCATATGCGCGACCACGGAGATACCGCTTGCCGAAAAAGATGGATCCTCCCCGGCACCCGGTATGCGATCGCGCAAGGCTTCGGAGAATTCACCGGACACCGTAGAGACATTGACCCCGACCTTCTCGAACACGCGGCCGCGCATGATCGACATCACGCCACCGCCACCGGTTGCCGATCCGCCTCCGGCGTCGCGCTGCCAAGGTCGGCGTTCGAAGACGCCGGGCGAAAGCTCTTGCGCACCCGGTCCGTCGTAATCACGTTCGATCTGCTCGAAGGAACCGCAAATCCGATCCCTCAACCGTTCGAACCAAGCGGCAGCCTGGGCTTGCCGCTGGTCGTTTTTGTCGGGTTTCGAAGGTCGGTCGGTATCGTTCATCCTGCGGCGGCCTCGGTTGCCATTGCGGCGCCGGTTGGTAATGCGCCCGTTCGACGTAATGCTTCGCCGAGCACCATGGCCACCGCAGTTGCTAAATCAATCGAGCGCAAACCGGAAACCATGGCAATACGCGCACCTGCGTTCCGGCACGCTGGCCGTTTCCCGCCCGAGCATGCGCGTGAGGCGAAAAAGCGACGTCGCGGTACGCCAAGCTCGCTTTGGTCGTCAACAGGGCGAGACGGCCGAGCGCGTCGGCCCTGAATTGTTCGATATACACTTACCATGACGGGTATCGTACGAGGGTGGCATATTCGAGATGGTCGAAGCCGGCGCGCCGCAACGAACCATCGCTGAACCGAAACCCGCATGGTTCGATCAGGTCTATCGGGATGCCGAGGCAAGCACCGAGGTGCAGGATGGTACCTGTGTTGGGAGAGCGTCGGGTTGATACAAGAGCGAGAAGCATCGAGCTGTCCCCGCATCGGTTAGCGCTACGACACTGGCACAGTACGGCTCCCGAATACATTGCAAAACCAAGCACATGCTGGACAAGCGGCGGCGAGAACGACTACATAGTCGCGGTGCCTCACCAAAGATTGACTCTCTCCGATTTCTGACAAGGTTGTTCCATGACGGCGGCGGTTGGCGAGCGCGAGGGCGGTGAAACTCGGCGCGATTTCCTCATCGTGGCGACCACGACCATGGCCACGGTCGGCGGCTTGGCATCGCTTTGGCCGCTGCTGGATTCCTTGAATCCGGCGTCAGACACGCTGGCGCTTGCCTCCACCGAGCTCGATCTTAGCGCGATCGAGGAAGGGCAGAGCATAACGGTGACTTGGCGGGGCAAGCCGGTTTTCGTCCGGCACCGCACGCAACGCGAAATCGACGCCGCGCGATCCGTAGCCCCCGGCGACCTGCGCGACCCGCAAGCCGACGAGGAGCGCACCGAGAACCCGAAGTGGCTCATCGTCGTCGGGGTCTGCACGCATCTTGGATGCATCCCGCTGGGCCAGCGGGCCGGCGAGTCAAGGGGTGAATGGGGCGGCTGGTTTTGCCCCTGCCATGGTTCCCACTACGACACCTCCGCGCGTATTCGCAAAGGACCAGCGCCGACGAACCTCGAGGTTCCCGAGTACCAATTCCTAGACGAAACCACTGTCAAGATCGGCTAGTCCAGGACAGTGCCGCAATCATGAACGAATATAAGAACCCGATCGTTCGGTGGGTTGAATATCGGCTGCCGATCTTCAGCTTTATCGACCACTCGGTTGGGCGCCACTATCCGGCGCCGAAAAATCTGAACTATTGGTGGAACTTTGGGTCGCTGGCCGGGATCGCGCTGACGCTTCAGCTTGCGACCGGCATCGTCCTGGCCATGCATTACATTCCGCACGGCGCTATGGCCTTCGACAGCGTCGAGCGCATCATGCGCGAAGTCAACTACGGCTGGTTATTGCGCTATCTGCACGCCAACGGTGCCTCTCTGTTCTTCTTCGTCGTCTACGTCCACATTTTCCGTAACCTGTATTACGGATCGTACAAATACCCCCGCGAGATCCTGTGGTGGATCGGCATCATCATTCTGTTTGTGATGGTGGCTACGGCCTTCACAGGTTACGTCCTGCCGTGGGGTCAGATGAGTTTCTGGGCCGCGACCGTCATCACCAATCTGTTTTCGGCGATTCCCTGGATCGGCGGCGGTATCGTCGAGTTTCTGTGGGGTGGCTTTACGGTTGGCGACCCGACGCTCGTCCGCTTCTACAGCCTCCACTACCTGCTCCCGTTCGTGACCGTTGGCCTCGTGTTCCTGCATCTATGGGCGCTGCACGAGCATAAATCGAACAATCCGTTGGGCATCGACACCAAAGGGCCACAGGACACGATCCCGTTCCATCCCTACTACACTTACAAAGATCTCGTCGGGCTGGGCGTGTTCTTGATCGTGTTATGCGTGTTCGTCTTCTACGAACCGAACTATATGGGCCACCCCGACAACTACATTCCAGCGAACCCGCTGCAAACGCCGCCGCACATCGTCCCGGAGTGGTACTTCCTGCCCTACTACGCGATCTTGCGGGCCGTCCCCGACAAACTCGGCGGGGTAATCCTGATGTTCGCATCGATCATGGTTTTGTTCGTGGTGCCCTGGCTCGACACGTCGCGGGTCCGGTCGGCAAGATTCCGGCCGATCTACCGGCAGTTGTTCTGGGTGTTCGCAATCGACTGCATCGTTCTCGGTTTTGCAGGTGCCAAACCGCCCGAGGGTACTTGGCTGGTCATCGGTCGTATCGCGACGGCCTACTATTTCGTTCATTTCATTGTTCTTCTGCCGATCGTCGGTTGGTTCGAGCGGCCCAAACCGTTGCCCGACAGCATTCATCAGCCGGTCTTGGCGGCTTCAGCCGGTGCGGCGGCGACACCGCCGGAGGACCGGATATGATTCGCCTCGGGGCGCTCATCGCCGGCTTGGCGGCGGCGACGATGGCGGTCGTCGGCAGTGCATTGGCCGCCGGTGAAGCCGCGCACCCGGAGCCGCAGGATTGGCATTTCGAAGGTGTGTTCGGTAGCTACGACCGCGCGCAACTGCAGCGCGGATACCTCGTCTACAAGGAGGTGTGCGCGGGCTGCCACCGGCTCAAATACATTCAATTCCGGCATCTTCGCGATATCGGCTTCTCGGAAGCGCAGGTCAAAGCGTTGGCCGAGGAGATCGACGTCGAGGATGGCCCGGATGCGGAGGGCGAGATGTTCGAGCGGCCCGGCCGCCCTTCCGACGACCTGCCGGCGCCGTTTCCCAACGACAACGCCGCGCGTGCTTCGAACAATGGCGCCCTGCCACCGAACCTGTCGCTGATCACTAAAGCGCGCGCCAACGGTCCCAACTACCTGTTCGCTCTGCTGACCGGCTATGAAGATGAACCCCCCGATTTCGAGCTCGCGGAGGGTATGAGCTACAACCCGTACTTCGCGGGCGGTCAGATTGCAATGGAGTCGCCGCTGTCGGAAGATATTGTGGAGTATGCCGATGGGACCGAAGCGACGGTTGAACAAACGGCGCGCGACGTGGTTGCGTTCCTGGCCTGGGCCGCAGAGCCGAAACTCGAGGACCGCCATCGCCTCGGCTTCAAGGTGTTGGTGTTTCTTATCATTCTGACCATCCTGTTCTACCTCGCCAAGCAGCGAGTATGGCGCAACGTGAACTGAATCGTTGACAGGCGAACACGCAGGGGCCGCCGACGTGCGGCCTTTCTTGTGATGGGCGTTGATTCGGTTTTAGCGAGTTGGGACACTTGCCGTCGCGACCGGCGGCATTGACGGGAGGCAGCGCTATGGCGGCGACCGATCGCGTGCTCGGTGTTATCGGAGGCAGCGGCGTTTACGATGTCGATGGACTCGGTAACGCGCGCTGGGAGCATATGGACTCGCCGTTCGGCGAAACGTCCGACTCGCTGTTGGTGGGGACGTTAGGCGAGCAGGAGGTCGTATTTCTGCCGCGTCACGGAAGGGGCCACGTCGCGTCTCCGACCGAGGTTAACTACCGGGCGAACATAGATGCGTTGAAACGCGCCGGCGTTACCGATCTGCTTTCGCTGAGCGCGGTCGGTTCGTTCCGAGACGAGCTCGCGCCGGGTATGTTCGTGTTGATCGATCAGTTCATCGACCGCACATTTGCGCGAAACAAGAGCTTTTTCGGCCGCGGCATGGTGGCCCACGTTTCGATGGCGCACCCGGTGTGTGCGTGTTTGGGTGATGTGGTGATGGCGGCGGCATCCGACGCCGGTGTTGAGATCGCGCGCGGCGGAACCTATCTCGCCATGGAAGGGCCGCAATTCTCCAGTCGAGCGGAATCGGAGCTCTATCGGTCGTGGAATTGCGACGTGATCGGCATGACGAACATGCCCGAGGCCAAGCTCGCCCGCGAAGCCGAGATCCGCTATGCGACGGTTGCTATGGTCACCGACTATGATTGCTGGCACCCCGAGCACGACAACGTCGCCGTCAGCGATATCATCAAGGTGTTGACCGCGAACGCCGACAAAGCGCGGGAATTGGTCAAGGCGGTCGTGCCTCGCCTTAAGGACCGTGCGTCGAGCTGCACAACGACGGCCTGCCATCTCGCGCTCGAGACCGCCCTGATAACAGCTCCGGAAGCCCGCGATCCTGCTCTGCTAGCCAAACTGGATGCGGTGGCGGGGCGGGTATTGGGATCCGGAGGTTCGAGATGAGCGAGCAAATCAAATCGAGAATAAGAACCATCCCGGATTATCCCAAACCCGGGATCATGTTCCGCGACATCACCACGCTGTTGAACGATCCATTCGGGTTTCGCAAGGTGGTCGATGAGTTGGTTCAGCCCTATGCCGGAGTACGTATCGACAAAGTCGCCGGAGTCGAAGCTCGCGGTTTTATTCTCGGCGGTGCCGTCGCTCATCAGTTGAGCGTTGGCTTCATTCCGGTGCGCAAGCAGGGCAAATTGCCCTGGGAAACTATCGGCGAGGACTATCAGCTCGAGTACGGATCGAGCCGGGTCGAAATCCACACAGATGCGATTGAGCCGGGTACGCAGGTTCTGCTGGTCGATGATTTGGTGGCCACCGGAGGTACCGCGGAAGCGACAATCCGCTTAATCCGTCAAGCCGGGGGCGAGGTCATAGGTTGCTCTTTCGTGATCGATCTCCCCGATCTCGGCGGCCGCAAGAGAATCGAGGATCTCGGTGTCGAGGTGCTGGCGCTGTGCGAATTCGAAGGCGCTTAGTTGTTGTTTCCAAGGAGGTTGTTCAGCCGAGGGAGCGGTGTGACGGCCATGATGCCTGCATGAGGACGGTGATGGTTGTAGCCACTTATTGGCGCGGTGCGCACCGAGATCGTGCGCGCGGCCGCGGCTTTGCGGACAACGCGGCAGCGAACCGTCGGCGATGAATGTAGACGGCAGGCACTTCCGAACCATCTGGCTCGCCGAAGATGGCTGGTCCGTCGAGATCATCGATCAACGACACCTGCCTCACGCATTCGTCATCCAGCGACTCACCAGCATCGATGAGACCGCCGATGCCGTTCGTACCATGGCCGTGCGAGGCGCTCCCCTCATCGGCGCAACGGCGGCATACGGCATGTGCTTGCAGGCGCATGTGGATGCCTCGGAGGATGCACTCCGTAAGGGCTATTGCCAACTTCTCGCGACCCGCCCAACCGCGGTCAATTTGCGCTGGGCACTGGATGAGATGCTGTCCGCCATGCTGGCGCCCGGCGTCAACGATCGCGTCGCCACAGCCTACGCAACCGCGGCGCGGATCTGCGACGACGACGTCGCGATTTGTGAGGCCATCGGCCGCCACGGACTTGCGTTGTTTCGCGAGCGCTTGCGCGAGAAACCCGAGGGGTCGATCCTCAACGTACTTACCCATTGCAACGCCGGGTGGTTGGCGACGGTCGACTGGGGCACTGCGCTGGCGCCGGTCTACATGGCGCATGAAGCGGGTATCGGCGTGCACGTCTGGGTCGACGAAACCCGGCCCCGTAACCAGGGCGCCGGCCTGACCGCCTGGGAACTGGGTAAGCACGAGGTGCCGCACACGGTCATCGCCGACAATACGGGCGGGTATCTGATGCGGCGCGGCGATGTCGATCTCTGCATCACCGGTACCGACCGTACGACCGCGGCGGGCGACGTGTGCAACAAGATCGGCACTTACTTGAAGGCGCTCGCCGCGGCCGACAACGGAGTTCCGTTCTACGTTGCGCTCCCCCACACGACGATTGATTGGAGCATCGACAGCGGCGACGACATCCCGATAGAAGAACGAGACAGCGGCGAAGTCACGAAGATATCGGGTCGAGACAAAGACGGTTCGGTTACTGAAATTCAACTCACGCCGGATGGCACCCATGCCGCCAACTTCGCATTCGACGTTACGCCGGCGCGTTTGGTGACACGGCTGGTGACGGACCAGGGGATCTGCGACGCCTCCAAGGAGGGTCTCCTTCGATTGTTCCCCGAGCGACGGCAGTGACGGGCACTCGCCTTCGATACCCGCTCGTTCGTCGGCCGCGTTATCCACGCCGACTCTCTCCGGGATCGCAGCGCCGGCTCGACCGACGCCTGCGCCAGTGCCGGCGACACTCGGGAGACGCGACGTGAAATCTCTATGGGACGATGCAGCCGCGGCAGCAATGGTCGAGCACTATGCCGGTCTCGGCGTGACTCGCGACGTTGCGCTCCGCGTCTACACCTCGCGGCTGCTGGGCGGGGATCCAAGACTGGTCCTGCATGGTGGCGGGAATACTTCGGTCAAGACGACGTTCACCGACATCTTCGGCAACGATTGCGCGGTGCTGTGCGTCAAGGGCAGCGGTTGGGATCTCGGCAATATCGAACCGGCCGGCCTTCCCGCACTGCGGCTCGATCCGCTCAAGAAGCTGATAGCGCTCGAGCGCTTGGGCGACGAGGACATGGTCAACGCGCAGCGCGGCGAACTGCTCGATTCAAAGGCGCCCAACCCGTCGGTAGAGACCCTGCTGCATGCGTTCCTGCCGGCCAAATTCGTCGACCATACCCACGCGGCGGCGGTTCTGGCAGTCACCGATCAACCCAACGGTGCTGAGCGCAGCGCCGAGATTTACGGACATCGCGCGCCGGTGGTTCCGTACGCGATGCCGGGATTCGCGCTCGCCAAGTTGGCGGCCGAGGTGCATAGCCGCAACCCGCAAAGCGAAGGCCTTATCCTTCTCAAGCACGGTATCTTTGCCTATGGCGCCGATGCCCGCGAGGCTTACGAGCGCATGATCGATTTGGTGACCCTCGCCGAGGAATACCTGCAGAGCGCTCGCCGCAAGCATTTCGTAGCCGCGCACTTGCCGGCCAACTGCGCCTCGCCGGCCGCCATCGCCCCCATCATCCGCGGTGCCATTGCCGAGTGCCTCGACAGCGGAGAGGGAATATGGCAGCGGCAAGTGCTGGAGTTCCGAACCACGACCGCGATTCGCGCCTACGTCGATGGCGAAGATCTCGCCCGTTACAGTCAGATTGGCGTCGTCACTCCCGATCACGCCATCCGGACCAAAAACCGGCCGCTGATAACGCCGCCACCGGCAGCCGGCGATCTCGACGGATTCGCGGCGGCGACACGGGCAGCAGCCGCCAAGTTCGTCGATGCCTACCACGCCTATTTCGAGCGTCACAAAGCCAATTCCGTAGCGCCCAAAACCGAACTCGATCCCATGCCGCGTGTCATTCTCGTTCCCGGCGTCGGCCTGTTCGGTGCCGGAAAATCGATCGGCGACGCCAGGGCCACGGCCGACATTGCCGAAAACACGATCGCCGTAATCAGCGATGCCGAGGCGGTCGGTTCTTTTCAACCGGTTTCTGAAGCCGAGATGTTCGAAATCGAATATTGGTCGCTCGAGCAGGCCAAACTCGGAAAAAGCGAACAAACCGCTCTTGCCCGTCACGTGGTGGCGGTTACAGGTGGCGCAAGCGGAATCGGGGCGGCGAGCGCACGAGCGTTCGCCGAGCAGGGTGCCGCGGTCGCGATCCTGGACCGTGACGAGACCCTTGCTCGAACCGTCGCCGCCGATATCGGGAGCACGGCGCTTGCGATACCCTGCGACGTTACCGATCGGCAATCCGTTGACGCAGCATTCGCCGAAATCTGCCAAGCGTTCGGCGGTCTCGACATCCTCGTATCAAACGCCGGCGCCGCTTGGCAGGGCCGCATCGGCGAGGTCGCCGACAGCGATCTCCGCGCCAGCTTCGAACTCAATTTCTTCGCCCATCAGAGCGTCGCCCAGGCGGCGGTCCGCATTGTCCGTTTGCAGAAGACCGGCGGCGTTCTGTTGTTCAATGCATCGAAACAGGCGGTCAACCCTGGCCCGGATTTTGGCCCGTATGGCTTGCCCAAAACTGCGACAATGTTCCTGTCGCGGCAATACGCCCTCGACTACGGCGCCGAAGGTATCCGCTCCAACGCGGTCAACGCCGATCGCATTCGCAGCGGTATGCTCGACGATGCTCTGATCGCCCAGCGCTCGCACGCGCGCGGGTTGACGCCCGAGGCCTATCTGCGCGACGGCAACCTGCTGCAGCGCGAGGTCAAGGCAAGCGACGTTGCCGACGCTTTCGTGACCCTCGCCCTCGCCCGTAAGACAACCGGCGCCGTGATCACCGTCGACGGCGGCAATATCGCTGCCGCCCTCCGCTAGCCCTTGACGTGTTGCTGGAACAGCTCGAGCGAACGTTGGTCGGCGAGCTCGCAGGACTCCTGATGATAGTCGGGCCGTTCGTTGCAACAGAAACCGTGGCCGGCGGGATAGACATAGATCGGCAAGTCGGGGTGAGCGCCGCGGATCATGTCGACATCGGACATCGGGATCGCTTCGTCCTTGTCGCCGAAGTGAAGCACCGTCGGGCACCTGGGCGTCTCGGATATGCGCTCGGCGATGCGTCCGCCGTAATAGCCTGCGGCGGCGGCGAAATCGAGGCGGCAGGCCGATAAATAGGTGACATAGCCGCCGAAGCAGAAACCGATGATACCGGCCGCGCCCGGGGCGCCGAGGTGGTCGGCGGCAGCTTTTACGTCAAGTATGACATTGTCATCGGACAGCGCACCGCGGATCTCACGTCCTTGGGCGAAGCCCGCTTCATCGTAGCCGACATCTACGCCGCGCTCGACGCGGTCGAACAGCGCCGGCGCCACGACGTGGTAACCGAGGCCGGCCCAATGATCCACCACCTTGCGGATGTGGTTGTTGACGCCAAAGATCTCCTGGATGAGTACCAGACCTCCCTGCCGGTCACCTCCCGGAGTCGCCTCGTACGCCGCGAGCTCGTGCCCGTCATCCGCCTTTAGTGTGATGAATTCGCCCATGATCCTCCTCCTTGTGCCTCCCTTACGCCGGCTGGCGTAGCAGCCATGCGACGCGAATATAGCATTCGCGCGAGCCCTTCAATACGCGGCCTGATGTGACGCTCCTTCGCGCGCGAATTAAGCGCGCTAGCGCGGTGCGGCGTCGGTGTCGTCTTTTCCAGACGAGCGCGGCGGCTGGAGACAGAGGGCGACTTTGTTGCTGAACCCCGGATCATCGTCCAGCGCGAGAAACGGAGCGGCTTCAGCGATTGCGTCGAGCAGGGGCACGAGCCAGCGGTCGTCTGCCTTGTTGAAGTCGTTGAGTACGTGGCGTTTGACCACATGCTTGTCGCCGGGATGGCCGACACCGATGCGAACGCGGCGGTAGTCGGGTCCGATATGCGCGTCGATACTACGCAGACCATTGTGACCGGCGTTGCCGCCACTTCTCTTGATTTTCATCCTGCCGGAGGCGAGGTCGATTTCGTCTTGGAAGACAACGATATCGGGAGTCGCGATCTTGTAAAACGTCTTCGCTGCCCGGACGGCTTCCCCGGAGCGGTTCATATAGGTCGCGGGTTTGAGCGCCAGGGTTTTACGCCCGGCGAGCGCGCCCTCCGCAACGTGACCGTGGAACCGGCGGCGATATTTTGAGAACGCGTAGCGCGCAACGATCTCGTCGAGAGCAAGGAATCCGACGTTGTGCCGATTGCGTGCGAATCTCGATCCTGGATTGCCGAGACTGACCAGGAGCAGCACTACTCCTCCTTCGTTTCGCCGCCATCTCCTTCCGTGGCGGGCGCGGCTTCCCCTTCGGCCTCGGCGCCTTCGCCTTCTTCACCTTCTTCGCCCTCGAGCTCCTCTTCTTCAGGCTCCTCTTCGACGTGCACCGTCGGTGCAGCAATCGTCGCGATCGTGAAATCGCGATCGGTGATGGTTGGATTGACGCCCGCGGGCAGTGTCACGCTGCTGATGTGGACGCCATCGCCAATATCCAATCCATCGAGGCTTATGACGATCGATTCCGGAATCGCGTCGGCGCGGCAAACCAACTCGATCTCGTGGCGCACCACGTTGAGGATGCCGCCGCGCGTGATACCGGGCGAGGCTTCTTCGTCGATGAACGACACCGGCACGCTGAGGCGAATCCGTGCGCGCGGGCTGATCCGCATGAAGTCGACATGGATCGGCGTATCGGTCATCGGATCGACCTGAACTTCACGCGGCAAAACGCGGATCTTGTCGTCGCCCACCATGACTTCGCAGAGGCGGTTGGCGAACCCGGGCCGCTGGAGTTCCCGCTGCAATTCGCGTATCTCAACCGAGACGGAAATATTCTCGTTGTCGCCACCATAGATAATCGCCGGTACGCGACCGCTTCGCCGCAGCGCGCGCGCTGCTCCTCGACCGGTTTGTACGCGAACTTCGCTGGCGAAGGCCGTTGTATCTGCCATTTCATACTCTCCGTGGCGTCTCGATTTCGTTGAACAGGCTCGAGACCGATCTCTCTTGACTGATTCTCAACATCGCCTCGGCCATCAACGACGCGATGGTCAGGCGGCGGATGTTGTTCGACACCCGAACCGCTTCCGTGGCGACGATACTGTCGGTCGTCACCAGCATCTCCAGCGCTGAACTCGCTACGCGTGCGACAGCTCCGCCCGATAGCACGCCATGCGTGACGTATGCGAGCACCGAGGTCGCCCCCTCTCCCTTGAGCGCGTCGGCCGCGTTGCACAGCGTCCCGGCCGAGTCGACAATGTCGTCGATAAGGATACAGCGGCGCCCTCTGACGTCGCCGATGATATTCATTACCTCGGAAACGCCTTCGTGCTCGCGGCGCTTATCGACAATCGCAAGGTCGGCGTCAAGCCGCTTTGCCACGGCCCGCGCACGGATAACGCCTCCCACATCCGGCGAAACGATCATCAGATCTTCGCCGTCGAAATGTTCCCGGATGTCTTTGACGATGACTGGTGCGGCGAAGAGGTTGTCCGTCGGGATATCGAAAAAACCTTGAATTTGCCCGGCATGGAGATCGAGCGTCAGCACTCGGTTGGCGCCGGCCGTGGTCAGGAGGTTGGCGACCAGTTTGGCCGAGATCGGTGTTCGCGGTCCGGGCTTGCGATCCTGGCGGGCGTATCCGAAATAAGGCAGGACGGCGGTAATCCGTCGGGCCGACGCGCGCTTCAGCGCATCGATGCTGACAAGCAGCTCCAATAGATTGTCGTTCGCCGGGTACGAGGTCGATTGCACCACGAAAACATCCTCACCACGGACGTTTTCCTGGATTTCAACGAACACCTCCATGTCGGCAAAGCGGCGAATGGTCGCGGCCGTCAGGGGGATGTTGAGATACGCGGCGACCGCTTCGGCGAGGGGTCGGTTGCTGTTGCAAGCGACGACCTTCATCGGCTCACGGCTCCGTAGATTGTGCTGGCCTAGTCGTTAGAAACGCGACACTCGCGGTCACCGATCCGCCGGTTGCAGCGGAATGTACCAGCGCCCGGATGGGCTGTAAACGCGGTTGTGGCGGACTATGGAGCGCACAAAGCGAGTAGGGCTAAGATCGTGAAAAAACAGAAGAAAGCCGCGTACGGCACGGGTTCCGGCTAGCCCCGCAGGGCGACGATCGAGATGCCCAACCCGAAGGCGCTCTCGCCGCGCCGGCGCGCGCGCCGGTAGCTGAAGAAACGCCGTTCGTCGGCGCAGGTGTCGAGCCCCAGCACGTCGACGGTGCCGATTCCCGCATTTTCCGCTCGTGAGTGGACATAGGCCGGGAGATCGAAGCGCAATCGGGTGGTATCGTCGATGGGTTCGAAAAAGCGGCCGTTGCGGGAATCCTGCTCGAGAAATGGGGCCGGAAACTCGTCGCTCACCTCATAGGATTGCTGGGCGATGCACGGGCCGATCGCCGCGATCATTCGATGGGATACGGCGCCGATCCCGATCATGGCCTCCATCGTCGCTTCAACCACGCCGGCCAAGGCGCCGCGCCATCCTGCGTGCGCGGCGGCGATGATCCCGGCTTGCGGATCGGCGATGAGAACGGGTGCACAATCGGCACTTGTGACTCCGAGCGCCAAACCCGGCCGTTTGGTTACCAGCGCGTCCGCGCGGGGAGTATTGCCGCCCGACCAATCCGATTCGACGACCAACGCGTCACGTCCATGCACCTGCCGCGCGACGCAAAGCGATCGTGTATCGGCATCGACCATCGCGAGGGCGCGGCGCCTGTTTTCGGCCACGCGCTCGGGATCATCGCCGCTGGCGCGACCGCAGTTGAGCGAATGGTACAATCCGCGTGACACCCCACCCCGGCGGGTCAGGAAGCCGTGGCTGAGGTTGGGCAGCGCAGCCAGCCGGTGCGACCTGATCATCCTTGTGCGCCGAACCCGGCCGGCGTCAGCCCCTCGCTCGCGATCGCCACGGCCTTGAACAAAACGCCCATCTTTGCCGGGTCGACGAGGCGCACGAGAGCGGTCTCGATCTCCCGCTGCTGGATCGCGGACGCCCGTTCTTTCAGCCGGTTCGCCCGTTCCATGATTCCGACCCCGCAAAGCCAGTTGCCCTGGCCGATCGGCCCCCATACGCGGCCGCCCCGATCGGCCGCCACGGAAACCACGCGAGCAAAATCGACATGCGCGCAGAGATCGGCGGATCCCGGCGCGGCGAAGACGGGATGGCTCGCGTGGCGTCGAACCGCTTGAAGCGTATCGTGGGGAGTACTTTCGGTGTAGCCATAGTCGATCAGCAGTGCCGCCCCGCCGAACTTCCGAATGCGTTCGGCGATCTGCGCGATCAAAGCTTCCGCCTCCGGGCAGCGCTCGACGACTCCGCCAATCGGGGTTCCGTCAAACACCTCGGGGATGGTCCGAGGATCGTCAATCGGTTGGCGGGCAACGATGAGCCGAAACTCCGAGCTTCCCGGAGTCACGTCAACCAACCGCTCATGCCAGCCGGTAACCATCCGCTGGTATTGGTGAATAGGCAGCGCGTCGAGCAATTCGTTGGCGATCAAGACAAGCGGTCCGCTCGGCACGTCGGCAAACTCGTCATGCCAGTGCGGCCCCGATCCTGGCCGCGCGCCCGCAAGACTCTGCTGCTGGCGCATGCGCAGGGTTGGACTGATTTCAACGAGATGCAACGAAACGGCTTTGTGAAATCCTGACCGCACTTGCGTCGCTCGCCATGCGTCCGCCATCAGCGTTCCCCGACCGGGACCCAATTCGATCAGATTGACCGGATCCGGTCGTCCCATCTGTATCCACAGATCGGTGCACCACAATCCGATCAGCTCGCCGAACATCTGGCTTACTTCGGGTGCGGTGGTGAAATCTCCCTCGATACCGAACGGATCCCGGGTCGCGTAGTAGCCGTGCGCCAGGTTCGCGAGCGCTTCCGACATGTAGTGAGCGATGCTGATCGGACCGCTGCGGCGAATGGTTGCAGCGAGCTGTTCGGCCAGCAGGGCCGGAGAGTCGGCTTGGCTCACGGCCGTGCCACGGGACGGACGGCCCACCAAACCATAAACAGCCCGAACACCAGCAACGGTAGCGACAGCAACTGACCTATCGTCGCGGCGCCAATGAGGAAGCCGAGATACGCGTCGGGCTCGCGGAACAATTCGACCACCACCCGGGCCACGGCGTATCCAGCGCAGAAGATTCCGGTTAGCAGGCCGGGTCGGTCGCGGATCTCCGGACGACGGCTTGCAGCGAACAGCGCAACGAACAGGACAAGCCCCTCGAGGAGCGCTTCGTAGATCTGACTCGGGTGGCGCGGGTCAGGCCCGCCCGCCGGGAACACCATCGCCCAAGGTGCATCGCTGACGCGGCCAAACAGCTCACCGTTGATGAAATTGGCGATGCGACCGAAGAAAAGCCCGACCGGCGCGGCACAGGCGATCGCATCGGACAGTCTCAGCAACGATAGATCGTGTCGTCGGGCGAAGAGGAACAGTGCGACGACGACCCCGAGCAATCCGCCGTGAAACGACATGCCGCCCTGCCACACAAAGAGTATTTCCACCGGATGGGCCGCGAAATAGATTGGCTGGTAGAACAGCACGTAACCGAGACGCCCACCCAGCAGGACCGCGAGCGTCGCCCACGTCAGAAAATCGTCCACCAACGGTACCGAGAGACGCGCTTCCGGAAAGCGCGCATAACCCCGCACATAGCGCCAACCGAGCACCAGACCGGCAACGTAGGCCAGCGCGTACCAACGGATATCAAACCGTAGAAATCCGAAATCGATCGAGACGAGGACCGGATCAATAGCCGGGATTGCGATCACCGGGAAGGTCGCGACTAACATCGATCCTGTCGTTTGAGTTCGTGGAGGGTTATAGGCGGGGCACGTTTTCTCGACAACTGCGGCGTTCTTGCGTGTCTGCTTGAAACGTTCCAGATTAGCGTGAGCCAAGAGGTGCAGTGCCATGCAGACAGACAATCGATTGTTCGACGATTTGGCCAAGGTCGCGACCAGCGCGATTGGCTCTTTGCAATCCGCGCGCGACGAAGCGACGAGCAGGATCAGGCAGCAGTTCGAGCGGATCGTCGATTCGATGGATCTCGTTTCGCGCGAGGAGTTCGATGTCGTGAAAGCCATGGCCCAGAAGTCGCGGCTCGAGAACGACAAGCTCGCCAAGCGTGTAGCCGAACTCGAGGCGAAATTGGGAATCACTCCCAAGCCCGCGCAAAAATCCTCCACGAGAGCGAAGTCCGGGGCGGCCAAGTCCGCCGCAACCAACAAGTCCGCCGCAACCAAAAAGACGGGGCGCAAGGGAACCACCTCGAAAGCCGCCGCCGGTGGTGCAAAATCGCGCACCTCAGGACGGCGGACGAGGGCAAGCCAACCGCGTCGCACGACCCGGTGACAGCGGGTTCCTGCGCGGGTATCTCGCGCGCAATCAACGGTTGCGGCGGGGCTTGCGTGGGCCTGACAACTCTGGCAACCTGCCAGCCCTAGTGTCTGCGGCAAAATTTGATACAACATTTTGTATTGGTCGTGTGTCGGGTCCACTGACGTTGGTCCGCGAACGCTCGTGCGACGCATCGAGGTAAGCCTATGAACCCATCGCTCGGTGTCGACAGGGTCGATGACAACCCGCTCGACGCCATCGAAGAGTTTATCTCCGTCAATGAATGGCCGTTCGACAGAAGCCAAAGCGATGAGTTGACCGTCTGGATCGGCGGTGGTTGGTGCACCTACCAGATATGGTTTCTGTGGCGATCGGATCCCGATGTGCTTTACGTCTCGTGCGCCTTTGACGTGACGGTTGCCCAGACTCGGCGGGCCGATATTCACACGCTTCTTACGCTTATTAACGAACGCGCCTGGCTCGGTCACTTCGCCCTGTCGCCGGACGACGACGTGGTAACGTTCCGCCACGCACAACTGGTCGGTGCAACGAGCGCAAACGACAGCACGACTTGGGAGAACCTCATCGAGATAGCCCTGAGCGAGTGCGAGCGCTACTTCCCCGCGTTTCAGTTCGTGCTGTGGGGCGGCAAGACCCCGCCGCAGGCGATCAGCGCTGCCCTGCTGGAGACGCAGGGCGAAGCATGAACAACCGATTGCTGCTCGTTGGGGGCGGCAAAATGGGTGCGGCATTGCTTGCCGGTTGGCTCGAACGCGGTGTCAAAGCCGCCAATATTTGCGTGATCGATCCATTCGACGAGGCGCGCGAGCGGGCGGCGGCAACCGGCGTCCGCGCCGTCGTGGCACCGACCGACGTTTCGCCCGAGTTCGCGCCTGCCGTCGTGGTTTTTGCCGTAAAGCCGCAATCGATGGACGATGTTGCGCCGGCCTATCTCGGCTTCAAGGAACGGGGCGCCTTCTATTTGTCGATAGCAGCCGGCAAGCCCACCGCATACTTTGAATCCGTTCTCGGTGCCGATGCTGCGATCGTGCGAACGATGCCCAACACACCGGCCGCCGTTGGGCGCGGTATTACGGTTCTGTTTGCCAATGCCCAGGTCACCGCCGAAGCGAAAGCGCTGGCCGAGGAGTTGCTCAGCGCGGTCGGCGAGACTGCCTGGATCGATGACGAGGGTCTGCTCGACGCGGTCACCGCGGTCTCCGGCAGCGGCCCGGCTTATGTGTTTTACCTCATCGAGTGTTTGTCCCAAGCTGGTGTGAGCGCCGGGCTGCCGGCCGATCTTTCGATGCGACTCGCACGGGCAACGGTGTGTGGGGCGGGCGAACTCGCCCATCGCGAGACGATGGCGGCCGAAACGCTGCGACGGAACGTCACCAGCCCCGGAGGAACCACGCAAGCGGCCTTGAACGTACTGATGGCCGATGACGGCCTCGACGCGCTGATGCGGCGCGCCGTGACGGCGGCCACGCGGAGATCGCGCGAACTGTCGGGCTGACGCTCCCGCCTCACGGCCGCGCGTTGCACGGCGGGTTAGGGGCCTCATAAGATGTTGCCGCGGTTCCTGGCAAAGGAGGGCAAACGATGGCGAAACGGCCGCGGCGGCGATCGGCCACCGACAACCATGCCGATCGCGTCATAGACGCGGTCATGCAACTGGTTTTGGTTGACGGATGGGCGCGATTGACCATGGGTCGGGTCGCACAAACCAGCGGGCTTTCGCTGGCCGAGCTGTTCGCCCTTTTTCCTTCGAAACAGACGATCTTGAGCGCTTTCTTCCGGCGCATTGATACCGCCACGGCCAACGCCCTCGACCCCGATGCCGATCCCGAGGCAAGCGCCCGCGACCGTCTGTTCGAAGTCGTGATGGCGCGCTTCGATGCGCTGCTGCCATACAAGGAAGCGGTTCGTATGATCTCGCGCGATATGCGCTGCGATCCGGTCGGACTCGTGTGCACGATCGCCGCTTTCCGCCGGTCTCTTTCGTGGACGCTTGAATGTGCCGGGCTCTCCAGCAGCGGCCTCCGCGGCGCGGTTCGACGGAAGGGCTTGGCGGCGATTTACGCATATACCTTCGCCGTATGGCTGGGTGACCACAGCGAGGACATGGCGAAGACCATGGCGGCGCTCGACCGCCGGCTCGCCGGCGCCGAGCGCATGGTGCGTCAAACCTGCGGCTTTCGCGGGCAGACGGGCCGCGCCGACGCCGTACCCTCGCCATGACCGACGGTGTAGCTGCGCGGATCGAATTTGACGACTTCCTCAAAGTCGATATCCGGGCCGGTACGGTCGTTACCGCCGAGACATTTCCCGGCGCGCGCAAGCCCGCATACAAATTGAGGATCGATTTCGGTCCCGAGATTGGCGTGCGCACGTCATCGGCGCAGATTACGCAACTCTATTCGATCGACGATCTCGTCGGGCGCCAGGTCGCCGCGGTGGTGAATTTCGCACCGCGCCAGATCGGGAAGTTCCTATCGCAGGTGCTGGTGCTTGGCTTTCCCGACGCCGAGGGTGCGGTCAGTCTGGTCGGTGTCGATCCGGTCGTACCCAATGGCGGTCGGCTATTCTGATCGCTCCCGTGTTTAAGCAGGCAAACGAACTTCGGCTCGCAGCCCACCAAGTGGCGACTCCGATAAAAGAATGTCGCCGCCATGCCCGTGCGCCACATCGCGGGCGATCGACAGGCCGAGGCCGCTGCCGCCCGTTTCCGGATTGCGGGACGACTCGAGCCGATGGAATGGTCGGAACACTTGCTCGCGTTGGTCGGGGTCGATACCGGGGCCGTCATCGTCGACGGTAATCGCCAGAAAGTCCCCGTCCCGTGACGCCGCCACTTCGACGCGGGTTCCGAAGCGCCCGGCGTTATCGACCAGATTGGTAAGGCATCGACGCATGGCATTGGGTCGTAACACGGCATGCAGGGCGTCGCTATTGGTGAGGTCCGCCTCCGTCCCCTTGCGCTTGGCGCGGGCGACGATGTCATGCAGCAGATCGTGAACGTCGATCTGGGCCGGCGCTTCGGCATCCTGTCCCCGGGCAAAGGCCAGATACTCATCGATCATATTCTCCATTTCCTGCACGTCGGAGCGGAGATTGCCGGCGTCCCGATCGTCGCCCAGCATCGCGAGTTGCAACTTTATGCGCGTAAGTGGCGTACGCAGATCGTGCGAGACGCCCGCGAGCATTTCCGTGCGCTGGTCCATTTGCCTCTTGATTCGCTCGCGCATGGTGAGGAAGGCACGCGCGGCGCGCCTGACCTCCGTCGCGCCGGCGGGCTTGATCGCATCGACCTCATGTCCTTTCCCGAACGCGTCGGCCGCTTCGGCAAGGCGTCGAATCGGTTCGAGTTGATTGCGCAGGAACACGATGGCGATCGCCATCAGAACAATCGCCGTGCCGACCATCCACATCATGAATAGACCGGTCGTCGTGCTGGTCAGGCGTTTGCGCGACGTGGAAGCGTGCAGCACGCCGTCCGGCAGGTGAATATCGACTTCAATACGATCGCTAAAAGTGGTCGTGTCGATACGGAAAGGAAGCGAGATGCGTTCACGCAACGCCTTTCGCAGCCGCCCATCGAGGATTAGGTTCTTGATCTGAAAGCGATTTTGAGGGTTTGGCAGGATACCGTCGGGGCGCCACGAAAAAGCGATGGTCATGTTGTGGCGCGCTCTCTCGAACAGGCGCTCACGAAATACGGGATCCGAGTTGTCCGTAAAATCCTGCAATACCATGGCAATATCGCCGGCGAAGCCAAGGGCGAGGCGTCGGGTTAGATCGTCCCAGTGGCGGTCGAAAAACACGAACGTCGCGATCAGCTGGATAAGCACGACCGGTGTCACCAGGATCAACAGCGCTCGGCCAAACAGGCTCCGGGGTAGCAGGCGCTTCATCGGCAGGTCGGAATCGATGCTCGGCGTCGATCAGCCATCGGGCCAAAGGACATAACCCTCACCCCAGACCGTTTGTAGATAACGTGGCGTCTTGGGATCGGGCTCGATGCGACGCCGCAGTCGGGTAACCTGAACATCGACGGAACGCTCGCTGGTACTGCCGATCTGCCGGCTCAGCTCGGCCCGCGAAAGGGTAACGCCGGGTCTGCGGGCGAATATTCGCAACAATTGAGCCTCGCTGGAGGTGAGATAAACCGACCGATCGTCGTCGGTCAGTTCTCCGCGAGCGAGGTTGAAGGTCGCGGGCCCGAGGCGGATTTCGTCGGGCGTCTGGCTCTCGCCAACGCGGCGGAGAATAGCGTTGATCCGCAGCAGAAGCTCGCGCGGTTCGAACGGCTTTGCCAGATAATCGTCGGCCCCACGTTCGAGACCGTCGATTCGATTCTCCGGCTCTCCCATAGCCGTGAGCAGCAGAACCGGAACGGCGCTCTCGCGCCTCAGCATCTCGGTAAACTCCAATCCGTTTTGCCCCGGCATCATCACGTCGACAACCAATAGATCGAACTCGAAGCCGCCGAGCCTGCGATACGCCTCGTCGGCGGTCGCCGCGGTTGTCACGCGGTAACCGTTGTCGCTGAGAAATTTCTTCAGCAGGTCGCGTAGACGGGTGTCATCGTCGACCACGAGTATGTGCGGCGTCATCACACTAATCCGACGGGTCGAGGTGTCATGGCTCGAACAGTATGCATTGTAGTCGATGAGAGCCGATATGGGGCGACCAACCGCGTCGCGGTCGGTCGCCCCGGGTGAAGCCGCGAGAAGGGCGACGCTCGTTGACTCGCAAAACTCATAATGTTACGCAGAACCGATTTATCGCGACATTTTGTAACCTCCGCGTGAGGGCGGATACCATGACCGGCCCATCCTTTGACGACCGCGATGGTCATATCTGGTTCGACGGCGAAATGCTCGATTGGCGCGACGCCGAGGTACATGTCCTGACGCACGCCCTGCATTACGCGAGCGCCGTATTCGAGGGTGAGCGGTCCTACGATGGCGAGATCTTCAAGGTCGAGGAGCACCACGAGCGGTTGCTCGAATCGGCCCGAACGCTTGGCTTCGAACTGCCCTACACCGTTTCCGAGATCACTCGCGCGGCCTACGATGTGCTGCAAAAGAACGACATTGTCGACGGCTACGTCCGCCCGGTTGCATGGCGCGGCTCGGAGATGATGGGCGTGTCGGCCCAGGAGACGAAGATCCATTTGGCGATCGCCGCTTGGCCGTGGCCGTCCTATTTCTCGCCCGAGGCCAGGTTAAAGGGGATTCGCCTAAAAACGGCGCGCTGGCGTCGGCCGGCGCCGGATACCGCGCCGGTCAAGACCAAGGCGGCCGGTTTGTACATGATCTGCACGCTGTCGAAACACGAAGTTGAAGCGGAGGGCTACGATGACGCTCTCATGCTCGACTGGCGGGGCCGGATCGCCGAATGTACCGGCGCCAATATCTTCCTGGTGCAGGATGGCGTCCTCCACACGCCGACGCCGGACTGTTTTCTCGACGGGATCACCCGGCGTACGGTGATCGAGCTGGCGCAGAAGCGCGGTTACAAGGTCGTCGATCGACCTATCATGCCGCAGGAACTCGCCTCCAGCGAAGAGGTTTTCGTTACCGGTACGGCGGCCGAGGTGACCCCGGTTAGCCGGATCGACGACCTGACGTTCAAGGTGGGCATCGTCGGCCGACAGATGATGGAAGACTACGATGCTCTCGTGCATCGCCGGGAGCCGCGGCTGATCGAAATCCCCAGCGAGGCAGCGGCCGAATAGGCCGATTAGGTTCCCGTAGCCGGCGTTAAGGAATGAGTTTCGGCATTCGGCGCGGCTGAATGGGTCGATCGCCTCGGCGGCCGCTTGCCGGAGCGCTTGTCGAGATCGGGCGGCGAGCCGGCCGAGCGACGCTTTGAGGTTGGCGAAGGCC
Source organism: Alphaproteobacteria bacterium (assembly GCA_965247665.1). Lineage (GTDB taxonomy): Bacteria > Pseudomonadota > Alphaproteobacteria > SHVV01 > SHVV01 > CAUZWH01. Next base: position 168,315 of record CBDFHH010000004.1, read on the forward strand.
TGGTCGACGGGTTCGAGGTCTGGCGAGTAGGCCGGCAGACAGAGGAAGGTGCCGCGGACCTTGATGGCGTGACACATGCCTGCTCGACGGCGACCCTCGTTTCCGGTGACCCGGTCAGCGGTGCCTTACCGCTTCCGTCTCGCGCCGGGACGGAAGCGGTCTCCGGCCGGGCCGCCGGATCCGCTTTATTGACTGTTCGCCAAACGCTATGAAACACTGCCGCAAGGCTTTTCGGATGCGCGGTCAACAAGACCGGGCCTTCGTCAAACCGGCTTGGGAGGATGGGACGTCATGGCTGCCAAGGCGAAAAAGAGCGGTAAGGGTAACAACAAGGGCGCGAACGGCGAATTCGCCGCGACGCGCAAAGATCTCTATCACGCACGCCACCTGCCCGGGCACATGTATGCCTCTCGCGATATCTTCGACGAGGAGATCGACAAGATCTTTATGCGGGACTGGCTGTGTATCGGCCGCGTCGAGCAATTTCCGAAGGCGGGCGACTACAGGGCCATGCGCCTGGCCGGCGAGCCGGTCATCATCTGCAAGGACAAGAACGGCAAGCTCAACGCCTTCTCCAACGTGTGCAGGCACCGCGGCGTCGAAGTGGCGCCCGTGGGGACGGGCAACGCCAGGGAGTTCAGCTGCCCCTATCACGGCTGGCTCTACGACCTCGACGGCAAGCTGATCGGCGCTCCCTTCAACAATGAGATCGCGGGCACCTTCGACTTCAAGGAATGCCGCCTCAATCCGGTGAAGCTCGACATCTGGGAAGGCTACGTCTTCATCAATTTCGATTCGGGCGCGGTCAGCCTCAACGAGTTCCTCGACGACGAGGGCGGCGACATCTGCGCCAAGGAATGCCGGCCCGGGCAAACGATGATCGCGGACGAATATGTGTTCGACGTCGAATGCAACTGGAAGTTCGTCCCCGAAAACCTCATGGACATCTATCACGCCAAGGCGATCCACGGGGATTCCTTCGCCAAGCACTTCACCATGGAGGGGTTCAACTTCGAGATCGCCCCCGGCGGCAAGTACCACGCTACCTACGAAAGCTACACCATGGCGCCGGACGGGCTGCCCCTGTTCGCTCGCATGCCGTGGATGGAGGACAAGTCGGAGCACTACGCCTTTACGGTCTACATACGCCCGACCATGAACTTCTTCGCCCGGCCCGACGTGCTACAGCCCTGGGTGTGCTACCCCCTTGATGTCGATCTCACGCGCATCGTCATCTGGACCCAGTTCCCGAAGAGTTACTTCGAGGAACCGGCATTCCGGGAGCGCAGCAAGATCTACGCCGACTTCATTCGCATGGTGGCGGCCGAGGACTCCGACATGATGCGCTCGCTGCAGAACGGCGTCAGCGCCCGCAAGTTCGCGCCGGGACCGACGGTGCACCTGGAAAAAGCGATCCATCACAACATCAACTACTATTTGGACCGCATGTATGGAGAGGGCGCGGCAGGCCGCTGACCGGCCGGTTGCGGCCACCCGCAACAGGAGCGGGAAGGGGAGCCATGGCCGAGCCGCCGCAGCAACGGCGGTACGGATTTCTCGGCACCCGCCACGACCGGCAGAGCGTCCGCCGCTTGCCCGACCTAGCGCCCCTATTGCAGCCGGGTCGACGCGCGCAGTTCCTGTGCCGGCGCGGCGGCGCGCAATCCGCGCGAGCACGTACGGGCGGCGAAGAACCCGAATACCGGTACGGCCACGGCAGCCCTGATCGGCGGCAGCGGTAGGAGTGCGTCGTTGGTGCGCCGATGCGGCGGCGACGATTTGGGCGGCCGTGAACTGAATCAAGAGCAGCCCGCCGACACGACCATTGAAGACCGAAATCACCGATTCGTTGATAAGCCATCCAGCGGGATCGTCGATGGTCGCCAAGGGAGGGATTAATGACCAACGCGGCAACCGATAGGTCGGCCGGCCTTACGGATGCACCGGTGAGCAAACGCGCCCTGGTCGGCTGGGCCCTTTTCGATTGGGCCAATTCGCCGTTCAGCACCCTCATCGTCACGTTCGTGTTCGCGCGCTACTTCGCTGCCGGCATCGTCGGCGACGATGTCGACGGCCAGGTTCTTTGGAGCTACGCGATCGGCATCAGCGGAATCTTCATCGCCGTCCTTAGTCCGGTCCTGGGCGCCGTCGCCGACGCCGGCGGTCGTCGCAAGCCATGGTTGGCGCTGTTCACCTTGCTCTGTGCGGCCGCCTCGACGATGTTGTGGTGGGCCGAACCGTCGCGTGACTTCATCGTCTGGGCGATGATCTGGGTAATCGTCGGCAACTTCGCGTTCGAGTTCGGCATCGTCTTCAACAACGCGATGCTGCCGGATTTGGTCGACGGCACACGCATCGGCCGCTGGTCGGGTTGGGCCTGGGGCGTCGGTTATCTCGGCGGTATCGTCGCCTTGGTCATAGCCCTTGTCGCCCTGATCTTGACCGACACGCCGTGGTTCGGTCTCGACAAGGAGCGCGCCGAGCACATCCGTGCGATCGGGCCGCTGGTGGCAATCTGGTTCTTGGTTTTCGTGTGGCCGATGTTTCTCTACACCCCCGACCGGCCGTCGCGGAACCTGACCCTCGCCGAGGCAATCTCGCGGGGGTTGCGGAATTTTCTCGCCACGCTGCGCAACGTCCGCCAGCATGCCAATGCCGCGCGCTTTCTATTGGCGCACATGGTCTACAACGACGGGTTGACGGTGGTGTTTGCGATCGGCGCGATCTTCGCCGCCGCGACCTTCGGCATGAGCGAGGAGCAGCTCATCATCTTCGGTATCGTGCTCAACGTGACCGCGGGTTGCGGAGCGTTCGGGTTTGCCTGGCTCGACGATTGGGTCGGCCCCAAGCTCACGATCACCGTCGCTCTGTTGGGCATGTTGACGATGGGTATCGCCGCCCTGGTGATTACCGAATTGACCTACTTCTGGGTTGCCGCCGCCCTGTTCGGGATTTTCATGGGGCCGGCTCAGGCGGCCAGCCGTTCGCTCATGGCACGCCTCGCGCCGCCGCAGGCGCGCACCGAGCTGTTCGGTCTGTTTGCCTTCAGCGGCAAGGCGACCGCCTTCGTCGGCACGCTGATTGCCGGCGCGGTCACGGCGGCGACCGCAAGCCAGCGCGCCGGCCTCGCCACGGCGGTCGTGTTCATTGCGATCGGTCTGGTGCTGCTGTTCGGCGTACGCGAGCCGGGTCGTGGAGGCGACGAGATAGTCATTGGCGAGCAGGGCGGCACCTCGCGCAAGTAAGCCGGACGTTGCCGTTCGACAGACGCCGATCGCATCGACCGCTGCCGATGCGGCGTTGCCGGCACTCCCGCATGGGTTAGCGATCCCTCGGATGGTCGCTAGAATGGCCCGACCATGAGTCACCAACGCATCCTCAACGAGGTTGATACCCAAGACGTCCGCCTGGTGCGGTTTCTTTATTGCGACAATGGGGGCGTGATTCGCGGCAAGCTGGTGCCGCGCTCGCGCCTTGGGCATAAGGGGCTGCGGCCCGGTCGCACCGCCGACGCCGTCATCGCTGAGCCGGTGGCGCGTTGGCTTGACGTGAACCGACACCGGCGACATTATCCGCCGCGCTTCGCGGCGGCGGAGTCGATACCGAACATGGGGCCGTAGCTCAGTTGGGAGAGCGCGACGTTCGCAATGTCGAGGTCAGGGGTTCGATTCCCCTCGGCTCCACCATTCTGCAAATCACGACTCGTCTTTCTTGATCGCGGCCACCAGCCGCGACAGGGCTTCCTTGCTTGCCGAGGTCGGATCGTCACGGTCGGTTTTCGCGTAGGCGGTCAACATGTAGATGGCTTCGGGTGCCGGGTGATCCCGCATTCGCCAGCGGTCGAAAATGCCGCTCCCGACGGCGCGAAGCGTCGATCCGGGCCCAGAGCCGCAGTCGCCGGTTTTAGGGTCGGTCCTGGATCCCGGTTTGTTGCTCGGCGCGCCGGTCAGGCGCTGATCGGCGATGCGTCGTCCAAGGACTGTCGGTGTTGGCGCAACGGTCAGGCGAAGAGTTCGGATCGACCGCTTCGACGATATGAGCCCGCTATGAAGACGATATGAGCGCGCTATGAAGAAGTCAGATCCCGGCTACCATTTCAAAACTTGTCGAGCAGCCTGCCTGGTTCTGTATTGGGTATCCCAGGACCGCAGATTTGGGCGTTCGCCGAGCAGGTCGGCGCCGGCAAAACGGAGGAATTGGAGCGCGGCCTGCATCGTGCAATCGGCGATGGCAACCCGCTCTCCCGTCAACAGCGCACGGCGGTCGTCCATCAACGCTTCGAGATAGTCCAGAGGCCCTTGAAGGCTCTCCTCGATCGCCGCAGCCGCACCAGGATCAGGCGGCAGTCCGAGGGGCGACTTGGTGGCGTGGGCATATCTCGCCATCGGCCCGGCGACGCGCAAATCGACGACACGTTCCAGATCCCGGGACCGCGCGCGACGTTCGATATCCGTCTCGCGCAGCGCGCCCGCGGGAAATCGATCTTCCAAAAATTCAATGATGGCGAGAGATTCGATCAAGTGTGAACCGTCTTCGAACTCCAACACCGGCAACGTGCCGAAGGGATTGCGCGCCAGATGCTCGGGCTCCCGATGGCGGCCTTTGACCGTATTCACCACGATCTGCTGAATTGGCAGTTCCGTGCCCGCCGCCGCACGCTCGGCAATGTAGAGCATGACCTTGGTCGGGTTGGGAGCCAACGGCACCATATACAGCTTCATGGATCGGTCGCTCACTCGTGGTTCCACCAAGGCAGCGCCGAGAAAGGCCGGAGGTCGACTTCATGTGTCCAGGCCGATCGATGTTGCTGAGATAGATGGTAGTATGTTTCCGCCACTTCGCGCGGCAACAGCAGGCCATCGTGCTCCATGCCGCGTGTTTCGCGAAGTTTCTGAAAAGTTTTGGGACCGAGCATTCGCCCTAACGTATCGGGTGCATCGACCGCTCCGTCGATCAGGATGTGGGCTATGTGAATGCCTTTAGGTCCAAATTCGGCATTCAGTGACTGGCAGAGCATGCGTCGACCGCCCATCGCTGCCGCATGGCTGTGCTGGCCTTTATTGCCGCGGACGGCCGCCGTGGCGGAGCTCGCCAGGATTGTGCCGAAGCCCCGAGCCGCCATCAGGGGGCAAACCGCGCGCGCTGTGCGAAAGAGGCCGAATGTGGCAAGGCGCCAACCCATCTCGAAGGCCTTGTCACTGGTGTCATCGAGCGAATGATCGCCGATCTGAGCACCCAGATTGTAGATCAGGACTTCGATCGGACCGATTTCCGCCTCAACGGCAGCCACACGCTCCTCAATGCTTCCGGGTTCAACAGCGTTCATGAGAAAGCCGGAAGCGCTTCCGCCCTCGCCCTCAATGGTCTCGACCCATTGCGCAAGGCCCTCTGTGTCGGTTCGACGGCAAAGCACGGAATGGTATCCCGCGCGGGCAAATCGCAAGCCGACATGACCACCGATACCGGCGCCGGCGCCGATAACAAGACAAACTGATTTCATCTGGATTTCCAAACCTCAAGAAGTTCAACCTCTATGACCCATACGGCCCGCCAAGTTCGGACGGCGAGCGCATCAAAGCCATACGTCGAAATCTGGGGTAGTCGGTGAAACGATTGGCTTCTCCGATCGATGTCGATGAAGCGACTGTCCCCAGATAGGAGCGCGCCCCACGCGGAGCGCTCGCAACGAGTCAGTCGCTTGGTCAGCAATGTCCGCTGTCGGCCGGTAAGCGGACGGTCGTTTGGTCATTGCCAATGTCCGTTTGTAGCCCATTGCCGACGTTCCAACTGCGTTGTTGGCGGTGTGCTGCACAGATAGGGGCTACATATGGTCGTCTCGAGAAGCGGGATGTTGACCGCGGCACCGATGTTGCTTGCGGATGGCGCGCTCGTATCTCTTGGTCGCAAAGATCCGCATGGACTTTGTATTGCGGCACTACCGCAGTCTCGTCGAGATCTGTTTTGAGCGACAAGGCGCAATTCGCTGACATCAAAGCGTGCTCGTGCGAGTCCGTGGCAGCCTGGACCCTTGCTGGCCCCGACGCCTTTTGCCGCCACGCCGATTAATAGCCGCTGGAGGCCGTCAAGGGGTCGTCCGAGCGAAGACTCCGGCACCTGACAGCTTTCGGCGGGCATTCCTCCGTAACGACAATCCGGACATTCCGGCCCCAAGTCCGTGCTGGAGCTCTTGATCGGGAGGGAGGGAATCGGTGTTGACCACCGATATCGATGATTGCTCGACCAGCGGGGAAATTACGGTCAAAATGACGTCCACCCGCAGGACGTCGGAAAACCGTTCGTTGACGTGCTAAACGCCGTGCAAATCAATGGACTATGCATGCAGGTAGGACGGGAGGATGGATCGCGGGAAGGCCGCAAGCCCGTCACCATTTCAGGGCTGAATCGCGGTAGGGTAAGGTAGGGTTGGTGTCCGCTGCTGCGGCACCTCGACAAAGGATAACAGGCGCTTGATGGACTCCCTGATTTGGCTCGTTCTGACCGTTATCCAGATCTATATCTGGATTGTTTTTGCCATGGTCGTGGTCAGCTGGCTGCTGGCGTTCAACGTCATCAACCGCTCCAACCAGTTCGTCTACACCGTTTCCGATTTCCTCTACCGCGCCACCGAACCCGTGCTCTCGCGCATCCGAGGTTATATCCCCAACCTGGGCGGGATCGATCTGTCGCCGCTGGTCCTGCTGCTCGGCCTTTATTTCTTCCGGCGTTTGATCGTCGAGATGATCTACGGGTGACGCCCGGACCGATCGGCTCGCCGTTCCCGCCAAGGGAGCGCGTCGTCGCGTTGTTGTCCGGGTCACGCCGCGGGCGGCGCGCGACGTTGTCGACCGCGTCGCCGCCGGCCCCGGCAGCGAGGCGATGGTCGCCTTACGGATGACCACCGTGCCCGACGAGGGCAACACCGACGCGGCGCCGATCAAGCTCCCGGCCAAAGCGTGAGGCGTGGTGTCGCCGGACCGACTCGCGGTCGTGCATGGCCAGACGAGCCGCACCAGGATCATCGCCGTTGCTGACGCCGAAGGTGATTTCGTACAGTCCCTCGAACGCCGGCGGCGGACCCTTTGAGCGAGGATCGACATGGTTGAGACGACCACTGCGGCGACCATCATCGACGGCAAGGCGGTGGCGGCCGAGCTGCGTGACGATTTGGCCCGGCGCGTCACCCGCCTCAGGGAAGCGCACGGCATCACCCCCGGACTGACCGTCATCCTGGTCGGCGACGATCCCGCCAGCGCCATCTACGTACGCAACAAGGGCAAAGCGGCGGAAAAGGCGGGTATGGCCGCCACCGACATCAAGCTGCCGGCCGAAACGACGCAGGAGGCGCTGCTCGAAACCCTGGCCGTCCGCAATGCCGACGTCTCGGTTCACGGTATCCTCGTCCAACTGCCGCTGCCCGACCACATCGATGCCGGCGCGATCGTCGACGCGATCGATCCCGACAAGGACGTCGACGGCCTCCATGTCGTCAATGCGGGCCGTCTTGCGGCCGGGCTCGGAGGCATCGTGCCGTGCACGCCGCTCGGCTGCCTGATCCTGCTCAAGCGCACGCTCGGCGCGCTCGAAGGCAAGAAGGCGCTGGTGCTGGGGCGCTCCAACCTGGTCGGCAAACCCATGGCTCAACTGTTGCTGCGCGAGCACTGCACGGTGACCGTGGCCCATTCCCGTACGCGCGATCTCGCCGGCGAATGCCGCGCTGCCGATATCCTGGTGATTGCTGCCGGCCGCCCGGAGATGGTCAGGGGCGACTGGATCAAGCCCGGCGCCGCGGTGATCGATGTCGGCATCAACCGGCTCGACGGCGGTGGCGACAAGCCCAGGCTGGTCGGCGACGTCGCCTTCGACGAAGCCGTCGAAGTTGCCGGTGCCATCACGCCTGTGCCGGGCGGCGTCGGTCCCATGACCATCGCCTGCCTGCTCGAGAATACCTATGCTGCCGCTTGCCGCGGCGTCGGCGCCGAGCCCGAGGCGCCGGTCTAACGCAGTCGGTAACGGGAGCTACCATGCACATGGAGAGGTCATGACCAGCACCGATATCGTCGCCCACCCGATCCACCTCGGGCTCGGTGCCACCGCCGAGATCGAGCCGCTGTTCACCGGTGATCTCGATTGGTTCGCCGGCTATGGCGAGCGCCACACCGACGACGGCGCCGAAGGCCGTCTGGTCACCATGTTCACCTTTGACGCGCCCTGGGAAGCGTGGGAGATGCATCCGCGGGGGAGCGAGGTGGTGCTGTGTACGGCGGGGTCGATCACGCTGCATCAGGAAGACGCCGACGGCAACAGGGCGACGGTCACCCTCGACCCGGGCCAATACGCCATCAACCCGCCCGGCGTCTGGCACACCGCCGATGTCGCGCAAAGCGCCACCGCCGTGTTGATCACCGCGGGCCTCGGCACCCGGCACCGTCCGCGCCAGCTCACGCACTGAAGGATCGTTCCGCGGTGCCGATCGACCCGCCGCTGGGCTGGAGTTGGCGCTCAGGGCTCGCCGCGCTCACGCATTCCGCATTCGATTGCGGCGCTGCAGCAATCGCAGCCTGAGTGCGTTGAGCCGGATGAAGCCGGCGGCGTCGCGCTGGTCGTAAACGTTGTCCTCCTCGAACGTCACATGCTCCTTGCTGTAGAGGCTGAGCGCCGAAGCGCGCCCGACCACGCTGGCGCTGCCCTTGTAAAGCTTGAGACGCACCGTGCCGGTCACGCACTCCTGGCTGTGATCGATCGCCGCCTGCAGCATCTCGCGCTCGGGTGAGAACCACAGCCCGTTATAGATCAGCTCGGCGTAGCGCGGCATCAGTTCGTCCTTGAGGTGAGCGGCGCCTCGATCGAGGGTGATGCTCTCGATGCCGCGGTGCGCCGCCAGTAGGATGGTGCCCCCCGGCGTCTCGTAGATGCCGCGCGACTTCATGCCGACGAAGCGGTTCTCGACCAGGTCGAGCCGACCGATCCCGTGCTTGCGCCCGAGCTCGTTGAGTCGGGTCAGTAGTGCCGCCGCCGTCAACGCTTTGCCGTCGATCGCCACGGCATCGCCCTGCTCGAAATCGATTTCAACCAATTCGGGCGCATCGGGCGCGTTCTCGGGATCGTCGGTGCGCGAATAGACCATGTGATCCGCCTCGACCCACGGGTCCTCGAGGATCTTCCCTTCCGAGGAGCTGTGCAGCAGGTTGGCATCGATCGAGAACGGCGCTTCGCCGCGCTTGTCGCGGGCGATCGGAATACCATGCCGTTCGGCGTAGGCGATCAGCTTGGTGCGCGAAGTCAGCTCCCATTCGCGCCACGGCGCGATCACGTTGATATCGGGGTTGAGCCCGTAATACGAAAGTTCAAAACGCACCTGGTCGTTGCCCTTGCCGGTGGCGCCGTGGGCCACGGCGTCGGCCCCGGTGGCGGCCGCGATCTCGATCTGGCGCTTGGCGATCAACGGTCGCGCGATCGAGGTGCCGAGCAGATAGCTGCCCTCATACACCGCGTTGGCGCGGAACATCGGGAATACGTAGTCGCGCACGAAGGTTTCGCGCAAATCCTCGATGAAGATCTCCTTGACCCCGAGCTGTTCGGCCTTGGCCCGGGCCGGATCGAGCTCTTCGCCCTGGCCGAGGTCGGCGGTGAAGGTGACCACTTCGCAGTTGTAGGTGTCCTGCAGCCACCTCAGGATCACCGAGGTGTCGAGCCCGCCGGAATAAGCCAGCACGACTTTCTTGATCAGGTCCGTCATGGAGAGCGTCCCGCTTCAGCGGGCGCGCAGTATAGGCAACGCCGGTGCCCTGGCAAGGAAGGCGGTATTGCTACTCGAACACCTTTTCGACTTCATCGGGGCGCGGCCGCATCGCCGACCAGGTCGAAAAGGCGAAAACCCAAACCATGATGATGTTGACGAAGGGTACGAGCGACAGGACAACCCACCACCCGGAATAGCCGGCGCGGTGCAGGATCCGCGCCGGCAGCAAGATGTAGATCACGACGAAATCGCGACGATCAAGATCTGCCAGAGCGATATGCCCATGATCCTACGGGGGTTCAACCGAATCCGGAACGGAGGGTCTGCGATCGAGCGCTGACCACGGCGCGAACGCGAGCAGCAGGTAGATGACCAGTAAGCCGATGCCCGGCAGGAAAACAAACAACGATCAGGCCGGTGACATCCCGGTTTGCTTGAAGATTCGCCAGCTCGGGATTACCAGGACGATGCCGAAAATGATGACGCCGATCGGCGCAACCATGGCTCAAGCTTGGTCCATTGGCTCTCGTCCGAGGAACGCGGCCAATTCGAACCACGGCGCCTCGTCCCAGAACCGTGCGGCAAGCCCCGAGGTCGACGGCAGCACGAAGATCGCGGTGCTTTCGACGGTTGCCTCCTGGCGACCGTAACCGACGGCACCGCCGAAAAACACCCGCGCGGCGCGCTTGCCGTTGAATGCCAGCGCCCGAGGCTGGTAGCGCGCGACCTTGGCTCGCACCGCGTCGGGGTCGTCGGCGTCGCGCGGCAGAGAGGCGTCCGCGCCGGAGGCGGTCTTGGCCATGTCGGTCAGACCGATGCCGAAGCGCCTGAGATCGGGCAGGTCGCGCGGATCGAGCCGCGTCGGCGTCAGCCCGATTTTGTGCAGGATCGGCCAGAACTTGTTGCCGGGACCGGCATAGTAGGCGCCGATCCGCGCCGACGCCGCGCCCACCGCCGAGCCGCAAAACAACACGTCAAGCCCGCGCGCCAGCAGGTCGGGCAGCAGATGTGCGGTCGCCCCGCTCATGGCGTCGGCGCCCCCTCCATCCGCAGCCCTCCCGGCCGCCGTCGTGCTTTGACGCTGGCCGATTTGAGCTGGCCGCACGCCGCCATGATGTCGCGCCCCCGCGGCGTCCGCACCGGCGCGGAATAGCCTGCCCGGTTGACGATCTCGGCGAACCGCATCATTGCCGCCTCCGACGAGCATTGGTAGGGCGCACCGGGCCAGGGGTTAAAGGGAATCAAATTGATTTTGGCCGGGATCCCCCGGATCAACCGACACAGCTCCTTGGCGTCGGCCGGGCTGTCGTTCACGTCCTTCAGCATCACATACTCGAAGGTGATGCGCCGCGCGTTGGAGCCCGTCGGATAACGGCGGCACGCGGCCAACAGCTCGGCGATCGGATACTTCTTGTTGAGCGGTACGATCTCGTCGCGCAAATCGTCTCGCACCGCATGCAGCGATACCGCGAGATTGACCCCGAGTTCGTGGCCGATGCGTTCGATCATCGGCACCACGCCAGCGGTCGACAGGGTGATGCGCCGACGCGAAATCCCGATACCCTCGTTGTCCATGGCGATGGTCAAGGCCTTGGCGACGCTGTCATAATTGTAGAGCGGCTCGCCCATACCCATGACAACGACGTTCGACAGGATCCGTCCGCTTTTGGGCGACGGCCACTCGCCCAGCGCGTCGCGCGCCACCAGCAGTTGGGCCACGATCTCGGCCGCGTCGAGGTTGCGCACCAGCCGTTGCGTGCCGGTGTGGCAGAATTTGCAGGTCAGCGTACAGCCGACCTGGGTCGACAGGCACAGCGCACCGCGATCGCCCTCGGGAATCAGCACGCTCTCGACCTCTTCGCCATCGCTGTAGCGGACCAGCCACTTATGGGTGCCGTCGGCCGACAATTGGTTGCGGACGATCGTGGCGCGACCAATTTGGCAGGTTTCTTCCAGCGTCGCCCGCAGGCTCTTCGGCACGCTGGTCATTTCATCGAAACCCCTGGCGCCGCGGTAGTAGATCCAGCGCCATAGCTGGGTCGCGCGCATCTTGGCGCTGGGCTCGGATTCGCCGAGGTCGGTCACCACGCGGGCGAGCTCTTCGCGAGTCATACCCACCAGGTTGGTTTTGCCCGCATCCCTGCCCACATACCCATCGGGCATCGAAGAGGTTTCCACGCTGCTCATGCTATCTCCTTAACGCGAAACGAATGCCGCGAAAAGCAACTTGCCTTGTTAGCCGGTCTCGCCAAGGATGTGAATGGCGTCGCGCCGGGATTGTCATGTGCTCGACACAGGAGGACCGTCCGTGAGTGACATCACGCTTTATTCGTTGGCCCCGATCGACCGCGGTGCCCGGGTGCGATGGCTCTACGAAGAATTGGGGATCGAATACCAGCAGGTGTGGATGGACCCGCAGAACAACGAGCACATGGGTGACGCCTACCGCCGGGTCAATCCGTTCGCCAAGGTGCCGGGCGTCCAACGCGACGGCGAAGCGTTCTTCGAATCCGGGGCCATCATCTTCGACACCCTCGAACGCATGCCCGGCAACCGTCTCGCGCCCGCACCCGGCGAACCCGATCGCGCCGAATTTCTCAAATGGTTCATGTGGGGCTACCAGACGCTCGAGGCGGTCGTGCTCACCTATTACCGCAACCATGACAAGCCGCAGGACGATCCCATGCGCCAGGAGGCGGTGTTGCAGATGGAGCGCATGCTCGGCCCGCTCAACCAGCAACTCCGGGGCCGCGATTACCTGCTCGGTGATTTCACCGTCGCCGATATCGTTGTCGGTTACGACCTGGCGCTCGCGAAAATGCGCCGATACCCGCTCGAGAATTACCCCGATGTGGTCGCGTATGTCGACCGTCTGGCCCGGCGACCGGCGGCGAGATCACTCTTCGAGGCGGTCGGGCAGCAATAACCCGGGCGGAATTTCTCAAAGTCCCGACCGCCCAACGGTGCGGACCGACCCCCCGGGATTTCATCCAGGCGACCGGCGAAGGGGAAATTCGCCGCGAAGAACGCCAACCGGCGAGCCGCCCCGCCGCTCCCGGAATATGCGGCGAAGCTACTTTGCGATGCCGCACGCTTTGTCGATCGCTTTGTGGGCGGCCGTGAAGCCGAGCAATGAATAGCGATCGACCGTACGCGTTCCGCGTCGCGATGTCCCGCGCACGACCATCTCGTTACCCTTGATCATCGCCGCGACCAGCTTGATGTCCTGGTCGAGCGATTTGGTCCAGGCATTCTCGTCGAGGATGTCGAGTTCGAAGCGTTGTCCCTCGATCTCGACCCGCACCGCGGTTTCTTCCTTGAGCGGGTAGCCCATATAGAGGTTGACCTCGTCGCTCGCCTCGTCCTTGGGCCGGTGCGTGACGAGGAAGAAAATGTCGCCGCGGCGGACGTTCTTCGGTTCGCTGTCCAGCGGTGCCGAGGCGATGTAGCAGACCTTCCTGCCATTTTCGGTGTAGGTGTAGGCGTTCCAGTCCCTGAAGGAACCGATCGACTTTGGCGTCTGCGCCGACGCGGCATGAGCGACCGCCAGCGCGACCAGAACCAGACCAAAGCGCATCAGCAGGGACATCGGCCCTAGAGATATCGCGGGTGCACGGAATTTTCCACCCCCGTGAGCGAGCATCGGCGAACTCCGGTGTCACTTATTGGCCCGTATGCGGGCGCGGCGACCGTCAGCGCCACGTCTACGTTTCACCGGGGCGCCGCTGACATGCACGGGTAGCGGCTCGGGCTCGGCGCCAGGGATCAATGGGCGCCGGGCAAAGTGGCCCAGCGCGATCAGCCGGTCGTACATCACGATCGCTCCCGCGGTGGCGACGTTGAGGCTGAATGCCGCCGGTATGCGCACCACATGGTCGCAACGATCGAGCATCGCGCGCGAGAGTTCACCGCGTTCCGGCCCCAGGATGTAGGCGGCGCTGCGGGGATGGCGGAAGGACGGTAGTTCGCGTGCATCTTCGACCAGCTCGATCCCGACCAGGCTGCAATCCTGCGGCAGCGTCATCGACTCGGCGTCCTCGAAGCTGTAATAGGGCAGGTGCTTGGGGGCTATCGACGTATCGGACTTTGCTTGGCTGATCGTGTAGTGCGCGCTCACCGTAAACACGAAACTGGCGCCGAAGGCGTGGGCCGTGCGGAACAGATTGCCGAGGTTCATCGGCTTGCTGATGCGCTCGACGCCGATGCCGAAATAACCGCGCATAGCGCCGCTGTGCGGCTTCTCGCCGCGCGCTGAGTGCTTCGACGTCGCCATCGCACCGACAAGATAGTCCGCGCTTTCACCCATAGCCAAGCCTGTGACGCACCGCGATCCCATCGATATCGAAATCTGGCGCGGCGCTATCGTCGAAAGCCAGCACACGGTGCTTGCCGCCATCGTCGATAGTGAGGGCCGTCTGGTTGCGGCGTTTGGTGACGTCGATCGGCTGGTTTATGCACGCTCGGCCATCAAACCCCTGCAGGCGCTGCCGCTGCTCGAAACCGGTGCGGCCGACGCCTACGGTCTCGGCGACGCCGAGATCGCGCTGGCTTGCGCCTCCCACAACGGCACGCCGGCGCACGTGACCATCGCCGAATCCTGGCTCGCCAAGCTCGACCTTGTGCCCGAAGCGCTGGCTTGTGGTGCTCACCTTCCCTATGGCGACGGAGCTGCGCGCGAAATTCTCGCCCACGGTAAATCGCCTTCGCCACTGCACAACAATTGCAGCGGCAAGCACCTCGGCATGCTGTCGACGGCACTGCATTGTGGTGAAGATCCGACCGGTTACGAGGCGATCGACCATCCCGTCCAGCAGCGGATTCGCGCTGCCCTGTCCGGCGCTTTGGGGCGCAATCTCGACGCCGCCCCGGTCGCGATCGATGGCTGCTCGGTGCCGACCGTCGGCATGGCACTGCGCGAGGTCGCGGCCATGCTCGCCCGTTTCGGCGCCGCTGCGGCGCCAAACGCCGGCCGGGTTTCCACTGCCGGCCGTATCGCCGGCGCCATGGTGGCGCTACCGGAGATCATCGCCGGCGAGGGGCGTTTTTGCACCGACATCACCCGTGTTGGCAAAGGCGAGGTACTGGTCAAGGGAGGCGCCGAAGGGATCGGCGCCGCGTTGTTGCGCGAGCCGGGACTGGCAATCGTCGTCAAGGCGATCGACGGCGCCAAGCGGGCGGCGGAAGCCGCGCTGGCCGCGTTGATCCCACGCTTCGCGCCGTTGAGCACCAATGTCGCCGCGGTCCTGGCTCGTCACGCTGCGCCGGCAATCGAGAATTGGCGGGGAATCCGTACCGGCTATGTGCGGGCGGTGTTTCCAGACCAACAGGGCGGAAAGAAGGGTCAACGGCAACGACGGGGGAGCACAGCGTGGTCAAAGCAATCGTCTGCCGCCGACATGGCGGGCTCGATACCCTGAAGCTTCAGGACATCGATATCGATCCGCCCGGGCCCGGACAGGTGCATATCCGGGTGCGCGCGTGCGGAATCAATTTTCCCGACACCCTGCAGATCGCCGGCACCTACCAGACCCAGACCTACCCGCCCTTCGTTCCCGGCCAGGAGGTCGCCGGCGACGTCATCGCCTGCGGCGAGGGTGTCGACGGTTTCGCCCCCGGCGATCGGGTGTTTGCCGCCACCGGCATCGGCGGGTATGCCGAGGAGGTGGTCGCCAAGGCCGAGTGGGTGACCAAGATGTCCGACGCCATGGACTACGTCACCGGCGCCGGTTTCGCCATCACCTACGGCACCTCGCATCTGGCACTGAAATACCGCGCCGGCCTTCGGCCCGGCGAAAATTTACTTGTCACCGGCGCCGCCGGCGGGGTCGGCGTTACGGCGATCGAGGTCGGCAAGCTGCTCGGTGCCCGGGTCATCGCGGCGGCCCGCGGGGAGCACAAGCTGGCAATGGCGCGCGATCTCGGTGCTGACGAAACCGTCGATTATGATGCCGAGGACATGCGCGTGCGCGTCAAGGAGCTGTCTGGCGGGCGCGGCGCCGACGTGATTTACGATCCGGTCGGCGGCGACGTGTTCGACGCCTGCATGCGCTGCATCAACTGGGAAGGCCGCATCCTGATCATCGGCTTCGCCAGCGGCCGCATCCCCACCGCCAAGATGAACATCGTGCTGGTTAAAAACATCGCCTTGCTGGGTTTCGCCTGGAGCACCTACCGCACATTCAAGCCCGAGCTGTTCCACGATTCCTACGACGAATTGCTGCGTTGGTACGACGCGGGCAAACTCCGCTGCTACATCTCCAAGACCTACCCGCTCGAAGACGCGGCACGGGCGCTCGAAGAGCTCACCGCCCGCAAGACCACCGGCAAGGTCGTGCTGGTCACCGACGGGTAGGGCGGCATCGGCGGTTCCTCGAGCCTGCCGCGCACGTGCGGTCGGCCGACTCGCCCGCCCTCACGCTATGCCCTACAATCCTTCGTCGGGCGGGTTGATCCATATGGCTCACGCAGACCAGGAGTTCGGCGTCGCTGACGCCAACGCCGCCGGCACCCATATCCGGGTCGGTACGGTCGCCGAGCTCACCGAGAAAGGCATGATGGTGGTTAAGGGCCGCCATTGCCCGATCCTTGTCCTCCATCATGACGGCGCTTTCTATGCGCTCGACAATCGCTGCCCCCATCTCGGTTTCCCGTTGCACCGCGGCAGCGTCGAGGACGGCATCCTCACCTGCCACTGGCACCACGCCCGCTTCGACCTCGAAAGCGGCGGCACCTTCGATCTCTGGGCCGACGACGCGCGGGTGTGCCCCGCCGAGCTGCGCGGCGACGAAGTCTGGGTCGCCGCCGATTGCGGCTACCGATTCAAGACCTCCTATTGGCGCACACGGCTGCATGACGGCATGGCCCACAATCTCGGGCTCGTCACCGGTAAGGCCGTGTTGGCGCTGCTCGACCACGGCGTTGCTGCCAACGATGTCGTGGAAGAGGCGGTGCTGTTCGGGGCCCGCAATCGCGATGGCTGGAGCTCGGGCATGACGATCCTCACCGCGCTCGCCAACCTGCTGCCTCACCTCGACGAGAACGATCGCTACCTCGCTCTGTTGCAGGGTATCCGTCGCGTTGCCGGCGACGCCGCAGGCGAGCCGTCGCGGCGCAATCGCGAGCCCCTCGGCAACGACGAAGTCGACGCTGCGACGCTGCAGCGCTGGCTGCGCCGCTGGACCCTGGTACGTCACCGTAACGGCGGCGAGCGTACCCTGCTTACGGCCATTGCCAGCGATCTCGCTCCGCCGGCGCTGTGCGATCTGCTGCTAACCGCCGCGACCGATCGCTATTACGCCGGCGGCGGCCACACCCTCGATTTCATCAACAAGGCTTGCGAATGCCTCGATCTCATCGGCTGGGACCGCGCCGATGTCATCCTGCCGACGGTTATCGCCGATCTGGTCAGCGCCCGCGGCGAGGAGGAATCCAATAGCTGGCGCCACCCCATCGACCTGGTGCCACTGCTCGAAGGGTCGTTCGGCAGCCTGGCCGAACGCTGGCGCCGGGGACGCGCTGCCAACGGCGACTGGTCGGGCCATGCCGGGCTGGCCCAACAACTACTCGGCGACGATCCTCACGCGATCGTCGCCGCGATCGACACGGCGATAGCGGCCGGCGCTTCGGCCGATGATCTCGGCCGTACCCTCGCCTATGCCGCGGCGCTGCGAGTCGCTCGGTTCGGTACCGCCAACGAGCATTCGGATTGGGAAACGGCGCACCACGTATTCACCTATTGCAACGCCGTGCACCAGGGCCTCAAACGTATCGACGGCAGGGCGGATCGCGACGAGCCGACCCAAGCGCTGCGCGGCGTCTACCACGGCGCGATGGCGATCTATCTCGAGCGCTTCCTAAACGTCCCGCCGGCTCGCCTGCCCGGCACCTGCCCCGGCGAATTCGATGCGCTCCCGCAAGCCGCCGATGATCTATGTGCGGCGCTGCTCGATGCCATGGACCGCCATCGGCAGATCGACGGCTGCGCTCGCATCGTCGCCCGCTACCTCGCCCTCGGCCACGAACCGGCGCACCTGATTGCTGTTCTCGGTCACGCCCTGCTGCGCGAGGACGCCGGCTTCCATTGTTTTCAGATGTATGAAGCGGGGGTGCGCCAGTTCGGCGAATGGAACGGTGCGCCCGAGGGCCACTATATTCTCGTTGCCATGACCCGCTACCTCGCCGCGCACGCCCCCACCGAGCGATCGCAGTTCCAGACCGCCGACATCGCGCACCGCCTCCACCGCAGGGTCGATCTCTACGAGGATGAAGAAGCGGCGGCGGCCGATATCTGACGCAGCCGCCTGGATCCAATCGCGGTCCTCAGCGGCTCAGTTCCGGCCGGTCCCTGAAGTGGTCGAGGGCTTCAGGGTTGGCCAGTGCATCGACGTTCTTGACCGTGCGGCCATGGACCACGTCGCGCACCGCCAGCTCGACGATTTTGCCGCTGATCGTCCGCGGGATGTCGGCAACCTGAACGATCCGCGCCGGTACGTGCCGCGGCGTCGCATTCTCGCGGATGCGTTGCTTGATACGGTCGCTCAGCGCGTCGTCGAGCTCGCTTCCCTCGCGCAATTTGACGAACAGCACGACGCGGGTGTCGCCCTCCCACTCCTGGCCGATCACCAGGCCCTCGACCACCTTGTCGATCTGCTCGACCTCGCGGTAGATCTCGGCGGTGCCGATGCGTACGCCGCCCGGGTTGAGCACGGCGTCGCTGCGCCCATAGATCACCATGCCGCCATGTTCGGTCAGCGCGACGTAATCGCCATGGCGCCAGACGTTGGGATACACGTCGAAATAGGCGGCGTGGTACTTGGCGCGGTCAGGGTCGGCCCAAAAGCCGATCGGCATCGACGGAAACGGCGCCGTGCACACCAGCTCGCCCTTCTCGCCGCGCAGCGACGCGCCGCGGTCGTCGAACACGTCGACCTTCATGCCCAGCGCCCGCGTCTGGATCTCGCCGCGCCACACCGGACCGGTGGGGTTGCCGCCGACGAAACAGGAAATCAGGTCGGTGCCACCCGACACCGATGACAGACAGACGTCGGCCTTGACCCGCTCGTAGACATAGTCGAAACCCTCCGGCTTGAGCGGCGAGCCTGTCGAGAGAATGGTGTCGACGGATGCGAGGCTGTGCGTGCGCATGGGTTCCAGGCCGGCCTTGTCGCAGGCGTCGATGAATTTGGCCGAGGTGCCAAACACGTTGATCCCGGTGCTATCGGCGAGATCAAACAGCACCGCGCCGTCATTGTGGAACGGCGATCCGTCGTACAGCACCAGCGTCGCCTCCGAGGCCAGCGCCGACATCAGCCAGTTCCACATCATCCAGCCGCAGGTGGTGAAGTAGAAGACGCGGGTGTCGCATCCGATGTCGCAATGCAGCCGCTGCTCCTTGAGATGCTGGATCAGGGTGCCGCCGATACTGTGGACGATGCATTTGGGCGCTCCCGTGGTGCCCGAGGAGTAGAGAATGTAGAGCGGATCGTTGAACGGCCGCCTTACGAAGTCGATGTCGCCGGCCGTGTAGGGCATGACGAAATCGTTGAGCAGCGTGGCGTCGAGCCCGTCGAGCGTCGGCTCCGGGTCGAGATGGGGCACAACGATGAGCCGTTCGAGATCCGGTAACTGCTCGGCGATCGCCTTGGCGCGGGCCAGCGAATCCAAGGTCTTGCCGCCGTAACGATAGCCGTCGGCGGTGAACAGCACCTTGGGCGCGATTTGCCCGAAGCGATCGATCGCTCCCTTGGTGCCGAAATCCGGCGAGCACGACGACCAGACCGCGCCGCGGCTGGCAGTTGCCAGCATGGCAATCGCGGTTTCCGGCAGATTGGGCAGAAAGCCGGCGACCCTGTCGCCGGGGCCGATCCCGCACGCCGCCAGCGCCTGGGCCAGCCGCGACACCGCATCGTAGAGCTGCCGATGACTCAGCCACCGCTGTTGCTCCAGCTCGTCGGAAAAGATCAGGGCGGGACCGTCGTCGCGCCGGCGCAGGAGGTTTTCGGAAAAGTTGAGCCGTGCATCGGGGAACCAGCGCGCGCCCGGCATCTTGTCGAAATCCTCGACCACCGTTTCGCCGCGGCGCTCGGCGATGATGCCGCAGAAATCCCACACCGCGGTCCAGAAGGCTCGCGGCTGGTCGATCGACCATCGGTAAAGATCGTCATATCCCGTGATTCCCGCGCCGTGCTCACGTCGCACCGTATCCATGAACGCCGTGAGGTTGGTCGCGGCCACACGCTCCGGCGAGGGCGTCCAAAGGGGCCGATCGGCGTCGGTCATCGCGACGCGCCTCCGCTTACACCACGCGATTCATCAGCGTGATCGCAACCCTCCTCCACACGCCTTCGCTGACGCAAGGATCGCTCGAAGGCGTCGAGGGCGCGGTGCCCCATGAAATCGACCACCATCATCGCGCCGATCATGCCGCCGTCGTCGTCGAGCAGGGCGCCGCCGACCTCGAGTTGGCCTCGGTCGACAAGGCGCTTGACTCTCTGCGGATGGCTCGGCCGGACCGCCGGAGGCAGCGCCTTGGCCTTCTTGCCCTTGCCGTCATGGGCGACGATTGGGAATTTCATCGCTTATCCCGCTGTCGGATAATCCGGGTTCGCCGAAAAGTGCCGTGGGCACGCGGTTTATGCAAGGCTGAGGCGCGATCTTGGCAATGGTCATGCGCGGCTCCAGACCCTAGGTTGCCGCATGCTTTCGCCTATGGTGCATCGCTTGAGCGCGTCGATCACGGAGCCATTGCGCGCGGCCGTCTACATGGTCGTCGCCTGCCTGGTGTGGAGTTTTCTAAGCTGGCTGGTGCGCGACCTCAGCACCGATCTGCACGCTTTCGAGATCGTGTTTTTTCGCAACCTGTTCGGCTTCGTGGCGATTGCGCCGTTCCTGCTCCGCCACGGCACGCCGACGTTTCCGAGGCAGGAGTTCGGCATCTATCTGATCCGCGGCGGTTTCGGTCTGGTGGCGATGCTGGGCTGGTTCTATGCGATCACGGTCGTGCCGCTGGCCGATGCCACGGCGCTCAGCTTTACGGCGCCGATCTTCGCGACGATCACCGCCATTATCGTGTTGGGCGAGGTGGTTCGAATCCGTCGCTGGACGGCAATGCTGATCGGGTTCGCGGGCGCTATGATCGTGTTGCGACCGGGCGGGCTGGAGATCGGCATCGGTGAGATCGCCGTACTGATATCGTCGGCCGCGATCGCAGTGGTCATCGTTCTGGTCAAGATCCTGGCGCGGACCGAAACCTCCGATCGCATTGTTGCGTTTCATACCCTGATCTTGCTGCCGCTTTCGCTGCTGGCCGCGCTCTTCGTGTGGATCTGGCCGACCTGGACGCAGCTGCTGCTGTGCGTGGTGCTGGGTGCCGCGGCTACCTTGGCCAACTGGCTGACCGTGCGCGCTTTCACGATCGGAGAGACTGCGGCGCTGATGCCGTACGATTTCACCCGGCTGCCATTCATGGCGCTAGTCGGCTACGTCGCCTTCGCCGAGGTGCCGGACCTCTGGACCTGGGTGGGCGGCGCCGTCATTTTCGCGAGCTCGTTCTACATCGCGCGCCGCGAAGCGCAGCTCGCCCGCGATCAGGCCCGGACCGACCATGCGGATCGCAAACCATGACGGCTGGCAACGCGTCGCCGCGGCCGCGGCCCGACGATGATCGTCGCCGCCACCCTCGACATCGTGCCCGGCCATTGCGGCCGCGTACGATTCGCCGATCCGACATAATGCGGGCATGAGCGATTGGCAAACCGCCTGGGCGCGGCTGTCGCCCACCACCCGCGGCGCTTTTTTCATGGTCTGCGCGGCCTGCTCGGCGACGCTGATGTTCACGACCGTCAAGGCGCTCGGCGGGCGCGTCGACAGCGTTCAGGTGGTGTTTTTCCGCGCGGTGGTCGGCGTTCTGGTGGCGATCCCGATTCTCACCCGTTCGCGCGGGCGCGGCTTCCGCTCCGGCCATCTGCGTCTGCAGGTCGGCAACGGCGTGCTGGGTGCGATGACGATGATCTGCACCTACTTCGCGGTCGTTCACATGGAGCTGGCCGATGCCACCGCCGTGCTGTTTACCCGGCCGCTGTTCCTGCTGCTGCTGGCGATGTTGCTGCTCGGCGAGGCGATGTTGGCCAAGCGCTGGCTGGCGACCTGCGTCGGTTTCGTCGGCGTGCTGGTGATCGTCAAGCCGGCCGGGATCGTCGAACCGGCGGCGCTGGCGGTGTTGTTCTCGGCTCTGGCGAGCGCCTTGATGATGGTGTTCGTCAAGAAGATGGTCGATACCGACGGGCCGGACATTCAGCTTTTCTATTTCAACCTGACGATGACCGCGGTGCTGATCGTCCCCACCGGATTGTTCTGGACGACGCCGAACTGGACCGACTTCGGCCTGCTGCTGCTGGTCGGCGTGTTCGGTACCAGCAACTCGCTGCTGTACGTGCAAGCGCTGCGAGTCGGCGAAGCAACCGCGGTGTCGCCGTGGGATTACACGCGCCTGATCTTTGCCACGTTGTTCGGCTTTTTGTTGTTCAGCGAAGTCCCCGACGCCTGGTTCTGGTTCGGCTCGGCGATGATCGTCGTGGCCAACCTATACATCGCGCGCGGCCGACGCTGATCTTGGCTATTCCGGTCCTGCGCCGTCATTCCTCCTCGCGGAGCGTGGCCAGCATGCGGCGCGCATCGTCGCGATGTTCGTCGGTGATGTGTTTGCGCACGGTGCCGATCGCGGCGAGCAGCACCGTGGCGTCGTCGCCATAGCCGAGGCCGGCGATGAAGTCGGGAATCATGTCGGTGGGTACGACGAAATAGGCCAGAGCCCCCAACAGCACCGCCTTGACATAGGCCGGCGTGCGCGAATCGCCTGCGCAGCAGTAGGCCGCCAGCGCCTCGTCGAGAAACGGAACTTTGCCGACCGTACGGCGCGCCTTGCGCCAGAAGCGGCTGCGATCGGTCGGTTCATCGCGCTCGGCGCGCTCGTGATCGCTGCCCATGATCTTGGTGCCCATGCTGTGTGTTATGTGGGGTGCGGTTCTGCTAAGAACAATGGGCGCCTCGGGAGGTATAGATGGACCCACAGGGACGAGCGGCAATCGTGACCGGCGGTGCCTCCGGGCTCGGCGCGGCGACCGCCAAGGCTCTGCGCGAACGCGGCGCCAGCGTCGCCATCGTCGACGCCGATGCGGATCGGGCCAAGGAATACGCCGTCGAGATCGGCGCACTGGCGCTGACCTGCGACGTGCGTGACGACGCCAGCGCCGAGCAGGCCGTGCGAGCTGCGCGCGATGCACATGGGCCGGTACGAATTCTGGTCAACTGCGCCGGTATCGGTACGCCGGGCAAGGCGGTGGGCCGCGACGGCCCGCTGCCGCTGGAAGATTTTTCGCGCGTCATCGAGGTCAATCTGATCGGCACCTTCAACCTGATCCGGTTGATCGCGGCCGAAATGCAGCCCCTCGACGCGCTCGACGAAGAAGAACGCGGGGTGATCGTCAACACCGCTTCGGTTGCCGCTTATGACGGGCAAATCGGTCAGGTCGCTTATTCCGCCTCGAAGGGCGGGGTGGTCGGGATGACGCTGCCGTTGGCGCGCGAATTCGCCAAGTTCGGGATCCGCGTGGTGACGATTGCGCCGGGCATTTTCGAGACGCCGATGCTGCGGGGCCTGCCCGAAGCGGCGCAGGAATCGCTGGCCGCATCGATCCCCTATCCGAGCCGGCTCGGTCGCGCGTCCGAATATGCCGACCTGGTGATGCATATCCTCGACAACCGCATGCTCAACGGCGAGGTGATCCGGCTCGACGGCGCGATCCGCATGGCGCCGCGGTAGGAGGCAGGACCAACCTTCCAGCCGAAACGCGACGCCGCCACTCGAAACGCGGCACGCCCACTTTGTCCCGGGAATAAACGGATTCGTTGCCGCGTCTCTGGGCGGGTCGAAGACCGTCGGCGTTCGGCGTACGCGGCCGTCGCAAGTTCGCGCGTCGTGGCTAACGCAGCGAGTCCATCGCCTGCGCCAGGTCGATGTCGCGCTGGCTGAGGCCGCCCGCATCATGGGTGGTCAGGGTGATCCCGACACGGTTGTACACGTTGAACCACTCCGGATGATGGTCCATGCGTTCGGCCACCAACGCAACGCGGCTCATGAACCCGAACGCGTCGACGAAGGTTTTAAAGCGATAGGTCTTGTGAATCGCATCGCGGCCATCGACCGGCTTCCAGCCTTTGAGTTTTCTCAGCGCTTGGGTTCGGGCTGCGGGGGACAATTTCTTGATTGCCATCGTGCGCTCCAGGGGTTTGTGTCGGCGACAAGCATCGACCCGCTTGGCGCTATGCGCAACCACGCTATATCGTCTCGTCATGTCGATCGACGCCGGCGCCGCGCCGACCACCGACGATATCTGCGACCTCGCCGAACGGGCGCTCGGACAGATCCCCGAGCGGATGCGCCGGCTGGTCGACGGCGTCGTCATCCGGGTCGAGGAATTTCCCGACGACGAGGTGGTCGAGGACATGAGATTGGAGAGCCCGTTCGACATTCTCGGCCTCTATCGTGGCGTCAGTCTCGATCGAAAAAGCTACTTCGACGCCGCGACGGATCCCGACATGGTGTTCCTCTATCGCCGGCCGATCCTCGATTTCTGGTGCGAGGGATCGGACACGCTGCGCGCGGTCGTGCGCCATGTGCTGATCCACGAGATCGGCCATCACTTCGGTTTCAGCGACGCCGACATGGCGGCGATCGAAACCGAAGCCGCGACGGGTTGAGACCCTTAAAGCGAAGCGCGAACGCCGTGCATGAAGCGGGGAATGTCGGTCGCCGATGATGGCTGCCACCTATTGCCGATCGAGCCTGCCGATCTCCGCAATACCGGCGAGGTCGGGCACGAACGCCCCGCCGGACAGGAACGACTCGACCAGCTAGAGTCCCCGCCATCGAAGGTCTCGGGGAAGCCGTAAATGACCCGCCATCGACTTGCCGGAAAGCGCGCCATCGTCACGGCGGCCGCGCGTGGGATCGGCCGGGCCACGGCGCTGGCATTCGTGGCGGAGGGGGCCGTGGTCTACGCGACAGATCGTGATCCGCTCCCGCTCGAACAGCCGGCATCGCGGTACGACAATTTCCAAGCCCGCCAGCTCGACGTTACCGACGCCGCCGCGATCTTCCGGCTGGCAGCGGAGCTGGGTGCGGTCGACATTCTGTTCAACTGCACCGGCCAGGTGCCGCATGGATCGATTCTCGAGTGCGACGATGCGACCTGGGATGCGACTTTCGCCCTTAACGTTCGCAGCATGTTCAAGATGATCCAGGCGGTGTTGCCGGCGATGACGCCGGCATCCACGAAGCTCGCCCCACCGGCCACGGATTAGCGAACACGGATTGGCGAAAGGGACTCGCCGCTCGGCGCACCGGCGGGGACTACCCGACCCACCGATGAATAGCCGAGAGCGATCAGCCGCTCACTGTGGATTGGTGTCGTTGTCGGGGAGCAGTCGATGTCCTTGGATGCGCCCCGGGAACCGTCGCGACTTCGGGGTCTGCGATCTGTTTGATGCAGACCGCGACGCGCCCGGCCGCGGTCCTATTCCACCGTTACGTCGACCGGAACGATGCCGTCGAAATGTTTGCGCTGATAGTTCCATTCTGTATGCGGCTGCACGCGGCCGTTTTCGTCCGTGGCCCGCGCCATCAGCGAATGATCACCGGCTTGGTCGGCCGTCCAGCGGTACGACCAGCGCACCCATAGCCACTTGTCCCAGGCTTTTTCCACGTGTGCGTCGTGCCACGACGCGCCGCCGTCGGTGCTGATTTCCACGCGCGTCACGGAACCTTCACCGCTCCAAGCCAGGCCACGGACGACGTTCTCGCCGCGCGGCAACGGCGAGTCCTCGTCGCGTGGTTCGAGGATCAGCGACTTGACGCCGAGTGCCATTGTCAGACGGCGATCGGGATCGTCCGGCGACTTGCCGTGTACGAAGTAGTGAGTCTGGTAGTAGCAGTCGGGCATGTGGTCCATCACTTCGATCCTGTGCACCCACTTCACCCACCAATTGCCGGACCATCCCGGAACCACCAGGCGCACCGGCGCGCCGTGAACGTGACGCAGGTATTCGCCGTTGTGGGACCAAGCGAGAATCGTGTCGGGGTCGAGTGCCTTATCGAGGGGCAGTCCCTTGTCGAAATTGATCACGCCGGGATCGAACACCTCGAGATCCGCAAGCCCTGTCGAACGCTGTACGACCAGTGGGTCGGGTTGGCCCTCATCCCGGCCTTCCGCTCGAACTGCGACGACGTCGTCGGCGAGGCCGGCGGCTTCCAGAACCGTCGCTAGCGACACGCCGGTCCATTCGCCGGAGCTGACGAAGCAGGTTCCGGGGATGCGGTCGAACATTTCGTCACTCGACATGCCGTCGGCGTCGGCCGCCATCTCGCGCCAATGCGGCCAGCCTGCGTCCGGCCGCAGCGACGGCTTTTCGGCGCCCGCTCCCGCTTTCATATAGTCGAAGAACACGTCGTCGTTGCCGGCACACTCGACCACGGCGCGCACCGAATGGCCGGGCAATCGCCGCAGATCCTCCAACCCCAGCTCGCACGGACGCTCGACGCGACCGAACAGCGAAAGCCGATAGTCATCGGGATGGATCGGATCTGGGATGCCGAGCTGCGCGACCACGTGGCACGCATCGGTCGGCGTGATCAGGCCCTCGAGATCGAGGATCGGTGTGCGTGCGCCGATGACGCGGCCTTCAGGATCGGTGCTCGCCGCGTGTTCAAGCCTCTTGCGTCCAGGCCATCCCTGGATCCTAGCGCCTTCGATTTCCCGCTGTACCATCGCGATTTGCCCCCCCGCCGGTTGGAGTCCGGATTCCGTGTCGGTTTTATAACAAATCGGTGGCGGTCGCAGCTTGGCAAAGCGGCTCGCGGCGCCCTTCCGCAGCGGCGGTGAACGGCTGGAAGGCCGACGCCGTACCGTCGCCTTCGTGAGCCGGATTCACTTTTTCTTCGCGCATGCATACGCGGTATATCGGACCACCGATAACGGTTCTTCAGGCAGGCCGGTCGCTGCTCAGCAATCGCTCGACATAGGCCGGCACGATTTCGGTCGCGGGCCCATAGACCTTTTCGGCGAACAGCGATTCGCCCTCCGAAGGTTCGAGGTTGAGTTCGGCGGTGTGAGCGCGGCCGCGTGTCCGTACCTCCTCGATGAAACCGGCGGCGGGATAGACGTTGCCGGAAGTGCCGATCGACAGAAACAGATCGCATTTGTCGAGCGCGGCATGGATCCGGTCCAACTCCATCGGGAACTCGCCGAACCACACCACGTGCGGCCGCAGGTTGCCGGGGTGCGCCGATGCGGCGGTCGCCCCGCGGCCTTCGTCGACGCATCGCGGGCAGGGCGTGGCGACGTCGAGGTCGGTTTCCCAGAGCATGACGTGGTGGGCGGCGTGGCAGCGCACCTTCAAGAGCTCGCCATGCATGTGGATAACATTTGTGCCTCCGGCCTGCTCGTGCAGATTGTCGACGTTCTGGGTGACCACCGTAACCATTGCTTCGGTCTCGCGTTCGAGCCGCGCCAGCGCCGCGTGGCCGGCATTGGGCCTGGCCTCCAGCAGGTTTTTGCGGCGTGCGTTGTAGAACTCGTGAACGAAGGCCGGGTTGCGGGCGAATCCCTGTGGCGTGGCGACCTCGTCGAGGTCGTACTTGGTCCACAACCCGTCGACGTCGCGGAACGTGCCGAGCCCCGACTCGGCCGAGATGCCGGCGCCGGTGAGGATGACGATGTGCTGATAGTCGGACATGCCGTGGTCCCGGGCTTGTGCTAGACCCCGCCGACTGAACAAATCCGCGGCGGGTGCGTCGGTCAAGCGGTGTCGACGGCCCGATCGTCGACCCGCTTACCTCGGTGCTCGATGGGCGGCCTGCGCATCCGTTTATTCACGCCGCGCGTTGGCGCGGGTCGGCCCAGATCTGCAGCAGGTCGACAATCGCGTTGACGACGATATAGAGCACCCCGAGCGTTAGCGTGACACCGGCGATCGCGGGGTAGTCGTTGTTGATTATTCCCTGCGCGGTGTAGCGGCCGATGCCCGGCCATGCGAACACGGATTCGACAATCACCACGTTGGCAAAAATGATTGCCACCTGGATTCCGGTGACCGACAGGGTCGGCCCGAGCGAGTTACGTACGGCGTGGCCGAACAGGACGCGGCGTTCGCTCAACCCTTTGGCCCGCGCGGTGCGGATGAAGTTGGCGCGCAGCGTGCCCACCAGGCTGCCGCGGAAGGTACGGCCGATGCCCACCGCCGGTGCGATCGCCAAGCAGGCCGCCGGTAGCACCAGGTGCCAGAGGGCGTCGAGCAACGCGTCCAAGCGCCCGGCCAGCAATGCATCCACGGTCATGAAACCGGTCGGCGCCAGCGCCGCTCCGGCGATGCTGGAGCGCCCCCCGCCCGGTAGCCAGCCGAACTCGCCGTATAAGAACAGGATGCCCAGCATCGCCAGCAGGAACACCGGCATCGCGGAAGCCGCGACCGCGACCGTGCGTACGATCTTGAAGCCGGGCCAGCGACCGGCGCTGCCCAGGCCGAATACGGCGCCGCCGACAATGGCGAGGATCAGGGCGAAGCCGACCAGCTCGAGGGTCGCCGGAAAGAATTCCCCGAGATCGGTGGCGACCGGCCGGCGCGTATGCAGCGACATCTGCAGATCGCCGGCCGCGAGCTTGCGCAGATAGGCGACATACTGCACCGGCAACGGCTGATCGAGGCCGAGGCGCTTGCGGGCGGCTTCGACGATCTCGGCTTTGGCCGTCACCCCGACCATCAGCCGCGCCGGGTCGCCCGGCACGACCCGCTGCAGGGCGAGGACCGCAGCGACCAGCACCAAGATCACCGCGACCATGGCGACAAGGCGGCCCAATACCGCGGCGATCATCGATCTTCCATCAGGTCGCGCAGCGCGTCGCCGGCGAAGTTGGCGACGTAGCTCAGAACGAAGACAGCGAGGCCCGGCATCACGGGCACCCACCAGAACTGCAGCAGATAGGCGAGGCCGCGCGCGCTCATGGCGCCGAGCTCGGGCGCCGGCGAGGGCGAACCGAGGCCGAGGAAAGACAACCCGGCCAGCATCAGCACCAGCAGGCCGACATCGAACGTCGCTGCGATCACGATCGGCGGTATCATCCCCGGCAGCAAGTGACGCAGCCCCAGGCGCAGCATGCCGACGCGGTTGAGGCGCGCCGCCTCGGCCGCCGGCCGCGCCAGAAACGCACGCGCCTCGCCGCGGACGATACGGGCGTAGAGCGGCCACCACACGACCACCATCGCGATCACCGTGTTTTCGAGCGATGCGCCCAGGGCGCCGACCACGGCGATCGCCAAAATCGGCGCGGGCATCGCCAGGAACGCGTCGATTGCTCGCATCAGGATCTGGTCGATGATGCCGCCCGCCATACCGGCGACCAGGCCGATCACGGTGCCGATGGCGATCCCCGACGCAATGACGACGAAGGCCGCGAGCAGCGTCGACCGGGTGCCGACGAGGACGCGGCTGAGCAAGTCGCGGCCGACCGAATCGGTGCCGAGCGGATACGCGGCGCTGGGCGGCAGGAACGGATCACCAGCCGGGAACAGCGGGTCGTGCGGCGCCAGGATCGGCGCCAGAACCGCGACCGCGATCAGCGCAGCCGCCGCGGCCAGCGGCAGGCCTATCGCCGGCTCCGCGATCCGTGCCCAACCGCCGCCTGGAGGCGTCGACCGCCGCACCGCGCGCGATTCGTGATCGGCCGCGTCGGTCATTGGCGTTCGCCGCGCGGATGCCAGCAGGCGACCTCCCGGTCCTCGGCAAAGGACACAAGCGCCGGATCCTCTGTCCGGCAGCGCTCGCTGGCGGCCGGGCAGCGCGGCTGGAACGCGCAGCCCTTGGGGATGTCGAGCGGGCTCGCCGGCTCGCCCTCGATCGCCGGCAGCTCGGCGTTGAGGTCGGGCAGCGACTCGAGCAGAATTGCCGTGTAGGGGTGGGCGGGTTCGGCGACGACGGCCTCGGTCGGGCCAATTTCGACGACCCGCCCGAGATACATGACCGCGATGCGATCGGCGACGAGACGGGCGATCGCCAGATCGTGGGTGACGAAGATCAGCGCAGTGTCGAGGCGGCGGCGCAGCTCCTGCAGCATGTTGAGCACGGTTGCCGCGAGTGAAACGTCGAGCGCGCTGGTGGGCTCGTCGCACAGCAGCAGCGCCGGCGGCTCGACCGTAGCCCGCGCCAGCGCCGCGCGCTGCAACTGGCCACCGGAAAGCTGGGCCGGTTTGGCCCGGGCGACCTCGGTTGCGAGTCCCATCCCCTGCAGGGCGCGGGCGACACGTTCCGCGCGGGCCCGCGGTGAGCGCCGGTCAGCGCCGGTGAGGGCCTCGCCGACCTGCTCGCCGATTCGTAGCCACGGCGTCAGCGACGCGCCGGCGTCCTGGAACACCATCTGAGTACGCCGCCCGGACGCCAATTCGACGGCCGGCGCGTCCGGAGCCATCAGCCCGGCCACCACCCGCAGCAGGGTCGATTTGCCCGATCCGCTTTCGCCGACGATGGCCAGTGCTTCACCCTCGAACAGCTCGAGGCTGACCTCACGCAGGGCGGGCAGCCGCTCGCGGCGCAACCGCAGGCCGTGCCGTATCTTGAATGTCTTCGACAAATGGTCGATACGCAGCAGCGCCGGCGCGGCGGCCGCACCCGTCGCGGCCGCGTCCATTCCCGGCGCCGCCGGGTCGAGCGCCCCGCCGGCCTGACCGGCGCGCAGGCAGGCGACTTCGCCGCCACCATCGGGGCGGGGCAGGGTGGGCGGGATTGCGTCCTCGCATTCCGGCGTGGCCAACTCGCAGCGGGGCGCGAACGGACATCCCGGCGGCGGCGCCCGGGGATCGGGGGGCTCGCCCGGCAGCGAGACGATCGGGCGTCCGCGCGGCGTGCGCATCGTCATGCGCGCGCGCAGCAACCCGGCGGTATAGGGATGGGCGGGTGCTCTCAACAGGTCGGCGGTGGTGCCGCTCTCGGCCAAGCGCCCGCCATAGACCACGGCGATGCGATCGGCGATCTGAGCGGCGACTCCGAGATCGTGGGTGATGAACAGGAACGAGGTACCGAATTCGTCACGCAACCGGGCGATTAGCCGCAAGATCTGTGCCTGTACGGTGACGTCCAACGCCGTGGTCGGCTCGTCCGCGACGATCAGCGAAGGACTGCCGGCGAGCGCCATCGCGATCATCACGCGCTGACGCAGGCCGCCTGACAGCTCGTGGGGGTAGGCGCGCAATCGTCGCGGCGGATCGGGAAAGCCGACCGCCTCCAGAAGGCGTAGAGATTCAACCGCGCTTCCGGCGGCCTCGGCGATCTGCTCGCCGATACGCATGCTCGGATTGAGCGAGGTCATCGGATCCTGGAACACGGCGCCAAGCTCGCGGCGGCGCACGGCGCGCAATTCCTCCGCGGCGGCCCGGACCATATCAACGCCGGCGACGGTCGCCCGGCCGGCAACGTCCGGCGCGGGGCTCTGCGGCAACAGACCCAAGAGCGACAATCCGAGTACGCTCTTGCCGGAGCCCGACTCGCCGACCACGCCGACAATCTCGCCGGCCTCGATGTCGAGCGAAATCCCGCGCAGCGCGTGGATCGCCGCGCCGTCGCGCCGGAACGTCACCGACAGATCGGCGACGCTGGCACGCGGAGTCGTTGCGGGCGTTGCGGCGGTGGGCGACGACGTAGGGATTACTCGTGCAGCAGCCGCAAAACCACCGAGGCCGGCACCGCCGGCTCGTTGACGATCCCCTCGATCCCCTTGCGGAACACCACGCTGTCACGCATGTCGGCGACGTTCACCATGCAGCCGGCGCGGACGATGACGTCGGCCGCCTTCTCGTATTGCTTGACCATGATTTTGGGATCGGTCGCCTGAAGCCCGGCGTCCATCGCCTCGTCGGCCTCCGGATGGTCGCAGTTCATCAGGTTGGCCGGGCCACCGGTATAGTAATTGATGCGGATATAGGCATCGGGGTGCGGCGCATCGGGCGGCGCGTTGAACACCACGATGTCGGGCCGGATCGATTCGTTGGTGGGCATTTCGAAGATCAGGGCGTAGGTGACGTCGCGCAGCTCAGGCTGGAGCCCCGCGCGCGACAGCTCAACCTGCAGCAGTTCGGCGAAGCGGCGCAGGTCGGGACCGGTC
This sequence comes from Alphaproteobacteria bacterium, assembly GCA_965247665.1. Lineage (GTDB taxonomy): Bacteria > Pseudomonadota > Alphaproteobacteria > SHVV01 > SHVV01 > CAUZWH01. The sequence goes on from CBDFHH010000004.1 coordinate 200,259, forward strand.
GCGGTGGGTACGTTGATCATGACCTTCTTCAACGACGCCTTGGCCGCCGCCGCCTTCAGGCGGTCCGGCTGGTAGGACGGGTAGTACAACGCCTTGCCAGCCGCGAAGCTGCCCCAGTTGTAGAATTGGTTCGATACCGTTGCGGCCGGACCGTAAACCGCCTTGATCAAGCGATGGCGGTCGATACCGTGGCGCAGCGCATCGCGCAGGTCGGAGTCGGCGAACGCGCCGTTCTTGGTGTTCACGACCAGGTAGAGCTTGTTGACGGTCGGGAAGTCGAACACCTGGAAATCGGCGTTGTCGCGGAAGCGATTGATGATCGGCAACGGCAACCCGCCGGCGACGATGAAGTCGAGATCGCCGCGCTCGAGCCGCAACGCTTTGGTCGAAGCCTCGGGGATCAGCTTGATCTCGACCGTCTTGAAATGCGGTTCGCCGGCCCAATAGTCCGCAAACGCGGTCAGCGTATATTGCTGCCCGACCCTCCAGTCGCTGATCCGATAGGCGCCGGTTCCGGCGTCCCGGGTGCTGAGGAAGTTCTGCGCATTGTCGCCCTTGTTGGCGTCGAGGATCGCGCCGCTCATGATCTTGGGCCCGTAGGGCGAAGCCATAAAGTGGTGGAACGCGTTAACCGGCGCCTTGAGCGTAACGACCAGCGTCAGCGGATCCGGCGCCTCGGTCTTGGTGATGTCGAACAGCATGTAGGAGGGCAGGCCCTCGACCGCGAGGCGGCGCTCGAAGCTCTTGATCACGTCGCTGGCGGTGAGCGTATTGCCGTCGTGGAACTTGACGCCGGAACGCAGCTTGAAGGTGTAGCGCAGGCCATCGTCGGAGACCGACCAGCTCTCGGCCAGCGCGCCTTCGATTTCGCTGGTGTCCGGCTGGTAGCGCAGCAGGCCCTCATAGACGTTGTTGGTCACCAACAGCCCTTCGGCGGCGTAGAACAGGTCGGGGTCGGGCACCCCCATGTCCTCGACAAAGGCGGTCCGCAGCGTCTGGGCCTGAGCGACGATGGCGAATGCAGTGGCCGCGAGCACGAGCACGCAGGTGGTCGGGATTCGACGGATGGCGAACATCTCTCTCTCCCTTTGAGCGGGTTGGCTCGTTGTTGGGTTTTGGTCGATTCTAGAAGGCCGGCGGTGGCCCGGCAACCCAGCTACTCGAACAGCTCGATCTTGAGCGGCGTCGAAGTCGACCCGGTAATTCCCTCGAAGCCCTGGTCGACCGAGCAAGCGGCGAGCACAATGAAGATGTCGAGCTCGGCCCGGAACGTCACGGAATCGCCCGCCTTGGTCGGCACCGGCCGGGGCAGGATCAGCCCCTCGCTCGATGCCGGAGTGTTCTGGAACAGGTTCACCGGGTCAGGCACCGCGTTGTGCGAGATGCCGATCTCGGCCGCGGCCTTGAGATAGTTGTCGTGGCAGTTCGGATGGTAGCCGTCGACGCCGAGGCGTTCGAACACCGCTAGGTCGCACGGCGAGAAGAACATGTCGTGGATGCCCGGTGAGTCGTCCTGCCAGTAAGTCAGGATCGGTCGCGCCCGGGTCGAATAGAACGGCTCGCCGAGCTTGGGGAACAACGACCAGTTGATGGCGCGCGTGTTCGACGGCGACAGCATCTCGAAATGGTCGTCGCAGGCGATGGCGAACATGTCGCCGATCTGCGAGCCTTCGACGTCGGTGATGCGCACGCGCGCGCCCGCATCCACCGCGACCGCACCGCCTCTGTAGCCCTCGACCACAAGGGTGGTTTTTGGAGCTTCGGTCATGGCGCTTCGTCCTCGCTAGCCGAACACCTCGATCTTGAGCGGCGTCGATGTGGTTCCGGCGATGCCCTCGAAGCCCTGATCCACCGAGCAGGAGGTGAGAATGAGAAAGATATCGAGCTCGGCACGGAAGGTAACCGAATCCCCGGCTTGGGTCGGCGTGTCGCGCATCAGAATGGCGTTGGTGCCGTCGGGCGCGGCCGGCGTGTTCTGGAACAGGTTGACCGGATCGGGCACGAAGGTGTGGCCGATGCCGATTTCGGCCGCGGCCTTGAGGTAGTTGTCGTTGCAGTTCGGGTGGTAGCCCTCGACACCGAGATCGGTGAACAGCTGTAGGTCGCAGGGCGAGAAAAACATGTCGTGGGCGCCCGGGGAATGGTCTTCGAGGTAGGTGAGAATCGGCCGTCGCCTCGTGCTGTAGAAGGCTTCGCCGAGCTCAGGAAACAGCTTCCATATCACCGCCCGGGTCTTGGAGGGGCACAGGAATTCGTGGTGATCGTCGCGAGCGATCGCAAACATGTCGCCGATCTGCATGCCTTCGACGTCGGTGATGCGGATATGTTCACCGGCCTCGGCGAACACCGCGTCGCCGCTATAACCCGCGACAATGACGGTGGTTCTGGGTGGTTCCGCCATGGCTGTCCTCCTCGTCATGTACCGGCATCTACCGGCGGTAGCTCGTGCGGTGCCGGTCAATCAATCCACGGTCTTGTTGCGATGACCGGAATCCTCGCCACGATAACGGAACCTGATCCGGGCATCGACGACATTGCGATCTCCGACGACCGGTCTCCGCGCTCCGATCCCCCGCGTCGCCGCGGCTATCCGCCGCCCTCGGCGAACACGGGCGCAGCGGCTGCGGCTGCCCGGCGCGCAGTAAGCCGGGCGCCGCCTGGGCGTCCTACGCCGGGTGCGCCGCCGCCCCGCTCACCGCGGGCCTTAGCGGATAGCTGTTTTCGATCGTGTAAATCGCGCCGTTGTGGCTGAGAAAGCTGGAGAAGAGGGCAAACGAGTCGACCGCGAAGCCGTCGCTGACAAACCCTTCATGGGCGGCCAGGTAATCGACCAGGCGACCGTCGTTTACCCCCTTGAGTCGGGCGATGGTGACGTGCGGCTTATATTTGCGATGTTCCGGTTCGAGCCCGATCGCGCAAAGTCGGGCCTCAATCCGTTCCTGCAGTTCGAACAGGCCCGGTTCCGCGCGCACGCCGACCCACAGCGTGTGCAACTTGCGACCCTTGCCGAAACAGCCGAGACCTGCCAACGACAATGTGAAGCCGTCGCCGTCAATGTCGTCGAGTATCGCTGCCACGTCCTTGAATAGCGCGCCGTCGACCTCGCCGATGAAGCGCAGGGTCAAATGAAACTGCGCGACCGAAAGCCAGCGTGCACCGGGCACCCCGGCGCACAACCGCTCGAGACCACGCTTGACGTCGTCGGGTAGGTCGAGAGCGACGAACAGTCTCGGCATCGAGCGCCCCGCTATTGCGCGTGGATCACTTCCGCCAGCACCGGGGCAAAGCGGTCGACGATCATGTCGACGCCGCGGCGATTGGGGTGGATACCGTCGCCCTGATTGTATTCGGGTTTGGCGGCCACGCCGTCGAGGAAGAACGGATACAAGGTCACGCCGTGCGCTTTGGCGAGATCGGGGAAGATGGCGTTGAACTCGCGTGCATAGGTATCACCCATGTTCGGTGGTGCATACATTCCAGCGAGCAGGACCTTGACGCCGACGGCGCGGATACGGCCGATGATGGCGTCGAGATTAGCCCGGGTGACTGCGGGTTCGACGCCGCGCAACGCGTCGTTGCCGCCCAGCTGGACGATCATTACCGCGGGTTTGCTCTCGAGCGACCAATCGAGCCGGGCCAGCCCACCGGCAGTGGTGTCGCCCGAGACCCCCGCGTTGATGATACGCGCCGCGATGCTGCGCGCCCTCAATGCCCCTTCGAGGCGCACCGGGAAAACGTCCTGCGGGTCGAGTCCGTAGCCCGCCGTGAGGCTGTCGCCGAATGCGACGACGGTGATCTCCTCGCCGGCGCGGCTTGACGCCGCTGCGACGGCGATCAGCAGCAACGTGGCGCAGGCCGCTATCTGACGTTTAAAAAGCCGTCTCAGGAACCTATATCGGGAACAGGGCGGCCTGTAAGGTCGTGGCGAGGACATGACGCAAATCGATCCCGTTGCCGAAGCTGCTTCACGAGATATGGTGCGGGCGGACGATGTCCACCTGACTCTGGAAAGCGCGGCCGGCGCCGTCAACATCCTGCGCGGCGCGAGCCTGTGGCTGAATGCCGGTGAGGCCGTCGGCCTGATCGGACCCTCGGGCTCGGGCAAGTCGACGATGATGGCGATACTCGCCGGACTCGAGCGGCCGACACGCGGCAGCGTCGCGGTCGCCGGCCGCGACCTGACGACGATGAGCGAGGACGATCTGGCGCTGTTTCGGCGTCACCATATCGGCATCGTGTTTCAGTCATTTCATCTAATCCCGACGATGACGGCGCTTGAGAATGTGGCGATCCCGCTCGAGCTCGCAGGCCGCGCCGATGCGTTCGAGGTCGCGCAGGCCCAGCTCGAACAGGTTGGCCTGGCCGAACGTTTCGCCCACTACCCGTCGCAGCTATCCGGCGGCGAGCAGCAGCGGGTCGCCATGGCGCGTGCGTTCGCGCCGGTGCCCAAGGTGGTGCTGGCTGACGAACCGACCGGCAATCTCGACAATAAAACCGGCGCCGCCGTGATCGACATCATGTTCGCGATGCGCGCTCAACAGGGGACGACACTGCTGCTCATCACTCACGATTCGGCCCTGGCCCAACGTTGCGACCGCGTGCTGAGCATGGACGATGGCCGTGTGTTCGGGACCGTGGCTGGAGACGGCGCGGTCCGTCGGGCGAGCTCGTAGAGCCATGCCGTTGGCGCTGCGACTGGCGGCGCGCGAGCTGCGCGGTGGCCTGGGCGGGTTTCGCATCTTTCTCGCCTGCCTTACGATCGGCGTCGCCGCCATCGCCGGCGTCGGTACTCTGTCGCAAGCGCTGCAGCAATCCCTGCGCGAGAATGCTCAGATCTTGCTGGGCGGCGACGTCGAATTTCGCGTCACCGGACGCCCGCTCGACGCGGCGATCGTCGACGATATCGGCCGTCGCAGCGATCGTCTGGCGCGCCTCGGCGAGATGCGAGCGATGGCCTACAGCAGCACCAACGACAAACGCAGCTTGGTCGAGCTCAAGGGTGTGCCCGAGGCCTACCCGCTCTACGGCGAGATCGAATTGGCGCCGGCGATCGCTTTGAACGATGCGCTCGCCGCGCGCCACGACCGCTTCGGTGCCGCGGTCGGCAGCGTGTTGTTGCTGCGGCTCGGCCTCGAAATCGGCGACACGCTGCGGATCGGCGATCGCGAGTTCGAAATTCGCACCACCATCGTCAAGGAACCGGATCAACTCGCCAATGCGTTTACGCTCGGCCCGCGCGTGATGGTCGATGAATCCGGCTTTCGCGCAACCGGGCTGGTCCGCGAAGGCAGTCTGGTTCGCTATAAATATCGCGTGCGCTTGGCGCCGGGGACCGATGCGCATGCTTGGGGTGCGAAGGTCGGGGAAGCTTATCCCCAGCAATCATGGCGCATTCGCGATCACGGCAGTGCCAATCCCAGCGTGCAGCGCTTCGTCGAACGCTTTGCCGTGTTCCTGACGCTGGTTGGGGTCACCGCGCTGCTGATCGGCGGCATCGGGGTCGGCAACGCGATCCAGAATTTCCTCGCCGGCAAGACCGAGACCATCGCCGTCCTAAAATGCCTCGGCGCCCGCGGCCGTTTGATCTTCGGGACCTACCTGGCCCAGGTCATGCTGCTAGCGACAGTTGGAATAGCGATCGGCGTGGTGCTCGGTGCCGGAGCGCCGTGGCTGGCGAATATCGTGCTGGCCGACAAGCTGCCTATCCCGGCCAAGGTTGGGATCTACTGGCAGCCGTCGTTGCTGGCCGCGCTGTTCGGCTGGCTCACCGCGCTGGTGTTCGGGCTGTGGCCGCTGGCGACGGCCCAGGAGGTGCCCGCCGCCGGTCTGTTCCGCGACATCGTGCAACCGGCGCGGCGCTGGCCGAAGCCGCTTTATCTCGTGTCCATCGCGGTCGCCGCCGGCGCCTTGGTGGCACTGGCGATCGTCGGCAGCGGCCAGCCCTTCATCTCGCAATGGTTCGTGCTTGGCGCGGCTGCGGCCCTCCTCGCCTTCCGCGGCTTGGCGTGGTTGATTGTGCGGCTGGTGCGCGGTGCCGGCCGCGCCCGCAATCCGACCCTGCGGTTGGCGCTCGCCAACATTTGCAGGCCCGGCGCCCCGACCGGCGGGATCGTGGTGTCGCTCGGCGCCGGGTTGACGGTGCTGGTCGCCGTGGCGCTGATCCAAAGCAACCTCACGCGCCAGGTGAGCGAGCGCATTCTGACCGACGCGCCGGCATTCTTCTTCGTCGATATCCAGCCTGGCCAAGGTGCCGCATTCGCCGAAACCGTTCACGGCGTGGCGGGGGCCGGCGGCGTCGAGCAGGTGCCGATGCTGCGTGGCCGCCTCACCCGGATCAACGGCACGTCCGTGGCCGACGTGACGCCGCATCCCGACGCTGCCTGGGTGACCCGTAGCGAAATCGGCTTCACCTATGCCGGGCCGATGCCGGAGGGTACTGATATGCGGGCCGGCAAGTGGTGGCCGCCGGACTACAGCGGACCGCCTCTGGTCTCTCTGGATATCGATATTGCCCGCGGCCTCGGCGTCGATATCGGCGACACCATGACCTACAGCATCCTGGGCCGCGAGGTGACGGCGCGTATCCGCAATTTGCGCAAGACCGACTGGATGAACCTCGGCATCAACTTCGTCACCGTGTTCGCTCCGGGAACCCTCGAGAACGCGCCGCAATCGCTGCTGGCAACCGCGCGCGCAACCCCGCAAGCCGAGGAAGCGTTGTTCCGCGCCGTGACCGACCGCTTCCCCAACATTTCACCGATCCGCGTGCGTGCGATTTCCGAGCGCATCGCCTCGTTCTTCCGTCAAGTCGGCGCCGGCGTGCAGGCCGCGTCTGCGGTGGCGCTGCTGACGGGGGTGCTGGTGCTGGCCGGCGCGGTGGCCGCGGGGCACAGGCGCCGCGTCTACGACGCGGTGGTGCTTAAGGTGCTGGGCGCGAGGCGCAGTTTCCTGATCCGCGTCTTCTTGCTGGAATACCTGTTGCTCGGTTTGGCGACCGCCGTGATCGCGGTCGCGCTCGGCACCCTGGCCAGTTGGATCGTCGTCACCGAGGTCATGCGCGCCCACTGGGAATTCCTGCCGACCACGGCTCTGGCCACGGTGGTCGGCGCCGCCGTCTTGACCGCGGTGCTTGGCTTCGCGGGCATCTGGCTGGCGCTGGGCCAAAAACCGGCGCCGGTCCTCCGAGCCGAGTAGGAGCAACAACCCGACCCGAAAAACAACGCGTTTTCAAAACCTTACAATTTGGTAAGCTGCTCCGGTTGCGCTTGATACTCTGTCGCGCTAATCAATATATATATATCTACACGAACTCTCCGAGGGACAGACTAATGGCTGATCTCAGGACTCAATTCGCGGCTCGTAGTGCCGACGCGGTACAGATCGACGAGGGTCTGCGCAAACACATGCTCAAGGTCTACAACTACATGGCCTCGGGCGTGATGCTGACCTTCATCATCGCCTGGGCCGTCGCTCAAAATCCGGGGCTGTACGGTGCGGTTGCGTCGTTGGGCTGGATCGTTTTCCTCGTTGCCCTTGGGCTGGTGTTTTTCATCGGCGCGCGCATCCATAAAATGTCGCCGGCGGCCGCTCAGGCCTGTTTCTGGATCTACGCCGCGCTGTTTGGGCTGATCCTATCCACCTACTTCGTCTACTTTACGGGCGAGAGCATTGCCCGGGTGTTCTTCATCACCGCCGCCACATTCGGGGCGATGAGCCTGTGGGGCTATACCACCAAACGCGACCTCACCGGGCTCGGCTCGTTCCTGTTCATGGGACTGATCGGCATCATCGTCGCCGGGGTGGTCAATCTCTTCGTGTTGTCGAGTGCGCTGCACTTCGCGGTCTCGGTGATCGGCGTGCTGATCTTCGTCGGTTTCACCGCCTACGACACTCAGAAGATCAAGACGATGTATCTGGCGAGCGATAGTCTCGAGGTTGCGGACAAGAAGGCGATTCTCGGCGCCCTAAACCTCTACATGGATTTCATTCTCATCTTCATGTATCTGATGAGCTTGTTCGGCGCCTCCAACGAGTGAGCGCCGGCGAACCGACCAACCCGGCTTCGCGCCGGGCTGGTCGTTGAAGTGAATGGGTTAGGTGCGCGCGAAGCGCTGGTGCGTACGCAAACGCGGAAACGTGGCAACGCGTCCGCCGGGATGCCGCTCGAGCCAGGTTAGGATCGGTTGGAGGCGGTCGTCCTCGATCAGCGTTTCGCCCCCGCTGAGCAGGGCGAAACGCCGCGCGCCGGCGTCGGCATCCCGCTTGACCAGGCGGTAGGCCGGAAAATCCCAGCTGTTGCGGTAGACCTGGAACTCGACTCCCCATCTATCCGTATCGATGGCGTAGTCACGCCATTCATTGACGGCGACCATGCGGCCATAGAGCGAGAAGATACCGTTGAGCTCGCGGCGATCGAAGAACACCGGTGTGGCTTCGGTCGATGGCGGTGTGGGGTCTTCGCTTGAGGGGTTGCGGTGCGCGGCGGCCCGCTGGCGGTAATGATCGAGGCGAATCACCTCGGCCATCAGGCGACAGGCAAGGCTAAGGCTGCCCTGCCCCCGGCCTGGTTGTGGCCGATGCGCCGTTTGCCAAACCCGGCGCTGATATGTGTCGCGACGCTCACGTCCGTCTTGCTCATGCGCTCGATCATATTACAACGGCAACCGGTGCTGCAACGCGACCGCGGCGGTTTGGTGCTGGTCAGCGTTTGCGCGCCAGGGTCAGACCATCGCCGATCGGCACCATACATACCTCGATCCGTTCGTCGCCGCGGATCTTTCTGTTGATAGCGCGGATCGCCGTGGTCGATTCGCTGGTGTCGGCGGTATCGATAACTTGGCCGCCCCACAACACGTTGTCGACGCCGATCATCCCGCCCGCGCGCAGCAGCTTGAGGCACCGTTCGTAGTAATTGTCGTAGTTGGGTTTGTCGGCATCAATAAAGGCGAAATCGTAGGTGCCGGCAGCGCCGTCGGCGAGCAGCTTGTCGAGTGTCTCGACCGCCGGGCGTAACTGCAGGTCGATCTTGTCCTCGACCCCGGCTTCGTGCCAGTAGCGGCGGGCGATTTCGGTCCACTCCTCGCTGGTGTCGCAAGCGGTGATGCGACCATCGTCGGGCAAACCCAGGGCCATCGAAATCGAGCTGTAGCCGGTATAGACCCCGATCTCCAGCACGCGGCTAGCCCCGAGCATGCCCATCAGCATTCTCATAAATGCGCCCTGTTCGGGCGTGATCTGCATCATCGCGGCCCGCACGCTGTTCTGGGTTTCCTCGCGCAGGCGTGCGAGCACGTCGGGTTCGCGCACCCCCACCGAGCGCAGATAAGTGGAGAGTTCGTCGGTTAGTGCGAGCGCTGTGTTCGACATATCGCTGTTCCTTGTCGAGAGCGGCGGACGCGGGCAATCGAATTGTCGCCCACGCGGGGACGCCGCGGAACCCCGATTCGCGAAGGCGAGCCTCGTCTACAAGGAGCGCGGGGTCAACGGCGGCGGTCGGCGATCCCGTGGCGGTACTCGCGGCCGCGCCGCTTCCTTTCGGCGTCACGGTAAAGCGACCGCAAAACCGCGATCTGGTAACCGAGCCTAAGGTCGTGCGCGGGGGTATTCCGGGTCGATTTCACCGGTCGCAATAACACCCGAATCCCGCCTCGAAATCGCCGTAAACCCACCCTACATGATTAATCAAGGGCCCATCGGGTCCGGTTGCGCGGGAAGGGTATCCCCCCGCCGCGTTCCCGACGCAGCCGGACCCACCTTTCTTCTCTTCCTCCGACGCCGGCCAGGTCCCGTGGCCGGCGTCGTTTTTCGTGGTTGTTTGCGACAGGCACGGTCGATAAGGCGGAGAACGAGAAGCCGCCGGCCAAGAAGGAACCGATGGCGACAAGGCTGTACGCGGTGCGCGCTGCGGCATCCACCGCGATACTCAATCACCGAGACGCCGAACCGTGCCCAAACACCTTGAAAACAAAGCAGGGTCTAGGCAAGCACCATGGACGCTTTGGTCGCGACCGCGCCTTCGTGATCAGCCGCCCAAAGCTCGAGGATGCCGTCGTCGGCACGGGCGCCGTTGACCGTGAAGCGATGGATGTCGAACAGCGGCCGCATCATGCGGTAGTCGACGCTGGCGATCGTTGCGTCGGGCAACTCGCGGCGCACCAGATCCATCAACAGGATGAAGCTCAGCGGACCGTGCACCACCAGGCCGGGATAGCCGGCTTCGGTTTTGCAGTAGGGCCGGTCGTAGTGGATGCGATGGCCGTTAAAGGTCAGAGCCGAGAAACGGAACAGCAGTACCGGGTCGGGCTGGATCGTGCGCGACCAGTCGGCCCGTCCGGGGGCCGCGGGCGGCCTGACCGGCCGGCCGCCGGGCTTGGCTTCCTCGCGGTACACGATGTCGTGTTCCTCGATGATGGCCGGGCCCCCGGCACCCGACACGATGTGGCGTACGGTCACGAACACAAGCTGGCCGCTGCGTCCGGATTTGGGTTCGACCTTGATGATCTCAGAGCGCCGCGTCGCCGCGTCGCCGACCTTGAGCGGCTGCGCGAACGTGATGCGGCCGCCCGCCCACATACGCTGCGGTAGCGGCACCGGCGGCAGAAACCCGCCGCGCCGGGGATGACCGTCATCGTTGATCTCCGATTGCGGCGCCGATGGCAGGAAATAGAACCAGTGCCAGCCCGGCGGGATCGGGTCGCCCGTGGCGGGCGGCGGGTCGTCGCGGTCGAGGGTAGCCGCGGCCCGTTTCAACGGCCCCGCCACCAGCACGTCGCCGTCGGTTTCGCTGTTGCCGATCCACTCGCGCAGATGGTCGAGATTTTGGGTCATAACCGTGCATCCCTAGACGGCAAACTCGGCGCGGATGGCATCCGAGTGCTCGCCGATATTCGGCAGCGGTCCGAGCACATGCGGCCGGTTGGCGATGCGGTGCCCCGGCGCAGCTACTTCGACCACGCCGTTAGGGGTTTCCACCGGCAGACGCCGCAATTGTGGATGGTCGATGAGGTCGGTTACGTTGTTGAGCGCGCCGAAGGCGATGTTGGCCGCCTTGAGCTTCTCGGCCAACGCCGCGCGTTTGTGTCGGCCGAAAGCGGCGGTGATGATCGCGTCCAGTTGGACCCGGTTGTCGCAGCGCGCCACGTTGTTCTGGAACCGCGTGTCGTTGGCGATTTCAGGCTGTTTGAGGATACGCTCGCAAAACGCCGCCCATTCGCGCTGGTTCTGCACCGCGATAACGATCTGGTCGCCGCCCTTGGTGATGTAGGCCCCGTAAGGCGCGATGGCTGTGTGGCTGAAGCCGATGCGCGATGGTTCCTTGCCGGCCGCGGTTTGCAGCATCGGCGGCGTCATCATGTCAACCAGCCCGTCGAACAGGGAGATTGCGATCGCGCTCGACTCGCCGGTGTGGCCGCGCCGGATCAGCGCCTCCATGACCGCGGCATAGGCGTTGACCCCGGCGGTGAGGTCGCAGATCGAGACTCCGCAGCGGCCCGGCGCCTCGGGGCCGCCGCTGATCGCCGCCAGGCCGGACTCGGCCTGCACCAGCAGATCGTAGGCTTTCATGTCGGCATAGGGGCCGTCCTCGCCATAGCCCGTGAGGTCGACCGTGATCAGATCGGGGTTGATCTCGCGCAGGTCGGCCGAGCCGCAACCGGCCCGCGCCGCCGCGCCCGGCGCCAGGTTCTGAAGGAATATGTCGGCGCGGGCGGCGATGCGGTGGATCAGGGCGACGTCGTCCGGGTTCTTGATATCCGCCACCAGCGACTGCTTGCCGCGATTGAGCCATACGAAATAGCTGCACTGGTCCTTGGCCAGCTTGTCGTAATGGCGCGCGAAATCGCCTTCGGCGCGCTCGATCTTGATCACCCGCGCGCCGGCGTCGGCGAGCTTGGCCGTGCAATAGGGGATCGCCACCGCCTGCTCGAGGGCGAGGACGACGGTACTGTCGAGAGCGCCTGCCATGGAAACCTCTCGTTTTTTCAAGCGCGCTATTTCTACACCGGGCGCCGTTGCGAGCGCTGGAGGCACGGGTACGGGCCAAGCGCGTCGCTGATGCCCGGTCCGGGGGTTGGCAATATCAGTAGGAACGCGGCAGGCCCAACACGTGCTCGCCGAGATAGGCGAGGATCATGTTGGTCGAGATCGGCGCGGTGCGGAACAGCCGGGTCTCGCGGAACTTGCGCTCGACGTCGTACTCCTCGGCGAAACCGAAGCCGCCGAAGGTCTGCATGCACATGTCGCCGGCATGCCACGCCGCGTCGGCCGCCAACAGCTTGGCCATGTTGGCCTCGGCGCCGCAAGGTTGGCCGGAATCGAACAGCTGCGCCGCGCGCTCGACCATCAACGCCGCGGCTTCGGTTTCGGCAAAGGCTCGCGCGATCGGGAATTGGATGCCCTGGTTGCGACCGATCGGCCGCTCGAACACCTGACGTTCCTTGGCGTAGCCCGTCGCCCTGTCGATGAACCAGCGTGCGTCGCCGATCGCCTCGGAGGCGATCAGGATGCGTTCGACGTTCATGCCGTCGAGGATGTAGTAGAGCCCACGGTCCTGTTCGCCGACCAGGCTCCAAGCCGAAATGCGCAGATCGTCGAAGAACACTTCCGTGGTCGAGTGGTTAATCATCGTGCGAATCGGCTTGATGGTGAGTCCGTTGCCTTGCGCTTCGCGCATGTCGACGATGAACACTGAGAGGCCGAGGGTGCGCTTCTCGACTTGGTCCTTTGGCGTGGTGCGGGCGAGCAGCAGCATGAGGTCGGAATGTTCGGCCCGCGAGGTCCACACCTTCTGACCGTTGATCACGTAGTCCTCGCCGTCGCGCACCGCCATGGTGCGGAGGTTGAGCGTGTCGGTGCCGCTGGTCGGTTCGGTTACGCCGAACGCCTGCAGACGCAACTCGCCGGTGGCGATTTTGGGCAGGTAGGCCTGTTTCTGCGCGCCGCTGCCGTGGCGCAGAATGGTCCCCATCGTATACATCTGCGCGTGGCAGGCGCCGCCATTGCAACCGGATTTGTGGATCTCCTCCATGATTGCCGAGGCCTGCTGCACGCCGAGGCCGCTGCCGCCGTAAGCCTCCGGGATCAGCGCGGCGAGGAAGCCGGCCTCGGTGAGGGCTCCGACGAATTCCTTGGGGTAGGCGCGTTCACGGTCGTGCCGGCGCCAATACTCGCCGGGGAACTCGCCGCACAGGCGCCGCACGGCGTCGCGGATATCGGGAAAGCTTTCCGCACTGGTCAGATCTTCGGCGGTTGCCATGGGGCTCTCCTCGGGGGAAATGCGCGATTCCGGGAACGCTCTAGCCGGTGAAGGGTGAGCAAATCCAGAGATAGACCGATTCCGACTGGGTGAAGTCGCGGACCGGGGGAAACGCCCACGCCGCGAGCGCCACGAACGCAGCGAACCGGCTGACGCCGGCGACGACGACGCGCGAGTCGCGGCGACCCTCATCAGGAGCGATCGCAGCTTTGCTGTCACCCATACCGTCCATCGCCGGACTGTACGGCAGCGCGACCTTTTCTTTCAAGGAACCGCGCCCTATCGTTGTCCTCGTAGCGATGCGAACCTTGCGACTGATTCTCTGGGGTCTGATTCCGACGGTAGCGGTGGTCGGTATCACGTTGTGGTGGCTGGGTCCCAGTAGCAGTGTACGCATTGTCGAGGATGCGACCGCGATCAGCGTCGGCGGGCCGTTCAAGATGATCGATCATCGCGGCCGGGCCGTCAGCGAGCGCGCCCTGCTCGGTAGCTACGCTCTGATCTATTTCGGCTACACCAGTTGCCCCGACGTGTGCCCGACCGAACTCAGCACGATGGCTGAGGCGATCGACACGCTGCCCAAGGAGCTCGGTGCCAAGGTGCGACCGGTTTTTGTGACCGTCGACCCCGCGCGCGATACCGCCGCCGTGCTGCGCGACTATGTGGCCGCGTTCCATCCGCACATGCTGGGGCTTACCGGGACGCCCGAGCAGGTCGCGACGATCAAGAAGCGCTACCACATTCATTCGCGGGCGCTCGATGCGGAGGAGGACGGCTTCTACCTCGTCGACCACTCGGCATATATTTTTCTGATGGGCCCGGACGGCAAGTTCGTCGAGTTGCTGCGCCCGCAACTCTCGGTGGACGAGATGGCGGAGCTTCTGAAAGCACGGGTGAGCTGACCTGGGTGTCACGACAATACCGGTTGGAGACGGGCGCCGACGGGCACCGGAAACGTTGAAGGAATGACCCACGCCGTCGATAGGCTACGGTCGGCGCTTCAACTCAACCCGCATCCAACTCTCCCACAAAGCCTCGACCACCTATCGGGGGCAGGCCAAGTTGGCGTTAGTGCTTGCCCAGCAAGGCGAGATGGATCGGCTGGCCGATGCCGAGATGCGCGGCTTCGAGATACTGCTCCGACAGTGTCGGGTGCGGGTGGACGGTGAGCGCGAGGTCTTCGAGGGTCGCACCCATCTCGATCGCCAGCGTGCCCTCGGCGATGAGGTCGGAGGCGTGCGGCCCGACGATGTGCACGCCCAGCACCAGGTTGGTTTTCTTGTCGGCGACGATCTGCAGGAAGCCGTTGGTGGCGTTCAGCGTTTTGGCCCGGCCCGACGCCGTCAAAGGAAAGTTCGCGGTCTCGACCTCGATGCCCTCGGCCTTGGCGTCGCCGGCGCTGAGGCCGGCGCTGGCCACCTCGGGATCGGAAAACACCACCGCCGGTATCGCCTGCGGCTGAAACGCGACCTTGCGGCCGCACAACGCTTCGGCCGCCACCACCGCCTCGGCCGACGCCTTATGGGCGAGTGCCGGCCCCGGCGTGATGTCGCCGATCGCGGCGATATGGTCGGCAACCCGGCGGTCAGGTCCGACCTGGATCAAGCCGTGATTGTCGAGCGCGATTTTGGCCCTCTCGAGGCCAAGATCGTCGCTGTTGGGCTTGCGGCCGACAGCGACGATAACCTTTTCTACGGCCAGCTTCTTGGTGCCCTCGGGTGTCTCGATGGCGAGTTTGCCGGCTTCGAACGAGGCCGCCTTCGACTTGGCGTACAGGTCGATACCGAGTTCCCCTAGTCGCTTTTCCACCGGCCTGGCGATGCGTCGATCCATTGTCGGCAGCACGCCGTCGAGCGCTTCGACGATGGCCACCCTGCTGCCGAGCTTGGCCAGCGCTATGCCGATCTCCAGGCCGATATAGCCGCCGCCGATGATCGCCACCCTCCGAGGCAGCTCCGTCAGATCGAGGGCGGCGGTCGAGTCGAGCACGTCACCGCCGTTGACCTTGAACCCCGGCAGCTCGACCGGCCGCGATCCCGTCGCCAGCACCAGGTCCTTGAACTTGAGAAATTTAGCTTGACCCTCGGCGGTCGACACCACCGCCTCGTCAGGCCTGGTCAGCCGCAGCTCGCCGGCTACCACCCGTACGCCGGCCTTGTCCAACAGCCCGCGCACCCCGTCGGTAAGGCCACCGACCAGCTCGGCTTTCCACGCTTGGAACGCGGCCATGTCGATGCCGTTGAACTTGGTCTTGAGACCGTAGGCCGGCCCGTCCTCGGCCGTGCGGTGAGCGAGATCGGCGGCCTCGATCAGCCCCTTGCTCGGGATGCAGCCGACCCGCAGGCACACCCCACCGACCCCGGCCGCGCCCTCGCGGTCGACCAGCGTCACGGTGCGGCCGAGTTGGGCCGCGCGCAGCGCCGCCACGTAGCCGCCGGGCCCGGCGCCTGCGACGACGAAATCGGTGGATTCGGCAATCTGACCGACGACCATTAGAGGACGCTCGACAAATCCTCCTCACCCAACCCTCGCTCCGAAGAAGGGTGGGGGTGAGGGCTTCGGTCGGTTTTCTTCACTGCCGCTCGCCGTCAGAGATAACCGAGTATGCGGGCCGGCCTTTCCAGCATCTCGCTTACCGTGCGCACGAAGGCCCATAGCTGTTCGCCGTCGTTGAGGCGATGGTCGGTCGAGGCGCATACCGGCAGGATCGGACGCACTGCCGGGGCGCCATCAACCGGCACCACCTCGTCGCGAATCGCGCCGAACCCGGCGATCGCCGCTTCCGGCGGACGGATGATCGGCGTACCCATACGCGCGCCGTAGCTGCCGAAATTGGTAATGGTGAAGGTGCCGTCGATCAGCCGCTCGCGCGGCACCTTGCGGCTGCGCGTGAGCTCGGCGAGCTCGTTGATCTCGACCGCCAGCTCAATAATCGATTTGAGGTCGGCGTCGTGCAGCACCGGCACGATCAACCCTGCCTCGGTGGCGGTGGCGACGCCGATGTTGAAGCGCTTGCGGTAGGTGATTTCGCCCTTCTCCATGTCGAGCACGGCGTTCATCGACGGCACTCGCTGCAGCGCCAGCACGCATGCCTTGATGAAGAATGGCAGGAAGGTGAGCTTGACGCCCTGGGCCGCGAACTCGTCCTTGAGCGCTGCGCGCGTGGCGACCAGCTCGCTGGCTTCGGCCCTATACCAGTCGGTGATGTGCGGCACCTGCAGGCTGGCGGTCATGCTCTCGGCGATGGTTTTGCGCAAACCCCGCAGCGGCACGACTTCGTCGACCCGCTCGGGCGGCGGCACGTGCACGGTTGCCGGCCGCGCCATTGCGGGCGCCGGAGCGGCGGCGGGTATCGCAGTCGGCGCCGCCGCGCCCGAGACCGCGCGCTCCACGTCTTCCTTGGTGATTCGACCCTGCGGCCCAGTGCCGGAGACGGTGGCGATGTCGACACCCAGTTCGACGGCGCGCTTACGGGTCGCCGGCGCCGCCGACACGCGGGCGGGACGCTTGCCCGGCAGCGCCGCCGCCGCCGGTGCGATCGGCGCAGGCTCGACCGTCGGCGCGGGCGCTGGTGGTTCGGGAGCAGCGGGTACAGCGGCCGGCTCCGGTGCCGCGAGTGCGTCCGCGCCGTCGGTTCCAATCACCGCCAGCAGCGTGCCGACGGCAATAACGTCGCCGGGGCCGCCGCCAACCGTCTTCAGCGTGCCGCTGACCGGGGCCGGAATCTCGACCACCGCCTTGTCGGTCTCTACCTCGACCATGATCTGGTCGGCCCGAACCGGCGATCCCGTCTCGACCAGCCAGCGCACGATCTCGCCCTCGCCGAGACCCTCGCCAATGTCGGGAAGGTTGAACCGGTAGTCGCTCATTGTCCGTTCAAGGTCCGCTCGGCGGCGGTCACGACCTGGTTGACGTTGGGGATGTAGAACTCCTCGAGACCGTGCAGAGGATACGGCGCGTCGGGTGCCGAAACCCGCTGGATCGGCGCTTCCAGCGAATAAAACGCCATCTCCTGGATCAGGGCGACGACCTCCGAGCCGAAGCTCGCGCTTTCCGGTGCTTCCTGGACCACGACGATGCGGCCGGTCTTTTCGGCCGCCGCCACCAAACTTTCGAGGTCGAGAGGCACTAATGTGCGCAGGTCGATGACTTCGGCGCTGACGCCTTTCTCGGCGAGGATGTCGGCGGCCTGCTCGGCCAGGCTCACGGCGACGCTCCAGGCGATGATGGTGACGTCACTGCCCTCGCGCACGACCCGCAGCTTGCCGAAAGGCACCGTGTAGTCACCTTCCGGCACTTCGCCGGTGATGAGTCGGTAGCCCCTTAACGGTTCGAGGAACATCACCGGGTCGGGGTCGCGGATTGCTTCCAACAGCATGCCCTTGGCGTCATAGGGATTCGACGGCAGCGCGATCTTCAGGCCCGGCGCCTGCACAAACTGGGCCTCGATCGCGTCGGAATGCAGCTCCGGTGTTTTGACGCCGCCGCCGAACGGCGCCCGGATGGTGATCTGCGCCGTGTGCGAGCCGCGCGAGCGGAACCGAGTGCGGGCGATCTGCTGACAGATCTGGTGGAATGCCTGGTGGGCGAAGCCGAGGAACTGCATCTCGGCTACCGGCACCAGGCCGGAGAAAGCGAGCCCGAGCGCCGAGCCGGCGATCACGCTCTCTGCCAGGGGCGTGTCGACCACCCGGTGCGAGCCGAAGAACTGTTGGAGCCCGTCGGTGGCGCGGAACACGCCGCCGAGAAGGCCGACATCCTCGCCGAGAATGATCACACGCTCGTCGCGCTGCATCTCCAGCTTGAGTGCGTCACGGATCGCCTCGACCATGTTCATTTCAGGCATTGAGGTTCTCCCTGCGTCTCCGATCGAGATCTCTATGGCTTGCATGCATGAAACGTGTGCTCTGCGTTCTGTCCTTCCGGGGAGAAAGAAACAAATCGACAACCCCCCTTCCCTCGGAGAGAGGGTTGGGGTGTGGGGTTTGGTTCGTTTTCGACATCCCCTTTTTCAGCGCCACGATTCCGCAGCCTTGTGCATCAGGTCATGGTTGTGCTGGCGCTCGAGTTGCGGCGTGCGCTCGGCGAACACGTAGTCGTAGAGGTCGGCCGGATCCGGCTCCGGGTGGGCAAACGCCGCGTCATAGGCTTGTTCGACTTCTGCCACGCACGATTCCCGCATCTCGGCCGCGATGTCATCGTTCCACTTGCCACGCGCGGCGAGGTACTTCTGCACCCGCTCGATCGGGTCGCGCGTTTTCCAATATGCAAGCACGTCGGGATCGACATAGCGGGTCGCATCGTCGGCGGTGGTGTGGGCGGCCATCCGGTAGGTACGCGATTCGATCAGCGTCGGACCTGCACCGACGCGGCCGCGCGCCACCGCTTGGATGGACACTTCATAAAGCGCGAACAGATCGTTGCCGTCCACGGCTACGCCGGGGAAGCCGTAACCCGGCGCGCGGCTGGCGAAGTCTGCGCCGGCGGTCTGGATCGCGCGCGGGGTCGAAATCGCCCAACCATTGTCCTGCAGCACGAACAGCACCGGCGCATTGGTCACGCCGGCCAGGTTGCAGGATTCGTGGAAATCGCCCTCCGAGGAGGCGCCGTCGCCGAAATAGACCGCCACCACGCCGTCTTTACCCTGGAGCTTGAGGCCCCAGGCGAGGCCGACGGCGTGGGGGATCTGCGCAGCGAGCGAGATCTGGTGCGGCAGGATGTGCACGTCGGCGGGAATATTGGCGCCGATCTGGTGACCCAGGCGATACAGCGCCAGTCGCTCGACCGGGAACCCCTGGTTGAACAGGGCCGGGGCCTCGCGGTACTGCGGCACCACCCAGTCGCGCGCAGGATCCAACGCCAGCGCCGGGCCCACGATCGAGGCCTCCTGACCGAAGATCGGCGCGAAGGTCCCGAGCCGGCCCTGGCGTTGCAGGCTGAACGACTTCTCGTCGAACACCCGCCCCAGGGTCATCACGCGCACCGCATCGAGTGCCTGCTCATCGCTCATCGGCGCCTTCGCGCCCCGTCGCAATTTGCCGTTTTCGTCGAGGATGCCGTACGCCGGTACCGGCCTCGACGGCGGCGCAAATTGCGGCTTGTATTTGGCCTTCATCGTTCTGGTCTTGTCCCTCGGGTTTCACGGGCGGAGAACGAACGTACGGATCCACGCGCGAAAAACACAACCGCCGCCACGGCGAAGGCGGCGGCGAGCCAGGGAAAAGTTTAACCACAGGCCGGGCGCTGGACAAGCGCAGGGTGGCGTCGCGGTGGCGGCGGGTTGTGGACGATCGCGTAACCGCGGCTTTTGCGACGGTCGAAGCATCGGTCCGGCCGGTTCCGGCAACCGCGCGGCGGCGATCGGCAATTGTGCGCGTACCTGCATGACGGTGGCGGCGATCAAGCGCTGAAGTTCCACGACAGCGCGAGAATCATGGCGCGTTTCCCGCTGGTGCCGGACGCCGGCAAGTGCAATCGTTTCACGTTGCCGTGAAGCGGGCGCGTCCGGACAAGCGCGTCCGCCCTTCCAGTAGGATCCCGCCACAGTGGCACCGCACAGCGAACCCGACAGCGCCGGCGAAACCGACTGGACGGCTTACGCTCTGCTCACTCTGACGATGCTGTGCTGGTCCGGCAACACGGTGCTGATTCGTTACCTGCACGAGGCGATCACGCCGGCCGGCATCTCGTTCTGGCGCACGGTTTTCACCGTTCTGCTGCTGCTGCCATTCATCTTTCGCAACCTGCGTGCGCAGCTTCCGGTCCTGTGGGCTCACCGCCAGCTGATCTTCTGGATCGGCATCGCCCAGTTCGCGGTCGGCCAGCTCATGCTCTATCTCGCCTTGCAAACAACCACTGCGGTCAATGCCGGCCTGATTCTCGGCGTGCAGCCGGTGCTGGCGGCGGTGTTGGCCTGGACTTTCGTCGGCGAGCGGCTGGTACCGGCGAGCTGGTTCGGCGTGGCGTTGGCGTTGCTCGGCGTCACTGTGATCATCCTGCGCGGTGAGTTCGGAGCGTTGGCCGACCTGGCGTTCGTAGTCGGCGACATTTGGGCCGGCGTTGCCGTCGTCGGCTGGGCCGTCTACGCCCCTTTCGTGCGGCGCTTGCCGCGCGGACTCAGCCCTTTCGTCGTCGTCGCGGCGACGACCTTTACAGGTGGCCTGGGCCTGTTGCCGGCCTATCTGGCCGAGGTCTATCTGTTCGGCGTGGTGACCCACGCGACCTGGGAGACGCTGGCGATCATTGGCTATATCTCGCTGTTCGGTACCGTGCTCGGCGTGGTTGGCTGGAATATCGGCATCACGCGTATCGGTGCCAGCCGCGCCAGCATGTTTCTCTACCTGATCCCGGTCCTTACCGTAGCGCTCGGCGTTACCGCGCTCGGCGAGGCCTTCCACCGCTATCACCTCGTCGGCATGGCGCTGGTGCTCGTCGGCGTCGCTTTCACCAACCGTGCCGGTGCGGCGCGCAAGAAGGCGTCATGATGCGGCCCGCATCGGCTAGCGAATCCTTTGCGCCGTGGCTCAGCACCACGGTGTTTGCCTATGCGTTGCTGATCGTCGCCACCCTCGCCTGGTCCGGCAACATCGTCCTGGTGCGGGCGATCCATGAAGACGTCCCGCCGATCGGCCTGATGTTTTGGCGTACCCTGTTCACGATCCTGATCCTCTTACCGATGTTCCTGTCGCGCCGCGACCAATTGCCGCTGTTGTTGGCACAGTGGCGTTTGATTGCCGCGCTCGGCGTGCTGCAATTCGTCGGCGGTCAGGGGCTGCTTTACGTCGCGTTGCAGACCACCACCGCCGTAAATGTGGGGTTGCTCAACGCTACGGAACCGGCGCTTACCGCGATCGTCGCCGGGCTGCTGCTGGTCGAGCGCATCAACCGCTGGCAGTGGTTCGGGATCGTGCTCACGCTGATCGGCGTCGCCACGATCGTGCTCAAGGGCAATGTCGGTGCGCTGATTGGGCTGGAGCTGGCGGCCGGCGATCTCATCGTGCAGGGCGCGATGCTGAGTTGGGCGCTTTACACGGTCCTGTTCCGTCGCCTCGCGCCGGGGATTCACCCGTTCGTGCTGCTGTTCGCGATGTCGATCGCGGCTTTGCCGGTGCTGGCGCCGTTCTACGCCGTCGAGATGTTGGTGCTGGAGCGCTATGTCGAGCCCAACGCGCAAACCGGCATCGTCATCGCCTACCTCATATTCTTCGGTACGATTGTCGGCGTGGCCTTCTCCAACATGGCGATCGCCCGCATCGGGCCGTCGCGCGCGAGCAGTTTCACCAACCTGATTCCTGTGTTCACCGCCGGGCTCGGGGTGGTTCTGCTCGACGAGGCGTTTCTCGGCTACCACCTTGTCGGAACGGTGCTGGTGTTCGCCGGCGTTGCCATCGTCAACCGGCTGCGTCATCGTTGACGCCAGCATAAGGAGACCGACGTGATCACCAAGGGCATCAAGCAACTGTGCGGGGCGGCTGAGGCCGAGATCGAAACACTGACCGCCGAAGAAGCGCTGGGATTGCAGGGGAATGACGATGTGACCCTGGTCGATATCCGCGACATCCGCGAACTGTGGCGCGAGGGCGTGATTCCCGGCGCCGTGCATGCGCCGCGTGGCATGCTCGAATTCTGGGTCGATCCCGAAAGCCCCTACCACCGCGGCGTGTTCGCCAGCGGCAAGAAGTTCGTGTTCTTTTGCGCCGGCGGGCTGCGCTCGGCCCTGGCTACCCAGGCGGTGCAGAATATGGGTCTCAACCCGGTCGCCCACATCGCCGGCGGCTACGCCGCCTGGAAAGAAGCCGGTGGACCGACCGAGGCCAGGGAACCAAAGCTGCCGGAAGCGACCTGACGCGCCAACAGCGGCCGGCGCCGATGGTGCCGGCCGAACTCTATCAGACGTAGGAGGGGAGCGCGGGTTGGCCGAACATCTCCACCACGTCCACATCTTCGCTCGCGACCTCGACGTCAGCGTCGCCTGGTATCGCGATATGCTCGGCGCCGAAGTCGCTTACGACGGCGAACTCGGCGGTGCCCGCAACGTGTTCATGCGGGTCGGCGCGGGCCGCCTGCACCTCTATGACCAGCGGTCGCGCGGGTCTGGCAAGAACGCCGTGCACCATGTCGGCATCCGTACCGACAACCTCGCCGCCCTGGTCGCGCGCTTGCGCGCGGCCGGCCATGCCAAGTGCGGCGAGATCCGCGACTTTGGGTGGTGGAAGTACTTCATGTGCGCGGCACCTGACAGCGTGCTGCTCGAGCTGTTCGAGGTCGACTCCGCTCGCGCGCCAGACGACCTCGCCGACTATTTTCGACCGCCCAGCCAAGCCGTTGACGCGCCCGGTCCGGGCGCATAAACCCTGCGCATGAAGGAATTCGCTGCCGCGCTCCCGCACCGCCGCGCCATTGCCGACCTGCCCGGCTCTAAAATTCGCGAGATCGCGTCGCTCGGCATGAATTCGGGGATCGCCGACATCATCCCGCTCTGGTTCGGCGAGCCCGACCTGCCGACGCCTGATTTCATCAACCAGGCGGCGACCCGCGCGCTGGCCGAGGGCTACACCTTCTACACGCTCAACCGGGGTATCCCCGAGCTGCGCGAAGCGATCGCCAACTACATGAGCGGGCTGCACGGTCAGTCCTTTGTCAGCGAGCGCATCACGGTGACGGCGTCAGCGATGAACGCCATCGCCGTTCTCATGCAAACGCTGATCGATCGCGGCGACAATGCCGTGCTCACCGCGCCCTTGTGGCCGAACATAGCGGCTTGCGTCGGCATCATGGAGGGCGAACCGCGTCAAGTCGCCTTGATCGAAAGCGAATCCGGCTGGCGGCTTGATCTCGACCGCCTGTTCGATGCGATCGATGAGCGCACCCGGCTCGTCTTCGTCAACTCACCGAGCAATCCCGTCGGTTGGATGATGTCGGCCGATGATCAACGCGCGGTGCTCGAATTCTGCCGTAAGCGGGGCATCTGGATCGTTGCCGACGAGGTCTATGATCGCATCGTCTACGACCGCGCCTACGCTCCTTCGTTTCTCGACGTCGGCGAGCCCGAGGACTTGATCCTGCGGCTCAACAGCTTCTCGAAGTCCTGGTGTATGACCGGCTGGCGTTTGGGTTGGATCACGGCGCCGGCAGCGTTCGGCCCGGTGCTTGAGAAGATGAACGAATTCAATGTCGCCAGCGCGGCCAGCATGACGCAGCATGCCGGTATTGTCGCTTTGCGTGACGGCGAGGACTTCGTTCGCGAAACGGTCGCACGCTACGGCCGCGCGCGCGATCTGGTGTTCCAGCGGCTTGCCGGCATGCCGCGAGTACGGCTGGCCCGCCCCGAAGCCGCATTTTACGCTTTCTTCGCGGTCGATGGCATGGACGACAGCCTTGCCTTCGCCAAACGACTGCTCACCGACACCAAGGTCGGGCTGGCGCCGGGGGCGGCCTTCGGTCCCGGCGGCGAGGGTCACCTGAGGTTGTGCTATGCGGCGACGTTGCAAACGCTCTCCGAGGCCATGGATCGCCTCGAGCCGGCGCTATCGTGAGTGTGATACGAACGTTCATTCGATTTAACACGATCTACGGCCGTACCACGATCGGCATCGGCAAGGACCGCTCGGTGGGATCAGGTTTCGCCGTCATTGTAGGGGCGTGTCCACAGCGCGATCGGCTCGCTGCGCCCGCGGATCGGTTGCGGGCGGCCCGTGGCATAGCCGGCCACCAACGCTCCGGCGTCGGCGGGAGCTTCGCTGCGGGCGGCACCGACGAGCGCGTCGCTGAGGGCGATCTGTACACCGAGTTCGCGCGTCATCGCTTCGAGTCGGCTGGCGACGTTGACCGCGTCGCCGAGCACCGCGAACTCGAGCCGGCGTTCGGAACCGATATCCCCGAGCACCACCTCGCCATAGTGAGCGCCGATCGATAGCCGCACTTCGGCCGCGCCGACGCCGCGGCGCTCGCGATTCCAATCGTCGATCGACGCCGCCATGGCGTTGGCACATGCGATTGCGTTGGCAGCATCGCGTTCGCCCGTGAGCGGCGTGCCGAATGTCGCCATGACGCCGTCGCCGAGGAACTTGTCGAGGGTACCCCCGTGGTCGAACACGCAACGTTCGAGCCGAGCATGGAACTCGCGCAGAAAGCCGACCACCTCGGCCGGTGACTGGTCTTCGGCAGCTTGGGTGAAGCCGACGATGTCGGCGAACAGGATCGTCACCGGCTGCGCCCGCACCGCACCGAGCGGATTGTCCTGCACGGCCAGTTGATCGACCAAGCCCGGTGGGAAGTAACGCGCGAGGTTGGCGCGCTCGCGCGATGCCTCCGCTTGCTTGATCAGCAGCCGGTTCGAGCGGCGGCCGGCTAAGGCCAGGGTCCCGGCGACGATCATGAACACCACGACCTCCTCGATGCGGTTGTCGATATTTACCGCGTTGGGGTCGAGGAACTCGAGCATCAGCGGGTGATCTGCGAGCGTCTTCTTGATCGCGTCGGAAAGTTCCGGCGCCGTGGCCGGTTCGCTGATCACCCAAACCATCGCGCCGATCCACAACAGCATCGTCCCGCACCCCACCGCAAACAGTGTGCGCCAGGAATAGGCAAGTGCCGCCGCCCCGAGCAGCGCGAAGAAATAGATGAAATTACCGAAGTGGTATTGCATCGGCAGCGGCCACACGAAGTCGATGAACGGGTTGGGAACCATGAGCGCGAAGGTCAGCAGCGCTAGATCGCAGAAAATCAACCCAAGTTCGATGCCCGAGCGCCCAACCCGCCCGGCCTTGAGCTGGGCCCAACCGATCAGAGCAAAACCCAGCAGCAGTGCCTCGTAGTAGAGGACGAGCCAAGTTGGATCCAGCACCACGAGCAGGACCGCAATGATGGCGAGGGCAACGAAGCGGGCTCGCACGCTCAGACGCAATCCCTCGCGCTTGTCGGCGGCCAGCGCCTCCATCAGTTTGGCATTGGCTTGCCCATCGGCTGCGGCATCGGGCGTGCGCGGAGCGGGGCCGTCCAGGGTCATCGATGTCATCGGCGTCTCCATTGCTGGTTCGACATCGCCTTAACGGCTACGGTCTGGCATCCGGCAAAATACGCGTCTCCGTTGGCGTCGTAGTTGGTACAAGAGACTTAATTTGTAACTGGGGAGATTGGCAAATGCTCGGGATCACGCTCTATCCGGGCGGCATCAGCTATGCCGACGTCGCGGAGATCGCCCGACATGCGGAAGATGGCGGCTTCGATGGTATCTATTTCGTCGAGCGCATCGGCCACAACGATGCCCTGGCGGCGGCGCAGGTCGCGGCGACAGCGACCACCGCGCTCACCGTCGGCACCAATATCGTCAACGGCTACATGCGCATCCCGAGCCACCTTGCGGCCCAGGCGATGGCAGTCGACGAAATCAGTGACGGCCGCCTCGTGCTCGGTATCGGCGCCAGCCACAGCGGCCGCGTCAAAGCGCTCGGCCTGACCTGGCGGCCTGCGGTCGAATATTTGTCGGATACGACGCGCGTGCTGCGCGCCGCGTTCGCCGGCGCGGCCCGGGACGGTTCGTCGCTCGGCCGCAACGCTCGGCACCCGATCCCGATCCATTGGGCCGCGGTCGCGACCGAATCGATCGTAGCGGCGGGCGCCGAGGCCGACGGGCTGATGAAGTTCCTTGCGCCGCTGCCGCGCATCGCCGAAGCGCGACGGATCTTCGAGGATGCCGTGCGCGATGCCGGCGCGTCTCCCGGGAGCAAGCCGGTGTCGCTGTTGACGCCGGTGTTCTTGTCGGACGATCGCGCCGCTGCCTACGATGCGGCGCGGAGCTATCTCGCCTTCTACGCCGCGATGCCGCTCTACAAGAAAATATTCGCGGCATCCGGTTTCGATGCGGAAGTCGCGGCGATTCGCGCCGAGGATCCGACCGATCTCGGGGCTATCGCCGGCCACCTCAGCGAGGCGATGCTGGATGCCATTCTCGTTGTGGGGTCGGCGAGCCGCTGCCGTGAACGCTTGGCCGAGTTTGCCGAAGCCGGCATCGATGATCCCCTGCTGTCGCCGCAGGCGGTCGGTGGCAGTGTCCGCGACGCCGCGACGGCATTGGTCTCGGCATTCGGGAGGAGTTGAGCCGCGCGCCGCGTAAGCTCGCGCAACGTGCGAGACGGTTGGGTTGGGCGCGAGCACCAATCGTCGTCGCCCCTTGAATTTGCTATGCTTGCGCCCGGCTGAAACAGGAGGACTGATCATGGTGGCGTCGAGCATTGGCCCGGAACTGGCGCGGGCGGCGGACATACTGGTTGGCGACTATTGCGCCGTGAAGGCCAAGGAAGCCGTTTTGATCACGGCGGACACGGCTTCCGACATGGCCGTGATCGAGGCGGTGATGAACGCGGCGGACTCGCTTGACGCCAAACCCGTTGTCAACATCATCCCGCCGCTGCCGTTTCAGGGCGGCCTGTCCAACCCCTACATCCCCGAACCCCTGGCGGCGGCGATCGGCAATTGCGACGTGTGGATCGACTTCACGTTCCCCAACATGGCTGGTTCGGATCCATTCGAAGCGGCGATGCACGCCCAGCGCACGCGCTACGTGATGGGCGGGGATGCCGGTACCGACGGGCTGATCCGCATGTTCGGCAAAGTCGATCTCGACAAGCTGCACGATGTTCACAAGGCCTTCATAGAACTCACCAACAGGTCGGTCGGCAAGGAATGTCATATCGAGAACGACAAGGGCACCGACGTCACCTTCGAACTGGTCGAGCTGCCCTTCCCGAAGCCGCGCCGCGCCAACAAGCCGGGTCTCTACACCGTCCCGGGTGCGGTCGGTCTGTGGCCGAATCCGGATTCAGTGCGCGGCACGATTGTCATTGATGGCGCCTTCCACGAGTACTACGCCACCATGCCGATCCCGCTAACGCTCAAGATAGATGGCCGGATCCAGAGTATCTCCGGCGGCGGCAGCGAGCAGAAGGTGATGGACCGGGCGCTCAGGCGCGCGGCCGGCGGCGATTACGGCAAGGTGATCCACTTTACCTGCGGCATCCAACCGGCGGCGCGTTATACCGGCAGGTCGTTCATCGAGGACCAGCGGGTGACCGGCAATAATGCGGTCGGTCTCGGCACGCCCTTCTGGGAAGATGATGGCGGCGAGAACCACCCCGATGCGGTCGTGTCGATGCAATCGGTGTGGATCGACGGCCGGCAGATCGTTAACAACGGCGCCATCGTCGGACCCGCCAAGCTCAAGCGTCTCGCCGACAAGTTGCAGCCGCTCTACAACTAGGGTCCCTCCCGTCGCGCGAACCGCTAGGGCGGCCTCGGCTTGGTCGCGGTTTGCCCCGCTGCTAACCTAGCTTAGACGGCTCGGCGCGTCTGCGCGCCAGCGCAACCATGAGAGAGGATGACCGATGAAACGATTCGCAGCAGCACTGGTGTGTGCCGTTTTTGCCATCGTCGCTACGCCGCAGGCGTACGCCGCGATGGACGACATGGAGCCTTTCAAGGTCACGACGACCGGCATCGGTGCCAAGGGCTCTTTCAAAGCCATCGTTGAAGCTTTCCACGCCATCTACCGGAATGCCTATCCCGGCACCGCTGCAACGGTGAAACCATCGTCGGTTGCCGGCGGCATGGTCGATGTCGCCAACGGCAAGTCCGACGTCCATTTCTCTATCACCACGATCGACTACGAGTACGGCATCAACGGTCAGGCGCCGTTTCAGTCGAAGGTGCCGAACGGTGCGCTGCTGCATATGTTCACGCTGATGGACAATCTCGACATGTACTATCTGGCGCGCAAAGCGTGGGCCGATTCCAACGGTATCAAGACACTGGCCGATGTCGCCCGGGCCAAGCCCAAGATGAACCTCGGCATGAACCGCAAGGGCGTGCTGGTCACCAACGTCACTATCGCCGACATTTTCGAGGAATACGGCTTTGCGCCCGAGGACGTCCTCAGCTGGGGCGGCAACATCGCCTACAACGCATCACGCGCCAGCCTCCAGGATTTGCGTGACGGCAAGACCGATCTGATGATCGAGTTCGGCATTCAGCCCGACGCCCGCATCGTCGATATCTCAAAGACCCGCGATCTGGTGTGGCTCAGCCCCGATCGCGGCGTTCTCGACGCGGTCGCGGCGCGTCGCGACATGCAGATCGTCCAGATCCCGGGCGAGCACTACGACTTCCTCGCCGACGATGTGACCACCCTGCGCACCGGCGCTACGGTGGCCGCAGGCAAGCATGTGTCCGAAGAGTCAGTCTACAAAATGGTGAGGGCTGTCGCCGAGAACATGGACCGGGTCCACGCCATTCACTCGGCGTTCAAGACCTTCTCCAAGGAGACCATGCTCGCCAAGCCCAAGGCGATGGACTATCACCCGGGTGCGGCGAGGTACTACCGCGAGCGCGGTTGGCTCAACTAAAACGCGGATAGACGGCGGGAAATTGGATCGCGGGAGCGATCCCGCGAACCACTCCATTCGCGGTTAGTCCGACGTGGCGGGCGACATTACCGGATCCGATGCCGAACGCGGTATCGGGGCGCGGATTGGGTATTTCCTGTCGCTGACCGGCGAGGGGTATCGCTCGATTCCAGCCGGTTTCGTCCGCTACTACCTGTGGACGATTTCGGTCCTGCTGACGGGTTACATCACCTGGTACGCACTCTTTTCAAGCAGCAATCGCCACCTGCACGCGGCGTTTTTCATCGCCGCGGTACTGCCGATCGTGTTCCTTACGACGACCATTTCCAAGGCGTTTCCCCGCATCACCGTGCTCGACTACGGGTTGGCGGCACTGTCCCTTGCGGTCGGCGCTTACTACGTCCTGAACGACACCTACTACTACGAGCTCGTCGAAGGGATCACGGCGATCCCGCCGTTCGAGCAGACGGTCGGCGTGGTCCTGGTGGTGCTGAGCGTCGAAGCATGCCGGCGCACGATTGGCTGGGGGCTGACCAGCGTCGTCATCATCCTCATCGCCTATGTTGCCTTCGGGCACCTGCTCGGTGGTGAGCTGTATCACGATCCCATCGATCTGCCCTATTTCCTAACGTTGCAGACACTTACCCATGTCGGCGTTTTCGGGGCGCCGGTTCAGGTGGCGGCAACCTATGCCTTTCTTTTCGTGCTGTTCGGCGCGTTCTACCAGCGCGCCGGCGGCGGTCAGCTGTTCTTCGACATCGCCGCGATCGTGGCCGGCCGCTCGGTCGGCGGGCCGGCCAAGGCCTGTGTCGTATCTAGCGGGCTCTACGGCTCGATCTCCGGAAGTCCGACCGCCGA
This sequence comes from Alphaproteobacteria bacterium, assembly GCA_965247665.1. GTDB lineage: Bacteria > Pseudomonadota > Alphaproteobacteria > SHVV01 > SHVV01 > CAUZWH01. Next base: position 229,767 of record CBDFHH010000004.1, read on the forward strand.
CGTCGTCACCACCGGGCCGATCACCATCCCACTCATGAAGCGGGTCGGGGTCTCGGCGACCCGGGCCGCGGCAATCGAGTCTTCGGCCTCGACCGGCGGCGCGCTGCTGCCGCCGGTGATGGGCGCGGTCGCCTTCATGATGGTCGAGTTTACCGGGATCCCCTACGCCGAAATCATCATCGCCGGCGCCATCATCGCCCTGCTGTACTATCTTGGGGTCTTTTTGCTGATCCACTACGAGGCGCAGCGGCTCGGCGAAGGCCGTATCGCCGATACCGATATCGTCACCCTCGGCACCGCCCTCCGGCGCGGCTGGGTACATTTCCTGCCGATCGCGGCGCTGGTCTTTTTCCTCGTCGAGGGCTACAGCCCGACCTATGTTGCGGCCGGCTCGACCGTGTTCGTGGTGATCGCGAGTTGGCTCAATCCCGATCCCGACGGGCGCATCGGCCCCAGGCGGTTCGTCGAATCCTGCACCGACACGGTCTATCGTATCGCGGTGCTCACCGGCGCCGTGCTCGGGGCCGGCGCGATTATCGGCTGCATCGAACTGTCCGGTCTCGCCGGCAAGTTTACGCTGATGATGTACTACGTCGCCGGTGCAAGCGTGGTGGCGATCCTGATCGCCTCGGCGATCGTGCTGATCCTGCTCGGCATGGGCATGCCGACGCCGGGCGTCTATATCATGGGGGTGGCGCTGATCGCGCCGGTGCTGGTCGCGGACCTCGGCATCCCGCTGCTCGAAGCACATCTATTCATGCTCTATTTCGCGTGCATGTCGGCGATCACGCCACCGATGGCTACCGCCTGCTTCTCTGCCGCGACCATCGCCGAGGCCAACCCCATGGTGATCGCGGTCTACGCGGTCAAGCAGGGTATTGCAGGTTTCATCCTACCTTTCTTTTTCGTGTTCAACCCGGCGGTGCTGGGGCTTGGCACCCCTCTCGAGGTGGTTTTGGCCACGATTATCGGCGTCGTCCTGGTCGTCGTCGCTTGTCTGGCCGCACATGGCTGGATCGCGCAGTTACGTCTGCCCGGGTGGTTGCGCCTCGGCTTCATCGCCTGTGCGGTCGCCCTGATCTACCCGCGACCCGAGACTCAATATGCAGCTGCGATCTTAGCGGCCGCGGCCTATATCGTGCTTCACCTGCGTGCCCGAACCGCCGCGGCAAAGCAAGTTCCGTAACGTCCGATCAGTTCAAGGGGGGACACCATGGCCAATCTACCGATCACCATTGCCAGCTGGGATTACGATCGCATCCAGGGCCTTAAGGACGGCTCGGTGCCGGTCGAGGGTTGCGACGTCACCTATATCGTCACCCGGCCCGAGGAGACCTTCTTCCGCTTATTCACCTACCAGGAGTTCGACGTCTCGGAGATGTCGTTCAGCACCTACATGCTGGCGCGCACCAAATCGGACTTTCCCTATGTCGCGCTGCCGATCCCACTGTCGCGGGTGTTCTCGCTGTCGGGCATCTTCATCCGCACCGATCGCGGCATCAAATCGCCGCAGGACCTCAAAGGTAAAAGAGTTGGTGCGCCGAACTACCACTTGACCCGCGGCCTGTGCATTCGCGGTACGCTGTCCGACGAATACGGCGTCAAGCCCGAAGATCTCGATTGGCACATCGGCGGTCTCGATGTGCCCGAGTTCCTGTCCTACGTCGATCACGGCATCCCCAAGAAAATCAGCGCCCAGGCGATCGGGCACGGCGCGACGCTGTCGCAAATGCTGGCCAACGGCGAGATCGATGCCATCTTCACCGCCCAGACGCCGCAGTGCTGGCGCGATCAGGCGCCTAAGGTGGGGCGCCTGTTCCCGGATTACCGCGCCGCCGAACTCGCCTATTACAAGAAAACCGGTATCTTCCACATCATGCACCTGGTCGGCGTCCGCCGCAGCTTGTGTGAGAAGCATCCCTGGCTGCCGCGCGCGTTGATGAAGGCGTTCGAGGAATCGCGCCAGCGCATCATCCCCCATCTCACCGAGATCACCGCGCTGACGACTATGCTGCCGTGGGTCACCGACGAGGCCGAGCGCACCATACGCGACATGGGCGAAGACTATTGGCCCTACGGCGTTGAGAAAAACCGGCAGACGATTGACGCGCAAATCCGCTGGTCTTACGAGCAGAAGCTGTCAAAGAAGAAGTGGAAGATCGAAGAGCTGTTCCACCCCGCGACGCTCACTTGGTATCGCGACGAGACGCCCAACGTGCCTGACGCAGTGGCGACCGGAAAACCGGCCGCCAAGAAGCGCGTCCGATCTAAAAAGAAGAACTAGCACCCAGGTCTGAAACCGCGGAGCCGTGCCGGTCACGCAACCCGCTGGGCGACTTGGCCGAGGTTCTTGATCAGCTCGAACTTGTCGGCGTCGGCGCCGCCGACGAAGGTGCCGCCGCTCTGCTGCAGGAACACCCAGTTGGTGAGCCCCATATCGGCGAGCTCGTTCAAGCGCTTGCAGATATCGTCGGGCGCGCCCCACAGCCTGGGTGAGTGTTCGATGATCCAGTCGTAGATCCCGAGTTCCTTGGCGCGCTGAACCTGGATGCGGCCGCGGTCCGGCGTCTTGTACACCGCTCCGAGATCGTGGATGTCCGCGTTCATCTTGAGCAACGGTTCCTTGATCTCGGGCGGAATGCCTTTGCCGTTCATGGTGCCCTCGGTGAGCCAGTTGGTGGTCCAGCCGAGGCTGTATTCCATCGCCTTCTCTTTGCTCTCGTCGAAGGTGATCTGGGCGTTCGACCAGAAGTCGACGGTCTCCGGGTCGCGGCCAACCTCGCCGCAGGCACGGTGAATCGTAGCCTGGATCATCTCCACGTTCTCCGGCGCAAAGCCCATCGTCACGACGACGCCGTCGGCGATCTGCGATGCCATCGACAGCACCTTGGGACCGGAGCAGGCGACGTAGATCGGCACGTCGCGCGGCTCCCAGTTCGACCAGGCCTGCTCGAAGGTCTCGCCGCGGTAGGTCGCCGGCTCGCCGCGCAGCAATGCTTTAACCGCGAGGATGTACTCCTTGAGGTCGGCGACCTTCGCTGCCTGCTGCTTGGTCGCCCACAGGGCGCTGTCGCCGGTGGCGATGCCGATCTGAATGCGCCCCGGTGCCAGCTCGTCCAGGGACATCGCCGCCGAAGCCGTGACCGAGGGGTGACGGGTCACCGGATTGGTGACCATGGTCATGATGGTGATCTTCTCGGTGGCCAGCGCCGCTACGGTGGTCGAGACGTAGAGTTCCCGTAGCAGGGCCGGAGAATCGGGTGTGCCGACCACCGCGAGGCCGGCCTCGTCGCAAGCCTTGTACCACCCGGCGACGTCGTGCAGGTTTTTCTGCTGTGTGAAGTTGAGCCCCAACCGCATCTTATGCTTGGCCATGTCTCCCCCTTGGCGCGCTATCGTCATGGCGCGGCGATTGTGCCACGATGCCGTCATCGTAAGCGTTTCCGTGGTAAACGCGACAGGGGGATCGAAGATGCGTATCGGCGCGGTTTTTCCACACACCGAAATCGGCAACGACCCCGCGGCCATCCGAGATTTTGCCCAGGCCGCCGAGGGGCTGGGTTACGATCACCTGCTGGCCTACGACCATGTCGTCGGCGCGGATCCGGCCGGCTATCCCGAGCTCAATCTGATCTACACCCATGAAAGCCCCTTCCATGAGCTGTTCGTCCTGTTCGGTTTTCTCGCCGGGTTGACCGAGCGCATCGAGCTGTTCAGCGGGATTTTGATCTTGCCGCAGCGCCAGACCGCGCTGGTTGCCAAACAGGCCGCCGAGATCGACGTACTGAGCCGCGGACGGCTGCGCCTCGGCGTGGCGGTTGGCTGGAATCCGGTCGAGTTCGTCGCTCAGGGCGAGGATTTCAGCAATCGCGGCAAGCGCATCGAGGAACAGATCGCGGTCTTGCGGGCGCTGTGGACGCAGGAGGTCGTCACGTTCGCGGGTCGGTGGCACGACATCAAGGATGTCGGAATCAACCCCCTGCCGGTGCAACGGCCGATACCGATCTGGATCGGCGGTCAATCCGAGCCGGTGATTCGCCGTGTCGGCCAGCTGGGCGACGGCTGGATCCCGTTCATCACGCCCGATGATGCCGGCCGGGAGATGATTGCCAGGATGCACGGTCATGCAGCCGACGCCGGGCGCGACCCTGGCGACATTCAGATCGAGAAGATGATCCTGATGCGCGCAGGCACGCCCGACGATTGGGCCGGCCAGATGTCGACCTTCCGCGACATGGGCTTGACCCATGTTTCGGGCGTGACGATGAACGCCGGGTTTGCAACCCCGGCCGAGCACATCAAGGCGATCGAGCGCTTCAAGGAAATCGCCGCCGAATTTCAGGGCTAGTTGGTCGGTTCGGTATGGCACAGCAGCTTGTCACCTTGGCCGTGATCGGCGGCACCGGAGATTTGGGTAACGGTCTGGCGCGGCGCTGGGCCGCGGCCGGTTACCCTGTCGTGATCGGCTCGCGCGCGGCCGAGCGTGGCGCCGCGGCCGCGCAGGAGATCTGCCGCGACCTCGATGTCACATCGGTAAGCGGAACCGACAACGGATCGGCGGCCGCGGTCGGCGACATCGTTGTGCTCGCGGTGCCGAAGGAAAGCCACGGCGTGATCCTCGAGGCGATCAGGGAAACCGCGGCAGGCAAGATCGTGGTCGACACCACCGTCCCGCTCAACCCGCCCAAGGTCGCCCGGGTGCAGCTTCCCGAAAGCGGCACCATGGCCCATGCGACTCGGGCCTTTTTCGGCGCGGGGACCCGCGTGGTCGCAGCCTTCCACAACGTTGCTGCCGCCCATCTCGCCGACCTCAACCACGCGATCGATTGCGACATTTTGGTATTCGGCGACGATCCGGAGGCGCGCCAGGCGGCCGTCGAGCTGGCCGAAGCCGCTTCAATGACGGCATGGCACGCGGGACCGCTCGACAATGCGGTGGTCGGCGAGGCGCTGACCTCCGTGCTGATCTTCATCAACCGGCGTTACAAGATCGACGGCGCGGGCTTGCGCATCACCGGTCAGGCAAAGCCGGAGAGCGTCGCCGCCGCGTGTTAGCCGGCACGGGACGTGGCCGCCACGCTGCAACTAACGGCGCTGCCCGGGATACCGAGGGTGGGTCCGGGCGACGATCTGCTCGACCTCGCCCTCGACGGGCTCGCGCGCGCGAACCTCGCGCTGCACCTGCGCGACGTGTTGGTCTATGCCCAGAAGATCGTCTCAAAGTCCGAGAACCGCTTCGTCGATCTCGCCGACGTCACACCCGGTCCGCGTGCCCGCGAGCTCGCTGCCGAAACCGGCAAGGATCCACGCCTGGTCGAAATCATTCTCGACGAGTCGACCGAGGTGCTACGCCATCGGCCCGGGCTGATCGTCGTCGTCCACCGCCTCGGCTTCGTGGTTGCCAATGCCGGGGTCGACAGTTCGAACGTCGGGGGTGGCGGGGACAGGGTGCTGCTGCTGCCAAAAGATCCCGATAACAGCTGCGCGCTGCTTCACGAACGCGTGCGTCTACGCGCCGGCGCTGATGTCGGTGTGGTGATCAACGACAGCGTCGGCCGCGCGTGGCGCAACGGAACCGTCGGCATCGCCTTGGGTTTGTGCGGTGTGCCGGCGATCCATGACCTTAAGGGCCGCCCCGACATGTTCGGTCGCCCGCTCGAAACCAGCGAGGTTGCGGTAGCCGACGAACTCGCGGCTGCGGCGTCTCTGGTCCAGGGACAGGCGGCCGAAGCGACGCCGATCGTGCACGTGCGCGGCTTTCCCGGCGACGGTACCGGGATGACCGCGCGGGCGTTGCTGCGGGCCGTGCACCAGGATCTGTTTCGCTAGTGCGAGATGACGGCGGAACTCTCAGACGGAACGCCGTCTCTCCCGAGCCGTGCGGACCGCGCGACGGCGCTACGGGTGTGCGGGGGAATGGGCGACCGTTTTCGCCCTTGCGCGCCGGACATCGATCTCGGGGTTGCCGTCGTGCGCCCAGTCCTAGCCGGCATCGGACGAAGCTGTAGCCACCAGGAGGAGCCGCGCGTCCCATGAATGACCGCAGCGAGTCGGAGCCGACCTGGCTGGCCCTGTCGGGCGGTGTCGGGGGCGCCAAATTGGCGCTCGGGCTGAGCCACGCGCTCGACGATCCGTCGCGGCTAATGATCGCGGCCAACATCGGCGACGATTTCGAGCATCTCGGGCTCACGATCTGCCCGGACATCGACACCCTGATGTACACGCTGGGAGGTCTCGCCAATCCCGAAACCGGCTGGGGCCGCGGCGAAGAGACCACGACCTTCATGACTGCGCTCGCCGCCCTGGGCGGTGAGACCTGGTTCCATTTGGGCGATGGCGATCTCGCCACGCATGTCGAGCGCACGCGGCGCTTGCGGTCCGGCGAATCGCTGTCGGCGGTAACGGCATCGCTGTGCGCGCGGTTTGGCATCGCCGCGGCGATCGTGCCGATGAGCGACGACCGGGTCCATACGGTCGTCGAAACCGAAGCCGTCGACCTCGGGCTGCAGCACTATTTCGTGCGCGACAAATGCCAACCGATCGTGCGCGGGTTTCGCTACGAAGGCGGCGGCGATGCCGCGGCGCATCCCCTGATTCTCCAACGGCTCGCCGATCCCATGCTCGGCGCGGTGATCATCTGTCCGTCCAACCCCTACATCAGCGTCGGTCCGATTCTGGCAATCCCCGCCTTGCGGCGGGCGATTGCCGACAGCGCGGCGCCGGTGGTCGCGGTATCGCCGCTGGTCGGGGGCCGCGCCCTCAAGGGCCCGACCGTGAAAATGATGACCGAGCTCGGCATCGAAGCCAGCGCCGCAAGTATCGCTCGTCACTACGGCAACCTGCTCGACGGTCTCGTCATCGACGACGCCGATGCGGGCGAGGCGGTTGCCATCGGCGAGACCGGGGTCGACACTCTCGTTACGCCCACCGTCATGCACGATCTTGAAGACCGCATCGCGCTGGCCCGCGCCGTCTTCGAGTTCGTCGAGCAGCTGCGCGAAAACGCTTAAGCGGCACTAGACAGGCCGGTTACAACAATGCAATCAGTGGCGGTGCAGAGGAAACCCATGTGGATCGTCATTCCGGTCAAGGACATCGATGCCGCCAAGCAGCGCCTGTCCGGCGCGCTCGATGCCAGCGAGCGCCGCGCGCTGTTCACGGCGATGCTCGAAGACGTGCTCGCTGCCGTCGCCGGCGTGCAGGGTTGCGACGGCGTCGCCCTGGTGACGCGCGATTCGGCCGCGATCGATCTTGCCGCGGCCTACGGCTTCGAGGTTATCGACGATCGTGACAATGCCGGGCATACGCAGGCCGTCGATCTTGCCATCGCCGATCTGCGCCGGCGCGGCGTCGGCGGCATGGCGACCTTCCCCGGCGATATTCCGCTCGTGAGCGCGCGCGAGATCGACACCTTGCTGGCGACCCATAAATCCGGCGGCGGCATGACGATCGCGCCGTCCCGCGACAAGCGCGGCTCCAACGGCGTCGTATTGACGCCACCCGAGGCGGTGCCGCTGCGCTTCGGATCGGACAGCTTCTTTCCGCATCTCGACGAAGCCCGCGCTCGCGGCATTCAGCCTCGGATTGTTGAACTGCCCGGCTTCGGTCTCGATATCGATACCCCCGACGACTTGATGCAACTCATGGCGACGAACGGTGTGACCCGCACCCACGCGCTTCTCCGGCAAAGCGGTATCTGGACGCGCCTCGCCGCCCAGGCCAACGGTGTGGTGGCGTGAACGAGCAGGCGATGACCGCACAGGATTTGCTGGTGCCGGTTCTGGCGGGACGCCGTCCGGACAAAGCAACGGCACAGGCGATTGGCGAGACCGCCGCGTTAGACACGCTGATTGCCGCAGCGCGAACGCTGCGTGACGCCGGCCACGGGGAACTCGTCACCTACTCGCGTAAGGTATTCATCCCGCTTACCCAGCTGTGCCGCGACGTTTGCCACTACTGTACCTTCGCGCAACCGCCCAAGCGCGGCACGCCCGCATACCTCTCAGCCGACCGGGTGCTGGCTATCGCCCGTCGCGGTGCCGCCGCCGGCTGCAAAGAAGCGCTGTTCACACTTGGCGACAAGCCCGAGCAGCGCTATGCGGTCGCCCGACGCGAGCTCGATGCGCTCGGCCACGCTACCACCCTCGACTATCTCGCGGCGATGGCCGAACTGGTGCTGGCGGAAACCGGGCTGCTGCCCCACCTCAACGCCGGCATCATGACCGCGGCGGAAGCGACGAGGCTGCGGCGGGTGTCGGTGTCGCAGGGGATCATGCTGGAAAGCGCCTCACCGCGGCTGTGCGAAAAGGGCGGGCCGCACTGGGGTTCGCCCGACAAGGAACCGTCGGTGCGGCTCGCGGCGATCGCCGCTGCCGGTACGGCGCGGGTGCCGTTCACCTCGGGTATTCTGATCGGCATCGGCGAGACCCGCGCCGAGCGCATCGATGCGCTGCTGGCGCTGCGCGATCTCCACGATATGCACGGTCATATCCAGGAGATCATCGTCCAGAACTTTCGCGCCAAGCCGAGCACCCGCATGGCCAATGCGCCGGAACCGGCGATCGAGGAGCTGCTCTGGACCATCGCCATGGCACGTCTCCTATTCGGGCCGGAGATGAACATTCAAGCGCCGCCCAACCTGTCGCCGGGTCAGCTCGAACGCCTCGGCGACGCCGGGATCAACGATTGGGGCGGGGTCTCGCCGGTCACGCCCGACCACGTCAACCCTGAGGCGCCGTGGCCGCATCTCGACGATCTTGCGATCCAAACCGCAGCGTTCGGCAAGGTGCTGACCGAACGTCTGGCGATCTATCCCGGGTTCGCGCGCGACGCCGACCGTTGGGTCGAACCGAGCGTCCAACCGGCATTGTTGGCGGCGTCTGAGGCCGAAGGCTTCGCCCGCGGCGACGCTTGGTCGCCGGGCGTCGCCATCGCGACGCCGGAAATCTGGATAAGCGATCGTGCGGCTGCGTCGTCTCTGCAGCCGATTCTCGATCGCGCGATCGACGGTACCGATCTCAACGAAAACGAGATCATCGCACTGTTTCGGGCACGTGGGCTCGATTTCGCCGCCATTTGCGAAGCCGCCGATGCTCTGCGTGCCGAAGTCAACGGCGACGTCGTCAGCTACGTCGTCAACCGCAACATCAACTACACCAATGTCTGCTCCTATCGCTGTCAGTTTTGTGCTTTCTCCAAGGGCAAACTGAGCGAGAATTTGCGCGGCCGGCCCTACGACCTTGCCCATGAGGAAATCTCGCGCCGGACCGCCGAAGCCTGGGCGCGAGGCGCAACCGAAGTGTGCATGCAGGGCGGCATCCATCCCGACTACACGGGCGCCACCTATCTCGAAATCTGCAGCGCGGTAAGGGCGGTTGCGCCCGACATTCATATCCATGCGTTCACGCCACTGGAAGTGTGGCAAGGCGCGGCGACGCTCGGGATCGATGTGGCGTCGTTCCTGGAGCGCTTATGCGAGGCCGGGCTTGGCACCCTGCCCGGGACCGCGGCCGAGATTCTCGATGACGAGATCCGCCAGATCATCTGTCCCGACAAGGTCACCACCGACGAGTGGCTCGAGGTGATGCGGACCGCGCATGGGCTCGGCCTGCGCAGCACCGTGACGATCATGTTCGGGCATGTCGACGGCCCCGAAAACTGGGCGCGTCACTTGCTACGCGTACGCGATCTGCAGGCCGAAACCGGCGGTTTCACCGAGCTGGTGCCGTTGCCGTTCGTGCATATGGAGGCGCCGATCTACCTCAAAGGACGGGCGCGCCGCGGACCGACCTTTCGCGAGGCGCTGTTGATGCACGCGGTGGCGCGGCTGGCGCTGCACCCCTACATCACGAACATCCAGACCTCTTGGGTGAAAATGGGTGCCGATGGCGCGGTCGCCGCCCTCAAGGCGGGGGCCAACGATCTCGGCGGTACCCTGATGAACGAGACCATCACCCGCGCAGCCGGAGCCGAGCACGGCCAGGAGATGCCACCGCCGGCAATGGAACGGCTGATCCGCAGCATCGGCCGTGTTCCGCGCCAGCGCACGACGGTCTATGCCGATGCGCCGACCGAGCGGGTCGCGACCGCCGCTGCGGCCGCGCCGCTGCAAGCGATCGTCAACACCCCGGCAACGAAGTATGCGCGTGGTCCATCGCGACCGGGCGCGTAGAGCGTTTTGGTCCAACCTTCGCCCCACCCGCATGGCCCCACCCTGAGCCTCGACACGCAGGCAGCACTCCCTTTGCCCCCGAGCGGGGTTCGGAGGCGGGATCGTCTCGCCGGTCGCGGCGCAAGCCCGCCGCTGCGGGGCTGGGTGAAGAGGATCGGTTGGACCTGTCGAGGGTTGGACCTGTCGAGAATGCCACCGGCTCGCTCGCACCACCTCCGGCTCACGCCAGGGCGACGCACTCGATTTCGATATCGAACTTCCACGGCCATGAGCCGATGGTGACGAAGCTGCGCGCCGGCGGGTCGTGCGGGAAGTACTTAGCGTAGATCGCGTTGACCTCTTCGAAATAGGCACAGTTCGAGATCAGCACTTGGGCCTTGACGACTTTGTCGAGCGACGACCCGGCCGCCTCCAGCGTCGCCTTGACGTTTTCCAGTACCTGTACCGTCTGCGCCTCGATATTACCGAGCTTGATCTCGCCGGTCGCAGGGTCGATCGGCGGCAAACCGGAGACGAAGACGAAGCCGTTAGCCTTGATCGCCGCAGAGAGCGGTACGTTGGCTTTCTCTTCGGCCTCGCTCAGACCGGGAACGTGGATGACCTCCTTGTCGGCCATGAAATCCTCCTAATTTGCCGGATTACAACCGGCCGACCGGCCGGTCGTACCCAGGATAGAGCAATGAGTTCGCTTTCGCGTTAGACTTCGATGACAAGGAACAGGAGGACGCCATGCTCAGCGCGCCAATCGGCCCCGATGTTGCCAACGCTGCCGAAGTCATGATGAAGGACTATCTCGCCGTTACCGGCAAGGACACGGTACTGATCACCGCTGATACCTCATCGGATATGGCGGTAGTCGAGTCCCTGCTCAATTGCGCCGACAATACCGGCGCCCGCACGGTGCTGATCGTGATTCCGCCGCTGCCGTTCCAGGGCACGTTGGCCGATCCCTATATCTCCGACCCCTTGGCGGCGGCGATGCAGGGCTGCGACGTCTGGGTCGACCTCACTTTCCCCTACCTCGCCGGCTCCAAAGCCTGGGACAAGGCGATGGAAAGGAAGCGCGTGCGCTACTGCCTGTGCGGTGACCTCAAGGCGGATTCGATGGTGCGGATGTACTACAAGGTCGACCTCGACGCGCTCTTCAAGCTGCAGAAGGCGTTCGCCGAGATCACCTCCACTTCGGTCGGCAAGACCTGTCGCTTGACCAACGGCCTCGGCTCCGACCTCGCGTTCACGCTTGACAAGGCGCCCTACCCGAAGCCGCGCCAAGCCAAGGAACCCGGCATGTACACCGTGCCCGGGGCGCATCCGCTGTGGCCGGTCTACGATTCCGTCAAGGGTGTGATCACGGTAGATACCGCGTTTCACGAGTACTACACGGCGATGCCCTCGCCGATGGTGCTTGAGATCGACGGTCGGGTGAAGAAGATCAGCGGCGGCGGTGCCGAGCAGAAGGTCATGGACCGCGCGCTCAAGCGCGCCGGCGGCGGCAAGAACTATGGCTACGTCGTCCATTTCACCTGCGGCCTGCAGCCAGCGGCTCGTTACACGCGCGAATGTTTCGTCGAAGACCAGCGCGTTACCGCCAATAATGCGGTCGGGCTCGGCATTCCGTTCTGGCAGCCGGGCGGCGGCGAGAACCATCCCGACGCGGTGATGTCGCAGCAGTCGATCTGGATCGATGGCAAGCAGATCATGGACGAGGGCACCTTCGTCGGCCCCAAGAAGCTGGTTAAGGTCGCCGATGCGCTGCAACCGCTCTACAACTGAAGCGTCGCTTTTCGCGCAACCATCCATGACCGCCACCGCGGGCTCGGCGGACGACGGCGCATGGACTGGATCATGGTCGCCCGAGAGCAGGAGCCGGCCTGCTCGAACGGTGGGCGCCCCCCGCGTAGATCTGGATCGGCCCGTACAGCGTTTCCCGTGCTAGATTAATTATGAGCAGGCGAGTAACGGAGATCGGCAGATGGCTATGACCGAAATTGCTCCCCGTGTGGGCGAGGGACTCGAGCGTTTTCTCAAGCCGACCGAAGACGCGTGGCACGCCCCGGGCTACGTCTATTCGGCGCCAGAGGTCTACGCGCTCGAAAAAGAACACGTTTTCATGCGGGACTGGCTAATGATGGCGCGCGAGGAGGAACTCGCCAATCCCGGCGATTTCATGACGTTTCGTGTCCTCGGCGAACCGATCGTCGTCGCCCGTGACAATGACGGCAAGCTCAATGCCTTCGCCAATGTCTGCGCCCATCGTGGCGTCGAGGTCGCCAGTGGTGCCGGCAATGCTCAGGAGTTCAGCTGTCCCTATCACGGCTGGCTTTACGACCTCGAAGGCAAACTGATCGGCGCTCCCTACATGAAGGAAGCCGAGGGTTTCGATCCCGCGCGGTGCCGCCTACGTCCGCTGAAGCTTGGTATTTGGCGCGGCTGCGTTTTCGTCAGTTTCAACGACGACGTCGAGCCGCTCGACGAATTCATCGACCGATATGAGCAGGATTTCGCTTTCCTGCATCCCGAGAGGTGCCGACTGTCGTCACGCATCACCTGGGATTTTGATTGCAACTGGAAGCTGGTCGCTGAGAACGCCATGGACATGTATCACGTCGGTGTGCTGCACGCGTCCTCCTTTGGCGCCGGCACCCGTGTCGACGATGCCAAGATCTCTCTCTATCCGCACGGCGGCATGCGCATTGACTATGCCTCGCAGCCGATGAACCCGGACGCCAAACCACTGTTCGGCCAATTGCCGTGGATCGCCGACGAACCGGTGAGCTTTGCCACCATGGGCTTTATGCAGCCCAACCTGCACCTGGTGGCGCGTAGCGACCATGTGCGTTTCCTGACCGGATGGCCGACCGGCCCGGAATCGTGCCACGTGATCATGTACAGCCTGTTCCCGGTCGAGTGGTTCGACGATCCCGATTACGAGGAAAAGGCCGGGATCTACCACACGTATCTTGAAGCCGTGCTCGAGGAGGATCGCGCCATGGTCGCGTCGCTCCAGCATGCGATGACGATCAGGGGTTACAAGCCGGGGCGCATGGCCTGGCTCGAACAGCCCCTACACCACGTCTCGAAGGGCATCGTCGACCGGCTGTTCAACGGCAAGCCCTAGACCGGCCGGTCCTCCCGGATCGGCACGCTCGGTAAGACTCCAATTTAGATTTGCTACCGGCGGAAAAGCCGCGATCCAGAAGCACGGGCCCGGCGGGCGTCGCAACCCGTCGAGACTTGCTCCCGCCCGATCGACTGCGTCCGAGACGAACGGTTCGGCCTAACCCACAGTGCCGCGTAACCGTTCGCCTTTGGGGTCGAACAACGGCTCGCTGATCAAGCGCGCCGGGCGGCGTTCGCCGAGAATCTCGATCTCGACCGCGCGGCCTTCCTCGATCAGCTCCATCGGCAGGAAGCCGAGCGCCACCGATTTCTCTACGTAGTGGGCGTAGCCGCCGGAAGTGACGAAGCCGACCACCTCGCCGTCGACCCAGATCGGCTCGTCGGCCCACGCGTCGGCCTCGCCGGCTTCGACGACGAAGGTGCAGAGCCGGCGTTTGGGCCCGGCATCGTGCTCTGCGAGGGCTGCCGCCTTGCCGATGAAATCGGCTCCCTTGTCGTAGTGCACGAAGCGGTCGAGCCCCGTCTCGGCGGGCATATAGTCGGGCCGGTATTCGCGGAACCATGAGCCATAGGATTTCTCGAGCCGCAGGCTCATCATCGCCCGCATGCCGAACGGCGTGAGGCCGAAACCGCGCCCCGCTTCGCTCAGCGTCCGATAGAGCGTGGCCTGGTCGGCGGCATCGACATAGATCTCGAAGCCGAAGTCGCCGGTATACGAGATCCGCTGGACGATCGCCCGGCACGATCCGACCGCCATCTCGCGCACGTCCATGAAGCGAAACGCGTTGTTGGAGAGGTCGGTGTTGGTGGTGCGCGCCATCAGCTCACGCGCGTTGGGTCCGGCGATCTGGAAGCCGATCCGGCTGGTCGACATGTTCGCGGCGGTCACACCGCTGCCCGGCAGGTGCTGGGTGAACCAGCGCATGTGGTAGGCCTGGGCGGCGAACGACGCGGTCAGCTGGAAGCGATCCTCGGCGAGGGTCGAGATCGTGAAGTCGCCGATCAGCCGACCCCTGGGGCTCAGCATCGGCGTCAAACCGACCCGCCCGACCTTGGGCACCCGCCCGGCCATGATGTGGTCAAGCCACTCACGCGCGCCCGCACCCTCGATCTGATACTTGCCGAAATTGTGGATCTCGGTGATACCGACCCGCTCACGTACGGCGCGGCATTCGGCCGCGGTCGGCGCGAAAGCGTTGGAGCGGCGGAACGAGGGCGTTTCCTCGAGCGCGTCGCCCTGGGGTGCGAAATAGTTGACCACCTCCATGCCGTAGGCGGCTCCGAACACCGCCCGCTGCCGCTTCCAGATGTCGTAGGCCGGTGTCGTGATGAACGGCCGCGCCACCGGCAGCTCCTCATTGGGATAGCTGATCGAGAAGCGTCGCTGATAGTTCTCGCGCACCTTGTCACGGGTGTAGGCCGGAGTGATCCAGTCGCCGAACCGGGCCACGTCCATCGCGAACACGTCGCGTTCGGGCTCGCCAGCGATCATCCATTGCGCCAATGTCAGCCCGACGCCGCCGCCCTGGCTGAACCCGGCCATGACGGCGCAGGCCGACCAGTAGTTGGTCAAGCCGGGCACCGGCCCGACCAGCGGGTTGCCGTCGGGTGCGAAGGTAAAGGGACCGTTGATTACGGTCTTGATGCCCGCGCGCTCCAGCACCGGGAAGCGGCGGCACGCGAATTCGACCGACTCGCTGATGCGGTCGAAGTCGTTCTCCAGCAATTCCGAACCGAAATCGGTCGGCGTGCCGTCGACACCCCACGGCTCGCAGCTTTGTTCGTAAAAGCCGATCACCAAGCCACGCCCTTCCTGGCGCAAATAGCTCTCGCCCTCGGGATCGATGACGTGCGGCAGCTCCTCGTCGCGCTCGTAGACGTCGGCGACGTCGTCAGTCACGAGGTACTGGTGCTGCATCGGGTGTAAGGGGAAATAAACCCCGGCCAGCGCGCCGATCTCGCGCGCCCACAGGCCGCCGGCGTTGACCACGTGATCGGCGACGATCGTTCCCTGCCGCGTGACCACGTCCCATGATCCGTCGGCACGGGAGTTGGTCTCGATCACCGGGTTGTGCAGCACGGTCTCGGCGCCGGCCATGCGTGCGGCACCGGCATAGGCGTGCGTCGTTCCCGAGGGATCGAGATGGCCGTCGAGCGGGTCGTAGAGCGCGCCGATCACCCCCTCGACATTGGTAATGGGCGACAATTCGGCGATCTCGTCCGGGCCGACAATCTCGGTGTCCAACCCCATATAGCGGTGCTTGGCACGTTCGGCCTTGAGATAGTCGAGGCGGTCAGGCGTGCCGGCCAGCGTCAGTCCACCGACATGGTGCAGGCCGCACGACATGCCGGTGATCCTCTCGAGCTCGCGATAGAGATTAATGGTATAGCCCTGCAGCGCGGCCATGTTGGTATCGGCGTTGAGGGTGTGAAAACCGCCGGCAGCGTGCCAGGTCGAGCCTGCCGTAAGCTCGGCCCGCTCGATCAGCATGACATCGTTCCAGCCGAGCTTGGTGAGGTGGTAGAGCACCGAGCAACCGACCACGCCGCCGCCGATGATCGCAACCCGGGTATGGGTTTTCATGGCGCCGCACTATACAAGGAGCGGCACAGGGACCGGCGGCTTTCCGTTCGATCCGGACTCGAAAGGCGCTTCGTGCTCTAAGCGTCGGCTTACGGCAACATTACGATCTAGGCTATCCGGCACGCCCGCCGAACGTCGAGCGTGCCGAAGGCGTGGACGAAGCGATCTCCTGGTCTAAGGCCGTGGGTTGAGCACCGGCTGCCCCTTGACCGGCTATTTCTTCAAACGCTCGCGGAGTTGCAGCGCCAGTTTGGGTGCCGCGCCGCTGTCTTCGTGCTTGAAGAACACGTAGGTCTCGCGCCAATCCTGGTGCTGGATCTTCTCGGCCCAGGCGCCGATCCGGCGGGCGCCGTAATCGTCGCGCCTAAGCCGGAGATAACCCCAGTCGGCGGTGGCGACAAATGGCGCGGTCTTGTCCTCGTCGCCGCTATCGGCGATACACAGCGCGGTGTTGGCGACCTGCAACGCGTCGAACACGTCGTCCTCGAACCAGCTCGGGTGGCGAAACTCGAAGGTGGCTTGCTGCGTCTTCGGCAGCAGCTTGAGGAAAGCTTGCAGACGGGGCAGGTCCTTTTTCATGTTGGGCGGTAGCTGGAACAATACCGGTCCGACCTTGGTGCCGAGTGCGGACAGGTTCTCGAGCAGGTAGCTCAAGGGATCGGCTGCTTCCTCCTTGAGCCGCGCGAAATGGGTGATGTGCCGCGAGGCTTTGATCGCGAAGCGGAAATCCTTCGGCGTTTGCCCGGCCCAGCGCTCCAGCACCGAAGCCTTGGGTAGGCGGTAAAACGTGTTGTTGATCTCCACGGCGGTCAAGCGTTTCGCGTAGTAGGACAGCATCTCCGAATCCGGTAGGTTCTCGGGATAGAACGGACCC
The DNA here is from genome assembly GCA_965247665.1 of Alphaproteobacteria bacterium. Taxonomy (GTDB): domain Bacteria; phylum Pseudomonadota; class Alphaproteobacteria; order SHVV01; family SHVV01; genus CAUZWH01. The sequence goes on from CBDFHH010000004.1 coordinate 246,516, forward strand.
TTCCACGGCTGGTAGGAGAAACCGCTCGCGCCGGTGTGGATGATCGCACCGGCCATCGTTAGCGAGCGGACTCGACCAAGCGGCGACAGCACAAGAGGTTGGCGAGATACCCGAGCGGAAAACCGACTTCGTTCATGACACATGCCCCGGCGCAGGGTCTGGTTCGGGTGTCCGTGCGCGCTCGCATTGTATCAGAGGCGTCGGGGTTTTCGTCAGTTCAGCCCAGCTTGAGCCGCGAAAACGAACCGGTCGGGTCGTGGCGATGGCAAGGCGGCTAATAGCTGCGGTAGTCTCGGCAAGTCTCTTTATTCTCTCTCGCCGGAAAAACCGCCACAAGCCCGTGCTGGTCTTAAACGCCCGTGACGTCGAGTCGTGCATCGACATGAAAGGCGCTATCGCTGCGTCGCGCGAAGCGCTTGCGATGCTGGTGCAGGATCGGGCCGAAGTCCCGATCCGCCACCATATCGACGTCGGCACCGCGCCAGACGATCCCTCGGTCTCGCTCTACATGCCGGGCTACCTCCCCGACCTTCGCGTTCTCGGATTGAAAATCGCAACGCTGATGGTCAGGAACCCCTCGCGCGGCCTGCCGACAACGCCGTGCGTGATCGTGCTGGTCGATCCCGACACCGGGCTCATGGACGCATTGATCGAGTCGACCTGGCTGACCAACATCAAGACTGGCGCCGGTACCGGGGTCGCGACCGAGCTGCTGGCCCGCGACGACGCCGAGGTTTATGCGGTGCTCGGTGCCGGCAGTATCGCCTACCATCAGGTCGAAGGCGTGTTGACCGTGCGGCCGCAAATCGCGCGTGTTTTGTTGTGGAACCGGACCCGCTCGCGCGCCTGCGAACTGGCAGCGCTACTTCAGGCGAGCCTGCCGGGGCCGGTTTCGTTCGAGGTGTACGAGGATGCGGCGGCGGCGGTCGCAGCCGCCGATATCGTCACCGCCTGCACCTCCGCCAGCGAGCCGGTGGTGCTGGGCGAGTGGGTCCGTTCAGGCACACACGTCAACCTCGTCGGCGCGCACGGTGCCGAGATGCGCGAGGGCGACGACGCGCTGCTGAAAAAGGCGGCGATCGCCATGGTCGACAAGATCGAGGGCACGCAGGCCAGCGGCGACGTCGCGCTGGCGCTCGCGGCTGGGGTGCGGACGATTGAAGAATTCGTCGATATCGGACGGTTAATCGTCGGTGACGTAAGCGGCCGCGAATCATCAGACCAGATCACGTGGTACAAGTCGGTCGGCAACGCGGCCCAGGATCTGGTCACCGCCAAGCATGTGCTCGACGAGGCGCAAAAACGGGGACTGGGCCAGGAGGTCGCGCTCGACCCGCCGCGGTCCAAAGAGTAGGGAGGGCGCGCCATGGACGCGCAAGTAAGCGAACAGCTCGGTGCCTGGATCGAGGCGCTGCGCACGGTCGGAACGTTCGAAGGCGGCGGCCTGTGGCGGATGCCGTTTACCGACGACGATCTCCGCGCCAAGGAATTGCTCGGCGGCTGGATGACCGACAACGGTTTGACCGTGACCTACGATAATGGCGGCAACCTCACCGGCCGCCTCGCTGGCAGCGGCAACGACGGCGCGGTTCTCACCGGGAGCCATCTGGATTCGGTCAAATCTGGCGGTTATCTCGACGGCACGCTGGGGATCCTGGCCGGGCTGGCCGTGGCTGCGGGCCTGCGTCGCGAGCGCGGCATGCCGAAACGAGCGATCGACATCGTCGCGCTGTGCGGCGAAGAGCAGAGCCGTTTCCGCCTACCGTTCATCGGCAGCAAGGCGATGGTCGGCACGCTGACCGAGGAGGAGATCGAGACGATCAAGGATGACGACGGCGTCTCGGTCGCCGAGGCGATGAAGCGGGCCGGCCTCGACCCGACCGACCTCGCTTCGGCCAAACGCGACGATATCGCCTATTTCGTCGAGCTGCATATCGAGCAAGGCCCGGTGCTCGAGGCCAAGGGCCTGCAGACCGGCATCGTCACCGATATCGTCGGTATCACCCAGAAGGCCTACACCATCCTCGGTGATGCCGACCATGGCGGCACCACGCCGATGACCATGCGCCACGATGCCCTGCGCGGCGCGGTGCGCGTGATCAACGAGATCCCGGCGATCTGCCAGCGCGCCGGCGATGACTGCGTCGCGACTGTCGGCATCGTCGACGTCGAGCCCGGCGGCCCGAGCAGCGTGCCCGCCGCGTTTCACTTTACGCTCGACGTGCGCGATCGCGAGGCGGCGGTGCGTCGCAAGATCCTCGACGAGGTGCACGCATTGGTCGAACAGGTCACCGACGAAGACGATCTCGGCTTCGAGGAGATCGTCCACAACGAGATAGCGCCGACGCCGATGGATCCGGGCTTGGTCGATCTGTTCGATAGTGCCGCGGAGGCCGCAGGGATTACCCGCCAGCGCATGCACAGCGGCGCCGGTCACGACGCCATGATCTTTGCGCGGTACGTGCCGACCGGTATGATCTTCGTGCCCAGTAAGGGCGGCAAGAGCCATACACCGAAGGAATTCACCGCGCTCGACGACATCATGCCCGGCATCGAGGTGATGTATCGCGGCTTCGAGCAGCTCGCCTACGACTGAGGCTCGGCGTGGCGGCCTACGACATCGTCGTTAGCGGCGGCCGGGTGGTGACCCCGGACGGTGTGCAGCAGACAAACGTTGCCATCAAGGACGGGGTGTTCGCAGCGACCGGCGAGGTCGCCGGCGCCGAGGCGGCGCTGACCATCGACGCCGACGGACGTTGGGTACTGCCCGGCGTGGTCGATTCGCACGTGCATGCGCGCGACCCCGGCCATACACATAAAGAAGACTTCGCATCGTGCTCGGCGGCGGCCGCGGCGGCTGGTATCACGACGATTATGTGCATGCCCAACACCGACCCGTTGCTCGATTCGGCGGACGCGTTCCACGCTACGGTCGATGCGGCGGGCAAATCGATCATCGATTTCAGCCTCCAGGGGCTGGCTTGCCCGCGTAACCTCGACGCTATCCCGGCGTTGAAAGAGCTCGGCGTCGTGACGTTCGAAGTCTTCCTGGCCGGTCCCGAGCCCTTGGTCAGCGCCACTCCCGCCGAGCGGCAGGCGGTATTCCGGGCGATCGCCGCGGTCGACGGCATCGCCGGCGTCTATCCCGACGACCCCCTGGCCAACGCCGTTCTCGACGGGCTGGGGTCGGGGACACCCGACGATCTGGTGGCGGCGCATCCGCCCGAGCTTGAAGTCAGCGCGCTGCTCGGTGCGGTGGCGGTGGCAGCGGCGGCGAACTGCCGGTTCCATTATCGGCAGATGAGCAGCGCGCTCGGAGCGCAAACCGCCGCGGCGATCCGCGTTGGTACCCTGCCCGGGCGCTTCACGACCGAGGTGACGCCGCATCACCTGACGCTGACGACCGACGATTTCCGCGCCGCAGGTCCCGCCGGCCACATTATGCCGCCGCTCAGGAGCCGCGCCGATATCGATCGGCTGTGGCAGGCGTTGGACGATGGCGTGATCGATACGATCGGCACCGATCACGCACCCCATTCGTGGGACGAAAAGACTTTGGGCGACGGCGATTTGCGTCGGTCGATGCCCGGATTTCCCGGCGTCGAAACGTTCCTGCCGGTGATGTTCAGCGCCTTTGTCGAGCGCGGCTACCGGGTCGTCGATTTCGTTCGCTATACCGCTGCCAACCCGGCGCGGCTGTTCGGCCTCTACCCGCGCAAGGGAGCGATCGCAGTCGGCAGCGACGCCGATCTCGCGATCGTCGACGATTCGGGAAGCTGGACGATCGATCCGTCGACATTCCGCTCGAAGGCGCAATACTCTCCCTATTCCGGCCATAAGGTAGCCGCGCATGTCGATCTCACCATGGTGCGCGGCAAGGTGGTGTACGAGCGGGGACAAATCGTCGGCGAAGCCGGCGACGGCCGGTTGCAGATCCCGAATTAGGAGGGGAAGGCCATGAAACGGCGGGCGCTGTGATCGGTTGGCGCGGTATGGTCGGCTTGATCGTGCCGGCCAACAACGGGGTGGTGCTGCCCGAGCTGTACCGGGCGCTGCCTGAAGGCGTTACGGCCTACGAGACGCGTATGCGGGCGGGTGCTCACGTGACGCCGGAGGCGGTCGACAAGATGGTCGAAGAAACGCTTGGCGCCGGCGAAATGCTGGCCGAAGCCCAAGTCGACATGATCGGCTATTGCTGCATGGGCAGCTCGGTGCTCAAGGGTTGGGACTGGGAAGACGAGGTGCTTGGCAAGCTTGCCGAGATCGGCGGGTGTCCGGTCACCTCGGCCAACCGAGCCATGCTTGAAGCGTTTCGGCAGCTCGGCGCCACGACCGTCGCGTTGATCACGCCCTACCCGCCGGTCATCGACGAGGCGATCCCCGGCTTCTTCGCCGCCCGCGACATTGCCGTGAGATCGATCACCAAGGTCGACGTCAAGAGCCACGGCGAGGAGCCGGCGCACAACCGCGATATTCGCTATGTCGAGCCGCAACACCTCTACCGGCTGGCCCGCGAAATCGACCTCGACGGCGTCGATGCCCTCGGTCTGCTGGCGACCGACATGGAGACCATGTCGATCATCGACGCGATCGAGCGCGATCGAAATGTCCCGGTGGTGAGCAACAACCAGGCGATCGTGTTGCAGATCATGCGCTTGCTCAACCTCGACGTTGCGCTCCCCGGTTACGGTCGCCTGCTCGCCGACCCGAGTTAAAGCACCGTGCCGGCCTTCGGCTGCAGGGCCTGCGATAGTGATCGCCGCGCAGATCATCGCCATGACCAGCTGCGGGCGGCGTGGCGTTCGCCGCCGGGCTGCCGTTCGGATTCAACGGCTCGGCGCGGCTCTGGTGGTGGTGGCGCCATTGGCCCGGCCAGCCTCGACCGCGATCTAGCTAGCTCCGAGCGAAGCGACGATCTATTGCGCCGCCCACGCCTTCGAGCGACCCGGCGACGGCTGGAAGATGCCGCTCTGTCGTCGACGATCCTGGTCGACACCTAACTGCGCGGCGTGGTGCGAGCCCAGGCCCAGTAGGTCTCGCGAGCGCGGCGAAATACCGGCCCCGGCTGGAAGTGCTGGTCCTCGATCTGCGAGCAGGTCTGGACCTTGGCCCAGTTGCCCGAGTTGAAGACCTCGTCGGCGTCCAGCAGCTCGTCATATGTGATGGCGCGCTCCCGCACTTCGGCGCCGTTCTCGCACAGCAGATTGATCACCCGCTTGCGGGTGATGCCGTTGAGAAAGGTGCCGTTGATTTCGGGCGTGTGCACCACCCCGTCCTTGACCATAAACAGGTTGGCGTTGGCGAATTCGGCGACATTGTCCCAAGGGTCGAGCACCACCGCGGTGAGAAAGCCTTTGTCGGCGGCTTCGCGGAACATGCGGGCAACATTGGGGTAGAGCGCCGAGCATTTGGCGTCGGTAGGCGCCATCTCCGGCAGCGGGCGCCGACGACTGCTGAGGCAGGCGGTGAATCCGGGCTCGCCATCCGGGATCTGTGCTTGGTAGACGGACAGCATGAAGCGGGTGCCGGCCGGCTCGGCCACCATGAATCCCTCGGTGCCGAACAACATCGGCCGCACATACAGCTCGGCGTCGGCGGCGAACTGGTGAATCCCCTCCCACGCGATCGCTTCCATCGCCTCGGCGTCGACCGGCGAGGCGAGACCAAGCGCGTTTGCCGAATCGATGCAGCGCCGGCAATGGAGGTCGAGATCGGGTGCGTAACTCTCGAACGCACGGGCGCCGTCGAACGCGAACGAGGCGAGCCATGTAGCATGGGTCATGGGTCCCAAGACCGGCGGGTTGCCTTCGAGCCACTCTCCATCAAGATATGTGACGGCTCGACCAACGACTGCTTCCATGGATAATTCTCACTATCGCGGCCGCGATGCGCGGCCGGTTTGTGGTTGCGGCGATTATGTCGTAGCCCATAACCAGCGGCAAACGACGGATCCGATGCGGATCGCGCCAATTGGAGGAAGCCATGAGCGATGTCAAGGCGGTACCGACCGTGATGATCGAGGATGACCGGGTTCGGGTGACCGAGTGGCGCTTCGCCCCCGGCGCGGCGACCGGCCACCACATCCACGAGTACGACTATGTCGTCGTGCCGATGACCACCGGAACCCTTCGCCTGGTCGAACCCGACGGCGAGCACGACGCCGAACTCGCCGCCGGCAAGCCTTACAACCGGCCGCGCGGCGTCGAGCACGACGTCATCAACGCCAACGACCACGAGTTCGTGTTCGTCGAAATCGAGCTGTTGGAGAACCGCTGATCGACGTCGGCTTACCAGCCTACCGCATAGGTCGGCCGCCTGGGATCGGCGCCGCTCGTTAGCAGCGGCTGCGTGAGGTCGCCGTGGATCAAGCACACGGCGCCGGCGCGCCAGGTCCATTCCGGCCAATACTCGACCTTGTGACCGAGCGCGGACAGCCGCTCGGCGACGGCGCTATCGATTCGGCTCTCGAGGTTCATCCGGCCCGGGTGGTAGGTGTGCGGCGCGAACGAATCCGGGAACGAGTAGGTGGCGAAACGCGGGGCTTCGACGGCGGCCTGCGGGTTCATGCCGAACACCACGACGTTGAGGAAGGCTTGGGCCATCGCCTGGATCTGAATGTCGCCGCCGGGCGTGCCGAACGCCATCGCGAACGCATCGCGACGAATCGCCAGGCCCGGATTCGGCGTCAGGCGGGGGCGTTTGCCGGGCGCAACCCCCGAGGGATGGCTGGGATCGGCCCATGATTGTGAACCGCGGGTCGACGGCACCAGGCCCGTGCCGGGCACCACCGGCGCGCTCGACGACACGTCGCTGGGCGTTGCTGAGAAAATGTTTCCGTGCCGATCGACGGCGCAGGCATAGGAGGTATCCAGCGACGCGGCGACGGCGGCAGCGCTCGGCGTGGCGCCGACGCCGGCTTCAGCGAGCGTTGTCCGGCCGCCGCGGGGATCGCCGGCCGGCGGCAGCTCGGGCCATGCCGTATCGTCGCGGATCAGCTGGCGGCGCATGTCGGCATATTCGGCCGATAGCAGCTCGTCGATCGGGACGTCGACGCAGCGCGGGTCGCCATAGTGGTGGTGGCGATCCGCGAAGGCGAGTTTGAGTGCCTCGATGACCGTGTGGACGTAGCCCGGCGAGTTGTGACCGAGGCCGGCAAGATCGATGCCGTCCAGCATTTTGAGCGCCTGTAGCAACGCCGGGCCCTGGCACCACGGCCCGCAGGCATAGACGGTCGTGCCTTTAAAGTCGATCGACACCGGCGGTTCGACCCCAACCCGGAACGAAGCCAGATCCTCGGCATCGAGCAGGCCGCCGTTTTCATTTTGATGGCGCACGATCATGGCCGCGATATCGCCGCGGTAGAAGGCGGCCCGGGCCGCAGCGAGCCCGGCCTCGCGTCCGGCATTCGCGGCGGCTTTCTCCTCGTCAGCCATGTACTGCAGGGTGCGACCGAGGTCGGCCTGCACGAACAGTTCACCCGCGCGCGGTGGACGGCCGTTCGGGAGGTAGATGCGCGCGTTCTCGGGCCAGCGGCGGTAGCTGTCTTCGTTGGCGGCGATGATCTCCGCCATCAGCGGGTACATCACGAACCCGTCGGCAGCCAAGCGAATCGCCGCATCGGCCACCTCGCCGAACGACATTGTGCCGAACCGCTCCAGCGCGGTGATCCAGGCATCCGGAGCCGCCGGCACCACGGTACGCAGTACGCCGAGCGGGATCTCGTCGGTCTCGGCGAACTGATCGGCACGGATTGCGCGCGGCCAGGTGCCGAGCCCGCTGATGGTTCGCACCTCATCGGTTTCGGCGAGATAGATGATGATCGGTGCCACCCCCGCGACGTTGACCAGATCGCTGTGCACGACGCCAAGCGCGATCCCCGCCGCTACGCCCGCATCGATCGCATTGCCGCCGGCCTCGAGAATCACAAAGCCGGCATGGGCGGCGAGATAGTGACCTGCGACCACCATGTGCCGGGTGCCGAGCAGCGGCGGCCGTAGCGCCGGCATCGTTGGTAGCGTGCTACCGAAACTGCTGTCGAAGGCTGACTTGTCGCTCATCGATCCGTAAATCCGTCGGCCGAAAACGAAGCGTAGCGCCTACGGGAGGAGGACGGCAATTCCATCCTCCGTGGCGCGCTTAGACCAGCCGCCAAACAGGGCCATGCCGCGCAGTCGCCCCGACCCCAGCGCCGGCGTCATCGCGATCAGCAGGTCGTTGCACAAAGCCGGGATCGAGCTCGATCTCAACGCGGAGCGGGTGTCGCCTTAGCCCATAGCGTCAGCTCAATCAATGAGGGGTAGTTCGAGAGTCCGCGCCAGCCAGCGCGCAGTTCCCAGCAGCGCGTCTTCGTCGCGGTCGGGAGAGACCAGCTGCAGCCCGATCGGCATCCCGTTCGGCCCCGTCGTCAGCGGCAGGTGCAGGCATGGCGCATCGAGCATCATCCAGATGCGGCTGAAGATACCGTCGCCGAGATCGGCGAGATCGCGGCTCGGCTCATCCGGCACGCTCGGCGTCAGCAGCACTTCGCCCGGTGCGAAAAGGCTTGCGAACGTCATGCGGCAGCAATTGACGGTGCGCCAGGCCCGGGCGACCCCCTCTGCCGGGATCTCGCGCGCCTTCTCCAGCAGCTCGCGCATTTCTTCGCCGATCTCGTGCCGGTGCCTGGCGGCCTCGGGGCCGAGCGCGACCAGGCATTCCGAATTGATGATCGGCTGTGACGCCGCGTCGAGTTCGGCGAATTCCGGTGGCAGTTCGCCATCGCGGCAAGCGACGCCGGCTTTACCGACCCGCGCCGCGGTGACCTCGAGGAGTTCTCGGACCGGCGCCGTGGCGTGCTCGTAGAACGGCGTGCGGCAGATGGCGATGCTTGGCGTCGCGGTCTCCGGCGTGTGGAGACGTCGGCGCGCCAACCCCGCCATCAACGGTGGGATATCGTCGAGCGAGCGGCACAGGAAGCCGATGGTGTCGATCGACGGAGCCACGAATTTGAGGCCCGCGGTCGGAATTTCGCCGCGCGGCGGCTTGTAGCCGATCACGCCGCAATAGGCGGCGGGTCCGATGATCGAGCCGCCGGTCTGGGTGCCGAGTGCGGCCGGCACCATGTGGTCCGCGACCGCCGCGGCCGAGCCGCCCGAGGAGCCGCCCGGCGCAAATGCGGGGTTGCGAGGGTTGCGCGTCGTGACCGGACGGCTGTAGGCGAACTCCGTCGTGACGGTCTTGCCCATGATCAGGGCACCGGCCTCGCGCAGTCGGGCGACGCAGGCGGCATCACGTTCGGGCCGATGATCGCGATAGATGTCGCTACCGTAGGTCGTCGGCATGTCGGCGGTATCGATCAGGTCCTTTATGCCGACGGGAATCCCATGCAGCGGACCACGGGCTGGAGCCTTGTCGTGGGATCGGCCCGCATCGCGCATGCGATCCGGATCGATGTAGGTCCAGGCCCGGATCTCCGACTCACGAGCGGCCACGCGGTCGAGCACGCTATCGACCAGCTGCGACGGCTTCAGGCGTCCGTCGGCGATGGCCCGGGCCGCCCCGGCCAGCGACAGGTCGCGCGGTTCGGTCATGCGCGGGAGCTAGGGCGTGTTAGCACTAATGGTGATGTTCGTGGTATTGTCTGTGGATGGAACTCAGCGAAGCTCAATACGAACGCATTGCGCCCCATCTCCCGGTCCAACGTGGCAACGTCAGCCTTTCCAATCTGCAGGTACTCAACGCCATCCTGTATGTCGCCGAACATGGCTGCAAGTGGCGAGGGTTACCGGCGCGGTTTGGCAACTGGCACACCATCTACACGCGAATGAATCGCTGGTCGAAGAACGGCGTGCTCGACCGGGTATTCGAGCATTTGCAGCGAGAGCAGGTTGTGCGTATCCGACTTGAGGCCGTGTCGATGGACAGCACCATTGTGAAGGTGCATCCCGACGGGACGGGAGCGTTAAAAAAAACGGTCCCCAATCCATCGGACGCTCCCGCGGCGGGTGGACCACAGAGATTCATATGGTTGCCGCGGATGCTCGAACGGCGATAACGTTCTCGCTCTCGCCGGGCCAAGCCCACGACGCGCCGGAAGGGCGTAAGCTGCTGAAACGCCTTGGTCAGCAACACCAAAATCCCTCGCTGATCATGGACCGCGCCTACGAAGGCGACGAGACCCGCCAGTTGGCCTTGGCGCTGGGGGTATGAACCCGTGGTGCCGCCATTGCGAACGCGGCTCCACCCATGGCAGTACAACCGAGAGCTATACAAGCGCCGCAACGAAATCGAGCGGTTGTTTCGTCGACTGAAGGGATTCCGCCGCATCTTCTCGCGTTTCGAGAAACTCGACGGGGTCTTCGTCGGATTCATCCTCTTCGCACTCATCGTCGATGTACTGCGTTAGTGTGGACACACCCTAGCCTATTCGGCAACCTGGACAGATAATTCGGGAGACACCGGGAGGGACGGCATGAGAGGTCTCGCAGCATTGATCACGGCGGCTGCCGTGATGATGGGGTGGTCGGCCGCAGAGGCGGCGACGGCCGACATCGAAGGGTTTCCGTTCGTCTGCGAGACGTCGGACGGCAAAAGGCTGAAGCCCAAGTTCGGTGACGTCGACGGGGTGTTCTACACCGACCTGCCGGCGCAGCGGGAGCAGTGCCTGGAGACCATCCAGCGCAAGATCGCCGCCTGCCGGGATAACACGACCTTCATGACCAACACCGAGCAGAGGAAATACGCCGCCTGCCTGCCGATCTTTGAGGAATTGGCGCAGACCTGCGTCGCGCATTTCCGGCATGAGGGACTGAAATGCGAGGTCGGCGGCGAGCCGAAGGCCGATGAGGCCGCAGGGCGGGAGCAGCAGCCGGAGGACGACTACACGGTCGATCCGGCGGACCGGAAGATGGAAGTCGCCAAGCGGGCGAATGTGCGGGCCGGGCCGGGCACCGATTACGAGGTCGTGGGCACGCTCGACGCCGGCACCGGAGTCCAAGTGACCGGCAAGGTGCGTGGCCGCAACTGGCTGCGCGTCGACGTGCTGGAGGGTGGCGGGGATGCGTTCATCTACGCGTCGCTCTTGAAGGAGGCCGAAGCGCAACCCTGCATATTGGAGTATGCGGGCGATATGCTCGCTTGGTCAGGACCGTGTGCCGACGGCAAGGCGTCGGGAACGGGCCGGGCAGAGGGCGACGGCAGCGCTTTCTACGAGGGCGCGGCGCTCGCCGGCAGGCCGCATGACCAGGGAACCGCGGATGACGGCCGGGGCACGCGCTACGAAGGCGCGTGGCGCAACGGCCTCCCGCACGGCCATGGCGTCCACGTCAAGAACGGCGTGCGCTATGAGGGCGAGTTCCGCGACGGCGAGCCGGTGCCGCTGGAACCGTTCGGACCGAACTGGATCATTGCCGAAAACCAGCCTTGCCAATTGCATAATCCGTACCCGGGACCCGGCGAGACGGTCACCTGGTCGGGCGCCTGTGTCGACGGCAAGGCCTCGGGCGAGGGGCGTTTCGTCTGGCGCTTCAGCGGTGGTGAAAGCGTTTACCAAGGCACCATGCAGGCCGGCAAGGTGCACGGCCACGGAACTGAGACCTATACCAACGGCAACCGCTACGAGGGCGAGTGGCGCGACGGCAAGCGGCACGGCCGAGGGACCCACACCTTCCCCAGTGGCAACCGCTATGAGGGCGAGTATCGCGATGGCAAGCCGCACGGCTGGGGAACCTATACCCAAACCGACGGCGACGTGGATCAGGGGAACTGGACAAATGGCTGCTTCGGCGAGCGTGACGGCCGCTGGGTCACCCTCATGACGTCCGCAGAGGCCTGCGGCTTCAAGTAGCCCGCCCGCGGAACCAACGCAGGCCGCTCCGAGCGCCCCGCGACAGCCACGGCATCGCTTCTGCAGTCCTTCTCTGCGTCGGTCCGCACCAGCCGCAACGGCGGCTCCTTGCCCCGTTCGGGCTCGGTGTCGCGGTCGGTGCGGCTTGGTGTCTCGCAGCGTACGCAGCGGTTTCTTCAAGTACGATTCCTCACGTCTACATGCAAACACCGGCTGGTTGCGGCCAAAGCGGCGTCCATCTGGTCAAGTCGCGAGTTGTGCTGAATATCCAGCACGCGGTCGACTTGGGGAAGATGCCAGCCCAGTCGACGGGCCAGCTCGGCCTTGCCGATGCCTTGTTCACGCATCGACTGGTAGAGGATCACCTTCACGGCAGTGAGGCTCGGCAATTCGGCGCGGAGCTTGCCTCGGCTGGGAGCGGGAATCTCTTGTCGAGCGTGTATGCGTGCCGCGATCGCTTCTTCGAGCGCATCGCGGGCGCGGGCGAGGGCTTCGTCGTGATCATCTCCAAAGGTCGTCAGCTCCGGGAAGTCAGGCGAGGTCGCCAAGACAGTGCCGTTGTCATCGAGTTCAAGTTTGATCGAATAGGACAGCATCATTTTAGCTCCAAGTCTTTCTTGATCTTCGCGACGAGTTTCGGGCCGAGTTCCTTACTTGCGCCGTAGGTCGGCAATTGTGACGTGCGGCTGCCGCGTCGGACGGTAACGTGACCACTTCCACCCTTGTGCGTGTGGAAGGTGCAACCTTGTTTCTTGAGCCAGCGCCGAAGTTCGCTTGAGTTCATTCCAATAAGAATATAGACAACACTTCTGTTGATATCAACATAAGTGTTGTCTACGGATGACCGGTCGTTTAAACGACCACGGGCCAGTCGGGCGCAACCTCGAAACCGGCCCGCTTGGGCCAATCGCGGCCGACCGGCAGCACCTTACGTTTGAGTTCCTCCTCGTCGACCAGCATCAGCTCGCGGCCCCTCATCACCACGCGGCCGTCGATTACCACGGTGTCGACGTAGTTGCCGTTGGTGCCGTAGACCAGGGTACGGACCCGATCGCGCGCCGGACACAGCCATTCGAGTTCGTTCCAATCGACCAGGATCAAGTCGGCTTTCTTGCCGACCTCGAGCGAGCCGATCTGGTCGTCCCACAGACAGGCGCGGGCGCCGACGATGGTGGCGTGCTCGAGCGCCTTGTGCGAACCGATCAGGGTCGGGTCGTCGTGCATGTCGCGATGGATACCGGCGAAAGTGTAGATCACCCGGAACATGTCGATCATTCCGGCGGCGCCGTTGGTGTCGGTGCCGATTGAAACCGCGATCCCCTGGTCGATCATATAGGGGATCATCTTGTTGACGATCACGCCCCAGGCGCCGGTCATCGCCGCCGTTGGACAATGCGCGACCTTGACGTCGTGCTCTTTGAGCCATCCGACCTCGCGCTCGTTGGGGTAGCCCATATGCACGAGATAGAGGTTGGGGCCGAACAGTCCGAGATCGTAGTAGCGCTCCAGCGAACGCTTGCCGAAGATCTCCTGCACCAGCTCGTTCTCGCCCCTGACCGCGGCGGCGTGGGCGTGGACGCCGACGCCGTGTTGACGGGCAAGCTCGCCGATGCCGTTGGCCAGCTCGTCACTAATGTTGAACACGTAGCGCAGGCTGAACCAGGCGCGGATGCGGTCATCCGCCGCACCGTGCCATTTCTTCACCACCTTTTCACCCTCACTGAGATTGTCCTCGAGCGAATCAAACAGCTCCTTCGGCACCGGTTTACCCTGCGGAGCGATGTCGCGAGTCGAGCGGTTGACGATGCCGCGAATGCCGCTGTCGACAGCGGCCTGGGCCAACGCGTCGACATGGTAGCCGCCGGGATCGTTGAAGCAGGTGGTGCCGTTCTTGATCATCGTCGAATAGTTGGCGAGGCAGCCCCAATAAGCTTCCTCCTCGCTGATATGCACCTCGTAGGGGTAGAAGCGCTCGTACAGGACATCGAAGATGCTCATATCGTCGCCGGCGCCGCCGAACAGGTAGGAAAACGGGTGGTTGTGGCCGTCGATGATCCCCGGCAAGACGATCTTGTCGGTGGCGTCGATCACTTCGTCGGCCCGGTGCGCACCAAGTATTGCATCGGTCCGCCCCACCGCGATGATGCGGCTGCCCGCGATCGCCACGGCGCCGTCGCTGAGGATCCGCCGTTCGGGGTCCATCGTCAGCACATACCCGTTCTTGATGATGAGATCGGCCATCAGGTCTTCCCACGTTGAGCGAATCTGCTCATTATTACCGCATCGCGACCCCGCAGATAACGCGGCCGAGTTGACCCCTCATGGGCCGGCTCCCTAAAGTTTCCGGTAAGCACGACAATCCATCAGGAGGAGCCGATGGCGGACTCACGCGCGGCGGCGATCGCGCAGGTCGACGAATCACTCGTCGTCGATCTTTCCAGGCGCGCGCTCATGACTCCCAGCATGTCGGGCGAAGAGAAGGCGGTCGCCGAGCTCTTCGCCGAGAGCATGAACGATGTCGGCATGGCGGCCGAGCTCCAGAAGGTGCCCGGCGATCACTACATGCCCGACAGCTGGAACGCCATTGGCCGGCTGCCCGGCACGGGCGGAGGCGTGTCATTGATGTTCAACGGCCATATCGACCACAACCCGGTTTGCGAAGGCTGGACCAAGGATCCCTTCGGCGGCGTGATCGAGGATGGTTGGCTCTACGGCTTCGTACATATGAAGGCGGCGGATGCCTGCTACGTCGCCGCGGTCGACGCGGTCAGGAAGGCCGGCATCGAACTCTTGGGCGACGTGGTCATCACCCACGTTTGCGGTGAGCTGCGCGGCGGCACCGGCACCAAATACGCGCTCGAATCCGGAATAACGGCCGACTATTTCGTACTCGGCGAGCCCACCGAGCTCGAGATCGCAACCAACCATTCCGCCCTGTTGCTGTTCGACATCCACGTGCTCGGCGCCATGAAGCACTACGCCACCGCCGACGTGCCTGGCCGCAAGGGCGTCAACGCGGTCGAGAAGGTCGCTGCAGTGATCGCGGCGCTCGGCCAGAGTCACCGCCCGCTACCGTCACGCGATGCCGGCGGTTGGCTCACCTTCGAACCCAACGACCGCTTCTCCGGCCTGCCGCAGCTCAATCTCGGCTCGATTCGCGGCGGCATCTCGCGCAATTACGATCGCTCGCGGCCGGCGCTGATGCCGGACGTGGCGACGCTGACGGTCGACCTCCGGCTGATCCCGGGAATGACGCGCGACAGCGTCGAGGCCGACCTGCACCACCTCCTCGACGGTATCAAGGCCGACGATCCCGATTTCAACTACGAGATCGAGCTCGCCGCCGACATGTTTCCGCACGTCTATGACGACCCGCCGGACAGCGAAATCGTCAAGTCGGTGGCGGCCACCCACGAATTGGTCACCGGCCGGATGCCGAAGGAATCCGAGTTATTGAAGTATGCCGCGTCCGACGCGTCGTGGATGTCGCGCGCCGGTATCCCCGGGATCGTCTACGGGCCCACCGGCAGGTATCTGAGCCGTCCCGACGAACGCGGCAGCGTCAACGATTTGACGACCGCGACCAAGATCTATGCCGGGGTCATCGCAGATCTGTGCACGCGCGCCAAATAGCCGTCCCCCGACGCGCTAAACTCGGGTAATAACGAACACAGAGACCACTATCCACACGAGGAGAAGGTACTTTCGGTGCTAAGTATTTGATATGATGGGGATAATTGTCCGTTTCTTGTGCCACTGGGCGCGAAAATCAACGCGATTTCGCACCCCAATGTGACAGATCGGAGAAACGCCATCATGCCAGCAATGCGCCTCACCCAGCGCCGGGTGGAGCCCTCCGGTGCCGCAATACCGTCCGCGATGTCAGGGACGGGGAACTGAAGGGGTACGGCGTCCGAATCCTGCCACAGCCTCGTCGCCTGCCCCGTACCATCTACTTTGGGTGATATTGGGCAATAGCAGCAGCGGATACCGCGCTCATCTCCCGGACCTCAGTCCGACAGGCTGCTAGGGTGTTATTCGGCGTCGATAGGCGCGCTAACCTATTGACATCGTTAGAGTCTGAGGGGTCAAAGTTCGGCGCCGAATAGCACCTTTAACGATACTATCAAGGCGCGACGACTTCCTGCTCCGCACGTCCTTCAGCTTGTTGCTTCGCCAGCGGACTCCGCGGATGCCTGCCCTTTCGTGTCCGCCGGGCGCTCCCGCCTGCCTTGCAGGCCGGACAGCGGGCCGGAATCTATGTTGTTCACGCTGGCCGTCCCTCTTCCAGCGACCTTGCCAACGGGCAAGAGCAGGATCTCCCAGGTTTCTTGGCGCCTCATCCCGCAACTCTGCGCCGGTCCACGACCCCGGACGACCCTTGGCGCCTCGCTCGTGGCGGCGCTTCCGGTGCTGCCCCCAAGTTGACCACCCTGAAGACGTCATCATTGCAACTATCGGGGCTCACCGCGGCGCTTCGTCAACAGTACGGGATTAGCGAATCGGCGTTCCGGTTTCGGCGGCGGTAAGATCGCCGTTTGTCGCGGCGGTGATTTCGTCCAACCGGCGTTCGAATGTGTCATCCTCGGGGTCGGCAAAGGCGGCGGCACGTGCGCGACCTAAAGCCGGACCGGCGATGTCGTGATGAAGCCGCCCGTCCAGGGCGGGGTCTATCAGCTTCGCGAAGACACGCGCAAAATTATTATAGCTGCGCGCGCGAGTTTCGCCGTAACCCTTGATCAGGCGCCCGCACTCGGCGATCTCGACCGCGAGCCGATAGTCTCGAGCCGCTGCCTGTCGTATGGCCGCGAGCCATCGATCGATGTAGGCGGTCTCCTCGGCGAGCCCCAAACTCAACGGTCGGAGAAACCGCAGACTGGCGATCAGGCGCAACAGCAGAAATCCCCAAATCGCGGACGAGCGAATGCGGAGTCCAACGTTGAGGCGTTGTCTCAGGCTAAACTGCGTGGCGAACCTTCGCAGCACGCGTCCTAGCGGCACCGGCAGGATCGCGGTCCACTCGTCGAGTCCAGGTTTAAAAAACTCCGTGAGCCGCAACGGTTGATCCGGATCTGCGCCGACCTCCAGACGGATCCGCGCCATGCGATCGGGTCGTGTCTTTAGGTCGGCAACGCGAATGACATCGTCGTAACTCATCCACAAAGCAAGATAACGAGCGGTCTCGCGGGTGAGCGCGTAGTCAGCCGCCGACCCACCGTCGTCCAGGGCACGGATCCGCCCCAGACGATCGAGAAAGACCCTCGCGTAGGAAACGTTCTGGAAATCGGCGATGCGTGCTGTCGCCTGGTGAACGATTTGCTGGAGAATTTCAGGATAGTCATCGGCGATGCGTTTCCGCAAAGCAGCGAGTGGGGTTCGGCGTCGTTTGGTTGGCGGCCGGGGCAGTTCACCGTTAGATGCTTTGCCGGCTTCTTGCCCCGCGGCATACGCATCGAGGTTTGCGAGCCCCGAATTAATACCGTCACCGATCTCGCTCACCGCTTTTTCGACGTGCGTCGCGTCGACCGGGAACGACGCGAGCGCTGTGAGGGCTCCGGCTGCAACCGCATTTACCGACCCTCCGGTGGTTGCGCCGATTTCGGCCATATCGAGCAGCACGGCAGCTTTCGCGCTCGCTTTCGCGGCTTCGATGATTGCGCCCGAGTCGACGCGTCCATCCGTTGCCGGTCCTTTCTCGGCAAACGTATAGAAGCGATGGGTCGATGCAATCAGTGTAGTACGGTCCGATGAAACCAAACCCTGCGTCATCGCACGGCCAGCTTCCAACAGTTCATAAGCCACCAAGAGATCCACATCACCAGGTCGGGGCGCGAGCCGGAAAACCGGCCTGCGGCCTTCCAGGTTCGCCGTCGTTACCGGATAGATCTCGATGTAGAGACTGTTGAGGCCTGTGCGCTGTCCGGTTCCTGGCGTCAGCGTGCTCTGGACCGGATAGCCGGCGGCATGGGCCGCGCGCACAATCCACTCGCACAAAATACGGGCGCCCTTGGCCGCCATGGGTTCAATACCGGCGCCGCCCTCGCCCCCCATGGCGCACAATAGAATCGTGTAGGGACGGTCGGGCAGAGTCATCACGAAGTCGCGCCCAGGCCGCGCCATCGCGACAGACCGATGATGGCGCCGTTTACCCGATCGAGTAAGCGATCCAGCGTATTGGGGTTGTAGACGATCTCGGCGCGGTAGAACGAGGGGCACAGCACCGCCGCGTGAGCAACCTCCCCGCATAGTCCGCAACCGACGCAGCCATTATTTACGTGCGCGACCGGGTCGAGCTTGAGCGGATCGGGATTGGCTTTGATCGTTAGCGAGGGGCAGCCCGAAAGCCGGATGCAGCTGTGATCGCCGGTGCAAATTTCATCATCGATGCCAAAGCGGGTGCGGATCGCTCGCGCGCCGGCAGCAATTTGCGATTGGTTCTCAGCGTAGGTTCGCTGTTGTTTCTGGAGCTGACATTCGCCGCGCGCGACGATCACCTTGAGGCCCTGTACCGGCGTCGTCATCGCTTCGCGGAGCAACTTGATCACGTTGGCGACGCTATAAGATCGCACGGTCTTAACCCACGGCGCGCCGAGCGCGCGAGCCGCCGCTTCGATACTCATCTGACCCCGCTTGTGCGGAGTTACGGATGCTGTCGAGGGTAGAAATTGACCACCGGTCGACGCGGTGTAGCCATTGTCGAATACCAAGAGCACGCCGTCGTGGTCGTTGTGGACCGCGCTGGCGACGCCGGTCAGTAGCCCATTGTGCCAAAAACCGCCGTCGCCCATGGTGCTGATCGTACGCTTGCCGAACGTCCCGCCAACCGCCGCCGAACTTGCCAGACCCATGCCATAGCCGAGGATGGTATTGCCCATGCCAAAAGGCGGAAACACCGAGAACGTGTGGCAGCCGATGTCCGACGAGACATGGATCGGCCCGAACTCGCGCTTGGCAATTTTGAGTGCGCTGAACACCGGCCGCTCCGGGCATCCCGTGCAGAATGTTGAATCGCGCACTGGTAAGGGCTGATTCCAAGAAACTGATTTGCCATCAGGTTTCGTAAGCTCGACGTGGCGCGCCGCAACTTTGGCGCCATCAATTCCGTCGGGCACCGACCCTTCGATAAATTTGGCAAGGCCATCCAGGACGGCAGCTTCGGTATACTGGCCGTAGGCGGGCAGGGCGGCTTTACCAACGACTTCGGTTGTGATCCCGGCTTTGCGGAGAATTGATTCGATCGCTTGCTCGAGATAAGCCGGGTGGCTTTCTTCGACGATCAAAACCGAGCACTTGCTGCGACAGAAATCCTCGATCTCGTCGGTGACCAACGGGTAGGTGACGTTGAGGGCGAGGATAGGTATGCGCGCATCGCCAAACATATCGGCGAGCGCTAGGTCGCGCAGGCCTGCCGCGACCGTGTTGTAGAGACCTCCGACGGTGATGATGCCGACGTCATCGACGCTGCCCGGGAAATGCTCATTCAAGGCATGTTCGCGAATGAAGGCCTGGGCAGCTGGCAGCCGTTCCTCGACTTTTTGGCGTTCGTGCAGGTAGTTCGATGGCGGCAATACCAAGCGATCGTAATTCGACTTGGCGTCGTCGAAGTCATGGTACGGAATAAGGGGCTTGCGATTGTCCTTGGCTGTGAACTCTCCGGTGAGATGCGAAGCTCGCAGGGGAAACTCGACCATCACCGGGGCGTGGCTGACTTCCGACAGGTTGAAGCTGTGCTCGATGATGCGAACCATATTGGCGATCTCGGGGCGCGGTTCGCACAGCCACATTGTCGATTTCATCGCCGCGGCGATGGTTCGTTCCTGGGCGGTATTGCCTTTTTCGCCGTAGTCGCCGCCGATCAGAATCACCACGCCACCGGTCACGCCGGTCGATGCCAGATTGGCGAGGGCATCGGTCGCCACGGCGCTGCCGGCAGTGGCCTTGTAGATCGCCGCACCGCGCAGGGGGAAGTTGATCGACGCGCCGAGCATCGCCGCGGCGGAGGCTTCGTTGGGGTGAGCGACGAACTGCACGCCGAGTTCTTCGCGCACGCCCTCGGCGGCGGCCATCGTATCGAGCAAGTTGGCGGCGGGTGATCCCTGGTAGCCGCCGACATAGGCAATGCCCGATTGAAACAGAGCCTTGGCCATAGCCAGCGTCGCTTCACCGAAAAACGTCTCGCCCTCGGCGAGCTTGAGCTGCTCGAGTTGTGCTCCGGAATACCAGGGCATCGTGCTTGACCTTAAACGCGGGATAGCTGGCTAGGCGCCGGCTCGTTCAAGAATCGCCATGATGTTGCGGCCGTTGATCCGCCCGCGCGTCGCTCGGTTGAGGACGGCACGCCATGGTGCTGCACACTCGCCCTCATAAGTCGGCAATCTCGAACGGATAGTCGGTGCCGAACGCTACGTACTCCGGTCCCATGAAACTAACCAGGAAGGCTAGGTGCTCGGCACCGAACACGCAAGTGTCGACGTAGAGCTGTTTGACGTATTCCGAAGGGCGTTTGGTGATGTGCTGGCGCTGGGCCGGGTTGTGTTCGTACACCGGCGCCCGCTACGACGTCTTCGATACCCGCAGCGCCCGCTGTTTAACCCGCGAATTGGCTGCGCGGTTTCAACCGAGCCGGACGTCGGTGTAGCTGATTTTGAACAGCTTACGCGCGACCCACACCATAAGAATCATGATCGCGATCATCAGCACCGAAGCCGCGGCCATGGGCGGCAACTCACCCGACTGGTAGTAGTCGAACATGATCACTGTCGCCACAGGATTTCCGGTGCCTGCAAGAATTATCGACATCGCGAGCTCGCGCAGGAAAAGCATGAACATGATCAACCATGCCGCGGCAAGCGTGGGTCTCATCAGCGGCAGGATGACGCGTCGAAACGTGTAGAGCCAGCTTGCGCCCGACATTTTCGAGGAGTCCTCCAGCTCTTCGCTGATCTGAATTATCCCACCCGATACGGTACGAAGCCCGATCGGCACATAGCGGGTGATGTACGCCACTGCGAGGATCAGGATGGTCCCATAGATAGGCAACGGCACGACAACCCACGCCCATAACAGCGCAACGCCAAGCACGGTCGCCGGAAATGCGAGGGGCAACATTGTTATCGCGTCAAGCAGCCCACGTCCGCGGACCTTGGTCCGCATGGTCACGTAGCCGACGACGGCGGCGAGAAGCACGCAGATGGCGCCGGCAAAAACCGCGAGCAGGATGCTGTTGGTGAAGCCCTCTACCAGTGCTGGATGTTTGAGTACTCGCGGATAGTTCTCGAGCGTCATGCGCTTGAATATGTCGAGATCGAACTTGCCAAAGAAGCTCAAGAACGATCCGAGCGTGATGATGACTAGCGGCAAGCCAACCGTTATGAAGAAGTAAAAGCAGCATATGGCGAACGTTAGCCAACGCCAGCCGCCGATGTCCTGAGCGCCGACCCGATAGCCCTTCCCCTTGATGGTCTGGTAGCGCGAAGCCTGACGCACTGAGCGACGGTAGAAGTAAACGAGTATGACTGCGGCCGCCAAAAGTGTGGTCGAGAGCGCAGTCGCGACGCCGTAGTCGGGCGGATATTCGACACCGATATTGTTGTAGATCAGGGTGATGTACGTGTAGATCCCTTCCTGCTGACCGAGCATTTGCGGGATCTCGAAGGACTCAAGACCAACGATGAACATGAAAAGCGCGGTCGATAGAATCGCTGGGCGTGTCAGGGGGAGCGTGATCCTGCGGAAGGTCTGGAAGATGCCCGAACCCGACATCCGCGCAGATTCCTCGAGACCAGAGTCGATCGAAACGAAGGCGGGTGTAATCATCAGGTAGGTAAACGGGGCCAAATACACACCCTGGACCAAGATCATGCCGCCCATGGTGTAGATGTTGAAAGGCGAGGTCTCGAGGTCGAACATCCACATGAGGAGTTGGTTGATTAGTCCCTTCGACGGACTCAGCAGCATGGTGTAGGCGAGCACCGCAAGGATGCCGGGAATCAGGAACACGATCAGCGCCAACAGTTCGAAAACGCGCCTTCCGGGTGTATTGGTGCGGGCGATGATCCAGCCGAGACCGGTACCAATAGCCACCGATACGACCATCTGACCAACCGAAAACACGACCGTGTTCCAAAGCGTTACGCCGAGTACCGGATCGCTGAACGCGTAGAGATAGTTTTGGATGGTAAGCCGCCCCACCTCGAGGGGCGGTGCCGACTTCACACTGCCATAGAGTAGCCATCCCACCGGATACAGTGCGAGGAAGGCGACGATCACGACCATTATCGTCAACGTGACGGTGCTCGCGTCGACGCGCACCCGTCCAATCCGCCATCCGCTGCCGGGTGAGGGAGAATCGAGGAGTGTCGCCATGTCAGACCGCGAGCAGGCGAGCTGCGTCCGGACGAAAGTGCACCTCTATTTGATCGCCCAGTGTCAGATTCTGGTCCGGGTTGGCGTAGGCCTGGAGCAAGGTACTGCCGATGCCGACGTCGCAAATTAGGTGCTTGCCCATGTAGATCGTGCCGCGAAGGTCTCCCACGAGAACGTTGTCATCCGGGTCGCCGTGGTCGGCGACGCGGATATCGACCGGCCTGATCGACAATTCGACTGCCGTGTCGGGCGATAGCCCGTCCGGTACCGAGCAGGCTAGCCGCACACCATGGAGGTCGACGCCGCCGCGGGTGACGGTCACCGGCAGGAAGTTGGTCCACCCGACGAAGTCGGCAACGAATTTATTGATTGGCTGTTCGCATATTTCTTGCGGCCTGCCAACTTGCACCAACTTGCCGAACTCCATCACGGCGACGACATCGCTGATTGCCAGCGCTTCCTGTTGGTCGTGGGTGACATAAAGCGTTGTTACCCCCAGGCGTTGTTGCAGCTCGCGAAGCTCCAAGCGCATCTGCTCGCGGAGTTTGGCGTCCAGGTTGGACGGGGTTCATCGAACAAGAGCAATTGGGGCTCGAACACGATCGCCCGGGCAACTGCAACACGCTGTTGCTGCCCGCCCGATAGCTGGGACGGATAACGCTCGGCAAGGTCCGACAGCTGAACCAATTCGAGCGCCTCCATCGCACGCGCCCGGATCTCTACCTTGCGCAGGCGCCGGACTTGGAGCGGGTAGGCGACATTGTCGAACACGTTCATGTGCGGCCAAATCGCATAGGATTGAAAGACCATGCCGATCTGACGTTGTTCGCGATAAAGGTTCCATCGCCGGCAACGACTTGATCGCCTATCGAGATCGATCCCGCCGTTGGCATCTCTAGGCCGGCAATCTTGCGCAGCGTGGTCGTCTTGCCGCATCCCGAGGGGCCGAGAAAGGTTGTCAGGATTCCGTCCTCGATGTGTAGGGTCAAATTATCGACGGCGAGGGCCTCGGGAAATCGCTTCGACAGCACCTCTATCTTTACGTTCGGCAAGGCAGCTCCGCTCTACAAGTTGGCAACATCCCATAAATAAAAGTTTGGTTTTGGACGGAATAGTTATTTCTCGGGAATAACTGGAGAGCTAGAATATGGGCGGAGTTGACGCACAAGATCAACACGCTAGGTGACCGCGAACTTTAGGTAGGCTCCCGATCTCATCCGAGATTTGGAGCCGCAGGCGATGCCTTCTTATATCGCTCTGATCATTCGACGACGCGCCTATTCGATACGGCGGCAACACCGCACCAACGTTCGGAGCGTTACCTGTCATCACCGATTCAAGGAGGGAGCAACCATGCTCGGTTTAACCATTCATTACGACAACGCCGCCAGCCTGTTTTGGCGTACCGGTTTGCGAATAACCCGACTTGTCGCCGCTAGTGTTCTGGCGATTGGGCTGGCCGCGTTTTCATTCACAAGTTCGTTTGCGGCACCCTACGACGCCGAGCTAAAGCAGCTCTACGAACTCGCTAAGAAAGAAGGCGCGGTCGTCATGTACGGCGATCAATCCGTCGAAGTCATACAAAAGCTGGGTGAGGCCTTCAAGGCTCGCTTTCCCGGTATCGACTTCGACTTTTTCCGCGGTGATTCACCGCAGATCCTCCAACGCTTCGAGAGTGAGACCGCCGCAAAACGGCACAGCCTCGACATGCTGATGTCAACAGAGCGCAGGCTCGGCGGCATTCACGCGAAGGGGTGGCTTGCCGAATACGATGCACCTGTAGCTCGGATCTATTCGAAGGAGCTGCAGCCGGATCACAAGTTTTTCTACCATTACGGAATCACGACGGGCAGTTTCGCCTACAACACCGATCTTGTGAAACCGAGTGAGGTTCCGAAGAGCTGGGATGACCTGCTAGATCCGAAATGGAAGGGCAAGATCGGCATGCAGGACCCGAAGACCGGCGGTGGCGGCGCCCACAGTTTCGTCGTGCGCATGCATGGCCTTTGGGGCGAAGAGAAGTGGAAGAAGTACATGGATGCGATGGGCAAGCAGATCAGCAAATATGGCCGCTACTTCCAAGTCCGCGAGGCGCTGGCTTCGGGCGAGGTCGCAATCCAGTTTGTCGCCTATCCCGATTTCACCGAGCCGCTGAAACAAAAGGGCGCGCCGGTCGAGTGGGCGTCGACGCCGGATCCCATGCTTTTCCTCGGTCTCTCGCTGGGGGTGAGCAAATTCGCACCGCATCCCAACGCCGGCCGGTTGCTGCTCAACTTCTTGATTTCCGAAGAAGCGCAAAAAATCATTGCGGATGCGGGGAAGATACCAGCGTTTCCCGGTATGCGGCCGGGTACCTATTCGCGCCTAAACGATGCCAATCTCGTTAGCTGGCGGATAGATATGTACAAGCTTCACGATAAGAGATGGTTTGACGCACAGATCCGGGAATCATTCGCGGTTAATCGATAGTCAACCGCGGCGCACGTCGCGAGGGGGGCGCCGCGTTCAAAGCGCTCCCTTCATCTTTTGTCTCGCTTCGGATAAGTCGCGAAACACAGGCGTTTGCCGCATCGACCTCAACCTGATCGCGCGATCCACACCGCCTGTAGGGTCGATATAGAAGTCGCCGGGGCGGCAATAGAGGCCGGCCGGCCGAGTCTCGATCCAGGAGCTTGGATGCGGGCGTGGATGTCGGTTTGGAGGAGCACTCCTCGTCATTGCTTCAAGATAGGTGCATGTTTCGGGGGCGACAATGGTGGGGCGGGGCGGCGCGGCCCGGCGCGCAACACGGTATAGGGGGCGATGGTGCTGCGCGAAGCGGAAGCGAACGAAAACCTCCTGTCTGAAAGGTTTCAGGCGTGGTTCGCTGGGCGCGGTTGGCGGCCGCATCCGCACCAGCTGGAGATGCTGGCCGTCGCCGCCGCCCGCCGCTCGGCGCTGTTGATCGCGCCGACCGGTGCCGGCAAGACCATGGCGGGGTTCCTGCCGTCATTGATCGAGTTGGCCGAGTGCGACAGGGCCGCGGCGGGCGGCCTGCACACGCTCTACATCTCGCCGCTCAAGGCGCTCGCGATCGATGTCCAGCGCAATCTGCTGCAGCCGCTCGATGAGCTGAAGCTGCCGATCACCGCCGAAACCCGCACCGGCGACACGCCGCAGAACCGGCGCCAACGGCAGCGCCATTCGCCGCCCGATATCCTGCTGACGACGCCGGAATCGCTGGCCCTGCTGCTGTCCTATCGCGAGGCGTCGCGCATGTTCGGAGCGCTGCATTGCGTGATCGTCGACGAATTGCATGCCTTGATTGGCACCAAGCGCGGCGATCTGCTGTCTCTGGGACTGTCGCGGGTCGCGGCGCTCGCGCCGCAGGCGCGTCGCGTCGGTCTGTCGGCGACGGTGGCGCATCACGACGAGATCTGCAGCTATTTGGCGCCGACCAGGTGCGACGACGAAGTCGAGATCGTTCGCGGCAAACCGGGCCCCGATCCGGAGGTGTCGATTCTCGACGCCACCAATCCGCTGCCCTGGCGCGGGCACATCTCGCTTTACGCATTGCCCGACGTCTATGACGCGATCCGCAATCACGGCACCACGATCGTGTTCGTGAACACGCGCGCGGCCGCCGAACTCGTGTTTCGCGGCCTGTGGTCGCTCAATACCGACAACCTGTCGATCGCCATCCACCATGGCAGCCTCGAGCGTGAACAGCGCCGCAAGGTCGAGGCGGCGATGGCGCGTGGCGATCTCGACGCGGTGGTGGCGACCTCGTCGCTCGACCTCGGCATCGATTGGGCCGCCGTCGATCTGGTGATCCAGATGGGCGCGCCTAAGGGATCGAGCCGTATGTTGCAGCGCATCGGCCGCGCCAACCACAGCCTCGACCAGCCGAGCCGAGCGATCCTGGTGCCGGGCAACCGCTTCGAGATGCTCGAATGCCGCGCCGCGATCGACGCGATCGGCGAGATGACGCTCGATGGCGAGCTGCCCGGGCCCGGCGCGCTCGACGTGCTGTGTCAGCACATCCTCGGCGTCGCCTGCGGCGGGCCGTTCGCCCCGACCAACTCTACGCCGAAGTGATCAGCGCGGCGCCCTACCGCAACCTCAGCCGCGAGGATTTCGACGACGCGCTCGAATTTGTCGCCACCGGCGGCTACGCGCTGAAGAGCGAGAACCGCTACCAACGCCTGCGCCGCAACCCGGACGGCACATACGTCGTGGCTCTGCCGATCCATGCGCGCCGCTACCGAATGAATGTCGGGACGATTGTCGCCGAGCCGATGATCAAGATTAAGCTCGGCCGCCGCACCCTCGGCGAGGTCGAAGAGTACTTCGTCGAGGGGCTTACGCCCGGCGATACCTTCATTTTCGCCGGCCAATTGCTCGAATTTCAGCGCATGTACGAGACCGCGGCGCTGTGCCGCAAAGCCAGCGGCGATGCGCCGAAGGTCCCGGCCTATATGGGCCAGCGCATGCCGATCAGCACGCACCTCGCCGAACGCGTGCGCGGATTGTTCAACGATCGCAGCCGCTGGCCCGGCTTTCCCAAGCCCGTGCGCGACTGGCTGGCGTTGCAGGACGAGCGCTCGCACATCCCCGGAATCGACACGCTGCTGGTCGAGAGCTTTCCGCGCGGCACCAAGGAATACACCGTGGTCTACTCCTTCGAAGGCCGCAACGCGCACCAGACCCTGGGCATGCTGCTGACGCGGCGCATGGAACGCTTCGGCCTCGGTCCGCTCGGCTTTGTTGGCACCGACTACGTGGTGGCAATCTGGAGCTTGCGTCCAGTCGAAGACGTCGCGGCGCTGCTGGACATCGACCTGCTGGGCGACGATTTGGAGGAGTGGATGGCGGAATCGAGCCTGATGCGGCGGACCTTCCGCAACGTCGCGATCATCGCCGGCCTGATCGAACGGCGCTCGCCGGGTCAGGAAAAGTCCAAACGCCAGATCACCGTCAATTCCGATCTGATCTACAACGTGCTCCGGCGCTACGAGCAGGACCACATCCTGCTGCGCGCGACCCGGCACGACACCCAGACCAACCTGATCGATCACAGTCGGCTGCAGTCGTTTCTGGTGCGGATCCAGGGACGGATCCGCCATGTTCGGCTCGACCGGGTGTCGCCGCTGGCTGTGCCGGCGATGCTCGAGATCGGCCGTGAAGCCGTTTACGGCGACGCCACCGACGATTTGCTGGAAGAGACCGAACGCATTCTGGTTGCCGAGGCCACGAGCTAGATGGCATAGAAGGTTGAGCCCGATGACCCTCGAATATCTGTTCCGCGGCCAGCCTCTGCTTCTGCATTGCTCGGGCGCGGCGATGTTGACCAGCGGCCGCACGCTGATGGTCGCCGACCTCCATTTCGAGAAGGGATCGTCCTACGAAGCCAAGGGGACGATGCTGCCGCCCTACGACACGCGGCGCACGCTCGAGTGCTTGCAGGCCGCGATCCGCGCCTTCGCGCCCAAGCGTATCGTCTGCCTGGGCGACAGCTTCCACGACGGCGACGCCTTCGCGCGGCTGCACCGTGACGACGCCGCGAAACTGGCGGAACTGACCGAGGGCATCCGCTGGGTATGGATCACCGGCAACCACGATCCCCATGTGCCGAAGAGTCTCGGCGGCCTGATCACCGGGGAATGGACGCACGCCGGCCTGACCTTCCGCCACATCGCCGATCCAGGGACCGAGCCCGGTGAAATCTCCGGCCACTACCATCCCAAGGCAGTGGTGCGGACACGCAGCCGCACCGTCAGCCGGCGCTGCTTCGTTACCGATGGCCGTCGTCTGATCTTGCCGGCGTTTGGCGCCTACGCCGGTGGTCTGAACGTGAGGGACGACGCCGTCGCCGAGTTGTTCCCGCAAGGCATGGAAACCTATGTCATCGGCGATAACCGGGTTTATCGCATCCCCGCCAAGCGGCTCTGCAGCCCCCGCGTCGATCCGATGGCGGCGCATCTGCGGTTGATGCGCTCGTCCTAGACCCGCGACCGGTAGCCTGCGCGGGCGCCTTCCTCAGCAAGGCCAATGCTCGCGATTTCCCCGATCGCGGCCGGCGCCGAGCGGCCTATACTAACCCGGTACAGCAGGGGGGAGTGCGGTGGGTTACCGAGTAACCGTCGATACCGGGGGGACCTTCACCGACGTGGTGATCGCCGACGGCCGCGGCGACCTCGCGGTCGGCAAGGCATTGACCACCCCTGCCCGCGTTTTCGCGGGCATGCGCAGCGCGATCGAGATTACAGCCGGCGAGCTCGGCCTGGAGCTCGCCGAACTTCTCGCCGCCACCGACGTGGTGATCTACGGTACCACCCGCGCAACCAACGCGATCGTCGAGCGACGTACCGCCAAGACCGCGCTGCTTTTAACCGAGGGCTTCCCCAACATCTTGGTGCTGCGCGAGGGCGGCAAGGAAGACGGGTTCGATTTCACTCAGGAATACCCGGATCCGTACATCCCACAGCACCACACTTTCGAGGTGCCGGAGCGAATCGATTCCGAAGGCGGCGTGGTGCGGTCGATCGAGCGCGGCGAAGCGCGGGCGATTATCGAACGGATCAGGGATCGCGGCTTCGAGGCGGTGGCCGTCTGCTTGCTGTGGTCGATCGTCAATCCGGACCATGAGCTGGCGATCGCCGACCTGCTCGACGAGATCGTGCCCGGCCTGCCCTACACACTGTCGCACCGGCTGCTGTCGGTGATGCGCGAATACCGCCGCGCATCCGCGACGGCGATCGACGCTTCGCTCAAGCCATCGATGCGCGAGCATTTGCGCGAGATGGAAGACGATCTCCGTGCCGCCGGCTATCGAGGGGAAGTGCTGGTGAGCACCGCGATCGGCGGTTGCATGAACGTACGCGAACTCGCCGACCGGCCGATCCACTGCGTGCGCTCGGGTCCGGCCATGGCACCGGTGGCGGGCCGCGCCTACGCCACGGCCGAAGCGATGGGCGACGACGTTATTGTCTGCGACACCGGCGGGACGACGTTTGACGTGAGCCTGGTGCGCGACGGCAACATCAAGCATACGCGCGAGACCTGGATCGGCGGCCGCTGGCGCGGCGACATCCTGGGCATTTCGGCGGTCGACGTGCGCAGCATCGGCGCTGGCGGCGGCTCGATCGCCTGGATCGACGCGGGCGGATTGCTGCAAATCGGACCGCAAAGCGCCGGTGCCGATCCCGGCCCGGCCTGCTACGCCAAGGGCGGCACCAAGCCGACCGTAACCGACGCCGCCGCGGTGCTGAGATATATCGATCCGGAGTTCTTTCTCGGTGGACGCATGGTGCTCGATGTCGATGCCGCGCACGCGGCGCTCGCAAGCGTCGCGTCGCCGCTCGGCATTTCCATCGAGGCCGCGGCCTGGGCGATCAACAACCTGGCCGGCGAGCTGATGATAAAGGCGATTCAGGAGATCACCGTGGCCGAGGGATTCGACCCGCGCGAAAGCGTGCTGGTGGCCGGCGGCGGCGCGGCGGGCCTCAACATCATGCCGATTGCTCGCGAGCTCGAATGCGTGCGCTTGATTCTTCCAGAAACCGCCAGCGTCCTCAGCGCCTGCGGCATGCAGTTCGCCGACATCGTTTACGAAGACGCGGCGAGCCGGGTGACAACGTCCAGCGATTTCGATTTCGATGGCGTCAACACGGCACTGGCCACGATCGACGACGAGCTCGATCGTTTTGCCGCGGTGCTGGGCGGTGATGCCGCGGCGCGCGCGACCAAGAGCTTTTTCGTCGAGGGTCGCTACCGTTTCCAGATTTGGGAACTGGAAATCCCCCTACCGGTCGATCGTTTCCGCGGCGAGGCCGACGTCGCTGCACTGTTCGAAACCTTCCACCGGACCCACGAGCGCGTCTATGCTGTGCGTGATCCGGAAGCCGACCTCGAATGCCTGAACTGGAAAGGCCGCGTCGCCATCGCACTGGACACCGCAGACCCCTTGCGCGAAGCAGCGCCGACCGCGGGTAAAGCCGTCGCGGCGCGCGAACGTCAGGCTTTCTTCGGCAGCGGCACCGTAGCGACGCCGGTTTATACCGGCCGCGATCTGCCGCCGGACCAGGCGATCGCCGGCCCGGCTATCGTCGAAGAGCCGACCACCACGCTGGTGGTCTATCCCGGTATGACCGCGACGCGCAGCCGCACCGGAAACTATCTGCTGGACGCGGTGGCGACATGAACGATGCAAGCCCGACCCCGGCCCCGACCCGCGACCTCGACCCGGTCACCGTGTCGGTGATCGCCAACCGCGTCGATGCGATCGTGCGCGAAATGTCCAACACGCTGCTGCGCAGCGGCCGCTCGACGGTGATCGCCAGCGCGAGGGATTTCTCCTGCACCATCGTTACCGCCGACAATCGCTTGCTGACGGCGACCGACGGCATACCGGTCCACGTCTTTGGGTCCGACATCCAGACCCGCTCGATGTGCGACATTCACGACGATATCACCGAGGGCGATGCGTTCCTGCACAACGATCCCTATCTCGGTAACACCCACGCCGCCGATCTCACCGTCTTGATCCCGGTGTTCGTGGACGGCGAGCACCTGTTCACGACCTGTGCCAAAGCGCACCAGGCCGATATCGGCAACTCGGTGCCTTCGACTTACCACGCCTCGGCGCGCGACGTTTACGAGGAGGGCGCGCTGATCTTTCCCTGTGTGCGGGTGCAGCGCAACTACGAGATGATCGACGACATCATCCGCATGTGCCGGACGCGGATCCGGGTCCCCGACCAGTGGTATGGCGATTTCCTCGCCACGGTCGGTTCGGCGCGCATCGGCGAACGCCGCCTCAAGGAGCTGTGCGCGAAATACGGCGTCGACACCATCAAGACGTTCATTGAAGGGTGGCTGGACTACTCGGAGCGCCGGATCGCCCAGGCGATCGGCAAACTGATCAAGGCGCATGTGACCGCCTCGGGGACCCACGACCCGATGCCGCCGCTGTTGCCCGATGGGATTCCAATCAACGTCACGATCGACGTCGACCCCGAGGCCGGCTACATCGACGTCGACCTCCGCGACAATATCGATAACGTGCCCTGCGGGCTCAACCAGTCGGAAGCCTGCGTCCGCAACAACACGCTGATCGGCATCCTTAACGGCCTTGAGCCCGGGATCCCGCGCAACGCCGGTTCGTTCCGACGCATCCGCATCAAGCTGCGTGAAGGCTGCGCCGTCGGCATACCGAAATTCCCCTATTCCTGCTCGCTCGCCACAACCAACATCGCCGATCGTCTGATCAACATCATTCAGGCGGCCTTCGCGACGCTTGGCGACGGCCATGGCCTTGCGCACGGCGGTACCGGGATGAGCGCCGTGGTATCCGGGTCCGATTTCCGCCACGACGGCAAGCCGTTCATCAATCAGCTGGCCCTCAACGTCAATGGCGGCCCGGGCAGCCCGCACGCCGATGGTTGGGTGACGTATGGGATTCCCGCAGGCGCGGGGATGATCTATCGCGAGAGCATCGAGCTGGTCGAGGTCAAGCACCCGATCCTGGTCGAGTGCCAGCGCCTGCGCCCCGGCTCCGGCGGCGCCGGCCGCCGCCGCGGTTCGCCGTCGGCCGAGGTCATCTACAGCCCGCGCCACGATCCGATCACGCTGGTGATTGCGTCCGACAGTCAGATCAACCCGCCGCAGGGTGTGCTCGGTGGTAGCGACGGTCAGGCCTCCTCGCACTACCGCATCAGAGCCGGCGGCGAGGCGGAGAAGATGCCGGGAGTCACCCAGTTCGACATCAGGTTCGGTGAGAGGGTGCGGTTCCTCAACGCCGGCGGCGGTGGCTACGGCGATCCGTTTGACCGCGAGCCGGAACGGGTCCTCGGCGACGTGTTACGCGGCTTCGAAACGGTTGAACGCGCACGCGATGCTTACGGCGTCGTGCTCACGGGCTCGATCGACGATGAAGATCTCGCAGTCGACGAGGCGGCGACCGACGCATTACGGGCGGAGATGTCGGTCGCCTAAGAGCACGCGCGAAACCCTCACAGCGGAACCGACAAGTTCTTCGGGATCGACGCGGTATCGGCGATCACGACCTTGCGCTTGAAGTGCAATATTCCATCAGCGTCGACGATCGTGTTCTGGTACTTGCCGGTGCTGAAGATCTCGGTGGTACCGTCGACCACGTCGGTGGCGTAGACGACGTAGCTCGCCTCGCTCTCGTGGGCGCCGCTCGCGCTCCCCAACATACGCACATTGCTGATCAGGCGGCGGTAGTAGCGCAGCGAAAAGACAGCCGCGTTACGCAGAATCTTGACGCGATCGCGCATCTGCGCACGGTTGTGGCACTGGAAAACGCCCAGGGGATAGCCGTCCTCGACGTTCTCGCGGGTGGTAATGTCGTAGCGGCAATGCTCGACGAAAAAGTCGGGCCAGTCTTCGAGGCGATCGTCGTCAAGACAGGCGGCGTAGTCGTATTCGAGGGCAACGATACGGTCGTAGATGTCGCGTTCGACCATCGCGTGCTCAGGCCGCGGGCTTGACGTCCATCAGCTGGCAGTAGTGCTGCTAGAAACCGCGCACCATGGTCTCGGATATGCGGTGGTGACCGTCGTGATATTCGATCGGGCCGCGCCCGCCCATCTCGATCACCGAATGATCGACGCGACGGCGGATACCCCGCTGAGCCAATATTCCGACCTCGCCGTCCTCCATGTTGTTGTACCCGGCTGGGCCCACCATGTTGGCCTGCTCGAAGCGCTTGCGACGAAGCCCGTCATTGTCGTCGGCGTAGCCGAAATAGGTCCAGTAGAGTTCGAATTCGGTCGCGCTTTTGGGCCGGATCTGCTCGGTTTCGAGGACGTTGCCAACCTGCGCGAACAGCGCGTTGGGAAACACGCTACAGGTGCGCACGACGTGACCGTCGCCGACCTCATCGCGCTAGCCGACAAACGATAAATCTTCGAGCTGGAGCGGATCGCTGATCTGCCGGCCGAGGCGCGTGCCCCGGTAGCCCTGATCGGCGGTCTCACGGTCGTCGCTGTCGGCCTTGACGTATGACGCAGCGTGGCGGCCAAGCTTGTCGGGTGTGCGCGCGCCGTCCTGGGTGGCGCGGTGGAAGCCGAACGCGGCCGCCAGCTGATGCAGCAGACCGGCGTGATAGCCGTCGCCATAGTTCTCGTAATAAAGCTTCCAGTTGCAGGGAAAACGTTGGCGACGGTGGCCGAGCACGACGATCTGCTTGGCGAACAGGCGCTCGATGAAATCGCGCACCGGCGCATCGAGGTAGTCGGCGAGTGGCTCTGCATCGGTGTCGAAGGTGCCGAAGATGACCCCGCGATCGCTGGCGACCCGGAGCTTGCGCAGGCCGTGGGCGGCCTTATCAAAATCGTCCGGCATGCCGCCATCGCCGGCGATGCCATGTTCGAATGGCACGCCGATCAGATCGCCGCGTAGGTCGTAGCACCAATGGTGGTAGACGCAAACGTGGTCGCCGGCATTGCCCTTGCGGTCGCGCACCACCAGCGTACCGCGATGGGCGCAGCTGTTGACGAAAGCATGCAGCGAGCCGTCCTCGGCACGGTCGACCACCACCGGCGTATCGCCGGCATAGGTGGTCATGTAGTCGCCGGGATTGGGGATCTCGGCTTCGAGACCGAGGAACAGCCACACCGGCCCGTTGAACAACAGAGCCTGCTCCTGTTCGTAGATCTCGGGATCGAGGAAGACGCGGTAGGGCACCCGGCACAGTTCCGGCGACGGCCAATCGAGTTGATGCGCCAGTGCCATTCTTCTAGTCTGCGACCCGTTCCATGGCGGCATGGTAGGGTCAGCCGGAGGGCGTTCGTCAAGGAGCATGGGATGGCGGACTACGAAATCGTTGCCGATACCGGCGATCAGATCGGCGAGATCCCGACCTGGGA
This sequence comes from Alphaproteobacteria bacterium, assembly GCA_965247665.1. Taxonomy (GTDB): domain Bacteria; phylum Pseudomonadota; class Alphaproteobacteria; order SHVV01; family SHVV01; genus CAUZWH01. The sequence continues at coordinate 280,578 of CBDFHH010000004.1, forward strand.
TGAGCGCGAGCAGGCGCTCTACTGGATCGATCTGTTGACGCCGCGCATGCACCGCTACCGCCCCGGCGACGGCGACCTGACGACTTGGGAGACACCGGAACTGTTCAGCGCGTTTGCCCTGCGCGCGGGCGGCGGGTTCATCGTCGCCACCCGCACTCACCTTGCCAATTTCGATCCGTTCAGCGGCGCGTTCGAACTGCTGTGCCGGCCCGAGCCGGACTCCGACGCTAATTTTCTCAACGACGGCCGCTGTGACCGCCAAGGGCGGTTGTGGATCGGCAGCGCCAGCTGGAGCATGGACAAGCCGACCGGCCATCTGCACCGCTACGATCCCGACGGCTCTCTGACGCTGATCGCCAGTGGCATCAAACTGTCCAATAGCCTGATGTGGAGCCCTGACAGCACGCTGATGTACTACTGCGACAGCATGGAGAAGGAGTTCTATGTCTGCGATTTCGACGCTGCCACCGGCACCATCGCCAACCGGCGGCACTTCGCGCAAGCCGAGCGCCACGGTATTCCCGACGGCTCGATAGTCGATGTTGAAGGCTATTTGTGGAACGCCGAGTTCGACATGAGCACGGAGCGCACGACCGGTTACGTCGTCCGCTATAGCCCGGACGGCGCGGTCGACCGGCTGATCGAGCTGCCGACCTGCCGGCCGACCGCCGTGACCTTCGGCGGTGCCGATCTGGACACGCTCTATGTCGTGACCAGCCGCTACCACATGAGCGACGAAGAGCTGGCTCAACAGCCGGCGTCCGGCGCCCTGTTCGCGCTCGATGCGGGCGTTCGCGGCCTCGTCGAGCCGCGCTTTCTCGGCTAGCACGATGGTCGACAACAGACCCCACGAACAATCCGCGTAGGAGAGAGGTGATGTCCGCCGATCCCGCCGCTCTAGCGCCGAAAGTCCGGTTCCTTGCCGACCCCGAACAATCCGGAACGCTGCCGCCGCACTACTACTTCTCGGCCGAGATCTACGAACGCGAGAAGGAGAACATTTGGTTCAGAACGTGGCAGTATGTCGGGCTGCTCGAGGATCTTCGCAATCCCGGCGACTACATCACCGCCGACATTATCGATCAGAAGATCCTGGTGGTGCGCGACAAGGCCGGTGAACTTCGTGCCTATTACAATGTGTGTATGCACCGCGGTCACATCCTTGTCGAAAGCAAGGGCAACCGCACGATCCTGACCTGTCCGTTCCACGCTTGGTCCTACGACTTGCAGGGCAATCTCAAAGCCGCCGGTAACGCTGAAAACGTAGCCGGATTCGACCTCGCCGACTTCGGGCTGACCCCGATCCGGGTCGAGGCCTTTGGGCCGATGGTGTTCGTCAATCTCAGCGATGAGGGCCCGGCGCTTCACGAGATGGCCGACGGCCTGCTCGAGTCGATGCGTGCGGCGATCCCCGGCTTCGACGACCTTAAACGGGTACGCACCGACCTCTGGAACATCGCCGCCAACTGGAAATTCCAAGCCGACGGCCTGGAGTGCTACCACTGCCCGGTCATCCACCCCCAGATCATGGGCGGCGAGAATGGCTATCTCGACACCAGCTGGGACTCCAAAGAAGACGAGTATTGGCAGGAGCACGTCATCCACGGCAACTACGAGCTGATCGACGAGCACAAGGACAAGCTGCTCTACGACTTCGGCGCCGCCGTGCTGCGCGACGTCTATATCTGGTACCTGTGGCCAAATCTGATCTTCGTCACTCACCAAGGGCCGCCCAACATCAAGCTGCTGCACAGCCAAGCAACCGGACCCGACAGCTCGCGGCGCGCCATCATTGCCCTGTGCCCGAGCGACATGCCGACGCCGCACGATCTCGCGCATATGGACAACTACGCCTTCGGCGTATTCCCGCAGGACAAGGAAGCGATGGAATTACAGGCGACCGGAGTGCGCTCACGTGGTTACCGCGGCGGCCGGCTGATGGTCGATGCCCAGCGGTCTTGGCGCAGCGAGCACGGCACCCACCATTTCGACAACCTGGTCTGGCAGGCGCTCAACGGCGACAACTACGGCTGAGCCGACACGAAGGGCGAGACAATTCGGGAATTTGCGACCGTCGATTTCGTTTGTTGTAACGCGCGGCGCTGGCTATAAGTCTCGCTATCAGTCCTGAAGATCCCGGCGTATCCGCTTCGTCGCGCCGACCAAGCTGCAATACCCCCAGATTCGAAGAGCTGAGACCCCGCTGCGCCGAGTGCGTAGCATTGCGATGACTGACTAGGATTAGATACATGACTATTGGAACCGTAAAGTGGTTCAACGCGGCCAAGGGCTATGGCTTCATTAGCCCGGACGATGGTTCAAAAGACGCTTTCGTTCACATTTCTGCTGTCGAGAGGGCAGGCCTAGCGGACCTGAGAGAAGGGCAGCGCCTCGAATTCGAGCTACAGCCCGGACGGGACGGAAAAAGCTCGGCGGAGAATCTGTCGTTGGTCGAGTGACTGCGGCGTAGCGAATTGAAAGGCCCGCAAAGCTTGCGGGTCTTTTTTCGCTGGGTCGGGCCTGGCGTGCTTGTGCGTAAGCACGAGTTGATTCGAGTGGTTGGCGGACCGGCGGCTTGGAGGTGGAAATCCTCTATGGACTCCGGTGACGGGAACCGTCAGCGCAACAGCAGAGCGCCGTCGCGGGGCGGGGCCTGAAGGAAGCCGTAGCCATAGTCCCGGCTCCGGCTCGGTAGCCGATAACATCGATCGATCGCTATTCCATCGTCGCCCGCATCGCGAGTGGTTCGCGGGTGATCTCGCTGATGATAGAGTGGCGGATAGCCTATCCCTGAGATCGGAGAGATCGATGCGCGTCAACGGCGAACGGACCTTCACTTGGCCGAAGGCCGACTACAGCCGCGTCCCCTATGCGGTGTTTACCGACCCGAATCTGTATGACGAGGAGCAAAAGCGGATCTTCCGCGGACCGGTGTGGTGCTACCTCGCGCTGGAAGCGGAGATCCCCAATCCCGGCGATCACAAAACTACCTTCGTCGGCGACACGCCGGTGGTGGTCAATCGCGGCCCCGATGGCGAGGTCCGCGCCTTCATCAACCGCTGCGCCCACCGCGGTACCCAACTCGTGCGCGGGCCCTTCGGCAACAACGACAGCTACACCTGTGTCTATCACCACTGGTGCTACGACCTGCGTGGCAACCTGATCGGGGTACCGTTCCAGCGCGGCCTTAACGGCGATGGCGGTATGCCGGAAAGCTTCGACAAGGGCCAGCACGGCCTCCATATGCTCGACGTTGGCATCTATCGCGGTGTGATTTTCGGCACCTTGGATCCCGAGGTCGAACCGCTCGAAGAATTCCTCGACGATCTCAGCCTGGAATACCTCGATCGCATCTTCCGCAAACCAATCGAGGTGCTGGGCTATAGCCGCCAGCGGATTCCGGCGAACTGGAAAGTCTATTTCGAAAACTTGCGCGATCCCTATCACGCCGGCTTGCTGCACCAGTTCGTCGTCACCACCGGTATCTTCCGTAACACCCAGGCCGGCGGTACGATCATGGACAAGCAGAAACGCCACGAGGTGCATTACGGGATCATGGACAGCGACGACGGCACCGTGACCTCGTCGCAATACCAGGATCTCGGCATGGCCGATCCCGACGTGAAGCTCGCGGATCCCAGCATCTTCGAACTGGTCGACGAGGTCGGCGACGGCCGCGCGGTGGCGTTCCTGTCCGTGTTTCCGACCGCCGTATTCCAGCAGATCTCGACCAGCGTGATGACCCGCCAGATCCGACCGCGGCGGTATAACGAGTTTGAACTCTACTGGACCGCGTTCGGCTACACCGATGATACGCCGGAGTTGCGGCACAAACGTTTGATGCAGACCAACATGATGGGCTCGGCGGGAATCACCTCGATGGAGGATGGCGTCGTCGGCGCGCTGATCCAGGACGCGATCCGGCGCGAGGGCGACTCGCATTCAGTGGTCGAGATGGGCGGCGTCGGTCCGATCGAGAACCAGCAGACCGTGCTTACCGAAGTGCCGATCCGCGGTTTCTGGAGCTATTACTGCAAGCTGATGGATATGCCGGCGGGTGAGGCGTAGGAGTGCCGTCACCGGCCATCGTCAATCGCGTTACCGGGCTGCTCTATAGCTGCCTGCGGGCGATCGACGAAGATCGTTGGGAGGAATGGCCCGACCATTTCGTCGATGACTGCAGCTACAAGGTGGTGGCGCTCGAGAACCTCAATCGCGATCTGCCGTTGCCCATCATTCAGTACGAAAACAAGGACCAGCTGCGCGACCGGGTGATGGCCCTGCGCAAAGCCAACGTCTACAACCTGCACTACGACCGCCATCTGGTGAGTAACGCCGACGTCAGCGAGGGTGCGAACGGCGATTATCGTCTGCAGGCGAACTACGTGGTTTTCCAGACGGACCTCGAGGGCGAAACCAAGCTGTTTAGCACCGGCAAGTACGACGCTACGGTGGTGTTCGTCGGCGACGAGCTCAAATTTAAGAACAAGCTGGTGATCGTCGACACCTTCGCGGTACCGAATCTGATTTCCACGCCGCTATAGCCGGAACAGCACGCAGGCACGCGCGAGACATAGGGGACGCCATGGCGATTCGCGAATTCGACATCAAGATCGACGGCATCAAGGTGCGCTGCTACGAGGGCGGCAAGGGCTACCCGATCCTGATGCTGCACGGGTCCGGTCCGGGTGCGTCGTCATTGGGCAACTTCGCCCGGACGATGCCGGCGCTGGCGCGGCGCTACCAGATTCTGGCCATGGATCTGATCGGCTTCGGGCGTTCGGACCGCAAGCCGCGCGAGCCCTATTACGACATGAAACTGTGGGTCAAGCAGGCCCAAGCCGGGCTCGACCGCTTGTCGCGCAAAGAGCCGGTCGGCGTGCTCGCGCATTCACTATCGGGCTCGATCGCGCTGCGGCTGGCAGGTAACAACGACAGGATCGACAAAGTGCTGGCCACCGGCTCCGGCGGCGGCCGCTTCAAGGCCAACCGCTTCATCAAGCTCGGCTGGACCTATCCGACCAGTGAGACGGTGTTTCGGCGTATGTACGAAAAAGGCGTTGCCGACGCATCGGTGCTGACCGACGCGTTCGTTAAGGAGCGTATGGAAGTGCTCAGCCAAGGCGATTATGGCGCGTACTTCAGCAAGATGTTCAAAGGCGACAAGCAGCGCTGGGTCGACAAGATGGCGCTCAGCGATACCGAGCTCAGGCGCGTCAAGTGTCAGGTGCTGTTCGTGCACGGGGTGCTCGACGTGCACGTGCCCTTCAAGACGGCGTTGCTGCCGCTCGCCGACGCCATTCCACAGGCGGACGTGATCCGGTTGGCGAACTGCAGCCACGGGCCGTTCCTCGACCAGCCGGAGCGCTTCATAGCGATTACCAAATCGTTCTTCGGCTAAACGCCAGCTGTCGCTGCATCATGGACAAGGAAATTATCGTCCGCGACGATCCGATCCCCGGGTTCGCCGGTATCGTTCGCGCCGGCACGCTGTTGTTCACGTCGGGCTGCGACGGCCATCGGGACGCGGCGACCGGCACGATCTCTGCCAATCTATGGGGCGACGGAGCCAAACAGACCGAAATCTCCTATGGGCGCATCGTTGCGTTGCTGGAAGCCGCCGGTGCCAAGCCGGCAGCGGTGACCCGTATCGACCACTTCGTCTCGAGCATGGATTGGATCGATCAGCGCCAAGTGTTCCGCAAGAACATTTTCGGCCGGCCGGCGCCCCAGGTCAGCACCGGTGTCGCCGCCAAGATGTCGGGGATAAACATGCTGACGACTGCGGTGGTGGCCACGGTCGATCCAGGCGACCATGAGGTGCTGGCGACCGGCGATGCGTACGGCATGGGCAGCATCTCGGGCGTGGTGCGTGGCGGGCCGCTTTTGTTCGTTTCCGGAGTGCGTGGCTACCGCGATCATCTCACCGGCGCGGCCGTGGTCGAGGAAACGCCGGACGCGTTCGGCGCGCAGACCGCGGTCTGCTACCGCCTGATCGAGCATCTGCTGGGCGAGGCCGGTGCCGGGCCCGAGCGAATCGTGCGCCTCGACTGCTATGTACGCGATCGCGCCCGCATCGCCGAGGAACAGCGATCGCGGCACGAGGCGCTAGGTGACATCCCGGTCACGGCAACCATGATACCGCTGCCGCTGGGGATGCGCGGCGAAGTCGAGATCACCTCCCTGGCGGTGGTGCCGGGCCTTAAGAAAGAGGTGCTATTGAGCGATTCCGCCGGCAACGCGCTGGCGATTCATGCCGCCGGCTACTTCTTCCTGGGTGAGTGCCGGGGCGCCGCCGACGGCGAGAGCGGTGCCCCAGTCGCGACGCTGGCCGGCGACGTCGACGGCCAGATCGATCACGCTCTGATGACTCTGAAGGCGCGGCTTGAATCTGCGGGTTCGGATACCTCGCGGGTTGTGCGGCTCGACGCTTTGCTGCGCGACATCAATGCGGAGGGCCGGTTCCTGGAAAAGGCGCGGACCTTATTCGGCGACAATCCGCCGGCGCTTTATATGAGCGGCGCCGAACTCGCGGGTATCAATGAAGTGGTGCTGTGCGCAATTGCGGTTTGATTGACCGATGAACTTGGCCACGCCATCGAGATTTCGCGCCGACGATGCCCCGGAGTCCGCCGGCTTGCCCGCGCGTTGGTACCACGACCCGGCCGTGTTCGCGCGTGAGGTGGACGCGATCTTCCTTCGCAGCTGGCAGTTCGCCGGCGTCGTCCACGACCTGCCGGAACCCGGCTCATACTTCACGATTTCGATCCTCGACCAGAGCATCGTCGTGCTGCGCGACCGACATGAGCGGATCCGCGCCTATTACAATGTCTGCTCTCATCGCGGCCACGAGATCGTCAACGGGTCGGGACGCGCCGCGCTGCTGACATGTCCCTATCACGCCTGGAGCTACGACCTCGACGGACGGCTCAAGGCGGCGGCCAACGCCGAGAACGTTGCCGGCTTCGATCCCGCGGAATTCGGCCTCACCGAGGTCAGAACCGAGCTGTTCGCCAACCTGGTATTTGTGAATTTCGCTACCGATGCGCCGCCGCTGGCCCAGCTCGCCGGCGATCTCGCCGCCGACTTTCGCAACATAATTCCGGACTATGACGACCTCGTGCCGTTTCGGCGCGACCACTACGACATCGCCGCGAATTGGAAGGTCGTGATTGAGAATTTCAACGAGTGCTACCACTGCCCCGTGGTCCATACCCGGGCGATGGGCGAAACCGCGAGCGTCAAGCCGTCCTGGGAAACCGAAGATTGCGGCTTCTTCTCGCGCCATATGATTCGTGCCAACGACGCAGCCGCCGACGACCTCGAGTTCAAGTTCCGCACCGGCGGCGGCATCGAAAACGTTTACCTATGGTCGCTGTGGCCCAACGTTTGCTTTGTCGCCCGCCCCGGCGCTTCCAACTTCCAGATCTTCCACGTCATGCCGACCGGAGCGGAGACCTGCCATGAGACCCTGGTCAACTTTGGCTGCAGCGACCCGCCCGAAGCGCCGGAGCTCGCCGTGTTCGATTTTTTCCGGGACGAGCTCAATCCGGAGGACATCGCGGTCGTCGAGAGCGTCCAGCGTGGTCTTAAATCGAGAGGCTTCCGCGGCGGCCGCCTGATGATCGACGCCGGGAACTCATGGCGCAGCGAAGCCTCGGTCCACCATTTCGACGCGCTGGTGTGGCGGGCGCTGACGAGTCCGGACCAGTCTCGCTAGACTAGCTAGCCTATCCGTGCGACGACGCGGTCGGCGAACGCTTCCATGTTGGCGATCGTCACGTCGAGCGAGGCGTGGTGCACCAGCCGGATCATTGCGTGCTGCATGCCTGCGTCGCGGTAGCGCTTGACGTCGTCGAGGATGTTGTCGTAGCTGCCGGTGAACGCTTCGCGTTCGCCGTTTGGCAGCTGCCGGGCGCCGGCGGCGCTGTAATTGAACACCACCAGTCCGAGTTCGAGTTCGTTGATATCGCGACCGACCCCTGCGCAGGCCGCGCGCAAGTCGGCAACTCCGGCGGCGTAGCGCTCGACCGTGTCAAACGGGTGGTTGTGGTTGACGGTGATCGGGTACCAACCGTCGCCGAGCCGGGCAGCGCGGCGCATCGCTGCCGGGCTCTCGCCGCCAATCCAGATCGGCGGATGCGGCTTCTGTACCGGTTTGGGCTCGAACGGGAAGCCACTGACGCTGACGAATTCGCCGTCATAGATGGGTGCGTCGTTGGTCCACAGTTGCTTGAAAACCTCGATATATTCGTCGGTGGCGGGCCCGCGTTGAACGAACGGCGGCGCGCCGAGCACCGCGAACTCCTCGTGCTCCCAGCCGACGCCGCAGCCGACCGTAAGCCGGCCCTGCGATAGCAGGTCGAGCGAGGCCAGCACCTTGGCGGTCACCAGCGGGTTGCGCAGCGGCACCACCATGATTCCGGTTACCACCCTGAGCTTGCGGGTGAGACCTGCGTGATAGGTCGCCAACGTCAGGCATTCGAGCACGTTGCCGGAATCGTCCCACGGGGTCGAGCCGTCCGCGGTATAGGGATAGGGATCCTGCTCGTTGTGCGGCGGAAGGATGTGATCGGCGATCGAGACGTAGCTCAAGCCGATCTCTTCCGCTTTCTCGGCAATGGTGCGGATGTTCTCGGCGGTACCGAGCGGCGGCCGGGTCGGTGCGCCATATCCGAAATACATGCGATCCTCCTATTTTTCGATCGCGTCTGGTCGCCGCCTCTATGTGGCTCTATCGGCGACGGCGATGCCCATCATTTCGCAATAGTTGAGCCAGAAACCGCGCACCAGGACTTCGGTGATGGTGGTTTCCTGGTCCTCGATCGGGCCGAGACCGCCCATCTCGATAACCGACTGCGCCGCGCGACTGCCCTGAACGCCGACCTGGACCAGCCGGCACGCTTCGCCGTCTTCCATCGATGAAAAGCCTGCCGCGCCGACGATATTCGCCTGCTTGAGGCGGCGTCGCTGCAGATCCTCGTCGTCATCGGCATAGCCAAAATAGGTCCAATGGATATCGAATTCGTCGTGCGCGCGGGGCCGCACCTGGCGGGTCGCGAGACTGTTGCATAGCCGCTGAAAGATCGAGTTGGGAAACAGGCGCATGAGATCGGCAGCCAAGTGATCGCCGACCTCATCGCGGAACGCAAACACGTCGGGATCGTTGAGTCGCAGCGTGTCCTGAAGATAACCGACATCGCGATACTCGTTTCTCGATTCCGCGGCATCGTCGCTGCCCTGCACACTGTTGATCACCTTGTGTCGCTTCTTCTTGTCGAGCTGGATGCGGCCCTGCTGGGTCGAACGGAACAGACCGAAGGTGGTCGACATCTGGTGCAGCAGGCCGGCGTGGTAGGCGTCCTGACCGTTCTCGTAGTAGAGCTTCCAATTGGCGGGAACCCGCTGGCGGGTATAGCCGAGAATGCGGATCGGTCGTGCGAACATGCGGTCGAGATACTCGCGCATCGGGGCATCGAGATAGTCGGGCAGCGGCTCGACACTGTCATTAAAGGTCGCGAAGACGACCCCGGCGTAGCTGTCGACGGTGAGCGTACGCAAGCCATGGTCGGCCATCCGGAAGTCCGGCGGCATACCGCCCCTGCCTTTGAGGCCGCGCAGAAACGGCACACCGATCAGGTTACCCGTTAGATCGTAGCACCAATGATGGTAGACGCAGGTGAAGTCGTCGGTGTTGCCGAATGGTTCGCGCACCAGCAGCGTGCCACGATGGGCGCAGCGGTTGACGAAGGCGTTGAGGGAGCCGTCGGCCGCGCGCGCGAGAACCATTGGGGTATCGCCGGCAATCGTGGTCTTGTAGTCGCCGGGATCGGGAATCTCGGCCTCGAGACCGAGGTACAACCACACCGGCCCGCGGAAAATTCGCTGTTGCTCGAGCGCGTGCAGATCGGGATCGAGGAACGCGGCATAGGGCGTACGGCTGAAGTCGGCGCAGGGCCAGGGTCGGTCAACGAGGCTGGTCACGGCTGGGTCCGTCAGGGGTGCAGGTCGAGGCGCGATTCGGCGTGCACCGCGTCGATTCGGGCAAGTACGTCGTCATCGAGGCGTATCTCGGCGGCTTTCAGCAGAGCATCGAGATGCGCCGGCTTGGTTGCCGCCGACAGTGCAGCCGTGACGAAGCGCCGGCTCAGCAGCCAGCCGATCGCCAAGTCAACCGGCGTCATACCAACGTCGTGCGCGATTGCGACATTCTTGTCAGCGGCGGCCAGCACGTTGGCGGCGCCGTAGCCCCATCGCTCCCGGTAAAGCGCGTTTTCGGCCAGCCGCGAACCCTTGGGGAAGCGACCGCCGGAATACTTGCCGGTAAGTACGCCCATCGCCAGCGCCGAAAACGCGAGGAAGCCGACATCCTCGATCTCACAGACCTCTGCGGTTGCGATGTCGACGTCGCGTTCGAGCAGATTGTAAGCGGTCTGGATGCTGGCGATGCGCGGCAGGCCACGCTCATCGGCCAGCGTCGCGAACTTGGTCAAGCCCCAAGCCGTTTCGACATTGGCGCCGAAATAGCGAATCTTGCCGGCCTCGATCAACCGCTCGATAGCCTCGAGTTGATCAACGATCGGAGTCTGGCGGTCCGGCCAATGCAGCTGGTAGAGGTCGAGATAATCGGTGCCGAGGCGTTTAAGCGAGCCCTCGACGGCACGGGTGAGATGGTAGCGGTCGAACGCGGTATGGCCGCTGCGGATATGAGGCTGTGGGTAGCCGAATTCGGCCGGGCCTGAGATCTTGCTGGCGAGGACGACCGCATCGCGCGGCTTTGTCTTGAGCCACTTGCCGATGATCGCCTCGGATTTGCCGTAGGACTGAGCGGTCGGCGGCTAGGCGTATTGCTCGGCCGTATCGATGAAATTGATGCCGCCATCGAGCGCACGGTCGAGCTGGCATAGGCTCGCTTTCTCGCCAACCATACCACCGAAGGTCATGGTGCCGAGACCGATGCGGGAAATCCTCAGGCCGCTGCGGCCGAGCCGGCGATACTCCATTGTTTCGTTGCCCTCCGGTTACGGCCGCTCCATCAGCGAGGGTAAGAACGTCGCCAGTTCCGGGAAGCCCATCACGAGGCCGGCGACGAAGAACTGCATCAGCACGATGGGGACCACCGAACGGTAGATGTCACGAGTATGCAGCTCGGGTCGCACCCCCTTGAGCACGAACAGCAGCAACCCAAAGGGAGGTGTGATTCCCGCGAGCTCGATCTGGATCAGAATCAGCACCGAGAACCAGATCGGATCGAGGCCGAGGGTGGCGACGATCGGCATGAAGACTGGCAGCGTGATGAGCATGATCGACACGCCGTCGATAAAACAGCCCAGCGCCAGCACGATTGCCTGCATACCGAGCACCATCAGGATCGGCGCCAGCGGTAGTGCGGTGATGGTCGCCACCAGCTTGCTTGTAGCGCCGGTCGCCCCGAGCACTTGGCTGTAGGCGGTCGACCCTGCAATCACCAGCAGCACCATGGTCGAGGTCGTCACCGTCGACATCAAAGCATCGCGAATCACCGCCCAGCTCATGCGACCGAAGAGCGCGGCCAACGCCACCGCCGCGAGCGCGCCCATCGCCGCCGACTCCGATGGTGTCGCGACGCCGAAGAATATGAACCCGGTGACGATCACGATCAGCGTGCCGATCGGTATCAGCAGCCACAGCGTCCGCAAGCGTGCCGGCCACGACACGTCGATATCCGCCGAAGGTGGCGCCAAGCGTGGCTGCAGCGTCGCGCGGCCGACGAAATAGAGGACGTAAACCAGCGCCAGCAGTAGGCCGGGAACGATACCGGCGATCAGTAGCTTGGCGATCGAGACCTTGGCCAAGGCGCCAAGCAACACGGCCACCGCCGAGGGCGGGATCAGCACCGCCAGTCCGCCCGCGGCGAGTATCGGCGCGACCGACATTTCCGAGCGGTAGTTCTTGCGCGTCATCTCCGGTAGCAGGGTCGAGCCCAGCATGGCGACCGCGGCCATGCTCGAGCCGCTCAACGTGCTGAGCAACGTGCCGCCGGCGACAGTCGACACCGACAATCGTCCTGGTACGCGGCCGATCCAGCGATCGGCCCCGTCGACGGTTTCGCCGGCCAATCCGGAGCGCAGCAATACCTCGCCCATGAACACGAATAACGGGATCGGAATGAACGCAAACAGCGCTACCGAGGCGAACGAGTGCTCGGCGATCAGCAGCAGCGCGGTGGGTCCGAACAGCAGGTAGAGGCCGCCAAAGCTGATGCCAAAAAACGTGAACGCGACCGGCAGACCGATGGCCAGCCCGATCAGCAGCAGGACGACCAGAATGACGAGCGATCCGACCCAATCCAAAGCGGACCGTCCTAGCCGAACGCCTTGCGACTGGTCTCGGCGTCGCGGGCAATGCTGCCGTGGGTTCCGTTCCAGTAGCGATAAGCGCGGCGCAGGAACTCAATGGTCAGCAGCGCGCCGCCGACCGGGATCGCGATGTAGGGGATATACTGCTTCACCTCCCAGAGATGGCGAATGATGAGATCGCGCTCGTGGAACTCGATCACGCTCTGCGCCGTGCTCCAGGAATAGACGGCGCAGATCGCTGCGCCGAGCAGCGATACGAAAATCCCGAGCCGTCGCTTGGCGCTCGGCCTGAGCATGTTCACGACGAGATCGATGGTGACGTGGCCCTCGCGCTTGAGCACCCACGGGGCGGCGAGGAACGTCGTCCACAGCAACGTGTATTCGGAGAGATCGACGGTCCAGATCGTCGGTCGCGTAAAGAGGTACCGCATGACCACCTCGTAGGTGACCCACACGGCCATACAGCCGATCGCCAGCGCCGCCAGCAGGGCAAGCGTGTCGATCAACCAGTCATAGGCGGCACCAAAATGTCGCAGCATGGATCGATAACGGCGCACGCAAGCGCTCAGCCGACGTCGCCGGGTGCTCCCGAGTCTCGCCGTATGCGGGCGACGGGCCTGGCGGCTACGACATTCTCGCCGCTTTGGTCATCAGATCGCGCAATTGCGGACCTGTGTCGGGGGCGTCCTTGATGACCTTGTCCCAACCGGCATTGACCGCGATATCGAGGAACTCCTTGGCTTCGCTGTCGCTCAGGTGGTTTTCCACGAGCCCCTGTTCCTTCATCGCTTCGCGCTCGGTCGCCGCGGTCTGCTGGGTGAGGGCCAGGCCCCATTCATCGGTCGCCAACGAGGCTTCCATGAACACCTTCTGGATGTCCTTGGGCAGTCCATCGAACCTATTGGCGTTGACGATGTGATCGACCATCGAATGGTAATAGCTCGGCATCAGCAGGTTGGGCGCGACCTCGTGGTAGCGGAATTCGATCGCCCCGACCACCGGCCAGGTCAGACCCTCGACGACGCCGCGTTCGAGCGCGGCGTAGGTCTCGGACGGCCGGATCGCCACGGTCGAAGAACCCAATGCCTTGAGCATCGCCACTTGCAGCCCCAGCGAGCGAATCTTGCGACCCTTGAAATCGCTGAGCTTCTTGATCGGTTTGGCGGTGAACACACCGTACCCGGCGCCGCTCGACGGCAGGCCGACGATCGTGACGCCGAGTTTCTTGCGATGAATGCCGTCCATGTAGTCGAGCGCGCCGGATTCGCGCAGCGCCTTGACCGACGCGCGCTCGATCTGCAGGCCGACCCCCTCGGGAATGGCGTTGCCATAGAACCCGAACGTCGACAGGCACATATCGAACACCCCCTTGGAGATCGCCGTCGGCGCCTGCAATGGCGGCATGGTCTCGGGACCGCCGGCCCACTCGATCACGAGGTCGCCGTCGGAACGCACCTTGGCCTGCTTCTGCAGCTCGAAAAAAAACTTGGCCCAGAACGATTGCGGGTTGTGGATCGAGATGTAGCCGATCTTCACCGTGCCAGCCGATGCCGCCCGCTTGCTGAACAACGGCGTGGTCGCGGCAAGCAGTCCGCCTGTCGCAGCCGACCATACGAAGCGCCGCCGCGTTACACCCCTACTAACCGAGTTCTGCGTGGTCATGATTTCCTCCCTCAAGTCCCACGATGGGCTTGACGGAAAGTCTAGTCCGGTTGTTTCGCGGCGCGCAATCGCGCCGGTGGGCTGCTAACGGCCGGTCATTGGGGCGCGGCGGCTAGATTTGTCGCTTCCGAGCTGAATTCGCTGGGCGGCGGCTTTAACGCTCGGCAGCCGGCGTAAACGTGCCGTGGCATGCGCCGAAGCCGATGCGGCCCGCGGCTCCGGCTTCGCAATAGCCGCGCCGAATCACCTGGCCGCATCCTCGAGCCAGCGACGGGTGTGGCCGCCAGTAGCGTAAGCGGCCGTTTGCCACCCGCCGTTTTCCTCAATAGGTCGGCGCAACAACTTCGGAATAGACCGGTCGGAAACCGTCGCCCTCGACGTACTGAAGAAACGGCGGCGGGTCGCCGCTATCCCGCATCTCGGTGAGGATAGCGCGGTGCGCCTCGATACTGGCCCACTCGCCGATCAGATAGAAATGATCGGGGTCGGTTGTGTCGCGGCACAGCACCCCGTCTTTTACCTGCGCAGGCGACTTGTGCATGAGGTTTTCGTCGGAGACATCGAACACGTCGAACGCTTCGATAAAGGCGCCGCCGGTGCCCGGTCTGACCCGGAAATCATAGACGTGCATCACATGTCCAACCCGGGCGAGTTTCTCGAGCGCCATGGCATCCTCCCTTGCGCGCGGTCGGGCCGGGCCCGGCTCGCGCCCGGTGCGCAACGCGGTGCGATTGCGGGCACTTACCAAGGTTTGGACAGGTTATACAAGGTGCGGGCGTCGCAATCGAATGCACCGTCCGGCGGCTCGTTGCGTGCCGCGCGAGTATGACCGGGGGTCATATATTGCCGGTCGATGACAAAGGTGCGACGGTTGCCCCACACTACCGGGCGCCGCGGTACACCGAGACGTGTCGCGAAATCATGCAAGGGCCGATCGGCGAAAGCGAGACACTGGGTGTTCTCGCCGGGGGAGCGAGTCATGGCAGCTTCAACGGACCACCGAGAGATGCTCTCGTACTATGAAGGCTTCGACGAAGCCGACCGGCTCGCGAAGGGCGAAGGTTTGCTCGAGTTCGTCCGCATGCAGGAGCTGATCCAGAGATTCCTGGCTTCGCCACCGCGGGTGGTCCTTGACATCGGCGGTGGACCCGGCAGGTACGCGTGCTAGCTCGCCAGCAAAGGCTACGAAGTCTATCTCGTCGACCCTGTTCCAAGACACGTGGCGCAGGCACGCGAGGCTTCCGCAGGGCAGTCGGATTATCCTCTTGCGGGCGTGACCCAGGGCGATGCCCGCTCGCTGCATCACCAAGACGAGAATGCCGACGCAGTGCTCCTCTTGGGCCCGCTCTACCATCTACACGTCAAAGATCACCGGATGGTGGCGCTCAGGGAAGCTCGCCGAGTCCTGAAGCCGGGCGGCGTGCTGGTCGCCCAGGGGATCAACCGCCTTGCCTCGCTGATGGACGCTCTCAGACTCGGTTTCATCGACGACCCGGCGTTCGTTCCGATCCTGCGACGCGACCTCGAAGAGGGACAGCACCGCGGTCAGCCGAACAACAACAACTATTTCACGACAGCGTTCTTCCACCGGCCGGAGGAGCTTGGAGCCGAGATAGTCGAGGCGGGTTTCAACCAAATCGGCGTCTTCGCAGTGGAGGGCCCTGGTCAGCTCGTCGCAGACATCGACGAGCGTATGTCGGAACCGGTGAAGAGAGCGCAGTTCCTCGACCTGATTCGCAAGGTGGAGCAGGAAATCACGCTGCTCGGTCTGTCCAGCCATTTCGTCGTCGTTGCGGAAAAATGACCCGTCGCCTCACTTTCATCTCCGACACATGCCGGCGGTTCCGTCGGTCTGGCTCGACGGCTATCTGACGGCTTGGCGAAGCGTCACCGCCGTGACGCCGTCTCCGCCAGTCAACGTCTCCTGCACGATGCGAGGCTGCTCCGCCACCGTCCGACACCGGCGGCGTTAACGTCCGAGTGATGATCTCGATGCGCTGATACGCGTCCGACATAAGCCTGTGCTCGAGGATATCCCCAAGCCTTCTTAGTTATGCCGAGTTGTCGTCAGCCGTTTGTTAATACCAATTAGTATTGATAAATATGCGTGGAAAACCGACAATCCCCGTCGAGGGAGGAGCAGCATGGCGGCGAGCGTACCGCGTTATCTCGATCTCGCCGATACGCTGCAGGGGGAAATCAGCAGCTTAGCGCCGAACTCGCTGTTACCGACCGAGGAGCAACTTGCCCGCCGCTTCGGGGTCAGCCGCGTCACCGTGCGCGGCGCGCTCGATCTGCTGGAGAAAAGCGGGTTGGTGTCGCGGCTGCGAGGCCGCGGCACCACGGTGAGCCCGCCCAAAATAACACGGCGCTTCGGGCCGCTTTATAGCTTCGAACGTGATCTTGCCGAGCAGGGAGTTGCTTTCGAGACCCGGGTGCTCTCGTTCGACGCCGAGACGGTGCCCCCATCCTTCATTGCCGAACGACTGCGCCTCGGCAACGGCGTTGAGGTCGGCTCGCTGTCGCTGGTGCGCGTGGTCGACGATCGCATTGTCTGCCACGATCAGCGCTACTATCCGGCCGAAATCGGCGCCCACTTCGATCCGGCGCGGGTCGAGAACGAGGACGCGTCGCAGGTGCTGGAAGATCTGATCGGCGCCGCAATCGTCGACGTCGACTGGGAAAGCGAAATCGTCACGGCGTCCGGTCCGGTGTCGGCCGCGCTGGGTGCGGCGGCCCGCACGCTGGTGGTGGCCAACACCTATACCTGGCATAGGGAAGGGGGCGTCCCGGTCGAGGCCGGCGTGATCTCCTACCGGATCGACCGCTGCAAGTTCCGCTACGAGGCGACCCTCGGCCGCCGGCTCGGAACAGCGTGATGGCGGTCCGACTCGGCATCGACATCGGTGGCACCTTCACCGACATCACCCTCCTCGAAGAAGAGTCGGGACGAGTCGCGGCGGCCAAGGTCCCGAGCCGTCACGACGACCCTGGCGGTGCTCTCATCCATGCGGTCGACCGCGGGCTCGAGCTTGCCAATGTCGACGCAGCCGAGGTGTCGATGCTGGTGCATGGCACGACGATCGTGACCAACGCCGTGCTCGAGCGGAAGCTGCCGCCGACCGCGCTGTTGACAACCGAAGGATTCAGGGACGTTCTCGAGATCGGCCGTCACTTCCGCCCCGACATGTACGATCTGCAGCAGGACAAGGCCGAGCCGGTGGTGCCGCGCGAACGCCGGCTGGGCGTGGCGGAACGGGTCTCGGCGGCGGGCGAGGTGCTGCGGGAACCCGATCAGGAGGCGGTGGCCGCGCTGTATGGACCGATCCGCGACAGCGGCGCCCGTGCCGTCGCAATTTGTTTCCTCAACTCGTTCGTCAATCCGGCCAACGAGGCGCTGGTGCGCGACTGGCTGCGCCAGGGCGTGCCCGGCGTCCACGTCGCCGCATCGCACGAAGTGTGCCGAGAGATCCGTGAGTTCGAGCGCATGAGCACGGTCGCCCTCAACGCGGCGGCGATGCCGCTGGTGACCGAGTATCTCGAAGACATCACGCCCAGGATACGTGCCGTGCTGCCCAACGCCGTCGTTCTGTTGATGCAGTCGAACGGCGGCTCGCTGACGGTTAACGCGGCCCAGGATTTTCCCGTGCGAATGATTACCTCGGGTCCGGCCGGCGGCGCGCTGGCGGTGCGACGCTTGAGTGCCGCCACCGCGCAACCCAATCTGCTCGGCGTCGACATGGGCGGCACCAGCACGGATATCTCGCTGATCCACAAAGGCGAGCTGCGGATGACCACGGAGGGTGGTATCTCCGGGCTACCGGTCAATGTGCCGATGATCGAAATCAACACCATCGGCGCCGGCGCCGGCAGCATCGCCTGGATCGATGATTGGAACGGCCTGCATGTCGGCCCGCAAAGCGCCGGCGCCGATCCCGGACCGGCCGCCTACCGGCGTGGCGGCACCAGACCGACCGTCACAGACGCCAACTTGGTCCTGGGACGGCTCCACCCCGACCGCTTCGCCGGCGGCGATATGCGGGTTGATCTCGACGCGGCCTACGCCGCGGTCGCCGACAAAATCGCCGAGCCGCTCGGAATGTCGCCCGAGCAGGCCGCGGCCGGCATAATCCGCATCGCCAACGCCAATATGGAACGCGCGGTGCGCGTCAGTTCGGCGGAAAAAGGCTATGACCCGCGCGACATCACCTTGGTGGCGTTCGGCGGTGCCGGTCCGATGCACGCGGCGGCGCTGGCCAAGGCGGTCGGCATTCCGACCGTGCTCGTGCCGGAACGACCGGGCGTTTTCTCGGCGGTCGGTCTGATGATGTCGGATATCCGCCACGACTATGTGCAAACCCGGACGCTGCGCGGCGCCGAGATCAACGGCGCCAGCCTCGATCCGCTGTATCGCGATCTCGACGGCGAGGCGCATGCCGCGCTGGAACGCGATGGCGTTCGCGAGGACCGGCGACAGCTGCAACGCAGCGCCGACCTGCGCTATGTCGGCCAAGCCTACGAGGTTAACGTACCGGTGCCGACGGAGGCACTCGACGACCGGGCTGCCGCGGTTGTCGTGCAAGCTTTCCACGACCTCCATCAACAGCTTTACGCCCACCACCACCCTGACAAACCCGTGGAGTTCGTCAGCGGTCGAGTGGCTGCGATTGGCTTAATGGAGGCGCCGGAGTTGCGGCGGCGTTCCGCCGGCGACGGCATTCTCGTCAGCAAAGAAAGACGATTGGTTTATTACGAAGAAACCGATGGAATCGTCGAAACCGACGTCTATGACCGCGACGCACTGTCGATCGGCGCCGCGTTCGAGGGTCCGGCGGTTGTCGAGCAGGCCGATACCACGACCGTCATCCATCCGCGCCAGCGCGCCCACGTCGACGAGATGGGCAATTTGTTGATCGAAATCGGGAGCTAAGGGATGCGCATCGACCCCGTCACGCTGGAGGTGGTTAACAATGCGATGGTCGGCGTCGCCGAGCAGATGGCGGCAACCATTCTGCGCAGCTCGTATTCGACTGTTATCCGCGAGATGCTGGACTACTCGACGGCGGTGTTTGACCTCGAGGGGCGCATCATCGCGCAATCGTGCCGCATTCCGATCCATCTCAATTCGATGTCGCGCTCGCTGCGCACCACCCTCGACGAAGTGTTTCCGATCGCGGAATGGCATCCCGGCGACATCATCGTTACCAACGATCCGTACAAGGGCGGCCAACACCTGCCCGATGTGCAGACCTTCTTGCCGGTGTTCGCCGGCGACGAGCCGGTTGCGATTTGCGGCGCCCTTGGCCACCACCTCGATATTGGCGGCATGCGGCCCGGCAGCTATGCCGGCGACGCGGTCGAGATCTTCCAGGAAGGCTTGCGGATTCCGCCGATCAAGCTGTTCGAGGGCGGCACGATCAACGAGCGCCTGTTCGCGATGATCGCGGCCAACATCCGCCAGCCGGCGATGACCATCGGCGACCTCAGGGCGCAGGCCGCCGCCTTGGAGATCGGTCGCGACGGCGTGCTCGAATTGATTGCGCGTTACGGCGTGCCGACCATCATGGATTGCCTCGACGAAGCGATCGCCGCTTCGGAGGGGCGGCTGCGCGCCCGTCTGCGCGAGTTACCCTCCGGCACCTACGAGTCGCACTATTTCATCGATGATGACGGCGTGCTCGATCAGCCGATCAGGATCGTGACCAAGGTAACGATCGACGACGACGCCATTCATATCGACTTCACCGGCACCGATTCGCAGCGCCGCTCACCGATCAACGCGACGTTGTCGTCCTGCGAATCGGCGGTCTACTTCGCCATCCTGTCGATCATCGATCCCACCATCCCGGCCAACTACGGCGTCTACAAGCCGATTGAAATCACCGCGCCGGAAGGCACGGTGGTCAACGCGCTGCCACCGGCACCGGTGGTCGGCCGCAATGCCATTACCCACACCATCGTCAACTCGCTGATGCGAGCGCTGTCGGAGGTGATACCGGAGCGCATCACCGCGGCGTATTACGGCATGTCGAACGTCCATGTCCTGGCCGGCGACGGCAGCGGCGATCGCGACAGCTGGATCTTCTTCGACATCGAGGTCGGTGGCTGGGGCGCGCGCCGCAACAAGGATGGACTCGACTGCTATTCCCAGGGGATCCACAACCTCGCCAACACACCGATCGAAATGGTCGAGGCGACCTATCCCTTGCGTTTCACGCGCTACGAGTTGCTGCCCGACAGCGGCGGCGCGGGCCGCCAACGCGGCGGGCTCGGCGTGCGGCGCGATATCGAGTTCCTTGACGAGAGCGGCTCGCTCGACACGCAGTTCGACAAGTTCACGGTGGCACCGTTCGGCCTGTTCGGCGGCAAGGACGGCGCGACCGGCCGTTTGGTGGTCAACCCGGATGGCCCCGACCCGGTCGAGCTTCGCTCGAAAACCGTGAATCACCCGCTCAACAAGGGCGACGTGCTCAGCATGCATACGCAGGGCGGCGGTGGTTACGGCCCGCCCGCGGAGCGTGATGCCGACGCGCTGGCGCGCGACTTACGCGAAGGCAAGGTTTCGGCCGCGACGGCCGAGAAGGATTACGGCGTCACGGGATCCGGCCCATGAAGATCGCCGAAATCGAGACCATCGTGGTCGACTTGCCGCGGCGCTCCTCCTACACTTGGCGCTCGCTCAAAGATCCGATCGGTCGTTACGTCATTCTCCGGCTCA
Organism: Alphaproteobacteria bacterium; assembly: GCA_965247665.1. Lineage (GTDB taxonomy): Bacteria > Pseudomonadota > Alphaproteobacteria > SHVV01 > SHVV01 > CAUZWH01. The sequence goes on from CBDFHH010000004.1 coordinate 301,296, forward strand.
CGACCGACGACGGCGTTACCGGACTGGGGGAAGCTCCGGCGATCCTAAGCTGGGGCGGTGAGCACGGCCGCTATTTCGGCGAGGATCCGAACATCGTTTGCTACCTCGTTCGCGAGGTGATCGGCCCGATGTTGATGGGGGCCGATCCGCGGGCCATGAAATCGTTTTTCGCCGAGCTCGATATACAGGTGCGGGGCTATCCCTACACGAAGTCGATGATCGAGTGTGCGCTGCTCGACATTGTCGCCCGGCACGCGGGCGTGCCCCTCTATCAACTTCTCGGCGGTGCCGCTCGTAGAGAGATCCCGATTTGTCACAGCGTCGGCCTCGCGGCACCCGAGGATTCGGCGCGGGAATCGGAAGCCGCGGCCGCCGACGGGATCGGCTGGCTGCAGATCAAGGTTGGCGGCGACGATCAGCTCGATCTCGAGATCGTCAAAGCGGTGCGCCGCGCCGTTGGCGACGACGTGCGCATCTATCCCGACGTCAATCGCGGCTATCGCGAAACCAAGACGGCGATCAACACCATCCGGGCGATGCGAGATCAGGCTGGCATCGTCGCGGTCGAGCAACCGGTCGAAGGTATCGCGGCGATGAAGAGGGTGGTCGACGGCATCGACGTGCCGGTGATCGTCGACGAGGGATGCTGGTCGCCGGAAGACGCCATCGAAGTGGTCAAGGCCGGCGCTGCCGACCTCTTGTCGATCTATTACACCAAGGCGGCCGGGCTGATCCGGGCAATGGAAGTCGGCACCGTCGCCCGTGCCGCCGGTTTACCCACCAACGTCAACGGATCACTTGAAGGCGGGGTCGGCAATGCCGCCAACCTGCATCTCGCGGCGGCGCTCGAGGGCGCGACCTGGCCGGCGGTGATCACGATCAACACGCTGGCGGGGCGTGAGCAGACCAAGGTCGGCGGCGTGTTCTACACCGACGACGTGATCACCGAGCCGTTCGCGTACAAGGATGGTTGTCTGGCGGTCCCCGACGGTCCCGGCCTCGGCGTCGAGCTCGATCCGGAGAAGATCAAAAAATATTGCGTCGGCCTATAACTGCGACGCGCAGGGAAGGAGAGAGGATGCCGGCGAAATTCGGAGTTAGTTGCGGCGGCGACCATTGGTCGGCCGACGATATTCGCGCGGTCGAAGAGTTCGGCTATGACGGATTCTACACCGGCGAACACATCGTCTATCACCGGCCGATCCTCGACGCCGTCACCATCCTCACCTATGCCGCCGCGGTGACCACACGCATCCGCATCGGCCCGGCGACGCTGCTGCTGCCGCTGCGCCATCCGACCATCGTTGCCAAGGAGTTTTCCTGCCTCGACGTATTGTCGGGCGGGCGCGCCGTACTGACCGTCGGTGTCGGTGGCGACTATCCGCGCGAGTTCGAAGGCTGCGGCGTGCCGATAAGGGAGCGCGGCCGACGCGCCACCGAGGCGCTGGAGATCATTCGCAATTACTGGTCGGGCGAGCGTTTCGACTATGACGGAGAAATCTTCCAGCTGAAGGATGTCAATATGCTGCCGACTCCGGTGCAGCCGGGCGGCATCCCGATCTGGGTGTCCGGCCGCCAAGACGGGCCGATGCGCCGGGCCGCGCGACTTGGCGACGGTTGGCACCCCTACATGTACACCGCCGACCGCTGCAAGACCTCGTTCGAACAGGTCAAGGAATATGCCGGCGAAGCCGGCCGTACGCTACCCGCTGACTATGTGTGGGCGGTGTTCGTCTACACCGCGCTCTACGATGACGTCGAGGAAGCGCGTCAGCATGCCGTCAACGAAATGACCTACCGCTACAACCAGGACTTCAGCGAACTGGCCGAAAAATACTGCGCCTACGGCCCGTCGCAACGGCTGATCGACTATCTTGCGCCCTATATCGAGGTCGGCGTCAACTACTTCATTCTGGCGCCGATCATACCGCACGACCGCCGCCGTGAACATCTCGAACGCATGGCGGCCGAGGTGATGCCGGCGCTGCAGGAAATGGAGCCAGCCGCGATCCTATGAGCGACGCGCAGTCCAGCGGCCCCGAGGGGGCGGTGATCAGCGAACGGTTGTTTACCCTGGCCGCGCAGGATGGTGGCCGCGAGCTGATTGTCGATCCCGTCTTCGGTCGTGTGAGCTACGGTCAGGCCGCCGAGCAGGTTGAGCGGCTCGCCTATGGTCTCCGCGCCCACGGAATCGGCCGCGGCGACATCGTCATTCTGCAGCTGCCGAATTGGGCACCGTACCTGATCTTTCACGTCGCGCTCAGTGCTATCGGCGCAGTCACGGTGACGATCCCGCTCGCTTATCGCGAACGCGAGCTGGCCGGCGTGATCGAACTCACCAGCGCCAAGGCGCTGGTGGCGCCGGCGGTGTTTCACGGCTTCAACTACGCGGCGATGGCTGTGGCGCTGAAGGAATCGCAAGCCACCCTGCAGCACGCTATCACCGTCGCCGCCGGCGACGACGCGGTCGCGGATACGCTCGGGTACCAGGCGTTGATGCGCGAAGCCTGGGCAGCGAGGGGCAGTCAACCCTCGCTCGATACCCTCAAGCCGGCGCTCGAAGACACCACGGCGCTTGGCTTTACGTCGGGCACTACCGGAGCGCTTAAAGGCGCGGTATATGACACCCACGTTATCCATGCGACCAACATGGGCTTCATCGAGCGCTACGGGCTCGACGAGAACGATCGCATATTCGGCTGCTCGCCGATCGGCCATGCGGTCGGGTTTACCCACGCATTGCGTATGACTTTGACCATCGGCGGCTGCATCGTCCTGCTCGAACGCTGGGAGCCGGCCGCGGCGCTCGAATTGATCGAGCGCGAGCGCTGCACGTTCATGGCCTGCGCGACGCCGTTCCTGCTCGATCTCGTCTACCATCCGGAGCTGGAAGCGCGAGGTCGCCTCGCATCGGTGCGCCTGTTCCTGTGCGGCGGTGCGTCGATCCCCGAGCAGTTGATGCGCGATGCGCGCGCCGCTCTGCCGCACACCTTCACGTCGCCGCTATGGGGAATGACCGAGTGCGGCGGCGTGACGACCTGTCCGTTCGACGCGCCCGAAGAAAAACTGCTTGCCACCGATGGACTACCCTGCGCCTCAATGCAGCTCAAGGTGGTCGATGAGGGCGGCGAGGAAGTGCCGCGCGGGATGACTGGCGAACTGTTGGCGCGCGGGCCGATGGTCACAAGGGGATATTTCAATCAGCCCGAGCTGACCGCCGCGCATTTCCTCGATGACGGATTCTTCCGCACCGGCGACCAGGCGCGCATGGACGACGACGGCTATATCCGCATCACCGGTCGCATCAAGGACCTGATCATTCGCGGCGGCGTCAACATCTCGCCCGTCGATATCGAGAGCGTCCTGTTCTCCCATCCCAAGGTCACGAATGTGGCAGTGGTGGGAATGCCGGACCCGCGGCTGGGAGAACGCATCTGCGCGTATGTGATCGCCGCCGAGGGCGAGACGCTGACGCTACCGGAGGTGCAACAGTGGATGGCGGACGCCCACATGGCCAAGCCGAAATGGCCCGAGCGTGTCGAGATCATCGACGCGCTGCCGATGACGCCCTCGGGCAAGGTGCAGAAGTTCCGCCTGCGCGAAATGATCGCTGCGCAGATCGCGGCCGAAGTCTAGTACGATGGCCAACTCCGATCGCGAAATCCTCGATCTCTTCTTCAAGCCCGAGAGCGTGGCGATCATCGGGCTCTCCCGTTCCGCCGTCGGCGCGCCGGTTAGCGTGCTGACGACGCTCAAGGACTACGGCTACGCCGGGCGCATCCACGTGGTCAATCCCAACATGGGGTCCGCTGGCGGTTTCCAGGCTTGGGCGAAGCTCGAGGAGATTGACGATACGATTGATCTCGCCATCGTCAGCGTCGTGCGCGAACAGGTGCTGGCGGTGCTGCGGAGCTGTGTCGACAAAGGGATTCGCGCGGCGATCGTGATCACCCAGGGCTTTGCCGATGCCGACCATGTCGGCGCCAAGCTCCAGGCGGACATGGTGACGCTGGCGCGCGATGGCGGCTTGCGCATCCTCGGTCCCAACACCATCGGCGTGGCCAACGCGCACGCCAATTTCTCTTCGTCGTTTATCGAGACTTGCTACGATACGGTTCCAATCGGGCTGATCTCGCAGTCGGGCCTGTTCATGATGGGCCACAACCTCGTGACCAACGAGCCCGGCGGATTCTGCATGTCGGTCGATCTCGGCAACGCCTGCGACATCGGGTTGGCCGACGTGCTCGATTACTACGAGCGGGCAGATGCCGTACGCGTGATCGCCTGCCACCTCGAAGCAGTCGACGATGGCCCGGCGTTCGTCGAAACCGCCCGGCGCGTTTCCCACAATAAACCCATCATCGCGCTGAAGGCGGGCAGGAGTCGGAGGGCGCAAGCCGCGGTTGCGTCGCATACCGGCGCCGCGGCCGGCGAGAATCGGGTCTATGGAGCGGCTTTCCACCGCGCCGGGATCGTAGCGGTACGCACCGCCGAAGAGCTCCGCCTGTTGGCCAAGGCGTTCGCTACCTATGCGCCACCGCCGGGCAAGCGGGTTGCCGTGGTCAGTTATTCTGGCGGCGGCGCGATTTTGGCCATCGACGCGATCGAAAGCGCCGGACTGGAACTCGCGAGTCTGACGGAGGAAACGCGACGGGCGCTCGACGACCAGTTCCCCGAGTGGATGGAGGTGAGCAACCCGCTCGATGTTTGGATTCCGGTCGCCAGGGACTATCACACGGCATTTCCCAACATCCTCGAGCGGGTGCTGCAAGACGCCAATGTCGACGCGGTGCTGTGTATCTATTGCGCCTACAGCCTTCCGAAATACGCCGACTTCGACGCCTCGCTCTATATCGGCAAGCTGGCGGCGGCGTATCCGCACAAGCCGATCCTCGGCTGGAGCTACGGTATGGATATCGCCGGCTTCACCGAGCGGGTCGAGCGCGAGGGCAACGCGATGGTGTTTCCGTCGCTGGAAGACGCGACCGGCGTATTGGCGCGGATGATCGAGTGGGAAAACCGCCGCCGTTGGGACGGCATGCCCCCAACGAGCCCGCACGCGGTCGATCGCGCCGCGGCCGCCGCGATCATCGATAAGGCGACCAAAGGGGGGCAAGCGTATCTGTTCACCGAAGGCTTTGGGATCCTCGATGCCTACGGCATCAACTTGGCACCGTGGGCGTTCGCGGCGGACGAGGACGGACTCGCCGCATGTGCCGCCAATCTGCCCTACCCGCTCTGCCTGAAGGTAGTTTCGGCCGACATCGTCCATAAGTCCGATCGTGGCGGGGTACGAATCGATCTCGCCGACGAAGCTGCCCTGATCGCGGGCTATCGCGACCTCATGGATGAAATCGCCCGCCGCGCGCCCGATGCGGGGATCGACGGGGTCGTGGTGCAAGCCATGGCATCCGGGGACAAAGAGGTAATAATCGGCGCCAGGCGCGATGCCACCTTCGGTCCGAGCGTGGTGCTCGGTGCCGGCGGTATCTATGCCGAGATCCTCGACGATTTCGCCGTGCGTCTGGCGCCGGTGAGTGAGGCGGAGGCCTACGAGATGATCGAAGAGCTCGCCTTTGCCAAAATTCTGAAAGGTGTGCGCGGCGAAGCGCCGTGCGATCTCGCCAGCCTCGTCGACACGTTGATGCGCGTGGCGGCGCTGATCTGCGAACACCCCGAAATCCGGGAAATCGACATCAATCCGCTGATCGTCGATGACCGGGGCGCCGTCGCGGTCGACGCCAGGATTATCCTGGGGCCGCCGGCATCGTCATAGCGCGCCGCTGGTTTTTGGAGAAGGAGGAAACCGTGTCCCCACGATGGACGGAGCCGGAAGGCGAAAAGTTCGCGCTCGGGACCCTCGACGAGCAGGCCCACTGGAAGCGGGAGTACCGCCGCATCGTCGAGGGTGTGCGCGGCGGTTTGCCCGGTGTTGAAGCCGGGGCCGAAACCGATACCGTCGGTCAGCCGATCCCACGCAACGACGTCCTCTACAAAGTGCGCGGCAAGGCGCGCTATGCCGCCAATATCGAGATGGAGGGCATGCTGCATGCCTGCTTCGTACGCAGCGAGCATCCCCACGCCAAGATCCTCAGCGTCGATAGCTCGAAGGCGGAGAAAGCCCCCGGCGTTCGAGCCGTCATCACGGCGGGGGATACCGGCGACGAGCTCATCGGCACTCTGGTCACCGACACGCCGGTGCTCGCTAAAGATCGGGTGCGCTATGTGGGGGAGGCGATCGCTGCGATCGCCGCCGATACACCGGCCCTGGCGGCCGAAGCGGCGCGACTCGTCGAAGTCGAATACGAGCTGCTGCCAGCGATCCTGACGCCCGAGGAGGCGCTGGCCGACGGTGCGATCGAGATCGACCCCGAGGGCAATGTGCTGATCGCTCTCCACAACGAATGCGGCGATATTGAGGCCGGTCTACGTGAGGCCGACGTGCTCCTCGAGAACAGCTACTCGATGGCGCAGATCGATCATTGTTTCCTCGAACCGCCATCGGGCCTCGCGTTCGTCGACCCCGACGATGTGCTGACCGTCATGGTGTGCACGCAATACCCCCACTACCACCACAAGCAGATCGCCCGCGTGCTGGGCCGGCCGATGGAAAGAGTGCGGGTCGTGCAGACGGTGGTCGGCGGCGGCTTCGGCGGCAAAATGGACAACACGGTCGAGATCGCGATCGCGTTGTTGGCGCTCAAGACCGAGAGGCCGGTGCGGATGATCTACACCCGTGAGGAGGTGTTCACGACCACCACCAAGCGCCACCCCATGAAGGTGAAACAAAAGCTCGGCGCCACCAAAGACGGCAAGTTCACCGCGCTCGATGTCGAGTATCTGCTCGATGGCGGCGCCTACCGATCCTACAGCATCACCGTGAGCGGACGCTGCGTGATCCACGCCGGCATGCCGTACATAATCCCCAACATGCGCGTCGATCTCACCACAGCGTTCACCAACCACGTGCCGTGCGGCGCGATGCGCAGCTTCGGCGTCGTCAAGACCGCGTTTGCCCTGGAATGTCAGATCACCGAGATGGCCGACCGGCTGGGTCTGAGCCCCATCGAGATCCGCCGCCGCAACGGGTTCGTCGATGGCGACACCACCGCGACCGGTCAAACCCTGCACGATGTCGGCCTGCTCAAGACGCTCGACGCCGTCGAGCCGATCTACGAAGAACGTAAAGCGGAGATGGCCGCCGAGCCGAAGGTCGATGGGATCCGACGCGGGCTCGGCGTGGCCTGCCTCGGCTACGGCATCGGCTATAGCGGCATTCGCAATCCCTCGACCGCGCGGATCCGGGTCGACGGCGACGGCACGGTCACCGCCTATTGCGGAACGCCCGACATCGGTACGGGCTCGGACATGTCGCTGGCGCAGATCGCCGCGCAGTCCGTCGGCATATCGGTCAATCGCGTCAATGTGGTCAGCGGCGATTCGACCAAGACCGACGATTCTGGGCCGACCTCCGCGTCGCGCACGACCTATTTCTCGGGTAACGCCGCCTTCATCGCCGGCCAGGAGTTCAAGGGCCAGTTCGAAGCGGCGGTGGCCAGGAAGCTCGACATGCCGGCGGATCAGGTGCGGCTCGACGCCGACACGGTGACGGTGGGCAACGAGGCAATGGGCTTCAATGAGGCGTGCCGGCTGATCGGCGACCAAGCACACGAAATCATGGGCTATGGCAAGTTCGATCCCGATATCGAGGCCGACATTCTCACCTTCAAGGGCAATCCCTACCCGACCTATACCTTCGCCACGCATCTTGTGGAGGTCGAGCTCGACGAGGAGCTCGGTTCGCTCGAACTGACTCGGGTGTGGGCGGCACATGACGCTGGCACCATCGTCAATCCCGCGGGTACCGAGGGGCAGATCGAAGGTGGCGTCGCGCAAGGACTCGGCCAGGCGGTAATGGAACAGGTCGTGCGCGAGAACGGCTACATCACCAACCCGCATTACCGCGACTATCTGCTGCCGGGCGCCAAGGACGTGCCGCTCGATATCGAGTGCATCTTCGTCGACAACTACGATCACAGTGGCCCCTACGGTGCCAAGGGGGTGGCGGAGGTCAGCCTGATTCCGATCCCGGCGGCGATCGCCGGTGCGGTAACCGATGCCAGCGCGATTCGTCCCACCCATCTACCGATGGAATCGGAGTACCTGCTGCGTCTGATCGAAGCACGCGACGGAGCGATATCGTGAGCGGCTGCCGGTTCACCGCGGCCAAGACGGTGGCAGAGGCGGTCACAAGCCTTGCGCAAGCCAAGGGCGAAGCCCACATCATCGCCGGCGGCGTCGCCCTGGTGATCCTGATGAACGAAGGTCTGTTGCAGCCATCGTGGTTGATCGACGTGTCGCGCGTGGCGGAGCTCAAGGGTATCGACGTTGCCGACAATGGCACCATCCGCATTGGCGCCGCCGTCACCCATAGCGAAGTCGCAGCATCCGCGGAACTGGCCTCGATCTGTCCGATGTTGACGGAAATGGCGGCCGAGATCGCCTGTGGCCGGGTGATGAATCGGGGCACGATCGGCGGCAATATCTGCCTCGCCGACCCCCAGGGCGACCCGCCGGTGGCCATGCTGGCGCTCGACGCCACCTTTCGCGTCGCCGGGCCCGACGGCACACGCGTTGTGGCGGCGCGCGACTTTTTCCAGGATCTCTACGTCACCGCGCTGGCCGAGAACGAACTGCTGCTGGACATCCACATCGTGCCGCGCGCCGCGGATTGGGGCACGGCGTTCGGCAAATACGCCGCCCGCAAGGCGATGGATTATTCGTCGACGATCAGCGCCGCGGCGGCGTTGGTGCGTAACCCTGCGGATGGATCGATTGCCGATATCGGCCTCGGACTCGGCGGATGTGGCGTGATCCCGTTACGGCCGGAGAAGACCGAGGCCGCCCTGCGCGGGCGGCGGCCGGATGACCAGACCTTCGCGGAAATGCGCGCTGTACTCGTCGAGGAGATTGCGCCGATCGGCGATACGCTCTATTCCGCGGACTACAAGCGCCGGGTTGCGTCGGTGATTCTCAAGCGAACCATCAAGACCGCCTACCAACGCGCAGCGGGCGAACAAGGACGCGGCTCATGAGCGTCGATATTTCGTTGACCATCAACGGCGAGCGTCACGATCTCACCGTCGAACCAACCGAGACCCTGGTGTCGATCCTGCGCGACCGGATGGGGATGATCGGCACCCACAAGGATTGTTGTATGGGTATCTGCGGTTCCTGCACAGTGCTGATCAACGACCGGCCGGTCAGCTCGTGCCTACTGTTGGCGGCACAAATCGACGGCGATTCGGTGCGCACCGTCGAGGGTCTTGAAAAGAACGGCTCGCTGAGCCCGCTGCAGGAGGCATTCCTGATTTTCGGCGCGGTCCAGTGCGGCTACTGCACGCCGGGCTTTCTCATGACCGCGACCGCGATGCTGGAGGAAAATCCCAGGCCTAGCCGCGAGGCGATCGTCGACGCGCTGAAAGGCAATTTGTGCCGCTGTACGGGCTACAAGAAAATCATCGAAGCCGTGGAAGCCGTGGCCAACGCCTGAACCGACAAACAGCGGGAGGCTCTCATGACCGCGTTCTTTCCGTCGCTCCGTGAAGACGGTGCCCAGCTCAAGGATATCCAGGCGCCGTTCTCCGATATCTACCAGCTCTGGGGACGGTTCAGCGAAGCGCTGATGCGCGGTCCCGGGCCGCTCGGCGTCGCCGACCGGGAACTGATTGCCGCCTACACGTCGGGCGTTAACGCCTGCAGCTACTGCTACCACGACCATACGATGGCGGCCGAGCACTTCGGCATCGAGCCGGCGGTGTTCGAAAGCCTTATCGATGACGTCGATGCGGCGCCGATCAAAGAGAAGATGAAACCGCTGCTACGCTACGTCGGTAAGCTCACGGCAAGTCCGGCGAAGCTGACGCAGGCCGATGCCGATGCGGTGTTCGATGCCGGCTGGAGCGAAGCCGAATTCCATTTCGCGATTCTGGTCAGCGCGCGCTTCAACTGTATCAACCGGCTTGTGCAGGGCCACGGCATCGAGCACAGCGCGGCGATTGGCGACAGCTGGAAGACCGAGCAGGGGCTCGCCTACAACATCCTGGAGTTGAACGAATAAAAAGGGCCGGCGCAAAACCGACCCTTTGAGTTCCCTTGACGCGTGGGCTAAAGGCCCGAGCCTTTCTTGCGTTCGTGTTCGGTGAGGCGTGTGCGCTCGGCGCATTCCTTCAGCAGGTTGTAAACCGGCGCGAGCCTCTCATCGCCGCCCATGATCCGGTCGCTGATCGGCGCAGTGCGGCGCATGAACTCATCGCGCTCGGCGGTCGACAGCCGAATCACCTCGCCGCCTTTATCCCGCCATAGATTGGCGGCACGACGGTCGTAGCGGATCACCACGTCTTCCATGTAGCGTTCGAGCTCGCGGCCGACATCCATCACCGCCTTCTGAAGGTCGGGCGGAAGCTTGTCGTAGAACGCCTTGCTCATCATCGCCATGTCGGGGATATGGGTATCCTCGACCAGGGTGACGTATTTGGCGACGTCGTAGAACTTGAGCGCTGCCAGCACCACGATCGTACTGCGGATGCCGTCGAGCTGACCTCGCTGCAGTGCGGGGATAACGTTGCCCATGTCCATCGGAATGCCGGTGCCGTCGAATTCATCGATCACGGCGCGCTCGACGTCGGTGGCCAGCACACGGATTTTCTTACCCCGGAAATCGGCCAGCGTGCGGATCGGCTCGATCGAGGCGTACGCCGTCGGACCGTAATCGAAAATTGCGACGCCGATCATGCCCTTGTCCTCGGCCAGTCGCATGAAGGGCTCGCGGAAATCCGGGCAGCTCAGCGAACGCGAGATGTGAGCGATGTCGTCGAAAAGCCCGGGAACGTCGGCGACCTGAAAGCGTGGGTCGACACCCTTGAAGAAGCCGGGCGGCAGTAAGCTGATTTCGATGGTGCCGACCTGCACACCATCGACCATTTCCGTCACATTGCCGAGCTGGCGACCCGGGAACAGCTGAACATCGATGCGGCCGTTGGTGACCTCTTCAAGGCGTTTCTCGTATTTCCGGCCAAACTCATGATGGATCTCATCGGTCGGGAAGATCGCGACCTTGATGATGAAATCAGCCGCGGACGCCTGCTGCCCGGTCGGCGCAATGAGCGTCGCAGCGAGCGCGAACAGCAGTGCCTGAGTTACGCGCACAAATATCTTGGGGACAACTAACGGCATCGGTTCCTCCCTCGGGTTTTTCGTCGTCGTAGCGCAGTTGAGCTTAGAGATCGTAGTCGGTAGTGTAAAGGTAGGGAAGGTCGGCACCCCTTGGTTTCTGCGGGTTTGCGGCCGGATGCACCGGTTCGTGAGTGCTCGACGTCGGCACCTTCAGGTTCGTGCAAGAAGGGAGCACACCCTATGAGCGAGAGCCCGAGCGCCAAACGATCGACGCGCGGTCGACGGATCGAACGCGTCGTCTTTGCGCTACCGCGCTTGATCGCCGGCCTGCTGGTGCTGACGATTGTCGCCGTGACCGGCGCCAACGTTGTGGCACGCTACGTCTTCCTGGCGCCGTTTTTCTGGGCCGAGGAAGTGCTGACCTACGTGATGATCGCGTTCGTCTATATCGCGGCGATTCTGGTCACCTGGGACGGACACCACCTCAAGATGGACATTCTCTTGCGGGCGTTGAAAACGCCGTGGAGGGAAGCCGTCAATCTGCTGTCGACGATTCTGTTCATCGCCGTTTGCGCCTTCATCGTCGTGCAGTCCTTCGAAGTCACAGTTCTGCAAGCCGAGTTCGGCAAGCGCAGCGTGGCGGCCGAGATTCCGATGGTGATCCCGCATTCGATGGTGCTGATCGGCTTTTTCTTCATGGCGGTCGCGGTGATCGTCCGCTTCCGCGCCTATGTACGGGGCGATTTCGAGGACGAGCAGGACGAGTCGACCCGGGACGTGCCGAATTCGCTGGATACCGGTGTGTAGCCGGCTTCCCGTATCGTTGCGCTAGAGGGGACTGGCATGGCTTGGGTCATGGTGCTGCTGCCGCTCGGTCTGCTGACGCTGGGTTTCCCGGTGTTCTTGATCCTGATCACGACATCGGCGGTGGTGTTGTTCTTCTTTATGGACGTACCGCTGACGATTACCCACCTCAAGATGTTCGGCAGCGTCGACAATCTCTCGTTCCTGGCGGCACCGTTCTTCATTTTCGCGGGCGAACTGATGAGCCGGGGCGGCCTGTCCAACCGCATCGTGAATTGGGTGTTGTCCCTGGCTGGCGGCGCGCGCGGCAGCCTGCCGATCACCGCCGTCGGCTCGTGCGCGTTCTTTGGCGCGATGTCCGGCTCGGGGGCGGCAACCACTGCGGCGGTCGGGCAGGTGCTCTACAGGCCGTTGCTCCGCAATGGCTACAGCGAGAGCTTCGCGTCCGGCGTGCTGGCATCGTCCGGGGCGATTGCCGTGATCATCCCACCATCGATCGCAATGATCATCTACGGCGGCTCGGCCGAGGTGTCGATCGCCAAACTGTTCATCGCCGGGTTCATTCCCGGCTTGCTGCTCGCCGCGATGATGGCCGGCTACATCTATATTTACGCACGAATTAACAAGCTGGGTGAAACCCAACCCTTTAGTTTCGCTAGATTTTTTGGCGCCACCCGGCACGGCGTGCTGGCCCTGGCGACACCGCTGATTATTCTCGGCGGTATCTACTCCGGCATCTTCGATCCCACGGAAGCCGGAGCGGTCGCCGGCATCTACGCTATCGCGGTAACGATGATCGCCTACCGCGATCTCAACTGGCAGGGACTCTGGCTCGCGGCGGTCCGCACCGCCTATGTTTGCGCCCAGATCTTCATCATCATCGCCGCCGCGGGGCTCTACTCCTGGCTGCTGACGATCAGCGGCGTACCGCAAGCGATTATCACGTTCATTCAGGACATCGGTGCTGAACCGTGGGCGGTGCTGCTGGTGATCAACCTGCTGCTCCTGCTGGTCGGCTGTCTGCTCGACCCGACCTCGGCGATCATCATCCTGACGCCGCTGCTGATCCCGATCGTCGACGCGGCCGGTATCGACCTCATCCACTTCGGCATCATCATGGTGATGAACCTCGAAATCGGCATGTTCACGCCACCGTTCGGCCTCAACATCTTCGTCGTGCAGTCGGTGCTGCGGGCGCCCTTGGCGGCGATCTATCGCGGTGTGATGCCGTTCATCATCATCAACATCATCACCCTGGCGATCATCACCTACGTGCCGGATGTCTCGTTGGTGCTGACCCGTTTGATCGGGCCTTAACGGTTATCCGCCGCTTTCCTCAACCAGCAGCTCATCGATGATGCGGCGGGCCATCAGCGGTCCGGCGTCGTAGCGGATGTCGAGCGTCGGCGCCGCGGGGTCGAGATCGATGCAGGTCTGCTGGGCAGCGAATACCGCGAGATCTTCGCCGACGACGTGGTGGCACTGGCGGTGAAATTCGGCGATATCGTCGGCAGCGTCGGTCCAAATGTTGTGGGCCAAAGCCCAGAAATAGTGGGTCGAGGTTTCGGTTTCCGGCGTGATGCCGTGACTGACCCAGAAATCCCAGCGTTTCTCGCCCTTGCCCTCCCGCGCGCCGGTATGGGCAGCGGCCGCACCGTTGTTGATGCGAAAATAGGACGGCGGGAAAAACTCCGAGATCTGCCAGCGATCGATGTTGCCGTCGTAGCTGCCCAACTGCCGGTATGTCGCCGCCGCCGGAACGTCCATGGTCCAGCGCGAGACCTTGACGCGATTGCCGTCGCGCTCGGTTTCGACGTCGGCGAGGTCGGCGACATGAGCCGTCCCCACCGTCGAAGCGTGCACCGTCGCGAGATGCGACAGGTCGAGCAGATTGTCGTTGATGAGTTGATAGTGGGCCTGTACCGGGCGGTAGACCAGGCTGACGGTCCAGCCCCCCGTGTCAAGCACGTCGAAATGGGTCGGTAGTTTCGATTCGTCGGGTGCTTCAGGATCGCCCATCCACACAAAGATGCATTGATTGCGTTCGACGACCGGGTAGGACCTGACGCGCGCGGCTCTTGGGATCCGTTCCTGGCCCGGGATATTGGTACAGGCACCGCTGCAATCGTACATCAGCCCGTGATAGTGGCATTGGATCTGGTCGCCGATTACTCGACCCATCGAGAGTGGCAGGCGGCGGTGTATGCAACGATCTTCAAGCGCCACCGGCGCGCCATCCTGCGTGCGATACAGAACCACTGGCTCGTTCAGCATGACGCGCGCCAGCGGCTCGCGGCCGAGGTCACGGGCCCATGCTGCGACGTACCAGTAGTTGCGCAGAAACATCGGTTCTATTCGGCGGCCTGCTGCATCGCCGCCTGCCGCTCGCCCCGCACCGAGATCCACTCGCCTGGTTTCCGGCGTGGCCATTTCCTGCCGGCCTTCTTCGCTTTGCCGGCAGCGGCCTCTGCCGTGAGCAAATGCTTGATGATCCGACGAGCCTCTAAAAATGCGCCGTCATAGTCAATCCTTACACGGGCGTTAACGTTGTCGGCGCTGGGGCTTTCGGGATCGGTGTCGAGCGAGATCTGCTGCGCCTCATAAACCCCTACGTCTTCCCGGATTACCTGGTGGCACTGGCGGTAGAATTCCTTGCGGCCCCTTTTTGGCACCATCGCGTTGGGGTGACAGATCGCCCAGAACTGATGCGTGGTCTCCTCGGTCGCAGGGGTAATGCCGTGGTAGACCTGGAAGCCCCACTCGCCGCGGTCCCACAACCGGTGATCGCCGGGCGGCCGACGGCCCGTCGCTTCCGAACCGTTGTTGATGAGGAAGTACGCCGGCGGTCGCCATTCAGAGGTCTGCCAGCGATCAAAGTTGCCGGCTTCGGCGCCGAACTCCGCGTAGGTGCGGGCGGCCGGCACGTCGACCATCTCCCGCGTCACGCGAACCGCATTGTCTTCGCGGTGATATTTTACCACGGCATCTTCGGCCACCGGCGCGTTGCCGATCGTGGTCGCGTGCAGGTAGGCGACGTGCGACAGCTCGAGCAGGTTGTCAATGATCAGCAGGTAGTTGGCCTTGATATGGAGGTGGATCTTGGTGACGCCCCAATCGGGGTCGCTGAAAAGCGGGAAATCGACAATCAGGTTTTCGTCCGCGTCTTCGACCTCACCCATCCACACATAGATGAAGCGATGGCGCTCGACCACCGGGTAGGACTTGACGGCCAACGTCTTGGGCCAGCGCGCCTGACCGGGTACCTTGATGCATTTGCCGTCGCGGTCGTAGGTGAGGCCGTGATAGCCGCATTCGATGGAGTCGTTGACCAGCTTGCCTTTCGACAGCGGTAGCCGTCTGTGGGCGCAGCGGTTTTCCAGGGCGGCCGGCCTGCCATCCCGCGTGCGGTAGAGGACGATATCCTCGTTCAGCATCTTGACCGCGAGCGGCTCGCTACCGAGTTCGTCACTCCACGCCGCGACGTACCAGTGATTTCTCAGGAACATTCTCTTCTCCCGCAGCCTAGCGTGCGCGAACCCGTTTGGCCGACTTGCGGGGCGTCGCTTTCTTCTTCCTTGCCGCCTGCTTGGCCAACAGGTCTTCGACGATCTGTCGCGCCTGCAGCAGCCCGCCGTCATGCATCAGGCGGACGCGCTCGTTGATATTCCAAGCGTCGGTTTCGACGGGATCGTCATTAATCGCCCGTTGCTGGACCGGGAACACCACCGCGTCTTCGGTGATGATCTGGTCGCACTGGCCAATGAACTCCCTGGTTACCTTTTTGTTGCCGATCCCCTTGTCGAAGGCGATGTAGCGAAACTGGTGTGCCGTCATCTCGGTCTCGGGAGTAAGGCCGTGAAACACATAAAAGCCCCAGTGGCCCTGATCGTCGAACCAGCTACCTTGGGGCACGCCGTTGCCGGTGCCGCGCGAACCATAGCTCACGCGCACATAGGTGGGCGGGGTGAACTCCGAGACTTGCCAACTATCGATATTGCCGTTGTAGCCGCCGAACTCCTTGAAGGTACGCGCGGGTGGAACGTCCTCCATCCAGCGCTTGACGTTGACCGTATTGCCTTCGCGGATGGTCTCGACCTGGGCCACCTCCGAGATTTGCGGGCTGCCGGTTGTCGTGCGGTGGACATAGGCGAGGTGTGACAGGTCCATCAAATTGTCGACGATGAGCTGGACATGGGCGTTGTGGCGGAACTTGATGTTGGAAACACCGTATGCGGCATCGTCGATCCAGCTGAAGTCCGGAATGGTCGATTCGTCGGCGAGCTTGGGGTCGCCCATCCAGATCCACAAATAGCGGTGTCGCTCGACGATCGGGTAGGACTTCACCGCGGTGCCTTTGGGGATGCGGTCCTGTCCGGGGATCTTGATGCACTTTCCGTCACAGTCGTAGAGCAGACCATGGTAGCCACACTCGACGGTTTCACCGATGAGCTTTCCCATCGATAGGGGCAGACGACGATGGGCGCAGCGATTTTCCAAAGCGACCGGGGTGCCGTCCTGCTTGCGGAACATCACGACGTCTTCGTTGAGGTATGTGCGCGCGAGAAAGTCGCGACCCACTTCCTCGCTGAATCCGGCAGCGTACCAATAGTTCTTGAGAAACATGAGCTCCCCCATCGTTGGTTGCGCGGCGTGGTGCTGTGGTCGCGAGACAAAGTATACGCTATCGAGACAATTTTTAAGGTGAGGCGATGACGCGTACTCTGACGATCGCTCTTGAAAGACTCGACCGCCATGCCCCCTTCTTTATGGGGACGGTGACACCGCCTGAGAGCATCGCGTTCAAGGCGCTCGAGGTCGGGGTCGGGTTCGATCCGGGACGTCGCGACGGCATCGACAGGCACGGCCGCATGTTCCGCGATCGCGAGTTCGATATCTGCGAGCAATCGCTGGCTTCGTACATCATGTCACGGAGCTGCAGCGACGAGTTCATCGCCACGCCCGTATTCCCGCGCCGACTGTTCAGCCAGAACTGCATGTTCGTCAACGTCGACGCCGGGATCGACAAGCCCACCGATCTCATCGGCAAGCGGGTCGGGGTGTGGTCGTTTCAAACCACCCTGTGTGTGTTGGCCAAGGGCGACCTCAAATCCGAATACGGCGTGCCCTGGCAGGAGATCAATTGGCATGTCCAATACCACGAGGAATTACCGTGGGCTGGTGAAGGGGTCTCGATTCAGAACATTCCCGAGGGCAAGGACGCCGGCCAGATGCTGGTCGAAGGTGAACTGGACGCGATGTTCCATCCGCTGCCGCCCTCTGCGGTGCTCGCCAATCCCGACCGGGTGCGCCGCCTATTCCCAGATGCTCGCGGCGAATCGCTCAAGCACTTCGCGAAATTGGGCTATTGCCCGATCATGCACTTGCTCGTATTTCCGCGCGATCTGGTCGAGGCCGACCCGTGGCTGCCGCGGGCGATGATCGACTGCTGGGAGGATGCCAAGCACAAGACGGTCGATTTCTACGAGGACCCGGGCTATTCGCTGCTGGTGTTTGCGCGCAACGAATTCGAATGGCAGCGCGATACGTTGGGCGCCGATCTGTTTCCTTCCGGGCTCGCAGCCAACCGCGCCAGCCTCGAACGATTCATCGGTTACGTCGCCGACCAAAAATTGATCGACGAGCCCTTGCCGGTCGAGCAGCTGTTCCACGAATCGGTCCTCGACACCTGAGATCGGACAGCCACCGCCGATGCCGAGCGCCGATCTCAACGTGCTTTGCTGGGAGGGCTACGACTATCCCGCGCTGCTCGAGCCGTTTGCTGCCGAACACGGCGTCACCGCCCGCGGCGAAGCCCATGTCTCGGATGCCGGGACGGTCGCGCGCCTGATCGGCGGCGAAGCGCCGCAGTGGCAGGTGATCAATCTCAACAATCCTTTCGCCCGCGAGGTGCTCTATCCGCGCGGACTGATCCAGGCGCTTGATGCTGAGCGCTTTCGTCCCCAGGTGCGGAAGTGGCTGCCCGAGTTCGCCGATCTCTACCGGTGGGCGGAGAGCGAAGACGGCGCCCTGATCGGGATTTGCCAGCGTTTTGGACCCTTCAACCTCGTCATCAACAGCGATCGCATCTCGCCGGCGACGGCTGAAGATGCCGGATTCAATCTCGCCGACGATCCCAGCCGCGCGGGCCGGTTCGGCATTCTCGACTACGACGACTTCAACATTTTCCACATCTGCATCGCAGCCGGCCTCGACCCCTTCACGCTGCTCGATGCCAAACAGTTGCAGCGCTTTGCCGAGACGGCGCGCCGCTGGTTCGACGGGGCCGCGTTGGTCACCGCCGACCATATCGCCATGAATCGTGTCCTGGTCGACGGCGATATCGATTTCTATCTGTCCGGTGGCGTGTTCAGTGCTTCGCCGGCACGGCTCGACGGTCACCGCAACGTGCAGGCGATCACGCCAAGCAGCGGGCCGATCGACGGGCGGGGTGGCATCGTGTTCGCTGAGGTGACCTCGGTGATGGCCGGCGAGAACGTGGTGTTGGCCGAAAACTTTCTCGCCTACCTGCTGCGGCCCGAGATTGCCGCCGCGGTCGCTCTGAGCGAAGGGACCGTCAACCCGGTGGTGCAGATGGCCGACCCCGACGTGATGGCCGCATTCGACAAGGAGCGCCTGGCGGCGATCCAGTGGGACACGCTCGAACAAGACATTGCCCGTTGCGCTCCCTATCGACGCGCTCCGAACCACGACGATCTGCATGACCGGCTGGTTCAGGCGAAATCGGGCGCGCACAGGTGATTCGGGCGAGGCGAAGGGAGGCTGCGCTTGCCTGGCGATCGCGCGCCAACGGTTATCCGACCGGTTTCGATGTGGCCGGCGAGCCGCCTTTCGTTATCGTCCCCCGATACGCGGCCGTCGCGGCAAACAACATCTCTCGAACTCTCGGTGGTCCGGGAGCGTGGGTCGATGGCTTCGCCGTCGCGCAGAACCGCACGATCGGTTTACGGTACGGGCGCGTCGGCAGCTCGCTGTAGCCGCGGCCCGGGAAAAGCACACTGGCTGCCGTCGAGATCGATGTCACCCGGTGCGCCGTCGTCGGCCGGCGCGGTAAGCGCGGCAATATGGCCGTTGGCGATGGCGATATCGGCGACGATCAGATCCTCGGCATCGGGTTCGAGCTCGGTTGGAGAGCTGTCCGGCAGCGCCAACGGGATGCGTACATTGCGAATCGTGAGCGTCGGACTCCCCCCGGTGAACCCTTTACTAAGCATTGTCGGATTCGATCTCGACGAGCTGCGTCTTATACGCTTGGCGACCGATCGCGCCGGCCGCAACCCACTCGAACATCGGGTTGATGCGTAGATCATCGCGGAATTGCCGGCGCAGCTCCGCTTCGATGTCGCTGACGTCGCCCTCCCCAACGCCTTCGCCGCAATAGGTACCGTCGGGAATGCGGGTGATCTCTCGTTGGCATAACCGGGCATTAAACAGATCGCCACGACCTCGATCCCGGGTTCGGCGAACAGCGCGACCGCAGCGTCGACGTCGTCCATGTCGAGCGACGTCACGACCGCACCTTCGGCGTTGATGTTACCTTCCCCTGTATTAGGGCCACGTCGTTTGAGAGTTTTCGGTTTTGATCGTAGCGCTCAAGGGCAGCTAAGCGGGGCCCTTGCGCAGCTCAAGCGAAGCTGCCCGTGTTGTCAGCCAGGCCGCCGGCGTTTGGTAGCCGAGGGCCGAATGCGGGTGTCGTAATGGCGGGTCAGGTTGATATAGCCGAACACATCGAGATCCCAGGTTTCGCGCCAGGTTTTTTCGTCGATTTCCGCGATCGTTCCGTTGGGAATGCCATCGGCGTTGTTGACCGGGATGTCGGCGTCGCCGCAGGCCTCGGCCAAGGTGGCGAGGTTGGCGCTGAGGCCGAGATCAAGCGGGAAGATATCGACGCCGACGCGATACGCAGCCGGCAATTCCTGCTGAAGTTCCTTGAGCTCGCTGGCGGTTCGGGCGGCGAGGCAGAGATCGCGCCCCCTCGGCCGGCTGCTCGGCGATCGAGCGGCCGATGCCTTTCGACGCGACGGTGATCCCTGCTTTCCGACCTCCCAGGTCGAGGATTCCGCCCTCGTCGCAAGTCCCGATGTTACCCCGAGCAGGTAGCTGGATAGCACATAACGCAAGGCCCGCGCCGCCGCCGTCGTGCTAAGCTTTGCCGTCCAAATACGAGGGAGGACAGCATGGCAAAAGCATATTGGGTATCCGCCTATCACTCGGTCTCAAACCCGGATGCGCTGGCGGAGTACGCCAAGCTGGCGGGGCCGGCGGTCGCGGCGGCTGGCGGCAAGATGCTGGCGCGCGGCGGGCGCGTTCAGGCCTACGAGGCCGGTAAAGAGGAGCGCACCGTAATCATCGAGTTCGAGAGTTTCGACGCTGCGGTCGCGGCCCACGCCAGCGAGGGCTACCAGGCTGCACTGGCCGCACTCGGGACCGACTCGGTGGTGCGCGATCTCCGAATCGTCGAAGGGGTCGACTAGCGCCACATGACGCGGGTGGCCGAGAGCCCGGCGGCAATACTACGCCGGCTGATTGCCTCCGGCGCCGTGGCGGCGCCGAGCGCGTTCGACGCAACTTCCGCGCGCTTGATTGCCGATGCCGGGTTCGACTGCGCCCACGCCAGCGGCGGTTCGATCGCCCGCAGTTTGGGATTCCCCGATCTCGGTCTGGTCGATCTCGGCGAGATGACCGATCGTATCGCGTCGATCGTCGAAACGGCCGGTATCCCGGTGGTGGCCGATGCCGATACCGGCTACGGCAACGCCCTCAATGTGCGCCGCACCGTGCGGCAATTCGAACGCGCGGGTGTCGCCGGGCTGCACCTCGAGGATCAGGACTTTCCCAAGCGTTGCGGGCTCTATGACAACCTTGCGGTGATCCCCGTTGGCGAGATGTGCGGCAAGATAAAAGCCGCGATTGACGCCCGCGCCGACGACGATCTCGTGATCATCGCTCGAACCGACGCGCTTAAAGTGGAGGGGTTCGACGCCGCCGTGGCGAGGGCTCGGGCTTATCTGACGGCCGGCGCCGACATGGTGTTCGTCGAAGCTATCGACGCGGTCGACGACATTGTACGGCTGGCCGCGGCGGTCCCCGAACCGAAGCTGTTCAACACCGGCGCCGGCGGCGAAGAGTTGGCCATGCCGCTGGCCGAATTCGAGCGCCTGGGCTATCGCCTGTTTCTCTACCCGGCCGACCTACAGCGTGCGGCAATCCGCGCGATGACCGATGTGCTGGCGGCGATCAAACGCGATGGCCACAGCGCAGCCCTGAAGAACCGGCTGGCATCGGCCGACGAGCGCGACGGGCTGGTCGACATCGAGAGCTACTTCGCGCTAAGCGAGCGCTATCGGGCGTGAGCAGCAGCGCGCGAGAGGTCAGGATCCGCTGAGGCGATAGCGGTCCAAACCGTCGCTACCGGATTCGCGCACTACCATGCCGCGGCCGCGCAGATAGTTGAGATGGCTTAGCGTTTCGCCGATCGCGAGGTAGAGGTTCGTCGAGTCCAAACTCCGGTTGAACATTGTCGGCACCAGTTCGGCGGCGGTTTGCGGGTGCGCGCAGGCATCGTGCAGAACCGCGAGCCGTTCCTCGTGGTGGCGAGTCAACGAGGCAAGGCGTTGTGCAAGGCCGCGGTATGGCAACAGGTGAGAGGGCAGCACCAGCGTATCCGGCCGGAGGTGGTCGAACTTGGCAAACGAAGTGAGGTACTCGTCGAGCGGATCGGCTTCGGGCTCGCTGACATAGACCCCGATATTAGGGGTGATTTTCGCGAGCAGATGATCTCCACCGATGATGGTCCCGAGCTCGGCGCAATGGAGGCAGGCGTGCTCCGGCGAATGACCCCTTCCGACGATGACTTCCCAGCCATGTTCTCCAATAGCGATCTTGTCGCCGTCGCGGATGCGCCGGTGTGTGTTGGGCAGCGGCGACCACTCCCGATCGTCGACGTTGCGCAGCCGCTCGAGGCTGTCTTCGTCGACGCCGGCGCGCCGGTAGAACTGCACGGTCGGCTCGGTGGCGCCGGGCGCGTCGAGCCCCATCATGCGGCCGAACAGCCATTCGCTGCGCGACATCCAAAGCTCGATGCCCAGCCGTTCGACCAGCCAACCGGCGAGGCCGCAATGATCGGGGTGGAAATGAGTCACGATCAAGCGGGTGATGGGTTTGTCCTCGAGCGCGCGCGCGAAAATCTCCTCCCACATGCCGCGCACCATACCGGTGCTAAAGCCGGTATCGATCAGCGTCCAACCATCGCCGTCGGCGATCAGCCACAGATTGATGTGGTCAAGCTGGTAGGGCAACGGCAAACGGATCCAGCGCATCGCATCGTCGATCACGGCAACCTCGCCGAATTCAGGCGCTTCGGAGAACGGGTAATCGAGTTCGGGGTCCACGTGATGCTCCTGCTACTCCGGGCAGGGCGCGAGTGTCCCACGTGCGATCTCGTGCCGAAAGGGGTGCGGCGCCCGTTGGGGGTCTTTGAAGGCGCGTCGGGCCCGGCGGTTTTGGATTGAGTGATCGGGGGAGAGATCGGGGGGTGGTGACGCCGCCCCCGGTCGCGCGGTCCGCCTATCGTCCCAACCGGGTGGAGACGGCAGCGACGGCGGTCACCGCGGCCTGAGCGGTAATGGAGGCGCGACCGCTGATCCGATAAGCTCGCCGCGGATTTTGAGAGGCTTCTCGATGACCGACACCAGCGTGGGCGGCCCATTCGCTGACATGTGGTACGGCCTGCAATTGCACGGCAACCTCGATTTGGAGCTTTATCCCGAGATCGCCCGACGTGCCGAGGCATACGGTTTTGCCGACGTCGCGGTACATGATGCGCCGCTCCGGCGGCCGTGCTGGCCGCTGTTGTGCGATATCGCACGCGCGACCTCGAAAGTAATGGTGAGCCCCGACGTCACCCACCCCTGGTTCCAGCAGCCGATCGTGATCGCCATGAATATGGCCCACCTCGACGAACTGTCGGGCGGCCGGGCATTGCTCGGGATCGGCCGCGGATCGATGTACAACTTCGTGCGCATGCGAGATCCCTCGACGCTGGTCGGCCTGGAGGAAGCGGTCAAAGTGATCCAGATATTGCTCGGCGGAGAGCGCGCGGAGTTCGAAGGCGAAGTGTTCGGGCTCGGCCCCGGCCCCGGCCTGATGTTCGGATCACGGCGCAAGCTGCCGGTTCATTTCGGCACCCACGGTAAGAAAGGCGTGCGACTCGCCGTGCGCATCGCTGACGGGGTGCGCGTTGCCGGGCAATGGGCGACGGGCTACATGGAGCTGGTTCGGCAATGGGCCGAGGAGGCTGCCGCGGAGTCCGGCCGCGATCTATCCGGCTTCGAGCTGATCACGGAAAACTGGACCTACTTGCATCCCGACCGCGAGCTGGCCCGCCGTGAGGCGCGGCGTCTGGTCGCGAACTTCCTGCCCCATCTCGGCTTCATGAACGAGTTCTACGGGGTCGCTGCCGACGAGGTCGAAGCGGCGCAAGCGGCCAGCGTTCACGGCGACGCCGAGGCGCTGAGTCGGATCCGCGACGAGACCATCGATCTGTTCATGGCGGCCGGTGACGCCGAGGATTTGCGCAAGGGGCTCGACCGTTGGCAGGCCGCCGGCTTCCACGCGGTTTCCTTCTCCGGCGCTTTGGGCCCCGACACCCTGATCGCCCTCGATATGATCGGCGACGAGGTGGCCCGGCGCCGGGGCTGATCGAGCCCCGCCGAGAACAGCCGGCCCTGGGCGGTTGCATCGGTCTAAAGCTCGCAACTTCGCGCCGGGGCTGTCGATCATTTAACGGCGAGCTTTGCCGCCGACGCCGGCGACCGCTATTTGACCGAGACACATATAAAGGGGGCGAGGCGGCTGATCTTGTGGGAAACGCTGCCGACCGGCAAGCCCTTGAGGTCGAGGCCGCGGCTGCCCATGACGATGAGATCGCCATCGATTTCATCTGAGCGGCTCAGGATCGCATCGGCCGAGCTACCTTTTCCGAGTGATTTGGTGATGGTGGCGGCGCCGCGATCGGCGATCTGCTCAGCGTGGTCCAGGGCGTGCGCACCGATTTGGTCGAGAATCTCATCGGGGATCGGCGGTTAGCGGCACGTAGGCCATCGGCATCGCCGCCGAGGCGATCGCCGTGCCGCTGTTCTCGATATCGGCGATCCGGTCGATCGGCCCCACCGGCACCTGGTTGTGTTCGGCGATGGTGTAAACGGTACCTGGCGCGGCCTCGCGCAGCAGCACGTGGAACATTGTCAGATCGGCTCGGTACTTCGCAGCCCGGTCGCCGGCGAGGATGACCGCCTTGATCGCGTGCTCGGAACCATCTGTCGCAGCGAACATCGTCGCCTCTCTTGTTCGTGGCTCATCATGGCGCCGCGGCGAGGGATTCGCGTTGCGGTAGATCATCGATCCGGTCATTCCCGGCGGGTGCGAATGTGCCGCCACGGCGCCCAGGGAGCGCGAATACGTCGCCGCGTGCGGAAAACGGCGCAGGCGTCGGCAAGTTGCTCCAACGGCGGGGAGATGACGGACGACGATCTCGTTTGTCGCGGCCACGAAACCGAGCCTATGTGGCGCGCCCGGCAGGACTCGAACCTGCGACCCCTTGATTAGGAATCAAGTGCTCTATCCGGCTGAGCTACGGGCGCTCAGGCACTTTCTACGCCCCTTTTCGGCCTGCTCCAAATAACCGACAATCGGCGCCGAAGCACCCGGCGGAGCCGACGCCGGCGGTCATCGCCGACCATCCTGATCGCAAGCTTTGCGCGATCGCCGCCACCCCTTTGCTGGGCTTGCCATGGCGCCGTAGCTGGTGCCGGTGGCACCGCGAACGCCGACGGCTAGGCTAGGCGCAGATCATTGCGGTGCGGCGCAACGCGAAACCCCGTTCAACCAGCGATAATGCGGGTTGGTGAGCGTCACCGCCCGAAAACCACGTTGAACGGGATAGAGTAGTAGGCGCTGATGCTGTTGGCTCCGGGATTGTCGTCGTCGATACCGGCGTTGGAGGTGTGGCTGATGGCGAGGGCGACGCGCGAGCGGTCGCCGAAGCGATAGGCGATTTCAAGCCGCGATTGGAACTCGACCGACGAACCGAGATCCTTGCCGCTGCCATTGCTGTAATAGCCCACCGCGAAGCTTGGGGTGGTGACGATGCGCCTGCCCCAGTATATGTCGAGCAGGACGCCGGCATAGCCGTACAGCGCCGAGTCGGTTGTCACCATCAGACCGGAGAACGGACGCACCAACCAGAGATCCCAATCCGAGCGGTACTCCAAGCGAAACTCGGTTGCGCCGTCGTCGTCGTCATAGTCGAAGTAACCGAGCCCAACCGTGAGGAAATCCGGATCGTCGGCCAGCGCCGGCTGCGACCACGGCAGCATCGCGAGCGCCGCCATTGCGGCCCACATGGTGGGTTTCCGCCGCCTGCTCTGAATCCACCTCATCAAACCCATGCTTCGCCCCTTCCCCGCGCTCGCGGCAGCGAGTCTAGTGGAAATTGAGGGATGTGAACAAACCCGCGTCATCCGGCGGTCTCGGCGGCGTGGTATGATCGCCGATATGGCAGATTCCCTCGGACCATTTACGCGGTGGATGTTCGCGTTCGCTGTGGCTATGGCCGCGGCGGCTCCGACTCAGACCAGCTTGGCCGCGCCCTGTGAGCTGGACCCCGGCCAAGCCGGTCGAGTTACCACGATCGTCGACGGCGACACGCTGTTCATCGATGACGGCACTGAGATCAGATTGGTCGGCATCCAGGCCCCGAAGCTGCCGCTCGGCCGCAAGAGCTTCAAACCCTGGCCGCTCGCGGACCGCGTCAAGGAGGTGCTCGGCGAGTTAAGCCGGGATCGTATGGTCACCCTGTCCTATGGCGGTGCGCGGCGCGACAGGCACGGCCGCGCCCTCGCCCATCTCCATAGCCAAGACGGCGCATGGCTGCAGGGGGAGCTGCTACGCCGAGGTCTGGCACGGGTTTACAGCTTTCGTGACAACCGCGCTTGCGTCGCAGAGATGCTGGCGCTCGAACGGGAAGCACGCCGCGCGCGGCGCGGCTTATGGCGCCTGGGCTACTACGCGGTTCGCAGCCTCGAGGATGCGAACCGCCATGTCGGCAGCTTCCAGCTGATCGAAGGGCAGGTGCTCGAGGTGGCGACGGTGCGCCGCCGTGCCTATCTCAATTTCGGAGAGGATTGGCGGACCGACTTCACGGTAGCGATCGCGCCGCGCGATCGCCGCCGTTTCCTGGATGAGGGTGTTGATCCGATGGGCTTCCAGGGGCGCCGGGTGCGAGTCCGTGGCTGGCTCAGGCGCTACAATGGACCGCTGATCGAGGTGACTCACCCCGAGCAAATCGAACTCATCGATGAGTGAGAAGCGTGCCGTGATGGCTGCTCGCATACGCTCGCCATTTTTTGCGTTCGCAGCGCTGGCCGCGCTCGCCGCCGCACCCGCCTGCACCACCAATCCGGCGACCGGCAAGCAGGACTTCACGCTTTTCATGTCGGAGTCCGAGGAAGCGCGGATCGGTGCCAGGGCGCATTCCAAGATTATTGCCCGCTATGGCGGCGTCTATGACGATCCCGAAATCGGCGCCTATGTTGCGGAGATCGGCGGGCGGCTGGTCGCCAACTCCGAACGGCCCCGTGGTCGCTTCAGCTTTACCGTGCTCAACACAGACGACGTCAACGCGTTCGCGCTGCCGGGCGATTACGTCTACGTCACGCGGGGCTTGATCGCGCTGGCCAATTCCGAAGCCGAGTTGGCCGGCGTCATCGCCCACGAGATCGGCCACGTCATCGCTCGCCACACCGCTCAGCGCTACAGCCGGGCGGCCGCGACCCAGATCGGCGCTGCCTTGCTCGGCGCGCTGGCAGGCAGCCAGCAGATCGGCGACTTGGCGCAACTCGGTGGTCAACTGTACTTGTCCAGCTTTTCGCGCGAGCAGGAATTCGAAGCCGACTCGCTCGGGGTCCGCTACCTCCGCCGCACCGGCTACGATCCGATGGCCGAGGCTCGGTTCCTGGAAAACATGGGCCGCGAAAAAGCGCTACAGGACAAGCTCGCCCGAAACGAGAGGCAGGCGCGGCAACCGCACTTCCTGGCCACCCATCCCAACACGCCCGATCGGGTGCGACGTGCGGTCGCCGCGGCCGGCGGCGGTCCCAGCGGACGACCGCGCCGACGCGACCTGTTCCTCGACCGGATCGACGGATTGCTGTTCGGCGACGATCCCGAACAGGGTTTCGTGCGGGGCCAGCGCTTCCTGCATCCGGTGTTACGCTTCGCGTTCAAAGTGCCGCGCGATTTTCGCCTGATCAACACCAGCGAACGCGTGATCGCAGTGCATCCGAACGAAGCGGCGATCGTGTTCGACAGCGCCGGCCGCGAGACCCACCCCGACATCCTCGCCTATCTGACGCTCGTGTGGGCCGACGGCGTTCACCTGCGCGACATCGAGCGCATGACCATCAACGGCCTTGCCGCGGCCACCGCACACACGTCGGTCGAGACGCGCAACGGCCCTCGGGACCTGCGCCTGGTTGCTATCCAGTTCAACAACGGCGAGATCTATCGTTTCCGATTCTTCACGCCCCCGAGGCTGACCGACCGGCTGAGCGCCGACCGGCGCCGCACGATCTTCAGCTTCAGGGCGCTGTCGCGCGACGAAGCCGGCCAGCTCAAGCCGTTCCGCATTGCCGTTGCCACCGTCGGCCGCGACGATACCGTCGAATCGTTGGCCGCTCGCCTGCCGTTCCCGGACCTCAAGGTCGAGCGCTTCCGCACCCTGAACGGGCTTCGACCCGGGGATTTGCCGCGCCCGGGTCAGCGGGTAAAGCTGGTCGTCGAGTGATGGCGGCTCGCGCATCCCTACACGACCGTATCGTCGATGCCGCGCTGGCCCGCGCCAACCGCATCGGCTGGACCCGTGTCCGGCTAAACGATGTCGCCGAGGACATCCATGTCCCGCTCGCCGAAATCTATCGGTTGTTTCCCGACCTCGATGCGGTGGGCACGGCGCTGCTCGTCCGCGCTGATCGGGCGATGCTGAACGCGGCCCGACGCCGCGGTTTCGACAAGCTGCAGCCGCGCGATCGTCTGCAAGAGGTGATGATGGCGTGGTTCGAAACGCTGGAACCGCATCGCCGTCACGTCCGTGCGATCCTGCGCTACAAGTTCGCTTTCGCCCACATTCACCTGCGCGCGGCGCTAATCGTGCGGCTGTCGCGTACGGTTCAGTGGATCCGCGAAGCGGCCAAGCTCGATGCCGGCGGCTTGCGCCACGATGTCGAAGAGGTGGGGCTGTCTCTGTTGCTGGTGGTAACGGTCGTGCGCTGGTTGAGCACGGGGTCGGACCATCTCGACCTCACGCGCGCCTTCCTTGAACGCCGGCTTGATCGTGCCGACGCAGCGATGGCGCGGCTGTGGCCGCCGGCTGGTTGACGCCCGCCGGCACCATCCGCGATTGCTACTCGGTGATCAGACCGGCCAAAACTGGATCACCGACATTGCGCGTGATCGATTCCCGGAGCTTGCCCATCGCCTCGTGCTCGATCTGGCGCACCCGCTCCTTGCTGATGCCAAGACGCGCGCCGAGTGCGGCCAGCGTTAGACCTTTTTCGACGAGGCGCCGCTCGCGGATAATGGTCTGTTCACGCTGGGAGAGA
Source organism: Alphaproteobacteria bacterium (assembly GCA_965247665.1). Lineage (GTDB taxonomy): Bacteria > Pseudomonadota > Alphaproteobacteria > SHVV01 > SHVV01 > CAUZWH01. The sequence continues at coordinate 329,951 of CBDFHH010000004.1, forward strand.
TCCTGCATCGCCCGCTCGATCCAGCTCGAACGGACCTGGGCGTCGTTTTTTTCCATCGCCACATCCTCGGGCGATTGGGCGTCGTCGGGGATGAAGTCCTGTAGCTCGCCATCTCCCGCTTCGCCGACGGGATCGTTGAGCGACTTGTCGGCGGCCGACAGGCGCGCGCTCATCATGTCGACATCGCGTTCCGATACTTTGAGCGCTGTGGCGATCTTGGTCCGCATATCGTCGTCGATACGGCCACCCTCGATGCGCTCGATCTGCGCCTTTAGGCGCCGCAGATTGAAGAACAACGACTTCTGCGCCGCGGTGGTGCCGGTGCGGACGATCGACCAGTTGCGCAGGATGAAGTTCTGGATCGAGGAACGGATCCACCACGACGCATAGGTCGAGAAACGGACCTCGCGCTCCGGCTCGAACCTCGCCGCCGCCTGCATGAGGCCGATGCAGCCCTCCTGAACCATGTCGCCGAGCGGCAATCCGTAGCTGCGGAACTTGGCGGCAATGCTGACGACCAACCGAATGTAGGCCGTGACCAGTTCGTGCAGGGCCCCCTCGTCGCCGTCGTCGCGCCAGCACCGCGCGAGCTCGAGTTCGTGCTCAGCCTCGAGCAGGTCGACCTTCATCGCCTTGCGGATGAACTTCCGGTTGGCCTGAAGTGTTTCCGGTGTATCGATGTAACCCAACTGGCTATCTCCTGCCGTCTGATCGAGAAGCGACGGCTTACGAGCGCGGCAATTTCTCTCTGCGCACAAGGCGACGCTGTGCGCCCCGCACGCAAAACCATTATATCGGAACGAATATAACGCCCGTCAAGCGTATTTAGAAATGACTCAAGAAAAACCGTAATTCATTGATTCTATGTAATATTATTACTGACTATGCCTCGATTTGATGGCGAATCGTACCGTCGAGCGCAAAGCATGCGGCGATCAGAGAACCGCTGAATCCGCAGCCGCCATCGATCGACGCCGTGAAGTCCGTGAAGGTCACGCCGCGGTTTTGGCGATCGAAGCCGCGGACGATCCGTTTGAAACCGGCGAAGGGTCGGCTTATATCGGCAAAATATCCACTACCCCACCAGAACGTGTCGCCTTGCTCGGTCAATGGACGACCGGGATCGATGCCGGCATGGACGAACAGCAACTCGCCGCCTTCGGTATAGGCCGCGCGTTTGAGATCGTTAAGGACATCCGCGTGGCCCGGATGACTCTGCATCGCCGCGCGCAGCTCGCCGGTCCATTTCGTAGCCGCGACGACACCTTCGCGAAAGCGCATCTGCCCGTCTTCAGGGTCGCCGCCATAGGCGGCCAAGGCGGCGCCGATACCCTGTTCGAGCATCCAGCTCAACACCTCGCCGGGCCCGGTCGCGAACTGAATCTGCAACAGCTTGTGCCACATCTCTTCCTGCGCTCCGCGCAGGTAAACGATGTCGGTCGCTTCCATCCCCGGCACCAGCAGACGGCGGCGAAACGCTGTCATTTCGTCAAGGGTGTCGATGATATTGCCGCCGCTACCGAGATAGTTGCCGAGATAGACCAGGCGATCGCCGAGTTCGAAGCGGGTTTCGAGCTCATCATGCACGATCCGCAGCCGCTCGACATCCGCGTGCACGGCGCCGATCGCCCACACCCGGCCGACTTCCGTCAGCACGGCGAATCTGTCGTCCTTGTCCGTCACGTCGCTGCTCTCGCTACCGGAGCCTGAAATCGGGTCAGCTCCGGGGAGGGATCCCAGAGTGCGATGAGTATCACGAAAAAGAGCCCAGAGGGCACCCGGGCTCTTCGAACTCAACGCCCGCGCGGGCATTGCCGATAAACTTGCCGCCGCTCAGGCCGCCCGTAGCACCCCCTCGAGTTTCTCGGTGGCAGCGTCTTCGTCGATGCGCTCGACGGCGGCAAGCTCCCGGGCCAAGCGATCCAGCGCTGCTTCGTAAAGCTGGCGTTCGCTATAGGACTGGTCCGGCTTGCCGGCGCTGCGATGAAGGTCGCGGATTACTTCGGCAATCGATACCGGGCTGCCGGAATTGATCTTTGCCTCGTACTCCTGGGCGCGGCGGCTCCACATCGTCCGCTTTACGCGGGCCCGCCCCTTGAGCGTGGTCAGGGCCTGCTGCATCTCGTCCTTGGTGCTGAGTTTGCGCATGCCTGTGTTGTCGGTTTTGTCGATCGGCACGCGCAGAGTCATTTTGTCCTTCTCAAACGATACCACGTAGAACTTGGCCTTGATCCCGGCAATCTCGGCTTCCTCGATCCCGCTGATCTTTCCGACGCCGTGGGTTGGGTAGACGACGTAGTCGTTTGACGCAAATTTCTTGGTCCGCTTCGTTCTAGCCATTTCTCCTGTCTCGAGCCCGAACGCAGAGCTGGTACTGCTCGGGCTCCCTCACATGCGAAAAAACCGGATCGGGTTGTCGCCGTTCCCCCTCAAACCGCTCGGACGGGTGAGGCATGCGCCAACGAGCCCACACTCCATCCACTGCGATTCCAAAATTTTGCCGCCCTTGGGGCGGCATGGCGATTCACGGCCGAGCGTAGCTCAACTTCCCGTTCCCGGCTCGCCGACGCCTGATTTCAATAATGTATCACAAACGATGGCCGATTCCTAGTCGCCCCAGCGGAATTACCTAGAGATTTCATCCGAATTAGGAACCTTGGCCCGGATTCGGACTAAAATGTTCATCATATTTCTTTTCGATATCGGCCCATTCATCGGCGTCGCTCGGTGGCGTCCCTTTGCGTGTAATATTGGGCCAGATTTCGGCGTATTGTCGATTCTGTTCGACCCATTTTTCCTGATCGCCGACCGTATCGGGAACGATGGCCTCTACCGGGCATTCCGGTTCGCAGACGCCACAATCGATGCATTCGTCGGGATGGATGACGAGCATGTTTTCGCCCTCGTAGAAGCAATCGACGGGGCACACCTCGATGCAATCCATGTACTTACACTTGATACAGTTTTCGTTGACGATGTAGGTCATCGAATTCTCCGCATACCGGCATTTGGCCGCCTCTCTCCAGCCGGCGCGCCGCTAACTTAGTTATCCACCCCATTTCTGGCAAGGCGCGCCGAGACGCGCTTCTGCGCGGCTCCGCGGTCGCGATCCGAGACGTACAAGAGTCCGCCCAGACGCCGCATCAGATTGGCTTCGAAGTCGTCGATGCGACCGTCCGCATAAACTACCTCACACAGCATTTCAATCACTTCGACCCGCTCCTCGGGTGCAAACCAGTCCTTGACCACACGCGTAAAGCGGACGAGGTCGACGGCATCTCGGTGCAACGATTCGGCGGTTTCAATAAGGGCGGCGATCTCGGCCTCATTGAGTTCGAAACAACGTTGCGTCAACTCGCGGATCTTGGCCCGTTCGACTTCGTCGAAGGTGCCATCGATATACGCCGCCTCGACCAGGAGCACTGCAAGCGCCAACTGGCGGTCGCCAACGGAGGCCATCTGCTCGGCCGTGACGGCGTCGCTCGACAGCAGTGATTTAAGTCGGTTGATCATTCGCGGTCTCTGCGACCGGTAACACGGTGCGATGGCGACGGCAATCGTGTTAATCGGCGGTTGGATCCAGGTCTTCGAACAAGCTGCGGGCCTCGGGTGCCGGCCCGCGACGGTCGCCGAGCTTGAGCACACGTACGACACGGATGCGGTTGGTCTGCGGAAACGTCAGCACGTCACCCTTGCGCAAGAGGTGGTTGGGTTTGGCGACGACCGCCCGATTGACGCGGATGCGACGTCTGCGGCAAATCTCGGTAGCGCGGGTCCGGGTCTTGAAAAAACGCGCATACCACAGCCATTTGTCGAGCCGCTGGGTCTCGCTCGAACCGTCGCTCATACCCGCGTCGACTTAACCCGCAATTCCGACAAGACGGCGAAGGGAGAATCCGTCGACGGCCCGCGTTGTGCCCGCGATTGTTGGCGTCGCGCGCGGCGTCGGCGGATCCGCGGCAGGGCTTCGATCGTTGCGTTACCTTCCGCGACGATCGTTTTGAAGCCCATGGCAGCAAGCACGCCCGGGAAGTCGTCACGGGGACAGCCGATCCGCGCCATCAGTTCATGCAACGGTGCCGAGCTGGTGCTTCGCGCCAGGTCGCGCAGGTCACGGCGCATCCGTTCCGCCAAGTCGACGCGGATCGCGCGCGGTCCAATCGCGACGAATCCCAACGCTGCGTAAAAATCTGCCAGGGTGCCGGTCGCGGCCGGCACCGACGCTGCGGCGCCGTCGGGAGCGTCGCCCCGGCTTTCGGGATGATGCAGGCGCCATAGCTGAGCCAGCAGCCGGCGGCGGTCCGGCCTGAACATGGCAGGCACGTAGATCGCGCCGATCCCAAGCTTGACTCGGCGGCTGCGCAAGCGACGCCGGTCCTCGGCGTCGATCGCCCCGAGCTGCGGACCGGCGTGACCAGTGGCGAGGCAGCCGAGCGACTGCACGAGCTGATACACCAGCCCTCGCCCGGGGGGGCTGAGATCAGCGGTTTTGATCGACCGCAACGGTGCCAGCTGACGCGCCAGATATTGCTGCATCCAGCGCTCGAGCCGGGCCTGCACCCATTTGCGGACGGCGCCCTGCAGGAGGTCGTTGGCGAGCAGCACGAGCCGCGGTTTGAGCACGTCCGATCCGGCCGCGAGCACCGCTACCGGCACACCCCGCCAGCTTACGCGGCCTTCTGCCGCAAGCGCGAAAGCGTCGTCGTCGTCGCCGGCAAGAACGCGCGCACGTGCGGCTATAGGGCCAGGGAGTGCACGCATGGCGGCCGCGTGCAGCGTGCGCCCGTCCGCGTCACGCCCGTCGCTTTCCGGTACGAACCTCAAACCTTCGATACGCCCTACGCGATGGCCTTCGACGAGAACCTCACCGTCGCCGTCGACGGCCGCGATCAGTTCGCTGCGATCCTTGAGACGCTTCGCGAGTATCGAGGTGCGGCGGTCGACGAAGCGCTGGGTTAGGCGCTCATGCAGGGCGTCGGACAGGCGGTCTTCGATCGTGTGGGTGCGTTCTTGCCAATGGGCGGCGTCGGCGATCCAGTCGGCCCGGTGTGACACGTAGGTCCATGTGCGGATGTGCGCGATGCGGGTTGCCAACGCATCGATATCGCCGTCGACCCGATCGAGGCGGTCGACATGGCCCGCGAGCCAGGGGGCCGGGATTCGCGCCGCGTCGCTCAGCAGATGGCCGTAGATCTGCGACAGCAGGCGGGTATGGACGTCGGCCATCGTCTTGCGGTAATCGGGGATTTGGCACACCTCCCACAGCAATCGTACCGCCGCCGGCGAGGTGGCGAGATCAGTGATCTCCGTCGACTGCGCGAGCGTCCGCAGCGAGGCGAAGTCGTCGACGATCGGCGCCGCCGCCAATTCCCGCCGTGCCGGTCGCCGTTCCAGGCTGCGGATCAGGGCGGATATTGAGCTGTAATCGACCCGGCTCTCGCGCCAGAAGATGGTTTTGAGGTCGGGAAAACGATGATTCTCGATCGCCTCGACCATCTCCGGCTCGAAGGTGCCGGCGTCGGCGGTGCATCCGAACGAACCCTCCTGCAGATAGCGACCGGCGCGTCCGGCGATCTGGCCGAGTTCGGCCGGTTGCAACGCGCGGTGGCTCCAGCCGTCGAACTTGCTCAACGCGGCGAAGGCAACGTGGTCGACATTGAGGTTGAGCCCCATGCCGATGGCATCGGTCGCGACCATGTAGTCGACATCGCCATCCTCGAACAAAGCGACCTGCGCGTTGCGGCCGCGCGGGCTCAGAGCGCCGAGAACGACAGCCGCCCCGCCCCGGTGCCGGCGCACAAGTTCGGCGATGGCATAGACGTCGTTCGCCGTGAACGCCACGATCGCAGATCGAGGCGGCAGTCGCGAGAGCTTCCTGGTACCGGCATGGGTCAGCTTGGAGAATCGCGGGCGGGTGATGAACTCGGCTCGCGGCACCAGTCTCTTGATGATCGGCCGAATGGTCTCCGAACCGAGGAACATCGACTCTTCCTCACCGCGCGCGTTGAGCAGGCGGTCGGTGAAGACATGCCCGCGCTCGGGGTCGGCCGCGAGTTGAATCTCGTCGACCGCGAGGAAAGCGAAGCGGCGGTCGAGTGGCATCGCCTCGACCGTGCACACGAAGTAGGCAGCGTGCGGCGGCAGGATCTTCTCTTCGCCGGTAATCAAGGCAACGCGATTGCGGCCCTTTACCGCCACCATGCGATCGTAGATTTCGCGGGCCAGCAATCGCAGCGGCAAACCGATGATGCCGTTGCGGTGTCCGAGCATCCGCTCGCAGGCGAGTTGGGTCTTGCCGGTGTTGGTCGGCCCGAGAACGGCGACAATACGTCCACCGGCGGCGGTAAAATCGTTCCTCCGCATCACCATGGACTATTGTGACTTCTCGGCGATGTTGCAAGGGGCGCACCGGCCGGCGGTGGTCGTCGAGGCATCCCCGCAACCGCAGATATTTGACTTGCCCAGGGCCCCTCCGCATACTGCGGGCCATTGTGGAGGGCGTCCAAATGCCTGGAAACACTAAGAAAACCACCAAATCCAAGCGGTCGCGCGGCACCACCAAGCGCGCCGCGAAAAGAGTCGCCGCAGCGCCGACCTTGGCGTCGTGGGAGGCAGCCGCGACCCGTGAGCTCAACGGGCGGGATCCCGGGGAGTTGATCTGGCACCCCCCCGAGGGTATCGAAATCAAGCCGATCTATTCCACCGTCGATCTCGAAGAGATCGCCGCTGCCGGTCATCCGCTCGATTCGATGCCCGGCATGGCGCCGTTCATGCGTGGGCCGCGGGCGACGATGTATACTGGCCGGCCGTGGACGTTGCGCCAGTATTCCGGTTTCTCCACCGCCGAGGAATCGAACGCCTTCTACCGCCGCAACATTGCCGCCGGTCAGAAGGGCTTGTCGGTTGCGTTCGATCTCGCCACCCACCGCGGCTACGACTCCGACCACGAACGGGTGGTTGGCGACGTCGGCAAAGCCGGGGTGGCCGTCGATTCGGTGGAGGATATGAAGGTGCTGTTCGATGGCATCTCGCTCGAAGAGATGAGCGTGTCGATGACCATGAACGGCGCGGTTCTCCCGGTGATGGCAGGCTACATCGTCGCCGCCGAAGAGCAGGGCGTGCGCCGGGCGGATCTGTCCGGGACGATTCAGAACGACATCCTCAAGGAGTTCATGGTCCGCAACACGTACATCTATCCGCCCGGGCCGAGCATGCGGATCGTCGCCGACATCATCGCCTACACTGCGGAGCACATGCCCAGGTTCAACTCGGTATCGATTTCCGGCTATCACATGCAGGAGGCGGGGGCGACGGCGGTGCAGGAGTTGGCCTTCACCCTGGCCGACGGACTCGAATATGTCCGCGCCGCCCTCCAGCGCGGCCTCGACATCGATGCCTTCGCGCCGCGGCTGTCGTTTTTCTTCGGCATCGGCATGAACTTCTTCATGGAGGTGGCCAAGCTGCGCGCGGCGCGTCTGCTGTGGGACCGCATCGTGCGCCAATTTGATCCCAAGGACGAGCGATCGGCCATGCTGCGTACCCACTGCCAGACTTCGGGTGTTTCGCTAACCGAGCAGGACCCTTACAACAACGTCGTGCGAACGGCCTACGAAGCGATGGCGGCGGTGCTTGGCGGCACCCAGTCGCTGCACACCAACGCGTTCGACGAAGCACTGGCCCTGCCGACTAACTTCTCGGCCAAGATCGCACGCAACACGCAGTTGATCCTGGCCGAGGAAACCGGCGTGCGGCATGTGGTCGATCCCCTGGCCGGAAGCTACTACGTCGAGCATCTCACCCACAGCCTCGCCGTCGCGGCGTGGGACCTGATCCAGGAGGTCGAGGAACGCGGCGGCATGACCAAGGCGGTCGAGCAAGGCATGCCCAAGCTACGCATCGAGGAAAGCGCGGCCCGGCGCCAAGCCCGCACCGATCGCGGCGAGCACGTGATTGTCGGGGTCAACAAGTATCGCACCGACGAAGCCGATGACGTCGACATTCTTGACATCGACAACACCAGGGTGCGCGAGCAACAGATCGCGAGGCTCGAAAAGGTGCGTCGGGATCGCGACGAAACCGCGTGTCGGGCGGCGCTTCTGGCACTGCGCGACGCCGCCGCCGGCGACGCTAACCTGCTGGCGTTGTCGATCGAGGCCATGCGCGCGCGTGCCACGGTCGGCGAGGTCTCCGATGCCATGGAAGCCGAGTTCGGACGCCACCGCGCGGCGACCCGGGGTGTCACCGGGATCTACGGTAGCGCGTTCGCCGACGATGAGGGGTTCCAGCGGGTGCAGAAAGCGATCGCCGGTTTCGCCGAAATCGAGGGTCGGCAACCGCGGATCCTGGTGTGCAAGCTCGGGCAGGATGGGCACGATCGCGGCGCCAAGATCATCGCCTCCGCTTTCGCCGACATCGGCTTCGACGTCGACATCGGCCCGTTGTTTCAAACGCCGTCCGAAGCGGCGATCGAGGCGGTGGAAAACGACGTTCACGTGGTGGGTGTGTCGACCCAGGCGGCGGGTCACAAAACCCTGGTGCCGGAGCTTGTCGACGCTCTCCGCCGTCAAAACGCCGGCGACATTCTCGTCGTGTGCGGCGGCGTGGTCCCGCCCAAAGACTACGACTTCCTCTACCGGGCCGGCGTCACCGGGATCTACGGGCCCGGCACCAACGTCCAGGCCGCGGCACTCGATATCCTCCAGCAGCTGAGCGGGCGTCGCGAAGCGGCGGAGTAATCGGGCGCTAGCCGTCCGATTTCTTAGGCGCGCGCCGCTGCTTGGTCGTAGCGGCTGCGGGAGCGCCGCTCGGCCAGCGCGCGAACGGGAACGGTTTGTGCTCGCTCTTGAAGGTCAGGAACAGGATGACTTCGTAGATGAATGTGCCGAGGCTTTGCCCGAAGTCGCGCAAGCGAGCATTGGCGTTGCCCGTAACCAGCTTGAACAGGAACTGTATTGCGGTGACCGTCCACAGCACGAATTCGCCCACATTGAAGGCGATCACGAACAACAGCGTATAGACCAACCGCTCCCAGGTGCGGCGATCGGTGAAAGGTCGCGGCGCCTCTACCGGCACCGAGTCGTGGGTCGCGTCGGTCATGCAACTACCTCGTTCGCTTCCATTCCGTTCCCACTATATGGGATCATCGAAGACCGGTTTAAGGGTCGCCGGCGGCGGCGGAAAATTCCGGACGCGGCGTTGGGCCCATCGCCCGGGTCGTTGGGCCGGGTCGTGTGCGTCCCCCAGGCGGCGATAGCGGCGATTCCTGCGCCGCGGTACAATTCACGCGGCACCGGGATGGATGGGGGCGGGTGAGCCAGGCGCAACTCGACGGACGCGATCTTGCCGAAGCCGTCGCGAACGGCGACCGACGCGCATTGGCGCGGGCGATCACGCTGGTCGAATCTCTCAAGCAAGACGACATCCGGCGCTCGGCGGATCTGATTTCCGCGCTCCTTCCCGGTACCGGCAAGGCGGTGCGGATAGGTATCACGGGCCCTCCCGGCGCGGGCAAGTCGACCTTTATCGAAGCGTTCGGGTTGCACCTGGCCGAACTCGACCAAACCGTCGCCGTGCTCGCGGTCGATCCCTCGTCAAGCCGTTCGGGAGGCGCGATCCTCGGCGATAAGACCCGCATGGCCGATCTCGCCCGCCACCCCAATGCCTATATCAGGCCCTCACCCTCACGCGGCACCCTTGGCGGGACCGCACGCCGCACCCGCGAAGCCATGCTGCTCTGTGAGGCCGCGGGATACGACATCGTCATCGTCGAAACCGTCGGCGTCGGTCAGTCAGAGACCGCGGTTGCAGAGATGGTCGATCTGTTCGCTTTGATCCTGGCACCGGGTGGCGGCGACGAATTGCAGGGGTTGAAGCGCGGCGTGGTCGAACTCGCCGAGCTGTTGATCGTCACCAAGGCCGACGGCGACCTTGTCGGCGCGGCCGGTCGGCTGGCGGCGGAGTATCGGAATGCGCTCTCGCTGCTGCGGCCGCTGTCGCCGGCCTGGGCTCCGGAAGTCCTGATGTGTTCGGCATTGGAGCGGCGCGGCGTCGACGAGATCTGGCAAGCGGTCGGCCGTCACCGCGACGCGCTCACCGGAAGCGGTGAGCTGGCGGCGCGGCGTCGCAACCAGGCGCGAAGTTGGCTGTGGCGCGAGGTCAATGAGAGCATCGTCGAGCAGCTCGGCGACGATCCTGCGACCAAAGCGTTGGCGGCGACGTTAGAGGAACAGGTCGCGGCCGACCGGCTGGCGCCGACGGCGGCCGCGACCCGGTTGATCGCTGCGTTTCGCGCGTCCCGCCGGGGTTGACGCTCCGATGCGGCTCACGTATGAGTCGCCGCCGATTTCACGCCTCCGAAAACGAAAGGACGAACCATGGCGCGGCGGTGCGAGCTCACCGGCAAGGGCGTGCTGACGGGAAACAATGTCAGCCATGCCAACAACCGTACGCGCCGGCGATTCCTGCCCAACATTCAAACCGTTACGGTGCTGTCCGATACGCTGCAGCGCGGCTTCCGGCTGTCGGTCTCGGCGCATGCGTTGCGTTCGGTCGAACATTGCGGCGGCCTCGACGCGTTCCTCGCGAAATCGCGCGATACGGACCTATCGCTCAAAGCGCGCCGCATCAAGAAAAGCATCAGGAAGGCAATCGACGCCCGGCAAGCCGGCGCCTAGTTGTCGTTTCCCGTTGCCGACCAGCCTCCCGACACCGCCAGCGGATTGAAGCTCGTGTCGGTGTCGTAGACATCGCTTGCATCCCGACGCTTGAGGTGGCCGACAACGAGGTAGGTGACCGGCGTCGCCAGGGCTTCGTAGGCCGATTTGACCAGCCACTGGGTAACCATGGTCAGCGCCAGGGCCTCCGCCGGAATGACGCCCGCAAACGCGACCGCCACAAACACGACCGAGTCCAAGCCTTGTCCGACCAGCGTCGAGGCGATGGTCCGCGCCCACAGCCGGCGACCCGCCATCGCGACCTTCATCTTGGCCAGCACGTACGCGTTGGCGAATTCACCGACGAGATAGGCGAGAAACGAGGCCAGGAGGATGCGCGGCGCGGCGCCGAGGATCGCGTCGTAGGCATCTTGCTGCTCCCAGAATCCCGCCGCCGGTAGCAGCCCGCCGAGCCAGATCGCGATCACCGCGATTGCGTTGCCAAGGAAGCCGAGCCAGATCACTTGCCGCGCCCGCGCGTAGCCATAGACCTCGGTGACGACGTCGCCAATAATGTAGCTGATCGGAAAGATGACGATCGCGGCGGTGAGCAACAGGCCGAAGACGCTGATCAGCTTGACCGCGATGATGTTCGAGGTGATGAGGCAGGCGACGAACACCGCCACGATCACGACGTAGCGATGGCTGATCGGCGCCGGAGTTCGCGCTGGTTTCGTGCTCATGTTTGTCAAACTCGAAGCGGGGCGAAGTTAGTCGGTCGCAGGCATCAATGCGGGCGCCAACGGCCCGGCGCGCATCGCCGTCGGCGCCGACCTCGATGCCGCACGAGAAGCGCAACGGGTCGATAATCGCCAGAATGAGGCCGGCCTATCCACCCAGCGTCGCCGCGTTGGCTCACGCGGTCGTGTGGGGCGGCGGACGGTCGTTTCGCACATAATCGGACGGGAATGCTCCGACACCGGAACGGTCTAAGGGTGAATTCTCTAACTCAAAGGAGGAACCTACCATGTACGCACGTCGCACCGTTCTCAAAGGCGCCGCGAGTCTGTCACTGGCGACGATCCTTGCCGATCCCATGCTGGCGCGGGCCGTGGCCGCAGAGCTACCGCAGGCATCGATCACCACCCGGGGCGGCCGTTCGGTCACCGCATCCTTGGCGCTGCCGAGTGCGGCCAAGGCTTCGACAATCCTCCTAATACATGAGTGGTGGGGGCTAAACGATCAGATCAAGTCGGTCGCCGCCGAGTTCGCCAAGGAAGGGTACGTTGCCCTGGCGATCGATCTGTACGGCGGCAAATCAACCGGCGATGCCACCAAAGCGGGCGGCTATATGCGGTCGGTCAAACCGGCAGAGGCGACCGATACGCTTTCGTCCTGGATCGCGTGGCTGCGGAGCCACGACCGCAGCAACGGCAAGGTCGCGACCATCGGCTGGTGTTTCGGCGGCGGCTGGTCGCTTAACGCGTCGCTGGCCACGCTGGTCGACGCGACGGTCATCTACTACGGTAACGTCGCCAAGAAGGCGGCCCAGCTTGGTGCGCTCGAGGGCCCGGTCCAGGGCCATTTCGCGACCCGCGACGGGTTCATCAACAAGCCGATGGTCGAGGGGTTCGCGAGCGAAATGAAGGTATCCGGCAAGAGCCTGGAGCATTACTGGTACGATGCGGACCACGGCTTCGCCAACCCGACCACCGGGCGCTACGACAAGCCCGACGCCGACCTCGCTTGGAAGCGCACGCTCGCCTTCCTCAGGGCCAACACCTGACCACGGCACCGGCTCAAGCGGAGCGGGCGCCGTAGCGATTCAGGGCCCGGCTTGGCCGGCGCCGCAAATAGTGCGGCGATCAGCCCTGTGCTTGTCCGCGTCGCCTGGACTATAGCTGGCGCGCCGACCCCGCGGTCTGCGCTCTGAGCGCCTTCTTATCGACCTTCCCTACCGTCGTCTTGGGCAGCGCCTCGACGAATCGCAGGATGCTGGGGATCTTGTACTTGGCGAGATTGACGCGGCAATGGTCGAGGATGTCGTCCGGCGTGGCCTCGACGCCAAGTTTAAGCACGACGTAAGCGTGAATCACCTCGCCACGATAGTCGTCGGGAACGCCAACCGCGGCTGCTTCCTGCACGGCCGGGTGCATGTAGAGCACCTCGTCGATCTCGCGCGGATAAACGTTGTAGCCGCCGACGATTGCCATATCCTTCTTGCGATCGCGGACAAACAGATAGCCCTCGGCATCGAACTCGCCGATGTCACCCGTATAGAGCCAGCCGTCGCGTAGCGTTGTCGCGTTTTCCTCGGGGCGATTGTGATAGCCCGACATGATCTGTGGGCCGCGCACCCGAATCTCGCCCTGCTCGCCGATATCGAGCACCTGCCTGCCGGCATCGACATCGACGATCTCGATCTCGGTTTGGGGGAGGGCCGTACCGACCGAACCTGGCTTGGCCCGACCGAGGGAGTTGAACGAGATCACCGGCCCTGCCTCGGTCTGCCCGTAGCCCTCGAGAATCGGCGCTCCCGTCGCCGCCTCCCAATGCGCCAGGGTTTCTGCGGCCAGCGGTGCCGAGCCGGAAATACAGCAGCGCAGGCTCGATAAATCGGCCTGCTCGAAACCCTCATAGTTCATCAGGCCGATGAACACGGTCGGGCCAGCCGGCAACAGCGTGACCGCATGCCGTTCGATCGCCGCGATCACTTCGGCTGGATGATAGCGCGGCAGGATGACCAGCGTCCCACCCGCGTAGGCCGCAGGGTGTAGACAGGTGCCGACCGCGAAACAGTGAAACAGCGGCATGACGCAGAGAATCCGCTCGACCCCGGGCTCGTGCGGCAGCCGCGCCTCGCTCTGGCTGATGTTGGTCGACATCTGGCGGTGCGTGCCGTTTGCGCCTTTTGGCGGACCGGTCGTGCCGCCGGTGTACTGCAGAGACGCCCAGTCGTCCGCACCCGGAAGCGGCCGCGGTAGACCGGCATTGGCGGGGTCGCGCCAGATGTCGAAGCGGCGGCCGTCGCCATCGCCTGCGACGATGACGTCCGTGATCGCGAACTCGCCGCCGATGTCCGCGACGGTTTCCGCAACTTTGGGATTGGCGATCGCAACATGGGGCGTGGAGTCACGAAGAATGTGGCCGATTTCGCGTTCGGTGTAGATCGGGTTGATGGGGACCGCTTGGGCGCCGGCCGCATGCACGGCGAACATGGCTACCGCCATCTCAAGCGAGTTGTCGAGCAGGAGGGCGACCCGGCGGGCGGGCGCACCGGCCGCGACGAGTTCGTGCGCCAACCCGCCCACGCAACGAATATACTCCGCATAGGTGAGGCTGCGCTCGCCGTCGATCAGCGCGACATGATCCGGTGCAATCTCAGCCGCCGCGGCCAGCATGTGAACGACGGTGGGATAGACGGTGGGGAGATTTCGAGACATTGGCAGCTCGGCGCGCTAAGCCGCCGAACGCCGCCTCGGCCGTACCTGTACGTCCTCGTTTTCATCGAACAGCTCAGCCAACTGGTCGACCATGGCGCCGGCGAGCTGTTCGGCGTCGACGATGGTAACCGCACGGCGGTAGTAGCGGGTGACGTCGTGGCCAATGCCAATGGCGATCAACTGCACCGGCGAACGCGCTTCGATCCAGTCGATGACTTGGCGCAGGTGACGGTCGAGATAGTTGCCGGAGTTGACCGATAACGTGCTGTCATCGACCGGTGCACCGTCCGAGACGACCATCAGAATCTTGCGCTGCTCGTACCGCGCGAGCAGGCGTTGATGTGCCCACAGGATCGCTTCGCCGTCGATATTTTCCTTGAGCAGTCCTTCGCGCAGCATGAGCCCGAGGTTCTTGCGCGATCGCCGCCACGGCTCGTCGGCGGACTTATAGATAATGTGCCGCAGATCGTTGAGCCGGCCCGGGTTCGCGGTCTTACCGGCGCCGAGCCACGCCTCGCGCGACTGGCCGCCCTTCCAGGCGCGGGTCGTGAAGCCCAGGATCTCGACATTGACGCCGCAGCGCTCCAGAGTTCGCGCGAGAATGTCGGTGCACATCGCCGCGACACCGATCGGACGCCCGCGCATCGAGCCAGAATTATCGATCAGCATGCTGACGATGGTGTCGCGAAACTCGGTTTCTTTCTCTGCCTTGTAGGATAGCGGGTGTTCGGGGTTGACGACGACGCGTGTCAAACGCGCGGCGTCGAGCATCCCTTCGTCGAGGTCGAACTCCCAGGAGCGGCTCTGCTTGGCCATCAGCCGGCGCTGCAGGCGGTTGGCCAGGCGCGACACCGAGGTCTGGAGGCTGACCAGCTGTTGATCGAGATTGCGGCGCAACCGCGCCATCTCCTCGGCGTCGCACAAATCCTTGGCGCTGACGATTTCGTCGTAGTTGTTTGAGAAGACCTTGTAGGTGTTGGTCTCATCGGGATGAGGCGGCAGGTTGTCGGGTTGCGGCGTCCGCTGGTTGGCGCTGGGCTCCTCATTGCCGGCGGTGTCGAGCTGCATGTCGGCGCTAATCGCTGCCTCGGCTTCGCTGTCGCTGCCCTCGCCGTCTTGTTCGCCCTGCGCGGCGAGGGTTTCGCTGTTATCCTGGTCGTTCTCGGAGCCGTCGCTGGAACCGCTCTGCGGCTCCTGCTCGTCGTCGCCACCGCTGTCGTCCTGCTCTTCGAGGTTCTCGTAGTCATCCTCCTCGGCCAAGCCGAGGTCGGCGATCAGCTTTCGTGCGGCGCGGGTAAAGTTCTCCTGGTCGTCCGCTGCTTTGGCCAGCACATCAAGGTCCTCGGCGCCTTTTCCGAGGATCTCGTTGCGCCACAAATCGACGATCCGACGCGCGGATTCCGGCGGCGGCGTCCCGGTGATGCGTTCGCGCAACATCAGCGCCACAGCCTCGCCGATCGGCGCATCCTCCTTGACCTCGATGTCGCTGTAGCCGGTGCGCTTGTAGTGGTCGTCCAGCAACGCGTTGAGGTTCGCGGCCACGCCGCGCATGCGCCTGGCGCCCAGCGATTCGACCCGGGCCAACTCGGCGGCGTTGTAGACTCCGCATGCTTCCGCGCCGACCGGCATGCGCGCCGCGTGAATCCTGGCATCGTGGTGACGCAGGCGCAGCGCATAGGCGTCGGCAGTCCCGCGTAAGCTCACCACCTCACCCGTCGTCAACTCCCGCGAAGGCTGCGGGAGGTGGAGCTGGTTGCCGGTCAGTCGCGCCGTGTCGCGGCCATAGGTTACGGTGAGGTCGCGCTTGTTGGCGATCGCCCGCGTCGCGGCGGCGACAGCGAGGGTGAATTCTTCGAGCGGAGTGCGCGATTCGGCCATGTGACGGGTTAGCCGGCAACGCCGTTAGTTGACGCGGATATTGGCGCTCGCATCCGGTAGTTCGTGGTCGAAGCAGCGCTGGTAATACTCGGCGACCGTCGAGCGCTCCGCCTCGTCGCACTTGTTCAGGAACGTGAGCTGGAATGCCAGGGCGATGCTGCCAAAGATGTCACTGTTCTCGGCCCAGGTGATCACCGTGCGCGGCGACATCACCGTCGAGATATCGCCGCTTATGAAGCCCGAACGCGTCAGTTCCGCGAGCACGACCATGTTGCTAATGACTTTACGCCGCTCGTCCGTGTCGTACTGAGGCGCCTTGGCGAGAACGATGTTTACTTCGTCATCGTGTGGCAGGTAGTTGAGCGTCGCGACGATGTTCCACCGGTCCATCTGTCCCTGGTTTATCTGCTGGGTGCCGTGATAGAGGCCGGTGGTGTCGCCGAGCCCGACCGTGTTGGTTGTCGAGAATAGGCGGAACGCCGCGTGCGGCCGCACGACCTCGTTCTGATCGAGCAGGGTCAATCGACTCTCGGCTTCGAGAACGCGCTGGATGACGAACATCACGTCGGCACGGGCAGCGTCGTACTCGTCGAACACCAGCGCGGTTGCCGAGCGGTAGGCCCAGGGCAGGATACCCTCGCGGAACTCGGTAACCTGCTTGCCTTTGCGCAGCACGATTGCGTCTTTGCCGATCAGATCGATCCGGCTGATATGGCTGTCGAGATTGACCCGGATGCACGGCCAGTTGAGCCGTGAAGCGACCTGTTCAATATGGGTCGACTTGCCGGTGCCGTGATAACCCTGAATCATGACCCGCCGGTTGTGCGCGAAACCGGCCAAGATGGCGAGAGTGGTATTGTGATCGAAGCGGTAAGCTTCGTCGATGTCGGGCACGTGTAGGCTGGATTGCGAGAACGCAGGAACTTCCAGCCCGCTGTCGATACCAAATAGTTGGCGTACCGAAACCGTGATGTCGGGCGCGCCCATGACTTGGGTGGTTTCGGTTGCCGACTCCGTCGTTGTCGTCATGATCCCTCACCAGAACGGTGGCGTGGTCGGCCTCGATCCCTATCCGCGGGCGCGGGTCATCAAGAAGGAGTAGGCCTGATTGATGTCCTTGAGGCGATCCTCCGCTTCCTTGGACCCGCCGTTGGCGTCGGGGTGGAAACGTTTGACCAGCTCCTTATAGCGAATCTTAATGTCTGCGACAGTGCAATAGACGGAAAGACCAAGGGCGGCGAGCGCTTTACGGTCTGGGGCAAACCGCCAGCGCACCTCGCGCTGCTCCCGCGCGTCCCGCTGGCGGTGCCGATTATGGGTGCCGAACATGCCGAAATCGTCGCGAAACCCGCTGATTTCCGCGGCTGCCGCGCCGTTGCTGCCGAGTCGCCAGGTCGGCCGGTGCCAAGTAATGTCGCGCTCGCGAAACCTTTCTATCTCGGCCTCGTCCATACCGTCGAAAAAGTCCCATGTCGCATTGTATTCGCGGACGTGCTCGAGGCAGAACCAGTAATAGTCGTTCAACGCGCGACGCGATTTGGGCGCGCGATGCTCGCCCTCCCTATCGCAACCCGCGTGCTCGCAGCGACGAACCTCGACCGATTGCTGGTCCTCGAGGTCGCCATCCAAGTCCGAGAAACTATACGTGTTCACGCGGAAAGTATGGTGGCTCTCCCCAATGCTGGCAAGCCGCGGCGACCGACGGAATCCGGCATGGCGCCGATGCCAGGCCGACGATATCGCGCCATTCGCGCACCAAACCACGCGCGGTTACCTCGCTCTCTCGCGCTTTCTGCTGCGTTTCATCGACCGGGTGCCCGCCGGCGGCAGCGCGGAAGTGGGGCTCGGCTGGTCCGGCGACTACGTCATTGGCGAGGCCGGTCTCGACGGTGAGCGGCTTGGGTTGGAACGCCGCGACCATTACTATCGCGCGCAGTTGAACCAATCGTCGGGTCGACGGAGGCGCGAGGTTGCGATGAGTACGGCCGAACGAATCGCTGAGAAGCTGGCGGCGGCGCTATCGCCGGTCAAACTCGAAATCGTCGATGAATCCGCGCAGCACGCCGGTCACGTGGGTGCCCGCCCCGAGGGCGAGACCCACTTCCGCGTCAAGATCATCGCCGAGAGTTTCGCCGGAAAGACCCGCATCGACCGCCAGCGCACGGTCTACCGGATTTTAGCTGAGGAGCTCGTTGGCGGCGTCCATGCATTGGCGCTGACGACGCTGTCCCCGGAGGAGGTCGACGCCGCCGATCTATAGCACCACCAGCAGCAATAACGGCAGAGTGGCGAAAGAAATCGCCGTCGAAATCACGACCATGCTCGCGACCTCGCTTGATCCCCGCCCGTAACGCTCGGCCATGATGTAGTTGAACACCGCTACCGGCATCGCGCAGTCCAAAATGAAAACTCCGCGCGCCACCCCTTCGAGGCCGAACAATTCGGCGACCGCCAGGCCGACCGCCAATCCCATCGCCAACCGCAGAAGCGACAGCGCGACGCCGCGGGCCAGCCCGACGACACGGAGCCGTGCCAGTGATACGCCGAGCGTTAGCAACATCAACGGGATGCCGAGGTTGCCGAGCAGCTCGGTGGTGTTGAGCAGCCATTTCGGGGGCTGGGTGGCGGTAAGCATGAAGGCGAACGCCGCCATCAACGCGTAAACGATCGGTGATCTGAGTAGAATTGCAGGGGAAGCGCTTCCGCTTACCATCCAGACCCCGATCGTGAAATGGCCGAGGCTGGCGATCACGTACCACGCCATGCCGAGCGCGACGCCGGTGTCGCCAAATGCGAACAGGGCCAGCGGTAGCCCCATGTTGCCCACATTGGGAAAGGACAGGGATGGCAGGTAGGTCCGTATCGGCAGCCTAAACGCTCTCAACACCGCTCCGCCGACGAGCATGAAACCGGCGAAGGCGACGACGATCGCCAATGCCAGTTCACCGAACGCCGCTGCATCGACTTCGAGGGTCGAGATCGAGGAGAAAGCGAGGCACGGCACCGCGATGTTCATCGCCAGCGGCGTCACCATGCCGGTGTCGAATGGCCAATCCCGTTGCGCCCACAGGAATCCGAGGCCAGCGCAAATAAACAAAGGCGCGATGATTGCAAACAGGTCGCCCAGCATCGGCCCTCGCTTTGACGCTATGTTCGGCGGTGGTTTGCCGGCGCGGCGATATATTCGCGAGGAGCGCTACGACGACAGCGCATCCTCTACCGGCCGCGGCGGCGTGATACGTAGTGAGGTTATCTGATTGCGCTGACGACGCAGCACTTCGAACCGAAAACCGAAGAACTCGAAGCTCTCGCCGACCTCGGGAATGATCTGGGCCTGGTGGATAACCAGCCCGGCGACGGTGGTGGCGTCTTCTTCCGGCAGGTCCCAGTCGAACGCTCGATTGAGATCGCGTACCGCCACCGTTCCCGCGACCACGCAACGACCGTCGGGGAGTGTGCGGAGCTCGACTTGCTCCTCGTCATACTCGTCGGAGATCTCGCCGACGATCTCCTCGATAATGTCCTCGAGGGTGACCAGTCCCATCAGCGCGCCGTACTCGTCGACAACCAGGGCAAAATGGACGCGGCGCCGTCGAAATGCTGCCAGTTGCTCGCGCAGGGTCGTGGTCTCGAGTACGAACCAGGGTTCGCTGGCAATGTCGTCGATCGCCAGCTTTTCGACGTCGCCGCCGGCATCGCTCAGTGCTTTCAAGACGTCGCGTACGTGAATGATGCCGATGATACCGTCCGGATCGTCGCGCCAGATCGGGATACGGGTGTGAGGGCTGGCTAGGATCTGAGCGATGACGATGGAGGTGGGTTCGCCGGCATCGATCGTGAACATGTTGCGGCGGTGGACCATGACATCGGAGAGCTCGACCTCCGATAGCTCGAGGATACTCTCGATCATGTCGCGATCGTGCTTGATGATCGCCCCGCGCGAGGTGTGCAAGTAAATCGTTCCGCGAATCTCGTCGGCCGCCGATACCACGATGTCGCGGTCTTTGCGATCGACGCCCACCAGCGCCAGGGTGCCGCGCACGAATACCAACATTGCGCCGGCGATCGGTGCGAACAGCCAGACGATAATGCGGGAGACCGGCGCGACCCCGAGTGCGAAGCGCTCGGCGTGGCGGATGGCATAGGTCTTGGGGAGGATCTCGGCGAAAATTACGACCAGGATCGTCATGACCACGGTGGCGTAGACCACACCGGCCGGTCCGAAGATGGCGATCAACGCGCTCGTTGCCAGCGCCGAAGCGAGAATATTGACGAGGTTGTTGCCGAGCAGAATCGAACCGATCAACTGCTCGCGACGGTCGAACAGCCAATTCACGGCTTGGGCACGTTTGTTCCCCTTGCGCGCGAGGTAATGAATCCGCGCGCGCGAAACGGCGGTCAACGCCGTTTCCGATCCCGAAAAAAAGCCTGAGAGCAGGAGGAGCGCGAAAATCGCAAGCAGCGAAATGGCGAGCGCCGTGTCCATCGCTAAACCATTATGAAACTCGATACACGGTGCTTACAAGCGCGTTCTCGGTTGCGCGGTCCGTGTTTCGGTTACCCTGCCCACGCAGCTTCCAGCGTCGCCCGAACCGCGTCCGGTTCGACGTGGTCGACACACGCATCGCCGATCGACCGCACCACGACGAAGCTGGGTCTACCGCCCGAGACTTTCTTGTCCTGCCGCATCTCTTCGAGCAACCGCCCCGGCTCTATTTCTTCGACGCCGAGGGCAGCCGGGGTCGTCGGCAATCCCACGGCGTCGAGATGCTGGCTGAGGCGGTCCGCCTCGCGCTCGCGGCACAGGCCCAAACGAACCGACAGCGAAACCGCCAGCACCAGACCGAGTGCCACGGCTTCGCCATGGAGCACAGCCCCGTCGTAACCGACCGCGGCCTCGATCGCGTGGGCGAAGGTGTGGCCGAGATTGAGCAGAGCGCGGCGCCCGGCCTCGCGTTCGTCGGCGGCCACGATCAGCGCTTTGGCTTGGCACGAGCGAGTGATCGCCATGCGTCGCGCCTCGTCGTTGCCCTCGATAACGGCGCGACCGTTTGCTTCAAGCCAGGAGAAGAAGTCGGCGTCGCCAAGCAGACCGTATTTCACCACTTCGGCATAGCCGGCGCGCAGTTCACGTCGCGGTAGTGTATTGAGGGTGTGCCAATCGGCGATCACGAGCGAGGGTTGATGAAAGCTACCGATCAGGTTCTTACCATGCACGGTGTTGATACCGGTCTTGCCGCCAACCGAGCTATCGACCTGAGCGAGAAGGGTGGTTGGCAGCTGGACGACTCGGATCCCGCGCCGAAGAACGCTGGCGACGAAACCGGCGAGATCGCCGACGACGCCGCCGCCGAACGCCAGGACGATATCGCCGCGTTCAATCTCGGCATCGAGCAGTAGATTGGCGAGCTCCTCGAAGTGAGCAAAATCTTTGGTCGCTTCGCCCGGATCGAGGATGACCGCCTGATGCAAGATATCGTCGGCGTCCAGCGACGCACCGAGCTTCGCCAGATGGTGGTCGGCGACGTTGCGGTCGGTGACGACGACCGTTCGCGACCGCGCCAGTAGCGGCCTTATCAATTCGCCGGTGCGTTCAATTAATCCTCCACCGACGACGATGTCGTAGGAGCGCTCGCCAAGCTCGACGCGGACGCGACTGTCCGGCTCCCGACGGGGCTGACGCGAATCATTCATGACGCAGGATTTCGTTCAGGCGATTTCGTGCGCTTCGGTTAACGGGCCCTTGCCGAACAACGCTTCGGCATCGGGAAGGGAGCGCATCCGCTCCAGGATTTCGTTGACGATCGTCGAGTGCGGCGCGTCGGTTGTGTCGACGATCAGATCGGCCTCGGCGTAAACGGAATAGCGTTCTGCGATCAAACGCTCGAGGATTTCCTTCGGCTCGCCCTCCTTCAGCAGCGGACGATCATCGCGTCGCTGCACGCGCCGGAGCAGGATGTCGAGATCGGCGCGCAACCAGATCGAATACGCCCGCTGCTTGATCGCTGCGCGCGTCTGGTCGTTAATGAAAGCGCCACCCCCGGTCGCGAGGACGTGGGGGGGTCTCCTGAGCAGTCGCGCGATCACGCGCCGCTCGCCGTCGCGGAACGCCGTTTCGCCATGTAGCGCGAAAATATCCTCAATCGAACAGCCCGCGGCTTGTGCAATTTCTTCATCGGCGTCGACAAACTCGGCGCCGATGCGCGTCGCCAGCCGGCGGCCGATCGAGCTCTTGCCGGCGCCCATCAGGCCGACCAAAACCAGCGTCTTTCGCAGCGCCTTGCTTTTCGATCCCATAGCTGATTCCGCACCTAAAGGGCATGACGAAAGGGGCGACATTGAAAGGGATTCGGCGAGCCTATAGACTGCCGCAACTTCGCCACAAACGAAGTCTACCATATCAACTGGCGTATCGTTCCTTCACGGCGCATGAGGCCGGCGCCGGTCCGCATGTCACGAATTCCAATCACTATCCTTATCGTCGTGCTGATCGCTATCTGCGGTTTTGCTTTTCTCGTGACCTGGGATATCCCGTCACCGTCCGCGCCGATCGAACAAATCATCCCCAACGATCGCTTTCCAAAGTAGGGCAGATCATCGCGGGCCATAGATGGACCACAATCGGTTAGCGAAAAAAATCGGCGGGACGCCTTTGCTGGCTTTGGCGCTGGGCACTTCACTGGCCATCGCAGCCCCGGTTTCCGTGCTCGCCCAGACACAGATCAGGCCGCCGATAAAGTTGCTCAAGAAGGAAGAGCCGGCGACGCAACCGCCGCGTCGTGCGCCCGACTTGCCGCCTGCCGCTATCGCAGCCCCGCCCCGCTCCGACGAGGACAAGGACGAGGACGAGGACGAGGACGAGGTGAACACCGGCGCGGTTGAGGTGCAATCGCTGCGTGCAATCGACGTTTCGTCGGCAGGATTGATCGATGACGCCGAAGGCGGATTGGGAGTTGACATGTGGCGCGGGGTCGCCCGTCCTCTGGTTGAGCGGCTGCTGCCGCAGATGCCGGTGGCGACCTCCTCGTCCGCCATGCGGGACTTGGCGCGCCGCCTGCTGCTGACGAGAGCTCGGGTTCCGGAAGGTTCGGCCACAGCTCCCAGCCTACTGGGTCTGCGGGTCGAACGTTTATCCGCCGCCGGCGATACCGAATCGGTCAACGCCCTGATGAGCCTCACCCCCGCTGGCCTTTCGGATCGCCGCGTTTCTCGCGCCAAGGTCGACGGGTATCTGCTGTCGGGCGATACGGCCGGCGCCTGCTCCGAGTTCCAGACCCTGGTCGTCGATGATCCGGAAGAAACCTATTGGGTGAAGGGTGTGGCGTTTTGCCGGGCATTGTCCGGCGCGCACGAGCAGGCGGCTTTCTTGGCTGACCTGTTGCGCGATTTCGGGGTCGAGGATTCCGCATTCTCCGCGATTCTGCGCGTGCTCGCCGGCGATCGCGGCAGGTCGGTCGACAGTCTGCTTGATCCGACGCCGCTTCACATCGCGATGATGCGAACCGCCCGGTTGCCGGTACCCGCGGACGCGATAGCGGGCGCGACGCCGGGGATACTGGTCGCGATCGCGCGTTCGCCCAACGCCGAACTCGACTTGCGGTTGGCAGCAGCGGAGCGCGCCGAGGCGGCTGGCGCTCTCGATGCCGGGCTGTTGGCAGAAATATACCGTAGCGTAACGTTTGCGCTGGAGGAACTGACCGATGCGCCGGGCGCGCTCGATCGGTTAACCGCCCCGCGCGCAAATGCGCTGCTCTATCAGCTCGCTCACATCCGCGAGGTACCGGAGGCGCGCGCCGAAGCGCTTGCGCTGGCGTGGCGTTTCGCGCGCCAGCGCGGCTCATACCCGACCGCCGTGCGTGTCAACCTTGGGGCGCTCAAGGCGCTCAACCCTTCGCCGGAGCTCGCGTGGTTCGCGGTGGATGCGGTGCGTGCACTCTATACGGCGGGCGATCTCGACGGCGCTCAGGATTGGTTCGACATGGCTCGCGGCAACGCCAATCCCGGCAACGCCGATGCGGTACTTGCCGTACAACGATTATGGCCCCTGACCTATCTCCGCGATGCCCGCTTTGGCCAGGGTTGGGAGGGCATTGCGGTGCTTGGCCCCTGGCTGGAGGGCGCCCATGCGCTCGGCGCTACCGAGGAAGCGCGGACGCGGCATGTCGACACCGTCTTCACCCTGCTCGCGGCGTTTGATTTCGATGTGCCGGATGAGATGTGGGCCGCGGCGCTGCAAGAGCCGCTGGCGGCACCGGCCTCGATGCCATCACCCGGCCTGTGGTTGCTGCTGCGTTCGGCGTCAACTGCGGGCCAGGTCGGTGCAACGGCTCTGTTCGTTCTGCTCGCCCTCGGTGATGCCGGTCCCGCCGGTGCCGATCCGATTGTTCTTGCGGAGATCGTCCCGGCTTTGCGGCGCGTTTCGCTTGACGATGTCGCGCGTCAGATCGCCGTCGAAGCCGCGATGGCACGAATGCCCTAACCCGGATCCGGCCCCGGTGACGCAGGAAATACCGGCGAGCGCGGGAGACATCGAACTCTTTCTCGAGATGATGGCCGCGGAACGCGGCGCGTCGCCGGCGACGTTGGCGGCCTACCGAGGCGACCTGATCGACTGCATGCGTTTCGTTCAACGACGCAAAACCGACTTACGCAGCGTGGACGTCGACCAGTTGCGCCGCTTCATCAGGGGTCAAGTCGATCGCGGCATGGCGCCGTCGACCACCGCGAGACGTCTCGCCGCCGTGCGTCAACTGTTCGCGTTTCTCTATCGCGAGGGAATCCGCGATGACAATCCCGCCGCAGCGCTGGATGGACCGCGCTTGGCGCGCCGATTGCCCAAGTTCCTTTCGGAACGACAAGTCGACGATCTGTTGGCGGCGGCCGAACGACATACGGGTCCCGAAGGTAGCCGGCTGCGAGCGCTGCTCGAGGTTCTCTACGCCACCGGCATGAGAGTCTCCGAGTTGGTCGGGCTGCCGCTCTCCGCCTTCCGTGCCGATGAGCGCTTCCTCTTGGTGCGCGGCAAGGGCGGCAAAGAGCGGATCGTGCCGCTGAGCGACCGTGCGCGCCAGGCAGTGATCGACTATCTCCAAATTCGAGAGAACTTCCTGCGCGAGGGCGAAGACTCGTCATGGCTTTTTCCGTCGCGCTGGCGCAGCGGTCATCTAACCCGGCAACGCTTTCACCAATTGCTAAAGGGGCTGGCAGCCGAGTGCGGTCTCCCGCCGGCGTCGATATCGCCCCACGTGCTGCGACACGCATTCGCCACTCACCTCCTGGCGCGCGGCGCCGACCTGCGCGCGGTCCAGCAGATGTTGGGCCATGCCGATATCAGCACGACGCAGATTTACACCCATGTGCTCGAAGCGCGGATGAAAGCCTTGGTTCAGACCCATCATCCGTTAGCGAAAGACGGCGAACGCAGCTAGCGATCGATTACGCGGCCTTACCGTGGCAGCGTTTGTACTTTTTTCCCGAACCGCAGGGGCACGGCGCGTTGCGCGATATCCGACCCCAGGTTGCCGGATCCGCCGGATCGATTTCCGCGGCGGCCTTGCGCCTCACCGTCGTTGCCGACGCTATGGCAGGATCGGCGTCGACAAACTCGTTCTCGCCGGTCGTCGGGTTCTCGTGAATCGCCTGCATGTTGTCCGGGCTCGGTCCGCGCGGCGCCGGGATTGCCGGTTCGTGCTCGGACTGAACCTGCAGCTCGATATGAGCCAGGATCATCGTTATCTGCTCGCGTAGACTTGCGAGCATCAACTCGAACATATCGAAAGCTTCGCGCTTGTATTCGTTGAGCGGATCACGCTGACCATAGGCGCGCAGCCCGATGCCCTGCCGTAGATGATCGAGCGATAGCAGGTGCTCTTTCCAAACCTGGTCGAGCACTTGCAGGACCAGGCTCTTTTCGACCATACGCCAGATGTCGACGCCGTAATTGGCTGCCCGTTCGGCCATGCGCCTCTCGACCGCGGCTTCGATCCGCTCGCGAATTTCCTCGTCGGCGATGCCCTCCTCCTGGCCCCATTCGTTGATCGGCAGATCGAGGCGGAAGATCCGTGCCACCTCCATTTCAAGCGGGTCGAGTTCCCACTGCTCGGCGTACGCTTTTTCGGGCACGAAACGCGATACCAGAGCGACGACGACCTCTTGGCGCATGTCGGCGCACACCCCCGATACGTCACTCGCCGACATGATCTCCTTGCGCTGCTCGTAAATCACCTTGCGCTGGTCGTTCATCACGTCGTCGAACTTGAGGAGGTTTTTGCGGATATCGAAGTTACGCGCTTCGACCTTTTGCTGAGCCTTTTCGAGTGCTTTGTTGATCCACGAATGAACGATGGCCTCGCCTTCCTGAAGCCCGAGCTTGCGCAGCATGGTGTCCATGCGTTCGGAGCCGAAGATGCGCATGAGGTCGTCTTCGAGGGAGACGAAGAACTTCGATTCACCCGGGTCGCCCTGGCGGCCTGAGCGTCCACGCAGCTGATTGTCGATGCGCCGGCTCTCGTGGCGTTCCGTCGCGATCACGTAGAGACCGCCGGCGGCGAGAACCTGCTCCCTCTCCGCGGCCACTTCGGCCCGGATCTGTTCGATCGTGGCCTCGCGCTTTGCTTCGTCCTCGATGGCCTCGGCTTCCTGACGCACCCGCATCTCGAAGTTCCCGCCGAGCTGGATGTCGGTGCCGCGTCCCGCCATGTTGGTGGCGATGGTGACGCCACCAAGCCGGCCGGCTTGGGCGATGATGTAAGCCTCCTGTTCGTGGTAGCGGGCATTGAGAACGTTGTGGGCAATCTTCTTCTTCTTCAGCAGATCCGACAGTTGTTCGGATTTCTCGATGCTGACCGTGCCGACCAGTAACGGCTGTCCACGGCTGTGTGCTTCCTCGATCTGCTCGATCACGGCGACGTATTTCTCGGCACCGGTGCGATAAACCTCGTCGTCACCGTCGTCCCGAATCATCGGCATGTTGGTCGGGATTTCTACGACTTCGAGCTTGTATATCTCGGCGAACTCACCCGCCTCGGTCACCGCCGTACCGGTCATACCGGCGAGTTTGGGGTAGAGGCGGAAATAGTTTTGGAACGTGATCGAAGCGAGCGTCTGGTTTTCCTGTTGAATGTCGACCCGTTCCTTGGCTTCGAGTGCCTGGTGCAATCCCTCCGAATAGCGCCGGCCCTCCATCATGCGGCCCGTGAATTCGTCGATAATGACCACCCGCCCATCCTTGACGATGTAGTCGGTGTCGGCCTGGAACAGCTTGTGCGCGCGCAACGCCTGGTTGACGTAGTGCAGCACGGCGACGTTCTGGATGTCGTAGAGGCTTTCGCCCTTCATCAGATCGGTGTCGGCGAGGAGTTCCTCCATATGCTCGACGCCGCGGTCGGTGAGGGCCACCGTCCGAGTCTTGTCGTCTTTCTCATAGTCCTCTTCGACCAGCTTCGGGGTAATGCGGTCAAGCGTTTTGTACAGTTCGGAACTGTCTTCTGCTTGACCCGAGATGATCAGCGGTGTCCGCGCTTCGTCTATTAGAATCGAGTCGACCTCGTCGACAATGGCGAAATTGAACTCACGCTGCACCATCGCCTCGAGGTCGAACTTCATGTTGTCGCGCAGATAGTCGAAGCCGAACTCGTTGTTCGTGCCGTAGGTGATGTCGCCGCCATAAGCTGCGCGTCGCTGGTCGTCGTCGAGCCCGTGCACGATGCAGCCGGTCTCGAGGCCGAGCCGCGAATAGACCCGGCCCATCCACTCGGCATCGCGCTGGGCCAGGTAGTCGTTGACGGTAACGATGTGCACACCGCGGCCTTCAAGGGCATTGAGGTACGCGGGCATGGTTGCGACCAGCGTTTTCCCCTCGCCGGTCTTCATCTCCGCGATTTTGCCCTCGTGCAGCACCATCGCGCCCATCAATTGGACGTCGAACGGGCGTTCGCCGAGCGCACGCCGGGCCGCTTCGCGCACGGCGGCAAACGCTTCGACGAGGATATCGTCCAGGGTCTCGCCCTGATCCAAGCGCTGACGAAACCTGTCGGTCGTGGCCCGTAACCCATCGTCAGACAGTGCCTGCATGTCCGGCTCGAGAGCGTTGATCGCTTCAACCGGCTTGTGCAGCCGCCTAACTTCACGCTCGTTGGTGGTGCCAAACAGCGTCTTGGCGAAGTTGTCAAACATCGACGATCTCCGGATCGCACGGGCGCGGTCGCCCGCTCGGCGTTTTCGAGAGATAAGGTTCGCGGGGATTGCTGTCAATGAAACCTCCCGTGATCCTGTTCGCCGTGCGGCGCCGGTTGTAGTATCCGACAACCACCGAACAGCCGCCGACTTTCTTGATGGCCAAGACCGCCCGCTCCCCGCTCGCGCCCAAGTCTTTCCCCCGGCTCCCGGCCATCGACGGCGTGCGAATATCCAGTCTTGCCGCCGGCCTCCGCTACAGCGAGCGGCGCGATCTGTTTATCGCCGAAACCGCGCCGCGTACGGCGGTCGCCGGCGTCTTTACCACGTCGAAAACCGCCTCCGCGCCGGTCGAATGGTCGCGTCGCGCCGCGCTCGGCGGCGCAGGCCGTTGCCTGGTGGTAAACGCCGGCAACGCCAACGCCTTTACCGGGCAGGCCGGCCACGAGGCGGTGGCCGCAACGGCGCGCTGCCTCGCTGGGCTCAGCGGATGCGCCGTACGCCAGGTTCTGGTGGCTTCGACCGGCGTCATCGGCCAACCCCTCCCGATCGAACAGATTCTCGCCGCTCTTCCGATCGCATATCGGCGGCTCAAGCCGACCGGGTGGCGCCACGCGGCGGAGGCGATTTGCACCACCGACACCTTTGCCAAAGGGGCGGTTCGCGAAGCCAAGGTCGGCCGTGCCCCGGTGCGCCTGGTCGGCATCGCCAAGGGATCGGGCATGATCGCTCCGGACATGGCGACGATGTTGGCGTTTCTCTTCACCGACGCTGCGATTGCCGCACCCGTATTGCGACGGCTGCTACGCCAAGTCAACGCGCAGACTTTCAACGCGATTACGGTGGATAGCGATACATCGACCAGCGATACGGTTCTGTTGTTCGCAACCGGCCGGGCGAGACACCGCGCTATCGTCTCATCCGGCGATCCTCGTCTCGCGGGCTTTCGCGATGCATTGACCGACCTCATGCGCGATCTGGCGCAACAGATCGTTCGTGACGGCGAGGGCGCGAGCAAATTCGTTGAGATCAAGGTGACCGGCGCCGAAAGCGAGATGGCGGCGCGACGGATCGCGATGGCAATTGCCAACTCGCCACTGGTCAAGACGGCGATTGCCGGCGAGGACCCCAATTGGGGCCGCATCGTCATGGCGGTCGGCAAGGCCGGCGAAGCCGCCGACCGCGACCGGCTGGCGATCGATTTTGGCAGGATCGCCGTGGCGCGCGAGGGCGTGCAGGCGGCCGACTATGTCGAAGAACGAGTGGCACGCTACATGAGGCGGCGCAAGATCGAGATCACCGTCGATGTCGGGATTGGACATGGAAGGTTTACCGCCTGGACCTGCGATCTCACCCGTGGCTACATCTCGATCAACGCCGACTACCGCTCATGAGCGCTGCGCTCACCGCAGGCAAATCGGTGATCGAGACGGAAGATTTCATTCTGAACGGGTGTACATCATCGTCCGGGCCGGCGACAAACCGCGGTCGGCGCGATTGGTTTCCGGTCCGACGAGGATGGAACACGCGCGACGCTCGGCTATTGGGTTGGCGAGCTCCATTGGGGGCGTGGCGATGCGACCGAAGCCGCGACCATGTGTTCTGGCAATTTGGGATCGAACGGATCGTTGTCCCAACCCCTCGCGCCAACCGCGATTTGCAACGGGTGCGCGAAAAGGTCGGTTTCGAGAGGATCGGCGACGAGAGGTCAACCGGCCTCATCGCGGTGATCACCGCGGCGTCGAACGCTATGCCATGACCCCGCCGCCGCCAGCCGGGGAATGACCGAAATCGTTCTGGTTGCGGCCCTGGCACTGGTCGATCCCGACGGGCGCGTACTCTTGGCCCAGCGACCGCCGGGGAAGTCGATGACCGGCTTGTGGGAGTTTCCGGGCGGTAAAGTCGAGCCGAACGAAACCCCCGAATGCACGATCATCCGCGAGGCCGGCGAAGAGCTCGGTGTCGATATCGATCAAAGTTGCCTGGCGCCGCTCACCTTTGCTTCGCACGCCTACCCGGACTTTCACCTGCTGATGCCGCTCTATGTCTGCCGCATCTGGAGCGGCGTTGCGCGCAGCATGGAGGGACAGGCTTTGAAATGGGTGCGCCCGACCGAGATGGACGCCGATACCATGCCGCCGGCGGACGTGCCCCTGATCGCCCACCTGCGGGATCTGTTGTAGGGGAGTCGATTAAGCGCGTTCAGGCTTCAAGCGAGGGTATCGGGCCCGGTCTTCTCTCCCGACGAGAGCTCTTCGGTTCCTAGTGCGTCCGCCAGCCGCGCCACGGCGCTCCCGCGGCGCAGGGGTTGTTGTTGATTTTCCGCCGGGCTCCAACCGGTCAAAAAAGCGATCTGGAACGTCGCCCGCACCCGTCCGTCGGTTTGGCCGTAGCGTTGCGCGTAGAGATCGGCAGCGTTACGAAACATGCCGCGGCGGGCAAACGCGCGGTTTCGCGTTTTCAGCGCGTTGACTTCGCCCATCGCCCTTAAATCCCGCATGAGCGCGAACGCATCGGTGTAGGTGAGCGTAAGCGTATCGATGTCGACCACCGGCAGCGAGAACCCCGCGCGCTGCAAGAGCGCGCTCGCTTCGGCGGTATTGACGAAGGGTGATATGCGTGGACTGGCGCCGCCGCGCTCGGCGATCTCGGCTTCGATCAACACTTCCCGCAATTCCTGCAAAGTGTCGCCGGCGAACATCGCCGCGAGGAACATCCCGTCGGGCTTGAGCGCTTGGCGGAGCTGGACCAGCGCTCCCGGAAGATCATTGATCCAGTGGAGGGTAAGCGAACTGGTGATCAAATCGAGGCGCCCGGCGGCAAGGGGCGGCAGTTCTTCGTCGGCGACGACGGCCGCGGCCGGGTTCCCGCGGCGCACATACGCCAACGCGGATAGCGAGCTGTCGCAGACGATTAGCTGCTCGACGCGGTCGGCGGCGGCAACCGCCGCAGCACATTCACCGCCACGGGCGCCGAGGTCGAGCGCGAGTGGAAAGCGGCGCTGCACGTCCAGCAGGCGATCAGCGAGACGCGCCGCAACTTCCGCGAACAGCGGGTTGTCGCGATTGCCGATCGCCCGCTCGCGGTGGTGCCGCACGGCTCGGCGGTCGAACACCAGGGCTCCTTCGGCCAGGTAGTCAACCATGGCTCGGCGGCGCGCTGCCGCAACCAAATGCAGAACGATAGATCACATCACGCCTGCCGATTCGCGAGCTGCAGAAAATCTACCAACATCTCGAAGTATATGCCTGCACCCGGAGCGCCGGTATTCGGCCTGGGTGCTCGGCTTGCAGTGGGCGGAGACGTATTCCTCAAGCAAGCGTCGTCAAGACCCGCTATCACGGCCGGGCCGTGAAGGTGACCATCGGTCCGCATGGATCGAGGAGGATCTCCTCGTCCTGGCGCCTGCAATTCCGTAACACGGAGGCGGCAAAGCTCGGAGGTTTCGGCGAGTTTAGCGAAAGCGTCATTCTGCCCGAAGTTAGACTTGTTGCTCGGCGACTTCATCGAGGATGTCAATGTATTCCGCTCGATCAATTTCAGCGCGTCGGGGAATTGCCACCCGATTGAGGAAAATCGGACACGTCCCGGTCAGTGACGATCGCGCCGAACTGACCATTGTTAAGGGCCGCCTGCAAAATGCGATCAACTTCCTTTAGAGAGAAATAGCTATATGTTTCTAGACTTGCAATTATTCCGTGAGTCTCCGAGAAGCTGCGAGCATCTGCTAGATTGTCAATAAGGGCTTCTTTGTCTTTATCAAAAGAAAATGCGACGCCATCGAAATGTTCGCTCATAAATTTAGGTAATTCCCTGTATACGTGTAATGTAGAATTCTTTTTCTCGTGCCACTCTTGTTCCAAGAATGGACTAACGCTTTCTTTATAAAGTTGTGAAAAGAAGTCACCGTCTTCGCTAATGATGTGAAGATCTTCGCCACAAGGCACTTTGTCGAGCAATATGATCCAGTTGATCGCGTCCCCTATCGAATTATTCTTGCCCGGCGGATTTCCGATATCCATGCGCCTGCGGGCGATCTGATAGATTTCATCCGTTGTTTCGATGATCTTTGAATTGTCGAAAATTTTCCTTATCAATTCGTCGGCCGTCAGTTTGTATGCGGCGATGTCGTTATCGGCTTTGGATAAGATCGTTTTTACCTTATCTTTCAACTCGCTTGAAAGTTCTGTTATCTCAGAGAATTCACCATAAGCCTTCATAAAGGACGGCAACTGTGCGGTGAACTTCGTATCCTTGAAACGCTTTAGAGCGTCCTTGATTTTTACCTCACGATTGCGGCGGAACTCATCTCTTACCTGTTCCGTTAAGTGAACGGTGGCAGCGCCGTGCTCGTGGGACGCGAAGACATCGTTTAGAGCGCCCAATGCATCACTCGAGAAGTGGAAGAAATTAAGCAGGATATTGGTGTCGATAAATACTTGCATCGCAATCAGCTAATCGTATGAACCTTGTGCGCCTCAATCGGCGTGACCTAGTTGCGGCAGTTGATCGTCGGGCACGCGATCCTCTTGTGGCAGCGCGGAAGACCGCGCAAAAAGTCCAGCACGGCCGATCGGCGAAGCTTCTTACGAAAGACAACCGCGCCCTTCGCATCAACACCGTGAAGCTGGAACACCGACTTGGCCAGATCGATCCCGATGGTTGTAACATTCATGGCGGACGGCTCCTTCCATAGTTTGGTTCCTAACAGCACCAACGTGGAACATCACGATGCCAGAGATCGGGGCCGTCTACACCATCAGACTAACTGGATTGGACCTGTAAGAACTACAATCAAAGGCCCTCAGGCTACGAGTTGACGCCACTCGGCCAGGGCGGCGGCTCGGCCCTGTTTGAAAATATGGCGGCGGTTGAGATGGCGCCGGTGGTTGAAGTGGTTGGGGATCGAGGCGTGGACGGCGGCAAATTTCTGTAAGGTTTTGACGTCCCTGAATTTGACCATCGTCCATTCCCGTCGCCGGAACGGCTGGTGCGAGTTTTCGGCCCGGTTGTCGAGCCAACCTCAGGTCTCTTGGCGAATCTCGTTGCCGATCACCTGCACCGCCGCTCGGTATGACCGAAGCCTGTCCGTGACGATCGAAGCCGGCCGGCCATTGCGTTTCAACGCGCGCTTGAGAACCGTCAGCGCTGCCCTGCGGTCCCGACATTTCGTCGCAAAACCTCAAGCACCTCGCCTTCATGGTCGACCGCGCGCCCCTACGCCAACGGTCAAGTACTGTAAAAGCGCGTTTCGGTCTATCACACCACCTCACCCGTCCTCGTGTCGGGTTTGACCCAGCCGGTAACCGCCGGTTGAATCGAACGATGATGACGATCGAACGGCATAGCGGGACGCGCGGGCAATGGTCGTTGAACCGTTGGTTGGGGCGAGCGGGTGAGATTGCGCTCGACCTTCTGATGCCGCCCCAATGCCTGAATTGTAGTGCCTCCATCGAGCGTCACGGCGGGGTGTGCGCGCCCTGCTGGTCCAATCTGAGTTTCATTGCCGGATCGCTCTGCGCGACCTGCGGTACGCCGTTCGAGTTGGCGACCGGCGACGACGCCGTCTGCGGCGCATGCATCCGTGACCACCCGGTATTCGACCGCGCCCGCGCCGCCTTGCGCTATGACGCCGCCGCGCGGCGGCTTGTCCTTGCCTTCAAGCGCGCCGATCGCACCGAGATCGCGCCATTGCTCGCGCGGTGGATGCGCGCGGCCGGGGCAGACATGCTCGCGGATGCGCATTGGCTGGTTCCCGTGCCGCTGCATCGCGGGCGCCTGTTCTGGCGCCGCTTCAACCAAGCCGCGCTGCTTGCGATCGCGCTCGGCAAGCAAAGCGGCGTACCGGTTCTGCATCGGGGCTTGATGCGTACCCGACCCACGCCCTCACAGGCGGGTCTGTCGCGCGAGTCCAGGCACCGCAATGTCAGCGGTGCGTTCGCCGTCGGCAAAGGTGCGGCAAATATGATATCGGGAGCGCGTATCGTTGTGGTGGACGATGTGATGACAACCGGCGCAACGGTGTCGGCGTGTGCACGCCGGCTGCGCGATGCAGGGGCGATGCGGGTCGAGGTTTTGACCGCGGCGAGAGTGGTGAGAGATGGTGGAGAAGCTAAGTTTGATTCGAATGGCGACGCGCCTTTTCGGACATGACGAAAGCGCGGGCGACGATATCCTTCCCGAGACAAAACCGGCAGCTGCGGTCACGATCTACACGACGATGTTCTGTCCCTACTGCATGCGCGCCAAGAAACTGCTCAGGCGCAAGGGCGTCGCGTTCGAGGAAATTGCTGTCGATGGGGACGTTGCCAAACGCACCGAGATGGTCGTGCGCTCCAACGGCGGGCGCACGGTGCCGCAGATCTTCATCAACGGCCGCCACATCGGCGGCTCGGATGAACTCGCCGATCTGGAACGCGCCGGCACGCTCGATTCCCTGTTGGCGGTGGCGCCATGAGCGAAACCGATCGCGGCTATCGTTTCGCTTGCGTTCAGGTCAATGCCGGCGACGACATGGCCGCCAACATCGCCGCGGCGACCGACTCGATCAAGGCGGCGCTCGGCGAAGGAGCGGACTTTGTCGGTGTGCCCGAAAACGTTTCGATGATGGTATTCGGATCGAAACAAATCCGCGGCAATGCCCGTCGCGAGGCCGATCACCCCGCCTTGGCCGCATTCCGCAACCTGGCTGCCAAGAACGGCGCATGGTTGCTGATTGGCTCATTGACGATAGAGACGGGCGATGAGGACGGGCGGGTCGCCAACCGCTGCTATGTTATCGATGCGAGCGGCAACATCGTCAGCCGCTACGACAAGATTCACATGTTCGATGTCGACCTGCCGAACGGTGAATCGTATCGCGAGTCGAAGAACTTCCGGCCTGGCGGCGAGGCCGTGATCGCCGATACCGCGTTCGGGTCGGTCGGATTGACGATTTGCTATGACGTCCGCTTCGCCTATCTCTACCGGTCGTTGGCTCACCGCGGTGCGCATCTGCTGACCGTTTCCGCGGCGTTTACCCGGGTCACCGGCGAGGCGCACTGGCACATCTTGTTGCGCGCACGCGCGATCGAAACCGGATGCTTCGTTGTCGCGCCGGCTCAATGCGGAGTTCACCCAGGTGATCGCGAGACCTTTGGCCACTCGCTGATCGTCGGCCCGTGGGGCGAGGTGTTGGCCGATGCGGGCACCGAGCCCGGATTCGTCATCGCCGACATCGATCCGGCGGTTTGCGCCAAGGCCCGCGCCATGGTGCCGGCTCTGACGCATGATCGGTCCTACCAAACCGGTACGGTCGCCGCCGCGCCCGCGCGCGCTGTCAGCTAGTCTTCACCATATCAGCCGATCCGCGCCAATGGCGCGTCGTCATTGCCGGGCTTGATCGCGCAGATGCGTTGGACAACCCGCGGGTTAGGCCCGGCGACCTTACCGTGCTCATACGCCACCACCTCCAGTTGATCGCCGAAGACGTCGAGCAGTTCGCCCGGACGCAAGAGAAACGCCGGATTCGACGGCTTGCCATAGCGTTCGTTGCCGTCGGCGAAGGTTTCGTAGATAAGCACGCCGCCATGTGCCAGGGCGCTTTCGATAGCTGCGAACAGCGGGCGATGAAGATAGTTCGTCACGACGATGCCGGCGAAGCTGCGACCTTCCAAGGGTGAAGCCGAACCATTCTCGAGGTCGACAACAACGATCTCGACACCGTCATCATCCGCGAATGTCTGCAACGGCGTACCGTCGCGGTCGAGCGCGACCACGCGGTAACCTGCGGCGCGCAACAACCGAACGTGCCGGCCACGCCCGCACGCCAGGTCGAGCACTGGCGGGCTCTGCGGGATCAGCCTGGTAAAGCGTCTTACCCAAGTCGACGGTGGGAGCTCGAAATGGGATTCGGGTAGGGTCACGTTTTCTATTTGTATTCTTGTTTTCGTTTTCTATCCTAACCGGCTAGGGTGGTTTCGACCGCAAGCGATTTCCGAGTCATCAATTCGGCATGATTGTTTTCGACGTTCAGTGCAGCAACGACCACGTTTTCGAAGGCTGGTTTGCCGATAGCGCAAGCTACGACAAACAGGCCAAGAAAGGCGTCGTCGAGTGCCCCGTATGTGGTTCGAACAAGGTGAAGAAGGCACCGATGGCGCCCAACATCGCGACCGGTGCGAGTCCGGGGCGTTCGGATGAAGGATCGGAAGCGTCCGAGCTCGAAACGGTTGGCGCTAAGGAACAGACCACACGTTACATGACGATGCTCACCAAGATGCGCCAGCACGTCGAAGCCAACTGCGACTATGTCGGTAACAAATTCTCCGAGGAAGCGCGGCGTATCCACTATGGCGAGACCGAAAAGCACAATATCTACGGCGAGGCGTCGTCGGAAGAGAGCCAGGCGTTGCGCGACGAGGGTATCGAGTTCGGCGCCATCCCCTGGCCGCGACGGCCCGACTCCTAAGACCGCTTTCCGCGGTCGTCGCTGTTAGCGCTTGATCGCAAAAATCAGGTAGTTGACGTCGGTATCGGAGGTCGTCCTCCAGCCGTCGCTAATGGGATCGTAGGCAACGCCGGTCACCTCCGTGAGTTCGAGGTCAGCGCGACGCAATCCGCGCGCGACTTCCGAGGGCCGCACGAATTTCGACCACTGATGGGTGCCGCGCGGTAGCCAGCCCATGATCCATTCGGCACCGACAATAGCCAGACCAAATGCCTTGAGGGTGCGGTTGAGTGTCGCGGCGAACAACACCCCGCCGGGCATCACCATTCGCCCCAGGGAATCGACGAACAAGTCGAGATCGCCGACATGCTCGAGTATCTCCATCGCGACGATCACGTCAAAGCGCTCGCCGGCCTCAGCCAAATCCTCCGCCGTCGCCACGCGATAGTCGATATCAAGCTCGACCTGATCGGCGTGGTGGCGGGCGACTTCGATGGTCTCGGCAGCCGCGTCGGTGGCGACCAAGTCAGCGCCAAGCCGGCGCAACGGCTCGCTGAGCAGTCCGGCGCCACAGCCGATATCGAGCACGCGCAAGCCTGCAAGCGGACGTGGTGCCAGCGGGTCGCGGTCGAAATGACGACAGCCACGGTCGCGGAGATAGGCGAGGCGCACCGGATTGAGCCGATGCAGCGCCCGCATCGGTCCGAAAGGATCCCACCAGTGCTCGGCAAGCGCGTCGAAGCGAGCAATCTCGTCGGCGTCGATGGTGGCTGAGGAATCGTTCAAGGGCTTGTCGCGTGCGCTCGCGTCAGCGCCGTCTTGCAAGGCTTGGAACCTGCGAGTATGTATACGCGCCTTTTTCCCGAAAAGCCTGCGTTAAAGCAGATAGCGTCCGAAACGATCGCCGTCATGTCCCGCATCGTCTGCAAATTCGGCGGCAGTTCGGTTGCCGATCTCGATCGGATTCAGGAAACGGCGGAGCGGGTCAAGTCGTTCGTCGATGCCGGAGACCGGGTCGCCGTGGTTGTTTCGGCGATGGCGGGCACGACCGACCGGTTGATCGACTGGACCCGCGAAATCTCAACCGTCCATGATGCCCGTGAATACGACGTCGTGCTCGCGTCGGGCGAGCAGGTGACGATCGGCCTGCTCGCTCTCGCGTTGCGGTCGCGCGGCGTAACCGCCCGATCCTGGCTGGGTTGGCAATTGCCGATCCGCACCGACGGGATCCATTCGAGCGCGCGCATCCAAGAATTGGCCGCTGAAGGGCCGGCCGCCTGTCTTGACAACAACGAGGTCGCGATCATCGCAGGGTTCCAGGGCTTGGCGCCGGATGGGCGCGTTACGACCTTGGGGCGAGGCGGCTCCGATCTCACGGCCGTGGCCTTGGCTGCTGCCCTCGGTGCCGATCGTTGCGACATCTTTACCGATGTCGACGGTGTTTATACGGCCGACCCGCGTATCGTTGCCAAGGCTCGCAAGCTTGATAAAATCACCTACGAAGAGATGCTCGAGATGGCGTCGCAGGGCGCCGAAGTGCTGCAAACCCGTTCTGTCGAACTGGCGATGACGCATCGCGTCCGTTTGCAGGTTCGGTCGAGCTTCAACGACACACTTGGAACTTTCGTCGTAGACGAGGACGAAATCTTGGAACAGGAAGTCGTCAGCGGTATCGCCTACTCTCGCGACGAGGCCAAGATCACGCTGCTCAACGTTGCCGACCGTCCGGGCGTTGCCGCCGGCGTCTTCGGGCCGCTCGCCGGCGCTGCGATCAATGTCGACATGATCGTGCAAAGTGGGTCGGAGGACGGCAAGTCGACCGACATTACTTTCACCCTCAGTCGTGCTGATCTCGATAGGGCTCTGGCGGTACTCGAACGCGAGCAGAACGAGATTGGCCATGTCGACGCATTGGCCGACTCGAATGTCGTCAAGATATCGGTCATTGGCGTGGGCATGCGCAGCCATGCCGGCGTCGCCGCGCGCATGTTTCAGACACTGGCGAAGAGGGGTATCAACATCCTGGTGATCTCAACCTCTGAGATCAAAGTGAGCGTGCTGATCGAGGAAGAGTACGCGGAACTCGCCTTGCGTGCGCTTCATTCGGCTTATGGACTCGATGCTGCGTGAGAATGTGACCGAGAGCGCCGGACACGCGCGCCTTGTGGCGCGGTGGCGGCGCGGATGCGAACTCCTCGGTACGGAATACGCGATACTGGGCGGCGCCATGACATGGGTGTCTGAGCACACCCTGGTATCGGCTATCTCCAATGCCGGCGGTTTCGGAGTAATCGCATCGGGGGTGATGAGTCCGGAGCTTCTCGACGCCGAGATCGCGCGCACCCGCGACAGCACCGACAAGCCGTTCGGCGTCAATATCATCATCATGCATCCCCAACTCGACGCACTGATCGACGTGTGCGGGGGACGCGGTGTGTCCCATATGGTGCTGGCCGGTGGATTGCCCGGGCACGCAGCGATCGATCGCATTAAGGACCACGGCGCCAAGGCGCTGGCCTTTGCCCCGGCACTGGTCGTCGCCCGCAAGCTCGTTCGCGCCGGCATCGATGCCCTGATCATCGAAGGCATGGAGGCGGGTGGACATACCGGACCGGTCGCAACCGGTGTTCTGGCGCAGGAAATATTGCCCGAGGTGAAAGAGGTTCCGGTATTCGTCGCCGGCGGGATCGGCCGCGGCGAGGCGATCGCGATGTATCTGGAGATGGGCGCGGTAGGCTGCCAGCTCGGCACTCGATTTGTCTGTGCCACCGAATCGATCGCCCATCCCGACTTTAAGAAAGCGTTCATCCGGGCGCATGCGCGCGACGCCGTGTTGTCGGTGCAGGTCGATCCGGAGTTTTCGGTGATACCCGTGCGGGCCCTCGCCAACGCGGCGACCACGCGCTTCGTCGAAACACAACGCGATGTCGTCGCCCGTTACCGCGCTGGCGAGATTTCGCATGACGATGCCCAGCTGGAGATCGAACATTTCTGGGCTGGGGCGCTGCGCCGTGCGGTCGTCGATGGCGATACCGAGAATGGCTCTCTCATGGCTGGTCAGAGCGTTGGTATGGTCACGCGGGAGCAGTCGGTTATCGAGATTATCGACGAGTTGGTCTCCGCTGCGGTTCGGGCACTGAACCGCGATCGCGAGCTCGAATGGGCAGAGCCCATCGAGCAACCGTCAATCGAAGCCGTCTCCGGCGTTTGATCGCCCAAAGTTCAGCTTTTTTCCCGATCGCGCAAAAAGGCCTATGCGACAAACTGTTAGCGGACGTCGCTGCCAGCACTTTTCTCTTCGCAGATCCGCAGAATATCCTTTAAACCATGGACAACTATAGCTTTCTTTGGTTTGCTTGCGATTGTGCCTGAAGTGAGATGCGAAAGTTCGTGCAACTCAAAGAATTTACGTTTTATACACAGCTCAAGCCTCGTCGCGGGCAACGCATTGAAACGCGAATGTCGCGGGTAGGAACCCGCGCAGGCGTGGGGATACTTTATGGCTGATGGCGAGCCGAACGTGACCGGTCCCAACCTCGATGGGAGTCGCTCGCGCTTGCATCTGCGGGGCGTGAGCGAGCGAGCGGCTGACAACCCGGGAGTCGAGAATCCGGCCTACTATGGCGTCGGTGCCGAACTCAAAGCCGCGCGCGAACGGATCGGGGCAACCCGGACCGAGTTTGCGTCGCGCTTGCGAATCCGCGAGCCTTATTTGGGCGCGATCGAGGAGGGCCGATTCGCCGACTTGCCCGGCCCGGTCTATGCCGTCGGCTTTATCCGCTCCTATGCCGATTCCATGGGCCTCGACGGCGACGATTTCGTCTATCGCTTCAAGGAGGAAACCGCGACGCGTCCGGACCAGACGGAGCTTCGCTTTGCCGAACCCGAAGCCGAGAGCAGGTTGCCAAGCACGCGCCTGCTCGCCGTTTCCCTGCTACTCGTCGCCGCCGTTTATGGCGGCTGGTATGTTCTGTCGAACACCGACCGTTCGGTGGTCGAGCGGGTGTCGCCGGTGCCGGAGCGTCTGCTCGCAAGCGATACGGCCCCGGCGCAAACTGAGGATCCGAAACCGGCGACGGTGCTTGGCGCGGTGGAAAACGACTCCGGCCTCTCTCGCGCCAATGCCACACCGGCAGCGGCCACGCTGATTCAAACCGAAAGCGAAACAGCCGCTGCAGTGGATAACGCCGCGCCGACCAACCCGCCGGCAACCCAAGTTGAAGCGACGGGTGCGAACGCGATTGTCGGCGCGGACGAGAGCGTGGCATCGCTTGCAACCAACGATGCATCGGCGAGTGCGACAGCCGAGAGCACGTCCCGAGCCGCAACCGTTGAAGCCGCCCGCAACCCGTTGGCGCGGGCGGCGGCGCCCACGGAGATGGTCGACGCCGATATCGAACAACCGCCAACCGCGCCGCCAACCGAGGTGGCCGTCCTGTCGGTTGCCGGGCCGCAGCGGGTGCGCGGTGCCGACGATGGGTCGGTCGTCCCGCGTGTCGATGGCGGCGGCGGCGAGTCGCGCGTCACGCTAACGGCGCGTCTCGACAGCTGGGTGCAGGTGGTGGGTGAAGACAACGAGCTGCTGCTTACGCGTATTCTCCGCGCCGGCGATACCTACTTCGTGCCCAACCGGCCCGGCCTGACGCTGGTGACCGGGAATGCGGGAGCCCTCGAAGTCGCCGTCGATGGCCGCGCGTTGCCGCCGATCGGGCCGGTCGGTGCGGTTCGCCGCAACGTCTCGCTCGATCCCGAACACCTGCTCAGCACCCTGCGCTGAGCCGAGCGATAGCGCGCCCGCGCGCGCTTGATATCGGCGCGGCGAACGCGCACATTAGCGCGCGCCAAACCCATCGATAGACTGATGAGCGTACGTCCCCATCGTAAGATTCACCGCCGGCGTGGTGTCACCGTGATTGCACACCCGTCATGCACGCGCCAAGCTTTCCCTGTCGTCAAGACGGTGGAGATATTGGAGTAGCGTTTGCAGCACCTCACGACGCCCCTGAACCTTTCGGTCATCGGTTGTGCGGTCAACCGACCGAGCGAAGCCAAAGAGGCCGACATCGGTCTCGCCGGTGGCGGCAACGGCACCCACCCCGTGTTTCTCAGCGGCGTCGCCGACCACAGGATCGACGACAGCGGTCTGTTCGATCATCTCGCTGCGCTGATCGAACAGAAAGCGCGCAAGATAGAGGCCCGAGACATCGGCGCGGCGCCGCCCGCAGCCGAGATTCGCCAAACCAAATACGCGCACTAGTGTTCCGGAGGTAATCGTGGCTTCGCTGCAACCTGTTCGCGGCACGCACGATCTGCTGCCCGACGACATCCGCCGCTACCGCCGCGTGGTCGAGCGCGCGCGCCTGCTGGCCGAGCGTTACGGCTACCTCGAAATGGCGACGCCGCTATTCGAGTTCACCGAGGTCTTCCGGCGCACGCTCGGCGCTACCTCTGATATCGTCAACAAGGAAATGTACACCTTCACCGATCGCGGCGGGGAGGAGATCACACTGCGGCCCGAGTTCACGGCCAGCGTCGCGCGTGCATTCATTTCCGGTGGATTGCGCCAGCAGACGCCGCTCAAGTTCTTCTCGAGCGGTCCGGTGTTTCGTTACGAACGGCCGCAGAAGGGTCGCCAGCGCCAGTTTCATCAGATCAACGTCGAGATCATTGGCGTGGCCGGGCCGCAGGCAGACATCGAGATCATCGAGCTCGCCGCGCATATTCTCGACGAGTTGGGCGTCGGCCCGGCCTGCACGCTGGAACTCAATACCCTTGGTGACGGTGACAGCCGAGCCGCGTATCGCACGCTGTTGGTCGACTACTTCCAGGCCCATAGAGACGATTTGTCGGAGGACAGCAAGCTTAGGCTCGAAAGGAATCCGTTGCGCATCCTTGATTCGAAAGACGCAGGCGACCGACGACTCATCGTCGGTGCGCCGCGGGTCCGGGATTCGTTGACCGCGGCCGCGGCGGACTTCTTCGCAAGCGTCCGCGAGGGGCTCGACGCGCTCGGTATCGCCTACA
Source organism: Alphaproteobacteria bacterium (assembly GCA_965247665.1). Classification (GTDB taxonomy): domain Bacteria; phylum Pseudomonadota; class Alphaproteobacteria; order SHVV01; family SHVV01; genus CAUZWH01. The sequence goes on from CBDFHH010000004.1 coordinate 372,550, forward strand.
CCATCAACGAACGCCTGGTGCGTGGGCTCGACTACTACACGCACACGGCTTTCGAATTTACGACCGAGTCGCTCGGTGCTCAGGGGACCGTTATCGGCGGTGGCCGCTACGACGGTCTCATCGAAATCATGGGCGGGCCGGCAACACCCGGTATCGGCTTCGCGGGTGGTATCGAGCGGCTGATCATGCTGTGCGGAGATCCGCCGGCGGGTCCGCGGCCGGTCGCCGTGGTGCCGGTCGGTGCCGCGGCACAGACGCCGGCGCTGCGGCTCGCCCATCAGCTTCGTCGGGCTGGTTTTGCCGTCGACCTCGGTTTCAGCGGTAACCTCTCCAAGCGTATGAACCGCGCAAACAAGCTTAACGCCAGCTGTGCGCTGCTGCTGGGCGATGACGAACTCGCCCGCGACGTCGCCACGCTGCGCGACCTCGACAGTGGCGAGCAGCGGGAAGTTGCGCTGGTTTCGATCGCGTCGGCCCTGGCGCACTATCATCCAGACGGAACTGCGGCGGTGACATGATCTCGGAAGAGCGCGTTCGCGCCATCCAACAACGCTACCAAACCTTGCAGCAAGCGCTGTCGAACCCCGACGCATTGCCGCGCGAGGAATATGCCAGCGCGTCGAAGGAACTCGCCGAGCTGGTGCCGGTGGTTGCCGAGATCGAGGCGTTCACCAAGCTCAGTCGGGAGATCGTCGAACTCGGTGAGATCGTCGACGATCCGGAGTCCGACGAGGAGATGCGCGAGCTCGCCGCCGGCGAACTCAAGGACCAATGTGGCCGGCTTCCCGAGATAGAGGACAGCCTGCGTCGGCTGCTGATCCCCAAGGATGAAGCCGACCAAAAAAACGCAATTCTCGAGATTCGCCCCGGCACCGGCGGCGACGAAGCGGCTCTGTTCGCCGCCGACCTGTTTCGCATGTACCAGAAATATGCCGAGCTGCATGGCTGGAAATTCGAGGTGCTGCATGCCGCAACCACGGATCTCGGCGGATTCAAGGAAGGCGTGTCGTCGATCAGCGGCCGCGGCGTGTTCGCCAAGCTCAAATACGAATCCGGCGTGCACCGAGTCCAGCGGGTTCCCGAGACGGAGGCGAGTGGGCGGATTCACACCTCGGCGGCAACGGTAGCCGTGTTGCCCGAAGCCGAAGAGGTCGACGTCAAGATCGACGAAAAGGACTTGCGCATCGACGTTTTCCGTTCGAGCGGACCCGGTGGACAATCGGTCAACACGACCGACAGCGCGGTGCGGATCACCCACACTCCAACCGGCATCGTTGTCAGCCAGCAGGACGAGAAATCGCAGCACAAGAACCGCGCCAAGGCGATGAGGGTGCTGCGGGCGCGTCTCTACGAGCGCGAGCGCGAGGAACGCGAAACAGAACGCGCACAAGCGCGACGCAGCCAGATCGGGAGCGGCGATCGCTCCGAGCGCGTTCGCACCTACAACTTCCCGCAAGGGCGGGTGACCGATCATCGCATTAACCTGACCCTGCACAAGCTCGACCGCGTCCTCGCCGGCGAAGCGCTGGACGAGATCGTCGACCAGTTGGTCGCCGAAGATCAGGCAAAAAAGCTGGCGGCCGTGGGTGCCTGACACCGCCGCCGAAAGCCTCACGAGCGCGACGTCATGCGCATCGCCGACCGTACGCCAGACCTTGACCGACGCGGTTGGCCGACTGCGTGCTGCCGGCATCGACGGTGCCCGTCTCGATGCCGAGCTGCTGCTCGCCAATGCCATGTGCGAAGCGCGATCGACGCTGTTCACGCACGATGCGGCGTACTTGCCGAGGGAAGCCAGGAAGCGTTTCCACGGTTACCTGGCCCGACGCCTTGCCCGTGAGCCGGCGTCACGAATCCTCGGCCGGCGGGAATTCTGGTCGCTCGAGTTGGAAATCTCGCCTGCGGTGCTGGATCCCCGACCGGAAAGCGAGACGCTGGTCGAGACGGTGCTGGCGGCTGTACCCGGCAAAGATATCGAACTGACGATCGCTGACCTCGGCACCGGTTCGGGCTGCTTGCTTCTGGCCCTGCTGTCAGAGTTGCGCGGTGCTTTCGCGATCGGCGTCGACTGCGACGCCGCCGCTCTCGAAGTCGCGCGCCGCAACGCTGTGCGTACCGGGCTCGGCGACCGTGCGGCGTTCATCGCCGGAGATTGGGCTACGGCCCTCGCCGGTTGCTTCGACATCATCGTGTGCAATCCGCCCTATCTGGCATCGCGGGAGATAGGGACGTCGCCGCCGGAACTACGCTACGATCCGCATCTGGCGCTCGACGGCGGTGATGACGGCCTCGATGCCTACCGGGCTCTGGTTGCAGAGCTGCGCTCCCGTCTGGCCGATGGCGGACGGGTCTTCCTTGAGATTGGTGCGGTCCAGGCCGCTTCCGTCAGCGAAATCGTCCGCAGCGCGGGGCTGGAGGTGGAGGTGATCGCCCCCGACCTCGCCGGATACGACCGTTGCTTGGTTGCACGGGTTGGCGGAAATCTCACCGCAGCGGCAAAATAGTGGTTGGATTAAGCGACCAAGCAGACTAGGTTGGCACTACCTGGATGCCGTTGGGGGGCGAGTGAGCCAGGGCATCCTTTCGCGCATAGAATGGGGGTTCGAGCCCAACCCCTGGTAAGTATCTGTGGTGTGCACAGAGAAAACAACGCGTCGTAATCAAGCTAGAGGAAGACCCAGGGGATGAATTCGCGCCGCTCACGTAACGGACGTAACGGGGGCAAACGGTCGTACGGGCCGGGCCCCAATCGCAGCTACGAGAGCAACGGACCCGAGGTCAAGGTTCGGGGCACTGCAAACCAGATATTCGACAGATATGTCGCGTTGGGGCGCGACGCGACGGCAGCCGGGGACCGCATCGCTGCGGAAGGGTATTTTCAACACGCCGAACACTATTTCCGTGTTTTCACCGAGGCCAACCGGGCGCGGCAGGCTCAGCAAAGTCAGCGCCATCCCGACGGTGACACCGGTGACACCGGCGGCAACGGCAGCGAACGCGGGCGTGATGACGCCCGCGAGGAGAAAATCGCTTCAACCGTGGCTACGGAGAGCAAGGAGTTCCGCGAGGCCGAGCTTTCCGAGTTGGACGTGGCGCGCAGCGAACCCAACTAACCGCCAGCGTTATGCCGCGCTGTCCGCGTGGCGTTGCCAGATCCGTTTAGACGAGTTGTCGAACGAAGAAAGCACCGCCTGCCTCGGTTTCTTACCCCCTGAGAAGTTTCGTTTCGAGCCTGCCGCCGGCGACGGGTGGAAGCATCGTTTGACGGTGGCGATGCGGCGAGCAACGGCGGCGTGGTGATCGCCCAGCTCGACGCCGACCTGCGCTTCGTGGTCACCGCCCTCGAGGGCGGTGGGCAGGAACCGAGTGGCTTCAACGAGCAGCCTGAAGGCTGCTCGATTGTAGGTTCTACAAGTCCTGTCCAGTTAGTCGGATAACGCCAGCTTGAGTTCTACGCCAATTCGCGACACGGCCGTTCAATAACGTGACAATGCCTCGAAGTTATCGAATAATCGATCGCCTTTGGTGCGCCGGGGGCGTGATACGGGGAGGAAAAGACAGTGGAACTCAAATTCGTCATGTCGTCAGACTCGCACATAATCGAGCCCTACGACCTATGGACCAATGCGCTGGGCGACAAACACGGCGACAAACTGCCGCACCGGGTTTCCGAGGTACGGGGCGTTAAAGGCGACTTCTATTTCCTCGGCTACGACTACATGGGGATCGACGACCTGCGTCAAGAGAATGCCGGCGATACGCCGGACTCGACAGTCGCGGTCGAAACCGGCGATCTCGATCCAGAACTCGCTGCGCGCGTGCTCGAGGGTAATTCTGATCCCGAGGAACGCCTCAAGCTGATGGATATGGACGGTGTCCATTCCGAACTGATCCAAGCCACCAATATGCTGCTGGCGATGCGCATTCGCGAAACCCAAGTGGTGAACGACTGCGCTGCCGTGTTCAACGATTTCTGCGCCGAATACTGCAGCTACGACCCCTACCGCCTGGTCGGCTCGGCGATGATCCCGATGCACGATATCGATTGGGCGATTGACGAACTCCAGCGTTCGCGCAAGCTGGGGTTACGCACGGCGATCATCAACACCGACCTGCCGGAAAACTTCGCGCCCTATCGGAAGCCGGAATACGACAAGTTCTGGGCCGCGGCGGTTGACCTCGATATGCCGGTCACCCTACATCTTGGCACCGGTGAGACGATCGACCCGTTCTGCTTCATCACGCCCGAAGAGCAGGAATGGGGTCCTAAATATTTCCTCGCCATCTTCGGCGATCAGCAATACGCACTGGTCAATGAGTTCATTTTCGGCGGTATCTTTGATCGCTTCCCCACATTTCAGCTGATCACCGGCGAGTACGAATGCTCGTGGTTCCCCTACTGGCTCTACCGCTGCAAGCAGATGCAAGGCGCGTTGGGCCTGGCGATGAACATTCCGCAAATCGAGCGCTCGATCGAGGAATACGTCGCCGAGAATATGTGGATCGCCTTCACCGACGATCTCTATTTCGACCGTTCCTGGGATGTGATTGGCGAAGATCGCATTATGTGGGGCTCGGACTATCCGCATCCGCGCAACACCTTCCCCAACAGCCACGACATCATCAGGAAGCGGCTAACCGGAACGCCCGATCGGGTCGTCGCCAAAGCCGCCGGGCTGAATTGCGCCAAACTGTTCGACCTGCCGGTTCCGGCCGACGCGGTGGCCATCGCCGCCGAGTAGATATTGCGTAACGATAAGATCCAATGGGAGGCCTCGGGCCTCCCTTTTTTTGCGGTCGCGTCGACCAGATCATCACGCAACTCGTCGCGAGGGCCTGGCGCGGCAACTACCTCGAATTGTGTACTCCCGATGCGCCAATGACGGTTGAGCGACAACGGCGTCACGTCCGAGCCCTTGCTACCGAGCGGTCTCACAGCTAGAGCATTTTCTGATCACTTGCGGTCATATCGGGCTCTCGAGCTGCCCCGCTGGCCCGAAACTGCCCCCTACGACCCGGCGCTTGCCAGTAACAAATCGGCCAATTCGTGCGGTGTCGTGATCATCGGATCGTGGCCGGTGGCGATTTCGAAATACCGGCAATCGGGATCATCGCGCGCTGCCGCCGCCGTCGCCTCGAGACCGCCGAGCACGGGATCGGTGCACGCCACGTAAGTCCGCTTGGCGACCCCGGCAAACGCGCCGGTTAACCGAATCGGCTGTTCATGGGTCGCAATCGGCATTCCGACAGACTTTGCCGCAACCCACGCTGCGTCACTGGGGTCGGTGATGCCCAGCGCCTCCGGCGGTGCCGGCGGCATCCGGCTTGGATCGTCGTTTGTCGCGGCTGCGGCGCGGATCGACGCCGCCATCTCCAGCGGCACCAAATCGACGATCGCTTTGCCGGCTTCCGGTACGACCGCGTCGACATAAAACAAGTGCGCGACCCGCTCAGGCATCTGATCGGCCACCGCGGTGATGACCATGCCCGCATAGCTATGCCCTACCAGCACGACCGCGTTGAGATCTTCCCACTCGAGCAACGCCGCGATGTCCTGGATGTGGAGATCGAGGTCGATCACCCCGCCGTCGGACGAGTTGCCACCAACGAGGTGGCTGCGATCCCCGAGTCCCGTGAGCGAAGGCGCCAGAACATTGTGACCAGCCGCGGTTAACAACGGTGTAACCCGTTGCCAGCACCACCCGCCAAGCCATGAACCATGTACGAGAACGTAATTCGCCACCGTTGCCTCCCAGGTTAAGAATCGGACGGGCGTGACCTTCAGCGCGCCGGGCTCCGGACTCTATCCCGCCGGACGGCATTATCAGACTAACTGGACGGGACTTGTAGAACCTGCAATCGAGCGCCTTCAGGCTACGAGTTGACGCCACTCGGCCAGGGCATGTCGATGGTCGATGCGATCCGGCAACTGGGGATCAGCGAGGTCACATTTTATCGATGGCGAAAGGAGTATGGCGAGATGAGCGGCGATCGGCCGCCTCTTTCAACTCGGCCTGCGCAGCCTCGAACTCTGCCGTCTGCCGCTCGAGACGGTGATCGCAATGGGCCAGCCGCGCCTCGTTCAGCCGGTAGAGCACGTCATTCCCATTCTACGGGTCATTGGTAAAGAGGATGTGACGCCGCAAGTGAGTGAAGCAAACAACGCGATAACCGAAGCGGAGCGTTCGACCTCGGAGGAATAGCGTCGACCGCGTCCGAACGTGAATTTCTCCGAGACGGGAATTCCGCCAGGGGCTGTTCTGCAAGCGGACGATAGCGAGGATACGGCCACCGTTGTAGACGACGGCACGGTTTGCTATCGGGGGAGGAAATGTCGCCGAGCCGGGCGAGTCGGAAATGCCCTGGGCGCTCCTACAGGATCGGACGGGGGCCCTATTGGTATTGCTAGAGCGGTTCAAGCTTGGGCGAAATCGTAGGTTTGTGGTTCGGTGTTTTCACAAGATGTTGTGTATATCGACTGTGGGAGCACGCTATGGGCCATGCTCATTCCTTGGATTTGCGTCGTCGGATGTTGGCTTCGGTGGCGGGTGGCGCATCGTGTCGGGCGACGGCGGAGCGTTTTGATGTTAGTGCGTCGAGCGTGATCAAGCTGGTGCAGCGTTGGCGGCGGAGCGGGGATTACGGCCCGGCCAAGCCGGGCGGCGGTCGCAAGCGCAAGCTTGGTGGTCATGAGGACTGGCTGCATGCGGTGATGCAGGAGCAGCCGGACATCACGCTGGCGGAGCTGCGAGGCCGGCTGGCTGCCGAGAAGGCGGTCACGATCTCGTTGCAGGCGATCAATGAGACGCTCAGGGCGCTGGGCTACAGCTTTAAAAAAACTTCTCGGGCGGGCGAACAGGACCGTCCCGACATTGCCGTTAAGCGCCGCCACTGGCGCCGCTGGCAGCACTGGCTAAGACCGGAGCGGCTGGTGTTCGTGGATGAGACCGGAGCCAAGACCAACATGGCCCGGCTGCGCGGGCGCTGTCCCCGCGGCCAACGCCTGAACGCCACCCTGCCCTGGGGCCACTGGAAAACCACCACGTTCGTCGCCGGGCTGCGCCTGGATGGCTTGCACGCTCCCATGGTGCTCGACGGCGCCATGGACGGTGACGCCTTCAGAGCCTACCTCGAACAGATCCTGGCGCCTTGCCTGCGGCCCGGTGATGTCGTCGTCATGGACAACCTGTCGGCCCACAAGGTCGCGGGCGTGCGTCAGGCCATCAAGGCGCGCGGCGCGTTCCTGCTCTATCTGCCAGCCTACTCACCCGACCTCAACCCCATCGAACAGGCCTTTGCCAAGCTCAAGGCGCTGCTCCGAAAGGCCGCCGCTCGATCCAAAGAGGCGCTCTGGCAAGCCATCGCCGAAGCAATCAACCAGTTCGACCCAACCGAATGCCGAAACTTCTTCCTCAACGCCGGATATGGGTCCAAATCAACTTGAAGTGCTCTAGCTGTGATCTTTCAATAGGTTGTCCACTTGGTCCTGACCGAGGAAGCTGATGTTTGACCATTCATCCGTTTCCGAGGAGGTGACCGAATGGACGTCCATCAGAATGCACGCACGACCCGGCATAGTCGAGCCGAGATGGTGCGCCGAGTACTGAACGAAGCACAGAGCCCGAAGGCGGTGGCCACCGACTTCGGGGTCTGTGCCAAAACCGTCAGGAAGTGGGTGGCGCGCTTTCTGAGCGAAGGACCTGAAGGCTTGTATGATCGCTCTTCGCGACCTCACAAGCTTCGCAAACCAACGCCCGAGATGACGGTTCGCCGGGTCGAACGGCTGCGCCGCCAGCGCCGCACCGGGAGCCGGATCGCCGCCGAAGTCGGCCTCTCGCCAGCCACCGTCAGCCGCATCCTGCGGCGCCTCGGCCTGGACAGGCTGAAAGCCCTCGAGCCGGCCGCGCCGGTACAGCGCTACGAACGCAAGACACCCGGCGAACTGCTGCATATCGACATCAAGAAGCTCGGCCGCTTCGAGCGCACAGGCCACCGCATCACCGGTGATCGAAAAGGTCAGAGCAACAGCCGCGGCGTTGGATGGGAATGCGTCCACGTCTGCATCGACGACCACTCCCGCGTCGCCTTCAGCCAGATCCTGCCGAATGAGAGAAAGGAAAGCGCCATCGCCTTCCTCAACGCCGCCGTCGACTACTACCGAAGCCTCGGCGTCAACGTCGAACGCGTCATGACCGATAACGGATCTTGCTACAAGTCAGCCGCTTGGCGCCACGCCTGCCGGAAACTCCGCATCAAGCACATCCGCACCAAGCCATACACGCCCAGAACCAACGGCAAGGCCGAACGCTTCATCCAGACCGCACGGCGCGAATGGGCCTACGCCCGAGCCTACAAGACGTCAAACCAGCGCGCCCGACATCTGCCGCGCTGGATCCACGACTACAATTGGCACAGACCGCACGGCGCAATAGGATCAAAACCACCCATCAGCAGACTCGCCTCGCCGAGAGACAACCTGTTGAGACTCCACACCTAGAGCGTATCCGTAATCGATTGAATCTTTTTGTGGGCTTCGGTTCGGTGGGGAATCCGCGATCCAACGACCTTCAGGTTATGGGTCGTTGTCGAGCAGGTTTCCTAGGCTATTGATATTGCATGTATATTCGGTATGTCTTCGAATGTCTTGAGACATTTTCCGCCACTTCGACCACGATTTCGCCATGGGATGCCAACCAAATGCCATTCGCGCACGGAGATAATGCGGAGATAGCGCTCCTGGACTTCGTTGACGACCGCACGCTGTACTGGTGATCGAACCGTGCATTACGCAGGCTCGACTTCGGGAACAACATCGAGGACGCCATGGGTCACGTGCGCTTCGTGGTGTTCTACCTCCTGTACGGCGTGGCGGCGGCGCTGAACTAGGCCTTTATTGTCTTACTTTCTGTTTTGTTTCTGGATCGCTCGGATCGTTTTGTGGAGTGATTTATCTTCAGACTTGCGCGCCGCCAAAGAGGCTGAGTTAAACCGTTCTTCCGCTACCAACTTGTTCCATCTGGCCAGTCGTGCTTGGTCTAACCCTTCTGTCTCAAGGGCGGCGCGGATGGCGCATCCGGGCTCTGTTTCGTGTTTGCAGTCCCTGAAACGGCACTGGTCGGCCAAAGCCGACAAATCCGCAAAGACATCCGCGATACCTTCCTGCGCATCCGTGAGCTGAAGTTCCCGCATTCCGGGAGTGTCTAAAACCGCACAGCCGTCTGGCAAAAAGTAAAGTTGGCGACGGGTGGTCGTATGCTGACCTCGAGCGTCATCTTCACGAATAGGCGCTGTGTCCACCACCTGATCACCAAATAGCGCATTGACCAAGGTAGACTTCCCAACACCTGACGATCCGAGAAATGCAACGGTCTGACCCGGTTTGCACCAATCACGAAGCTTGTCTTGCGGCTCATCGCTCAGCGCGTTGAGTAGAACGACGGGCACCCTTTGTAATATTGCACTGGCAGCGTCCAAATAGGGCGCAGGATCCTCGCAAAGATCAGCTTTCGTCAGGATGATCACGGATGTGACACCAGCCTCAAACACCAGAGCGAAATAACGTTCCAGTCGAGCAACATTGAAATCTTCGTTGCACGAAGACACAATAAATACCGTATCCACATTCGCCGCGAGCAGTTGAAGCTTCCTGCCGGTTCCGGGCGCGCGCCGTTTGAACAGGCTTTTGCGGTGAAGTACTTCGCTGGATGCAGGATGGGATTGGTTCAACAGCAACCAATCCCCTACAGTTGCATCTGGTCCGGGAGGGACCGGCGCATCAAAGCCATCGCCAAGTATCTGCAGCCCCTTTCGGTGTACTTCAACGACGCGCACTGGTGGCGTCTGAGCCATGTCCTCAATGCTGGTCTGTTGCGCGAAGAAGGGTTGCCAGCCGAGTTTTTCCAATGGGGATCGCCCGCGTGGAGACGATCCAGCCAAACTTGATGGCGGCAAAAATTGGGAATAGTCCCGTGTCATTTTTCGTAAACTTTCATGTTCCGGTCACGGCCAGCACCCGTGCAACAATGCGTATCTTTGTTGAGATTGCAAAACTACATTCGCCGATCGCACAATGGCGGGGCGTTTCTACCAGGCTCTGGCCCCATTAATCGCTTGAGCCGATGCGACGCGATGTGATTCACGCTCCCAAACTGTGGGAGTGCTGCGATGGACGATAGGTTCTGGCTGAGGGAAGAGCAGTTTGCACGTCTCGTGCCGCAGCTGCCAACGGATACGCGCGGCACGCCGAAGGTCGACGACCGCCGCGTTATCAGCGGGATCATCCATGTGTTGAAGTCCGGCGGACGCCGGGTCGATGCGCCTGCCGTCTACGGACCGCGCAAGACACTCTACAACCGCTTCGTGCGGTGGGCGGCCAAAGACGCGTGTGGACCGAGATCTTCCACGCCCTGGCTGCGGCCGGCGGGCCACCGGCGCAAATGTTGATCGATTCCTCGGCGGGGCATTGTCAAGTTAACCGATTGTAGACTGTTTTCGGCATTTCTCCACGAGGCTAAGCCATTGAAATTGCGTAAAGCGGCCATCGACAATTACCGAGATTTCGGAGTGAATCCGGTTAACTCGACAAAAGCCGATAGAAGCTATTCGGATCTCTACAGCCATGAGTGATGGACCTTCACCAACGGTAGACAAAGGAGAGCCCCCGATCACGCTCGGGGTCGAGGAGGAATTCTTCCTTATCGATCCTGATTCCCGCGACCTTCTCGCCGACCCCGACCCGGGCATCTTCGAAACCTGCGACGCGAATTGCGGACCGCACAAGGTGGTGCGGGAGTTCCTGTGCTCCGAGATCGAGACGAATACCCGGGTGTGCGAGTCGGTGGCCGAAGTGCGTGCGGCCCTGCGCCAAACCCAGCGGCTTGTCATCGAGGCGGCCCAGCAGCACGGCTCTGCGGTGATGGCCGCCTCCACCCATCCGTTCGCAGTTTGGAGGGATCAAACGCCCACGCCGCAGGATCGTTACACTCGATTCGCGGTCACGTATCAGGACGCCGTGCGCCGCTTGGTCATCGGCGGCATGCACATCCACGCTGGCTTCGCCGATGCGGACACGCGCATCCGCGTCATGACAGCAATCCGGCGTTACTTGCCGTTGTTCCATGCGCTCTCCACCTCGTCACCGTTCAACGCCGGGCACGAGACCGGGTTCAAGTCCTACCGGCTGACGATCATGGGCAATCTTCCGCGCACGGGCATGCCGGGCCCGCCGGAGTCCTGGGCAGAGTACGAGCTGCTTGTCGCCGAATACCGGCGCATGAATTTCATAACGGACGGCAGCGAATTGTGGTGGGACATTCGCCCTCCCACGCCTATCCGACGGTAGAAATGCGGATCTGCGACGTCTGTACACGCCTCGAGGAAGCGGTGAGCATCACGGCGCTCTATGCGTCCCTTATCCGATGGTTGATGCGCCGGGACCTGGAAGGTGGGCTGCCCACTGAACCGCTCACCGAGCTCATCGCGGAAGACCGCTGGATGGCCCAGCGCTACGGCGTGTTCGCTTTCCTCGGCAACAGAACATCCGCTGGCGGGCGGGCGGACATCTACGACCAGACGACCGAGCTCGTCGACGAACTCGCACCCGATGCCCGTGCGCTTGGTTGCGAGTCCGAGATGCGCCAAGTTCTGACCATCATTCGCGACGGGACGGGCGGGGACCGCTAGCTTGACCTCTACCGCCTGCGCCGCCTGGAAGGTGACTCCGCGGAAGAGGCATTGCGGCACGTAGTTGATTTGGTGCTCGCCGAAACCCGGGAGGGAGTTGGAGATTGATCAAAAAATGACTGTGTCGAGACCATAGGGGAAGAACCGCTCAAGGTATGAGGATGAGACAGCCAAATGGCGGTACGCGAAATCCTGCAGATGGGTAATCCGCGGCTGAGACTGAAGGCGAATGCCGTAGACCGGTTTGGCGACGACAAGCTCGTTAACCTGATCGCCAGCCCTCGCCACTCGTGGTCACGCCATTTACGGAGATAGTGCGGAGTCGTGGCGGCGGTGTCGTGACACACAAAATTGGAAGGCCCGTAACTATTTGAAGTTGCGGCCTTTTTAGTTGCGGGGGTTGGATTCGAACCAACGACCTTCAGGTTATGAGCCCGCCTCGCACATCGCGCCGGCGCCGGGCGTCAACCATGAAATATGCGGGGTAACGGGTTAAGGGCCGTGGGTGGTCTTGTGTTGCTGAGAAACAACACCATATTGCCAACAAATCTGGTTTCGGGCGCCGACGAATGTCACGCTTGATGCGGCCTCGGATAGGCGCATAGGCGGCGACGGCGGCCTGCCAAAGGAGCACAACCATGGAGTTTGACCGCTACACCGAGCGATCGCGCGGTTTCATTCAGTCGGCGCAAGACCTTGCTCTCCGGTCGGGCCATCAAAGAATCACACCTGACCATTTGCTCAAGATTCTCGTCGACGACGACGAAGGACTGGCGTCGAACCTGATCACCGCCGCCGGCGGTCGCGTGGATCAGGTGCGCGACAAGGCCGAGGACGCGCTCGCCAAGCTTCCCAAGGTCGAGGGCAGCGGCGCCGGCCAAGTCTACCTGGCGCCGGAAACCGCCCGTCTATTCGAATCCGCGGAGCAGCTGGCGTCGAGAGCGGGCGACGGCTACGTCACCGCCGAACGGCTGCTGCTGGCGCTTGCGCTGGCCACGGGAACGGCTTCGGCCACCATCCTGGCCGATGCTGGGGTGACGCCGCAGACGCTGAACGCTGCGATCAACGATATTCGCAAGGGACGCAAGGCCGACAGCGCAACCGCCGAGGGCAGCTACGACTCGCTCAGGAAATACGCGATCGATCTGACCGCGCAGGTGCGCGAGGGCAAGCTTGATCCCGTGATCGGGCGCGACGAGGAAATCCGCCGCACCATCCAGGTGCTGTCACGCCGCATCAAGAACAATCCCGTCTTGATCGGCGAACCGGGGGTTGGGAAGACGGCCATCGTCGAGGGGTTGGCGCAGCGCATCGTCAATGGCGACGTACCCGAGAATCTGAAACATAAACGCCTGATGGGCCTCGACCTCGGTGCACTGATCGCCGGCGCCAAGTTCCGCGGCGAGTTCGAGGAGCGCCTCAAGGCCGTGCTGGCGGAGATCCAGGCGAGCGACGGCGAGATCATCCTGTTCATCGACGAGCTGCACACGCTGGTCGGCGCCGGCGCCGCCGAGGGCTCGATGGACGCCTCCAATCTCCTGAAACCGGCGCTTGCGCGCGGCGATCTTCACTGCGTCGGCGCCACCACGCTCGACGAGTACCGCAAGCATGTCGAAAAGGACGCCGCACTGGCACGCCGCTTCCAGTCGGTGTTCGTGTCGCAGCCCAGCGTCGAGGACACGGTATCGATCCTGCGTGGTCTCAAGGAAAAATATGAGCTGCACCACGGCGTGCGCATTACCGACGGTGCGATCGTCGCCGCCGCCAGCCTCGGCAATCGCTATATCACCGACCGGTTCCTGCCCGATAAGGCCATCGATCTTGTCGACGAGGCGGCCAGCCGTCTGCGCATGGAGGTTGATTCCAAGCCCGAAGCGATCGATGAGCTCGATCGTCGTATCATCCAGCTCAGGATCGAGCGCGAAGCACTACGCAAGGAAGACGACAAGGCATCGCGTGAGCGGCTCGATAACCTCGATCGCGAGTTGGCCGAACTCGAACAGGGCTCGACCGAGCTGACCACGCAGTGGGAAGCCGAGAAACGGCAACTCGCCGACGCGGTTGAAATCAAGCAGCAGCTCGACGCCGCTCGTACCGAGCTCGAAGTGGCGCAGCGCGAGGGCAATCTCGGGCGCGCTGGCGAGCTCACCTATGGCGTGATCCCCGATCTCGAAGAACGCCTCGAGGAGGCCGAGGTGGTGGGCCGCGACTCCGGGCACATGCTCAACGAGGCGGTGAGCGACGGCGACATCGCCGCGATCGTGTCGCGCTGGACCGGGATTCCGGTCGACAAGATGCTGGCCGGTGAGCGCGAGAAGCTCCTGCACATGGAGGACCGCTTGCGCGACCGCCTGGTCGGTCAGGACGATGCGCTCGCTGCCGTCGCCAACGCTGTGCGCCGGGCTCGGTCCGGTTTGCAGGACCCCGAGCGCCCGGTCGGATCATTCCTGTTCCTCGGGCCTACCGGCGTTGGCAAGACCGAGCTGTGCAAGACCTTGGCCGCGTTCCTGTTCGATGACGATACGGCGATGATCCGCGTCGATATGTCGGAGTATATGGAGAAACACGCGGTCGCCCGGCTCATCGGCGCGCCGCCCGGCTATGTCGGCTACGACGAAGGCGGTTCGCTAACCGAGGCGGTGCGCCGGCGCCCCTATCAAGTGGTTCTGTTCGATGAGATAGAGAAAGCGCACCCCGACGTCTTCAACGTGTTGCTTCAGGTCCTCGACGATGGTCGGCTCACCGACGGCCAGGGCCACACTGTCGATTTCCGCAACACCCTCATCATCATGACTTCGAACCTGGGTACCGAGATTTTCGCCGGCCAGCCCGAAGGCCAGGACAGCGAAGCGGTGCGCGAACCGGTGATGGAGATCGTACACAGCGTTTTCCGTCCCGAGTTCCTCAATCGGCTCGACGAAATCATCCTGTTCAGCCGGCTCACCCGCACCCACATGGATGCCATCGTCGAAATCCAGCTCGGCGCACTGCGAGAGCGTCTGGCTGAGCGTAAGATCACCCTCAATCTCGACGACACCGCGCGTGCGTGGCTCGCCCGCAGCGGCTACGACCCTGCCTACGGGGCACGGCCGCTCCGGCGCGTGATCCAGCGCCATCTCCAGAACCCGTTGGCGACAATGCTGTTGCAGGGTGGAATCGCCGATGGCGACGAGGTGCGGGTATCGGGCGGCGACGCAGGCCTGGTGGTCAATGGCCGCCTGATCGAGGCGGCCTAGAGCGTATCTGTTTTAGTTTGAACCGTATCCGGCGTTTTGGATGTAGTTGTTGCACTCGTCGGGTTGGATGGTGTTGATGAGTTCTCCGAGATGGCGCCAGGTGTCCTCGACGGAGCGTTTCTGAGCATCGCGCATCCAGTGCTTGATCTTTGCGAAGGTCTGCTCGATCGGGTTGAGGTCGGGCGAGTAGGGCGGCAGGAACCACATGCGTGCGCCGGCGTTGCGGATCGCGTGTCGGACCGCCTTTCCCTTATGGCTGGCGAGGTTGTCGAGGATGACGATGTCGCCGGGTCGGAGCGTGGGGACGAGGAACTGCTTGACCCAAGTTTGGAAGCAGCGGCCGTTGATCGGACCGTCGAAGACGCACCAGTGACCAGTTTGAATCACATCCCCTAACCAATTGGAATCATAAGATTCTATCTATAACGGATACGCTCTAGATCAGGAAAGCGGCCGGCGCGGCTCGACGAGCTGGATTAACGCCGGCTCGCGTGCTCCTTCGACAGCGGGATGTCCCCCAGCTGCGCTGTCACTTCCTGCATCACCGTTTCGAATGCGGCGAGCTGGTCACCCTTGAGCTTGGTTCCGGTCGGCAGCTTGACGCCGAGCGGGTTGGTTTGGCGGTTACGCACCAGCACCTCGTAGTGCAGGTGCGGACCGGTCGAGCGTCCGGTCGAACCGACATAGCCGATGATCTGGCCCTGCTCGACCCGTTTGCCGCGGCGGATTCCCCGGCCGTAGCGGCTGAGGTGGCCGTAGGCGGTCTTGTAGCGATCGTTGTGGCGGATGCGGACATACTTGCCGTAGGCCCCGTTGCGTCCGGCTACTTCGACCACGCCATCGCCGGCCGCCATGATCGGCGCTCCGCGAGGGGCGGCAAAATCGACGCCGCGATGCATCTTGGTGTAACCCAGGATGGGATGTTGCCGCTTGCCGTAGCGCGACGACAACCGCGCACCATCGACCGGCGTGCGCAACAGCGCCTTGCGTACGCTGGCGCCCTTGGCATCGAAATAATCGACCCTGCCGTCGGCCATGCGGTGGCGGAACAACTCCAGCTTCTTCCCGCTCAGCACCAGGGACGCGTATAGGATATTGCCGAGCTTGACCGCGTTGTCGGCAATCGGCGCCTCGCCGTCGACGAAACGTTCAAACAGCACTTCGAAGCGATCGCCGCGCTGGATCTCTCGCTGGAAATCGACATCCCAACTGTAGATGCGGATGAGCGCCATGATTAACGGTACCGGCAGGCGCGCGTCCTGGGCCGCGACGAACAGGCTGCCCTCGATCGCGCCGGCGACCCGGCGATACTCGCGCCGCAGTTCCTTTTCGACGATGCGCGCGTTGAAGTTGCCCTGGGCGTCGCGTTCGGCGACGACGATGCGGTCGACATCGACGTTGATCGTGAGCGCGGCGAGTGTGGTGAGCTCCTGAGCGTCAGGTGTCGTAGTGAACCGGACATTGACCTCCTGTCCGGGGCGCAGGCGCCGCAAGTTGAAGACCTTGCGAAGAGCGACGATCGCCTGGTGCGACTCATTGCCGTCGGTGCCGACGCGCGACAGCGCCCGCCCCAGTGTCCCGCCCTTCTTGATCCGCACCGATTTGGTGAAGCTCGGTGGCGAATCGATCGTCGGCTCGGTCGTCGCCGTGGTCGGCTCAGGTGAAGGCTCGCCGCGCCACTCGGGGGGCGAACTCAGATGCCGGAGGATGATCTCGGCGTTTTCAGGCTCTTTGTAGGCGGGCGTCATTGATGTGCTGGCAACGATATCGATGAACTGCCGCGTCTTCCCCGCGTGCGTGGCCAGCCTCGGCGGCCCTGCGGGTGACAAGCCGATCGCGACAATAAGGCCCAGCGATATGGTCAGTCCGGTGGCGACGCCAACCACGACCTGCCAATCGCGCATGCCGGCGAAATCACGCCAGGGGATGGCGCGCAACAGACCCGTTACGCGACTAATCGCTCGATAAAACACGGGGCGTGAACGGGCCTCTTGTCGTTGCTAAAAAACCAAGTGTAACCAATACCTTGGCACTCTATGCCGCGGCGACATACCTTGCGTAGCTCCAGCGCTGGTGTCAAGTTTTACCAATCGATCAAGCCTCTTTGTTCGAATTCTCGGGTGAAAAGTCGGAAATACCCGGTACCACTTCCCCGACCGGTTGCAATACCCCGCAATTCTAAATGTCGTTACAAATTCGGCCGATTGTCTCCTCAATCTGATCGCGGCGGTGCCGGCCGGGCAAACGTGTCGGTCTGATAGCGCCACGCCTTGATAGTGTTCGACCAGTAGTCGGCGGTAAAACCGGCTTTGGTCTTCAGCTGTCGAATAAACCGCACGGGATCACCCGTCTGCTCCCAGACCTGAGGTAGGAACGTAGCCCGCCGCGTGCCTTCCTGAATCGTAAGTCCGTCGATATTTGGGCGTAACTGGCTCAACAGATTCTGTTCGCTGTCGAACGTCAGCGGTAGCGGCCTGCCGAGGATCGAAATGCTTAGAGAGAGCTGGTCGAACTCGTCCCTGGCCAGCGGCTCGAAACGCCGGTCATGGAATGCCGAGGCATAGGCATTCCATGCGACGTCGGCGACCAGGGGTCGTTTGGCGTCGAGTGAGCCGATACATCCCCGGAGGCGGTTGTCGCGTGTCAGCGTGACGAAACTCGCGGCCGGTCGTCCCAAGCGGGGGTGGAACGCGCGCAGGTCGAGCCTGGGGCGCTGGCCGCTCTTGAGGCCGGTCGAAATCGAGCCCGCCGCCACGTCGAGCAGCTGGTCGCGCTGGTTGTCGGTGAGCGGTTCATCGCGCGCAGGTTTTGCCGCCGTTTCAGGCGACGACGGTGCCGGCGGGGCCATCGCGGTCGGTTGCGGCGCGGCAACGGCAGCTCGATCGCCTCCTTCGAAGATGTAGGCGCCGTACCCGACCACGGCGTGGCGTGGACCGGCGGTGTCGCCGGAGTTGCGAACGTCGATCGTGGTCGCTTGCATACCGAATTCGTGCGCTACGTGTAGCAAGCCGCGAATCGGCATGCGGCCGCAGGCTCCCTGGTCGGAGACACCCGCGATCTGCAGGTTGGCGATGGCGTTCGATGTCGCCATATCGATCGCCCGCGCGGTATCGTAATCATGATAGTGGCTGAGATCGGAGCTGACGACGACCAGGGTTTCCGGCCCGCACCATAGCGCCCGCAGGACATCCGCGACTTCCGGCGGCTCGGCATCGCCGACCACAATCGGCACCAGGGTAAACGATTCGAACATGTGCTGCAGAAACGGCAAGTGCACCTCGAGGCTGTGTTCGGCCGCGTGGGCGGCATCGAATTCGTGCACCTGAGGCAGCGCCTTGATCGACTCGATCGCCGCCCGGTCGAGCGGCACCACCCCGAGCGGTGTCGCGAATCCGCTGTGCGAGGGGACCGCCATGCCGCGCACGGCGACGCGATGAGCCGGGCCGAGTAGCACGATACGGGTAATGGCGCTGCGCGCCGCCCCGCAGCGAGCGTAGACGGAGGCGGCGATTGGGCCGGAATAGATATAGCCCGCATGCGGCGCGATGATCGCTTTGGGTGCGGTCGCGCCGCCACGATGGCCCCGTGCCATCGCTTCTCGGATCAGCGTCCGGACCGTGTCGGCAAGCTCGGCTGTGTTGCTGGGATAGAACGAACCTGCGACTGCCGGCGCGCGTACGCTCGCGCTGGCGTTCATACCCATCGCGTTGTTCTCCGCAAGACGACGGCCCTTCAAAGTGGGGCAGGCGACGGCAGCGGACTATAGCCTAACCTTGCGATAAACTGTAAGCGGCCGCTGTCGGCGACCGATTTTAGCGGGCCACGATGCGATGACTCACGACCCAGCGACAATACACGAAGATTGGGTGTCCGGCCGCTATTGGCGGGCGCTGGACGACGGTCGCCTGCGCTGCGAGCTGTGCCCGCGTTTTTGCACCCTGCGCGATGGCCAGCGCGGCCTTTGTTTCATCCGCGCCAGCGAAGGCGGGGAGATCAAGCTGACGAGCTATGGCCGCTCGTCGGGCTTCTGCATCGATCCGATCGAAAAAAAGCCGCTCAATCATTTCCTGCCGGGGACGCCGGTGCTGTCGTTCGGCACCGCCGGTTGCAACCTGACCTGCAAATTCTGTCAGAACTGGGACATCAGCAAGTCGCGCGAAATCGACAGCCTGACTGATGCCGCTTCACCCGAACTGCTGGCCGAAGCCGCTGACCGCCTGGGCTGTCGCTCGGTTGCCTTCACCTACAACGACCCGGTGATCTTCCTGGAATACGCGGTCGACGTCGCTGCGGCCTGTCGTGAGCGCGGTATCAAGACCGTCGCCGTGACCGCCGGCTATATCTGCCCCGAGCCCCGCGCCGAGTTCTATCGCCACATGGACGGGGCCAATGTCGACCTCAAGGCGTTCACGGAAGAGTTCTACTACGAGCTGTGCAGTGCCCAGCTGCAGCCGGTGCTCGATACGCTGGTCTACCTCAAGCGTGAAACCGACGTGTGGTTCGAAGTCACTACCTTGCTGATCCCCGGTGAAAACGATTCAGCCGACGAGGTCGAACGCCTCGCGGCGTGGTTCTGCGACCATCTCGGACCCGACGTGCCGCTGCACTTCACGGCCTTCCACCCGGATTTCCGCATGCGCGACAAGCCGCGCACCCCCCACGACACGCTGCTCAATGCCCAACGCATCGCTCGCGCTGCCGGTCTCCACTATGTGTATGTCGGCAACGTCCACGACCAAACCGGCAGCAGCACCTACTGCCCCGGCTGCGGTACCAAGGTGATTGGCCGCGACTGGTACGTGCTGTCCGACTGGCGCCTCGATCCCACCGGTCACTGCACGGAATGCGGCACCGCTATCGCCGGTGTGTTCGACGGCCCGCCCGGCACCTGGGGCGCCAAGCGCCGGCCGGTGCGGTTGCGTCAGGCGGCGGCCGCGCCGCGCCGGGTCGGTCAAGTTTGAAGCTGACGAATACCAGGCGGCCCCGCTCCCCGCTTGGAGCCGTTGTTCGATCCTTGGGATTCGATGAACCTCGGTGGGGGCGCTCGAAGCAAAGTGTTCATAAATTTAGGTGGTTAGACAGGGGTCTATCCAATAGGAGTTAGTGTTTTCCCTTGGAATTCTCCTGTAACCCGATGAATTTTTTAGAAATTTATAAACTCAAGCTTGCAAAGCACCATCCAGCGTGTATAGTATCATTCGCCTGTGGCGTTTTCCGCAGGTACTGCGACCCCTCGTGGGTATTTCCTCCCTGAACTTGGGCCATCCCCCAGCGGATGGCCCTTTTTCCTCGGTACGGTCCGAGGACGGCGGCAGGCCCTATTCGGCGGCTTTTTTTGCCGGGTGCAGCAATGCCGGGTCGACATCAGCCAATGCTTGCATCAGTGTCGTCATGTCGCCCTTCACCCGCGGCATTAACGGCGTCCGCTCGATTCGGTTCTCATCCATATAGAGTGCGCGATTGAGTTCGACCTGCAGGGTGTGCACCGCTTCGGCCGGGCGGCCATAGTGCTGGGTGGTAAAGCCGCCGGCGTAGGGGTTGTTGCGGAACACGCGATAGCCGAGCTCGCGCAAGGTTCGCTCCGCTGTGGTCATGATGACCGGTGAGCAACTCCGGCCGAAGCGGTCGCCAAGGATCACGTCGGCCCGCTGGCGACCGGAATCCTGGTCGAGCGGGCCGCCGACCGACGGCATCGAATGGCAGTCGACCACGATCGCGCAATCGAAGCGGGCGCGTGTGTCGTCGATCAGGGCGCGCAGTCGCCGATGGTAGGGCATGTAGATCAAGGCGATACGGCGCTCGGCCTCGCGGTAGCGTAGGCGGGCGCGATAGATCTCGGCGCCGTTGCTGACGATGCGTGCGATAGTGCCGAGCCCGCCATTGACGCGGTGCGAGGTGGTGTTGGCGTGGTCCGGTAGCGGGTCCTCGAACATTTCGGGATCGAGTTCGAGCGGCTCGCGGTTGAGATCGAGGAACGAGCGAGGCACCACGGCGCTCAAGAGCGGTGCCCCGAGCTCCGATGCCGCGCCGAACAGCTCGTCGACGAACGCGTCCTCGGAGCGCCGCAACGTGCGGACGTCGAGCTTGGACAGCACCAGAAATTCGCGCAGGTAAGCGGTGCCGCTGTGCGGCGAGGTGTAGACGAACGGGATCGTCTGGTCGGCCGGCGTCTTCAGGTCGAAGGCGCCGGTCGCCTCGAGCATGGCGTCGGGAGGGGTTTGCATGCGGTCGGTCGGTCGTTTCCAGTGCGTGGGCCTGAGCGAGGCGCGAGCGGGCACACGGACGGCGCGACCGCAGCGTCGTAACCATAACATGGAGGCGTGCGAGTGCGAGCAATCTCAGTGGGCCGCGACGAGGTCGGCCGGGTTTGACGGCGCTCCCGACATGCCCCGGTGAAAACGTGAACCGGCTGCCAGGTCCCCCTCCTTTGGGGGAGGGTTGTTACGCGGCGGGCGTTTCTTGAGATCGCGATAGCGCTCGCCGAATTTCGCGTCGAGATGGTGTTGGTCACGGAAGATCACGCGGTAGTTCATCACCGCCGGCAGCGGAACCAGCACAATCGAGGCGTGCGGGGCGCGGCTTAACCGGACAACACCACGCCGACGCCATAGGGGTTCTTTGGCCGCCAGCCGGTCGCACGCTCCGCGGCCACGGCAGCGTCACGGCCAGCCGGTATCGCGCTTGATTCGCAGGCTTGCGCGACGTAAGAGTCGCGCCTCTAACCGGGCGCGTAGCTCAGCGGGAGAGCACTACGTTGACATCGTAGGGGTCGCTGGTTCAATCCCAGCCGCGCCCACCACCTATCCCTAGGATTTCTGCGGGTTCCAGGGCTCAAGTCTCATCAGACCGATTCACGTTTTCGGTGCCTTTATGTTCTTTTTCGACGCTCCGTGACGGGCAAGACGCGGCAATTTCTGGGCATAAAGTCCGCAGAGCGTTCCCCTGCTACTGGATGTGTCGGATAACCCAAGAGATCGACATCTGGCGCTCAGCGGCGGTGCTGGTGAAGCACTACGGCAACGACGCACCGATCCAAGCCACGATGCGAGCAGACGAACTGCTGGACGCCGGCAATATCGATGGTCAGCGTGCGTGGCTACCGATACTGGACGCCACTAGTTTCTTGACGGCCAATGAGGCGTCAACGCCTCACTGAGTTACTATGCGCCATGGCTAGATTTCGCGTGACGCAGGTCGAAAAGCGATGACGCGGGCCGTTTGGGTGGATCGTCGCAATCATGCTTTATGGTTTTGATGCCATCATGATGTTCCTTACCCGAGGAAAGAAAGTGATCTTGACCCGGGACGAACGGCCATGAATTTTCGATTGTATTGCCTGCCGGTTGCCTTATGCCTGGTTATCGCACCGCTATCCGCAGTTCAGGCTGAGCCTGACAATACTCGCGATGACTCTCACTGGGAGATCGAACGCGCAACGGATCCTATTCTCGATACAATCAACGTCACCGCTCGGTTGCAGGAGATTGGGGCTAAGAAATCCTTGGTTGGTCGCGGGAAGTTCCTCGTACTCAGGTGCCGTGAACTTGAACTCAAAGCGTTTATCATTTGGGGAGGCTTCGGGACACTTGGTTATAACCTGTTTAGTAAAGCTGGCGACGACATAATCGTGCGATTTGATTCCGCTAAGCCCGAAACCGAGAGATGGACTCGCTCGACCGACTACACAGCAACCATTGCTCCCCAACCCTACAGGTTCATGGATCGGCTGGTTCAGCACCGCAAGTTGGCTGTGCGGACACGCTCGTCGGCGAGTGGTTCGTTAACTGCGGTTTTCGACTTGAGTGAGGTTGTGCCCGTGGTCCGCGAAGTAACCGAGGCTTGCCCAGCATGAAGTGTCCGATGCCGAAGGAGGTTCTTGCCACCTCCTTGGCAATGACTCTAGACGTTCTCGGCTTGGGTCTCGGAGGTCGACAGCATCGAACAGGCACCCGCCGTGCGCATTCCACGTGCGCTAGCTAGCCAATGAAGCTTGGCGGGATGAAGTGCGGCAGATCCTCGACCGTGCCGTCCTGATCGAACTGCTGCGGCTTCCGGAAGATGTGCCGGAGCCGCTCGCCCTGGCGGCACATCGAAAGCTCGGATCAGGGCGTCCGGCGAGGCGGCGGTGCGGCGTCTGTGCAGGCTCCAGATGGTGGCGTCCGCCGACTCCGAGATGAGCATCTTTTTTACCGCGACCGCCTTCGAGCAGGCCCAGCCCAGGGCCGACCGGACGCCGCCCCTCGACTGACCGCAAACCCCGCCTGGACGCCAAAGAGCGGCCGGTGTGGAACCCGTCCGTCCCTCCTGTGCTGGACGCCTATTCCTTGAACAGCATCTCGAAGGGAACCGGCTTCTCGCTGGTGTAGTACTCGCCGGTGCTCTTCATCTTGCCGTCCTTGACCTCGTTGATGAGGGCGCGGATCCGGTTCTGGATATGGATATCCTCGCTGAACGTGGCGATGCCGCCCATGACGGGCTCGTTCTTGAACTTCTCCAGCTCCATTCGCACCGCCTGCGAATCGAGGGTTCCGGCCCGTTCCGCCGCAATCTTGTACATTTGCAACGATCGGTATCCAAAGATGGCGAGCGACGTCGCCGGCGGCTGCCCGTGCTTGACCCTGAAGCGCTCGACCAGTTCGTTGACTTCTTCAGACGGATCGAAGCCGAACACGTTTCCGGGGACGGGCACATAGAACTTCTCGAGCCCCGGAACTCCTTCCAGCCAGTACTCGCCGTCCATTGCGACCCCGGTCATCATCGGCTGATTGATGCCGGCGGCGCGGACTTGGCGGATCGCCGTCGCTCCGCCCGGCACGTAGGAGCAGATGAAGATGACGTCCGGCTGCGAGTTCAGGACCTTGATGCGGGCGATCTGGGTGGCGATGGAGGGATCGGCGTTCTTGAACTCATCGATCCCCAACAAGGCCTTCTCGCCGGCGATCTCCGTCCACCGCTGGATAAAGCCGAAGCACTGGGAGCGGGTGTAGGTGAGCGTGGTGTCGCGGAGCACGTAGGCCGTCTTCCAGCCCCGGCTCTTGTAGGCCCACTCGGCGAGGAGGTAGCCGTCGGCCTGAGCCGCGTGACCAGTCGAGAAGGCGAGTTCGCCCACGCCGATCGGCCCCCACTTGGGCGAGCCCGAGCACACGGACATCACGAGGACGCCGCGCTCCTGGGCTACCACCGCCGCGGCGCCGCCCTGGTCGAAGTCGCAAGAGGCGAGCAGGAACTCCGCGCCCTTGTCCAGGACCTCGGTGGCGGCGTTGCCGGCCTGGGTCGGGTCCGATTTGGTGTCGGCCCAGACGAGCTCGATCTCGTGGCCGAGGATTCCCCCCTTCTTGTTGAAGTCGTCGACCGCGACCTGGATGGCGGCCGACGGATCACCGTCATAGGCGGTCATCCAGCCGCTCTGGGCCACGGCCATGCCGATGATCAGTTTCTGGTCGGCAGCCGACGACGCGGTTGTCGCCAACGCCAACATCACCGCCGACGCGACCATTGAAGCTTGCAGTTTGCGCATTTTTGCCTCCCGTGAGCTATTATCGCCGGCGGCTTCTGTTTCCGTTTCTTTGTGGTGTTGCCGACATCTGATGGATGCCAATCCAGCGCGACAGGAATAGTACGGGGAGGCCGAAGGGGGGGTCAATGCCGACCGAAACGGCGTTTCATTCATGTCTGCGTCGCCGCGCATCGGACCACGACCCGCGAGCGGGAATCGTGAATCCGATCGAGACCTCCGGCGACAGGTAGTCATGGCTAGGGTAGATGCCGCATCCTCGTCCGGAGCGGCACGCGACGGATCCGGCGCCGACGAAACCCTCGACTCCGACGGGGTCGTAGTCAACTTCGATGGGCTGGTCGCGATCGACCGAGTCAGCCTGTCGCTGTCCAGGCGAGACGTTCTGGGCCTGATCGGACCCAACGGGGCCGGGAAGACGACGCTGGTGAACGTCCTCACCGGCTTCCAGTCGCCGACGGAGGGGCGCATCCGCGTCAACGGAGTCGACGTCACGGGATGGCAGCCCCATGCGCTGGCCCGCAATGGCGTGGCGCGCACTTTCCAGAACGGCCGCCTGTTTCGCGAGTATACGGTGCGGGAAAACCTGGAAGCGGGCGCCATCGGCGTCGGTTTGAGTCTTCGGGAAGCACGATCGCGCGCTATCGAGGTCCTCGATTGGCTGGAGCTCGGCGACGAGGCGGATGTTCTGGCGGATACCGTGCCCTACGGCGTCGAGCGCCGCATCGGGATTGCCCGGGCGCTGGCCACCCATCCCAGGTGGATTCTGCTTGACGAACCGGCGGCGGGTTTGAACGACCAGGAATGCGAAGTGCTGATGAGCACCATCTCTCGAATGCCGACTGCCTTCGGCTGCGGCGTTCTGATCATCGAGCACAACATGCGCGTCGTCATGAATGTATGCGAGCGTATCCACGTCATCGACTTCGGCCGGACCATCGCCGAGGGGACGCCGAACCAGGTGCAGGAGAATCCGGACGTTATCCTGGCCTACCTCGGCCGGCATCGGGGGTGAGGCCGTGCTCGCCGTGAACGACCTCGAGGTGCGTTACGGGCGGCTCGCCGCTCTGCGCGGGGTCCACCTGGAGGTCGCGGCGGGCGAGATCGTGTGCATGGTGGGCCCCAATGGCGCCGGCAAATCGACCACGCTGCTGACCATCGCCGGCGAACTTTCGCCCCACGGCGGTGCCATTCTTTTCGAAGGCCGCCCCTTGACCGGGCTGGCCACGGAGAAGGTCGTGCGGCGCGGGGTTTCACTGGTTCCCGAAGGGCGCCGCATCTTCGGCCGCCTGACCGTGGACGAGAACTTGCGCCTTGCCACCTTTATCCGCCGCGACGCCCGCCAAGCGGCGGCCGACCTCGAACGGACCATCGAGCAATTTCCCCTGCTCAGGGAGCGACTGAACGCCCCTGCCGGGCGGCTCTCTGGCGGCGAGCAGCAGATTCTTGCCATCTCCCGGGCGCTCCTGACGAGGCCCAAATTGATGCTGGTCGACGAGCCGGCGCTGGGACTGGCGCCGCTCATGGTCGACATGGTTTATAAGATCCTAACGGGCCTGCGCGACGAAGGAATGACGTTGCTGATCGTCGAGCAGAACCTGGAACGCGCGCTGAGTATCGCGGACCGGCTCTACGTGCTGCGCGACGGCCGGGTTCAATTGACCGGCCAAGTGGAGGAACTGAAGGGCGGCGAGCGGCTCGAGGCCGCTTACTTCGGTTTCGAGGCGGACGGAGCCGCGCCGTGACCTTTGCCCTCCAGGTGATCATCAACGCCATCAGCATCGGGAGCCTCTATGCCTTGGCCGCGCTCGGCATCGGTCTTCTGTTCGGCGTCATGCGCCTGATCAACTTCGCCCATGCCAATTACATCACCGTCGGCGCCTACGCCATCATCGTGCCCTCGACTGCCGCCATGGCCACCCTCTACATCGGGACCTGGCACTGGGCGCTGATGACGGCCGCCGTGTGCTTCATCGTCGTCGTGCTCGCCGTGTTTACCGAGCTCGTGGTTTTCCGGCCGTTGCGTCATGCCGATCCGGTGACCATGCTGGTCGGCTCGTTCGCGCTCAGCTTTTCGCTCTACTACATCCTGTTGCTCATATATGGCGGGCGACCTAAGGCCGTCAATTTCGGGCGCGAACTGACCGAACAGATCGCCTTCGCCGGACTCACCATCCCCAAGATCGATATCGTCACCATCGGGGTGACGCTGGCTTTGCTCGTCGCGCTGGGACTGTTCCTGAAGAAATCTCGGTACGGCATTCAGATGCGCGCCGCGACCGAGGATTTCCGCATGGCACGTCTGCTCGGCGTGCGCGCAAACACGATCATCGCGATTGCCTTCGCGATCAGCGGCCTGTTGGCGGCGGCGGTGTCGTTGCTCTATCTCTCCCGGCTCGGGGTTCTCTTTCCGAGGATGGGATTGCCGCTCGTGATCATCGCCTTCGTGGCGACGGTGATCGGCGGCGTGGGAAGTCTCCTCGGCGCCGCCCTCGGCGGGTTCTTCGTCGGCGCCGTCAGCGTCGTCCTGCAGACCATCCTGCCGCTCGAGTTCAGGGCGCACCGAGACGCCATCGTCTATCTCCTGGTGATCGGCATTCTCCTGTGGCGCCCGGGCGGTCTCATCCAGGTCCGGTCCATCAAGGAGCGCGTTTAGATGGTCGAGGAATCGGCTGTCCTCCGCGGCATCCGGTCGGTGTGGCCGGTGCTGTCGCTCGCACTGCTGCTGGTCGTGATCGTCGTGCTCGTCTGGGCTTTCGGCGATAACGGCCAGCAAAGAACGACCATCGAGGCATTGATCCGGCTCATCGTCGTCGTCGGCCTGTACATCTTCATCGGCAATTCGGGCGTCATTTCCTTCGGTTCGATCGCCTTCATGGCCATCGGTGCCTACGCCACGGCATGGCAGACCTGCTGCCCGAGGCTCAAGCCCCTCAACATGACGGGGCTGCCCGACTTCCTGAAGCACAACACGATCGACTTCCTACCCGCCGCCGTGGCGTCATGTTCCCTAGCCATGGTGTTCGCGCTGGTGGTCGGCTATCCGATCATGCGCCTGTCGGGCATTTCGGCCAGCATCGCGACCCTCGCCGTGCTCGCCATCGTCAACGTGACCTACGCCAACTGGGACACGGTGACGCTGGGTACGAACTCGGTCGTCGGCATCCCGCGCTACGTTGACGTTTGGGTCGCCTTGGGATGCGCCCTGCTGACGATCGTCGTCGCCTATGTCTATCAGGAATCGAAGATGGGCAAGGCGCTACGCGCCGCCAGCCAGGACGAGGTCGCGGCCCGGGCGGTCGGCATTAACGTGCCCAACCAGCGGCTCGTCGCTTGGGTCCTGAGCGCCACCTTCGTGGCGCTCGGCGGTGTCCTTTACGCCCATTTCGTCACCCTCATCACGATCGAGGTCTTCTACCTGGACATGACCTTCCTGACGCTTGCCATGCTTGTCGTCGGCGGCATGAAGAGCCTCGCCGGCGCCGTCATGGGCGTGGTCGTATTGTCGGTCGTCATCGAGGTCTTCCGCCGCCTCGAAAGCGGGGTACAAATCTTCGGCCAGGCGCTCAAGCTTCCGGTCAGCAGCCAGGAGGTGGCGCTCGGCGTTATCATGCTGGTGATCCTGATTCTGCGATCGCGCGGCCTCATGGGCGGCAAGGAGATCACTTGGCCGTTCCGGCGCGCGGTGTGAGCCGGCGCCCCGTCGAGCTCGAACGGGCGGCGGGGTTCGTGGACGTGGCGGCCGTGATCGCCGCTATTCGGCGACCCATCGCGCGGCGGCACGATCGTCGCTGTCGTGCGCTTTGACCCAGGTTTCGCCTCGGCTGGTCTGCTCCGACTTCCAGAAGGGCGCTTTCGTCTTCAACCAGTCGACGAGGAACTGGTTGGCTTGGTACGCGGCATGGCGATGCGGCGAGGCGGTAACGACGAGGACGATTTGCTCGCCGGGCCGGAGTTTGCCGACACGATGGATAATGAGGGTGGCCTCGAGGGGCCAGCGCTCGAGCGCGATCGCTTCTATTCGTTCGAGCTCGCGCTCGGTCATACCCGGATAGTGCTCGAGCGTCATCGCTTCCAGCGAGTCCTTGCCGGCGATATCCCGGACCCGGCCGACGAAGGATACCAACCCGCCGACGGCCAGATTACCGTCCGCCAGTGCCGTGATCTCGCGGCCCGCGTCGAAATCGGGTTCCTGTATGCGCACCGTCATCGCTCATCGCCTTCGACCAACCCGCCCGTCACAGGCGGGAACAGCGCCACCTCATCTTCGGATGACAAAGCCGTATCCCATTGTGCGTACTCCTGGTTGACCGCAACGCGAACCACCCTGGGGTCGGCGAGCGCCTCGGCGTGACCCGGGCCCCGGGTCTTGAGCCAGTCGACCAGGTCGCCGACGGTTTTCACATCCGCCGGCGGATCGACGGTCTCCTCCCCGACGCCGGTTCGGCTTTTGAGCCAGGCGAAATAGAGCACCTTCACAGGGTCACCTCGCTGAAGGGTAGGAAATCGACCATCGTGCCGGCGGCGAGGTGGGTTAGATCCTCGGGAAGTTCGACGAGTCCGTCCGAATCGACGAGCGAGGACAGGATTCCGGCGCCCTGGCGTGCGAACTTACGCGCTGTGAGCTCACCACTCTCGTCGGTGATGAGCCGGGCCCGCACCCACTCGCGGCGATTCTGTTTCTTCCGGTGCTCAAAGTCGGCCCGCACCCGAAACAGAACCGGGTCAACATCGCTTGCACCCGCCAGACGCAATATGAGCGGTCGCGCGAAGCGCAAAAACGTCACCATCGAAGCGACGGGATTGCCGGGCAGACCGATGAACAGGGTGGGGCCGATCTGACCGAGCGCAAGGGGCCGTCCCGGTTTGATGGCCAGGCGCCAGAAATGCAGATACCCCAGTTCCTCGACCGCTGCCTTGACGTGATCCTCTTCGCCGACCGAGACCCCACCCGAACTTATGATCAGGTCGGCTCGATCGCCCGCTCCCTGCAGCGCGTTCCGAATAGCTTCGCCATCGTCCGCGAAGATGCCGAGATCGGTCACCTCGCAGCCGAGACCCTCGAGGAGCGCCAGCAGGACGTAGCGATTGGCATCGTAGACCCGACCGGGTTCGACCGGATCGCCCGGATCGCAGACCTCGTCCCCCGTCGACAGAACCGCCGCGCCCAATCGTCGATAGACTCCGACTTCGGGCAACCCGAGCGAGGCGATCAAGCCGACATCTTGGGGCCTTAATCTGTGCCCTCGTCGGAGCACCGTTGCGCCCGCTTCTACGTCCTCTCCCGCGCGGCGCCGGTTTGCGCCTCGCTTGAGACCATGCGGTATGGTTACGCGGCCGCGTTCGTCCCCGGAGCAGTCCTCCTGCATCGCGATCGTATCCGCTCCCGTTGGCATGGCGGCTCCAGTGAAGATTCGCACCGCTTGGCCGGGCTGGATCCGAGCGCCGAGCGGGTGGCCCGCGGCTGCACGCCCCGCGACCGTCAATTTCGTCGACTCGGCGTTTCGGTCGAGGTCGGAAAACGAGAACGCGTAGCCGTCGACGGCAGAATTATCCTGCGGCGGCACGTTGCGCCCAGCGACGACATCGTGGGCCAGAATGCGGTTCGCAGCGTTTCTCAAACCGGTGGTCTCGGTTTCCGCCGTCGCGCGAACGCGTTCGGCAATGAGCGCGAGCGCTTGTTCGGTCGTCATCAACGCGTCTCCGGCGGCAAAACAGTCGTCGCTCAGCTGTGCCATGTCAGACCTGCCGATCGTGAGTTGGTTGCGGTGCCGGGTCGCAATTGCCCAAGCCGCAACGCGCGAGGATGAAGTCGGCGATCCCGGAAACGTCGTCAAGGTCGAGTTGCGGTCGGCCGACCTCGGCGATGGGCTGATCGACGGCGACCGCGACGATGTTCTTGTCGTCCGGGGCTAGGAGCGGTTTTCCGACCACCGATCGATAAACCTCGAGCTTGTCGAACTTCTCGCGCTTGTAGCCTTCCACCAGGAGGAGGTCGACCGGATGCATCTTTGCAACCAGCTCGTCGAGCGTGGCCTCTTCGCCATTGCGGGTCTCATGCATTAGCGCCCACCGCTTCGCCGAGCTGATCATCACTTCGGTGGCGCCGGCCGAACGATGCGCATGCGAATCACGCCCGGGCTGATCGATATCGAAGCTGTGATGGGCATGTTTGAGGGTGGAAACGATGAATCCCCGCGAGGTGAGCTCGGGTACAAGTCGTACGACGAGCGTGGTTTTGCCGCTTCCCTTCCAGCCGACGATGCCAAAGCGTTTCATTGTGAAATGGCTTCGGGTTTCGTCTAACCGACCCGGTTTCGCGATTCGACCGGTGATTCCGCGCGCTTACCACGATGCGGGTCCCTGTCTACGCTGCGTATGTGGTGAAGCCCGGCGCGAAGATAGTCGTAGCCCGTATACAGGGTAAGAAGGGCTGCAAGCCACAACCCGTAGCCGCCGATTTCGGCTGCGGGAATGCCGAATGGCGCTGCCGTGCCGATGAGAAGAAACCCCAACGCGACCATCTGAAGCGCAGTCTTCCACTTTGCCAGATTGCTCACCGGCACGCTGACACTAACTTCGGCCAGAAATTCGCGCAGGCCCGAAACCACTATCTCACGGCACAGGATGACCATGGCGGCCAGCGTGGTGACGCCGCTGATCCGGTCGAGCGCGACGAGCACCAGAATAACCGCCGCGACCAGGAGTTTGTCGGCTACGGGATCGAGGAAGCGCCCGATCGCGGATACCTGTCCACGGCTGCGCGCAAAATAGCCGTCGAAATAATCGGTGATGGCGGCCGCGGCGAATATCAGCAGCGCTGCCCAGTTACCGGCGGGGTCATCGAGGTAACACGCGGCGACCAACGCCGGGATGAGCGCGATGCGTGCGATCGTCAGAATGTTGGGTAGCGTTACCAGCATTGCCCCGGTCCTTCCGCGGCAACTATACACCCTGGTCTTGACCGGCTCATTCGTCGCTGTGGAAGTGGTGGTAGATCGTCTGAGCGACGGCTTTGCTGATGCCATCGACCTGCTCCAGGTCGCGCAAGCCCGCCTGAGCAACGGCGCGCGCCGATCCGAAATGGTGGAGCAAAGCCCGCTTGCGCTGCGAACCGACTCCCCGAATTTCATCGAGAGGAGATCGCGTCATCGCCCGACTGCGCCTGGCGCGGTGGGCGGATATCGCAAAGCGATGGGCTTCGTCGCGCAGGCGCTGCATGAAATAGAGGACAGGATCGTTGGGTGGAAGCATGAACGGATCGCGCCCCGGAAGAAAAAACCGCTCGCGACCTGCGTTGCGATCAGGCCCCTTGGCAATCGCTATCAGGCCGACATCGGTGACAGCAAGATCGGCAAAAATCTGCATCACCGCACCGAGTTGTCCGGCGCCGCCATCGATGACGATCAGGTCCGGCCAGAGGTCGCTGGCGCGATCCTCGTCTTCCTTCATCAAGCGTCGAAATCGCCGTTCCAGCACTTCTTGCATCATGCCGTAGTCGTCGCCGGGCGCGATGTTCTGGCCCTTAATATTGAACTTCCGATAGCTGTTCTTGAGGAACCCGTCAGATCCCGCCGCGATCATGCTCCCGACCTGGTTGGTTCCGGAAACATGCGAGTTGTCAAAAACTTCGATCCGTTCAGGCGTAGCATCGAGGCCGAACGTGGCCGCGACCCGATCGAGCAAGTCGCGTTGAGATGCGCTCTCTGCCAGTCGCCTGCTCAGTGCCTCGCGTGCGTTGAGCACCGCCTGATCGACCAACTCGCGCTTGCGGCCGCGTTGCGGCGTTAGCAAACGAACCGTCGATTCGGCTCTGATTGCAAGCGCCTCCGCGATCAGCGATCGCGCCTCGACGTCGTGGCTAAGCAGTATCTGCTTTGGCGGTAGCTTGTCGGCATAGAACTGGGCGACGAAAGCGGTGAGGACTGCGGTGACGGACGCGTCCCGTTCGTGCCGCGGGAAATAGGCGCGATTGCCGTAATTTTGTCCGCTACGGAAGAAGAACACCTGCACGCAGACCCGACCAGCCTCGCGGGCGGCAGCTATGATGTCGGCATCGCCAACGGCACCGGTGTTGATGCCCTGGCGGGCTTGGATCTGCGACAAAGCGCGGATGCGGTCGCGGTAGAGCGCTGCGGCTTCGAAGTCAAGGGAGGCGCTCGCATTTTGCATTCGCGCGGAGAGTCTGCGCTGAACGTCTCTGCTTTCACCCCTGAGAAACGCGCGGGTTTCATCGACCAACGTGTCGTAGTCTTCGCGTTCGATGCGTCCGACACACGGCGCCGTGCAACGCTTGATCTGATATTGCAGACAAGGCCGGGTGCGACTATCGAACACGCTGTCCGAGCAGGAACGCAAAGGGAACGCCCGCTGCAGGGCGTTGATGGTGCCGTTGACTGCGCCGGCCGAGGCGAAAGGCCCAAAATACTCGCCTTTGGCCGCACGTGCACCGCGGTATTTGGTGATCTGCGGCCACTCATGGTCGCGCCGCAGCAGGATGAACGGGAACGACTTATCGTCCCGTAAGATGATATTGAAACGTGGTTTTAGCTTCTTAATGAGGTTTGATTCGAGGAGCAGCGCCTCTACTTCGGTATGGGTTGCGATTATTTCGACCGCCGCCGTCATCCGGACCATTTGCAGGATACGGTGCGGTTGGCCAACCGTGCGGGTATAGCTGGTTAGCCGCTTTTTCAGGTTTTTAGCCTTGCCGACGTAGAGCACTTCGTCGTCGGCGCCCAGCATTCGGTACACGCCAGGCCGCTGCGTGAGGGTTGTTACCTGCGCTCGGATGACTTCGCGGCCCGATCGCGAATCCTCCGCTTCCGGGCACAGCGGGAGCGCCTCCCATGCCGCCGGCTCGCGCCACACGGGAGCCTTGGAAATACGCGGCTTGCGTCGCGTTGGACTGGACCGGACACCTATCCCGTTGCCGTCGGGGTCAGTCATGGAAACGGTCGAGGGCATCGCCCCGGCAAATCGAATTGGGTTCGTCGTAGACCGCACACGCCGCCCTGGGTGGCGGACAATGGCACTTCGCCGCCGGCGAGCATCGGTTGGTCGTTGGGTTTCTCACGGCTTGGTTACACTATCCACTTTTTGTGTGGGTAACACTGTGGACAAGTCCCGCTTGGCTCGCGCCAACTGGCAAAATCCAGCCCTTTTCTGCGAAATGCCTAATTTTTCAGCAATATCTTTAAGGTATTGATTTGATTGATATTTTTTATGTCAAGCGTGTTAACACCAAATAGCTTGTAGCATTTCGTTGTTTAAATACTGAGAATTGCGAAGCGATCAAGTAATCGATTCATTCTGTGTACAACTTCGCTACTCCCAACACTATCCCGCATCGGCTACCTACCTATGGTTGTGCGGGTTCGTTGAATTTCAACGCCGACGCTTGCGGCTTCCGCGATCACTTGAAGCTTTTCCACCCGCACACGGCATCTCAGGACGCGATCGTCGTTCAAGCACATATCAGCGATCATCTCGGCCAAGGTCTCGACCAGATTGACGTGTCCGGCCGCGATAATGGCTTTGATCCCTTCGACGATGTCCTCGTAGCAAACCACGTCGCTTAGTTGATCCGAGCGGCTGCCCTCGTCCTCAACGAAGAGATCGACATTGAGACGGACCGGTTGTGTGGTAACCCGCTCGAAGGTATGGACCCCGATTTTTGCACCGAGCTCGAGATCGCGAACAAAGACGTGGCGTATGCCGGTTCCTGATCCGTCGATCGTTACGGATGGCTGCGGGTCCGGAGCGGATGGCGGCTTCATGGCTTACTCCAGGATGGTACCGGTGAGAGGGGTCGCCAGATGTTGGCCGGCGTCCAGCGCGATCATCTGGCCGGTTAGCGACGGCGACTCGAGGACAAATGCAACAGCTCTAGCGATATCTTGGACGCTAACGGCCCGTTGCAGCGGCGTGGATGCCACCTGGCGGTGGAAGTCCTCATCGCTCTGACGTTGGCTCGGTAGCGTTGGACCGGGGCCAATCGCATTGACGCGAATACGCGGAGCCAACGCCAAGGCGGAGGTCCGGGTCAAAGTCCACAGCGCACATTTGGTTAGCGTGTAGGACATGAAATACGGGGTGAGGTTCCACACGCGCTGGTCGAGGATATTGATCACATTACCGGTTTCCGCATCGGGCAGCTGGCGAGAAAACGCCTGCGTCAATAGGAACGGGGCGCGGAGATTCAGGTCGAAGTGGCGCGACCACGATTCCCGCGTCGTGCTGGCAATGTCATCGGCCTCGAACACCGATGCGTTGTTGACCAAGCATAAGACCGGCCCGAGGTCATCGGCGATGCGGTCGATCAGACCGATCGCCTCCGTTTCGCGGGAAAGGTCGGCGGCGAAGCACGCAGCTTGACCGCCGCCGCCGGTAATCTCCTCGGCGAGTTCGCGCGCCTCAGCTTCGGACTTGCGGTAGTGGATTGCCACGGTCCACGCATTCGCCGCCAAGCCCGCTGCGATGGCTCGCCCGATGCGCACGCCGCCGCCGGTAACCAGTGCAACGCCGGTCATCGCGCAGCGTTCGGTTCGTTCTGCATGGGACGGATTTTAGATTAGCTTTGGGCGGCGGCAACGCCCGATATGCCGAGAAACTGGCTGGCCACATATCCGGCATAGGCAATCACCAGGAGCGCGCCCGCGAACCGCCCAATCGGCCGGCGCTGGACCACGAATGGGAGCAAAAGCACGGCCGCACCCAGCATCACCCAAAAGTCGAAGGCGAGGAATTTCTCCGGCACGGGAACGGTACCAACGATCGATGCCGCGCCCATCACGGCGAGTATGTTGAACAGATTGCTGCCGATGACATTTCCGATCGCAACGTCGCCGTGCTTGCGAATCGCCGCCATCAGACAAGTCGCCAGTTCGGGCAACGACGTGCCGATCGCCACCAGCGTCAGCCCGATGACGGCATCCGATATGCCGAAACTTCGAGCGATCACGCTCGCTCCTTCGACCAGCAGATAGGATCCTACCATGAGGGCGAGCAGACCGCCGACGATCGCGAATAAGGTAACGAGAACCGACCCGGGGACCGACGGGATTTCCTCGACCTCCGAAACAACCGCCATGGCGTCTTCTTGGTCGCGCATAGCGCGGCGATAGGAATCGGTTAGAAATGCGACGAACAGAGCCAGTAACACCAGCCCGTGCCCCCACTGCAGCGCCTCCGTCCAGCTAAAGGCGACCAACAGTACGCTGGCGAGAAACATGTAGAGCATCGTCCGGTTCAGGAGATGCCCCTCGCAGATGATCGGTGCCAGCAGGGCAGGGATACCGAGAACCATCAGGATGTTCGCAATATTGCTGCCGACCACGTTGCCGATCGCGATTCCCGGAGATCCTGCGATTACCGCTTCGACACTGACAACCAGCTCCGGCGCCGAGGTGCCGAGAGCGACGACCGTCAACCCGATAATCAGCGTCGAGACCCCCAAGCGGCGAGCCAGAGAAACCGAGCCCCGTACCAGAAAATCGCCGCCAAGCAGCAAGACGAGCAAGCCGGTGGCGGTCATCACGTACATCATGGAAAGGAGCTTTCGCTAGGTGGCGCGCGGATGCCGGCAGCGGCTGCGCGCGATTCAGCGCTCAGCGTCGACCTCAATATAAGGGCCGTAAATGGGGCCTCAAGAGCAATCGTACGAAGCGGCGGGACGCCGCCCGCTATTCCTTGCGTTCGTGCTCCTTGGTTTCAACGACGTGGGCGTAGCGCACGACCATGTCGCGCAGGGTGACGATGCCCAGCAACGTACGGTCATGATCCACGACCAGACCGCGGGACAGGTTGAACTTGTCGAGCAGGCGGATGGCATAACGGATGTCCATATCGCGATCGAGTGTGAGCACGGGCTTGCTCATGATCTCGTAGACGTTGATGCGATCGGGCGAGCGTTTTTCCGCAATGACATGTTTGGCAATGTCCGAGATGACGATAATCCCAAGTTCGTCGCGTTCGTCGCGTCGCTCGATGACCAGCGAGCTCTGGCCGTATTCGTCGAGGAGCTTGAGCGCTTCGCGGACGGTCGCCATACGATCTATCGTCTGGACCGGCCGGGTCATGACCTCGCTGACCTTGATGTAGGGGTGGGTGGTCATACTTCGTCCTTGATCTCTTCCGAAATCGTCGTCAGTTGGCTCGACAGGCCCACGGCATCCTCGATTTCCACTTGGAACGCGATACCGGCCCCTTTCTCTTCCTCAAAACGGCCCACCGCGGCGATGGTTTCGAGAATATCGCGTGCGATCTGATCGGCAACCAGAAACATCAGCAGATCCCGGCGACCACTGAGGTCAAGCCCGAGAAAGGTCTTCTCCGGTACCAGGCCTTCCCCGCGCGCACTGGTGATCACCGTAGCTCCCGTCGCGCCCGCCTCTCGCGCTGCGTCGAGAATCGAATCGGTATTCTCGTCGCGTACCAAAGCCATAATCAATTTCAGTTTCACGGTGCTTTCCTTTCCTGAATCGTCGAGCGACGGCGCCGCCAGCCCGTGATTTGGGCGTAGCCCATGACCGACATGATTGGGAACAAGCTGGCGAATGCGATCAGGCCAAATCCATCGACCAGGGGATCGCGGCCCGGGATCGTGGTCGCCAACCCCAGCCCGAGCGCCGCGAGCAGGGGCACGGTGACCGATGACGTGGTCACGCCGCCGGAATCGTATGCGAGCGGGATGATCGCGCGGTTCACCCGTATCGTCTGTAAAACCACGACCATGTAGCCGACGATGATGAAGTGGTAGAGCGGGAGTCCGCTGACGATGCGGAACGCGCCAAGTGCGACCCCGACGCCGACTCCGGTCGCAACCGCAATGCGCAGCCCCAGCGCGGTAATCGTGCCTGCGGAGACGGTTTGCGCCTTCAAGGAAACGGCGATCAACGAGGGCTCCGCAAGGGCCGAGGCGAAGCCTATGCTGGCGGCGAACGCGTAGACCCATAGATACGTCGCCCAACTCGCATCTCCTGATAGCGCGCCAAGGAATTCGGGCGCGGTGAGTTGTCGGGCCATGGCCCGGCCGAGCGGAAACAAAGCTCCTTCAAGCCCGATCAGGAACAGACTGAGCCCGATCAGAACGTAGACGAAACCGGCAATGACTTGCCGTAAATTGGGGAGTGGCCGACGGATCACCCCGTACTGGAAAACAAAGATCATGGTCACGATCGGCAGCAGGTCGATCGCGGTGCCGAGAATGGTCGAGAGTATCTGAGCGCCGCTCATGACCAATTCAACGCCACCCGATAGTGGCCGGGGTCGTTTCGCCGTCGAACCAAGCGATGCCGAATACGAGAACGAAGATAATCGGTGTAAGCGAGGCGAATGCGATCAGGCCGAACCCGTCGACCATAGGGTCGCGACCCTTGATCATCTGCGCCAGTCCAACGCCGAGCGCCGTAACCAGCGGCACCGTGATCGTCGACGTGGTGACCCCGCCCGCATCGTATGCGATGCCGATAATCGCTTCGGGTGCGATAGGCGTGATCAGCACGACGATGATGTAGCCCGCGATCATGAAATGGTAAATCGGCCAACCGCGGATGATCCGGACCATGCCGAGGACCAACGCGACGCCGACCGAAACCGCGACGGTGATACGCAGCGCGGTCTCGAACCTCGCCAGCGCAGCGTCGTCCTTAGCGAGCGCGCCGGCCTCGGCGGCAACTTTTGCGGCTTCGGCACTCACCGCGATCAGGGCGGGCTCGGCGATCGTTGTTCCAAATCCGAGCGCAAACGCGAATATCAGCATCCAGGTCAGGCTGCCCTTGCGGGTCAGGGATTCGGCCAGGGCTTCACCGACCGGAAACAGCCCCATCTCCAGGCCGCGTACGAACAGGGTCAGGCCGAGCACCACGAAGACCAGGCCGACAACGGTTCGCGCAAGATCGGGAAACGGTTGCTGCAGCACCGCAAGCTGGAACACTGCGATGACCAGCACGATAGGAGCGAGGTCACGGAGTGACCCCCTGAGCAGCAGAGCGAACGCAAGCGCGTGTTGCATCGGCTGTAAACCTACCGGGACCCGGTGCCAAAGAGTCGTGGTGTGGTCACTGAACCAACTTACGTCGGATCGGATCCGCCATTATTGGGTGCGCCGATTAAGACTAGTAGCGTGGTTTCGGTTTGCCGCCCCGCGAGCGCATCTGCCGAGTTCCCGCGCGGCCGGCCGTTGAGCGAGGTTCTTTTAGGCGCTTGCGTGCCCGTCTAGTCCTGTTGCTTGTCGGGGAGTCGGCTGTCGCCGCGTCGCCAACCCCAGACGCCGCTGGTGCGGCGAGCGCAAGGTCTGTTTCTTCGAGGCGGCGTATTTCGTCGCGCAGGCGGGCCGCGTGCTCGAATTCCAGATCGGCGGCGGCTGCGAGCATACGATCGCGCAGCTCGTCGATATGTGCTTGGAGGTTGTGCCCCACGAGGTGTGGAGTTTCGTCGTCGATGTCGACGGTGACGTAGTCGCCCTCGTAGGCGCTGGTCAAGATGTCGGCGATGGACTTGCTTACCGATTCGGGCGTGATCCCATAGGCCGTGTTGTACGCCTGCTGCTTCTCGCGGCGGCGATTGGTCTCCTCGATTGCCGCCGTGAGGCTGTTGGTCATGTGATCGGCGTAGAGCAGCACCCGACCGTCGATATTGCGGGCGGCGCGGCCGATGGTCTGGACCAGCGAGGTCTGGGACCGCAGAAAACCCTCCTTGTCTGCGTCCAATATCGCAACCAGCGCGCACTCGGGAATATCAAGTCCCTCGCGGAGCAGGTTGATCCCGACCAGCACGTCGAACGCGCCGAGCCGGAGATCGCGGATGATCTCGATCCGTTCGAGCGTGTCGATATCCGAATGCAAATAGCGAACGCGGATTCCGGCCTCGTGCATGAACTCGGTGAGGTCCTCGGCCATGCGCTTGGTCAGCGTGGTTACGAGCACCCTTTGGCCGCGCCTCGCAACCTCACGGCATTCGGCAAGCAGATCGTCAACCTGACTGTCGACCGGGCGCACGATGCAGACCGGATCGATCAGCCCCGTCGGGCGAACGATCTGCTCCACGAACACGCCGCCGGTTTGTTCAAGCTCCCAATTGCTGGGCGTTGCCGAAACGAAGATCGTTTGTGGCCGCATCGCGTCCCACTCCTCGAACTTGAGCGGGCGGTTGTCGATGCATGACGGCAAGCGAAAGCCATATTCGGCGAGGGTCGATTTGCGGCGATAGTCGCCGCGGAACATGCCGCCGAGTTGCGGCACCGTTACGTGGCTTTCATCGACGAAAACCAGGGCGTCGTCGGGAAGGTACTCGAACAGGGTGGGTGGGGGTTCGCCGGGTGCGCGTCCGGTCAGGTACCGCGAGTAGTTCTCGATACCCGCGCACGAACCCGTCGCTTCCATCATTTCGAGATCGAAGCGCGTACGTTCCTCGAGGCGTTGCGCGTAGAGCAGTTGCCCGGCCGCCTGGAGTTCGTCGAGCCGCAGCTTGAGGTCCCGTTTAATCTGCTTGACCGCCTGCTGGAGGGTCGGTCTCGGTATCACATAGTGGGAGTTGGCGTAGAGCTTGATGCGGCCGAGCTCGTCCGCTTTCTCGCCGGTCAGCGGATCGAACTCGGTGATCGATTCGATCTCGTCACCGAACAGAGAAAGCCGCCACGCGCGGTCTTCGTAGTGCGACGGATATATCTCGATGACGTCGCCGCGGACCCGGAATGTCCCGCGCGTGAACGCGGTGTCGTTGCGCCGATACTGGATCTCCACCAGTTTCTTAAGCAGGGCGTTGCGTTCGATGTTCTGGCCGGTTTTGAGTGCCAGCGCCATCTCCGAATAGGTTTCCGGCGACCCGATGCCATAGATGCACGACACGCTGGCAACGATCACGACATCGTCGCGTTCCAGGAGAGAGCGAGTCGCCGAATGGCGCATCCGGTCGATCTGTTCGTTAATGGATGCGTCTTTTTCAATGTAGGTGTCCGAGCGCGGAACATAGGCCTCCGGCTGGTAGTAATCGTAGTAGGAGACGAAATACTCGACCGCATTATCCGGAAAGAAACTCTTCATCTCCCCGTACAGCTGGGCGGCCAACGTCTTGTTCGGCGCCAACACCAGGGTGGGCCGCTGCACGGCGGCGATCACGTTGGCCATCGTGAAGGTCTTGCCGGAGCCGGTGACCCCAAGCAGAACCTGATCGCGCTCGCCGGCCGCTATCGCGGACGAGAGTTCGGCGATCGCCTGGGGTTGATCGCCGGCGGGTGCGTAGTCCGACCGGAAGTTGAACGAAACGCCGCCTTCCGGTCGCTCCACCGCGAGCGGGGGAACGTCCCGGACGGTATCGAGCGCGGTGTCGATGCTCATGGGTCTTATATGCGGGAATTGGCCACGATTTCCAATGCGGCCGTTCGGTATCCGGTGGTGCCGGGTGCTCGAGCTGGAAATCCGAAGCCTGTGTTGCGGGCCAGGGGACGGGCGCGTAAGTTGCGCGCGATCCGGATCGTGGAGCGAACCATGGCCTTTCTCTCGGATACCCTGAAACGAATCAAGCCCTCGCCGACCGTTACGATCGGCAACCGGGCAATGGAATTGAGGGCCGAGGGGAAAGACGTCATCGGTCTCAGCGTCGGCGAACCTGATTTCGATACCCCCGAGCATATTCGCGAGGCGGCCAAGGCGGCGATCGATGCGGGCGACACGCGCTACACCGCCGTCGATGGAACGCCGGCCCTCAAACAGGCGATTTGCGCCAAATTCAAACGCGAAAACCGGCTCGACTATAAACCCCGGCAGATCAACGTCGGTACCGGTGGCAAGCAGGTTCTGTTCAACGCGTTTCTTGCATCGCTGAATCCCGGCGACGAGGTGGTTATTGGCGCGCCCTACTGGGTTTCGTATCCCGACATGGTGCTGATCGGCGGCGGCACGCCCGTGGTGGTGCCAACCGGTATCGACAGCGGGTTCAAGATGAGCGCTTCGGCGCTCGAAGCCGCGCTAACGCCGAACACCAAATGGGTGGTGATCAACTCGCCGAGCAATCCCTCCGGCGGCGCCTACACACGAGACGAATTGAAGGCGCTGACCGACGTCATCAAAGGCCATCCGGACGTCTGGGTGATGACGGACGACATCTACGAGCACTTGGTCTACGACGATTTCGAGTTCTTTACGCCGGCGCAGGTCGAGCCCGCACTCTATGACCGCACGCTGACCATCAATGGGGTGTCCAAAGCCTACGCGATGACCGGCTGGCGCATCGGCTACGGCGCCGGGCCGGTCGAGCTGATCAAAGCGATGGCGACGATCCAGTCGCAGAGCACGACCAACCCGAGTTCGGTCAGCCAAGCGGCGGCCGTCGCGGCGCTTAACGGGTCGCAGTACTTCCTCGATGGGTGGCGCGATTTGTTCCGATCGCGTAGGGATCTCGTTGTCAGCATGCTCAACCAGACCAACGGTATCCAGTGCGCAACACCGGAGGGGGCGTTCTACGTCTACCCCAGCATCGCGGAGACGATAGGTAAAACCACCCCCGACGGTAAGGTGATCGCCACCGATACCGACTTCGCTACCTATCTGCTCGAAGCGGAGGGAGTCGCCATCGTGCAGGGCGCCGCGTTCGGCCTCGAACCCTATTTCCGGATTTCCTATGCCGCGTCCACCGAGACGCTGACGGACGCCTGCGAGCGGATTCAGCGCGCTTGCGCCGCGCTTTCCTAGTCGCGACTCCGCCGCTGGCCGGCGCTTCCCGGTTTTTCCTTGCAAGCGGGCAATCGGCTTGAAAACATTGCACCAAGCAAAAGACAAGAAACCCCGAGCAGAGAGGACCTGTTGTGAGTGACGAAGCTCGTCCGCGCACGATCGCGCTCGTCGGCCCCTACCTCAGCGGCAAGACGACGCTGCTGGAGAGCATTCTCTTCGCGACCGACGCCACTAACCGCAAGGGCAGCGCCAAGGAGGGCAACACCGTCGGCGATGCCTCGACCGAGGCGCGAGAACGCCAGATGGGCGTCGAGCTCAATGTCGCGTCGACCACCTTCATGGGCGATAGGTTCCACTTCCTCGACACGCCCGGTTCCGTTGAATTCTCGCAGGAAACGTTCGACGCCGTACTCGGCGCCGATCTCGTCGTGGTCGTGTGTGAACCGGATATCGAACGCGCCAAGGCCCTCGCGCCGCTGATTAAGTTCGTCGAGGAGCGGGAGCTTCCTTCGCTCTTCTTCATCAACAAGATCGACAAGCTCGAGGGGCCGGTCACGGCGCTTGTCGATGCGCTGCAGGAAGCGAGCGGACGCGCCTTGGCACTGCGTCAGCTGCCGATCGTCGACGGCGAAGCAATCTCCGGTTACGTCGATCTCGCCAGTGGTCGTGGCTACAGCTACAAACCAAACCAAGCCTCAGCCGAGATCGATCCGCCTGCGGCGATGGTCGATGAGATCAACAACGCTCGCTTCGCGATGCTCGAGAAGATGGCGGACTTTGACGACGGCCTGATGGAGAAGTTGCTGGAGGATGACAATCCCAGCAATGACGACATATTCGGCAACATCTCCAAGATGGTTGCGGCAGGCAGTATCGCACCGGTGATGCTGGGCGCCGCCGAGCTCGATCACGGTGTGCAGCGGCTGCTCAAGGCGTTGCGCCACGATACCCCGACAGCCGATGTGACGGCGACCCGGCTGGGACTCGACCCGGCCGGCAAGGATGCGATCGGCCAAGTCCTTAAAACCTACAATCTATCGCAAATCGGCAAGTTGTCGCTGGTCCGGATATTCCAGGGACAGCTCGCAGAGGGGGTCCAGCTCAACGGCACGCGCCCGTCCGGCCTGTTCGACATGATGGGGCAGCAGACCAAAAAAAGGCCGAACGCGGCGATGGGCGATGTCGTCGCGCTCGGTCGCATGGACGACGTCGCGATCGGCGATACGCTGTCGACCGGCAGCGACCCCGACCCGCTGCCCAAAGCCGCGGTACTCGAGCCGGTTTACGGTCTGGCCATAGCTGCCGCGAACCGCAACGACGAGGTCAAGCTCTCCGGCGCGTTGAGCAAGCTGATCGAGGAGGATCCTTCCTACCTCGTCGAACACAATCAGGACACTCGCGAAATGGTCCTCCGCGGCCAAGGTGAGATCCATCTTCGGGTAGCGATCGCACGCCTGCAGAACAAATCGGCGGTCGAGGTGCGAACCGCGCGACCCAAGATTCCCTACAAAGAGGCGATCCAGAAATCGGTGCAGCAACACGGGCGCTACAAGCGCCAGACCGGCGGCCACGGCCAGTTCGGCGATGTTCACTTGGATATCAGGCCGCTCCCCCGCGGCTCGGGCTTCCAGTTCGAAGACAAGATCGCCGGCGGCGTGATCCCCAAAACCTACATCCCGGCGGTCGCGGCTGGGGTGAAGGAATACCTTGCCAAGGGGCCGCTCGGTTACCAGGTCGTCGACATCTCGGTGACCCTCTATGACGGGTCGCACCACGCCGTCGACAGTTCGGAAATCGCCTTTAAGACCGCAGGCCGCATCGCCATGGCCGAGGCGCTGCCGAAGTGCAATCCGGTGTTGCTAGAGCCCATTCTCGGGGTCGAGATCTACATCCCCTCCGACTATACCGCGAAGATTAACCAGCTCATCAGCGGTCGTCGCGGGCAGATCCTCGGCTTTGAGGGTCGCGAGGGTTGGCCGGGTTGGGACGTTGTGACCGCGCGGATCCCGCACGCCCAGATGCTCGACATGATCGTCGAGCTACGTTCGCTGACCCAGGGCGTCGGTACCTACACCGCGAGCTTCGATCATCTCCAGGAGCTCACCGGTCGCCTCGCCGACCAAGTGTTGGCGGAAGCGCAGGCCGAGGCGGCCGAGTAGGGCGATGGACGCGGCCGCGGCCGAAGCCGCTGCATCGATCCTGGCAAAGGCGTGGCGCGAACGTGATCAGATCGACGAGCTGGTGGAGGCGATTCGCCCGGCTGACTTGGCCGAGGCCTACGACGTCCAGAACCGCATGATCGATGCGATCGGCGACCGACCGGTCGGCTGGAAGGTGGGGGCCTCGAACGAGAACGCGATGAAACGGTTCGGTTTTAGCGAACCGTTTTACGGTCGCCTCCTCGACACCGGCATGCACCATAGCCCGGCCACCTTGAGCGCCAACCGCTTTGCGCGCCGCGGGCTGGAAACCGAGTTCGCTTTCCGCCTGACCTCCGATCTGGCCGCCCACGCGGCGCCGTTCGATCGCGCTGCCGTCGTTGCCGCTGCCGCCGAGCTGATCCCGGCCATCGAAATCATCGATTCCCGTTTCGGCGCCTGGCCCGACGTCAGCCCGTTCTCGTTCATTGCCGACAACGGTACCCACGGTTGTTTGGTGATGGGGCAACCGGGCAGCGATTGGAGCGGCCATGAACTTGGCGGGCAGACCGCCCGGATCTCGGTCAACGGGAGCCAGGTTAACCAGGGCAGCGGCGCCGACGTGC
Organism: Alphaproteobacteria bacterium; assembly: GCA_965247665.1. Classification (GTDB taxonomy): domain Bacteria; phylum Pseudomonadota; class Alphaproteobacteria; order SHVV01; family SHVV01; genus CAUZWH01. The sequence continues at coordinate 417,418 of CBDFHH010000004.1, forward strand.
TGGGCGATCCCGTCAACGCTCTGGTCTGGCTGGCCAATCGCTTGCCCGCCGACGGCAAGGAACTCAAGGCCGGCGACGTGGTCACAACCGGCACCGCGGCCGGGGTCGCGTGGTGCGGCGCCGGCGACACGGCGGTTGCCGAGTTCGGTCCCTTGGGTTCGGTAACGGTGACGTTTACCTAAGAGACGGTCGCGCTTGGCTGTTCATGCCGCACCTTTCCGTCCGGCAACATTCATAACGAATTGTTGAATTGTTCGGCCCGGCCCCGCCCACTAAGTTGGTCAGGTGAGTCGACCTCGTTGGCGGTTGGAGCAGAGGCGACACGAAACCAGGAGCGCGCAATGTTGATCAAGATCCCCCGTGGTTGGCATTTGCCGGAATCCGCAGCGACCGACGAATCGGTCTTTCACGATCGGCGCAACTTCGTGAAAGGGCTGGCCGCGGGTTCAATTCTGGCGGCCGGCGGTGCGACCCTGGGTTGGCGCGCCGCGACGGCGGCCACCGCCGGCGAAGATCCCTCCGCCTCCCTCTATCCGCTCAAGCGCAATCCGGCCTTCGTGCTCGATCGCGAGCTCACACCGGAAGAGGTGAACGGCAAGTACAACAATTTCTACGAGTTCGGGTCACATAAGGAGATCTGGCAGGCGGCGCAGAAACTGCCGATTCGTCCCTGGACGGTGACCATCGACGGTCATGTCGAGAAAAAGATCGAAATCGGCGTCGACGATCTGCTCGCCAAGATGCCGCTTGAGGAACGGCTCTATCGCCACCGTTGCGTCGAGGCCTGGTCGATGACGATCGCATGGGGCGGCTTTCCGCTCGCGGCCCTGGTCGATTTCGCCAACCCCCTCGCCAAGGCGAAATACGTGGTGATGGAGACTTTCATGGATCCCGAGACTGCCCCGGGCCAGAAGCAGTTCTGGTACCCCTGGCCCTATGTCGAGGGACTGACGATGGCCGAGGCGACCCACGAGCTCGCGTTCATCGCCACCGGCGCCTACGGCAAGCCGATGCCCAAGCAGCACGGGTCGCCGCTGCGCCTCGCCGTGCCGTGGAAATACGGCTTCAAGTCGGTCAAATCGATCGTGCGCTTCACCTTCTCCGATCGACGGCCCGAAACCTTCTGGGAAGCGATCCAGCCCAGCGAGTACGGCTTCTGGGCCAACGTCAATCCGAAGGTTCCGCATCGGCGCTGGAGCCAGGCGCTCGAGCGGGTGTTGGGAACCGGTAATCGCGTGCCAACGCTGCTCTATAACGGCTATGGCGACCAGGTCGCCTCGCTCTACCAGGGCATGGAGGAGTCGGAGAAGCTGTTCATGTAGCACAGCTTCCTGGTGCACGAAAAAAGGGCCCGGCGATCGCGGGCCCTTTTCGTTTGCGAACGGCGTTCGCGCAGGCGGCGGGCTACATGCCCATATCGCCCATGTCCGGGGGCATCCCTGGCGCCGCTGACTTTTTCTCCGGAATCTCCGCCACCATCGCTTCGGTGGTGATGACCAGCCCGGCGATCGAGCTTGCGTCCTGGAGGGCGGTGCGCATGACCTTGGTCGGGTCGATAATGCCCGCCTTGATCATATCGGTGTATTTTTCCTCCTGGGCGTCGAAGCCGTAATTGAGGTCTTTCTGTTCAAGCAGCTTGCCGGCGACCACCGCGCCATCGACTCCCGCATTCTCGGCGATCTGGCGCACCGGGCCCTGCAGTGCGCGGCGCACGATACCGATGCCGACGTCCTGGTCGTGATTCTCGCCTTTGAGTTTGCTCAGCGCCCGCGTGGCGTAGAGCAATGCCACGCCGCCACCCGGAACCACGCCTTCTTCGACCGCGGCGCGAGTCGCATGCATCGCATCTTCGACCCGGTCCTTGCGCTCCTTGACCTCGACCTCGGTGGCTCCGCCAACCTTGATGACGGCGACGCCGCCGGCGAGCTTGGCCAGCCGCTCCTGCAGCTTCTCGCGGTCATAGTCCGAGGTGGTTTCCTCGATCTGCGCGCGGATCTGCTCGCAGCGGCCCCGGATATCCGATTTCTTGCCGGCGCCGTCGACCACCGTCGTGTCGTCCTTGTTGATGGTCACCCGTTTGGCTTTGCCGAGCATGTCGAGGGTGACGTTCTCAAGCTTGATGCCGAGATCCTCCGATACCACCTGGCCGGCCGACAGGACGGCGATGTCTTCCAGCATCGCCTTGCGGCGGTCGCCGAACCCGGGGGCTTTCACGGCCGCGACTTTGAGGCCGCCGCGCAGCTTGTTGACCACCAGGGTCGCCAGGGCTTCGCCCTCGATGTCTTCGGCGACGATCAGCAACGGTTTGGCGGACTGTGCCACCGCCTCCAGCAGCGGCAGCAGCGCCTGCATGCTCGACAGCTTCTTTTCGTGCAGCAGGATGTAGGGATCGTCGAGCTCGATCAGCATCTTTTCTGCGTTGGTGACGAAGTAGGGCGAGAGATAGCCGCGATCGAATTGCATGCCCTCGACGACCTCGAGATGGGTATCGAGCGACTGCGCTTCCTCGACGGTGATGACGCCCTCGTGCCCGACGGTGTTCATCGCCTGGGCAATCATGTCGCCGATCTCAACTTCGCCATTGGCGGAGATGGTGCCGACTTGGGCGACTTCGGCGCTGTTTTTGATCTTGCGCGAGCGTTTGCGCAGATCGCTGACCACCGTTTCCGTGGCAAGGTCGACTCCGCGGCGCAGATCCATCGGGTTCATGCCGGCGGCAACCGCCTTGGTTCCTTCGCGCACGATCGTCTGCGCCAGGACCGTCGCGGTGGTGGTGCCGTCGCCGGCTTCGTCGCTGGTCCTGGTGGCGATTTCGCGCAACAGCCGAGCGCCCATATTCTCGAACTTGTCCTCGAGGTCGATCTCCTTGGCGACCGTGACCCCGTCCTTCGACAGGCGCGGCGCGCCGAACGATTTCTCGATGAGGACGTTGCGGCCCTTGGGCCCCAGGGTCACCTTGACCGCATTGGCCGCCATTTCGATGCCGGCGAGCATCCTCTCGCGCGCCTCGGCGGCGAACTTCACGTCTTTTGCAGCCATTGTTTGGTTCCTTTTCTTCTAAACGGCGCCAACAGGATAAGCAGGGCCTACAGGACGCCCATGATGTCGGATTCGCCGACGATCAGCAGGTCCTCGCCGTCGATCGTGATTTCGGTGCCGGCCCATTTGCCGATCAGGACGCGCTCGCCTGCCTGGACGTCGAGCGGTGTGATCTTGCCCTTATCGTTGCGGGCGCCGGGACCGACGGCGAGCACCTCCGCTTCCATCGGCTTTTCCTTGGCGGTATCGGGAATAATGATGCCGCCGGAGGTCCGCTCTTCTTCTTCCGACCGCCTCAGCAGAACGCGATCGCGTAGCGGCTTCAGCTTCATCTCACCCTCCGATTATGGTGTTGTCGTCTCTATATCTGTTGTTAGCACTCTATCAAGGTGAGTGCTAGGGACAGGATTTCGCCTATTTCCGGGGTTTTGTCAAGGTTCTCCCCCACCGAGCCTTGGGCGCCTCGATCGCCGCCGGGACCCTTGAGCCGCCGAGCGACGGCGGCAACGCGGCCATTGCGGGTTAGTTCGGCAGCTTGCTGGTGTCGATGATCGCGGCAACCATGCCGCCGCCCGACGGGCCCTGCTGCAGTGCCGCCACCGAAACGAACACCGCCGGATCGCCGGTCGCCGCCGCTGCGACGCCGCCGACGGCGGCCTTGGTCTGCAAGGTGTGGTGGCAATCGGAGTCGTTGAGCGACACCAGCCGGTGTCCGCGCAGGCGACCGCTCTGAGCGGTCTCGCACTTGACGAAGCAATTAACCAGTGCGTCGCCAAGATCGCTGGGATGGGGATGGTCGGAGAGCGGCAGGCCGGCGTTGCGGATCGCCTCGTAGATGCCGTCCGTATCGATCGCGTCCTTCATGACGGAATGACCGATACGGAAGCGGCCGCCCGCGCCCTTCTTGTTGCCGATCAGCAGGATCTGCGCCTCGGGCTGTTCGACGCCGCTCGAACACGACGCCACCGAGGAGTAGAGGTCGAGGTCGCGGCCGATCTGCTCGGCCCTCGGCATGGGAAATTCCTCGAGCGCGACACCGATACCGAGGGCGCCGGTCGCGTTGCCGATCGCCATCGATTCCATGGTGTCTTCGATAACCACCGTCTTGCCGCGCGACTTGGCATCTTCGATGCGCTCGGCGGTCAATAGCGGCGACTTGGTCTGCACGTAGTGCACGTCCCTGGGATCCTCGATACCGGAATCGGCCATCGCTTTCCGGACCCCGGCGGCGATCTTCTCGACGCCCCCAGGCCGACCGATCTCTTCGGGCAGGATCGGCTCGGAAATCGCTCTGCCGATCGACAGGCGCGGCTCGTCTGAGGGATGGGGATCGTCGACCTTGACGAAAACATTGAGGTGCGGCGCGATCACCCCGGGGCAGCCGCCGGACAGCGCGACCGGCACCTGCATCGCCTTCTCCGGGCTGCGGGTACCTTGGTCGATCAAGAACCGCCGCAGCAGTTGGTCGACCAGCACGCGGCCGAAATCGTTGACCCCGCCATTACCCTCGGTCTTGGCAGCTACGCCGACGATGTCGTCGACGCCGACGCCTTCCTGCGCCAGACCCTGGGCCAGGCTGTCCATGTCCGTGACGTCCTTCATGAGGACCTTGATCACCGCAAAAGCCATACCTTCATCCCCCCTTGCTCGGACGGTTGCCGCTTGCGCTCATACCACGTCGGCGCTGCGCAATCTTTCTATTTCTGCCCTGCCATAGCCCAGTTCCGCAAGGATCGAATCGGTGTGCTCGCCGAGCTCCGGCGCGCGGCTGCGGACCGCGCCGGGACTGAGCGAAAGCTTGACCGGCGTATCGGTAACCGGTGCCGGCGACGGAAGGCCGGGATAGTCCAGCAATCGCAGATAACCGAGCGCAGCGATGTGGGGGTCGTCGAGCACCTGCTGCGGCGAGTATACCGGGCCGGACGGAATCCGCGCCGCTGCGAGGGCGTCAAGAACCTCGGTGGTGGTGCGCTCGCCGCACCACGCCGCCATCAGATCGCTGACAACCTCGCCGTGCGCGGCCCGGGACGCGTCGTCGACGAAACGGGGATCGTCGACCAGATCGTCATTTCCGGTCATCGCGCACCAGCGGGTAAACATGGCATCGCCGACCGATTGGACGATGATCCAGCCGTCGCTGGCACGGAACAGATCGTTGGGTGCCGAGGCGAAGCTGCGATTGCCGCGCGCAACGCGATTGGCGGCGGTAATCGCCTGCTCGACCAGCGGGTAGTTGGCGATCGACAATCCCGACAGCAGCAGCGAGGCTTCGATCAGCTGCCCCTGTCCGGTCTGCTCGCGCGCCATCAACGCGACCAGCGTGCCGAAAGCGCACAGCGTCGCGGTGCAGAAATCGACATAGGGCATTGGCGACCGCGCCGGCTGCTCGGGCGTGCCGCTGAGATGGATCGCGCCGCTCATCGCCTGGCCGATACCGTCGAACCCAGGCTTGTCGCTGAGCGGCCCGCCCTGACCGAACGCCGTCACCATGGTGAGAACGATGTCGGGTTTGATCGCGCACAAGGATTGGTAGTCGAGTCCCAGCGCCGCCAGCGCCGGCGGCGGCAAGTTGGCGACCACAACGTCGGACCGCGCCACAAGGCGTTCCAGCACCTCGCGCCCTTCCGGCTTGGCGGGGTTCAGCGTCATCCCTTCCTTGTTGCGGTTGACCTGCAGAAACAGCGCACCCTCGCCGCCGGCGGCCACCGGCATGACGTAACGATCCTCGCCGCCGCCGATCTTCTCGACGCGGATCACGCGCGCGCCGAAATCTGCCAGCAGCGCGGCACAGAACGGTCCGGCGACGTAGCGGCCGAAATCGAGCACGGTTATGCCGTCAAGAACGCTTTTCATGTCCCGCGTGCCTGCATCGGCGTTTATCCGGTAGCCATCGTGCTCAAGTCAACGTCGATTTGTCTTCGAGCTAAGGTCGCGGCGGCGGTGTCGGTGCAGGACCCGCATGAGGATAGCGCTTTCACGTCGTACGATTTGTTGTCGGCGTTTCCCGCTCACCTCGTCCGCGTGCGAGGGCGGCGCAACCGACATCAGCGCGGCGCGCGTATGCGGGCGGGAAACCGCCCGAACCTGTTACGTGTGCGCGGCGACCGTCTTGACGCCGAGCCCCCGAGACTCATCGACGCGTCAAAGGAAGTTCTTGCGACGCCGTAACGCCCGCGATCTACTTCGGCCATGGGGCTTCGCGATCCGCTGCGCTACCTGTCGACGCTCCTCGCGGCACTGGTGACGCTGGGCCCGGCCGACTATTGCCATGCCGCAACCGACATTCCGGTCGATCTCGAGCTGGTGCTGGCGATCGACGTTTCCGGCAGCATCGATAGCGAGGAAGCGAAGCTGCAGCGGCAGGGTTATATTTCCGCCCTGACTCACCCCGACATCATCGCCGCCGTCACGCGCGGCTTTATTGGTCGTGTTGCGGTCACCTATTTCGAGTGGGCCGGCTCGCAATATCGTCGACCGATCACCGACTGGGCGGTGATCGAAGATCGGTCGAGCGCGCAGGCGTTCGTCGATTCATTGGCGGCGGCTAAAATCAGCATCGGTCGCCGCACCTCGATTAGCGGCGCCATTCAGTATGCGTTGCCGCTGTTCGACGGCAACGGCTATCAAGGTACCCGCCGCGTCATCGATATTTCCGGCGACGGTGCCAACAACAGCGGTGTGCTCGTCAACCTCGCCCGCGACATCGCGGTTGAACGCGGCGTGACCATCAACGGCCTGCCGATCATCAACGACCGTCCCAACCGCTTCGGATTTCCCCAACTCAAGGATCTCGACAAGTACTATGTCCATTGCGTGATCGGTGGCACCGGCGCGTTCATCGTCGTCGCGCGCGGGTTCGAAGCGTTCGCACAGGCGATCCGCCGCAAACTCATCCTCGAAATCGCCGGCGTGGCTCCGCAGACCAGGCCCCCGTCGCCCCGGCGCAACCCGCTGCTCCATCACGCGTCGATCGGCGTCCGTCCGTCCGGCTACCCCCGTGGCTGCGACATCGGCGAACGGCGCTTGTGGGAGTTTCTCAAGGGCCGCAACGGGACACCGTTCTAGACCATCGCTGTGATCGGTCGGGGCCGAGGAATTTCTCGAATTGACTCGGCCGAGACCGGTTCGGCGTGAGCGTTCGACCACCTGGGCCACCGGCCAATGTCGTCGTGTCGGACTTGATCCGATCCGCGTTCATGGGCCCCAGCTTTGTCGCTCGAGCGATGGAACGGGGAGGGGCGCGGGGGAGCGTATTGAGGATTTGCCGAAGCGGATGTGGCCGGCTCGGCTTCGAGGCCGCGACCGGTTGCGTCGCGTTGATGGCAACCGCTTAGCAAACGGCGATCGGCGATATATCATCCGCGACGATTCGCCCAACGCAGGAACGCTTGTGCAATGCGGCAGATCTACGACCAGCTCATCGACCACCCCGGCGCGTGGAAGGCCGTCGACCTCGCGAGCAAGGACGCCTACGCCTTCGATTTCACCAAACGCCACCGCGACGCCCTCGACGCGGCATTGGTGGGCGTCAAGCGTGCTGGTCTGACGATCGACGAGATCGGCCGCGCGGAGTTTCCTCTTGCCGCCATCGAGGATGACATCGCCGCGATCGACAATGAGGTGCGCGACGGCCGCGGCATCGTGCTGATCCGCGGCTTCCCGCTCGACCGCTACGACCTCGACGATCTTGCCACCTTCTATTGGGGCTTCGGCACCCATTTCGGTACCGCGGCATCGCAGAGCGTGCTCGGCGACCGTATCGGCTGCGTCACCGACAAGTCCAAGGAAGTTGCCAGCGAACGCTCCTACCGCAATGCCAACGAACTGACGCCCCACACCGATTGCAACGAGATGATCGCGATGCTGAGCGTGCGCACCGTCAAGCACGGCGGCGAGAGCAAATACGCCAGCGCGCTGACCGTGCACAACGAGATTTTGCGCACCGACCCCGAGCTTTTGCGGCCGCTCTACGAGGGCTTCTACTACCATCGCCGCGGCGAGGAGCCGCCGGGTGCGCCGCCCTGTACCACGCACAAGGTACCGGTTTTCTCCTGCGTCGACGGCTATGTCAGCGCCCGCTATGTACCGGGCTATCTCGAAGCGGCCGCGCCGGAGCTCGGCATCGAGTTTCCGCCCGAACTGACCCGGGCGATGGCCTGCTTCGACGAGATCGCCAGCCGCGACGATATCATGATCACCGTGCTCCTCGAACCCGGCGAATTATCGTTACAGAACAACTTCACCGTCCTGCACGGTCGTACGCGATTCGAGGACCATGACGAGCCTGGGCGCGAACGCCTGCTGTTGCGGTTGTGGATCGATATCGCCAACGGCCGCCCGCACGACCCTCACGTCGCGATCTACGAAACCGACAGCATCGTCAGGCGCGAAGGGGCCCGGCCCACCTTCGAGGGCAAGGCCTTCAAGCAACACGGCATGCTGCAGGGTGCCGCGCTGCGCCGGCGGAAAAAGCCCGCTGCGCACGAACACTAACGCCAGTCTGCCTCGCCCCATCGACTCGTGAAAACAATCGCCCTGATCGGCTACGGCGCGATCGCCCATATGGTGGTCGATGAACTCGCCAAAGACGCGGATGAAATCGCTATCGTCGCAGTGCTGGTGCGCGACGACCGCGCCGCGGCTGCGCGCGCGGAGCTTCCCGATTCAATCTCGGTCGTCACCGCGGTTGACGAATTGTTGGCTCGGGCGCCCGATCTGGTGGTCGAGTGCGCCGGCCAGAGCGCGATCTTGGACTATGCCGACGCAGTGCTCGGCGCGGGCATCGACCTGATGGTGATCGCCACCGGCGCGTTCGCCAAGGCCGGTTTGCTCGAGCGCCTGACCGGGCTCGCCCGCGAGCGCGGCGCGCGCCTGCTGTTGCCCGCCGGCGCCATCGCCGGCATCGACGGCCTTACGGCGCTTAGGGTCGGCGGCCTTGAGCGCGTCACTTACGTCTCGATCAAACCGCCCGACGCGTGGCGCGGCACGCCGGCCGAGCGCACGGTCGATCTCGACGCACTGACGCAGCCGACCGAGATCTTCCGGGGATCGCCGATCGACGCGGCGCGTGACTATCCCAAGAACGCCAATCTGGCGATGACCGTGGCGCTCGCGGGGATCGGCGTCGAGCGCACCGAAATCCGGCTGGTCGCCGATCCCGACACCACCAACAATACCAGCCGCATCCACGCCGAAGGCCGTTTCGGCCGCCTCGATGTCGAGATGGAGGGCCAGCCGGCGCCCGATAACCCGAAGACCTCGGCCTCGACCGCGCTTAGCATGGTCCACGCCATACGCAACCTCACCGCAACCGTGGTGATGCCTTAGTCCAGGTCGACCACGAAATCAGCGATCGATCGATCTACCGGCCTCGGCTGCGTGGTCGATGGGCTGGCGGGCTAACGCGACAGGAACTCGGTCGCCAGCCGGTTGAACATCTCGGGGTGTTCGATGTGCGGCAAATGGCCGCATTTGTCGACGATGTGGAGCGTCGCGTTGGGCATCTTGGCGACCGCGGCCTCGGTGCGCTGCCAGTTGGCGCGCGGATCCTGCTTGCCGGCGATCACCAGTACCGGCAGCTCGAGCTCGTTGAGGCGGTCGACGATGCGGTAGCCGATCGGCCCCTGGGCGTTGACCCGGTTCTTGTTGGCCTTGATGTAGTAGTCGGCGCGGTCGGGTCGGGCGTATTGGGTCACCTGCATCATAAGAACCGCCTCGGGAATGCATGCGGGATCATGGACGATCGCCCCCATGCGGCGGCGGCAATCCTCCAGTTCGGGATCGCTGATGGTCCGAGCGGCGTTTTCGAAGGCGCCGCGCATGGCTTTGCGATAATCCTCGTCGCTGTCGAAAGCGGAGCTGCTGCTGATCATGACCAGTTTCTCGACCCGATCGGGGATCTCGAGATAGAGCAGACCGGCGAGCAGGGCGCCGTAGGAACTGCCGCCCGCGTAGAACTTGTCGAGCCCGATCGCGTCGGCGAAGGCGATCAGGTGGCGCAGCGCGTGCGGTTGCGGCAGGTCCTTGCCGAGATCGATGGCGTCGGTAAAGCCGTGGCCGACCGTATCGGGCGCGTACACCGCAAACGTCTTGGCGAGCTCGTCGATATTGCACATCCAGGAATCCGCGGCGATGCCGCCGCCGTGAATCAGCAACAGCGCTTCGTCGTTGCCCTCGCCGGCGAAGAGGTAGCGGGTATTCAAGCCATCGACCTCGATATACTTGGCTTTCATGAGGATCTCTCTCCTATGATGGTTGTGTGGTGTGGGCTGGATTTTGCGCGCATTTGCAGCTTGGGGGGCTCTCGCGCACCCAGTCGTTGTTGAGGGTGTCGAAGATGGCGGCGAGGAACTTTCCGGCGCTGCTGCGCGTGGCCCGATGCCGTTGATTGAGACCGGACTTTGATAGCCGGCGATCGCGCTGCCGGCCGGAGCGATTTCCCGGTCGAGCTCGGCGATCGCCGCCGAGCGGCTCAAAGCCTGGTCGCGCACGATCCTCAAGCCAGACGCACAGCCGTTCACGCCTCATTCATGCCATCTCCTTCTTTCTCCTTCTTTTTTCTCCTTCTTTCGGCGCCGCCTACATGCGCATTTCCGAGTAGCGCACCTTGAAGATCCGGCGGCTGATCAGCACCACCGCCACGGTGACCGTGATCAGCAGGAACGAGGTCGCCGCCAGCGGCGGCAGCTCGCCGGACTCGTAGTAGTCGAACATCACCACCGAGATCACGGGATTGCCGGGGCCGGAGAGAATGATCGACATCGACAATTCGCGCATGAAGATCAGGAACAGCATCAGCCAGGCGGCGATCAGGGTCGGCTTCAGCAGCGGCAGGATGATGCGGCGGAAGGTCAGCAGCCACGAGGCGCCGCACATCTTCGAGGCGGCTTCCATCTCGTCGCTGATCTGCACCACGCCCCCGATCACCGTGCGCAGGCAGATCGGCAGGTAGCGCGTCACGTAGGCGACGCCGAGAATCAGCAGCGTGCCGTAGATCGGCAACGGGATGCTGATCCATGCCCACAGCAGGGCGACGCCAAGCACCGTCGAGGGGAACGAGATCGGCAGCATCGATACCGCTTCGAGCCATTTGCGCCCCTTGAGCCTGGTCTTGACCGAGATGTACGCGACCGCCGCCGCCAGGAAGACGCAAACCGTGCCGGCGGTCAGCGCCAGCGTGGCACTGTTGAAGAAACCTTCGACCAGCTGCGGGTGGTTGAAGATCCGCGGGTAGTTCTCAAGCGTCAGCCGGTCGAACACGCCCCGGTCGAAACGGCCGAAGTAGGTCATAAAGGAGCCGAGCAGGATGATCGCCAGGGGAAGCACAATGGTGATCAGGAAGAACATGCAGCAGATCCCGAAGGTCACCCACTTCCAACGCCCGATATCGACGATCGACGCGCGATAGCCTTTGCCGGTGATGGTCTGATAGCGCGTCACGTGGCGGATCGAGCGCTGGTAGAGGAATACGCAAATCCCCGTGGTCACCAGCAGGCTGGTCGACAGCGCGGTGCTGAACCCGTAATCGGCCGGGGTCCTGACCTCGAGACCGGCATAGATCAGCGAGGTGTAGGTGAAGATCCTTTCGCGGGCGCCGAGCAGCTGCGGGATGTCGAACGATTCGAGCCCGAAGATGAACATCAGAATGGCTGCCGAGAGGATCGCCGGCCGCACCACCGGCAGGGTGACGCGCGCGAACGTCTGCAGCGGCGATGAGCCCGACATGCGCGCCGCTTCCTCGAGGCCGGAATCGATCGAGGTGAAAGCCGGGGCGATGATCAGGTAGGCGAAGGGCGAGAGATAGAGCCCCTGGACGAAGATCATGCCGCCCATCGAGTAGATGTTGAACGGGCTCTCGTCGAGCCCGAGCATCGCCATCACCACGCTGTTGATCAACCCCTTCCACGGGCTGAGCAGCAGGGTCCAGGCAACGATGGCCAGCAGCGTCGGCACCAGGAACAGGACGATCAGCAGGATCTCGAAAGTCTGCCGGCCCGGCGTGTTGGTGCGCGAGACCACCCAGCCGAGGCCGGTGCCGATCGCCACGGCGATGAACATCTGCCCGAACGAGAATACCAGCGTGTTGACCGTCGTCGACAGCAGGATCGGGTCGGAATAGGCGCGGGTGTAGTTGTCGAAGGTGAGATGGCCCTCCTGCAGCGGCGCCGCGCTGAAAAAGCTGCCATAGAGCAACCATCCCACCGGGTAGATCGCGAGAAAGCTGATCAGCGCCGCGATCAGGAGCATCGGCAGTCGATCGGCCATCGACATGCCGGGCACGGTTGGCGAACGGGACGCGGCTGGCGCCGTCGCGACCGTCGCCATCAGGCGGCGCGCGGCGCCAGATCGGCGGAGATGGTTGTCCGATGAATGATGCGCACCTGCTCGCCATAGTTATAGACGCTGCGGTGCATGACGCAGCGATTGTCCCACAACAGCACATCGTTGCGCCGCCATTGATGGGCATAGATGTTTTCCGGCACCGTTGCTCGCGCGGTGAGGAAGTCCATCAGCGGACGGCTCTCGGTTTCGGTCATGCCGGCGAAACGCTCGGTGAAGTGGGGATTGATGTAGAGGATCTCGCGGCCGGTCGCGGGATGAACGGTCACCGCCGGGTGCTCGACCGGCGGCGGCATGTCTTCGAGCGGCAGTCCGGCGCGGAGATAGTTGCCGCGGGCGGTGTGGACCGCTTTCAATCCCCGCAGCATCCGTTGCATGCCCGGCGACAGGCGGTCGTATGCCGCGCACATGTTGCAGAACCAAGTGTTGCCGCCGGCGGCTGGGACTTTGCGACCGTAGAGCAGCGCGCCGAGAATCGGTTTCTTGGTATAGGTGACATCGGCGTGCCAGAAATCGTTCTCCGGCCCCGGCCTGCCGGGCCGGTTCTCGAGCGGCCGGATCTCGGGGTAGCCTTCGAGGGTGCCGCGATTGGGATCGGGATTGCGCAGACACGGCCCGAAGCGGCGGGTGCAGGCGATCTGGTCGGCCGGCGTGATGTGCTGATCGCGGAAGCACAGCACGTGATGCTCGCGGAACGCCGCCTCGATCGCCGCGAAAACCTCATCGTCGAGCGCGGCGAGGTCGACGCCAGTCACCTCGGCGCCGAGGGTGCCGCCGATGCGGCGAACCTCCAGCGGCGCGGCGCCGGCGGAGGTCATCCCCAGCCTCCGCCGGCAACCGTTGTTCCCGTCGCGTTCCGCCGACTAACGGGCGCCGAAGATCTCACGCAGCTTGTCGCGGAAGAACTCGGGCGTCTTGACCTCGACTGCGAGTTTCGACGGGAGCAGCGTGACGTTGTTGATACGCTGGAACGCGCCCGGCCGGAACTCCGGCTTGGCCGGGATCATGCCGGTCTCGCCGAGCAGCTTCTGGCCCTCGTCGGACAGCACGTAGTCGATCAGCAGCTTGCCGGCGTTGGGATGCGGGGCGTTCTGCGACAGGTTGGTCGACAGGCCGACGAACACCATCTCGGACGGCGCCGCCCAGTCGACTGGCGCGCCTTTCTTCTTGACCGGCTCGGTGAAGTCCGGATAGGCGGCGAAGTGGATCGCCACCTCGCCCGACATTACCATCTCGCGCACCTGCATGTAGCGGCCGTATTTGGGCTCCTGCGCCGCCAGCCGCTGCAGGTAGTCCAGCCACTTCGCCTCGCCCCACCGATCATACATGGTGATCGTCCAGGTATAGGCACCGCCACGGCCGGTCGGATCCTGCATACCGATCTTGCCCTTCCACTTCGGATCGAGCAAATCGTCCCAGGTCTTCGGAACCTCGGCGTCCTTCACCCGTTCGGTATTCCAGGCAAAGCTGGTGGTGTTGATGCCGAAGGTGTTGGACAGGCCCATCGGGTCCATGAGTTCGGGCGGATAATCCGCCGCCTCCGGCGAAATGTAGGCTTTGATGAACTTCTCGCCCCAACGGTGGGTGGTGATGGTGGTGGCGAGGATCACATCGGCGACGTGACGGCCCGACGCGGTTTCGGATTCGAAGCGCTACGCGTATTTACGGGTGTCGGCACGCAGGAAATCGACGTCGATGCCGGGGTATGCGGCGTTGAAACCGGTGACGATCTGTTGCACGCGGTCGATCGGCTGACCCGTGTAGAGGGTCACCTAGCCCTCGTTCTTCGCCATTTCGTACGTGCTCTGGGTGGCGCCGTCGGTCGGGATCAGGGCGATGGCGATTGCCAACGCCACCGCACAAAGTACGGTCATCCTTGGTTACATGGTTTCCTCCTGGGACTGCTGCTCTGGACGCGTCGCTAGTGCATTGACGCAAACAAAGGATTCACGGGAGTATAGTTCTGTGTCATTCTCGTGTGATGGCACAAGAGCTCAACGTCATTGTTGGCGCCGAGGACCGTGCGCGTTTGGCGGCGATCGTCGGCGATCGTTCTCGCCCGCTCAAGCACGTACAGCGGGTCCGGATCATCCTGTCGTCGGCCGAGCGCTTGCCGGTGGCAGAGGTGGCGCGTCTGGCCGGCGTGAGCCGGCCGGCGGTGTGGCGTTGGCAGCGCCGGTTTGCCGAGGAAGGCGTCGAGGGCCTGCTGCGCGACAAGACCCGGCCGCCGGGAAGGGCGCCGCTGCCGCCGGAGACGATCGCTCGAGTGGTCGCCATGACCTGTCAGGAGGAGGCGCCCGGCGAGACCGCCCATTGGACCGGCAGGGCCATGGCCAAGGCCGTCGGCATCAGCCTGCGCTCGGTGCAGCGCATTTGGCGAGCCTGCAACCTGCAGCCGCATCGCATCCGTACCTTCAAGCGCTCCGGTGATCCCGCCTTCGCCGAGAAGGTCGAAGACATCGTCGGCCTCTACATGAACCCGCCGGCCCATGCCGTGGTGCTGTCGATCGACGAGAAGTCGCAGATCCAGGCCCTCGATCGAACCCAGCCCGGGCTGCCGCTCAAGCCCGGCCGCTGCGCCACCATCACCCACGACTATAAGCGCAACGGCACCACCACCCTGTTTGCGGCACTGAACATTCTCGACGGCACCGTCATCGGCCGCTGCATGCAACGCCACCGCCATCAGGAGCTGATCTGCTTCCTCAACGCCGTCGAGCGGGCCATCCCGCCAGGCAAGGTGATCCATGCCGTGCTCGACAACTATGCCGCCCACAAGCAGCCCAAGGTCATCGAGTGGCTCAAGCGCCATCCGCGTTGGGTGTTCCACTTCACGCCCACTTCCGGTTCCTGGCTCAACGCCGTGGAGAGCTTCTTCTCCGCACTCACCCGACGGCGCATCCGACGCGGCACCTTCCACTCCGTCGCCGATCTCCAGGCCACCATCAACCGCTACATCGCCGAGCACAACGACGACCCCAAACCCTTCGTCTGGACCAAACCCGCTAAAACCATCCTCGCAAAAACAAAACAAATGCCTGTACCTTCCGTCTGAGTCACTGCACTAGCTAACGAGTCGCGCGAACATGGGGCGCAACCGTCATCTAGTGTAACGTCTATCGACATAGCCGCGGAAACCGGCGTTCCCGCGAACCACCTAGCGAGCCCACTTTGCCCCAGGTCACCATCGAAGGTCTAACCAAGCACTTTAGCGACACCGTCGCCGTCGACCGCATGGATCTCCGCGTCGAGGATGGCAGCCTGACGACGTTCCTGGGTCCTTCGGGCTGCGGCAAGACGACCACGTTGCGTATGGTGGCCGGGCTCGAAGTTCCCACCGCGGGCACCATCTCGATCGGCGACGAGGTGATGTGCGGCAACGGCGTATTCGTGCAGCCGGAGAAGCGGCAGATCGGCATGGTGTTCCAATCCTATGCGATCTGGCCACATATGAGCGTGTTCGAGAACATCGCCTATCCCCTCAAGGTGCGCCGGTTGCCGCGCAGCGCGGTGCGCGAGCGCACGCTCGAGGCGCTCGACTTGGTCCAGTTGATCGACCTCGCTGACCGCTACCCGGCCCAGCTCTCGGGCGGCCAGCAACAGCGGGTCGCGGTGGCTCGCGCCATCGTGTTCGAGCCGCGTATCCTGCTGTTCGACGAACCGCTCTCCAACCTCGACGCCAAGCTGCGCGAGCAGATGCGCTTCGAGCTGCGTGAACTGCAGCAGCGGCTCGGCGTTACCACGCTTTATGTCACGCACGATCAGCAGGAGGCGCTGGCAATAAGCGACCAAGTCGCCGTCATGGATGAAGGCCGGATCGTCCAAGTCGGTAAGCCCCAGGACATTTACGAAGCCCCGATCAGCAAATTCGTCGCCGATTTCGTCGGTTGGACCAATTTTCTGCCGGCGGTGGTCGAGGATGGCCGGATCGTCGTCGACGGCACACCACTTGTTTGCGATCTGCCGGCCGACGTCAATGACGGAGCCGCTGTCGAAATCGCTATCCGTCCGGTCGACATGCGCGTTTCGACTGCCGACTCGGACGCCGGTGGCCCGAGGGACAACGTGATCCAGGGCGATGCTCGCGCGACGATCTACATGGGCAAATACCTGATCTGCGACGTCGCGTTGGGCGCGCATGTCGTTCAGGGCTACGCCGAGCTCGGCGGCGACGTCCGCGCCGGCACGCGGGTGCGCCTGAGCTTCGACGCCGGCGCTGTCCGCGTGCTCATGAAATGAGATCCATGCCCCAGCCTACCGCCGCACGATCCCGCAATCCCTTCAGCCCGGTGGCTGAACGCTCGGGAACTCTGCCCGGCCACTACTACTGGGATCCTGAAATCTACGCCCGCGAGAAAGAGGAAATCTGGTTCAAGACCTGGCAGCTGGTCGGCCACATGGTTTCCTTGCGACAGCCCGGCGACTTCTTCACCGCCGACCTGCTCGACCAGAAGATCCTGGTCTGTCGCGACAACGGGAACCGGGTGCGCGCCTACCACAATGTCTGCATGCACCGCGGCCATATTCTCGCCGAAGGCTCCGGTAACCGAACGTTTTTCACTTGTCCGTTCCACGCCTGGTCGTACGACCTCGAGGGCAATCTGCGGGCGGCGGGCAATGCCGCCAACGTCGCCGGCTTCCGGCTCGAGGATTTCGGACTCGCCGAGATCCGCGTCGAGATCCTGGCCAACATGGTGTTCGTGAACCTCGATCCCCACACCCGGCCGCTGGCCGATCTGATGCCGGGAATCGAGGACGATATCCGCAAGTCCGTGCCCGACTACGACGCGCTCAAGCTGGTGCGCACCGCTGTGCTCGAAGTCAACGCCAACTGGAAGTTGATCCTCGACGGCCTCGAGTGCTACCACTGCCCGATCATTCACCCGCACATCTCGACCGGCAAGGAGGGGTTCATCGAACGCCGCTTCGTCGGCGAGGAGTTCGAGTACTGGCAAAAACACACTTCGTACGGCAACCGCGAGGTGATCGAAAAGCACAGGGAGCGATTGCCCTACGATTTCGGTCCGGCGACGGTGATCGACATCCCGATCTACTATCTGTGGCCCAACCTGATTCTCGTGGCGCATCGGGGTCCCAGCAATTTCAAGATCCTGCGTGCGGTGCCGCACGGGCCGGAGCGAGCGCTGCGAATCAACTATAATTTCTGCCTTAACGATCCCTCCGGCGCGTACGATCTGGCGCAGATGAACCAGTATCGTGACGTCGTCTGGCCCCAGGATCGCACGGCGATGGAGGGGCAGGCGCTGGGCTTGAAGTCGCGCGGCTACACCCAGGGTCGACTGATGGTCGATGCCGAGCATAGCTGGCGCAGCGAGCACGGCACCCACCACTTCAACAATCTGGTCTGGCGTGTGCTCAACGGCGCCAACTATGAGGTCGCGCCGGACTAGGCAGGTTTGTGCCCGTGCCGCGATTGGTTGATGATCACCGGTTGATGCCGGTGTACGCGCGGGAAGGAGCACAACGATGACGGCAGCGCTCGACCGCTACCAGGAGCTGCTGGCCCACGAGCCGGTGCGCGACCCCGGCGACTACTTTACCAACGCGTACCTGCCCGGGAACTAGAGCATATTCTGATCACTTACGGTCATATCCTGTGGCGGCGAAGTAGTTTTGGCACTCGGCCGAGGTGAAGATGTCTGTGGCTTGTGCGATGGCCTCCCAGAGTTCTGTGACGGTGCGGGCGGCCCGACGCTTGAGGTAGGCCTTGAACTTGGAGAAGGCCATCTCGATCGGGTTGAAGTCGGGATGCAGGCTGGCTTCCTTCACCAGCACGCATCTTGAATCACAGACACAACCAATTGAAAATACAGAAGATTCTGTCAGATCGAAAAACGCTCTAGCCGAGGAGAGCGCATCTACCGATCTCGGAACGCAGGCGCTTCGGCGTCCGCCTTTCCGCGTGCCGCCGAGAGCGCACCGCGCGCCTTCTTGGTTGCGAGGACTGGGACGCGCGTCGGTCGGTTACCGGCTGGTTGCCGGCCATGCCGGCAACGGTCCGCAAACCTCGACGCGAGCCTCGGCTCGGCTGTGCTACGATTTTCCCAAGCGCGCGTGAAAGGAGCCCAGCATGGACGCGAACATCGCCGAAATTGCGGAACATCTGCGGTTCCGCCGCGAGCCGGAGCTATCCGGTACGTTGCCGGCCCGCTACTACTTCGATCACGAGATCTTCGAACGCGAGAAAGAGGAGATCTGGTTCAAGACTTGGCAGCTCGTCGGCTACACCCTCGACCTCGAGGAGCCCGGCGACTACATCACCGCCGACCTGCTCGACCAGAAGATCCTGATCGTGCGCGGCAAGGACGGCGAACTGCGCGCCTTCTACAATGTGTGCATGCATCGCGGCCATGTCCTGGCCGAGGGCAGGGGCAACAAAACCATCTTCACCTGCCCGTTCCACGCCTGGTCCTACGATACCACCGGTGCGCTGAAAGCGGCGGGCAATGCCGAGAACGTCGCCGGCTTCCGACTCGAAGATTTCGAGCTGACCGAGATCCGCGTCGAGACGCTGCTCGACATGCTGGTATTCGTCAATCTCGACCCGGACGCGGCGCCGCTGGCGAGCCAGGTGGAGGGGCTCGAGGACCAGATCTACGCGACCGTCCAAGGCTTCGACGGGATGGTTTTCGCCCGCCGCGATCGCTTCGACGTCAAGGCCAACTGGAAGTTTATCTTCGACCAGCTCGAATGCTACCACTGCCCGGTGGTGCACCCCGAGGTGACCGAAACGGTGGACTGGTCGCTCCGGCGCCACTGGGAGCACGGCATTTGGCAACGCCATAACCAGCTCTTGCGAGGCGATGTCGACACGTCGGGTCTCGAGCGCGCCTACCAGATCCGCGATGCGGACCCGCAGAAGGGTTCCAACATCTGGTACCTATGGCCCAACCTGCTGCTGCTGTCGCATTGGGGCGTCGGCAATTTCAAAGTGCTGGTGGCGCGGCCGATCGACCTCGAGAACTCGTACGAATATCTTGATTGCTTCTCGGTCAACGATCCGCCGACCGGAGAAGAGATCGCCGGCATGAACCGCTTCCGCGACACCGCCAACCTGCAGGACATCCGGTGCATGGAGCAGCAGCAGGCGGGGATCAGATCGCGCGGGTTCGCCGCCGGGCGACTGATGGTCGACGCCGAACACTCGCCAAGGAGCGAGCACGCCACCCACCATTTCGATCGCATGGTCTGGGAAGCGCTCAACGGCTCGAATTACGACTGACCAACCAAGCCTGCGCAAAAGGGTTCGGCGCAGCGACGTTGCCGGCGCACGCGAACTGTCGTTGCGGCGGAACGCCGGAGTCCACGAACGCCAGCGTCTTCACCGCCGGCTAGGCGAGCTGTCTCGACGGTTCGTTCAAATGCCCAGTCTTTGGCCGGGCGACGGGTAGGGCCATGGCCGGGGCCCGTGCCCACAGCGACCGGCCCAATCACCCTTCGCCGGGAGTCAGCGGTGCGGCCAGCTCCCTGACATCCTTCAGCGCCTCGAGGCTGTCGATCTTGGCCTCGATGTCGCCGATGGCGTCGTCGGTCAGTACGAAGGCGGCGTTGTGGCGGAACTTCTCGCGCACGTCTTCCGGATCCGCCGGCGCCTCCGGGCTGCCTGGTCGCAGGCGCAACGCTTTCTCGTAGATTTTGCCCGACTCCAGCAGCACCTTGAGGTTGACGGCGTGGCGCTGCGCCGTGCCGAGCGCTTCGATTTCGGGATCGACGAACGCGGTGATTCGTTCGGCGTAGGCCAGTATCGCGGGATCGGCAATGCGTTCTTCGGTGAACTCGGCGGTGGTCACCCGTCCCTTCAGCGCCATCACGGCGAGGCCGTAGAAGAGATTCATCTGTGCCGCGGTCACGCTCTGACCGTGATACGGCCAGGCGCTGTGCACGTAGGTCGCTTTGGAGACGCCACCCTCGATCGCGGCAATCGCGTGCGGTTCGATCTCGCGTTCGCGCATCACCTCGCGCAGCGCGTGCAACGCATTGTGGATGCTGGTGACCGTGGGGTAGAGCTTGTAGCCCGATTGCAGGATTTCCCAGCTCTCACCGACCCCGCAATCGAGCGCGGCGAGCTCGGCGCCCTCGGCATGGGTGCTTAGGAACCCGCCATAGTCGGCCTCGATGACGTCTTCGATGCCGGTGAAACCGCGCTCGGCCAGGAGCGCCGCCTGAACCCCGGCTTGCGCGGCGCGCCCGGAATGCAGCCGCTTGACCATCGCTCCTTCCTGTGCGGCGATCAGACCGGCGCCGAGCGAACCACCGACACCGAGCGCGTGGTGCGTTTGTCCTGCGTCGAGGCCGAGCATCCGAGCCGCGGCGGCGGTGGCGGCGAACGCGCCGGTGGTGCCTTGGGGGTGAAAGCCCTTGAGCAAAAGGCTTTGACCGGCGCTGCGGCCGATGCGCGCGGCCACCTCGTAGCCGGCAACCACCGCGGCGATAAAATCCGCGCCCGCCGCGCCGCCGCCGCGCTCAGCCACGGCCAGCGAGTTGGGATGGATGATGGCGTCGCGATGGATGTCGTCCATCTCGAAGCCGTGGCCGGCGGTGCTGTTGACCAACGCGGCCTGGGTTGCCGCGGTGCGCCCGGTCATGCCGATCAGCGTCGCTTCGGACACCCCGCCCTCTTCGCGCACCATATCGGCAACCATCTGCGTCCACGGCAGGGTCGCGCCCTGCAAGCAGCAGCCGAGCCCGTCGAGGATCAGCAGCTTGACGTGCGCGACCACCTCCGCCGGCAAATCTTCGAAACGCAACCCGGCGCACAACGCCGCCAGATTCCGGGTATGGGCGCCTTTCGTCTCCGGCGGCGTCTCGGTGTCCGTGGCCATCGTCGTTCCTCCCGCCAACAACGAACGTTGTGCGATCAAATGGTACGCAGCGCAAGTACCGACGCCGGGACGCCGGAGCGGGGTCACGGACGCATTGGAGACAGCGGCTCGCCAGTCCGAGCGACGCCCAATCGAACCGCCGTCGGAGAGATTCCGGTCAGACGTGACCGGCGTCGTCCAACTCGGACAGGAGTTCCCGCCGGTCCGCCGCGGTGAGCGGCGCAAGCGGTGCGCGCACCGGTCCGGCAGCCATTCCCATCGCCGACGCCCAGCATTTGAGCGCGGCGTTGGGCATCAGTCCTGCTCTCAGCGGGTCCATGATCCACTTCGCGTAGATAGCTCTCAGCGGCTCGGCGCTTTCCCAAAGCTCCCGCGCGCGGAAGATGTCACCCGACCGATAAGCAGCCGTGTAGTTTGAGATCGGTCGCGAGTCTTCCCGCTGGTACAGGTAGGGCTCCGGGTCGGCATACAGGGCCTGCTGACCGTGCGTCGCCATGTTGTCCAGCCACCGCGCTTCCTCGGGATCGCTCACCACCATCCGATCACCGCACAGCATGCGAATCCGCGCCGTCTCGCTCTCCGGACCGGCGCACTTGATCGCGCAGAGGTTGGGGATCGCTGCGAGTCGTTCCGCCAGATCAGCCGACATCCTGTATCCGAATGCAGGCGTCACGAACAGCACGACGGGCGCCGTCAACGCATCGCAGATCGTGACATAGTAGCGATGGACCGCGTCATCGGAGCGCGGTCCGACAGTTGGGTTCATCAATGCAACGAAATCGACGCCGGCGCGCTCGGCGTGACGGCTGAGTTCGATGGTTTCGGTCAGCGAATGATGCGTTGTCATCGCCGAAACCCGCATCGCAGGCCGGGCCGCCGCGACCACGATATCGATCAGGCGCGCACGCTCGGACAGTGTCAGCGCCCAGAATTCTCCCATGATGCCCGAGCAGAAGACGCCATCGAGCTCCAGCGCCTCGGACAAATGACGCACATTGTCCCTGAGGCCGGATTCGTCGAGAGCCTGATCGTCATCAAACGGGGTGTGAATGGCGGCCCAGATGCCGGTTAGCTTGGTTTGGTTCGATGACATGCGCCGCTTCCCGTGAGCTCTTGCGCCCGATCCCTGTGCCGTGCACCGTTACATGCCGAGATAGGATTCGCGAACCGCTCGGTTCGCAGCCACATCATGGCTCATGCCCGAAAGCACGATGCGACCGGCTTCGAGCACGTAGGCGCGGGCTGCCACCTCCAATGCCACGGCGGCGTTCTGCTCCACCACCAGAGCGGTCAGTCCGTCTGTGTTGAGTTGCCGGATGACCGCGAAGATGCGCTCGACCAGAATCGGCGAGATCCCGAACGAGGGTTCGTCGAGCAGTAGGATTCTGGGCCTGCTCATGAGCGCCCGCCCGATTGCGAGCATTTGCTGCTCCCCTCCCGACATGGTTCCGGCGCGCTGCTTGCGGCGGCTTTCAAGAACCGGGAACAGACTGTACACGCGTTCGAAATCCGCGCGGATACCGTCCCGGTCCGATCTCAGATAGGCGCCCAGGCCGAGGTTGTCGTCCACCGTCATATCGGCGAACAGCTTGCGGCCCTCGGCACATTGGACGACACCTAGGGCTACGACTTTCTGCGGCGACAGCTTGGTCAGTTCACGGCCATCGAACCTGACGCTGCCCTCGGTAGCAGCGAGGCGAGAGATCGCTCGCAGGAGCGTCGTCTTACCGGCGCCGTTGGGTCCGATCAGCGACACCAATTCGCCTTCGGCTATTTCCAGCGACACGCCGTGGAGAACGCGCAGCGCGCCGTAGGCAGCCGAGAGATTGTCAACGGTGAGAAGCTGCAACTTCCTGCCCCCTGGTGCCCAAATAGGCCTCGATCACCTGCGGATCGCGGGCGATTTCGGCCGGCGCGTCCTCCGCCAGTTTGGAACCGAAATTGATGACCATGACTCGATCGACCAACTGCATGAGTTCGCGCATGCGATGCTCGATGATCATGATCGTCGTGCCGGACTCGCGCAGGCGTTGGAGAATGCCGGAAACGAGGGCCACTTGGTCGAGGCTCAGGCCCGAGAACGGTTCGTCCAGATACACGATGTCCGGTTCGGTCACGAGTGTTCGCGCTATGTCCAAGAGCCGCAATTCACTCTGGTTGAGGTCGTCGACAAGGATCGGACCTTTGTCACCGAGTCCGAATTCGGCAAGCAGCGCCATGCCGCGTCGGTTGGCCGCCTCGGACATCATTCCTCGGCTTCGCATACGCGGACTCCAGGCCGGCAGCAGCAAAGTCTCCAGCGCGGTCATCCCGAAGAACGGCTTGACCAGCTGGAAGCTGCGGCTCATTCCGAACTCGGCCAATTGATACGGCCTCAAGCCGAGAACGTTGCGGCCGCGAAACTGTACCGAACCCGCATCTGCGGGAAGAAAGCCGGTCAGAATGTTGAAAAGGCTTGTCTTGCCGGCTCCGTTGGGTCCAATGATACCGAAAATCGTGCCCTGCTCTACCTCGAAGGTGAGCTGACTTACCGCGCTAACTCCGCCGAACGACTTGTTGAGATCCGATACCGAAAGCAGACTCACGATATCACCGGGGTCCGAATAGGGCCGTACGCAACCACGGAACGCGCGACAGCCACCGCGCGTTCGCGACACCTGAGGGATTGAGGTAGATCAGCAGGATCAGAGCACCGGTGAAGAGAACGGGCCGATACTCCTCGATTATTCGGAGCCACTCGTTGAGGAGCGTGAGCCCGGCGGCGGCGATCACCGGTCCCATGATCGAACCCCGACCGCCCGCCACGGCGAACAGTACGATCAACACGGAAAGCGACCCTGCGAGCAACTCCGGATTCACCTGCATCTTGGTGTGGGTGTACATGCTGCCGCCGACGCCAGCGAAGAACCCGCTGACGACGAAACCCGCGATCTTGTAGTAGGCGGTGTTGATGCCCGAGGCTTGAGCGGCATCCTCGTTATGCTGGGTGGAGCGGAGGATCAGACCGTAGTGCGAGCGCACGAAGGCGGTCAGGAAGATGATGGAAACCCCAAATATGGCGATGCAAGTCAATAAATCGAAATCGACGCTCGATGCGAACGGACTGATGCCCGGGATTCCCTCCTCGCCCCCGGTCACCGTGGAGAGAATGAAGGCGAGCTTGAACAGCACGGCTGCGAAGGCGATCGTCGACAGCGCGAAATAGGGTCCGCGCAGTCGCAGCGTCAGCCACCCGACGCCGACGCCCAACATTGCTGCTGCCCCCGCCGAGAGGGGGACGGTCAACCAAGGCGAGAAATCGAGCCATGTATTGAGAAGGGCGGCGACATAGCCGGCCGCGCCGATGAAGAATGCGTGGCCGAAATTGTCCTGCGCGGAATACCCGCACAGCACGTCCCAGCTCGCCGTGAACTGCGCGAATACGATAACCAGTACCAGAACCTCTTTGAGGTAGAAGTCACCGGAAAAGACCGCCACCGCGGCGACACCCAGCAAGGCTACGTAAAACAACGGTGACAAGGTCGCCACCGTACGCCCGAGGTGCACCGATACGTTCTTCAGGTGATCACGCCCTGTCGGCAAACAGCTCTCCTATACGCTGCGCCGACCCATGATCCCGGACGGCTTGAGTACCAGGATCACAACAATCAGAACCAAGGCGACGAGGTCGGCATACTGATCCGTGAGCAGAAACGTCGTCGCGATTTCCATGAAACTCAGCAGATACGAGGCGATGACCGCGCCGGCGAGGCTACCGAGACCGCCAAGAATCGCGATCGCGAATGCCTTGACCAGCCAGAAGGCCCAGATCGTCGGTGTGACGGTCAACAGCGAAGACACCAACGTGCCCGACAGGGCGGCAAGCGCGCCGGAAATCGCGATGCACACCGCTAGCGCAGTACCGGGGCTTATACCCACCAGTATCGCTCCATCGCGATTCTGGGCGACGGCGGCGATGGCGCGCCCGATCTTGGTCATGTGCAGGAACGCCCACAGAGCCGCCAGCACAGCGACCGAGATCGGCAACAGCAGGAGTTCAACGGTCAGCACGCGCACGCCAAGGATCTCCTGGCTTCCGCGAACCAGGGCGGGAACGCCGGTGCTGGTGACGCCGAACAGGAGCTTCATGATCTGTTCGACGAAGAGTGCGGCCGCCAGCGAGATCACCATCACATAGGACGTCGATTCGATGTTGCGGCGGAACACGACCAGGTAAAGAAGCAGGGCCACCCCCGACACGGTGATGACCGACAAGGCGATCGACGCAAGCAACGATCCCGTCCCCGCAACGACGAAGACGTAGTTGAGATAGATATACGTGAAGTAGGCGCCCAGCATGAACAAGGTGCCGTGGGCCAGATTGAGAATGCCGCCGACAGAGAACACCAGCACAAAGCCGACCGCCACGAGGGCGTACACGGAACCGCGGGCAATCCCGAAAATCAGTATTTCCATCGCTCGCCCTTGGCGGTGGCCGGCCAATCAATTGCTGCGTCGCCGTGAAGTTGCGGCATGCGGGCACGGCGCGACTTATTCAAGCCGCACATGGGTTTGGATCCGCGCGGTGGCCAAACTATCGTCATTCCGCAGTCTTCCGGGCGGCTCCCGAACGTGTCCAAGAACGCGATCCTACGTATTCTCCGCAGCTTCGTCACCGATCGCTCGCTTAATCTATCCGTCACCCGCGCTGGCGACGTTCCAAAGCATGTAATCGGTTACCTTACCGAGTTGATTCTCGCTTTCGAAGCGCCTCGCCATGTGCGAAGCGGGTCGCTTTCGATCGATAGCAGCAGAGGCGCCGCCCGAATCCCCTCCAAGCGAATCGATTCTCGGGATCATACGGTTCTCGCGCGTCGCCGCTCGGCAAGGACAGGAAGACCGGATCGCATCGGGCGGCACAGAGGAGAAATGGAGCGCCGCGCCGACGAGTGGTAAACTCGGAGATCAGAAAGCTATCCTTGGAGGAAAACCATGTCGTTTCTTGATCACGCCAAGATCTGGCTGACCGGCATTCTGCTTCTCGTCGGCATCATGTGTGTGCCGACGGTTTGGGCGCAGGAAAGCGTCAAGATCGGGGTCATCGCGCCTTTCAACACGCCGCCGGGCGAAGGTTTGCTCAGTGCGGCGAAAATGGCCGCCGAAGATATCAACGGCGCCGGCGGCATCGGCGGCAAGCCGCTGGAGTTGGTGATCGCCAACGACGAGTACAAGCCCGACATCGGCGCCAACGCATATAAGAAGCTGGCGCTGTCGGACAAAGTCGTGGCCGTGATTGGAACCGCCTCAAGCGGGGTGTCGCTCGCAATCGTCGATCAGATGGCGCGCTATAAAGTGCCGATGATCTCGACCGGCGCCGCCTCCTTGAAGTTATCGGACAAAGTGGTCGAGAACTACGACCGCTACAAGTACTGGTTTCGAGTCATGCACACCACCGACAACATTGCCCGTTCGGTTGGCGATTTCGTCGTGAACTATCTGTTTAAAGTACGGAATCTGGACCGGGCCGCGATCCTGTCGGAGAACGCCGTATGGACCAACGGCGTGTTGCCGACCATCAAGGAGGTAATGACCGGAGGCGGGGTTCAGGTCGTATCCGAGGAAAGATTCGATCTCGACACAAAGGACTTCAAGCCGTTGCTTGCCAAGGTCCGAAACA
Source organism: Alphaproteobacteria bacterium (assembly GCA_965247665.1). Lineage (GTDB taxonomy): Bacteria > Pseudomonadota > Alphaproteobacteria > SHVV01 > SHVV01 > CAUZWH01. The sequence continues at coordinate 444,295 of CBDFHH010000004.1, forward strand.
GCGGCGCACATTTCATCGTCGACTTCTCGTCGCATGTAGACGGCGCGATCTATGTCAAGCAGTGGGGCGAGTTGCAGGGTTTGCCGATGATCGGCCTCAATTCATCCGGCACCTCGTCGCGGTTCTGGAAGGATACCGACGGCAATGCCGTGAGCCACGTTGACCTGATTCAAGGCAGCTACCGTGCAGCGCTCACCCCCAATACCATCGCGTGGTACGATCGCTATGTGGCGAAATGGACGGTGTCGCCCGACTACACCAGCGGCTATACCTACGATGCGCTCCACATTCTAAAAGCGGCGATCGAGCGGTCCGACTCGACGGCTCCCGACGATCTGGTAGCGGCGCTGGAAGCGACCGACCACCTTGGCGTGGCGGCTCGTTGGGTGTTCGGCCGCGATCACAACTCGAAGTTTGGGCCCGGTTTCAGGGTCATGGGCATGACGCAGTGGCGCGGCGACGGCACGCGAGAGGTGATCTGGCCCAACAGCTTCAAAACCGATGATTTTATGATGCCGCCTTGGTCCAACTAGGCGCTCGACCGGAGGGATCGAAGCCAGGCAACCAGCCGCGAACCAAACTCGAACGACCTTGAAACCGCCGTAGAATCGCGTAGCCGCCTAGGAGCCGCGCGGCCATGTGCTGCTTGGCGCAGGCTGATGCGGCTCCTTTTTTGCATTCGCGCTGCCGCTCATTTCCGCGCCGAGGGGGTTCAACCGTCGCCCGGCTGATCCCGATGCTTCGCCATAGTGGCGTACTGTCGCGTTCCTTCGTTGCCCGATGGCATTCGACCTGCGCGGCTTGGCTTTATCGGGTGGCACCGGCGGCAAAGGGTCTGCCGATGCCGTCGAATAGGGTGGCGAACGTTTGCGCGTCGTTCAGGCCCATGGCCGCCACGCCGCTGGCACGTGCCCGGCGCGACTGGTTCAAGACTAGATTGCGGGCGCGGATGAGGCGGCCAGGATGGATCGGTCGGGGTCGACCCGGCTCTCGGCCAACCGATCGCGCGCCAGTTCGACGGCGGCCACGATACCCATATAGCCCGTGCAGCGGCACATGTTGCCGCTGAGCTCGCGGCGGATTTCGGCTTCGTCGCAAGCCTTGCCGCGCTTCAATATGTCGCGCACGGTGATCAACATGCCCGGCGTGCAGTAGCCGCATTGCAGACCGTGCGCTTCGTGGAACGCCTGACGGATGATCGTCATCGCCGGATCGTCGTCGAAGCCCTCGAGGGTGCGCACTTGGTGCCCGGAGGCTTGGGCCGCCAGGGTAATGCACGAGCGCACGGGCCGTTCGTCGAGCAGTATCGTGCACGCGCCACACACCCCGTGCTCGCAGGCCAGGTGGGTCGCGGTGCAGCCGGGCTGTTCGCGGATCAGGTCGGCCAGCGAGGTGCGGCCCTCGACTTCGGCGTCGATGGCGTGCCCGTTGAGGGTGATCGATATGGCGGTCATGACTTGAGCGCGTCTGCGGCGGCGCGCCGCACCAGCGTGCCATGCACCTGGCGCTGGTAGTCGTCGAACGGGATATCGGCGGCGTCGAGGTCGCGCTCGACCGCCGCGCCGATATCGCCGTTCACGGCCAACGCCTGTCCGGTCGCTCGCAGCAGCATCGGTGCCGTCGTGGCGCAACCCAGCGCCGCGCATGCGTGGCCGCGCGCATGGTCGATCACCACCGCCGCCAAGCTATCGGCGAACTCGCCGACCTTGCGGCACAGCTTGCGGTAGCCCCAATTTGCGTCCGCCGACAGTTTCGGCACCTCGACCCGAGCGACGATTTCGTCGTCGGCCAACACGCTGGAGAGCGGCCCGTCGATAAAATCTCCGGCCGCGACGGTGCGGGCGCCCGCGGGCCCCTGCAGGACGATGTCGGCGCCGAGCGCGATCATCGCCACCGGCCAGTCGGCCGCGGGATCGGCGTGGGCAAGGCTGCCACCGAGCGTGCCGCGGTTGCGCACCGCGCGGTAAGAAATCCCGGCGGCGACCCGGGCCAGCATACCGTTGGCGACGTCGGGCACGGCACCGTCTTCGATATCGGCGTGCGCTACGCAGGCTCCGACAGACAGTGTCTCGCCGCCATCGTCGACGGTTCGCAACTCCTCGAGATGCGCAATATCGACCACGAGATCGGGCTGGGTCATGCGCAGGTTGAGCATGGGCCCCAGCGATTGGCCGCCGGCGATGAATTTGGCGAAGCCGCCGTGGCCGCCGACCAGCGCGATCGCTTCGGCCACGCTTGCGGCGCGCGCATAGTCGAACGGCGCCGGCTTCATTCGGCAGCGCCCGCGAGCTCGGTCGCGGCGATAGCGGTGCGCACCCGCTTCGGAGTCAGCGGGGTTTCGTTGAGTTCGGCGCCGATTCCGCGCAACGCGTCGCGCACCGCATTGGCGATCGCCGCCGGCGGGGCGATCGCGCCGCCCTCGCCCATTCCCTTCATGCCGTATTCGGTATGCGGGGTCGGCGTCTCCATATGGGCGACGCGGATACGGGGAATCTCGGGCGCACCCGGAATCAGATAGTCGGCGAAGGTGGTTGCCAGCGGTTGTCCCTGGGCGTCGTAAGGAATTTCTTCGTAGAGCGCGGTGCCGATGCCCTGAGCGACGCCGCCGGCGATCTGCCCCTTGACGATCATCGGGTTGACGAGGGTGCCGCAGTCCTCGACCACGCCGTAATCGAGCAGCTCGATCACGCCGATGGCGGCATCGATCGCGACTGCCACAGCGTGGATGGAGAAACAGAACACACCGGTGTCGATGCCGGGCTCGTAGGTCGCGGTAACGTCGACCATCGGATCGAGGTCGGGCGGCAGCCGCTCCTGGCGCAGATAGGCGGTGTGGCCGATCTCCCGGAAGCTGACCGAGCCGCTCGGCCCGAACACCTGGCCGTCGCGGAACTCGACGTCGTCGGCGGAACACTGCAGCAACTGCGCGGCGATCTTAGCCATCTTCTCGCGCATCAAGCGCGCCGCGCGGGCCACCGCGCCGCCCGACATCACCATGCTGCGAGAGGCGAACGTGCCCATGCCGAACGGGCAGGATTCGGTGTCGCCGTGGCGAATCGCCACGTTGGCCGGGTCAATGCCGAGCTCCTGATGCGCCACCTGCGCCAGCGTCGTCTCCAGGCCCTGGCCGTGGCTTTGAATGCCGACGAACACCAGCATGGTGCCGTCGGGCAGCAGCCTGGCGGTCGCCGATTCATAGCCCGGGATCACCGGCGTGCCGCGCGTCACCCACTCGCCGCAGCCGTGCGCGGTCTGCTCGGTGTAGGCGGCGAAGCCGACGCCGATCACGCGGCCGTCCGCTTCGCCGGCAGCCTGGCGCCGGCGCAGCGCCGGCAGGTCGATCAGATTGGCCGCCATCTCGACGCCGCGCGGATAGTCGCCGACGTCGAACAGCAGATTGGTCGCCGAGCGATAGGGCATCTGCGCCGGCTTGACCATGTTGTCGATTCGCACCTTGTGCGGTTCGCGGCCGACCGCATGCGCGACCTCGTCGATGGTGCGCTCGATGGTGAAGCAGGCGGCCGGCCTTGCCACCCCGCGATAAGGTCCCTGCGGCGCTTTGCTGGTCGCGACCGTGTGGGTCACCGCCCGGTAGTTCTGGATGGTGTAGGGGCCGGGAATGTTCTTGGCCGCCATGCCGGTTTCCATAAACGGGCTGTTGGGCCAGTGCGAATAGGCGCCGGCGTCGACGAAGATCTCGACCTCGATGCCGAGGATGAGCCCGTGCCCGTCGGCATAGGCCTTGACGCGATGCAAGTGCTCACGGCAATGCATCGAGGTCAGCAGGTGCTCGCGGCGATCGTCGATCCAGCGGATCGGCCGCCTGAGACGACGCGCCAACGCCACCACCGCGATCTCCTCGGAATAGATCGTGTTCTTCATGCCGAAACCGCCGCCGACATCGGGTGCGATGACGTGGATCTCGTGCTCGGGAATCCCGAGCAGATGGCTGAGGCCGGCGCGGTATTGGTGCGGGAACTGGGTCGAGCAATAGACCTGGAGTTCGCCGCGGCGCTCCTCCCACTGGACGTGGATCGCGCGACCCTCCAGCGGCACCCCGGTTTGACGGTTCATGCGGTATTCGCGTTCGATCACCACCTTGGCCGCCGCTTTGGCCGCTTCGATGTCGCCGGCCTCGACCGTGGTGGTGACGAACTGATTGTCGGGCCAGTTCTCGTGCAGGATCGCCGCATCGGGCTTGAGCGCCTCGATCACGTCGACCACCGCCGGCAGCTCCTCGTAGGCGACCTCGGTCGCCTCGGCCAAATCCTCGGCCTTGGCCCGGCTTGCGGCGATGCAGATCGCTACCGGTTCGCCGACGAAGCGCACCTTGGCGGTGGCGAGCGGCGGGTAGTCCGAACCGCGAAAGTTGGGGATCTCCGGTACCACCCGCACGGGTCGCAGCTCGCTGAGGTCGGCCGCCGTGAACACGCAATTCTCCGCGCCCGCCGGCTTGGTGACGCGGCCGACCCGGGCGTGCGCGAGCGGGCTGCGGACGAAGGCCGCTTCGAACGTGCCCGCGATCTTGAGGTCGGCGACGAACTGCCCCTTGCCCGCGAGGTGGCGCGCATCTTCCTTGCGATTGAGGCTGGCGCCGACGCCGAACTTCGCCATGCCGCGTACCCGTGTGGAACTCTGGGAGCGGGACGGTCGCGTCCACCGGCCCGAGCGTGTTCCAGTCTACACCGGCACTTACACTGCGCAACCGGGCGCCGTCACGGCCTCCTGTCGTTAGCAAGTGGGATTGGCTGGTTTTTGTAGCACATTGATTGTCCGCTTCGGTTGTGGTTGTTGGGTCTGTGGGGAAGTGGTGAGGCGCGGAGCGGCTGTCCACTTATCCACAGGCCGCCGGTCGGTCGCGTCGAAGCGGATCACGCGGCCTTCCGGGTTTGGCTTTCGACTGGCGCGCCGTTGGCGTGGTAGCGGGCGAGGCGTCTGGGTCCATGGAAGACGGCCAGCGTACCGTCGGGGTACTCGTGGACCCGGACGTGCGCCTTGACGTAGTGGGGCCGGCCTGGCCCGGCGGGGATCTGGAGGACCCGTTTGCCGTAGCTCACGGTGTTGTCGCGGGCGACGGTGCGCTCGGCATGCAGGCACAGGATGTCGTCGATCTGGTCGGGCCGGGCGAGGGCGACGAAGGCGCTGTCTTCGAGTTCGGGCGGGGTTGCGAAGCGGCGGTTGTGATCGGGCAGGTAGGTCTCGGCGATGAACCGGTTGGCGGCCTCGATCGTGGTGACGCCGGCCAGCGCCAGTTCCTTGACCAGGCGGTTCTGGAGGGTGCCGAAGGCGCGCTCGGAGCGGCCCCTTGCCTCGGGCGAGTAGGCGGCGATGTGCTCGATGCCAAGCTGGTGCAAGGCGCGCCCGACCTGGGTGCGTTGGTTCTTGTCCACCTTGCCGCCCGCCTCGGGGGTGTGGAAGTAGTGGCTGCCACGGTCGGTATACAGCGTGCCGGGCAGGCCCTTGGCGGCGAACACCTCTTTCAGCGCCCGAAAGGTCGAGGCGGTGCCTTCCTCCTCGACCAGGAAGGCCGAGTAGATCTCGCTGGTGGCATCGTCCAGGGTGACGATCAGGTCCAACGGCGCCTGGCCGGTCAGCCACGCGTGGCGTGAGCCGTCCTGGTGCAGCATCATGCCGGCGCACGGCTTGCGCGGCCGCCGCCGACGATGAGCGCCGCGCCGGGGCGCCTTGGATGCCAGCCCGGCGCGGCGCAACGTGGTCTTGGTCCAGGTGTAGCTCAAGGCAAAGCCGTGATGGTCACGTAGATGGTCGTGGAAGTGCTTGACCGTCCAGCCCACATGGCGGGTGCGGTACTGCTCGAGCACCCATTCGATCCGGTCGACCGGCACCCGGCGCGCCGACGCCTTGCCGAGCCGGCGGTCGAACAGACCCTCCAGACCGTCCTCCTGGTAACGCTGCCGATAGCGCCGAAAGCTTCGCTCCGACATCCCAAGCAGCTCTGCCGCATCCATCGCCGAAAGACGCCTCGCCTCGAAGCGTCCCAGCACATCAAAAAACTTCTCCATCCTGCGTTCCTGTAGCCATGCCGTCCGGTTCACCGAAGTACCTCCTCGTCGAGGCACCTAACCGGACAACTCGTGTGCTACCTAAACCGGACACATCATGTGCTCGCGACAGCGCCGTCACGGCCGCGTTGTCGCCGCCCGACGGCGCCGCTATGTTGATCCGTCACAACAGCGTCTTAAAGGGGGAAACCATGTCCGATGCCGATATCGCCTACATGCCGGTCACCGATCTGGTTGCCAGCTATCGCGCCAAGGCGATCTCGCCGGTTGAGGCCACGCGCGCCGCCCTCGATCGCATTGACATGCACAACGACAAGGTCAACGCCTTCTGCTATGTCGACGAGGATGGTGCGATGGCGGCGGCCAAGGATTCGGAAGGCCGCTGGGCCAAGGGTGAACCCAGGGGCCTGATCGACGGTGTGCCGATCGGCGTCAAGGATACGCTGCACGCCAAGGGCATGCCGACCCGCTTCGGTTCGCACACCACGACCGACCAACCCTCCGACGTCGACACCTCGACCACCCTGGCCTGCCGCAATCACGGTGCGGTGCTGCTCGGCAAGACCACCAATCCAGAATTCGCGATCGGTCCGACCACGAATAGTCCGCTGACCGGCATCACTACCAATCCGTGGGATCCCACCAAGCATGCCGGTGGCTCGACCGGTGGCGGTGCGGCGGCGGTCGCCGCCGGCATGGGCAATACCAGCCTTGCTACCGACGCCGGCGGCTCGACCAGGATTCCCGCCGCGCTATGCGGCAAGGCCGGCTTCAAGGCCACCAACTACCGGGTACCGACCTTCCCTCCGGCCGGCATGCCGGGTCTGTCGTGCCCCGGTACCATCACCCATACGATCACCGACACCGCGTTGATGATGAACGTGATGACCGAGCACGACCCGCGCGACTGGCTGGCGTCGAAACCGGACGGGGTCGATTACCTCGCCGGCCTCGACGACGGCGTCAAGGGGTTGAAGATCGGCTACAGCGCTACGCTCAACGGCCATGCCAAATACGTCGATCCCGAAGTCGCGGCCAGCGTCGCCGCTGCGGTCGAAGCCTTCAAGGAGCTCGGGACCACCGTCGAGGAAGCCGACCCCGACATCGAAAGCCCCATTCCGATTCTCAGCACCTATCTGATCTCACGCATCACCCACCGCGTCGGCAACATGACCGCCGCTCAGCGCGAAGTGCTGGGACCGTCGATCACCGCCATCGTCAAGCGCGCGGAGAATCTGACGCTGATGGACATGGTCGATGCCGACGAGCGGCGCCAAGCGCTGTCACAGACGCTCAATGACTTCCTGGGCGACTACGACCTGCTGCTGACCCCGACCCTGACGATGCCGGCGTTTGACGCCGGGCGGCCGTCACCGGTCGAATTCGAGCAGTTCAAGGATCCGCGCGCCTGGGTGCCCTTCTGTAGCCCCTTCAACCTGTCGCAGCAGCCGGCGATCACCATGCTCTGCGGCTTCACCGAGGCGGGTTTGCCGATCGGATTGCAGATCGTCGGCCCGCGGCACCAGGACATGCGGGTGCTGCGCGCGGCGCGTGCCTACGAGCAGCTCAACCCGCTGTGGGAACGGCGCCCGCCGCTTGACTGAATAGGCACGATCGGCGGGAGCCCGAGCGGAGGTGGCGCACGACCCGCCGGCGGCGGAAGAGACGGACTTTTTTGCCCGCCACCCATGGCTGCCCTACGCGCTGCTCATCTGCGCCATGGCGTTCTATTCCATGGGCTTCATCGTCGGCCGCGCGATCCGCGACGAAGTGCCGCCGATCGGCTTGGTGTTCTGGCGTGCCGCAATTGCCTGCGCGCTGTTGCTGCCGCTGATCTATCCGCAGCTCAAATCGCAGTTGCCGCTGCTCCTGCGCCACTGGCGACTGTTCATCGGCCTGGCGGTGACTCAGTCCGTGCTGGGCCAGGGTCTCCTGTTCGCCTCGCTGCACACCACCACCGCGATCAATGTCGGCCTGCTGCAGACCCTGCAACCGGTCTTCATCCTGTTTCTGGTGGCGATCCTGTTCAGTGAGCGCATCCGCCTGCGCCAGGGAATCGGCACTGTCGCCGCGCTGCTCGGCGTGGTCGTCACGATTGCGCGCGGCGACCTCGACGTGCTGCTGACGCTGCGGTTCGTGCCGGGCGACATTCTCATCCTGATCGGCACCGCGGGTTGGTCCGTCTACTCGATTCTGGTCAAGCGGACCCCGACCCTTAGCCCACTGGTGCTGTTTTTCGGTATTACCGCGGTGGGGGGCGTGCTGTTGCTGCCGCTCTATCTCGCCGAGACCTTTCTGTTCGGCCTCGCGATGCCGCTGAGCTGGAGCGCGGCCGGCGCCGTCGGCTATGTCGCGACCATCAACGGCATCGCCGCGCTGACGTTGGTCAATATCGGCATCATCCATCTCGGACCGAGCCGCGCCGGCGTGTTCTACTATCTCATCCCGGTGTTCGGCGCGGCGCTGGCGGTCGTGCTGCTCGGCGAATCGTTTCTACCGTATCACGCCGCCGGCATGGGCCTCGTGTTGCTCGGCGTGTACCTCGCGAGCCGGAGGCCCGTGGCCTCGACGAGCAGACCTTGAGGCCGTTCCGGTGCGCATCGACGATGCGGACGAAAGCCTACGCCGCGAGCATGAATTGCCAATGCCGATCTTCCGGGCTTGGACGTCGGCGTCGCGATCGGCGAAGGCAAGGGTGTGAATCGTGCCGCGGTGGATCTCGATACGACGACGCGTGCAGGTCGCTCTCGCTGGAAGACGCCCTATCATGGGCCGCGCGCACGCCATGACTCGAACCACCGTCTCTCCCACAAGACCCCGGCGCACCGGCATGCTGGTGCCGCTGATCATGCTGCTGATCGTCGGCGTCGTCTGGGGGGCGATCTTTACCGTCAACAAGATCGCCGCCGAGGCGGCGGTGCCCCCGGTCGCCTACGCTTTCTGGTCGATCCTGGTGGCCGGCCTGGCGATGGCGGCGCTGTCGCTGATTTTCGAGGGACGGCCCAAACTCGGATGGCGCTATCTGCTGTTCTATTTCGTCTCGGGAGTCACCAATTTCGGGCTGGCGATCATCCTGTTCGCCTACGCCGCGCCGAAACTGCCTGCCGGTGTCATCACCCTGGTGATGATGATGACGCCAACCATGACCTACCTGTTTGCCTTCGTGATGCGCATCGACCGCTTCCGTGCCGCCAGCTTCGCCGGATTGCTGTTCGGCATCGCCGGGGTGCTGGTGATCGTGCTACCGGATTTCAGCCTGCCCTCGCGCGAGATGGCCGGATGGTTCCTGCTGGTCTTGCTGGGGCCGACCTCGTTCGCGGTCGGCAACGTCTATGTCGCGATGTCGCGACCGCCGGAAATGCCTGGACTGATGGCTACCGCCGGCCTGTGCCTTGGCGCGGCGGTCTTCATCCTGCCGGCGATGCTCGTGATCGACCGCGATTTCGATCCGTTCGCGGCATCACGGGCAGGCGCGGGCGCGATGCTGGTCGCGGCGTTGATCTACAGCATCACCCTGTCGCTGTTCTTCGAAATCATCCGCCGCGCCGGCCCATTGTATTGGAGCCAGATCGGTTACATCTCCGTGGTTTCGGGAATCGTCTGGGGCATCCTCGTGTTCGGCGAGCGCCACAATGTCGGCATCTGGCTTGGCGCGGCGCTGATGTGCGGCGGCTTGGCGCTCGTCAATCGCGGTATTCGCGCCGCCGCGAGCGAAACCGATTAACCCCTCTCAATGCAAGCTGAAATCGGCGGCCGCGCGCGTCCAGCAGTCCACGCAGCCCAGCCCGAGGGCGAACAGCACCACCGCCACCACCACGACCGATGGGCCCCACGGCGTATCCCACTGAAACGATCCCAGAGGGCCGCCGGTCACCGCCAGCGCTCCGGCCAACACGGTGAGCACCCGCCATATGCTCCGGCGTCCGACCCGGCGAACGCCGTGCGCTATGCACGCAGAGGAGCGCTGATGAACGCCCGCCTCGATGCGCTCGACGCTGAGGTCGAGGCCGCCCTCGAACCCGTTACGAACGTGCCCTATGTCGTGTTCCACGATGCCTATCGTTACTTCGAGGCCCATTACGGTATGAGCGCGGTGGCCTCGATCACGATCGGCCCGCAAAAGGCGCGCGGCGCCAAGCGTCTCTATGGAATCCGCAAGAAAATCCTGGCAAGCGAGGCGGTTTGCGTTTTCACCGAGCCTCAGTTCGAACCCGCACTGGTCGAGACGGTACTCAAGGGCACGACCGTCAAGACCGCTGTGCTCGATCCGCTCGGGTCCAACCTGTCCGCCGGACCAAACGCCTACTTCTAGCTGATGCGCGGCCTTGCCGCATCGCTGCGCGGCCTTGCCGCATCGCTGCGCGGCTGCCTAACGCCGGCGAGCTGATTCGCCGCTCGGATATCGACGTTGGAAGGAGCTCACGAACAGGCAACGATGGGCATACGGTGCTCCGGCTGGCGATGTCGGGATGATCGGCTCACCGGCGACGCCGATCAGGTCCGAATATCTCAAGCCGCTCGCGCGAGGCCGATTGTCTCGCCCGGAGCTTGACTGCGCGGTCACCGACGCTAACGCAACCTAGCCCGTATATTCTGACCAAACCGTCTGATCAATGCGATGGTTTCGTCATCGTCCTTGCTGACGATCTCGTTGCCGCTTCCGTAGAGAAACGCGATCCATTGCGTCATTCCGCGAGTGCGGGCGAGTTCATTAAAGCGATCGGCGATCTGGTCGTCGGTGCCCATCAGCCGGGCGGAGCGCGCCATCACCCAGTCATAGATGCCGAGCTGCTTACTGCGCTCGACCAACTTCTTCTCGCGGTCCTGCATGAGGTAGGCGGTATCGAGATTGTGGGTGTCGGCGTTGAGCGCGCGTACCTTGTTCTTGATGTCGTCGGGGATACCCTTGCCGTCCATCGAGCCCATCGTCAGCCACTGCGGCATCCAGCCGAAATTGCGCGCTGCGGCCGCCTCGTAGCTCTCGTCGAACACCACCGGCGCGTTCCACCACAAATCGAACCCATCGGGGTCCTTGCCGACCGCACGCCGACCTGCAGCGACGATGCCGTTGACGGAGTCGATGTCCTCTTCGGCAAAGCCCATATGGACGACCGCGCCGTCGGCGGCTTCGGCGGCCATGCGCAGGATCTTCGGGCCCGAACACATCACATAGGTGGGCAGGTCGAACGGCTCGAACTGGGCCCAGCGCGGCCGGAAGACATGCCCGTCCCAGGTGATTTTCTCGCCCGAGCAGAGCGCTTTCACGGCGACCAGATAGTCGCGCAGCTCGGCGAGCCTCGCCGGTTTGCGGCCCATTGACCACAGTGCCGAATCGCCGGTGGCAATGCCCATCATCAGTCGTTCCGGCGCCAGTTCGTTGACGGCCACGAACGCTCCGGCCGTGACCGTCGGGTGGCGCGTGACCGGATTGGTGGCGTAGGTCATCAGCTTGATCTTCGCGGTGGTCATCGCCGCGACCGTCAGGCTGACGACCATCTCGCGCATCAGGTTCTGCGAATCGGCCGGCCCGACGACGTCCATACCCGCGTCCTCGCACGCTTTCCAGATGGTGGGTATTTGGGCGATCGTGTCGTGCGGCGGCATCACGCTCAACTGCCAGTCATGCTCGGTCATCGAAGCCTCCGTTCAGTCGTAACCGGTGCCGGGGGTGGGCGCCGTGCCGGCCGCTCTTCGGACCAGGCGGCGACGATCTCGCGGTCGTCCTTGCGCGTTTCAAGCGCGCGATCCCGGAACAGCAATTTCAGCACCGCCGGCATACGCGAGCCCTGCCAACCGATGATTCCCTGCGGCCGGAATACCATGATGATGACGAACAGAGCCGCGAAGCCAAGGCGTTTGTAGTTGGGGTCGGTGACGTTGAGGATCCAGGGCGCGAAGATGATCACCGCGGCGCCGATATAGGTGCCCCAGAACGTATAGTAGCCGCCGAGGGTCGGCGCGAGCAGGATCATCACCGCATAGTCGAAGGCGAAGTTGACAGGACGGAGAACGCCGAGATTATGGGCGTAGAGGGCACCGCCGATGCCGGTGATGAAGCCGCCCAGGGTCCAGGCGTAGATCTTGACGCGCTCGACATCGACGCCCATTGCCATCGCCGTCCACTCGTCGTGGAAGGTGGCGCGAAACGCGCGGCCCAAATGAGATCTCTCGAACCGCCACAGCAGGTAGGTCACCGCGCCGACGACAATCACCACGTGCCAGATGGTGGTGGCCAGCGGAATACGCAGGAATCCGAGCGCGCCGCCGACATACTCCACATTGCGCCACGTCACGACCAGGATTTCGCCGACCGCGAAGGTGGCGATGGCGAGATACATGCCCTCGAGGCGCAGCGCTATCGTCAGCGCGACAATCAGGCCCAACGCGGCGCCGGCGAATCCGGCCAACAGCATCGACAGCCACACCGGGAAGCCGAGATTGACGGTCAGGATCGCGGTGAGATAGGCGCCGACGCTGGCCAGCGCGCCGTGGCCGATCGAGATTTGCCCCGACATCAGCGTGAGGTAGCAGCCGAGCGATATGCACAAGAAGATGCCGTAGTCGACCAGCAGATCGTGCAGGAACCACAGATGTTGGGTCATGAACACCCGGTAGAATTCTTGCAGCGCTTCCATCCCGCGAGCTCCGGCCTCAATCGAGCGGCTTGACGGCGAGCGCCGCGCCGCTCTCGAAGCGGGCGCGGCCGCGTTCGCCGAACAGTCCCTGCGGTTTGAGCATGAACACCAACAGCAGCCACCCGTAACCGACCAGGTCTCGGTAGGTCGATTCACCGTAGCCGATGACCATGGTCTCGATCAGTCCGAGCATCAGTCCGGTGGCGACGCATCCCGGCAGATGGCCGATGCCGGCGACCTTCATCACGACCAGGCCCTTGAGCCCGAGGGTGATGCCCATAAAGGCGAAGGCCTGGCCATAGTAGATGCTGTAGAGCACGCCGCAGATTCCGGCGGCGGCCGAGGCGATGGCGAAGGTAAAGAGCTGGATGCGAAAGCGGTCGATGCCGAGGCAGCTGGCGATTTCGGGACTTTGGGCAATGGCTTGGATCGCGGTACCGAGCTTGGTGCGGTAGACGGTGAGCCACAAGACCAGCAACAGCAGCGCACCCGAGCCAACCAGCACCAGTTGCATCAAAGTGATCTGCGCTCCGAGCGGCAGGTCGATGTGGATCGGCTCGAACGGAACCGGGAACGGCATTGGCCGGCCGCGGGTAATGCTCCGGATGCCGAACTCGATGAACAATGCCGCGCCCAGCGTCGAGATCATTACGCCCCAGGTGCCGCCGCGCTTGATGACCGGCCGCACGGCGGTAATCTCGACGATGTAGCCGATGATGACGGCGGCGATAACGCCGGCGACCATCGCCAGGGGATAGGGAAAGCCGAGCAGGAGATAGGCGGCAAGCATGCCGAACGAACCGACCACGACCAGCGCGCCGTGGGCGAAGCTCAGGATGTTGGCGACGCCGTAGATCAAATTGTAACCGAGCGCCACGATAGCGTAGATCGCGCCGATGGCGAGGCCGTTGACGACCTGTTGTAGAAAGATGCCCAGCGTTCAGCCCTCTGCCGCCATGCTCGGTTCGGCCGCGCCGCCGAAATAGGCCTGTTCGATGCGATCGTCCGTCAACAGGTCGCCGCTCGGGGCCTCGAAATCGATCGCGCCAATCCGCATCACATATGTTCGCGCCGAGCTCTCGAGGCCTTTCTTGACGTTCTGCTCGACCAGTAGAACTTCGAGTTTTTCCTCGCGGTTGATTGCGGCGACGATGTCGAACACCTCGTCCATGACGCGACCGGCAAGCCCGAGCGAGGGTTCGTCGAGCAGCAGGAACCTGGGTCGACCCATCAGCGCCCGCCCGATCGCCAGCATCTTCTGCTCGCCGCCGCTCAGCGTCCCGGCCAGCTGCTCGCGGCGCTGGTGCAGGATCGGAAAGCGCTCGAACTGTTTTTCCAGGTCCCGCCCGATCTCGTCGTCGTTACGGGTGTAGGCGCCGATGCGGAGGTTGCGCTCAACCGTAAAGCGCGGCAGCACGTTTTCGACCGCCGCCACGGTGTGGATGCCGAGCCGCACGCGCTCGTGGATCGGCAGATCTTGAATCTCGATCCACTGGCCGTCGCTGCGAAACTGGATGCGGCCCTTGCGGACTTTGACGAGACCAATGATCGCTTTCATCACCGTGGTCTTGCCGGCGCCGTTGGGGCCGATCAGCGAAACGATCTCGCCGTCCCGAACTTCGAGGGAAACGTCCTGCACCGCCGGCAGGCGGCCGTAATAGACGTCGAGGTCGCTGACGCGGAGGACCGCGTTGCCGGCTTGGTGCACCATCACTGAGCGCGCCCGAGATAAGCGTCGATCACCTTGGGATCCTTGCGCACCGCCGCGGGCGCGGCATCGGCGATCACCTCGCCGAAATGCAAGACCGCGACCTGATCGGCGATGTCCATCACCACCGGCATGTTGTGCTCGATCAGGAAGATCGTCTTGCCCTGGTCGCGAATCGAACGGATCAAGGACACCACGCCATGGATCCAGACCGGATTGAGCCCCCCGGTCGGCTCGTCGAGGAGGATGATTTTCGGTTCGCTGATCAGCGTGCGGATGATCTCGAGCATACGCTGCTGACCGGTCGACAGCTCGGAAGGACGATCGAAGCGGCGCGGATAGAGCTGGCCGTCGGCCAGCGTCGCGAGCAGCTCCTCGGCGCGCTCGCGCAAGGCGCGGCGTTCGCGCCGCTCGCTTGGGAGGCCGGCGAAGATCCCCGCGAGCGACGATTCCACGCGCGCCGAATTGGCCACCTCGACATTGTCGAGGATCGATAGATTGTTGAACAGCCGCACCGCCTGGAACGACCGTGCGACACCCTCGGCGACGATGCGGTGCGGTTTGAGATTGCTGATTAGCGCGCCGTTGATATGAATGGTGCCGCTGTCGGCCGGCACCAGCCCGGAAACGACGTTGAACAGGGTGCTCTTGCCGGCACCGTTGGGGCCGATCAGGGCGTAGATTTGACCCGCCTCGATCGCCAGCGACACGTCGTGCAGCGCAGCCAAGCCGCCAAAACTCTTCGATACGCCATAAAGCTGAAAAAACGGCGCCGCACCGTACGCTGCGGCGGGTCGATCGGTCGTCACGTCAGTCGATGCCGGCTGAGCGGGGTGACCCGCTCCGCTCGACAGCGGAGCGGGTCAAACCGTTCGGCGTCGGTCTGTATGGTTCTAATTCGACCAGAAACTGTCGGGAATCAGTTCCGTGGTTCCCTGGTCCGTCCAGCGAACCAGGATGACCTTGTCGTTTTTGGCATCGCCGGAGCCGTCCCAGCCGATATCGCCGATGATCGACTCGACTGATTTGGTCGACGCGAACGCCTCGCGGATCGATTCACGCGACAGGTCCTTGGCCTTGTTCATCATCTTGGCAAGGATGATGACGCCGTCGGCGGCGAGCATCTCCCATTGATCCGGTTCGCGGTCGTGCATTTTCCAGAATCCCTTGTAGAGATCCTTCACGTAGGGCCGCGTGTCGTCATGCGAGAAGAACGCCCAGGTCACGGTTGTGCCGATCTTGCCCTGCGACATCTTCCAGTAGTCGGGGCCTTGCGCGACCAGATCGGCGATTGCCGGCTGGTTCATGCCCATTTCCCGCGCCTGCTTGATCAACAGGCCGGAATCGAAGGCCTGGGCGACGAGAAAAAACACATCGACGCCGGCGCCTTTTGCCCGCGTGAGTTGGGCGCTCCAATCGGGTTCGCCCACTTTGGCGCTGCCCTCGATGAGCTCGATGCCGATGTCCTGGGCGACCTTGCGATAGACGATAGCGTTGGCTGCTGCTGCTTCGTCATCGTTGTTGAACATCAAGGCCGCTTTCTTGATGTTGAACTTCTTCTGCATCTTCGGCATCAGCACCGGCACCGCCGTTGGCGCCAGCGGAATCACCCGCCAGACATAGGGATTGAACTTGCCGAGCCGCCAGTTGCCGCCCGAATCATACGCGAATACCGGAATCTTGAACTGTTCGATCTGGTCGTGCACCGCCGCGAGGATCGCCGTGGCGCTGATGCCCAACAGGACGGGCACGTCGGGATCTCGGGCCAACTTCTTGAACATGGTCACCGCCGCCGGCATGTCGGTGAAGGGCGCATCGTACGGGACCAGTTCGATCGGCCGTCCCTTGATACCACCGAGCTGCTTGTTGACGACTTCGACGCCGAGCACGGCGCCGTTCATCATCACCTCGCCGTAGCCCGCCGCGGCGCCGCTAAAGGTCTGCAGGAATGGGATCTTGATCGGTTCGCCCATCGCTTCGGCGGCGACGGCCGCAGAGGGGGCGGCGTAAACGCTCATCGCAATCAACCCGGCGGCCACCGCGAGCCGCTTCGTGCAGGTACTTATCGCTATCATGGGGAAACTCCCTCCCGGTTGATCAGCCGAGGCTCCGGCGACGCGGCGCCTCGGATGGCACGTGCCAAGCGCACTTCGCGCCATGGTGACCGACACGGCGGAAAATGGCAAACTGCTGGTGCTGCGGCCGATACCTCCGGTTGCCGGACCGCGACTTGACGCCCCGCCGCGCTCGCCGCACCTCGATATCGGTCGGCGACACGACCTGATCTATCTGCTCGCTCAATTCTCTCGCGGCGCCAAGCTCTGCTCCACCGCGCCCTACGGTCGAGCCTCCTTCATGCTGTTGGGAGCCGGCGACCGGCAACCGTGCAGCCTCATCCTCCGCAAGCGCCGCCCCGGCCGGATCGTTGGGCAAGGGCCCCCCGCTCAGGGTCGTATTCCCCTGGAGGGGTCGCCCTTGGAGGCGGATCATGATGCGAACTGCCAAACCGGGGGAGCTTGCGGATGGTGCGATTTGATCTGCACGATACCGGCTGAAGTCGGGGTCGAATGGCGCTATCCTCGCGACCAAAGCTCGGGGAGGGCGCGATGACGAATACGACGCGAGAACGGCGCGAGGTTCAGACCGGGGTCGGGGTCGGTGCCGCCGCCGCCGGGGTCAGCGCGATCACCGTGCCGCGGCGGCTGCGCAACGCGCTGCCGCCGATCATCGCGTTGGGCCTGATCTTGCTGTTCTGGGAGCATTTCAACGCGATCTTCGATCAGCCCGACTGGCTGTTACCGCCGATCTCGAAGATCTTCGCGACCGCGGTTAACCAGGCCGCCAGCAAATACATTCCCCACGGCTGGATCACCCTGCAGGAGATCTTCTTCGGCTTCGCGCTCGGCGTCGGCACCGGCTTCGTGCTCGGCGTCATCGTGTTTCATTCCCGCGTCTTGCGCCAGGCGCTGCTGCCGCTGATCCTGGGCTCGCAGGCGATCCCGGCGCTGGCGATCGCTCCGGTGCTGGTGATCTGGTTCGGTTTCGGCATGGAGCCCAAGATCCTGATCACCGCCCTGATCGTGTTCTTCCCGGTTTTCGTCAACACCTTCGCCGGTTTCAACTCGATCGAGCGCGATTCGATCAACCTGATGGATTCGCTCGGCGCCGGCCCATGGCAGATGTTCTGGAAGGTGCGCTTCCCCGGCTCGATGCCTTTCGTGTTCACCGGCCTCAAGATCGCCGCCACCATCAGCCCGATCGGCGCCATCGTCGGCGAATGGGTCGGTTCGCACCAGGGCCTGGGACCGGTGATGATCGCCGCCAACGCCGCCTTCAAGACCGACGTCGTATTCGGCGCGATCTTCTACCTCGCGATGATGGCGATCACCCTGTTCCTGTTGGTCACCCTGCTCGAACGCTGGCTGATCTCGTGGTACTTCATCGACACGACCGAGCAGGGGAAAGGCGGCATTATCTGATCCGCCCGCCCACGGCGGGCTGCGCCGAGCAGCCCCACAACACCGGGGTCGGTGCGGGTTCGCGGACGCAGCGAGTCGTCTGTCGATGGCCGGCAATTTCCGATAATATGGGGGCGATCTCGGGGGAGTGGCGAACCACGTCGTGAAGGCGCTCCCCGTGTCGTAAGCGAATGGGAGAATGGTAAATGCAGCTTGTGAGACACGCGCGCGCTCGCGCGCTCGCCGCCGTCACCGCATTGGCAGTGGCTGCGATCGTCGGCCAGCCGGCCGCGGCGGCGTCGTGCTCCGGCGCACCGGAGCGGAGCGAAATCATCGTGTTGGCCGACTGGCTGGTATGGGCCCAGCAGGGACCGATGGTCTCGGCGAACATCAACGGGCTCTATGAAAAGGTTGGTCTCGAAGTCAAGATCATCGCGCCCGCCAACCCGGTCGACAACGTCAAGATGGCGGCAGCCAAGAACGTCGCCTTCGCCATGGTCGATCAGATCGAGTTTCTGTTGGCGCGCCAGCAGGGCATCCCGGTCAAATCGATCGGCGCCATGATCCGCGACAACACCGCCGGCCTGGTTTATCTCGGCGACGCGCCGATCAGCGGCCCGGCCGACCTCAAGGGCAAAACCATCGGCGTCAACCCGCGTCCCGATCTCGACGCCCAGGTCGCCCTCATCCTCAAGGGCGGCGGCTTGACCCGCCAGGATGTCAAGATCGTCGATCCCGGCTACGGCGCGGTCGAGCTGCTGGTAAGCGGCAAGCTCGACGCAGTATGGACGAGCCCCAAATTCACCGAAGATTTCCGCTTCGGAGAAGCGACCAAAAAGGCCGGCAAGGCACCGATCAAATGGATCTATTCGACCGACCACGGGCGCCCGGACATGTATTTCTACATCCTGGTCGCCAACGAGGAATGGCTCGAAGACAACCCCAACACCGCCTGCCACTTCATGCACGCCTCGGCCGAGGGCGCCGAGATGATGATCGCCAACCCGGATCCGGTGGTCGATGAGATCGCCAAGGTGACCGACTTCTGGACCCGCGATTTCCATCACGCCTTCTACAAGGGCGCCGAGCCCCACTGGAAGGACAAGAACGGAAAACTGTTCACCCAGGATCGCGAACTGTGGCTCGGGCTGCAGGCTTGGCTCCTCGACGCAGGCATCGTGCAGAAGACCGAGGATCCATCGCTCTACTTTACCAACGAGTTCCTGCCGAATTAGATTGGTCTAAGTCACGCGGCAGGCGAGGCGGGCGACGGAGATCGGCGATGGCGGTTGTTGAACAGTTCGACTTCGACCGGACAAGAAGACCGGTGCGCCAGGCCCGCCACGCTCCGGGCGCGATCTACAGCTCACCCGAGATCTACGCGCGCGAAAAAGAGCGCATTTTCATGAAGGATTGGCTGGCGGTAGCGCGGGTCGAGGAGCTCGAAAATCCCGGCGACTACATGACACTCCGGATCGCCGACGAACCGGTCGTCATCGCCCGCGACAATGCCGGCAATCTCAACGCGTTCGCCAATGTTTGCGCTCATCGCGGCGTCGAGGTCGCGTCCGGTGCGGGCAATACCCAAACGTTCAGCTGCCCCTATCATGGTTGGCTGTACGGCCTCGACGGCCGGCTGATGGGTGCGCCCTATATGGAGGGAGCGCAAGGGTTCGATCTGCAGAACTGTCGGCTCAAGCCGATCCGGCTCGACGAGTGGCAGCGCTGGATCTTCATCAATTTCGATCCCGACGCCCCGCCGCTCGGCGAATTCATCGCCCAATTCGACGCCGATTTCGGCTTCCTGCGCCATCAGGATCTGCGCATCGCTACCAAGATCACGCTCGAGTTCGACTGCAACTGGAAGCTGCTGTGCGAGAACGCGATGGACAATTACCACATCTCGGTGCTGCACCCCGTGACCCTGGGGCAGGGCATCGAGGCCGAGGAGGTTGATTTCAAGCTGCGCGCGCGCGGCGGCTACGCCGCGTTCTACCGCCACACGCCGCGCTTCAACGACGGCCACTCGCTGTTCCGGATGAACATGCCCTCGCTCGACAATGAACCCGAGGACTATGCCGCCGCCGGCTTCATCGCCCCCAACTTCCAAACCTTCGTCTACTGCGACAATTGCGAGATGCTGACCTGCTGGCCGATCGCGGTCGACAGGTGCCGGCTCTACATCTATCTGCTGTTCCCGGAGGCGGTGTTCGACCGGTCCGACTTCGACGAGAAGATCGCCCACTACCGCGAGATGGACATCATCACCGTCGACGAGGATCGCGAGATGGTGCAGTCGCTGCAGCAAGCGATGAGCTCGCAGCTGTTCCAGCCGGGCCGCATGTGCCACGTCGAGGCGCCGATCCACAACCTGCTCAACTACTACCTCGATCGCATGGCGCTGTAGCCCGGCGAACGTCCAGCCAACAAGGCTGTTGCTTGACCGACCCGGTCGGCGTTACCGGGCGTTCGCCGACCGCATCGCTCGCCACACCCGATAGGGCGTTGCCGGCATGTCGAACTGGGTGATGCCGAGCGGGGCCAGCGCGTCGATGATGGCGTTGACCACCGCCGGTGGCGCGCCGATGGTGCCGGCCTCGCCGGCGCCCTTCATTCCGAGCGGGTTCGTGGTGCAGAGGATCTCGCGGTAGCTGGTCTTGAAGCTCGGCAGGTCGCTGGCGCGGGGCAGGCCATAGTCCATGAAGGTCGCGCTCAGAAGCTGGCCGTCGTCGCCATAGACCGTGTGCTCGATCAGCGCCTGTCCGGCGCCCTGCGCGATGCCACCATGGATCTGGCCGGCCAGCAGCAGCGGATTGATGACCCGGCCGAAATCGTCGACGACCACGTAATTCGCGATCACCACGGCGCCGGTACCGCGGGCGATGTCGACCTCGCAGATATGGCAGCCATTGGGGAAGGTGGTGGCGCTGGGAAAGAACTCGCCGCGGCCGAACAGGCTCTGGGCCGGGCCTGCGCGCCCCTCGGCTATCGCCGCGGCGACGTCGAACAGGTCGATGGCGCGATCGGTGCCGGCGACCCGGTAGTGACCGTCGGTGAACTCGATGTCGGCGAGGGCGGCTTCGAGCAGATCGGCGGCCGCCGCCTTGCCGTTCTCGACCAAATTGTCGGCCGCCGCCTGCAGCGCCAGGCCGCAGATCAGCACCGTGCGCGAGCCGCCCTGACCGGTGCTGGCGGGGATATACTCGAGGTCGCCTTGCTTGAGGATGATGGCGTCGAACGGTAAGCCGAGATGCTGGCTCAGGATCTGCGCGAACGCGGTCTCGTGGCCCTGACCGGTGGCGACCGTGCCGACGATCGCGAGCAGGGTGCGATCGTCTTCGACGCGGACCACCGCCTCTTCGCCGCCCAGCATCGGGCCGGCGACCTCGTCGACATAGTAAGCCATGCCGATGCCGCGCAGATGACCATGGGCGTCGGCTTCGGCGCGGCGGCGGTCGATGCCCCGCCAATCGGCCAGCCGCATCGCTGCGTCGGTATTGCCCGCGAAATCACCGCTGTCGATGATTTCCCCGCAAGCATTGGCGTACGGGAAATCGGCGGCGGCGATGAAATTCCTTCGCCTGAGCGCGCCCGGATCGATGCCCAGCTCGCGCGCCGCCGCGTCGATCACGCGTTCGACGCGGTAGTTGAGCTCGGGCCGGCCGGCGCCGCGATAGGCATCGGTCGGCACCGTGTTGGTGAAGACGCCGCGCACGGTGTTGTGGACTGCGCCGACCTTGTAGACCGAGCTGAGGATGTGCTCGCCCTCGATGGTCGGCACCGCCGGACCGAGGTTGGAATAGTAGGCGCCCATATTGGCGGTCGTCGTGGAACGCAACGCGAGAAAACGATGGTCGGCGTCGAGCGCGAGCTCCATGCGGGTAAGGTGGTCGCGGCCCTGCGCGTCGCTCAGGAAGGCCTCGCGGCGCTCGCTGACCCACTTCACGGGGCAACCCAGGCGCCGGGCGGCCCACATCACCAAGGCGTACTCGCCGTAGAGCATGTACTTCATGCCGAAGCCGCCGCCGACCTCGTGCGACACCACATCGACCCGCTCGGGCGGCAGGCCGAAGATCGAATCGGCGAGCATGTTGCGGAGATTGTGCGGGCCCTGGCATCCGACATGGAGGCGCAGCACGTCGCCCTCGACCTCGCCGATGGCGACGCGCGGCTCCATCGAGTTGGCGACGACGCGGTTGTTGACGAGGTCGATCGCTACCACGCGGTCCGCGCTGGCGAAGGCGGCCTCGGTTGCAGCCTTGTCGCCGCTCTCGAAGGTGAAGGCGAGGTTGCCGGGCCATTCCTCCCAGATCCTCGGCATGCCGGCGGCGGCGGCGTGCCCGGTGCCGATAACCGGGGGCAGCGGTGTGTAGGCGACGTCGACCATGTCGGCGGCGTCGCGTGCCTGAGCGTAGGTCTCGGCGACCACGAACGCGACCGCGTCGCCGACGAACCGCACGCGCTGCTGCGCCAGGATCGGCCGCGGCGGCATCTTGGGATCGGGCCCGAGGATATAGGGACGCATGTTGCCGCTCGGGTCGAAGGTGTCGGCGAGGCAGGGCAGGTGGCCGAGCCCATCAACCGCGACATCGTCGCCGGTCAGCACCGCAACAACGCCGGGCACCGCCAAAGCGGCGCCGGCGTCGATAGCGCCGAGCTCGGCGTGGGCGTGCGGCGAGCGCACGACCGCCCCACAGTGCTGGCCGGGCAGGTCGAGGTCGCCGGTGTAGGCGCCGCGTCCGGTGACCAGGCGGCCGTCCTCCTTGCGCGGAACCGGCTGGCCGACCCCGAACTTGGTGGGAGCCTTCATGCCGAGCCCATGCGAGCCTGGTCCCGAGACCGCGTCCGCCGCGACCCCGGCGGCGCCGGTATCAGGGCAGGTACGCGTTTGAGAAGAACTCGCGCGCGTCGCCCTTCGCGGTGAGCAGCTTCTGGCCCAAGGCCCAGTTTTGTGCCTTTTCCCACACCGCGAGTTCCTGCCGGAACACCGTACCGTCCGGGTCTTTCCAGCTCGAGCGCACCCCGCCGGCCATGGCGGTGTGCTGCTGGTGGCTGTAGAGGTCGTTGGCCTCGGAAATCGCCTTGAGATATTTGCCCGGATCGGCCAACCAGCTCTCGAGGCCCTTACGGCTGGCGCGGAGATAACGGCAGGTGGCGGCGGCGTTGTTCCTGGTCCATTCCTCGCTGCCGCCGATAACCATGAAATAGTAGTTCGGTACGCCGTAGTCCTTGTTGGCGAAGAAGCGAATCGGCGGCTTGCCCTGTTCGGCCAAAACGGGGTTGAGAATGTAGGGGTCGGCGATGCTGAGACCCCACAGGGCGTCGACCTTGTTTTCCAGCAGCAAGGTGGTGCCGGCGAAGCCCGGATCGATGACCTTGACGTCGTTTTCGGTCAGGCCCGCCGACGCCAGCACGGTGCGCATCTCCGCCAGCGCCGAGGGGATCGAGTTGACGGCGAGGGTTTTACCCTCGAGGTCGGCCGGGGTCATGATGCCCGAGTCGCCGCGAACCTCCAACCCGGTCGAGAGTGGCCGCAGCAGCGCGGCGACGCTGATGATCGGGATGCCGGCCTCGCGCGCCTGCATGATGTCGGGCACGTAGGTCATCGTAAAGTTGACCGATTGGCCGGCAACCAGCTTGATCGTGTCGGCCGGATTGGCAGGCGGGATGAGCTCGAAATCAAGCCCCTCGGCCCGGTAGTAACCTTCCGCCTTGGCGGCGATGAACGGGGCTTGGGCCGCCCACGGCAGCCAGTCGCCCAGCATCTTGACTTCGGACTCTTCCGGGGCGGCATCGCAGGCGCCGGCCCGGGCGGTGCCGGCGACCGCGATCGACCCGAACAGCGCGAGCGCAATGAAGAGTGCGGCCGAGCGGATTCCCATGAGTCCCTCCCTTTCGGTTTGTTGCAACCAGGATAACACAGAGCGGGAGGTTTGGCCTCGACGGCGGCGCGAGCCGCACTCGAACCGGCGTGGATCACCGAAGTCGGTCGCCGAATCCTGCGCCCGCGACGGCGCGTGCGCATGAAAGAGACGATTCGACTCGATCGCCGCGTCGAGCCGAGCATGCGGTCGTCGAGGCGGTGTTTGCGCAGCGTGCGATTCGCCGGCTCGACGGCCGCCCCCATCGGCGACGCTCAGCTCAAGATCGTGCTCGACGCCGCCTCCAAGGCGGCCAACGGCGCCACCACCCAGGGCGCGCGTTTCCTGGTCGTACGCGGCCGTCGGCGAATAGGCGAATTCGGCGCGCTCTACCGCGAAGCCGGGTGGGCCAGGCGCAAGGACGAGTTCGGCTGGGCGCCCGGCCGCGACATCGCCGCGGATTTGCCGTTTCGCATGGCCGTGCTGCCGGCCGAGGAAACGCGCCTTGCCTCGGTCGGCATCCTCGCTTTCGCCACCGGCGGCACGCCGGCGCACTCGGTGTTCCCGGCGCTGCAGAACCTGCTGTCGGCAGTGCGTACGCTCGGTATCGGTTCGGTTCTGGCCCCTCCGCATCCGAGCGTCATGAACCTCGTCAACGCCATGTTCGCCGGGCCCGCCGAGGCCATCGGCGCGGCCGTTTCGGTCCGACGCGGTGCTACCAAACCGCGGACACCACCTATTGGGATAGCTGGGCGTCCGCCCGCCCTGGGCGCGCGATCAGGGGTGCGCGCCGCGCGTTTTCCCGATCGCCCGCCAGACCCGCTCGGGCGTCGCCGGCATGCTGATTTCGTGCACGCCGAGCGGGCGCAGCGCGTCGACGATAGCGTTGGCGACGCAGGGCATGGCGCCGACCGCGCCGGCCTCGCCCGCGCCTTTGACCCCGAGCACGTTGACCTTGGTCGGTACCGGATTGGAATCGACGGCGAAGGCCGGGAAGTCCTCGGCCCGCGGCATCGCGTAGTCCATAAACGAGCCCGACAGCAGCTGTCCACTGTCCGCGTCCCAGGCGACGTCTTCCATCAGGATCTGCCCCGCGCCCTGGCCGATGCCGCCATGGATCTGGCCCTTGAGCAGCAGCGGGTTGAGCACCGTGCCGACGTCGTCGCAAACGGTGTAGCGAATCAGCGCGGTGCGGCCGGTTTCGGGATCGATCTCGACCTCGCAGACATGGGTGCCGTTGGGAAAGGTCGGGGCCGGCGGCTTGAACACGCCGTTCGCCGCCAGCCCGGGCTCGAGGTCGGGCGGCAGGGCGCGCCAGCTGAAGGCGAGCTGCACCACCTTCTCGAGCGAGACTGCGCGGTCGGTGCCGGCGACCGCAAAGGTGCCGTCGGCGAATTCGATGTCCTCGGCGGCGACCTCGAGCTGATGGGCGGCGATCGCCTTGCCCTTGTCGATGATCCGGTCCGCGGCCTGCATCAGCGCGCCACCGCCGGCGCCGGACGAGCGCGAGCCGAAGGTGCCGTGACCGTAGGGCACCTTGTCGGTATCGCTTTGCACCAGGCGGATCCGCTCGAACGGCAGGCCGAGCCGCTCGGAAACGATTTGTCGGAACACCGTTTCGTGGCCCTGCCCGTGCGACGAAGTGCCCATCAACACCGTTGCCGAGCCGTCCTCACTAAAGCGAATCCCGGCATACTCCTCGAAACCGCCGGCCGCTTGCTCGATCGAATTGGCGATACCGAGGCCGCGCAAGAGCCCGCGCGACGCGCTGTCGCGCCGCCGCTCGGCGAAGCCGGAGAGATCGGCTGCGGCCAGCGCTTTGTCCATGGTTTCTTCGAAGCGGCCGCTGTCATACTTGAGGGTCAGGCCGGTCTGGAACGGCAGCGCGTCGGGCGCGATCAAGTTGCGCCGCCGCAATTCGACCCGGTCGATGCCGAGGCGCGCGGCGGCGAGATCGATCACCGTTTCGATGACAAAACTCGCCTCGGGACGGCCGGCGCCGCGATAGGGCGAGATCGGCGGCGTGTTGGTGAACACCGCGCGCACGGTGGCGGCGATGGCCGGGGTGCGGTAGGGCCCGGCGATGCCGCCGATGTTGAAGAACGACGGGAGCGGGCCGAACAGGCCGAGATAAGCGCCGACCGTGGCGTGGGAGTCGACCTTCAAGGCCAGGAACGTACCGTCGGCGTCGAGGGCGAGGGCGACGTCCCAGGCGTTGTCGCGCGCCTGGTGTTCGCACACGAAGCACTCGCTGCGGTCGGCCGTCCACTTGATCGGGCATTTGAGCCGGCGCGCGGCCCACAGGATCATCACCAGCTCGGGATAGACGCTGCTACGCACGCCGAAGCCGCCGCCGAGATCGGGGCTGATCACCCTCAGCCCGGTTTGCGGGATACCCAGGGCGAATTCGGCAAGGAAGCGACGCAGATCGTGCGGCGACTGGTTGCCGACCCACAGTGTCAGCTGGTCTTCGCGGGCGTCATAGTCGGCCAGCGCCGCGCGGGGTTCCATCGGATTGGCTGCCACGCGATTGACATCATAGTCGAGCTCGACGACATGGTCGGCCTGAGCGAATGCGGCGTCGACCGCCTCGCGGTCACCGGCGGCAAAGTCGAAGCTGATGTTGTCGGGACATTCGTCCCACACCGCGGGCGCATCCATGGCCCCGGCTGCCCGCACCGATATTACGGCCGGCAACTCCTCGTAGTCGACCGTGATCAGCTCGGCGGCATCACGAGCCGCCGCGGCGCTGTCGGCGATCACCATCGCGATAGCTTCGCCCACGTGCCGGACGCGCCGACTGGCCAGTGCCCGGTGCGGGGGTTCGAACATGGGCGCACCGTCGGCCCTGGTCAGCGGCATCAACATCGACACCAGGCAGGGGAGGTCACCGAGTTCGTCGTCGCAGTCGGCCGCGGTGACGACCGCCACCACGTCCGTGGCCGCTTTTGCCGCCGCGGTATCGATGCGGATTATCCGGGCGTGCGCGAAGGGCGAGCGCAGGAAAAAGGCGTAGCGCTGGCCGGGTAGCTGGAGGTCGTCGCTGTACTGACCGGTGCCGGTGACGAAACGTCGATCTTCGACCCGCGTGACGGCCTGCCCGATTCCAAACTTCATGCTGCTTCCCCCGGGAGACTGTGCCGAGAAGAAAGACTTACCCCACGCGGGCGAGCCGGCATAGTCCGCCGGCCCGGCACTGAAGATCGAACCGGTGCATCACACGGCGGACCGCGTCGGGGATGTCCCGTCGAGGTAACCGCGGCGCTGCCGGGCTCCACGAAAACGACGTCGAGGTCACCCTCGATGACAGCGTACTCACCGTCAGGGGTGAGAAGAAATCGGCAACCAAGGAGGAAGATAGGAAGAAGAACCACTATCGTCTCGAACGCAGTTACGGCGCGTTCCGGTGCACCTTTCAGCTACCGCCGGAGATCGACGATCAACAGATATCCCCGATTTTGACAGGGGCGTCTTGCGAATTACGATCGCCAAGAAGAAGTCGACCAAAGCGGCCGCGAGGAAGATCCCCGTCGGTAAGGCCGCGTAGGGCGGCGCCTCAAAAGGTGCCGCCCTCTTGATTTCGTCGCGGCAATGGCCAAGCTTCTTGCAAACGGTTGATTTGAATTAAGGCGACCATGGCGCCGATGGAGTAAAAATGGCGCTTGAGAGCACCCGGGAGTTGCCCATGTCGAAGCGCGTTCGACTCGAGCTGGCGCGAACCCCCGATTTTCGTGAAGGCAGCGACGCGCGGGGCCCCGAGTTTACGCTGCCGCTGACTCCGGACGGACATATCGACGTCGACACTTGGCAAGGGTCAGGCGCGACTGCCGCGTGCGCCGGTTCCGGGCCGGTGGGGACGATCGCGAAGGCGAGCACCGCCACACGCGCCATCGCAGCTGGGCATTTTCCTACCGTCCCGGTGAGGAGGACGACGAGCACTTTTTCACCTCGAAACCCCTGTCTTCAAACCCGGCGAGCACCCCTCAAAACCTGCGAGTACCCCTCGATCCGCGAACCGGACGGACATTGCCGTTCCGCGTCGTCGAGGCGGCTTAGACGACTTCACGCAAACCGGAGCGAAGGAGTTCGACGATGACGATCAAGAATATCTTGCTGCACATCGATCGCGATGGCCGTAATTCTGCGCGCGCCGACCTGGCAATCAGCCTTGCGCAACAGCACTCGGCCCACCTCATCGGCTTGTTTGCCTACCCCGGGCCGGCGATGACCTACGCGTATGGCGAGGCCTATGTCGCGCAGGAGATCATGCGCCGCCATGGGGAGTCTGCGGGCGAAGCGGCGGTCGGTCTTCGCGCCGAGTTCGAGCAGCGGGCGGGAAACGCCGAGCTCTCCCACGAATGGCGCATGGAAGAGGAAAAGAGCCACACGATGCTGGCTCTGCAGGCGCGCTATGCCGACCTCGTGGTCGTGAGCCAAACCGATCCCGATGCCGGGGGGGACGGACGCGCCTATAACCTCGCCGAGGAGGTCGTGATGGCGTCGGGAACGCCGACGCTGGCCGTGCCCTATGCCGGTTCCTTCGACAGTATCGGCAAGCGGGTTATGGTGGCGTGGAACGGCAGCCGCGAGAGCAGTCGCGCGGTCCGCGATGCGTTGCCAATCCTCGAGGCCGCCGATCAGGTGATCGTCTACTGCGTCAATCCCGATCATGACCATATCCCCGGCGCCGAGATCGCGACCCATCTCGCACGGCACGGCATCACGACCGACGCCAAGCATACCGTCGCTACCGATATCGACATCGGCGATGCCATTCTCGGTGCGGTCTACGACAATTCGGCCGACTTGCTGGTGATGGGCGCCTATGGCCACACCCGCTTCCGGGAATTCGTACTCGGCGGCGCGACGCGCCACGTCATGCATCACATGACGGTGCCAACGCTGCTCAGCCACTAGCGGGCACGAAGCGGCCGCGCCACGGTCCGGCCCTAATCCGGGCTGCTCTGCGGCCAACGCCGCAACATCGCGCGCAGCGCCAGCGGCGCAGCGACGCAGGTGACAATAGAAACGAAAGCGATCGCGGCATAGACATCCGACGGTACCGCCCACTCGCCCAGCGCGTGACCCTGCTGCACGACGATCATGGCGATCTCCGCGCGGGGAACCATACTGACTCCTATCATCGCCGCGCCCGTCGCCCCGGTCGTCAGCAGTGCCGGCACGCCGGCGCCGACGATCTTGCCGATGACGGCGACCGCGAGTAGCACGAGACCGACGGCCACGCCGGGTACGATCGCCGCCGCGTCGACCCCGAGGCCGATGCCGATGAAGAAAAAAGGCGTGAAGAGAGCGTGCAACGGCTCAAACGATGTTTCCATACGCACGACGCGTGGATCCCGACTGAAGATCAACCCGGCGAACAGGGCTCCGATCGCCAGCGTAAATCCCAATAACGCCGCGGTCGCTGCAATGATGATGCCGATCGCGATGACGATAAGAATCGAGTTGGGGGCGGCGGTTCGCGACAACCAGGACGACAGATGGACTTCGCCGTAGCGTGCGATGACCACGCAGATCACGCCGAGCATCAGCGCTTTCAACGCCAGCCACGCGGCAGTCGGGGCGATGATTTGAGTTGCCGTTCCGTTGCCGCCGAAGTGGAGCGCCGGCGCCAGGGCAACCAGCACCGCCATCAAGGCGACCCCCGACAAATCATCGAGCTCGGCGACGTCGATCAGGGTTTCTCCGTTGGCCGACCGCAGAGCACCGGCGTCGCGCCACATCTCCACCGAAACGGCAATGCTGGTCGCGGTAAGGGCGACTGCGATGAACAGGCTCGGCACCAGAGAAAGATCGAGCAGCGCACGCGAGACGATGAAAGCGGGAACGCCGCTGACCACGACGTTGCCGATCCAGATAGGGATCGCACGGGGCAACTTTTCGAAGAGTTCGTGAAGGTTGCTTTCCAGACCAACGCGGAACAGCAATATGATGAGCCCGACGCTACCGAGAAACTCGAACACCGCGCGCGCGGACGGCGAAATAATCTCATAACCTCCATTGATCAGGCCGATGACCAAGCCGAGGATGAGATAGCCGACCAGCGGTGGCACGGCGATTCGCTCGAAGGCGGTGCGCAACAGGACAATGATGACGACGAAGATGCCGACCAGCAGATCGAGAATGATGACGGTGTCGGTCGTGTCGGTCATGAAACCCGCCGCGTAGAATACACCGCAAAGTACCGCGGACCGTCGCGATTCCGCTTAGTCGAGATCACGATACGAACGCATGGACGTGCGGTGGGATCCGCGCCCCGCGCACCTGAGCAGGCCACGACCTGACCGGTCTGCACCCTCGTGTCGCACCGTTCTATACGGCATTCTTCAAATCGCTCGGGGCGACGGTTCAGACCTCCAACATCGCCCAAGTCTATATCTATATGGAGAACGGCACCGTGCAGGGCTATGGCTGGCCGGCGCTGGGCTGGGTCAACTCCCGGGTTGAAGTGACCCAGTATCGGGTCGAGACCGGCTTCTACAACGCGGCGCTGCACACGCTGGTCAACCTTGGGAAGTGGAACGGCCTCTCGAAAGCGCAGCAGGATCTTCTCACCGAGGTCGGCCTCAAATACGAAAGTCGCAGCGAAAGCGACAACCCGGTCTTCCAGGCGGCACCAAAAAACAAAACGAGTGGATCGCCGGCAAGGGATTGAAGGTGATCGAGTTCACAGGTGCCGATCGCGAAAAATGGCTGGCGGCCGCGCGTAAGGAAGGTTGGGCCGAGGTGCTGGAGCGCAGTCCCGAGCACGGCCCCAAGCTGATGAAGCTGTTCACCAAACAGTAAAGCGGGACCTCACGGGCGGAGGAGGGGCCGCCGCGGCCGTTCCCCGCTTCGCTCGCCTGTTGCGAAGCACGGCGCCTGGCTCACTATGGCATTTCCGACCACATTGTTGCAGACCGGCAAAGAAACGACGCCAATCGCGTTTATTGGCCGTCGAAAAACACCAGAGCTCGCACCTCGATGCTTTCGCGGGGTGGTGCGTTGGGCGGTGTCGCCGGGTCATCGAACGCGGCGTGCGCGGTAAAGCGCGCGCGGCCGTCGGTCGCCGAATCGTAGGTCTTGAACACGATCGCCTCGTCGCGTCGCATGCGGGGGACGTAGTACCAGCGATGCGCCGGGCTGTAGGCGAGGTGGTAGATCTCCCCTATTCGATTGGGGTGACGGCGCTCGGTCGCAATCAGGTCCTGTGTGGCGATCGTTCGCGCGTCGCAGATCGCCAAGGGATCTTGCAAAACGACCGGCTGAATAGGCCGCCATACCTGGACGATGGCAAATCGATGCTCAAGAAGAGCCTTGGCTTCGTCCGGCAACAGGTCGCGGACCCGCTCCGGTCCGGACCACTCCGTGTAGTCGTTGTGGATGACTTTGACCGGCTCACGCAACCGAAGGGTCCGCTGCACCGCCTCGTCGCCATGGCGCAGCGTGTGATCGAAGATGAGCAAGCGGGTCGCGCCGACCAATGATGCGACGAGTTGCCCGATCTCCGGATCGTAGATGCGCTTCCGTTCCGCTGCGTCGTGAAAGTCCTGCACCCGGGTTTCGTGTTGCATGAGCACGAACCCGTGTTCGTCGAGCGAAAGATCGTGACCGAGCGGGCGCGCGTCGTGAATCGCGACCGCATGTTCTTCGATCTCTCCCTTCGGATAGAACGTCGGGGTTCCCGGCGTCGCCGTAGCCGCCACCGGCTGCTCGTCACCACGCAAGGAGTAGGTGAGGAGAGCTTCGAGGTGATCCTGGCCGGTATTGCCCATAACCCGTTTGCGACGCTCCTTGCTGCGGCCGGCGGTTGCTTAGACCGGCCCGTCGGCGTAGAGCCGCATCAACCCGACCTGGTCGAGTCGGCCATGGCCCTGGGCCACGAGCAGGCGGTAGAGCTGAGTGGCGAGGGCGGTCATCGGCGCGACCGTGCCCGACCTCTGAGCTGTTGCGCAGGCGATGTCCATGTCTTTGAGCATGGTTGTCGCATGTCCTTGCGGCGACAAATCGCCCTCGGCCATGCGCCGGGCGTGGTTTTGCAGGATTGTCGAATCGGCAAAGCCACCGGCCAGGCATTGCGGCAGCTTACCGGCCTCGACGCCGTTGTCGGCCGCCAATTTCAGCGCTTCAGCGACCGTTGCGATCGTGCAGCCGACAATCATCTGATTGCACACCTTGGTGATCTGACCGGCGCCGGACGGTCCCATATGGGTTAGCCGTTGTGCCAGGTGGGCGACGACCGGCCGTATCGGTTCGATATCGTCCGCTGCACCGCCGGCCATAACCACCAGCGAGCCCTGCTTCGCTGCCGGCACGCCGCCCGATACCGGCGCGTCGACCCAACCGCTGCCACAACTCTCGCGCAGGGTAGCGGCGATGCGTCGCGTTTCAACCGGGTCGATACTCGAAAAATCGACGATGATGGTTCCCCGGTCGGCTCCCGCGCGAAGGCCATCCTCGCCGAGCGCGACCTCGTCGACCGCGGCCGTATCGGTTACGCACAGCATGACGATATCGCTGGCCCGGGCCACCTCGGCGGGAGAGCCCAGGGCGACGGCACCGCGCTCGACCACAAACCTTGTCTTGTCCGGAGTCCGGTTCCAGACCGATACGTCGTAGCCGGCGTCGAGAAGTCGTCCGGTCATCGGCGTTCCCATGACGCCGAGACCGATGAAACCCAGTGCAGGTTGGTCGCTCATGATCAGATCCCGGGTATCCATTCGACTTGCCCGGCGTGGGTTACCGCGCCGAGATTGGCCGGCCCGACCGCAGCGGCGTATTTCTGCAGCGCGCCGGCGAGATGCGCCTGGTCCGGCGGCTGCCACCGCGATCGGCGCGCGGCCAGCTCTTGCGCCGACAGTTTGACGTCGATCGTGCACGCGGCGGCGTCGATGCGCACGATGTCGCCATTCTCGACCAGCGCGATCGGCCCGCCGACGGCGGCTTCCGGACTGGCATAGCCGATGCACATCCCGCGCGTCGCGCCCGAGAAGCGCCCATCGGTCAACAGGGCGACCTCCTCGCCCCGGCCCTGGCCGTAGATCAGCGCGGTGACTCCGAGCATCTCGCGCATGCCGGGACCTCCGCGCGGCCCTTCATTGCGAATGACGATGACGCTACCGCGGGCGTAGGACCCGCTGCGGACCACTTCGACGCACGCCTCTTCATTCTCGAAAATCAGCGCCGGCCCTTCGTGCACGAGCTTGCGCAGGCCGGCGACCTTCAGCAACGCACCGTCGGGGCACAGATTGCCCTTCAGTACGACCACGCCGCCGCTCGGCAGCAAAGCGTCGTCTGTCGAGCGGACGACTTCGCCGTCGGGTTCGCGGGCCTCGGCCAGGCTCTCGGCCAGTGTCGAACCGGCCACGGTCGGGCAATCGCCGTGCAGCAGCCCGCCCTCGAGCAGTGCTTTCAGAATCACTCCGGCCCCGCCAATCCGGTAAACGTCTGTGGCGTTGAAACGGCCGCCGGGCTTGAGGTCGGCGACAACCGGCGTGCGCTCGAACACTGCGGCGGCATCGTCGAGGGTGAAACGAATGCCGGCTTCGTGAGCGATCGCGGGCAGATGCAAGCCGGCATTGGTGGATCCGCCGGTCGCGGCAACGACGGCGCAGGCGTTCTCCAGACTCTCTCGCGTGACGATGTCGCGCGGCAGGGGTCCGCGGTCCTCGAGGATACGCATCACGACTTCGCCCGATCGGCGTGCCACCGCCAGCCGCTCCTCGTAAACCCCGGGGATCATGGCCGAACCCGGCAATGCCAGGCCGAGAGCCTCCGACACCATGGCCATCGTGTTGGCGGTGAACTGACCGGCACAGGAGCCGATCGTCGGCAAACATGCGCGTTCGAGTTCCTCGAGCTCAGCCTCGGTCATCTGGCCGGCAAGCACCGCGCCGATGCCCTCATAGGCATCGAGCACAGTGACGTCGCGGCCGCGCCACGAGCCCGGCAGCGCCGCGCCGCCATACATGAACACCGACGGAACGTTGCAGCGAACCATGGCCATCATGATTCCCGGCAGCGTCTTGTCGCAACCGCCGAACCCGACCAGCCCGTCATAGGCATGGGCGCGGACCACCAGCTCGATGCTGTCGGCGATGACCTCGCGCGAAATCAAGCTGAACTTCATCCCCTGGTGGTTTTGCGCGATACCGTCCGATACCGAGATCGTCGTGAATTCTCGCGGCGTGCCACCGGCTTCGACGACGCCTGATTTCGCCGCTTCCGCCTGCGGCCCCAGGGTCATCGAGCAGGGCGTTACCTCACCGGCGGTGGTGACGACGCCAATGAAAGGTTTGGCGATCGCCGCGTCGTCCAATCCGGTCGCACGCAGGAACGCGCGGTGGGTGGTCCGCTCGATGCCGTCGGTCGTGATCCGCGACCGCAATCGGGTAGAGGGTATCCGCGTGGTTGCCATTCGTCGCTCCGGTGCGGTCCGCGGCATTGCGCCGGTCTTGCGATTGGTATCACACGGATCACGGCTGTAACCAGCGGTTGGGAAGGCCGGCGTTGGCGACGGTGCGACGTCCGCCACGTTGAGATGCGAAACGCCGGGTCCAACTCGACGCGATTCCGCGTCGGCTAGCGGATGAAACCCATGCTTTTCATCTTGACCAGCACCCGCTGCGCGGCAAGGTCCGGCGATAGCGCTTCAGTGTCGATCACCATTTCGGGGTTCTCAGGCATCTCGTAAGGGTCGTCGATACCCGTCACGCCCGTGATCATGCCGGCTCGCGCTTTGACGTACAGACCCTTGCGATCGCGCCGCTCACAAACCTCAAGCGAAGTAGCGACATGGATTTCCATGAAGCCGCCAACCGCTTCGATCATTGACCGAACCTGACGGCGGGCCGCCGCATAGGGAGCGATCAGCGCGCAGATCGCGATACCGCCGTGCTTGGTGATCTCGGCGGCGACATAGCCGATACGAAGAATGTTGAGGTCGCGGTGCTCCTTCGAAAAGCCGAGCTCGCTCGACAGATTCTTGCGCGCAAGATCGCCATCCAGGAACGTGATGCGGCGATCGCCGTGCTCCATCAGTTTGACGAGCAACGCGTTGGCGATGGTCGACTTGCCGGCACTTGACAAGCCGGTAAAGAAAATCGTCACGCCCTGCTTGTGGCGCGGCGGGTACACCTTGCGCAGTTCCTCGATCACATCCGGGAACGAGAACCACTCGGGAATCTCCAGCCCTTCCTCCAGCCGGCGGCGAAACTCGGTATCGGAGATGTCGACCGCCTTCATGTCCTTGGTGGTTTCGTCGAGCGGCAGGTACTGGGCGCGATGCGCGACGTAAACCATCTCCTGGAACGGCACCATCGAGATATCGATTTCCTTTTCGTGTTCGCTGAACAGCTCACGCGCCTCATCGGGGTCATAGAAGGGCTTGCCGTCCGGACGGTTGCCGGGGCCGGCGTGGTCGCGGCCGACGATGAAATGGGTGCAGCCAAAATTCTTGCGAACGATGCCGTGCCACACCCCCTCGCGCGGTCCGGCCATGCGCATCGCCAGATTTAACAGGCTGAGGGTGGTGGTTTGCTCGGGATAGTAGCGCAGCAGATGCTCGTAGCAACGCACCCTCATATAGTGGTCGACGTCGCCGGGCCCGGTCGGGCCGACGACGGGGTGAATGAGCAAATTGGCTTCCTGGTCGCGAGCCGCGCGGGAGGTGAGTTCGTAATCGGCACGATGCATCGGGTTGCGGGTGTGGAAGGCGACCACTTTGCGCCATCCGAGCTTACCAAAGCGCTCGCGGAGCTCGCGCGGCGAAGCATGCAGCAGCTTGAAGTCGTAGCGGGTGAGCGGCTCGACGCCGCGTAGTTTGCCGCCGACGTAAACGGGATGGGCGCGGTTGATCAGGAAATCGACGCCGGGATGGGCGGCATCGTCGCTGCCGAAGACGCCGGCAGCCTCGCGCGCCTTGTCGGGCTCCCAGATTTCTCCGACTCGCAGCGTTGCGACCAATACGCCCTCGCGGTCGCGCAAGGCGATCGTCTCACCTTCGCTGATCTGCTCGGCAAAGTCGCGAGCCACATCCAGCGTGATCGGCATCGGCCAGATTACACCCAACGACAAACGCATCTTGTCGACCACGCTGTCGTAGTCGGCGAGCGTCAGGAAGCCCTCAAGCGGTGAGAATGTGCCATTGAGCAGCATCTCGACGTCGCACAGCTGCCGCTCCGTCAGGTCCCATGATCGGTAGTCGCGCGCCTTTTGCCTTTCTTCCTCGGCCGCTGCTCCGCCAAGATACAAGTCAACCAAAACGCCGCCATGCGCTTCCTTGAAAGCCCCCATTTCCCACAGGTTCCTTTATTGGAGAGAGGTCGCGCGCCAGCTGCCACGGTTGGTCGCGAATAGACGCCGGGTCAGAAGGAATACGGGCACGCAAGCGAATTACACCATGGATGTTCGATCGGACTATACCGCCCCCGTCGCCGTCACGGCATCCCTGCGCCAATGGGCGGCAATCAACGCGGTGAACAGCGGAGCGACGGCCTCCGCCAA
Source organism: Alphaproteobacteria bacterium (assembly GCA_965247665.1). Lineage (GTDB taxonomy): Bacteria > Pseudomonadota > Alphaproteobacteria > SHVV01 > SHVV01 > CAUZWH01. The sequence continues at coordinate 480,484 of CBDFHH010000004.1, forward strand.
GGGGACGCCGCCGGGTGCGGCGGTGATTGTCGCTTGATCGACGTTAGCGCGGCGGCGTCCATATCGCGATCAGGTGAGCGGTGCGGGAGCTGCCGGCGTGTGACCATCATTGTGTCGCAGCGAACCCGCACGCTATGAATGATCGGTCGTTACCACTCGGAGGAGAGTTCAATGAAAATCGAGATAATCGGTGGAGGACCGGCCGGTCTGTACTTCTCCGTGCTGATGAAAAAACACAATCCCGATCACGAGATTACGATCTACGAACTCAATCGTCCTGACGACACGTTCGGCTTCGGAGTGGTCTTTTCGGCAACGACACTGGGGCATTTTCGCGACTACGACGACGAATCGTTCGACCGCATTCGCGAAAACTTCGCCTATTGGGATGACATCGACATTCACTACAAGGGTGGCGTCATCAGATGTGGCGGAAACGACTTCTGCGGCATGTCGCGCAAGACGCTGCTGCTCCTGTTGCAGGATCGCTGCCGCGAGCTCGGCGTCGAGATGCATTTTCAGACCGACATCACCTCACTCGAGCAGCTCGCCGACGCCGATCTCATCATCGCCTGCAACGGAATCAACAGCTGGATCCGTGAGGCTTACGCGGAGTCGTTTCAACCGAGTTACGACTGGCGACCGAACAAATTCGTGTGGTTGGGAGCAACCAAATCGCTCCAGGCATTCACTTTCGATTTTCGTCAGAACAACCACGGCATCTGGAACCTCCACGCTTATCAATATGACGGCGACATGACGACCTGGATCGTCGAGACAACCGACGAAGCATGGCGCAATGCGGGCCTCGACGATGCCACCGAAGAAGACACGGTGGCCTTTACCCGAGATCTCTATGCCGACCTGCTGGATGGCAGCGAGATCGTCACCAACAAGTCGCTGTGGCGCAACTTCCCGACCATTCGTTGCAGGAGCTTTGTCCACGACAACATGGTGATCATGGGAGATGCGGCGCACACCGCCCACTTTTCGATCGGTTCGGGAACCAAGCTGGCGATGGAAGACGCGATCGCGCTCTACGAGGAGTTTCGCGCCCACGATACCGTCGCAGCGGCGCTTGCCGGCTATGACGCCAACCGTCACGACGAGGTCGGGCGCCTCCAGCACGCCGCCGAGGTGTCGCTCTCCTGGTTTGAGCATGTCGAGCGCTACTGGCACATGGCACCGATGCAATTCGCGTTCAGCCTGATGTCGCGGTCGAAGGCGATTACCTACGACAATTTACGGATCAGGGATGCGGGCTTCGTAACCGACATGGATCGCTGGTTTTCGAACGACGCGGCCGACAGCTTCGCAGCACCGGCGCTGCGGGAGAAGCCGCTGCCGCCGATGTTTGCGCCATTTCAGCTGCGCAACATGCAGCTCGACAACCGCGTCGTCGTCTCGCCGATGTGCCAATATTGCGCCGACGACGGCATGCCGACCGAATGGCACTACGTCCACCTCGCCAGCCGAGCCGTGGGTGGTGCTGCCCTGGTGTTTACCGAAATGGCGTGCATCGCGCCGGACGCCCGCATCACGCCGGGCTGTGCCGGCATCTGGAGCGACGACCAGGAAGCGGCTTGGCGGCGTCTTGTCGAATTCGTTCGCGGCCATTCCCGGGCCAAGCTCTGCATGCAGATCGGCCATGCCGGCCGCAAGGGCGCAACCAAGGTGGCCTGGGAAGGGATCGATCAGCCGCTCGAGAACGGTGCATGGGAGATCGTTTCAGCATCGCCGCTACCCTACCTGCCGCATTCGCAGGTACCGCGGGAGATGACCCGCGCCGACATGGACCGGATAATTCAGGAGTTCGTCGCTGCGGTGGAGCGCGCCGCTCGATGCGACTTCGACATGGTCGAGCTCCACGGCGCCCACGGTTATCTGCTGGCGAGCTTTCTCTCGCCGGTGACCAACCGGCGCACCGACGAATATGGTGGCGGACTCGAAAACCGGTTGCGTTATCCGCTCGAAGTGTTTGATGCATGCCGCGCGGCTTGGCCGGACACCAAGCCGATGTCGATCCGCATCTCGGCCCACGACTGGATGCCGCACGGCAATACGCCCGACGACGCGGTCGCCTTGGCACGGGCGTACAAGGCGCATGGCTGCGACTTGATCAACGTTTCTTCGGGCCAGACGGCGTCGGAAGAAGATCCGGTCTACGGCCGCATGTTTCAGACACCGTTCTCGGAGCAGGTGCGGATCGAGGCAGAGATCCCGACGATTGTTGCCGGAAACATCTTCACCTGGGACCAGGTCAACACGGTCATCGGCGCCGGCCGCTCCGATCTGGTCGCATTGGCGCGCACCCATCTTTACAACCCCTATTTTACGCAGCAAGCGGCCGCCTATTACGGGTGCGAAGGGGCGGTGACTTGGCCCGACCAATACGCCTCGGCAAAGTTCGCCGCGCTACGCCAGTTCGAGCGCGAGCGCGAAACGATGGTGGAGCTGCGCGAAACAGCGCGGCCCGACGCGCACAAGGGGCGGACGCCGTCGCTACCCAGCAGCAAATCGGCCGAATGGGAACTGAAGGGCGCACGCGTCGGCGCGGCCGCTGCCTCGCAGAACTGAACGCGTTGCACGGCGGATCTCAGACCGCCCCATGGACGAAGTGTTCTTTGGTGCGGGCATTCGTGCGGTCGCATGCCGCGGGGGTTTGTGTTAGTGAACCCGCCGCGCGTTCTGCGCGGTGGCAAGACAACGCAAGAGCGTGACGTGACGATCTTGGTTACCGGCGCCGCCGGGTTCATCGGCTATCACTTGGCGATGGCGCTTCTCGGCCGCGGCGAGCGAGTCGTCGGGCTGGATAACGTCAACAGCTATTACGACGTTGCTCTCAAGGAAGCACGGTTGCGCCGCCTGCAGGAATCGCCGGGGTTCTCGTTTCACCGCCGCGACATAGCCGTGGAAGAGACCTTTGCCGAGATTTCGACCGCGCATCCCGACATTTCGCGGGTTGTCCATCTCGCGGCCCAGGCCGGCGTACGGCACTCGATCGAGCATCCGTTCGACTACATCCAGGCCAACCTCGTCGGCCATACCAGGGTGCTGGAATATTGCCGTCACCTGCCGCGTTGCGACCATCTGGTTTATGCCAGTTCGAGCTCGGTTTATGGCGGCAACGCCAAACTTCCGTTCTCGGTTGACGACCGGGTCGATCAACCCATCTCGCTCTACGCCGCGACCAAATGCGCCGACGAACTGATGAGTCACGCCTACAGCCATCTCTTTGGCTTGCCGCAGACCGGCCTACGGCTGTTCACCGTTTACGGGCCGTGGGGGCGACCCGACATGGCGATGTTCAAGTTCACCAAAGCGCTCTACGCGGGCGAGCCGATCGCGCTCTACAACAACGGCGATATGAAGCGCGACTTCACCCATATCGACGACGTCGTCGCCGGAATCATAGCCGTGCTCGACAAACCGCCCGAAGGCGGCGGGCGCGTGCCGGCAGCAATCTACAACATCGGCAACAACAGGCCCGAACCGCTGATGCGGGTGATCGCATTGCTCGAAGCCAGTACCAGTCGCAAGACGGAGCTGGTGCTCGAGCCGATGCAGCCGGGCGATGTCAGGGAAACCTACGCCGATATCGATCCGATTCGCGCCGCGGTGGGATTCGAACCCCGTATCACAATCGACCGAGGGATACCCGACTTCGTCGCTTGGTATCGCGAGTATCACGGCCTCGGCGCATGATGAGTGGGAGGGATGGGATTGACCGGCAGGGTCGGGCTCGCCACGGCAAATCCATGAGCGAAGCTCGCCGCATCGCGATCGTCGGCTTGGGCTATGTGGGTCTGCCGCTGGCCGTGGCCCTCGCCAAGCACTACGGCGTCACCGGCTTGGATGTCGACTCCGCGCGGGTCGCAGAGCTTCGCAATGGCCACGATCGTACCGGCCAAATCGACGCGGCCGATCTGCGGGACTCGTCGCTTTTCCCTACCGACGACCCGGCGGTTCTCACCGACGCCGATATCGCTATCGTCACCGTACCGACACCGATAACCGAGGCGCTGACACCCGATCTCAGCGCGGTTAAGGCGGCAAGCCGTATTCTTGGCGAGCACATCGCCAAGGACACGATCGTCGTGTTCGAAAGCACCGTTTATCCCGGCGTCACCGAGGATGTGTGCGGCCCTGATATCGAGAAGGTATCGGGCTTGGTCTGCGGCCGGGATTTCTTCCTCGGCTACTCGCCGGAACGCATCAATCCCGGCGACCGCGAGCACTCGGTTGAACGGATCGCTAAGGTCGTCGCCGGCCAGAACGACGAGGTCGTCGCGGTGTTGGAGGAGGTCTACGGCAAGGTCACCTTGGGCGGTGTGTTCGTCGCCAAAGACATTCGCACCGCCGAAGCGGCCAAGGTGATCGAGAACGCCCAGCGCGACATCAACATCGCATTCATCAACGAGATCACGATGATCTTCCAGAAGCTCGGGCTCTCGACGCAGGACGTTCTCGCCGCCGCCGGGACCAAGTGGAACTTTCTCAACTTCACCCCCGGTCTGGTGGGCGGCCACTGCATCGGTGTCGACCCCTACTATCTTGCGCACTGCGCCCAAGCGCTCGGTCACGATCCGGAAGTCCTCCTGGCCGGACGGCGCATCAACAACGGCATGGGTGGTTTCATCGCCGACCGGCTTCACGAGCAATTGTCGCCGGCGTCGCAGGTTCTGGTGCTGGGATTGACGTTCAAGGAAAACGTCCCCGATCTGCGCAACACCAAGGTGGTCGATGTCGTCCGCCCGCTGCGACAGCGCGGTCATATCGTTGCGGTGCACGATGCGCGGGCTGACCCTGACGAGGCGTACAAGCTGTGCGGCATCGAGTTGATCGATGGTTACGGCAACGGCGCGAAATACGATTGCGTGCTCGGCGCCGTGGCCCACGACGAGTACCGGCGAATGTCGGCGGCGACCCTGGAATCGCTCTTGAAAACCAATGGGTTGCTGGCCGACGTCAAGGGTATGTGGGCGGATCTGGCGCTCTCCAAATCGACGCGGCGCTGGCAGCTCTGATAACCTTCCGGCAAGCGCCGAACCAGGGAGGGAGCGCCGATGCATGAAATCCGTATCGATCGAACGAAGCGGCTGCCTGAGCAGCCCGAGCACGGACACAACCGCTACCATCCGGACATCGAGCCGATCCTCGAGGTCGACGAAGGCGAGGAAGTTCTGATGGAGACCCGCGACGGTCTCGACGGGCAGCTGCCGCCGGCTGCTACGGCAGCGGATGTCCTCGATTTCGACGGCGGTGCGGTCCACCCGCTAACCGGACCCCTCTACATCAAGGGCGCCGAGCCGGGCGACGGTCTCGAGATCGAGTATCTTGACATCGAGGCCGAACCGACGGCCGTGAGTTGCATCCTGCCCGGTCTCGGTTTGCTGCGCGATGAGATGACCGAGCCCTACATCGCGCACTGGCGTATCGCCGAGGGTTGGGCAATCTCGGCGCAGATCCCGGGGGTGCGGATCCCGGGTGCGCCGTTCATGGGCATCTCGGCGGTATCGCCGTCGATCGAAAAGCTCAAGCAATGGGCCGACCGCGAGCAGCGGCTGATCGACAAGGGCGGTCTCGCTTTCCCGCCCGATCCAGCGGGCGCGATCCCGGGCGGCGCCTGCGGGTTGAGCGGCCTGCGCACGATCCCGCCGCGCGAGAACGGTGGTAATTTCGACGTCAAGCAGCTGACCAAGGGCGCCAAGCTGATCCTTCCGGTGTTTACCGAAGGCGCGTTGTTTTCGATCGGCGACGGCCATTTCGCTCAGGGCGACGGCGAAGTGTGCGTGACCGCCGTCGAGATGGGTGCCACGGCGACGGTGCGTTTCAAGCTGCACAAGGGGTTGGCCGCGTCGCGCAGGTTTCAAGCGCCGGTCTTCAGCCACCAGGACTACTTTGCCGATCCCGAAATCGCGGTGCCCAGACGCTTCCTTGGCGTCATGGGCATGCCGATTACGGCGGACGGCGACAACGACGACGAAAACCTGACGCTTGCCTGCAAGAACGCCGTGCTCAACATGATGGAGCTCCTGCAAGAGCGCGGCTTCGACCGCGAGCAGGCCTATGTGATTTGCAGCGTGGCCGCCGATTTACGCGTCGGCAACGTCGTCGACGTTCCGAACTATGTCGTGACCGCGCTGCTGCCGGAGCTGATTTTCGGGTAGGCGGCTCGCAAGCGAAGCGTTTTTCGCTACACTCGCGCAGGCCCCCTTAACCGCTACAAACCCGGGGAGGAACGACATGGCTTTTCGATTGACCAGCCCAGATTTCAACGATGGCGACTATCTCGATTCCAAGCATATTCTGAGCGAGGCCTACGGTTTCGGCTGCGCCGGCGGCAACATTTCGCCGGCGCTGAAGTGGCAAGATCCGCCCGAGGGAACCAAATCCTTCACGCTGACCATGTATGACCCCGACGCGCCGACCGGCAGCGGCTTCTGGCACTGGTTGGTGTGCAACATTCCTGCAGATTGCCGCGAACTGCCCGCCGGCATCGGTGCCGGCGCCGAGCTGCCTGCCGGGGCGATCGAGACCGCCTCCGACTTCGGCGCGCCCGGCTATGGCGGCCCGTGTCCGCCCCAAGGCGATCACCCCCACCGCTACATCTTTTCGCTGCATGCGGTCGGTGGCGAGGTGCAGGCCGCAGCGGAGACGCCCGCGGCGCAGGTTGGCTTCCAACTGCATTTCGGCACGATCGAAAAAGTTACGCTGATGGGGCTGTATAAACGCTAGTCGATTCGCGCCGTCGCGCCGTCGTGCCAAGCGGACCGGCTGTTCGCGCCGCGCGGCCGGGGCGGTGGTCTGATCCCGCCCGCGAACGCCGTCTGACGTCGGCCCGGGCGGCGCGCCCTATCCGAATAACCGTTCGATCCGCCACACCGGGCGCCGGCGCGGCGCTGGAGGGCCGGGGAGGCTGGATCACCAGCTCGTGCAGTCCCTCGTGGTTTGCGTGAAAGGCGAGCTGGGCCGATGATCTCCGCTCCAGGTCGTTAGCGGCGAAGAACCGTCGTCGGCGCAGCGCGAGCGCAGCTTGCCGGGAATTCGCTGCAATCGCCTTCGCAGCCGCGCTTTCCCTACTAAGCCGAATCCAGATGATCGGCGCGGCGCGCGTAGAGATCGTCGTCGGCGTAGCCCATCGTTTCCGGTTGCGCCCGTCCCAACATCACCTGGAAATAAACCGGCTCGAGGCTGTCGTTGACATAGCCATGGATCACCCCGGGCGGACAGGCGATGCACTCCCAGGGTCCGAGCTTGATATCGATGCGCCTGCCGTCCTGGTCCTGGATGAACGCCGTCAAACAACCTCGCAGCACGAAAAATATCTCTTCGACCTCATGGGTGTGCGGCGCGTTCCCCTCGCCGGGCTCGACATACATGATGCTGAGGGTGAAGCCGCGCGGCGGAATCGCGTGCGGGTCGCCGTGCTTGCCCGAGCCGCCGGCGCCGATGAAGCGGTGCTGGGCGCGGCGGTAGCCATCAATCTTGGCGTCCTCGAAAGCGTCCCAGTCGGGTTTGCGATCGCGAAAGCGCGCGACGTAGCGCTCGGCGATCTGCTCCAGCGTGAGGTCGGCGATCTCCGCCGGCGTGGCGTGGCGTGGCGGGTTCATGCGTTCTCGCCGAACGTTCGCTCGAGATTGTACTTGATCAGATGGTGGATGCTGGTTTCCAGATACGACATCGGTCCCGGTTCGAACGACCGCGAAGCGATCCCGTTCTGCAACGAGCACACCATTCCCTCGTCCTCACCGACGACCCGGACCATGAAATCGACGTAGTCCTTGAGCTTCCTGTCGAACTCCGGGTCCTGGAAATTCTTCTCCGGCATCAGCGTGTAGACGATCACGCGGGTCTTGTCGGGTGCGAGCGGCCAGATCACGAACGGCTGCACGTCGTCGCAGCGGGCGAACATCTGCAGGTTGGGGGCGAGTATGCCGGTGCAGGCGAAGCTCTCGGGGTATTGCTTCATCCACGGCATCTCGCCAAACAGCGTCTTCTGGCCGACCACCATCGCTGCGGCGTCGTAGAACGCCGAGAGGAAACCGCGCTCCCCGGTCTCGAAGTTGAAGTCGTCGAGCCTGATAGCGCCGCCGAAGGTGTCCAGGTGGATGGTCTGGACGTGGTAGATGTCCATGAAGTTCTCGACCACCAGCTTCCAGTTGCAGTCGAGGTCGGCGACCAGCTTGTCAGCGAGGCGGCACTGCTCCATTTTCAGCAGGTTGAAGGCTTGGTCGAACTCGTTGACGAAGTCCTCGAACGGTTCGGCGCCGGGGTCGAAGGTTATGAACACGAAGCCGGCCCAAATCGCCGTCCGCAGCGTCCGCAAACGGCAATTCTTGAAGTCGAAGTCCTTGACGTTCTTCATGAACGGCACGCCCTGGAGGTGGCCCTTGAGGTCGTAGAGCCAGCCGTGATAGGGGCAACTGAACTCCTTGACGTTGCCTTGGACGGTCGCGACCTCCACGCCCCGGTGACGGCACACGTTGGCGAAGGCGTTGATCTCGCCGTCCTCGGCGCGCACGATCAGCACCGGCTCGCCGAGAACCCGGAAGGTCATGTAGTCGCCGGGGTTCTCGATTTCCTCGAGCCGGGCCATGCACAACCAGTCTTTCATGAACATGCGCTCTTTTTCGAGCGCCAGGATCTCGGCCGAGGTGTAGATCTCTCCGGGCAGGTGGCGCGCCTCGTCGAGCGGATTCATGGTCCGCCGAACCGCCTCCTTGACCGCCGCGAGATCGAAGCGGCCGCCGCTATCGGCTTCTGCGAGCGTCATCCCGGGTCTCCTTTCCCGTCACTTATGGGCCGCAAGGAAGGTAGCAAACAACCCGGTTGGCCGCTACCCGAGGCGCCGGGTCAGGCGGCCATCGCATGCCCTGCGTCGCACGCCGCGACGGGTTGATTCATTCGGCGGCGACCGCCGCCGACACGCCCTCTGCGCCGAAGGTGCGGTTGAGATAGCCGTTGATGATGTTGTGGACGGTCCGTTCGAGCGGCGACATCGGGCCCGGCACGAAGCGGGTCGAGCCCATGTTTCGCTGCATGCCCTCGACCATCGCGTTGTCCTCGCTGACCACCAGGGCCTGATAGTCGTAATAGACCTGCAGCTTTTCCTCGAAGTCGGGCAGGTCGTGATAATCGGCCGGAAACAGATGGTGGATCCAGATCTGGGTTCGGTCGGGTGCAACCGGCCAGATCAGGTAAGGGGTAACCGCATCTCCACGGCCGAAAATATGCAGGTTCGGGGGCAAGTGGCCCATGCATCCGAGGTCCATGTTCTCCTCGCCCATCCATGGCATCGGCCCGAACAGGCTCCTACCTTCCGGCACCATCGGCGCCGCCTTGTAGAAGGCGCTGACGCCGCCGCGGTCGGTGAGCTTGATCTTGAACTTCTCGCCGTCCAGGTAGGCGCCGTCACGGTGCTGCGCGACGGCCGCAATATCGCTACCGTCGACGCCGGATCGACCGGCCAAAAGGAGCTGGTCGAGCTGATGACCGGTCGGCCGATCGACGATTTCTTCCCCAAGGTCAGCTTCAACCCCGGCGAGGTGCGCTTGGCGGTCAGCAATTTGACGACCCGCGACCGGCGGGTTCGCGACGTCTCGATCGAGGTGCGCGGCGGCGAGATCGTTGGCCTTGCCGGCCTCGTCGGCTGCGGCAAGTCGGAGATTGGCCGCGCCTGCTTTGGCGTCGAGGAGGTCGAGCGCGGGACGATCGAGTTCATGGGCAAGCCGCTCGCGCGTTTGAGCGCCGGCGACAACCTGGCCCGCGGCCTGTCCTACGTTCCGCCCGCCGGCGCGAGGGCTTGCTGCTCGACCGACCGACCCGGGAAAACGTCTCGCTGGCGAGCCTCGATCTTTCCTCGCTGTCGATCGGGTCGGTGCTGCGCCGTGCGGCCGAGCGAACGGTCACCCGCGACCTCGCCGCGCGTATGCGCGTGACTTCCCTGGCAATGGAAAGGACGCCAACACCTACTCCGGCGGCAACCAGCAGAAGATCCTGCTGTCCAAGTACATCGCCCGCAGCAACAAGGTCTTCATCCTCGACGAGCCGACCATCGGCGTCGACGTCGGCACCAAGACCGAGGTTTACGAATTCCTCAAGGACCTCGCCAACAACGGCGTCGCGGTGGTCCTGATCAGCTCCGAGCTGCCGGAAATCCTCCACCTGTCCAACCGGGTGTACGTGATCCACGACGGGTCGGTGCGCGCGCACTTCGCCGGCCGCGAGATCACCGAGGAGAATCTGCTCAACGCCTTTTTCGCCGAGAGGTCGAGGGCATGACCGTCGCCGGCGGGAGCGCCCAACCGTGATGTGGAAATGAACGATGGCCGATATCGCCGAAAGACCCGCCAGCAATCCGATCGTCGCCGCCGCGCGATCGGTTTTCATCAGCATGGGCATCCTGCCGATACTGCTGGTCGGCAGCGTGATCCTGTTCGGCGCGCTCGAGGAGCGCTTCCTCGACGGTCGCAACCTGTTCAACGTCGTCCGGCAGACCACCTATCTGGCGATCGTGTCGATGGGTCAGATGGTGTGTTTGCTGACTGCCGGATTCGATCTTTCGATCGGCTCGACCATGGCTTTGACGAGCGTGGTCTCGGCCCTGGTCATCGTTCAGGTGCTCACGGCCTCGCCGGAGGCCTTCACGCTGGCGATCATCCGCGGGCTGATCGCCGGGTTCGGCGTCGGCGTCGTGGTCGGCTCGATCAACGGCATCGGCGTCGCCGTGTTCAACGTCCCGCCGTTCATGATGACCCTCGGCATGCTGTCGGTCGCGCTCGGCGCCGCGCTTACCATCAGCGGCGGCGTGCCTATCTATGGCCTGCCGAAGGTGTTCAAGGAGGCGTTCGGCTACGGCCGATTGTTCGAGATACCGGCGCCCCTGTTCTACACGGCGGGATTGTTCGTGGTCCTGTTCTTCATCCTCAACTGGACCAAGATGGGGCGCTATTTCTACGCCATCGGCAGCAACCGACGCGCCGCCCGCCTGTCGGGGATCAACACCCGCAAGCGCCTGTTCTTCGCCTACATCATCTGTGCGGTGTCGGCGGCGTGCGTCGGCCTGCTTCTGATGGCGCGGACGGGAACCGGCGAGTCGACCATCGGCCAGCCCCTGGTGCTGCAGTCGGTCGCGGCGTGCGTGATCGGCGGCGTCTCGTTGTTCGGCGGCATCGGCCGCCTGGAGAACGTGATCCTCGGTGTGTTTTTCAACACCCTGCTGACCAACGGCATGAACCTGATCCGCATGGAGAGCTATGTGCAGCAGATCGTGCTGGGTTCGGTGCTGATCCTGGCGATCGTCGTCGACCAGGTGCGGCTCAAATACATCGGTCAGTTGCGCGTCGACTGACGCCGCCGCTCAAGGCCGCTCCGACTCGGCCGGCCTCCGCGAGCCCAGCGATGTCGCGGGATTGAGCCCGCGCGGCATGCCCAATCCGATCACCAGAGCGACGATGGCGATCGCCCCGCTGATCAGGTAGACGGCGGTCAGGGCTTCGCCCAGCGTCGCGATCAGGGGATCGCGAACCGCCGCGGCCAGCTGCCCGCGGCGCAAGGGGTCCATCAGGGCATCGATCTCGCCGCTGACCACTCCGTCCCGTTGCAGGCTCAGATTGACGACCATGCCGAACAGGGCGGCACCGAGCGCCGAGCCGAACATGCGTGCAAAATGGATGGCCGAGGTGGCGGCGCCGCGCACCCGCCAGCCGACATTGGTCTGCACCGAAACGACGTAGGTGCTGCTTGTGAAACCGAGACCCATACCGACGATCACGCCGCCGATGATCACGGTATCGATGGCCGCGAACGGCTGCGCGGCAACAAGGAAAGCGGCGCCTCCGATCAGGATGACGCTGCCGACGCCGACCACCAGCCGATAGCTCGTGCGGATCGACAGCCGGCCGCCGAGACCGGCGCACAACGACCACGAAATCGCCATCACCGCGAGCGTCACCGCCACCATTTCGGCGCTGCGCCCGAGCCCCCCCTGAATGTGCACCGGCAGATAGGTGATGACTCCCATTGTCAACGCACCGATCACGATCGTCGCCAGCGTCGCGGTCCGCACGACCGGAATGCGCCACAGACTCGGCGGCAGGATCGGCTCGGGCACGCGGCGTTCGACCCGCCACAGCAGGGCCGTGCAGATCACCGCGATCGCCAACAGGCCGCCGAGGATTTCGGCGGGGTAGATCGCGGCCTGAACCAGCGCCAGCATGATCGCGCCGCTGCCGACGACCAGCAGTGCGGCGCCGGCAAAATCGATCCGGTGGCGTCGCACTTCGATCGATTCGCGGTAGTAGGCGCGCAGCATCGCCAGAGCGACGAATCCGAGCGGCAGGTTGATCCAGAACACCCAGCGCCAATCGAGGTTGGCGACGATCACCGCACCCAGCGCCGGCCCGATAACGGCCGAGGTGGCCCACACCGTCGCGATATAGCCCTGCACGCGCGCGCGCTCTTCCGGTGTGAAGATGTCGCCCACCACGGTATGGGCGACCGGCAGCACCGCGCCGGCGCCGATCCCCTGCAACGCCCGATAGGCGATCAGCTGCGGCATCGTGGTCGCCAGCCCGCACAGCAGCGATGCGATCAAGAAAACGACGATGCCGGTCATGAGGATGCGGCGGCGGCCGTAGAGGTCGGCCAACTTGCCGTAGATCGGCACCGTCACCGCCTGCGGCAGCAGGAACCCCGCGAACACCCAGCTGTACAGATCGAAGCCGCCGAGCTGCGGGACGATCGACGGCATCGCCGTGGCGACGATGTTTATCTCGATCGCCACCATGAAGGTCGTCGCCATGATCGCGGCGAACACCCAGCGGCGGGCAAAGATCTCCGCTCCGGTTCTACCGATCGGTTGCGCGGTCGTGGGGAAATCCGATGTCGGTGGCGGTGCCATGCGGGGAGATTTCGAGCAAGCCCTGGCGACGGCGCGGCGCGGCAGGGAAGGTGCGCGGGAGCCCTACGCGCTGTTCGCGCCGATGCGCCCGGTCAGGGGCTCCATGCCGGCGCGGTCATGCGACGCTTGCCGTCCGGCGTCATCTGGATGCCGGGTTCGTCGCGGTCCTTGCGGTCCCACAGTTTGCAGGTGACGGGGACGTGCTTCTGGTCCAGCGCCTCGCAATAGTTGGTGTATTCGCACACCACGACCTCGCCGCCGCGGCCCAGCAGCACCTTGCGGAACCAATCCGGGTCGGCCAGGCTTTGCCGGGCGAGGCCGACGATGTCGGCCTTGTCGTTCGCCAGCAGCACCTCGGCCTGCTCGAAGCCATGGATCCCGCCGGTGACGACCAGCGGCGTGGCAAAACCGGCGGCCCGGACGGACTTGCGGATGCGCGCCGCCGGCGCCACGTTGCGACCGAACGGTCCGCGCTGGTCGGAGATGAATTGCGGCATGCATTCGTAGCCGCTGGGACCGGTGTAGGGGTAGGCGGCGGCGCTGACCGCGGGCTGCTTGGCATCCTCGAACTTGCCGCCGCGCGAGAGCGACAGGAAGTCCATTCCCGCCCGGGCGAACTCGGTCGCGAAATAGGCCGCGTCTTCCACCGTGCTGCCGCCCTCGATGCAGTCCTCGCCGAGGAAGCGGCAACCGAGGGCGAAGCCGCGGCCGACCTCATCGCGCACTCGCCGGAACACTTCGAGCGGCAGGCGCACCCGGTTTTCCCGCGACCCGCCATAGCCGTCGTCGCGGTCGTTGAGAGCCGAAAGAAACGACGCCATCGTGTAGGCGTGCGCGTAGTGCAGTTCCACGCCGTCAAAGCCGGCCTCCTCGGCGCGCCTGGCGGCGGCGGCAAACAGGTCGGGCAGCGCTTGGGGCAGCTCGCGGATGTGCGCCAAATGGAGATCGGTGACGCGTTCGCGGTAGCCCTGGCGCAGCGATTCGAGCTCGCGCGGACTCAGGATGTCGTCGAGCTCGGCATCGTCCATCGCAATCAGCCGATCGCGGATCTCCTCCTCGCGCCAATCCTCCGCGCCCAGCGCACGGCGGTGCGTGTCGGTGATCTCGAGGAAGCGGTCGAAGAATTTCCGCGCCTGCGGGCGCCGGCGGATGGTCAGGAAATCGATGGTCTGGATGAAAAGTTTGCTGTGGCCGTCGCTGGCTTTACACACGGTTTCGACCAGATCGCGCAATCCCGGGATGAAACGGTCGTCTCCGATACGCAGCAGCGGGCCGCTCGGGATATCGCGAATCCCGGTCGCCTCGACGACGATCGCCCCCGGGCGGCCGCGCGCGAACCGCTCGTACCAGCCGAGCACCTCCGGCGTGACGTAGCCTTCTTCCGTCGCACGCCAGGGCACCATGGCGGGTACCCAGGTGCGGTGGGCGAGCCTGACCGGCCCGAGGTCGATCGGGCTGAACAGGCGCGACCCCTCCGCTTCCTCGCGCGAGGGCCAGCGGCCGGGATCCGGCTTGTAGCGAATGCGTTCGGGCGGGCGCCACATGGACGAGGTTCTACGGTCCGAGTTCAGGAATCGTACACGGTGATACCGAGCGGTTTGGGATTGCCGTCGTTGGTGGCCCGGCCGTCCGAGGGGCACGCCGATATCGCGGCAAGGATGTTCATTTCCGCGCGCAAATCGATGTGGTCGCCCTTCATGGCCGTCGGTGGCAGGATCGCGAAACTACCGTCGGGCTTGATCTCGGTATTCATGAATACGTTGAACACGTCGACGATATCATCGCCGCTGAGGCCGTAGGGGGCCAGCGCCTCGGTCAGGTTCTCCTGGCACGAGCGGTGATCCGTGGATTTGTCGACCATCTCGTACAACCGCTTGCTGCAGCGACCGCCGCAATTGCCCCAGTGGTTCTTCACCGTGTCCTCGACCACGGTCATCATCACATTCTCGCGCGGCGGCTTGGAGTAGAAGTGCCGAAACGCCTTGGCCGTGCCGGTACCCAACATCACGTTGAGCCCCCAGGTCTGGCCGACATGGAACATTTCCCTGTGATCGTCGGCGTTGAAGAACACGCAATCGCCGACCTGTTTGTCCTCGACGAGATGGATGCGCAGGATCTGGCCCTTGGCCACTTCGACCGCGCGGCCATGCCGTGCGGGAATAACGAAATCCTGAACGATCTGCCCGGCCATGGTCGCATTCCCGGTTCGACTGTCTCGCGGTCAGCCTAGAACGTAGTGCGAGCGATGTCGAAGTGTAGCCGCGTCTGTTGACTTGGCAGGGGTGGCGGTTACGCTATTTGCTGCCTATACCGCAAAACGACGAGATGACCGCTAACACGCTCGACGACCTCAGGAAGCTGGTCCGGCCTGACCGGGTTCACCGCGACATCTATGAAGATCCGCAAATCTTCGACATGGAGATGGAGCGGTTGTTCGGACGCGCCTGGGTCTATGTCGGCCACGAGAGCCAGGTACCCCATTGCGGAGATTTCTTTTGCTCGTGGATCGGCACCCAACCGGTGGTGATGACCCGGCATGGCGACGGCAAGGTCTATTTGCTCCACAACCGTTGCGGCCATCGCGGTGTCAGGGTGGTCAACGAAGCCGCGGGCAACGCCAATTTCCTGCGCTGCATGTTCCACGGCTGGTCCTACGATCTCAACGGCGAGCTGACCGGGCTCACCCAGCCCGAGGGCTACACCGCGTTCGACGTCGACCCCGTCGCCCACGGCATGCCGCAGGTAGCGCGCACCCATAGCGTGCATGGTTTTCTGTTCGCCAGCGCCAGCGCCGAGGGCCCGAGCTTCAGCGACTATTTCGGCGGCGTCACCTCGGCGATCGACGATCTCGTCGCCTACGCGCCCGACGGCGAGGTCGAGGTGAGTGGCGGCGTGCTGCGCTACGGCTATCCCGGCAACTGGAAGTTCCAGGCCGACAATGTCTGCGACATGTACCACGTGGTGTATTCGCACGAATCGTCGAGCCGGGGCGGCGCCCAATATGTCCGCCGACAGGGCGATTCCAGCGGTATTCCGTTCTTCGAAAGGGATGGCAAGGTGCTGACCTTCGATGCCTGCGGCCTGTGGGGTTTTCCCAACGGTCATGGCTGGGAAGGGGCGCTGCCGCAGTTCGAAAACACCGATTCGTTGTGGCAGGAGTACGTCGCCCTGCTCGAAGGCCGCAACGGCAGGGAGCGGACACGGGAGATCCTCACCCGCAAGCGCCACAACACCGTGTTCTACCCCAACCTGGTGATCCAGGACCTCAACATGCATGTTCGGGTGATCCGGCCGATTCGTGTCGACCTGACCGAGGTGACGATCTACCCGATCAAGCTCAAGGGCGCGCCGGAGCAAATGTTCAAGGACGCGATCCGGCTGCTCAACACCACCAATTCGGCGGCTTCGCTGACTCAGGCCGACGATGTCGAGGCTTTCACGCGGGGGCATGCCGGGCTGCGCAATCGCGACGGCAACCCGTGGCTGCTGTTGGCCCGCGGCGACGCCGGTAACGAAATTGCCGACGAGAGCTACGAACGGGCTTACAGGACGTTCGGCAGCAGCGAAATGCTGCTGCGCTTGCAATACCAATCCTGGCTGCGGCACATGACCGAGGCCGCCTAGACCGCGCCCGAACGGCCGGTAACGGAGGTTTCAATGAAGATCGGCTTTATCGGCGCCGGCAACATGGCCCGGTCGATGGGGATGGTGTGGGCCGAGCTCGGCCACGAAGTCTTTTTCGGATCGCGTGATCCCGCCAAGGGCGCGCGGCTGGCGGCGTTTGCGGGGCATGGCACCCGAGGGGGCAGTAACCAAGACGCCGCGGCGTTCGGCGAGATGGTGGTCTTCACGGTTCGCGCGCAGGTGCCCTCGGACATGCTCGACGACGTGGCGTCGCTGGCCGGCAAGGTGCTTCTCGATATCAACAACCGGGTGCTGCCGGGCGACTTCGCGATGGACGCTCTGATCGGCGATTCCTTGGCCGAGAAAACCGCGGCCGACGTACCCGATGCACGCGTGGTCAAGGGCTACAACACCATGGCCCAGGAGGTTTTCGAGCACCCGCCCGAGATCCTGCGCCAGCAGGGGGTGTCGGTCTATCTCTGCGGCGACGACGACGGGGCCAAGGAGATCGTCGCCGGCCTGGCTCGCGAGCACGGCCTGATCCCGATCGATTGCGGTGGCTTGCGTGCGTCGCGCATGGTCGAAGCGCTCGGCGATTTCATCCGCTACATGATGCGCGGCATGGACTACGGTCTGTTCGCGACGATCAATTTCCGGACGATCCCGGCACCGGCACGCGAACGCCTCGGCGGGCGCGGCTACGCACCCTAGCCGGGCCGAAGCGCTGTCGCCGCGGCAGGCTCGGCAGCAGCCGGCGTGCCGCTTCGAGGGCACCGGTTTTGATCGCCGTGGCGACGCCGACCACGATCGCCAAGGCCAGCGTCGCGACTTTGAACGGATCGCTCATCTCGATACGCGCTCCCGGTACTTTCGGTATGGGGTAGAGACGAGCGACCGACATTTCCGACCGATGCGGCCGGTGTTTCCGGTAGCGAAGAAGGGATCGAGGCCGTGCGTGACCCCCCCCCCGGACCCGCGCCGTCGGGGCCTCGGCCGTCGCGAACGTCGGCAACTTCGCGGCCGCGCGATGCGATGGTGCCTCGGGCGCACCCACCGCATGGCGACGCCGTCAGGCCGTCAGGCCGTCAGGCCAGGTAGATCAGCGTATCGTCGTCGATCGCGCTCGTGTCGCCGAAATCGCTATCGCGCTCGGCATAGAGCTGGCAGCGCAGGCCGTCGGGATCGCGAACCACAACGCTGCGTCGCGACGGATGGTCGATATCGTCTTCGATTGCGGTGCCTTCCGCGCGAGCGCGGCCGATCGATCGTTCGAGGTCGGCTTCGTCGGCAGCGACGAACGCGTGATGATGGAATCCCGGCATACGCCCGTCTGCGGTGCGGAACAGGGTGAGGTCGCGGCTGCCGCAGGTGCCGCCGAGCGAGGCGAAGCGATCGTCGCGGCCCCCCATCCGCAGGCGCAAACCGACATAGTTCGTGTAGTAGTCGTAGGCTGCGTCGAAATGCTCGCAGACCTGAACCATATGGGTGATTCTCAACGGGTGGAACACCGCCGACTCGACGCGTTTGAA
This sequence comes from Alphaproteobacteria bacterium, assembly GCA_965247665.1. Classification (GTDB taxonomy): domain Bacteria; phylum Pseudomonadota; class Alphaproteobacteria; order SHVV01; family SHVV01; genus CAUZWH01. The sequence goes on from CBDFHH010000004.1 coordinate 498,541, forward strand.
CGTCGGATCGGGTTCGTAGTGGATCGCGGCCGAGGGCGCGGTGTCGCCCGGCTTCCAGCTATTGTTGGGCATCCGGTCGGGCGCCCGGTTGAGGTAGTGGTCCTCCCACCAGCGCCATTCGGTGTCGGCGTAGATCTCGACCAGGGTGCCGTCGGGGTCGGTCGTGTAGAGCGACTGCGAGATTTCGTGATCGTAGGTGAAGCGGATCGGCCGATCCTCGACCACGGCGCGTTCGTAGCCCCTCTTCAAATCGACCTGGGTCTCGAGCTCGAAGGCGACGTGGAACAAGCCGGGCTCGCGGTCGTGGAACTGAGGATTGACGATATCGACCATGCCCACATCGTGGTGGGTGTTGCCATTGTTGACGAAACCGGCGCAGATGTTCTCGCGCCGCCACGCCTCCTCGATGCCGATGACGTTGCGGTAGAAATCCATCGAGCGGTCGAGACTACTCACGAAGATGTTGGTGTGGCCGATGCGGCGCGGCCGAAAGCAAGGCGTCGCTTGAGTCTCGATCGTCGCCGCGTCCTGAAGTGCCATCGGTTCCGCTCCCCGGTGATTTGCTCCAGGATAGCGACAGGGTTTGGCAGGGTGCAAACCCCGCGGCACGAGCCGGTTCGAGCCGCGTCGTGTCGCCGCAACAAATAACTGACACAACAGCTTAACGTGTCGATTGGCGTCGAACCTGAACCCGCGCGCTGCCTGGCGTGCATGGAACCAGTGCGGGAGCGACATCATGCGCAAGAGCTGACCTGAGGTCGATCTTCGACGGATTCTCGATCATCGTCGTGAGGCTTCTTTCGAGTCGGCATTATCGGGCTTGTGGGTAGTCCATATATGTACGATATTAGATAAGTGAATGTATATGGACTCTACTATGGCTGTACAAGCCAGTCTGGCCATTGCGACCGATCGGAAAGGCCTATCCGGACCAGCACTGCGCACGTTCCTCCGCATCGCGGAATTGTGGGGGCTGTCGGTCGTTGAGCAGATGATCCTCCTGGGTGTGACCGCCCGTTCGACCTTCTTCAAGTGGAAAAAGGACCCTAACGCAGTTCTACCTAAAGATACGCTGGAGCGAATCTCGTACATCCTTGGCGTTTACAAGGCCCTCCAAATCCTGCTGCCCGATGAGAAGGCGGCAGATGAATGGGTAAAGCGGCCGAACGCTGCCCCCCTGTTCGGTGGTCAGTCAGCGCTCGACCGCATGCTATCGGGTCACGTCGCGGACCTTTTTGTGGTCAGGCAATACCTCGATGCACAGCGAGGCGGTTGGGCATGATGCTTCCGGTGACCCGTGTTCGGTGGAAGCCGTGCTGGCGGATCATCCCCAGCCGGTTTCCGCCGATCCAACTGTTCGAGCGAGTGACTGAGTCTGACGACCTGGAGGCAATCCTGGAGCTCGAATCGCTGACCAATCCGCGTCTACGAGATGACGTTGGCGATATCCGGCTGGTCCCTCCCGAGGACCGCGTCAGTGGCCCCGGTACCAGCATTATCATGGCAGCCTTCACTCACCTGAATCCGGAAGGGAGCAGGTTTTCAGACGGCACCTACGGGGTGTTCTATGCCGCAAACGACCTTGACACGTCGATTGCCGAGTCGACGCATCACCGTGAGCGATTCATGCGGGCGACGGCACAGCGTCGCATGGAGCTCGACATGCGGGTCTATGTTGTCGACCTTGATGGCAACGTTCACGAGCTACGTGGTCAGAAGTCGGCTTACCCGCTCGTCTACCACAACGACAACTACTCAGCCGGGCAGCACTTGGCGAAGTCGCTACGCAAGGATGGTTCGAACGGCATTGCTTACGAGAGTCTCCGCTGGGACGGTGGCGAGTGTGTTGCCGCCTTTCGACCCCTTCTTCTTTCGAACGGAAGACAGGAGCGACACCTTTGTTATCTATGGGACGGACAGCGGATAGCAACGGTCTATGAGAAGAGGGCTTTGGAGCAATGATGCGAATCGTCACCAACACGGGGAACGAACGCGCTATTGAAGTTTCCTCTTTGCGCGTCGCCGTGGGCATGCGGCGCCACCATCGTCAACTCCAACCTGACCTTGCGCCGAGCAACATCGCAAGCCGCAGGATTTCCTGTCGAGCCCGTGGCGGGCACGGCGATCCGTACGCGGTCCTCACTTCCACGATGCGAGCCTCGAAGCCCTTGACCTGGGGATTCAGGTGGCGGGCGGGTCGCCCCGTGCGCAAGGATAAGGGTTTCGCATGCTAAGATGGCGCCCCGCCGCCAGGGTCCGATGACACGGGCACGGGGTTCGCGGCGCCCCGGCCCCGGAGACAACGACATGCGCGTTCTCGTCTTCCAGCACATCGAATGCGAGCACCCCGGCATCTTCCGCGACTTCATGGCCGACGACGGCATCGAGTGGCAGCCGGTGGAGCTCGATGAAGGCGAACCGATCCCGGACCTGGACGGCTTCGACGTACTCATCAGCATGGGCGGCCCGATGGATGTGTGGCAGAAGGACGAGCACCCCTGGATCGCATCCGAGCTCGCCGCAATCCGCGAATGGGTGGGCGAATCCCGGCGCCCCTTCCTCGGCTTCTGCCTCGGTCACCAGCTTCTGGCGGAGGCTCTGGGCGGCGAAGTGGGGCCGGCCGCGCGGCCGGAGATCGGGGTAATGCCGGTGCGACTCACCGATGCGGGACGCAGCAGCCCTTTCCTCCGGGGCATCCCCGACGAATTCCTCTGCCTGCAGTGGCACAGCGCGGAAGTCATCCAGGCCCCGGCGGGCGCCGAAGTTCTGATCTCTTCTCCCGCCTGCACCGTCAATGCGCTCTCCTGCGCGGACCACGCCTTCTCGGTGCAGTTCCATGTCGAGCTCACCCCGCGCACCGTCTCCGAATGGGGAGAGGTCCCGGAATACGCCCAAGCGCTCGAAGGCGCGCTCGGCGAGCGCGCGCTTACGCGCCTCGATGCCGAGACTGCCGCGAACATGTCGGCCTTCGCATCGCTCTCGCGCACTCTCTACCGCAACTTCATGGCCGTGGTGCGTGAGAGCGCGTGCTGAACAAATCGCTCTCTGTGAAGAGCGTTGCGAGGGCGCCGTTTCTCTCGCTCCGGTTTCTCCCCGTCACGCACCTCACCGCGCCGCGTCCTCGATTTCGTAGTCGAAGTAGGTGGCGTCGATGTCGTCGTTGAGGCGGCGGCAGGAGGCCCCGATACCCCGGAGAGCGGCGCGCGTGGCGTCGTCGTCGCCCGCGTCGCGGTTGGGCCAGTCATAGTCGATGCCGGCCGCCATCCGGCCGGCGCGGCGCCCGGCTTCCACCGCCAGCGGCCGGCCGCCGGAGACGGCGTCGAGGGGGCATCCACGATGCGCGCCATTGCATGCCGAATCGAGTGCGCAAGCCGGGGATCGGCAACCAGAAAGTCGATCATGTAGCCCGGCCGATGGTCGAGGGCGTGCAAATGGCGGTAGGCAAAGTGCGCTTCGCATATCCTGAGCAGCGAGCGCCAATCCGACTCGCCGTGGGAATTGCCGGTCGGGTGTATCGCGATATGCGCATCCAGCAGCGCGGCGAGGAGCTGTGCCCGCTCGACGAAGCGCCCGAGCTCGAGGAAGTGCCAGCCGTCGTCGCGATACATGCCGCCCTCGGCAATGCCCGAGAAGGTGCGGATGGCATTCTCCGTGCGAAGATAGAACGCGCCCGGCCGGTCGTTCCAGATGGTCTGGATCTCCACATCGCGCAGATCCAGATAGGCCAGGTTGAGGCAGGACCACATTCTGTTGCCGATGGCATTGCGGACCTGCCGGGCGTTCTCGCGCGCGGCGGCGACGCAGTAGCGGATCGAATCGGGGTTGTTCGGCTCGAAGGTGAGGTCGTCGGCCAGCGTGAATGCGTCCGCCAGCATGAAATCCTCGTCGTCTGCGGTCGCTTCCAAATGGCCGCCGAGCGGGTTGCGGTCGATCGCCCGGTAGAGGCGCCGCCAGCTCTGCTCGATCTGCTCGACCGGCCGGTCCTCCATGGTCGCGAGCTGGTCCGAGAGCAGACGGCAGCCGTGCCGAGCCCGCTCGAGGTAGCGGCCCATCCAGTAGAGGCCCTGGGCGTTGCGCGCGAGCATCCCGTCAGGCGGAGAGCACCCAGAGGTCCTTGCCGCCGCCGCCCTGGCTCGAATTAACGACCAGCGAGCCCTCGACCAGGGCGACACGGCAGAAGGCGCCGGGGACGAGCCGTGTCTCGCGTCCGCGCAGAACGAAAGGGCGGAGGTCGACATGGCGCGGCGCAACGCCGGTATCGGTGAGACAGGGCGAGACCGAGAGGTCGAGCACCGGCTGGGCGATGTAGTTGGCGGGGTTCTTCCGCAACTCCTCCGCGTACGCCGCGCGCTCGGCGGGAGCCGCGTGAGGGCCGACCAGCATGCCGTAGCCGCCGGCTTCGCCCACCATCTTGACCACCAGCTTGTCCAGATTGTCGAGCGTGTACGCCAAAGCCTCCGGTTCGCGGCAGAGGTGGGTCTCGACGTTGGCGAGCAGCGGCTCCTCGCCCAGATAGTAGCGGATCATGTCCGGCACGTAGGCGTAGACGCTCTTGTCGTCGGCCACACCGGTGCCGGGAGCGTTGGCGATCGTCACGTTTCCGAGCCGGTAGGCCTGGAAGAGGCCGGGCGTGCCGAGCTGCGAGTCGGGGCGGAATGCCAGTGGATCGAGGAAGTCGTCGTCGAGGCGGCGGTAGATCACGTCCACCCGCCTAAGCCCGGCGGTGGTCCGCATGTAGACGAAGTCGTCTTTCACGAGCAGGTCGCTGCCCTGCACCAGCTCGACGCCCATCTCCTGCGCCAGGAACATGTGCTCGTAGAAGGCCGAGTTGTAGACGCCGGGGGTCAACAGGACGATGCAGGGGTCGGAAACCCCGTGCGGTGCGAGCTCGGCCAGCGTCTGGCGAAGCAGCCGGCCATAGTGCTCGATGCCGCGCACGCGGTGCCGCCGGAACAGGTTGCGCAGGCTGGTCTTCAGCGCGCGCCGGTTGGCCAGCATGTAGGAGACGCCGGACGGCACACGCAAATTGTCCTCCAGCACCATGAAGCCGGCATTGGTGCGCACGATATCGGTGCCGCAAAGCGCGACATGGACGCCGTGCGACACCTCCAGGCCCTGCATCTCGACGCGATATTGCGGGCAATTGCGCACCAGATCGACCGGCACGACCCCGTCGGTGATGATCCGGGCCGGTCCGTAGACATCGCCGAGGAAGCGGTTCAGCGCGTCGAGCCGCTGCCGGAGCCCGTGCTCGATCAACTCCCAGTCCGCCGCGTCGAGCAGCCTCGGCAAGAAGTCGATCGGGATGATCCGCTCCTGCGCTCCGTACTCGCCGTAGACCGCGAAGGTAATCCCCTCGCGCACGAAGGATCGCTCGGCGCTTTCCTGCAAGTCGGCGCTCGTCGCGGGGCATGCGGTCCAGTGCCTCGCAGAATTGCCGGCAATGGCCCCGCGGCGCGCCGGTCGCCTCGAACATCTCGTCGTAGAACGCCGGGTGGGTCTCGTACCCCGCGAAGAGGCTCACCGCCCGTTCCGAGCCGTTGCTGTCGGCCTCCGATTGCCCGTCGAGAAATTCGCGACGCATGAACTCACGCTCGCCGCCTGTCCGATCCGTGGCAGGATTGTCGTTCGGGACGGAGGCATGAGCAAGCCAGCCGGGACACAAATGTGTCCTCAGACACGGCGGAGACCGGGAGTTGTGGACGCCGACGAGGGCTGCCGGCACCCGGAAAATCTGGGGAGGCACAACCTGGCGGCGCCAAGACGTTCAGGTGCCACCGGTGCCGTCCCCGGGTTGCTGCGGGTTACCGACCCAAATCCTTAGACTCCCGTAGCCCTTGATATGCTTGGTGTTCGTGCGGGCTAGCGGTTTGGGTATGCCCAGGACCTAGTGCAGTGACTCAGACGGAAGGTACAGGCATTTGTTTTGTTTTTGCGAGGATGGTTTTAGCGGGTTTGGTCCAGACGAAGGGTTTGGGGTCGTCGTTGTGCTCGGCGATGTAGCGGTTGATGGTGGCCTGGAGATCGGCGACGGAGTGGAAGGTACCGCGTCGGATGCGCCGTCGGGTGAGTGCGGAGAAGAAGCTCTCCACGGCGTTGAGCCAGGAACCGGAAGTGGGGGTGAAGTGGAACACCCAGCGCGGATGGCGCTTGAGCCACTCGATGACCTTGGGCTGCTTGTGGGCGGCATAGTTGTCGAGCACGGCATGGATCACCTTGCCTGGCGGGATGACCCGCTCGACGGCGTTGAGGAAGCAGATCAGCTCCTGATGGCGGTGGCGTTGCATGCAGCGGCCGATGACGGTGCCGTCGAGAATGTTCAGTGCCGCAAACAGGGTGGTGGTGCCGTTGCGCTTATAGTCGTGGGTGATGGTGGCGCAGCGGCCGGGCTTGAGCGGCAGCCCGGGCTGGGTTCGATCGAGGGCCTGGATCTGCGACTTCTCGTCGATCGACAGCACCACGGCATGGGCCGGCGGGTTCATGTAGAGGCCGACGATGTCTTCGACCTTCTCGGCGAAGGCGGGATCACCGGAGCGCTTGAAGGTACGGATGCGATGCGGCTGCAGGTTGCAGGCTCGCCAAATGCGCTGCACCGAGCGCAGGCTGATGCCGACGGCCTTGGCCATGGCCCTGCCGGTCCAATGGGCGGTCTCGCCGGGCGCCTCCTCCTGACAGGTCATGGCGACCACTCGAGCGATCGTCTCCGGCGGCAGCGGCGCCCTTCCCGGCGGCCGGGTCTTGTCGCGCAGCAGGCCCTCGACGCCTTCCTCGGCAAACCGGCGCTGCCAACGCCACACCGCCGGCCGGCTCACGCCGGCCAGACGCGCCACCTCTGCCACCGGCAAGCGCTCGGCCGACGACAGGATGATCCGGACCCGCTGTACGTGCTTGAGCGGGCGAGAACGATCGCCGACGATCGCCGCCAAACGCGCACGGTCCTCGGCGCCAACAATGACGTTGAGCTCTTGTGCCATCACACGAGAATGACACAGAACTATACTCCCGTGAATCCTTTGTTTGCGTCAATGCACTAGGGCGGTGTCGCCCCAGTTGCGGCACTCTTCCAGTGATGTCCGTTCTACTCTTAGCGCATGCTCGCGGCCAGAAAGTCCTAAACATGTGCGTGCCTTACGCGCGTCCATCAATCACGCGGTAGATGTCGTCGTAGAGAAGGAAGGTCATGTCGACGGTTCGCTGTACGACCTTTAAGACATATTGGCGATCGGCGTCGTTTGTCGCGAACTGATCAAGCAGTTCCTTGCCGATCCCCGAATGATCCTCATCGGCGACGTCGTGCACGACCCAGAAAGCTACTGCCTTATCGTCGAGACCGAACTTCTGCTTGAACGACTCGGCAAGGTGGCGAAACACGCCGGGGCCGTGCGCTTCTGCGGCCAGCATGTGCGCGGAGACGGCTTCGAGAAACCGGCTGTTGCACTGATGCTGGTACCAACCCCGAAACCCCAGGGCACCCGGGCAGTATTCGCAGTTGAGAAGATCGTCGCGCGAGAGGCCTAATCCTTCGCCGAAATGGTAGTAGAGCTGATTGTGGGGTACGCCGTCGGCAAACAGGCGGCCTGTACCTTCTTCGTAAACCACCTCGGCGATCCGCTCGCGCCATTTGGGGTCGGGGCAGTTCACATAAATCGGCCCGTGGTAGTTGTGGTTGTGGAGCGGGATGATACCGAACTGCCGGGTGAATTCCCGAACCTGCTCGAGGTTCAACGTGCCCTTTATGAGCCCCGCCCATAGGGGATGTTCGTCGAACGGGTTGTCCTCGTGGATCTGTTCAATTCTCTTAAGCACCTGATCGTTGGTTAGAACCATGGTGCGCCTCCTAATTTGGCGGGGGAATCACCTCACTTTGTTTGATTACTAGTATAAAGGTAAAGCGAATATCGTCTACAGCGCTCTTCCCAATGCAGAAGGCGGGCCACCTACCGCTTTAGATAAACTAATACCGCTATCGACTACCCGATTTGCTGGGAAGGAATTCGTCTACTGCAGCTTTCACCTCCTCACCACTCAATCCTTGTAGACACCGAGTTCTTTGACGGCCTTGTCAACGATGGACTTGTCGGTGACGTCGCTGGGTGCCAAAAGTTTTGGTATCACACCGTAGTCGAAATACGCCTTTATCGTAAATTCGAAGATCTCATCGGGGATACCGCCATTAACGCCCCACACGGGGATTTCGTTTAGCTTGACGACCACTTCCTTGATGAGATCGACTGGCATTTCCGGAACTCGTTTGTGCACAGCCTCAGCCGCTTCGTCCGGATGTGTGAGAGCATAACGCGCACCCTTGATCGACGCTTTCATGAATTTAACGAGCTTGTCTTGTTTCTTTGGGTCCTGAAGGTCCTTCTCCAAAACGACCAGATTTGAATAGCTCAGATTGCCTAATTCGTTAGCAACCGGAGTGATCCAGCTGATCTGATCAGCGCCCTTCGTCGCGGTTAGGGTATTGACCATGGTTGCGTCAACCTTACCAACAATCACAGCGGCTAGTCGATCGGAGTGGCCGCCGATCGCGATGGGATCGTGAGCCGGATCGACCCCATACTTCTTCAAGATCATGGTGAACATATGATTGAGCATGCTAATGCCGCCCGCACCTGCGAAGGAGACACCAGACAGTTCATTTATCGTTTTGGCCTTATCCTTGTTGGCAATGAGCTGATAATCGACCCGCGGTTGCCATGCACCGATGATCTTGACTTTTGCTCCTTTTGTTATCGCGAGCATGACCGTAGAAGGGCCGATCATCACGACATCACCCTCTCCACCCAAAAGAGAGCGAAAAGCATTGGCATCACCAAGCAACGGGATTTCCTCGATTTCAAGGCCCAGTTCTTTAAACCAGCCCTTATCGACCGCAAGGTAATAAGGGATTCCCCAAGTCGAGTGAGTCGTCGGGAATATTATTTTGAGTTTTTCTGCAGCCACAGAGTGGCCAGATACCCCGAGCGCCGAAAACACCACAAAACACATAAGCAACCGCTGGATCCATTTTAAAAAGTTCATCATGGTGTTGGTCCTCCCTCTTTCGATTTGTCTTCGGCTGACTAGTTCTACACACCAACTCTACCAACGAATTTTGTTGGAACGTCTACGCCTAACGCGCTCGAGGTGAGAACGCCCCACGGCATGCTCCCCCTAGAAAACAGATTATAGGAGGTTGAAATGAGATTGCTAATAGCTGTTTGGTCGTCGGCGAGGGTGGGATCAACCCAAATTGAACTTTGGGTCGACCGAGGAGGCGGCTTGTCAGCATTGTTGCGCGTGTAACGTCCCTCGGTGCAACCAGCGAAGACGCCCTGCTTTTTGCAATCGCTATCCTGTAAGCGAGGTAGGGACGCTCCGTCGGATCTGCACCGGTGATCGCTGCGAAATCAGGTGTGCGATCGACGAAAAACTCCCAACGGATCTTATCTGGATCGAGCAGGAAGAAACTCCGCTTCGAATCGTTGTCGAGCTGTTTCTCGATCTCCACACCCTGTTCGCCTAGCGCGCGGATCGAGTCTTCCAGCGCAGCCTCGCTCTCGAGCTCGAAGCCGATGTGGTGCATCTCCGCCTTCTCGCCGTTGCGAGCCTGGAAAATCGATAGATCGTAGCGACCAATGCCGCTCTGGAAGTTGGCGTAGCTATAGTCGTTTGCGATGTGGATCGGATTGAGCCCAGCGACCTCACCGAAGAAGTCCAGCGACTTGTCGAAATCCGACACGACATGCGTCGAATGCGTGATGTAACGAGGTCGCAGCGGTGCACCCTTGACGCCATATAGCTCGGGATCGGGGTCGTAACGCGGGTCGCTGTGCGGTGGGTTTTCGCCTGGATTCCACACGCCAGTGATCAACTCCATCTTACCATGAAGCACGCTGCGCCAATCCTTCAGCTCATCGGCATAGAACTCGTGCAGATATCCGTCCGGGTCGGGAATGTAGATGCTGTGCGAGTTCTGGTGGTCGGCGAAGAAACCGATCGGCTGATCTGTTTTCTTCAACCGTTCGATCGCATCTACCAAGAGCGACTCGTTCTCCATCTCCCACCCGAGATGGAACAGCCCGATGTCGCCTGAAATTTCCTTGGGAATGAGGACTTGGCCGTCGCGGCCGAGGCGGTCTTCGCCGCGAGTGATTTGAACCGTCCCAACGTCGTGATGGGTGTTCCCGTTACCGAGGAAACTGCCCAGGATGCCGGGCTCCGTGGCCTCGAGATTTAGCCCTAGCACCTTGTTGTAGAACTCCGTATTGCGATCGACGTCACTCACCCACAGGTTGGCGTGGCCCAATCGACGCGGACGAAATTTAATTGCCTCTTGCGCTCCAGCCGCCACGCTCATTACCGTAATATGGACGCCTCCCGATGGCAAAGGACCGATTTGGTGCTCCGGGACAGGCAGGTTGCAGTTTTATATCCGGTCTGTTTGTGCAGGGCTTGGCCTGCTGGCCCTGATGGAATCTGCCGACCCGCGCCTCATTGTCCTCTGTGGGCTTTTCGCCCTACGGGTAATTCAGGCTTGGCGGATCGCGGTCTGACTTGTTTGCCATCACACCGCGTCGAGCCTGTGCAGCACTACGGAAGCGCACCGCTTGCCCGTCGCCGTGATATCGGGATCGACAAACCTCGATACTCGCGGTGCAGCGACGTTGGCATCAGCCGCGGGGTTGCTCATTGCGCTCTCTTACCACCAAGCTCGGCGGTGCCTCGCAACGGTTGTTTTGGCCCGGATTCCCCAGATGGTTCCTGCCAATCTCCGACAATGGTAGCAGGATTGGAATCTGACCGCGAATCTGGCCCTGAGCTGTCACAACCTGTCGGACTTTGTCAGTTACTACAACCCGATGAATCGGCACAAGCGCAAGGCGACTTGGGACGAGAAAGACACACCGGAAGGCCGTTGGCGCTGCTACAGCTACGAGGAGATCAGGGCGCGCGATAAGACCAGCCTCGACATCTTCTGGCTCAAGGACAAGAGCTTCACCGATCTGGACAACCTGCCTAATAGCGAAGTTGTTCGAAAAACTCGGATCAGAAGAAAAAGCTGTGGTTCGGGCATTTGTCTGGCATGGTGGTAGCGTTATTACATGGGGAGAGAGCAATAGATCGCCGCATTTCTCTGTTTCTGGAATAGAATCGCTGATCAATCGGGATCTGATGCATGGGACTGTGACAGCAGACGGCATGACTGAAGCATTTTCTCTAGATGCTCAACTGGAAACCTCCAACAACCGGGGGATTTGACGAAGCTTTCGGTTTGTTGTCGGACTTTCGATCCGTTGAGCAGCGTTGACAGCCTTATTCGTCCGCGGTTTCGTCTCATCGGGGTGTTTTTGGGTCATACGGGCGGGCTCATGCGATGGCGGCCCTGCGCGCATGAAAGATCAGACGCTGGAAATTGTAAGCCAGGTTGGCGAGGCCGATCTTGGCCTGCGCCCGCTCGAGCCCGATGGTACGAACGAACAAGCCCATGCGGTTCTTCTGGTGAGCGAAGACGTGCTCGACGCGTGCACGGACCGCCGATTTGCATGCATTGGCCCGGGCGACCGCCCTGGGCATGGCCCGGCCCGGCGGTTTCTTGCGGTGGATGTGGGAGACCCGGCCCTTGCCCGCCAGCCACGCCTCGTTGGCCTTCGAGCGATAGGCGCTGTCCGCCCACACGCCGGCGGCCAGATTGTCGCTGGTGACGAGATGACGCAGCATCTTGCCGTCATGGCGGGCGGCATCGGTCACTGCCGCGCCGCGGATGAAGCCGTAGGCCCGGTCGATGACGATGTGATTCTTGTAGCCGAACACCGGGATCGCGATGTCGGGCATGCGCCGTTGCGACCCGGCGGAGTTCTTGCGCCGCCCGGTCTTCACCGTCCACCGCGCATCCGTGTCCTTCTGCGCCGTTGTTGAGGATGTTGTGGTGGGACAGTGTCGCGCCCTTGGGCGCGCCGGTGGTGCCGCTGGTGAACTGGATGTTGATGGCGTCGTCGAACTGCAGGGTCTCGGCTAGGTCGGCGAGGCGGGCGCGCTCGGTGTTGCCGCCCATGCCCGCCACGTCGGCGAAGGCGTACATGCCCGCCTGCTCGCTGCCGATGTGGACGACGGACCGTAGCTCGGGCAGGCGCTCGGACCGCAGCGTCCCGGGCTCGGCGGCGTCGAGCTCGGGCGCCAACTCGCAGATCATGGCGATGTAGTCGCTGGACTTGAACCGGGCGGCGGTGATCAGCGCCTTGCAGCCGACCTTGTTGAGGGCGTAGTCGAGCTCGTACGTGCGGTAGGCCGGTTGATGTTGACCAGCACCAGGCCCGCCTTGGCGGTGGCCAGTTGCGTCACCACCCATTCGGCGTTGTTGGGCGACCAGATGCCGACCCTATCGCCGGGCTCCAGCCCCAGGGCCAGCAAGCCTATGGCCAGGTCGTCGACACGCTCGCGGAGCTCCCCGCAGGTCCAGCGCACGTCCTGGTGGCGCACCACCAGGGCCTCGTTGTCGCGCCACCGCTCGGCGGCAGCATCGAAGTGGTTGCCGATGGTCTCGCGGATGAGGGGCGTGGCCGATACGCCGTGGACGTAGCTTTGGGTCAGGGCGGTCATTGGGCGGATGCCCCGGCAGGCGCGCCTCGGGCGCCCTCCCGTTCCTTCTCGCGCAGCTCGACGCGGCGGATGTTGCCCGAGATGGTCTTGGGCAGGGCCTCGGCGAACTCGATCTCGCGCGGGTACTTGTATGGCGCGGTCTGCTGCTTGACGAAGCTCTGGATCTCCTTGACCAGGGCGTCGGAGAGCTCGTGGCCCTGGGCCTGCACGATGGGGCTGTTGAAAAAGCCCGGAGTTCATGATCCCATACGTCGATATTGTGTGTTCAGCATCGGGAAACAACTAGATGTTGGGATTGAAGGACCGCCATCAGCTGGAGTTGTTCGTCACCGGCTCGCTTGGGGAGCTGGTGCCCGAGGAGATCATGTCCTGGCCCGCGTGGACCGCATTCTCGACCTCGGTTGGCTGCGCGAGGAGGTTGCGGATTGTTACTGCCCGGACAACGGCCGGCCCGGCATCGACCCGGAGGTTGCGGTGCGGTTGATGCTCGCCGGCCTGCTGCTTGGAATCGTGCACGACCGCAGGCTGATGCGCGAAGCGCAGGTGAACATCGCGATCCGGTGGTTCATCGGCTATGGCTTGCGCGAGCGTATGCCCGACCATTCGAGCCTGACCCGTATCCGCCAGCGCTGGGGCGAGCAACGGTTTCGGGAGATTTTCAAGCGCACGGTGACGGCCTGCCTGGGGGCGAAGATCGCGACGGCCGAGGTTGTCCACATCGATGCCTCGCTGATCCGCGCCGATGTTAGCTGGGAGAGTCTGGTCGAGCGTCACGTGGATAAAGTGATAACTAAGAACTGCGGCGACCCGGAGATCGAGGCGGGGAAAAAGAACGGCTGGCGGCGCGGCAAGTCCAGGAAGGTGAGCCTGACTGATCCGGACGCGAGCATGGCGACCTCGGCGTACAACCGGCGACTTGAGCCCTGTTACAAGCAGCACACGGCGGTCGATGACGCAAGAGGCGTGGTGCTCGACGTTGCGGTGACGACCGGAGCGGCGAACGAAGGCGAGACGCTCGAAGCTCAGGTCGATGAGGTTCGCAAGATCGCGGGTCGCGAGCTCGAAACGGTAACGGCCGATGCCGGCTATTCCTACGCCAAAGTCTATGGCGCACTTGAGCGCCGCGGCATCGATCCGCTGATCCCGGCAAGAAAGAAGGGTTCAAGAGTCGGGTTCCCTTGTCCCGTTTCCGCTACGACGCCAGGAGCGACATCGTGAAGTGCCCGCGGGGAAAGATCCTGCATCCGGTAGGTCCTTCCCGGGATGGCCGTTACTTCCGTTCCAGGGTGAGCGACTGCGCGCGCTGTGCGCTCAGGGGTGACTGTCTGCCGAAGACGCGCGCCAACAAAACAGTAGTGATCCCGCATCACTACCCGGCGCTGCTAAGGGCGCGGCGCCGGCGTGGGAGGTGGAGCGAGGAAGATCGGCGACTGTATCAACGTCACCTCTGGCGTTCCGAGGGATTTCACGGCGAGGCGAAGACCTGGCACGGGCTCGGTCGCGCGGTCCGGCGCGGTCTCGACAACATGAAGATCCAAGCCTACCTGACGGCTGCGGCGATCAATCTCAAGCGGCTCGCCGCCGCCCTTCTTGCAATCCTTTGGGCCATCGGACTTGCCCGGGCCGCCGGGCGGGATCCGATGCGTGCCTATCACGCCTACACGCTCCGAACCGACCGCCGACCGACCGCCACTGCATAGGTCCGCACACGCCCGGTTCCGAAACCAAGTTCTTCAACAGCCCCACGATGAAGGCCTTGTCGATCTCGCCGCGAAGCTTGTCGAGATTGGCGACGACCGCAGGTTCGGCCACCGCCGCGTGCTCCTGGAGTGCGCTTTCCACTTTGAAGGGGCTGACGTGGTAGCCGGCGGACGAGATGATGTCGTGGGCCCGGCCCACGAACCAGCTGTAACCATCGGCGTCGCCGGCACCGTCGATCGACGTTTCAGCGCCGATCGAGGCAACCCGGTATGTCATGGTACGTTTGCCCGCAGGCTGGGACAACAGCCTGCATCCGACACCGCCCCGCCCACTCTTCATCGTACTGTCGGGCGAGGCCGAAGGCGAGGCGAGCGACGGCACAATCATGACCCTGACGGCGGTCGATGCGCTGCTGATAAAGGACACAAACGGCAAAGGACACAAACAGCAAAGGACACAAACAGCAAAGGACACACCTCCACAGTGAAGGGCTAGGAAGAGAGCTCGCCTTGATCTTCATCTCGAATAGCGCGTCGCAGACGCGGCCGGGACAGCTCTCGGGTAAGAGCGGCCCCAATCCGTTAGAAAACAGACCTCAACGGGGGGTTCGTCGACTTTGGCCCCTAAAACGAATGTAACTGGCGCTGCCGAGAACGTCTGTGAATAGCCAAGGACCGGACACTAGGTCGGGGCGCGGAACCACCTAGTCGATGATGAAAAGGTATGAAGCCATGGCCGCGAATCCACACCACTGACTCGCCGTTTCGGCGCACATGCAGGCGTGGTATGGTTAGGGAGAAAAACCATTCGCAGTAGCGCCATCTGTGGCGGGGTAGCAGGGTCACTGGAGGCTGCTGTACGGTGCCGTGTGTCGTTAGCGTTGCATCTTCTGGATAAGCTGTCGGGCAGCGAGGGATCGCCGCTCCCGACCGCATTTCCAGAGGCCGAGCCGTTTGACTAACGACCGCCTTTACACCGCAGACGGGAGAGAACGACATGACGACTGAGACAATCGAGCGCGGGGCCAAGAAAGAGGTAAGTCCGACGGGTGACGAAGACCGTCCTTCACCGGCGGATGAGCTTGCGAGAATCCCGCTTTACGAAAAAGGCAAGCCACCGCAACCCCTGTTCGACATCGACTACATGGACGAACTGGAGGCCACCTGGGGCCGCAGGTGGGGCGCGCAAACCGAACTCGGACAGCTCCGCTACGTGATGGTGCAGCCGCCGACTCTCGGACAAGTCGACACGCCTATAATTAGGGAGGATCCGGTTTACTTCGTCCAACCGAGGGGGGTGTCCAGTTTCGAGGCGATGAAGAAGAACCACGACTCGCTGGTGAGGATCCTGGAAGCCGAAGGGATCGAGATCGCGTATCTCGACGGGCCCGAAACGCTCCGCGGCACCTACATCGACATCATCGGCTACGACGCGCCGCGCGAACCCGTGATCCTCGATGGCGGCGCCCTGGTCCTGCGCAATGCCATCGGCGCTCAGCGGGGCATTGAAAAGATCATCGCCCAGCGGTTAATGGCATTGGGCTGCCCGATTCTTTACACCGTGCACGGCAAGGGCTCGGGTATCAGCGGTGGGAACTTCGTCTGGCTCGACGAGAAGCATGTCGTGATTGGCTGTAGCGTCCACACCAGCATGGAGGGGATTGAGGAGGTCGAACCAATCTTACGAATGGCCGGTGTAGAAGAGATCCATATTGCGCACTTGCCGGGCTATCTTAACTTACAGACCGAGCGAGCTGGTGGCCCCGGCGGTTTCTATCACCTCGACATGGTGTTCGGGATGGTCGACGAAGGCCTGGCGCTGATCCACCCGGCGGGGGTCGGGTACGACATGATTCGCTACCTGCAGAAAAGGAACATCGAACTGATCGAGGTCTCTCTGGAGGAAACCCAGAATTACGCGTGCAACGTCTGCCCGATCCGGCCCGGGCGCATCATCGCGACCGCGGGCAACCACCACACCCGCGAGCAGCTCGAAAAGCACGGCGTGGACGTCCTCGAGATGGGATTCGAGGGCGGCAACATAAGCGGACGTGGTCCGGCCTGCTCCACCTTGCCACTGATCAGGGATAAGGGTCCGTCCATCTGAGGGCTGTCGCCCGGCGGTGTAGGAGACGGTCGGGCACAGGGTAGGAAGTATTTGGAAGGCCGTTCCCGCTGACGCGTACCTGGGCTCGTGGGCCCTTTTGAGTGGCGGGCCGAAAACATAGGAGGATGAACAATGAGGAAGACCAGCTTATGCGCTTTAGGCGCCGTCGGGCTTGCCACGGTGTTGGCGGTCGGTGGCTTGAATGCTCGGGAGGCACAGGCGGCTCCCTGTGATGGTCCCGCGGAAGTCGCAAAGATCACACTTATGGCAGACTGGATTCCCGTGGCTGTGAGCCAAGGACCGTTCTGGGAAGCAAAGCTCCGCGGCTTCTTCAAAGACGAAGGTTTGGAGGTCAACATCATCGCCCCTGCGAATCCGGCGGATCCGATCAAGCTCGTCGCCCGCGGGCGGGTGAACTTCAGTCTTACTTATGTTCCTGAGGTGATGATGTCGCGAGATACCGGAATTCCGGTAGTCGCGGTTGCAACCACGTTGCGTAAACTCGTGTCTGGCTTCATGTCCTTGTCTGAGACAGGAATCAAGTCTCCGGCAGACCTCAAGGGCAAAATTGTTGGCGTCCCACCGAAGATGGATTTCCAAGCATTTTTCAAGACGGTGGTCAAGACCGGGGGGATCGGCGCCAAGGACGTGAAGATGATCGACCCTGGATTCGGCGGCATCTCTCTCCTATTGAAAAATAAGGTGGATGCCACCGGCGCATTGACATACTTCGAAGAGGTCATAGCGAACCTGGCTCTGTCCAAGGAAGGCAAACCACCCGTTAATTTTATGCTGTTTGCGGATAACGGCGTGCCGCAGTTCTACTACCAGCTGGTCGTAGGCAACGAGAACTGGATTAAAAAGAACCCCCACGCCACTTGCCGGTTCTTGAGGGCATCGATCCGCGGTGTGAAGCAATGGGTGGAAAACGCAGATACGTCATTTGACTACATCCTCAAGAAGAACGACGTCTTCTCGTTGGAGGAGCAGCGACTGGGCTACGAGATGGCAAAACCAGATTGGGTCGCTGCCGATGGGACCATCTTCGGAATGGACGTTGAACCATGGAGAACGGCACAGGCATGGGCGCTCGAACAAAAACTCATCACGGTCGGCGCCGATCCGTCCTCCTATTTCACCAACGAGTACTTACCGAAGAAGTAGTATGAAGAAGTAGTATATGGATCTCTTCGCTGGGCGGTTTCAACGCACCACGAACTTCGGTCAAGCCCTGCCCCGCCTCGCGCGGGGCTTTCTCTTGGGCCGCGGTCACGCTTATAGGAATCGCGCATGCTCGGGATGGGCGCACCCACCGTTCGGCATCGTTCCTTACCCTTAGTCTCCAGGCTGGCCCTGAACGGGGCCAGTCGATCTCACATCGGCAGCGCTCGCTAGAGCATTATCTGATCACTTGTGGTCATATCCTGCGGCGGCGAAGTAGTTTTGGCACTCGGCCGAGGTGAAGATGTCTGTGGCTTGGGCGATGGCCTCCCAGAGTTCTGTGGCTTGTGCGGGCGGCCCGGCGCTTG
Organism: Alphaproteobacteria bacterium; assembly: GCA_965247665.1. Taxonomy (GTDB): domain Bacteria; phylum Pseudomonadota; class Alphaproteobacteria; order SHVV01; family SHVV01; genus CAUZWH01. The sequence continues at coordinate 516,462 of CBDFHH010000004.1, forward strand.
AGGTAGGCCTTGAACTTGGAGAAGGCCATCTCGATCGGGTTGAAGTCGGGGCTGTAGGGCGGCAGGAAGCGCAGCTGGGCTCCGGCTCTGCGAATGGCGTCACGGACGCCGGCGCTGCGGTGGGCGGGGAGGTTGTCCATCACCACGATGTCGCCGGGCTTGAGGGTCGACACCAGCACCTGTTCGATGTAGGCCCGGAAGGCGGCCCCATGCATGGCGCCGTCGAGCACCATGGGGGCCGTCATCCCGCTCAGCCTCAGTGCGCCGACGAAGGTGGTGGTCTTCCAGTGTCCGTGCGGGATCGGTGCCCGGCAACGGTGTCCGCGCGGCCCGGCCGCAGCGTCGCGCCATCTTGGTGGAGGCGCCGGTCTCGTCGACGAAGACGAGCCTTTCAGGGTCGAGATCGGGCTGGGTTTCGAACCAGGATCGCCGGCGCCGCAGCACGTCAGCTCGCTGCTGCTCGCTGGCGTGAGCGGTTTTTTTTGAAGGTGATGCCCCGGCGGTGAAAAAAGCGCCACACCGTGCTCTGCGACACCCGCACCCCGTGCTCGCTCTCCAGATGAGAGGCGATCTCCGCCAGGGTCATGTCCGGGGTCTCTTCGACCAGCGCCAGAACCACCGCAGCGCGTGCTTCGATCCGGTGCGAGCGGTTGTCGCCGCCTTGCGCTCTGGGCCGGTAGCTGCCCGTTCGACGCCACGCCCCTACCCACTTGATCGCCGTAGACGGGGCGATCCCGAAGCGCTTTGCCGCTCCCCGTCGCGACATCCCGCCATCCACCGCCACCACCACCCGGCGACGCAAATCATTCGAAAGAGGTTGCGTCATGCAGGCTGGCCTCCTTCACCAGCCCGTATCTTGAATCGCAGATACAACCAATTGAAAATACAAAAGATTCTGTCAGATCGAAAAACGCTCTAGATCGGTTTGGGAAAGTGCGATAACTTTTGCCATCGAGCGCAGCGCGCACGATCCGCGGAGGTACGCTATGCAGAATACCTGGCACGGCCTCACCTGGCCGGCAACCGACTTCAGCTGTGTTCCGTACGGCGTTTTCACGGATTCCAAGATCTTTGCCGAGGAACAGGACAGGATCTTCCGCGGCGCGGTGTGGACTAACGTCGCGCTCGAGGCTGAAATACCCAATCCGGGCGATTACAAATCGTCCTATATCGGCGACACCCCGGTGGTCGCGGTGCGGAGCGAGGATGGATCGGTTCATGCGTTCGTCAATCGCTGCGCCCATCGCGGAACCTTGCTTGTGCGCGACCAGATCGGCAACGCCAAAGACTTCACCTGCATTTACCACCACTGGTGTTATGACTTGACCGGCAACCTGATTGGCGTGCCGTTTCTGCGTGGCCTCAAGGGTAAAGGCGGTATGCCCGACGACTTCAAGATGGCCGAGCACGGGCTGCGTACCCTGCGCGTCGAGTGCTACCGCGGTGCTGTGTTCGCCACTTTTGATGACGACACCGAGGACCTCGAAACCTATCTCGGCCCGGACGGCGTCGAGTACCTCGATCGCATGTTCCACAAACCGATCAAGGTCTTGGGCTATATGCGCCAACGCATGCCTACGAACTGGAAGCTCTACATCGAAAACACCAGGGACGCCAACCATGCCGGGTTGTTGCATCAGCTGCCGGTGACTTTCGGTCTGTGGCGCAACACCCAGACTGGTGGCTCGAAACTGGACCGCATGAAGCGTCACGAGATTCAATACGGTTATCTCGACACCGACACCGAAGAAGACGCCAAGGAGAGCTACGACAGCGTCCAGTCTTACAACACCACGCTTTCGCTCAACGACACGTCGATCGTCGATTACGTTCCCGAATGGGGCGACAACATCTCCTCCAAGTTTCTGACGGTGTTCCCGGGCACGGTTTTCCAGCAATTCGCAAACACGCTCGCGACCCGCCAGATTCGGCCACGCAAGATCGACGAGTTTGATCTGTATTGGACGGTTTTCGGTTATGAAGACGATGACGAAGCCGCTCATATGCGCCGGATGAAGCAAAACAACCTTGCGGGTCCCGCTGGCGTCGTATCGATGGAGGACGGCGAGGTAGGGCGCTTGGCCCTACTCGGTGTTCGCAGTGGCCGAGACGAACACTCGTTCATCGGCTACGGCGGGACCGGCCCCATCGAGGACCAGACCACGATGATCACTGAGGTCGCATTGCGTGGCTTCTGGAAGAACTACTGCGAGCTGATGCAGGTTCCCACTGCCCAGGCACAGGCCGCGGAATAGTCAGGACGGCACTACAACGACTTAGCCCGCATTTCCCAGGTGAACTTAGGCGCTAGACCTTCTGACTTCTGATTCCATGTTCTGTATCATAGGGTTAGATGACGTGGAGGGCGGCTCGGATGCGGAACCCGGAGGGTGAGTCAGATCGCAGCCCAATCCGGCTCTGTTTTGACCGAAGGCTGAAGATCGAGTTCCATGGCTCGCGGATCACGTCCGAGGCCGGTCTGCTTGCCTATCGTGAACTCGACGATGCCTTGGGTCTGACCGCATTGGCGAGCGATGTCCTGGCCGACAGCCGGACGGGGAAGAACGGTTGGCATGGCGTCCTCGGTCTGCTTCGCCAGTCCGTCTATGGGCGCCTCGCCGGATACGAGGATGTAAACGATGCCGACCGTCTCGGGCGCGATCCCGCGATGCGGTGGATCGTCAGGGGCAAGGCGGTCGAACGCGGCGGAGCATCGACCAGCCAGATGGGCGGTTCGAGACCGGGTTGTTGGCGATGGACCAGAACCTCGCCGCCCTTGCGGACTTGTAGGGCGTTTGGATTGACCGAATTCATGACCGCAACGCACCGAAGCTCATCGTGCTCGACATGGACAGCAGCGTCAGCCCAACCCATGGCGATCAGGAAGGCACGGCCTATAACGGCCATTTCGGCTGCACCTGCTATCACCCGCTTTTCGTGTTCAATCAGTTCGGCGATGTGGAGCGGTGCGCCCTTCGTCCCGGCAACGTCCACAGCGCCCACGAGTGGCGCAACGTGCTTGAACCGGTCGTCGCCCGTTACCGCGACAGGACACTCCGGCGTAACTTCCGTGGCGACGCCGCCTTCGCCTCACCCGAGGTCTACGAGTTTCTCGAAGCCGAGGACTTCAGCTACGCTATCCGCCTTCCCGCGAACAAGGTGTTGCAAGGCAGCATCGCCCATCTCTTGAGGCGGCCGGTCGGCAGACCACCGAACGACGTGCGCCGTTATCATGCCAGCTTCCGCTATCAGGCCGCGACCTGGGACAAGGCCCGCCGCGTCGTCGCCAAGGTGGAGTGGCATCCGGGTGAACTTTGTCCCCGTGTCGGCTTCATCGTCACCAACCTGAGCCGACCCACCGAGCGCATCGTCGCATTCTACAATCAGCGCGGCACGGCCGAGCAGTGGATCAAGGAAGGCAAGAACGCCATCAAGTGGACGCGCTTGTCGTGCCAGAAGTTCCGCAACAACGAGGTCCGGCTCCAGCTTCATGTCCTCGCCTACAACCTCGGCAACTTGATGCGGACGCTCGCTTTGCCTGATGCCGTGGAGCAGTGGTCGTTGACCACGCTACGAGAGAACCTCATCAAGATCGGCGCGAAGATTGCGCGCCACGGCCGCTACATCGTCTCCCAGATGGCCGAGGTCGCAATCCCGCGTGAGTTGTTCGCCGGCATCCTGCACCCCATCGACCGGCTCAGACTAGCGCCACTCCCAACATGACGAATGGCCGTCCCTCATGCCTGCCGATCATGGGACAGCTGCGTCTGCAACTCGGCTTAAGCGGCAATATCGAACGCCATCACGTCCCATTGGCTCTCAATTCCATGGTGTCGGCATGAAAGCGGTAGTAAATCGCGAGGAGACCGCGCGTTGAACGATTTTGAGCCACGCTCAACCAGTCTGGATGGTTCCATATGGAAAATCCTGGCTTAGGACTGGTGTCTCCCAGCCCTTTTGTTTCGCGACCCTCGGCGGGGGAGCCAATCAAGGCACCGCGTAGCGTGGGTAACGTCAGACAGCGTCGCGATGGAGTTTGTTTCGGAGTAGCCCGATTGCGGTGTGAAGCGCAGGGCCCCGATGAAGACCGTATGAATTAACGTTCTTTTGGATTCGCGGGCTCGCCGAACGTCGCGGCGCTGGCAATCGGGCGAGATGGACTTTACGGGGCGCATCTCCAAGCATGGTGATGCGATGCTGCGCAGCCTCTTGTACGGTGCCGCCAACAGCCTGCTGACGGTGGTGCGCCGCGCTCACCCGCTGAAGGACTGGGCACGCCGTATCAAGAAGCGGACCAGCCACAAGAAGGCCTGCGTGGCGTTGGCCCGCCGGCTGGCGGTGATCCTGAATCGCATGCTGATTACCGGCGAGGCCTTCCGCTGGCCGGAAAAGCAGGCCGCGGTGTAACGGCAAGAAGGGGATAACGGCAGAAACGTTCAAGAGGAAACATCTCGGTTCCGCAGGAGCGGAAACTTCTGTCCCCGCCGGGACGATGGCCGAGACGATCCCGCAGAGTTTGTTGCAAGGCGGTTCATGCTGCCGACACTGCGCCTGACACACTGCGCCTGACACATTGGGAGGCCGAAGCCAAAGGGCACCATCATGAAGCGAGCCGGCCCCACTGGCACAGACTTCGCAGACAACCGTGTACCCGGCAGGGATCAGCAAGCCTGGAAGAGATTGATCGGTGAGCCGGAATTAGACAACAATCTCTTGTACGTCACCGGAAATCGTCCGGGCTCGACTTTGAGGCGTGGTATTCGTATATTTATCGGTGCTCATCCGGGCCGTTGCCCTACTGTCCGACGAAGAGGGCGAGAACCATGGCGGATTCGCCAATGCTGGGCTGGATAAAGCCGGATGACAACGTCCGGCCCGATCACGACTGCTATCATCTCGAGGAGTGGCTGGAGGGCCACGGAATCGGGGGTGTGCGTACCCCGGTCAGGACCTCGCGAGCATGGGGCATTCATGCTCCCAAGGAGCTCTACATGGCGGGCGATCTCGCCCATCTCACTCCACCGGCGAAGGAGCTCGCGGATGCCGGTTGCTCGGCCATCGTGTGGGCCTGCACTAGTGGCAGCTTCATCGGTGGCCTTGACTGGTGTCGGGCGCAGTCGGCCGACCTCGCCCAAGCCACCGGGCGACCGGTGACCAGCACGTCGCTTGCCATCATCGCCGCGGCGGGGCGCATTGGGGCCACCACCATCGATCTCCTGGGAACCTATCCGAAGGAAATAACTGCCGTACTCAGGAAGCTGCTAGAGGACGCGGGTGTCCGGGTCGAGCACTGTATCGCGTTGAACGCTCTCACCGGCAAGGACACCTTCGCCCTCGACCTGCGCAAGGAGGCGAAGCAGCTTGCCGGGCCTTCCTTCGGGCGCAACCCCGTGGTCATCCCCGACACCGCGGCCAATTCCCTGTATCTGCTTGAGGACTTGGAGGACATCCTAGAACGGCCCGTGCTTACAGCCGTCCTGGTGTCGCTGTGGCACGGTCTCGTCCTCCTTGGCGTGGACCCCGTCGCCAAGGGCGCCGGTTTCCTGTTCAGCGGTGAGCGTTGGAGTGCACCCCACTAGCCTTCCTTCCCGAAGGCCGGATCGTCTCTCGGTCCGAAGAAACGCCACGAGCAATTTGCCTTCCCTGTAAAGGCCATGCACAGGAAGGCTCCGAGGCTTGGTCGCGCTTGACTGAGGAAGCGCCGCGCCACCAAAAAAGAACCTGCGGCTGTCATGTGCGCTGCCGACAACATGGCCGGGTTCCACTGCCCCCAGGGACGACCGTCGTCGCCGGCAAAGAGGCGCCGAAGGTCACGCAGCGATGGTCGTGGCCATGCTTTGGAACAGTCGTCCGTAACCCTGCCGCGGCTCGTTGAGGCCGAGGGCGCGGAACGTCGCCCAGATCGTCGCCTGGTTGGACGTGACCACCGGCTTGCCGATCTCTTGCTCCAACTGGTCGGCGACTTCCATCGCACGCCAGTTCGTGCAGGACAGGAAAATGCCGTCGGCCTCCGGCGCGAGTTGTTCCTTGGCGAATTTGATGATCGTTTTGGGCGTATCGGCGCCAATGTCCCGGTTCATCCTGTGGCCCCGGCCGGTGTAAGTCAGGACCTTCAAGCCGTTCTCCTCGAGGAAAACCCGGACCTTTTCGGTGATGTCATCGGGATAGGGTGTAGCGAGCGAGAGCTTTTGGATTCCGAGCGTCTTGAGGGTAGTGACGACCGCGGTGGCGGTTGCCACGGTGGGGATACCGCCCGCCGTCTCCGAAATCCTTCGGCGCAGCTCTTCGTCGGATCCCGCGCCGCCGAGCAGGCTGCCTCCGGTACAGGCATAAGTGATGACATCGACTTCGGCCGAGCCAAGCAGCCGTGCGCAACCGTCGCTATCCTGGTTCATCCTTTCGAGAACCTCGACGCTGCTGCCGACCGCCCACATCCGCGCCGAGTGGATCGACACATATGAGGGAACCACGCGTTGCAAGTCGTACTCCACCGTCGTGTTGGACGAGGGCAGTATCAGGCCTATCTTCTTGCGCTGGTTTTGCATCGCCGGTGGTCCTCGCTATCGTTCGGCAAACCTGGATTCCGCTGCCGCCGGTCCCTGGCGCCGGCGATTCTCAAACACCGGCACGGTCACGTTCTCCGCTAACCACTTGCATGGCCTGATGCCACCTAGAGCCCCGAAACGCCCGGAATTTTTAGTTTTTCGGTAAGATCTCGCAACCCTTTTGCAGTCGTCCGGTCCAGGGGCAATCCCGATCTGTGCCGCTCCTCGAGGCGCCGGAACCCTTGTTCGCCCGGCAAATATACCTCGGTGGTACCGAGACTCAGTTTGCAACTCTTCATGATTTGAGCAAAATTCTCCATCTGCTCGACAAAATCGTCGAAGGGCACGAATTGTTCGATATTAACCGCCGTGAGGACGAAACTGACCCTTTCCGATACATTGTAGGGTGCGAACTCGGACAAGCCCTCGAAGTACGCACCGCCGTTGAGGACACCGGTGAGAATGTTCACCATGACCGACAGACCAAAGCCCTTGTATCCCCCATGTCCGATTCCGATCAGTCCTCCGCCGCTTCGAAATGCGTCCTGACTGATCTCGCGAGGATCCTCGACAAGATTGCCTTCAGAGTTGATGGCCCAGCCCGGTGGAATCTTCTTGCCCTGGTCCGCATAGACCCGGATCCGTTCGTATGCGGACTGCGTGCACGCCATGTCCAGCACCACCGGAAATCCGTTCTTGGCAGGTGCGGCGATAGAGATCGGATTGGTGCCCGTCCTGGCCTCAAGACCGCCGGGCGGCACCATTAAAGGCCATCCGTTGGTCAGGCAAATACCAACCATTTTGTGGGGCAATGGCATCAGGGCGTAGAACCTTGCGCTCCCCAAGCTGTTGGAATTGCGTACCCCTACCCATCCGACACCGAACTCATGGGCTTTTTCGATGGCCATGTTCATTGCCCGGGAGGCGGCGACCGCGCCGATGCCATTATGGGCGTCGAGAAGCGCCGTGGCCGCATGGTCCCGCACGACCTCTATGGGTGTCAGTGGGTCGGTTCCACCGGCGATAATCTTGTGACACCAGATGTAGATCAGTCGCGCACCATGATCGCCTTCGCCGCGAAGGCTCGACTCAACCATAGAGTCGGCGGTGATTTCGGCATCCTTACGTGGCACATCGACGGCTTCAAACGCCCGAATGGCGAAATCTCGCAACGCGTCAGCATCAACGATGGCCGCCTCGGTCTCCTTGTCCACCATTATTACCGTCCTTCGTGCGCGAAACATGCGGGTTGCTGATGGTTAAATCACTGCGTCTATGATAAATATCACTGCGTCTATGATAAATGAAGTGACCGAGGACGCCTTTTGAAGGTCCTGGTTCGAATGTGCAAAGAACCTTAGGTCAAGGAACAACTCCCGTCCAGCCAGAGAACGCCTCGGCCAGCTTGCGGGTCGACAGCCCCGGCACGAAGTAGGCCGGGACCATGCGGTCGATGTGCTCGGCCTGGCGGAGGTAGGCCGAGGCGGTGATGACCACCGTTTTTCTTGCCGCCGAACGCGCCCATGGGTCCGACCTTAGTGCGCTGCCTGGTTCGGCCGCATTTCCCCGATGATCGGTTGATCGGGATCGATGAACTCGGCCACCGGGCTATCGATGCGCCATTGTCGCTCCAGACCCTGAAGCCCAACAGCGCCAGGAGGTCCGACGAGGCGTTTTCAAGGACTTCCGGCCGTGTTCCCACCGTGAAGTTTTCCTGGGGCCGAAATTTTGGACCACAGCAGGCCGGCCCGGGAAGCGTGGCTTCCGTTCGCCCCGGTTCCGTGCCACAAACGGCCTTCGAACACCATCGCCGCTCCGGCCGGCGCAACCGCCGCGATGGTAGGCACGTCCTTGTCCTTTTCGGGGTCCAGCCGCCAACCGGACATATGGCTTCCGGGCACGATCCGGGTGGCGCCGTTTTCCTCGGTGAAGTCGTCCAGCATCCACATGACGTTACAGCTAGCCGCGGGCGCTATCAGCGGCGACTGGTCCGGCGCGTCGTCGTCGAAGTTGTCCCTGGCAATCGAACCGACCCGCAGGTTGCGGTGGCGATACGTCCGTGCCGGCATCCACCACTGATCGGTATGCAGCTTCATCAGCACGCCACCCGGATTGGCAATGTTGGCATCGAAGCCGGAAAGTATGTACTCGTCGCCTAGCACATGGCCGATCAGTTCCCGTGCCTGTTCGTGGCTCAAGATGTCGATGAACTCCTGACCCTTGTTGACCAGCATCCAAAGACGCTGGTTGATGCTGCCGGCGGCTTCGGTAAAGGCGTCAGTTGGCAGGCGTCCGCCTTGATCCCGGAATGACCCCCAGTTCTGGTGCGGGGCACCGTCGAAATAGGCCACGCCCGCCTGTCTCTCGGCGGGCGCCTGTTCGTAAAGCCGGGTGCGCGCCGCCGCCAGCCGTTCGCCGTCCAGCGCCTTCGCCAACAGGCAATAGCCGAAACGGTCCAAATCCGCCGTGGCCCGATCCAGGTCCCGAGTGAGGCGCGGCAACTCCCGCTCGTTCCATGCATCCATCGAAATCACTCCCACCTTCGCGTCCGGCCCGTGCACCCCTGTCGCACGGGTCGGCGGTATTTGGGCATCCGGCCGAGCGTCGCACCACGATCTTAGCGTTTGTAAACCGTCACGACGGCATCGCGGGGTCAAAGATTTTACTTGAGGCGCTGCCATCGACCGCGTGTCGGCCAAGGTATAACCGCGCCTGTCCGGAGGCCAAATTTGCCGCCATGAAATGGGTCAATATGTATCGGGGCCGCATCGTTGTGCTACGTCTTTTGTGCTACCATCGTCGACAATCGAGGGGAGCCAGCCGGGGCATCTCGGTTCGGTTCTCTGGCGGCGCACGAGAATGGGAGGTGAGCCTTAACTGACAACGGCCCCGCTATCGGCTACATTGGCCTTGGCCTCATGGGTGCGAACATGTCCTTGCGCCTGCTCGATGCCGGTTTCAAGGTGATGGTTTGGAACCGGTCCCCCGAGAAAATGAAACCGGCCCTCGCCCACGGGGCACATGCCGGGACCGCGCCCGTCGAGGTGACCCGGCGCAGCGACTTCATCCACCTGTGTGTGACCGACACAACCGCTGTCGAGAAGGTCGTGTTCGGGCCAAGCGGTGTCGCTTCAGGAGCGACCGCAGACAAGATTTTGATCGATCACTCGACCATCAGGCCCGACTTGAGCCGGGCCATGGCCAAGCGCCTCAAAGCCGAAACCGGGATGGGCTGGATCGATGCACCGGTAACGGGGGGCGCGACGGCGGCCCCAGAGGGTAACCTGGTCATCATGGCCGGCGGTGATGAGGAGGATATCGAGAGAGTTCGTCCAGTGCTCGAGAAGCTCTCTCGGCGCTTCGTACGCATGGGGCCGCATGGCGCCGGCCAAGTCACCAAGGCGTGCAACCAGGTGGCGGTTGCCTGCATTTATTGCGTGCTCGCCGAGATGGTGACGCTGGCGCGACACAGCGGCATCGCCGCCGAGCAGCTACCAGAGGCGCTCGAGGGGGGCTTCGGCGACTCCTGTCTGTTGCAAGTGCGCGGGCCCAGTATGATCGCGGGCGATTTCACACCGGTCGGCCAGGTCGCGACGATGCTCAAGGACCTTGAAATTCTCGGGCGGGTCGCTGCCGAGGCGAACACGGCCCTACCGATGACTGCCTTGGCGACACAGCTGTACCGGCTGGTCAATGCGAAGGGCCACGGGGATCTGGATATCACAGCGGTTATCAAACTATTCGAGGATGCGCACGGCTGACGTGGCGGCGAGACTTGGCCGCAACCACGTGCAATTGGTCAATGCCTCGACGGAGGGGATAAGACGCGCGCCTGCCGTGGCACAAACGCGCAAATGGTACAGCTGCCCCCTACCAAGAATCCCGACCGCCCGAGTTTCAGATCATGCCCTGCTTCCAGACGACATGCCGTTGATCCTGGGGACGATTTCCGAACCGCGGACCGCCAGCTTCCGCGCGTAGATCAGTCGCACGACCTTGGCGCCGATCTTGATGAGCCTCGATCGGCCTTGCCGCTCAGGCCCGCAAGGCGATCACTGACCATTGTCCCACGGCCCATAGCCGGCAAGGCACCCGAAGACAGGCCGTCGAAGAAGGGCCGCGACGAGATATCGGGTGTTCTTGCCGCTCCGTGGATCCGACAGGATTGACTCCCTCGCACAAGGGATAATTTCGATTTCACTCTTTTATTAGCTTTGTGTTTCTCTCGATGAGACTGGTCTATAGGGCGAGAGTCATATTCCGTTGTCAACATTCTGGAGTCATCTGGAGGATGCCAAGATGAAGCTCGAGGGCAAAGTGGCGATCATAACCGGGGCGGGGTCGGGAATTGGGCGTGTCGCTTCGCTTTTATTCGCGCAGGAAGGCGCGCGCATGGCCATCGCCGACAAGAATAAGGAGGCGGCCGACGAGACGGTGGTCCAGATCGTCGCAGCGGGAGGCGAAGCCATCGCGGTCCAGGTGGATGTTACGATAACGGCCGAGATTTGTGCCATGGTGGAGCGCGTGATGCGGGGGTTTGGCCAAATTGACATCCTTTACAACCATGCCGGAATCAACCGACGCGCGAGCTTGGTCGATCTGGAGGAAGACGACTGGAATGCCGTGATCGCTACCAACCTAAAAAGCATATACCTCGGCTGTAAGTACGTTTTGCCGCACATGATTGCTCGACGCCGCGGTGCAATCATCAATACGGGAGGCACGTTCAGCTTTTACGGCGCTCCGGAAATCCCGGCGTACGCCGCCGCCAAAGGCGGGGTGCTGAACTTGACGAAACAGATCGCGCTCGATTACGCGCCCTACGGCATAAGGGTTAACTGCGTGTGTCCGGGCTTTATCGACACGCCCATGAACGCCCAAATACCAACCACCCAGTGGCAGGAGATCGTGAAGACGCAACCTATCGGTCGCGCGGGACATGCCGAGGAGGTCGCCAAGGCCGCGCTGTTCCTCGCCTCCGACGACGCCTCCTTCACCACGGGCACCTCCTTGCTCGTGGACGGAGGGCAGCTGTGCGGGCGCCATGGCGTGTGATTGCCAGAGGGCGTGGGAGAAGCCTTGTCATCTCAGTGCGGTACCGTTCGGTTCTCGGCTGTCGGCAAGGCATAGCTTCTTTTGGCTGCGCTCTGGGAGGAGCATCGGGCGGAATTTCTTGTATCGCCAATTCCGCAAAGGCAGGAACCTGGATGATCGGCGCCGAATAACGCAAGGCTTCGGGAAAATCGTCTCCCGTTGCCACTCAATCAGCAACGAGGACTGCCCGCCCGGTCGTTCAAAATTCAAGTCGATGACACCCTGAGAAACGATTTCAGGATTAGTTTTCAGATGGTAATACCGAATCAACTGGCCCACGGGTGGAAAGCGCTATGAGTTGACTGTGAGAAGTGATATGAACAAACGCCATATTGAGGAGAGGCAGGAGGTGGAGAAGAGTACTCGCGCACTTTCGGTGTTCGGCGGCGCGGTGATTCTATGTTGCGCGATCCTGGTCGGACTCGACGTCGTTCTACGTGACATCTTCAATATTAGTGTCATCTTCAGCTTCGAGATCACAGAGTACGCGAACGCGTTCGCGATGAGTCTCGCTTTCGCGGATGCCTTGTACGCGAAGCGGCACATTCGAATCGACGTGCTGTACAACAAGTTTTCGCGCGACGCGAAAGCGATCTTCGACGTCCTTGCGATAGTGGGGGTGACTTTGATCGCATGCTTTCTGGCGTATCAGGCGACGCGTCTTGCGCTTGACAGCTTCGAAATCGGCGCAACCTCGAAGTCGACGCTCGCCGTCCCGATGTTTATTCCGCAGGGGCTGTGGTCTGCAGCATTGATCTGGTTCGCGGTCGTGAGCGGCTATCTGCTCATCAGGAGCTTTGCCCTGCTGGTCCAAAGGCGCACTGCCCAGGTTCACGAAGAAATTGGAGTGCTGTCCCACGAAAGCCCCGATATCTGAGGGCCTGATATCTGGGGGAAGGCGAAGTTCCAGGGTTTGCGCCATGGACCGGGCGCAGTCTTACGCGGGCAGCCGTGCATGGTTCGCGAGAATACCCGGGGACGCTAGGAAAACTGGGGACGCCGGATGATCTTCTTCGCCGTTATGGTCTTGATCGTCCTCATCGCACTTGGCTTTCACGTGGCGACCGCGGTCGGCCTGTTGGCTATTTCCCTATCCGAGCTGTTCGCCTTCAATCCTATCACTGGCGCACTAGGGGACGTGGCCTGGTCCGCCAGCGCCGATTTCATCCTCGTCGCCGTCCCCATGTTCATAATGATGGGGCAACTGCTGTTGCGCTCCGGCGTGGCGCAGGACATGTACCGTGGGCTCGCGGTGTGGCTGGACTGGCTTCCCGGGGGGCTGATGCACGCGAACATCGCGTCCTGCGCCCTGTTCGCGGCGAGTTCCGGCTCCAGCGTGGCGACCGCCGCCACCATCGGCACGATGGCCGTCCCGAACATCAAGGAGCGGGGCTATAACCCGCGTCTCTTCCTTGGTACACTCGCCGCTGGCGGAACGCTGGGGGTCCTGATCCCGCCGAGCATTCCGATGATCGTCTACGGCGTCCTCTCGGAGACCTCGGTCGTCAAGCTGTATCTCGCCGCGTTGGTTCCAGGACTCCTGCTTGCCTCTCTCTTCTCGCTCGCCACCTTGGTTATTTGCCTGTTCAGGCCATCCTGGGGCGGGGTGCGGGAATCGTCGCCGTGGGTCGAAAAGTTCAGGGAGCTGATCTACGTCATTCCTCCGACCGCTCTCTTCCTCATCGTGATCGGCTCTATCTACGTTGGGATCGCCACGCCAACGGAAGCGGCCGCCCTTGGCCTCGTGGCCTCTCTCATTCTCGCGGCATCGCGACGGAAGCTGACGCTCGAGATCCTGATCGAAACCTTCGTCAGCACGATGCGGACTTCCTGCATGATCATGTTGATCGTGCTTATGGCGTTTTTCCTCAACGTGGTCATGGTGACCATGGGGATGACGCAGGCGCTTATCGAACTCGTCAGCGATCTCGACTGGCCGCGCCTCGCGGTGTTTGCGGTCATCGTCATTTTCTACCTCGTGCTCGGCTGTTTCATGGAAACTCTGGCCATGCTGATCGCGACCACGACCATCGTCGTGCCCATCATCGAAGGACTCGGGTATGCTCCAATCTGGTTCGGCGTGATCTTCATGATCCTGATCGAGGCGGCGATGTTGACACCGCCGATCGGGGTCAACCTATACGTTATTCAGTCGATACGGGGGCCGGGCCCATTTTCTGACATTGTTATCGGCGCCACGCCGTTTCTGGGAATGATGCTGCTCATCATCGTCGTGCTGGTGGCGTTTCCGGAGATTGCTTTGTGGCTCCCGGATCTTTATAGTTCACTTCAGTAAAAACTGCGCCGCGTCCACGGATCCAGCGCTCATGGCGATCGGTTTTTCGGTGGGGTTTGTCGCTCTCGTGCTCTCCGACCCTCAAGGAAATGGACGCGCGACAATCTGTTCGGACTGAAGGGCAATCAGGGCGGCGTGACGATGTGAAGCTCTTCCTCGGTGCGCAGGGGCCTAACATTCTTGGTTGAGACACGTAACGGCCTGCTTCACGAATTTCGGCTCTGAGTGATCCTGCTCGACGTAGGCGGCACCCACTAGGGATGGGTTGTGTGCGTAAAACGGATAGGCACGAAACATGGAGGACACGCAAATGACGATCATCCGAAGCTTAAGATTTGTTCTCGGCATGATAATCGCCGTCACCCTGATCACGGCCACAGTGAGCGTCGCCAAAGCGCAGCTGGCAGAAACCAAGATCGCCGTTATTTTCGGTGACACTTACAACCCGATGGGCCGGCGCGTCAACCTGCCCTTCTGGACCGAGAAACTTCCCGCGGCCTCGAAGGGAAAGATCCAGGTCGAGGCAAGTGCGTGGAACGAGATGGGCTTGAAGGGCCCAGAGGTGTTCCGGCTGGTTCGCAGGGGCACCTTTAAGTTCGGCGCCTCGGTCCTCGCCTATACCTCGGGCGACGTGAAGATCAACGACGGTTTCGACCTCGGCCTCATGTCGCCGACCCTTGATGACGTGAAACGGGTAATCGAGGTGTTTCGGCCGATCTTCGAGCGCCACTATGAGGAGAATCTGGGCCTCAAGGTGCTAGCAATCTGGCCGCTTCCGCCGCAGGTGCTCTATTGTCGCGACGAACTCAAGGAACTCTCCAATCTCAAGGGGCGCAAGGTCCGCGTCTCCGGCACATCGCAGGCTCACGTGGTGCAGCACTTCGGGGGGACCGACGTGAACATCGCCATGGGAGAGATGCAGGCGGCGCTGCAGACCGGCGTGGTGGACTGCGGATTGACCAGCGCGACCTCAGGCTTCGCCAACGGCTGGCACGAAGTTGCTAAATACCTCTATCCGATCCCCATCAACTGGCAACTCTACTCCTTCCTCGCCAACCTGGAATACTGGAACTCGCTCGACCCCGAACTCCAGGACTTCCTTGCAGGCAACATTGCCTGGCTCGAGACGGAACTCACCAAAGAGACCCAGCGCGAGCTCGACATCGGCGTCAGCTGCCTCACCGGTGGGCAATGCCCCGAAGGGGAGGCCGGCCGCATGACCCTCGTAACGGTGACGGAGCAGGACGAGAACAACCGAATCAAGGCGCTTGAGGAGACCGTCATTCCGAGGTGGGCCAAGCCTTGCGGATCGGATTGTGCGCGGCAGTGGAACAACACCGTGGGCGCCCTTCTTGATCTCGAGGCGCCGACGAAATAAGGCCCGACGCCCACGGTTTGACCGTGTAACCCACGCACGGCCGCGTTTTGGGTCGGCTCCTGATGGCGGTCACCGCTCAAGACATCGATTGGTGTTGTCGTGGCGGTGGCCGCGGTCGCGTGCTGCATAGCACGCTCCCAGGCCCCACAGCATCAGCCGTCTGCGGCGCCGTCAGGACCTCAGTAGGCGCCCCAATCCTTCCACCGGCTCTCTGTTCCCGGCCCTCCGCAGGGCGCTCCAGAGCAGCGTTTGGTTGCTGGACAACAGAGGAAGGCCGGTTTCCGCCTCCAGCGCCTCGATGGATTCGAAGGTGGGAAGATCGGTGGCGAGCACCACCACCGCCTCCGCTTCGCGGGTATCGAGCCCGTTCACCAGGCCACGCAGACACTCAGGTGTCACCAGGGGGACGTCCAGCATGGCGGCAATGTCGAGCGTAGCGTCGTGGACGACCGTATAGCCGTTCGCTTCGAAGAATGGCCGGGCAAGCACATGGACCGTGGACGGGTAAGGCGTGCCAAGGGCGAACCGGCGCACCCCGAGGGCGGCCAGGGCATCGCGCAGCGCCGTCCAGGCGGATACACAGGGCACGCCCGCGTGGTCGGCGACTTCCTTTGTTTTGGTCTCGTTCCAGTCGGCCTGCATAACAAACGTCGTCACCATGTCGGCGTAAACGATGACGTCCACCCCGGTGGCGATGAGCTCGTCGACGGCTCGGTCGACCTGCGTCTCCATCTTCTGGATGACCGCGGGCGTGGTGTCGCCTCTTACCAGGAGGCGGGTCCCGAAAACCGCCGCTCCCGGCGGCAGGCGCGTCCAGAACTCGGGTTCGATGACCGAGTTATTGGCCGGAACGATGAGGCCAATCCGTCCCTTGGTGCCAAACATCCCTTCACCTCGTCTGGTGTTCGACGTCGCTCCGCGCCACGAACCGCCCGCTGGGCTCGCTGGCGACGAGTTTGCCGTCTTCGGCGATCACCTGACCGCTGAGGACCGTGAGCACCGGCCAGCCGCGCAACGATACGCCCTCGAATGGGGAGCGCTTGGCCTTCGAGATAATGGACTCCTGCGTGACCGTGCGGACAAGCCCGGAGTCGATTAGGACCAAGTCCCCGTCGGCACCAGGGCTTAACGCTCCCTTGCGGCCGGCGATCCCGAACATTTGGGCCGGTCGGGTACTAAGGACCTCGGCGACCAGCGAGAACGGGATTTCGCCCCTGCAGGCAAGGTCCAGGATGGCCGCGCTAATCGTTTCTAGACCTGGCGTCCCCCCCGGAGTCGTCCAGGCAGTGCCGGCCGACTTCTCCTCCGGTGCGTGCGGCGCGTGATCGGAGCCGACGAAGTCCACCGTACCGTCCTTCAGCGCCGCCACTGCGGCGCGGCAGTCGGTCGGCGATCTGAGCGGCGGCAGCATGAGGGCGAAAGGCCCCAAGCTATCCATGACGCGGACGTCGAGATGCAGGTGATGTGGGGTGACCTCCACGCCGATGAGGAAACCTTCGGCCCCTTTCTTGGCTCGCCGGAGGAGTTCGAAGACGCGCTCGGTACTCGACTGCCGGACGACCGCCCGTGCGCCGGTCTTCACGGCGGCCTCGATCAGGGTAGCGACACCGATTGCCTCACCGACCGCGTCCCGGGCTTCGGCGAAGGCCCGGTGGTCCTCGCGCCCCGCTCCTTTCAACGCCGCCACACCTCGCTTGGCGAGCGACTCGCAGCCGGTGTAGAAACCGGCGATGGCACCGAGCGCCGCGACCTCGGCCAGGACATCCATCAGTGAGCCTTGGTCGTCGAAGCGAAAGTTCTCCGGCCCTTCTGACAGGAGCCCCTCGAAGGAAGTGACGCCTGCGTTCCAAAGATTCGGGAGTTCCGCAGCGTTCGTCCGCGTGATCGCCGCCTGTAGCGTGAAGTCCACGAAGGACCGTCCGGTACCCGCGGCGCGGGCGACTTCGAAACCCTCCAAGGTGTCAACCGGAGGCGCCGTGTTCGGCATGCACATTACGGTCGTCACGCCACCGCAGGCGGCGGCCATGCTACCGGTGCCGAACTCCTCCTTGTGGGGGAATCCCGGATCGCGCATGTGCACGTGGGCATCGATGAAACCCGCGAACAACCGCATCTTCCGTGCGTCGATTCGGGTTTCCGCGGATGCTTTGTCGTCGCCCCGGAGGATGGTCTGTATGCGGCCGTTCTCGCCCACTAGAACGCCGCCGTGCGACTCACCCGACGGGGTGACCAGCAGCGCATTAGAGATACAGAGCCGACCCAGGAGACTTCGCCTCGCAAAAAGGGTTCAAAAAGGGTTAATGGATTTTAGCCAGTATAGAAAATTTAATTTCGAATCCCAAATAGCAGTCAACGGAGGTGGAAAATCGGTGACGTATCAGTCTATGTGTCAGGGACAGAAAAGGGATACTCCCTATGGTTCGTGAAAATCCAGCTGAAGGAGCACCCCGATGTCACAGTCTGCGACGGTTGAGAGTTTACCGATAGCCTTTGAGGTTGTGAAGGCGATGCAAGTCGATGGCCTGGAGTGGGGCGAGGGCTACCGGCCGATGGGCGGCTTTGTCAAGTTAAACGGATTCACTCCGAATACTCGGGAAATTGTCGATGGCTGCTCTACGCAATTTCAATGGCTTTGCCTCATGGAAAAATACCCAAAACAGGCTACAATCAGTTAGCTTGACAATGCCGTATGGCGGGTTGAGCGGCGATCAGCTCCGCCGTCTCAAGGAGCTTGAGAAGGAGAACGAGCGGCTGCGCCGTGCGGTCTCGGACCTGACGCTGGACAAGCAGATCCTCAAGGGGCAGCACGGGGAAACTTCTAGGCCCCTCGCGCCGTCGCCAGTGTATCGGTCATGTCCGTGACCGGCTCGGGATCTCGGAGCGTCGGGCCTGCCGGGTGCTGGGGCAGCACCGCTCGACCCAGCGCCGTATCCCTCGCGGCCGTGACGACGAGGCCTCCCGATCGCCAGGACGGTTTCGCCCTGTCTCAGCGCAAGGGTCGCATGGGTATGGCGCAAATCGTGAAGACGCACATCGAATAGCTCCGCCTCCGTGCGGACTCGGCGCCAGAAGAGGTCCAGCCACCTCGCGCTCCGAGGGCGATTCGTTCGCGAGGCCGGAAAGACCCATGGGCTCGTCCGCTCCAGCATGTCGAGGATGCGCCTGGCCGGCTGCGACAGCCAGACCGTTCGGGGCCCCGTCTTGCTGTCGCGCAGGAAAAGATGTCCCTCGCGGTACTCGGCCCAGCGCAGGGTCAGGATTTCGCTCTTGCGGCATCCCGTCAGGAGAAGGAGCCGGATGGCGGCGACCTGTTGCGGTTGTGCAGGCTCATGCGCCGAGAGCCTGGCGGAGACCCGGCGGAGTTCGTCGTCGGACAGGAAGCGCTCGCGCCCCTTCCGGCGATAGCGCCGGATACCCCGGCAGGGGTTGGACCCCTCCGGCCGAAGGCTCATCGCCTCCGCCTCCTTCATGATGACGGACAGAACCGGCAGGGACCTGTCGGCCGCGACCGGCGTCGCGCGCAGGGAGGTGAACCACTTGCGGACCTCCTGCGGGTCGATATCGGCGATGGCGCACCCCGCGAAGCGCGGCAGGAGCTGGTTGCGTAGATAGCCCCGGTTCACATAAAGCGTTCTTGCCTTCCAGACCCGCGCGTAGCGCTCGAACACGGTCTCGGCGACGGCCTCGAAGAGCGTTTCGTCGGGCCGGGAGAGTGCGTCCTCGCCCCGACGGATTGCTGCAAGCATTTCGGCGGCGCGGGATCGCGCCTCTGTCACGGTTATGGTCCCGGCGGCGCCAATGATCTTCCAGACGCGTTCTCCGCGATGCTGGCAGTGGAGGAAGAATCGCTTCTTGCCCGAATGCAGCGCCCGGACGCCGAAGCCCCTGAGCTTACCGTCGCGGATGTCGTAGGCGATTCTACGCGGCCTGAGCGCCTTGACGCGGGCCTCGGTGAGGGTGATTCTGGGTATGTATTTCTCCCGGTTGCGGTTGCAGCCGGGGAACAGACAGTTGCAAAATCCGTTCCTGGCCGGCTTTGACGGGAGAGAAAAACGACCCTTCCTCAATGGGTTAGAACCGAAGGTGCGCGCGTGGATGTGAGATCCTTGACGAGGCTACCTACGGTCAGATCCGCGACATGGCAATGCGTACGGCCGCCGCGGACGATCAAGCGAGAAACGGCGGCAATCCGGATTTCGCCGCCTGATTTCGCCCGCGTTGGCAAACCGCCGCGATTCCGTCTTGAACGCGGGTCGCGCTCTCGCGATATCGAGGATCTTGTCGTACTCGGGGTCGTTGTCGTGGCTTTCAGAAACGGCCCGTGATTTGCCGCAACCGGTGATCGGTGGCATGCTGTCACGCGACGACTATTGCAAGGAAACCGGCATGCGACGTTGTTCGACGGCCTCGGTTGCCCGCTTCGCGATGTTGGTTGCATAGCGGTGTCGGCGGAAGTCGAGCACGGTGTCGCCGCGCTGGAGCGGGGCGAACAGCGCATCGCCTACAGCAAGATTTCTGCTGACCGCGGCAACACCGATGCGAGGGTGCACCTCGGGTACCTGTTTTTCGAAGGTCGCGGAACGCCGCGCGACTATCGCGGGGTGCGCGAGTGGCAGCTGCTTGTAAGCGGTGCACCGAGATCCCACCTGCGGTTGCGGCTTCGCGGACCTGCCAACCCTGCTGATGGACGGGTTGGCATGGAAGGGCTCGACCATCGATGGTCATGCGCGCATTCGTGTGGACGTTAATCCGGGGCTTCTCGGAAAGCTGTCGTGTGTGGCGCGATATCGGCGCGGCGGCGCTCGCGGTTCATAACGCGGTCGTCGAACGCGACCCGTCGGCCAACGTAAGGGCGATGGACGCGGCGCGCCGCCGGGTGCTGCAGCAACGCTTCGGCGACCGCCGCCATGTCGGCGACCGTCGCGATCGTGGGCCGTCCTCGGCGATCGAATCGGTCGCTGATCGCCCTGGCAAGGAAGCCTTCGATGCGGCGCGAAAACTCCATGCTGGCGTTGAATGTGAGGCCTTCACGCACGGGCTGATCGTCTATTCCGGGAGTGGCACGGCCGATGGCGTCAGCGGCGACCAGGTTCTCGTCGCACCACCCTTTATCGCCGAAAGCCATCACGCCGAAAGCCATCACATGGAAACGATCGTCGCGCGACTCGGCCCTGCCGTCGATGCCGCGATCGCGGACGGCAAAGCATGAATGTGTCGGCCGAGCGAAGCCCGGTGGTGATTGCGATCGCGCCGACCGGCGCCCGCAAGGGCAAAGCCGATCATACGGGGATCCCCATCACGCCGGACGAGATCGTCGCCGATGCGATGGCCTGCTGCGAAGCCGGCGCGACCATGATCCATCTCCATGTCCGCGATCAGGCGGGCGGCCACACGCTTGATGCAGACGCATACCGCGCGGCCATCGATGCCCTTAACGGCGCGCTTGGCGATGCTCTGGTTGTGCAAATGACCACCGAGGCTGTGGGACGCTACAGAGCGCGACAGCAGATCGAAGCTGTCGAAGCGCTGCGACCGGAAGCGGTATCGGTCGCGATTCGCGAAGTGGTGCCCGATTCGGTGAGCGAAGAACGCGCGGCCGCGTTCTTCGCCTGGATGGCGGGCGAAGGCGTGCTGCCACAGATCATTCTCTACGCGCCGGAGGAGGTTGCGGCGTATGACGATCTCAGGACGCGCGGAATCATCGTCGACAACAAACATAGCGTGCTGTTCGTGCTCGGTCGTTACGCCACGGACCAACGCTCTTCGCCGAGCGACCTGATTCCCTTCGTCGCGGAGCTTGCCGCGCGAAGAATCGAGGTTCCGTGGATGGTGTGCGCGTTTGGCGTGCGCGAGGCCGACTGCATCGCCACGGCCATCGGCCTCGGCGGACACGCCCGGGTCGGCTTCGAAAACAACCACTATCGACCAGACGGCAGCGTGGCGGCGAGCAACGCCGAGGCGGTCGCGAATGCGGCCGCGGTCGCGCGGGCCATCGCCCGCCCGCTGGCCGACCGGCGCCATACCGAGATCGTCCTCGCCGGCGGTCGCGGGCGCTAATCCCGATCCGCGAAGAAACCCAGGGCATCGCCGGTTGCCCGAAACGGTTGCGATCCATAGAGTAGGGCGGGCAAATGACGAGGTAGAGGAGGTTTTCCGTGAAAAAAATTGCACTAGCCATGTTTGCCATGGTTCTCGCCGCGGGCGTGTTGGTGGCGACGTCGCCGGCCGAAACCCAGGCGCAGCAGAAATTCATCACCATCGGTACCGGCGGTGTGACCGGTGTGTACTATCCGACCGGCGGATCGATCTGCCGCCTCGTCAACAAAGACCGCAAGATGCACGGCGTCCGCTGCACGGTGGAGAGCACGGGCGGCTCGATCTACAACATTAACACCATCCGCGCCGGCGAGCTCGATATGGGCGTCGCCCAGTCGGACTGGCAGTTCCACGCTTATCACGGCTCGAGCAGGTTCATGGAAAAAGGCGCGTTCGCGGAGCTGCGGGCGGTGTTCTCGGTCCATCCGGAACCGTTCACGGTCGTGGCGCGTGCCGATTCCGGCATCAACAGCTTCGCCCATCTCAAGGGCAAACGCGTCAATATCGGCAACCCGGGTTCGGGGCAACGCGGCACCATGGAAGTGGTGATGGAGGCTCTCGGCTGGTCGAAGAGCGACTTCTCGCTCGCTTCCGAGCTGAAGTCGGCCGAGCAATCACAGGCGTTGTGCGACAATAAGATCGACGCGATGGTGTTCACCGTTGGTCATCCCAGCGGATCGATCCAGGAAGCGACCACCTCCTGTGACAGCGTCATCGTCTCGGTGACGGGTGCGGCGATCGACAAGCTTGTCAACGACAACCCCTATTATCGTCACGCGACGATTCCGGGCGGGATGTACCGTGGCAATCCCGACGACGTGCAGACGTTCGGCGTTGGCGCGACCTTCGTGACGTCGACTAACGTCGAGGCCGACACGGTCTACACCGTGGTCAAGGCCGTATTCGAGAATTTTGACCAGTTCAAGAAACTGCATCCCGCGTTCGGCGTGCTGCAGAAGGAGCAGATGGTCAAGGATGGTCTGTCGGCACCGCTGCATGACGGTGCTGCGAAGTACTACAAAGAAGCCGGCTTGATGTAGGTCGAAAGGTAAAGGGAGCGGTGCGAACCGCTCCCTTTTCGCCTCCCGATCGCGGTAGCCGAGCCCCACCGCGAACGCCCACGGGCGCGACGAGGCGGTGATGGCGGCCAAGACCGTCCTATGCCTGTTCGGCTTGGCGATTGGCCTATTGGCTTTCCCGTGTGCGACCGAGACCGTAAATGCGCAGAATCTGTTGCTCGGTTCGGGTGCGCGGGGGCGTGTGCCACTAGGAGGCGCGCGCGGTGTACCGCTTGGTGAACCGCGAGGTTGGGATCGACTGCGAAGCCCTGGTGACGTCGGGTCCGTTGTTCAACCTCGACAACGTTCGCGGTGGGGCCATCGAGTTTGGTTTGGCGCCTTCGGATCTGCATTACCACGCGGTCAACAAAAGCGGACCGTTCACGTTCGTCGACGCGACCTACGAGAATTTGCGCTCGGTACTGTCGCTGCACGGCGAACCGCTAATGCTGATCGCGCGGCGTGATGCCGGTATCCGCAGTCTCGCGGATCTGCCGGGGAAGCGCACAAACCCGGGCGCCCCGGGCTCGGCGGAACGTGCGCTGATGGCGACGCTGCTGCGTGCACAAGGGTGGAGCAGCGCGGCATTCGGCTTGGCCGAGGGACTGCCGGCGGCGCAACAATCGCTGTCGCTGTGTCACGGACGGATTCAGGTGATGGTGTATTACGGGCCGCATCCCGACCCCGGGCTCCGGCAGATGACGGCGCTGTGCGAGGCGACACTCGTCGACGTCGGGGACGGCGAGATCGACAAGCTGATTGCCGAAAATCCCTACCTGTCGAAGCAGACGATCGCCGGCAGCACCTATGCGAGCTTGCCCGATTCGGTCAACTCGTTCGGGACCACCGTCACCCTGATCACCTCGATCGACACCGAGGGTGGCACCGTTCGCGATGTGGTGCGGTCGGTGCTCGTTAATCTTCCGTGGCTTGCGCACACGCATCCCGCCCTGCGGACCCTTCAGCCAGGGGATATGGTGCGCCGCGGCCTAGCCGCACCGCTGCACGACGGCGCGCTACGCTACTACAGCGAGATCGGAATCTTGTAGTCGAAACGGCCGCACTTCCTACGAAGTACGGCAAGGGAAGCTAGGCATGAGTGAACCGGCAGTCGACCAATCTGACCCCGAAGCGGCCGAATCGATCGTCGCCGAAGCCGATACCGGCGGGCGCGCGCCGAGCGGTACCGCGTTCAACGTTCTGTTGGTGGTTCCCTTCGTGTGGTCGCTGTTCCAGCTGTGGTACGCCTCGCCGCTGCCGTTCATGTTGCGGGTCGGCGTCCTCAACGCCACCGAAGCCCGCGCCATTCATCTCGCATTCGCCATCTTTCTGGTATTCCTTTCGTTTCCGGCGCTGAAGCGTTCGCCGCGGCACTACATTCCGATCCAGGATTGGATCCTTGCCGTCGTTGGCGCGTTCACCTCCGCCTACATCTATCTGTTCTACGAGGCGCTTTCGGCGCGGCCGGGCGATCCCACGACCCTCGACATTGTCGTTGCCGCGGCAGGGCTCGTCATACTGCTCGAAGCAACCCGGCGCGCTCTGGGCCCGCCTTTGATGGTGGTGGCATTGGTGTTTCTTCTGTACACCTTCGCCGGCCCCTGGATGCCGGAAGTGATCGCCCACAAGGGCGCCAGCTTGGCCAAGGGCATGTCCCACTATTGGCTCTATACCGAGGGCGTGTTCGGAGTCGCCCTAGGTGTTTCCACCAGCATGGTGTTCTTGTTCGTGTTGTTCGGCGCGTTGCTTGAGCGCGCCGGCGGCGGCAATTACTTCATCCGCATCGCCTTTGCAGCACTCGGTCACATGCGCGGTGGTCCCGCCAAGGCCGCGGTGGTCTCGTCCGGCATGACCGGGTTGATCTCGGGGTCGTCGATCGCCAACGTGGTCACGACCGGCACGTTCACGATCCCGCTGATGAAACGGGTCGGCTTCTCGGCGGAGAAAGCCGGCGCGGTCGAGGTGGCATCATCGACCAACGGGCAGCTGACGCCGCCGATCATGGGCGCGGCCGCGTTCCTGATGGTGGAATATGTCGGCATTCCCCTGGTCGAAGTGATGAAGCACGCCTTCCTGCCGGCGATCATCTCCTACATCGCGCTGGTGTACATCGTTCACCTCGAAGCGGTGAAAGCCGACATGAAGGGTCTGCCGCGCGCGACCGAGTCGCCGCTGATGCGCAAGCTGATCAGCTTCGTCGTCACCATTATCGGCCTCATCGTGCTGTGCACGGTGGCCTATTACGGCCTCGGCTGGATCAAAGACGTGGCCGGTGAGGCGACGCCGTGGATCGCCACCGTGCTGCTGTTCATCGCCTACATCGCGCTGCTGTGGTACGCGTCACGGGTTCCTGAGCTCGATACCAGCACCAACATCACCGTGTGTCCCGAGATCGGGCCGACGGTGAGGGCCGGTCTCTACTACCTGCTGCCGGTTGGCGTGCTGGTGTGGTGCCTGATCATCGAACGGTGGTCGCCGGGCCTGTCGGCGTTCTGGGCGACTGTGTTCATGATGGTGATCGTCATCACCCGACGGCCGCTGCTGGCTTACTTCCGCGGCGTCGGCGATGTCGCGGCGGCGCTGAACCGGGGCTTGATCGACACTCGCGACGGCATGATCGCCGGGGCACGCAATATGATCGGCATCGGGGTCGCCACCGCTGCGGCCGGTATCATCGTCGGGACCATCACGCTCACCGGCATCGGCCAGGTGATGACCGAATTCGTCGAACTAATCTCCGGCGGCAATCTGATTCTCATGCTGCTGTTCACCGCGGTGATCTGCCTGATCCTCGGCATGGGCCTGCCGACCACCGCCAACTACATCGTGGTGTCGTCGCTGATGGCGCCGGTGATCGTTAATCTCGGCGCCGCCAACGGACTGATCGTGCCGCTCATCGCGGTGCATCTGTTCGTGTTCTACTTCGGCATCCTGGCCGACGACACGCCGCCGGTGGGACTGGCCGCCTTCGCGGCCTCGGCGATATCGGGAGGCGACCCGATCAAGACGGGTATCCAGGGTTTCACCTACGACATCCGCACCGCGATCCTGCCGTTCATTTTCATCTTCAACACCCAGCTGTTGATGATCGGCATTGAGAACGTTTTCGACTTCATCCTCACCGTGGTCACGGCGATTTTGGCGATGCTGGCATTCGCGGCCGCGACCCAGGGCTATTTCCTGGTCAGGAGCCGGGTTTGGGAGACCGTCATTCTGTTGCTGGTCACTTTCACGTTCTTCCGGCCCGGATTCTGGTGGGACATGATCTATGAGCCGATCGTGTCTTCCGACGCGGCGCAAATCGTCGAGGTCGCGGCCGCGTCGCCGCCGGGCGCCGATATCCAGATCCGGGTGAGCGGCACCACCATCGAGGGCGACGAGGTCACCAAGGCGATCGTATTGCCGCTTGGCGAGGCCGGCACCGGCGCGGAGCGGCTGGCCGACGCCGGTCTCGAAATCCGTCGCCAAGACGGCAAGATCTTCATCGACAATATTGTCTTCGGCAGCGTGGCCGAGAAATCCGGCCTCGACTTCGACTTCGAGATCCTGGGGATTCTTGAAGCGGCCGATCGGCCGCCCAAGCAGCTGATGTTCATCCCGGCGATCCTGCTCTATCTGCTGGTTTTCGCGATGCAGCGCGGTCGACGCCCGCGCGAGCCGATTCCGGCAGAAGACTTAAGGAGGCGGCGAGATGTATAGCAACATTCTCCTCACCGTCGATCTCAACCACGAGAGTTCATGGGCCAAGGCGCTGCCGGTGGCCGTCGCGTGCTGTAAGGCGTTCGACGCGCGGCTCCACTTGCTTACCGTGGTTCCCGATTACGGTATGCCGATCGTCGGCGGGTTCTTTCCCGAGGACTTCGCCAAGAAGGCCCTGGCGCAAGCGAAAGCCCAACTCGAGGCGTTCGCCAAGGACAAGGTGCCGAGCAAAATCGCCTGCGACGCAATCGTCCGCCAGGGAACCGTCTACGAAGTGATCCTGGCTCTCGCGGACGCTATCGGCGCCGATCTCATCGTCATGGCGTCGCATCGGCCGGAGCTCAAGGACTATCTGCTCGGTCCCAACGCGGCGCGGGTGGTGCGCCACGCCGATCTCTCGGTGCTGATCGTGCGTTAGCCCTACCCCCGGATTCGGGATAGGCGGCATTCCGCATCTCCCTCGCCGTCGTGCTTGGGGCCAGGGGGCGGGCCGAACGCCCGCGGCCTACGGCCTAGAGATAACCGAGATCGCGCCACACCGCGTAGTTCTGGCGGAAATTCGACAGCGAGGTAGCGGCGCGCTTGAAGTTCGGGTCCTTGGCTGATTCCTCGGCCACCACCTCACGCCATCGCTTGCGAAACTCGGCCAGCAGCTGCGGCGACCAAGTGTGGAACTGAGCGCCGGCGGCGCGTAGTTCGGCGAGAACGCGCGCTTGCGCCGCTTCGCTTTGGGCGAGCGTAAATTGGAGATTGTCGCCGCAGCTCGTTTCGACCATCAACCGCTGGCGGTCGTCCAGCGTGTCCCACTGGCCGCGGTTGATGAGCAACTCGACGATGGTGGCCTGCTGGTGCCAGCCCGGGAAATAGTAGTGCCCGGCGACGCGCTCGAAGAAATGCTGGGCGTCGATCGCCGGGGTTGCGTACTCCGCGGCGTCCAACGTGCCGGCGGCGAGCGCATCGTAGACATCACCGCTGGGCAGGGTGGGTACGGCGCCGAGCTTAGCCATGATGCGCGCACCGAGGCCGTAATATCGGACTTTGAGCCCGCGCAAGTCGCGCGCGGTCTTGATTTCCTTGCTGAACCAACCCGAGGCGTCGGCGGACAGCACGGCACAGGGCAGCCCTTTGATCCCAAATGTTGTGTATATCTCGTCATAGATCGCTTGGCCGCCGCCGAATTTAAGCCAGGCGAGAAACTCGCTCGGCGGCGGTCCGAACGGAACCCCGCTGAAAAAGGCGGCGGCGGGTATGCGGTCGCTCCAATAGGCGGACAATGCCCAGCCGGCTTCGACGTCGCCGTTCCGCACGGCGTCGAAAACCTTCCGTGCAGCGACCACTTCACCAGGCTCGGCGAAACGGATCGTTAATTCTTCGCCGGAGAGCTTCGAGACCATCCCGGCGAGGCGGCGCCCGCCCGTGCCGAGCTGCATGAGTTCGCCCTGGAATGCGCTCGCCATGCGCCACGTCACGCCGGGCTTGGCGGCAGGCTGTGCGGCCGGTTGGGCAGGGCGTGTGGGTGGCGGTGGCGCTGGCGCTGGATCCGGCCGCAGAACTCCGAATCCCATCGCAAGCAGAAAACCGATCGCCAGCCCGAACATCACGCCGTAGCCGATTTTGGTCACCGGTGAGCCTTCGATAGCTGCGGTGCCGCGGCCGGGCTGCGAACGCGGGCTTGGTGCGCGTTGTCCTCGCTGCTGGCTGCGCGAGAATCATTCATGATCGTGTCCAGATTGTCTCGGGCTTCGATTCATGCAGTCTATCGGCGGCAGCGGGTGTTGCCAATTCTCGGTCGTCAGGTTCGAGCCGCCATTCTTGAACAGCCCTCTCGGGTCATGCATCCTCCAAACCGGCGGGCCGGCAAGATTCGAGGGTTGGATCGGTAGTGACTGGCGCAGCGGTGCTTCGCGCAACCTCGAGCAACGAGTCCGTTCCCGGGGCGGTGGATGGACGACATCGCCCTAGCCATCGACGAAGCCCTCGGCAAGGTCCCGTAAGAGATTGTCGAGTGGATACCCACCCCCCCATCTTGGGCGATCGTTCATTCATCTCCGCAGCCGTGCCGGCCGCAAGTTGGTCGACGCTCTCTGGCGCATGACTCATACCGAAATTCTGGGCCAGCGCCTGGAATGTGAGTGGTTCGGGCGGCGGCGGGCGAGCGTTCCGACTTTGGTTCTGCTACACGAAGGTCTCGGCTCGATCGGCATGTGGGGCGATTTTCCGGTTCGACTCGGCGAAGCAACGGACTTGCCCGTTTTCGCATACAGCCGACTGGGCTATGGCAGCTCGGACGCACTAACGGACGGATTCGGCGTCGACTACATGCACCGCGAGGCGTTCGAGATTCTGCCCGCGATCCTCGAGACGCAGTCGATCGAACGGGCAATCCTGGTCGGGCATAGCGACGGCGCATCGATTTCGCTCCTGTATGCCGGCGGCGTCAGCGATCACCGGGCGGCGGGACTGGTGCTTGAAGCGCCGCATGTCTTTGTCGAAGACATCTCGGTGACCGGCATCGAGGGTGCGCGCAAGGGGTACCGGCAGGGCCGTCTACGCGCTGCGCTAAGGCGCTATCACGGCGCCAACACGGACAGCGTTTTTTGGGCCTGGAACAACATTTGGCTCGACCCTGCTTTCCGAGCTTGGAATATCGAATCCTATCTGCCGGCGATCGACGTGCCGGTGCAGGTGATTCAGGGCCGCGACGACGCGTACGGCTCGCTGCTCCAAATCGATGCGGTCGAGGCCCAGTGTGCCGGCCCGGTCGAAACACTCATCCTCGATGATTGTGGTCATTCACCGCATCGCGACCGGGTCGACCTCGTGCTCGACGCGGTCGCACGGTTCGCGCGGGAGTTGGCTGGACCTTAGCCGGCTGGCGCGGCCAACGGTCGCGCGTGGGCACGTGTCGGACTCGGCTTTCGTCATAGCAAGCACGCTACCGACTGCCGCCCAGCGGCGCTCCTTGAGGCGCGGCCTGAAACAGCCCGGCGGGAAACGGCCCCTGTTTGACGAAAACGGTCGGCAGATCAGCACGGAAACAATTCGCTCGTGCACCGAGCACCGCAAAGCACTTGCCTGCGCACCGTGCGCATGGCGCTGGAAGAATAGAGAGCCCTAAGATCTGTAGGCCGCCGAGTTCCGCTCCGACGCGCACCGCGAGCTGCCTCTATTCCTAAAAGCGCCGGCCCTCAAGCGCGGCGATGTTGGCCTCGACGCGCCGTCGTCGCCCGCGAGCATCTGCGGTTTAATCTGTTTTAGCGACTTGCGCGCGGTAGCTTCGGCGTATACCTAGGCGTAACCAAGACCATTGATCCCGAGACGGAACGGAGCTTCGCGAAGGTCGAATTTCGGCATTCGCGCCACTGACATGTCCAAACCTGTTAGCGTTGTGGTGGTCGGCTCCGGTCCGGCCGGCTTCTACACCGCCGAATCTCTGGTCAAGTCGGACTTCGCCTGCGAGATCGACGTCATCGACCGCTTGCCGACTCCGTACGGTTTGATCCGCGGTGGCGTCGCGCCCGACCATCAAACGACCAAGAATGTTTGGCGTCGTTACGAAAAGACGGCGCTGCTCGATGGAGTCAACTTCTACGGCAATATCGATGTCGGCCGCGACATCAGCGTTGATGAACTTCGCGAACGCTACGACGCGGTCGTGCTGGCGATCGGCTCGGCCCTGGATCGCTCGTTGGGAATTCCGGGCGAGGAAAAGTACGGTGTGTTCGGCGCGGCGGCTTTCGTCGGCTGGTACAATGGCCACCCCGATTTCCGCGATCTTGGGCCGGACTTGCAGACCACGGCGGCTGCCGTAATCGGCGTCGGCAACGTCGCTATCGACGTGGCCCGCGTACTGGCAAAAACGCCGGAGGAAATGGCCGAGACGGATCTTGCCGACTACGCGGCCGAGGCCATCCATGCTTCGCTGCTTACCGACGTTTACATGTTCGGTCGCCGCGGTGCAGCCGACGCTAAATTCACCAACAAGGAACTGCGCGAGATGGGGGAGCTCGAGAACTGCGTGCCGATCGTCGACGCGGCACAGATCCCCGATGAAGTCACCGGCGAGATGTCAGCGCGCGACCGCCGTCTAACGGAAAAGAATCTCGGGACCCTGCGCGAATTCGCGACCCGCGATTCCAAGGAGAAGCGCAAACGGGTACACTTTCGGTTTCTCGCATCACCGGTCGAGGTGTTGGGCGGGGATCGGGTCGAAGGTCTTCGGCTCGAGAAGAACGAGGTCGTCGACGGCCGGGCGAGGGGTACCGGCGAGTTGTTCGAAATCGAGTGCGGGTTGGTTCTGCCGTCGATCGGATACCGCGCCGAACCGTTGTCGGGCGTTCCGTACAACCAGGGCGACGGAACCGCCAGGAGCGATCAAGGGCGTATCGAGCGAGGTTTCTATGCGGTTGGTTGGATACGGCGCGGACCGACCGGCGTGATTGGCACCAACAAGCCGGACGGCGATGTCGCGTTCCGGCAAATCGAGGAAGATTTCGGTTGCGGAGAAAAGGACGGCCGACCGGCGTTCGAAGCCCTGCTCGCAGAACGCAACCTGCGAGCCGTTACCTTCGATGGCTGGAAGAAGATCGAGCAGGCGGAGATCGCCAATGCGCCGGTGCCGGCGCCGCGCAGGAAGTTCACCCGGATCGAGGACATGCTGGCGGCAGTCGATGCTTGAACCCACCAGGACTAGGCCTCGGCTTACCGGCAACTCTCCCGGATCGTGCACCCGCGCATCCCGAAAACGCGCGCCCGCGTATCCCGAAAAAGAAGTATTTCACGAAAGTGATCGGCGACGAGCCGGAGGTGCGCTATGAATAGCGGTCAAAACCGCCACCCGTGGGGGTGGAGCGAAGGGGCAAAGCAGTGAGTACCGCACTCGACATGGAGCGGGTGGAAACGGCCCGCGTAGAACGAGAATCGGTCGTCGTTCGTTTTGCCGGCGATTCCGGCGATGGCATGCAGTTGACGGGTGGTCAGTTCACCCTGGCGACCGCGATCGCCGGCAACGATCTCGCTACCTTCCCGGACTTTCCGGCCGAGATTCGTGCACCGGTCGGGACGACCTACGGCGTTTCGGCGTTCCAGATCAATTTCGGCGGCCGCGTCATTAAAACAGCCGGCGATGCGCCCGACGTCTTGGTCACGATGAACCCGGCCGCGCTCAAGGTAAATCTCGGCGAATTGCGCGAAGGCGGGTTGGTCATCCTCGATAGCGGCACCTTCAACGAGCGCAACCTGCAGAAGGCCGGGTTCGAGGGGAACCCGCTCGAAGACGGTACGCTCGAAGCGTATCGGCTCATCGAGATAGATATCTCGAAACTTACGCTCGAGGCGCTCAAAGGGTCCGGTCTCAACAAGAAGGAATCGCTGCGCTGCAAGAACTTGTGGACGCTGGGGTTGGTCTATTGGCTGTTCGGCCGTGACCGACAGCCCACCATCGACTGGCTGAGGCAGAGATTTGCCCAACGGCAGGATATCGCGGATGCGAACATCGCCGCGCTCAACGCGGGACACGCATTCGGCGAAACCGCCGAGATGCCAGAAGGCATCACCGCCTACATCGTTCCCCCCGCCGACATTGCGCCGGGGCTTTATCGCAACATTACCGGGTTCGAAGCGATGGCATGGGGGCTGGCGGCGGGTTCGATACTATCGCGGCGGCCGTTGATGTTCGCGTCGTACCCGATCACGCCGGCGTCGACGCTGCTCCACGCGCTCGCCATGATGAAGGATCTCGGCGTCACGACGTTCCAGGCGGAAGACGAGATCGCGGCCGTTTGCGCAGCAATCGGCGCGTCCTATGCGGGATCGATCGGTGTGACGTCGAGTTCGGGGCCGGGCGTCGCCCTCAAGGGCGAGGGCATCGGGCTTGCCATTACTACCGAGCTGCCGTTGATCGTCGTTAATTCGCAGCGGGCGGGACCGTCGACCGGCATGCCGACCAAAACCGAACAGTCAGATCTTTATCAATCGGTGTATGGCCGCAATGCAGACGCGCCGCTCGTGGTGCTGTCGGCGCGCTCGCCATCCGATTGCTTCGAGGTGGCGATCGATGCGGTGCGCATCGCGGTCAAGTACATGACCCCGGTCATCCTGCTGACCGACGGTTACATCGCTAACGCCGCGGAGCCTTGGCCCATTCCCGATATTTCGGAGCTTGCACCGATGCCGGTCGACCTCCGCACCGATCCCGAGGGCTTCCATCCGTTCCTCCGCGACGAAGAAACCCTGGCTCGTGCGTGGGCCATTCCCAGCACGCCGGGGTTGGAGCACCGTATCGGCGGCATCGAAAAAGCGTACGATTCGGGCCACATCTCGTACGATCCTGCTAACCATCAGCTGATGACCGACACCCGCGCTGCGAAGGTCAAGGGCGTTGCCAGGGACATCCCGGAGCAGGTGATCGAAACCGGTCCGGCGCAGGGCCCGCTTGCGGTGGTGGGTTGGGGTTCGACCTTTGGACCGATCAATCGGGCTGTCTTCAACCTTCGCGAGGAAGGCCTCGATATCAGCCACATACATGTCCGTCACATCTGGCCTCTGCCGCTCAATCTCGGCGATCTGCTGCGGGGCTATGGCCAGGTTCTGGTGCCGGAAATGAACAACGGTCAGCTGCTCACAGTTTTACGCAGCGAATACCTCATTCCAGCCGAAGGTTTGAACAAGATCTCCGGGCAGCCGTTCAAGATCAGCGAGATTGAGGAAGCGATCCGCCCGCGATTGGAGAGTTAAGATGAACGTCGTTTCAAGCAAGCTCACGGCGAAGGACTTCGCTTCGGACCAGGAGGTCCGATGGTGTCCCGGCTGTGGCGATTACGCGATTCTCAAGGGTGTTCTCAACGTTCTTCCTGACATCAACGTTCCGCGCGAAAACATCGTGTTCGTGTCCGGGATCGGTTGCGCGGCGCGGTTTCCCTACTACGTCAACACTTACGGGTTTCATTCGATCCACGGGCGCGCGCCGGCCTTTGCCACCGGTATCAAGCTTGCCAATCCCGAACTCGACGTCTGGGTGGTCGCCGGCGACGGCGATGGGCTGAGCATCGGCGGCAATCACCTGATGCATCTCTTGCGACGCAACATTGACGTTCAGTTCCTGCTTTTCAACAACGAGATCTACGGCCTCACGAAGGGACAGAACTCGCCGACCTCGCGCAAAGGAACCAAGACGCCATCGACGCCGATGGGATCGCTGGCCAATCCGGTGTCGGCCTGCGAGTTCGCGCTGGGCTCCGGCGGGCGGTTCGTGGCCCGCACGGTCGACACGATGCAGAAGCATTTGCCGCCGATCCTGCTCCGCGCCCACGATCACAAGGGCGCATCCTTCGTCGAGATCGTTCAGAATTGCATCGTCTACAATGACGGCGTGTTCGACTACTTCACCGACAAGCCGGTGGCTGCCGACAACCAGGTCCATGTCGAGCACGGTAAGCCGTTTATATTCGGCAGCGATGGTAACAGGGGACTCAAAGTCAATCCGTCGACGCTCGACCTCGAAGTGGTGGTCATAGGCGAGAACGGCATCGCCGAGGACGACCTCCTGGTTCACGACGAGACCAACCGCACGCTCGCCGGGTTGCTTGCACGTATGGAGCCTCCGGCCTTTCCTAAGGCGCTCGGGGTGATCTATTGCGATCCCGAATCGACCTACGACACCGAGCTTCATTCGCGCGTCAGCGCCGCTCGTGCCGATAATCCCCAGGCTCGCTTCAACGAACGGCTCCGCAAGGGACACACCTGGACCGTCTGAACGACTCGATGTAGCTGAGCACCGGCGTGCGCAGGCTCACCGCGCCGCGACGGCAGCGGCGGCGCGCCCTCGCAAGTCGGGGGCCCTGCGCAAGCAATCGTACGGCGCCGGATCGAGGGTCGGGCCGGCGGAGCGTGCATAAGGTGGGGCGCTCGTCGTCACCGGGACTGAACGTCGTCTGACCGTTGCCGGGCGGTGGCGCATGCCGCGAGAATCCGACGCGACGCTGCAACCACCTTATCGACCGCGAGGTCGGCAAGGGAGGTCGTCCGCAATAGTTCGACACACGCCCCGCGCGGTGCTGTTAGAGCGGGGTCGGATTCGGATGAAAACAGAACCACGGCGGGGCAATCGACCGCAGCCGCGACGTGCATCGGTCCGGTGTCGTTGCCGATGGCGACGGCGGCATCGCGCGCAAGAGCCACGATATCGGACAAATCCGTACGTCCGCACAAATTCCGCGCCTGCGGCACCTGGGAGGCGATGTCCCGCAACACAGCCGCTTCGGCGGCGCTGCCGATCAGGATGGGCGTGGTACCTTCAGCTGCCAGCAAATTCGCCAGCTCCGCATACTTGGCCGTCGGCCATCGCTTTGCCGGCCGATGCGGTGCACCGCCAGGTATGACGAGCGCATACGGTGTGTGAACCTCGAGGCGCCCGACATCGGCGCGCACCCAGCTGAGATCCGTCGGCGGCGTGCTCGCGATTCCCGCGGCCGCGAGCTGTTCCGCCTGCCGTTCGATCGTGTGCATGGCGTCGCATCGCGGATTGCTATGCGGGTGCGAGCAGCCGGAAGCGATACCCGACCATTCGATTTCGCGCGACCACGACAGCGCGCGGTAGAGAAGATTCGTCCGATTGGAACGCTGCAAATCGTAGACCCGGTGAAATCTGCGCTCCCGCAGCCTGCGGATCAGATTAAACCAGGTGGCGAAATGCCAAGCGGGGGTGCGGTCATCGATCATGATTTCGTCAAACCAGTCGGCGCGGCAAAGAAAACCGACGTAAGGCGTCGACGTCAGCAGGGTCAGGTGATCGCGCGCGTGGGCCTCGCGGATAGCCCGAAACGGTCCGGTGGCGAGAACGATGTCGCCGAGCGCGCCGTGTTTGATGACCAGAATGCGCTTACCAGCGATTGCCAAGTCTCCCGTTCGCAGTTTCAGTGCACGTTTGCCGCGACCTCGCAAGGCCGGGCGAACCGAGTCCGGTCTCAAGATGTGGTATGGCAAGCCGATCGCTGCTGTCAATTCGGTGCGATGGGGGGTATCCGATCTCGACCAACGGGGAGAAGCGGATGGGCTGACGGTGAGGTCGGCGGTAGGCCGGTGGTTGGTCGCGGCAACCGTCATCGGCTCGGGGATGACCCTACTCGACGGGACGATCGTGACCGTCGCCATTCCGACGCAACCATCGCGGCCTTGCTCGGCGCGCCTCTGATCGAAACGCCTGGCGCGGCTCGCCTGCGCGAGTGAATGAGAGCGTAGGCGAGCGATA
Organism: Alphaproteobacteria bacterium; assembly: GCA_965247665.1. Lineage (GTDB taxonomy): Bacteria > Pseudomonadota > Alphaproteobacteria > SHVV01 > SHVV01 > CAUZWH01. The sequence continues at coordinate 551,875 of CBDFHH010000004.1, forward strand.
TGCTGATAAGCTTGGTGGCTTGACATCGGGCAGCGTTTGGATGGCTGACCTATCATCGGCGACCCGGAGCGAGCTGTCGGGCCACCACGGCCCGATTCGCCTGCTCGAGCTGGTTCAGGAACTGGCACAGGAGCTGCGTCCCGACCACGGCGATCTGCATGTCGCCATGGGAAGCCATCTCGACCGCGATCTCGGTTTCGATAGCCTCGGCCGTACCGAGTTGATGTTGCGCGTGGAACGCGCATTCTCCGTGAAATTACCAGAGACGCTGCTGGTCGAGGCGGAGACCCCGGCCGATATCTGGCAAGCGCTCGAGCGCGCGACGCCCAGACGCGCGAGCGGATCGTCGGCAACCGATCGGGCGCCGGCATTGGCTACCGTCGAAGCGCTTCCGACCGGCGTTGAGACGCTGACCGGCATCCTCGACTGGCACATCGCCAGCCACCCTGAGCGGACACATATCTGGCTCGCTGACGGGCGCGGGGATGCCGAAATCGTGGACTATGCGAAACTTGGCGACCGCGCGCGGTGCGTCGCCAACGGAATTATCGATGCGGGTTTGGAACCGGGTGCTCGGGTCGCGCTGATGCTGCCCACCGGCTCGGACTTTTTCTATGCATTTTACGGGATTCTCTACGCCGGCTGTATTCCGGTACCGATCTATCCACCGGCGCGACCTTCGCAGCTGGAGGACCATCTGCGCCGCCAGGCGGCAATACTGACCAACGCCGGCGCCGAACTGATGATCACCGTGCCGGAAGCACGTCCGTTGGCGCTGTTCCTGCGCGCGAAGGTCGATTCCTTGCGTGCGGTCGAGACCGTCGAGCGCCTGTCGACCGCTCAAGTCGCCGCGGGATCGATCGTGCGCTCCGGCGACGATATCGCGTTTCTTCAATACACTTCCGGCAGCACCGGCGATCCCAAGGGCGTTACGCTGAGCCACGCCAACCTACTGGCCAACATTCGGGCGATGGGCGAAGTGATGGAGGCTGACTCCAACCGCGACGTGTTCGTGAGCTGGTTGCCCCTGTATCACGATATGGGGCTGATCGGAGCGTGGCTTGGCAGTCTCTACTTCGCGGTGCCGGTGTCGATCATGTCGCCGCTCGTGTTTCTGGCGCGGCCCGAAAGCTGGTTATGGGAGATCCACCACCGCCGCGGCACCCTATCCGGGGCCCCAAATTTTGCATTCGATCTGTGCACCAATCGCATCCACGATCGCGATATCGAGGGTTTGGATCTGAGTTCCGCGCGTATGGTGGTAAACGGCGCCGAGCCGGTACGGCCGGAATCGGTCCGCGGCTTTTGCCGGCGCTTTGGCCGCTACGGCTTCGATCCCGGCGCGCTGGCGCCGGTCTACGGGTTGGCCGAAAACAGCGTCGGACTCGCCTTTCCTCCCCCCGGCCGCGGCCTGGTTACGGATCGGATCGATCGCACGGCGCTTGCCGAAAGCTCGCAAGCCGTGCCGGTTTCGGCGGATCACGAGCACGCGAACGAGATTGTCGCCTGCGGCATGCCAATCCCGGGCCATCAGTTTCGCGTCGTCGATGAAACCGGGCGGGAGGTCGCGGAACGCCATCAGGGGCGCCTGCAGTTCATCGGCCCGTCGTCAACGCGAGGCTACTACGGTAACGAACGGAAAACCGCCGAGCTGTTCGACGGCAGTTGGCTTGAAACAGGCGACCTCGCCTACATCGCCGCGGGCGACGTCTATCTGACCGGGAGGGTTAAAGACATCATCATCCGCGGCGGCCGAAACATCTACCCGCACGAGGTGGAAGGAGCAGTTTGCGAGCTCGAAGGCGTTCGCCGGGGATGCGTCGCCGTTTTCGCTTCCACCGTGCCGGATCGGGAAGAGCAGTTGGTTGTCGTCGCCGAAACCCGTGAGACCGACGCCGACAAACGCGATCGCATAAAGCGCGAGATCCATGCGATCACCCTCGACCTCGCCGGCGTTGCCCCGGACGAGGTGGTGCTGGCGCCGCCGCGGGCGGTGCTGAAGACTTCGAGTGGAAAGATCCGCCGGGCTGCCACGGCCGAGCGATATCGCAACGGCCGCCTCGATGAACCGGGGTATCGGTTGTGGTGGCAGATCGTCCGTCTCGCGTTTGCGGGCGCAGGTCCCGGCATCCGCGCCGTGCGACGAACCGTTTCGGAATTTGCTTTTGCAGGCTACTGGTGGGGCGTATTTGCGCTCCTGGCCGCGCTGGTCCTGCCGCTGGTGCTGGTCTTGCCGCGACCGAACTGGCGCTGGTCGATGTTGCGGCTGGCATGTCGCGCGATGCTGGCACTTACCGGCACCCGACTCACGGTCGAGGGTGCGACGGCGCGCCGCGACGGCGTCCTCGTCGTCACCAACCATTGCAGCTATTTCGACCACCTGGTGTTGATTGCGGCCCTGCCCGGCAAGATCGACATCGTCGCCAAAGCCGAACTGAAGCCGCAGCTTTTTGCGGGGACCTTCCTGCGCCGCATCGGCGCATTGTTTGTCGAGCGTTTCGAGGTCGAACGTGGCGTCGAGGATATGAAAATCGCGGTTGACGCGGCGCGGCGCGGCCGGCGTCTGCTGATTTATCCCGAAGGCACGCTGACGCGGCGACCGGGGTTGCTCGCGTTCAAACTGGGCGCTTTTGCCGTCGCCGCCGAGGCCGGCGCTGCCGTGGTTCCAATCGCCGTAACGGGAACCCGGTCGATCTTACGCGGCGGCCAGTGGTTCCCGCGCCGTGGCAACGCTCAGATTTTCATCGGCGAAGAGATCGTACCTGACGGACGCGGTTTCAATGCCGCAATCCGCCTGCGCGATCAGGCGCGCGCGGCGATCCTCGCGCGTTGCGGCGAGCCCGACCTGATCGGCGAGGACACCTTGCTGAAGGATCGTCGCAAGAAAACGCGACCTCTCCCTAAGCGTCACCCAGAGGCAAGCTGAGCGGGACGATCTCCAGGGCGCGTCTCTTCGCGTAGTCGTGGTCCGGGCACGCTTCCTCCATGCGCTTTTGCGCTTCGCTGAGCCGATCGGCCGCGGCGTCGGGATCGAGGTTCAGAGGCTTGCCGTTTTCGACCACCAGAGTGCCATCGATGTAGACATCGCGGATGGCGCGGTCTGCGGCGGAGAAAATGAGGCTGCGGAGCGGATCGCGCAGCGGTCTCATGTCGACCTGACGACCGTCGACAACGACGATATCGGCTTTGGCTCCCGGTTTGAGGCGACCGAGATCGTCACGCCCCAGCGCATTCGCGCCGCCCACCGTGGCGGCCGCGAACACATCGCCGATCTGTAGAGTATTGATGTCCTCCGCGGCGATCCTGGCAAAAACCGCGGCGGTTCGGATTTCCTCGATCATGTTGTGGGGGAAGGTGTCGGTGCCCATCCCCATATTGACTCCGGCGCGGAAGTAGCGCCCGAGATCTTCCATGATCTGGCCGTAGCGGGAGAACGGCGTCGGGCAGTGGGCAACGGAAGTTCCGGTCGCGGCGAGGATCTCCAAGTCGCGTTTGGTATGCCAATGCACCCAGGAGTGTTCGTCGATGATCAATCCATGGCCGAGGATGGTGCGCGGTCCCAGCAAACCGATCGACTCGGCCCACTGAATGGGCGACACGCCATGGCGACGGACGATCTCGAGAAACTCGAAAACACTTTGTGAGGCGTGTGTCGTAAAGGGTGTGTCCGTTGCGTCGGCGTAGGCAACACTGTCTCGAACCAGTTCTTCGGTCAGGGTTTCGATCGTGCCGCCGCACAGAATGCCCTTCATGCGCCCGCCGGGATCGTCCTTCTCCAACCGCTCGATGGTGTCGATCGCGCGCTTGAAATCGCGTCGCCCGGCGGCCTCGTCCCAGGTGAATTTCAGCTCGTGCCGGGTTTCGAGCGTCCACCTGGCCGCGCTATACCACGCGCCCGCGTAGCCACGTAGTCCGCTGCGCTTGAGGAGCTCGAGCCAACCGTCGAACGGGAATATCAGATCGACGACGGTCGTAACGCCGCTCTTCAGGAGTTCGGCATAAGCCATCTCGGCCGCCGCCAGCATTCCCTCGGCGTCGGGAATGAATGCGTTCATTCGCTCGTATAGCCCGGTCATGTACATCTCGGGGACGCCATGTTCTTCACGAATGCCCTTGTAGATGGGTTCGAGCGCGGGATGGCTGTGGATGTCGACGAAGCCGGGAAGAACCACCAGATCCTGGCCATCGATTTCGATGTCCACCGGCCCTGCGTAGGACTTGCCGACGAAATCGATGGTGCCGTCGGAGAAGGCAACATCGCCGTCCTGGAGATATTTGTGCGCGGCGTCGGTGTCGTCCCACGCAACGATCCACGAAGCGTTACGGATGCAGACTGTCGACATCTCGACCTCGCAGTGATTTCCGCCGAGCATAAATCGATTGCGCGCCGGGAAGGGAAAGCACGGCCGCAGCCGCGCGCATAGAGAAGAGTTTGCCTGGGTCTATTGCTGAGCGAGCGCCGGCCAATTGGCGTTGGCTTTGGCGATGTAACCGGCGCGGTCCGTATCGAAACGCTTTTTGATGCCCTTCGAGTAGTTCAAGTAGAGCTTGCCGTGCTCGATGGTGAACGCCCGTGGATCGATTCGCACCGTGTAGCCCTGGGAAACGCCGAAGGCGCAATACCCGCCGTAAGCTGGCGCATACTTCTCGGGCATCGACGCAAATTTGTCCCGGTTCGCTTCGGAGCGAAACCGCCAAATCTTGCCGCCCCACTCGTGGTTGTATTTCCGACCCCCTTTGACCGCTTTGCCATCGCTGAAATAGGCGATCGGGTCGTAGCCGCCGATTGCGTAGTTGCTGCCATTGGTGTTGATGGCTTGCGCCGCTATCGCCGGCGCGGCCACGGCGAGAGCGAGGATTGCGATCCACAGCGCCGCAAATGTCGTTCGGGAACGTTGGAAGATCATGACCTACCCCCGGTAGAGAATATGCACATAGGATAGGACGATTGCGGGGCGCAGCGAAGAGGTCTCACGAAAAGTTCACAAGACGCTACGCGTCGAACGTGACGACGCTGCGGATCGATTCGCCTTCGTGCATCAGGTCGAAGGCCTTGTTGATGTCGTCCAACGGCATGGTGTGGGTGATGAGGTCGTCGATGTTGATTTTGCCTTCCATGTACCAGTCGACGATCCGCGGCACCTCGGTACGGCCCCTGGCACCGCCGAACGCGGTGCCGCGCCAGACCCGTCCGGTTACCAGTTGAAATGGCCGCGTCGCGATCTCCCGTCCGGCGCCCGCGACACCGATGATGACGCTTTCGCCCCAACCCTTGTGACAGCACTCGAGGGCTTGGCGCATCGTTTCGACATTACCGATGCATTCGAAGGAATAGTCCGCGCCGCCCTTGGTAAGGTCTACAAGATAGGGTACGAGGTCGCCCTCGACCTCTTTCGGGTTGACAAAATGGGTCATGCCGAAATTCTCGGCGAGCCCTCGTTTCGCCGGGTTGATATCGACCCCGACGATCCTGTCGGCACCGACCATGCGACAGCCCTGGATCACGTTGAGGCCAATCCCGCCAAGCCCAAAGACGACCACGTTGGCGCCGGGTTCGACCTTGGCGGTGTTGATGACGGCGCCGATGCCCGTGGTGACGCCGCAGCCGATGTAGCAGACCTTATCGAACGGTGCGTCTTCGCGAATCTTGGCGACGGCGATCTCCGGCAGCACCGTATAATTCGCGAACGTCGAGGTTCCCATATAGTGGTAGATGGTGTCGTTGCCCAGCCGGAAACGGCTGGTGCCGTCTGGCATCACCCCGCGTCCCTGCGTTTCGCGGATCGCCTGGCAAAGATTGGTCTTGCCCGACAAACAATACTCGCACTGGCGGCACTCCGGCGTGTAGAGCGGGATGACGTGATCGCCCGGCTCGAGGCTGGTGACTCCCGCGCCGACTTCAACCACCACGCCGGCGCCTTCATGGCCGAGAATCGCCGGGAAGATACCCTCGGGATCGGCACCGGACAGCGTGAACGCGTCGGTATGGCAGATCCCTGTAGCTTTGACCTCTATCAACACCTCTCCCTCTCTTGGACTTTCGAGTTCGACGGTCTCGATGGACAGAGGATCTCCGGCTTTGTGAGCGACGGCGGCACGAACCTGCATGAAGGCCTCCTTGGCAAACGGTGTGGCGTAGGCGTGATCAGCGTATGTGGCGGCCCAACCCGGGTCAATTACGCCCCGAGATCACGGTAGCAAAACGAAAGACCGGCGACACCGCACGCAGTGACGATCAAGCCGATCATGGACTGAACCAGGGCAAGCAAAAACAGAGCTGCCACGCTCTCAACCAGATTGAAGGTAACCAGGATCGCCGACAGCAGCCAGTCGATCGGTTTGAACGCAATCGAGATTGGCATCGAGGTGAGGATGAGAATGGCGGCAATTCGGGCTCCATTGCCGGCGCTGCGCGTCCACGCGTTACCAAAACCCTGTTTCCGATCGAGCGCCGCGGCGGGCAGGACAAGCATGAAGCGCGCTTCGATGAGAAACACGATGACGACCAAGAACAGGATGCCGACCATGCTGCCGACTCCGCCAACGACAGCAAACGCCAGGCCGACCGGCAGCGCGATGAGCGTCGACGCCGCGATCGTCAATAGAGCGAGAAGTACGAAGCGTCCGAGAAACAGATTATGTCGTCTCGACCAGCGCAGCTCGTCAGCGACCGTCGAGCTGTAGCCGGGCACGAGACAACGGCGATGCCACGCCACCGCGAAAACGGTCAACGCCGCACCGAAGACAACCGCGAACCCGATCGTGAGGAGGAGGACCCCGACATTAACAGTCAACTCGCTGTTTGGCGGCGGACGCAGGACGTGGAGTACGGCGCTCGCGACGCCCAGGAACAGGGCGATGGGTGCGGCGATCAGACCGAAATCTTGCCGTTGCTGCCAAACGAACAGATAGGCTTCGGTGACGGTTGGAATAATGGCGATGCGCTTCACGGGCCCGAGAGGTTACGAGTGGTGCAAGGGACTCCGAGGGTAGCGCATCGTCTATCGCTGCGGGTCGATTTTATGGCCCTGGAACCAGCACCTGCAGGTGTTTGGCGATCGCTTCGAATCGACTCGGCAACATCGCGGCGCGTTCCCCGTCGGCGTAGACCGCCAATCGCGCCTCGCGACGATCGACCGGCTCGATATCGACGATCGCTCCGCGCGCGATGGCAATCTGGGGATGTTCGACATGCCTTCCCGTGAAGACTTTGGGGAAGGTACGCAGGAATTCGATCCGTGAAACCGGTCCCACGACCACCACGTCGAGCGCGCCATCGTCGAGCCGGGCATCGGGGGCGATGAGCATGCCACCGCCGAGGGCGCGGGCATTGGCGACCGCGACGAGCCAGGCACTGGTTTCAACAACATCGCCATCGATGGTCAACCGCAACGGACAGGGTCGGTAGGTGGCGAGGGTTTTGACAACCGAAGCGATGTAGAGCGCCGTGCCGCCGATCCAGCGCTGCCGGTTGGCCCATTCGTTGGCCTGCGCCGCAAAACCGCATCCCGCGACCCCGCAAAAAAGCCGGTCGCCAACGCGCCCGACATCGATGGTGCGCACGGCTCCCGCCAGCAGAGTATCGGCGACGCACTCGGGTTGGTCGGGAGCAAGACCGAACTCGGCTGCGAAATCATTGCCCACGCCGATCGGAACCAGCCCGAGCGGGACCGAACGGCGCGCGGCGACCGAGGCGAGCCGGCCGACATGGCCGTCGCCGCCGCAGGCGACGATGGTCCTTCTGCGATGCACCGCCGCTTCTGCGAGTTCCTCGGCATGGTCCGAGCTGTTCGAAGTCAGATAGTCGACGTCGGCGCCTCCGGCGTCGAGGCGTGCGCGCACGCGGGCCAGCACGTCGCCGCGGCGGCCACGTCCGGCCCGCGGGTTGGCGATGACGGTGAGGGGCGGCACCGTGGAACTCATCGAGCCCGCTTGGTCGATCGAGACAAAGTTTCTTCGGTCACCTCAACCAGCCGATCGAGATGACGCGCCCATCCCTCGCTATGCTGTGCGCGCAATTCCGCGCCCCGGTCGCGGCCAAAGCCGAGCCAGCCGCGGTGGCACAAGGTCAGCGCGCTACCCGCACCTTCTCTGCGAAGCCTGACCATCACCTCGGTAACCGTCGGCCAATCATCGTCGGTCCAGGTCAGGGCAAAGGAGCGCGGCGCCTGGCACAGGATAACCGCACCGCTGATCCTTACCGCGCGGCCGTCGCTATCGCGCCAACTTTCTGTGAACGCGCCGCCGACTCGGAGATCGAGATTGACATGGTCGCCCCACCAGCGCGCGACCAACGTCGGTTCGGCCCAGCAATGCCACACGCGCTCCTGCGAAGCCTCGACCCGCCGCTCGAGCTCGATCCTGTCGAGTCCAGGAATCGACAAGTCGCCGGTCGATTCTGTCATGGCAATCCGGTGGCCAACACCAGCCCACCCGCAAGAATGAAGACCCGTTAGCGGTTCTGGTAGACTAACCGATCCAGGGCGGGGAAACTCGCGGTATCCGCTCGGCCGAGTTGTTGGTCGCGCCGTTGAGCGGTGGTGCCGGCTGCAGGAGTCGAACCCGCGACCTACTGATTACAAATCAGTTGCTCTACCAACTGAGCTAAGCCGGCCCCAACTGCGGCGATCACGCGGCCTTTCCCTTGCGGTTGCGCTTGATCCCATAAAACGGTGCGATGTGCTACCCTGTTATTCATGAGTGAAGCCGCGAGCCCGCTTGCCGTCGATACCGGCTTTGAGAGCATCGAGGCGCGCCGGTTGTGCGGCGCGCTGGGCGCTGAGATCGCCGGTGTCGACCTCGCCGCGGTCGACGATGCGCTGTTTGCGGAAATCCACCGGTCCTTCCTCGAACATATGGTGCTGGTCTTTCCCGATCAGACTCTCACGCCGACCCAGCAGGTCGATTTCACGGCCCGGCTCGGGGAGGTCATCGGACACCCGCTCAACAGCCGCCGGCATCTCAAGGAAGCGCCGGCGGTGCACGTGTTGGAGAATTCCACCGGCCATCGCGGCGGCCGCAACGACTGGTGGCACTCCGACATTTCGTTTGGCGAGGTACCGCCGGTGGCCTCGGTGCTCTATGGCCTCGAAGTGCCGGCGGGCTATGGCGATACCATGTTCTGCAACATGTATGCGGCGTGGGATGAGCTTTCGCCGGGTTTGCGCGACATGCTCGCGGGCCTCACGGCAATGCACTCGGCCGAGACCCTGGCGGCGCGCAACGCCGCCGGCGAGAACAACGAGCAACGCGTCAGCCACCTGCCGCCACCCGTCGAACACCCGGTGGCCCGTACCCATCCCGAGACCGGCCGCAGGGCGCTTTACGTCAACGAGTACTTTACCTGCCGCTTCGCCGACATGACCGAGGCGGAAAGTCGGCCGCTGCTGGACTATCTCATCGCCCGCGCCACGCGACCGGAAAATGTCTATCGCCACCGCTGGCGCCGGCGCGACGTCGTCATGTGGGACAATCGCTGTACCATGCATTACGGGGTCCTCGACTATGACGAGGATCAGCGTCGGGTGATGCACCGCACCACGGCGCAGGGCGACCGACCGCGCTGACGTGCCGGCCCGCCGGCGCGCCGGGCACGACTCCGGAAGAGAAGGCGAAGATAAACGTCAATCCCAGACACACCGATGAGCGTCGTCGCGACGATGATCAGCCGGCGCCTCTGGGTTACCGCGCCGCGGGCGGGAGGGCCGAGCCGAACCCATGGTGATAGACTCTAGCCTCGCGGTCGCGTCAACGCGTAGAGCACAATCGCGGCCGCGTTGGAGACATTGAGGCTCGGCATCGACGGCGATCCGGCCGCCGGCATATCGATGCGCATGATCTGGTCCGTGCGTTGCAGCGTCAGCGCACGCATACCGCGGCCCTCGGCGCCGAGCACGATGGCGATATCCCGGTGCGGGCCACCCGCCTCGAGCTTGACGTCGGCAGCGGCGTCGAGGCCGATGCGCCAATAGCCGATCTCGCCCAGCAGGACCAGCGCGCGGGCGAGATTGGTTACCCGCAGGTAGGGAACCAGATCGAGTGCGCCCGAGGCGGCCTTGGCCAGCGCCCCGGTCTCGCCAGGGGCGTGACGCTCCGTCGCGATCACGGCTCTGGCGCCAAACGACGCCGCCGAGCGCAGCACGGCGCCGACATTGTGGGGGTCGGTCACTTGGTCCAGCAACACCACGAGGTTGGGGCGCGGCCGGTCCGGATGGAGGGCGAGTACGTCGTCAAAACGACGCGGCGCCAGCGGCCAAACTTCCAGGGCGACGCCCTGGTGGACCGCATTGCGCGGCAAGAATCGCGCAACCGCGTCGCGCTCGGCGGGTTGCGCACCCCGGATGGCCGCAGCGCCAACGTCGCGGCTCAGCGTTTCCAGGGCATCGGCGGTCGCCACAAGGTTGCGGGTACGGCGGGCCGGATTGGCCAACGCCGCGACCACGGCGTGCAACCCGTAGAGCCAGTAAGTCCCGCTCGCGTTGGCGGAGGCTCGGTGGGGGCGGGGGCGCGAGTTTCGCGGGCCGTCACGCCGTTTCGGTCGCCGCCGCGAACGTTTTGGGTGCTTGCTATCCGACATGTTACGCAATATTATTACCGCGCGCGAACAAGCGCATCATCGGTGGATCGGGGTTCCGACGCGAGGGCTTTCCGAAAGTTCCCTTTTTGCGTTGACAACATTCGGCGAATATCCATATTGCGGCCCACTGCCGCAGCCGCGGGGCTGTACACCTCGAGGGAGGGGTGGCCGAGTGGTTAAAGGCAGCAGACTGTAAATCTGCCGACATACGTCTACGTAGGTTCGAATCCTACCCCCTCCACCACGAACCTCCCCGGCAACGGGGAACGACTAGAGGCTTGATTTGGGTGGTTCTGGTGTGGCTCCGCGGGTGTAGCTCAATGGTAGAGCCCCAGCCTTCCAAGCTGGTTACGTGGGTTCGATCCCCATCACCCGCTCCAGACCGGTTGGGGCAGCTTGCGGCCGGAATGACGGGCGATCGATAGCAGCGCGCGGGATAGCGGGTCATGGCGAAGAAGAAGTTTGAGAGGACGAAGCCGCACTGCAACGTTGGCACGATTGGCCATGTTGACCATGGCAAGACGACGTTGACGGCGGCGATTACGAAGATTTTATCGGAAGTTGGCGGTGCTGAGTTCACGGCCTATGACGAGATTGACAAGGCGCCTGAGGAGAAGGCTCGAGGGATCACGATTGCGACGGCTCATGTTGAGTATGAGACGGGTGCGCGTCACTACGCGCATGTCGATTGTCCGGGTCATGCGGACTATGTGAAGAACATGATCACGGGCGCGGCGCAGATGGACGGGGCGATTTTGGTTGTTTCGGCGGCGGATGGTCCGATGCCGCAGACTCGCGAGCATATTCTGTTGGCGCGTCAGGTTGGTGTTCCGGCGCTGATTGTATATCTGAACAAGGTTGACCAGGTTGATGATGAGGAGCTTTTGGAGCTTGTTGAGCTTGAGGTACGGGAGTTGTTGTCGGATTACGAGTTTCCTGGCGAGGACATTCCTGTGGTGAGGGGTTCTGCGCTGAAGGCTCTTGAGGGCGAGGACAGTGATGCGGGTATTCGGTCGATCCATATGCTGATGGATGCTGTTGACGGTTATATTCCGCAGCCTGAGCGTCCCAAGGACCGTCCATTTTTGATGCCGATTGAGGATGTGTTTTCGATTTCGGGTCGTGGGACGGTTGTGACGGGCCGGGTTGAGCGGGGGATCGTCCATGTTGGCGACGAGATAGAGATTGTTGGCATCAAGGAGACCTCGAAGACGACGTGCACGGGGGTTGAGATGTTCCGCAAGCTTTTGGACCAGGGCGAGGCGGGGGACAATGTTGGCTGCCTGCTGCGGGGTGTTGGCCGCGCCGAGGTTGAGCGTGGTCAGGTCTTGGCGGCTCCGGGGTCGATCACGCCGCACACCAGGTTCAAGGCGGAGACGTATATTCTGACCAAGGAGGAGGGCGGCCGTCACACGCCGTTTTTTTCCAACTATCGTCCGCAGTTTTACTTTCGGACGACGGATGTGACGGGGCAGATTTCGTTGCCTGAGGGCACCGAGATGGTGATGCCTGGCGACAATGTGGAGATGGAGATCGAGTTGATCTCGCCGATCGCGATGGACGAGGGGTTGCGGTTTGCGATCCGCGAGGGCGGACGTACGGTCGGCGCCGGCGTCGTCGCCGCTATCATCCAGTAGGGATTCACATCGGCAGCTGGAGGAGCGTAGCTCAATTGGTAGAGCACCGGTCTCCAAAACCGGGGGTTGGGGGTTCGATTCCCTCCGCTCCTGCCAACTGGGGTCGCCGGCACCAGGGCGTAGCGTCGAGGGTGAAGGGGTAAATCGGGATTAGGCGGCCATGGCAAGGACCAAACCGACCGAATATGTCCGCCAGGTGCGGCAGGAAACCGCGAAGGTCACGTGGCCATCGCGCAAGGAAATCGCGCAAGCCACGGCGATGGTGATCATCATGTCGATTTTAGCGGCGATCTTCCTGTTCCTGGTGGACCAGGTTTTTGCCAACGGGATCCGAATCATTCTCGGGCTGGGGGGCTGATCCGGCATGACGCTTCGTTGGTACATCGTTCATGCGTACTCCGGTTTCGAGAAGAAGGTGGCGCAATCGATCAGGGAGCAGGCCGATGCCAAGGGCCTTGGCGACAAGGTGCCCGAAGTGATGGTGCCGGTCGAAGAGGTCGTGGAAGTGCGGCGTGGCCAGAAGGTGAGTGCCGAGCGCAAGTTTTTCCCAGGCTACGTGCTCGCCCGTCTCGAACTCGACGAGGCCGTGTACCACCTCATCAAGAACACGCCGAAAGTGACCGGCTTTCTCGGCGCCGGCAATCAGCCGTCGCCGATTTCGGATGCCGAGGCGGACCGCATCGTCAAGCAGGTGCAGGAGGGCGTCGATCGGCCCAAGCCCTCGATCACGTTCGAGATCGGCGAACAGGTTCGCGTGTGCGAGGGCCCGTTTACGTCGTTCAACGGGCTGATCGAAGAGATCGACGAGGACCGCGCGCGAGTCAAGGTTGCGGTGTCGATCTTCGGGCGCCCCACCCCGGTCGAACTCGAGTACACGCAAGTGGAAAAGGCGTGAGCACCGATGGCTAAGAAGGTCCAGGGATATATCAAGCTGCAGGTTCCGGCCGGTCAGGCCAATCCGTCGCCGCCGATCGGACCCGCGCTGGGCCAGCGCGGCGTCAACATCATGGAATTCTGCAAGACGTTCAACGCGGAGACCCAAGGTCTGGAGCAGGGGATCCCGATCCCGACCCTTATCGAGGTCTATGTCGACAAGTCGTTCTCGTTCACGACCACGACGCCGCCGGCATCGTTCTATCTGAAACGCGCCGCCAAGCTGGACAAGGCGTCGACGGAGCCGGGGCGCGAGATCGTCGGCTCGGTAACCATGCAACAGGTGCGCGAGATCGCCGAACTCAAGATGGCCGACCTCAACACCGACGACGTCGCCGCCGCCAGCCGAATGATTGCCGGCTCGGCGCGGTCGATGGGTCTCGAAGTCAGGGAGTCGTGAAGACCATGGCCAAAAGCGGCAAGCGCCTGCGCGAGGCGCGCAACGGTGTCGATCGTGCGCAGTGGTATCCGGCGTCCGAGGCGATCAAGCTGGTCAAGAACGCAGCTAAAACCAAGTTCGACGAGACGGTCGAAGTGGCGATCAACCTCGGCGTGGATCCGCGCCACGCCGACCAAATGGTGCGCGGCGTCGTTTCCTTGCCAAACGGAACCGGCAAAGCGGTGCGCGTTGCGGTATTTGCCAAGGATGACAAGGCCGAGGAAGCGAAGGCGTCCGGCGCCGATATCGTCGGCAGCGATGATCTGGCGCAGCGGATCCAGGATGGGAACATCGACTTCGATCGCTGCATCGCCACGCCGGACATGATGGCGGTGGTCAGCAAGCTGGGAAAGATCCTCGGCCCGCGCGGTCTGATGCCGAACCCCAAGGTCGGCACGGTTACGCCCGACGTCGGCCAGGCAGTGAAGGACGCGAAAGGCGGCCAGGTCGAGTTCCGGGCCGAGAAAACCGGGATCGTGCACGCCGGCATCGGCAAAGCCAGTTTCACGGAACGGCAGATCCTGGAAAACCTATCGGCGTTCGTCGATGCGATCATGCGTGTCAAGCCGAGTGGAGCCAAAGGCACTTATGTCAAGAAGATTGCGGTGTCGTCGACCATGGGGCCGGGCGTGAAGATCGATCCCGCCAGCCTGGAGGCGGCCTGAGTGTATGAGACAAGGCAGAGCGGGCGCGCGGAAGCTGTGCCGCTGCCGGTGGGATACCGCGACTTTTGGCGCGTGTCGTCCGTCGCGGCCAGGAGCCCCAGGGCTCCGGACCTGTCCGAGACTGCAGGTTTCGTGGGTATGGATCGCGAAGTAATGGCGTTGCGCCGCCCGCATAGACATTGGAGAGCGCGTGCCCGCGCAGGCGGGTTGCGTCCCGAACTTCTGAGACAGGAGGGAGGGACCATATACGCGGTTCCGCCCGATCGTGACTGTGCCGCCCACGGGCGCGGTCGAGGATGGAGCACACGGTCCTACGAGGCGGAGCCGGTCCAGTGAACAGAACCGAGAAACAGGCAATCGTCACTGATCTCAACGAGACGTTGGCCACGGCAGCATCGATCATCGTGACCCACTATCGCGGCATCAACGTCGCCGAGATGGGCGCGTTGAGACGCGAAATGCATGAAGCTGGTGCCCGCTTCCGCGTGACCAAGAACCGTCTCGTCAAACGAGCGCTCGCGGGAACGCCGTACAGCGAACTCGGCGGCCTGTTCGAGGGACCCACGGCCATCGCCTACTCCGACGATCCGATCGCGGCCGCCAAAGCCGCGGTTGCCTGCGCTCGGAAGAATAAAAAGCTGATCGTTCTCGGCGGCGGCATGGGCGCTACGGTGCTCGACGAAGCCGGGGTCGAGACCGTTGCGGCCTTGCCCTCGCTGAATGAACTGCGGGCCAAGCTCATCGCCCTGCTCAACACGCCGGCGACCCGGCTGGCAGCGGTCGTGCAGGCGCCTGGCGGGCAATTGGCTCGCATCCTCGCTGCACAAGGATCCAAGGAAAGCGACAGCGGTGGAGATGCAGCGGAAGCCGACACCGCCGCAGCCGCCGACGCCTGAGCAAGATCACCGTCACGAACCCTTTGAGAAGGTTCAACCAAGGAGACTACAGAAATGGCCGATCTACAGAAGATTGCCGACGATCTCTCGGAGCTTACGGTTATGGAAGCCGCCGAGCTCGCCAAGATGCTCGAGGAGAAATGGGGCGTCTCGGCGGCAGCCCCCGTCGCGGCTGCCGCGGCACCGGCCGACGCGGCCGCCGAAGCAGAGCTAGCCGAGGAGCAGACCGAATTCACGGTCATCCTCGCCAGTTTCGGGGAGAAGAAGATCAACGTCATTAAAGAGGTGCGGGCGATTACCGGCTTTGGCCTCAAAGAGGCGAAGGATCTCGTCGAGGGCGTGCCGAAGGAAATCAGGGAAAGCGTGTCCAAGGACGAGGCTGACAAGGTCAAGGAGCAGCTTGAGGCGGCGGGCGCCACGGTTGAGATCAAGTAGCTGGTCGGGACCGACAACTTTGCAGACACGGCGCCGCTTCCGAACCGCAAGCGGCAACGGCGCGGTGTGCTCGCTGCTGCTATTCGCGCCGGGGTGACCCGGCGCTATCGCCGAACTCGTATGTCGTCGTCAGACAAGGGATAATCGATGACCCTTTCCTATACCGCTCGCAAACCCATTCGTCGCGATTTCGGCCAGTTCCAAGAAGCTGTGCTGATGCCGAACCTGATCGAGATCCAGAAGCGCTCCTACGACGCGTTTCTGCATTTCGGCATTCCGGCCGATCGCCGCGAAAACGATGGTTTGCAGGGTGTTTTTACCTCGGTTTTCCCGATTTCCGATTTCTCGGAAACCGCATCGCTCGAATTCGTCAAGTTCGAGCTCGAGGATCCCAAGTACGATGTCGAGGAATGCCGCCAGCGTGGCATGACCTACGCGGCGCCGCTCAAGGCGACTCTGCGCCTGATCGTGTTTGAGGTCGATCCGGAGAC
Organism: Alphaproteobacteria bacterium; assembly: GCA_965247665.1. GTDB lineage: Bacteria > Pseudomonadota > Alphaproteobacteria > SHVV01 > SHVV01 > CAUZWH01. The sequence continues at coordinate 567,947 of CBDFHH010000004.1, forward strand.
CCAGGCCAAGTCGGTGCTCGATATCAAGGAGCAGGATGTCTATATGGGCGACATGCCGTTGATGACACAGAACGGCACGTTCATCGTCAACGGCACCGAGCGCGTCATTGTCAGCCAGATGCACCGGTCGCCCGGCGTGTTCTTCGACCACGACAAGGGAAAGACCCACTCTTCGGGCAAGTTCCTGTTTGCCGCCCGAATCATTCCTTATCGCGGTTCTTGGTTGGATTTCGAGTTCGACGCCAAGGACATCGTCCATGTTCGCATCGACCGGCGACGCAAGCTGCCGGTCAGCACCCTGCTGTTCGCGCTTGGCATGCGCGCCGAGGAGATTCTCGAATATTTCTACAAGACCGTGCCGTTCAAGCACGACCGCAAGGGTTGGCGAACGATGTACCGGCCCGATCGCATACGCGGTCTCAAGCTGACGCACGATCTTATCAATGCGAAGTCGGGCAAGGTGGTCGCCGAGGCCGGCACCAAGCTGACTCCGCCGCTTGCCCGCAAGCTCGAGAACCAGGGGCTCAAGGAATTGCTGGTGGCGCCCGAGGAGATGCTCGGGCGCTATTCGGCATATGACGTCATTAACGAGGAAACCGGCGAGATCTATATCGAAGCGGGTGAAGAGATCACCCAAGAAAACCTCGAGACCCTCGAAGCGCTGAAGATTTCGGAGATCGAGACCCTCGACATCGATCACGTCACCATCGGCCCGTATATCCGCAGCACGATGATGGCCGACAAGAACGCCGATCGGATCCGCGCGTTGTTCGAGATCTACAGGGTCATGCGCCCCGGCGAGCCGCCGACCGAGGAAGCGGCCAACACATTGTTCGAAGGGTTGTTCTTCGATTCCGAGCGCTACGATCTGTCGGCGGTCGGTCGCGTCAAGCTCAACGCCAGGCTTGGCTTGGAAACCGACGATACGCTGCGCACGCTGCGCAAGGAGGACATCCTCGCGGTGATCAAAACGCTGGTCGACCTCAAGGACGGTCGCGGTGAGATCGACGATATCGACCATCTCGGCAATCGCCGCGTGCGTTCGGTCGGCGAGCTGCTCGAAAACCAGTACCGCATCGGCCTGTTGCGCATGGAGCGGGCGATCCGCGAGCGCATGAGTTCGGTCGATATCGACACCGTCATGCCCCACGATCTGATCAACGCCAAACCGGCAGCGGCGGCGGTGCGCGAGTTCTTCGGTTCGAGCCAGCTCAGTCAGTTCATGGATCAGACCAATCCGCTGTCCGAGATCACCCACAAGCGGCGCCTTTCGGCGCTGGGTCCTGGCGGGCTGACGCGCGAGCGCGCCGGTTTCGAAGTGCGCGACGTCCACCCGACGCATTACGGCCGGATCTGCCCGATCGAGACGCCCGAAGGGCCCAACATCGGCCTGATCAACAGTTTGGCAACCTACGCTCGCGTCAACAAATACGGCTTCATCGAAAGCCCCTATCGCGAGGTCAAGAACAGCCGCGTCGGCGACGAAGTCGTCTATCTCTCGGCGATGGAGGAGGGTAAATTCACGATCGCTCAGGCCAACGCCGAGATCGATGCGCGCGGCCGCTTTACCGCGGATCTCGTCAGCTGCCGCAGTGGCGGCGAGTTCATCATGACGCGGCCGGACCAGATCGACTATGTCGACGTGTCGCCCAAGCAATTGGTGTCGGTGGCGGCGTCGCTGATCCCATTCCTGGAGAACGATGATGCCAACCGCGCCCTGATGGGATCGAACATGCAGCGCCAGGCGGTGCCGCTAATCAAAAGCGAGGCGCCGTTGGTCGGCACCGGCATCGAGGAAGCGGTTGCACGCGATTCGGGCGTTACCATCGTCGCTCGCCGCAACGGCATCGTCGATCAGGTCGATGCACGCCGCATCGTCATTCGCGCGACCGAGGAGGCCGACGCGTCGAGTTCCGGCGTTGACATATACAATCTCCTCAAATTCCAACGCTCCAACCAAAACACCTGCATCAACCAGCGGCCGCTGGTAAAGGCCAGAGACCGGGTCAGGAAGGGGGACATTATCGCGGACGGTCCGTCGACCGACATGGGCGAGCTGGCGCTTGGCCGCAACGTGCTGGTCGCGTTCATGCCGTGGGGTGGCTACAACTTCGAGGATTCGATCCTGATCTCCGAGCGCATGGCGCGCGACGACGTCTTCACCTCGATCCATATCGAGGAATTCGAGGTGATGGCTCGCGACACCAAGCTCGGGCCCGAGGATATTACCCGTGACATTCCCAACGTCGGTGAAGAGGCGCTCAAGAATCTCGACGAGGCCGGCATCGTGTATGTCGGGGCCGAGGTCAACACCAGCGACATACTGGTCGGTAAGGTCACACCGAAGGGCGAATCCCCGGTGACGCCGGAAGAGAAGCTGCTGCGTGCGATCTTCGGCGAGAAGGCATCCGATGTCCGCGACACTTCGCTCAAGGTTCCGCCGAGCGTGTCCGGTACGGTCGTCGAGGTGCGCGTGTTCTCACGGCGCGGTGTCGACAAGGACGAGCGTGCTCTGGCGATCGAGCGCGAGGAAATCGAGCGCTTGGCGAAGGATCGCGACGACGAGAAGGTGATCCTCGAGCGCAACACGTACGACCGTCTCAGGAGGCGGCTGATCGGCAACACCGCTGCCGGCGGGCTCAAGGGTATAAAGACGGGTAAGATCACCGACGCTACGCTCGAAGAGCTGACGCGGGGCCAGTGGTGGCAGATCGGAATCAAGGAAGCCAAAGCGATGGCCGACATCGAACGGCTCAAGAAGCAGTTCGATCAGGCTATGGCGAATCTCGAGCGGCGGTTCGAGGATAAGGTCGAAAAACTGCAGCGCGGCGACGAACTACCGCCCGGTGTGATGAAGATGGTCAAGGTCTTCGTCGCTGTGAAGCGCAAGCTCCAACCCGGCGACAAGATGGCCGGGCGCCATGGCAACAAAGGCGTGATCTCCAAGATCGTGCCGATGGAGGACATGCCGTATCTCGAGGACGGAACGCCGGTCGACATTGTTCTCAATCCGCTCGGCGTACCATCGCGTATGAATGTCGGTCAAATCCTCGAAACCCACCTTGGCTGGGCATCGCGCGGCATCGGCCGGCAGATCGGCGAAGTCGTCAACAAGATCCAACGCGGCGCCAAGGCCGACGATCTGCGGCGCTTGCTGAAGGGGATCTACGACAAATCCCAATACGGTGAAGAGATTGCTCATCTCAACGACCGCGACGTCGCCGAGCTCGGCGACGTGTTGCGCGATGGGGTGCCGTTCGCGACCCCGGTGTTCGAGGGTGCGACCGAAAACGACATCGTCGACATGCTCGACAAGGCTGGTCTTGATGCTTCCGGCCAGGTAGCGCTGCACGACGGCCGCACCGGCGAACCCTTCGAGCGCAAGGTCACGGTCGGATACATCTACATGCTCAAGCTGCATCACTTGGTCGATGACAAGATCCATGCTCGTGCGATCGGCCCGTACAGCTTGGTCACTCAGCAGCCGCTCGGCGGCAAGGCGCAGTTCGGCGGCCAGCGCTTCGGTGAGATGGAGGTGTGGGCACTGCAGGCTTATGGGGCGGCCTACACGCTGCAGGAGATGCTGACCGTGAAGTCGGACGACGTCGCCGGCCGCACCAAGGTCTACGAGGCGATCGTGCGGGGCGATGACACCTTCGAGGCCGGCATACCGGAGTCCTTCAACGTTCTGGTGAAGGAACTACGGTCTCTGTGCCTCAACGTCGAGCTGGCGCAGCATAACTATTTAGCGGGCGCAAGCGCTGATCCTCATCGAGAATAATCGCGAACCGTCGCGACAAGGAGAAAGCATATGAACGAGTTGATGCGTGTCTTCGGCCAGACCGGTGCGCAGAGCTTCGACCAGATCAAGATCTCGGTCGCGAGCCCGGAGCGCATTCACTCCTGGTCGTTCGGCGAAATAAAAAAGCCGGAGACGATCAACTACCGCACGTTCAAACCGGAACGCGATGGCCTGTTTTGCGCACGTATCTTTGGCCCGATCAAGGACTACGAGTGCCTGTGCGGCAAGTACAAGCGCATGAAGTATCGCGGCATCGTGTGCGAGAAATGCGGTGTCGAGGTGACGCTCTCGAAGGTGCGGCGCGAGCGTATGGGCCATATCGAGCTAGCCGCACCGGTCGCCCATATCTGGTTCCTCAAATCGTTGCCCTCGCGCATCGGGTTGATCGTCGATATGACGCTCAAGGATCTCGAACGGGTGCTTTATTTCGAGAACTTCATCGTCATCGAGCCCGGCCTGACGCCGCTCAAGCAACGCCAGCTGTTGACCGAGGAACAATATCTGCAGGCGCAGGAGGAGTACGGCATCGATTCCTTCACGGCGGGTATCGGCGCCGAGGCGATTCGCCAGCTGCTGAAGGAGATCAATCTCGACGCCGAGCGTGAACGCCTCCGGGTGGCGCTCAAGGAAGCCACGTCGATCGCCGAGCCCAAGAAGATCGCCAAACGACTTAAACTCGTCGAGGCCTTCATCGATTCGGGCAACCGGCCAGAATGGATGATCCTGACCGTGGTCCCGGTGATTCCGCCGGATCTGCGGCCGCTGGTGCCGCTCGATGGCGGCCGTTTCGCGACCTCGGACCTAAACGATCTCTATCGTCGAGTCATCAACCGCAACAACCGCCTCAAGCGGCTGATTGAATTGCGGGCTCCCGACATTATCGTGCGCAACGAAAAGCGCATGCTGCAAGAATCAGTCGACGCTCTGTTCGACAATGGTCGCCGCGGTCGGGTCATTACCGGCGCCAACAAGCGGCCGCTCAAGTCGCTGTCCGACATGCTCAAGGGTAAGCAGGGTCGCTTCCGCCAGAACCTGCTCGGCAAGCGCGTTGATTATTCCGGCCGTTCGGTCATCGTCGTCGGGCCCGAGCTCAAGCTGCATCAATGCGGCTTGCCCAAGAAAATGGCGCTCGAGCTGTTCAAGCCGTTCGTCTATTCCAAACTCGAGCTCAAGGGTATGGCGGCGACCGTCAAGATGGCCAAGAAGATGGTCGAGAAGGAACGGTCGGAAGTATGGGACATCCTCGAGGAGGTGATCCGCGAGCATCCGGTACTGCTCAACCGGGCGCCGACGCTGCACCGTCTCGGCATCCAAGCGTTCGAGCCGGTCCTGATCGAGGGCAAGGCGATCCAGCTCCATCCGCTGGTGTGCGCCGCGTTCAACGCCGATTTCGACGGCGATCAGATGGCCGTGCACGTCCCGCTCAGCCTCGAAGCGCAGCTCGAGGCGAGGGTGCTGATGATGTCGACCAACAACATCCTCAGCCCGGCCAACGGCAAGCCGATCATCGTACCGTCGCAGGACATCGTTCTCGGCCTCTACTACATGACGGTCGAACGCGCCGGCGAACTCGGTGAAGGCATGGTGTTCAAGGATGTCGGCGAAATACAGCACGCGCTTGATAGTGGTGTGTTGAGCCTGCACGCCAAGATCCAGGGGCGTTACCGAACCTTCGATGCCGATGGCAACCCAGTGATCGAACGCGTCGAAACCACACCCGGACGGATGATCCTGGGCGAATTGCTGCCCAAGCGGCCGGAGACACCGTTTTCGTTGGTCAACCGCCTGTTGACCAAGAAAGAGATCACTCGCGTGGTCGACGAGGTCTATCGCCATTGCGGTCAAAAAGAGACCGTCCTGTTCGCCGACCGCATCATGGCGCTCGGCTTTAGCTATTCCTGTGCTGCGGGGATTTCCTTCGGCAAGGACGACATGGTTGTACCGGGGACGAAGGACGCGTTGGTCAACGAGACCCGTGGGCTCGTCAAGGAGTACGAGCAGCAATATCTCGACGGCCTGATCACCCAGGGCGAGAAGTACAACAAGGTGGTCGACGCCTGGTCGCAATGCACCGAGCGGGTGGCCGAGGAGATGATGAAGGGAATTGGCCACCAGACCGACCATGGCGATGTGGTCGAGACCTCGCTCAACTCGATCTTCATGATGGCCGACTCCGGCGCGCGAGGTTCAGCGGCGCAGATGCGCCAGCTCGCCGGCATGCGCGGTCTGATGGCCAAACCCTCCGGCGAGATCATCGAAACTCCGATCACTTCCAACTTCAAGGAGGGTCTGACCGTTCTCGAGTACTTCAACTCGACACACGGCGCCCGCAAGGGTTTGGCCGATACCGCGTTGAAGACCGCCAACTCGGGCTACCTCACCCGGCGCCTTGTCGATGTCGCCCAGGACTGCGTGATCATCGTGCCCGATTGCGGCACCACGCAGGGTCTGACGGTCAAGGAAGTGATCGAAGGCGGTGACGTCATCGTGCCGCTGTCCCAACGTATCCTGGGCCGAACCACCGCGATCGACATCGTCGACCCGCTCAGCGGCGATACCATCGTGAAGGCCGGGGTGACAATTGACGAAGAGGATTGCGAGCACATCGAAACCGCCGGGCTCGACGCGGTGAAGATCCGCTCGGTTCTGACCTGCGAGAGCGACGGCGGTGTGTGCGGGCTGTGCTACGGACGCGATCTCGCGCGCGGCACGCCGGTCAATATGGGCGAAGCGGTAGGCGTGATAGCCGCGCAGTCGATCGGTGAGCCCGGTACCCAACTGACCATGCGCACCTTCCACATCGGCGGCACCGCGCAGTTCGCGGAACAGGCGACGTTCGAGGCGACCTACGATGCGACGGTGAGAATCGAGCACGCCAACCTGGTGGCGGATTCGCAAGGCCGTCTGGTCGTGATGGGTCGCAACCTTGAACTGGTGCTGGTCGACGACAATGGGCGCGAGAAGGCGCGCCACCGGGTGCCCTACGGCTCGCGGCTCGCCGTGACCGACGGCGCCACGGTGAAGAAAGGCGACAGCTTGGCGGAATGGGATCCGTTCACGATTCCCATCATCACCGAGAAGGAGGGAACCGCGAACTACCGTGATCTGGTCGACAATATCTCCATGCGCGAGGTGCTCGACGAGACCACGGGAATCTCGAACAAGGTAGTGATCGATTGGCGCCAGCAGCCCAAAGGCGCCGATCTGCGGCCGCGCATCACGCTGCGCGACGACGGGGGTGAGGTCATCACGCTCGCCAACGGCAATCAGGCCCGCTACTTCCTGTCGGTCGCAGCGATTCTCTCGGTCGAGGACGGGGCCCAAGTTCACGCCGGCGACGTGCTGGCGCGAATTCCGCGGGAATCGACCAAGACCCGCGACATCACCGGCGGTTTGCCCAGGGTCGCCGAGCTGTTCGAGGCGCGTCGGCCAAAGGATCACGCAATTATCAGCGAGAGCGACGGGCGCGTGGAATTCGGCCGTGACTATAAGACCAAGCGGCGCATCATCGTCCGGCCCGCGGAGGGAGATCCGGTCGAGTATCTCGTGCCCAAGGGCAAGCACATCTCGGTCCAAGAGGGTGATTTCATCCGCAAGGGCGAGCTCCTGCTCGACGGCAACCCGGTGCCGCACGACATCCTTCGCGTGCTCGGCGTCGAGGCGCTGGCGGCCTACCTCGTCAGCGAGATCCAGGAGGTTTACCGCCTCCAGGGCGTGCACATCGACGACAAGCATATCGAGGTCATCATTCGCCAGATGCTGCAGAAGGTCGAGATCGACAACCCCGGCGATACTCACTTCCTAAGCGGCGAACAGATCGACGCCACCGAGTTGAAGCGGGTCAACGCCAAGATCGAGGCGGAGGGCGGCGATGCGGCGACGTCGAAGCCGGTTTTGCTCGGCATTACCAAGGCGTCGCTGCAGACTGCGTCGTTTATTTCCGCCGCATCGTTCCAGGAAACGACGCGCGTGCTAACCGAGGCTTCGGTGTCGGGCCGGATCGACCGGCTCCAGGGCCTCAAGGAGAACGTGATCGTCGGTCGTCTGATTCCAGCAGGAACCGGATCGGTGATGAACCGCATGAAACAGATCGCCACCGAGCGTGACAAGGAGATCGCGGCGCAAATCGAGGCCACCGCCGACGAGGCCCTCGTCGCCGAAGAGGCAGGTGCGGCCGCGGCAGCCGGCGAAAATCCAAGCGCGGCCTGATCCACGGCCGCAACAAGCTGAAGCGCGTGCCGGCGGCGCGCGCTTTTTCTTTGGACGACCGTTTCTCCCGATTCAGAAAGCAATTAGAACGCTTTGGGACACTTATTGAAATAATATTGCGGGATCTGGTCGGTTAACCCAAGATCCGACCTCACACGCCGAATAGCGCAGAAAATTGCCAAAAATCGTGCTCAATAACGCTTGACGCTCGGGGGGCGCATAACTAGTATTCCGCCCTCCTCGGGGGCGTTGGTTGTAGGTCCATATCCTAGACGCTGCGCCCGGCGACTGAGTAATTGGTTCACCGGTCCTTGGGGACCCAGTAACGGCAACTCGGCGGCGAGCTCAAGAGCTGCGTGCCGCCGTGTGCGCATGTGAGGAAATGTTGCGGCTGTTGGTGAGCCTTTTATGCCTACGATCAATCAACTGATTCGCAAGCCGCGCGAGAAGCCGATCTCGCGCAACAAGGTTCCGGCGCTTGAAAGCTGCCCGCAAAAGCGCGGCGTTTGTACGCGGGTCTACACGACCACACCGAAGAAGCCGAACTCGGCCCTGCGCAAGGTCGCCCGCGTACGCTTGACCAACGGGTTCGAGGTGACCAGCTACATCCCCGGCGAAGGCCACAATCTGCAGGAGCATTCGGTCGTTCTGATTCGTGGTGGCCGCGTCAAGGACCTGCCGGGCGTGCGCTATCATATCGTTCGCGGCGTCCTCGATACCCAGGGCGTCGGCGACCGACGTCAGCGGCGTTCAAAGTACGGCGCCAAGCGGCCCAAATAGCGGAAGCGGAAACCAGAAGAAAAACCATGTCCCGTCGTCGCGCCGCCGAAAAACGAGAAATCCTACCCGACCCGAAGTTCGGCGATCAGGTGGTTACCAAATTCATCAATTCCATCATGCTCGACGGCAAGAAGTCGATCGCCGAGTCGATCGTATACGGCGCCCTCGACCTCATCCAAAGCCGCGCCGGGCAAGAACCGTTGCGGCTTTTTCATGAGGCGATGACGAACGTCAAACCCACCGTCGAGGTGCGCTCGCGGCGGGTTGGGGGGGCGACCTACCAGGTACCGATCGAGGTTCGCTCGGACCGCAGCCAGGCGCTGGCAATCCGATGGATCATTGTCGCGGCGCGCGCGCGCAACGAAAAGACCATGCGCGAACGGTTGTCCGGCGAATTGATGGACGCCGCCGGCAATCGCGGATCGGCGGTCAAGAAGCGTGAAGATACCCACCGCATGGCCGACGCCAACAAAGCCTTCTCCCACTACCGCTGGTAGCGTCAGATTGTCCGCTCATGGCCCGTACCACGCCTCTCGAGCGCTACCGCAATATCGGCATCATGGCCCATATCGATGCCGGAAAAACCACCACCACTGAGCGCGTTCTCTATTACACGGGCCGGTCGCACCGCATGGGCGAGGTGCATGACGGCGCGGCCACCATGGACTGGATGGAGCAGGAGCAGGAACGCGGCATAACCATTACCTCCGCGGCAACCACCTGTTTATGGCGCAACCACCGCATCAACATCATCGACACTCCGGGCCATGTCGACTTCACGATCGAGGTCGAGCGCAGCTTGCGGGTGCTCGACGGCGCAGTCGCCCTGTTCGACAGTGTCGCTGGCGTCGAACCGCAGTCGGAAACGGTGTGGCGCCAAGCCGACAAGTACGGCGTACCCCGGATCTGTTTCGTCAACAAGATGGACCGGGTCGGCGCCGACTTCTTCCGCTGCGTCGACATGATCGCCGATCGCCTCGGGGCCGTGCCGCTGGTGACGCAGCTACCCCTGGGCCACGAGGCAAACTACAAGGGCGTCATCGACCTCGTGTGCGAACGTGCGGTTATCTGGCGCGACGAGAGCCTGGGCGCCGAATATGTCGAGCAGGACATTCCCGCCGACATGGCGGACCAAACCGCGGCCTATCGCGCCAAGCTGATCGAGACGGTGGTCGAGCAGGATGACGGCGCGTTGGAAGCGTATCTCGAGGGCAACGAACCGGACGCGGCGACGCTGATCCGCTGCATCCGCCGCGGCACCGTCGTCGGTGCCTTTGTCCCGGTCCTCAACGGATCGGCGTTTAAGAACAAGGGGGTTCAGCTGCTCCTCGACGCGGTGGTCGACTACCTGCCGGCGCCAACCGATGTGCCGGCGATCCGTGGTATCGACCCCGCAAGCGGCGAGGAGATCGAGCGCAAATCGGTAGACGACGAACCGTTCGCCGCTCTGGCATTCAAGATCATGGCTGATCCGTTCGTCGGCTCCCTGACCTTCGCGCGGGTCTATTCCGGAGTGATCAACACCGGCGAGCGGGTCGAGAACAGCACGAAGGCGCGCAAAGAGCGGATCGGGCGCATGCTGCAGATGCACGCCAATTCGCGCGAGGACATCGAGACCGCACGCTCCGGCGACATCATTGCTCTTGCCGGGCTGAAGTTTACCACCACCGGCGACACTTTGTGCGCACCCCGGCACCAGGTGGTTCTGGAAAGCCTCGAGATCCCCGATCCGGTGATGGAGATCGCCGTCGAACCCAAAACTACGGCCGATCAAGAAAAACTCTCGAACGCGATGGCGCGGATTGCTCAGGAGGATCCGTCCTTTCAAATCACGAACGATCCCGAAACGGGACAGACGGTCATCAAGGGTATGGGCGAACTTCACCTGGAAGTGATCGTCGAGCGATTGCGGCGCGATTTCAAGGTCGGCGCCAATGTCGGCATGCCCCAGGTCGCTTATCGCGAAACCATCACCCGGACCCGCGAAATCGACTATACGCACAGGAAGCAAACCGGCGGCGCGGGTCAATACGCACGCGTCAAGATCGCGTTCGAGCCGCTCGAGGTCGGCTCGGGCGTGGTGTTCGAAGACTCGGTGCGCGGCGGTGCCGTGCCCAAGGAGTTTATTCCCTCGGTGGAGGCGGGTATCCGCGGGGTTGCGGACGCGGGATTGCTGGCCGGGTTCCCGGTCATCGATTTCAAGGCGACGCTAGCGGATGGCGACAAGCATGATGTCGATTCATCGACCCTCGCATTCGAAATCGCGGCCCGGGCCGCGTTCCGCGAAATCGCACCTAAGCTCGGTCTGCGTTTGTTGGAACCGATTATGCGGGTCGAAGTGGTTACGCCCGAAGAGTATCTCGGCGACGTCATCGGCGACCTGTCGAGCCGGCGTGGCCAAGTGCGGGGAACCTATGCGCGGGGTAGCGCCGTGGTTGTCGATGGGCGCGTGCCGCTGGCCAACATGTTCGGCTACGTCAACGCGTTGCGTTCATCGAGTCAGGGCCGCGCGCAGTTCACGATGCATTTCGATCACTACGAGCAGGTTCCCGAAACAATCTCTGAAGAGGTTCGTACAAAGTTCGCTTAGAAGCACCGGTTTGAGCCGGCGCTTGTACGGAGAGAGGTCATGGCGAAGAAGAAGTTTGAGAGGACGAAGCCGCACTGCAACGTTGGCACGATTGGCCATGTTGACCATGGCAAGACGACGTTGACGGCGGCGATTACGAAGATTTTATCGGAAGTTGGCGGTGCTGAGTTCACGGCCTATGACGAGATTGACAAGGCGCCTGAGGAGAAGGCTCGAGGGATCACGATTGCGACGGCTCATGTTGAGTATGAGACGGGTGCGCGTCACTACGCGCATGTCGATTGTCCGGGTCATGCGGACTATGTGAAGAACATGATCACGGGCGCGGCGCAGATGGACGGGGCGATTTTGGTTGTTTCGGCGGCGGATGGTCCGATGCCGCAGACTCGCGAGCATATTCTGTTGGCGCGTCAGGTTGGTGTTCCGGCGCTGATTGTATATCTGAACAAGGTTGACCAGGTTGATGATGAGGAGCTTTTGGAGCTTGTTGAGCTTGAGGTACGGGAGTTGTTGTCGGATTACGAGTTTCCTGGCGAGGACATTCCTGTGGTGAGGGGTTCTGCGCTGAAGGCTCTTGAGGGCGAGGACAGTGATGCGGGTATTCGGTCGATCCATATGCTGATGGATGCTGTTGACGGTTATATTCCGCAGCCTGAGCGTCCCAAGGACCGTCCATTTTTGATGCCGATTGAGGATGTGTTTTCGATTTCGGGTCGTGGGACGGTTGTGACGGGCCGGGTTGAGCGGGGGATCGTCCATGTTGGCGACGAGATAGAGATTGTTGGCATCAAGGAGACCTCGAAGACGACGTGCACGGGGGTTGAGATGTTCCGCAAGCTTTTGGACCAGGGCGAGGCGGGGGACAATGTTGGCTGCCTGCTGCGGGGTGTTGGCCGCGCCGAGGTTGAGCGTGGTCAGGTCTTGGCGGCTCCGGGGTCGATCACGCCGCACACCAGGTTCAAGGCGGAGACGTATATTCTGACCAAGGAGGAGGGCGGCCGTCACACGCCGTTTTTTTCCAACTATCGTCCGCAGTTTTACTTTCGGACGACGGATGTGACGGGGCAGATTTCGTTGCCTGAGGGCACCGAGATGGTGATGCCTGGCGACAATGTGGAGATGGAGATCGAGTTGATCTCGCCGATCGCGATGGACGAGGGGTTGCGGTTTGCGATCCGCGAGGGCGGACGTACGGTCGGCGCCGGCGTCGTCGCCGCTATCATCCAGTAGGGATCGCCGCGCGCGCGACGAGGACACGATATGGATCAACAGAACATACGCATACGCCTCAAGGCGTTCGACCATCGCGTCCTCGATCAGTCGACCGGCGAAATTGTCGATACCGCCAAACGCACCGGTGCGGAAATCAGGGGGCCGATCCCGCTGCCGACCAAAATTGAGCGCTTCACGGTGCTGCGATCTCCCCACATCGACAAGAAGTCGCGTGAGCAGTTCGAAATCCGCACCCATCGGCGCTTGCTCGACATCGTCGATCCCACGCCACAGACGGTCGATGCCCTGATGAAGCTCGATCTCGCGGCCGGCGTCGATGTGGAGATCAAGCTGTAAGGACGGTGGCCGTGCAACGAACCGGCATATTGGCGCGCAAATTGGGCATGACCCGCGTGTTTCACGATAACGGTACGCATGTACCCGTCACCGTGCTCGCGGTCGAGAAGTGTCAGGTTGTCGCGCGTCGCACCGCGGAATCCGACGGTTACACGGCCATGCAGATCGGGGCCGGCGAGGCGCGGGTCAGAAAACTCAGCAAAGCCGAGCGGGGGCATTTCGCCAAGGCGAAGGTGGAACCCAAATCGCGGCTGGTCGAGTTCCGCGTGAGCGAGGACGCTCTCCTGGAGGTTGGTGATGAGCTCGTCCCCAGTCACTTCGTTCCGGGCCAACGAGTCGACGTCGCCGGGACCAGCATCGGCAAGGGGTTTGCCGGGGCGATGAAGCGACACGGTTTCGCCGGCTTGGAAGCCACCCACGGCGTTTCGGTTTCCCACCGATCCCACGGCTCGACCGGCCATAGCCAGGATCCGGGCCGCGTATTCAAAGGCAAGAAAATGGCTGGGCAGCTGGGCAATCGGCGGGCCAAGGTCCCAAACCTCGAAGTCGTGTCCGTCGATGACGACCGCGGCCTGCTGTTCGTCAAAGGTGCGGTGCCCGGCGCCAACCAGGCGTGGGTCGAGGTCACTGACGCGTTGAAGACGGTACTGCCCGAGGAAGCGCCGTTCCCGGGGGGCTTGCGCGGCACAGCCGCCACGGCCGAAGCCGAACAAAGCGACGTTACGCCTGCAGCAGATGCTTCCGAGAAAGCGCCCGGCACCGCCGAAAGCCAAGACGGCGGTGCGGATGAAGCGCGCGCGGAGCACGACGACAGCGAGAACGCCGGCGAGGCTGAGGAGCCGAAGCGATGAAAGCCGACGTAACCACGCTGGACAACAAGAAGGCCGGTTCGGTCGATCTTGACGAAGCGGTGTTCGGGGTGGCGCCGCGCACCGATATCCTTCATCGCGTCGTCACTTGGCAGCTCGCCAAACGCCGCACTGGCACGCACAAGGTTCAAACCCGCGGCGAGGTCAAAGCCACTGGTGCCAAGATGTATCGTCAGAAAGGAACCGGTCGCGCTCGCCACGGAACCAACACCGTCACCATCTTTCGCGGCGGCGCGCCGGCGTTTGGTCCGGTGGTCCGCGACCACGCCACCAAGTTGCCAAAGAAGGTGCGCCGGCTCGGGCTGCGGATGGCGCTCTCGTCGAAACAAGCGGAAGGAAAGCTCTCGATCCTCGACTCGGCGAGCCTTGACGAGGGCAAGACCGGGCCGTTGGCCAAGAAGCTTGTAGCGCTTGGTTGGCGCTCAGCGCTGATCATCGATGGGCCGGAGCTCGACGGTAACATGATCCGCGCGGCAGCCAATATCCCTGAGATCGACCTGCTCGCCGATGCCGGTGCGAACGTCTACGATATCCTGCGGCGCGATACGTTGGTGCTGACCAAAGCGGCCGTCCAACATCTCGAGGAGCGCCTCAAGTGACGGCGGAAACCAAATACGACGTCGTCCGGCGGCCGATGATCACCGAAAAATCGACGCGCGGATCGGAGTGGAACCAAGTGACGTTCGAAGTTGCCGATTGGGCGAACAAGGCCCAGATTAAGTCGGCGGTGGAGGCCCTGTTCGACGTGAAGGTCAAATCCGTGAACACGCTCAGGCTCAAGGGCAAGACCAAGCGCTTCCGAAATCGTGCGGGGCGACGTCCGGACGTGAAGAAGGCGATCGTAACCCTCGAAGAGGGTCAAATGCTCGACGTCACGACCGGTATCTAGCGCCGGCGGGGATGAGCAGAAGGTAAAGCCGAACCAATGCCGCTCAGAACATACAATCCTATCACGCCCGGGCAGCGCGGCTTGGTCCTTGTCGACCGCTCCCAGCTGTGGCAGGGCAAGCCGGAGAAAAAGCTCACCGAAGGTGCGAGCGAACAAGGCGGCCGCAACAATTCCGGCCGGATGACCATGCGCCACCGCGGCGGCGGGCATAAACGGCGCTACCGCAGGGTCGATTTCAAGCGTCGCAAGTTCGACGTACCGGCCAAGGTCGAGCGTCTCGAATATGATCCCAATCGCACGGCGTTCATCGCCTTGCTTAAATATCAGGATGGCGACCTTGCCTACATCGTCGCACCGCAGCGGCTCGCCGTCGGCGACACCGTCGTGGCCGGCGACCGGGTCGACATCAAGCCCGGCAATGCCATGCCGATGAAGAACATTCCCGTTGGGACGATTATCCACAATATCGAGATGAAGCCCGGCAAGGGCGCGCAGATCGCACGCGCGGCGGGGACCTATGCTCAGCTGGTCGGCAAGGACGCGGGCAACGCACTGCTGCGCCTCTCGTCGGGGGAACAAAGGATGGTGCGGGCCGATTGCATGGCGACGATCGGCGCGGTCTCTAACCCCGACAATCAGAACACCAAGCTCGGCAAGGCCGGCCGCGCACGCTGGTTGAACCGGCGCCCCAAGGTGCGCGGCGTGGTGATGAATCCGGTCGATCATCCGCATGGCGGCGGCGAGGGGCGCACCTCGGGTGGCCGCCATCCGGTGACACCGTGGGGAAAGCCCACCAAGGGCAAGCCGACCCGGCGCAACAAGTCAACCGACAAATACATTCTCAGAAAACGTTCGCGCAAACGCTAGGAGACGATCCTTGGCTCGCTCTGTCTGGAAAGGACCCTTCGTCGACGGCTATCTGCTGAAGAAGGCTGAAGCTGCGCGCGACGCCGGTCGCAAGGAACCGATCCGCATCTGGTCGCGGCGCTCGACCATACTGCCGCAGTTCGTCGGATTGACGTTCAACGTCTATAACGGCCGTCGTTTTATCCCGGTGCTGGTGACCGAGACGATGGTGGGTCACAAGCTCGGCGAATTCGCGCCGACCCGGACCTATTACGGCCACGCGGCCGACAAGCGCGCGAAACGCGTTTAGGACATCGAGATGGGCAAGAAGGCGTTTTCCCGACGACTGGCCGACAACGAAGCTTCGGCCATGGCTTCGTCGATTCGCGTCAGTCCGCGCAAGCTCAACCTGATCGCAGGCATGATTCGCGGCAAGGACGTGGACCAGGCATTGTCGGACCTCACCTTCACCAAGCGGCGCATCGCGGGACAGCTGAAGAAGGTGCTGCAATCGGCGATCGCCAATGCCGAAAACAACCATCAGCTCGACGTCGACCGCCTGTTTGTTGCCGAGGCATATGTGGGGCGAGCCCTCGTGATGCGCCGTATCCGCGCCCGTGCGCGCGGTCGCGTGGGGCGTCTGCGTAAACCATTTAGCAACCTAACTATCGTGGTGCGCGAGCGCGAGGAGGCAGTCTGATGGGCCAAAAGGTAAACCCGATTGGCTTGCGCCTCGGGATCAACCGCACCTGGGATTCGCGCTGGTACGCCGACGGCGCGATCTATGGCGACCTGCTACACGAAGATCTCAAGATCCGGAGGTACCTGCAGAAACGGTTGGTCCAAGCCGGTGTCAGCCGCGTGGTGATCGAGCGCCCGGCAAAGAAAGCGCGGGTGACGATACACACCGCCCGCCCGGGCGTCGTGATCGGTAAGAAGGGTGCCGATATCGAGCGCCTGCGCTCCGATCTGGCGAAGATGACCGATAGCGAGGTTCACCTCAATATCCTGGAGATCCGTAAGCCGGAGATCGATGCCACGCTGGTGGCCGAGAACATCAGCCAGCAGTTAGCCCGCCGGGTCGCCTTCCGCCGCGCGATGAAACGCGCCGTGCAATCGGCGATGCGGCTCGGCGCACTTGGCATTCGTATCAATTGCGGCGGCCGTTTGGGCGGCGCCGAAATTGCCCGCACCGAATGGTATCGCGAGGGTCGCGTGCCGCTGCATACACTGCGCGCCGATATCGACTATGGCGAAGTGACGGCGCACACCGCTTACGGCACCTGCGGGGTGAAGGTGTGGGTCTTCAAGGGCGAGATCATGGCGCACGACCCGATGGCACAAGACAAGCGGCTCGCCGAGCAGCAGGTCCAGCGCTAGGCGAGTAAAGCGGGAACACGACGATGCTACAACCGAAGAGAACCAAATTCCGTAAGGCGCAGAAGGGGCGCCTGCACGGTAAGGCCAAGGGCGGCACCGCGCTCAACTTCGGTGCTTACGGCCTCAAAGCGGCGGCACCGGGACGCGTGACCGCACGTCAGATCGAAGCATGCCGCCGCGCCATCACGCGTCACATCAAGCGTGGTGGCCGCGTCTGGATCCGCGTTTTCCCCGATGTCCCGGTCAGCAAGAAGCCGACCGAGGTAAGGATGGGAAAGGGCAAGGGCACCCCCGAGTTTTGGATGTGCCGGGTGAAGCCGGGACGGATCCTGTTCGAGCTCGACGGCGTGTCCGCGCCGCTCGCGCGCGAGGCCTTTGAGCGCGGTGCTGCAAAACTGCCAATGCGTACGCGCCTGGTGGCGCGCGCCGGCGAAACGATTTGACCGAGCGATGAAAGCGCAAGACCTCAAAGGCAAGAGCGCGGACGAGCTGACCGACGAGTTGCTCGCGCTGAAGAAGGAAGCGTTCAACCTGCGCTTCCAGAGAGCGAGCGGACAACTCGAAAACACTGCGCGTATTCGCGAGGTTGGCCGCGATATCGCACGCATTAAAACGGTCATGCGCCAGAACCAGAGCGGCGGCGCAGGTTAGGAGCTACAGCGATGCCGAGACGCGTTTTGCGGGGAGAAGTTGTCGGCGATGCGGCCGACAAGACGATCGTGGTCCGGGTCGACCGTCGCCTGAAGCACCCGCTCTACAAGAAGTTCATCCGACGCAGCAACAAGTTCCATGCGCATGATCCGGAGAACAAATGCAAAATCGGAGATCTTGTGCGGATACGCGAATGCCGGCCGATCTCGAAACTCAAGAGCTGGGAGGTCGTCGAGGGCGATTGAGCCCGCGCCGGCTGACGAAGGAAAGCCAAGATGATACACGTCGAAACCCGGCTCGATGTCGCCGACAATTCAGGTGCGCGTGAGGTGCAGTGCATCAAGCTGCTGGGCGGCTCACGGGTACGATCGGCCACGGTCGGCGATACCATCGTCGTCACCGTGAAAGAGGCGATCCCACGCGGTCGGGTTAAGAAGGGCGATATCCACCAAGCCGTCATCGTTCGCACGGCAAAGGAAATCCGCCGCGCCGATGGCAGCGCCATCCGCTTCGACCGCAACGCGGCGGTATTGATTACCAATCAGGGGGATCCGATTGGTACCCGCATCTTCGGTCCGGTGACCCGCGAACTGCGCTCCAAACGGCACATGAAGATCGTTTCCCTGGCGCCGGAGGTGCTGTGATGGCGCGACGAATTCGCAGAGATGACGAAGTTGTCGTGCTTAGCGGTCGCGAAAAGGGCAAGCGCGGCAAGGTGTTGCGCGTATATGTCGACAACGGTCGCGCGCTGGTGCAGGGCGTCAACATGGTCAAGCGGCACACGCGTCCGAACCCGGGTCAACCCGGCGGCATCGTCGAAAAGGAGGCCCCGTTGCATATCTCCAACCTCGCGCATATCGACCCCGGGGGGGACGGTCCGACGCGCGTCGGCTTCAAGGTGCTCGCGGACGGCCGCAAGGTGCGCTACGCGAAAAAGTCGGGAGAAGTGATCGACCTCTAGGGGTCGGGAGAGAATGATGACACCGCGGCTAAGAGAGCAATATGACGAAGCCATTCGCCCGGCCCTGCGGGAAAGGTTCGGCTATGCCAATCCGTTGCAAGTGCCGCGCCTCGAAAAGGTCGTCGTCAATGTAGGGGTCGGCGAGGCGGCGCGTGATCCGAAGAAGATCGGCGCTGCGGTGGCCGAACTGATGGTGATCGGCGGTCAAAAGCCGATTATCGCCAAAGCCAAGAGGTCGGTCGCGAACTTCAAGCTCCGCGAGGGCATGGAAGTGGGCTGCAAGGTGACGTTGCGGCGCTCTCGAATGTACGAGTTTCTCGACCGGCTGATCACCATCGCGCTGCCACGAGTCCGAGACTTCCGCGGCATCCCGCCGACCAGTTTCGACGGTCGCGGCAACTTCGCCCTGGGCCTCAAGGAGCAGATCGTGTTTCCCGAGATCGACTACGACAAGGTCGATGAAATCCGTGGCATGAACGTGGTGATCGTCACGACCGCCAACACCGACGAAGAGGGACGCGAGTTGTTGCGCGCCTTCGGCATGCCGTTCCAGACGCCGGGCCGCTGACGGCGGCCGCTAAAGAAAGAAGATCATGGCCAAAACAAGCGCAATCGAACGCAACCGCAAGCGCCAACGCTTAAGCGCGAGATACGCGGCAAAGCGGGCGCGTTTGAAGGCGATTGCGGTGGACGACTCGCTACCGCAGGAAGAGCGGTTTTCGGCGCGCCTGAAGCTTGCCGAAATGCCGCGCAATTCCGCCCAGGTCCGCGTTCGCAGCCGCTGCGAACTAACCGGTCGTCCGCGCGGCTACTACCGCAAGCTGAAGATGTCGCGGATTGCGCTGCGCGAGTTCTCGTCGTCCGGGCAGGTCCCGGGAATGACCAAGTCGAGCTGGTAGAGGCCGCCGATGATGATATCTGATCCGCTGAGCGACATGCTCACCCGCATCCGCAACGGCCTCCAGGCGCGCAAATCGGTCGTCGATTCGCCCGCCTCGAAGCTGCGTGAGAACGTCCTGGAAGTGCTCAAGCGCGAGGGATACATCCGTGACTATTCGCGTCGCAACCTCGGGGAGGGTAAGGCAGAGGTGTCGATCGAGCTCAAATATTTCGAGGGACGCCCGGTCATCCGAACGATTCAGCGTGTGTCGCGTCCCGGACGCCGGGTCTATTCCGGCATCAAGGAATTGCCGCGCGTCTCCGGCGGGCTCGGGATCTCGATATTATCGACGCCGCGGGGCGTGATGTCGGATTCCGAAGCCCGAGTCGCCAATGTCGGCGGCGAAGTTCTCTGCAGCGTTTTCTAGCCGGGCCTTGAAATGTCACGTGTCGGAATGAAACCAATCCCGATCCCGGATGGGGTCGATGTGGAGCTTTCGGGTCAGGAGGTCGCGGTCTCCGGCAAGAACGGCACGTTGGAGATGGTTCTGGTCGACGAGGTCATTGTCAAGGTCGAAAACGGCGAGATCTTCATCAACCCGCGTAACGATTCGAAGCGCGCTCGCACGATGTGGGGCATGCAGCGAGCGCTGGTGAGCAATATGGTGACCGGCGTCCGCGAGGGGTTTGTTAAGGAACTCGAGATTAACGGCGTCGGTTACCGCGCGGCGGTCCAGGGGCGGGCGCTCAATCTTCAGCTCGGCTATAGCCACGAAGTCAATTACGAGATCCCGGAAGGCATCGTTATCGCTTGTGACAGGCCGACGTTGATCCGCGTGTCGGGGATCAGCAAGCAGCAGGTCGGTCAGGTGGCCGCGGAGATTCGCAAAAAACGGCCGCCCGAGCCATACAAGGGCAAGGGCATCAAGTACATGGACGAAATCATCCATCGCAAGGAAGGCAAGAAGAAGTAGGTTGCAACGATGACGGTGGATAAGAAAAAAGCTCTGCTTGAACGGCGGCGCCGGCGCGTGCGCGGCAACCTCAGACAAGCTCGCTCGCAACGCCTGCGACTTTCGGTATTCCGTTCGCACAAGCACATCTACGCACAGATTATCGACGACGACCGCGGCGCGACCCTGGCCGCCGCGTCGACGCTCGACGGGGATTTGCGCAGCGGGGTCGCCCGGACGGGATCGAAGGATGCTGCCGGCGCGGTCGGCAAACTCGTCGCCGAGCGCGCGAAGGCAGCCGGGGTGTCGGAGGTCGTGTTCGATCGCGGTGGATACCTCTATCACGGGCGCGTCCAGGCGCTGGCCGAGGCCGCGCGCGAAGCAGGATTGATGTTTTAGGAATAGATGAATGGCACGAGCGGCGACATTTGACAGAGGCGATAGCGAGTTCACCGACAAGCTCGTGGGTATCAACCGCGTTGCCAAGGTGGTGAAGGGTGGACGCCGGTTCGGTTTTGCTGCGCTGGTCGTGGTCGGCGACCAACACGGGCGCGTCGGCTACGGCAGCGGTAAGGCGCGGGAGGTTCCCGAGGCGATTCGCAAAGCCACCGAAGCAGCCAAGCGCCGTCTCATCAGGGTACCGCTGCGCGAGGGGCGTACGCTGCACCACGATGCAACCGGCAAATACGGTGCCGGTAAAGTCATTATTCGCTCGGCACCGCCCGGCACGGGAATCATCGCCGGCGGGCCCATGCGCGCGGTGTTCGAGACCCTCGGCGTCCAGGACGTCGTCGCCAAGTCGATCGGATCGGCCAACCCGCACAATATGGTGAAAGCGACCTTTGTCGCCTTGCAGAATATGGCATCGCCGCGCTCGGTTGCCGCGCGCCGTGGGCTCAAGGTGGGCGATATTATCGGCCGCCGTCGTGACGAAGCGGATGCGGAGGAGTGACCGGTGGCTGACGTACGGAAACTCAAGGTGACCCAGGTCCGAAGTCCGATCGGGCGGCCCGCCAAGCAGCGGCAGACCCTGATCGGCCTCGGCCTCAATAAGATGAACCGCTCGCGCATGCTGGAAGACACCCCAGCGGTGCGCGGTATGATCAACCGGGTACGGCATCTGATCGCGGTCGAGCCGGTCGAAGGTTAGCGCCGAGCTTACCGTTCGGTATCGGTGCCGGGTGACGAGGAGAGTGAAATGCGGCTGAATGAATTGGCCGATCGTCCGGGAGCGCGGCGCGCGCCGCGCCGCGTCGGTCGGGGTATCGGTTCCGGCAAGGGTAAGACCGCGGGGCGCGGGCACAAGGGCGCGAAATCGCGATCGGGGGCCGCGATCGACGGCTTCGAGGGCGGCCAGATGCCGATCTACCGGCGTTTGCCCAAGCGCGGATTCAACAACATATTTCGCAAGGTTCCCGAGATCGTCAATCTCGGGCGGCTGCAACAGGCGATCGATGCCGGCAAGGTCGACGCTTCGAAGGCGATCTCGATCGATGATTTGCGCCAAGCCGGCCTGGTTGGACGGGCGAAAGACGGCGTTCGACTCCTGGCGCAAGGCGAGCTGAACGCCGCGATAAGCATTGAGGTGTCGGGCGCATCGAAAGCGGCTGTCGAAGCCGTCGAAAAAGCCGGCGGCTCCGTGACGCTGCTACCGCCGAAACCACCGAAGAAAACCAAGCCGCAATCCGGCGAGGCGAAAGCCAAATCGGCCGATAGGGATGGCGCGGCGCGCAAAGCCGGTCAAGCTAAGCAAGCAGCCGAAAACGACGAAGCGCCTAACGGGAACGGCAAAGCGGCGTCAGAGAGCTAACCCCGGGACCGTCATGCCATCGGCAGCTGAGCAGCTAGCAGCGAACATCAATTTCGGCGCCTTTTCGAAGGCGACCGAACTCAAGAAGCGCATTTGGTTCACGCTTGCGGTTTTGGTTATTTACCGCCTCGGAACCTATGTCCCGGTGCCGGGCATCGACCCCGCCGTTTTGGCGGAGGTTTTCCAGCGGCAGCAAGGCGGCATCCTCGGCATGTTCGACATGTTCGCGGGAGGCGCGCTCGGCCGCATGACGATCTTCGCGCTCAACGTGCTGCCCTACATCTCCTCGTCGATCATTATTCAGTTGATGACCACGGTCTCGCCGCGGCTCGAGCAGCTCAAGAAGGAGGGCGAGCAGGGGCGCAAGAAGATCAATCAATACACGCGCTACGGCACCGTCGCGCTGGCCGCGCTGCAAGCCTACGGAATCGCCGTCGGCCTCGAGGGAATGTCGAGTACGGCGGGCGGCGGTGCGGTGCTCGAACCGGGCCTGTTTTTCCGGCTGACGACGGTGGTGACCCTCACCGGCGGCACGATCTTCCTGATGTGGCTGGGCGAGCAGATCACGGCACGGGGTATCGGCAACGGTATCTCGCTCATCATCTTTGCCGGCATCGTCGCCAATCTACCGGCGGCCGCAGCTGGCACGCTCGAGCTGGGGCGAACCGGGGCGATGTCATCGCTGATGATTATCGTCCTGATCATCATGGTGTTCGCTGTTATCGCATTCATCGTTTTCATCGAGCGGGCGCAACGCCGACTGGTCGTGCAGTACCCCAAGCGACAGGTCGGCAATCGAATGTTCGGCGGCGAGAGTTCACACCTCCCACTCAAGCTCAATACGGCCGGCGTCATTCCGCCGATCTTTGCTTCATCGTTGCTGCTGTTGCCGATCACGGCGGCCAGCTTCTCGGCGACACAAGGGCCGGGCTGGCTGCTGGATGTCACCGCGTTCCTGGGCCGCGGCCAGCCGGGCTATATGCTGCTGTACATGTCGGGAATCGTGTTTTTCTGCTTCTTCTACACCGCCGTGGTCTTCAACCCCAACGACACGGCCGACAATCTGAAAAAGTACGGGGGGTTTATCCCCGGCATTAGGCCCGGCGCCAACACCGCGGCGTATCTCGACTACGTCCTGACCCGACTGACCACGGTCGGCGCCATCTACCTGGCGCTGGTCTGTCTGTTACCTGAGCTCCTGATTTCTCAATACGCAATCCCTTTCTACTTCGGCGGCACATCTCTGCTGATTGTGGTGAACGTGACGATGGACACGGTGTCGCAGATTCAATCACACCTCATTGCCCATCAATATGAAGGTCTGATCAAGAAGTCGAAGCTCAGAGGCCGGCAGCGATGATCCTGATCATGCTGGGTCCGCCTGGTGCCGGCAAAGGCACCCAGGCCAGGCGACTTGGCCAACGCTACGATTTGGTGACGCTCTCGACTGGCGACATGTTACGGGCCGCGGTTAAGGATGGCACCGAGGTTGGCAAGAAGGCCAGGATGGTGATGGACGCCGGTAATCTGGTTTCCGACGAAATCATTATTGAGATCGTCGACGAGGCGATCGGAAAACTCGGGCCCAATCAAGGTTTTATCCTCGACGGCGTGCCGCGCACCACGACCCAGGCCGACGGTATCGCTGGCATCCTCGAACGACGCAACCTGTTGCTCGATCACGTCATCGAGGTCAGGGTCGACGATAATCTCCTGACCGAGCGCATAACCGGCCGCTTTACCTGTGCCAAGTGCGGCGCGGGCTACCACGACAAGTTCCAGCGACCCAAGCAAAACGGTGTCTGCGACGCTTGCGGTTCAACGGAGTTTTCCCGACGTTCCGACGACACCGAGGAAACCGCACACGCCCGCCTTGAGGCCTACTACGACGATACCGCGCCGCTGATCGACTACTACGACGCCAAATCGCTGCTGCGATCGGTCGATGGCATGGTGGACGTCGATGAAGTAACGGACCAATTGATCGGCATTCTTAACTAAAGCCAAGTTGTTGTTGGAGAGGGAAATTTCGAGATTTGGTTGACTTGTCCGGAGGCAAAATCTAAAACTGCGCCGCCGGCATCCGAAAAAGCGAAGTTTTAATCCGTCCGACACGTTGCAACTGAGGAGCAGCGCAAGTGGCACGTATTGCTGGGGTCAACATCCCCACTAACAAACGGGTCGAGATCGCCTTGAGTTATATCTATGGCATCGGCCGCACCCGCGCCAAAGAGATCTGCACCAGGCTCGGGGTCCCGCCCGGGAAACGAGTCAACGAATTGACCGAAGCCGAGGTTATGCAGATTCGCGAAGCTATCGACGGCGACTATGTCGTCGAGGGTGATCTGCGGCGCGAAGTAGCGATGAACATCAAACGGTTGATGGACCTCGGATGCTACCGCGGCCTGCGGCACCGTCGTGGTTTGCCGGTGCGCGGCCAGCGAACCCACACCAACGCCCGCACGCGCAAAGGGCCGGCACGGCCGATTACCGGCAAGAAGAGGGCCGTCTGAGCATGGCGCGCGATGTATCAACCACCCGCGTCCGTCGGCGCGAGCGCAAGAACATAACCTCAGGCGTCGCCCACGTGTCCGCGACCTTCAACAACACGATGGTGACGATCACCGACGTCCAGGGCAATACCATTGCCTGGTCGTCGGCGGGGCAACAGGGATTCAAGGGCTCGCGCAAGTCGACGCCCTATGCCGCACAGATGGCTGCCGAGAATGCCGGTCGCATGGCCCAGGAACATGGCGTGCGGACGCTGGAGGTCGAGGTTCGCGGCCCCGGCTCGGGGCGCGAATCGGCCCTGCGGGCGTTGCAGGCGGTCGGTTTCACGATTACTGCGATTCGGGACGTTACGCCGATACCCCACAATGGCTGTCGTCCACCCAAGCGACGTCGGGTCTGAAACCGAACCGCTGTCGCCCTAGCCGTCGCGGTTCTGCGACGCGATTGCCGCCCTCCATCATTTGGTGGGTTGGAACTCAGAGATGAAACGACGAGGTTTGACCGGTGGTCCAAATTCAACGGAACTGGCGAGAACTGATTAAGCCGAACAAGCTCGATATCGAAGGGGGCGACGACCCCAATCGTTTCGCAAGCATGGTGGCGGAACCGCTCGAGCGCGGCTTCGGCCTGACGCTCGGCAACGCCTTGCGCCGCATTTTGCTGTCTTCATTGCAGGGTTCGGCGGTGACATCGATCCACATCGACGGCGTTTTGCACGAGTTTTCGTCGATCCTTGGTGTGCGTGAGGACGTCACCGATATCGTTCTCAACGTCAAAGATCTCGCGGTGCGCATGCATGGTGACGGCCCCAAGCGGATGACCCTGTCCAGCGAGGGCCCGGGCGAAGTCACCGCCGGCGACATCGCAACCGGCCACGACATTGAAATCCTCAACCCCGAGCTGGTTATCTGTTCGCTCGATCAGGCGACCAAGTTGCGCATGGAGCTAACGGTCGAGACCGGCAAGGGCTACGTTCCGGCCGATCGCAATCGCCCCGAGGACGCACCGATCGGATTGATACCGATCGATGCGATCTACAGCCCGGTGAAGCGGGTTTCCTACAAGGTCGAGAACACGCGCGAAGGGCAGATCCTGGACTACGACAAACTGTCGATGCAGATCGAGACCAACGGAACGGTGAGCCCGGAAGATTCGTTGGCCTACGCGGCGCGGATTCTCCAGGATCAGTTGCAACTTTTTGTCAACTTCGAGGAACCGACCGTCGAGCGGCGTGAAGAAGTCATGCCGGAACCCGAGTTCAATCGCAATCTGCTAAAACGAGTCGACGAGCTCGAACTGTCGGTGCGGTCGGCCAACTGTCTCAAGAACGACAACATCGTCTACATCGGCGATCTGATCCAGAAAACGGAAGCCGAGATGCTGCGGACCCCGAACTTCGGGCGCAAATCGCTTAATGAGATCAAGGAAGTGCTGATCTCGATGGGCCTGCATCTCGGCATGGAGGTAACCGAGTGGCCGCCGGAAAATATCGAGGAGCTGGCCAAGCGACTTGAGGATCAGTACTGATCGCCGACACGCGGCGAGGGAGGACCCCATGCGTCACCGTTGGGCGCACCGCAAGCTCAACCGCACGAGCGCGCATCGTAAGGCGATGTTGGCGAACATGGCGACGTCGCTGATCAAGCACGAGCAAATCAAGACGACACTGCCGAAGGCTAAGGAACTGCGCGGCGTGGTCGACCGACTGATTACGCTCGGCAAGCGCGGTGATCTGCATGCGCGACGCCAGGCCGCCGCGCAGCTGCCCGACAAGGCGACGGTCGCGAAACTGTTCGATACGCTGGCCGAGCGCTATGCCGATCGAGCCGGCGGTTACACGCGGGTTCTCAAGGCCGGCCCTCGCTATGGCGACGCCGCCGACATGGCGGTCATCGAACTCGTTGACCGCGATCGCGACGCCAAAGGGCAGGATTCCGGTCCCGTGCAGACGGCAGATGGTGATGTCGAGGAAACGGTTGCGGGCTAGCGAAATTGACGCGCGGGGAATGGAGGGGCAGCCCGGTGGGCTGCCCTTTTTGGTTCGGGCGCACTAAATTGAATCCATGACAAAACGATATGCATTCACGCTGGTTTGGAAGGCGATCTCAGCGGTGGGCTGCGTCCGCTCGCCTGCAGCGCTGGTTCTGGCTTGCGTTCTCACCGCCTCGGTTGCGGCGGCGGCGAAGGAAAAGACCGCCCCGGCATCGCGCACCGAAGTCGAGCTGTCCTATGCACCGCTGGTAAAACGAGTCGCACCGGCCGTCGTCAACGTGTTCAGCCGCCGCTCGGTGCGGGAAATGCGTCGCTCGCCGTTTTTCGACGATCCCTTCTTCCGACGCTTTTTCGGCGATGGTTTTCCCTTCGGCGGGCCGCGCCGGCGGATGGAAAACTCGTTGGGGTCGGGGGTCATCGTTCGCGGCGACGGCGTCATCGTTACCAATCACCACGTCGTCAAGGGTAGCGAGGAGATCAAAGTCGCACTCGCCGATCGCCGTGAATTCGCAGCGCGGTTGATGCTCGCCGACGAACGAACCGATCTCGCGGTTCTCCGTATCAATGCCGGCGACGAAGACCTGCCATCGCTTCGCCTGCGGGATTCCGACGAGCTCGAAGTCGGCGATTTGGTTTTGGCGATCGGCAATCCGTTCGGCGTCGGCCAGACGGTGACCAGCGGTATCGTTTCGGCGCTGGCGCGCACGCCGGTGGGTATCACAGATCTCGGTTTCTTCATTCAAACGGACGCGGCGATCAATCCCGGAAACTCCGGCGGTGCCCTGGTAACGCTCGACGGCAAGCTTGCCGGGATCAATACCGCGATCTATTCGCGTTCGGGCGGCTCGATGGCAATCGGCTTTGCCATCCCGGCGAACAGGGTTGCTACCGTAATCAAAGGCGCTCTCGAGGGGGGGCGGCTGCGCCGGCCCTGGCTGGGCGTTGGCGGTCAAACCGTGACTCCCGAAATCGCCGCGTCAATGGGGCTCGCCCGCTCTGGCGGGGTCATCGTCAGCGGGGTTTATGAATCGGGGCCGGCCGAGCGCGGCGGTGTGCGCGTCGGTGACATAATCGTCGGTGTCGATGGGCAGGAGGTGGCCGACCCCGCCAGCCTCGTCTACCGCATCGCCACCCGGCCGATCGGCAGCTCGGCGAAGATCAACCTCCTGCGCGACGGCAAGAGCCTGGAAATAGAGATCGCGCTGGTCGGACCGCCCGAAGATCCACCGCGCAACCGGACCGTCCTTGAGGGCCGCCACCCCCTCGCCGGGGCGACCGTCGCCAACTTGTCGCCCGCATTTGCCGACGAGTTGCGCATCAACCCCATGGCGCGTGGCGTGATTGTGTTGTCCGTCGCGCGTGGAAGTCCAGCGTCGCGAATCGGCGCCCGGCCCGGCGACGTGGTCAAGGAGATCAACGACAAACCCGTGATCAGCGTCGCTAAGCTGAAATCGTTGATCGAAGGGATGCGGGGCGATTGGCGGGTCGCGCTACAGCGTGGCGAGCGGCGAATCAACGTCGTCATCCAGGGATGAGTAGCCTGTTCGAGGCGGCCGGTCTTGCCGGCGACGCCCCGCATCCGCTGGCCGATCGGCTGCGACCCAGCAGCCTCGACGATGTGTTGGGGCAAGATCACCTACTTGGCGCGGACGGACCGCTCCGCCGAATGATCGACGCCGGCGCGCTGCAGTCTCTGATTTTGTGGGGACCGCCGGGATCCGGTAAAACCACCATCGCCCGTCTTCTCGCCAGGACTGCCAATTGTGAGTTTGTGCAGCTCTCGGCGGTCTTCTCGGGCGTCGCCGATCTTCGCAAGGCTTTCGACCAAGCCCGAGAGCGCCGCGCGCTGGGCCGCGGCACGATCCTCTTCGTCGATGAGGTTCATCGATTCAATCGCGCCCAACAAGACGGTTTTCTCCCGGTCGTCGAAGACGGCACTATCATCCTGATCGGTGCGACGACGGAGAATCCGTCGTTCGAGCTAAACGCGGCGCTATTGTCGCGCTGCCACGTGCTGGTGCTGAACCGACTCGATGCTGCCGGGTTGGCTGCACTGCTGACGCGGGCCGAAAACGCGATGGAACGGAAGCTGCCGCTGACCGAAGAGGCGCGCACCGTGCTCGTCGCCATGGCCGATGGCGATGGGCGCTACCTGCTCAACCTGGCCGAGGAGCTGTACACGCTTCCACCGGATGCGGCGCTCGATCCCGCAGCGCTCGTACAAGCCGTGCAGCGCCGCATGCCGGTATACGACAAGGCGCAGGACGGCCATTACAACCTCATCAGCGCTTTGCACAAGTCACTGCGCGGGTCCGACGTCGACGCTTCGCTGTATTGGCTGGCAAGAATGCTAACTGCGGGTGAGGATCCACTCTATATCGTGCGCCGTCTGGTACGCTTTGCGGTCGAAGATATCGGCCTTGCCGACCCCCATGCCCTGGTACAGGCAATCGCCGCGAAAGAAGCTTATACCTTTGTCGGTAGCCCCGAAGGCGAACTGGCGATCGTGCAACTGGTCATCTATCTCGCCACCGCGCCCAAATCGAACAGAGCGTATCAAGCGGAGAAAGCTGCCAGCGAAGCTGCTCGCGAAACCGGCTCGCTGATGCCGCCGAAACACATCCTCAATGCACCGACGCGTTTGATGAAAGAAGTCGGCTATGGCGCCGGCTATCAATACGACCATGACACGGAAACGGGTTTTTCCGGGCAAAACTACTTCCCCGACGAAATGCCGCGGCGTTCGCTGTACGAGCCCGGCGAGCGGGGGTTCGAACGGGAGATTCGCAAGCGGCTCGACCATTGGCTGAAGCTTCGGACCCGACTCGCCGCACACAATGCCCGATCCGCTGCGGACGGAGACGTCGAGCCATGAGGGCGCGGACATTGTCGGTCGTCGATGACGAAAGCGGTCTTCGGCTTGATCGCTGGTTCCGCCGGCATTTCCCTGATTTGCCGCACGGCCGGTTGGAGAAGCTGCTTCGCAGCGGCCAGGTCCGGGTCGATAGCGGACGAGTCCGTGCCAACACCCGCTTGCAGGCCGGTCAACGGGTGCGCGTTCCACCGTTGGGCGAGTTAGCCGCAAAGCGTCCGATCAGGCCGGCGGTGGACGAGGACAGTGCGCGGATGCTGGTGCACAACGTTTTGTATCGCGACAACGAGATCCTCGTGATCAACAAGCCGCCCGGTCTCGCAGTCCAAGGCGGCAGCCGCATCTCGCGACATCTCGACGCTATGCTCGACGCTCTTCGGTTCGAAGCTGGCGAACGCCCGCGCCTGGTGCACCGCCTCGACAAGGATACCAGCGGGGCGCTTGTCCTCGCTCGCAACGCCAACGCCGCCGCGCGCTTGTCGGCGGCATTTCGTGCCCGCGCGGTGCGCAAGTTCTACTGGGCCTTGGTCGTCGGCACGCCGCCCCGCTCTAGGGGGTCGATCGATATCCCGCTCTCCAAGGAGCGCAGCCGAGCGGGCGAACGAATGGTCGTCGGCGAAGGTCGTGACGCTCGCACGCGCTATGCCGTTGTCGACCGCGCCGGCCGCCAGGCCACGTGGCTGGCGCTGGAGCTGGTGACCGGACGCACCCACCAGCTGCGTGCTCACCTTGCGGCGATCGGAGTGCCGATCCAGGGGGACGGCAAATACGGCGGTCGTGGCGCGTTTCTGCCCGCGAAGGAAGTGGCCCCGCGACTGCATCTCCATGCCCGCGAAATGATCCTCGAAAGTATGGCGGGTCAGACCCTGCGCTTTGTGGCGCCCCTACCCGACCACATGGCCGCCACCTGCGACACTCTCGGACTAGACCCGGAACGTGTGGCAAACCCACTCGCCGAGAGCTGGGTATAGGAATCGCCGATATGCGAAGTCCCACCCTCGTCGTTCTCGATTGGGACGGCACCGTGGTCGACAGTCAAAGGCTGATCCACGGCGTGATGGGCATTGCGCTGTCCGCCCACGGGCAAGCCGTTCCCTCCCTGGAAGCGGTACGAGGTGTGGTGGGGCTGGAATTGGCGGAAGCGATTCGTCGGCTGCTCCCCGATGAGTTTTCCGGCGACCTTGGCGCGGTCGTGGACACCTATCGGGAGGCGTTCGCGCTCGAGCGGGCCAAGCCGGATTGCGACGAACCGCTGTTTCCGGATGTGCGCGAAACCCTCGGAGCTCTGGAGCGCGCCGGTATTCTTTGCGCGATCGCCACCGGCAAGTCGCAGCGCGGCGTTCGCGCCGGGCTGGAACGCCACCAGCTGGAGGGTTTTTTCGTCTCGATACAAACTGCGGACCACGCGCCGGGAAAGCCGCATCCGGGCATGCTCGAGCGCGCCATGAAGGAAGTTGGTGCCGACCGCGAGGGTACGATCATGGTTGGCGACACGACGTTCGATGTGGAGATGGCTCTCAATGCCGGCGTGCGCGCCTTCGGGGTTGCCTGGGGCTACCACAGCGTCGACAAACTGGTCGCGGCAGGGGCGGCGACGATCCTTGAGGGGTTCGCCGATATTCCCGCGGCGGTGAGTCGCATGATCCTGCCCGGCTCTCGATCGTGAAAAAGCGGGTTTACCGCGACGCTCACGTCGACCCGACGGGTAGCGGATACCGGGTGCTCCTCGATCGCGCTCCGGTGCACTCGCAGCGGTGTCGTGAACTCCGCTTTGCCAACGAAAACCTGGCCCGCGCGGTGGCAGCGGAATGGGCAGATCAGCCCGACGAAATCGATACCTCGATGCTGCGCCTGACCGCGCTGGCTGGACGGGTCGCGGACCTGACGGACACCGACCGAACGCGAATCGGAACGACCCTGGTCGCCTATATCGAAACCGACCTCGTTTGCTATCGCGCTGAGCGGCCCCCCGATCTTGTCGAGCTGCAAGCTGCCGCATGGAATCCGATGGTAGGGTGGGCCAAGCAGAGATTTTTTTGTGCACCGCCAATAACAACCGGCGTGCTTCCAACCGAACCCGATCCCGAAATCGTCGCCTGCTACGCTGCGGTCGTCGCCGGCCTCAGCGCCGACGAACTCGTCGGGCTGCACGCGGCCGCGACGGTCACCGGTTCGCTGCTCGTCGCGCTCGCCCTCCAGGAGGGCGAGGTCGATGCCGATAGTGCCTGGCAGGCGGGCAGTGTCGACGAGTGCTACAACGTCGCGCGGTGGGGAGATGATCCCGAAGCTGCCGCTCGACGCGCGGGTCGGCGCGCCGATCTTGATGCTGCGGCGTTCTATCTTGCGGCTTATCGCGGGCCGTCGGAGCGCAGGTAGGCGGTGCCATCAAAGGATCGCCTGATATCCATATCTCGTGTTACGATCGTGTCGGACTACATGATATTGGGGTCCTGTGGCTGCAGAGAAGTATTGGTTCGTGGCCTTCGGGTTGCCACATTCTCGCTGTAGCCCTTTGTGTTGCACCCTGGTAATACTCGTCGGTCCCTCCTGCAGCGCCACTTACCAGCACCAAACGACCATCGATGGCAAAACTGAAAGACCTCCTCGGCGAACTCGTGAAGAGGCGCGAGATCGCGTTTCTCGGAGGAGGCGCCGACAAGGCTGAAGCGCGTCACGCCAAGGGCCAGATGACCGCGCGAGAGCGTCTCCTCGATATGTTCACGCCGAACACGTTCCAGGAAATGGGTATGCATGTGGAGCATGACACCCGCGACTTTGGGATGCAGGAAAGGAAGCTGCCGGGCGATGGCGTTGTGACCGGAATCGGTTATGTCGACGGCCGACCGGTCGCTTCGTTCAGCCAGGACTTCACCGTCGCCGGCGGTTCGCTGGGCAAGGTGCATGCCGATAAGATCTGTAACGTCATGGATTATGCCGGTCGGGCCGGCCTCCCGATCATCGGCTTTAACGATTCCGGTGGCGCGCGCATCCAGGAGGGCGTGGAATCGCTGTCGGGTTACGGCAAGGTCTTCCACCACAACGTCATGATGTCGGGAGTGGTGCCGCAGATCGCGGTAATCGCGGGACCCTGCGCCGGTGGCGCGGCTTATTCGCCGGCATTGATGGATTTCATCGTCATGACCCGAGCCAACGCACACATGTTCATATGTGGGCCCGACGTCATCAAGGCAGTGACCGGGCAGGTCACGACGATGGACGAGATCGGCAGCGCCCACGCGCACGCCGCGGTAAGCGGCAATATTCATTTCGTTGCCGAGGACGATCGCCACGCGATCCAGATCGTAAAGCGCCTGCTTTCGTTTCTACCGTCGAACAATGTGGTCGACCCGCCGCACACCGATCTCGACGAGCTGCAGCTCCAAGACGATGAGGGAATGAACGCGCTTGTTCCGGAATCGCCGAAGGATCCGATCGACACCTACCAAGTCATCGGTCGACTGGTGGACGGCGGCGACTTCTTGGAGATTCAGCCGGACTTCGCCAAGAACATCGTCATCGGATTCGCCCGGATCGGTGGCGTCGTGGTCGGTATTGTCGGCAACCAGCCAAGCGTCAAGGCGGGAACGCTCGACATTGACGCTTCCGACAAAGGCGCTCGGTTTATCCGTTTCTGCAACTGCTTCAACATCCCGATCGTCACCCTTGTCGACGTTCCCGGTTTCCTTCCCGGAGTCACCCAGGAACTCGGCGGCATCATTCGGCACGGCGCGAAAATGCTGTTCGCCTACGGCGACACGACGGTCCCTAAGATCACCGTATTCATGCGTAAAGCCTATGGTGGTGCCTACTTGGCCATGTGTAGCCGCGATCTTGGCGCCGATCTGGCTTTTGCCTGGCCGACCGCCGAGATAGCGGTGATGGGCGCCGACGGCGCCGTCAATATCCTCTATCGGCGTGAGCTTGCTGCCGCCGAAGATTCGGTAGCACTGCGGACAAAGCTTGCGGAGGAGTATCGTAAGAAATTCTCCTCGCCCTATCTCTCCGCGAGCAAGGGGCTCATCACCGATATCATCGAGCCCTCGCGCACCCGCGCCGCTGTCGCTTTGGGCCTGCGCAGCCTTCTATCCAAGCGTGAAAGCCGTCCGCCCAAGAAACACGGCAACATGCCGCTTTAGGGACGGGTGAGCGATGTACCAGAGCGCTGTACTGATCGTCTCCGGTTTCGCGACCGTCATGGCCGTTCTCACGATCCTATGGGGCGTCTGCGGCGCCGTTGGCCTGGGGTTTCGGCAGACTGCGAAACGAGGGGCGTCGCGCGCGCTTGACGCGATCGAGCCAGGGCCAATACCGCTCGCCCGTCGTGCGGAGCCGCTGTTGGCGCAGGATCTGCCGGCGATCGTCGCGGCCGTCGGCGTCGTTATCGACAAACCGTTTCGTATCGTCGATGTGGCCGTGCCTGCTCACCGGACGATTGGTTGGAATCAGGGAGCGAGTTTCGTACATATGGTTGGTCAGCGCATGCCGTGGGACCGTATTACGTTTGTCAACGAGGGCAAGCGGCGCAGCATTAAATTCTGGTAGCCCCGGTCGTGCTGCCGCGACCGGATATTCAGTCGAGCGATGAAGAAGTTACGCATTACCATAGAAGATCGGGTGTACGACGTCAGCGTCGAGGTGCTGGAGGACGACGACGCGATACCCGCACCTCGCCCGCTACTGCCTTCGCCGGCCGCCGCGTCCGCAGGGCCGGCTCAGCAACCGGGCGCGTCGGCGTCCCCACCGCCACAACCGGCAGGCGCGCCACCCCCTCAGGCGGCGGTTCCGGGGAGCGTAGTGAGTCCTATGTCCGGAACGATTATTCGCATCGACGTGCAGACGGGGCAGCAGGTCAACGCGGGCGAGAAACTGCTTTGCCTCGAAGCGATGAAGATGAACACCGATATCGTCGCTCCCCGGGTCGGCACCGTCCAAGCGATCAGCGTTGACGTGGGTGCGTCGGTCCAGGAAGGCCAAGTCCTACTAACGATCGGCTGAGATGCCCCGTGGAACAGATCGGTGAGCTGATCGGGCTAACCGGGTTTGCCCGAATAACCTGGGAAATGACCGTCATGTGGGCGGTCGTTCTGGTTTTCTTCTACCTCGCGGTGTACCGCGGCTTCGAACCGCTGCTCCTGATACCGATCGGTTTCGGCGCATTGCTGGCGAACCTACCGACCGAAGGTCTGCTCAACATCCCTGTCGGTGATCATCCGGGCGGTCTATTCCACTACATCTCCCAGGGCATCACGCTGGAGATATTTCCACCGCTGATCTTTCTCGGGGTCGGCGCGTTGACCGATTTCGGTCCACTGATCGCCAATCCGCGTACCCTGCTATTGGGGGCCGCGGCGCAGTTCGGGGTGTTCGCGACCTTTTTCGGCGCGCTGTTCATCGGCTTTACCGAGCAGCAGGCCGGTGCGATCGGCATCATCGGCGGTGCCGATGGCCCAACCTCGATCTTCCTGGCCAACAAACTCGCCCCGGAGCTCTTGGCGCCGATCGCGGTGTCGGCCTACAGCTACATGGCACTGGTACCGTTGTTACAACCGCCGATCATGCGCGCTCTCACGACGCGCCGCGAGCGCGAGATTCGCATGCGGTCCTTACGCGAAGTTTCGAAGCTCGAAAAGCTGATCTTTGCCCTGGTTGTCACCATGCTCTGCATTCTTCTCGTGCCGGCGGCCTCGGCTCTCATCGGCATGTTGATGTTCGGTAATTTCCTACGCGAATGCGGCGTAACCGAGCGTTTGTCGAAAGCGTCGCAAAACGAGATCATCAATGTCGTTACCATCTTCCTCGGTACCAGCGTCGGCATCAGCATGACCGGCGAACGTTTCTTGCAGGTCGAAACGTTGAAGATCCTCGGCTTGGGCGTGGTCGCTTTTGGAATTGCGACGGCGTCCGGTGTGCTGATGGCCAAACTCATGAACCTGGTGAGCCGGAAGAGTCCGATCAATCCGCTGATCGGTTCGGCAGGTGTCTCCGCGGTTCCGATGGCGGCGCGGGTGAGCCAAGTCGAGGGGCAGCGTGCGGATTCGGGAAACTACCTGCTGATGCACGCGATGGGTCCCAACGTCGCGGGCGTAATCGGCACCGCGGTCGTTGCCGGGTTCCTGATCGCCCGGCTGGGCGGATAACCCGACGCGATGGCCAACGATCGCAAACGCAGCTCGATTCGCGTTCGGGTCAGCGGCCGGGTTCAGGGAGTGTGGTATCGCGCGTGGACCCGCGATCGGGCTCGTGAACTTGGTCTTGAGGGCTGGGTGCGCAATCGCTCCGACGGCACCGTTGAAGCGCTGTTCGTCGGGCCTCCATCGGCCGTCGAGCACATGATTGCCTCCTGCCACGAGGGACCTCGGGCGGCGCGGGTCGATGAAGTCATTAGCGAGGCCGTACACGAAACCGTCGCGCCGGGCTCGGGGTTCGAGACTCTACCGGCCGAATAGTCGCCGTCACGCCACCGGCTCGAGGGTTGTCGTCGTCCCAAAGACCGCGTCGAAGGTCTCCATGAGCGCGACGTCGATGTCGGCCATGGTTGCTGGAATACCGAGATCGACCAGCGAGGTGACCCCGTGCTCGGCAACCCCGCAGGGGATGATACCTGCGTAGTGGTCGAGATTGGGCTCGACATTCAACGATACGCCGTGAAACGTGATCCAGTGGCGCACACGCACGCCAACGGCGGCGATCTTGGCTTCCCGGCCGGCGCCCCGATCGATCCAGATTCCGACGCGGCCGGGTCGTCTCTCACCGGTGACGCTAAAACGCTTCAGGGTCTCGATGATCCATTGCTCGAGAGAGTAGACGAAAGCGCGCACATCGCGTCGCCGCCGCCTGAGGTCGAGCATCACGTAGGCGATTCGCTGGCCCGGCCCGTGATAGGTGTATTGGCCGCCGCGGCCGGTGGCGTATACCGGAAGCGCATCCGAATCGATCAAATCGGATGGTTTGGCGCTGGCGCCCGCGGTGTAGAGCGGCGGGTGCTCGAGCAACCAAACCAGTTCGTCCGCCCGGCCGCTGCGGATAAAAGCGACGCGCTGCTCCATGAACGCGACCGCCTCGTCGTAATCGACAGCTTGATCGCTCGTCTTCCAACCTACCGGGGGGGACGCCATCATCTTCGCAAGCTACACGCCAGACGGTACGCTTACACATTGGTAGCGCTGACGTGGCAACAACGCTGTCGTAAGAGTCATGGTCGAACCTTAAACAATGTCGAGATCAAACCGACCGCCGTTTAGGCAAGGTCGCGATGCTGACCTACCAGCTGCTCGTCGCGGCGCCGGTGTCGATTTCGACGCAAGGGTACCGAACCGGCAACCTTGTATGCCGACAATCAGTCTATCGCCAAGAGCGAGGCGATGGTCGTCGACGACCAGATCGCTGTCTCGATCACCGACACGGCGGGCGCGATCGAAGATCACCCGGATCGGACCATCGAAGCTTGCAGCACTGAGCCGTATTTGATATTTCGCTCACACCCGGCGGTCGTGGCGGAACTGGTAGACGCGCAGCGTTGAGGTCGCTGTGGGATAACATCCCGTGGAAGTTCGAGTCTTCTCGACCGCACCATTCCTCGAAGCCCGTGGTCCCGAATGAACCGCGGGCTTCTTTCACGGCCGTTCCAGCGCCCGGGCCAAGGTACTTTAGAGGATCTCTATAAATAGCTGAGACGGAATAGCGGTCCGCTGGTCCGGTCCGTGGAATTCGACAGAGGCCCCATTCGTCGCATGTCGAGCAATGAAAACCAATCCGCGGACTCGGTAACCGTTCCCGAGACCGCTTACCGCCTCTCGCCCGACTTCGTCCGCGATATCGTCAGCGCGGTCGAGATCGGCAATGCGGAGCGCGCGCAAGCGCTGTTGGCGCCGCTGCACGTCGCCGATGTCGCCGATCTGTTCGATCAGGTGACATCGGAGCAGCGGCAGGCCCTGTTCCGTTGCCTGGGTGACGACTTTGATCCGGTCGTACTCACCGAGCTCGATGAATCGGTCCGTGAAGAGGTGCTTGATTTCCTCGCCCCCCGCGAGGTTGCCGAAGCGCTGACGGAACTCGATACCGACGATGCGGTCGAAATCCTCGAGGATCTCGACGAGGACGAACAACGCGAGTTGCTGGCCGCGGTCCCGGCTGCGGAACGCGTCGCGGTCGAGGAGGGGCTCCGTTACGCGGAGGATTCGGCGGGCCGGCTCATGCAGCGCGACTTCGTCGCCGTGCCGCAATATTGGAACATCGGCCAGATCAACGACTATCTCCGCGATACCGAGGACCTGCCCGACGAGTTCTTCGCGATTTACGTCGTCGATCCGGGCCACCATCCGGTCGGTACGATCCCGTTGAGTCGGGCCATGCGCTCCAAGCGTCCGGTGATCGTCGCCGATATCATGGACAAAGAGCCAAAGGTCATCCCCGTGGGCACCGACCAGGAAGACGTGGCTCATGTTTTCAGCCAGTACGATCTTGCTTCGGCACCGGTCGTCGATGACAACGGTCGCATCGTCGGCGTGATCATGGTCGACGACGTTGTCGACGTGATCAACGAGGAAAATGAGGAAGATCTCATGCGCCTCGGCGGGGTGCAGCAGGACGACCTCTACACCTCGGTGATCCGCACCGCGCGCACGCGCTTTTCGTGGCTGGCCGTTAACCTGGTCACGGCGATCATCGCTTCGATCGTTATCGCGTTGTTCGATGCGACGATCGAGCAGATTGTCGCGCTCGCGGTGCTGATGCCGATCGTCGCCTCGATGGGCGGCAATGCCGGAATGCAAACACTGACGGTGGTCGTACGGGCATTGGCGACGCGAGAGCTGACGGCGGCCAATACCTCACGCCTGATCAACAAGGAAGCCTTGGTCGGACTCTTGAACGGGGTTCTTTTCGCCCTGCTCGTCGGTCTCGTCGCGACGCTCTGGTTCGGTCAGATTTCGCTCGGTCTGGTGCTCGCGGCAGCCATGGTCATCAACCTCCTCGTCGCCGGGCTGTGCGGCATTCTGATTCCGATCGGCTTCCACCGCGTAGGTATCGATCCCGCACTGGCGGCAACGGTGTTTCTGACGACGATCACCGATGTGGTCGGTTTCTCTGCGTTTCTTGGGCTGGCAGCGTGGTTGCTGCTCTAAGGTGGATCGATGACCGAACTTTCCGTTGTCAGCGCCGAACAAGCCAACAAAGCGGGCGAAGGCCGTTTGCCCGGCTTGCTCGGCCTCGACTTCAAGGAGATCGAGCATGGCCGCGTGGTTGCCGAGCTTACCGTCGAACCGCGTCACAAAACGCCGCACGACTATCTCCACGCCGCGACGATAACCGCGCTCGCCGACACGGCGGCAGGGTATGGGGCGTTGGCTTCATTGCCGGAGGGCGCCCGCAGTTTCACGACGATAAATCTCCAGTGCAATTTTCTCGGCACCGCCCGCGAAGGCACGATCCGTACCGAAGCGAAGCTGCGGCACGGCGGACGCAACACGCAGGTCTGGGATGCCGAGGTCGTCGATGCGAACGGCAGGACCATCGCCATGTTCCGCTGCACGCAAATGATCCTGTGGCCCAAATAGGCCGGCGCGCGAACGTCCGTCGCCGAGCGCTGCAGCCGAGCAACCGGACGGCGGCTGCGCGGGTGGGCAACGGCTTCGGACAGCCGGCCTGCATGGGTCTGATCGGTCTCGCGATTGATTGCGTCGAGCCCGTTCGCTGCATGCTTCGACCCGCCGGGAGGACCTTATCGATCTGCCGCGACGACCGGCTTATATCGACGGCCGGCTTATGTCGATGCCGAGGGCAGCGAGTTCCTCCGTGCTTCGGCGATGGGTACCATGATGCCCGTCGCGACCTGACCGCGGTCGGTCATCGCTTCGCAAGATCGCACCGAATGGGTACAGTTCCCAAGTCCGGCGAGGCATCACCATGATCCCCAATCGCTACCCGACCTTGGATTTCGATCTTGGCCAACAGGCCGACATGCTACGGGACTCGGTCGAGGAGTTCGCCGCGAATGAAATCGCGCCGCGTGCCGAGGAAATCGACCAAAGCAACCAGTTTCCGCGGGATCTCTGGCCCAAAATGGGCGATCTCGGCCTCCACGGAATCACGGTCGAGGAGGAGTATGGCGGGGTTGGGATGGGCTACCTCGAGCACGTGATCAGCCTCGAGGAGATCAGCCGCGCGTCGGGGTCGGTCGGCTTGAGCTACGGCGCGCACTCCAATCTTTGCGTCAATCAAATTCGCTTGAACGGATCCGACGAACAAAAGCGACGTTATCTGCCCGAATTGATCAGCGGCAAGCATGTCGGTGCGCTGGCGATGAGCGAGTCGGGTGCCGGTTCCGACGTGGTTGGCATGCGTCTGCGGGCCGATAAGAAGGGCGGTCGCTATATGCTCAACGGTACCAAGATGTGGATCACCAACGGCCCGGTTGCCGACACTCTGGTGGTCTATGCCAAAACCGATCCCGATGCCGGCTCACATGGCATCACCGCTTTTATCATCGAGCGGGGCTTCCCCGGGTTTTCCACCGCGCAAAAGCTCGACAAGCTCGGCATGCGCGGCTCCGACACGTCAGAGCTCGTTTTCGAGGATTGCGAAGTGCCGGAGGAGAATGTTATCGGCGAGGTCAATGGCGGTGTCGCCGTGTTGATGAGCGGCCTCGACTACGAACGTGCGGTTCTCGCCGCTGGGCCGCTGGGAT
This sequence comes from Alphaproteobacteria bacterium, assembly GCA_965247665.1. Taxonomy (GTDB): domain Bacteria; phylum Pseudomonadota; class Alphaproteobacteria; order SHVV01; family SHVV01; genus CAUZWH01. Next base: position 608,194 of record CBDFHH010000004.1, read on the forward strand.
TGATGCAGGCTTGCCTCGACGTGGTGCTGCCCTACGTCCACGAACGCAAGCAGTTCGGAAAGTCGATCGGCGAGTTTCAGCTCATGCAGGCCAAGCTCGCCGACTTGTACACGACGCTGAATGCCTGCCGGGCTTACGTCTATGCCGTCGCCAAGGCGTGCGACCGGGGCCAGACCGCACGCAAAGACGCTGCCGGTGCAATCCTGTACGCGGCCGAAAAATCGACCTGGATGGCGCTTGAAGCGATCCAATGTCTCGGCGGGGTCGGCTACATCAACGAATTCCCGACCGGCCGATTCCTGCGCGATGCCAAGCTCTATGAGATCGGGGCGGGTACCTCGGAGATTCGCCGCATGCTGATCGGTCGCGAGCTTTTCGAAGAGACCGCGTAAGGCGGCTCGCCAACGACGTGGAGGTCGCAATGCCGCAACCGGTCGAGTTTTATTTCGAATTCGCTTCACCCTATGGCTACCTCGCAAGCTGCAAGATCGATGAGATCGCCTCGCGTTACGACCGCAGGGTCAACTGGCGTCCGTTCCTCCTCGGGGCGGTGTTCAAAATCGTCGGTACCGGACCGATGTTCGATTACCCTCTCAAGTCCGACTATTTCCTGCACGATTTCCCGCGCTCGGCTCGCCGCATGGGCGTGCCGGCAACGCTACCGCCGGGTGCGCCGCATAACACGATCGCCGTGGCGCGCGCCTACTATTGGTTGCATGACGACGATCCTGCCCTCGCCAAGGCGTTCGCGGTGCGCATCTATAATCGCTTTTTCGCGGACGGCGAGGACGTTTCGTCACCCGAGGCTGCGGCGACGATTGCGGCCGAGGTCGGTGCGGACGGCGACGCGGCGCTTGCGGCGCTGCAGGATCAAAAGGTCAAGGATCGGCTGCGCAAGGAAAACGACGCGGCGATCGCTCGCGGCGTGTTCGGGTCGCCGTTTTTCATCGTCGACGACGAACCCTTCTGGGGTAGCGATCGTCTTGATCAAGTCGAGGATTGGCTCGAGAGCGGCGGTTGGTAGACCATGAGCGTCATCGAGACGGCGCTGGATCCGTCGGCGCAGGCGTTCCGCGCTAATGCCAAGAAAATGCGTGCATTGGTCGACGATTTGCGCGCGACGCTGGCGCGGATCGAAATCGGCGGTTCGGAAAGGGCCCGCGAACTTCACGTAAGTCGCGGCAAGCTGCTTCCGCGCGACCGAGTGCAGCGACTGCTCGATATCGGTACACCGTTTCTCGAACTCTCTCAACTCGCCGGATACGAGATGTATGGTGACGAAGACGTGCCGGCGGGCGGGATTATCACCGGGGTCGGCCGCGTTTCCGGCCAAGAATGCGTGATCGTGGCCAACGATGCCACCGTGAAAGGTGGGACCTATTATCCGTCGACCGTTAAGAAACATGTGCGGGCGCAAGAGATCGCGCACCAGAACAACCTGCCGTGCATCTATCTCGTCGATTCGGGTGGCGGCAACCTGCCCTACCAGGACGAGATCTTTCCCGATCGCGAGCATTTTGGTCGCATCTTCTACAACGAGGCCAACATGTCGGCCCTGGGCATCCCGCAGATAGCGGTGGTCATGGGGTCATGCACCGCTGGCGGGGCCTATGTGCCGGCGATGGCGGACGAAGCGATTATCGTTCGCCGGCAGGGCACAATCTTCCTCGGCGGCCCGCCATTGGTAAAAGCTGCGACCGGCGAAAAGGTCAGCGCCGAGGAGCTCGGCGGTGCCGACGTTCACTCGCGTATGTCGGGCGTTACCGACTACTACGCCGAAAACGACGAACATGCGCTTCATTTGGCGCGGCGAACGGTCGCAAATCTCAATCGGCGCAAGGAGGTTGGACTCGACGTTCGCGAACCGGTCGAGCCGCTGTTCGACGGTGAAGAGCTTTATGGCGCGATTCCGGCCGATTCGCGTCAACCCTTCGAGGTCCGCGAGGTCATCACCCGCATCGTTGACGGTAGCGAGTTCGACGAGTTCAAGGAACTCTATGCGCCCACGCTTGTCACCGGATTTGCTCGCATCTGGGGCTACCCGGTCGGCATTGTCGCCAACAATGGCATCCTCTTTTCGGAATCGGCACTCAAGGCGGTCCACTTTATCGAGCTATGCTGCCAGCGTGGCGTACCGTTGGTGTTCCTGCAGAACATCACCGGCTTCATGGTCGGTCGCAAATACGAAGCCGCCGGGATCGCCAAGGATGGCGCTAAAATGGTTACCGCGGTGGCGACGGCGAAGGTCCCCAAATTCACCGTCATCATCGGGGGGTCGTTCGGAGCCGGCAATTACGCCATGTGCGGGCGCGCTTACTCGCCGCGCTTCCTGTGGACGTGGCCCAATTCGCGGGTTTCGATCATGGGCGGCGAGCAAGCGGCAAACGTGCTGGCGCAAGTCCGCCGCGACGCCAAGGCAGTTCGCGGCGAAACGTGGAGCGAGCGTGCGGAGAGAGCTTTCAAGAGACCGATCCTCGAGCAATATGAGCGCGAGGGTCACCCTTACTACGCAAGCGCGCGCCTGTGGGACGATGGTGTGATCGATCCCAAGGATACGCGCATGGTTCTCGCGCTCGGCATATCGGCAGCCCTTAACGCGTCGATCGAACCGACCCGTTTCGGCGTCTTTCGCATGTAGGTACCGCGCCGCGGCGCTGGCGGCTCGCCTAAAATCAACGATCAGCCAACGCCGGCCAGGCATCGACAATGGTGAAGAAATGGCACATGTCCTAGTAGATCGTGACGAACGCGGCGTGGCGACGGTAACGCTGGATCGGCTGGAGAAGCGCAACGCCTTCAATGATCAGGTTATCCGCGAGATCGAAGACGCGTTCACCGATGTCGGCGGTGACGACGATGTACGCGCCATCGTGTTGGCCGCCAACGGGCCGAGTTTCTGCGCCGGCGCCGATACCAACTGGCTCAAGGCCAGCGTCAACCTAACCGACCGAGAGAATTTCGACGATGCGTTCGAAATCGCCCGCATGCTGCGGATCGTCGATACCGTGCCCAAGCCCACGGTCGCGTTGGTCCAGGGCGCGGTGATGGGCGGCGGCGCCGGCCTGGTGGCGGCGTGCGACATGGCGGTGGCCGCGAAAGACGCGTTCTTCGCGATGTCGGAAGTGCGGCTTGGCCTGATTCCGGCCGCCGTTTCGCCCTATGTCGTTGCGGCAATCGGCGTCCGCGAGGCGCGGCGCTATTTCCTCACTGCCGAACGCTTCAGCGCCGCCGAGGCCTGGCGCATCGGCTTGGTTCACGAGGTGGTCGACGACCACGCCGCGCTGGAGGCGGCACGGAAGCGGATTGTCGACCAACTGTTGGCGTGTTCGCCGGATGCGATCGCCGCGAGCAAGGACCTGATTCGCGCCGTGAGCAAGCATTATGTCGACGAGGAGATGATGAAGGACACGGCGGCGCGAATTGCAAGGCAAAGAACCTCCGCCGCAGGTCAGGAGGGTCTCGCTGCCTTTATAGAAAAACGCGCGCCCAGCTGGGCGGTCGAGTAGTGCCGGAGCCGTGTTCGACAAGATCCTCATTGCCAACCGCGGTGAGATCGCCTGCCGGATAACCGAGACCGCGCGGCGGCTCGGCGTGGCGACGGTTGCGGTCTATTCGGATGCCGATCTCAGGGCGCGCCATACCATCATGGCTGACGAGGCATACCCGATTGGCCCGCCGCCTCCGGGCGAAAGCTACCTGCGATCCGACAAGATCATCGACGCCGCGCGGCGGAGCGGCGCACAGGCGATCCATCCCGGCTACGGCTTTCTCTCCGAGAACCCGACCTTCGCGGCTGCTTGCAAGAAAGCGGGCTTGGTTTTCATCGGCCCCCCGGCCGCGGCCATACGAAAGATGGGTTCGAAGGACGTCGCCAAAGCCCTGATGGCCAAAGCCGGCGTACCTGTCGTGCCCGGTTACCACGGCAGAGATCAGCGGTCCGCGACGCTTGCGCGCCAGGCGGAGTCCCTGGGCTACCCGGTGATCATCAAAGCCGCGTCCGGTGGGGGTGGCAAGGGTATGCGTCGAGTCGACCGGCCGCGCGATTTCACGGCGGCGCTCGAATCAGCGTGCCGCGAAAGCCGGAGCGCTTTCGGGTCGAGCAAGGTGCTGGTGGAGAAGTACATCGCGCGGCCGCGCCACGTCGAGGTGCAGATCTTCGCCGACTCCCATGGCGGGATCGTTCACATATTCGAGCGCGATTGCTCCATGCAACGGCGCTATCAAAAAGTCGTTGAGGAGGCGCCGGCACCCGGTTTGTCGGCCGCAATGCGCGAACGTTTGGGAGAGACTGCGGTGCAAGCTGCGCGGACGATCGGTTACGTCAACGCGGGCACCGTCGAGTTCTTGCTCGACGCGGCGAACCTCGACACCGCGTTTTACTTCATGGAGATGAACACGCGACTTCAAGTAGAGCATCCCGTTACCGAAGCGATTACAGGTTTTGATCTGGTTGAATGGCAATTGCGTGTCGCTGCGGGGGAAGCACTGCCGAAGCGGCAAAGCGAAATCGGCATCACCGGTCATGCAATCGAAGCGCGCCTCTACGCCGAAGACCCCGAACGCGGTTTCCTTCCCTCGATCGGTCGGCTGCATCGGCTCGAGCTGCCGGGTCGAGAATCGGGTATCCGCGTGGACAGCGGCGTTCGGGAAGGCGATCGAGTTACTATCCACTACGATCCGTTGATCGCCAAGATCATCGCGCATGCGGATGATCGCGACGGCGCCCGCGACGCGCTTCGGAAAGCGCTTTCCCGCTCCACGGTGCTCGGCCTACGCTCCAACCTGGGTTTCCTACACCGCCTGTTACAGGACGGCGAGTTCGTTGCCGGTCGGCTCGATAGCCGCCTTATCGAGCGCCGAGGAACGCGTTTGGTCGCGTCCGACAGTAAGGCGCAGCTGAGGCTTCGAGTAATGGCTTTCCTGGCGGTGGGTCTCGCCGCCGGCGCTATCGACAACCAAAAGAATCCGGATCGCCACTCGCCGTGGCGCGTGCCGATCGATTGGCGCTTGGGCGGGCAAACGCGTTCGGTGCGGACGCTGCGACTCGATGACGTCCGGGTCGCATTTGACGCGAAATGGCTCGCCGTCGGTAGTGTCAATCTTCGGGTGGATGGCGCCGAGCCCGTGACCGTCGCCAACCCCATGTTGCGCGACGGGAAGGTATCCGCCGTGCTCGACGGGCAGCCGATCTCGGCACAGCTGGTGGCGCGGGGCGACAAGATCGAGCTCGCGGTAGCTGGTGATAGCGTCGTCGTCAGCCTGAGCGAAGCCGGTTCGGCGGTGGCGGCGCAAGAGAGTGGCACCGCCGATCTTATCGTTGCACCGCTACCCGGAAGAATTGCCGCCGTTTCGGTAGATGCCGGCGAGGTCGTCAAGAAAGGCACGGCACTGGTCGTGCTCGAGGCGATGAAGATGGAGCATGCTTTGGTTGCACCCCATCACGGGACGATAGCGGAGCTTTGCTGCGAGGTCGGCCAGCTCGTCGATGAGGGAGCGATTTTGATCAAAATCACGGCTTCCTCCTCGTGATCGATTGAAGCGATGTCATCGTGACGATCTCGAAATCGATTGCCCTGACGACCAGTTTTGCAGCCCTTTCTTTGTTTGCGGTGGGACTGGCGACAGCTGACGGCCAGCTCTACGCGGCAGCGGCACTGGCCGTATTCGCGATCGGTTTGTATGCGACCGGAGCGATCCCGGCATACGTCACCGCGGTGTGGTTCTTCTTATTGGCGGTGGTCGGTGGAATCGCTCCCCCCGAGGTGGTCTTTTCCGGTTTTGCGTCGATGGGATTTTGGATGGTTTTCGGCGGATTGCTGATCGGCATCGCGGTTCACGAAACCGGATTGGCCCGCCGCGCTGCAAACGCGATGGCCCACGGATTTGGGCGCAGCTATTTCGGCAATATCGCCGGCATCGTAGGGGTTGGCCTTGCTTTCGCCTTCATTATTCCGTCGACGATGGGGCGAGTGGTCGTGCTCATGCCGATCGTGCTCAAACTTGCCGAGAACCATGGCTTCGAAGCGGGCTCCAACGGCCGCAACGGCTTCGTCATCGCGTTGGTGTTCGGCACCCTTCTGCCGGCGTTTGCTTTGCTACCTTCCAACCTTCCCAACATTATCCTCACCGGCGCCGCCGACTCGTTGTTCGCCATTACTCTGAACTACGGCGAATACCTTGTGCTGCACTTTCCGATCCTCGGATTGCTCAAGGCGGTGCTGATGATCGTGCTCATTGTCGTGCTGTTCGGGGAAACGCCGCGCGGCCAGGCGCAGACAGTCGCGAGCACGCCGCTGTCGAGCGACGAACGGCGGCTCACCGTGATTCTAGCCGCAACGCTGGTTTTGTGGATGACCGATACGGTTCATGGCATCGCGCCGGGCTGGATCAGCCTTGCGGCGGGATCGGCCTGTCTGCTGCCGCGCCTTGGAGTACTCCGTCCCAGCCTGGTCGAGAGTATGAACTACGGCGCATTGTTGTATGTTGCCGGGATCATCGGGCTGGGGGCGACGATCGCAGCGAGCGGGCTTGGTGACCGTCTCGGTTCGTTGCTGCTCGATGTTATCGGCTTTGCGCCGGGTGAGGACGCCCGCAACCTGGGCGCGATGACCGCGGTGTCGATGGCGGTTGGTCTCACGGCGACGCAAGCGAGTATTCCGGCTATTCTTACCCCGCTGAGCGACGGCGTCGCCGCCGCGATGGGGCTTCCGCTGGCGACCGTGTTGATGATGCAGGTGCTCGGCTTCTCGTCGGTCGTTTTTCCCTACCAGGTGCCGCCGTTAATGGTCGGCCTCAGCCTCGGAGGCGTGAGCGTTGCCACCGCGACGCGCTTCAGCCTCTTCCTGCTGCTTCCGACGTTGCTGGTGCTGCTTCCTCTGGATTACTTGTGGTGGCGTATGCTGGGCTATCTCGGCTGAGGGGGAAATGCGTTGCCGCTCGGCCTGCTGAAAATGTGCGTTGGCGTTACTGAGATCTACCAGCTCGCTCGCTGGCAGCATGCGCGGCTTTCGCGTATGCGGGAGGCCGGTGAACCGCCACGACTCCGTCACGTTACCCGGTACACGCCGCGCCGGTCGGCGGAAATCCTCGACGGCGGGTCGCTCTACTGGATCATCAAGGGTTACGTCCGCGTGCGCCAGCGGATCGTTGCAATCGAGCAAGTGGAGAACGAGGAGGGGCAGACCAAGTGCGGTCTGGTGCTGGACCCGACCCTGGCCCGTACCGAGCTGCAGCCACGCCGACCACATCAGGGCTGGCGGTACCTGGAGCCTGAAGATGCTCCGCTCGATCTGCCCGACGGGTATGCAAACTACGATATGCCGGAGGCAATGGTGGCCGAACTTCGCGAACTCGGTCTGCTGTGACCCATTCGCATGGATTGAGCTGAAGAGTGCGGTCGCGAGCCTGGACGGGCTAGCCAAACCGTACTGAGCGCTGCGAGTCGTAGTTTCCGGCGGGGTGCGATCGGGATCAGGGCAGCGACTCGACGACATAGTCGGCCAGCGCAAGGCACGATGTCAGGCCCGGCGATTCGATTCCGAACAAATTGATCAATCCCGGTAAGCCGTGGATCTCGTGATTCTGGACCACGAAATCACCCATCGGCTCGCCCGGTTTCTGCACTCTCGGGCGTATCCCGGCGTAGGACGGGGCCAAGGTGCCATCGGGCAACCCGGGAAAGAATCGGCGAATCGCGTCGTAGAAGACGCCGGTGCGGCCGCCATCGACGTCGTAGTCGATTCGATCGACGAGCTCATGGTCCGGACCGAAGCGCGGTTGTCCACCCAGATCCAGCGTGTAGTGGAGCCCGAGCGATCCGGTTCCGGGAACGGGGTAGATGAGCGATTTGAAGGGCGCCCTCCCGCGGTATGAGAAATAGGACCCCTTAGCCAGCTGCAGCGGCGGGATCACGGTCGGGTCGAGCCCCGCGACCGTGCTTGCGACGTCTTGAGCGTGAAGACCCGCGGCGTTGATCAGGACCCGGCAATCGAGACTGAAAACCGCCCTGTCGCGGTCGGCGACGTTGAGACGAAATATCCCATCATGTGCGATCACGCTCCGCAGTCGGCTGAACAGCGACATCGCCGCTCCCCTGGTTTCCGCATCTCCCTGCAAGGCGAGCATGAGTCCGTGACTGTCAATGATTCCGGTCGATGGCGAAAGGAGCGCCGCTTTGCAACTCAGGTTCGGTTCGCGGCCGGTTGCCTCTTCGGCGCTCAAAATCTGCAGGTCATCGACGCCGTTGCGGCGGCCCCTGGCGCGAAGATCTTCGAGGATTGGGATCTCTTCGTCGCTGGTGGCAACGATCAGCTTCCCGACACGGTCGTGTTCAATGCCGTGTGACGTCGCAAAGGCATAGAGCTGCTTCTTTCCCTCGACGCAGAGCTTTGCCTTGAGGCTGTTGGTCGGATAGTAGATGCCGGCGTGAATAACCTCACTGTTGCGCGAGCTGGTTTCGGTACCGATCGCGTCGGCCGCCTCGAGCACGACCACCTCGCGACCGGATATCGCCAAGCGACGCGCAATCGCCAGCCCGACGACACCAGCGCCGACCACCACTGCGTCGACGCTATCGACCATTCAAACCGCTACGGATCCGCCGGCGGAGGTCGTTTGAACCTGGCCGTCCGTCACCGATCTGTGAAGGGCTTTTTCTTGTCAATGTCAGGAGATTGGCTCACCGTGAGGGACTTGATCACGATTTCTCGGGGTGATGCATGAAAAGCGCCGCCGGCACGGTCCTCGCCTCCTTGTTCCTCATTGCCGTTGCGGCCCACGGGGCCCTTGCCAATCCTGATCGCTGGAAATTTGAATGGCCAAAGACCGATTTCACCAAGCACTCGGTCGATTTTAACGAAATCCTGTCGGGCGGGCCCCCGAAGGACGGTATCCCCGCGATCGACAATCCGGCTTTTTTGAGTCTCGAGGAAGCTGCCCATATCGCGGATACCGAACCTGTCATCGGCGTTAGTCTGAACGGCGACATGCGCGCCTATCCGTTGCACATACTGATGTGGCACGAGATCGTCAACGACGTGGTCGGCGACATTCCGATCACCGTGACGTTCTGCCCGCTTTGCAACACGGCCGTCGTCTTTGATCGCCGCGTCGATGGCCGGGTCCTCGATTTCGGTACAACCGGCAAACTCAGGAACTCCGATTTGGTAATGTATGACCGCCAGACCGAAACCTGGTGGCAGCAGTTTCTCGGTGAAGCCATTATCGGCGCGCTCACCGGGACGCTTCTCAAAGTGATTCCCGCCAGGCTCGAATCGTTGGCGAAGTTCAGCGAGCGGGCCAACGAAACGGCCCGCATTTTGGTTCCCAATTCGCGCTTTCGCCGCGCCTACGGCGCCAATCCCTACGTTGGCTATGATTCGCGCGACCGTCCGTATCCGTTCTTCACCGGCGAGATGCCGACCGAGGTCGCGCCGCTTTCACGCGTCATCAACATCGACGGCGAAGCGTGGGCGCTTGCTTTGTTGCAGAAGAAGAAGCGCCTCGAGCTCGGAGATGGCACCGTCATCACCTGGGAGCCAGGGCAGAACTCAGCGCTGGATTCGGGCCAAATATCCCGCGGAATAGATGTCGGCAACGTTGTCGTTCGGAAACCGAATGGCAGCGGCGTTCTTGAAGACATTCCCTACCAGGTCGACTTCGCCTTCGCTTTCCGCGCTTTCCATCCCAACACATCGATTCGCGTAGAATAGCGAGGGGTTCGAATCGGTCTGAAGCGCTTGCCGTAACAGCTTTGTTTGCGGGCGCAAATCGGTGTCCTTAGCGGGGTCGCGCTAGAGGTTTCGGGGTACATTCGATACACTTTTGGGACCTGCGTCCCTGAACGGCGTGACGGCGTAAGGGCGATGACCAGTAAAGCTAGCAGGTTACCGACGCAAACCTCGCAATCTGGCGTTGACGCGTTTCTAAAAAGGGTCGCGGCAACGCCACAAACCCATCGCCCGGGACAACGGGGCCGGCTTATCTTCGCGATGGATGCGACGGCGAGCCGTGAGCCCTCATGGGACCGCGCGTGCCAGATCCAAGGGCAGATGTTCGAGGAGACGGCGTCGCTTGGCGGCCTCGACGTGCAGATGGCTTACTACCGAGGATTTGGCGAGTTTCAGGCTTCGCAGTGGGTGAGCAACTCGGCTGAACTCGTCCGCCAGATGACGGCCGTGTTTTGCCTCGGAGGCGAAACGCAGATTCGCAAGGTGTTGCGGCACGCGATCAACGAAACCAAGAAGAAACGGGTGAATGCGCTGGTGTTCGTTGGTGATTGCTGCGAGGAGGACGTTGACAAACTGTGCGCCTTGGCCGGCGAACTCGGTTTGCTCAATGTGCCGGTGTTCATCTTCCACGAAGGCGGCGAGCCAACTGCTGCCCGCACCTTCCATCAGATCGTCAAGCTGACCAAGGGTGCGTATTGCGCGTTCGACGGCTCTAGCGCCAAGCAACTTCGCGATTTGCTTAGCGCGGTTGCGGTCTACGCTGCCGGTGGACGCAAAGCTCTGGAAAGTTTCGGCCGACGAACCGGCGGCAGCGTGGGCCTTTTAACCAAACAAATACGCTAGCGCCGCTTTTCCATGACGTGGCTTATTGGCGGCCTTTGCACTTTCGTCGCGGCAACGCTGCTCGGGCGGTGGTTCCTTCAAGCCGATCCTCGGGTGCTTGCGAAGGTGGTTCGCTGGGTCGTCTTTGGCGGCGCGCTGGCGCTTGCGCTGTTCATACTCCTGAGCGGGCGGTTCGCGCTTCTACTCCCAATCGCGCTGCTGGCGCTTCCGTTCGTTAGACGATGGCTTACACAGGGTCGGATGTGGCCGCGCGCCAACCCGAGCCCGGGACAAACGTCGAGCGTCGACACCGAATACCTGGAAATGACGCTCGATCACGATTCCGGCCATATGTCCGGTCGTATCAAGCGCGGCGCGTTTGCCGGACATCTGCTGGAGGAACTTTCGCGTGACGAGCTGATGGTTCTGCTCCGCGAGTTTATTAGCGCTGATCCGGAGGCGGCGCAGCTTGTCGAGGCATATCTCGATCGCATGCACGATGGCTGGCGTGATGAAAGCGAAGAAGCGGGCGATCGGACACAGGGTGGGGATGGTCGCGGTAAGGGGGCAATGACGCAGGCCGAAGCGTACGAGATCCTCGGCCTCCAACCCGGCGCTTCGGACGCCGAAGTTCGCGATGCCCATCACCGCCTAATGTTGAAGATCCATCCCGACCAGGGCGGGTCAACCTATCTCGCAACCAAGATCAATCAGGCGAAGGAAATTCTGCTCGGTTCGTAGCGGCGCGCTTGCCTCGGCTCGGGGCCCGTGGCAATAACCCTGCGGCCCGCGCGCGGGCTACGACCTGGCCACGATCGTGTGGCTTTCTGCTTGCCCATTGCTGCCCCGGGGCTCCAATGAAAAACCATGTGACGAAGGCGGTGTTCCCTGTTGGTGGATATGGCACGCGCTTCCTGCCGGCGACCAAGGCGATGCCCAAGGAAATGTTGCCGGTCGTCGACAAGCCTTTGATCCAATATGCGGTTGAGGAGGCTCAGGTGGCCGGGATCGAGGAGTTCATCTTCGTAACCGGGCGCAACGAACGCGCGCTCGAGAACCACTTCGACGCGTCCTACGAACTCGAGGATCAGCTCGAGGCTCGCGGCAAGACGGAAACATTGGCCGAACTACGGGACTGGATGCCCAGCGCCGGGCAGATCGCCTACACCCGTCAACAGAAACCGCTCGGTTTGGGTCACGCTGTTTGGTGCGCGCGCCGCTTGGTCGGTGACGCGCCCTTTGCCGTGCTGTTGGCCGATGATCTGGTGTTGGCGAAGGAACCATGTCTCGTGCAGATGGTACGCGTGTTCGAGGAGACCGGCGGTAACGTCGTCGCGACAATGGACGTGCCCCGGGAGCACACGTCTCGGTACGGCATCATCGAGGCGGGCGCCGACAATGGCCACATCGTTGAGGTGGAGGGGCTGGTCGAGAAACCCGATCCCGCCGATGCGCCGTCAACCAGTGCCGTAATCGGCCGCTATATTCTGTTGCCCGAGGTCTTCGAGTTTCTCGACCGCCAATTCGTTGGCGAAGGGGGCGAGGTGCAATTGACCGATGCGCTCGCCTGGATGATCGGCAAGGCACCGTTTCATGGACTGCGTTTCGAGGGGGAGCGTTTCGATTGCGGCGACAAGGTCGGTTTTATCCAGGCAAACCTCGCTTTCGCGTTGGCCCGAGATGAACTTAAAAACGAGCTCGGCGCATATATCGAACATATTATTGACCATCGCTAGCCGGCGGCCGCGCGATTCGGTGGAGGTGGGCTGATGCGTGTTGCGATGATCGGGAGCGGTTATGTCGGTCTGGTGTCCGGTGTTTGTCTCTCGGAATTCGGCATCGACGTAACCTGCGTCGACAACGTCACCGAGAAAATCGAGAACCTCCGCGCCGGGAAGATCCCGATACACGAACCGGGCTTGGAGTATTTGGTCTCTGCCAACGTGGCGACCGGCCGGCTCGCTTTTTCGACCGACCTCGCTTCTGCGGTGGCCATGGCGGATGCGGTCTTCATCGCGGTCGGTACGCCGAGCCGGCGTGGCGACGGTCATGCCGACGTGAGTTTCGTCTACCAAGCCGCGGCCAGTATCGCCGATCATCTCGACGGCTATACGGTGGTCGCGACCAAGTCGACGGTCCCGGTCGGAACCGGTCGAGAAGTCGAGCGGATTATCCGCAAGCGGCGCCCGACCGCCGATTTCGACGTTGCCGCCAATCCCGAATTCCTACGCGAGGGTGCCGCGATCAACGATTTCATGCGGCCGGACCGCGTTGTCGTCGGCGTCGAAAGCGAGCGTGCGCGCGAGGTGATGCGCGAAATCTATCGGCCGCTGTTTCTCAACGAGACACCGGTGCTGTTTACCACGCGTGAATGCGCCGAGCTTATCAAATACGCGGCCAACGCATTCCTTGCGACCAAGATCACATTCATCAACGAAATGGCGGATCTGTGTGAGAAGGTCGGTGCCGACGTTCAGGTCGTAGCGCGCGGGATCGGCCTCGACGGGAGAATCGGCTCGAAATTTCTTCATGCCGGTCCCGGTTACGGCGGCAGCTGTCTCCCCAAGGATACTCTTGCGTTGACCCGTCTCGCTGGCGACGCGGGTGCACCAGCGCGAATCGTTGAAACCGCAATTGCGGTCAACGACTCGCGCCGCAAATCGATGGCGCGAAAAATCATCGATGCCTGCGGCGGTTGTGCAGCCGGCAAGGCGGTCGCGGTGCTCGGTTTGACCTTCAAGCCCAACACCGACGATATGCGCGAAGCGCCAAGCCTCGATATCATCGCGGAGCTGCAAGCGGCGGGTGCCACGGTGCGTGCTTACGACCCCGAGGGTATGGGTGAAGCGAAGAAGCTGGTCACGGATGTCGAATGGTGCGACGGGCCGTACGAAGCCATGGAAGGGGCCGACATTGTGACGATCGTCACCGAGTGGAATGCGTTTCGTGCGCTCGACTTTGAACGCATGAAGAACCTTCTAAAGGCGCCGGTATTGGTCGATTTCCGCAACATCTACAGCCCGGCCGAGGTTACAGCGGCGGGATTCGACTACCATTCGATCGGGCGTCCGCCGGCGCTCGGATTCTCGCGGCCCGCCTAGGGGTCGAGCAGATGACTGCGATGGCAAGACTCGCTTCTCGTTTGCTCGACCGAGGAGAGTTTCGTTTGCTTGGGTCACGGCCGAAATCGCGCTATCGAGTGAGGCCGTTGTAGGAATCAGAGCCCTGTGCGTCCTAGCTCCCATCAACGTCCAACGCCATCCCCCGTGTCCGCTTCTCGTCCGACCCATTCGCCGTATCGTATCTCAAACGAAATCCAGGCCGCCCTTGCCGCGCGTCAGCCCATCGTCGCGCTCGAATCTTCATTGATCGCTCATGGTTTTCCGAAACCGGACAATCTCCAGCTTGCGCACGAAATCGAAGCGATCGTCCGTGATCGCGGCGCCGTGCCAGCTACCATTGCCATCGTTGGAGGCGAGATCTATGTCGGGCTCGGCGAAGACGAGCTGCGCGTCATCGCTGAAGATCCGGACGTTCGCAAGTGCTCGACCCGGGACCTCGGCCATATCGTCGCCGATCGGCAGCACGGCGGAACGACGGTCGCGGCAACAACGCGCATTGCTGCCGCCGTCGGCCTCGAGGTCTTCGCCACCGGCGGCATCGGCGGGGTGCACCGCGGCGCTAAGGAGAGTCATGACGTATCGGCCGACCTCGTCGAGCTCGGCCGCACGCAGATCGCGATTGTCTGTGCGGGCGCCAAGGTGCTGCTCGACCTTCCGGCGACGCTCGAGTTCCTCGAAACCCAATCGATTCCCGTGGTCGGTTATCGCTGCGACGAGTTTCCCGCTTTCTACACCGCCTCCAGCGGGTTGCCGCTAGGCTGCCGGGTTGAGGAAGCGAGCCATTTGGCCGCCATCGTGCGCGCCCATCAACGGTTCGGCGGGCCGTCTTCCATAATCGCGTGTAACCCGCCGCCCTCGGAGCACGCGTTACCGGCGGGGGAGTTGGAGCGTTTCGTCGAGGATGCGCTGAGCGATGCTGCGAGGTCTGGCGTGAGCGGTCCCGACGTGACGCCATTCGTCTTGAATGAGCTCGCGCGGCGATCCGCAGGCCGTACCCGCGATTGCAATCGTGCGCTGATTCTCGACAATGCGCGCGTAGCGGCTGAACTGGCGGCTGCGCTGGCGGTGATGTAGGGGGCGTCGCCCGATCGTCTGGTTGGTCTAGTCTTTCATCTCGCGGCGCCACCTGAACCAGCGTCGTTCGAGAGCTTCGAGGATCCCGTCCATGGTCGACAGGATCACGATCAGGACAAACGTCCACGCGATCAGACCGGCAGTGTCGAACAGCTGATTGGTCAGCATCATTTCGGCACCGATCCCGGTGCCGGCGGCGATCGCCTCGGCAAATACGGCGATACGACCGGCGAAGCTGAGGCTTAGGCGCAGCGCCGAGAAAATGAACGGCGTTGCCGCCGGGATGATGAGGTATTTGAGCATGCCCCATCCGGTCGGCCGCAACGCTTTGGTCATCTGGTAGAGCTCGTAAGAGACGCTGCGCACGCCGTCGTAGGTGTTTAGAGCCGTGATCGGGAAGGTGATGATGAACATGAAGAACCAGACGCGGACCTCCATGTCGCGGAACCACAGCACGCCCAACAGAACCCAGGTGAGGGCGGGCACGCCCATGATCAGGCGGATCAGTGGGCGCACGAAGAAGTTGAACAACGGCGAGGTGGCCATCACCACGCCGACGGCGATCCCGAATATCGCAGAAACCGTGAAGCCGCCGAGGATCCGAACCAACGTTTCGCTGATCGAAATGTAGGTCGCGTGCTGCTGCAGAAGTTCGAACGTGGTGTCGATCGCGGTCGGAATCGTCGGGAAGATATAGGTGGGGAGATACGCGCCGCCAAATCGCCAGAACAGCAGGATCAGAATGATCGCGATGACGGTGCCGAGTGTGTCGCGCTGGGTCCCAAGCCACCGTGTCCAGCGATGGATCGTCGGATTGGTCGGCAGCTGATCGGTATCGACCGCGACTTCGGGCTTGGATATGTCGGCGTTCATGATCGCTCGCCGGCTAGCCCGTCGACTCGATGTCGATATCGTTGAAGATATCCTCACGCACCTTGTCGCGCTGGATCGCCCAATCGTCGCGGGCCCTAAGCTCGGTCAATTCGTGGACCGACAGCACACGGGCAGGTTTGCCGAGGACGAGGATGCGGGTGCCGATCTCCAACGCCTCGGATATGTTGTGGGTCACGACGATCGCCGCGGCATGAGTTTCCACGATCAGCGCCAGGCAGTCCTTGCGCAGATTGTAAGCGGTTACTTCGTCGAGATGGCCGAACGCCTCGTCGAGCAGAATGACCTGCGGACTGGTAACAAACGCGCGTGCAATCGCCGTACGCTGACGCATACCACCGGAGAGTTGGTGCGGATATGCTTCTTCCCAGCCGCCGAGACCGACCTTGTCAAGCCAGATCGCTGCGGCCTCGTAGCGTTTTTCTTTGCCGACACCGGCGACTTCGAGACCAATCGCCGTGTTGTCGATGACGGTGCGCCACGGCAGCAGGCGGTCGGTTTGGAACACCACCGCCAGTTTGCCGCGCATCTTCATGAAATCGTCGTGAGGCGATAGCCCGTCGATGGAAATCGATCCGGCGGTCACGCGGTCGATCCCGAGCATCAGGTTGACGAGCGTCGATTTGCCGCAACCGGTCTTGCCGCAGATACAAACGATCTCCTGTTTGGCCACCGTGAAACTAACATCCTTGATCGCGGTGAAACGTTCACCGTCGAAGCCGGACTCAAAATCCTTGCGCACGGATTGAACTTCGACGACCGCACTCATGTCACTCGCTTTGACCACAAGGTTGCCGTGTCGCGCGGGGGAACGGGAGCGCCCGCTTCGGGGCGCCCCAACACTGTCCGGAATCCGCTATCGAGGTGGCTCACTCGACAGCGGTACGCAACGTTACTCGTTCCAGAAGATGCCGTCGTCGGGGATTTTGTCGATCATGCCGACATCCTTGTAGAGCTGGAACTCCTTCTTGAGTTGCTCTTTGACCTCGGCGACGGGAATCCCCAGCCAGCGGATCTTGCGGCCGAAGAAACCGTCGCGATACATCTTCTCGAACATCAACGGCTCCATCGATGCACCACCCGAGTCCTTGCCGCTGGTGATCGTGGTTTTCGGGGCCATGATCTTTTGCGCCTCGGCCGGGTTGCCGTCGATGAAGGCCTGTACGTCGTTCATGGTCGCGAGCAGATTGGGTGCCATGCCCGGGTTGGCTTCGAGCCAGTCCTTGTGCGCGACGAAGATGAGGTACATGGCCTCGACCCCGAGCATTTTCGCGACTTCGTCATCCGGGAAGAACAGGACCCTGTACTTGCCCGGCGCCTTGTCGACCAGTTTCACGGCCGGGGATGGGCTGACGAGAACCGCATCGAAATCGCCGCGATCGAACAACTGAAGCGCCTGAATGATCGGCACGTTTTCGAGCTTGATGTCTTTGTCGGGATCGATGCCGTGGTGCTTCAGCACCGCGGTGAGATAGGCAAAGATGTACGACCCCTTGGGAACGCCCATGGTCTTGCCCTTGAGGTCGGCGACCCAAGTTTCGCCTGCGCCATCGCCGGCATTGCTGCAAACGCGGCCACCGCGCCCATCATCGCCGCCACAACCAGAGCGCGCCGCGCGGTGACAACCAATACTCTGACGTTCATAACGTCTCCTCCTTGTCAACGATGCTAACCGAAGCGCGGCATGCTAGGTGGCCGTCGGAAAGGCGTCAACCGAGCCGCGATCGCGTTACTCGGCCGCCGCTTCGTGCAGTGCGGGGCGTGGCCAGGTCTGCGGAAAAACGCTGTGATCGGGATCGGCCGGGAATGGATCGCCATGTTCGAGGCCGGGATCCGCATAAGCTCTTATCGACCGCGCGGTGGCGCGTACCGCGTACCAGGCGTCGTCGCCGACGAGGCGATAGCCGATCGCGCGTCGCCGTCGGTCCGTGCTGTTGCCCGGCGCGCCATGCAACAGCCCGAGCTTGGCGATCAGGCAATCGCCGGGCTCGGTTTCGAACGAGATGATGTCGTAGTCGTCGCGGTTGTTCTTGACGTCGGGCATCGGCTCGACGATATCTTCTGGCCGTTTCGGGGCCGCCTCGGCCGCGGCCCCGCCGAGGAAGGAGTGGCGGTCGGGATCGCCTGTCGTCATCGCCTCGTAACGGCGGCCCCAAAGATGCGAACCGCGCACCCACTCGACCGCACCGCTGTCCGAGGTGACGTGATCGAGAGACAACCACAGTCCCATCGTTTGCTCGCCCTCGCACGGATTGCCGTAGGTATCCTGATGCCAGCGCGTCTCCCCATGCGGCGAGTCGGATTCCTTCACCAGGATAAAGTCGTAGAGCAGATTCACGCGATCCGACTTCATCGCCGCCGCAGCGATCTCCGGTACCGGCGATTCGAACGACAACGCGCGGAAATCTTCGTTGAAGGTCCAGAGATAGTTGTCGTAGACGAAACGGCCCGGCTTGCCCTGCGGGTTGAGGTCGCCCATACGTTCGCTCGGGCGTTCGAGCACATCGTCGACCGCGACGCGCATGCGTTCGATCCAATCGCCATCGAACATTCCCTTGATCAGCGCGATACCGTCGCGCTCGAAGGCATCGAGTTCATCGCGGCTCGGCGGCCGCGGCATATTCCGGTTCATGACGACACCTCCTTGCGTGGCCAGATGGTCGGGAACTGATCGTGGTCTTCGGGAATTGGGTCGCCGGGTTTCAAACCCGGATCGTATTTCGGTTTGGGGCGGCCCGGGCCCCGCTCGACATAGACCGCGTCGTCGCCCGCGAGGCGGTAAACCACCGCGCGGCGACGATTGTCGCTATGGTTGCCCGGCGCGCAATGCACGGTGAGAAGGTGATTGACGATGCAGTCACCGGGTTCGGTTTCAAACTGAGCGATGGCGTAGCCATCACGGCCGGCGTCGATGTCGGGCATCGGCTCGAGCCCGTCATCGACTTGGTAGGCACCTCCCTCGAAGGGACGGGTGGCGAATTGGCGGCCCCATTTGTGCGAACCGCGGACCCACTCCGGAGCCCCGCTTTCCGGCGTGGCACGGTCAAGCGACAGCCACATGCCGCAGACCTGCGTACCATCGACCCAGTTGTAGGGCAGGTCGTGATGCCAGGGTGAGATCGCCGGCGTGTGCGGTTCTTTGGTGAGCATCATATCCAACAGCAGGTTGACCCGCCGCGATTTCATGCACGCCGCCGCGATCTCGCCGACCGGCGACGCTAAAGCCAAAGCCCGGAATCCCGCATCGGCCATCCACAGAAACAGGTCGCGCTCGAAACGACCCGGCGTACCTTCCGGGTTGATCAGCAGGCCTTCGTCGGTGGGGCTGGCGATAATGCGGTCCATCGCCCCGCGCGCGCATTCCACCCATTCGGAATCGAACAGCCCGCGCAGACAAACCACGCCATCGCGCTCGTATGTCGCGACGTCTTCTTCGCTGATGCGCGCGCGCGGCGCGCCCATCGGTCGCCCTATCGGGGCTGGCGTGACCATATCTGGGGAAAGATGTGGTGCTCGGGGTCCGGCGGAAAGTGGGCGCCGTGCTCCAAACCGACATCGAGGTTGGGGTGAATGCTGAGGCGTGTGTTGCGGACGGCGTAGGTCGCTTGTTCGCCTGCGAAACGCAGGCCGATCGCTCGACGCCGGTGGTCGGTCGTGTTGCTGCTGGCAGCGTGGCACATCAGCATGTCGAACACGATCGCATCGCCAGGCTGCGCGCCGATCGTAACGATGTCGTAGTCGTCGGGATTGGCGTCGATGTTCGGCATGTCTTCCAACCCCTCGGGCAGCGCGTCATCGTCGCCGCGGCCGCGGTAGTTGTCGTGCGCGGTAACGTCGCCTGAGCCGCGCGGTTCGAAACGTCGACCCCACAGGTGCGAACCGCGTATGAAGCGCAAAGCACCGCTCTCCGGGGTGACCTCGTCGAGCGCGATCCACATGCTCATGGCTTGCGGCCCCTCGACCGGATTGCCGGGCGCGTCCTGGTGCCAAGCCGTCGGTTTGTCCGAGTTCGGCTCCTTCACCGAGATGAAGTCGAACACGAGGTTGACGCGATCGGCAGCCATAAACGCAGCGCCGATCTCGGCCGCCGGTGATGCGAACACGATCTCGCGAAAGCTCGGGAACACGGGCCACAGCCAGGTATCGAACACGTACCGGCCGGGCTTATCGCGATCGACGTCCATTGTGTACTCGCCGGGATTGTCGAGCGCTTGGTCGACCGCAATACGCATCTTATCGATCCACGCCGGGTCGAACGCGCTATCGACGCGGGCGACGCCGTCTTCGCGGTAGCGGCGGATCGAATGGTCGTCGACTCTTGGCACGGGCCCGTCGCTAATCGGTGCTAAGCTGCGTTCGGCCACATTTGCGGAAACACATGGTGGTCGGGATCCGCTGGAAACCGATCGCCGTGTTTCAGCTCGGGGTCAACCATCGGTCGAATATTGAGCTTGGTTTCGCGTACGGCGTAGGTCGCGCGTTCGCCCGCGAAACGGAGGCCGAGCGCACGTCGCCGTCGATCCGTGTTGTTCCCGGGAGACGAATGAACGCTCAGCACGTCATGCACGATCACGTCGCCGGGGTCGGTCTCGAAGCTGAAAATATCGGCGGGATCGACGAGCGCATCGATATCCGGCATTTCCTCCAGACCGTCGGGCCGTCCACTGTCGCTGGACCGTCCGTCGTAAAGCTCGTAACGCGACACGTCGTTCGATCCGACCGGCTCGAACCGGCGGCCCCATTTGTGAGAACCGCGAACGTAGCGCACCGCGCCGCCGTCGAGGGTGACATGGTCGAGCGATACCCAAAACGTGCCGGCCTGAGGTCCTTCTACTGGATTGCCGGGCGCGTCCTGATGCCACACGGCCGGTTGCGAGGTTTGCGGTTCCTTGACCGAAATGAAGTCGAAAACGAGATTGATACGCTGGGCCCGAAGAATATCGACCGCCAGCTTGGCCCAGGGACACGAGAAGACGACGTCGCGGAATTTATCGTTGTAGGTCCACAACCAGGTATCGAAGGTGAATCGACCATCCCCCTCGTCGTTGATATCCATACTCCGCGGGCCCGGACGAGCAAGCACGTCGTCGACCGCTGCTCGCATCCTCTCGACCCACTCGGCGCCGAACACACCTTGGAGGAGGAGCACACCGTCGGCTTCGTACTGGTCGATCTGCCGCTGGGTCACCGTGTATTCCAGGATATCCGTCACGCTGCAATCCTCCGTCGCTCTCGTTGGCCGGAGCGATTGTACGACGTAAGCGGCCCGTTCGTCAGCAGAATCGAGCGGCCGGCCTATTGGGTCGTGGTGGCTTCGAGCGGTACGGGAACGCATTCGAAATTGCGTTCTCGGAGCACCGCACAGGCTTCCTGGGCGACACCCTCGGTCACTCCTGTGAGCCGGGCGCGATAGAGATCGCGACCGGCGTGGTTAACCGTGACAATTGCTATCTTGCGCCCGTGAAGCAGAGACGGCAACGCGCTGGCCGCACGGTGAATCTGTCGGTGAGCGGCAGCGAAGCGCCGGAATGCACCTACCTGAATCCCCCAATTTGCCGCGACGACGATCCCGCTCCGAGCGTGTGCGGGTTCCCGGGTTTGTGGCGCGCTGGGAGCGGTCATTACCGCCTGTTCGCGGCGCCGCCTCGCAGCGGCCCACTCGTCCCGCTTGCGGAGCTTGGCGAAGGCATCGTCGAGCAACTTGGTTACGTGGCGGTCGCGTGAACGCGCCGTGCGGCCGCCGATGACGATGGCGATCAAGCGGCGTTCGCCCCGCTTGGCCGAGACCGCGACGTTGAATCCGGAGGCGCGGGTGTAGCCGGTCTTGATCCCGTCGGCACCATCGTAGCTCGCCAAAAACTTATTGTGATTCTTGTATACCTTGCGCCCGTACTTGAACGTTTGCCTCGAGAAGTAGTGATAGTACTGGGGAAAATCGCGAATCAATGCGCGTGCCAGCTTCGCCATATCGCTCGCGGTCGAGCGCTGTCGGCGATTGGGCAGGCCCGAGGCGTTGCGGAAACTGCTTCGCTTCATCGCCAGTTTGCGCCCCTTGATCGTCATCAAACGGGCAAATCTGGATTCGTTCCCAGCCAATGCTTCGGCCAGGACGGTCGCCGCGTCGTTGGCTGATTTGGTAATGAGACCGACGATCGCGTCCTCGACCTTGATGGTTTTGCCCGGCTTGAGGCCTAGTTTGGTCGGCGACCGTCCCGCTGCGGTGCGTGAGACCTTGAGTCGCCGATCGAGGGTGAGTTTGCCCGATGCCAGCGCCTCGAACGTCATGTAAAGCGTCATCATCTTCACCAGCGACGCGGGGATACGGCGAGCGTTGGCTTGGCGCGAATAGACCACGTCGCCGGTTTCCGCATCGATGACGATCGAGGCATAGCGGCGTGCCTCGGCGTCGCGAATGGGCGCGAAGCAAACGGCGGTAACGGCGAGCAGGACAATCGCGCGGCGGGCGAAGCGGCACACAGGAAACCCCCACTGTTTCCGAGCTTACCGAGTGCGTCCTCCCAAGCTCCTTCCCTGGAACTTTGCGCCGATTCTAGGAGAACGGCGAATCCGCGTCCACACGAATTACGATTCGTCGTAGCCGAATGCGGCGACATAGGGGGCCAACTTGCCGAGAACCGGTTCAAGATGGTCCCGGTAGTTGCGCCAGCGAGCGATCGAGCGCCGATAGATCGGCTCGGTTACATCTGCGTGACTGGGCGTCGCAACAGATTGCCGTCCCGCCCGCTCATCAATGTCGAGCACGCGATCGCTCCACTTCAGACCGAGATGCTCCAGTATTCTCCTCGTCGTCGTTTCCGGCTCCGCGACCAGATCCTCGTAACGGTATTCCAGCCAGCCTCCACCCAGTGCCTCGCGATAGTGAAGCCAGAGATCCATTGCGGTGATGTAGAGATCGGCGGCTGATTCGAGCTCGAAGAAGTGTGCCATCGCCGTGTTCGGACGAAACGACTGCTGAAAGCAACTCAGTACGACGTCGCGGGGATCGCGCAACGCGACCAGGATCTCGGCTCGTGGAAAGATCCAGCGTGCTAAGCCGAGATGGAGCAAGTTGAGCGGTAGCTTGTCGATCCAACGTCGGGCGGAATTGCCGCCTGCCGCGGTGACTTGCCGACGATAGTAGTCGCGTAAAGCGTCGATCTCGGTCGCGCCGAAGGTGAGAAGTAGGTTGGGGTACACGGCCCCATTCCCCGCTCGGTGGCGCGCATATTGGAGCGTGCGGCCAAGCAGGTTCGCCTCGCCTGACGTCGCCGCGCCGGGGTGCCCGGCCAGGATCTGTTCGACAAGCGTCGTCCCCGAGCGCGGAAACCCGACAAAAAACGCCGGATCGGTGGCCCCGTCCTGTGCGGGCACGGGCGCGCTGCGGAGCCTTTCCTGGGTGAACCAGCGACCGTTTTGCGTCGCCGCGTTGCGGTAGTCGGCCAACTTGCGCTGGCGCGCCGCCGGTGCTGCCCATTTGTCCGCCTTTGCGCGGTTGCCGCGCACAAGCGCGGCGTAAGCTTCGTCCCAAGCGCCGAGCCGGTCGCAGACCGCGCCGAGTTCGAGCGCAATCTCTCCTTCCATCTCGGCATCCAACTCGGTGTCGAGCAATGCAATCAACTTCGCCCGCGCGCTGTCGAGATGGCCGTCACGGCGTTTGACGCGCGCTTCGATCAAGCCGAGGCGAGCGTCGGCGGGATCAATCGTCAGCCCGGCTCGCAATAGTTCTCGCGTCCGTTCGAGGCGGTTAATCTGCTCGTAGAGGCTGGCCAGCGCCGCAAGCAGTACAACATCGTCGGGTCGTTTCTTGCGACAGGCCTCGTACATCTTGATCGCCGCTTCGGGCTCACCGAGATCGACCAACACGAAAGCCAGATTGATCCGTGCCTCGACGTGTGATGGGTCGCGCTTGATCGCTGCCCGGTAGGCATCGCGCGCGTCTTCCAGGCGTCCTGCCTCCTGCAGAACATTGCCCAGGTTGAATCGGAGCGCGGCGTTATCCGGGTTGCGGCGGACGGCATCTTGGAGTTGTTCCACCGCGGCGACGTAGTTCCCGCGGTCACGCAACACGGTTGCCAGGTTGCTGCGGGATGCGGCGTGGTTTGGGTCGCGCTGCAGGGCCGCGTCGAACGCGATAGCCGCTTCGTCGTTGCGACCCAGCGCGACGAGGTCGTTGCCGAGGTTGAAGTGAGCCTCGGCATCGTCCGGATCTATTTCGATGGCTTGCCGATGCGCGGTTTCGGCGCGGTCATGATCGCCGATCCGGGCGTAGGCGAGGCCGAGATTGGCAAGAGCTTGGGGGTAGCGGGGGCGCAGGGCGACCGCACGTTGAGAGCTGGCAATTGCGTCGCCAATAGCGTCGGCTTCGAGTTGTGCTACGCCAAGATTACACAAGAAAGTCGGGTTGTCCGGCTGGGCCGAAACCGCCTGTGCGATTTGCTGCGCCGCGTATTGATACTTACCGCGTTGAAATGCGATTAGGCCAATCAGGTGTCTGGCGTCCGCTTGCCGCGGCTGACGGCGGAGAATCTTCTTAAGCAGCCGCTCGGCGGCGCTCAGATCGCCGTTATGGTAGAGCGTGAGGGCGCGTCGGAGATCGGATTTCGCCGTGTCCTTCATCGGTACCGCACCGCTGGAATTTCGCCAGTCCGGGTCGTAACATTAGATCAAGCGAAGAGCTTTCCGCAGGCGTATTTCCGTGCATATTAATGTCAGCTCAATTCCAAATACGTACCGTCTGAGCAGCCATGAGCGACATCCGCAAGCCCGGTGCCGACGACAATGGCGTCGGCGTCGTAACGAAAACCGAGCCAAAGACAAAAAAACCGTCGCTGTACAGGGTTCTGCTGCTTAACGACGACTACACGCCAATGGAGTTCGTGGTCCATATCTTGGAACGGTTCTTCCGCAAGAACCGCGAAGAAGCGACGCGAATCATGCTTCACGTGCACCAGAAGGGGGTTGGTGTTTGCGGCATCTATACCTACGAGATCGCCGAAGCGAAGGTGACGCAGGTCATTGACTTCGCACGCCAGAACCACCATCCGTTACAGTGCACGATGGAAAAAGAGTAAGGTATAGCTCGGCTTAAGGGAAAAACGTTGCCCTCATTCTCCCGCAACCTCGAACGAAGCCTGCATCGCGCGCTGGCCTTTGCCAACCAACGCCAGCACGAATACGCGACGCTAGAGCATCTGTTGCTCGCGCTGACGGAAGACGACGATGCGATGGCGGTGATGCAGGCGTGCAATGTCGAGCTCAACCGTTTGCGAGAGGAGCTGCACCGCTATCTCGATGAGGAATTGAGTAATCTGGTCGTCGACAGCGAGGAAGACGCCAAGCCGACCGCCGGGTTCCAACGCGTCATCCAGCGGGCATTGATTCACGTACAGACATCCGGGCGCGAGAACGTAACCGGTGCCAACGTGCTCGTCGCCATTTTCTCGGAGCGGGAGTCGCACGCCGTCTTCTATCTGCAGCAGCAGGATATGACCCGCCTCGATGCCGTCAGCTATATCTCGCACGGCATTGCCAAGCGCTCGGATATGGCGGACAACCGACCGGCGCGCGGGACCGAGGAAGGCGAGGGCGAGCCGGCCGTCAAAAAGGGCGCCGAGGCGCTGTCAGCCTATTGCGTCAACCTCAACGAAAAGTCGATCGCCGGAAAAATTGATCCGTTGATCGGTCGTGCGCACGAGATCGAACGGACCATCCAGATCCTGTGCCGGCGCACCAAGAACAATCCACTGTTGGTGGGTGATCCCGGCGTTGGCAAAACGGCGATCGCCGAGGGCTTGGCCAGGCGCATCGTGCAGAGCGAAGTCCCCGAGGTGCTGAAGGGTTCAACGATCTTTGCCCTCGACATGGGCTCCCTGTTGGCGGGTACGCGCTACCGCGGCGACTTCGAAGAGCGGGTGAAAGCCGTGCTCGCTGAGCTCGAGGATTATGAAGGTGCGATCCTTTTCATCGATGAAATACACACGGTGATCGGTGCGGGCGCTACCAGCGGCGGGGCGATGGATGCCTCAAACCTGCTCAAGCCTGCCCTCGCGGGCGGAAACATCCGCTGCATCGGGTCGACCACGTACAAGGAATTTCGCAGCTACTTCGAGAAAGATCGGGCGCTGCTGCGCCGCTTCCAGAAAATCGATATCAATGAGCCGTCGCTGGAAGATTCGATCAAGATCATGCAGGGCCTCAAGCCCTACTACGAGGAGTATCACCGCATCCGCTACACCAACGACGCGATCAAGGCAGCGGTCGACCTGTCGGTGCGCTACATCAACGATCGCAAGTTGCCCGACAAAGCAATCGACGTGATCGACGAGGTCGGCGCGGCGCAAATGCTGGTGCCCGAGAACAAGCGGCGCAAGACGATCGGCGTCAAGGAAATCGAGGACATCGTTGCCAAGATCGCGCGGATCCCGCCCAAATCGGTGTCCAAGGACGACACCAAGGCACTGCGCGAGCTCGCCTCGGAGCTGAAATCGGTGGTGTTCGGACAGGATCGCGCCATCGAGGCGCTGGCCAGTTCGATCAAACTTGCGCGCGCCGGTCTGCGCGAACCAGAAAAACCGATCGGCTGCTACTTGTTCTCCGGACCGACCGGCGTCGGCAAGACTGAAGTCGCGCGTCAGCTCGCGCGCATCATGGGCGTGGAGCTCGTCCGCTTCGACATGTCGGAGTATATGGAGCGGCACACCGTGTCGCGCCTGATCGGCGCACCGCCCGGTTACGTCGGCTTCGATCAGGGCGGGCTGTTGACCGACAGTATCGACCAGCATCCCCACGCAGTATTGCTGCTCGACGAGATCGAGAAGGCGCATCCCGATCTGTTCAACATCCTGCTGCAGATTATGGATCACGGGAAGCTGACCGACCACAACGGCAAAACGATCGACTTCCGCAACGTCGTTCTGGTCATGACCACGAACGCCGGCGCCATGGAGATGAGCAAACTGGCGATCGGCTTCGGCCGTGGGCTCAAGGAAGGCGAGGACGAGGAGGCGATCAAGCGCCTGTTCACGCCCGAATTTCGCAACCGTCTCGACGCGACGATTGCCTTCTCGGGGCTGAAGCCCGAGATCATTGCGCTGGTGGTCGACAAATTCGTGCTCGAACTCGAAGGTCAGCTTGCCGACCGCAACGTTGCCATCGAATTGACCGACCAAGCCCGCAAATGGATCGCCGACAAGGGCTATGACGATGTCTACGGCGCCCGCCCGCTGGCCCGCTTCATCCAGGAAAACGTCAAGAAAAACCTTGCTGAAGAGCTGCTGTTCGGCAAGCTGACCAAGGGCGGCACGGTGATCGTCAGCCTCGAAGACAACCAGCTGAGCTTCGAGTTCCAGCCCGCTAAAGCCAAGACTCGCAAGGGCGAGAAGAGCACCGGGCGCGACGACGATCCGGGAACCGCGAGCGGCAAGATCACCGTTCTCGCCGACTGACGACGGAAACTCGATCCGTAACCGCCGCCATCGGCGGCCAGCGTTTGCGCTATGAGATGGCGTCTTTCGATTTGCGAAACGGCGAATGGCGTCCGAGATAGTCGATCTCGGCGTCGATCTCGTTGCGCTCATGCTCGAGGTAGCTCGCGATCGCGTCGCGGAACGAAGGATTGCGGACCCAATGCGCGCTATAGGTGTGGACCGGCAGGTAGCCGCGGGTCAGCTTGTGCGGCCCTTGAGCTCCGGCCTCGACGCGCTCCAGGCGGTGTTCGATCGCGAACTCGATCGCCCGGTAGTAGCAGACTTCGAAATGCAGGAAGCGGTGATCTTCGCTCGCCCCCCAATAGCGTCCGAAGATCGTGTCGCGGCCGACAAAGTTGAGAGCGCCGGCGATGTAGCGGCCATTGCGGCGCGCCATGATCAAGGCGATATGGTCCGCCATTGCTTCGCCGACCAGGCTGAAGAACGAGCGGTTTAGGTAGGGGCTGCCCCACTTGCGGACGCCGGTATCGACGTAGAACTCGTAGAAGGCGTCCCAATGCGCTTCCGTGAGATCGCTGCCGGTAACGATTTCGATATCGATCCCGTGCGCCATCGCTTCGCGCCGCTCCTTCCGGATTGCTTTGCGCTTGCGCGACGCCAACTCGCCGAGGAACTCAGCGAACGTCCGATAGCCCCGATTGACCCAATGAAACTGTTCGCCGGAACGCAGCAGTAGGCCGAACTCGCCCAGCCGGTCCCACTCCTCGCTGGTCGGGAAATTAATATGGAGCGAAGAAACTTCGAGCTTCTTGGCCACCTCGATCGCTGCGGCAACCAGAGATTGCTGGGTGCCTGCGGGGTCGACACCGGCGGGCACCAACAGTCGTGGCCCGGTTACGGGCGTGAACGGTACGCCGATGAGAAGCTTGGGATAGTAGCTGCCGCCGGCGCGCTCGAACGCATGCGCCCAGGCGTGATCAAACACATACTCGCCGTAGGAGTGGCCCTTCAGATACATCGGTGCGGCCCCCAGCATGCGGCCGCCGCTTTCCTCGATGACGAGGTGGTAAGGCCCCCAACCGGTCTCCGCCGTGGCCGACTTGCTTTCCTCCAGTGCACGCAGGAATTCGTGACGGACGAACGGATTGACGTCACCGGCACAAGCGTTCCACTGCGCCGGGTCGATCGCGCTGATGTCTCCGACCGCCTTGACGGTGATCGGCTGCTTCTCGACATCGCCCATGACTGGTCCGTAATGTTCACTTGGCTGGCAAATACCGCTCGAAAATGACGTTATCCGCGTGGTCCTGCAAGCGGGCTTCCCGAGCCGGTGACCTGACGGTCCACGCAATACCGGCGACGGACGGTGACGGATGTCTGCAATTGCAGTGTGCGGCCGGTGGTAATCACAGGCGAGGAACTCGCGCCGCCCGACCGATATCCGGCCGTTGGGCAATGTCGACCTCCCGGCGTGGCCGCGGCCGATAACCCAACCGCAGATGCCGTCCGACCCCTCGGTCCGTAGCCGATGGGTCGAGTCGATGGGCCCGGACATGATCGCAACCGCAGCGCCCAAGCACGAATTGCAGCGTTGGAACTCGCTCGTCAATGCCCTCGAGGCGCACCGCCCACGGATCTCCGCGCATTCGCGCCGCAATCGTACCTGGCTGTCCGGCAGGCGCCGCAGATCCGCGTCATGAAATGCGGCTCGTACGCCGCACTTGGTTGGCCGTACATCGAGTTCGATGTCGAATCGCGCTCCGCCGGCTGCGGCGAAGGCGGCCATCGAGTTCTCGGGAATCGGCCCGTCGT
The DNA here is from genome assembly GCA_965247665.1 of Alphaproteobacteria bacterium. Classification (GTDB taxonomy): domain Bacteria; phylum Pseudomonadota; class Alphaproteobacteria; order SHVV01; family SHVV01; genus CAUZWH01. Next base: position 637,069 of record CBDFHH010000004.1, read on the forward strand.
GGAGTCCGCGATGGGCGAAAGGGACAGTCGTGAGCCCGGCTGGACGCCGCCGTCCGCTCGGTGCGGTTACCGGATGGCGAAAACGCCGTCGATCTCGATCGTCATGTCGTGCGGCAACGCGACCGCACCGATCGTCGTTCGGGCATGGCGCCCAAGGTCGCCGAAAATCTCGACCATCAAGTCGGAGGCGCCGTTCATCACTTGCGGCAGGTTGGTGAAACCCGGAACGGAGTTGATTAGCCCGAACAGCCGAACGCAGCGAACGATCCGGTCAAGATCGCCGTCGCAGGCGTGATTGGCCTGAGCGATAAGGTTGAGGCCGGTGAGGCGGGCCGCTTCATAGGCGTCCCGCTCTTCGATCTCTCCGCCAACCTTGCCGATCGAAGCCGGGCCGCCGTCGCGCATCGGTCCCTGTCCGGCCACGAACAACAGATCGCCGCTTATTACATAGGGGATGTAGTTGGCCTTCGACACGAATCGCGTCGGCAGAGTCAGCCCGAGTTCGTCGAGGCGCTCGTTGATCCTGCCGGCCATCGTCGTCCTATCCGATCTCGAAAACGCCCTCGACTTCGACGGCAACGCCTCCGGGGAGATTGCCGGCGCCCACGGCAAATCGGGCGTGACGTCCCTTGTCGCCGAAAACCTCGACGATCAGGTCGGAGGCGCCGTTCATCACCTGGGGATGCTGTTTGAAGTCGTCGGCACCGTTGACGAAACCGCCAAGCCGTATGCACCGGTTCATACGGTCGAGATCGCCGTCACACGCCGCACGCACGTGCGCCAGCACGTTCAGGGCACAAACCCGTGCTGCCATGTGAGCGTCTTCCAACGAGACGTCGTCGCCGACCTTCCCGACAAAGCTCAGTTCTCCGTCGACGAAGGGAATTTGTCCCGAGACGAATATCAATGAGCCGTGCACGACATAGGGAACGTAGTTGGCTACCGGAGCCGGCGCCTCGGGAAGCACGATCCCGAGCTCCGCCAAGCGTGCATCAATTTGACCCGTCATGGCGCCACCCGCGCAAAACACACGAAACACGGTCATCATAACCCGGACCCTTGAGGCGAGAACACCTGTTTCCGAGGCGGGATCTGCTCATGGTTTGTCCGGCGGTGCGGTTAACGCCCCATGGCGGCTCGAGCGATGGTGTGGGGGATTGAGGAGCGGGCTTCAACTACGAAGTGCGATACCGCGCCCGAGTAGAGATGCTCTCCTTGTAGGGAGGGCATTGACACGTTAACTGCCGCGTTCGGCACGATTGGATCGTGATCTGGATCAGGCAGCACACCAGCCTTGATTCCAGACAGCGAACGTCTCGGCTCGAAACGCCTTGAAAATGCGGCGGGGTAAAAGATGGCGCTGGACGTAGAAAGCGTTGTAGACGGCGGCGTGGATTGAAAGGAACCGCTGGGCGGATCCCGGTGAATTGAACCGCTGTTGTTTTCGTTCGCGTCGACGTACCCGGCTGGTGTGAATTCTCGGCTCGATTGTTCGCCCGCAATCCCTGATCGTGAATAGCGGTAAGTCGCTCTTTGCGGATCGCAACAGCGTAGGATTTGAGCTTGTCCGTGGTAATACGCTTCGGCGCAAAGCCCTGCTTTTTCAGCAGTTTCCGCAGCAACCTCTGCGCTGATCGGACGCAGCGTCGTGGCTGGACCAGGAAGTCGAGAACTTCACCTTCGTCGTCGACCGCCCGCCACAGCCAATGTCTTCGGCCGCGGATCCTGATGACCATTTCGTCAAGGTGCCAACGAGCAATGGCACGTGGACGGCTGCAGCGAAGATTGCATGAGATCAGGCGCCCGAATTTCAGAAACCAGCGTCGCACCGTCTCGTTCGAGACATCTATACCGCGCTCGGCCAGCAGGTCCTCGACATCGCGAAATGACAGCGTGAACCGAGCATAGAGCCAGACCGCATGCTGGGATCTCTGGCGAAAAACGATGTCGCTTGAAAGAAATTGGCGTCATACGCCGACGGTAGCGGCCCCTGCCCAATCCGGCCATCGACTTAACGTGTCAATGCCGTTGCGGTTGTGCAGGCTCATGCGCCGAGAGCCTGGCGGAGACCCGGCGGAGTTCGTCGTCGGACAGGAAGCGCTCGCGCCCCTTCCGGCGATAGCGCCGGATACCCCGGCAGGGGTTGGACCCCTCCGGCCGAAGGCTCATCGCCTCCGCCTCCTTCATGATGACGGACAGAACCGGCAGGGACCTGTCGGCCGCGACCGGCGTCGCGCGCAGGGAGGTGAACCACTTGCGGACCTCCTGCGGGTCGATATCGGCGATGGCGCACCCCGCGAAGCGCGGCAGGAGCTGGTTGCGTAGATAGCCCCGGTTCACATAAAGCGTTCTTGCCTTCCAGACCCGCGCGTAGCGCTCGAACACGGTCTCGGCGACGGCCTCGAAGAGCGTTTCGTCGGGCCGGGAGAGTGCGTCCTCGCCCCGACGGATTGCTGCAAGCATTTCGGCGGCGCGGGATCGCGCCTCTGTCACGGTTATGGTCCCGGCGGCGCCAATGATCTTCCAGACGCGTTCTCCGCGATGCTGGCAGTGGAGGAAGAATCGCTTCTTGCCCGAATGCAGCGCCCGGACGCCGAAGCCCCTGAGCTTACCGTCGCGGATGTCGTAGGCGATTCTACGCGGCCTGAGCGCCTTGACGCGGGCCTCGGTGAGGGTGATTCTGGGTATGTATTTCTCCCGGTTGCGGTTGCAGCCGGGGAACAGACAGTTGCAAAATCCGTTCCTGGCCGGCTTTGACGGGAGAGAAAAACGACCCTTCCTCAATGGGTTAGAACCGAAGGTGCGCTGCGTGGTGTAATCCTGTCGCTAATTCTGGTTGTTGGAGCGACGACCGCGTTGGCCCAATCGCCGGCGCTGATCTCGCATCGTGCGGTTTACGACCTCGCTCTGGTGCGAGCTGCTTCAGGCAGCGGCATTACCGGTGCACGAGGACGGCTGGTCATGGAGTGGGCCAATACCTGCGACGGGTACACGCTTAACCAACGCTTTCGTAGCGTCCTTGGCCAATCGGAAGGCGCCTATATCGTAGATCTCACGGTTTCGACATGGGAAGCCAATGACGGTTCGGAATACCGCTTCAATTCGCGTCACGTCGTCAACGACAAGACGGTAGAGGACATTCGTGGCCGTGCGCATATCCGCGGTAATGACCGCAAGGTTTTCTTCACCAGGCCAGAGAGCGACGCGCTCGATCTGCCGGAAGGCACCATATTTCCCACGCGGCATGCGTTGGAGCTGATCGAACGCGCCGCGAAGGGTGCGACATTCGTCGAAGCGACCGTTTTCGACGGTTCGAGCGCCGACGGGTTGCAGCACACGACCGCCGTCATCTTCGCTTCTTACGCGCCCGGCTCCTACGAGGGCGCAGGCGAAACGATCCTCGCCGGGTTGCGGTCGTGGCGCATGCAGATCGCCTACTTCAAGTACAGCCCCGGCGTTGCCGACAGCCAGCCCGAATACGAAATCGCGTTTCGGCTGTTCGAGAATGGCGTGTCGACAGATGTCATGCTCGACTATGGCGACTTCACGCTCAAGGGTGCTCTCAAGCTGCTCGAGCTCTTGCCGACCGATTGTTGATCCGCGCTCCGTGAAGCGCCGCCGACGGGCCGAAGGGGAGGTTAGCGAGTCGGCGACCACAACCACGCCGCGCCGCGTACGCCGCTTGCATCACCGTGCCGGGCGCGCCGCAAGCTCGTTCCTATCTCGTCAGAAAAGACAAAGGCTTGCCAAAGACGCGGTACGTTTTCATAGAGCCGGTCGATGTTCGAGAGGCCGCCGCCGAGGACAATGGTCGCGGGGTCAAAGACGTTGATCACCGAAGCCAGGGAACGCGCCAGGCGGCGTTCGTAGCGTTGCATCAACGCTTCGGCCTGTTGATCGTGCGCTGTCATCTCAACGATCTCCGGCGCTGCAAGTCCAGGGCGTCCCATGGCGCGCCAGGCGTTTTCGAGCGCCGGGCCAGACAGGTAAGTCTCGATGCAACCGCGTTTGCCGCACCAACAAGCTGCTGCGTCGACTTCATCGGCATCGGTCCAGGGCAGCGGATTGTGGCCCCATTCACCGGCAATCGCGTTGGCACCGCCGATGAGTTGCCTATCGACCACGAGGCCGCCGCCAACACCGGTACCCAAGACCGCTGCAAAGACGCTCGTTGCGCCGGCGCCGGCGCCGTCGGTCGCTTCGGAAAGCGCCAAACAGTTGGCATCATTGGCCAAACGCACCGGGCGCTTCAGCGCGGTTTCGAGATCGCGGTCGAACGGTTGACCGATGAGCCAGGTGGAATTGGCATTTTTTATCAGACCGCTGGCAGGTGATACGGTACCGGGGATACCGATGCCGACACTACCTGTCGCGCCGATTTCGGCCTCGGCCGCGCCGACCAGAGCGACGATTGCGGCGATCGTTTGTCGATAGGATCCTCTCGGCGTGGCGATGCGCCGACGGAAGCGCTCGACGCCATTGCCGTCGAGGACGATCGCTTCGATCTTGGTGCCGCCGAGGTCGATGCCGATACGCATGCGACGAACCTAGCGTGCTTGGGTGTAGAGTTGCGGGCACAAAAAAGCCGGGCACGAGCCCGGCTTGCTCGCGGTGCTGCCGCGTCGCTATTTGATCCTGGCTTCCTTGAACAGGACGTGCTTGCGCACGACCGGATCGTATTTCCGCATCGAGAGCTTTTCGTTCTGCGTGCGCGGATTTTTCTTGGTGACGTAGTAGTAGCCCGTGTCTGCGGTGCTTACCATTTTGATCTTCAGCGTCGCTGGTTTGGCCATCGGTCAGACCTGTCGTCTTTTGCCTTGCTTGCGCGGGACGATACGCGAATACGATTGGCTGTCAAGCTGAGCGACCGGCTGCTAGTGCAAACTGCCCTACTACCGGTCACCGTTTTAACTCTCCATCTGAATGACATATCAAACGCCATCACCCGACTGATCGGCATCATCCTGGTCGATCAGAACGTCGAATGGGCGGTCTAGAGAGCGCGATACATGACGCCGGAATCGATCGCTCCGGTGAGCGAGAATATCCCGATCAAGCTGCCCACCGTGGCAGCCTGACCATCCCGGCCCTACCCGCCGGATGCCGCGTGGAGCACCTCGCTCTTACACCATGGCAACGCACCTTCGGTGCTAACCCATTGATAAAGGGTCGTTTTTCTCTCCCGTCAAAGCCGGCCGGGAACGGATTCTGCAACTGTCTGTTCCCCGGCTGCAACCACAACCGGGAGAAATACATGCCCAGAATCACCCTCACCGAGGCCCGCGTCAAGGCGCTCAGGCCGCGTAGAATCGCCTACGACATCCGCGACGGCAAGCTCAGGGGCTTCGGCGTCCGGGTGCTGCACTCGGGCAAGAAGCGATTCTTCGTCCACTGCCAGCATCGCGGAGAACGCGTCTGGAAAATCATTGGCGACGCCGGGACCATAGCCGTGACAGAGGCGCGAGGACGCACTCTCCCGGCCGGACGGAACGCTCTTCGAGGCCGTCGCCGAGACCGTGTTCGAGCGCTACGCGCGGGTCTGGAAGGCAAGAACGCTTTATGTGAACCGGTGGCATTGTCAGAGTAAATGGGCTTGAGCCAGGAAGTAGGCTCTCGTAGCCTCCCGCGATGCACAATCCTTTTCGTTATTTCTACAGTTCGCCTGAGGTAATCCGCAGCGCGGTGATGCTGTATGTCCGTTACCCCTTGTCGCTGAGACAGGTCGAAGATCTCTTGTTCGAGCGCGGCATCGACATCTGCCATGAGACCGTGCGAAACCGCTTTGGCCCATTGTTTGCCGCGGAGATCCGGAAACGCCGTGTTCACCGTGGATCCTATTCGCTGTGGCGCGCTGGCATCTTGATGAGGTGTTCGTCCGCATCAACGCGACGAGACACATTATCTATGGCGTGCCGTTGACCATGAAGGGGAGGTGCTAGAGGTTTTTGCCACGAAACGGCGGGATCGCAGGGCTGCGCTCAGGTTTCTGAAACGCGCGATGAAGCGTTATGGCCGGCCGGCTTCGATCGTCACGGACGGGCTTCCGTCCTACCGGGCTGCGATGACTGTGATCGGCAATGCGACCGCCCGGACCTGCGGTCGTTGGCTTAACAACCGGGCCGAGAACTCGTACCAGCCGTTCCGACGACGGGAAGGGGCAATAGCCAAGTTCAGGGACGTAAAGACCCTGCAGAAATTCGCCGCCGTCCACGCCTCGATCCACAACCAATTCAACCACGAACGCCATCTCAACCGCCGCAACATTTTCAAACGAGCCCGGGCCGCCGCCTCGGCCGAGTGGCGTCAATTGGCAGCCTGAGGCCGTTTGATTGTAGGTTCTACAAGCCCTCTCCAGTTAGTCTGACAATGCCGCCGAAGGTCCGCTTGTGAACATCCCGCCGGAAGTTAATGAGTCGGTCACGCGATCCGGAAAGCCCTGGCGTCCGCCGGGCGCGCCGCCAAGTTTCAATGCACGGAAAAACTATGCAGAATAGCGTTTGTTTATCGTCGATGTTGGTGAACGCATCTTTGCTGAACACCCGATCGAAACTGTCGTCGGTAAACCTCGATAGACCCCTGTTTCACCGCGCTTCACCCAACAATCTGCTATTATTGCTTGATTGATGTGAACTGCGATTCATGGAACCATAATCAAGAGATTGAACGATGGCCAGTGTAATGGCCGCTTCGAGGGAGGCTCGATCCCAATGAGCGAACAAGCGAGTCGCGACGAGGCCGCCGTAAGGATCGCCTGCGTCCAGATGGAGCCAATCGTCGGTGAAAAGGACCGCAACGTCCGCCGCAGCGTCGAGATGATCGAAGAGGCGGCGGGCAAAGGCGCCACGCTGGTCGTGCTGCCCGAACTCTGCAACTCGGGCTACGTTTTCGACACGCGGGAGGAAGCCTCCGCGCTCTCCGAGGAGGTTCCGGCAGGTCCAACCTGCCAAGCCTGGGCCGACGTCGCGAGCAAGCACGGGCTTCATATCATCGCCGGCATCGATGAGCGCGACGGCGATACGCTCTACAACTCCTCCGTCGTGATTGGTCCGCACGGCTACGTGGGCACTTTCCGGAAGGTCCATCTGTGGAATGAGGAAAACCTGTTCTTCGAGCCGGGCAACCTGGGCTTTCCGGTGTTCAAGACCCCGATCGGGCGGATTGGAACCTTCATCTGTTACGATGGCTGGTTCCCCGAGAGCTACCGGCTCTGCGCTCTGCAGGGCGCTGACATCGTCTGCATTCCGACCAATTGGGTGCCGATCCCCGGCCAGGATGAGAACCGCGAGGCCATGGCCAACATCCTGGCCATGGCGGCCGCGCACTCAAATTCGCTCTTCGTTGCTGCGGCCGATCGCATTGGCACCGAGCGACAACAGCCCTTCATCGGCCAGAGCATTATCGTGAGCTATACTGGCTGGCCGGTTGTCGGGCCGGCGAGCCCCGACAAAGAAGAGATCATCTACGCAGACGTGAACCTCTCGGATGCGCGGCGCAAGCGGAACTGGAACGAGTACAACCAGGTGCTCCGCGACCGGCGCACCGACCTTTACAACGAAATGCTGGGCGCCAACTCCGCTCCGGGCTGGTACTGAGCGCTAAACCAAGGAACTTTGCGAAGAAAACACACGGGAAGGTCTCGCCCATCTTAGGAGACCGGATAAAAGGGAGGACCATAACATGACGTCTCAGAAACTTAGAAAGACCGTGGCGATAACGCGCCGTACCGCTCTCAAGGGGATGGCTGTTGGCGCTGTTGCGACCTTGGGCGCGCCGGCGATCATCCGCAGCGCGCGCAGCGCCGAACCGATCAAGGTTGGAGTCATATCACCGCTGACCGGCGCGTGGACCGTATACGGCCGTGCCCACGCCTCGGGTTTCGAGCTCGCCGTGGATGAAATCAATGCCCGCGGTGGCGTTCTCGGCCGGCAGATGGAGGTGGTGCTCGGCGATTCAAGGACCGAACCGCGGATCGTGGTCGAGCAGGCCAACCGCCTGATCCGGCAGGAACGCGTCGATTTCCTGGCCGGGACCTTCAGCAGCGCCGAGCGTCAAGCCGGGGCGCCGGTGGCGACGCAGGCCAATAAAATTCTGCTTTACCCCACATTCTACGAGGGCCAGGAGGGCGAATACTTCCCAGGGGTGTGCAATAAAAACATCTTCATGTTCGGACCAGAGCCGACGCAGCAAGTTTGGCCCTTCATGCAGTACATGATGGACAGGTTCGGGAAGAAGTTCTTCATGATCGGTTCGGATTACGTGTGGCCGCGGGTCACCAACCTCGTAACCAAACGGAAGATCGACGAGTTGGGCGGCGAGGTTGTCGCGGAGGTCTACATTCCCTTCAACACACCGCAGTACGACTCTGTGCTCCGCGATATCCGCAATTCGGGCGCAGACATTATTTTCCACTCGCTGACTGGCAGCGATACGGTGAACTTCCGGCAGCAATTTGTGGCCGCCGGCATGGACAAAGACTTCACTCTCTGGACCGTGGATGACGAGGAGGTGGTGACCTCCGGCCTCGGCCCCAAGGCCTCGGCCGGAACCTATGTCAGCTTCGACTACTTCATGTCGATCGATCACCCGAACAACGGGGCCTTCCTCAAGAGTTTCCGCGCCAAGTTCGGCGAGGACGCGCTGATGAACACGGTCGGCGTCGCCATGTACAACGCGGCCCACATGGCCGCCCTAGCGATCGAGAAAAAGGGCGAGGTCAGCACGGACGCAATTCGCGAGGGACTCGAGGATCTAACCTTTGACAAGGCGCCCCAGGGCGCCGTGACCATGCGCAAGCTCGACCATCAGCTGGTGCTGCCGTCTTACCTGATGCGGGTGCGCGAGGGTTGGACCGGCGTCAACGATATGTTCGAGGAAATCCTCTCGGTACCAGAAGCGATTCCACTCGACGGACGGTGCGAGTATCCGCTGAAATAAGATAGGGCCTCACGAATCGAGTTCCTCGCCGTCTCGCGTTTCCGCGAGACGGCGAGGGCCCGTGAGGCTCTGTAAACCGCAACTGGCGGAGCCTTACAGGGTCATGCTTTCCACGGCGGTCAGCGTCCTGATCGACGCTACTTTGCTCACTTTCACCCTGGCGCTGGCGTCGCTCGGGCTGGCCATCATCTTCGGGCTCATCGGCGTGATCAATATGGGTCACGGCGCCATGCTGACGCTCGGCGCTTATATCACCTGGGCGTCGATGGAGGCGGGCATTCCCTTCGGCATCGCCGTATTGCTCGCGGCAAGCTGCGTGGCCCTGGTGGGTCTGGCGTTCGAGCACTTCATCATCCGTCACTTTTACGACAAGCCGTTCGATACGCTGCTCATAACGTGGGGTTTCTTCCTGGTGACCACGGAGGTGATCAAGATCGTATTCGGGACGGACATCCACAACGTTCCGAACCCTCTGCCGGGTTCGCTCGACCTGGGCTTCCAGGAAGTTCCCGCATACCGGACCCTGCTCGCCTTCATCGCGCTTGGCCTCATCCTCGCGATCGGCGTGGTGTTTTACCGTACGGCGCTCGGCATCAAAATTCGCGCGCTCACGCAAAACCGGGAGATGGCGAGCCTGCTCGGCCTCGACATCGGCCGCACCTATAAGCTGGTATTCGTATCCGGTTCGTTCCTGGCGGGGCTGGCGGGCGCGCTCATTTGCCCGATGCTGAGCATCGACCCTTACATCGGCATGGTGTTCCTGGTGCGTGCCTTCTTCGTCGTGATCGTCGGAGGTATCGGCCAGATCCTCGGCGGCACATTGATCGGGAGTTTCATCATCGGCGGGTCGGAGACCTTTTTCGCGATCTTTTCCACGCAGACCTTCGCCCAGACCATCGTCTTCGCCCTGGCGATCCTCGTGCTCCGCTTCCGGCCGCTAGGAATCTTGACCTCGGGGACCAAGTCATGACCGCCATTCAACCTGCGGCCGCTCTGCGAACCGCACGCCGCCTCGGTGCTTCGGAAAGTGGGCTTGCGATCGTCGTCCTCGTGGCATTTGCGGTGCTACCGATCTTCGTCTCCGGTTATTCCATTTACATCCTTCCGCAGTACATGCTGTACGGGCTGATGGCCATGTCGCTCGCTCTCTTGTGGGGCTTCGGCGGCATCCTCAGCATCGGCCAGGCTGGTTTCTTCGCCATCGGCGGTTATGCCATCGGAATTTGCTTCAAGTATGTCGAATTCATGAATCCTGCTTACATGGGGTTGATCATCGCACCCGCCGTCGGTGCGCTGCTCGCCGCTATTCTCGGGTATTTTTTGTTCCGAGCTGGGGTCCGCGCTACATATTTCGTGGTGGTGACGCTGGCCATTTCAATCATCGTCGAGCAGGTTGCCGTCAGCCAATCGCAATGGACCGGCGGCTGGAACGGCATGTACATTCCACGCATGTCGCTGACATTTGGCTCAGGGACGGACATTTCGCTGTCCGACGACGCGCCAATGTTCTACTTCATTCTGTGCATCGTCGCGATCATTTACATTCTACTTCGCTGGCTCGTGGCCTCCAAATTCGGCAAGGTCTTAGTCGGCATCCGTGAGAACGAAGACCGGGTCACTTCGCTCGGCTTCGACACCCCGCTTTACAAGACCGCCACCTTTGTCATATCGGGCGCGTTGGCAAGCTTCGCCGGGGCCCTCTACGGTAGCCATGCGGGCTTCGTCTCGCCGTCGCTCGGGGGTGTTCTGTTCTCGACCTCCGTGGTGGTGTGGGTGGCGATCGGCGGGCGGGCTAGCCTGCTCGGGCCTTTGCTCGCCGCCATCGTTGTCGCCTCGCTGTCCAATTACTTGAGCGCTCTGGCTCCGAAGTATTGGCAGCTTTTCGTGGGGCTCATCTTCGTCGCGGTGATCATCTACTTCCGAGGCGGCGTGGCCGGCGCCTTGAGCCGGTCAAACACACTGCGGAGCGACGAGGCCGGTCGAAATGGCTGAGCTATTGCGTACAGAGAAACTCACGAAGTCGTTCCGAGGCCTCGTCGCCAATGACGACATCGACTTTACCATTGAGGCTGGCGAATTGCGCTGCATCATCGGACCGAATGGCGCCGGCAAGACCACTTTTATCAGCATGGTCTCTGGGCATGAGACGCCGTCTGCGGGGACTATATGGTTCAAGGGTGGGAACATCGCAGGCCTCCCAGTCCACCGGATTGCGCGGATGGGCATTGTGCGGAAGTTCCAGACACCCACGGTATTTTCCAATCTTTTAGTTTACGCGAACATCGAGCTCGCGGTCCTGGCCCGCAACTGCCCGGTCCGCGAGCGGCGCGCTCGGGTACTTGAGACCCTCGATCTGGTCCGCCTTTCAGAGGTGGTCGACCAACCCGTCGGTTCGCTGTCACACGGCCAGCGGCAATGGCTGGAGATCGGTATGCTGCTCGCGAACCAAGCTGAGCTCCTGCTGCTCGACGAGCCAACGGCGGGTATGACCGCGGAGGAAACCCACTCGACGGGGGAACTGGTGCGGCGCCTGGTTCGAGATTTGAACCTGTCTGCAATCATCATCGAACACGACATCAACTTTATACGCGACCTTCGTTCACCGGTTACCGTCCTGCATCTGGGCCGGGTGCTGATGGAGGGCTCCTTCGAGGAGATCGCCGCAAACAAAGAGGTGCGCGAGGTCTATCTGGGCGAACAGGAATGACGCTCGACGTCAAAGACATAACTGCCGGATACGGCAGCATCACCGTGCTGCGGGAGCTCTCGCTGCAGGTGAAGGAGGGTGGAATTCTCGGCGTCCTGGGACGCAATGGGATGGGCAAGACGACATTGATCCGTTGCCTGGCCGGCTTAATTATTCCGACCGCCGGTTCCATCCTTTTTCACGGTCGGGACATCACCAAGCTAGTGCCGCATGAACGGGCGAGGCTCGGCATCACCACCGTGGTTCAGGGACGCGGCATATTTCCGCAACTTACGGTGCGCGAGAACTTGGAGATGGGTCGGATCGCCTCCGGCCACCCGAAACGCAGCCGCCTCGACGAGGTGTTGGACTACTTTCCGCGGCTCGGCGAACGGCTCAGGCAGGCTGCGGGGACCTTGAGCGGCGGCGAGCAGCAAATGCTCTCAATCGGCCGCGGGCTCATGACCGATCCCAAGATGATGCTACTCGACGAACCATCCGACGGGATCATGCCGATGCTGGTCCAACAAATCGCGATGACACTGGGTGAGATCAACCGCAACGAGGGCGTGACCATCGTGATCGTGGAACAGAACGTGCCCCTGGTTTTCAAGATGGCTGATTACTGCGTGGTGCTGGAGAAGGGCCGGCTTGTCGCGGAAGGTACGCGCGGGGAGGTCTCGCAGAGCGAGGTGGTCCAGGACTACCTCGCGATCTGACGCGCGGGATGTCAGAACCGGGCTGTGCATACCGAAAATTCCATCCGGCGTTGAGATCGTGCGCTGAGGCCGAATCGTGCCATGATTGCGGCCGATGATCGAACCCGTGAAATTGTTCCTGTGGTTCCTTGGTACGCTGTTCAAGTCTCGCTCAGAGCTTGAAGCAGAAATCCTGGCCTTAAGGCACCAGGTCCATGTGCTGCACCGTTTGGCTCCAACCCGTCTCCGGCTTTACGACATCGATCGGTTGCTATTTGTCTGGCTCTATCGGCTGACGTCAGACAGAGATCAAAGCAGTGGCAATTTATTCAGCTACGTAGACCTAGACTAGAAGAGCGTGTTCCGGATGATCATCCGCTGCGTCTGATCCGTGAGATCGTGAACGACGTATTGGGGTCTCTATCTTCGGAGTTCGAGACGCTTTATTCCCACATGGGTCGCCCATCGATCCCGCCGGAGAAGCTTCTTCGAGCGTTACTGTTGCAGGCGTTTTATTCAATCAGCTCGGAGCGTCAGCTGATGGAGCAGCTAACAGCCCGTTGATTAAGTGGCTTTTTCCGGCTCTCACTCCCAGATGAGGAATGCGGCGGCGAAAGCCGTCTGGCCGCTTTGCGAGATGGTAAGGCGGGCACACCCAGCCCAGCAACTCCCGGCGCGGCACGGGACCCACCCGTCAGCGGTCTGCCGACGAAGCGGGAGGGTTGTACCAACGAGTCAAAGGTGAGACCCACGTTCGACCCACCCCCTCACCCGGGTCGGGGTTTTGCCCCTCCCCACCCTCTCCCCCTCCCAAATCTGGGAGGGGGAGAGGGTGGGGAGCATAGCGACCGAGGGTGAGGGGGTGGGTGGTCGACGCCAAACCTGTTGGTGGGCTCGTGGGCGTTACAGGTTGTTGAGAATGACCCTCATGGCCGCCGCCAGCTTGTCGACCGATTGCTTGTGTTTGCCCGAGTTGTGCAGGGCTTCACCCTCGTCGCGAAGCTTTTTCGCTTCCGCCTGCTTGGACGCGCTGAGATTGGCTTTACCCATGGCGGCGTCGATGGCCTTGACGTCCGCGGGACAATGGAAGGTAAAAGCCGCCGAAGAAAACGCCACCACCAAGGCAGCGGTTAGACAGGCACGTGCGATCATGCCGACCTCCCTGATTTCCGTGTCGATGCACTTGCGGGCGGACACGTCCCGCCCGCAATCGAAGAAACACCCGATGACGGCGGATATTCCGCGCTGCGACAGGGCCTGTTGGTCGAGCACTCGTCTCGCACCATCCGCCAAACCCAAGAAAAACCCGGGAGACGCATGTCTCCCGGGCCGTGCCAGAGAAATCCGGCAGGTCGTGTCTACTGGAAAAAGATCCTGTTGAACTCCTCGTTCCACGCCTTGACGTCGTAGTGCGAATAATCGACGTAATAAGCGTTGGCGAGCTCCTCTGCATCCAGGATGAGGGCGGGGTTGCCGTCCTTGCCGCGCACCGGACTCGAGGAGACCTTCTTCAAGGTCGTATTGTTCACCGGAACGATACCCGAGGTGTTGTACCATTCCTCTTGCTGTTCAGCGCCGATCAGCTCATTCATCAGCCAGTGTGCCGCCTCCTTGTTCTTCGAGGCCTTTGACAAGGCAATGTAGCCGAGCGTCGGCAGTCCCTTCTTACCCGCGACCTCCGGATGCACGACGGCCACCGGCTGACCCGCCTTGATGAGACGCACGCCCCATCCGGCGTGCAGCATGGAGGCCCAGACGTCGCCCGCCTCCATGAGCTGCGGGCCCTGGCTGCTGAAGCCGAGGAACGAATGAAGATCCATCTCCTTCAATTTCTCCAGGCCAGGCGTGATGTTCGCCTCGCTGCCTCCAAAATCATGGGCCAGGCCCACCACCGGATAGATGCCGGTGAAGTTGGTGAAATCACGGGAGACGACCCGCTTCTTCAGCTTGGGGTGGATGAGGTCAGAGAACTTCTTCGGCGCCGGGATGCCGTTCTCCTTGAACTTGTCAACGTTGTAGATGATCGACTGGAGGACGATCCAATGCCCCACCCGATAGTCGTCGTACATTTTCGAGTCGAGCTGAGACAGATTCGAAAGCTTGGAATGATCCCACTTCTGAACGAAGCCGCCACCCATCCACTTGGACCAGAGGTCCTCGACGACCTCGACCACGTCAAACACGTAGCCGCCGCGGGCCGCGATGGCCTGCTGGAGGAATTCGGTGGTGGACCCGGGCGTCCATTGGAGCTTGCCGCCCAGTGCCTCGAACTTCGCGCCCGTCACCTTGATGATCGCCTCGCGCCAGGCACCCGGGAATGTCGCCACCGTCAACGTGACACCATCGAAACGCGTCTGCGCAACCGCACTACTCGTGGACAACACTGAAAATACGATAACCGCCGCTCCCAGCAGGTGCAGCGAACGGACTAGTGATTTACGGATCATGGATTCCTCCCATATAGCCGCCGCCAGCGCCGTCCTTGTGAGTGCGTTATGTTCTTGCGGCCTACGTGGGGCGGCGCCTTTGAATTATCAGGGCATTCCCCTACGTACGCAAGAATGCGCGGGAATAACTTTGATCCGCCGGGTGATCGGCCATGAAAGACGATGAGATTGCCAGCCTGAGCCTGACAGAGGTCGCGGCCCAGATCGCCAGCGGCCGACTGAATTCGACCGAGGTGACCCGCGTGTGCCTGGACCGGATTGCCACACTGGGCCGGGACCATTGCTCCGTCGTCCGGTGCGAGCCCGACGCCGCCCTGGCCGACGCCGAACGGGCCGACGAAGAATTTGCGGCAGGGCGAATTCGGGGGCCGCTTCATGGCGTCCCGCTCGCCCACAAGGACATGTTCTATCGTGAGGGACGGATCAGTGCCTGCGGCTCCCGCATACTCGCGAATCACAGGCCTGACCACACGGCGCATGTCCTCGAGCGGCTCGATGCCGCCGGCGCGCTCGACATCGCGCGTCTCAACATGACGGAGTTCGCGACCGGCGCGCCTGTGTTCGGCCATAACCCGATTACCGGAACGCCCTGCAATCCCTGGAACACCGACCACGGGACCGGCGGATCGTCGAGCGGCCCGGCCTCCGCCGTGGCGGCGCGGCTGGTCGCCAGTGCGCTGGCGTCGGACACCGGCGGATCGATCCGCGTCCCGGCCTCATGCTGCGGGGTGGTCGGCATCATGCCTACCTACGGCCGAGTGAGCCGTTACGGTGCCATGCCGCTCTCGCCTTCGTGGGATCATGTCGGCGCCGTGACGCGAACCGTGACCGACAGCGCGCTATTTCTCGGTATTATCGCCGGGCACGACCCGAACGATCCAACGACGATCACCGACCCGGTTCCCGATTACCTTGCCGGCATCGAGGAAGGCGCGAAGGGACTCCGCGTCGCCACCTCCGAGGACTACTTGTACGACCACGTGGATGAGGAAATCCGGCAACATCTGGATGCGAGCCTTGCAGCGTTGCGGGAAGCGGGCGCCGACATCGTGCCGGTACGGATGCCCGAATCGCTCAATCAGGTCTTGGAAATGCATCGGATTGTTTTTCAGACCGAAGCCGCGCGGTTTCACAAGGAATGGCTTCGCGAGCGCCCGGACGACTACACAACATGGACGCGCGAGCGAATGGCCCCTGGCCTCGACATCCCGGCCAAGGGCTACACGGATGCGCTGGAGCAATGCGATACTTTGCTCGCGGAATTCTCGGCCGCGGTGTTCGACCACGCCGACATGCTTCATGCGCCCGTCGTACCGATCCCGGTTCCGACGATCACCGAGTCCGATCCAGGCGAACGTTCTGACTTTCTGGAGCTCTCGGCGCGTGTGAGCCATTGCACACGGCCGATCAACGCATTCCATCTGCCCGCGTTGAGCCTGCCGGCCGGGCTGGACCATAACGGCGTACCCGTCGGGTTCCAGCTGATCGGCCGGCCGCACGACGAAGCGACCCTGTTCCGGGCGGGCCGTGCTTATGAGCGCGAATCAAGCTGGAGCACGCTCAGCCCTCCGCTTTGAGACGTTCTCAAGGTTTCCACTACCCCCGTCCTGGCGATCGGCGTACTCTTGCCTGTGCCCTGATCACGGTCCACGTTTCACGGGAGGGACTCTCGATGATCCGCACTGCTGAAGAACTTCTGGGCGATGAGACGATCGCGGCCGTGCGCCGGCCGATCGCTGAAGCCCGCGGTCTGCCCGCCATCGCCTACACCGCCGAGGAATTCTTCCGGCTCGAACAGCGGAAATACTTCGCCCGCACCTGGATGGGGGTCGCGTACACCTGCGACATCCCGGACCCTGGCGATGCCATGCCGATCACCGTCGCCGGCCTGCCCATCATCCTGGTTCGCACGAGTACAAACGAGATCAAGGCGTTCCACAATGTCTGCCGCCACCGCGCGGCGATGGTGCTGACGGAGCCGTGCAAGAAAGCCAAGCAGCTTCAGTGCCCCTACCACGCGTGGGCGTATGATCTCGACGGCAAGCTCATTGCGGCACCCTATTTCGACGGCAGCAAAAGCGGCCTGGAGGAAGGGTTTCTGGACCGGGAATCGATGGGCCTGGTTTCCGCGCCCTGCGCCGTGTGGCACCACTGGATCTTCGTCAACCTCGACGGCAATGCCCCGCCGATCGAGGAGCACATGCAGCCTCTGACGGAGCTGATGAACGGCGCCGATCTCGGCGCCACGCGCGTGGCGGAGCGGGTCGACTGGGAATTCCAGGCCAACTGGAAGATGTCCAACGACAATTGGGAAAACTATCACCACATGTGGGCCCACTACCCGATCTACACGAAGGTGACGGACGACCTCGACATGAAAACCCGCAAGCCCTGGTCCGCTTCCCTGCAGAAGGGTGCGGTGATGAGCCTCAAGCGGGATTCCAAGAAAGCACCGCCGTATCCGAAGCGCGAGTCGAACCTGCCGATGATCCCGTTCCCAGACGGCTCCGAACGGGTCACTGCCCCCAATCTGGTGCTGCCCAACGTCGAGATCACCGTGGTGCGGGACAACATCGGATCGGTCATCACCGAGCCCCTCGCGTCCGACCGTTCGGTCGCGCGCATGGCCTTCTTCTTCGTCGGTGATGCCGCCACCGATCCCGAGTACGAAGCCGGTCGCAAGCTGAATCTCGACCGCTGGCTCGGCGAGTCGCGCTCGCCCGATGCGCGTGACGGCCTGCGCAATCAGGACATGCGTATCTGGGAATCACAGCAGATCGCCCGGCGCTCGCCCGCGGCGGATGAGGTCAGGTTCTCGCCGGTCTGGGAGGAGAACGTCCACTACTTCCAGAACCAGCTGCTCGACTACTTGACGGCATAGCTGCCGGTACGCAGAGATTTATTGACCACAGACGCGCAGAGACACAGAGGCCATCTCGCCAATCGGAACGACCGATAAACCACTTGTCGATGTTTACAGCTTGTCGATGTGGGTATTTTGTCGGGGCGCTAGGCGCCCCATCAAAACATAACAATCGTGCCATATTTCAAGCGACAGCCATTTCTGAGCAACAGAAGGCCCAGAAGCACGATCTCTCGGTGCCTCTGTGCCTCTGTGGTTGATCACCTACGATTGGAATTCCGCAATCGTTTCCAAGTGATCGAATAGCGCTCTGGGATTATCCGCTGCCGCCACCGCGCAGCAGGATGTCGATGCCGACCAAACGCTGGATGAGGTAGAGAAGCAGGCCGGAGCCGACAATAACGATCGTCGCCATCGCCGGAATGGTGGGGTCGAACTCACGGTCGAGCGCGAAGAAGATCTCGACCGGCAGCGGATTAATATTGGGCCCGGTAAGGAAGAGCGAGATCGTCACATCCCCGAACGACACCAGAAACGCATAGATGCCGCCGGCGAGAACGCCGGGCATGATCGTCGGCAGGGTCACCCGCAGGAACGTGCGCCAGCGGCTGGCGCCAAGGCTCAGGGCCACTTCCTCCAGCGAAATATCGAAGCGTTGCAGAACGGCACCGACCGAGCCGACGACATAGGGTGTCGCGACAAAGACGTGCCCGATGACGAGACCGGTAAAGGTAGCGCGAAGCTGCAGCCCGATCAGCGCGCCCACCTCGTAGTAAGCTTGCAGAAACGCCAACCCGATGACGATGAACGGGATCTGCAGTGGCGCCCGGAACAGCGTGCCGAGGATGATTCGCCCAGGAAACTGTCCACGGATGAGGGCGAGCGCCGCTGGCACGCCGAGAATGATGCCGCAGACCGCCGCGATGGAGGCCATACCGAAGCTGATCCACAGCGCGTTGTAGAGCGAGCCCGAGATGCGTGTGTACCATTCGAATGTGAAGTTCTTGGGTGGGAAGTTGAGGAACGCGCTGCCCGCGCTGAACTCGAGACCCGTTCCGTCGAAAGACGATCCAGCCACGACGACGATCGGCGAGAAAATGAAGGTGTAGCCGAGGATCATCCAGATGATGGCACCAAGGCGCCGTGGCCATTTGTCGATGCGCGTGCGCCGCAGCCGGGCAGGCAACCCGGCGCGAAGTCCGGATGGCGAGCCGTCGCCGATGAGCTGCCGCCCCGTCATGTGACCGCAAACCTCGCCGCACGCATGCGCGTCACCGCGATGACGGACACGATGTTAACGGCAAAGACGAACAGCATGAGCATGCCCGAGAGCGCGGCAGCCATACCGTATTCCGTGTAGAGCAGGATGGTTCGTTGAATCACGACCGGCAGGGTCATCACCTTGCCGCCGCCGAGCAGGACCGCGGACACGAACGCTCCCATGGCGATGTTGAAGAGCAGCAGCGACGCACTCACCACGCCCGGCATGCTGAGCGGAATGACGACGCGCCAAAATACGCGCCAGCGGCTCGCTCCGTGAATCTCCGCAGCCTCCTCCAATGACCGGGGAATGGTTTGAATGACGCTGAACAGCATCATCACCATGAAGGCAATGCCGAGGTGAGTGAGCCCCATGACAACGCCCGACTTGGTGCCGATGACGATGATGTGCTCGTCGACGATCCCGGTCCACAGCAGGAACCGGTTCACCGGCCCATTGGCGCCGAAGATTATGATGATGCCCAACACCTTAATGACGATCGAGACGAACGAGGACACCACCATCGCGGTCAGGAATACGATGGCCCATTTCGGGCTCATACGCGCGACGATATAGGCGATGGGATAGGCGACGATCAGGGTGATGGCGACGACGAAGACCGCCAGGATGAAGTTCAACTTGAGCGCGTTGAGGAAGAACGGCTCGGTGAAGGCGCGCATGTAGTTGAAGAGCTCTAGCTCGGTGCCCACCTGGCCGATGCCGAGGTCGCGAAAGAAACCCAATTGCAGAAATACGTACTGGGTGCCGAAAAGCAGCGTCATGCACACCAGGAATGGCGGCGCCAGCACGACGACCCAGTTGGCTTTCATGACCCTCCCCGGGCGATGCTCGCGGACCTGAACGGCCGCCACCGCCGGACCGGCTCGTTCGATCCTTCAACCCTCACTCTCTCACGACTCCCGCGTGGTTTGCCAGAGCAATTGCCCGTGACCGTCTAGCCCGAAAGAGTCACGAAAGGTTACCGCCAAACCCTGAATCTGCGTTATGATTCAATTGGATAGATTGTATCGAACGCAGGAGTTTGGCGGTGACGGATTGTACCTTTACGAAGATCGAATTTCCATCCTGTTGTAAGCGGCGCGTCGAGGCGGATTTTGCCGGCGGTGAGATCTCATCGAACGGCACCGGGCATTGTCAGACTAACTGGACAGGACTTGTAGAACCTACAATCAAACGGCCTCAGGCTGCCAATTGACGCCACTCGGCCGAGGCGGCGGCCCGGGCTCGTTTGAAAATGTTGCGGCGGTTGAGATGGCGTTCGTGGTTGAATTGGTTGTGGATCGAGGCGTGGACGGCGGCGAATTTCTGCAGGGTCTTTACGTCCCTGAACTTGGCTATTGCCCCTTCCCGTCGTCGGAACGGCTGGTACGAGTTCTCGGCCCGGTTGTTAAGCCAACGACCGCAGGTCCGGGCGGTCGCATTGCCGGTCACAGTCATCGCAGCCCGGTAGGACGGAAGCCCGTCCGTGACGATCGAAGCCGGCCGGCCATAACGCTTCATCGCGCGTTTCAGAAACCTGAGCGCAGCCCTGCGATCCCGTCGTTTCGTGGCAAAAACCTCTAGAGCATTTTTCGATCTGACAGAATCTTTTGTATTTTCAATTGGTTGTATCTGCGATTCAAGATACGGGCTGGTGAAGGAGGCCAGCCTGCATGACGCAACCTCTTTCGAATGATTTGCGTCGCCGGGTGGTGGTGGCGGTGGATGGCGGGATGTCGCGACGGGGAGCGGCAAAGCGCTTCGGGATCGCCCCGTCTACGGCGATCAAGTGGGTAGGGGCGTGGCGTCGAACGGGCAGCTACCGGCCCAGAGCGCAAGGCGGCGACAACCGCTCGCACCGGATCGAAGCACGCGCTGCGGTGGTTCTGGCGCTGGTCGAAGAGACCCCGGACATGACCCTGGCGGAGATCGCCTCTCATCTGGAGAGCGAGCACGGGGTGCGGGTGTCGCAGAGCACGGTGTGGCGCTTTTTTCACCGCCGGGGCATCACCTTCAAAAAAAACCGCTCACGCCAGCGAGCAGCAGCGAGCTGACGTGCTGCGGCGCCGGCGATCCTGGTTCGAAACCCAGCCCGATCTCGACCCTGAAAGGCTCGTCTTCGTCGACGAGACCGGCGCCTCCACCAAGATGGCGCGACGCTGCGGCCGGGCCGCGCGGACACCGTTGCCGGGCACCGATCCCGCACGGACACTGGAAGACCACCACCTTCGTCGGCGCACTGAGGCTGAGCGGGATGACGGCCCCCATGGTGCTCGACGGCGCCATGCATGGGGCCGCCTTCCGGGCCTACATCGAACAGGTGCTGGTGTCGACCCTCAAGCCCGGCGACATCGTGGTGATGGACAACCTCCCCGCCCACCGCAGCGCCGGCGTCCGTGACGCCATTCGCAGAGCCGGAGCCCAGCTGCGCTTCCTGCCGCCCTACAGCCCCGACTTCAACCCGATCGAGATGGCCTTCTCCAAGTTCAAGGCCTACCTCAAGCGCCGGGCCGCCCGCACAAGCCACAGAACTCTGGGAGGCCATCGCCCAAGCCACAGACATCTTCACCTCGGCCGAGTGCCAAAACTACTTCGCCGCCGCAGGATATGACCACAAGTGACCAGATAATGCTCTAGCACCTCCCCTTCATGGTCAACGGCACGCCATAGGTAATGTGTCTCGCCGTTGAGGCGGACGAACACCTCATCAAGATGCCAGCGCGCCACAGCGAATAGGATCCACGGTGAACACGGCGTTTCCGGATCTCCGCGGCAAACAATGGGCCAAAGCGGTTCGACCAGTACCGCACGGTCTCATGGCAGATGTCGATGCCGCGCTCGAACAGGAGATCTTCGACCTGTCTCAGCGACAAGGGGTAACGGACATACAGCATCACCGCGCTGCGGATTACCTCAGGCGAACTGTAGAAATAACGAAAAGGATTGTGCATCGCGGGAGGCTACGAGAGCCTACTTCCTGGCTCAAGCCCATTTACTCTGACAATGCATCCGCTATCACCCAAGGAGATGGTCTTAAGCGTGAAGCCGGAGGACTTAGACGCCTACTTTGAGTTCTTGATGGCGCTCGGCAAGGGCCTTTCTGGAATGCTCGCGGAGCCCTTGCCAGAGGCAGCTCAGCCTTCGAAATATTACGAGCGCGAACGGGACAGTTGCTTCAGTTGTTGGGCGATCCCTAGCCTCTCCGGCACGCCGCATCGTGTTTTCTGCGTTTCCATAGCGTCAATGGGTCGGTAGTGAGTCAACCCACTACCGACCGGTAGCGTCGGTTGCGTGGCGCCCCAGGCGCCTGATCATCACCAGCGCCCCGTAGGCGATGCCGACCGTGGCCGCGAAAATCGGGAATGCGTTGACACTCCAGGCATCCATCGCAGCGCCGGTCAGGATCGGACCGGTGAGCGATCCAACCGAGTACATCGAAACCAGCAACGCGCTGGCGACGACCAGATCCGCGCCCGTGAAGCGTTGTCCGAGCAACGTGAGGCCGACCGAATAAATCGCTGTCGCCGAGCCGCCCCAAATGAACGTCGCAATCCAGAACCAAGCCGATCCCACCGATACCAGGAGATAGGTTGCGACCGAGAGCCCAGCGGCGGCCGCTGCCGCTGCAAGGACCATGTGGCGGTCGATTCGATCGGCCAGCCAGCCGAAAAACAGCGGAATGACAATCGCCCCGGCAGCGAACGCCGTCACCGGGAGAATCGCGGTATCGCCCTCGAGACCGCGCCGCAGAGCGTAAAGCGGCAACAAATAGAGCGCCGTGCTTTCGATCATACCCAGGACCAGGCCGGCAAGCGTCCCCGAAGGAGCGATGCGGATGTAGCGGAGCACAAAGGATGACGAGCGCGCGGTCACAGGCGGTGCGCTGCGGCGCGCGAGCACGACCGGAATCGCGCCCAAGGCGACGACCGTCACGCCGAAGATAAACGGCGCCGACCCTACGGTGCCGACAAGAGTAAGTAGAATCGGGCCGACCGCGATACCGAGCGAAAGGATCGTGACGTAGAGGCCCAATACTCGCCCCCGCTGAGCGTCGGTAACGATCTGATTGATCCAGGTTTCGCTGAGAATGAAAAGCGCACCGCCGCCCATGCCATAGACGAACCGGAGCGCGAACCAGACCCAGATGTTTGGGAAGACCGGTAGCAGCGCCAGCGAAAGCAGAATCATCGCGATCGATGTCAGCAATATGTTGGCGGTTCCAAAGCGGCGCACGAGCGCCGGCAATAGCGGCGCGAAGGCGATCGTGCCTGCGGCCGCCATCGCGGTGTTGAGGCTGATCATCGTATAGCTGTAGCCCTGCCGTTCGAGGAGCACCGACAGCAGCGGCGAGGTAATCCCGAACGTCATACCGACGATGCTGATGCTCGCGATCACAGCCGCAAGGCTCAGGATCTGATCGCGTTTGATGGCGGCTTTCCGATCAAGCGGTGCGGGGTCCGCCGATACGGTCAGTCATACTCGACGATCTGGCGGAACTTGATTACCGGGATCGGCCGGTCCTGCGCGGAGTGACCGTCGAGCCGTTGTTTAACCTCGTTGGCAACGAAGCGCGTGATCCAGGCGGTTGGCAAATCCTTGACCCCGTCAATCGGGATCCAGGCCAACTCGGCCAACTCCCCATCGCCATGCAGCGATCCGTGCGCCTTCGAACCGTCGGTGAAGAAGAACCGGGCATGAAAACGGCGCGGATTTCCCGGCGGTGTAATAGCGCGCGCGACGTAGTCGAGGGTGTCGAGCGCCGGTGCCAGGCCGGCTTGTGAGAACGCCCGCCATGCTGCGGCAACGTTTTCCTTCTGCTTGATATCGGCGCGGATGCCAAACAAGAGTCCCGTTTCTTCGGCGGTTTCGCGGATCGCGCTCAAAGCCAGCGTGCGGGCGCGGCGCTCGGAGCAGCTTTTGATTAGACGATCGCGAATCTCGTCGCGCAGCTCCGTCGCCGTGCGGATTCGCGCGTCCGCGTTGTCCACGCGTCCGCCGGGAAAGACGAAAACGTTCGGCATGAAGACGTGATTCTGTTTGCGCCGGCCCATAAGGATCTCGGCGCCGCCGCGCGAGCGCCGCACGAGAACGAGTGTCGCCGCATCCTTGGGACGGGCATAGCCCTTTACAGGCTTTGACGCGGGCGGGGCGGACATCGCCCTAAACTGCCCGCGCGGACCTATCCTTGTCCAGCATTGGTAACCGGAATCAACGCCGCCGCGACTTGTGGCTTCTCTTGAGCTTGCGCGAAAGCCTCGCTGAGACATGCGACGGCGGCGCGGGCGGCCCTTCGTGTGCGAGGAGTACAAGAGACAACGAGCCGGTCACGATGTCGACCTCCTCCAAGCGCACCCGAACCGGATCGCCGAGACGGTAGATCTGCCCCGAATGGCGACCGACAAGGGCGTGGTGCGCTTCGTCGTGGATGTAGTAGTCATCGAGACTGCGTATCGGCACGAGGCCGTCGACGCCATTGGCTTCGAGCCCGACAAAAAGGCCGAAACGTGAAACGCCGGTGATATGTCCCGCGAACTCGGCACCGGCACGGTCGGCGAGGAAGGCCGCGACGTAGCGGTCGGTGGCATCGCGTTCTGCCGCGTCGGCGCGACGCTCGGTCGCCGTGATCTGCTCGGCGATCTCGGCGAAGCCTTCGCGTTCGGAACCGAGGCCGCCCGCGCCCAACCCGAGCGCGGAGATCAAGGCGCGGTGGACGAGCAGGTCCGCGTAGCGCCGGATCGGCGACGTGAAGTGCGCGTAGCATCGGAGATTCAGGCCGTAATGGCCGATATTGGTCGGGCTGTAGATGGCGCGCGCTTGCGCGCGCAACACCACCTCATTGACCAGCTTTTCGTCGGGCGTCCCCGCGAC
This sequence comes from Alphaproteobacteria bacterium, assembly GCA_965247665.1. Lineage (GTDB taxonomy): Bacteria > Pseudomonadota > Alphaproteobacteria > SHVV01 > SHVV01 > CAUZWH01. The sequence goes on from CBDFHH010000004.1 coordinate 661,826, forward strand.
TCTGTCGAGGATCGCGTTGAAATGTTGCGGTCGGACCGCCTGCGCGCGCGAAAGCTTCAGACCGATCTGGCCGAGCAAATCGCGCAGCGCTTCCAGCTTCTCCGGATCAGGGACGTCATGTACACGGTACATGCAAAGGAGCTTGGACGATTCGAGAGTCCGGGCCGCCGCAACGTTGGCGGCGATCATGAATTCCTCGATCAAGCGATGGCTGTCGTAGCGGGGTTGGCCCGAAATCGATGCCACGTGACCGGTATCGTCGAGCACCACCCGACGCTCCGGCAGGTCGATGGCGAGTGGCTGACGCCGATCGCGCCCCGATTTGCACGCGGCGTAGGCGGCGAATAAGGGACGAAGCGCGGTTTCCAGCAACGGTGCGGTTACCTCGTCCGTGGTTCCGTCGATCGCGGCTTGAGCCTGGGCGTAGGTCAACCGCGCGGCGGAGCGCATGACGCTCCGCTCGAACCGGTGGCTGCGCATGTGGCCGGCGGCATCCAGCCACAGATGGGCCGCGATACAAGGCCGGTCCTCATGCGGGCTCAGCGTACAAGCCGCTGTCGCGAGCGCGTCCGGCAGCATCGGGACCATGCGATCCGGAAAATAGACCGAGTTGCCGCGAGCCCGAGCGTCGTCGTCGAGTGCGGTGCCCGACCGTACGTAATGCGCGACGTCGGCGATCGCGACGACGATGTGCCAGCCACCCTGGTTGCTGGAGTCCGGATCAGGTTCCGCCCAGACCGCGTCGTCGAAGTCGCGCGCATCGGATGGGTCGATCGTTACCAGCGGCAGCCCTCGGAGATCAACGCGCCCGGCGCTATCGAACGGCGCTGCCGCAGCGCTTGCCGCTTCCTCAAGCGCCGCTGCCGAAAACTCGATCGGGATGCCCTGCGCGTGGATGCTGATGAGGCTGAAAGAGCGAGGATCATCGATGTGACCGATGCGCTGCTTCAACCGCGCCCGGCCAAGTCCGCGATGCCGTCCGGGGAGGACCTCCGCCGCGACCAGTTCGCCGGGCTTGAGGGCGGCGTCAACGCCGCCGTCGAGGAGGAACTCGTTTCGGATCCGGCGATCCGACGGGATCAGGCGCGGCTGCTTGCCGGCGATTTGGTAAACGCCGATGATCTCACTCGCCTGCGATCCGAGCCGGCGTATTGGTTCGGCGTGATAGAGGTCGGGTCCAACCAGTGTCAGCCGGGCCAGGATGCGCTCGCCGATCGCTGGTGCGCCGGTACGACCGCGACCGTGTAGGATCCTGATTCGTGGTGGCGATGCGGCGGCCGGCCATCGCGTGGGACGCGCGAAAACCTCGCCACCCTCGACATCGATCTCGCTGACCTCGATCACGCTGACCGAAGGAAGCCCGTTGGCCGCTTCGAAGCTACGCCGACGACCCCTGGCGACGGCGCCTTCGTCGGCAAGCTCCCGCAACATCGACTTCAGGGCATCGCGCACCGCACCTTTGAGGCCGAAGGCGCGTGCGATCTCGCGCTTGTTAACGCGCCCGCCCTGCTCTTCGATGTATCGGAGAAGCTGTTGCTTGTCGGGTAGCGGGGTCGCGCGTTTCGGCTTCGCCAACGCCGTTGCCTTACTCGGCGGCCGCTTTCGGCGCCGTGTCCTTGGCCGATTTGGCCGCCGCCTTGCTCTTGCGCTTGGTGCGCTTGGGTCTTTTTCCCTTGGCCGCCTTCGTTCGCAGCAGCGCGATTGCCTCGTCGACCGTTAATGCGTCGGGTTCGCAGCCCGCCGGCAACGTGGCATTGATCCCCTTATGCGTGACGTACGGCCCGTAGCGGCCGTTCTTAACGGAGATTTCGCCGCCATCCGGATGCTCGCCTAGGGATCTGAGAACCTGGTATTGGCGCCGCCCGCGGCGCGGTTCAGCGAGCAACGAAACCGCCCGATTGAGTCCGATCGTCACGACATCGTCGTCGGCCGGGATCGAGACATAGGATCCGTCGTGGCGCAGGAATGGGCCATAGCGGCCGATTCCCGCAGTGATCTTGTGGCCGGTTTCGGGATGCGCACCAACTTCGCGCGGCAGCGCCAGCAGGCCGAGGGCGGTGTCGATGGTGAGCTCGGTCGCAGAGATGCCCTTGGGCAACGCGACCCGCTTGGGTTTCCCGTCTACCTCGGTCTCCCCGAGTTGGACGTAGTAGCCGAAGGGACCCTTGCGCAGAGTCACCGCGAGATCGCTCTCGGGATCCTTGCCGAGCGTAACCGGACCGTCGGCCGCAATATCGGTCTCGCCGCCGAGCCGTGTAGCCGAGAGACGCCTGGTGTAACGACAATCGGGATAGTTGGAGCAGCCCACGAAGGCCCCGTGGCGGCCGATCTTCAGGCTGAGACGGCCATCGGCACAACTGGTGCAGGCACGGGGATCGGTCGTGCCCTCCGCAGGTGGGAAGACGTGGGGCGCGAGAATGTCGTTCAACGCGTCGAGAACCTCACGTACGCGCAACTCGTCGATCCCGTCGACCGCGGGTTTGAACGCAGTCCAAAACCGATCAAGCACATCGGTCCAGTCGACCTGCCCGGCGGAGATTTCATCGAGTTGATCCTCAAGCTCGGCCGTGAAACCGTATTCGACATAGCGTTCGAAAAAGCCGACCAGGAAAGCGGTGACCAGTTGACCGCGGTCTTCGGGGACAAAGCGTCCTCTCTCGAGGCGGACATAATCCCGGTCCTGGAGGACTGCGAGGGTGCTGGCGTAAGTCGAAGGGCGTCCGATCCCGAGCTCTTCGAGCCGCCTGACCAGAGTCGCTTCCGAGAAACGGGGCGGCGGTTCGGTGAAGTGTTGGCTCGGCGTAACGTCGCCGCGAATGAGAACCTGTCCCGGTGAAATGTTGGGCAGCGAGCGGTCGTCATCGCTCTCCGGCTGGTCGTCGCGCCCTTCCCGATAAACCTTGAGGAAACCGTCGAACAGCGTGATCGATCCGGTCGCACGCAGCACGCAGGAGGCGTCGGCGGCCGTGATATCGACGGTTGCCCGCTCGATGCGCGCATTCGCCATCTGGCTGGCGAGGGTACGTTTCCAGATCAACTCGTAGAGACGCTGCTGGTCGCCGTCGAGATATGGCGCCATCTGCCCAGGCGAGCGGCGGATATCGGTCGGGCGGATCGCCTCATGAGCTTCCTGTGCGTTTTTGGCGGCCGAGCGATAAGTTCGTGCTTTCTCCGGCAGGTATGCCCCGCTGTACTTGTTGGCGATCATGCTGCGGCAAGCGGCGATTGCCTCGCCGGCGATCTGTACGCCATCGGTCCGCATGTAGGTGATGAGCCCGACCGTCTCGCCGCCAATGTCGATGCCTTCGTACAGCCGCTGTGCTACCTGCATCGTACGTTGTGGGCGCAAACGAATCTTGCGCGATGCTTCCTGCTGCAACGTCGAAGTGGTGAAAGGCGGCGGCGGTCTACGCTGCTGTTCCTTGCGCGCGACTTCCGAGACCGCGAACCCCGATGCACGAGATATGATCGCGACCGCAGCGTCGGCGGCGGCTTTGTCGGGCAGGTCGAACTTGTCGAGTTTGTCGCCGTTGAGAACGATCAGCCGCGTTGTAAACGCTGCCGCCTCCGGTCCGTCTGTGGTCGTGAAATCGACCTCGATGGTCCAGTATTCCTCAGTAACGAACGCCTCGATCTCGAGCTCGCGTTCGCACACCAGCCGCAGCGCCACGGATTGTACCCGGCCCGCCGAGCGTGCACCCGGGAGCTTGCGCCAAAGCACTGGCGACAAGGTAAAGCCGACGAGATAGTCGAGCGCGCGGCGCGCTTGCTGCGCGTTGACCAGGCTCATGTCGATGTCGCGTGGGCTGGTGATGGCCTCGATCACGGCGCGCTTGGTGACCTCGTAGAAGACGACGCGCTTGACGTCGATCGAATCGATGGCTCCCTGGTTCTTCAGTGCCTGCAGGACATGCCAGGAAATTGCCTCGCCTTCGCGATCGGGGTCGGTCGCGAGATAAAGGTGCGACGCACCCTTCAAAGCTCTAGCGATCTCGGCGAGATGTTTCTTCGCGCGGTCGTCGACCTCATAAGTCATCGCGAAGTTTTGGTCGGGCCGCACGGAGCCGTCTTTGGAGGGTAAATCGCGGACGTGGCCGTAGCTGGCGAGAACTTTGTAACCCTCGCCCAGATACTTGTTGATCGTCTTGGCCTTGGCCGGCGATTCGACGACGACGACGTCCATGGCGCGTTTACTACTCCTTACTACTCCGTGGCACCGCTTAACGGCGAAACCGACCAGCTAGGGCGATGAGTCTATGAGGGAAACCCGATTTCCAGGATGCCGCGCGAGACGGCCCGCCAGCTCAAGCTCCAGCAAAATGGTCAATACCGCCGAGGGAGTCAAATGAGACTGGCGAACAAGCTCGTCAACCTCCACCGGCGTCGGGCTTAGCAATTCGCTAATCGCATCGCGTCCCTGCGCGATCTCGCCGGGGTCGGGTTCTTGGTCCTCGGCGGATTCGAGCGTCGGCGCGAACGCAGGAGGTTCGGGCGCTTCCGGTGCGGCGAAAGCCATGGCGCGAAGCACGTCGTCGGCGGTTTCTACCAGAGTTGCGCCGTTGCGGATCATATCGTTGCAACCGCGGTAGCGGGGATCGCGCGGGGAGCCGGGGACGGCGAGCACTTCGCGGCCCTGCTCCGCGGCGAGGCGGGCCGTGATCAGCGAGCCCGACTTCAAGGCTGCTTCGACCACCAGGACGCCGCGGGCGAGGCCTGAAACCAAGCGGTTACGCCGTGGAAAATGACGCGCCTGCGGGGGCGTGCCCGCCCGCATCTCGCTAAACAGGGCGCCGCGTTCGCCGATCTCCGCCTGGAGCTCGGCATGTTCGGGCGGGTAGACAATGTCGATGCCGACGGCCGCGACACCGATAGTGCCGTGATCGAGTGCGCCTGCATGGGCCGCGGCGTCGATGCCGCGGGCGAGGCCGGATGCGATCACGTAACCCGCGCGGCTCAGCTCGTTGGCGATCTCGCGGGTGAATCGCCGTCCCGATGCCGACGCATTGCGCGCGCCGACGATCGCCAGGATCGCACGATTCAACAGATCTCGATCTCCTTTGACCGTAATCAGCGGAGGCGGATCTCCGATCGCGGCGAGTGCTACGGGATAAGCCGACTCGCCAAGCGCCAGCCAGGTGGCGCCGAAAGCCTGAACGGCAGCGAACTCTTGCTCGGCATCCGCCCGGGAACAGATGCGGGACTTGCGCTGACCTCCGCGCGCCGCCAGTTCGGGAAGATGCTCGATCGCACGCGCCGCGGATCCGAATCGCTCGAGGAGCTGGTAGAACCCGATCGGACCGACATTGCCGCTCCGAATCAAGCGCAACCAGTCACATCTTTCGACATCGTTCCGGGGTGGCGTGATCGCGGCCGTCATCTGTCCATACGAGAGTCCTTCAGGATTGATTCCTTTCGGCCATCCCGCTCCCCGTTCCCGGCCCGGCACTCCAAGACTACCCCAACCGAGTGGTCGGGCTCGAGGGACTTCAAGGTTCAAGCCCGGGTTTGAAGTGCTCTAAGAGGCGCCGCGGATCCTGCTTTCCTCGCCGCGCGCCAGCCGAAGGATATTGTCGCGGTGGCGAATGACGATGACGAATGCAAGAAACACCGCGAACTCGATGCGCTGAAGGTCGGTTTGGTAGATACCCGACAGCATGTGCGTCGAACTCGACAAATACCATGTCACGACCGCAGCAAGCACGAAGGTCGAGAGCGCGGCGAGCGACGAGAATCTGGATATTGCGGTGACAATCAGCCATACCGCGCAGGCGGCGATACCCACCGGCCATGCCATCGCCAGCAGGATCCCGAGGCCGGTTGCGACGCCCTTGCCGCCCCAGGCAAACCATGTCGCGAGAGCGAGAATTCCTATGCCCGCGAGCGCCGGCAGCCACCCGCCACCACCGGCCACCAGAATGTAGGCGATGATCAGCCCGGCGAGCGACGCGATGGTCTTGAACGTCGCGCGGGCATTGTCGATCCCCAGCCACACGGGAAAAAGGTGGCCAAGCAAGGCGCCGCCGCCTGCCAGTATCGCAAAGTCCTGGGTCAGGTAGGCGTAGGCGACAAGGGTCGCGGCGGCGCCTTTGCCACCGTCGAGGAGCAGCGTAGCCAGCGCCAGCCCCTTGCGGCCGGTACGCAATACATTGGTTGCGCCGATGTTCCCCGAACCGATCGAGCGGATGTCCCCGGCGCCGCCGAGCCGGGTCAGCACCGGCCCAAAGGGGATCGAGCCGAGGAGATAACCGGCCAAGGCGGTCGCATAGAATGGCCAGACAAACGCGAAGCCACCGAGCGGATCCGGCATGGCGAGGGGATCAGACTCCGTTCAGTCGGTGGACGAGATTGCCTCCCACCACCGTAATGGTCGCGCGTCCCTGGACGGGGCGGTCTTCGAAAGGCGTGTTCTTGGATTTCGAGCGAAAGGCGTCGGCGTCGATGACCCAGGGAGCATCGGGGTCGAAAATCACGAGATCGGCGGGAGTGCCGGCTTTGAGAGTACCGCGGCGGAGCCCCAGCAGTTCGGCCGGCCTGCTGACGACCTTGGCGAGGAACGCGGAGAGATTGAGGTGGCCGTTATGAACCAGCTCGAGCCCGACCGGGAGCAGAGTCTCGAGCCCGACCGCCCCGTCCTCGGCCTGCTCGAAGGGTAAGCGCTTGCTTTCCTGGTCTTGCGGCATGTGGCTCGAAGCGATCACGTCGATGGTCCCATCGGCCAGCGCCTCGACCACGGCGCGGCGGTCGTCTTCGCTGCGCAGCGGCGGCGATAGTTTGGCGAAGGTGCGGTAGCTTCCGACCGAATTTTCGTTAAGCGCGAAATGGGCCGGCGATACCCCGCAGCTCACGGGCAATCCGCGTTTCTTGGCGTCGCGGATGGCCGCCAGCGCGGCCGCTGTCGAGACGCTGGGCACGTGGTAGCGCGCGCCTGTGAGTTCGACCAGGCGAATGTCGCGCTCGATCATGATCACTTCAGCGGCAGCCGGAATGCCGGGCAGGCCCAAGCGCGTCGCGACCTCTCCCTCGTTCATGCAGCCATTCCCGCTCAGCGACGGCTCGGCGGCGTGCTGCATGATCAAAATGTCGACGCTCGACGCATAGCTCAACACCCGGCGCATGACCAGCGCATCGGCGACCGCATGCGTGCCGTCGGTCAACGCAACCGCCCCGGCCGACTTCAGTAGCCCCATCTCGGTCATCTCGCGCCCGGTCAGCCCTCTCGTGATCGCGGCGGTCGGCAGAATGCTGACGACTGCGTTTTCACGCGCCTGGCGGGCGACGAACTCGACCAAGGCAATATCGTCGATCACCGGATCGGTTTCCGGCATCATGGCGATGGTGGTGACGCCGCCGACCGCAGCGGCTTCGCTCGCCGTCGCCATCGTTTCCTTGTGCTCTGCGCCGGGTTCGCCGATGAACACCCGCATATCGATTAGACCCGGCGCCAAGCATTGCCCGGCGCAGTCGATCGTTTCGACGCCGTCGGGGACGCCGTCAGCGAACAGGGAAGGGCCGGAATCGGCGATCAAGTGGCCGTCCACCAAGACCGCCCCGCGCTGATCCAAGCCGGTGGAAGGATCGAGGAGCCGAGCGTTGACGAACGCTTTGCGCCGCCCCTTGTTCACGGCGCGCCGCTGCGCACTTTTTCGAGCAGGATCTCGGTGCGATCCTCGGCCGGCCGATTGGCAATCGGCAAAAGCAGCGCGTGCAGGCACGCCATGCGCACGGCAACTCCCATCTCGACCTGCTCGCGGATCACGCTGCGATCGATATCGTCGGCGATCTCGGTGTCGATTTCCACGCCCCGGTTCATCGGACCGGGGTGCATCACGAGGGCGTCCTTCTTGGCCAGTGCCAGCTTCTTGCGGTCGAGGCCGTAGAAGGTGAAATACTCGCGGATCGACGGCACGAATGAGCCGCGCATACGCTCGGTCTGCAGCCGCAGCATCATGATGATGTCGCAGCCGACAAGTCCCTGCCGCATATCGGTGAACGGCGTCACGCCGAGGCGCTCGGCGTTGGGTGGCAGCAGCGTTGGCGGCGAGATGACGCGCAGTTCCGCGCCCATCGCGTTAAGCAGGAGGATGTTGGAGCGCGCAACCCGGCTGTGCAGCACGTCTCCGCAGATCGCGATGCGCAGACCGGTCAATTTGCCGCGCCGGCGCCGGATCGTCAGCGCGTCGAGCAGGGCCTGCGTCGGGTGTTCGTGACTGCCGTCGCCGGCGTTGATGACCGAACAATCGACTTTCCGCGACAACAGTTCGACCGCGCCGCTCTCGGGATGCCGGACCACGAGGACGTCCGGGTGCATGGCATTGAGAGTCATCGCGGTGTCGATGAGGGTTTCGCCCTTTTTTATCGCCGAGCCCTCGATCGACATGTTGATGGTGTCGGCCCCAAGCCGCTTGCCGGCCAGTTCGAACGAGGTGCGCGTGCGGGTCGACGACTCGAAGAAAACGTTGATCTGCGTTCGCCCGCGCAGCAGCGATTGCTTCTTGTCGACCTGGCGGTTGAGCTCGACATAGGTGTCGGCGAGGTCGAGAAGTTCGGTGATTTCGGAAGGCGACAACCCCTCGATACCGAGCAGATGGCGGTGCGAGAGGTGGATCGAACCCGGGGGTGTCATTAAAGATCCACTATAAGGTGGCCGGGCTCGCGACGACAAGCGGCGATGCACCCCAAAAATCCTGCTCAAGGACCCGCGGGCTTATCCGCAGGACGATGGCATCGTCGACCACATAGTCGCCGACATCGAGGAAGACCTCGCGGCGGCCGAGCGGGTCGGTCTGAAACCGATACTCGAGGTACGAACGGCCGTTCTCGTGCTTCGTGAGGTCACGACAACGCCTGTGCGCGGCCGCGCCGAATCGGTCGGCGTCTTCGCCTTCGCCGACGGGAGGCACTAGTTCGTATTTATCGCGTCCAGCGCACCCTGCAGGATGTAGGCGGCGGCCATCTTGTCGACCACCTCCTTTCGGCGTTGGCGGGAGAGGTCGGCATCGATCATGGTGCGGATCACGGCCGTCGTCGACAAGCGCTCGTCCCAGAACGCCATTGGCAGATCGAGCACCGCCTCGAGATTGGTCTGGAACTGACGTACCGACTGGCAGCGCGGGCCTTCGCTGCCGTCCATGTTGACGGGCAGGCCGATGACGATGCCGCCCACACTTTCGGCTTTGGCGAGCGCGCTTACCCGGGCGGCGAGCTCCGAGAATTTTCCGCGCTTGAGCGTGCTGTGGGGCGAGGCGATCACAAGGCGGGTGTCCGACAACGCCATACCGAGGGTCTTGCTGCCGACATCGAACCCGAGTAGGCGTTGGCCTGCATCGAGCAACGGTTTCAGCGCCGGAGGGTTGCGGACCAGCATACCCGGTGCTAGCTTCCGCGCCGTTTTTCAGGGACCTGAAAGACCCGAGTTTTCCTTAAAAATGGAGCGGCCATTGCGGCCGCAACGTGGCACATGTCGTTGGATCACGCCACCGTTCGACGTATCGCCCGGTTGGCTCGCCTCGAAGTTTCCGATACCGAGGTCGAATCCTATGTCGACGAGCTCAACAACATCTTGGATTGGATCGACCAGCTCAGCGAGGTCGACACCGAAAACGTGCCGCCGTTAACCCGCGTCGTCGACATGCAGCTGCCGAAACGCAGGGACGAGATCGCCGACGGCGGCGTGCGTGACGACATCCTGGCCAACGCTCCGCGCAGCGCCGCCGGCTACTTCGTTGTTCCCAAGGTGGTGGAGTAGTCGGAATGGTCGACTAGAGATGGCTGAATTGACCGCGCTCTCTATTGCCGCCGCGCGAGACGGCCTTGCTGCCCGAACCTTTAGCGCGACGGAACTGGCGCAAACCCACATCGACGCTGTGGCTGCCGCGCGCGGACTCAACGCGGTCATATTGGAGACGCCGGAGCGCGCCCTTGCCGACGCCGAAGCTTCGGACGCCCGCCGCGCCAGGGGCGACCCGCTTGGCCCGCTCGACGGGATACCTCTCGCGATCAAGGACGTGTTCTGCACCAAAGGCGTGCCGTCACGTGCCTGCTCCCACATTCTCGACGGGTTTATCCCAACCTACGAATCGACGGTGACCGCCAATTTGTGGAGCGCCGGAGCGGTCATGCTCGGCAAGACCAATATGGACGAATTCGCGATGGGTTCGTCCAACGAGACCAGCTTCTTGGGGCCGGTGACGAATCCCTGGCGCCGGCGGGGCGACAATCGACCGCTGGTTCCGGGTGGCTCGTCCGGCGGTTCGGCCGCGGCGGTCGCGGCCAAGATAGCCCTTGGCGCGACCGGCACCGATACCGGCGGGTCGATTCGCCAGCCCGGTTCGTTCTGCGGCATCATCGGCCTCAAGCCGACCTACGGCCGCTGCTCGCGCTGGGGAATCATCGCTTTCGCTTCGAGCCTCGATCAGGCGGGCCCGATGACCCGAACCGTGCGCGATGCCGCGATCATGCTGGGGGCGATGGCGGGTCACGATCCCAAGGATTCGACCACCGTCGATCTTCCGGTTCCCGACTACGAAGCGGCGCTCACCGGCGACGTCAGGGGACTCCGGGTCGGCATACCGGCGGAGTACAGGCTCAACGACATGCCGCCGGAGATCGAGAAACTGTGGCAGCAAGGCGCCGATTGGTTGCGTGACGCCGGTGCCGAGGTGGTCGACATCAGCTTGCCGCATACCAAATACGCGCTCCCGGCGTATCACGTCATCGCGCCGGCGGAAGCTTCATCGAACCTCGCGCGCTACGACGGCGTGCGTTACGGCCTGCGGATTCCGGGTGCGGATATCGTCGAGCAATACGCCAAGACCCGGGCCGCCGGGTTCGGCGCCGAAGTACGGCGGCGCGTGATGATCGGCACCTATGTGCTGTCCGCCGGCTATTACGATGCCTACTACCTGAAAGCGCAGAAGGTTCGCAGCGTCGTCTTCTCCGACTTTAGGGCCGCGTTCCAAGACGTTGACGTGGTGCTGACGCCCTCGGCGCCCTACCCCGCGTTTGCCCACGGCGAACTGGCCGGCGATCCCATCGCCATGTATCTCAACGACCTGTTTGCGGTTCCTGCCAGCCTCGCCGGCCTGCCTGCGATCAGCGTACCGGCCGGGCTGACCGCCGAGGGATTACCGCTCGGCCTGCAACTCGTCGGCCGTACCTTCGACGAAGAGACCGTGTTGCGGGTCGGCGACGTTCTCGAGAGCGCGGCCGCGGTGACCGTCGAGCCGGAACCGTGGTGGCAGGTCAACTGATGGCGACCGCGGCGACCATCGCCGGCGCGACCGGTAACTGGGAAATGGTCATCGGTCTCGAGGTCCACGCCCAGATCAGGTCGAAAGCCAAGCTGTTCTCGGCGGCGGCGACGGCGTTTGGGGCTGAGCCCAATACGCAGGTCAGTCTGGTCGATGCCGCAATGCCGGGGATGTTGCCGGTGATCAACGAGGCCTGCGTCACCGCAGCCGTCCGCACGGGCTTGGGGCTTGGCGCGGAGATCAATCGCTACTCGGTGTTCGACCGCAAGAACTATTTTTATCCCGATCTTCCGCCGGGCTATCAGATTTCGCAGTATTCCCAGCCGATCGTCGGCAAGGGGACGGTAATCCTGGACCTTCCGGAGGGCTCGGTGCGCGAGGTCGGTATCACGCGGCTGCACCTCGAGCAGGATGCGGGAAAAAGCCTGCACGACCAGGACCCCAACAACACTTATGTCGACCTCAATCGCGCCGGGGTCGCGCTGATGGAAATCGTCTCGGAACCTGACTTGCGTTCGCCCGAAGAAGCCGGTCTCTACCTGCGCAAGCTGCGCGCGATCCTGCGCTATCTCGGCAGCTGCGACGGCAACATGGAGGAGGGCAGTATGCGAGCCGACGTCAATGTCTCCGTACGCCGGCCGGGCGAGGATTACGGCACGCGCTGCGAGATCAAGAATCTGAACTCGGTACGTTTCGTCGAGCAGGCGATTCGCTGCGAGGCGCAGCGCCAGATCGACGTCATCGAGGAAGGCGGGACGATAGACCAGGAGACCCGTCTATTCGATTCGGTGCGTGGAATGACGCGGTCGATGCGCTCGAAGGAAGAGGCGCACGATTACCGCTATTTCCCCGATCCGGATTTGCTGCCGCTGGAACTCGACGAAAAATACATCGAAGAGTTGCGGGCGACGCTGCCGGAGCTGCCGGATGCCAAGAAGCGGCGCTATATCGACCAACTGGGCCTTTCGGCCTACGACGCTTCGGTCCTGGTTGCGGAGAAGGAGACCGCCGACTATTTCGAAACGGTGGCCGCCCGTCACGAACCCAAACTCGCAGCCAATTGGGTGATGGTGGAGCTCTACGGAGCGCTCAACAAGGCGGGGCTATCGGTGGCCGATTCACCGGTATCGGCTCAGGCTCTGTCCGAACTGCTCGACCTGCTCGCCGACGACACCCTGTCCGGCCGCATCGCCAAGAGCGTATTCGAGGAGATGTTTGCCACCGGCAAGGAAGCGGCCGCCATCGTCGAAGAAAAGGGCCTCGCACAGGTGACCGATCGCGACGAGATCGCGATGCTGGTCGATTCCGTACTCGCCGAAAACGACGACAAGGTCGCGGAGTTCAAAGGCGGCAAAAAGAAGCTGGTCGGGTATTTTGTCGGCCAGGTCATGAAGAAGAGCCAGGGGAAGGCCAACCCGCAATTGGTCAACGAGCTCTTGAGATCGAAGCTCGCGGGCTAGCGGGATTGGCGACCAGACGTGGCGGCTGATCTGATCGATGCCGTGGGCGCCGCACATCGCCCGGTCGACGGCACCGCGCGGATCGTGTCGCTGGTGCCGAGCCTGACCGAGTTGCTGTTCGATCTCGGTCTCGGTGATTGCGTGGTGGGCCGCACGCATTTCTGCATCCATCCGGCAGAGCGCCTCGCCGAAATCGCCAGCGTGGGCGGCACCAAGAAGGTCAGCACCCGCAAGCTGGCGGCGCTCGAGCCGACCCATGTCGTTCTCAATATCGACGAAAACACCGAATCCATGGCCGAGGAGATGGCCGCTATTGTGCCGAACGTCATCGTGACGCACCCGATCGAGCCCGAGGACAATCTCGCTCTCTATCGGCTGTTTGGCGGGATCTTCGGCCGTGCCGAGCTGGCCGACGCACTGTGCAATCGTTTTTCCGCGGCCCTGGCGGAGCTTCAACGCGCGGCGGCGATGTGGCCGAAGCGGCGGGCGCTCTATCTCATCTGGAAAGACCCGTGGATGACCGTATCGCGCGATACCTATGTGTCGCGCATGCTGGCCCTGGTCGGGTGGGAGACGATCGGTCACGACGATACCGTGCGCTACCCCGAGATCGACATCGATGCCGCACTTCTTGCGGAAACCGACCTCGTTCTCTTCAGCAGCGAGCCCTACGCGTTCAAACAGGCGGATATCGACGCGTTTGGGTCCGACTACCCGACCGGTCGCGCACGGCTCCTGCCGATCGATGGAGAAATGACGTCTTGGTATGGCGGCCGCGCGATCGAGGGGCTGGGCTACTTGAAACGCACCGCTTTGAGCCTTGTCGATACCTGACGGAGCTACGACGCGTATCAAGAATACGGCGGCAACGCGGGAGATACCGGCTCACCTTGCAGCCGATCTCCGTGAGCGCGCGCGGCGACGGGGCAGGTATCACCGAGACAAGCGGCGAGGGCTCAGGCTGGTTGCCGCGCGCTCGATGGGATTCCCGCAGACGACCGTGTCATGATTGCGCCGCTCGTCGCTTCGCAGGTTCTCGCGTCATCTCGGGCGGTCGAATCGAGAGCTGGATTGGCAGCCTGCCCATACCGCCGATCGGCAAGGATTTCGGAGTGCGCTTGCCGACGCCTTGATCGCGCAGTCACGTATCGTTCACGACGTCGCGATGACCACACGATCGGCACGTTCGTCGCGCTGCCCGGATATGTCGGCTGCCGCTTTCATGAACCCGCGATGCGCGCCGGGCCGTGACGTTGGCGACAGACTCCCGCAGTTGCGGTGGTGTGGTATCGTGACGCATCTGCGCCGCGCGTCCGTGAGAATTCAGTCGGGAAGATCCGATGATCGACGTTTACACATGGCCAACGCCCAACGGCCACAAGGTTCACATCATGCTCGAGGAAGTGGGCCTTGAGTACAACGTGATCCCGGTCGATATCGGTCAGGGCGACCAGTTCGATCCCGACTTCCTGAAAATCAGCCCCAATAACAAAATGCCGGCGATCGTGGACCAGGACGGACCGGACGGTAAGCCCCACCCGATGTTCGAATCGGGAGCGATCCTGATGTATCTGGGCGACAAGACCGGCCGGTTCTTTCCCACGGAAACCGCGGCGCGCTACCTGGTCGTGCAATGGCTGATGTTCCAGATGGGCCATATCGGACCGATGTTGGGGCAGGCTCACCATTTCAAGAACTACGCGCCGGAACCGCTGCCCTACGCGATCGAGCGCTACTCGGGCGAGGCCAATCGCCTCTACCGCGTGCTCGACAGACGCCTGGCCGACAACGAATACGTCGCCGGCGATTACTCGATTGCGGATATGGCGATCATGCCCTGGCTGCGCTACCCCGATCGCCAGGGCGTCGCCATGGCCGACTACGCCAATGTCAAGCGCTGGTTCGACGCGATCAACGAACGACCGGCGGTGCAGCGGGGCCTCGAGGTGTTGGCCGGCGAAACCCGCCGCGACACCAAATTCTCCGACGACGAGCGTTCGATCCTGTTCGGCGCGCGCCAAGTCGCCCAACGGTGACCGGAGAACGGGCAGCCGGGATCGGGTTCACAACGTGGCCGCTCCGTTGCCGGTGACGAGGTTTCCAATGCCTGACGACGCTCTACCGATTCCCGATATCCGATAGCTGAAATGATAGATCTCTATACCTGGATCACGCCCAACGGCCGCAAGGCCTCGATCATGCTCGAGGAAGTGGGCCTCGAGTACCGCGTCCACCCGATCGACATCGGCAAAGACGAGCAATTTGCGCCCGATTTTCTGAAGATCAGCCCCAACAATAAGATCCCGGCAATGGTCGATCACGACGGCCCCGGCGGCGAACCGCTGGCGATGTTCGAGTCCGGCGCCATGCTGCTCTATCTCGCGCGCAAATCGGGCAAGCTCCTGCCCGACGACGAGGTCGCCTATTTCGAGGTCATGCAGTGGCTGATGTTCCAGATGGGCGGCGTCGGACCCATGTTCGGCCAGGCCCATCATTTTCGCCGCTTCGCCAAGGAGGACGTTCCCTACGCGCGCGACCGCTATACCGGAGAAACCAAGCGCTTATACGGGGTTATGGACAAACGGCTGGCCGAAAGCGCCTACCTCGCGAACGACGAATACAGCGTCGCCGATATCGCGACGTTTCCCTGGGTTGCCCGCTACGAATGGCACGGTATCGATTTCGAAAACGACTATCCCAACGTCTGGCGTTGGTACCAGACGATCTGGGAGCGGCCCGCGGTCAAGCGCGGCTTTGAGGTGCCTTAGAGCTGGACTAGGGCGGCGACGGGCTCGACGCGACCCTGGCGACGTTCTGCCAAGCCCCGCCGTGCGCGACCATGCAGGTCGGGCCGCCGGGCTGGGTGATGATGATGGTCCAGCTGCCGTCCTCGGCGGCCAGCACCTCGAGCATGCTGCCGGTGGCGGTCAGCCCCATGGCAACCGGCCTCTCCTGATAGTTGTTGCCGAGTTTATCGAGGAAGACCGGGTGTCAACGGCGGCAGGATTATGTGCCGGTGCGGCGGTGCAAAAATGTACCAGGAGCTCGGCGGTAGTTTGCCCACGTAGTCCACGGAAGGACCCTGGGGCCCAAATGGGCAAACGGAGGACCGCGCTCACGTGTGAGATCGCCGGCGTCGCGAGCGGCTGTGCTTGAGCTCTCTCGGTGTTCAGCTCCAGGATATGGACGTGGTGGGTTATGCGGTTGATGAGCGCGCCGGTGAGGCGCTCGCTGGCGAAGAGCTTGAGTGCTTGCGAGGACATAGGCTGCCGTTTGTCCGAGGACGGACATCCTCTTAAGCTGGATCGCGGCAGGCAACGCGCGCCGGGCTCTCGCCCTGGCGCCGCGCTTGAGGTCGTGGAGCGCTGCGATTGCATGTGACAGTACCAAGTACAACCCGAACGACGGTAACATCGTCTACGACGACGATGCGATCACCTGCTACGGAACCGTCACGATCACCGGTATTGAGGTCGAGGCCGCAGGCCGCAGGCGGACGGCGTCCCTAAGGACCACGTGCGCGCCCATCGCGGCGTTCCCTCTTGCGATGTCGGTAATTCTGGACTGGCTCGATCGAGCCTCGACCCTAAAAGTACCATGTCAAAGACAGAAACGCCGTGAGCCCCGGCGCCTGGGAGCGGGAGGGGAGGTGTTCCGCGGGAATACGCTCGCCCAGTTCAAAATATACGACACCCGCGAAAGTCGCTTCGTCATTGAGAGAATAGGAGAAACGCGGCGCCAGGACCGCACCGCCGGTATTCAGATTCCAAAGCGCGAGACCGGAGACGTTCCAGAGCGGATGAACCTGGTACGACGCTTGCAGGGCAAGTTCATCCCGGCCCAACACCTGCAATTCTCCTCGGCGAAACTCGCGAGACATCAGCAATCTCTCAAAACCACTCCGCTTGGCGGTGCCGAGGCCGTCGCGTTGGTATTCCAAGACCAGGCTCAGGTCACGTTGGTTAAGTTCCAGCGTGCGGTCGACACCGATCGTTCCGCGCCAAACGGCGTCATCCTCTACCTCCCGGATGACGGCTTCGAAACGGACGGCCCATGCCCCGACACCGCCGGCGGCACCGGCGGCAACAGAGGCATCGCCGTTAAAGGGTGCCTGCCCAGGCGGACACTTCCCAGTCATTCCAGGTGGTCAGGGCGCGGCCAAGCGCCGTGAGCTCCTTGTCTTGGCGGAGGCGACTGGGCCGGATCACGAGGTCGAGCTCACTCAGAGGGTCGGGGTAAAACCGAAAACGTGCTGCGTCGATGCCGCTTCGAAACTCGCGCAACGCGTCCGTGGGACGGTAGGGGAGGAAGGGATCTGCGGGGGTAAGAAGCAAAGTCGTTCCCCAGGAGACGGCCTGACGGCCGACGCTGACTTCTACGTCGTCGATTGGGCGCCAGCTGATGCGAAGCCGGTCAAACCGATGTTGCGTGTGAACCCGTCCGCCGTCGGAGACGGTCCATTGCAGTTCCAACCAATCGCTGTTCTCCGTGCCGCCCCCGAATCCTTCGAAATCCGCGAAAGGAGAGCCTTCAGACCGCGATACAACCGCGGCAAGCTCGTAGGCGACATCGAAGGAAAACGGTCCCAACCCCGGCTTCGTGGTCACGCGCAGGTGGTTGAAGAATGCGACATTGTCCTTGGGTAAGGTATCGGCGGACGACAGAACGGGGACCACCTGAACGTATCCGGAAAGCCCGTTCGATTGCCCGGACGCCGGTGGGGCCACGAAAACCAGGATCGCGGCGGCGAGCGTCGCGCCGCAACGCCCGATCACGAGCGGATCTCTTCCGAGTCGATGCCACCGTCCAGCATGCGCACCAAGCGCCTCGACCTTTCCATCACGCGCGTATCATGGGTCGCGAATACGAATGTCAACCCCAGCTCGTGATTCAGCTCGTGCATGACCTCAAGCAGTGCCTCGCTTGCCGCCGAATCGAGATTTGCCGTGGGTTCGTCGGCGAGTACGAGCGTGGGCTTGCTTGCCACCGCGCGTATCACGGCCACACGTTGTTGCTGGCCTCCCGACAACTTTCCCGGCCGACGGTTTTCAAGCCCTTGCACGCCGGTTCGCTCAAACAGTTCGCGAACCCTGGCCCGCCTCTCACCGGCATCGACACCCTGGAGCAACAGCGGGAATTCCGCGTTCTCCATAGCGGTGAGGACCGGTAAAAGGTTGTACGCCTGAAACACAAACCCGACCTCAAAAAGCCGATGGCGCGCAAGCTGCTGGTTGGACATCTCGTCGACTTGCTTGCCGGCCACCCAGATCCGACCCCGCGTGGGGCGCGTCAAACCACCGATCAGGTTGAGCAGAGTGGTCTTACCCGAGCCCGACGGTCCGGCGAGTGCGGTAAATTCGCCGCGTTCCACGACCCAGCTGACGTCGCGGACCGCCTGCACCTCCTCAGCCTCCTGTCTGAAGGTCTTCCAGACATGTTCCGTGCGAACGGCCTGAGCAATGGATTCCGTCATCAATGTTCCTGAGGTATGCCGACCAAACTACCGGTCGAACTTCATGACCTCTGCGACATCGAGCCTGGCCGCACGGACCGCAGGGTAGATCGATGCCAGGGCACCAACAAACGAGATGAAGGCCAGCGCTTGAAAAATCCGCGATAGTCGAAATTCCGGCCGGATGATCGGATCGATGACGACACCGGAAAACGTCATGTCACCCATCATTGCCGAGACGTCCAGCCCTGCGCCGAAGAAATACCATGTTCCCAGCAGGCCGAGACACACGCCGATACACCCGCTGATCGCCGTCAGGGTGAGCCCTTCGATGAGCACGATCACGCTTGTCTGGCTCGGGGTCAATCCCAACGCCTGCAACACGCCGAATTCGCGGTGACGGTGCAGCACCGACATCAGCACGGTGTTCATGATGCCGAACGCAATGACGGTAAAAAGCAGCAGCTGGGTGACGTAATTTCCGAAGTCGTCGATGGCGACCGCTGACGACAGCGCCGGATCGGATTCGCTCCACGCCATTACGCGGGCCTGGCCGCGGCCAACAGGTTCCCGGAGCGCTCGTTCCAACTTGGTTGCGAAGCTGGCCACCAAGGTCGAATCGACCAGCACGACGCCGACATTGGTTACATCCCGTTGAGTGCCGAGCCATTCGTCGGCGATCGCCAGCGGGATGTGAATTGTCGACTCGTCGATCTCGGGAACGCCGCTTCTGAACGTACCGACCACGCGCAGCAATTGCGCCGCAATTTCTCGGTCGGCGTCTTGCGCCTGAACGACAAAACGCGACCCGAGCCGGAGCTCGAGACTGCCGGCGAGGCCTGCACCGATAAACGCCAGCAGTCGATCGCCCGGCGCCAGGTATCTTCCCTCGACCACGCGGTCGTCGAGCATACTGAAGTCCGCCTCTGCCAGCGGATCCACCGCAGCAATCTGCACCGGACGTGCGCCTGCCGCGGAACTGGCAAGTCCGGTGATGCTGAGCTTGGCCGACATCGCGACGACATGGCGTGTCATATCCGGGGCCTCGATGGCTCGAACGACTGCGCGCCGGACCTCGGTCGTCAGGCGATCCTCGATTCTCCGGCTTACCCGGAATTCGGGTCGCTCGACCGTGACGTGACCGGTGCCCATACGCACGCCGGAACGAATCCATTGTTCCTGACTGCCGTCGCTCAAGCTGAACGAGAGAATCAAGAGCCCACCTCCGAGAATCATGGCTGAGGCAGTCAGCGCGGTGCGCCGCAGGTGGCGCCGGAGGTTGCGTAGAGCCAGTCCGACAAGGACGCGAAGACGAATCAGACGTCGTGGCGTCGTCGGGATCGAAATCGTCATGTCTACAGGTCTGAAAGCGCGTCGGCCGGCGGGGTTCGTGCCGCTCGGAATGCCGGATAGAGCGCCGCAATCAGTGCGGTGAGAAGCAGCGCAACGGACGCCCAGATCCAAGCCGTCACGCTGTACCCGATGCGCAGACTCGGGGTGAGCAACACGCCGCCCATCGAGGTATTTCCGTAAAGCCAGTCCAGGTTCGGAGGAGTGTTGTGCCACCATGCCATGAGCGGATAGGTGATGACGGCGCCGAGGGCGAGGCCGCAAATGCCAATGGCCACGGATTCGGAAAACACCACCCCCATGATCGAACGCGGTGTCGCTCCGATCGCGAGCATGACGGCGAACTCCCGTCGGCGCTCGAACGTGGCGATCAACATCGTGTTCGCGACGCCAAAGATGGCGACCGTGAACACGATCACGAGCATGATCCAATACGCGCCCTCAACCAACCCGACATAATCGACGATTACGGGGTTGAGTTCGGTCCAGGGGGCGATCGTGATGCCATAGTCGGCCTCACCGATACTGTCTGCCAGCCGCCGGGCCACCGCCTCCGCGGCTTTCGGATTTGCAGTGACGACCGCAATCTCGTGGATGCGGCTTGGACTCAGGACCATCAACTCTTGAAGATCATCGATCGGCATCACCACGAACGTCGTGTCGAACTCGACGAGGCCGGTACGAAACAGTCCCACCAGCGTATAGAGATCATTGGCTATGGAGCCGTCCGCCCCGGGAGCGACGAGAACGATCTCATCGCCGAAGCCGGCACTCAGTTGGCGCGCCATCTCCTGGCCCATGACCAGTTCGCGCGTTCCGGCGATTGGCAATCGGCCGCCGGCGAGCCGATCCAGAAAGCGACTTACGGCGATTTCACGATCGGGATCGACGCCCATGAGGACGCCGGCGGATGTCGAATCGCCCGAACCGATCAACGCGCCCGCATAGACTCGCGGCGTCGCCGCCGTCACCGATCGGTCGGATTCAATCCTGCCCAGAAGACCCCCGATGTCGACGCCGTCGCGGCCGCCGATGGTGTCATAGAGACCCCTCGCTGGGCGGTACTCTGCGTCATGAATCTCGATCTGCCCGCCGACGAGAGAGGTCGCATTGTCGATCAGTTCATCCGTGATCCCGGTCGACCATCCGACCATGAACACCACAGCGAAGTAGCCGGCGGCCAGTCCGGCAGCGGTAATGACCGTACGCTTCGGATTCCGGCCGAGATTGCGCCAACCTATACGCAACCATGGCGGCGATGAGCGCATGGAGATGCTATCTGCCCTTTTTCAGGTTCCGTAACGAAAAGAAGGAAGGCTCGATGTCAATATCGAATTCGAGCTCCCGGTAACGGATCGTCGTACGTTCTCCCGGCGCGTCGGCCGGATGCATACGCATTTTGCTCGGCAGCAAGCGGCCGCCCAACCTCCGAAACCCACCGAACTCAAGGGTACGGGCCAATTGACCGTCCTCGTCGTAATATTTTGCCCAAAGCGGCATCAAATCGTCCTGTCGCACCCGGAAGTCGATATGCCCCCACACCACGGCGGCTTCAGGCTTCGGGGTCAAGAAAAAGTCCCATATCGCGACGCCCTCGGAATCGTCGCCGTCGAATGCAATCGCGATGTCGTAGTCCTCAACCAGCGAACTCTCTTTCACGAGATCGTCGTTGGTGAAGTGCGACCCCATCCACGATCCGCCCATCAGCGATGCCGGAATCTTGACCGTTCGATCGACCTTCGGAAGATAATTCCAGATATTGCCCTTGGCCTTCAACGTGGCAATTCCAGCTTCCTTCTTAGGTGTAAGGAGACGGACCAGCGAGTATTCGTTGCCCAATGACCACATCTCCATCGTCATCTGACGTTTCCAATTCTCGGTTGCCACCGTCATGGTTGCTATAATTTGGCTCGAGTCGCCGCGCAGAATCCGATCGATGTGATCCATAATCGCGCGGGCGTCAGTTTGTGCCGCCGAGGGAGGTGTAACAAAGAGACAGACGAAGACCGCAACAGCCGAGAGGTGAGGAAGAAGATGGGCCATGGGTTTTTGCGAACGCTTGGATGATGGGGGCGATGCAGTGGCGACAGGCTTTTGGCCACTCGGCAGCATTCCGAGTGTGTCCTCGTTGTTCGTCATGCCGCAGGATTCGTTCCGAATCGATTGCCTTGCCGGTGTTGTCGCACCCTTGGTTATTACGACCTGGAGCGCAACGCTTTACCGTTTGGGTACAGTTTGGACACGGTTGCGCTCAACATGCTTCGACAACCGGGCTCTTTTGGAGCAAGGGCGACCCTTCCCGTTTTACCGGCCGGAGTCGAGTGGTTTGCAAGCATGAGTATGTGTCTGCCGCAATTCGGTCACTGTTCCAGTGGACATGTCGTCGGCTTGCCCCGGCGCGGCATCTGGCCTGACGCGACGCCCGCCTTGCTCTCCGCCATGGCGTCCATGGCCATCGGCTGCCCAGCGCGGTCGCAGAGCACGCGGCCGGCGCGCGAGACGTCGGCCAAGGCATGCGTGATGAGGACGCTCATATTGTCGGTCAATACCAGGCCGCGTCCTTGAGCAGGGCGTCCTGCTTCGGGAGAACGCCTCGGTCGATCCGCTCATGCATCCGCCCGCCCGCGACGGTAAGCTGTGAAGCTCATAGGTCACGCCACGCATCCTCGTCTTCCGGTGAAGCCCACTCGTTCATCGTCCCCGCGAGGCCGTGAAGATAGTCGTCTCGTCCCGGCGCCACCTTGTAGACGCGCAGGTGATCGTCCTCCACCTCGAAGGCGATCACGTCGCCTGCACGCAAACCGGCCGCCTTGCGGATGCTCTTGGGGATCGTCGTCTGGCCCCGAGCGGTGATCTTGGCGAGTTCCATTCTCGTGAATCCTTGCAACATCACTGAGTATACCGATCCGCGCCGGCGCTGGAGTGTGGCTGAACCGGCTCCCGTCTCGACCGGACAACTTGGCATCGCGAAAGACGAGGGATAGTCCCGGGCACGGGCTCACCTCGAACGCGTATCAGCACGTCGACGCGATCACGGCGACGGTTCGCTTCCGGCGTTGGACGGTGGGGAAGAAGCTTTGCATCGGAGCGGACAGGTTGACCGGCACAGAGCGCGTCTCCACGGCGGTGCGCGGCAAAGCGGGTCCCCTCGGGTCCAACGGCCTTTGCGAGCTTTTCGTTGCTCGAATAGAGCGACATCCAGCGGCCGATACCATAGCCGCTGATTCCGAGCCGTTCCGCCTCGGCTTTTGGATGCCGGGCAAGTATCGGCAGCGCCATGAATCCGTCGATCAACCGAGACGAAGCGGAAATCCCCCACTGTCCTGTCCCCGCAGCATCTCTGATGTCCCGCGCACTCCAGGTGTCGGCAATAAACGCTCCCATTCCGGCTCGACACTTGGGAGCCGATATAGTTGCTTCTTCAACTGCATCGCCCGATCGCCGAACCACCACAGCAAGGCGGCCGACGTCGTGGAGACCATGGTGTTGACGATATAGGCAATCCCATGCCCAAGGGAGCAACCCAATGAGAATCGCGGTTGTTGGACTCGGCTTGGCGCTTCTGCTGCCGGGCTGCGTCACGACGAAGAACGCGGACACGTTCACGGAGGCCGGGATGCTGTATGGCTCGGTGATGACGAAGGAGGCCTGCGACCGGAAGGACCTGAACACGGCGCTTTGGCTCGTGGTGGACGGGCGCGGCGAGTGCATCCGGTACTTCCACGCCGGACTCGAGGAGGGCGGCAACGAGCTCGTGCACGTGGCGCTGCACGGGGACCGGATGAAACACGACCGCCAAGGGATCCGGCCGGCCGGATACCGCAACCGGACCGCGGACATACAACGGCGCCTGGCTTACAATCTGCTATGGAGGACGGGCTTGCCGAGCATCGCGCTCTCCCGTCCCGGCACCTACGGGTCATCGGGCTTTCATGCTCAACGCCGGAGACCGCGCGAAGTCGCCATCGTGCGGGCTGCGTTCGACGCGCTCAGGGAGCGGTACGGGATCGAACGGTTCGCGGTGTCCGGCCAATCCGGCGGCGGGCATCTGGTGGGTGCCTTGCTGCCGGCACGACAGGACATCGCGTGCGCGGCCGCCACATCCGGCGTACTGGCGGTCGGCCGGAGAATCAGAACCAAAGGCTGGTCGACCGATATTACGGGCTACACGGATTTCTACGACCCCATCGATCATGTCGACGAGATCCCCGACGATCGGGAGCGCACCGTCTTGATCATCGGCGACCCGCGCGATGTGGAAGTGCCATTCAAGACTCAAAGGAGCTGCTACGAGGCCGTCCGCGACGCGGGACATGATGCCTGGCTGATCTCGACGAAGACCGGAAGGGGCCGGAAATATCACGGTCTTCAGGACATGGGCTGGGAGGCGATCAAGTACTGCGCCGAGGGCATGCCATCCGAGGAGATCGTGCAGCGGCTCACCCATGTTGATGGGCGTAACGAGCCTTGAGGCTCTCAGGCATCCCACCGCCGGCGACCTCGAGCGAGGTATCCCGGCTGTCCTCGGGGCCAACAATGTCGGCATCCCTGCGAGCCCCTGACGGCCGCGAACACGAGGAAGAAAGTGTAAGTGACGAGGGGCTTGGCGGAGCCGCGGAGCGCATCGACCTGGCCCACGTGGATGGGCGCGGGGTGTCATGCTAAATTGGAATCATGCCGGGACCGATTCTCGAAAGATGGTGGCGTGACGCTATGCGCGGCGCCCGACCCGGACCGGGTCTTCCGCGGGCCGCGTGCTTCGCGCCGATGACGGCCGGCCTGGCCGCATTGCTCCTGACCGCGTGTCAAGCGATGGCGCCGGCCGAGCCGCCGGCTTCCGTGCTGACCGGAACCGAGACCGGTGCCATCCGCTTCCAAAGCAGATCGCCGATCGATTTCGCCGGGATGATCGACGGTTCCGCGCCGATCACGCTCGTCAGCGGAACATTCCATGTGCCCGAGGCCGCGCGGGCCGATGCGCCCGTGCCGGCGATCATCATTTCCCACACGAGCGGTGGGATTCAGCGAGATCGAGAACCCCGCTTCGCCAAGGAATTGGTCAAGCTCGGCTTTGCGTCTCTGGTGATCGACAGCTACGGTTCGCGCGGCGTCCGCGATACCCTGCGGGATCAAAGCCGCGTCTCCTCCCAAGCGATGATGGCGGATGCTTTCGCGGCGCTGCGGCTGCTTGCGACGGATCCTCGCATCGACGGCGACCGCATCGGCCTGCTCGGGTTTTCCAAAGGCGGAATTGTGGCGCTCTATTCCGCCTTCGAGCGAATCCGCACCTGGTATGCACAGGGCGACGAGCGCTTTGCCGCGCACGCGGCGTTCTATCCGTTCTGCGGAACGGTGCCGGACGACCGACGCTTTACCGGCTCGCCTGTCGGGATGTTCCTGGGCGAATTGGACGACTACACGCCCGCAGCTTTGTGCAAGGATCTTCAGTCTTTGGTAGACCCTGACAACAGAATTCTGAAGGCCACGGTGTATCCTGGCGCCCACCACGCATTCGATTCACCCCGGCCGCCGCGTCGGGCCGATTTCTTCAATCCCGCGACATGCCGTTTCATTATAGGCAATGACGGTGTGACGGGGCTCGCCGGTTCCAGGACACCCCTATCGAACGAAAGCCAACGTCGGGCGGCTCTGCGCAAATGCGGCAGCTTCGGTGTCACGGTCGGCGGCGATGCGGCCGCACGGCGCCAATCCCTGGAGGATTTGAAGACGTTCTTCAGAGAAGCGCTGAGCTAGACTGGTTGTGATCTCTCAAGGGGTCGTGCGCTAGGGGTTCTTCGCACCGCCGCTCTCGACGGCGCGGCGGACGGCATGGGTCCTCCCGATCCCGAGGCGTATCTGCGGTCTTGCCCCTGCGTGCCTTGCTGGATCGGACGATGTGACCGGTCTGCCTTTCTGGAGCGGCCGTGCTCCGGAGTTCGAACCTACCCATGAAGACACTCCCGACGACCGTTGCGTCTTATGCCAGGAGCCCTGAGTTCACCGAGAAGACGGTGCCGGCAGGCGGCGCGAATCCCACCGCACCAGGCCCGGTACCTGGGCCAGGATCGTCGTGTACGAGGGGAAGCTGCGGTATCGCATGCTCGAGCCCGAGATCGAAGAGATCGAGCTCCGGCCCCGCCGATACGGGATCGTGGAACCGGAGGTGCCTCACCGGGTCGAAGCGATCGGCAAGGTTCGTTTCCATGTCGCGCTCTATCGCTGACCCCCGCCGATTTCCCGCTCACCACGCCCCGGTCGAAGGTGCGCGCAGGATCGGGAGTACCTTGGACCGGACCAAGCTCGCGACGATCGCATGACGGCGAAGCGCAACACATCCGACCACGCCGCGAAGATCGCCGAGCGCTTCCGCCTCCCGGCCGCGTAGCGCCCTGTGTTGAAGGCGGTGTTGGTCAGCTCGCCTTCGGGGCCTTCCAAGACCTGCATCTCTTCGAGCCGTTTGGCGACTATGTCGATTTCCGGCACCACATCCTCGATTTCACCGATGTCCCGGTCGAGCGCTCTAAGGTCGAGGGTGCGGATCGAAGGTGGCGGCGGCACTACAATGCCATCCGCCCGCACAGTCCCCTGGATATAGGCCGCCAGCGCCGGAAACGATCGTTACGCCAAACTGGCCGCCCGCCGCCGCTACGCTCCGCCCGTCGCCCGGCTTGGCGGAGAGACTGCGCCGATGCCCCAACATTCGAACTGGACCACCTAATCTAGTGGGGCGGGCCAAATCCGAGCATACGCGAATCGCATATGCCAAACTGATTGCCGAGGTGTTCCGGCGCGAGGCCACGCACCTGGAGCTGTCGGTGCTCTCGGCACTCGACGATTGTGTCAACGAAGCGGTTAGCGGTTAGGAGCCTGATATGACGGCACTGGAGCAATTCGCCGGAACCTGGAATCTGGTTTCACTGAAAAGTCGCAACGACGACGAAGTGTTCTATCCGCTGGGACAGGACTGCAAGGGCGTGCTGTTCCTCGACGCCGCCGGTACGCTGGCCGTCCAATTGATGGACCCAGGGCGGCCGAACTTCGAAAGCGGCGACATCCGCAACGGCACCGAC
Organism: Alphaproteobacteria bacterium; assembly: GCA_965247665.1. GTDB lineage: Bacteria > Pseudomonadota > Alphaproteobacteria > SHVV01 > SHVV01 > CAUZWH01. The sequence continues at coordinate 688,407 of CBDFHH010000004.1, forward strand.
GATGAGATCAAAGCCGCCTACCAGGGTTTCCTTACGTCTTGGGGCCGCTACAGCGTGGACGAAACCAGCGCCAAGCTCCGCTACCGGGTCGAGGGCAGCCTGTTCCCCAATTGGATCGGCACCGATCAAGAGCGATCGATCGAGCTGGATGGCGACCGCCTGACCTTCACCACCCCCAAGACCTTGATGCACGGCAAGCCGACCGTGAGCGTGTTGATCTGGGAACGGGTGGGCTGAAGGCTACTCCAATGCCCGTCTCCGATTCTCCGCCGGCGCATAGCGTCGGACACTCGTGTGGGCCGCTGGCTCAGGCGGCGCCGTCGCGCCTGTCGAGCGGTGCTATTTCCGAACTTGGCGCCGTTCCACCCCAAACACCGGACCTTCGTCGTCTGCGTTCATGTCGCGGAGTATTGACCCCAATCGGACGTTTCCACAATCAGCCCCGACTACCCCGTATGGAGGCTTCCGGATGCCCTTCGCTGCATCAGGCGCAGGTCGCTTAGCGAACCGCTACGCCGGTTCCGGTGTCCAGACCTGAGGTTTCATCTGACCGCCCGTCGGCTTGACCCGGGCGCCACGACAACCAAAACGCCACCTGCACTGCAGGATCGGAGAATCAGTTCGGCAGCGGGACTCGATTGGAGGCGGCAATCAGTCGTCCGGAATCACGGGAGCAACGTTCGACTATGTCTGGCCAATCTTGACGCGGGCCGGCGGCATGTCGCAGCGTTTGCGAGCGCCGAGTTCCCGTAGCCAGGCATTGCGCTCGAAATAGGCGCGGATTTCGATCGAGTCGGCTAACCGCAGGTCCATCGCAAACCAAGGCAAGATCAGGAACACTCCCGCGCCGTAAAGTACGGCGTTTCGACCGCTTTGATCTTGCGCTGGCAGGCGCCGAATGATTTCGGTTTCGTTGTGTGTCACCTCCTCGATTAGCTTCGAGCAGGTGGACGCTTCGTCACCCGGTTGGTTCCACGGAACCGGCCGGGGATCGCGACCGCCGCAAGCCAATAGCGCGAGCACCGCGACACCGGCCAGCGCGACGCGGACAGCTCGTCGGGCTTTCATCCGCGCTGGCGGACTCTTTTCACCACGCCCCTAGCGCAGCGCAATGATCATATTGCTAACAGCCTCGCGAACCGCATCATCGAGACCGCTCTCGCTCGACATCGGGTGTGAGGCCGATACTCCTTCGACCTGGAATGCAGTCCTGGTTTGCCCTGTCGCCTGATCGATCAGTGTGACGTTGCACTTGAGCCGGTTGGATCCTGCAAACACGCCCAGTAGGACACGCGCCGCCCCCGAAACCGCTGTTCCTTCGACAACGGCAACGTCGAGTTTGTAGTCGGCAGCTTCATTTGCGTGGACCACCTGGTTAAAGACGTGCTCCGCAACTAACCGTCCGAACAGCTCGCTGCGCAACCGTTGGACAACGCGGGTCGATCCCACATCGGCGCCCTGGACGATGTTCAGAGATACCGATTTATTGGCGCCAATCGCTCCAACCTTCTCGTGGGTAATATTCAGTTTCCCGCTCGAACTGCACGCAGCGACGAGTAGCATCACACCACCCAAAGCGCCGATCCGACAGAATTTTCCCAGCATCATCGTCTCTTCACTTTCTTGGATAGGGAACACAGCAGAGTGGATTTATTTGTCGCAGCTATGTCGGCTGTCGGTCAAGCGGGTCGGCGTCCAGGTTGCGATCTCCTGGCCGGCCTCTATTGAATGGTCGAGTTGTTATTTTAGTCCCGATGGATTCGCGCGCCCGGTCGACGACTTCCAGTGATAATCGTCGGCGAGAAAGACGCGATATCCGGATTGTTCCAGGCATCGTCGGTCTACCCGGGAACCGGTTGCGCCGGCTCGTCGAGCGCAACCCACACCAGATCTGCTTGCTCGACCGCCGGATATGCGGTGACGCAGGCCTTCTTCGGGATCGACGCGCCGTTCGGCAGCGACGGGATGAGTACGCACTTGCCCGAGCCGTTGTAGTGCCAGCCTTGGCAGGCGCAAACGATGTTGCCGTTTCGACCCTGCCGAGCGACAGCGCGGTGCCGCGGTGAACGCACAAATCCTGGGAGACGACCACACCCACCGGGGCGCGATAGGCGACGAGGTCTTCACCGAGCAATGTGTAGGCCCGTGGTTCGTCGGCGATCTCGGCAGCCGGTGCGATCGGATGCCAATAGTTGGCAAGCGTGGTTTTCTTCTCGGCCATCGGATAACCGGAACCAGGTGGCGGTCGCCGGTGATTTTCGCCGGCACCTCCCCAATGGGGGTAATCCGTTTGCACCTTCGGGGCGGCCGCGAAACGATGCCAACTTCAATGTGATGCCAATCCCGACGGCACTTTACTCCCTCTACTCCCCAGCCTGGCTAACCTGGGCTTGACCGGCTGGCGGCGGTCAAACGGCTTGGCATGGAACCGTGACGAGTGAGCGAGAGGCGGCCCCCGGCCGCCTATTTCATGTCCTTTTTCGGCGAACCCGGGTTAAGCGAACGGCCTTATTTCCAGACATGGCGCGCGACTCGCAGGAAATTATCGCCGAGGACGCCGCGGACGTCGGCTTCGGAATAGCCGTGTTTCAACATGGCTTCGGTGAGCTCCGGCATCTGCTCCGGGGCGAAGTACACGATCTTGTCCCAGGTCGGCCCGCGCGACTTGCCGCCGGACGCGCGCAAATGCGCCTCCTCGTGAATCTCCTTGGGGTTGAAGATCGACCCCGTCGCCGGCAGCGCCCGCCTTTCCGAATCGTCGATATAGTCGGTCCCGAGACCGACATGTCGGGCCCCGACAAGTTCGGCCATGTAGTCGATGTGGCGCAACATCATTTCGGTCGAGGCGTCGTTATCGCCGAGGAAGACGCCGACACCGTTGACCCCGATCAGCCCGCCCGACGCGGCGCAGGCCTTGATCTGATCGTCAAGGATGTTGCGGGGATGGTCCCACAACGCGCGCGGGTTCGAGTGCGAGAAGATCACCGGGTCCGTGGAGACCTCGAACATATCCATCGTCGTGCGATGTCCGGTGTGCGACGCATCGACGATCATGCCGACCCGGTTCATTTCCTCGATCAGCTGCACGCCGAAGCGCGACAATCCGCCGTCGGTTCGCTCGAGGCAGCCGTCGCCGACCCTGTTCTTCAAATTGTAGGCCATGAGCATGTGCCGGATGCCCAGCTTGTAGTAAAGCTCGACCATGTGGACGTCGTGGTCGATCGCCAGCGTGCCCTGAAAGTGGAAGCCGACGCCGATCTTGCCTTCTTTCTTGGCTCGCACCACGTCGTCCGCGCTCTCGACCAGCACGTACTTGTCGGCGTTGGCCAGGAAGAAGGCACGCTCCCCGGCAATGGTACGGATTACCGTGGCCGGGCTGGTCTGATCGTCGCCCAGGGTGAGTGAAAGGTAGGTGTAGCCGCCGCCGCCGGCGCCCTCGAGAATCCGCCGTCTCGCCTCCGGGTCGGTCTGGAACCGCCATGGAATGAGCATGTCCGCGACCACGGCGTCGCCGTGCAGACGCGCCGCTTCCTCCGATATGTTCCGGTCGGTCATTGCCGCTCCCTTCCCGTGTCGCGTGCGCCGCCGCCAAGGGGAACATCGCGTGCCCAAGGGGAACACCGCGTGCCGACGCATCGGCGGCCACTAAATACGCTGCAAAATTATACGTTGCAGAATTCGGAACAATTGTCGATGCGCAGACCGACCGCCGCCGGTCGCTGGACCGGCCTGGGGTGGTTGGCTATGGTTTGGGATCGCATCGGGCACCAAGCGCCGGAGGGGGCACGATGAGGGCGAACTGGGGACTAGTGCTGTTGCCGCCGGCGGCAGTGTGCTTCGTCTTGCTGGTCCTTCCGCAAATCATTTTCCTTCGGGCCAGCTTTTTCGAGGATTTGGGGATCGGTCGCCTCGGCACCGAAGCCAATCTCGGCAACTACGTGCTCGCGTTCACGGATTCGTTCTATTACGATTCGCTCAGGCTGAATTTTCTCCTCGCACTCGCGGTTGTCAGCCTAACCCTCGTGGTCGCGTTTCCGGTTGCCTACCGGATCGCGCGGATGCCGCCGCGGTGGGCGATGATCATCCTCGCCGTGATCGTGGTGTCGGCGTTCGTTTCCGTCGCCATCAAGGTGCTCGGCCTGATGATCCTGTTCGCCGCGAACGGCGCCTTGAACCGCATTTTGCTGTGGACGGGAATCATCAACGACACCATCGGGATTATCGGGACGATTCCGGGGGTGATCTTCGGGCTCACCCACCTCGGAATCTCGTTCATGGTACTGATGCTGTTCAGCGTGATCCAAACCGTGCCGCGCAGTCTGGAAGAGGCGGCACAAATCCACGGCGCCACACGCTGGCGGGTTTACTGGAGGGTCGTTATCCCCTTGAGCCTGCCGGGCATCGTCAGCACGTCGCTGCTCCTGTTCAACATCATCATGGGAGCCTTCGTGTCGGCGCTGGTGCTCGGTGGCGGCAAAATCTTCACCCTTCCGGTGCTTATCCAGCAGTCGCTGATGCTCCACGCCGAATACGCGATGTCGGCGACGCTTTCGGCCCTGCTCCTCGTTTTCGTGTTCGTGGTCAACATCATTTCCGTGTTCCTCGTCACCAGAATCCACGCGGCAAGGGGTGCTGTCACATGACGATCTCCAGCGATGCGGCCGCGCGAATCGCGCTCGCGTCCGAACGGATCAAGCTCGGGACAGGCTGGCGAAGATCGATACCCCGCTGGTGCATGGATTCCTGGCTGGCCGCCGTGGTCATTGTCATCTACGCGCCGATCGTCATCGTCGTCGGGGCGTCGGTTGATCCCGGCGCCTACGTCGAAAGCCGCGCCTTCCTGACATTCCCGCCGCGCGGGTTCTCGCTGCACTGGTATGAGAATATTCATCCGCGGCTGTGGCATTCGCTGTGGGTCAGCGTGTCGATGGCGACGCTGTCCGCTGCCTTCGGCCTGTTGCTCGGCGTACCGGCGGCGCTGGGTCTGGTCCGCAGCAATTTCCGCGGCCGCATGCTGCTCGGCACGCTGTTTCGGGCACCGCTGCAGATCCCGTTCATCGTGATCGGCGTGGCATTCCTGCAGGCCTACCACCTGATCAGCGACGTCCTGAACATCAACTTCGTCCAGACCTTCAGCGGTCTCGTCCTCGGTCACGTTTTTGTCGCCACGCCCTACGTCATTGGCGCGGTCGGCGCGCAACTGCAGCGTTTCAACCCAGCCCTCGAGGAGGCGGCGTTGAGCCTGGGCGCCAGCCGATGGCGCGCATTCCGTCGCGTCACCGTTCCCGTCATCATGCCGGGGCTCTACGCTGGTGGGCTCTACGCCTACCTGATATCGTTCGCGGACGTGACGATCTCATTATTCCTGGCCGGCAAGGATACGACACCGTTTCCGGTACAGGTTTTGTATTCGCTCGAACAGGAACTTGATCCCACGGTGCCGGCGATGTCGACACTCGTCCTGCTGGGATCGCTCGTGCTGTTGCTTTTCGTGCAAAGGCTTGTCGGCCTGGACGTCCTCCTGCGCGGGGGCGGGAGCAACGCATAGGGAGGCGAGCCAACAACAAGAAACGAATAGATCAAGGATGGAGGATGACCATGAAACTCAAGACACTTAAGAAGTCGCTCGGCGTGCTCGGCATGGCGGTTGCCGCCCTGGCGCTGGCGTTGGCCGTCGCGCCGAAGGACGTGGCGGCGCAAATGAAGTTCGACAATGTGGAAATCACCATTGCGACCTTCCCCAGCACCTGGGAAATCAGGTTCAGGGAGGAGGTTGGCCCCGCCATGGAGCGCATGGGCATCAAGATGAAGTTCATTGGCGGGAACTCGGAAGCGTTCCTGGCACAGCTGATCGCGGCGAAGGGGAAGACGCCGTTCGACGTGGTCGAAATCACTGACCACGTGTTTCCCGATTTGATGGCAGGTGGGTTCCTCGAGAAGTTGAACCTTGCCAACGTTCCCAACACCAAGTTCCTGAATCCGAGCATGTATGACGACCATAGGGTGGGCTACTGGGGCACCCAGGCGGCCATCGTCTGGAACTGGAAAGCCTTCGAGGACCGCGGCATTCCCCACCCCAAAGAGATCGAGGATCTCCTGCATCCCAAGCTGAAGGGGAGGATCATTTTCCCGACTCTTTCCAGCTACACCGCGATTCCCTATATCGCCGCGCTGGCTTACCAGTACGGCGGCAGCGAGGCCAATATCGATCCGGCGTTGCCCAGCCTCCGGAAATTCGCTGCCCAGGTTCATTCGTTCACGAACTTCACGCCCATGGCTCAGGCAATGAAGAACGGCGACGTCATCGCGTCGCTCACGGTCGGCAACGGAGCCATTCGTATCCTCGACGCTGGCATCCCGATGGCGGTTCGCCACATCTCCATCAAGGGCAAGACCGGGGTCCCATCGTTCGGCTATCTCGGCAAGGTCAAGGGAACCAAGCATCCGGAAGCCGTCGAGGCGTTCATTAATGCGGCGGTCGGCTGGGAGATGCAGGAAGGCGCACACGTCAACAACGGCATTGTCCCGACCCACGGCGAGGTGCTGGCCAAATACGCGCTGAAGCAGAGAAAGGACAAGTTCGGCACCTACTTCAACATGATGGAGCCGGAAAAAGTGAACAACATGTATTATCTTGAGTTTTCCAAGATGGACCGCAGGGCGTGGGGCAAGAAGCTGCAGCGCGTCCAAGCCGGAAAATAGATCTCGGCGTTCCAGTCGGTTCGCTCAAAGGGGGGTGAGGTTCTCACCCTCCTTTTTCTTTGTGTGGAGAGGAAAACTCCTACGGTTCGACCCGACGCGCTCCGCCGAGCACGAGATGGGTTGTCCGTTCGGTGTTCTCCAGGATTGCCACCTCGATATTCGCCGGTATGGCGATGCCGACTTCCACCAGAGCCGCGCGCGGATCGGACAGAAGCCGGTCCTTGAAGTCGCGATCAGACCAAGCCCGGCTCAATATCCGCCCCATGGTCTCGTTGCGATCGCCGGCTATAACAGAAAATCTCCTCGAACGACGAAAGGCACGTCTCCCGACGTTCCAAACGACAACCTATTCCTGTCCCTGCGCGCACATTGCTGGGCCGTCGCCCGTACCAGTGTACCGGAGCAGCCCTCCGCGACGCGACACCAAAACCCGTCCCAGTGGAATTGGCCTGCCCCTGTCGAGTGGTCCAGCGGAGCACACTCCTGCACCTCACCACGATCTGCTATCTCGCGGACCGGGACGCCAAAGGTCATGACGGCACGATCGAGCCGAACATGGTGCTTTGCGTCGAAAGCTGCTTCGGTGCCGAGGGTGGTTGGCAGGGCGTCAAGCTCGAGGAACAGGTTCCGATCACCGAAACCGGCTGCGAAACCCTGTCGAAGTTTCCTTCGAGGACGACCTCCTCTCGTGACGTCGCTGCGCGCCCGGGCCTAAGCGCCGCGATCGGGTATATGCTGGCATCGCATGCGACACCAAGAGGAGGGGGCGATGGGTGATTGGAACATTTCGGACGAGGCGGCGCGTCTGCACGGCGATGCCGTGGTCTGGGACATGTTGATCCCCTGGATGTTTCAAACCAACCCGGAAGCGAGACGGCGTATTCTCGAGCGTGCGGCGGCCGGCGGCTATACGTACCTTTCACTAACCGTGGGCGACGATCAGGTGAACCTGGCCGGCGCGATCCGCACCATCGCCAAGGAGCGCGCGTATTTTCTCGCCAACGACGACAAGTATGTGCTGGTGGAAACCGCCGCCGATGTCCTGCAGGCCAAGAAGGACGGCAAGATCGCCGTGAGTTTCCATTTTCAGGGCACCCTGCCGATGGACTACGACGTCCACATGGTCGAAATCTATTACAGGCTCGGCGTCCGCCACATGCTGATGGTCTACAACATGAAGAACTACGTCGGCGACGGCTGCCTCGAGCGAACCGATGGCGGGCTGTCGCGCTTCGGCGTACGGCTGATCGAGGAGATGAACCGGGTCGGCATGATCGTCGATGCCTCGCACACCGGCCACCGCACCACCATGGATATGTTCGAGGTCTCCGAGCACCCGGTGATCTTCTCGCACGCCAACCCGCGGGCGCTGTGGGACCACCCCCGCAACATCCTCGACGATCAGATCAAGGCCTGCGCGGCGACCGGCGGCGTGACGGGAATCGCCGGCGTCGGCGTCTTCATGGGCGATAACGATGCCTCGATCGATATGGTAATGCGCCACGTCGACCACATCACCGAGCTGGTCGGACCTCAACATGTGGGTCTCGGAACCGACTTCATCGAGGAGGCGGAACGGCGGGCGCTGCCGCCGGGCACCATCTTCAACCCCAAGGACGTCCACGAGGAGGCGCATCTGAAGGCGTCGGGCGGCAAGTCGCGCGGGCCGAGCTGGGACAAGATCGACTACTTCGCGCCGGAGCAGGTGCCGCAACTGACCGAGGCGATGCTGAAGCGCGGCTATTCCGACGCCGACGTTCGCGGTGTCCTGGGCGAAAACCTGCTGCGCGTGGCGCGCCAGGTGTGGAAGTAAGGTCGTCGGCCCCCGGACGATGGCGCGGACATCATGCCGCGCGACTCTTCGAGACGTCAGATGTTGAAGCCACTTCCGACGAAATAGATTGGTTCCGAAGAAGCGCACTTCTGGCCAGAAACGGACATTGACGTTCGCTCAGGCCGGCTTTGCGTAGGCGCTCCAGAAGCTGCTCGTTATCCGCATCGCTGTGAAAAAGCCGTCGGCCGGTTCGCAGGTTTATTAAAGCCGGGTTTCCGTGCCAGCGACGTTTGCCTGGTGACTGGCATCGATAAGGGACGGGTGGTGCTGGCCGGCCCGGACGGCGGGGAATACCGGTTCCGGCCTTCGGGCAATGCGGCGCGCTATATGGGCCTCTACGACACCGAGGCGCTCGAGCTCAGGGCCGGCGACCGGATCCGCTGGACGCGCAACCGCAAGGCGCCGCGGCCGCGCTTCGGCCATGCCCCGGTCCGGACCGGGTCAATCAATGGGGGCGAAGCCGACATCCTGGAGATTGGACACAAGCGGGTGCGCTTCCGCAACGAGGAGCGATGCGCGAGAGACTGACCGACTTCTAGGGGGAAGGTATGGAGAGCTGTCGCAATGATATTGATCGCGGTCATCGTGGCGCCGGCGTGGTCCGCCGCCAAGGCCGAGGAGCCGACCGTCGAACCGTTCGGACGCGATTGGATCGTCGTGGAGAACCAGCCCGGCCAACTCTGGAATTTAAATCCGAACCCCGGCGTGACGGTCACCTGGTCGGGCGCTTGTGTCGACGGCAAGGCTTCGGGCCGGGGACGAGAGGTTTGGAGCAACGGAGACGTTTACGAGGGTGGGGTGCAAGCCGGTAAGATACACGGCCACGGGACCGTCACCTCGGCTAACGGCGATGCCGTGACTTGCGAGTGGCGTAATAATGGGCTTGTCGACGGAATCTGCGATAACCACTAGACGGTCCGGTGCCCGCCCCAGGAGCCGGTGATGTGCGGTCGTTTCACGCAAAGCTACGCGTGCGCCGACGTTCACTCGTTTCTCACCCTGATCGGTGCGCCTCGGAACCTGCGGTCGCGCTACAACGTCGCGCCGATCCGGTTGACTGGATCATCACCAACCCGCCGTTCAATCAGACCGCGGCGTTCATTGTTGACGGACACGCGGCGAAGGGGATGTAAATGGCGCGCGACGCCGCTCAGGGAGGCGGTGTGATGCCGGGAAGCGGGAACGCGGTGTCTTCGGTGACGGGGGATACGGGCGTGGGATGGAAGACCGGCAGTCTTCGATCGGCCGTCGCGGCGGGCTTGGCCGCTTTCGTCCTGGGCCTCGCGCTTGCGACCGCCCCGGCACGCGCAGCCGATTGCGACGGCTATGTCGGCTACGGTGAGATCGCGGCAGCCTTTTGGAGCGCGGTGTCCGAGGCCCGCCTGGGTTCCTGCATCGCAGCCCTCGGCATCGACGCCAGGGACGCCGAGGATGGCGGACCGCCCTTGCAGTGGGTTTGGAACTCCCTCGAGTTGAACATTCTCCTGGAGGGCGCGACGCCGCTTCACTGGGCGGTGGCCTACAATGCCTATCCGGAAATGATCGCTACGCTGATCGAGGCCGGCGCCGATATCGAGGCGCGCGCCGGTGGTGGGTTCGCGCCGCTGCACGTGGCGGCGAAGAGTAACAGCAATCTCGCGGTGATCGCCACGCTGATCGAAGCCGGCGCCGATGTCGAGGCCAGGAACGAATACGGTAAGATGCCCCTGCACATAGCGGCGGCGTATCACGGCAATCCCGCCGTGATTGTCGCGCTGATCGAGGCCGGCGCCGATGTCGAGGCGCGCACCGATGGTGGGTTCGCGCCGCTTCACTGGGCAGCGGGGAGTAACAACAACCCCGCCGTGATCGTCGCGCTGATCGAGGCCGGCGCCGATGTCGAGGCGCGCACCGATGGCGGGTGGGGGCCGCTGCACACAGCGGTGGGGCGTAACAGCAATCCCGCCGTGATTGTCGCGCTGATCGAGGCCGGCGCCGATGTCGAGGCGGGCACCGATGGCGGGTGGAGCCCGCTGCACGCAGCGTTGGTGCGTAACGGCAATCCCGCGGTGATCGCTGCGCTGATCGAGTCCGGCGCCGATGTCGAGGCCAGGGACGAGCGCGATCAGACGCCGCTGCACATAGCGACGTCGCATAACCGCAGTCTCGCGGTGATCGCCGCGCTGATCGAGTCCGGCGCCGATGTCGAGGCCAGGGACGGGCGCGATGGGACGCCGCTGCATTTCGCGGTGCTGCAGAACGACAATCCCGAGGTGATCGCCGCGCTGATTGCTGCCGGCGCCAATGTCAACGCGAGGGCGGAGGCTGATTTGACGCCGCTGCACTTCGCGGCGGCGCTTAACGGCAATCCCGAGGTAATTGCCACGCTGATTGCCGCCGGCGCCGATGTCGAGGCGAGGGACGAATACGGTGAGACGCCCTGGGATCACGCCCAACAAAACCCCCATCTCCAGGGAGCGGACGCCTACCGGCAGCTGCGCGCCTTGCAAGAGGAATGAATACGAACCCCGGTCGGGACAGGGTTGAAATCTTGCCCCGTTCCGTCGGGAACCGGATGATAGGTTGCTAGGCGATAGGGCGGCGGAGGCGGCAAGAGCCCGCTTCGGACCCGGTGCAGGCGGCCTATCTCCTCCCGCGACAGGAATCGCGTGAGCGCGGGTCGCCGGTTCCTTTTGACGCCCCGCGCCGGGTTGCTGTCGACGTGACCGCAGGCAACCGCGACATTCATGATTTGCCGGAGAAGGTCGAGAGCACGGTTGGCCCCGCCCGGGGCAGTTCGGCTGTATATGTCGAACCAGCGTCTGACCCGTGTCGGGATATGCGGTCCAGCGGTTTCGATCCGAAGGCGGGCAGCAGTTGCCTGGCAAGGATGGATCGCACGCTCCTTTGGGTTGACGGCTTGTAGCGGTCGCAGTAGGCCTCTTTCCATGTGCCGGCGACGAAGTCCCGGAACGACGGGACAGCATGGCGGATCTCGTCCGGCTTGTCCTCGCTCCCGGACCTCCTCGACCGTCTTCAACTCCACCGGACCGAGGGATATCCTGCGGGTCCCACCGTCGGTCTTGCGCAGGAATATCCAGCTCCGCCCACCGGACGGTCGAACCCGGACGCCGAGACCGGCAATGCGCGGGTCCCAGACCGGCAGACAGCGGGTGACGATGACGTTGACCAGGCGCGCCGATCCAGGTTGCGGCCACAAAGCAAGCTTGCGCTCCACTGCGACGGAAACCATAGTCGCGCGCCAAGACCTGCGCTGAATTGAGGGTCTTTGGCAGTGGCGCCCGTCAACCAAGACATCCGATACGAGCCGGACGAGTGGTGCCCCCCGTTTGTGACCATCGGCGTTGGCCTTCAAGGCATGGCCCTCGCCCTGGTGCCGGCGGTTGCGATCGTGGCCCTCGTCTTTCGGACTGCCGACCAGTCCGAGAGCTACCTGCCGTGGGCCGTCTTTGCGGCGCTCGCCATCTCCGGGGTTACCACTGCTCTACAGGCGGCCCAAGTCGGGCGGGTGGGAGCCGGGCTCTTGGTCATCACGGGTCCCTCGCCCATCTTCATAGCGGTCTGCATCATCGCATTGGCGGAAGGCGGACCTGCCCTGATGGCGAGCCTCGTCGTCGTCTCGTCCCTCCTTCAGTTCGCGCTGGCCAAGTGGCTCCCATTACTGCGGAGGATCGTCACGCCGGTAGTCTCCGGCACGGTGATCATGTTGGTGGCCGCAACCGTCGTTCCCATCGCATTGGACATGCTGGACGACGTTCCCGCCGCCACGCCGGGGATCGCGGGGCCGACGGTCGTCGCGGTCACATTGCTGCTCGCCACGGCCCTGGCGCTACGCGCTTCCGGGGCGTGGCGGCTATGGTCCCCGCTCATCGGAATCTTAGCGGGCTGCGTGGTCGCGGCGCTGTTCGGGCTATACGACGTTCAACCAGTGGTTGACGCGCCCTGGGCCAACATTCCAGCGGGCGAGTGGCCGGGCTTCGACCTGACAATGGGCGCGGAGTTCTGGGCGCTGCTGCCGATGTTCGCGATCGTGACGCTGGTACTTGCCATCAACAGCATCAGCGACGGCATCATCATGCAATCAGCCTCTAGGCGCAGACCGCGGGCAACTGATTTTCGCGTCGTTCAGGGCACGCTCAACGCCAACGGGGTGGGAGTTCTGCTGGCCGGAATTACGGGAACTGTGCCCACCCAGGGCTATACGTCTGCCAGCTCGTCCCTCGTCAGCCTCACTGGCGTCGGATCGCGCAGGGTCGGCTATGCCATAGGAGCCATCTTCGTGGCCCTCGCCTTGTGTCCCAAATTAGCGGCCATCCTGCTTGCCATTCCCAGACCTGTCGTGGGGGTCTACTTCGTCATTATGATGGGGCTGCTCTTCGTGGCAGGTGCCAGGATGGTCTTGCAGGACGGTTTCGATGTCCGAAACGCCACCATAGCAGGGCTTGCATTCTGGATTGGAGTGGGCGCTCAGAATCAGGCCATCTTCGCGGACCAGTTGCACGGGGCGTGGAGTATCCTGTTCGGCAACGGCACGGCTGTTGGCGCATTCGTCGCGATTCTGATGGTGGCGTTCATGGAGCTGACCAGCCCCCGGCGGCGACAACTGACGGTCGAATTGAACTCCGCCGCTCTGCCCAAGATTGACGCGTTCCTCCGGGAGCTTGCGGCCAGGATCCAGTGGAACGAGGCTTCGACAGGGCGGTTGCGCGCCGCAGGCGAGGAGACGCTGTCGAGTCTGCTCCAGCCGGCGGGCGACAACGCCGCTGACGGCGTGCCACGCTTGATCCTCGTCGCGCGTCCCAACGACGGGACGGTGGAATTGGAGTTTATGGCGGTCCTCGAGGAGGAGAACCTCCAAGACCGGGTGGCGTATTTGAGCGAACAGGTCGAAACCCCAGAAGAAAACGAAGTGTCGTTTCGCCTCTTACGGCACTACGCATCGTCCGTGCGGCACCGGAAGTATCACGGTATAGACGTCGTCACCGTGCAAGTTGAGGGCTCGCGTTAGCCCCGCCTGGGGGCGCATGACGACGGCGCCAAAAGGCAGGTGCGGCCCCCGTCCGATTCAGCCGGTGCGGGCCGGTGCGCCGAACGCCGCGAATCCGGCGCGCGCCGGTTTGCGATCAGGAGGGGTTGTACTCGTTGACTATGATGACGCTGGTGTTGGAAGCTCGGTTGAGCAACGCCCGAAGTTCGGCATAGTCCGGGGAGTTCTGCCATGCTCGCGCCAGTTCAACGCTACCGAACTCAATGACGACCACGCGGTGAGGCGCCCAGGCGCCCTGCACAACTTCAGCAGCATCTTCACGGATCAGGTATCTGCCGCCATGGGCCGCAACGGACGCCGGCGCCCCCGCGGAATATTCGGCCCAGAGAGTCGGGTCCGTTATTTGAGCACTGGCTATTACATATCCTGCCATTCTGTTCCTCCCAGGTTAGGTGTTGTCAAGTAAAGCCGTTCGGTAGCATTCAAACCTACGCCCACCACGTCGTCTAAACCATCGAATTCTCTAGTGCCGCAGATACGCAGCCGGCCATCCCGAACCGACCCGCCAGCCGCCCACAATGGACCGTGGGCGGCAATCCAGATACAACCGCTTTTGACTCAAAAGATGGTCGTTTGCATTTGGGAGGCAGCCCCATGGCCAACCGCCGAACGCAGATGGACGATCCCCACGAGCTCCCCGCCTACACCATCTCGGAGGCCGCGCGCTACCTCACGGTGCCCGCGGCGACCATCCGCTATTGGTCGGTGGGGCGCGACGGCTACGTGCCGCTGATCGAGGTGTCCGAGCACTCCCCGAGGCTGCTGTCGTTCCTCAACCTCGTCGAGCTTCACGTTCTCGCCGCCATCCGGCGCGAGCACGAGGTGAAGATGCCGAGTATCCGGGTGGCAATCCAGTACCTGTCGAAGCACGCCCAGCGAGCGACGGATAAGCGCCATCCGCTGATCAGCCGCGAGCTGGAAACGGACGGCCTCGACCTGTTCACCGAGGAATACGGAAAGCTAATCAACATCAGCCGAGCGGGTCAGACGGCCATGCGGGAGATCATCAGTGCGGCCCTGCGGCGTATCGAACGCGATCTCGAAGGCGTTCCCATCAAGCTCTATCCGTTTACTCGAAGCGCCATAGCCGAAGCGCCCGCGATGGTCGTCATCGACCCGGCGCTATCGGCCGGTCGGCCCGTTATCGCCGGCACCGGACTCGCCACCCAGCTCATCGCCGAGCGCAACAAGGCGGGCGAATCGGTCAACGAATTGGCGCGGGACTATGAGCGCGGATATGCGGAAATCGAAGAAGCGATCCGGTGCGAGCTCCAAGCCGCCGCCTGAAGAACCGACCCTTTTTCTCGATCGCAATCTCGGAAGACACATCATCGCCGACCGCCTTCGCGCGGAAGGGATCAAGGTCTAGGTGCACCACGATTACCTTCCGCTGGACGCGCCGGACGAGAAGTGGGTCGCGTTGGTCGGACGGGAAGGCTGGGTGGCAATCACGAAGGACAACCCGCCCGCCTAGGCCGCTCATAGCCGTAGTAGGCGGCGAGCACGCCGAGCGCGCGGGCGGCATGTGCATGGCTTGGGTGATGGTGCCGGCCTTGCGCATGCGGGCGGGTCAGAGGTTCGGACATGCGAGCCGAACAGCCCAAGTTCTGCGCCGTTCCGTGGTCGAGCATGTCGCGGGGAGAGTTTCCCCAATGGCAAGAGTGGCGGAGGGAATGGGATTCGAACCCATGAAGCAGTTATTAACCGCTTAACGGTTTAGCAAACCGCCGCCTTCGACCACTCGGCCATCCCTCCGATCCGCAGTTTTCTACGGGTTCCCGGCTGATCTTGCAATACACCGAACGCGACCGAAGTTCGGCTCGAGCGCCTTCGGCAAGGTGCATGCCGGGCGACCCGGCGCCGCCCGCGTACTTCGGCACCGTGAATGCGATCGTGCCGGGTATCGCGGTCGCCAGTGCGTTCGACACCGCGGTAACGCCGACGAACCAGCTCATCAGCAACCGGCCGATCGCTTGTGCGACCATCGCCCCGACCGGCATGACGGCCGCCGATCCGAACTCGACGCCGGCTCCCTCGGCCCACTTGGCACCGAACAGTTTCGAGTACCGCAACCAGCTCCACGGAAACGCAACCACTGCGCCGGCAATGACGCCGAATCAACTCACTCCCACGGCCAACCCTGCCACCGATCCATTTCCCTGGTCGAATTCGCACCGAGACGTTTGCGGTCGGCACTACAGCATGGCCAATACGGCGCGATGGCGCGGACGAGGCGGATCTGTTGATGTTCGCTACCGCCGGTGTGTTCGGGGTCGGCGGCGGGGAGCGCGTTCGCGGCGGGCAAGCGGATCTCGGTCAGCGGCGAAATTATCGACATCTAGCGCTATCCCACCGAGATCACCGCCGCTGAGGGACGCGCCCACGATCGGTGCGCGATCTGGCGCGCCGCCGGCGAAATTCCGGTCTGCATTCTCGACCACGAGGGTAGGGTCGAAATGGTGACGAGGTGCGCGTCGATCTGCTCGCTGACCGTCGGGGGGATATCACAAAGACAGGGGCCGTCCGGGTTCACGCAGGCACCGCCCCAACCCTGTCGCTAGCCGTGAAGCGCCGAACTACTTGATCGGTAGCGCGTGATGCGTCTCAATCGCGATGCGTCTCAACAGTGCAGAACTCTGCGCCAACGCATCATGCCCGTACGAACGACCATCGGTTGCCTGATCGCCGCCGCGGCCTTGCTTGCCGCGCCGGCCTTCGTTTCGCCTTACCTGCAATCGCTGGGCTTCTTGTTCTTCATGTACGTCGCGCTCGCGCTAAGCTGGAACCTGCTTGGCGGATTTACCGGTTATTTCTCATTCGGCCATATCGGTTTTTTCGGACTCGGCGCCTATGTCACGGCGGTGCTGATCGACCGCGCCAGCACGACCTGGTGGGCCGCGGTGATTGCCGGTGGTCTTGCTGCGTTCCTCGCCGCGTTGGTCATCGCCCACCCCTGTCTACGGCTGCGCGGCACCGCGTTCGCCATCGTTATGTTGGCGTTCAGCCAAGTTATGCGCCTGCTGGCCTACATCTTTGAACCCTACACCAATGCTGGCATGGGCATCACTCTCCCCGGTAAAGACACCCTGTTTTCCATCTACTACAGCTTCGCCGCGATCGCCGCGGTGACTCTGGCTCTATCACTGTGGGTCGACCGCTCGACGTTCGGCCTGCACCTCAAGGCGATCCGCGACGACGAACTATCGGCCGAAAGCATCGGCATCGACACCCAAACCGAGAAGCTCAAGGCATTCCTGCTCAGCGCTGTGATCCCCGGGCTGTGCGGTGGGCTTTACATTTGGTACCTTGGCTACGCGCATCCGGAAGAAGCGTTCTCGCTGCGCATCAACACCAGCATGATCGTAATGGCGCTGCTCGGTGGTAGCGGCACGGTGGCCGGCCCGGTGATCGGTGCATTCGTGCTGTTCGTTCTGTCGGAATTTCTGTGGGCCAAATATCCGGTATTCCATTTCTTGTTTTACGGCGCGCTGATCCTCGGTTTGATGCTGTTCTTGCCGGATGGTCTGGTCGGGCTATGGCGCCGTCTAACCCGCTACAAAGACCCCAATCTGCTGCGTGCGGAGACGGTTCATGTCGCTAATCGTTGACGGCATCAGCCGACGTTTCGGCGGCATCACTGCGCTGGAAAGCGTCAGCTTTGCGCTGACGCCGGAGTTGATCTCATGCCTGATCGGTCCCAACGGTTCCGGCAAGACGACACTGTTCAACATCGTCACCGGCGTGCTACGCGCCAACGAGGGCGGTGTGCGGCTTGGAGAGGTCCGGCTCGAACGTCTCAAGCCACACAAGATCGTTCGCCTCGGGGTTGCGCGTACTTTCCAGACGACGCGGCTGTTCCCGTCGCTGACCGTGCTGCAAAATGTGCTGCTTGCGGCGCAAAGCCTGGCCGAAAAAAAGAATCGCGACAAGGCGATCGAGCTTCTCGACCTGGTCAATTTGTCGCATCTCGAATCCCGGCCGGCCGAAGCCCTCAGCTTCGGTCAGCAGCGGCTTGTGGAGTTTGCCCGCGCGCTGATGACCGATCCTGCGGTAATCCTGCTCGACGAGCCGTTTGCCGGTCTGGCGCCGGCGATCCTGTCGCAACTCGCTGAGCTGATCGCCGGCATGCCGGTGCGCGGCATTACGGTTCTCCTGATCGAGCACAACCTTGAAGTGGCGCTCGAACTCGCAACCCAAGTGTTCGTGCTCGATCGTGGCAGCCTGATTGCGGACGGAACGCCGGACGAAATTCGCGCCAACCAGGCGGTGATCGACGCTTATCTCGGCGCTGCCGAAACCCCAGCGGCACAATTCGATGCAGCTCCGACTCGATAACGTCCGCTCCGGCTATGGCCGACTCGAGGTGCTGCATGCGCTCTCGCTCGAGGTCGAGCGCAACGAGATCGTCGCGATCATCGGCGCCAATGGTGCCGGCAAGAGCGTATTGCTCAAGACTGTCGCCGGGTTGTTGCCGTGCTGGTCCGGTGAGATCTGGTTTGAAGATCAAAAGATTTCCGGCCTGATAGCGAGCCGTATCAACCGCCGCGGCATCACCTATATCCCTCAGACCGCTATCACCTTCCCGCGCATGACCGTGGAAGAGAACCTGCGGCTCGGCGCCTACGCCGAAACCGATCGTGACCGGCTAAGCCAGCGACTCGAAGCGGCTTATGCGTTCGCGCCGGAACTCCATCGCCGCCGCCGCCAGCAGGCCGGCAGTCTCAGCGGTGGCCAGCAGAAGATATTGGCACTGGGGCGCGCGACAATGGCTGAACCGCGCATGTTGCTGCTGGACGAGCCCTCAATTGGACTTGATCCGCGTTCGCTTGCGCAGGTATTCGAGCGAATCGTCGAACTCAACGAGAGCGGTATTACCGTGCTGATTGTTGAGCAAAACGTCCGCATGGCACTGGGCATTGCTGGGCGCGCCTATTTGTTGGAACTCGGTGCCATCCGCTATCAGGGCGAAGCGCGAGCACTGTTGGACGATCCCGAACTCAAGGCGGTCTATTTCGGGGGCGCAAAATCCGACACAATGCTGGGTACGTCGAGGTAGCCTGTCATCAAAACGAGAGCAAACGCCCAAAGGAAGGTCCCATGCCGGCCAACGGAAACGTCATCTCTGCCGATTCGCACATACGCGAACCCTACGATCTGTGGTGGAACACCATAGGTAATGAGTTCGGCGACCGCACGCCGCGCATTATTCACGAATATAAGGGCTTAACCGGCGATTTTTTCTTCAGCGGCGGCCCCATCGCCAAGGTGATCCGCACCGACGTCAGCGGCAAAGAAGAGGGCACCGCCGATCTTTTCCTGCGCGCCGGCTATGAGCCTGCGGCCCGCATCGAATTCCAGGACATGGTCGGGATCAAGGCTGAGGTCATCTTTCCCAGCGTGTTCGCCTCGATCATGCAAGCCGGCGTAGGCGATGTGGTCCATGCGGCGGCCATCGTCTACAACGACTGGCTCGATGAATATTGCGCACCGGCGCGTGATCGCCTGCTCGGCATGGCCGCCGTTCCGACCTACGACGTCGACCTTGCGGTCGCCGAGCTCGAACGGTGCCGCAAGAAGGGCTATCGCGGGGCGCTGATCAACGTGGTCTCGCCGCATGGCTGTCCGCCCTACAAGGATCCGGTCTACGATCCGTTGTGGGCGAGGGCGCAGGATCTCGATATGCCGTTGATCCTCCATATCGTCACCGGCCGGGTGATCGATCCGATCGTTTACGCGATCACGGAGGAGGAACACCGGGCGGGCGCGCAGGGCGTCTTCGACATGTGGAACGAGCTGCATGGCGCAATCGCCAACGAATTCATCTTCGGCGGCATCCTCGACCGCTTCCCGCGGCTCAAGCTGCTCGACGCCGAGTACGAGATCTCGTGGCTACCGCACTTCATGTTTCGTCTCGATCAGATGCAACGCGACTTCAGCGCGCTTCTGCACCTGCCCAAGCTCGAGCATCGCGCAAGCGACTATATGCGCCACCGCATGTGGCACGGGATGACCGACGATCCCCACGCGCTCGAAACGATCCGCCATGTCGGCGCGAGCCAGGTTATGTGGGGCTCCGACTTCCCCCATATCCGCTCGATCGAGCTTCGTACTCAAGAGTTGCTCGACGAGATGTTTGCGCCGTTGTCGCAGGAGGACCGCGAGATGGTGGTCGGCGGTAACGTCGAAAGGGTATTCAACGTTTAAACAGATCATAGGGGAGAGAAAGATGCTTAGAAGAACGTTCATGCTAGCCGCGACCACTGTGGCTTTTGCGCTCGGGGCGGGAGCTCCAGGCGATACCAACGCACAGGACAAGATCCGGGTCGGCGCCTCCTTGTCGCTGACCGGCACGCTGGCACGCTCTGGCGCACCGCTGCGCAAGGGTTACATTCTGTGGGCCGAGGATGTGAGCAAGCGCGGCGGCCTGCTCGGCAAACAGATCGAGATGGTGATCTATGACGACCAAAGCGATTCAAGCACCTCGGCCAAGCTATACGAGAAGCTGATCACCGACGACAAGGTCGAGCTTCTGATCGGGCCGTACGGCAGCTCGATGAGCAATGCCGCGGCGGCAGTTACCCACAAGCACAAACGCGCCCTCCTGCTGCCGTCGGCGGGCAGCACGAGGATCTTCGAGCGCGGCTACACACATACGTTCCAGGTGTTCCCACCGCTCGGACCGATCTTTGACCCGGTGTTCGATGAGTGGGCGAAAAAGTTCAACCTCAAGACCGTCGCGATCGTCAATTCCGACGATTTCTACCCAAAGGTTCTGGGCGATATCCTTGCCGGCAAGACTGAGAGGGTCGGCCTCAAGCTGGTGGCCCGCGAGCAGTTTCCGCTCAACACCAAGGACTTCTCAAGCTTGGTTCTCAAGCTACGCGCGGCCAAGCCCGACATCCTCGCCGGGGGTCTGCAGTTGCCCGATTCGCTTATCCTGATGCGCCAACTACGTGAGTTCGGTGTATTGCCGAAGGTCTTGGCGTTCTCGCCGGCACCGCTCAAGGACGAGTTCCATGGAACCCTCGAAACCGACGCCGAGTTCGTCATGGGCGACTATCTGTGGGAGCCGATTAACCCGGATCCCGTCAGCAAAGCGTTCGTAAAACTTTACGAGGATCGCTGGAACGAGACGCCCGACATCCATTCGGCGTTCGGCTGGACCGGCGGTATCTTACTGGAAGCGGCCGTCAACAAGGCCGGTTCGCTGGATGACGACAAGATCCGCGAAGCGTTCATCAATCTCGAAATGCCAACGCTGCTCGCCGGTACGTTCAAACTCAATCCGGAGAACAACAAGCAGACCGGCCATGTGCTCGGCATCGTGCAATGGCAAAACGGCAAGCGCGAGATCGTTTGGCCGGAGAGCATTGCGACCGCGCCGGTGAAGATCCCGGCGTCTGCGTACGACATGCGATAGCCGCCAGTAACCCATGATGGCATTGCGGGCCGCAGCAGCACGCTGCGGCCCGTTTCGCGAGCGATCGCGATCCGGACCATGAACTTCCGCAGATGACCCGCGACCTGTTCTTCCAACTGTTGCTCAATGGGCTGATGCTCGCGGGCATTTACGGCCTGCTGTCGGTCGGACTCAACCTGATCTTCGGCGTGATGCGGGTGCTCAATTTCGCGCACGGCGAAATCATCATGATCGGCGGCTACACCGCATTCTGGCTGTTTGCGCTCACCGGCTTGACCCCACTGTGGTCGCTGTTCGCCTCGATCCCGGTCTTTTTCATCCTCGGCGTGGTGATTCAAAGGCTGGTAATCGCGCCGCTGATACCGCGCCGCGCCCAGCTCGAGGACACCTCGATGGTCGTCACATACGGCCTGTCGCTGTTTCTCGCCTCGTTCGCGAAGTTCCTGTTTTCGGTCGAATACCGTTCGGTCGTCTACATGCGAGGCTCGTTTTCTCTCGGCGACATGGTTTTCCCGTACGGGCAGGTCGCCTCGTTTATCGTCGCCGTGCTGCTAACCGCGCTGTTGTTTGGTTTCCTAAAAATCACCCGCATCGGCATGGCGATTCGCGCCACTGCGCAGAACCGCGAGCTTGCCTCAACCTGTGGCATCGATAGCGGAATGATCTACATGATTACTTTCGGTTTCGGTGCCGCCGCAGCCGGGGCCGCAGGCGCAATTTTCAGCGTTCTTTTCGCGGTCTATCCCGAGATGGGATTGGACTATTCCTTGCGCGCGTTCGTAATCGTTATCCTCGGCGGCATGGGAAATCTTGCTGGCGCATTGATCGGTGCGGTGGTTCTCGCGATCAGCGAAACCTACATCGCGTTTCTGTTCGATGCGCGCACGGCAGCGGTGATCCCGTTCGCGCTCGTGATGGCGATCCTGTTCCTGCGCCCAGGCGGAATCCTTGGCGGTTCGGATCGTTGATGTCCGGGCGTTGTCCGTTCGTCGGACGAAGCACTAACATCGCGCACCGGTTCCCAATCGTTCGGCGGCAGGAGCAACACCATGACCATAAAGCGGCGGTATGCCCGACTGATTTCGAGCGACTCGCACGTCACTGAACCGGCTGATCTCTGGGAGAAGGCGATCGGCAGCCGTTTCGGGGAACGCACGCCAAAAATGGTGGGCGAGCGCGACGGCCGCAAAGGCAAGTATTTCGACGTCGGCGGCGGGCTCTATGTCGTGATGGAAAAGATCGAGGCCGAGGCCAAGAAAAACCGGCCCGGCACTCGCGATGCCGGCACCGACCCGGTCGTCCGCCTTCAGTTCCAACGGGACGCCGGTCTCGACGCCGAGATCATTAACCCGACCACCATGGGCTGCATCATGCAATCGCCCGACCTCGAAATTCGTAACGCAGCCGCCGCGGTCTACAACGATTACATGACCGAGTATTGCGCACCCGACCCGAGCCGGCTGATCAGCATCGCCGTGGTGCCAACCCACGACGTCGATTGGGCGGTCAACGAACTGCAACGCGTGCGCGGACTGGGCTTCCGCGGTGCAATGATCAATACGGTGCCGCCGGAGGGATGCCTACCCTTTCGCGACAAGAGCTACGACAAGCTGTGGGCGGCTGTCGAAGAGCTCGACATCCCGCTGACGTTGCACATCCTGACGGGCCGCGTGCTCGATCCGATTTCCTATGCCGAGACCGACGAGGAATATGCCGAGGCACCGAGCAAGTTCCTCGACGCTTACGACGAGATTCGCCACGTACTCGCCAACGACTTCATCTTCGGCCGGATCTTCGATCGCTTTCCCAAGCTCAAGCTGGTCACCGGCGAGTTCGAGCTCGGCTGGATCCTGCCCTTCGTTAACCGGATCGACCAGATGCAGGCCGATTTTCGCGACGTGATCAAGATGCCGGCGCTCAACAACAAGGCGAGCGACTACATGCGCATGCACGTCTGGCACGGCATGATCGACGATCCCGCGCGTGACATGATGATTCCGATCGCTGGCGTCGAGCGGGTGATCTGGGGTTCAGACTTCCCACATATTCGATCGATCGGCCTCGATGCGCACGAACGCACCGCCGAGATGCTGCAGTTTCTACCGGCCGAAGATCAGGCGCGCATCGTCGGCGAGAACGTCGCCGAACTCTACCAAATCGCCTGACGCGTCCATCGATCGCGGTCCGCCCTGTCTTGAGCCTGGCCGCATCGCCGTCGTCGAATTGAAGAACCGTCTCATGCGGGCACCGACATCGGAATCGATGGCCAACCTCGACGGATCGGTCACCGACGCGCCCGAGCGGCTCTATAGTGATCTCGGGCGCGGCGGTGCCGGATTGATCGTCGCCAGGGAAATCCGGTCGGCATTCTCGACCACGAGGGTAGGGTCGAAATGATGACGAGGTATGGCGACGAGGGCGCCCCGGCGACCGGTCGGCTCCTACCTAGGCTGCCACCGACCGCGCAGCCGCAATGAATCTGAACGAGATCTTCGCGCGCATCGATGGGGACGCGCTCAGGCGCGACCTCGATGCGCTGTGCGACTGCGGCGGGCGGCTCGCCGGCAGCGAGAGCGAGCGTAAGGCCGTCGCCTGGCTCACGGATCGTCTGGCTACTATCGGCCACGGCAAACCGACCGCGTACCGCGTGCCCTACGATGGCTGGCGGTCGGGCGCAGCGACGCTGGAGTCGGGCGACGGCACGCGCCACCCCGTGCAGCCGCTGGTCGGTTCGCCGGCGGCGCCGCGCGGGCTGATTGCCGAAATCCTCGACCTCGGCCGAGGCGCGCAAGCCGACTTCGACGCGGCAGCCGAACGCATCGACGGGCGCATCGTTATGGTGCGGCATGAGTACATGTTCGATCCCGGTCACCTGCACCGTATCCGGAAGTACCGAACCGCGGTGGAGTGCGGCGCGGTTGGTTTTATCGTCGCGAATCCCTGGCCGGAGTCGGGTCGCGTCAGCGGCGGGCTCGGGTTCGGCGAGCGGGCGCCGATCCCAGCCGTCGGGATCGGCGCTGACCTGGCCGACCAACTCGCCCAAACCGCGCCGGAGGCGCAGCCCGTACGTCTCGTATTGACCAGCAGTTCGGCGCCCGAAACCGCGGAGTCCCTGATCCTCGATTTGCCGGGCAGGACCGGCGAATGGGTTGTGGTGTCTGCCCACCTCGACGGACACGCCGTCGCCGAAAGCGCGATCGACAACGCTTCGGGCGTCGTCGTTGCGCTCGCGGTCGTCGAAGCGCTGGAGTCGGTGATGCCGGAGAACCAGCGGGGGTTGCGCATCTGCATGTTCAACATCGAGGAATGGGGCCTGCTTGCGTCACGGTCCTATGTCAACGATCTCTCCGAAGCCGAGAGAGAATCGATCGCGGTCAACATCAATCTCGATTCGGTCGCCGGCAACGATCGGCTCACCTGCATGATCAGCGGATTCACCCGCCTCCGATCGCTGACGACCGAAGCATGTGAAGCCGCGAGCGTCGACGCCGATCACTATGTGCCATTGATGCGCAACTCCGATCACTATTACTTCGCCGAAGCCGGTATTCCGGCGATGCGCGTGGTTGCCGGCTTCGGCGATGTCGAAACCAACCTGCGCTACGTCCTGACCGAAGGCGACACCAGGAATCTGATAACCACCTCTCAACTCGAGCACGCCGCACGGTTCGCCGTCGCCCTGACCCTTCGGGCAGCTCAGGCGCCGTCGCGGATGGTCGCGGGGTGGCGTACGATCGATTAGATTCGGTCGGACGGCGTGTCGCTGGGCTGACGGGGAGGATTGCGATGGCACGTATGGTAACGATCGGCGGTGCACAGCTCGGTCCGATCACGCGCGACGAACCGCGTCAATCGGTGATCGCACGCTTGCGGTCGCTCATGCGACAAGCGGCTGACCAGGGCTGCGACATCGTCGTGTTTCCGGAACTGGCGCTGACCAGCTTCTTCCCGCGCTGGTGGATGGATGCTGACGAGCTCGAGAGCTTTTTCGAGCGCCAAATGCCGTCGCCCGTCACCCAGCCCCTGTTCGACGAGGCGCGCGAGCGCGGCATCGGATTCTACCTGGGTTACGCCGAAATCGCCGCCGAGAACGGATCGACTCGGCGTTACAATACGTCGATCCTGGTCGATAAAAACGGATCGATCGTTGGCAAGTATCGCAAGGTGCACCTGCCGGGCCACACCGACCGCAAACCCGACTGGCCCTATCAGCACCTCGAGAAGAAGTACTTCGATATCGGCAATCTCGGCTTCGGTACGTGGCGGACCATGGGCGGCGTGATGGGCATGGCGATTTGCAACGACCGCCGCTGGCCAGAGACCTACCGCGTGCTGGCACTGAAGGGTGCGGAAGTTGTGATGCTCGGCTACAACACGCCGTCCTATATTCCGTGGGAGCCGACCTACAACGACCTGACCGCGTTCCACAATCACCTGTGCATGCAGGCCGGCGCTTATCAGAACGGAACCTGGGTCGTCGGCGTCGCCAAGGCCGGTGTCGAGGAGGGTTGCGATCTGATCGGCGGCAGCATGATCGCGGCGCCGACCGGGGAGATCGTGGCGCAAGCGATCACCAAAGGCGACGAACTGATCTCGGCCGAATGCGACCTCGATCTCTGCTTGCGCACGCAGGATGCGATGTTCAACTTCGCAGCCCATCGCCGCATCGAGCATTATGGCGTGATTACGGAACAAGCCGGCGTCACACCGCCGGATTAGACGATCACAGCCATGCCTAAATGCCTCAGCGCCTTAGCCGTCGAGCAGTACCGGCGCGACGGGTTTTTCTTCCCGGTGCCGGCGATGTCGGCGGACGAAGCCGACACCTACCACCGCAGGCTGCAAACCTACGAAGCGGCGACGGGTGGGCCGATCGCCAGCAACTACCGCCACAAGGTGCACTTGCTGTTCACCTGGGCCAACGAGCTGGTGCGTCACCCGACGATCCTCGACGCCGTCGAGGACATTATCGGTCCCAACATCATCTGCTGGACCACCAACTTCTTCATCAAGGAGGCGGAAACCCCCGCATTCGTCTCTTGGCACCAGGACTCGACCTATTGGGGGCTCAGCACCGACGACGTCATTACGGCCTGGCTGGCGCTGACGGACGCGCCGGCCGGGAGCGGGGCGATGAAGTTCTGGCGCGGCAGCCACAAGCAGCCGCAGCTCGAACATCGCGACACGTTTGATGGGGATAATTTGCTGACGCGGGGCCAGGAGCTGGCGGTCGAAGTCCCCGAAGACGAGGAGGTGCTGGTGCCGCTGAAGGCCGGCGAGATCTCGCTTCATAACGTCAAGCTCGTCCATGGGTCCGCGCCTAACTGCACCAATCGGCGAAGGGTCGGGTTGGCGATCCGCTACATCCCGCCTCACGTGCGGCAGCTCAAGGTCAGAGATTCGGCGATGCTTGTTCGCGGCGCCGATAGCCACGGGAATTTCGATCCCGAACCCGAACCGGTCGCCGATGTTGATGGTGCGGCCGTGGCTGCACACGATGACGCCATCGCGCGTCAGGTAGCGGCGCTCTATTCCGGCACCGACAAGAGCGAGTTCCGCGCCTAGTCCAGCTCTATCGCGCTCTCCACGGGGTAGACGAGCGCGAATCGATCGTCACACCGAGCCGGGGGATGCCGATAAACTTCTTCGCGGCGATCGAAGCCCGCCATTGACGGGGTGCACCGATGACCGAAGCCAAAGCCAAGACAAGGAAGCAACGCCCGGGCGATCTGTTCGCCGGCGATGTGCGCCCGGACTTCCCCGGCATTCGAACGGCCGGGTTGAGATTTCTGAGTGATCTCAAGCGCAACAACGAACGCTCCTGGTTCCAGGAGCATCGCGCGGTGTATGAGCGCGAGGTCAGGTTTCCACTCGAATGTCTGGTCGCCGAGCTGAGCGATCCCGCCCATGCTTTGCCGCTGCGCGGCGATCCCAAACGCGCGGTGTTTCGCGTCTATCGGGACGTTCGCTTCTCCAAAGACAAGAGCCCCTACAAGACCCATGCGGCGGCTTATCTCGCCCGCGGCGGCGTCAGGGGCGATCCCGGTGGCCTCTACATTCACATCGAACCGAAGAAATGCTTTCTCGGCGCCGGGTTCTTCATGCCGGACTCGGCTCTCCTGCACCGATGGCGGCAGCGTATGGTCGCCGAACCAGACCGCTTCCTCGATCTTGTCGAAGGCTATGCCGCGGATGGAATGCTCAGCTTCGCGACGCACCAGGAGCTGAAAACCCTGCCGCGGGGATTCAAGGAGCAGGTCGATGCCCCCATAGCGCCTTACTTGCGCTGGAAGGACTTCCTCGTTTCGCGCGACGTCGCGGAGGCCGAAGTCGCGGGTCGAGGGTTCGTTGCGACCACGCTGGATTTCATACGTCGGTCGCTGCCGCTGCTCGAGTTTGGATGGGATCTGTGACCTGTCGCTGGTCGGCAAGGGTCGTTACGCCGCTGCCGAGGCTCCGCTGCTTGAGCACGCTGTCGACCCGGCGGTCATGCTTGAAACCGACCGACGCGAGCAAGGCGACCCGTTAAAATCCAAGTGGTGCGAAAAACCAAGTGATGCGTGTGGTGCGATCGACATGTGGTTGGCGCTGTCGCCGATGACGGCGAGCTTTTGCCGGCAGCCGACCGCCGCGCGGCGTTCGACGAGTTCGATCATGAGCGCACGACCAAACCCGCGGCCGGTTTGCTTGGGATCGACCCAAACCGTGTTCTCAACGGTGTCGCGATAGGCGCCGCGCGGCCGGTGGGGGAGGGCGTAGGGATAACCGCCCACCTGTTTCCCGATCAGATCGACGAGGTAGCGAAGACCGTGCGCCTGTACCCTCATAAGCGCCGCCGCAGCGATTCTGGTCCTGTATGCCGACTACAGCAGCCGTTTGTCCTACTATGACGACTGGCTCGACGCTTTCCGTAACGCCCCCGATCTGGCGGGGACCGCAATCAATGTCTGACGGTGCGGCGCCGATCTATCGCCGACAGCGCCTATGAACTGGCGATGGACGGACACACCCACCGCCACCGAGTCGCGCAAATCTGTGCTCTGATCAGTTGGCGACCAAGAGTTCACGCAACGCAGCGATAACCCGGCTCTGCGCACGGGCATCGAGATAGGGATGCATCGGCAGGCTCAACACTTGTGCGGCCAGGCGTTCGGCGACGGGCAGATCGGTCGGCACCTGCGGGTTTTCGCGGTAGGCCGATTGCAGATGGAGCGGGATGGGGTAGTAGATGCGGGTCGGTATTCCGGCGTCGGCGAGCGCAGCTTTGAGGCGATCGCGTCCCGGCGTGACGATCGTATAAAGCGCCCAGGCTGATGTATTGCCCGGCGCGAGCGTCGGCGTCCTCACATGCTCGTGGAGACCCATGTGGTAGGTGTCGGCGATCTTCTGACGGGCCTCGATTTCATGATCGAAGATCGTCATCTTGGTAAGCAGGATGGCCGCCTGCATCGTGTCGAGCCGGCTGTTCACGCCGACGCGGACATTGTCGTACTTGTCGGTGCCGGCGCCGTGCCCGCGGATGGAACGCAGCTGCGCCGCGAGGTCGAGGTCGTCGGTGAGGAGCGCTCCCCCGTCACCGAAACACCCAAGCGGTTTGGAGGGAAAAAAGCTCGTGGCCGTGACGTGGGCGAGCTTGCCGACCCGCAGGTTGCCTTGGCGTGCGCCAAAGCTCTGCGCCGCATCGGCGATGACGAGCAAGCCCTCGCGCTCGGCGAGCATCGCCACCTTCGCGTGGTCGGCCGGTTGCCCAAACAGATCAACCGGAATTACCGCACGGGGCATAAGACCGATCTCGCGGACATGCGCAATCGCCGCGTCGAGGTTCGCCGTATCGATGAGGTAGGTCGCCTCATCGACATCGACGAATACCGGTGTCGCCCCGGTGAGGGCCACGACCTCGGCCGTGGCGACAAAGGTGAACGAGGGCACGAATACCGCATCGCCCGGCCCGATTCCCGCCGCCAATAGCGGCAGCAGCAGCGCATCGGTGCCGCTGGCACAAGTTACGCAGGCGGCCACGCCACAATAGTCCGCGAGCTGCTGCTCCAACTCGCCGACCTCGGGCCCGAGGATGTACTGGCCGTGATCGATCACCCGTGCCAATGCTGCATCGAGATCGGAGCGCAGGCGGTCGCGCTGGGTATGCAGGTCCATGAACGCAATCGGTGATTGCACAGCGGCGTCGATCGCGCCCGTCATGCCGATTCCTCCGGCAAGGTCATGCTTCGATTTCGCGTAATTCGTCGGGGCCGACCTCTTTATAGCGTCGACCGGCTCTGGAACATCTCAGATCGTCGCCCGCCCGCTCGCCGGCATGACTCATCCATCCTCTCCGTGGCGCGGGAACGCCGGCGACCAAGGCGAAGGGCGGCACGTCCTTGGTGACGACCGCACCAGCGGCGACGAAAGCGTAGGCGCCGAGCTCGACGCCGTACACGATCGTAGCATTTTCCCCAATCGTCACGCCGCGGCGAACTTTCGTCGGACGGAACTCGTCCTTGCGTTCGACCTCGACGCGGGGGTCGAGGACATTGGTGAAAACGCAGCTCGGGCCACAGAAAACCCCGTCCTCGAGCACGACACCGTCATAAAGGCTTACATTGTTTTGGATCTAGCAGCAGTCGCCGATTTCAACACCACCGCCGATCATGACGTTTTGGCCGACCACGCAATCTTGGCCGATAACCGCACCCGCGAGGATGTGGCTGAAGTGCCAGATCCGGGTTCCCTCGCCGGTCTCGCAGGGCTGATCGATACAAGCGCTGTCATAAATGAACACGCCATTCAAAGCGTTGTTCACCGTATTCCTTCTGGTTAGTCCAAGCGGCTCGATGCCGCCCGGGCCTGGCTACAATGACATGCTTTATGCCTCTCGCAGCGAGCCCGAGCAAGTGCCCTCATGTCGAACGTGAGGCTCCACGCCGAGCCGACGCCGACAAGACCTGCGCGGATGGTCGACGGTGTGCGACATTTGGCGTTTTATTCTACGCAGGGAGAACGGGCCGGGGTCGGGGAACAGCCGATAAAATGAAGAGATCTCTTGATTTGTTTCGCCTCGGAAACCTGCCGGAACCGCTTTGGTGGCGACCTGCCGGATGGTCGCGGCCACTCGCTGCCATCGCCATCATGCTCGCCGCATGTTCGCCGCTCGATCTTACGCGCTTCAACGACGCAGCCCGCCGCGTCGCTGATCGCATCGGCGGCACCGGAGGCAGCGATGAGAATCGCAATATCGCTCGTACCGGTATCGTCGGCACCATTACCGGGTTGGGCAGCGTGGCCATCAACGGCTTCACGGTAGAGTTCGACCAGGAAACCGTCATCACCGACGACGGCGTCCTGGCCACCGGGTCGGCATTGAGCGTCGGGCAAGTTGTTGCCATCGAAGCGGAAACGGGGAAGGGCCGACTGTGGGCGCGGTCGATCTCCATCACCAATGCCGTTTCCGGTCCGATTACGGCGGTTGCCGCGTCGGGAACGCGGATCGAGGTGCTCGGCCAGACGGTCGCGCTCGATCCTACGTTGCTGAAATCACCCGCCCCCGCCAATCTCCGGTCAGGACAGTGGGTCACGGTAAGCGGTCTGCGCAACGCCCGGGGGACGATCGTAGCCGGTCGCGTGAGCCGCCGGGCCGCGGCGGGGCGCATCAGCGTGCGGGGACCGGTGACGGCGCGTACGGCAAGCGGTTTTACGATCGGCCGGCTTAGCATTGTCTCCCCCGGGGTTGCCCCGACGATCGAGCCGGGCCGCACGACCCTCGCCATCGGCGCGCTGACGTCGACCGGACTGCGTGCGGCCCGGGTTGAAGTGGCCGCAGCCGTACCCTTCGATGGACGGGTGTCGCGCCTGTCGATCGAAGGATTCGTTGGCCGAAGCGAAGGGCCGCGGCTCAGCATCTCCGGGATTCAAGTCTCGATCACCGCCAACACGGTGCTGCGCGGCAAGGCGGGCGATCGGCTTTCGACCAATGATCGGGTGACGGTCGACGCGGTGGTGGAGGAAGGCAACGCCATCGCCGAAACCATCGACGCCGGCAATCCAGCGTCGCGCGGTACGCGCAAAGCGAGGCGCGAGGACCGTCGCGATCGTAACGCCCGGGCACGGAATCCTGATTCGAGTTGCCGTGCGACCCTGGTAGAGAGTGCCGCGCCAAGTGAGGCTCGACCCGTTGGCAAGCGGCGCAGGGTTGGCCCGCCCGCCAGCAAGCCAGCCGGGACGACACGCGCCGCCGAGCATGCCTTCTTTGATGTTATGGGCGTTGGCGAACCCCCCCGCCGATAGCATCCGTTCGGCGCGAGTCGAGCGACTGCCGCAGGCGCAAACGACCGCGATCGCACGCCACCGATTGTGCCCGACGATTCCTAACCTGAGCCAGGAAACAGCCGTCGAAGATATCGCCTGCGCGGCGCCGCGTGGCACTCCGGTTTGGCGCCATTCCGCGGGTGTGCGGAGATCGACAATCGACACCTCGCCGGCCGTAGATTTGGCGGTCGCTTCGGCAGCCGACATGATCCGTGTTTTGCCGGCCTCCACGCGGAGCACCGCGAACAGCAGCGCCAAGGCAATCAAACCTCCCGGCATGAGGCGTCGCGGACGCGAGTCCGGGGTTTCGCTTCGAACCATGATCCGAGCCTAAGCGGCCGGTCGTTACGCGCCACTCACAGGCGTGTGAGGTTGGCTGCGAAATTGAGCCAAATGTCGATCACTTGGAGACCGCGGCCCTACCGCGTGTTAACACGGCATCCATGACCGCGTTCAAGCCATTCGCCAGCGGCGCGTCGCACGTGCACGCACCGGGTGTCGGCATCCTCTGTCTGATCGCGGGCGGGTTTCTCATCACCATGAACGACGCCGCTGTCAAGGCAGCGTCGCCCGGCATGCCGGTAGGCGAGATCATGTTTCTACGTGCCGTCGTTCAGACCGCGCTGGTGATCCTCTATATGCTGGCGTTCCGCAAATTCGGTGAACTCCGGGTCGTGCATCGACGCGGTCAGGCCGCGCGCGCCGCGGTTATGGTCGTCGCTTCGTTCATGTTTGTTTGGGCGCTGCGGCTCCTACCGCTCGCCGATGCCACCGCGCTGCTGTTCCTCGCCCCCCTGATGATGACCGCATTCGGTCCGCTGTTTCTCGGCGAGCGAGTCGGCTGGCACCGTTGGTTGGCGGTCTGCGCCGGATTCGCCGGGGTGATCGTCATGCTGCGTCCGACCGGCGAGGGTATCCAGTGGGCGGCGCTGCTGGCGATCGGTGCTGCCACGGGGAGCGCCTTGCGCGACACCATTACCCGTCGCATCAGCGCCGACGACTCGACCATCGCGACCTTGTTCTACACGTCGGTGGCAATCCTCGTGGTCGCCGCGTTGACCCTGCCGTTTAGCTGGAAAAAACCGGAGCCGGCGGACTACGCAATCCTCGGCCTTGCCGGTTTCCTCCAATTCAGCGCTCACTTCCTGATGATCGAGGCGTTCCGCTACCTGCAGATCTCTGCCGGCGCACCGTTCAAGTACGTCGTTCTGATCTGGGCGGCGGGCGTCGGTTACTGGCTGTTTGGTGAAATCCCCGACATCTTCACCGTGCTCGGCGCTCTCTTGATCATCGCCGGAGGGCTACACGTCATCCACCGCGAACGGATTCACGGAAGGATCTCCCCGCCAGACGGCGGCACGTTGCGACCGCACTAGCGGCGGCGATCTGTCCGGATTCGTTGGCTATCTGTAGACCTTGATCGGGTTGCGCAGCGTTCCGATCCCGACGATCTCGGTCTCGAGGACGTCGCCTTGCTTGAGGAAAAGCTGCGGTTTTCGACCCCACCCGACGCCTTCCGGCGTTCCGGTGGTAATCATATCGCCCGGCTCGAGCGTCATGTAGCGCGACAGAAACTCGATGATCTTGGCGCAGCTGAAGATCTGATCCGAGGTGCTGTTGTTCTGCACCTCTTTGCCATTGACGCGAGTGCGGATCGGCAGTTTTTGGGGATTGGGAATGTCGCTCGTATCGACGATCCACGGACCCACCGGCATGAAGGTGTCGAAACTCTTGCTGCGCGAAAATTGATCGCCCGAGAACTGGTGATCGCGCGCCGAGACGTCGTTGACGACGGTGTAACCGAACACATATTTGAGCGCGTCCCTGGCTTTCACGTCGCGGGCGCGCCGCCCCATCACAACCATCAGTTCGTTTTCGTAGTCGACCTGTTTGGTATCGCGGCGGCGATAGCGGATGGCGTCGCGGTGGCCGATTAGCGCGCTCGGGTATTTAGCGAACGAAGTCGGGAAAGCCGGTACCGAAAGGCCGATTTCCTCGATGTGCTTGCGGTAGTTGGCGCCGACCGACACGACCTTCGATGGCACGGTCACGGGCGAATAGAACTTGCGTACCCTACCCATCGGGAACGGTTTGTCGATCTCCTTGGCGCGGTGCGGGCTCTGCCGGTTGGCGAACAGGGCGCGCAGCGGATCGACGCCCACGGTCTGGAAGGCGCGGCCGATCGGTGTCGCCATGTCGTTATTGTCGATACGGACCAGAACCGGTTTCCCGGCCGGTGAATTGACGGTTGCGAAGCGCATGTCGTCCCCCTGCGTGCGATTGGTAGGAATCCAAAGCGCGCAATAAACGCGGCGTGCACGGCTGCGTCAACCTGGCAATCAGGCTTTGCTCGCGCCGGTTTCCGCGGCAGCTTTGGCAATGGCGAGGGTGGTCTCGCCGTGAAATACGTCGCCGTCGCCGAGTCGGACCTGATCGAGTTGCTGCTGCGAATACCAACCCGAATCGTAACGCGTTTCGTGATCAGGTACCGGCGCGTTCGAAAATAGCCATGGCGTTGCCGCCATGGATACGGTCGCGCGTGGCGCCGTCGAGTCGTGCGAGCCAGGGCGCGACGCATTCGCCCTCGGAGTCCGCAATTTCGAACGGATAATCCGTGCCCAGCATCACGTGGTCCGGTCCCATAAAGCTGAGCAAGAAATCGAGCTGCTCCGAACCGAACACGCAGGTATCAACGTAGAGCTGCCTGACGTACTCCGACGGACGCCGGGTTATGTGCTTGTGCTGCGCCGCGTTGTGCTCATAGACCGGCGCCCAATACCCACGATCGAGCCGCGCCGCCAGCCACGTCAGCGTACCGCCGCCATGCGCCAGGCACAACTTGAGGTCGGGGTGACGCTCGAACACGCCGGCAAAGATCATTCGCGAGATGGTGATGCAGGTCTCGGTCGGGTAGGCGATGATGGTGTTGAGGTTGTAGTCCTCGCAGCGCTCGATCTGGCGATCGCGCGCCGGGTGCATAAACAGCAACAGGCCGAGTTCCTCGATCGTCGACCACAGCGGCTCGAACGCGGCATCGTCGAGGGTCCGCACGCCCGCAGCGACGCCGATATGGGCGCCTTTGAATCCGTGCTCGCCGACAGCGCGGCGAAGCTCGTCGGCGGCCTTGTCGGGTTCGCCGAGGGCCAGCGTTGCCATCCCCCACAGGCGGCTGTCGGGCGCCACGGCCTTGGCGGTGTCGGCATTGATGTAGCGCGCAAACGCGACGTCGGGCGCACCCCCACGCCAGTGCAAAAGCGGGTTGAATGTGCCGACGAGCTGCACGTCGACGCCGCGCCGTTCCAGGCTCTCGATCCTGGGCTCGAGCTCGTAACACAATGGTTCAAGCGGGCCGGGACCGAGCTTGTAGCCGTCACCATCCTTGGTGATCAGCCGGTCGAACGGCGCGTCGGCCGCCAGGCGATCGAACAGATCGCGGGTTGCGAGATGGGCATGGACGTCAACAATCATCGCTGGGTCCCCAACGTTTTTCAGCTTGGCCGTAAACCGTAGCTGAAACCCGCTACGGCGGCGAGCTGCCCTGGACCGATCGGCGCCGGGCGGATAAGGGTAGGGGGTTGCCGTTCTTCGGGTACCGGCATGAACAATCGCTGGGTGATTCTCGCACTGCTGTTCGCGGTTCGCCTCACCTTCGCCTACCAGTTCCAGTCGGTCGCCGCCGTGTCGCCACTGCTGATCGATGCGTGGGAGATCGATTATGCCGGGCTCGGCCTGCTGGTGAGCCTCTATATGCTGCCCGGGGCGGTTCTTGCTCTACCCGGCGGCATGATCGGCCGACGATTCGGCGATCGCGAGATGGTTGTCGCGGGGCTCGCCCTGATGGCGCTGGGCGGTGCGGTCACAGGTTTGGCTGAGAGCTACGAGGTCGCCGTGATCGGCCGGGTGATCGCCGGGATCGGCGGCGTGCTGCTCAATGTGTTGATGACCAAGATGGTCATGGACTGGTTCGCGGGCCGCGAAATCGTCGCCGCGCTGGCGGTCTTCATCACGTCGTGGCCGACCGGAATCGCCCTGGCCCTTTACACGTTGGCCGCTTTCGCCGAGGCCGTGTCGTTGTCGGCAGTGTTCTTTCTCACGACCGCCCTCAGCCTGATCGGGCTGACCGGCGTGTGGAAACTGTACCGTCCGCCGCCGGGCAGTTTACCGGGCACTGGTCGGTCCGCCCCGACCGCACGGTTGCTGCCGCGCGAAATCTGGCTGACCGTGCTCGTGACGTTTGTCTGGATGAGCTACAGCACGCTCTACCTCATCCTGATGAGTTTCTCACCGGTGCTACTCGCGACGCGCGGTCTCTCGTCGGTCGAGGCCGGTGATCTCGCGAGTATCGCCTCCGCATGTTTTGCGATTTCCACCTTTGCTTCCGGCTTCTTTGCGGATTGGCTCAAGCGGCCGACACTGATCGTGCTGATCAGCCTGAGCCTGTTGATCGCTGCCTTCGTCGCGCTGCCGTCGTTTGCGACAGCGGCCTGGCTCTTCGTCGCGATCGGCTTGGTCGGCGGCATGCCGCAGGGGATTTTAAAGTCGCTGCCGGTGGCGACCATGCGTCCTGAAGCCCGCGCCACCGGGATGGGCCTGCATTTTACGATTCACTATGCGGGTTACGCGGCCGCGCCGCCGTTGGTCGGCTGGATAGCCGATATCGCCGGCGGCGTCGAAGCAGCTATGTTCAGCGGCGCCGTGTTCGGTGCGCTCGCGCTCGGGCTTTATTTCCTCAGCCGTGCGGAGCTGCGGCGCCTGCCGCTGCCGGCGGCAGCGGAGTAGAGTTACGCCGCCGCCTGAGCCTCCGGACCCACGCCCATCAGCTTGCAGTAGTTGCGCCAGAACCCGCGTACCGGCATCTCCGTCACCATGTGCTGCTGGTCGTGGACATCGCCGATCCCGCCCATTTGAATGGTGGAGTAGGCATCGCGAACGCGGCCGACAGCGCGCTGGATCTGGACGCCGGATTCACCATCCTCCATCGAGATGAGTCCGCCGGGCCCGATGAGATTGACTTGGCGTACGCGCATCTCGCGTAGTTCTTCGTCATCGTCGGTGTAGCCGAAATAGGTCCAGTAAAGGTCGAACTCGTCGGGGCTGTGCGGGCGAATCGTGCGCGTCGCCAGCGTGTTCGATAGCCGCTGGAAGAGAATGCTGGGGAACACGCACATCATATAGATCGCTTCGCCACGGCCTTCCTCGTCGCGGAAAGCGACGATGCTGGGGTCTTTGAGGGTATAGGTCGAATCGTAGACCCCGGTGCCGGCATACTCGGCTTCGGCCTTCTCATCGTCGTCGCTGTCATAGATCGCGTATTGGATCTGGTGGCGCTTGTGCTCGTCCATGATCGTTCCGCCCTTTTGGGTTTGGCGAAACAGGCCGAAGGTGGTCTGGAACTGGTGCAGGAGGCCGGCGTGATACGGGTCAGTCAGGTTTTCGAAATACGCCTTCCAGTTCGACGGCATGCGCTGACGTGCATAGCCCAGTATTTCGACCGGCTTGGCGAACAGGCGGTCGAGGAAGACGCACATCGGCTTGCCGAGGAAGTCGGTCAAAGGCTCTACAGCGTCGGCGAAGCTCGCAAACACGACGCCACGATAGGTGTCGAGCTTGAGCACGCGCAGGCCGTGATGCGCCTTATCGAAGCTGTCGGGCATGCCGCCTTGGCCGTTGATACCACGTTGGAACGGCACCCCGATAAGGTTGCCGCGATGGTCGTAGTTCCAGTGATGGTAGATGCAGGTGTGGTCCCTGGCGTTGCCGTTGAGGTGGCGCACAACGGTCGAGCCGCGGTGCGCGCAGCGATTCTCGAAGGCGTGCAGCGTGCCGTCCATAGCCCGGTTCACGACCACCGAGCGGTCGCCGACAAATACCGATTTGTAGTCGCCCGGGTTGGGGATTTCGGCTTCCAGCGCCAGGTAGCACCACACCGGTCCACGGAAGATGCGTTCCATCTCGCGGTCAAACACATCCCGGTCGCCGAAAACGGCGTAGGGAACGCTACTGAAGTCGGTTGCCGGCCATTTGATGTCATCGATGGGAGCCATAGTTTGCTTCGCTCTTCTCTCTAGTGGAATTTCAGTGTGATCTCGGTATGGATTGCGTCGATTGCCGCCAGGGTCTCGGCGTCGAGGGACACCTCGGCCGCCTTCAATAGATCATCGAGTTGCTTGCGCCTGGTGCAGCTCGACAGCGCAGTCGCCGTAAACGGCCGGCTCACAACCCATGCGATCGCCAATTCGACCGCGCTCAGACCGACCTCCTTGCCGATGGCACCATAGCGGTCGGCCAGATCCAGGACCCGACGTGAACCATAGCCCCAATCTTCGCGGTAGTAGTCGAACTTGGCAAGGCGCGTCCCTTTGGGAAACTTGCCGCCGGAGTATTTTCCCGTCAGCGCGCCCATGGCCAATACCGAGTAGGCCATGAGGCCGACATTCTCGCGCTCGCAGACCTCGGCGAGGCCGGCCTCGAAGTCGTCGCGCTGCACCAGGTTGTACGCGTTCTGTACGCCGACCGCGCGCGGCAGGCCGTGGGTATCGGCAAGGGTGATCAGCTTGGTGAGGCCCCAGGCGGTTTCGTTGCTGGCGCCGAAGTAACGGACCTTGCCCGACTCGATCAGCCGCTCCATTGCTTCGAGCTGCGCGAGCAGGGGGGTTTCACGGTCCGGCCAGTGGGTCTGATAGAGGTCGATATAATCGGTCTTGAGCCGCTTGAGCGACGCGTCAACTGCGGTTTCCAAGTGAAAGCGATCGAACGCGGTCAGCCCGTGGCGGATGTGCGGCATGCCCCAGCCGTTCTCGACGTTGGGGCCGCTCAGCTTTGTCGCAAGGATCACCGAGTCGCGCGGCTTGGTCTTGAGCCATTTACCGATGATTCTCTCGGAGCTGCCATAGCTCTTCGCGGTTGGCGGCGAGGCGTACTGCTCGGCGGTATCGATCAGATTGATACCGCCATCAAAGGCGCGGTCGAGTTGCTCGATGCTGTCGGCCTCGCCCACCATGCCGCCCAGGGTAATGGTGCCGAGCCCGATCGTCGAAACCCGAAGTCCGCTCCTGCCCAATCGGCGATAGTTCATGTCAGTTGCCGGATTTCACGTGTCAGGTATCAGAAGATTACCACCAGACCGCGAAAGACTGATCCCCATCGTCGGATTCCTGAATCTTCAGAACGGTATCGCCATGCGCAGGTGGCCCGCGTCGCTGTCGCAGTTCAACAAGTTGACGCGCTTGAGCACGATGCCGAAACCGTCGTCTCGTCGCCGCAGCCGGTGGTGGGTGTGTCCGGCGAAATAACGTTGCTCGTCGCGGCGGTAGTCGACGAACAACAGGGCCGAGCGGACATGCAGGAGGCCTTTGTCATCGAGCGCCTCGATCTCAACGTTTGAGACCTGGTGGCAGGTGCGCGTTGGCGGCCACTGTGAGACCGTGCGTTGATGCTGCAGGCGTCGGCTACGCAAGCGCAGCAGGTCGACGCTTTCGTAGAACAGGGAAACGTGGTTGATCGGGTCCGGTTGATCCCACGCCATCGGCACCCAATAGTGACCGTCGGGCTCGAACAGATCGACCCAATCGTCGAGCCGATAGTCGTCGAGCAGACGCGCTTCCTCGGTGAGAAAAGCTTCGGCCGCCTGTTTGAGCGCGGGATCAGTCGCATTCACGCTTGCGTTGCCCCCGACATATAGGCCAGCCAGGCATCGTGCTGATTACGCATAAGGATTTCGTTGGTGCCGCGGCTGAGGATGGGCTCTTCGGTCACGCGGTTGCCGTCCAAACCCCGCGTCCAGTCGACCCAGGCGCGATTGCCATAGGCCAGAGCTTGCTGAATGCGCTCGAACACTTCGTGATCGTCGGTGGTGACGATCGAGGCCGGCGAGTTGACGAGATTGAGGGTGCGCACGGCAGCGCGGAACAGCTCGTCCGGCGCCCCGTCGAGCTTGAACAGATAGCCGTGCTGCTCGGTGCGGTCGACCGAAACGGGGTGCAGGATACGGATCTGGCCGAGCTGCGGGTTCACGAACAGGTTGGGGTAGACGATCGTGTTGTGTCGGCTGAAGCTGAGAATCGCCTTGCTCTTCTCGTTACCATGCCGCTCGGCAAGCGCGGCCCGGTAGTCGCGCTGCCAGCCCGCGGTAACGGCCATCTTCTCTTCCTCGGCGACATCGCTGATAAAGCCACCCATCCAGCAATGCCCACCCGGCAGTGCGGCCGTCTGCATGTCATCCCATTGGCCGAAGCTGAGCCCGTTCGATCGGACAATCGCGATTTCGATATCGGAGGTTTCGTTGACCGCTGATTCCGGCAGCCGGTTGGCACAATCGACTGCGTTGTGATGGAGAATATTGGGGTGAAGGAGATCGATGGAGTTCTCGATCTGGAGCTTCCAGTTGGCGCGGAACTGCTGGACGGTTTTGCCGCCCGTCTGGATCACCTCGCCACTCGGCGCGCGATCGACGAAATTGTCGAATGCGGCGCGAACTTCGGGCCCGAGGAATTCCTCCAGGCCGACGCCTTCCCGACTTTGACTGGCGAACAGGAAACCGCGATAGCTCTCGATTCGCGCGACGGGTTCGAGCCTGAGCTCCTGCTTGCGCCCCTCGAGACCGCCATCGTAGCCCTCGGCGAGGGGTATCGATTCGAGCGTGCCATCCGTGCGGTAGGTCCAGGCGTGGTAGGGGCAGGTGAACGACCGGGTGTTGCCGTCGGGCTGCGGACACACCTCAGCTCCACGATGGGCGCAGCGATTGTAGAAGGCGTGGAGAGCGCCGTTGCCGTGGCGCGCGATGATGATGCGGTCGCGTCCGATCCGCGTGGTCACGAAGTCGCCGACATTGTGAAGTCGGCTGTGGTGACCGACATAGATCCAGGCTTGGCCGAAGATCCGCTTCATCTCGATCTCGAAAATCTCCGGATCTGTGTAGAAACGCCGATCGACCCGGCCTTCCGAGACCAGGGCCCTTAGTTCATCCGCGCTCGCCATGTTTCGCCATTCCCCGCTGCCCACACGGTCGCGTGGCGAGAGATCCTATGCGGCTTTGCCGGGCTTGGCCAACGTGAGGGGGAGAGGGTCAAGGCTCCCCGCCGTTGGCGATCTGATCGTATCGGTGGGCCGGGTTTCGAAGCGTCCGCGCGGCTGGTTCTCCCGCGCGGCCCCGACGGCTGCCGTTCGCATTTGAACGCGCTCGGTTGGTGATACCGCGGGGCGGAGTGAAACCCGCGCAAGGATCGGGGAACCAACGGCGGGCTGCGCGCCTCCTACAATGTCTGCAGGCGGTGCGGGCATATTCTGGTCGAGGGCAAAGGCAACAAACGAATTCTGATCTGCCCTTTCCACGCGTCGTCCGATGACATCCACGACGGTCTCGAAGCAGGCGGCAACGCCGAGAACCTCGCCGGCTTTCGCGTTGAGAATCTCGTTCCGACCAAGATCCGAATCGAAGCGTTCGGCCCCTTGTCGACGTCAAGCTCAATCCCGTCGCCCCGTCGCTCGCGAGTCTGGCGGGCGGCTTCTTGACCAGGCACAGTTCGACCACTACACCGGAACCGTCCTGCCGGAGGAACGCGCTGCGATCGAGCGCCAGCAACTCGGCGTCAAAGCGTTGGCCTACGCATAGGGTCGGCTAGTCGCTATTGGTCGACGCCGGGAACTCGATGCGCGGTGAGCACGGCACTCACCACTTCGAGAATCTGGTGGCGCGCGGTCAAAGGGGATTGTTATGAAAGCGACGGCGCGCTTCCGTTGGTTCGTTGTCCACACAAGTGTCCACCGTCGTCTCCGATTTCGCTATGCTATGGGCTCTGGGGGAGGTTTCAGTTCATGAGCAACACCGACTTAACGCAGGCAGGTAACCGTGGCATCGGCGAAGTATCGCTGCGCCTTCGTGCCCGCGCAGCGGTGCCTCCGTTGGTCCTTCTCGTCATCGTGTTACTGGTCTGGGAGTATTTCGAGCAGATCACCGGCGAGCCGAAATACATCGTCCCGCCGTTCTCTGACGTGATCACCGTCGCGATCACCGATTTCAGCGATCGCTACGCGCCGGCTGGCTGGATCACCCTACAGGAGATGATCTACGGCTATCTGCTCGCGATCCTCATCGCCACGCTGCTCGCGGTAGCGGTGTTTCATTCCAAGGTGCTGAGCCAGGCCCTGTTTCCCTGGATCCTCGCCTCGCAGGCTGTCCCCTCGATCGTGATCGCGCCCATTCTCGTGATTTGGTTCGGGTTCGGGATGGAGCCGAAGGTCCTGATAACGATCATAATCGTCTTTTTCCCGGTGTTCCTGAACACACACGCCGGGCTTGGCGCGGTCGAGCGTGAGTCGATCGATCTAATGAACTCGCTCGGCGCCAGCCGCTGGCAGACCTTCTGGAAGGTCCGGTTCTTCGGTGCGCTGCCCTCGATTTTCACCGGCTCAAGATCGGCGCCACGATCAGTCCGATCGGCGCAATCGTTGCCGAGTTCGTCGGCGCCTCGGAAGGCATGGGGCCGCTGATCATCACGGCAACGTCGGCGTTCAAAACGGTTCTTGTGTTCGGCGCCATCATCTACATCGCGCTGGCGGCGATCAGTCTGTTCTTGCTTGTGACCTTGATCGAACGGTTGACGATCCCTTGGCACTACATCAGCCGCAAAACCGACTACTGACCGAGCCGAGGCTTGCGAACGCACCGTCGAGTTGGGTGGGCTGGAGGCGAGGAGCATCGCGACTGACGGCGCTCACCGACCAAGCGATAGATTTGCTGCGACCTATTCCGCGGCTTGTGCGTGGGGCGCCACCGGCACCCGCATGAGCTCGCAGTAGTACTTCCAGAAGCCGCGCACCGCGACTTCGGTAATAACGGTGGTCTGGTCCTCGATCGGTCCGGCCCCGCCGTAAGCGATCAGGGAGTGGCCCTCGGGGTCGTGGCCGACCGCTTGCTGCACGAGGTGCGGGGCTTCGCCATCCTCCATCGATACGATACCGGCCGGTCCGGCAAGGTTGTTCTGCATGATACGCCGGCGGAGCGCTTCCTTGTCGTCGTCGGCATAGCCGAAAACGGTCCAGAACAGCTCGAATTCGTCGGGCTTGCGCGGTCGTACCTGGCGCGAGGCGATGGTGTTGGAGAATTGCTGAAACACGGTCCCCGGGAACATCGACAGGAATTGCGACGAGATGTTGTCGCCCCATTCGGGCACGTAGTCGACGATGCAAGTGTCGTTCAGCATCAGTTCGGAGTTGTAGGACTGCACGCCGTCGTAACCGTCCCGGGCGTCCTCTTCGGTGTCGGTATCGATGTAGCCGTAGTGAATTTCGTGTCGTTTGTATGCGTCGAGCTTGGAGCCGCCGGTTTGGGTGTTGCGCCACAGCCCGAAAGTTACCGGCATCTGGTGCAACAGGCCGGCATGGTTGGCGTCCTTGAGGTTTTCGAGGTAGAGCTTCCAGTTTGCCGGGATGCGCTGGCGCATATAGCCCAGGATCCTGATCGGCTTGTGAAACAGGCGATCCAGGAACTCGACAGCGTCGGGACCGAGATAGGTCTGGATGTCCTCGGCGTTATTGTCGAAGGTAACGAACACCGCGCCCCGATAGCACTCGACGCGCAAAGTATGCAGGCCGTGCTCGGACATCTTGAAATCCTTGGGCATGCCGCCCTTGCCGTTGACGTCGCGCAGGAACGGCACGCCGATCAAATTGCCTTCGAGGTCGTAGCACCAATGGTGGTAAATGCAGGTAAAATCCTTGGCATTGCCGCCGAGATCGCGCACCAGCAGTGTGCCGCGATGGGCGCAGCGGTTGGTGAACGCATGAACCGCGCCGTCGTTCCCGCGCACCACGACCACCGGCGTATCGCCGACATACGAGGTGCGATAGTCGCCCGGATCGGGGATCTCGGCCTCCAGGGCGACGTTGGTCCAGACGGGACCGCGGAAGATGAGCTCTTGTTCCTCGGCATAGATCCGGGGATCCGAAAACACGCCGTAGGGGACTCGGCTGTAGTCGCTCGCCGGCCAAGTCAAACCGTGCCATGTGGATTGCATCGTCGTCGTCCCGATAGGGTTGCCGCGTGGAGCTAGGTTACCGACATTGGCACGCGGGGTCCATCCGCCCCGCACCGTGACCGCGATCGAGGTTGACGCCGGCAGGACCGTCGCCGAGACTCCGTGTGATCGTAGGAATCGGGTGTCCCGAGGGAGGAATCACACATGTTCACCAAGATCGTTCGACAGGTATCCATAGCGTTCGCTGCCGCAGCCGGGGTCGCGCTGCTCGCGACCGGCGCGTCAGCCCAGTCGTGCCCGGGCAAGGCTGAGACCAATAGCGTCGTGCTGATGGCGGATTGGCTTCCCGTAACCGTATCCCAGGGGCCTTTTTGGGAGGCCAAGCTCAACGGCTATTACGCCGAGGAGGGGCTCGACGTCGACATCATCGCGCCCGCAAACCCGGCTGATCCGATCAAGCTCGTGGCGCGCGAACGGGTCAACTTCAGCTTGACCTACGTTCCCGAGGTGATGATCTCGCGCGACACCGGCATCCCCGTGATCTCGATAGCGACGACGCTGCGCAAGCTGGTCTCCGGCTTCATGTCGCTTGAGGAAACCGGTTTGGAGCACCCGCGCGACCTCAGGGGCAAAATCATCGGGACCGGGCCCAAACTCGACGCCCAGGCTTTCCTGGATACGCTACTCGATACCGGCGGCCTCACCCGCAAGGACGTCAAGGTTGTCGACCCCGGCTTCGCGCACATCCCGCTGACTCTCGAGAACAAGGTCCACGCGACGCACGCGCTGAGCTATTTCGAGCAGGCCCTTGCCGACGTCGTTCTGAAGCAACGGGGCAAGCCGCCGGTCCGTTTCATGCACTACACCGACTTCGGCGTGCCGCAATTCTACTACCAGCTGATTGTCGCCAACGAACTCTGGACCGAGCGCAATCCGAACGCGACCTGTGCGTTCCTCAAAGCGTCAATGCGCGGGCATGCCGACTGGATCGAGGGCGGCGAAAAGTCTTTGCAGTACGTCGTCAAGGCGAACGACATCTTCAGCGAAGCCGAGCACAAGCTGACCTACGACCTTTCGTACGAGGATTGGATGGGTCCGAATGGCGAGCTGTTCGTGCAGGAGGCCGGGCCGTGGAAGACGGCGCAGGACTGGGCGATGAAATATAAGCTCATCACCGTCGGCAGCGATCCCGAAAGCTATTATACCAACGCGTACCTGCCCAAGTAATCCAATCATCAGCTTCGAGGAGGCGGAGCCCGGCCCCGCCTCCCGTTGTTGAAACGGGGAAACTGCATACGGGAATTCCGAAAGCGTCGTGGTTGCCGTTGGCGCGCTGGCTTTACTCACGCAAAGTGCGCGTGCCGCGAGCTGCGACAAGCCTGCGTGGGGATCCCCGCCGCGGGAGGCCAGTCCTGTGGTGTCATTGGCTACGCTAATGCCGGAAGTTTCAGGACGATGTAGGCGAATGCATTGTTGAGCACATGCATCATCCACGCCGCGGTCAGATTTCCGGTGTACAGGCGAAGTGCCGTCGGCAACACGCCCCACAAGGCAATAAACAGCGCACCGCCGATCCCAAAATAGGGGAGGTGAATAAGAGCGAACGCGATGACGACGATACCGCCCGATAGCCAGGTCTCACGCCT
The DNA here is from genome assembly GCA_965247665.1 of Alphaproteobacteria bacterium. GTDB lineage: Bacteria > Pseudomonadota > Alphaproteobacteria > SHVV01 > SHVV01 > CAUZWH01. Next base: position 733,333 of record CBDFHH010000004.1, read on the forward strand.
TTCGCGAGCGAATATCCGATCGCAAAACCGCGAAACAGAACTTCCTCGACCAACGGCGCGGTGACGACGGCGAAAACAAGGGCCAGTGCGACCATAGCGGCGCTGTCGCGTGCATAGTCCAAACCGTGCATCGGCGTCCCGATCGCGTCGTTGATTTCGCTGACAATTGGGAAGAAGACGAAGAAGCCGACCAAAACGATGCCACCGCCAATCCGATGTCTTGCCAGGTCGGCTGCCGGAAGATGAAAAACGGTGTGCTCGACTCGGTTGCGGCGCAACAATGCGTACAGCCCCCGAGTACCAGCCAACTTGCGGCGGTTTAAGCGATCCAGCTCAGCTCCTGAATCCGATCGTCCGGGATCGCGGCGGAGAACGCTGCGACAATCGCCGCCGTAGGGGCGATCGGTAGCAACAGGGCGGCGAGGTAAATTGGCGACAGCCTCGCGAGCGGAGCACCGGGGTTTGGAGCCGCCTCATGCGCGGTTTCTGTCGTCATCGCGGATTCGGGCGTCCCGACCTAAGATTGGTCACCGTCTTTGGGGTGCTTGGGCTTGCGGCGGTGGGCCTTGGTTGCCTTCTTGGCCTGGACCACACGCGGCCGGAACCGCGGGTCCTCAAGCCGCTTGTGACGGGGGTGGGAGCGGTGCTTGGGCTTCTTCGTCGGCATGATCGAACCTGCCGCTGAGCCTTGATATGTCGTCGCCTGCCGGACGGCAAGAGCACGACGCCGGTTTGACCGCTCCGGGCCGTCGCGCCCGCATTTCCGCATCGAACCAAAGCCGGAGTTTGATCCGTCCTCGTCGAACCTCGCCGAGCTGCAACCCGCCCTGACGCGGAAAATTTGCCAATGATGCGCCAACCTCGGCGACGCTGCCGAACCGCACCGCGATGGAGGGCCGGCAGCTCGGTCTGTGCTCGCGCGGTTTGGTGCGGGCCCGCCTGATGGTCGACGCCGAGCAGGGCGGGCGCAGCGGGCACAGTGTGCGTCACTTCAACCGGATGGTGCGCGAGACCCCGAACGGGCCTGACTTTCCGTACGGAAGACGGCCGTCCGCCCCACCTCGCCAATCGCGTCGCCGACCTCGTTCGCCTCGAACGTCAATGCTCCGCGTAGCTTTGTCGCCGATTGTCGCACGCTAACTCTTTCCGCGGATGTGCTCGATCCGGCCGGCGACGGCCCGGACCTTGCGCGGTGCGGCCAGCCAGATGCACAGCATGGATAAGGCGCTGAGGCTCAGGGCCAGCCACCACGCCGGCACGTAGCTGCCGGCCGCGTCGTAGATGACGCCGGTGACCCAGGGGCCGACCGCCGCGCCCAGCCCGATGCTGATACTCAGGATTCCGAAGATCGTGCTAAAGCTGCGGCCTTCGAACAACTCGGAAGGAATCGCGCCGAGTACCGAGGTCAAGCCGTAGCCGAGCAAACCCTGTGATCCGACAATCGCGATGTACAGAAAAGTCGATCCCGGGTATTGCGGCAGCAGCAGCAGCGCCGTGTAGCACAGGACGTATCCGGCACACGCAGCTGTCCAAGCCCACTCGCGGCCGACCCGGTCGGACAGATGACCCAGGCCGATCTGGCCGGCGATGCCGCCGAGTCCTACCATGCCGAGCGCGTACGCCGCCTGGCTGGCGGAGAATCCCGTCTCGACCAGATATTTGGTTTGGTGGACCTGGACCGCGTACCAAGCGTAGAGCAGGCACCAGTAGCCGCTGAACATCCACCAGAAGCGGCGGGTGCGAAGCGCTCGCGCGAGCGTCCAGTCGGTGGCGGCCCATGCGGGATCGACGATGTTGTCGACGGAGTGGCGGGAGGCGGTTGCGGCCTCGTGGTCACACGGCGCGGCGGCGCCGTCCGGTGCCAGCCCGAAATCGTGCGGGTGACGCCGCTGAAAAGCCACGATCAGGGGGATCAGGACAACCGCCAGGACACCCGCCAGGATCCAGCAGGCCTCGCGCCAACCCACCCGATCGATCACGTATTGCAGCAGCGGTAAGACGATCACCGAGCCGATGCCGACGCCCGAAAAGGCGATCCCGATTGCCAGCCCGCGACGGCGGACGAACCAATTGGGCAGGAAAAACGAGTGCCCGACATAGCTGACCAGGAAGCCGCCCCCGACCACCAACACGCCGAGGGTGAGATAGAGGTGCCAGGGCGCGGACATGAAGGGCGCCCCGGCCATGCCAAGACTGACCAGGACGACGCCGAGCGACAGCACCACGCGAGGGCCGAAGCGATCCATCAGCTTGCCGCTGAATGGCGCATAGATCGTCGAAGCCAGAAAACCGATCGAAAACGCGCCCGCGGTGACGCCGCGGTCCCAGCCGAATTCGTCGAGCAGGGGCGGGAACAGCAGCGAGAACGACGTGCGGGCGTTGACCCCGAGCGCCAGCGTGACGAACGAAACCGCAACGATCATCCAACCGTAGAAGAACGGCAGCCGTACGGGCAGGCGCGGCGGTTCGCCAACCGGACGGGTCACCGCCTGGCCTCTGTTCCAATCGAGCTCATGTCACGAACTGCGGGCGTGCACGAGGTAGTCCTCGGCCAACCGATCGAGCAGGGCGGGGAGCTTGTCGACACCTCTGCAGGTCGCCATCGGTACGAGCTGATCGACGCCGGCATCGCGATAGCGCTGGATCGCTTCGGCGTCGACGGCGTGGGTATAGGGACAGATCGTAATCTCGATCTCGTCGAGGTCGCGACCTCGCGCTTCCAGCCGCGACTGCAACCGGGCGATGTCCGCAGCCGCCTGCTGCGGCGAGCGGTTGAAACCGAACCAGCCCTGGCCGAGGTCGGCGACGCGCGCCAGGGCCGCATCGCTCTCGCCGCCGAAGTGGATCGGCGGATGCGGCTGCTGCGCCGGCTTGGGGTCCTGCCGGCAAGCCGGCAACTCGTAGAACTCGCCGGAGAAGGAGGCAACGGGATCGCACCACAACCGGCGCATCACTTCGAGATACTCGCGGGCCCGCGCCCCCCGCCGCGCGAACGTCACCCCGAGCGCGTCGAACTCTTCCTCGAGCCAGCCGACGCCGACCCCGAAATCGAACCGGCCGCCCGACAGATAGTCGAGCGTCGCTACTACCTTGGCGGTGTAGACCGGGTTGCGCTGTGGCACCAGACAGACGCCGGTGCCGAGGCGAACACGATTTGTGGTCGCCGCCAGATAGCCGAGGGTAGTGAACGGCTCGAGCAGGCCGCTCGCGGCCGGTAGGGGCAGCCGGTGGTCGTCGGCGTAGGGGTAGGGTGAGGCGTAGTCGTCGAACAGGACCACGTGCTCGCCGAGCCACAGCGAGCAAAAGCCGCGTTCTTCGGCGCCCTGGCCGAGCGCGACGACATAATCCGGCGTGTGAAACGGGTTGATTAGGGGTACGAACAGTCCGATCCGCAAAGCAATTTCCTCGCACGATCCCCGAAGGCGCCCGGCAATGCCGGGTTTGGCAACGGTGCTTGCACCCTAGGTGGCGGCGACGGAAGCGTCCATGCAAACCATTCCCCGAAAGCTCGCTTCATCGCTTGTCTCCGCGGAGGCGCCGGCGGCGTTCCCCGCGGCCGCGTTCGAGCGGAAGCTGGCTGAAACCACGGGCGCGATCCAATCGGCACCCGCATCGCCGGTGGCTATATCAGGGCCGTATCGTCGAGGATCGAAACTTGCTTGTGGACGCGGGCTTTGCCTCGCCGCGAGGAGACACCCTCGAGGCCTTGGGCTTGCGCGCCGTCACCGCCGGTCCAGGAAATCGAACACCGCGGCGACGAACTCGTCCGGGTATTCGATTTCCGGCACGTGGTTGCACTCCTCGAAGGTGATCTTTTCGACGTTGGGGAAGCGCGTGTAGTTCTTTTCGATGATGTCGATCGGCGCGCGGACGTCCTGACGGCCCGACAGCATCAGGACCGGCACCGGAATATCCTCCGCCCGCACCTTAACGCGATCGTCGCCGGCAAATTCAATGATGCCCTCACCGATGCCGGTGTAGGCGTCGAGCCGGTCGTGCAGGGCATAGGCCGTGGTGTGCACCAACGCCACGTCCGGCGGCGAACGGTCGCGGTGAAAACAAATGTTGGCGAGCCGGTTGATGCATGACTCCCAACTCACCTCGCGCATCGCTTTCGAACCATTGGCCATTGCCGCTCGGATGGTGTCGGGGTTTGGCGTGCCGAGGTCGGACACCACCGTTGCGCTCCCCACCAACACCAGCTTGGTCACCTGGTCCGGGCGGTCGTTATACAGCAGGCACGAGAGTACGCTGCCAAGCGAGCTGCCGGCGACGGCGCACTTGTCGATGCCTACGCTATCCATGAACCGGCCGAGATAACGTACGAGATGCGCCTGCGGCGGTTCGTCGCCGAAGCCGATCCAATCGCTGAGCCCGTGGCCCAGCAAGTCCGGCGCAATTACGCGGTAACGCTCGGCGAAGGGATCGATCGTGCGGACCCAAGTGTCGGCACTGGCGCCGAAGCCGTGGATCAACAGCAACGGGTCGCCCGACCCCTCGTGATAATAGCGGATCTTGGCGCCGCCGACATTGGCGAACGAAACCTTCATTTCTTGGTTGGCGCTATCTGCCGAGGAATGCCGTAACCGTGTCGACGAACTTTTGCGGATGCTCGAGCTCCGGCAGGTGGCCGCACTCGTCGAATATGGATAGTTCCGAACCCTTGATGCGGTCGTGATTGGCGATCACGATGTCGGACGGGACGCGCACATCCTCCCGGCCGCAGATGAACAGCGTGGGCACCTTGATCTTCGCCGGGTCGATCCGGGTAGCGTCGTCGTTAGTATGGTCGATGATGCTTTCGCCGATCGCGACGTAGGACGACAGCCGGTCTTCCTGAGCATAGATCGTCACCTGGATCAGGGCGATGTCTTTGGGCGACTTGGCCGGGTCGAAGCAGATGTTGGCCATACGATCGATGCAGGACTGCCAGGTGACGTTGCTCATCGCCTTCGTGCCGTTCGCCATGGACGCGCGCACGGTTTCCGCACCGAGTGTGCCGCTGTCGGTGACGGGCGTATGGATGCCGTCGAGAATCAGATGGGTGATCTGATCGGGGCGCTCGAAATACATCAGCGGCGCCAACACGCCGCCGAGCGAGCTGCCGGCAATGGCGCACTTCTCGATACCCACAACGTCCATGAACTCGACCAAGTGGCGGGCCATGAACAGCGGTGCCCCCACCTCGCCGGGGTCTTTGAAGTCGGTGAAACCGTGGCCAAGAATATCGGGCGCGCAGACCCTGAACCGTTCGGCCAATGGGTCGATCACCCGAGCCCAGCCATCGGCGCTGATGCCATAGCCATGGACGAGCAGCAGCGTCTCGGCGCCGCTCCCTTCGTAGAGATAGCGCGTTCGTATGCCGCCGACATCGACGAATGAAACCTGCACGATACTCCCCCCGCCACGTTGCAAGCGAAGCGGGGACCTTAGCGCATTTCTCGTCGGTTCGACCATTATCCGTATCGCGATCCAGGCCTGCTCCCGGCCGTAAGCCGGCGGTGAGGCGAACACGGTGCGAAACGCCGCCGCGGGGACGGTAAATCCCGAGAGCTCGAGCAGGCGGCACATCTCCCGCCGAGAGGGCAGCCATGCGTTTTAAAAACTGAATTCGAATGCTAGCCTGATCCTTCGACATCGGGGATACAATCCCGCGCTCGTGGGGAGGACACCATGGCTCTTGCGGAGGAAACCAGCTTTGCGGCCAGCGCCGTTGCGGCAGCTCGCAATCCGGTTGCCCAAGCGCATCACCTGCCGGGTGATGTGTACGCATCGCCCGAATTCCTCGCGCGCGAGAAGGACGAGTTCTTCATGCGCGACTGGCTGTGCGTCGGCCGCAGCGAGGAGCTGGCCGAGCCCGGCGACTACGCGGCCCTTAGGGCTATGGGCGAACCACTTGTCGTGGCTCGCGACCACAGCGGGCGGCTCAACGCCTTCGCCAACGTCTGCGCCCATCGCGGCGTCGAAGTCGCGACGGGCGAAGGCAACGCCACGGAATTCAGCTGTCCCTACCATGGCTGGCTCTACGACCTTACCGGGAGATTGGTGGGTGCGCCCTACATGAAAGAGGCTGAAGGGTTCGATCCCAAGAACTGCCGTCTCAAACCACTGAACCTTGCGGAGTGGGCAGGCTGGATCTTTGTCAGTTTTGCCGCGTCACCGCGACCGTTTGCCGAGGTGATCGCTCCGTTCGAAAAGGCGTTCGCGCCGATCCGTCAAGCCGAGCTGAGGGTCGCCTACCGCTTCGACATCGAGCTCGATTGCAACTGGAAGTTCATCTACGAAAACCTGCTCGACACCTATCACGTCGGCGTCCTGCACTCCGACACCATCGGCGCCTTCTACGAGACCTACGACAACCAGAACAATTTCGAGCCCGGCGGCGCTTTTACCGCCGAATACAAGACCAAGACCCAGGCGCCGGACGGCATCCCGCTGTTTGGAATGATCCCGTGGCTCGCGGCTCGCGGCGAAGATTTCGCGATGAACGGCTACCTGCCGCCCAACATGTCGCTGTTCGTGCGCTGCGACAACGTTAACAATTACACGACCTGGCCGCTGGCGCCGGACAAGTGCCAAGTGCGTTGCTATCACCTGATCGCGCCGGAGTTCTTCGACGACCCCGAATACCAGAGCAAGATTCAGATCTATCGGGACTACCAGCAGGCGGTGCTTGAAGAGGACCGCAGTATGCTGACTTCGCTACAGCGGGCGATGAGTTCGCGCGCGTATGTGCCGGGGCCGATGTCCAAACTCGAAAGTGGCATCCACCACGTTATCAACAATCACCTCGACCGCGTGGTCGGCCCGCGGGCTTAGACGGTCTCTCGGTTTGTAGCGGTCGCGTGCGCAACGGCGACGGCCGCGTGTTCGCGCAACGCCCGGGTACCGCCGAACAGGTAGCGCACATCGACAAACCCGGCTTTGCGCATCAACCGCACGGCTCTGAGTGCATAACTTTCGTTCCCGGCGGCGACGACGAGCGGCACCTGCATCCGTTGGCGGTTGGACTCCATCCAACTGCCGAGGGCACCGCCGGCGACGGTCTCGGCGTCGATCTCGGACGCCGGCGGCAGCGACACCCGGTCATCGCCGAGCACCAATACCGTCATCGCCTCGCCCGCGCGATGAATCTCGACCAGATCTTCGTACTCGATGCCGAAGCGCCGCCGCGGACGCATCATGAGGCGCGGAATGAAGGATGCGACCGCGATCAGGCCGAGGGCCAGCATGGCGTCAATAATGAAGTCTTCGGTGCCGGACGCGACTTCGCGGCCGACATGGCCGAGCCAGGTGAATGCGAACGACCCGGGCAGCAGGCAGATCGCGGTGGGGATCGCAAACTCGCGGAAGCGCAACCGCGTCGCCCCCAGCGCATAGCCGACCGAAGCGTGGTGGAAGATCGGCACCAAACGGACGAAAGCGACGAAACGCCAGCCCTCGTTCTCGACGCCGTTAAGGATCTGTTTGAAACGCCCGCCCCCGCGACGCTGAACGAAGTCGCTCGCGAGGTAGCGGCCGATGTAGAAAGCCGCGACGCCGCCGGCGAACAAAGCAAGGGAGTTTAGCGCCATGCCTCAGATAGGGCCGAACAAAGCGCCGCCGGCCAAGTTGAGCACGGCCGCCGAGCCCAGCAACACCATCGCCACGACGTAGACGGGAAAGAACCCGACCGGCGCCCAGAATCCGAGCGCACGGATCCTGGATTCGATCCGCTCGGGATTGATCTCCTCGATGTGGGCGATGACCAGGGCGATGGCGGCGACCCACAGGAGCGCCAGCACCGGCTTGACCAGCGGCGTATGCTCAATCGTGTCGCTGACGGTTGATCGGGTAGGTGCCGGCCGCGCCGACCATGGGCTGGACCAGCATGCGATCGAGCCTGAGGTCGCCGGCATCGCGAAAGTCTTCGATTCCGATAGTCATGGCCTCGTGGCCGTCCTGGGGTTGCGCGCGGTATGTGCCGAGGAGCCGGTCCCACCACGGCAGATTGAAGCCGAAATTGCTGTTGGTTTCGTGAACCCGAACCGAGTGGTGCACGCGATGCATGTCGGGGGTTACGACGATCCAACGCAAGACGCGGTCGAACGGCGCGCCGAGGCGCACATTGCCGTGATTGAAAAGCGATGTGGCGTTGAGAAGGATCTCGAAAACCGCCACCGCCACGACCGGCGGGCCCAGCGCAGCGACGACAGCAATCTTGAGCCCCATCGAAATCAGGGTTTCGAGCGGGTGGAAACGAAGCCCGGTGGTGGTATCGAACTCGAGGTCGGTATGGTGCATGCGATGCAACCGCCACAATAGCGGGACCGCATGGAACATCACGTGCTGCAGGTAGATGGCGCCGTCGAGGACGAGGATGGCGAGCAAGGTCGCCAATACGAACGGCAACTCGACGAGGTTGAGTAGGCCGAACCCACCGGCCGAGGCGATAGCCGCCATCCCCACGGCGGCGGTCGGGAAGATCAGTCGCAGGACGATGGTGTTGAGCACGACGATCCCGAGATTGTTGGGCCATCGCTGCGCGCGCGTGATCGTGAGCGTACGCCGCGGCGCGGCGAACTCCCACAGCGCCATCGTGATCAAAACGGCGACGAAAGATGCGCCGCGCAACCAGGGTTCGTTGGCGGCGATCCACTCCGACAGGGTCACGGCGGTCATTCCCACTCGATACTCGAAGACGAGAATCGAAACCTGACGACACCCTCACCCCACCCCCACGCGGGCGGGCCTACGCGGCGGCGGCGCCGCGGTTCCACCCGCGAACCCGCCGATACGGATGGGAAAAGGCGTTCTATCCTATTCGCGTTCTTCCGGTTCGCCCCGGAGAGCAAGCCGGATCGGAACGTCGGTGCGCGCGGTCGGCGCTCCCGAACCAAGCCGGAACGATGGTTTGCTGTCAAAACCCACGGGGGACGCTAGCCGCGCGAACGGGGCCGCTGCGCCAGCTCGATAGTTACGCCGTCCGGGTCGCGGAAGTAGGCGGTGCGCCGCGTTCCGCCGTCGCGCTCGACCACCCCGTTATACATTTCGAGGCCGTAGTCCGGCGCTTCGTCGATGGCCGCCTGTAGATCGTCGACCTCCAGCGCCATGTGCCACGCGCCGGTGTCGCAGATGCGGTATTCGACCCTGCCGCGGTCGGCCGGTTCGGTCCATTGCACCAGTTCGATCATGTGCCCGTCCGGCGCGCGGACGAATCCGAGATTCACATGGGCGCGAATACCAGTCAGGGTTTCCACCAGATCGGGCTGCCCCTCGTCGCGCATGACGATCTCGAAACCGAGGAACTCGTCGAACATCTTGATCGTCCTCTCGAGATCGGAGACCGCGAACGCCGAGTGAACGGTGCTAAGAACGTTGAAGCTGGCCATATATCAATCTCCTCCCTAGCGCTTGGCGTCAGTTTGCCGCCTTGAACGGGTCGCCGTTTTCGTTCCACTGGATGAGCTCGATCGTCAGCCCATCCGGGTCGTAGAAATAAGCTGAACGGGTGCCCCTCATTGGCTCGTCGTCGATGGTGACGACACCGTTGTAAAGGGTGAGCCCGGCTTCCCGGGCACCGGCCAGCGCGGCGTCGAGATCGTCGACCGCGAGGGCGATGTGGGCGGCGCCGGTGTCGCAGGGACGCGATCGGACGCGTCCACGATCGGCGGGCCCCTCATATTCGATGAATTCGATCATGTGCCCGCCGGGAATGCGCACGAATCCGAGTTTGCAGGCCGCGTTTTCGATTCCGGTAAGGGTCTCGACGATTTCCGGCCTCCCGGCGTCCTGCACCACCACCTCGCAATCGAGGAAATCGCGAAACATCGTCAGCGTTCGCTCGAGATCCGAGACGGTGAATGCCGAGTGCACGGTGTCCACCACATTGAAGTTCGCGCTCATGCTCTCCTCCCAGTCGGGGCTTACATCTTGAGAAACGGGTTGCCGTCGGCATTCCACTGGATGAGCTCGATCATGATGCCGTCCGGGTCTTTGAGGTAACAGGCTTTGACCCCCTCGAGACCGGGGTCGTAGAGCTCCATCACGCCGTTCATGAGCTCTATGCCGTGATTTTTGGCGGTTTCGACCGCCGCCTCTATGTCGTCGACGCCGAGCGCGATGTGAGCGGCGCCGGTATCGCACGGGCGGGCGCGCAGCGAACCGCGGTCGTCGGGCCCGAGATACTGGATAAGTTCGACCATGTGGCCGCCGGGGACCCGGAGGTGGGCGATCTTGAGCGGAGCATCCTTGACGCCGGTAAGCGTTTCGTTGACGTCGGCCGGGCCGTCGATTCGGGCGACGACATCGAAACCGAAACATTCGCGGAAGCGGGCGACGGCGTCTTCCACATTGCCGACGGTCCACGAGGTGTGAATCGTCTCGGTGACGTTGAAGCTGGGCATGGCGTTTCCTCCGACAGCCAGAATAAACGGTGCTTGGCGACGAACAAACCGGTTTACCCAGTGCCGTGGCGACTGATCGCCGCGGCAAAGCGGGCCGCATCGACATTGCCGCCCGACGCAACCACCACGACCGTACGATCGCGGCACTCGTAGGCGCCGCTGGTGCAGGCGGCAAGCGCAATCGCCCCGCCCGGCTCGACGACCAACCGCAGGTGGCTGAACAGCGCGGCCATGGCTTTTTCGGTTTCCTCGTCGGCGATCGCAAACGCACCCGCGAGCCGGTGCCGATTGACCGCGAAAGTGAGTTCGCCGGGGCGCGGCACGAGCAACGCGTCGCAGATCGACACGGCGCCCGGTTCGTTGGTCAAGCGCTCGCCTGCCAGCAGCGAGCGACGGGTGTCGTCGAAGCCCTCAGGTTCGACCGCATAGATTTCGGCGTTCGGCAGATCGCTGGCGAGGGCGGTCGCGATACCGGCGACCAGACCGCCGCCGGAACAGGGCACCAGCACCGCATCGGGAACGGCGTCCAATGTCGCGCATTGCCGGGCGATTTCGACGCCGACGGTTCCCTGGCCCGCAATGATGCGCAAATCGTCGAAGGGTCTGACCATAATGGCGCCACGCTTGTCCGCGAGATCGAAGGCAAAGGTTTCCATCTTGACGCGGTCGCCCTCAAAAGGGATGACTTCGGCACCGAAATCCCGGGTGCGAGCCAGCTTTACCGCCGGCGCGCCCGCCGGCATTACGATGTACGCGGCGATGCCGCGGAGATGGGCCGCAGCGGCAACGGCTTGGGCGTGATTGCCCGATGAGAACGCGACCACGCCGCGCTTCCGCTGTTCGCGCGGAATCCGGCTGATGTGGTTATAGGCGCCGCGGAACTTGAACGATCCCGTGCGCTGGAGCATCTCCGCCTTGACGAGGATGCGCCCGCCGAGCAGTCGATTGAGGGTCGGCGATTCGAGCAGCGGTGTGCGGATGGCGAAGGGTGCGATCTGCTCCGTGGCTTCATCGATAGCGTCGCGCGTCAGCATCGCGGCCGGTGAATCACGATTCGAGACCGCCGAGGAAACGGTCGATCGCTTCGACACAAACTGGTTCATTCAACTCCGGCGTATGACCCCGATTCGGCACTTCGACGCGCTGAAGATCGGGTTTGGATTTCGCCATCGCCACGAACGTCTCTGCACTGAGAACGTCCGACAGAGCCCCGCGAATGCACAACGTCGGAATGTGGGCGAGTGTCCCGAAGGAATCCCACAACCGCGGCGTGCCCTGGGCAGCAGCGCTGTGGATGGTCTTGACGATCTGCGGATCGTAGTCGATGCGATAACGGTTCTCGGTATCGAGGACGAAGTTCGTTTCGGCCATGGCCCGCCAGGCCGCGTCGTCGAGGTCGGGATAGGCGGCGGCGTAGTTCGACTTGAGAGCCTCAGCCGCGGCTTCGAGGCTGGGATGGGGACCGGCATTGTCAACGTAGCCGGCGATTCGATCAAGGCTGCCCTCGGGAAATTCCGGGCCGATATCGTTGAGTACGACGCCGGCCAGGGACGAGGGCTGGGCGGCGCCGAGGATCATCGCCAGGAGGCCGCCGAGCGAGGTGCCGACGACGACCAGTCGATGGAGGTTGGCGGCGGCGAGCAGCTGGAGAATGTCGGAGACGTAGTTCCGCGGTTGGTAGTGCCGAAAGTCCGGGTCGTGGTCGGACCGGCCGCGGCCGCGGTAGTCGAGGCACAACACGCGTCGCGGTGCGAGCCGGCAAGCGAGCTCGTGGAAGTCTTTACTGTTTTGGGTCAACCCGGCAAGGCACAGCAGCGGCAGATCGTCCGCCGTGGCGTCGCCATAGTCGCGGAAATACAGCGACAGTCCATCCTGCGCGGAATAGCGGCGTTCGCGAAAATCGTGCGACGAACTCACTGTCCTATGCGCCTCCGACCAGGGCCGGCAGATCGCTGAGCGTCTTCAATTCGAGCAGCGGTTGTTTGGGTATCCGTTCGCGCGGCTGACCGCTGCGATTGACCCAAACCGCTCTGAAGCCGAAGGCGGATGCGGCGCACGCATCCCAGCTGTTGGACGACTGATAGGCAATGTCGGCCGGCTCAACGCCGAGACGTTGCTGCACGAGCTTGTAGACGTTGGGATGCGGTTTGAAGATGCCGACATCTTCGACCGAAATGACCTCGTCGAGCAATGATTCGATTCCCGCGCTACGCACTGCCGCGGCCAGCATGCTCGGCGACCCGTTGGACAGAATGGCCGTTCGAACTTCGGCTTTGCGCAGCGTTGCCAGAGCCCGCTTGACCTCGGGATAGGGATCCAACTCCATATAGAGCGTCAACAGGCGTTCGCGCAGCTTATCATCGTCGATATCGAGCGCATCGAGCGCGAAATCGAGAGCATCGGTGGTGACTTGCCAGAAGTCCCGATGGTGACCCATCAGACTGCGTAACCAGGTGTACTGCAGTTGCTTGGTTCGCCAGATCTCGGACAGGGCGTCGGTCTGCTCGCCGAGCTCCTTTCGGCAGCGCTCCCCGGCTGCCGCGAAATCAAACAGCGTGCCGTACGCATCGAAGACGCAAGCGCGCACGCCTTCGAGCTCGTTTGTCGACTTCTTGTCCATGGCGATTTACCGATCTGCGGCGGTCAGCCGACTGGATTCCCGCGAGCAGGAAGCTGTCGCGCCGCTGTTGCAGCGGTCTCCGTTCAGACCCTCCACCGTATCGAGCGGAACGGCGCCGCCCGGCAATCGATAGCGGCATAGCTGAACATTCTCAAGCACCCTCGCGAGGTAATTTCGGGTTTCGCAGATCGGAATGAGCTTGATCCGGTCAACGATGTCGACGTCGCCATGCACCGCAGCCCGCCTTGCCGCGGCTGCGCGCTGCGGCTATGTTCGCGCAAACGGACTTTAGGGTGAGGGATTCCTAGATGTTCAAGGGCTATTTTTGCGCGCTGATCACGCCGTTCAGGGATGGCGCGGTCGACGAGAGCGCGTTTCAGTCGCTTGTCGAATGGCAGATCGCCGAAGGCGTGCACGGCCTGGTCCCGTGCGGCACGACGGGTGAATCGCCGACCCTTTCGCACCGCGAGCACGAGCGGGTGATCGAGATGTGCATCGAGTCGGTGGCCGGGCGCATCCCGGTGGTGGCGGGCGCCGGCAGCAATTCGACCAAAGAGACGATCGAACGCGCTCAGCATGCGCAGCGCGCCGGTGCCGATGCCGTGCTGGTGGTAACGCCGTATTACAACAAACCGAATCAAGAGGGCCTGTACCGGCATTTCAAGGCCGTCAACGACGCAATCGACATACCGATCCTGATCTACAACATCCCGCCGCGCAGCGTGGTCGACATGTCGGTCGATACGATGAAGCGGTTGGCGGCGCTTCCGAACATCGCTGGCGTTAAGGACGCCACGGCGGATCTGTCTCGCGTCAGCACGCAGCGCCTTGCGATGGGGCCGGATTTCTATCAGATGTCGGGCGAGGATGCGACCGTGCTGGCCCTGCTCGCAAACGGCGGCCATGGTTGCATTTCGGTGACGGCCAACGTCGCCCCTCGGGCCTGCGCCGAGTTTTACAACGCCTGGGAATCCGGCGACCCGCAGCGCGCTCTGGCCCTTCAAGACCGGTTGATGCCGCTGCACCAGGCGCTGTTCATCGAAACCAGCCCGGCGCCGGTGAAATACGCCGCGAGCCTGCTCGGTCTCTGCTCGGACGAGGTGCGGCTGCCGTTGGCGCCTTTGAGCGCAGCCGCGCAGCCGGTGGTGACCGATGCCATGCGTTCGGCGGGCGTCGTGAACTGAGTGGCCCCGGTGGCCAATGGCAAAGAAAAAGCGGCTGCCGGGCCGATTTGCGGCGCTCAATCGTAAGGCACGCCACGACTACCTCATCGAAGAAACGTTCGAAGCGGGGGTTGCGCTCGCCGGAAGCGAGGTCAAAAGCCTGCGCCAGGGCTCGGCCAATATTACCGACGCCTACGCGACCATGCGGCGCGGTGAGCTGTTCCTCATGAGCGCCTATATAGCGGAATATGGCCAAGCCAACCGCCTCAACCACGAGCCGCGGCGGCCGCGCAAGCTGCTGATGCACCGGCAGGAGATCAACCGGCTCGCAGGCTCGATCGAGCGCAAGGGTATGACCCTGGTGCCGCTTTCGATCTACTTCAACGAACGCGGGGTCGCCAAGATCGAGCTCGGCTTGGCGCGCGGAAAACGCGCGTACGACAAACGCGCCAGCGAGAAGGAGCGGGATTGGCAGCGCCAGAAGGCGCGGGTGCTTAGAGAGCGGGGATAGGGACGGGGCGACGGATCAAGTCGTCGCGCTCGAGCTTCTATTCCCTTGTCGGCTATATCCCAGGGAGCGGACGCCGGCACCAAGTCGGCGTCGGCCTCGGGCCGGCTCCGAAGTAGACATCGGCGGCGATTGGGTCGCCCCGCGTCGAACGCGATTGCGCTGCGCCGGCACCGGCATTCGCATGGCGCACCAACGCGCTCAGTGTGGCTGGTGATCCAACATCGCGCGGATCCGCCCGACGACCGCATCGAACATCGCCGCGGTTAGCCGGCCGGTGTTCACGTTGTAGCGGGAGCAGTGATAGCTATCGACCAAGGTCGGCCGCGGCGCGAACTCGTGAATCGCGCCGTGGGCGAAGGGGAAATCGGACCTTCTACCCTGCATGCTGGCGAGCACGGCGTCGTGAGCGATACGGCCAAGCGCCAATATCGCTTCAAGACGCGTAAGCGATTCGATCTCATTGGTGAGGAAGCGGCGGCAGGCGGCGATCTCGACACCGATCGGTTTGTTCTGGGGCGGCACGCAGCGCACGGCGTTGGTGATCTGACAGGCGACGAGCTCAAGGCCATCGTCGGGGGCTGCGGCGTACGACCCGCGGGCAAAGCCGTGCGCTGTGAGGGTGGGGTAAAGCAGGTCGCCGGCATAGTCGCCGGTGAACGGGCGGCCGGTGCGGTTGGCGCCGCGCAATCCCGGTGCCAGCCCGACGACGAGCAGACGCACGGGTCCGTCCCTGGCGTCGGCAGTGAAGGTGGGAACCGGTGCGTTGTGCCAGTCGGGCTCCGCCTTCCGGTTGGCCGCACGAAATTCGACGAGGCGAGGGCAGAGGGGGCAGTTGCGCGCCGGCGCTGGTCCGCGCGCGCCTACGCCGTTTCCCGCCACGAGTCGGAATCGTCGAGTTCGGTTGCGTCGTCGTCTCGGTGGTCGCGATCCGCGTGCCGCGCCGGCGCGGCACGCCAGATCTTCGGTTTGAGATCGTCGAGCTCGACGAAGCAGTCGGCTTGGCGCCGCAATTCATCGGCAACCATGGGCGGCTGTGAGCGGACGGTCGACACGACCGAAACCCGGACGCCGCGGCGCTGGGCGGCCTCCACGAGCCGGCGGAAATCGCCATCGCCCGAAAACAGCACGATGTGATCGACATGTTCGGTCATTTCGAGCACATCGATCGCCAGCTCGATATCCATATTGCCCTTGATCTTGCGGCGACCGGTGGCGTCGGTGAATTCCTTGGTCGGCTTGGTAACCATGGTGTAGCCGTTATAGTCGAGCCAATCGACCAGCGGGCGAATCGGGGAGTACTCGAGATCTTCGACCAGGGCGGTGTAGTAGAAGGCGCGAATGAGGCGGCCCTGCGAGGCGAATTCGTCGAGCAGTCTCTTGTAATCGATGTCGAAGCTGAGAGCGCGGGCAGCGGCGTAGAGGTTGGAGCCGTCGACAAACAATGCAATGCGTTCGTTGGGGTAGAATTTCATTAATAAAGATCCTGACTTGGTGACCTTGACCTTGATCGAATTCGGTGTGGTCGAATAGCGCCGGCGCAGCGGTCGGCACGTCGTGCTTGTGATGGTGATGTAATCTAGTCCAATCGACTCGTGTAACAAGTGGATTTGTCAATCGAATGAACACTTTTACGGGAGGGATTAATTCTGAGTCTGAGGAAGGGATCTTCATCGGACTCGGTGCAAATCTCCCATCGCAGCGGTCTGGGCCCCCGAAAGAGACCCTCGCCGCAGCGATCGCGGCTCTGCCGCGACGCGGCATCCACCCGCTGCGGCAATCGCGCTGGTACCTCAGCGCACCGGTGCCGGCCTCGGATCAGCCATGGTTCGCCAACGCGGTGGTCGCGGTCGCGACAAACCTGGCCCCCGCCGAGATGCTCGCGGCGTTGCACGAGATCGAGCACGCGTTCGGACGTCGACGAGTGCAGCGCGGGGAGGCCCGCGCGATCGATCTCGATCTGCTCGACCATGGTGGTCGCATTGAGGTGGGGCGTTCGCTCGCGCTGCCACACCCCAGGATCCATGAACGCGCGTTCGTTCTACTGCCGCTCAAGGACGTCGCTCCACACTGGGTTCATCCGGTGAGCGGGCTGCATATCGACCAGCTCTGCGCGCGCCTCGATCCCGAACAAATCGTGCGACCCTGGTGTGAGTGAGCTGCCGCTCCCAACCTTTGGGCGACTCCGGTCGGCTGGTGGGGCCGGGGAGCGCTCCAAGGCGCGACCGTCGTGCCGGTGGCACTGCGCAAGCGCGCCTGAGTGAGGTCCTTGCTTTCCCGGGACTCTGAGAATATGTATATCCGCGCATCATCACATGAAGGGTGTCGCCCGACCGGCACAGGAGTTGAACCCGTATGGCACGGATTACCGTTGAAGATTGCATCGTCAAGGTCTCCAATCGCTTCGATCTCGTCGTCATGGCGGCGCAACGGTCTCGGCAGATTTCAGCCGGAGAGCTGCTCACCATCGATCGCGACAACGACAAGAACCCGGTCATCGCGCTGCGCGAAATCGCCGATTCGACCATCGATCAGGAGGAACTCCGGGAGTCCGTCATACGCGGACTGCAACGGCATGTCGAGATCGACGAACCCGAGGACGACGAGATGGAACTGCTGATGGCGCGCCAGGGGTTTGCCAGCGGTCGGGATGAGGCCAAGGTGGATCAAGTCAAACAGCAGGTGGCCGAGGAGATGAAGACCCTCCAGTCGACGGCGGACCATGACCAAGGCCAGCCTGCGGAGTCTGCCGACGAAATCGCGCCGGGCGACGAATCGGGCGAGGAGTAGTTCCGACTCGTGCTCGCCTCCCGCGGTCGGTGAGGCCGCGGGTTCCCCGGGACTCTTCGAAATGATGACGATTGCTGATGCGGTACCGCACCGCGTCACCGCATGATGAGCGCGCAGGCCGAACTCGTCTCCGACGTCTGCGGCTACGATCCAAGCGCAGACGAGGATCTGTTACGGCGCGCCTACGCGTTTTCGATGGAAGCGCACGCTTCCCAGCTCCGCGAGTCCGGCGACCCCTATTTTTCGCATCCGCTCGAGGTGGCCCGAATCATTGCCGACATGAAGCTCGACACGGCGACCGTGGTTACGGCGCTGCTGCACGACACGGTCGAGGATACGTTGGCGACGCTGCAAGAGATCGGCGAGCTGTTCGGCCCGGAGGTCGAACGGTTGGTGGACGGTGTCACCAAACTGTCGCGGTTGGAAATGCCGGCCGACCAGGATCTGCAGGCGGAGAACTTCCGAAAACTGCTGCTGGCAACGTCGAACGATATCCGCGTTCTGCTGGTCAAGCTTGCTGACCGCCTGCACAACATGCGCACGCTCGAGTACGTTCACAACGCGGAGAAGCGCCGGCGTATTGCGGTCGAGACGATGGAAATCTACGCGCCGCTAGCCGAGCGCATCGGCATGCACAAGATGCAGATGGAGCTCGAAGACATCGCCTTTGCCGAGATAAATCCAGAGGCACGCCAATCGGTGGCAGCGCGCCTGGGATTCCTGCATGAACGCGGCCCCGATTTGATCGAGCGCATCACCGAAACCCTGCAACAGGCGCTCGCGGACAACGGAGTGCACGCGCAGATCTTTGGCCGGGAGAAAAGGCCCTATTCCATCTGGCGCAAGATGGAGACAAAGAACATCAGCTTCGAGCAGCTTTCCGACGTGATGGCTTTCCGCGTGGTCGTGGAGACCGCCGCCGACTGCTATCGCGCGCTGGGTATCCTCCATACGACATATTCGATGGTCCCGGAGCACTTCAAGGACTACATCTCGACGCCGAAGCTGAACAACTACCGTTCGCTGCACAGCACCGTCATCGGTCCCGAACGGCAACGCATCGAACTGCAGATACGCACCTGGGAGATGCATGAGGAGGCGGAGCTTGGGGTCGCTGCGCACTGGCAGTACAAGACCCAAGGCGATTCCAAGGACGGCAGCCAATACCGCTGGATGCGGGTGTTGCTCGAAATTCTCGAGAATGCCTCCAATCCCGACGAACTGTTCGAGCACACCAAGCTCGAGATGTTTCGCGACCAGGTATTCTGTTTCTCGCCGCGCGGCGACCTGATTGCCCTACCCCAAGGCGCGACCCCGGTCGATTTCGCCTACGCCGTTCACTCGGAGGTCGGCAACTCCTGCGTCGGCGCCAAGATCAACGGCGCGATCGGACCCCTCGGCCGGGTGCTCGACAACGGCGATCAAGTCGAGATTTTGCGATCCTCCAATGCGGCGCCGTCACCGACCTGGCTCGATTTCGTCGTGACGGGCAAAGCCAAGGCCGAGATCCGACGCTTCGTGCGCAACAAGGAGAAATCCGAATATATCAATCTCGGTCGCGCTATCCTGGAAAAACAGCTCCGCGAGCGGGGCCACGAATATTCCGAAAAGGCGCTCAAGGCCGCGCTCAAGATCGGCAGTTTCGGCAAGGAGGAGGATCTTCTGGAAGCCGTGGGGCGCGGTGAAACGCGTCCGGCCGAGGTGGTCGAAGCGATCTTCCCGGGCGAGAAAGGGTCGCGACTTTCGGCGCGACGCGTCTTCGCTTTCATGCGGCCGCGCGGCAAGCCGGCCAAGGCGGGAGATCCCGGCGTGCCGATCAAGGGTCTGATCCCGGGCATGGCGGTTCACTACGCGACCTGCTGCTCGCCTCTGCCCGGGGAACGCATCGTCGGGATCGTGACCACCGGCAAGGGCGTCACCATTCATTCGATCGATTGCGAGGCTCTGGAAAACTTCAGCGATGCGCCGGAGCTGTGGCTGGATGTCTCGTGGACCGCCGATTCGGAAGCGCCCGAGGTTCACATCGGCCGCATCTCAACCGTCATCGCCAACGAACGGGGCAGTCTCGGCGATATGGCCTCGCTTATCGCCCGCAACCTCGGCAACATCAACAATCTCAAGATCACCCAACGCGATCCCGAGTTCTTCACGATCGTCGTTGATATCGAGGTGCAGGACATCAAGCACATGTCCGATATCCTGGCAGCGTTGCGCGCCAGTCCCAACATTCAATCGGTCGAGCGCCTGCGCCAGTGAGCCGACGACATCGCGGCCGCGCCCCCGGGAAGGCCTTCTCTTGCGCGTGCGAACGGGCCGGTCTATGCCTCTCGTCCGTGTAACCGCCAAACCGATCCCGATTCCATGTCCCAGCCGCTTCGTCTAGGCGTGAACATCGACCATGTGGCAACCGTGCGAAACGCGCGCGGCGGTCGTCATCCCGATCCGGTGGCTGTGGCGCGGCTGGTCGCGGCGGCGGGCGTCGACGGTCTCACCGTTCATTTGCGCGAGGATCGGCGGCACATCCGCGACGAAGATGTGCATCGGCTCGACGCCGAGATCGATTTGCCGCTTAACCTGGAAATGGCGGCGACCGAGGAGATGGTCGACTTCGCTTGTCGACTTAAGCCTCACGCCGTGTGTCTGGTGCCGGAGCGCCGCGAGGAACTCACGACCGAGGGTGGTCTCGACGTGGTCGCCGGACGCGACGGTCTCGCGCCACAAATCGCCAAGCTCACCGAGGCCGGTTGTCGGGTTTCGATGTTCATCGACCCCGAATCCGACCAGCTCGAAGCCTCACGCGGCGTCGGCGCGCCGGTCGTCGAACTCCACACCGGCTCTTTCTGCGGCGCCGAGCCGGGAGCGCGGGCCATGGAGCTCGAGCGGCTGCATAGGGGCGCGGCGACGGCTCGGGAGCTGGGGCTCGAGTGCCATGCGGGACACGGGATTTCCTATGACGACGTCGCTCCGGTCGCGGCGATCCCGACCATCGTCGAGCTGAACATCGGCCATTTCCTGATCGGCGAGGCGATCTATGTTGGCATCGAGAAATCGGTGCAGCGGATGCGTGCGCTCATGGACGCGGCGCGCGCCGGCGTCTCGACAACGACGTGATGCTGGGGTAGTGCGTGTCGTGATCATCGGTATCGGTAGCGATCTCATCGACATCCGGCGTATCGATCGCACCCTCGAACGATTCGGAGACCGTTTCGTGCAGCGTCTGTTTACCCCGATCGAGCAGCGAATGTCGGAGCGGCGGGCTAACCGTGCGGCGTCCTACGCACGCCGGTTCGCCGCCAAGGAAGCCTGTTCGAAGGCGCTGGGAACGGGATTTCGACGCGGCGTCTACTGGCGCGATCTGGGCGTGGTTAATCTGGCCTCGGGCAAGCCCACGTTGGCCCTGACCGGCGGCGCCAAAGCCCGCCTCGACGATCTGACACCGTCGGGCATGACCATCCAAATCGACCTTTCCCTCACCGACGACCACCCGCTGGCGCAGGCGATCGTCATTATCTCGGCGATTCCGCGCGAGCCGACGGCGCCCGACTCGTGAGCAAGAAACGCGGCAAGGGCGGGCTTGGCGAGACCATTCGCACGGTTGTCTACGCGGTGGCGATCGCCCTGGTGATACGCACCTTCGCCTACGAACCTTTCAACATTCCGTCCGAATCGATGCTGCCGACGCTGCTGGTCGGCGACTATCTGTTCGTTTCGAAATACTCCTACGGCTACAGCCGATACTCGCTGCCCTGGGGGCTGCCCCTGTTCAAAGGCCGCATCTGGCAGTCCGAACCAAGGCGCGGCGACGTCGCGGTGTTCAAACTGCCAAGCGACAACAGCACCGACTACATCAAGCGTATCGTCGGCCTGCCGGGCGATCGCATCCAGATGCGCAATGGCGAGCTCTTCGTCAACGACCAATCCGTGGTCAAGGTTCGGGCCGAAGACTTCATCTATGAACGCAACGGCCAGCGTTTTCGCGTGCCCCGCTTCGTGGAAACGTTGCCCGACGGACCGCAGCACGACACGTTGGATTTCATCGCCGGCGGCGACCACGACACGACGCAAGAGTTCGTCGTCCCCCCCAGTCACTACTTCGCCATGGGCGACAATCGCGACAACTCCCTCGACAGCCGGGCGCGGGGCGGCGTCGGCATGGTACCTGCCGAGAACCTCGTCGGGCGGGCCGAATTCCTGTTTTTCTCGACCGACGGCAGCGCCCGGATCTGGGAGTTCTGGCGCTGGCCATTCGCGATCCGCTTCGATCGCCTGTTCAAACAGGTGTCCGATTGACGCTGCCGAGGATGGACCGGGGGCGCGAAGAACTGACGCGGGTTCTGCAATGTCCCTTTCGCAACCCGAAGATATTGGATCAGGCCCTGACCCATCCCAGCGCGGTTGCCGAACGCGAACCGCGCTCGCAACGGACCTACGACCGGCTCGAGTTTCTCGGCGACCGCGTGCTGGCCATCGTGATCGCCCGCCTGCTTTACGATGCGTTTCCGGATGCACCGTCCGGTGATCTCGCGCGACGCTTCAACCAGCTCGTGCGCCGCGAGACCTTGGCCGAAATCGGGGCGTCGATCGGGCTGGCCGACCACATCGTTATGGCGCAAGCGGACATTGCGTCCGGCGGTGCCGAGAATCCGGCCATTCTGGCCGATGTTCTCGAAGCCGTTCTCGGCGCGATATACATCGACAACGGCTTCGAGGAAGCGGAACGTTTCATCCGCCGAGAATGGGGCGAGCGTGCCGCCGCGCTGGTGACGCCTCCCGCCGACGCCAAGACCGAGCTACAGGAGTGGGCGCAGGCGCGCGCCAAACTGCCGCCGCTCTATCGTATCGTCGCAACGGTGGGGCCACCGCACCGGCAAACCTTCAGCGTCGAGGTCGAGGTCGGGGGAGAGACGCCGACCCGCGGTCGCGGCACGACCAAGCGTCAAGCCGAGCAATCTGCGGCCGCCGCGATGCTGGCGGCGATTGCCGGCGGCGGTTGAGGCACGATGAGTGCGGGGCAGCCGACCGCCCCCCCGGATCAGCGCCGCTGCGGCTTCGTTGCGCTGATCGGTGCGCCCAACGCGGGCAAGTCGACCCTCATCAATCAATTGGTCGGCAGCAAGATCTCGATCGTTACCCCCAAGGTTCAAACCACGCGCAGCCGCATTATCGGCATCGCCATTCGCGCTGATGCGCAGCTGGTCTTCGTCGACACTCCGGGAATCTTCGTGCCGCGCCGCCAGCTCGATCGCGCGATGGTGGCCGCCGCGTGGGCCGGCGCCCACAATGCCGATCTCGTCGTTCATATTGTCGACGCGGCACGGATGCCGGCATCGGCGATCGGCGATGACGATCGGCGCATCATAGATGGTTTGCGCGACATCGGCCGGCGTACCCATCTGGCGCTCAACAAGATCGATCTGATCGAACGACCCAAGCTTCTCACCGCCGCCGATGCCCTCAATCGCGAAGACATCTACGCCGAAATATTTATGATATCGGCGCTGAGCGGCGATGGTGTCGACGATCTCGCGGCCTCTCTCGCCGGTGCCGTGCCCGAGGGGTCCTGGCTTTATGCGGAAGACCAAATCGCCGACGTTCCGATGCGGCTCCTCGCCGCCGAGATTACCCGTGAAAAGCTGTTCCTCGAGCTCCATCGCGAGTTGCCCTACGTTTCGACGGTGGAGACCGAGAGCTGGACTGAGCAACGCGATGGTTCGATCCGCATCGGACAGGTGGTCTACGTGCAGCGCGACAGTCAGAAATCGATCGTCCTTGGCAAGGGCGGCCGTCAGATCAAGAGGATCGGCGAACTTGCGCGACGCGAACTCGAAGACATCATCGATCAGCGCATTCACTTGTTCCTGTTCGTCAAGGTGCGGCGCAAATGGGTCGATGATCCCGCCCGCTATCGCGAAATGGGCCTCGATATCGGTTAGGGGCGATGGAATGGGCCGATGAGGGCGTCGTTCTCGCGGCGCGCAAGCACGGCGAATCCGCCGTCATCGCAACGCTGCTGACGCCGTCGCATGGACGCCATGCCGGACTGGTACGGGGTGGTGCGGGGCGGCGGCTACGCGGCACCCTGCAGGTCGGGAATCGGCTGCGGGTGGTCTGGCGCGCACGCCTACCCGAGCATCTCGGCAGTTTCAGCTGCGAATTGATCGAAGCCTACAGCGCGACCCTGCTTGATGACGGCCCGCGCCTGGCCGGCCTTACGGCGGCCGCGGCGGTGCTCGAGCGCGCGCTGCCGGAGCGCGAACCCGAGGCCGAGATCTACGCCGGTTTCGACGCTTTGCTCGACGACATTGCACACCAGCCGGAGTGGCCGGCCGCTTATGTCCGCTGGGAAATCGACCTGCTGGGCAAGCTCGGCTTCGGCCTCGACCTGGCGGCTTGCGCGGTTACCGGCCGCGGCGACGATCTTGTCTATGTCTCGCCGCGAAGCGGTCGGGCGGTAAACCGCGACGCCGCCGGTGAGTACCGTGACCGTCTGCTGCCCCTACCGCCCTTCTTGACGGATACGGCACGGGAGGGCGCGCCGACCGCCGGCGACATCGCCGCCGGCTTGACCCTAAGCGGTTATTTCCTCGAGCGCCACGTGTTGCATACGGCGTCAGGCGCCCGAACGCCGGCGGCGCGCATACGATTACTTGATATATTTCGGCGAGAAACCACAAAATCTAGTAGTATGGCGGCCCCATGAACGAGGTCCCCGGGAACCAGGAAATCCGCCCGGCAGCGCTGTCGCAGGCGTTGTCGGAGCGATACGTCGCTTACGCACTGTCGACCATCACCTCGCGCTCGCTGCCGGATGTGCGCGACGGGTTGAAGCCGGTGCACCGGCGATTGTTGTTCGCGATGCGCCAACTCAAGCTGGATCCGCGTTCGGGTTTCAAGAAATGCGCTCGCGTGGTCGGCGACGTGATCGGAAAGTACCATCCGCACGGCGATCAGGCGGTCTACCACGCTCTCGTGCGATTGGCCCAGGATTTCGCGGTTCGCTACCCCCTGATCGACGGTCAGGGCAACTTCGGCAGTATCGACGGCGACAATGCAGCGGCCATGCGCTACACCGAAGCGCGCCTGACCGAGGTCGCCGAGGCTCTGCTCGAGGGGATCGACGAAGATGCGGTCGACTTTCGCGAAAATTATGATGGCGAGGAGGAAGAGCCGGGGGTGCTGCCGGCCCGGTTTCCCAACCTGCTCGCTAACGGCGCCTCGGGTATCGCGGTCGGCATGGCGACCAACATTCCGCCGCATAATGTCGGCGAAATCTGCGACGCGCTCCTGCACCTGCTGAAGTTCCCGCGGGCGACGATTGCCAAGTTGGTCGAATTGATGCCGGGACCCGATTTCCCGACCGGTGGGGTCGTTGTCGAGCCGCGCGACAGTATTGTCGAAGCCTACGCGACCGGACGCGGCGGCTTCCGAGTGCGCGCTGCGTGGGAGGTCGAAAAGCTGGGCCGCGGGCAGTACCAGATCGTGGTCACCGAGATGCCGTTCCAGGTGTCAAAGTCGCGGTTGGTCGAGCGCCTCGCCGAGCTAATCGCCGACCGCAAGCTTCCGGCAGTGGCCGATGTGCGCGACGAATCGGCCGAGCACATACGGCTGGTGTTGGAGCCTCGCAACCGCGCGATCGCCGCCGATGCCCTGATGGAGAGCGTGTTCCGCGCGACTGAGTTGGAAACGCGGATCGGACTCAACATGAACGTGCTCGACGCCGACCGCACGCCGCGGGTGATGAACCTGCGCGATGTGCTTCAGGCGTTCATCGATCACCGCCTGATCGTCCTCCAACGGCGCACGCGGTTTCGCCTCGAGCAGATCGAACTTCGCCTCGAGGTGCTGGCGGGCTACCTCGTCGCCTACCTCGACCTCGACGAGATCATCCGCATCATCCGGGAGAAGGACGAGGCCAAGCCGACCCTGAAAAAAAAGTTCAAGCTTTCGGACCGGCAGGCGGAGGCGATTCTCAACATGCGTCTGCGCGCCTTGCGGCGCCTCGAGGAAGCGCGGATCAAGGATGAGCACGTGCGGCTCAGCGACGAACGCAAGGAGCTCAAACGCCTGCTCAAGGATCCCCAGCGCCGGACCAAAGCGATCGCCGACGAGGTCAAGGAGATCCGCAGGGCCTTCGCCGGCAACACCGCGACCGGCGCGCGTCGTACGCTTTTCGCCGACACGCCCGCGACCGGCACTGTCTCGTTCGGGACGCTGGTCGAACGCGAGCCGATCACCGTCATCTGCTCCGACAAGGGATGGATCCGCGCTCTCAAGGGCCACCTCGGCAATGATGCCGACCTCAAATACAAGGAAGGCGACCGGGCGCGCTTCCTCATCCACGCCCACACCACCGACAAGCTGACGCTGTTCGCCACCAACGGGCGGTTCTATTCGCTGGCCTGCGACAAACTCCCGAGCGGGCGAGGGCACGGCGAGCCGATGCGCCTGCACATCGATTTGGGCAACGACGAGGACGTGGTGCAGCTGCTTATCCACCGACCCGAGCGTCATTTGCTGGTGGGCTCCAGCGACGGGCGCGGTTTCATCGTCGCTGAGGAATCGGTGGTCGCGCAGACCAAGAGCGGCAAGCAGGTGCTGATCGTGCGCGGGTCGGTCGAAGCGCGCGTTTGCGTGCCGGCCGAGGGCGATAGCGTCGCGGTCATCGGCACCAACCGAAAAATGCTTATCTTTCCGCGCGACGAACTGCCGGAGATGGGGCGCGGCCGCGGCGTCCTGATGCAACGCTACAAAGAGGGTGAGCTCAGCGACGCGCGGGTGTTTGTTGGCGACCGGGGGCTGAGCTGGTCATCGGGCGGACGCATCCGGACCGAAACCGACCTCGCCGCTTGGCTCGGCAAGCGGCACCAGGCCGGGCGCTTGCCGCCGCGCGGATTTCCCAAGTCGAACCGGTTCGCCGGCTTCTAGCGGCGCACGCTCAACGAGGACCGATCTGCGAGCCTTGCATTCCAGAGGTGTTTGATCTCTTATTTCGTCAACTTCACCACGCGGTGGGGTCGTGACCACAATCATTCCGGCGGGTGCTCGATCTGCCGGTCGTGCCAAGGATAACGAGGGAGAACGAGACGATGAATCGACGCAAATTCCTTACCACCGCGGCTGTAGGCGGTACCGCCGCTGCCGCCGCATCGACATTCCCGGCGCCGGCGATCGCGCAAGGTCGGATCAAGCTGACGATGGTAACGTCTTGGGGCCGCGGGCTGGCCGGCGTGTTCGACGCCGCGCAACGCACGGCCGACACCATTAACGCGATGGCGGACGGTAGCATGGAGGTCGAAATCAAGGCCGCGGGCGAGCTTGTCGGTGCGTTCGAGGTGTTCGACGCGGTGTCGTCGGGACAGGCCGATATCTACCACTCGGCCGACTACTATTTTCTCGGTCAGCACCCGGGCTTCGCGTTCTACACCGCCGTGCCGTTCGGTATGACGGCGCAGGAGTTGAACAACTGGTACTACCACATGGGCGGCCGCGAGCTTCAGGACGAGCTGACCGAGTTGTTCAATCTGAAAACGTTTCAGGCCGGCAATACCGGCGTCCAAGGCGGCGGCTGGTTCAACAAGGAGATAACAGGTCCGGAGGATTTCAACGGTCTGAAGTTCCGCATGCCGGGGCTTGGTGGTAAAGCGCTCGGTCATCTTGGCGCATCGGTTCAGAACATACCGGGCGCCGAGGTGTACCAGGCGCTCGCGTCGGGTGCGATCGACGGCACCGAGTGGATCGGACCGTGGGCGGACGAAAAAGCCGGGTTCTACGAGATCACAAAGATCTATTACACCGCGGGTTTCCATGAGCCCGGTTCGGCTCTCTCGCTCGCCGTCAATCGCGATGTCTACAACGGGCTGACCGCGACGCAGCAGAAGATTATCGAGGCTGCCGCCGGCGAGACCCATGTGTGGAACTTGGCGCAATACTTGGCCAACAACGGCGCGGCGCTGCAACGACTGATTGCTGCCGGCGTGCAGATCAAGGAGTTTCCGGACTCGGTCTGGGATGCATTCGGCGGGGCGGCACAGAAGGTCTTCGACGAGAACATGAGCGATCCTCTGTTCAAGAAGATCTACGATTCGTTCCGTGATTCGCTCGCCAAGTCGGCCGGCTGGATCGCGACATCGGAGAGCGCGTACACGTCGCAGCGTAACCGGGTGCTCGGTATCTAGCAGGTCGCGGCACAAGCGCCCCGCGCCGATCAACGCGGCGCGGGGCAGGTGTTCAGGCTGGCGGGGCGGCAGCGGCGACAGGCCGCGCGTCAGGTTTGTCCATGACGAAGGCGAGATCGGCCCGAGGCGATGCTGGACGCTCCATACTGGCTGGCTAGCCGCATCGTCGGCGGGTTCGTCGACCTGTTTCTCCTCGCCGCCGGTCTGGGCACGTGGCTGGATTTCAGCCAGAAGCAGTTGCTGAGCCGGCTAATCTATTACGGCGCATCGCCGGATCTCCTGTTCGTCGTCCTCGATATTGCCCTCGTCCTTCTGGTCGTGGGCCTGTGGCGGCGGTCCGTGCTTTGGGCCGTCGTGCGCAGCATCGAGGCGTTGAACAACGCGGTCGGTCGCATTGCCGCGTGGGCGACGCTGATCATGGTCGTGCAGCAGGTGCTGATCATTTCGCTGCAGCGGATCTTTCGTGTTTCAGAGATTGGTGCGGGACCGTTCGGGCTCGTGTTCACCAAGGATTTGAGCTGGTTCGGCGAGGAGCTCAAGCTTTACAACGCGGCGATCGTGACCCTGTGCGCCGCCTATACCTTCATTCAGGGCGGTCACGTTCGTGTGGACCTGTTCTATGCGAGCATGAACTATCGCGCCAAGCGGCTCATGGACATGTTCGGGTCGCTGTTCTTCGTTCTACCCTTCATGACCGTGGTGTGGCTGTTCGGTTGGCATTTCATGTGGCGGCATCTGGTCACGCCCAAGGTTTCCGCCACCGACTCGCTGGAAATATTGTTGCGCAAGTCGCGCATCCTTCGCTGGAACGTCGAGACGATCGGCTTTTCTCCGAACGGTTTCGACGCGTACTTCCTGTTCAAGGTGCTGCTCGTCTCCTTCGCCGGCCTGATGTTCCTTCAGGGTCTCGCCTTCTTCTACCGTAGCCTGCTCGAGTACCTCGAGGGTGTGGAGTCGGAGAACAGGTATAAGGACCTGGACCGAACGCTGGAGGATCCTGATTTCGATCACCTCGACCGACCGGTGCCGGGCGGGTGACCTAAGCCGTGCGGGGGGCGGTTAGGCCGTGTTGCTAGGACTGGACGGCGTCGAACTCGGGCTGATCATCGTCTTCGCGTGCCTGTTTGCGGGCATCATGTCGGGATTCCCCGTCGCATTTGCCATCGGCGGCGCGGCCTTAATCTCGTTCGGTCTGCTCGCCGTACTGGGCGAGTCCGGGCTGTTGCTGAGAGAGGTGATCGATACCCGGAGCGAGACCTATCGCGCCCTCGTCGCCTCGGGCGTGGACGCCCATAACATCACGCGGTTCACCTACCCGAACTTGCCGACCGAGGTGGCTCCGCTGTTCGAGCGGGGGGCCGACGGCGCCTTTTTCCGGACCTTGACGTTCATTGTCAATCGGATGAACGAGCGCGTTCTGGCGGGCCAATCGATCGAAACGCTGCTCGCCGTGGCGATGTTCGTGCTTATGGGCATCACCCTGGAACGGTCGCGCATCGCCAACGATCTTCTAACCACGATGGCGCGTCTGTTCGGACCCCTGCCGGGCGGATTGGCGGTATCCGTCGTCGTCGTCGGCGCCTTCCTCGCCGCTTCGACGGGGATCGTCGGCGCGACGGTGGTGACGATGGGCTTGCTGTCCTTGCCGACCATGCTGCGCCAAAGGTACTCGCCGGAACTTGCGACCGGCGTGATCTCGGCATCCGGTACGCTCGGCCAGATCATCCCACCGTCGATCGTCATCGTGCTGCTTGGAACGCTGGCCGGCGATTTGTATGCGACGGCGCAGGAGGATCGGGCGGCATCGCTTGGCTGCTCCGACGCGCTAACCCTGCTCGGCGAGGCCGCCGTGCTGTCGGTCGGTACGCTGTTCAAATCGGCGATCGTGCCGGGCTTGTTTCTGGCCCTGCTATACGGTGTCTACGCTTTCGGCTACGCGCTGCTGCGTCCCGACAAGGCGCCGCCGGTGGTTTTCGGCGAACCGAGGGCGGAAACCGAAGTCAACCCGCGGCGCCGGTTGTTCTGGTTTCTCGCCGTGCCCGCGCTGGGCGTGGCGTTGGTCGGCGGCCTGTTCGCCACCAACCTGGCGGGACCGCAGACGGTTGCCTTCTCGAGCCTGTTGGATCAGGCGGGCGCGCCCGAGCTCCGCACCAACGTGTCGGAGCCATGCAAGGCGGCGATGATCGAGATCCACGGGCAAGAGAAGTGGGATCGCTCCGTGGCGGCGCAACAGGCGCTCGAAGGCTCGGGGTCGGGCGGAAGCCAGACCGTGACCGACGCGGAAATCGAGAAGCGTCGTCTCGCCGCAATCGGACAGTTGCCGCCGCTCTCGGAAACGCTTGTCGTGTGCTTGCTGTTGATCGGGGTGTTGCTGGGTATTGCCCGTGGCGTCGCGCTGCAGGCTTCACCGCTCCCGCTGCTGATCGGCGTAGCCGGGATCGCGGCGTCGGTTCTCGCCGATGCGCTGTGGGTGGCTCCGTTCACCGGCCCCGGCGTGGCCAGCGTGATCTATGCGCTTCCCTTTCTCGCCATCGCTCAGGGCCTGCGGCACGCCTTGCCGCGACTTGCGAAGGTCGAGCTGCTCAGAGTCGTCTTTCCGCCCTTGGTTCTGATCGTCGCCGTGCTGGGCTCGATCCTCGGCGGCATCACCAATCCCACTCCCGCCGCCGGGCTTGGCGCGGCCGGCGCCCTCATGCTATCGGCGCATCGCAAGCTTACGGAGCGGCCGGACGGCGGCAACAGCTTCATTCTGAAGGCGACGTTCGCGATCGTCATTTTTCTGCTGGCGGGGGTGAACTTCGATCTTCGCACCGGCATCGAGCATGTCGCGTTGGAGAATTGGATCGCGTTCGTCATCGCCGCCGCCGCTTATCACGTCGCCTTCGCCGGCCTCGTCTACGCCTGTTGGGTGTTGCTCACCGACGGCATCCTCAAGCAGATCGTGCGCGAGACGGCCAAGGTGACATCGATGGTGTTTGCGATTCTGATCGGCTCGCAGATGCTCAACCTGGTCGTGATTTCGTTCGGGGGCGAGGACTATATCCAGTCCTTCCTGAGGTCGTTCGAGCAGGAATGGGCAGTGTTCCTGATCGTCATGCTGGTTCTTTTCATCCTCGGCTTTGTGCTCGATTTCCTCGAGATCATCTACATCGTCATCCCGATCGTCGGCCCGGTGATCTACGGCGGCACGCTCGACCCGAAATGGGTGACGATCATGATTGCCGTCAACCTGCAGACCTCATTCCTGACGCCGCCGTTCGGTTTCGCCCTGTTCTATCTGCGCGGCGTTGCGCCTAAAGGGATAACGACAGGGCACATCTATCGCGGGGTGGTACCGTTTGTCGTGATTCAACTGATCGGGCTCGCCCTGCTGTGGCTGTTCCCCGAGATCACCACGTTCCTGCCGGAATTGCTGCCGGGGAACTAACGAGGCCGGAACCGGTCTGGCTAGCTAGAGGCGACCTGAGCGCGGGTATGGTTCAGTCTACGGCCGTGATCGGCGCCCACTGGTTGGTCATCAGCCCCTCGATCGGCCGGAACCGGACCTTGTAGGCCATTTTTCGACTGCCCCGGACCCAATAGCCCAAATAGAGGTAGTCGAGCCCGCGTTCGGCGGCGGCGGCGATATGCCACAGGATCATGAACGTACCGAGGCTCCGCCGCTTGCAGGCCGGATCGAAGAAGCTGTAGACCATCGACAAGCCGTCCTGCAGGTAATCGGTCAAGGCGGCAGCGACCAGGGTTCCGCTTTCGTCGCGGTACTCGATCATCGTAGTCTCAATCGGCGTTTCTTCCACCATGGCGGTGTAGGCGGGAACCTCCATGTCGGCCATGCCACTGTCGCCATGGCGGCAGGAAACGTACTTGGCGAATATCCCGTATTGCTCCGAGGAGGCGAAGGCCGGGCGTTCGTCAGCTATGAGATGTCGGTTGGCGAGAAGCACGCGACGCATTGATTTCGTCGGGACGAATTGCGCGACCCGGACCCGAACCGGCACACAGGCCGAACAGTTCCCGCACACGGGTTTGTAGGCAATGCCGTGGCTGCGTCGGAAGCCGGCGGCCGTCAGCGCCTCGTGCATATGCACGGGATCGCGTTCATCGCTATCCAATTCGGTGAAAACCTTGCGTTCGAGTCGCCCGGAGAGATACGGGCACGGCGCCTCGCGCGTGCTGTAGAAGCGTTTGAGCGGTAGCTTCGGGCTCGATGTCATGAGCGGCCGGTAGCTGGCGATCCTACGAATAGGTGGGCGGATCGAGCCATTCGCGCCATACCCAAGTCTATGGCTATCATGTTAGGGATGGTAGAGCAGGCCCCGGCACGAACCAACCTTTGATGTCGGCCCACAGCGCGGCCTGGCAGATCGCTTAAGCGGCTCGGCGCGAATCTCACTCCGGTCGCGCGTCGCTGAGTCCGCGCGGGGCGAATCCGGCCGCCGCAAGATCGGCGATGACGGTATCCGCCTGCGCCGCGTCGCGGGTTTCGACCACCAGGTCGAGTTCGGCGAGCTTCACCGGAACGTCGGAAAAGAGGCGCTGGTGATAGACCTCGACGATATTGCCACCGGCATCGCCGATCACGCTCGCGACCCGGGCCAGGACACCCGGGGCGTCCTGGATCTCGACCCGCACTCGGATCATGCGGCCGTCGCGCACCAGGCCGCGCATGAGGACCGAGGCCAACAGGCGCGGATCGATGTTGCCACCGGTCACAATCATGCCGATATGGCGACCGACGAACATGTTGCGATGCGCCATGATCGCCGCCAGTGGTGCCGCCGCGGCACCCTCGACCACGGTCTTTTCGATTTCCAGAAACAGGTTGATGGCGGCCTCGATCTGGCTTTCGTTCACCAACAGGACTTCGTCGACACGACCGCGGATGAGTTCGAGCGGTTGCTTTCCGACTTCCGCGACGGCAATGCCCTCGGCCAGGGTGGGACCGCCCTTGACAGGCAGGTCGCCGCCGAGCGCCGCGTGGAGGGTCGGGTAAGACTCCAACTCGACGCCGATGATCGCGATATCCGGTTTGATGGATTTCGCGGCCAGCGCAACCCCGGCGATCAGGCCGCCACCGCCGACCGGAACCACCAGCATCTCGAGCTGTGGAAGCGCTTCGAGAAATTCGATTGCGACCGTGCCCTGGCCGGCAATGACGCCGGCATCGTCGTAAGGTGGGACGAAGGTTAGCTGCCGCTTCCGTCGTATCGATTCCGCTGCCGTCATCGCCTCGGCCAGCGTTTCACCTTCGAGGGTGATTTCGGCACCATGGTACTCGGTCTGGCGGACCTTATTGAATGGGGTTGGCCGCGGCATCACGATCGTCGCCGGAACGCCGAGCCGTTTGGCATGAAACGCGACGGCCTGGGCGTGGTTGCCGGCCGAAACCGCGATCACGCCGTGGCGCGCCTGCTGGTCGGATAGCGCGCGCAGCTTGTTGAGCGCGCCGCGCTCCTTGAACGACGCCGTGTATTGCAGGTTTTCCAGCTTGAGGTAGATCTCCGCACCGGTGATTGCCGACAGCGTCACCGAGGCAACGCTCGGCGTCGCGACGATGGCATCTCGGATGGCGTGGTGCGCGGCTTCGATCTCGACGAAGGCAACACTCATGGCTGGTCGCGGTTCGGGTTAGGGTGCCGGCGTCAGAACCAGTGTGCCGCGCGCGCCGGCGGCATAGTCGCGCCGCGCGGTCGTCATCGGGATGTATTCGATGTCGCGCCACGGGCGCACGAAGTTGTCGAAGAATCGCGATAGCGGGTTGCCGGACTGACCGGTTGTGTGGATGTAGAGCGAGCGATCGAGGTCGTCGAGGTCGTAGATCGCGCGGAGGCTGGCACCGTGGATCTGAGCGAACGGCGCTTGCTTGTCGCCCACATTGTAGTCGCCGCGATTCACCGTGAAGGGGCCGCCGCTGGCATCGATGCGGAGATCGAAAATGCGGTTCAGCACGGGGATGAATGAGAAAGGCAGATGCTTCATGTGTGCGTAGTGGGCGTCGCCCCAGCGCCACTTGGTCATGTCGTCGCCATACTCCTCGGATAGCGCCCGCACGCTCTCTTCAAGCGCTAGTGCGATCAGATCGTCGCACGTTTCTACCGCATCCGAGGTCACATCGTCGCACCACTTCGGGCGGGTCGTTAGGGCGCGTTGCATGAATAGCGGTCGAAGGCGACGCGACTCGGCGAACAGCGGGCCGAGCTCGTCGGCATAGACCCGCGCTTCGAGCCCGCCATACCAGTGGGAAAAGAGCAACGGCTCGGGCCGGTTGAGATCCATGTCGCCGTGCCACGCCTTCAGCATCTCCAACGCGCGACCGCCGGCCGCGCTGAGCGGCTTGGCGTTGGCGAGCAGGGCGATGAAATCGCGCGCCATGGTCGAAACGTTGTCGCTCTGGGCCCGGACGAAGCTGTTGATCGAATGTTTGTTGCGCGCAGCGAGCAGCTCGTCGATACGGCGGATGCGGTAAGGGTGCTCCCAATCGTAGGTGATGTGGTGCGGGTAATCGGTATCGACGATGGCGTTGTTGGCGGTCGCGATGGCACCGCCGGCTGGATCGTAGCGGTGCGGAAGCTGCTCGAACGGTAGCAGGCCGGCCCAGTCGAAGCGCGCATCCCAACCCGGCGAAGGCAGCGCGCCGCGGATGCCGTTCTCGGCGTGACGCCGGGGTATGTGCGCGGGTGCGTAAAGCCCGATATGACCGTCGATGTCGGCATAGACCATGTTCTGCTGTGGGCCGGCAAAGAGGCGTAGCGCATCGGTGAACTCCCGCCAGTTGCGAGCGCGCCCCATTTCCAGCGGCGCCCGTGCGGTCGTGTCGTCTTCGGCAAGCGCGGTCCAGGCGAGGGCGAGGACGTGGTTGCCCATCCGCTCGCGATGCGCCTCGGACATGAGGTCGGAAACGACCGGTCCGTGCCGGGTGAGGCGTACGGCCAGGCGAACGGGCTCGCCGTCCTTGACGTTGATGATCTCCTCGCGCACCCCAAACGGGCGCGGCCCATCGGGACTCTCGTAGCGGGTGGGATCGCCATCGACGACACGCTCGACGAACAGGTCCTGGACGTCACCATAGGTGTTCGTGAAACCCCAGGCGATACGGTCGTTGCGGCCGATCAGCACGGCGGGAATGCCGGGCAACGTCGCACCGATCACGTTGAGGCCGGGAGCCGCGACATGGGCGAAGTACCACACCGCCGGCACCGACAGGCCGAGGTGGGGATCGTTGGCCAGCAACGGCTTGCCGGTGGCGGTGCGGGCGCCGGAGACGACCCAGTTGTTGGACCCGTTGCTGCCATTGGCATCGTCGCCGCCCGGCATCAGGGCACGCCAAGCGGCGAGCCAGGGCAGCGTTTCGTAAAGCGCCGCGAATTCGCCGAGGCGATGCTCCGAGGGGTGGGGATAGCCGGGATAGAGATCGGCGACCTGATCGGGCTTGAGCACTTGCAACAGGTGTGCCCGCAACAGCTCGTCGGTCATGTTCACGCTGAGGCTGAGCGCCATCATCTTTCCCCACACCAGGGAATCGGCAGGTGTCCAAGGCTCCGGCTCGTTGCCGAGGATGATGAATTCAGGCGGCAAGGGGCGCTGGACGAGATCGCGGCTGACGATGAACGCGTTCACGCCCTTGGCGTAGGCCTCGAGGATGGCACGAGTCTCGCCGTCGAGGTTGGCGTAGTTCTGCCGCGCCGCGTGGTAGACGCCGAGCACGCGCATACGTTTGTCGAGCTCCAGCAGGTCAGCGCCGATGACCTCCGACAGCCGGCCGGCGCCGAGCCGGCGGTTGACTTCCATCTGCCACAGGCGGTCTTGTGCGTGCACATAGCCCAAGCCAAAGAACGCATCTTCCTGAGTTTGACCGATGATGTGAGGGACGCCGTGGCGATCGCGGATGATTTCGACCGGCGCCGTGATCCCGGCGACGCTGCGATTGCCGTCGATGTCGGGAAGCGAGCCGCGCAGCCAGACGTAGCCGCCTGCCGCGACGATGACGACGAGCACGACCAGCACGGCTATGAGGCGAATGATCCAGCGCATCACGGTTTCCACACCGCCGTGGAGCGACGGCCCGCCATGAGACCACAATAACGCGAGAGTTCGAACCCCGATTCAACCGAGTCCGAGCTCGAGGAGCAGCGCTTCGCGGTGTTCATCGAGCTCCGGGCTCGGCGCGCGTTCGGCGCGATCAGCGAAGGCCGATATCTTGATCGGATTGCCCGACATGCGGACCGTACCGGCAACCGGGTCCTCGGCACTGACCACCATGTTGCGGTGGTTGACCTGTACGTCCTCGATCACGTCGCGTATGTTGTTGATTGGGCCGCA
This sequence comes from Alphaproteobacteria bacterium, assembly GCA_965247665.1. Classification (GTDB taxonomy): domain Bacteria; phylum Pseudomonadota; class Alphaproteobacteria; order SHVV01; family SHVV01; genus CAUZWH01. Next base: position 769,293 of record CBDFHH010000004.1, read on the forward strand.
GGGGATGCCTGCCTGGTCGAAGATCTGGAACCACTCGTCGCGCGTGCGCGTGATCAGCGCCGCCTCCATTTCTTCCTTAAGCTCCGCCGCGTTGGTCGTCCGGGTGGTATTGGAATCGAACCGCGGATCGCTGGCCAGTTCAGGTCGGCCGATGATGTCGGTGAGCCGGGCGAAGAGGGCGTCGTTGCCGGCGGCGATGACGATGAGATCGTCCTTGGTGGCGTAGCTCTCGAATGGCGTGATCGAAGGGTTGCGGGCGCCGGCGCGAGCGGGAACGTTTCCGGTCGCGCTGTAGCGGGCGACGGCGTTTTCGCAGATCGCAACCTGGCAATCGAGCATACTGATATCGAGATACATGCCCTCGCCAATCCGGTCGCGGTGGTAGAGCGCCGCGTTGATGCCGATGGCCGAGAACAATCCGGCGGTGATGTCGCCGACCGAGGTGCCGACCCGGGCCGGCGGCATGTCCGGGTAGCCGGTCATACTCATGACTCCGCCCATCGCCTGCACGATGACGTCATAAGCCGGGCGCTGTGCGTAGGGGCCGGTCTGGCCGAAGCCCGAGGCGGCGGCATAGATCAACCTCGGATGCCGGGGGTGAAGGGTCTCCCAGTCGTAGCCGAGCTTGGCCATGGTGCCGGGGCGGTAGTTCTCGATGAGCACGTCGGCGTATTCGAGCAGGGCGTCGAAGACTCTCCGGTCGGCGTCGTCCTTGAGGTTGAGGGCGATGCTTTGCTTGCCGCGATTGAGTGACATGTAATAGGCCGACTTGCCGTTGACGAAGGGCCCGTATTGGCGCGAGTCATCTCCGTTTCCAGGCATCTCGACCTTGATGACACGCGCGCCCAGTTCGCTCAGCATCATGGTGCAGAAAGGGCCCGCCAGCACGCGGGTAAGGTCGACCACGGTCACGCCATTGAGCGGGCCTGCGACATCGGACGGTTTCAACGCCATGCCGGATGTTCCCTCGATCGTTCGATGGAAGCGCGGTGCGCCGCCCGCGCGTTCTAACCGAAGTGGTGGGGCGGCGCAACGCCGTGCGCGGGCGTCGTCTTATGCGGCCGGAGACAGGTGCTGAGGGTTTTGCCCTGCGCTGCGGGCGAGGCAGGTGTGGTTGACAGTTTGCGGTTTGAAAAAGGCCCGGCAAACGGCCACCACATCCTCGTTGGCAAAGGGCCGGCAGGAGAAGATATCGAGGTACACTTCGCCCCTGCGCTCGGCGAAATGTGCGGTGATGCTCGAGGTCTCGATCAGCTGAACCAGGGTATAGCCGCTCGCCCTCGGCTCGTGTTTGGCAAAGTGGGCGATGGTGGGCTCACCGAACGCGCGCATGCCGATCCGTTCGACCAGTTCGCTGCAGAAGGCACGGATGCTTGCTTCGCTAGCGATTGCGGCGCGCTCGCAGCCACCGAGATCGACGATTAGGTGCTGACCCCACATCGGCTAATCTGCCAACATGCGCGCGGCCTCACCGGCGAAATAGGTGAGGATGCCGTCGGCACCGGCGCGCTTGATGCACAGCAGGGCCTCCAGCATGATGCGCCGTTCGTCGATCCAACCCTGCGCGCCGGCGGCCTTGATCATCGCGTACTCGCCGCTGACCTGGTAGGCGAAAGTCGGCACGCCAAAGCTGTCTTTGACCCGACGGACGATGTCGAGATAGGGCATGCCGGGTTTGACCATCACCATGTCGGCACCCTCGGCGATGTCAAAGGCCACCTCACGCAGCGCCTCGTCGGAATTGGCAAAATCCATCTGATAGGTTTTCTTGTCGCCCTGACCCAACGTGCTCGCCGAGCCGACCGCGTCGCGGAACGGGTTGAAGAAGGCGGACGCGTACTTTGCCGCATAGGACATGATCTGCACATGCTCGAAACCGCTGCCGTCGAGCGCGTCGCGGATGCTGCGCACGCGTCCGTCCATCATGTCCGAAGGAGCAATGATATCGCAGCCGGCCTCGGCCTGGACCAGCGACTGCCGGCACAGCATTTCAACGGTTTCGTCGTTGACGACGTAGCCGTTGCGCACCAGACCGTCTTGACCATGCGAGGTGAACGGGTCGAGGGCGGCGTCGCACAGAATACCGATGCCGGGATGGGCGTCCTTGACAGCTTTAACCGCGCGACATACCAGATTGTCGAGATTGACCGCTTCATCACCGTCGGGGGTGCGCAGCTCGTTGGCGATCGCAGGAAAGATGGCGATCACCGGGATTCCGACCGCGGCGGCCGCGCCGGCGGTCTTGACCAGATGGTCGATCGACATCCTGTTGACGCCCGGCATCGAGGGCACCGGCTCGAGCCGGTCCTCACCTTCATGGATGAACAGCGGCCAGATCAGATCGTCGACCGAGAGGATGTTCTCCGCAACCAAGCGGCGCGACCAATCATGCCGGCGGTTGCGGCGCAAACGCGTGCGCGGATAGGCGCCATGGGGCGGATAGTGGGTCGTGAGAGGACCAGTCATCGACGCAGTTCCCTAACCGTTCGCCGAGCCCGCATCCCCGGGCTGGCGGCTTCAATACTCCACTTTCCGCCAGTTTATAACCAAATTGTAGAGGCGGCTCACCCGATCCGGGATCGGGGTTGTGCCAACTCTCCAAGCTTTCGATCGGCGGGTAGGTAACGCACTGAAATATCGACTAAACTAGACGGAAATCCCGAGCACCCGGCGGACGCGAAGAAGGAACGGTAATTGGCAGAAACGGCGCTTGACACGCGGATGGCCGACCGCAAAACCGAACCACGCGGCGATCCGCGTCCCGTGCGGTTCGTTACGGCGGCCAGCCTCTACGACGGTCACGATGCCTCGATCAACATCATTCGCCGCGTGCTCCAGGGCGCCGGCGCGGAGGTCATCCATCTCGGCCACAACCGCTCGGTCGATGAAATCGTTTCCGCCGCGATCCAGGAAGACGCCCACGCCATTGCCGTGAGCTCCTACCAGGGCGGCCATGTCGAATATTTCAAGTACATGATCGACCTGCTGCGCGAGCGCGGCGCACCGCAGGTGCAGGTGTTCGGCGGCGGTGGCGGCGTGATCGTGCCGAACGAAATCCGTGAGCTCGAGGCATATGGCGTCGCCCGCATCTATTCGCCGGAACATGGTCAGCAGCTCGGCCTCCAGGGCGTGATCGACGACATGTTGAGCCGGGTCGACGGCGATCTTGCCGGCGACGTGCCCAGGTCGCTGGACGGCGTCGCCGCGGGCGACCGCAACGCGCTGGCGCGCCTGATCTCCGGCATTGAGGCCGGTACGATCAGCGATCGGTTGCTGCGCGAAATTGCCGAGCGTGGGACCGCGATCAATCGGGTTCCGATCGTCGGCGTGACCGGCACCGGCGGTGCCGGCAAATCCTCCTTCACCGACGAAGTGGTGCGCCGTTTCCGCACCGACCAGCCCGACATCGCCATCGCCATCCTCGCGGTCGATCCGTCGCGCCGCCGCACCGGCGGTGCGCTGCTCGGCGACCGCATTCGCATGAACGCGATCGCAACGCCGCACATCTATATGCGCTCTCTGGCGACGCGCGGCTCCGAGCGCGAGATCACCGACAATCTCAGCGAGATCATCGCCGCCTGCAAGCTGGCCGGTTTCGACCTGGTGCTGGTTGAAACCGCCGGGATCGGCCAGGGCGATGCGGCGATCGTGCCGCTGGTCGATGCCGCGATCTACGTGATGACGCCGGAGTTCGGCGCGGCGAGTCAACTCGAAAAGATCGACATGCTCGATTTCGCCGATATCGTCGCGATCAACAAGTTCGATCGCCACGGTGCCGAAGATGCGTTACGCGACGTGCGCAAGCAGCTCGTACGCAACCGCGAGGCCTTTAGCCGGGCGCCCGAGGAGATGCCGGTATTCGGCACCGTCGCAGCCAAATTCAACGACGATGGCGTCACCGCGCTGTACCGAAACCTGCTCGAAATCCTAAAACAGAGGGGTATCGCCGACTGGAATAGCGGGCTGGAGGGATCTGCGTCGCGGGTATCGAGCGATCGCTCGAGCATCATCCCCTCGGCGCAACGCCGCTATTTGAGCGAGGTGGCGGCGACGGTACGCGGCTATCACGCCGAGGCCGGGCGCCAGGTAGAGGCGGCACGCGACCGCGAGCACCTGATGGCGAGCCGGCGCCTGCTCGAACAAGGCGGCGGCGACACCGACCTTTCCCAACTCGATCGTTTGATCGATGAACAAGAGGCAGCGTTGACGCCGGACAATCGTGCGCGGCTCGATGGCTGGCCCCAAACCCGCACCCGCTATCAGGCCGACGAGTTGGTCACCGAGGTGCGCGATCGAGAAATCCGTACGGCGCTCACGTACGCCACCCTGTCGGGCACCACCATCCCCAAGGTTGCGCTGCCGCCCTACGACGATCACGGGCCGGTGCTGCGCTGGCTGCTGCGCGAAAACGTGCCTGGCGCGTTTCCGTTCACCGCGGGTGTGTTCCCATTCAAGCGCGAGGGCGAGGCGCCGACCCGCATGTTCGCCGGCGAGGGTGATCCCAAGCGCACCAACGAACGATTCAAGTACTTGTCGCAGGAATCGCCGGCCAAGCGCCTGTCAACCGCCTTCGACTCGGTGACGCTCTATGGCGGCGATCCCGACGAGCGCCCCGACATCTACGGGAAGGTCGGCACCTCGGGGGTATCGATCGCCACGCTTGACGACATGAAGGTTCTGTATGACGGGTTTGATCTGTGCGATCCCGCAACTTCGGTATCGATGACGATCAACGGGCCGGCGCCGACCATCCTGGCGATGTTCATCAACGCGGCGATCGATCGGCGCATCGCGCGCTTCGAAAAGGAAAACGGGCGACCCCCCGACGCCGACGAGGCCGCCGCGATCCGCTCCTACGTATACGAAAACGTTCGCGGCACCGTTCAGGCCGACATCCTGAAGGAAGATCAGGGTCAGAATACTTGTCTGTTCTCGACCGAGTTCAGCCTCAAGGTGATGGGCGACATTCAGGCCTACTTCATCGACCACGACGTGCGCAACTTCTACTCGGTCTCGATCTCGGGCTATCACATCGCCGAGGCCGGCGCGAACCCGATCTCGCAGCTCGCCTTCACGCTGGCCAACGGCTTCACCTATGTCGAGGCGTACCGAGCGCGCGGCATGGACGTCGACGATTTCGCGCCCAATTTCTCGTTTTTCTTTTCGGCCGGCATGGATCCGGAATACAGCGTGCTCGGGCGCGTGGCGCGTCGTATTTGGGCGGTGGCGATGCGCGACAAGTATGGCGCCAATGAGCGCAGCCAGAAGCTGAAATATCACAGCCAGACCTCGGGCCGGTCGCTGCATGCGCAGGAGTACGCGTTCAACGATATCCGCACGACGCTGCAGGCGCTGATCGCGACCTACGACAACACCAACAGCCTGCACACCAACGCCTATGACGAGGCGATCACGACGCCGACCCAGGAGTCGGTGCGCCGGGCGATGGCCATCCAGCACATCATCAATCAGGAATGGGGCCTCGCCAAAAACCAGAACCCCAACCAGGGTTCGTTCATCGTCGAGCAGCTGACCGACCTTGTCGAAGAAGCGGTGCTCGTCGAGTTCGACCGCATCAGCGAACGCGGGGGTGTGCTCGGGGCGATGGAAACCGGCTACCAGCGCGGCAAGATCCAAGACGAGTCGCTTCACTACGAAATGAAGAAGCACGATGGCAGCTTGCCGATCGTCGGCGTCAACACCTTCCGCAACCCGCATGGCGACGCCGAAGCCTACGGCAACGTGCAGCTGCAGCGCTCGACCGACGAAGAAAAGCGCTTGCAGATCGCGCGGCTGCGCGATTTCCAGGCCCGTCACGCCGATCAAGCGTCGGCCATGCTCGATCGACTCAAGCAGACCGCGCTCGAGGGCGAGAATGTGTTCGCCGTGCTGATGGACGCCGTGCGTTGCTGCTCGCTGGGGCAAATCACCAACGCGCTGTTCGAGGTCGGCGGCCAATACCGGCGCAATACCTGAGCCGCGCGAGACTCGCGCTCTTCCCATCGCGCGCACTTGATTCAGGGTCTATGAACTGCGGCGTCTCGGTTCGCCGGCCACGATGGATCGCTGCGTGCACGCGCCCCGACCCGTGTTCCGCTTTAGGCTTTACATTTCTTTACCCCCCGCAGATGCGCGCGAAACAGCGGACTCCTAAGTCAGGCGTATGGGCATAGGTGCCCGAACGCCGTACAGGAGCAAGCAAATGTCCGATCCAGAAACCGCGCCGGCCAAGCCGCCGGCAAACTGGCACCGCAGAATTCGCCTGACGCTGGTTGCCATGCTCGCGCTCGTCGTGGTCGGCGCCGGCATCGGCGCATTCACCGGCGTCAATGCGTTCGGCCGCATGATGTGGCACGGCCACGGCATGTGGAACGACCCCGCCAAGGTTGGCGAGGGAGTCGAGCGCATGGTCAAACACTTCGCCGTCGAAATCGATATGACCGAAGATCAGCGCCGGCGACTGACCAAGCTGGCGCAGGCCGCGGCCGGGGACCTGTTGCCGCTGCGCCAGACCATGCACGACGCCGGGCGCGATGCGACGGGGTTGCTGACGGCGGCGATCATCGACCGGGACGCGATCGAAGTTCTGCGCGCCGCCAAGCTGCGGTCGCTGGAGCAAGCGAGCGCCCGCCTGTCGCGCTTCCTGGCCGACGCTGCCGAAGTGCTGAGCGTCGATCAGCGCCGGGAGCTGGCCGAGCGCATCGCCGATCATCGCCGCCACCACCGCCGCGGCCGCGACGACTAGCTCGGGTGCAGGTGGCGCCGGCCATTCGCACGGCGGTATAAGCAGAGCGTGACCGACCGCATCCTGCTGATCGAAGACGACCCGCACTTGGCCACCATGGTCAGCGAGTATCTGGGCGACGCCGGTTTCGGCGTCGCCCATGCCGCCGCCGGCCGGGAGGGACTCGAGCAGCATCGGCGGGGATCGTTCGATGCGCTGATTCTCGACCTCATGCTGCCGGACATGGACGGGCTCGACGTCTGTCGCACGATCCGCAGCACCAGCAACACCCCGATCCTGATGCTAACTGCGCGCGGCGACTCTATGGATCGAATCGTCGGCCTCGAGCTCGGCGCCGACGACTACCTGCCGAAGCCGTTCGAACCGCGCGAGCTGTTGGCGCGGCTGCGCGCGATTCTGAGACGGGGCAGGGGAGTCGGTGGCGAGAGCGACGTGCTGCGCTTCGGCCGGTTGGAAATCGACCGCGCTGCCCGGGAAGTCCGTATCGACGGCGAGCCCCGAGAGCTGACCAGCCATCAGTTCGCGCTGCTCCTGGCGCTGGCCGAGCGGGCCGGGCGGGTGATGACGCGCGACGCGTTGATGGATGCGCTCAAGGGTCAGCCGTTCGAGGCGTTCGACCGCTCGATCGATGTCCATGTGTCACGGATTCGCGCTGCGATCGAAGACGACTCCAAGAAGCCACGCCGTATCATCACCGTGCGCGGTGCCGGCTACGTGTTTGCCAAAGCACAGGACTGACTCGCCGCGCGGCACATGAAGCGCCTTTACTACCAAGTCTATCTCACGATTGTTGCAAGCCTCATGCTGGTGGTCCTGGTCGGCGTCGGGTTGTGGTATTTTGTCGATGATTCACGTCACATCGATTCACGTCACATCTCCGAACTGGCGCGCGAGTTCGCGGCCGCAAAGCTCGCGCCGATCGGGGCGACCCAATCGGAGCAACGCGTCGCGCTGGTAACGCTGTCCGGGCGCCTACGGACCGACCTCACGCTCTATGGCGCCGACCGCCGCCGCATCGCCGTGGCCGGTGAACCGCTGCCGTTGCCGCGCCAGGGATATCGGCGCGGTTGGCACAGCGGGCCGCGTGGGCGGGCGACGTGGCTGCTGGAACTGCCCGACAAGCGTTTGCTCGTTGCGCTCGTAACCCGGCCTCGGTTCTCGGAGTTTGGCGTCGCCGCATTGCTGGGCGGGATCGCGCTTGCGGTCGCGCTGGCGGCGCTGCCGTTGGCACGACGCGTCACCCGGCGGGTCGAGAGATTGCAGCGCAGTGTCGAATTGCTCGGCGCCGGCGATCTCACGGCCCGCGTCGAAATCGAAGGGCGCGACGAAGTGGCGCGCCTGGCCGAGAGCTTCAACCGCGCCGCCGAACGCATCGCGGAGCTCGTCGCTTCGCACAAGATGCTGCTGGCCAACGCGTCGCATGAACTGCGCACGCCGCTGGCGCGCATCCGCATGGGTGTCGAATTGCTGAAGCAGCAAGCCGATCCCGAACGCAAGGCCGCGCTCGACCGCGACATTGCCGAGCTCGACCGTTTGATCGAGGAAATTCTGATGACCAGCCGGCTCGACGCCGGCGCCGAACTCGACACCCTCGAAGATGTCGACATTCTGGCTCTCGCCGCCGAAGAATCGGCGCGCTACCAGGATTGCGAGGTTGCCGGCGCGGCGGTCGTCGTGCGCGGCGACCCCCGGCTGCTGCGACACCTCGTGCGCAATCTGCTGGACAATGCCGATCGCCACGGCGCTCCGCCGATCGAGGTGACCGTGACCCGGAACGATGGCGGCGCGATGGTGCGGGTTTGTGACGCCGGACCGGGTGTCGCCGCGGCTGAAGTTGAAAGCGTCTTTGAACCGTTTCGGCGGACCGCATCGAGCGACGGTTTGAGGTCGGGTTCCGGTCTGGGTCTGACGCTGGTGCGCCAGATCGCCCGACGCCACGGCGGTGAGGCGATTTATCGCAGCGACACCCAAACGAGCTGCTTCGAAATCACCCTGCCAACCTCGGGGCCGACCAACCAGTCTTGACTGGATCGGCTTTCATCCCAACCCGGCTTCGTCGAGAACACGGACAATTTGCAGTTCGTCGCGAACCGCCATCAGGTGGACGCCATCGATGCCCTCGACCTCACCCAGGCGCGCGATCAGCTCGACGCAGATACGGCGTCCTTCGGCGACCGGATCATCCGCCTTGTCGAGGCGATCGACGATGACGTCGGGCACTTCGACGCCGTACAGATGCTCCCGCATCCACAGCGCCGAACGCGCCGATCCGATCGGCCCCAGCCCGATCAGCAGACGTATCTGGTCGCCGACGCCGGCCGTGCGAAGCGCCGCGGCATAGGCTTCGATGATCGCCAAGTCGTAGCAGAACTGGGTCTGCACGAAGCGCGCACCTGCCTCGAGTTTTCTGATCACGTTTGCCGCCGACCAATCGGCCGTTGGCATCACCGGCGTGTCGACGGCGCCGATTACGTAGTGCGGGGGATGGTCGATGGGGCGACCGCTGAGCAGCGTGCCCTTGTCGCGAAGGGTCGCCGCCATCGCTATCAGTTCGAGCGTCTCGAGGTCGAACACTCCCTTGGCATCGGGATGATCGCCGGCCGTGGGATCGTCGCCGCGCATGCAGAGAACGTTGTGTACGCCGAGGGCGGCGCAGCCGAGCAAGTGACCCTCGAGAGCGATGCGGTTTCGGTCGCGGCAGGTCACCTGCAGAATCGGCTCATAACCTTCGCGGGCCAGCAATCCGGCAACGGCGAGTGACGATGTGTGAACCCTGGCACCGGCACCGTCGGTGACGTTGACGGCGTCAACCCGGCTCGCAATCGACGCAGCCTGTTCAAGCAGATAGTCGGCGCTGGCAGTCGTCGGTGGCCGAAACTCGGCGGTGACGATGAATCCGCCTTCATTCAGACGCGCTTCAAAGCGACCGGAAAGTGCGTCCGCGGCCGGCGCACCCGCATCCACGAGTTTCGTCAATGATCAGGCCGTGAAGGCTTGGATGCCCGTTTGGGCACGCCCGAGGATCAGCGCGTGGATGTCGTGGGTGCCCTCGTAGGTGTTGACCGTCTCCAGGTTCAGAAGGTGACGAATCACGTGGTACTCGTCGACGATCCCGTTACCGCCGTGCATGTCGCGTGCCGCGCGGGCGATATCGAGTGCCTTCCCGGAGGAATTGCGTTTGACCAGCGAGACCATCTCCGGCGTTGCCAAATCTTCATCCATCAACCGACCGACGCGGAGCGAAGCCTGCAAGCCGATGGTGATCTCGGTCTGCATGTCGGCGAGTTTTTTCTGGATCAGCTGGTTGGCCGCCAAGGGGCGGTCGAATTGCATGCGCTCGAGGGTATAGCTGCGAGCGGCATGCCAGCAGAATTCGGCCGCTCCCAAGGCGCCCCAGGCGATGCCATAGCGTGCTTTGTTGAGGCAGCTGAACGGACCGCGCAGGCCCGCGACCGCCGGCAGGAGGTTTTCCTCGGGGACGAACACACTATCCATCGCGATCTGGCCGGTGGGCGAGACGCGCAACGAGAATTTGCCTTCGATTTTCGGGGTCGACAGCCCCTTCATGCCTTTCTCGAGAATGAAGCCGCGAATCGAGTCGCTATCGTCCTTGGCCCAGACGACGAAAACGTCGGCGAAGGGCGAATTGGAAATCCAGCTCTTGGAGCCGTTCAGCAAGTATCCGCCATCGGTGGCGTGCGCTCGGGTCTTCATGCTACCGGGATCCGACCCGTGGTCGGGTTCGGTCAGGCCGAAACAGCCGATCCATTCCCCGGTCGCCAGTTTGGGTAGATATTTCTCGCGTTGCGCCTCGGAGCCGAATTTGTAGATCGGGTACATCACCAGGCTCGACTGGACGCTCAGCATCGACCGGTAGCCGCTGTCGACCCGTTCGACCTCACGCGAGACGAGGCCGTAGCAGACGTGGTTGACGCCGGCGCAGCCATAGCCCTGGATGGTCGCGCCGAGCATTCCCAGTTCGCCCATTTCGGTGAAAATGCCGCGATCGAAGGTTTCGTTGCGGAACCCGTCAAGCACGCGCGGCATCAGTTTGCTCTGGCAGTAATCATGTGCGCTCTGCATGACCAGGCGCTCGTCTTCGTTGAGCTGGTCGCTGAAGCGGAACGGATCGTCCCATTGAAAACCAGCCTTGTCGTCGGGGCTGGGTCGCAGCTCGGCACGCGCAGCGGTTGAGCTCATTTGCGTCCTCTCCAAGTGACCGGTCTTGTCGGGGGGGGGGGTGGCGTCAAGTATAGCCCGATCAGCTCGCAACCGGGTCTGGCGGTTGCGGGACGACCGCGGTAGTCTCGATTTCGACTTTGGCTCGATCTTCCAGCAGGTCGGCGACCTGGACCAAGGTCATCGCCGGATAGTTGTCGCCTACTACCTCGCGGTAGGCTTGGCCGATTTCGCGCGCGGCCGCGAGATAATCCTGTTTGTCGACGACGTACCAAGTCATCCGCGTCATGTGTTCCGGGCCGGCGCCGCCCTCGGCCAGCACGGCGACGATGTTTTGCAGCGCTTGGCGTGCTTGGCCGGCAAAATCGTCGGTTTCGAATTCCTCCTGCGGGTTCCAGCCAACCTGGCCGGCGACGTAGATCTGCCGGCCGGCGGCGGCGATGCCGTTGGAATAACCCTTCGGCCGTTTCCAGTTTGCCGGGTTGAGGACGTCCATAGCACCGCTCCCTTCTTGATCCGCAACAACCACCATGATCACGGAAAGGTGGAATGACGGGATCGCCCAAGCCGTTTATCACAACAACAGGACGGGTCAAACGGCGCCGCAGCACCGCTCGATCCTGGATCACCCATCGACCTATCATGTAGAGTATCGGCGGGAGAAGGAAACCAATGGATTACCACAGGTTCTTCGCCGAAAAGGTTAACGAACTCAAGGTCGAGGGCCGCTACCGCGTGTTCGCCGACCTCGAGCGGCATGTGGGCGATTTTCCCCATGCATCGCGGCACAAGGCCTGCGGCGGCATTGACGAGATCACTGTGTGGTGCAGCAACGATTACCTGGCGATGGGTCAGCACCCAAAAGTGCGCGAGGCGATGCGGCACGCGTTGGAGACGGTCGGCGCCGGCGCGGGCGGTACCCGCAACATCTCCGGCACGACCCACTACCACGTTATGCTCGAAGAAGAACTCGCCGACCTGCATGGCAAGCAAGCGGCGTTGCTGTTCACCTCGGGCTATGTCGCCAACGAAGCGTCGCTGAGCACTCTGAGCTCCCTGTTGCCGGACTGTGGGGTGTTTTCGGATGAACTCAATCACGCATCGATGATCCAAGGGATCCGCTACGGAAAATCCACGAAAAAGGTTTTCCGCCATAACGATACCGAACATCTCGAAAGCCTGCTCCAGGAAACCGATCCGGCGGCGCCCAAGATCATCGCGTTCGAGTCGGTCTACTCGATGGATGGCGATATCGCACCGATCGAGCGCATCTGCGATCTCGCCGACAAGTACGGTGCGATGACCTATCTCGATGAAGTGCATGCCGTCGGTCTCTACGGCGACCGCGGCGCCGGTGTGGCCGAGCGCGATGGGGTCATGGATCGCATCGACCTCATTGAGGGCACGCTCGGTAAGGCGTTTGGCGTGCAAGGCGGTTATATCGCCGGACCTACCGCGATGATCGACGCCGTGCGCAGCTATGCCGCCGGTTTCATCTTCACCACGTCGATGTCGCCCGTGCTTGTTGCCGGCGCATTGGCCAGCGTGCGTCACTTGCGCGTTAGCCAAGTCGAGCGAACGCTGCACCAGGAGCGGGCCGAAAAGCTCAAACAGAAATTGCGCGCCGCCGATCTTCCGGTGCTGCCGTCGAGGAGCCATATCGTGCCGGTAGTGGTCGGCGATGCAGCACTCTGCAAACAAGTGTCGGACGTCCTCCTCGACCGGTTCAAGATCTATGTACAGCCGATCAATTACCCGACCGTGCCGAGGGGCAGCGAGCGATTGCGGTTCACGCCCGGCCCGTTGCACGGCGACGAGATGATCGATCACTTGGTCGAGTCGCTGAACACGATCTGGGGCGAACTGGCCTTGGCCCGTGCAGCCTAGGATACGCAAAGTTCACCCGTGATCCGGTAACGACCGAAGAAGTATCGAGCGTCGGCGAGGCGGATGCCGGCCAGGTGGAACTCACCCGAGTCGCGGTAGGCGAGTTGGATTACGTCTTGAAGAAGAGGGCGGTTGTGAAACAGGGGCGGTGAACCCCACGCGACCCCGGGGTGGTAGTTGATGATCAGGACGGAAACCAGCCCGCGCGGAACTCCATGATCGAGGTCCGCGATCTCAGTAAACATTTCGGCGGCGTCATTGCGGTCAACGACGTCTCGTTAAAAATCGCGGAGGGGTCGATCACCGGATTGATCGGCCCCAACGGCGCCGGCAAGACGACGCTGTTCAACGTAATCGCCGGCAATATTGCGCCGACTTCGGGTCGGATTTTTTTCGACGGCGAAGATGTGACCGGTCTTCAATCGCATCAGCTCTTCCACCAAGGCCTGTTGCGGACGTTTCAGATCGCGCATGAGTTCAGCAAGCTGACAGTGCTCGAGAATTTGATGATGGTGCCGGCGGCGCAGGCCGGGGAGAGCCTGATTTCGACATGGCTGCGACCGGGATTGGTCCGCGAGCAAGAGTCGGTTGTTCTCGAAAAGGCCCGAGAGGTGCTTGAGTTTCTTAACTTAAGCCACTTGTCGAACGCGCCGGCGGGGAGTTTGTCGGGCGGGCAAAAGAAACTGCTCGAACTCGGACGTACGATGATGGTGCTCAATGTCAAAGCGGTGCTGCTCGACGAGATCGGCGCCGGAGTCAACCGCGCGCTGCTGGCGGAGATCGGCACGGCCATCCAGCGCCTCAACGAGGAATCGGGCTACACCTTCTGCATGATCGAACACGACCTCGATTTCATCGGCCGGATGTGCAGCCGGGTCATCGTGATGGCAGAGGGCGCGGTGCTAACCGAAGGTACGATCGACGAGATCAAGTCGAACGAAGAGGTCATCGAGGCTTACCTCGGCAAGGGAATGAGACACGGGAAACCATCGTCGATGAGCGCCATACATGACTCTGCTTAGCGCCGAGCATATGTCCGGCGGCTATGGCGGGCCGGACATTATCAGCGAATGTAAGATCGAGGTTGGCCGCGGCGAGATCGCGGTCATCGTCGGGCCGAACGGCGCCGGCAAGTCGACCGCGATGAAGGCGATCTTCGGCATGATCCAGCTCAGCTCCGGATCGGTGGTATTCGACGGTAACGACATTACGGCGCTGCCGCCGCAAGCACGGGTCGAGCAGGGCATGGCGTTCGTACCGCAGAGCAACAACGTATTCGCCGGCATGACGATTGAGGAAAATCTCGAAATGGGCGCCTATCTACGGCGCGACGATTTCCGTGGCAGCCTCGAACAGGTGTACGAGCTGTTCCCCGTACTTGAAGAAAAGCGCCGCCAGGCGGCCGGCGAGCTGTCCGGGGGGCAACGCCAGCAGCTTGCGGTCGGTCGCGCGCTGATGACCGAGCCAACGCTGCTGATGCTCGACGAACCCACCGCCGGTGTCTCGCCGATCGTCATGGACGAATTGTTCGACCGAATCCTCGACATCAAGGAAACGCGCATCGGCGTCCTGATGGTCGAACAGAACGCCCGCCAAGCGCTGGAAATAGCGGATACCGGCTACGTGCTGGTCAACGGCGAGAACCGCTACACCGGCACCGGCCAGTCGCTGCTCGCCGATCGCGAAGTGCGCAGCACCTTCATCGGCGGCTAGCGGCGACATGATCGACGCCGCCGATCCGCTCAACGCGTTTCTGTGGGTTTTCAACTTCCTGGTGCTGCCGGCCGTGACCTACGGTTCGGCCCTGGCACTGGGAGCGCTTGGCGTGACGCTGGTCTTCGGGATCCTGCGTTTCGCAAATTTTGCTCATGGCGACATGATGGCTTTCGGCGCCATGATCTCGCTGATCGGCGTCGAAATTCTCAATCAGACCGGCGTCTTCACCTACCCGATCCCGTCCGGGCTGATCATGTTGCCGATCGCGATGCTGGCGACGGTGCTGCTGGCGATCGCTCTGGACAAGACCGTCTACGGCTACTACCGCCGCATAAAAAGTCCGCCGGTCGTTCTGGTGATGAGCTCGATCGGCGTCATGTTCGTGCTCAACGGCCTGACCCGGTTGATCAAGGGCGCCGATCTCACCGCATTCAACGACCGCCGAACCTTCGATTTCGGCACCGTCGACGTCGCGGCTCTAACCGATCAACTCGGCAAAGGGGCGGTGCGGGTTAAGACCGACTTCGTTACCCAGGCCAAGACTGTGCAGGTCACCGAGCCCGAGTATGTCTTTTTTTACGTCGGCGAATTCAAGCGGGCGACCGGGCTTGCCGAGGGCTTTGGCCTCGATCTTATTCAGGTAATCACGATCGCGCTGGCGGTGAGCATCTTCGCCGCATTGTACTGGTTTCTGACCCGCACCCGTTCGGGCAAGGCGATGCGCGCTTTTTCGGACAATGAAGATCTTGCGTTGCTGTCCGGGATCGACCCGCAGCGGGTGGTGCTCATTACTTGGATCATCGCCGGATCGCTCGCCGCCATTGCCGGTACGATGTACGGCATGGACCGCGGCTACAAGCCGTTTACCTATTTCCAGATGCTGCTGCCGATCTTCGCGGCGACCATCGTCGGCGGCATCGGTCACCCGCAGGGCGCCATCGTTGGCGGCTACCTCGTTGCCTTTACCGAGATCGGTGTCACGGCGAACTACAAGAAGGTCGTCAACTACCTGCTGCCGGAAAGCTGGGAAGTGGCCGGTAACGTCCAGCTGCTTGGTACGGAGTATAAGTTCAGCGTGTCGTTCCTGGTCCTGGTTGTCGTGCTGCTGTTTCGGCCGACCGGGATCTTCAAAGGCAGGGTGCTGTGACGTGAGGACCACGCAGCGCTATTGGCTCGTTTTCGCGATTCTCGCAGCGCTGATCCTGCTCACCGGCTTTGTGCAAAGCTGGTCGGGCGCTTTGAGCCTGGTGACGGTCGGTCTGATCTCCGCCGTCATCACGCTGGGGCTGAATATGCAGTGGGGTTACGCCGGCTTGTTCAACGCCGGCGTGATGGGTTTTTCCGCGATCGGCGCGGTGGCCTGCGTGCTGATTTCCATGCCCTGGGTCACCGCGGCAATGCTGCAGACGCTCGACGTCATGCTCGCCGATCCAACCACCAACGCCGCTGCTATCGAGAAACTGCAGCAGGATTTGCCGCGGCGCTATCTCGCCGAGGGACAAATGCTGTCGGCCTGGCTGATCGGCGGCGCCGGCGCCGTCGTCGCCTGGGCAGCCAACCATTTGTCGCGCGACCGGTTGTCGGGCGGCAAGCGTGCGCTGATCATCATTGCCATTCTGGTCGTTAGTCTTCTGCTGTTTCGCGAACGCTTTGACGAATCCTTGGTTGTGCTCGAATCGACCGGCTTCGGCGACGACAGCAAGTATCTGGGCGGTCTCGGCCTGCCGATCTTGCTAGCCTGGATCATCGGCGGCGTACTGGCAGCCGCGGCAGCCTGGCTGATCGCTCGTATCGCCCTTGGCCTGCGTTCCGACTATCTGGCGATCGCCACGCTCGGTATCGCGGAAATCGTCATCGCCATTCTGAAGAACGAGGGGTGGCTGACGCGCGGCGTGCTCAATGTGACCGGCCTGCCGTCGCCGGTACCGACCGCTACGGCGCTGCAGGGGCCGCCTTATGAACTGACGACGGGCACCAGCCTGATCGTCAACAAGCTGATGTTCGTCGCCATCGTCGGGTTGTTTCTAATCGTCTTTCTATGGCTCGCCCACCGCGCCCTGCATTCACCGTGGGGACGGATGATGCGCGCAATCCGCGACAATGAGGAGGCCGCGAACTCGATGGGCAAGGACGTCGTCAAGCGCCATCGCCAGGTCTTCATCCTGGGCTCGTTCCTGCTCGGCATCGGCGGCGCCATGTTGGCGACCAACGTATTGCAATTCGAACCGGGCGGTTATCAGCCGCTGCGCTACACCTTCCTGATCTGGGTGATGGTCATCGTCGGCGGCAGCGGCAACAATCTGGGATCGGTGGTTGGCGGGCTGTTGATCTGGTTCGTTTGGGTGCAGGCGGAACCGATCGCCTCCTGGCTGTTCGCACTAATCGGCAGCGGCTTGTTCGAAGAGGGGAGCGAACTGGCCAAGTCCCTGCTCGAGCGCGCGCCGCAGATGCGCACCCTGGTGATGGGGCTGATGCTGCTCATGGTCCTGCGGCTCGCGCCGCGCGGCATCCTGCCCGAGGAGCTTCAGCGAAAGTGAGGCCGCCGCCGCAGCGGCGGCAGACCCCGAAGCGGACAGGAAAGGCCGCGGGCGAGCCCGGGGCTTTCGGCGCAGGCCGAAGACCTGTCGCAAGCGCCGGATTTCAAATCGAGACACTACCGGCGGAGAGAACGGATGGGATGACGGTCGGCCGATCGGTTGCTACATTGACCCGAATCTCCGCGTGGCGACCGGGATGGGCGCGAGCCGGAGCTCGCTGGGGACGCTTCTCGGGACGGGAGAGGGGGTACCGAAGCGTTTTAGTGTCGTGTCGGTGTTGAGCGTGCTGGAACACCATCAGGCGATGACCGAGAAGCAGTTGGCCGGGATCGAGGCGGAGGCGAGCCGGCGCAGGAACCCCACCGCCCCTGGCTCGCGACGCGCGCCGCCACAGCCGCCGACCGACACGCCGCTCGAGGAAGCGCCGGTTTCGCCGGCGCCCTGGACGGTCGCCGTCCGGTCGAGGATCGTTGCCCGGCGGCGGAGGCCGGCTGGCGCGACTGGCGCCGAAGCCTCGATGCGCTGTCGCATTCCCGTGGAGCGGATAGCGACCCTTCATGCCGAGTGCGGATAGCGACCCTTCATGCCGAGTGCGGATAGCGACCCTTCATGCCGAGTGCGGATAGCGACCCTTCATGCCGAGTGCGGATAGCGACCCTTCATGCCGGGTGATGAGCGAATTCTGGTCATCAAGCATGGCGGGCTCGGCGACTGGGTGCTCGCCACCGGGTGTTTCGCGGCGATCCGCCGTCACCACCGCAACGGGCGCATCACGCTGCTCACCGCGCCAGCCTTCGCCGACTGGCGCGCGTACTGCGGCTGGTTCGACGAGATTTGGACGGATGCACGCCCCAGCATGATAGCCGAGCCCTTTGAGTGGATCAGGTTGCGCCGGCGTCTGATCGATAGCGAATTCGCGCGGGTCTACGACCTGCAGACATCGGGCCGCACCGGCCTTTACAATCGGATGCTGCCGCG
Source organism: Alphaproteobacteria bacterium (assembly GCA_965247665.1). Taxonomy (GTDB): domain Bacteria; phylum Pseudomonadota; class Alphaproteobacteria; order SHVV01; family SHVV01; genus CAUZWH01. Next base: position 787,335 of record CBDFHH010000004.1, read on the forward strand.
TCGCCGCCGTCCCGAATGGTCCGGAATCGTTGCCGGCGGCTCGCATCCGCACCGCAATCCTCGACGGGAATTCATGCACACGGTGGCGCTTCAGGCAGAGCAACTCGGTGTCGCGGGTATCGGGGAGGTGCCGGCGCCGAATCTCGACTGGCTCGACGCCGATATCGACGAACCGACGCCGCCCGGTGCCTTCGCCCTGATCGTGCCGGGGGGAGCGGCGCATCGCCCCGGGAAACGCTGGCCGGCAGCGCGGTTCGTCGATCTCGCCCGGACATTGTTGGAGCGCGGCACGCCCCCGGTGCTGATCGGCGCGGCGGCAGAGGCGCCGCTCCTGGACGGGATCGCGCGGCAGGCGCCGGGTGCGGTCGATCTCGGCGGTCGCACCAGCCTCGGCCAGATCGACGCCCTTGCGCGGCGCGCCTGTTGCGCCATCGGCAGCGACACCGGACCCGTTCACGTCGCGGCCGCCGTGGGTTGCCCGACCGTTGTGCTGTTCGGCGCCGCCTCCGACCCGCGGCGATGCGCGCCCTGCGGCGAGGCCGTTGCGATCCTGCGGCGCGTGCCGCTCGCGAGCCTCCCGGCCGGCGAGGTCATCGACGCCGCCGATGGGATGGCGAGGAGCGCCTGATGGCGCCCGGAATGCTCGAAGGTCTCCGGCTTTCCGCCAGCCATGTCGCGGAAGATGCCGGAGCGCAGAGCCGGAGCAGGGCGGGGGCGCTTCTGACGACGATCTTTTGTGCATTCGCCGCACTGCTGCCGATTGTCAGCGTCATGGCGCCCAAGGGCACCGTGGTGCTCCTGCTGCTTGCGGCGGTGCTCGCCATCCCGACCTACCGGCGAGCGCAAGGGCGATTTCCGATTCCCGATCCACGCGTTTCGGTCGTTCTCGTTCTCCTTGTCGTCTGGTGTGCGATCGCTTCGTTCTGGAGCTTCGACGTCACCCGATCTCTCTGGCTCGCGCTCCGCATCGCCATGGTCTTTGCGGCTGGCATGGTCCTGTTCGCCGTCGCGGCCGCGTTGGACGATACCGCGCGAGCGCGTATCGGCCGCTGGCTCGTCGCCGGTTTCGTTGTGGGACTTGTCCTCATGGCCGTGGAGACCGGACTCGACTATCCGCTGCTTCGTTCCGCCAGAGGGGCAGACGCCGCAGGCGGATCGGTCTGGTTCAATCGCGGTGCCGTGGCGATGGCGTTGGTGGTCTGGCCGGTGACGGCCTATCTCTGTGCAACGAGGCTCGGCTGGAAGTCGCTTCTCATCCCCGTCGTTCTCGCGATCGCTTCGGTCTACTTCGAAAGTGCCGCTGCGACACTGGGCTTTATCGTGGGTATTGCGACAATCCCGCTGGTCGTCAGTCATCGCAAGATCGGGTGCGTGATAACGATGGCGACCAGTGTCCTGGTATTCGTCGGAATGCCGTTTGCGGTGCGGGAAATGCATGACCACGGATGGCACCGGGCCGACTGGCTGGTCGATTCGGCCCGGCACCGCGTGGAGATATGGGATTTCTCCTTGCAGCGAATCGCCGAGAAGCCGCTCCTGGGATGGGGCTTCGACGGTTCTCGGCATATCGCGGCGCGGTATCCCGACGTCAGCGATTTCGGGTGGGACATCATACCGTTGCATCCGCATAGCGCCCCCCTGCAGATCATGCTCGAACTCGGCGCAGTGGGGGCGGTGCTCGCGCTTGCTCTGTTGTGGCTGCTGGCGGTCCGACTGGACGCTTTGCCACTATTGCATGCGCGGACTCTCGCGCAGGCCTTGTTCGTCACCGCCGCGGCCATCGGATGCGTGGCCTTCGGCCTATGGCAGAACTGGTGGCTGGCCCTGATCTTTTCTGTCGCCCTTCTGGTGCCGCTCACCGCCGCCCGGCCGCACGCGAGATGACGCGACCGGCGGGCGGCGAGGCCGGGAGTCCTGCCACAACGGGTTGGGCGGCGGCGATTACGCTGGCGTGATCGATATTTGCCGAATAGCCTGGATCATCAAATCTGAGGGCCGACTCTTGCACAGGAATGAGGCCAGTTGGCTGGTTGGAAAACTTGGAAGCGTTGGTTCAGACGCTCTCTCGCCGATGTTGAATATTGGAAGTTCCACTCAAGAATATCGGGAGAGGACACAACCCTGGATTCATGAAGTCCTGATCGGTCCCCTGCAAAGCCAAGGTGTTCGCATCATTCATTCAGATATGAGAGAGGGTGGAGGAATAGATATAAGAGCAAATATACTTGATGACGAGGACTTGGAGCGGCTGAAGTCTCTAGGCGCGAAGTCCGTGCTTTGCTGCAATATGATGGAGCACGTTCCGGATCCAAAAGATCTGGCCCTCCGGTGCGCGGGACTGGTTCTCGACGGCGGCTACATCGTGGTGACGGTGCCGCACAGCTATCCGCACCACCGCGATCCGATCGATACCATGTTCCGGCCCAAACCGGACGAGGTGATTTCCCTGTTCAGCAATGTTGAGGTTGTGGAGCAAGAGATTATTTCAGTGGGTTCCTACCGGGATCACGTAAGGGAGAGGCCGTGGATAATATCCCGCCAGATCTTTCGCCTTCCGTTCCCGTTCATACATTTCCATCGCTGGAAAAGGTCAATGAAAAAACTGTATTGGTTGGTGAACCCATACCTGCAATCCTGCGTGATAATGAAGAAAGGACCAACTCTGTAAACGGCAGATGCGGTGTTGATGCCTGTCGCTCGGGCGCTACGCCGGCATGTCCGGCGGAGCGAGAGGCGCCAGCTCGGTCGTCACCGATTCCGAGGAGCTTCAGCGAAAGTGACGCCGGCGGCAAAGGCGTCGCGTGAATGCGACCGACGAACCCCTACCCAAGCGGACAAGAAAAGCCCCGGACGAGCCGGGGCTTTCGAAGTATGCGATGTCCGCTAACGGGCCTTGACCGTGGTCCATTCGCCGTTCTTGACGACCACCTCGAGGTAGGCACCGGGAGGATCGCCGGCGTCGTTGAGTTCGACCAGCGAGGCGCCTTCGTAGTTTACTTCGCCCCCGTCGGCGATGGTCTTGAGGGCCTCGGCCAACTGGCCGGGAAAGATCTTCTCGCCGGGCGCGTTGGCAACCTCCATGATCTTACTCTTGATCGCGCTACGCGATCCGGAACCCGCCGCCTGCACGGCCAAAGCGACAATTGCCGCGGCGTCGTAGGCTTCGCCCTGGAACGGTCCATCGAGCGCCAGATTGTTCTTCTCGGCGATCATCGCGAACGCCATGGCGCCATCATTCTCGCCGCCGGGACGCGTGCCGATCATGCCATCGATGCCATCGCCCAGCGCATCGATAATGGACTGGCCGATCATGCCGTCGCCGCCGGAGAAGCTCGAAAACGCCCCGGACTTGATCGAGTCCTGAATAATGCCCTTACCGCCCTGGTCGAGATAACCCAGAACGACGAGGTGTTCGGCACCGGTCGCCGCAAGCGCCGCGACTTCGGCGCTGTAATCGGCCTTGCCGTCTTCATGGCCGGCCGACAAGGCGACGTTGCCGCCCATGCCCCCGAACGCCGCCGTGAACGCATCGGCAAAGCCTTTGCCGTAGTCGTTGTTGGTGTAGGATAGCGCAACGTTCTTGATGCCCTTGTCGCCGAGAACCCGGGCGAGGACCTCACCCTGACGGGCATCCGACGGCGCCGTGCGGAAGACCAGACCGTTATCGCTGAGACCGGTGATCGCAGGCGACGTCGACGCCGGACTGATCATGACGACACCGTTGGGGATGGCGACGTTGTTGGCCGACGCGATGGTCGACCCGGAGCACAATGCGCCGACGATCGCAGCCACGCCCTCACCGTTGATCAGCCGCTCCGCTGCGGCGGTCGCCGCCGAGGCGTCGACACATGTGGTGTCGGCGGTGCTGACGACGAACTCCATGCCGTTCTTCATAGCACCGGAGTCGTTGGCTTCTTCAAACGCGATTCGCGCGCTCTGGGCGATGCCGGTGGTCAGCGACTCGATCGGGCCGGTGAATCCCATGAGCACGCCGACCTTGACGGTGTGGCTGTCGGCCATCGCCTGCGAGGACATCGCCACGAGAATAGCAGCGCCGGCTAGAAGTAGTTTTTTCATGACCTCCCTCCCTGGGTTGATAATCAAAAACAAGTTTGGCTTGTGCCGATACTGAACCTGATCGCACACGAATAAAAGGGTATTCTCAGGCCGCCTGCTCGACAACATGTTGGGTCATGAGCTCCTTAGAAACACGAACCGGCCCGACAATTTGTGTGCGCTTGGCGGGGTTTTCCGAGATGTGGTATTAACCGCGGTCCGTCTTCGACGCGAGCCATCCCGCACAAAATGACCACCGAAAAGACGATAGCCGTCGCTGCCGACCATGCCGGGATTCGCTTGAAATCGGTGATTAAGGACGAACTCGAATCGCTTGGCCACCGGGTGCTCGATCTTGGCACCGATGGACCGGAGTCCGTCGACTATCCCGACTATGGCGATGCGCTCGCGGCAGCGCTCGGCAGCGGTGAGGCTGCGCGTGGCGTTCTCATCTGCGGGACCGGAATCGGCATCGCGATTGCTGCCAACCGCCACCGGCATGTGCGCGCCGCCACGTGCCATGACGTCACCACGGCACGGCTTGCGCGCCAGCATAACGACGCCAATGTTCTCGCCCTCGGGGCGCGGATCGTCGGCGAGCAGGTGGCCAAGGATTGCTTGCGCGAGTTTCTCGTGGCTGCATACGAGGGCGGGCGCCACGACCGTCGGGTCGCCAAGCTGGGCAAACCTGCTTCGACCCGGCTTGCGGACGAGCCGATAAAAAGCACTGCCGATGCCGTCGTCTGAGACGATCGCCGCGCTTGACAGCGTGCCCGATTTCTTTGCCGCAAGGCTGGAGGAAACCGACCCCGAGGTTTGGGCGGCAATCAGCGGCGAAGTGACACGCCAGCGCGACCAGATCGAACTGATCGCTTCCGAGAACATCGTCAGCCCAGCGGTACTCGCAGCGCAGGGCTCGGCGCTGAACAATAAATATGCCGAGGGATATCCGGGCCGGCGCTACTACGGTGGCTGCCAGTATATGGACGTCGTCGAAGATCTTGCTCGCGATCGGGCGAAGCAGCTGTTCGGCTGCGAGTTCGCCAACGTACAGGCCCACTCGGGCTCGCAGGCCAACCAGGCGGCCTACGCCGCGGTCATGAAGCCCGGCGACACACTGCTGGGGATGTCGTTGGCGGCGGGTGGCCACCTGACCCACGGGGCGGCGCCGAACCTCTCGGGCAAGTGGTTCCACGCCGTGCAATACGGCGTGCGTCGCGAAGACTCACGAATCGATTTCGACCAGGTCGCCGCGCTTGCCCGCGAGCATCGGCCCACGGCCATCGTCGCCGGCGGTTCCGCCTATTCTCGAATCATCGATTTTGCGAAGTTCCGCAAGATCGCCGACGAGGTGGGCGCGTATCTCATCGTCGACATGGCCCATTTCGCCGGCTTGGTCGCGGGCGGTGCGCATCCGAGCCCGATTCCTTACGCGCACATCGTCACCACCACGACCCACAAGACGCTGCGCGGGCCGCGCGGCGGCATGGTGCTCACGAACGACGCCGACCTCGCCAAGAAAATCAACTCGATGATCTTTCCGTTCCTACAGGGTGGGCCGCTGATGCACGTAATCGCGGCCAAGGCGGTTGCTCTCGGTGAAGCATTGGCGCCGTCTTTTCGCGGCTACGCGCGCGCCATTGTCGACAACGCACGGGCGCTTGCGGCGACCCTTGCGGATGGTGGACTCGAGATCGTGTCCGGCGGTACCGACACACACCTCATGCTGGTCGATCTTAGGCCGAAGGGACTAACCGGAAAGGTTGCGGAAGAGGGTCTCGAAACGGCTCACATCACCTGCAACAAGAATGGCATTCCGTTCGACCCGGAAAAACCGACCATCACGTCGGGAGTCCGCCTCGGGACGCCGGCCGGAACCACGCGCGGATTCGGTATCGCGGAGTTTCGCGAGACCGGCGGCATGATCATCGAAGTACTTGATCGCCTTGCCGATGGCGGCGATCACACATCCGCAATTACGGATGTTCGAGAACGGGTCATCGCCCTGTGCGGACGGTTTCCGATCTACAAGATGTAGGCGAATAGCGGGGGAGTCATGCGGTGTCCGTTCTGCAGTAGCGACGAAACCCAGGTTAAGGATTCGCGGCCGACCGAGGACAACTCGGCGATTCGACGGCGCCGCTATTGCCCGTCTTGCGGGTCTCGCTTCACGACGTTTGAGCGCATCCAGTTGCGCGAACTTACCGTGGTCAAGCGCAACAATCAGCGCGTGCCCTTCGACCGCGACAAACTGTTTCGCTCGATCCTTGTTTCGCTGCGCAAGCGTCCGGTCGATCCGGATCGAGTCGAACGTATGGTCAACGGGATCGTTCGCCGGCTCGAGAGCCTGGGCGAGTCCGAAATCCCCTCGCAAGTGATTGGCGAGATGGTGATGGACGGGCTATCGAACCTCGACCCGGTCGCCTATGTCCGGTTTGCCTCGGTGTACCGGAATTTCAGGGAGGCGAAAGATTTCGAGGAGTTCATCGACGAGCTCGTCAGCCCTCAGCGACAGCAAGAAGAAGTCGAAGACTGACGGTCCCTTCATGCGGACGGCCCTGGCGCTGGCCGCGCGCGGGTTGGGCTTGACCTGGCCGAACCCGACCGTTGGTTGCGTGCTGGTTGCCGGCGGGCGGGTGGTAGGCCGTGGCGGGACCCAGCCGGGTGGCCGACCCCACGCCGAGACCGTGGCCCTGGAGCGGGCGGGCGGGCGGGCGCGTGGCGCGATCGCCTACGTGTCTCTGGAGCCGTGCGCACATCACGGCAAGACGCCGTCCTGTGCCGATGCGCTGATCGAGGCCGGTGTGACAGGCGCGGTGATCGCGACGAAGGATCCGAACCCGGCAGTCAATGGCGGCGGGATCGATAAGCTGAGGGGGGCCGGTATTGCGGTCGAAGTCGGCCTGATGGAGGAACAAGCGCGAGCCCTGAATGCCGGGTTCTTTCTCAAGGTCGAGCACGGGCGGCCGCTGGTGACGCTCAAGACCGCGACGACACTGGACGGACGTATTGCCGTCGCCAGCGGTGCAAGCCAATGGCTGACCGCTGCCGCGGCGCGTCGGCGCGCCCATCTGCTGCGCAGCCAGCATGACGCCGTGATGATCGGAGCGGGGACGGCGGTCGCTGACGATCCCGAGCTGACCTGCCGACTGCCGGGGCTGGCACGGCGTTCGCCGATTCGTGTCGTGGTCGACTCGTCGTTGCGTCTACCGCTAACCCATCGAGTCGTCGTCACCGCACGCGAAACACCGACCTGGCTAGTAACTCTGGCCGCCGCTGACAGCGGTCGTAAGGGCGCTTTGCGCGACAGCGGCGTCGATGTGATCGAGGTCGAGCGCGACGAATTCGGTCATCCGGATCTGACCGCGGCGCTTGCAGCCATCGCGCGACGCGGCATCACACGGCTGCTCGTCGAAGGTGGTAGCCGCCTCGCCGCGGCGTTCCTGCGTGCACGGCTGGTCGATCGACTTGCTTGGTTTCGCACACCGGCGTTGATCGGGGGCGACGGTTACCCGGCGGCGCTGCCGTTCGGTATCGAAGATCTGAGTAACATGCCGGTGTTCGACCGCGAACGCGTCGTGGCACTGGGCGACGATGTCCTCGAGACCTACACGAACGCGAGGACGCGCGATGTTTAGCGGCATCGTCACCGACGTCGGGCGCATCCGCTCGGTTGAGGCGCGGGGGGATACCCGCCTCGTGATCGCCACCGCATACGATACCGGCGTGATCGAGATCGGCGCCTCGATTTGCTGTTCGGGCGCCTGTTTGACCGTTGTGGAGACAGGTGGCGACTGGTTTGCCGCGGACGCGTCAGCCGAGACGCTTGCGCGTACGACGCTCGGCAGCTGGGAACCGAACACGCGGGTCAATGTTGAGCGCAGCTTGCGGATTGGCGACGAACTCGGCGGGCACTTCGTGCTCGGCCACGTCGATGCGGTGAGCGAGCTCTACGCTGCCGGCGACGAGGGCGACTCCCGGCGTCTGGAGTTCTCCATTCCCGGCGGGCTCGATCGCTTGATTGCGCCCAAGGGTTCGGTGGCGCTCGACGGCGTGTCGTTGACGGTGAACGACGTGACGGGCGACCGCTTTGGCGTCAATATCATTCCCCATACGCGGCAGGTGACGACGTTGGGGGATGTCGAACCGGGTCGGTTCGTGAACCTTGAAGTCGATATGATTGCGCGCTATTTGGCGCGGCAGATGGACCGGTCATGACAGTCGTCGAAACGGAAGCGCTCTCGACAATCGAGGAGGTCCTCGAAGACGTTCGGCTTGGACACCTCATCGTTCTCGTCGACGCGGAGGATCGCGAGAACGAAGGCGACTTGGTGATTCCCGCTGCGATGGCGACCGCGGAGGCCATCAACTTCATGGCCCGCTTCGGGCGCGGCCTCATCTGCTTGGCGCTGACGGCGCAGCGCGTGGAAGAGTTGGGCCTGCCGTTGATGCCGCGCGAGAATCTCTCCCGCCACCAGACCGCGTTCACGGTTTCGATCGAAGCGCGGGAGGGCGTGTCCACGGGGATCTCGGCCGCCGATCGCGCCCGAACCATTGCCGTCGCGATCGACCCGGCCAAGGGACGAGCCGATATCGGCACGCCAGGCCACGTCTTCCCGCTCGTCGCGCGTGATGGGGGCGTGCTGGTCCGTGCCGGGCACACCGAGGCCGCTGTCGATCTCGCACGCCTCGCCGGGTTCAACCCGTCGGGCGTGATCTGCGAGATCATGAACGACGATGGCAGTATGGCGCGGATGCCGGACCTGATCAGGTTCGCTCAATTCCACGGCATCAAGGTTGCCGCCATTTCGGATCTGATCGCCTACCGCATGCGCAACGATACGGTGGTCGAGCGAATTGGCGAAAGCCAGCTCGACAGCGTGTATGGCGGCGCCTTCAGGATGATGCTCTACCGCACCAACGTCGAAGCGGGCGAGCACGTGGCGCTGATCAAGGGCGATATGACCGGCGATGAGCCGGTGCTGGTGCGGGTGCACATGTTCGACATGCTGGGTGACGTGCTGGGAGCAACGGCGAGTCGCGGCGGGGTTATGCAAAGTGCAATGCGTATGATCAGCGAGGCTGCGCGCGGCGTTCTGGTCCTCATTCACAAGCCCAGAGTCCAGACCATCGCCGACCATGTTTTCGGCGGCGACCCGGGCGAAGCGCAACGCGATATCGACAAATGGCGCGAGGTCGGCATCGGCTCGCAAATCCTGCGCGACCTCGGCGTGCGCAACATGATCCTGCTGTCGAACTCTCAACGGGCGTTGGTCGGCTTGGAGGGCTACGGCCTTCGCGTCGTCGAGCAGCGGCCGGTGCGCTCCGAAGTCTGACCGGTTGATGGCGGACAAGCCGCATCTGCTGATCGTCGAGGCGCGGTACTACGAAGACATCGCCGCCCAATTGTTGCACGGCGCCGTTGGCGAGCTCGAGAAGAATGGGGCCACCCACGAGACGGTGACGGTTCCGGGTGTTTTCGAGATCCCCGCCGTCGTGCGAATGGCCTTGAACGCAAATTCGGCCGGACGACCAGGCTTCGCCGCCTACATCGCGCTCGGCTGCGTCATACGCGGAGAAACCGATCACAACAAGCACGTCGCCGATGCGTGCGTCCGCGGCCTGACGGATCTGACAGCCGAGTTCGCCATCGCGCTCGGGTTCGGGATTCTGACCTGCGACACCCAGGTCCAGGCGATGGAGCGAGCGGCCGTCGATCGTCGCAACAAGGGCGCCGAGGCCGCGCGCGCGGCGCTCGCCATGCTCGAGATCGGGCACGGCTTCGGCGTGTCTAGAAGATGACCGCGGCGCGCCTAGAAATCCGCCCCCGCACCGCGGCGAGATTGTGCGCGGTGCAGGCCCTCTATCAGATCGAGATGAGCGGAAAGTCGGCCGAGGGCACGATCGCCGAGTTTCTCGAACATCGGCTTGGCGAGGTCATGGAGGGGATCGACTATCGCAACACCGACGCCGACATGTTCTGTCGCATCGTTCGCGGCGTGTGCGCCCATCAGCAGCAACTCGACGCATTGGTCGCAGGCGCGCTGACTGAGGATTGGGCGCTGGCCCGGCTGGACAGGTTGCTGCGCGTCGGGTTGCGCGCGGGCGCGTACGAATTGCTCCACGCGCAGGATGTGCCGGTGCGCGTCGTCATCAACGAATATGTCGATCTGGCCCACGGCTTTTTCGAGGGGGCGGAACCTGGTCTGCTCAACGGCATCCTCGACCGGCTGGGCCATCTCCTACGCGCCGCCGAACTGGAGCAGCAGGGTGAGCGCGCGGACACGCCGTAGCGAATTCGAGATCATCGCCGAGGTTCTCGCGCCTCTTGCCCGAGGGGCCGATCTTGCCTTCGGTCTTAGCGACGATGCCGCGCTGGTCGAACCGCGGCCGGGCGAATGCATGGTGACGACCGCCGACGCCCTGGTCGCCGGGGTACACTTTCCGCGCGACGAAGCCGCCGACCTGATCGCCCGCAAGGCGCTGCGCGTGAATCTGTCCGACCTCGCGGCCATGGGCGCCGATCCGCTGGTCTATTTCATAACCATCGCGCTACCACCGGAAATCGACGATTCCTGGATCGAGCTGTTCGCGCAAGGCCTGGCCCACGACCAGGCCGAATTCGCGATCGCACTCGCTGGCGGCGACATCGTCAGCACATCAAACGAGCTGGTGCTGTCGATAACCATGCTGGGCTCGGTCGCCCGGGAGGCGGCGATCCGTCGCAACGGGGCTCGCGCCGGCGACCGAATTTATGTGTCGGGAACGATCGGCGACGCGGCGTTGGGGCTCCTCGCCCTGGATGGCGAGGTCGCCGGTGCTGGCGCCGACGATCTCATTGCGCGCTACCGTCTGCCCCGGCCGCGCCTGGCGTTGGGTCGCGCGCTACGCGGGTTGGTGCATGCCGGGATCGACGTTTCCGACGGGCTCGTCGCCGACCTCATGCATGTCTGCGAAACCTCGTCGGTCGCCGGGAACGTACAAGGGGAAGCGGTTCCGTTGTCGGACGCCGGGCGCGCGGCACTCACGCGAGCACCGGAACTGCGGCGGACGATCCTTACCGGCGGCGACGATTACGAGCTTTTATTCACCGCTTCGGCGGATTTCGATCCGATGGCGCTTGGCGGCGGCGTTGCGATAACCGAGATCGGCGAAATCGTCGACGGCAGGGGAGTCACCGTGGTTGGTACTGACGGCGCCCCCCTTGTTCTCGATCGCAGCGGTTTCACCCATCGCTAGCTCCGCCAACAAATGCGGAAAGGCGCGGTTGATCTCGTGATCTTGCCGCCCGCATTCGGTGGCGGGGTTGCGCGAGCCGGGCAAGATCGCGTATCGAACCGGTAGCCGCTGTGCGCGGCGGCGCGTGAAATCCTATGAAAACCACCATTCCCGCCACGAACGTTCTTCTCGTGCCGGTAATCGGCGCCGCCCTATATACATGACGCTGTTCTCGCCCTCCGAAAAGACAGACGAAGCCGCGATCGAAGCGTCGAAGGAGCCGGAACGCGACCCCGGGGACTTGGTCATCCATGAGCTTTCCGAACCGCCGCCGCTACCGGCGCCGGAGCTATCGAAAATCGGGACGGGAGGGCACTAATCGTGCCAGCGGAGAAGAGAAACGTCTGGCTCCTGGCCGCCTGTACGGCGCTCTTCATGAGCGGCAACGCGCTGATGATCACGCTCAGCGCCTTGGTCGGAGACCGCATGCTCAGCGAGGACAAGGCCCTCGTCACGTTGCCGGTCAGCACGATGGTGGTGGGCACCTTGGTGGCGACCCTGCCGGCATCGTTCTGGATGCGCTTTATCGGCCGGCGTCTGGGGTTCATGACCGGCGCAACGATCGGCTTCGTCGGCGGCCTCGCCGCATCGTTCGCCATTTACGAGAATATCTTCTGGCTGTTCTGCCTGGGCACGTTTCTGATGGGCAGCTACAACGCGTTCGGCCAGTACTACCGGTTCGCCGCGGCGGATATCGCATCGGTCGACTACCGCGCGCGAGCGATCTCATATGTCATGGCGGGCGGCGTGGTTGCGGCGCTGTTCGGGCCGAAGCTCGCGCTGCACACCCACGATCTGATTGCGGGGCATATCTACCTCGCATCCTTTATCTCGCTGTCGATATTGGCGACGATCGCCCTCGTGCTGCTGTCGTTTATCCGGATCCCGCGGATGACGGCGGAAGAGCGGCGCGACACCGGTCGGCCTTGGACCGCTATCGTGCGCCAGCCGGTGTTCATCGTCGCCGTGCTCAGCGCGGTGGTCGGCTATGCGTCGATGAGCCTGGTGATGACGGCAACGCCGCTGGCGATGGCGTTCCACAACTACGGTATGACCGACATCCCGGACGTCATTCAGTGGCACGCGCTGGGTATGTTCGCGCCTTCGTTCGTGACCGGACATTTGATCCGACGCTTCGGCGTCTTGAACATCATCCGCGTCGGTTGCGTGATCGAAGCGGTCGCGGTGCTGATCAACCTTCACGGCATCACCCTGGTCCATTTCTACGCCGGGTTGCTGCTCTTGGGAGTCGGCTGGAATTTCATGTTCGTCGGCGGCACCACGCTGGTTACGGAGGCCTACGAACCGTCCGAACGGGCCAAGACCCAGGCTCTCAACGATTTTCTTGTTTTCGGATCGGTTGCGGCTTCGTCGTTCGTATCGGGAAGTCTTTTTCACTATGTCGGCTGGTCGGCGGTCAATTACACCGCGATCCCCCTCATCGCGGTTGCGTTCGCCGCGGTCGTTTGGCTTGCCGTGCGCCGCCGTGCGGGACCGTCGGCCGCTTAGGCTCGGCGTGAAGGAACGCGCCAACCTCTGTTGCCATCTACCTGTAACTTTGGCATTTTCCGCCCGCGTTTGACCGGGCATCCCGGCGTCGGGCGCGCAAAAGTTCCTCGGCTGCGCCTGTTTCTCATTCGAAGGGGGTCCAGTTCATGACTGGAGAGATGTGGTTTGTGATCGTCTGCGGCGTGGTCGCGCTGCTCTACGGCGTCTATGCGAGCCGATCGGTGCTTGCCGCGGACGCCGGTACCGAGCGTATGCGGGAAATCGCCAACGCGGTGCAAACGGGCGCCAGCGCCTACCTCAATCGCCAATATCGGACCATCGCGATCGTCGGCGTGGTGGTCGTGATCATCCTCTGGGCTATGCTGGGCTGGAGCGTCGGCGTCGGCTTCGTTATTGGTGCCGTCCTGTCCGGCGCGACCGGTTATATCGGTATGCACGTATCGGTGCGTGCCAACGTGCGCACCGCGCAAGCAGCAACCGGCGGTCTCTCCGGTGCGTTGGCGATTGCGTTCAAGTCCGGCGCCGTCACGGGCTTGCTCGTCGTCGGCCTCGCCCTGCTTGCGGTCGCCGTCTATTACGCCATTCTGCTCGGTGTCGATACGCCCACGCGCGAAATCCTGGAAGCGCTCGTGGGACTCGGTTTCGGCGGCTCGCTGATCTCGATCTTCGCCCGCTTGGGCGGCGGTATCTTCACCAAGGGGGCCGACGTCGGCGCCGATCTGGTCGGCAAGGTGGAGGCCGGCATCCCCGAGGACGATCCGCGCAACCCGGCCGTGATCGCCGACAATGTGGGCGACAATGTCGGCGACTGCGCCGGCATGGCAGCCGACCTGTTCGAAACCTATGCGGTGACGATGGTGGCGACGATGCTGCTCGCGGCGATCTCGTTCACCGGCGACGCGCAGGCGCAGATGATGCTCTATCCCCTTGGCATTGGCGCAGTTTGCATCCTCACCTCGGTGATCGGCACGTTCTTCGTCCGCCTCGGATCGAGCCAAGACATCATGGCCGCGCTTTACAAAGGCTTCATCGCCACGGCTGTGCTCTCGGCGATTGCCTTGTGGTTCTTGACCGATTGGATCATCGGCACGTCGGCGAGCTACCCGATCGGCAACGAGTCTTTCGTCGGCCGGGAGCTCTTCTACTGCACCCTGGTCGGCCTTGCGGTTACCGGCCTGCTGATGTGGATCACCGAGTACTACACCGGCACCAATCACCGCCCCGTGCTGAGCATTGCCGAATCGTCGAATACGGGCCACGCGACGAACATCATCCAAGGACTGGCGGTCGCCATGGAATCGACGGCGCTACCGGTGATCGTCGTTTGTGCGGGCATCGTCGTCGCTTACATCGCCGCTGGCGTGTTCGGGATCGCGGTTGCGGCAACGGCGATGCTGTCGCTGGCCGGCATGGTGGTAGCGCTCGATGCCTATGGACCGGTGACCGACAATGCCGGCGGTATCGCCGAGATGGCGGAGCTGGATAAGGAGGTCCGGAAGACCACCGACGCCCTCGACGCCGTCGGCAACACGACGAAGGCGATTACCAAGGGTTACGCGATTGGCTCGGCTGGGCTCGCGGCGTTGGTTCTGTTCGCCGCCTATACCGAGGATCTGGGCCACTATTTCCCGGACCTTACGGTGACGTTCGCGTTGCACGACCCCTACGTCGTGGTCGGCCTCTTCATCGGCGGCATGCTGCCGTTCCTGTTCGGTTCGATGGGGATGCGCGCGGTCGGCCGCTCGGCCAGCACGATCGTGATCGAGGTGAGACGCCAGTTCAAAGAGATCCCCGGAATCATGGAGGGGACAGCCAAGCCGGACTATTCGCGTGCCGTCGACCTGCTGACCAAGGCCGCGATCCGCGAGATGATCGTGCCTTCGCTGCTGCCGGTGCTGGCGCCGATTGTGGTGTACGTCGTGGTTCTGCTGGTAGCCGGCCAGAGCGCGGCATTCAGCGCGCTCGGCGCGATGCTGCTCGGCGCCATCGTCACCGGACTGTTCGTCGCGATTTCGATGACGTCGGGCGGCGGCGCATGGGACAACGCCAAGAAGTACATTGAGGACGGCAATCACGGCGGCAAGGGTTCCGAGGCACATAAGGCCGCGGTGACAGGCGACACGGTCGGCGATCCCTATAAGGATACCGCAGGCCCCGCCGTCAACCCGATGATCAAGATCATCAATATCGTCGCGCTATTGCTGCTGGCTGCATTGGCGGCGTGAGCCGAGTTCGGCCAACCGCAGCAATCCCGCGCGCGACGCTGCCGCAAAGCACTGCCGACGGGTTCTAATTACCGCTGGGACTGCCGCTGAAGCGGCCGACATTGCCGAGCAGTTGCTCGATGAATCCGAGCTCCTTACCGCGCGTCGGCGTCTGACGTTCGACCAGCCGGATTAGGCGGCCGTCGGCAAGGTCGTAGTTTTCGACCGCTCTTACGGTTCCCGCACCGACGTCGAAGGAGATCGCGAGTACCCGCTGGTCTTTGACCTCCGGCTCGAAGATGGCAAGGGTCTCGGTGCGGCGCGAGATGTAGTACCAGGTTTCTCCGTTGAATGAAGCGATGCTCGACGGCGACCCCAGCAACTCTTCGACTGCCGCGCGGTTGTGCTGACCGACCTTGATCTGTTTGACCAGTTCGTCATCGAGTATAACGCCGTGAACCTCGACCTTGGGCGTGCACGCGACCGCCGCAAACAGGCACAGCCCGAAGGGCGCGGAACGCATGAATGTCCGAATGAAGAGTGAAAGTGTGTTGCCGGTCATCCGTTTCGGTCCGTTGACGTGCTCCCCCAGCATGGTTGAGCCGATCACGAATTCCATACGCAACGGCGCCGGAGCAAGAAACGCGACGCCGATCGGTTGAAGACGATGGCGCTCGGCAAGCTGTTTCGTTCCGATCCTGTTCGCGCCGCTGCGGCAGACCTCTACCGCGCTCTGGTCGCTCAATCACGCACACCCGAATTCTATACCAGCGGAGGCGTCCCCGACAGTCTCGACGGCCGGTTTGATCTCGTCGCGCTCCACGTCGCGCTCGTCATGGCCCGATTCAAGAAAAGCGCACCTGCGCTGGATGATTTGGCACAGTCGCTGTTCGACGAAATGGTCGCCAATTTGGATGTCGGGCTGCGGGAAGCCGGGGTGGGCGACATGGGCGTCGGTAAGCGCATGAAAAAGCTGGTCTCCGCGTTTTATGGTCGCGCGCACGCCTATGACGAAGCGCTCGGCCACGCAAAAGACGGTGCCCTGATCGAGGCGTTGGAACGCAACCTGTTTCGCGCCTGCGATCCGGCCGCGGATACGGTTGACGGGATGGCGCGCTACGTGCGGAAGCAGTCTGGTCACCTGCAGGTTCAATCGGATGAGGAGCTGCGCTTTGGGCGGATCGACTTTCTCCCGTTCGCGCGATAGGCGCAGAGTGCGCGCACACCGGTTGACCTGGCAACGACCTGCCCCTATATGACGCGCCTTAGTGCCCCCCGAACAGGCGAGACGCAAGCGCAGACCCGACTGCCATGTCGATTGCCGATCCGATACCAGAGTTGAGCCGCTCTGTCGCACTCGACGACCTCGTTGGCGGCCAAGCGCTTGAGCTGACGATCGAAGCGACGCCGGAACAGCGCGCCGCCCTCGGCAAGCGTCTGGATCTGATCGAAATCTCGTCGCTTGCGGCGAAGATCACCGTCGTTGGTGACGGGCGGCGGCGAGTCAGTGTCGATGTGAATTACCGCGCGGATGTGGTACAGTCCTGCGTGGTTACGCTTGAGCCCGTTCCCGCCACAATTGAAGAGAGTTTCACGCAAGAGTTTCTCCGCGAAACCACGCCGTCGGATCGCGCCGAGGGAAACACCGAGACTTGGGTCAAACCCGAGGAAGAGGCAGAGAGTCTCGAGGACGACGAGCTTGATGTCGGCGAATTGCTGACACAATGTCTGTCGTTGGCCCTCGAACCCTATCCTCGCAAGGAGGGCGTGTCGTTCGCGGGTTTCGACACGGATGGGGCGGCGCCAAATCCGGCCCTTGCGGTTCTTGGCGAGATAAAATTCGAAGCAGAAAAAAAGCGCAGCTAGGGCGAACCCGCCCTCACCTACATCACAGTGTTCGGAGGCAGTTTCGATGGCCGTACCCCGCAAGAAAGTTTCCCGCTCGCGCCGTGACAAGCGGCGCTCGCACCACGCCCTGAAATTGCCGAGCTACGTCGAGTGCTCCAATTGTGGAGAACAGAAACGTCCCCATCATGTGTGCCAGGCGTGTGGTTATTATGGCGATCGGGAAGTCGTGCAGGGTGCAGGCACCGTATAGCGGCAGGGCGCGCGCGTGACCAAGCCGATTACACTGGCACTCGACGCGATGGGGGGCGATAACGCCCCCGAACAGGTCATCAGGGGCATGGACCTTGCCCGCGAGCGATTTCCCGACCTTCGGTTTATCGTCTTTGGCGACGAGCACAGGATCATGCCGTTTATCGCGCGCAAGGCGCGGTTGGCCGAGAGCTGCGAAATCCGCCACACGGTTGACACAATAGCCGCTACCGCCAAACCCTCCCAGGCGCTGCGCCGGGGAACTAAATCGAGCATGCGCCTGGCGATCGACGCGGTCCGTGACGGTGACGCGCAGGGCGTCGTGTCGGCGGGCAACACCGGCGCGCTGCTGGCTGTCGCGAAATTCGTGCTCAAGACGCTGCCCGGTATCAACCGCCCCGCTTTTACGAGCTTCTTCCCCACGATCAAAGGCGAGAGCGTAATGCTCGATCTCGGCGCCAACATCGATTGCGACGCCGCCAATCTGGTCCAGTTCGCGGTGATGGGGACCGCGTTCTCGCGCGCGGTCCTGGGTGTCGAACGGCCGCGCGTCGCGCTGCTCAATGTCGGGGCTGAAGAACTCAAAGGGCATGAAGCGATCAAGACCGCGGCGGAAAATCTGCGCGCTGCGAACAGCCCGGCAATGGACTTTATCGGTTATGTCGAAGGCAACGATATTCTGGCGGGCAAGGCCGATGTCGTCGTCACGGACGGCTTCACTGGAAATGTCGCTTTAAAAACCGCGGAAGGCACCGCGAAACTGGTTACCACGTTCTTGCGCGGTGCCTTTCGGCGTTCGCTGATGTCGCGGCTGGGTTACCTGCTCGCGCGAGGGGCGATTGCGGCGTTGCGCGAACGCATCGATCCGCGTATTTACAACGGCGCGATGTTCGTCGGCCTGAACGGGATCGTCGTGAAGAGCCATGGCGGCGCCGACGCGATGGGTTTTGCCAGCGCAATCGGCGTTGCCCACGATATGGTGGGCGGTAACATCAACGATCGAATCATCGAGGATCTCGAGCGCATGGGAAGACCGGCTGCGCACGACCTCGATCAGGCGGCAGCTTCGTGAGCGTTCGGCGATCGGTCATTCTGGGCTGCGGTGCCTACCTCCCGGAGCGCGTCGTCACCAACGAGCAACTCGCCGATATCGTCGATACCAGCGACGAGTGGATCGTCTCGCGGACGGGTATCCGCGAACGACGCGTCGCTGCAGACGGCGAGAAAACATCCGATCTCGCCGCCGCTGCCGCTCGGGTAGCGCTTGAAGCGGCAGAAACTGAACCCGACGATCTCGATTTCATCATCGTCGCCACGGCGACCCCGGACGAGACCTTTCCGGCCACGGCAACTGTGGTGCAAAAAGAACTTGGCATGCATCATGGCGCGGCGTTCGACGTTCAAGCGGTGTGCTCCGGTTTCATCTATGCGATGTCCGTGGCCGACAATTTCATCAAGGCGGGCGCCGGCGACCGCATCCTGGTGATCGGCGCCGAGACGTTCTCGCGCATCCTCGATTGGGAAGACCGCAACACCTGCGTCCTGTTCGGGGACGGGGCCGGGGCCGTGGTGCTGCAGGGCCGGCAAGCTAACGGCGACCGCGGCGATCGCGGCATCTTACGAACCTGTCTGCATTCCGACGGCCGCAATCACGACGCGCTGTATGTTGATGGCGGCCCATCCTCGACACAAACCACCGGCTATCTGAGGATGAACGGAAAAGAAGTTTTTCGACATGCGGTCGTTAACCTCTCGAGTGTCATCGAAGAGGCGCTCGAAGGCGTCGGCCTGGAGGCCGGGGATCTCGACTGGATCGTGCCGCACCAGGCAAACCAGCGCATCCTCGACGGTACGGCGCGCCGTCTCGGCCTGCCGCCCGAGAAGATCGTTTCGACGATCGCCCGGCACGCCAACACCTCTGCCGCGTCGGTGCCCCTGGCGCTGGCCGACGCGGTCGCCGACGGCCGCATCAAACCGGGCCATTTGGTTTTAATGGAAGCGATGGGCGGCGGATTTACCTGGGGATCGTGCCTGGCCCGCTGGTAGGGCAACGTGCACTTCCAGGCTCCAAACGACTTAAAAGTCGTCTCGCATCCCTTTGATATTGACGGATTTCTGTAGCAACGCTACGTTTGTCCCCAAAGCAAGGGGGACACCGTGGCTCAGGGCAAAACCGTAACCCGGGCACAGTTGAACGAGGCCGTATATCAGGAAGTAGGACTCTCCCGGAACGAATCCGCCGACCTCGTCGAATCCGTTCTCAATGAGATCTCCGAGAGTCTGGTCAAGGGCGAGACCGTCAAGGTTTCATCGTTCGGCAGCTTTTATGTGCGTCAGAAGGGTGAGCGCGTGGGGCGCAACCCGAAGACGGGCGAAGAAGTCCCGATTCTGCCGCGTCGGGTGCTGGTGTTCCGCCCTTCCCACGTTCTCAAAGACCGCATCAATCATTCGTTGAGCGGAAAGTCGGACACCTGATCGAATGTCGGATCCGGCGAACCGCCCGGTCAGCGGTCAACGCGTGACGAAATCGCCAAGTGCGTTCCGGACAATCAGCGAAGTGGCGTCCGAACTCGACGTCCCCCAACACGTGCTGCGATTCTGGGAGAGCAAATTCAGCCAGGTCAAGCCGATGAAGCGTGGCGGCGGGCGCCGATACTATCGGCCCGAGGATATCGAACTCCTGCGCCGCATTCGCGGCCTGCTTTACGACGACGGCTACACGATCAAGGGCGTGCAAAAGGTGCTGCGCGACAAGAATGGTGTTTTTCGTGAGGAAAACCGTCGTCTTCGAGGTAATGGACGGTCGCGACGGAGCACCAACCTCACCGATCAGCAGCGCCAGCGCCTCGAAGCGGCGATCGATGAGCTCGGCACGATCAGCGATCTTCTCAAGAGCCTCAAACGCTAGGACACGCCTCACAAGGCGTTGCCGGAGCCGATTCGGCTGCGTTATAGTAGCGCGACCGCAGCGACGGGCCGGACGGAGCGTGGCGCAGCCTGGTTAGCGCACCACACTGGGGGTGTGGGGGTCGGTGGTTCAAATCCACTCGCTCCGACCATTCCGTTGCATTTTCAGTGAGTTATAGTGAAACGTTCACATACTTTGTGAGCGAATCTTAGGCCCAACAAGCGTCCAACGCCCGTGTGTCGAGATCGATCGACCGGCACCGGAGCACCTGCATGCGCCAACCGGCGTTTGTGCGCTGCAAAGGTGGCCGAACGGGACCGACAGCCGCAGCTGCCGAGCGGGCAATCGATCGTCAAGTCGGCGGGCGACAACCGGGATACAATGATCGCGCAGCTGGTGTGGGAGGCGTGGAAGGTGCGGGCGGTGCGCCGGCTGCTGACTTGGCCAGATTAGCGTGAAGCACGCCATCGCGCTGGCGCTATTCGGCTTGACTGTTGCCGTGGCACAGGGACTCGCGGCACAGGGCGTACGTGAAATCCCGGTCAGCTTCGCGAGTCACAGCCCTTTTTCGCTCGCCGATGTCGGCCGCGGTCCGGAGCGCGATGCACCGACCCGGGCGTTCGGCGTGCTTTTCGAGCCGTTGATGCCGGCGGCGCGTGGTCCGCGTCCGGCCGTGATCCTGTTGCATGGCGCCGCCGGCGTGCTCACGCCGCGGGAGATCGCCTATGGGCGGCGCTTTGCCGAGGGGGGCGCCACCGCCTTGGTGGTCGATGCCTTTGCTTCGCGCCGCGATCTCGGGGTTGGTTTCGTCGAACGCCTGCTCAACATCACCGAAGCCATGCTGATCGCCGATGCCTATGCCGGCCTTCGCTTCCTCGCCGGGCGCAGTGGAGTCGACCCGCGGCGGGTGGCGCTGATCGGCTTTTCATACGGCGGCATGGCGACGACTTACGCGGCCTACGCTCAGGTCGCGGAACGCTACGCTGCGCAGGGACCGCGCTTCGCTGCGCATGTGGCGTATTACGCGCCTTGTATTGCCGATTTCGAGGACAACCGCACGACCGGCGCGCCGCTCTTGATGCTGTCCGGTTCCGAGGATGCAATCGTCGATCCCGAGCGTTGTAACGCCGTTGCCGACGAAATACGCGCTGGCGGATCGACCGTCGAACGCATCGAATATGCCGGTGGTTACCATCAATGGGATGGCCGTTTCGAGGGTCCCTTCAAGATCGGCCGCAATCTGGCGCCGTGCCGGTTCCGGGTCGGCCGCGACGGTACGGTGCGAGATCGCCGCACCTTCCTGCCGATCATCAACCCGTTTTTCCGCAAGGTGGCGCTGGCGCTGTGCGCGGATGACGAGGGTTACCTGATCGGGCGCAGCGCACAGATCCGGGCCAAGTCGGACCGCGACGTGGCGCACTTTCTGCGGCGCGTGTTTGAACCGCGCGATCCGGCCCGACCCGCGCGGCCCCGCTAGGTGGGTCGCGCGGTTCAAAGAAAACAACGCCCTCGCCCCAACCCTCTCGCGCCGATACGCGTCTACGAGCCGCGCTTCACTGGCGTGCCCTTGGCGCTGATCATCTGCATCTTGTCGCCGATGGTCTGGTCGTCCACATCGATGCCGACGATGGCGTCAGCGCTCCGGGGCCCGGGCGTGCCTGACGCCCAGGACCCTTTTCCGGCCGCCGCTGCAGCCGCCGACGATGTCGCCAACCGACGCCGAAAAAGTCGCGTTACAGGTTGGCGACATCGACGCTTTCACCGCCGACGATTCCCAAATACGCCGAGATGCGCCGCCCGTCGATGCCGTCGGTTGTGGTGACGATCATGCGCTTCCCTCCTGTTCGCGTGCGAGCTCGACGGTCTGGCCGTGGGGTGTGGCGAGATACGCCTCGCGCCAGGCATTCTTGCGCGCGTCGCGCTCGGCTTCGCCCACCAGCGCTTTTGCGGCCAACAACGCCTCGAGCGCGGCCAGCCACTGGTGATGGTAGGTGCGCGCTGCGCCGTTTTCCCGATCGGCGGCGACTTGGTGGGTAAGCGCCTCGGTCCACTCGTGAACGTTGAAGTGACCGCAACGCTGCAGCGACAGCACGAGCGCGAATGCTTCGCCCTGCCAGGGTTCTTCGAATGGCGACCGATCGTCGCCGATGTCGGCAATACCGGTCTGCGGGTCGCCCGGCGTCATGGCGCTTCGAGGTAGTCGTCCCACATGTCGATGAGCAGGCTGTCGAGCGCAGGCGCGTCGTCGCCCCATAACTCGCGCGCCGCGAATTTGACGCTGTAGACGTGTCGTGGCGAATGGCCGGCGTTCCGGGCGTGGCAGTCGGGCAGGTTGAACACCCCGTAATCCCGCAGGACGGTGCCGATCTTGCCACGAACGTAGCGCGGCGTACGGGTGTGATGGCGGGGGTGGATATTGCGGGCGCGTACGGGGTCGCCGGGTCTGTAGCGAGCGGGCGCCGCCTCGTCCCGGCGGCCGGAAATACGGGCCCGCATCAAGCCCGGAATCGCTGCCGCGTCGAGCAGCTCGACGCCGACCGCTTTGCCCGCGGCGCGGCCGCGGGCGAACTCATCGCGGGTCATCAATCCCTTGTCGATCAGCAGTTCGCAGGCGGTATGGATCCAGCGCGCATAGTAGGGGCCGAGATAGGCGAGGGGATCCATCTGCTCCATCTTTTGCCGGTATTCGTCGATATGGAAGAAGCGCTGAGCGAACATGCTCATGACCATGCCGACGGTGCGGCGCTCCCACTCGCTGTGAAAGACCGGCTCGTTGGCTTCGCGCTCGACCCTGCCGAAGCCGTCCATGCCGCCCATGTCGTGGATACCGTCCATCGCTATTTACCGTCCGGCGAGGCAACGAGGCCGGCGCCAACCATTGCGTCGCGAGTGACCAGTGCGGCGAGTTGCTCCTCGCTCAGGCCTTCGGTCTCCGCCGGGCGCTCGGGCAGAACGAGGTAGCGGATATCGGCGTTGCTGTCCCATACCCGCACTTCCTTGTCGGGCGGGATGTCGACGCCGAACTCGGCCAGCAGACCGCGTGGATCCTTGACCGTGCGCGACCGGTAAGCCGGTGACTTGTACCAGTTGGGCGGTAAGCCGAGCAGCGCCCAGGGGTAGCAGGAGCACAGCGTGCAGACCACGAGATTGTGGATTTCGGGCGTGTTCTCGAGAATGACGACTTCCGACGCCTCGATGCCGCCGACATCGAGCTCTTGCAGCGCCGGCCAACTGTCCTCGAGCAGGCGGGCACGGTAACCCGGATCTGTCCAGGCACGGGCGACGACGCGGGCGCCAAGATGGGGGCCGATATGTTGCTCGAACTGGTCGATGATGGCGTCGACCGTTTCCGGATTGATCAACCCTTTGTCGACCAGCAGCGATTCCAACGCCTTGACGCGCAGCGCCTCGTCGCTGGGGGGATCGGTATGATCGTGATCGCCGGTCATCGACGAGCCTCCGGTTCGGAAGATCGAGCGAGGGGCCACTTTGCAAGCTCGTCGCCGAATCTGCAATATCGCAAGCGCGTCAACACCGTGCCGACGGGGAGGGAGAATGGCGCGCTACGGAGTCGGTCAGGCCGTTAGCCGCAAGGAAGACGATCGCTTCACGACGGGGCGCGGCAGCTATGTCGACGATCTGATTCTGCCCGACCAGCTCTACGCGGTGCTGGTGCGTTCGCCGCATGCCCACGCCGAGCTGTGCGCGGTCGATAGCGCAGAAGCGCGGGGGGCAGCGGGGGTGCTCGCAGTTGTTACCGGCGCCGACATCGCTGCGGCCGGACTCGGCAACGTACCGGCTCTGCCGCGGCTCTACGATCCCGACGCCAGCCGCCGCGCCGAGATCCTCGGTACGCGCAACGTGATCCCGCCGCGACCATTGCTGGCTCGTGACCGGGTGCGTCATGTCGGCGACCCCATCGTGATGGTGGTTGCGGAAACCCTCGATGCCGCCCGCGACGCCGCTGATCTCGTGCACATCGCCTACGCGCCGCTGCCGGCGGTGACCGGCACCGCCATGGCCCAGGATGGGGCGGCGATCTGGGGCACCCACCCGGCCAATATCGCGTTCGAGTGGCGGACGGGCGAAGCGGACGCGGTGGAACGCGCCTTTGCCGGCGCGGCGCGAACGGTCGCGGTCGATCTCGTCAACAACCGCGTCAACTGCAACGCCATGGAGCCGCGCGCGGCGATCGGCTCGTACGACGGGGGGCGCGACCGCTACACGTTGCATGTGACGTCGCAGGACCCGCACAATCTGCAAGCTCTGCTCGGGCAGGAGGTGTTCGACCTGCCGTTGCAGAAGTTCCGCGTGATCACGCCCGACGTCGGCGGCGGCTTCGGGATGAAGTACATTCTCTACGCCGAATACTGCCTGGTGCTGTGGGCTGCGAAGAGTCTGGGACGTCCCGTGAAGTGGACCAGCGAGCGCTCGGAAGCGTTCGTCAGCGACACCCACGGTCGCGACCACGTCACCCGGATCGAGGCCGCGCTCGATGCCCGCCACAAGATCGAGGCGGTGCGGGTGCACCTAACCGCCAACATGGGTGCCTACTACTCGAACATCGGCCCGATCGTTCCGACCCAAGAGAGCGTTGCGATCCAGACCACGGCCTACGACGTGCCGGCGATTCACACGCGGGTTACGGGAGTGTTCACCAATACCTCGCCGACCGACGCCTATCGCGGCGCCGGCCGGCCGGAAACCAATTACATGATGGAACGGTTGCTCGATGCCTGCGCAGCGGCGACCGGTCTCGACGGCGCCGAGGTCCGCCGCATCAACCTGATCCCGGCGGCGGCGATGCCCTACACCAATGCCTGCGGCGAGGTCTATGACAGCGGCGATTTCGTTGCCAATATCGACCAGGCCTGCGCGGCCGCGGGCTGGGACTCGATTGACGAGCGGCGCAAACGAGCGGCGGCCGAGGGCAAGCTTCGCGGCATCGGGCTCTCCTACTACATCGACAATTGCGCGGGCCCCAATCTGGGCGGCGAGGAGGTGTGGTTGCGGTTCGAAGCCGACGACACCGTGTCGATGCTGGTCGGCACGCTGTCGCACGGGCAGGGCCACGAAACCGTCTATGCCCAGGTGCTGTCGGAACGGCTCGGCATCGACTTCGACGCGATCAACCTGGTGCAGGGCGATACCGCCGAGGGACCCAAGGGGGCCGGCACCGGCGGATCTCGGTCGATGCTTGTTGGCGGCATGGCAGTGCGCTTGGCGGCGGACGCTGCGATCGAGCAGGGCAAGGCGACGGCGGCTGAGGCGCTCGAGGTCGCGGCCGCCGACCTCGAATACCGCGAGGGCGCCTACCGGGTGGCCGGCACCGATCGCAGCATCGGGTTGTTCGAGGTGGCTGCGAAGATTCGCCAAGCCACCAGCACCGCGTTCGCCAGCCGCGGCGATTTTTTCCCCGAACGGGCGTCGTTTCCCAATGGCTGCCACGTCTGCGAGGTCGAGATCGACCGTGACACCGGCCGCGTCGAGATCGCGCGCTACACCGTGGTCGACGATTTCGGGCGGGTGGTCAATCCGTTGCTGCTGTCCGGGCAGGTGCATGGCGGCATCGTCCAGGGCGCCGGCCAGGCGTTTATCGAGAACACGGTTTACGACGAGGAAAGCGGCCAGCTGCTGACCGCCACGTTCATGGACTATGGCATGCCGCGGGCCAGCGATTTCCCCAACTTCGAGACCCACTACAACGAGATTCCGTGCACCACCAATCCGCTGGGGGTGAAGGGCGCAGGCGAAGCGGGCACGATCGGCGCCGCGCCGGCGGTGACCAGCGCCGTGGTCGATGCGCTGCGCGAATTCGGCATCACCCATCTCGACATGCCCGCGACGCCGGAGCGAATCTGGCGGGTGATTCATAGCCCGACTTCACGGCGAATTGTAATATAATTACCTGACGATAGAAATGCAGGCAACTTTTGCCTTGTTTTTGCCTACAGATTGTAATATAAATATACCATCGTCATTTGGCGCCGAGTCGTTCAGGAGGCAATCGGTATGTGGCGCCCAACCCGGAGGTTAGGAAGATGACACCGCCGGACACGCCTGATGGCATACGCTAGTTAACCGGAGTTCAGCCCGGCTTTCCCCCTGCCGGGCGTGGCGAGAAGCCACTGAAACGGCCCCGCACGGTTCGCGCGTGCGGGGCTTTTCGTCGCTGTGCGCAGGTCGATTGCGTTGAGGCGTGCGGGCGTCGGAGACGCTAACCCGGGGTCGGCGCTTCGATCATGCGTTCGAGATAGTATCGGAGCTGGTGGTGGATCGGGCCTTCGGCGTGGCACATGCGGCCGGGCTCAAACAGCTCGGAACTCATCGCCCGCTGCAATGACTCGATCATCTCGCGATCCTCGTCGAACACCTGCTTTTCCTGCGTGCGGTACTCGGCCATGCGTTCCTCGCGGCCCCCGATATCGGCCCACTCCGTCGGTAACAGCATGTAGACGATCAGCTTGGTCTTATCGATACCGAGCGGCCAGTAGGTCAGGCATTCGACGTTGTCGGCGTAATAGAACTGTTGGTAGTTCGGCGCCATGAAGCAGGCGGTCGCGAAATTGTAGGGCTTGTCCTTAAGCCACGGAATGTTGCGACCGAACATCAGCTTGTGACCGTTGGTGCGCGGCTCCATCGCGAAGAATGTGCCGTAACCGCCGCGCTTGCGATAGAAGTAATCGACATCCATATGCGCGGTTTTGTAGCTCAGTGTGTCGCGATGGATCGTGTCGATGTGGTACTTGTCCATCGCATTCTCGACCACGAGCTTCCAGTTGCAATTCAGCGTCGTTTCGAATTTCTCGAAGACCGTCATCTGATCTTGTTGCATGAAGCCGAAATCGGCTTCGAAATCGGCGATGAAATCTTCCAGCGGCTCGCAATCCTTGTCGAAGTTGACGAACACCCAGCCGCGCCAGATGCCGAGATTGACGGCATCGAGGCGGCAACTCCCGGGGTCGAAGCCCGCGGCCTCCTTCATGTAGGGCGCGCCAATCAGTTTGCCCTCGAGGTCGTAGAGCCAGCCATGATAGGGGCAACTGAATTCCTGAGTGTTGCCGTCGCCGCTCGCGACCTCGACGCCGCGATGCTTGCAAACATTGGCGAAGGCGTTGAGCTGACCGGCATTGTCGCGGGTGATGATGATCGGTTCGTCAACGATGCGGAAGGTCATGAAGTCGCCGGGATCGGGTAATTCCTCGACGCGGGAGATCGCCAGCCAATCCTTAAGGAAGATCTTCTCCTTTTCGGCGGCATATACTTCCGGGTCGCTGTAGATATAGCCCGGCGCATGGGTTGCCTGACGCACCGGCTTCATGGTCGCGGTGAAATCGCTTTCCTGAATCATCTCGGCGAGAGCCATCGGCCACTCCTCGACATCGCGTGTCCTCAGCCGGCGACAGCCTAAATCACGCGCCGCCGATATTCTACCTTGGGTGTCGTGACACCGCGAGCGCGAGCCGATAAGTTAGGGGTCGCACCCGCCTCGGGTGCACTTGGTTTGACCTGTTTCTATCTAAGGGAGGCAACCGACTTATGCGAATCCTACGAACTCTAGGCGCCGTTTCGGCGGCTTTAACCGTCGCGTTCGTGGCCGGTCAGGCGGTCGCAGACACGTGCTCGCAGGGGCCGGAGACCAAGAAACTCACGGTCATGGCCGACTGGATTCCCTGGGCCAACCAGGGACCGATGTTCGCTGCCGCTAACAAGGGCTACTACGCCGACGAAGGCCTCGAGGTCGAGGTGATCTCGCCGGCCAACCCGGCCGACCCGATCAAGCTCGTGGCCCGCCAGCGCGTGCATCTGAGCATGACTTACGTGCCGGAAGTGATGATCTCACAGGATACCGGCATTCCCGTGAAGTCGATGGCGGTGGCACTGCGTGTGCTGTCTTCCGGCTTGACGGTAATGCCCGACCAGGGCGTCAAGACGGTCGCCGACCTCAAGGGCAAGATCCTCGGTGTCGGGCCCAAGGCCGATGCGCAGGCGTTCCTCAACACGATCCTGACCAAAGCCGGTCTGACCAAGAAGGACGTCAAGATCGTCGACCCCGGCTTCGGCCACATCAACTTTCTGTTGTCGGGCAAGGTGGCCGCTGCGCACTCGCTGAAATACGCCGAGCACATGATCATCGAGGAGGTCCAGGCCAAGGAGAACAAGCCGGAGCCGATCTTCTTCGCCTACAATGACTATGGCGTGCCCGATATGTACTACCAGCTCTATGTCGGCAGCGACGACTGGGCCGAGAATAACCCCGGCGCCCTGTGCCGGTTCCTCCGTGCCACGGCGAAGGGCGCCGAGGCCTACTTCAACACCGACTACCACAAAGAGCTGAACAAGTGGATCTTCAGCAAGAACGAGATCTTCTCGCTCGATCAGCACGCCGGCATGATGCGCGGCATCAAGACCCACTGGAGAGATGCCGACGGCAAGTACTGGGTGCAGAAGGAGGATAGCTGGCGCGAAGCGCAGGAATGGGCGCTTAGGGAGAAGCTGATCTCCGTGCCGCCGCCCGCAGCGAACTACTTTACCAACGCCTACGTGCCGGATTCCTAAGCACTCCGGTCGCGCTATGCATCAGCGGGCCCTGCGGGGCTCGCTTTTTTTTCAGGGTGGTAAAGGAAGGTGCGGCCCGTAGGGTTACCGGTCGGCTTTCGTCGAGAGGTCAGGGGCACCGCCGTCGTCCGTCGATGACGCCGCCCGGCGCACGACGTCGGCAGCAGGGTTCGTACGGCCGGGAGGCGGATCGCAGGCGGGGCCAAGGAGCACGAGATATCCGCGGCAGGGCTTTGCCATCGAGCCCCGACCCTAGTCCCTGACGATGTGGATATCGACGACGGCGACACCACCCCGTTCGGCGACGTCGAGGGCGCGGCCGATCGCGGTCTCGAGCTCGTCGGGTTCGGTAATCGCCACGGCCGGAGGCCCTCGAGCGTCCCCGATGTGGATTCGACGACGGCGACCCCGCGGCGACGTCAGGGCGCGGCCGAGGCCGAGCTCGCGGGTGGTAATCGATCTCGATCTCGGGATCTTCCATTCGCTGGCCGATCCATTTGTTGGCGACCGGCCGCCCGCGCGTTTCGGCGATACGCTCCTGGTGGCGCTCGTCATTCATGTAGCTGCGGTTGTTGGCGATCAGCACGACCAGTGGCAGCCCGTGATGTACGGCGCTCCAGATCGCCGTGGCACCCATGGCGTGATCGCCGTCGCCCATGATCGCCACGGGGATACGACCGCTGCCGGCAAGTCCAAGCGCGATACCGACCGCGATTCCAGGTCCTGAGCCGACGCCGGCACCGCCGTCACGCCCGAGATAGTCGAGCGGGCCGCCGAAATCGCAGGTCGCTGCCGGCCAGTCGAGAGAGAGCTGGGTCAGACACAGCTCGCGGTCGCCGCGAGCGCGATCGAGCGCTTCGGCGATGTCGAATTGAGTGATTGCGCCGTGCAGATCGACTTCGATTTCGGCCGCCGTTTCGTTCGTCGTCCACCAGACATGCTGCGGCGGTGTGGCGCCGATGCGATCGATCGCAGCAATGAGGTCACTCACCAGGGCTTCGGTCGGGCAAGCGATCGTGATATCGGCCGGCGCCAAGCCCTGGTGGTCGGCGCCTGGCGCCTTATGAGCGTAGGCATCGTAGGAGCAGTGGACGATCCGGGTGTTGTCGATGTCGACTTTGGCGAGCTTTAGGGTGCCTGCCAGATCGAGCCAGTCGAGGCTGACAATCGCGTCGGCCGCCGCCAGCAATCCGGCCGCTGCGCCGCCCATGAAAAAGGTCGGCGGAGCGACATGAAGGGGATGTCGGGTAGGAAAGGCGGCGGCAACCTTGAGGTCCGTCAGCACCGGTGCATTCAGGCGCTCGGCGAGGGCGATGCGGTCGTGCCAACCATCCTCGGAGCGTGACACCCGGCCGGCGAGAATGAGCGGCCGCTTGGCGGCCGACAGCATGGCCGCGATCGCGCCGACGGTTTCCCGCGACGGCGCCGGCGGACGACCCGGTTGGAAACGGGCGACATCGGGAAAGGCGACGCCGTTCGCGAGCTCGCTTTCCTGCAGGTCGATGTCGAGGCAGATATAGACCGGCCCGGCGGGGGCGGTGTTGGCGAGCATATTGGCGCGGAGCACCGATTCGAGCGCGGCCGGAACGGAGGCTGGCTGATCGTCCCACTTGGTGAACCCGCGTATCAGCGATCCCTGATCTTGGCTGGTGTGAATCCAGTCGATCCACGGCCGGCGCCGGTCGGCGGCGATCGGGCCGGTGGCGCCCAGTACCAGGACCGGTGCGCGGTCGCACCAAGCGTCGAAAATCGCCATTGAGGCGTGCATCAAACCGACATTGCTGTGCAGGGCGGCGGCCATCGGCTTTTCGGTGACCTTGGCATAGCCGTGAGCGATGGCGACGGCGTGCTCCTCGTGCAATGTGACCACCATCGCCGGCTGCTCGTTGCCGAGGTAGTTGACGATGCTGTCGTGCAAGCCCCTGTAGCTGGCGCCGGGCACCAGGCTGACATAAGGGATTTTGAGCCGGCGCAGCAACTCGGCGACGGCGTCGCTCCCCCAGCCGAGCTGCGGGTTGCCGAGATCGGCGGGCTGTTCGCGTTTCATGGGGTTTCCGGTGACAGTGCAGCGTCCAATAGCAGGCCTGTGACCAGCATTGCCGCGACCAATTCGCGAAACCGGGTAATGATCGCGCTCACTGATTCGCAGAGCGCTTCGGGTTGGTGTTGGCCGTGATCATCGTCCTTGATCAATGCCGACGCTGCTCGTGCGGCCTGATCGTGCAGCGCGGCGCTTCGGCGGGCGATCACTCCGTTTTCGAACCATGGCGCAAGCGCGCCCGCGATCAGCGCGACAAAACCCGGCCAATGGGCGAGATGACGATAGATGCCGGGAACGATCGCAGCTCCGTCGCGCAGCACAGCTCCGCTCAACTCGGTAACCAACCCGCTGAGCTCCGCACCCATCACCGCGGGGTCGATCAAGGGCGGGAGTGTATAGGGTGGGATCGGCACACGTTGCGGGGCTTCCGCCGGCGCAGACAGCTTCACCCGACGCGCCAGCCCGACTTTCAGCAGCGCCACCACGATCGCGGTCGCGCGATTGCTCGCGTTGTAGTGCACCAGGATCGTACGAATCGTCGCTAATTCCGGTGCCTCGACGCCGGCCTTGGCCAATTCGCCGCGACCGAAAGGTGGTAGCAGCGCTGTGCCCGGATCGAGCGCGGCGCCGGCCTGCTCGATCGCACCGCCGACATAACCCGGCCGTACAAGCTGCCACGCCCAGGCCAGCGCGCCGGGTTCCGCTGCCAGGGTTTGAAACAGCAGGTTGATCGCCGGCCGACCCGTCACCTCGCGAATATCGGCATAAAGCGGCACGACGTCGCGGTCGGCGACGGCCTCGGAAATCTCGTGAAATTGCAGCGTGCCCCGCATCGATGCCTCACGGTTTGGTGTCGACCTTACCACTCGGCCGAGTAGCCGCGGTCACGTACTGCGGGTCTAGACTAAACCGCAGGCCGGTTCCGGTATTGGCCGAAACGGTGTGTGGTAGTATCGGAGCGACACCGGCACCGCATCCCGGGAGGATTCCTTGAGCCTGGACTTGAAGATAACCGGCGGCACGATCGTCGACGGCACCGGCGGCGACCGCTTCGCCGGTGATGTCGGGGTCAAGGAGGGGCGCATCGCCGCGGTCGGCCGTATCGAGGGAGAAGCGGTGCGGACGATCAACGCCGCGGGCCGAATCGTCGCGCCGGGCTTTATCGACATCCATACTCACTATGACGCTCAGATCGTGTGGGATCCGTCGCTTTCGATCTCGCCCTGGCATGGGGTGACGTCGGTGGTGATGGGCAATTGCGGGTTCTCGATCGCGCCAACCCGGCAACACCAGCGCGACTTGATCTTGCGTACGCTTGAACGAGTCGAGGGCATGAGCCTGGCGGCCTTACGAACCGGGGTGGGGGACGAATTTCCGCTGCACAGCTTCGCCGCCTATCTCGAGGCCATCGAAGCGCGCGGGACGCTGATCAATGTCGGTTTCTATGTCGGCCATACGCCGGTTCGGCTTTACGTCATGGGTGAGGAAGCGGTCAAGCGCGAAGCCAACGCCGACGAGATTGCCGAAATGCGCCGTATTGTGCGTGAGGCGCGCGAGGCCGGTGCGTTCGGCTTCACGACCTCATTGTCGCGCACGCAGCATGCCTATGACGGCCATCCGATCCCGAGCCGGCTCGCGACCTTCGAGGAAATCGACGCGTTGTTTGCAGGGCTGGCCGAAGGCGGCGGCGGCTCCTCCCAAGCGTCGATAGGGCGGCTGGAATGGCTCGATGAGTTCGCGACGATTGCCAAGCGCCACGGCATCACGTTCACCTGGACCGCGTTGCTGTCGGACGTTGATGGGCGGGGCTCACACCGACCGCTGATCGAGCAGGCGCACCGGTTGCTGGCCGACGATTATCCGGTCGTGCCGCAGACCTCGCCGCTTGCCCAGGAATTCGAGTTCACCTTCGACTATCCGCTGCCGTGGGAGCGCTGCAACTGGATCAAGCCGCTGCTCAAGGCCAAGCCGGAGGAACGCGCCGCGCTGTGGCGGGATCCGGACTTCGTCGCCAGTTTCCGTAACGAGAAGCTAACCGGCTTCGACGCGTCGCTGATCGGCTGGGAGCAGCGTACGGTGATTGCCGAAGCGCCGCACGACGCCGCGCTGAGCGAACGCAACCTCGCCGCTGTCGCCGAGGAACGTGGTGTCGACCCGTTCGATCTCGCGGTCGAGCTGAGCGTCGAAAGCGAGCTGGGCACGCGGTTCCGGCTGCCGGTACTCAACTTCCGCGAGGATGAGATCGCCGAAATCCTGCGCGAACCGGTCGGCGTGATCGCTTTCTCTGATGCAGGCGCGCATGCAAGCCAGTTGTGCAACGCGCACTACACGACCAATGTGCTTGAGCATTGGGTGCGCGAAACCGGTACTTTGACGCTCGAGCAGGGGGTCCATGCACTGACCGGCCGCCCCGCCGAAGTCGTAGGTCTCGACGATCGCGGCCGCATCGCCAAGGGTCTCGCGGCCGACCTCGTGGTCTTCGATGCCGACACGATCAAGGCGACGCCGCTGCGCCGGGTCCATGACCTGCCTGCGGGCGCCGATCGCATAATCTGCGAAGCGCCGGGGATGGACACGGTGATCGTCAACGGCACCGTGATCCGCCAAGGCGGCCAAGACGTTGCCGGCGACGCTTTGCCCGGCCGCATGCTCCGGCGACCATAAACCGGGCTGGTGACGACGACAGGGTTGCGGTCTCAGTCGGGCGTCGTCGAACCCAGGCGGCGGCAGGTGTGCTGGAGGAATCAGCAACCGAACTCGAGCGAAACCCGGTCGGCCCAGCTGCGGGCCTCGGAGAAGACCGCACGGCGCAATTATTCCGACATCTATCGTATCTCGGACGGCGATCTCGTCGCCCGTGGTCTTGGCTTCGGCTATGGCTCGCGCCACGGTCGGCGCGAAATCTCCGAGTTCCCGTTTGGCCGGACTTTCCGCCGCAGCGGGCGAGCTCAGGCACATGCACTTGGTATCGACAAGCCGACTCTGTGCGATCCACCGTCGCGAGCGGATCTTGGTTGGCGCCGCCGTCGGCCGGGCAAGCGGAGGCCGACGGGCGCTTTCACGACGCCACGGTCGCCCTGATTCGCGCGACACGCTAACCTAGCTCCGGGTACGAGAGCAGCCGCCTGCGCTGGAACGGGGAATGGGAGATGCGGCGCTTCGAGGGCAAAGTCGCCTTTATCAGCGGCGCCGGCAGCGGCATAGGCCTCGCCGCGGCGCGACGGATCGCGCAGGAGGGCGGGCAGGTCGTGTGCGGCGTCGAAACCGTGGCGCAGCGCACGGCGACGGGCGAGCTTGCCAGCGTCGTGATCGACGTCGCTGATGAGGAGAGTTGGCGTGCGGCGATCGAGCGGACGGTCGCCGACCATGGCGGTCTCGACGTGCTGGTGTGCTGCGCTGGTATCCTGCGCAAGGGAACGGCCGAAGACACCAGCCTGGAAGTGTGGAGCCGGGTTCTCGGGATCAATCTCAACGGCGTCTTCCTCGGCGCCCGCCACGCGATCCCGGAGATGCGCAAGCGCGGCGGCGGTGCGATCGTCAACATCTCGTCGCTCAACGGGATCCGCGGTACACCCGGCGCGCTGGCCTATGCGGCGTCCAAAGGTGGCGTCGTGGCGCTGACGATGTCGATGGCGCTCGACCATGCAGGTGAGAACATCCGCGTCAACTGCATATGCCCGGGATCGGTACATACGCCGATGGTGCAGGCCGTCTATGCCGAAACCCCGGACCCCGAAGCCGCTCGTCAGGCGCGCATTGCGATGCACCCCCTGGGCCGCGACGGCGCGCCCGGGGACATTGCTGCGGCGATCGCCTTCCTTGCTTCCGACGATGCCAGCTTCATGACCGGCCAGACGATGGCCGTCGACGGCGGCCGCAGCGTGGTGGGGTAGCCGTGCGGTTTCGCGAGCGCGTCGCGCTGATCACCGGTGCCGCCACCGGAATCGGCCGGGCTACGGCGCAACGTCTTGCCGAGGAAGGCGCGACCGTGGTGTGCGGTATCGAATCGGAGGCGCAGGCGAACGCGCTTGGCAAGCTGGGCCGGCAGATCCTCGATGTGCGCGAGCCGGAGAGCTGGCGTATCGCGGTCGAACGCATCGTCGCCGAGCACGGCGGTGTCGACGTGCTGGTCAACAATGCCGGCATCCGCCCGCCCGGTACCGCCGAACGGGTCTCGCGCGCAGCGTGGGACGAGACCATAGCCGTTAACCTCACGGGTACATTCCTCGGCTGTCGCGAGGTGATACCCGTCATGCGCCGGCGTGGCGGCGGGGCCATCGTCAACGTCGCATCGTTCAACGGCATTCGCGCGGTGCAAGGGGTGATCGCGTACTCCGCGTCGAAGGGCGGTGTCGTCGCGCTGACGATGTCGATGGCGCTCGACCATGCGAAGGACAAGATCCGTGTCAACTGTGTGTGCCCGGGGATGGTCGATACGCCAATGTCACGCCATGCGTTCGATCACGCCGACGATCCCGCGGCAGCCTTTCAGGCGATGTGTGACAGGCACCCGATCGGTCGGATCGGCGAGCCCGAGGAGATTGCGAGCGTGATCGCCTACCTCGCGAGTTGCGACGCCGACTTCATGACCGGCCAGGCGGTCGCGGCGGATGGCGGCCGCACGGTCGCGGGGTAACGACCCGCGCAACCGGGCTCGGAAGGGCATTTCAGCGGCCGGCACGGCAACCTGGTTCGTTGGCAGATTGATGCGGCCGCCCGACAGGGTGGGGCCGGCAGTCCGAGTGGTTAAAATGCGCCAGCTCACCTAATAAACCCGGACCACCTTCACGGAGGCACTCCAGGGTCGTGACGACAACCATGTCAACCCGCTGCAAAGTATCGGCCGTGCCGCCCATCGCGGTCATGGCCGACACCGATCGAGACGCATCGCGCGACGCCATACTGACGGCCATGCCGCCCGGCGATCCCTGGGTATTCGCGTACGGTTCGCTGATGTGGGACCGCGATGTATTCGTATTCGAGGCGGTGGAGACCGCCCTGCTGCGCGGTTACCACCGCAGCTTCTGCGTGTGGACGCAACTGGCGCGGGGCACGCCGGAACTGCCCGGCCTTGCGCTCGGGCTCGAAGCGGGGGGCGCTTGCCGGGGAGTTGCGTTTTGCGTTTCCCGTGATAATGCTGCCGCAGTGTTCGACAATATCTGGCGCCGCGAGATGTTTACCGGCTGCTACGTGCCGCGCTGGGTGCGTGCCCGGCTAGCCGACCGCGAGGTCGCTGCGGTGACCTTCGTGGCGCGCCGCGATCATCCCCAATACGTCGGCGGCCTAACGCCGAAGATTGCGGCGCATCATATTGCACACGCACGAGGCGAGCGCGGACCGTGCCGTGAGTATTTGACCAAGACCCTCGATAATCTTGCCCGGCTCGGCGTTCGTGACCGCGGCATGGAACGGCTGTTCGAGCTGGTCGATCGAGTGCCGCCGGCGTGACCGAGGGACGGGCCGAGGCGGCGCCGCGCGAACATAGCGTGGCGGGCGCGTTGTCGGGAGTCGGTATCTGGTTGCTCATCTGTGCCGCACTGGTGTTCGTTATGCTGGTGCTCGGCGGCTTCACCCGGCTCACCGATTCGGGACTGTCGATGGTCGGATGGGAGCCGGTCAGCGGCGCGCTGCCGCCGTTGACCGAGGCGCAATGGGAGCAAGCATTCGCCGCGTACCGGCAGTTTCCCGAGTTCCAGAAAGTTAATCCGGACATGACCCTTGCCGGGTTCAAGTCGATCTACTGGCTTGAATACCTGCATCGTTTGTTGGGGCGCCTCGTCGGGATCGTGTTCTTTGTCCCGTTCGTCGTGTTCCTAATCCGGCGACGCCTCAACCGACGCCTCGCCGCCGGTCTGTTCGGAATCTTCGTTCTCGGCGCGCTTCAGGGCTTGCTCGGCTGGTACATGGTACAGAGCGGTCTCGTCGATCGCCCGGACGTCTCCCATTACCGCTTGGCCGCACATCTCGGTCTGGCGGTGCTGATCTACTCGCTGCTGCTCAGCGTCGCCCTCCGCGTCCTCATTCCCGAGCGCATTGTCGTGGTCGGGAATCGGCGCGGCACCGGTGCGGGCGCCACCTATTTGGCCGCGTTTTTCGTCTTTGTGACGATGATCTCCGGCGCCCTCATGGCCGGGCTCGATGCCGGCCTGGTTTTCAACACGTTCCCGCTGATGAACGGGCACTGGATACCGGAAGAGGTCCTCGCCGAAGTGCCGTGGTATGTCAATTTCGGCGAGAACATCATCACCGTTCATTTTGTCCATCGCGTCCTGGCACTGGCGACCGCGGTCGTGGTGTTGGTCGCGTGGTTGCGGAGCTTGCGCCTGCGCGCCATCGATATCGATTCCGACGGCTGGCTTGGCCACGCCATGCTCGCAGCGCTGATTGCCCAACTCGCTTTGGGAGCAGCGACCGTCATTTACTACGTGCCGCTGCAACTGGCCATCATGCACCAGGCCGGTGCGATGGTTCTGCTTACGATTTGCCTGTGGCTTGCGCATCGGCAGAGCCGACGCCGGGAGGTCGTTCGATGACTTATTGTTCAATCTACGTCACCGCCGCCAACCGCGACGAGGCGTTGGCGATCGGGCGGGCCGTGGTTGCGGCACGGTTGGCCGCATGCGCCAACGTGCTCGACGGCGTGACCTCGGTCTATCACTGGCAGGGGCGGCTCGAAGAGGACACCGAGGCGGTATTGATCCTCAAGACCCGAAAGGAACTCGTGCAGGCCGCGATCGAATGCGTCGACGCAGCTCACGGCGACGATGTGCCGTGCGCGGTGGTTTGGGAAATTGTCGACGGCAACGCCGCCTATCTTGACTGGATCGGCGCCGAAACGGCGGCGGCGCTTAATGCCTGAGATCGGTCGAGCGCCACCGAACAAGATGAAGTCGCGGCGACATGACGGCTGGGGAAATTCGTATCGCGCCCGTATTCGGATCGCTCGGCCACAAGGCGACGCAGCTTTTGATCCTGCTGCATGCGACGGTCATTCCGGTCCTTGAGGACGAGTTCATGAAGAGTTTTTCCGACCTGCAATGGGCTGTCGCTGGCGGCGTTCTTCTTCCTCGGTGTCAAGTTCCTGGCGAGCCTCGGCGTTAGCGCGCCGGGCTTCGCGCTGGTACCGCCGGTTTACGATTTGTTGGGTTCGGCCTGAGCCCTGCTGGCGTTCTTCTGCGGTTTCGCGTTCCTCGCGTCGCTCGGGGCTCTGTCCGTTCCGGATCCGCTATGCTCGCCCAGGCCGGCGGCCGGGGCCGGCGCCGGCCAGCCGGCGGAGTAACGCACGCTCCGATCAGCTCCGGCTCAAGGCTCGGTCGAGGTCGTAGATCAGATCATCGACCGTCTCGAGACCGATCGAGAGGCGCACCACGTCGGGGCCCGCACCGGCGGCGACGAGCTGCTCCTCGGTAAGCTGCCGGTGGGTGGTCGACGCCGGATGGAGCACGAGGCTCCTGGTATCGCCGATGTTGGCGAGGTGGGAGAAGATTTCGACGTTCTCCACCAGATCGACACCGGCGTCGAAGCCGCCCTTGAGGTTGCAGGTGAAGACTGCGCCGCAGCCTTTCGGCAAGTATTTCATGCCCAGGTCGTAGTAGGGACTGTTCGCCAAGCGCGGATAGGATAACGAGGCCACCTTGGGGTGACCGTCCAGGAATTCGGCGACCTTGAGCGCGTTGGCCGAATGGCGCTCCATCCTGAGCGGCAGGGTCTCGATACCGGTGAGGATCAGGAAGGCGTTGAGGGGACTGAGCGGCGCGCCGAGGTCGCGCAGACTGACCGCGCGCGCGGCGACGCAGAACGCCATGGTGCCGAAGGTCTCATAGAAAGTGAGGCCGTGATAGGACGCAACCGGTTGGCTGAGCGCGGGGAACTTGTCGTTCTGGAACCAGTCGAAGCGGCCGGATTCGGCGATCGCACCGCCCACCGAGTTTCCGTGGCCGCCGAGGAACTTGGTCAGCGAGTGGACGACGAGGTCGGCGCCCCACTCGAACGGGCGACACAAATAGGGCGTCGCCATGGTGTTGTCGACGATCAACGGTATGCCGGCATCGTGGGCGATGGCGGCAACCGCCTCGATATCAACGACGATCCCGCCCGGGTTGGTCAGGTTCTCGATGAAGATCGCCTTGCATTTGCGGGTCAGTGCCTTGCGGAAATTGTCGGGATCGACGGGGTCCACCACGTGCACGGTCCAGCCCATCTTGGCGAAGCTATGCGTAAACTGGGTGATGGAGCCGCCATAGAGTTTGTTCGAGGCGACGAACTCGTCGCCCGCTTCGAGCAGGGTGTGGAACAGCAGCAGCTGCGCGCCGTGTCCGGAACCGGCGCAAAGGCCTGCGGCTCCATTTTCGAGCCCGGCGATACGCTCCTCGAGCACCGAAACCGTAGGGTTGGTGAGGCGGGTGTAGATGTTGCCGAAGGTCTGCAGGTTGAACAGCGACGCCGCCTGGTCGACATCTTCGAACACGTAGGACGTGGTCTGGTAGATCGGCGTCACACGCGCACCGGTCGTGGGGTCGGGCGCGGCACCGGCATGGATTGCCAGGGTCTCAAACCCGTATTCGTAAGCGTCGGACTCGATGTCGTCCCAACTCGGTGAGGCGCTATCGTTCATGGCACTTCCTCGCTTGATTGGCGCGCAACCGCGCCGGCGCTCACCATCCAGATTCTAAATCCGCTTGTTGCGTCGGCTGCTGACCACGCGGGTATTGACGCCGAGCCAGCCGATTTCGCCGCTGAGGCGGCCATACTCGATCTTCGGGCAGCGATTCATGACGACCCTGAGTCCGGCCTGCTCGGCCCGCGCGGCGGCCGCGTCGTTGCGCACGCCGAGCTGCATCCACAGCACCTTGGCGCCGATCACGATCGCTTCCTCGGCGACCGGCATAACCGCATCCGAACGTCGAAACACCTGCACCATGTCGATGGGATCGGGAATATCGGTGAGGTTGGTATAGGCCGTTTCTCCGAGGATCGATGAGCCCGCTTCCTTGGGGTTGACCGGAATAACCCGATATCCCTTTTCTTGGAGATACTTCATGGCAAAGTAGCTGGGCCGATTCCAGTGGGCGCTGGCGCCGACCATCGCGATCGTCCTGACGCGTCTCAGGATCGCGCGGATCAGCTGATCGGAATAGCTGTCGTGATGGGCGAGGCGGTCTTGCGATCCGGCGGTGGCCTCGCTCATCGTCCCTCCCAATGCGGGGTCCGTTTCTCGAGGAAGGCGTCGATACCCTCTTCGGCGTCGCGGGCCATCATGTTGCGAGTCATGGCTTCGCCGGCGACGTCATAGGCATCGTCTAAACCGCGGTCGATCTGTTGGTAGAAGGCGCGCTTGCCGATCGCGATCGTCAGCGGCGAACGGCATGCGATCTGCCGCGCGAGCTCGAGGGTCGCGTCTTGAAGCGCGTCGTCGTCGACGAAACGGTTGGTGAGCCCGAAGGCGACCGCTGTCTCGGCGTCGATCGCTTCACCGGTGAGCAGCATTTCCATCGCCTGCTTGCGACCTACGTTACGGGTTAGCGCGACGAGGGGTGTCGAACAGAACAAGCCGATATTGACGCCGGGCGTGGCGAACGACGCGCTGCGCGCAGCCACAGCGAGGTCGCAACTGGCGACGAGCTGGCACCCGGCAGCCGTGGCCATACCCTGCACCTGGGCGATTACCGGCTTGGGTACCGCGATGATGGTTCTCATCAACCGGCTCGACCGCGCGAACATCGCCCGGTAGTAGGCTTCGTTGGGATTGGCGCGGATCTGCTTCATGTCGTGACCAGCGCAAAAAGCCGGGCCGGTCGCGGCCAGAATTATCACCCTAACGGTATCGTCAGTGGCGATGGTTTCGAACTCGTGCAGCAACGCGTCGAGCATTTCGCCCGACAGCGCGTTGCGCGAATCCGGTCGATTCAACGTCAGCGTGGCGATACCTTCCACGTCCGAGCGCAGCAGGAGCGGCTGATTGGTCTCGGTCGTCACGATACCCGCCTTTACGAATGTCGCACCATCGGCAAACATAGCGCGGCGGCGGCAGGGGCGCCATAGATCCCGGCCACCGAAACCGGTCACGCAACCGCTGGATCGAGCGATGAGCAGAATTACGATCGAGGATTTCGAGGAGATTCGGCGCGATCAGCTTCCCTTCTCCGCCGATTTTCCCGTACGGCCCGAGAAGATCGAAGCCGGCAAGGCGACGTTTCGCCTGCTCTATAGCGACGGGCTGCTGCGCCCGGGCGGAACCATCAATGGGCCGGCGATGATGGCATTGGCCGACATGACGATGTACGCCGTCGTCATGAGCGAGATCGGCAAGGCGACGATGGCGGTGACGTCAAATCTCAACATGAACTTCCTGCGCCGCCCCGGTCGGCGTGACCTGATCGCTGAAGGACGAATGCTCAAGCTCGGCCGCCGCCTCGCATATGGCGAAGTGACGATGTACTCCGAAGGTGAACCCGACCCGGTGGCCCACGCCACGGTGACCTATTCGGTACCGCCAGACCATGAGAACGAAGCTTCCGCTAATGACGAGGTACTATAATACCATATCCTAATACCTTGAAAGATAAATGATATTCGATTGACAGTGCGAAAACGCGTGGCATACTGCGCCGTTTTCGGCAATCAAGCTGCGGTGTGGCGCGGTGAAAACTTATTCGGCGAAACTTGGAGACATCGAGCCGGCGTGGGTGGTGATCGACGCCGAGGGCGTCGTGCTCGGTCGGCTGGCGGTCGTGATCGCCAACCGAATCCGCGGCAAGCATAAGCCGATATACACGCCCCACATGGATACCGGAGATCACGTGGTGGTCATCAACGCCGACAAGGTGAAGGTGACCGGCCGCAAGGAGACCGACAAGATCTACTATCGCCACACCGGCTATCCCGGCGGCATCAAGTCGCGGTCGGTGGCTGAGATCCGCACCAGCCAGCGCGCGGAGATGCTGGTTCGCAAGGCGGTCCAGCGG
The DNA here is from genome assembly GCA_965247665.1 of Alphaproteobacteria bacterium. GTDB lineage: Bacteria > Pseudomonadota > Alphaproteobacteria > SHVV01 > SHVV01 > CAUZWH01. The sequence continues at coordinate 828,951 of CBDFHH010000004.1, forward strand.
ATGGTGCCGAAGGGCCCGCTGGGGCGCCAGCAGCTGCGCAAGCTCCATGTCTACTCGGGCGCTGAACATCCGCACGAGGCGCAAAAGCCTGACGCGCTGGATATCGCGGCGCTGAACCCGAAGAACAAGCGGAGTGCCTAACGAATGTCCGACGAACGGCAATCGCTGACGGATCTCAAAGACCTGGGCGAGGCGACCCGCGCGGTCGAAGCGCCGCCCGCGACCGAACTGGAGCCCGAGGAAAGGAAGCTCGACGCGCAGGGGCGGTCCTACGCCACCGGCAAGCGCAAGGACGCGGTGGCGCGGGTGTGGCTCAAGGGGGGCAGCGGCCAGATCATCGTCAACGGCCGCGAGTTCGAAAATTACTTCGCCCGGCCGGTGCTGCAGATGATCGTTAACCAGCCGTTTGCCGCTGCCGATCGCGAGAGGCAGTACGATGTCTGGTGCACGGTGAAAGGCGGTGGCTTGTCGGGTCAGGCCGGCGCCGTGCGCCACGGTATCAGTCGGGCGCTAACCAACTACGAGCCCGCATTGCGACCGGTGTTAAAGAAAGGCGGCTTCCTGACCCGCGATTCGCGAGTCGTCGAACGCAAGAAATACGGCAAGCGCAAGGCCCGACGAAGCTTCCAGTTCTCGAAGCGGTAAGCTTCCGAGACCTTCGCCAGGCGTTGCCGTCGCGCGCGCCGCGCGGTGCGTCGGCGATCGATGTCACGATCCGCGATCGGCGGTTCCTTGACGGAACGCGTGTTTTCCATCAGCAATGCTTGAGCGTGGCGACGACCCCCAAGGCTCGCCATTTGAAAAGCTCGTAGAGAAGAACCATGGCCAGCGAATCCAATCGCCTCAGAGTCGCGATCCTCGGCGCCAGCGGTTACACCGGCGGCGAACTGATGCGGCTTCTGGTGCGCCATCCGTCGGTCGAAATCGTGTTGCTGACCGCTGATCGTCGCGCGGGCGAATCGGTGGCATCGGTGTTCCCGCATCTAGGTTCGCTCGATCTGCCGGACTTCGTATCGCTCGACGGCCTCGAGTGGGCCGGGACCGAAATCGACGTCGTGTTTTGCGCGCTGCCGCACGGCACCACCCACGCGGTGGCCAAGGGACTGCTGCAGGTTGAGCGTCGCGCGGCCGTGGACGAATCTATCGCTGCGACCAAACAGGATCCGGCCGCTTCTATCCGTGGCGACGTCAAAATCATTGATCTGTCGCCGGACTTCCGGCTCGACGACCCCGAGGTTTATGCCGAATGGTATGGTCAACCGCACGGGGCCAGCGAGCTTCAAGAACAGGCGGTTTATGGCCTTAGCGAAATCACCCGCGAACACATCGCGAATGCCAACCTCGTGGCCTGTCCCGGTTGCTACCCGACATCGTCGCTGCTGCCGCTGGTGCCGTTGCTCAGCGAGGGATTGATCGAGCAAGACGACATCATCATCGACGCCAAATCCGGGGTCAGTGGGGCTGGCCGTGGGGCCAAGGAGACCAGCCTGTTCGCCGAAGTCAGCGAAGGAGTGCACAGCTACGGGGTCGGCGGCCACCGACATATGCCGGAAATCGAACAGGAGCTCAGCCATGCAGCGGGAAAGCCGATCACGGTCAACTTCACGCCTCATCTAATACCGATTAACCGGGGTATCCTGGCAACGATTTACCTGCGCCTGACACCCGGCAGCAGCGTTGACGCATTGCGCGAGGCACTCATCGGCCGCTACGCGGCGGAGCCGTTCGTGCACGTCGTACCAGCCGGCGTGGTGCCGGCAACCCGTCATGTGCGCGGCTCGAACAACTGTCTGATCGGCGTGTTCGAAGACCGCCTGCCGGGACGCGCCATCCTGCTGTCGGTCATCGACAATCTGGTCAAGGGCGCTTCGGGGCAAGCGGTGCAGAACATGAACATCGCTTGCGGCTTGCCGGAAACCATGGCGCTCGAGCAAGCGCCGCTGTTTCCCTAGATACAGACGTGATCGCTCGTGTCCGCTGAGACCAAGGCACCGGAGCCGCTGATCCTTCCGTTCGGCGAGCACGTGCCGCGTATCGACAGATCTGCGTTCGTCGCACCCGACGCAACCGTCATCGGTGACGTCGAAATCGGCAGCGCTAGCGGTATCTGGTTTAAGTGCGTGCTGCGAGGCGACGTCAGATCGATTCGGGTTGGAGCGGCGACCAATATCCAGGATGGGACCATTGTCCACGTCACCCGACGCCGCGCGTCGACCGAAATCGGCGACGGCGTCACCATCGGTCACCGTGCCATCATCCATGGCTGTGCGATCGGAGATGGCGCCTTCATTGGTATGGCGGCGACGATCATGGACCATGCCGTCGTCGGGGCCGGAGCGATGGTCGCGGCCGGTGCTCTGGTTACCCCGCGCAAGCAGGTCGGCGCCGGCGAACTGTGGGGCGGTGCCCCGGCCAAATACATGCGCGACCTGACCGATGACGAAAAGGCCCACATGGCAGATGCCGCGCGGCACTACGCAGAATTGGGTGGGGCCTATCGGGAGCAACTCGTGGACGGGGTTCCGGCGCGTTCATTCCTGTGACTGCGAAACCCGATTCTCGCCGAAATATGATTAGGTTACAGCGCGGTCTTGAGACAGCAAGTGGCGTTTTCGAATCAGCTTCGCTATATATTCCGGCTGTTCTTGATGTATCGTCTGGATCGAACGATCGAATCTGATGCGAGGTGGAGGCATGACACTGCTGCGATCGAAGCGTGTACCGAGAACCGCGGCGCGGTCGCGGATCAGCATCGGGGCGCCCTTGGCCGTCGCGCTTATGCTCGCCGGTTGCTCCTGGGTTCCCGATTGGGCCAATCCGATGAATGCGTACGACGCGGTGTTCGGGGACGATCCCCCGCCGCCCACGCTTGCCGGCGAAAAAGACAAACAGCTGGTAACGCGACAAAGTGGCGATACGTTCCCAAACGTCGGATCGGTTCCGGATCAGGCGCCGCAGACCTCGTCGGCCGCGGAGCGTCGTCAGATCGTTCGGGGACTGATTGCCGACAAGCAAAACGCGCGCTACACCGACGATAGCGGCACCGGCCAACAGGTCGCTTCCGCGCCGCCGCCGCCCGGCGCGGCACGCGAGACTTCGGGGATGGCCGCTGCCGCGCCGAAGCCGATTACGGTTCCTTCGATCGTGCAGGGCGGACCACAGCCGATCGCAGCACCGAAACCCGGCGCACTGCGCACTGTGATGCCGGTGACGGCAGCGCCTCAGCCGCGCGGCGTGATGCCTGCGACGCCCGTGCCGCAGGTTGCGGTTCCGACGGCGTCGGTTACCCTGCCCCAGCAATCGACCCCGATGTCACCCGGCCAGCTCACCACCGTGGAGCAGGTATTCGCGGCGCGTATCGCCCAATCCGGCGCCGCCGTGACAAACGCGACGACCCATCTAGGCTTCCAGATGCCGGCGCAGCCGGTCAATTCGCTGCCGCTTTTGGCGCAGTCGGCAGCGGCCGGCGGTGCTTTGCCGCCATCCACGGCGCCCGCAACCCAAACCCAGCTGGCCGCGATCGTGTCGGGCGCCCTGCGACCGACCGACCAGACGTCGGGTGAGCCGGTGATCGTTTACTTCGCGGACGGTTCGTCCCGTATCGCTGCACGCGAACTCGCCAAGGTGGGGGAGATCGCCCGGCGCTACAAGGCCAATGGCGGCGGCGTGATCCGGGTCGTGGGCCACGCCTCGAGCCGCACTCGGAACCTAACGATCGACAAGCACAAACTGGTTAATTTCTCGATCTCGATGGATCGCGCCCAAGCTGTGGCCCGGGAATTGGTGCGCCAAGGCGTGTCATCCAGCGTTATCCTCGTTGAGGCCCGCAGCGACAACGAACCGCTTTTCTTCGAATCCATGCGCGCCGCCGAGACCCAGAACCGTCGCGCCGAGGTCTATCTGGAGTTCTAGTTCGACCTCAGTTTATCGTAATCCGCCGCCCATCATGGCGGCGGGGTCTGGCTGCCGCGCTAAACCGCCAATTCGGGAGCGGGCGCCGCGAAGACAGTTGATATGGAAGAGTTCCACAGTATCAAACGCCTGCCGCCGTACGTGTTCAACGAGGTTAACGCGATGAAGGCGGCGGCGCGTGCGAGCGGTCGGGACATTATCGACTTCGGCATGGGCAATCCCGATATGCCGACGCCACCGCATATCGTCGCTAAGCTCGTCGAAACGGTTCGCGACCCGCGTACTCACCGCTATTCGACCTCACGCGGCATTCGCGGCTTGCTCAAGGCGATCGCCGATTACTACGAGCGCCGTTTTGGTGTCGACATCGATCCCAAGACCGAAGCGATCGTCACCCTCGGCTCGAAGGAAGGGCTCGCTCATCTCGCTCAGGCGATCACTGCTCCGGGCGATACCATTTTGGTTCCCAACCCCAGCTATCCGATCCACGCTTACGGTTTCATCCTCGCCGGAGCGAATATCCGCCAGCTGCCGATCGGGTCCGAGCACGATTTTATGGACAATCTGGCCCGCGCGGTACGCCACTCTGTGCCATCGCCACGGGCGCTGGTCATCAACTTTCCCTCCAATCCTACCGCGCAGACGGTCGATCTCGACTTCTATCAGGGCATCGTCGATTTTTGCCGCAACCGCGATATTTGCATCATTTCCGACCTCGCCTATTCCGAGATCTACTTCGACAACACGCCGCCACCATCGCTCTTGCAGATATCCGACGCCAAAGAGATCGCGGTCGAATTCACCTCCTTGAGCAAGACCTACAACATGCCGGGTTGGCGACTCGGCTTCGCGACCGGCAACGCAGAGATGATCCACGCCCTGGCGCGGGTGAAGTCTTATCTCGACTACGGTGCGTTCACGCCGGTGCAGGTCGCCGGCACCGCCGCCCTCAACGGACCGCAGAGCTGCGTCGAGGAGATCCGCGACATCTACAAGTCGCGCCGCGACGTTCTGATCAATGGCCTGCGTGCGGCCGGTTGGGAGGTGCCGAGCCCGACCGCGACCATGTTCGCATGGGCGCCACTGCCGCCCGCACTGGCCGACCTCGGCTCGCTGGAATTCTCCAAACTACTGCTGCGGGAGGCCGAGGTCGCGGTATCGCCGGGTGTCGGCTTCGGCGAGTATGGCGAGGGATATGTGCGGATCGCCCTGGTCGAAAACGAGCAGCGCATTCGCCAGGCGGTTCGTAACATCAGGCGATTCCTCGCCCGCCACAGCCAGCGCAACGCCAATACGGTCGCACGGGCTCTGGCGTCTTGACCGAGCCGTTGCGAATCGCGGTCGCCGGCCTCGGCACTGTCGGCATCGGCGTCGTCGAGCTTCTGACCCGACATGCGACGATGTTGAGGCGTCGCTGCGGTCGCGAACTGGAGATCGTTGCGGTGTCGGCGCGCGACCGAAGGCGCGATCGCGGCATCGATCTCGATGCGTATCGCTGGGTCGATGACGCTACCGCGCTGGCCACCGACCCCGATATCGACGTGGTCGTCGAGTTGATCGGCGGCTCCGAGGGGATTGCCAAGCAGCTGATTGAGGACGCAATCGGCGCCGGCAAGTCGGTCGTGACCGCCAACAAAGCCCTGATCGCGCATTACGGTACCGACCTCGCGCGGGCCGCCGAGAAAGGCGGTGTCACGCTGGCTTTCGAAGCGGCGGTAGCCGGAGGAATCCCGATACTCAAAGCCGTTCGCGAGAGCCTTGCCGGCAATCGCATTACCCGCGTCTACGGCATCCTCAACGGGACCTGCAACTACATTCTCACCGCCATGCAGGAGAGCGGTTCGGAGTTCGGCGACGTACTCGCTGAAGCACAGGCATTGGGCTACGCCGAGGAAGACCCGGCGTTCGACGTCGACGGTGTCGATGCCGCCCACAAGCTGGCGATCCTGACGAGTCTGGCGTTTGGCTGCGTGGTCGATTTCGATTCGGTACATGTCGAGGGCATTCGCAACGTTACCCCGACGGACATCGCCTTTGCCGAGGAACTGGGCTACCGCATCAAGCTCCTAGCCATTGCCAGTGAGACCGAGCACGGGATCGAACAGCGCGTGCACCCTTGCATGATCCCAACCGACACGCCGATCGCCTATGTCGGCGGGGTGTTCAATGCCGTGGTGGTAGAGGGCGATCGCGTCGATCGCGCCGTTTTCGAGGGGCGCGGCGCAGGTGCCGGTCCGACCGCTTCGGCGGTCGCGGCCGATCTGATCGATATCGCGCGCGGCCTGCAGGCGCCGACTTTTGCGGTTCCGGCGGTGGATCTGGTCGACGCCGAGCACGCCGCGATCGAGCATCATCTCGGGCCCTACTACATCCGCTTGCAGGTGGTTGACCGCCCCGGCGTAATGGCCGACATTGCCGCCATTCTCAGGGACGAACGTGTTTCCATCGAATCCCTACTGCAGCATGGGCGCTCGCCCGACGAAGCCGTGCCGGTGGTGCTGACGGTGCACGACACCGAAGAGCGCAGTATGAGCGCCGCACTGGTGAAGATCGACCGGCTCGACACCGTGCTTGAGCCGCCACATCTGATCCGCATCGAGCAGCTCTAGGGACCTGTTGGCATGGCTCGACTCGTCGTTCCGGCTCGTTCACATGGATGCCAGGGATGACGGAGCTTGATCGACACCTTGCGATTGAGGCGGTGCGGGTGACCGAAGCGGCGGCGCTGGCGGCGTTCGAGCTGATGGGACAGGGCGACGAGAAGGCCGCCGATCAGGCCGCGGTCGATGCCATGCGAACGGCCCTCAACCAACTCAATATCGACGGTACCGTCGTGATCGGCGAGGGCGAGCGCGACGAAGCGCCAATGCTCTATATCGGCGAAAAAGTCGGTAGCGGCCGCGGGTCGAAGGTCGATATCGCGCTCGATCCGCTGGAAGGAACGACCATCACGGCCAAGGGCGGCCCCAACGCGCTCGCGGTTGTCGCCCTCGCGGCGGAGGGTTGTTTGCTCAATTCGCCGGATGTCTACATGGAAAAGATCGCCGTCGGCGGCGGCCTGCCCGACGGCATTGTCGACCTTGACACTCCCCCGGCAACGGTGATCAGGGATCTGGCGAAAGCACTGAAACGCGAACCGACCGACATTGTCGCCTGCATCCTCGATCGGCCGCGCCATACCGACCTCATTGCCACGGTCCGCAAAGCGGGAGCACGGGTTCGCCTGATCCCCGACGGCGACATCGCGGGGGTGATCGCGACCTCCACGCCGGAAACCGGCATCGACATCTATATGGGGATCGGCGGTGCGCCCGAAGGTGTCCTTGCCGCCGCCGCCCTGCAATGCATCGGCGGGCAGATGCAGGGCCGGCTGGCGTTTCGCAACGACGACGAGCGCGGCCGCGCCACTGCGCTCGGCATCACCGATTTCGACCGCACATACGATCTCGACGATCTCGCCCATGGCGACGTGATCTTCGCCGCCACGGGGGTGACCGACGGGTCAATGCTCGAGGGGGTGCATAAATTCGCCAACGGTGCCACGACGGAGACCGTGTTGATGCGCTCGCGGTCGGGTACCGTTCGCTGGATCAAGGCGCGTCACGACTACACGAAACAACTCAAGACCAAGCCCCGCAAGCGCAAGCGGCGCAACTAGCGGCTGCGGCGCATGGGTGCGAAGCCGTTCCTCGACGTCTCCAGCTCGATCACCGGACGGCAATGGCGCGCGCGCCTCGACGATGAGCGCGCCGCGCAGGCCCTGCAGCAGCGTCTCGGTATCCCCGATCTTCTGGCACGGGTGATGGCGGCCCGCGGAGTGCCCGTCGAGGCCGGTGAGGGCTACCTCGAGCCGCGGCTCAGGACCGATCTGCCCGATCCCTCGTCGTTGCGCGGCATGGACGACGCGGCGGCGCGGCTGGTGCGTGCGATTGCGAGCGGCGAGGGGATTGCGGTGTTCGCCGACTACGACGTTGACGGCGCAACGTCGGCGGCATTGCTGCTGCGCTTTTTCCGTGCCGTCGGCAGCGATGCTCGCCTCTACGTTCCCGACCGGCTGGCCGAGGGCTACGGCCCCAACGCACCGGCGTTGCGACGATTGCGCGACGAAGGGGCGGCCGTCGCCGTGACGTTGGACTGCGGGATCGTCGCGTTCGATGCCTTGCGCGAAGCGGCCGAGGCGGGGCTCGACGTGATCGTGATCGATCACCATTTGGCGGTGCCGGAGCTGCCGGTCGCTCATGCCATCGTCAACCCCAACCGCCTCGACGACACGACGCCGCACAAACAGCTGGCGGCGGTGGGAGTGGCGTTTCTTGTGGTGGTTGCGGTCAACCGGGCTCTGCGCGATGCCGGCTGGTACTCGGAGCGCGACGAACCCGAACTGCTGGGGTGGCTCGATCTGATCGCGCTCGGGACCATCTGCGACGTTGCGCCGTTAACCGGCCTCAACCGGGCGCTTGTCGCACAGGGGCTCAAGATTCTGTCGCGCCGCAGCAATCCCGGGATCGCAGCGCTGGCCGACATTGCCGGGATCGACGAGCCGCCGGGCACCTATCACGCCGGCTTCGTGCTTGGGCCACGCGTCAATGCCGGTGGCCGGGTCGGGCGCGCCGATCTCGGCGCACGCTTGTTGTCCACCGAAAGTGCCGCCGAGGCGCGGAGCATCGCCGAGGAGCTGGACCGGCTCAACGCCGAGCGCCGCGCTCTGGAGGCCGAGGTCCAAGAACAGGCCGTGGCGCTAGCCGCGGAGCAGGATGCCGCCAACCCGCTTGTGTTCGTCGCCGCTGCGGGCTGGCACGCCGGCGTGATCGGCATCGTCGCCAGCCGCCTCAAAGAGCGCTTTCGCAAACCTGCGATCGTGGTCGGGATCGACGGAGACATAGGCAGGGGATCGGGTCGCTCGGTCCCCGGTGTCGATCTCGGCGCAGCGGTGACCGCGGCGCGCCAGGCGGATTTGCTGATCAATGGCGGCGGGCACCCAATGGCGGCGGGGCTTACGGTCGCTGTCGACAAGGTGGCGGTCCTCGGCGAGTTCCTCAAGGAGCGGATCGCGCGATCGGGCTTCGACCCGCACGCGTCGGCCAGCCTGGGGATCGACGGGGCGCTGGCGCTTGGCGGCGCTTCGCTCGACATGTTCGACCAGCTCGAACGGGCCGGTCCCTACGGGTCGGGCAATCCCGCGCCGCGCTTCGCGATCGCCGATGCCAGGGTGGTGCGGGCAGATGTGGTCGGCACCAACCATGTGCGCTGCATCCTCACCGGCGGCGACCGGCGGCGGCTCAAAGCGATCGCTTTCGGAGCCGGCGAGTCGCCGCTCGGCGACGCGCTAACCGGAAGCGACGGCCGCAAGCTGCACCTGGCCGGCGAACTGCGCGACAATTGGTGGCAGGGGGTGCGGAGCATCGAGTTCCGCATCGCGGACGCGGCCTGGGCGTGAGCGCTAAAGTCGCTTGATTTCAGCCCGGGTTGCCGGTAGATCACAGCCGCCCGTAAGATCGGGTCCGGTGACCCCATCGTCTAGTCTGGCCTAGGACACCACCCTTTCAAGGTGGCGACACGGGTTCAAATCCCGTTGGGGTCGCCATTTTTTCGTTTGGAAACAACGTTTCCGGGTGCCGGGCAAGCGTAATTGGCACCGCATCGGTGTAAACCTCGGTGACGTTCTGGCCGCAGGCCCCAGAGCTATGGCGGCAGCGTGGCCCCGTACACCATAGGGAGCCCCGGGCACTTGCGAGATAGTCCCTATTTGCCGGCGTAACGTCTCGAATTGGCTGCGCCACGACATTTCGGGGTGTCGGAACAACTTCCAATTGCGGACATGGCTGCGGCCTTAAGAGCCGAACCCACCGCGCCGCACCCCTGCGAGCAGTTCTGCCAGATTGTTTCGAATTTTTAGGCCGTGTGTGCGCATCTCTTCGACCTCGGTTTCGGTTACGGGTTTGCTAAGTCCTGCAACGAAGCTCGGCCACCCTTGGACTTGTTGCCACCAGTCCAACACCCGTGGTCGTTTAGCGGTCCAGATACCGAGTAGGCCAAGATAGTTGAGCCGAGCGACATAAGGCATCAGGTTGATATCGGCCAGCGTCGGACTATCGCCGAGGATCCAAGGTCCACCATCCTCGAGCGTGGTTTCGAGCGTCTTGAAAGCCTTCTCGTAAGCGGCGACTGCATGCAGAACGAACGGCGAGCGCTCACCCAACTCGTATGTTGACTTGAACCGATCGCGACGGCGCGGGTCGCCGATATTGCGAAAGCGCGCCTCGCGCAATTCCTCGGGCATGTTCTTCATACGCTCGCGGAACATGGCGGAAAAGCTGATATCGGTGACGCCTTCATGCAGCCCCTCATCAACCGCTTTGCTCCACAACCGCATTCGCGATCGCAGCAACGGATCGGCGGGGCTGAGGGGTGGTTCAGGAAATGTGTCGTCCAAGTACTCGCAGATGAGAGTCGATTCAATAATCGGTTGGCCGTCGTGGACGACGGTCGGAACAACACCTTTGGGATTGAGCTTGAGGTAATCTGGTTGGTACTGCTCACTACGAAAGAGATCGACCTCGACGGACTGCCAATCGAGGCCCTTTTCGCACAGCACAATACGAACCTTCTGGCAGCATACCGAATTCCCCAACTCGTAGAGCGTAATCATCGATTATCCTCAGAACTCATCGCTTCGAATGTGACCGGAGCCGATATCGCCAACACTTGGTGGTTTGGAGTGATTCCGACCCAAGGTTGAGGAGGAAGCAGGGTTCTCTAAGAGCAAGGCTCTCTGTGGATTTCCAGAGCGTTTTCTGATCATACGCGCCTATATCCTGCGGCGTCGAAGTAGTTTTGGCATTCATCGGGTGTGGAGCTTTCAGTGGCTTGGGCGATGGCGTCCCGGATTTCTCGGACACTTCGTGCGGCTTTGGCTTTGAGGTGTGCCTTGAACTTGGCAAAAGCCATTTCGATTGGGTTGAAGTCGGGTGAGCAGGGCGGCAGGACGCGCAGTTCGGCACCGGCTTGATGAATGGCGCTGCGGACGCCGGCGCTGCGGTGGGCGGGCAGATTGTCCATTACCACAATTTCGCCGGGCTTGAGCGTCGGCACCAGCACCTGCTCGACATAGGCGAGGAAGGCGGCTGCGTGCATAACGCCGTCGAGCACCATGGGCGCGGTCATGCCCTTGCGCCTCAAGGCACCAACAAAGGTCGTGGTCTTCCAGTCCCCGGCGTAACCGGCGCCCGGCAACGATGCCCCCGCAGAGAACGACCGCAGCAGCGCCACATCCTGGTTGACGCGCCGGTCTCGTCAATGAAGATCAGCTTGTCCGCATCGAGGAGCGGGTTGGACGGCGGAACGGGACTGCCGTCCTTGCCGCACTTCAGCTCGCTGCCGCTCGCTAGCGTGCGCGGGTTATTTTAACGTGATGTGCCGCGCCGCTTGAAGAAACGCCCCACCGTGCTCTGCGAAACCCGCAGGCCGTGCGCGCTATGCAGATGAGCCGCAATCTTCGCCAGCGTCATGTCCGGGCTCTCTTCGATCAGCGCCAGGATCGTCCCCGCCATGCGTCTCAATCCGCTGCGAGCGCCGGTCGCCCCCTGGCGACGCGGCCGATAGCTGTCCGTTCGAGACCACGGTTGAACCCACCTGATCGCGCTCGATACAGTAACGCCAAACCGTCTCGCCGCTGCCCGCCGCGACATCCCGCCATCTACCGCCAGAACCACACGACGGCGCAAATCATCAGAAAGCGGTCATGTCATGAAGGTTGGCCTCCTTCACCAGCCCCTATCTTGAATTAAATTTCTAAGCCTTTGGGAATCCCTAAAGATTCCGTCAGACTAAAAATGATCTAGCCCGCAGTGTGGTAAGCGAGCGTCGCCCCGGCAGCGACGACGAGCGCGATGCCGAACCACCGGATCGGTGGGATTGGCTCGCGCAGGAAAATCCGAGCGAGGATCACGACGATGATGGAAACCGGCGCCGCACCGACCGATGCGAGCGGCGCCCCGCCGCCGACGCTGCCGCTGAAGATCGCAATCATTCCTGCCGTGTCGAGAACGCCCTGCGCGATCAAAGCCGGCCACCATCTAACGGGGAGCGCTATGCGCGTCCGTGTCGCCAGCATGAAGGCCCCGAGAACGATTAGACTCAGTCCGCGTCCGACCCAGGTCGCCTGCACCGCGCCGTAGACGGGCACCGCTTCGCGAGCCATGTACAGCGTTGCGGCGAAAAAGATCGCCGCTCCCAGCCCGTAGACCACAGTCAGTCCGATGCCACGATCACCCGTGCGCAGGCCGGATTCGGAATGAGCAAATCGCGCGACGATCCACACGCCGATCAGGATGCCCGCCATCCCGATCAACTGAACGGTCGTCGGCACGATACCGAGCAACAACCCGCCTGCGACGACAAACGCCGGCGAACTTGAAACCATCGGCGACGCGATCGAAACCGGGCCGCGGCTCAGGCCGGCATACAGGCACAGCATCCCGCCAGCGTTGCCGAGACCGATCAGGACCAACCAGTGGAGGCCGGACGGATCCCATATCAGCGGTGCTTGGCGCAGCCACAGCCAGATGCTCATGCCAAGCACGCCGACCACGCTCATCGCCAACAGGGAATTCAAGGCACCGATAGCGCGGCCGGAAAGTCGCGCAACGAAATTCGAGGTGCCCCAGCAGGCGGCGCTGGCGAAACCCCAGAACAACGGGTTCATTTTAATCGACGATGCGGGATGGGCCGGTCACGAACCTGGTCGTTTGGTCGCACGCGTCGAACGCGAAGCGGCGATCGACAACAGCTTGTTCATACGGCGAGCATGCTTGCACCTTGAGCAAGGCGCTGTTCACAGGCGCTTTGGCAGCGACATGGCGCCCCTTCCTCGCGCGTGGTGTCCGTACCGGTTCCGACCTTGCGCCCAGCGAGCTCGTTCTCGCCTCAGCTGCGGCTGACTACTCCGCGGCAGCCGCTCGCTCCTCGCGTTTGGCGAGCATTTTCTGCGACAGCAGCGGCCCCCGGCCAGGCTCGCTCCACGGACACACTTCGAGACAGATCGCGCAGCCGTAGGTCGTCGAGAAATACGGCGCGCACTTGTCGAAATCGACATACCATTTATCGACGCCGCGGACCATCTGCTTGCTGTCCGAAATCGCGCCGGGTGGGCAGTCGATTGTGCAGCGGCGGCAGGTCAGGCACAGATCGTCGACGCCGATGTCTTCCTCGTGGTCGAGGACCAGCGGCAGGTTGGTCGCCACGGTCGATAGCCGGTAGTTGGACCCATACTCTTTGCAGATCATCGAACCGTGCTTACCGAGCTGGCCGATCCCTGCCTTGATTGCCAGCGGGATTTGCAGCAGATCATTGGACGAGGGTAGCGCGGCCGCATAGGCCGGCCAGCCCAACGCGCGGATGTATTCGGCGAGCTTCATCGCCGCTTTGCCGACATCGCCATAGGTGCGAATCACCTCGCGGCCGGCCCGGGCGTGGGGGACATGCACCATCTCTTTGCGCCGCATCGGGCAGCCGATGCAGATCGCGTATTTGTAGGGCAGCTCGGTACCTTCGAACAGCGCATCGTCGGTGAGCTCGGTGATGCCGACGACGCCGGCGCCGAACTCCTTGGCCTTGGCCTTGATGTGCGCGGCCATGGCAGTCGGATCCTCGACCGCAACTTGGCGCTTGGCCACCGGCCCTTTGGATTTGCGGGCATACCAGCGGTAGCGGAGTTGCTCAAGCACGATTCCCAGCGAGGCGTTCATGGCAAAGAACAGGTTGAGTCCGAACCACGGGAACGGCCCGTGTTCCATGCAGTGGAACACGTATTTTGCGCGCATCGGCTCGGTAACGCCGAGGCCGTTGATCTCGTTGCCCGAGATCGGCTGCTCGCGATAGGCGAACGCGTACTCCGCCGCCGGCGTGTCGTAGAGCTTCATGACGAAGACCGCCGTCTAAAGGGATCGAGGTCGTCGAGCCACAGCGTACCGCCGTTCGCCTGCGCCCGGCGGTAGGCGATCCGCACCTTGCGGCCGGCGGTGGCCCAGCGCCACAGCATATTGATCATGAATTTGATCAATCTCAGGTCGCGCTTGAAGCGCTGCCAGCGCGTCGCCTCCTCCAGGTAGAAAGTTCGCTGAACGTTGCCACGGTCGAAACCTAACCACGCCGCCGCTACAGGTTGCCGGTAAGCTGCTCGGGGATGCGGTTCTGCAGGTCGGCAGCGGCGATGATGCCGGCACCGACAACGCCGTTCTTGATTGCGTCGTGCTGCTCGAAGCGCGGGATAATCTCCGGTCCGCCGACCAAATTGTCCAGAGGAGCAAGGCTCGTTGTGTCGGAGGCACGCAGTGCTAAGCGGAGAGGGTCCTGCCAGACTGCTTGCACGGTTAGATCGACTTCTCGCTGTGTCGCTACCGGGGTCACTGCCAAATTCCCTCTCGTTGCGGAGTTGCTTCTTGCATGGGCGTTTTCAATTAAATTGGCCAACATGAGAGCCCAAGCGGTTTCTTCAAGAAGTCGGTGCAACGGTCCACAGTCTCAACGGACATTGCCCCTTCCTATCTTCATCGAGCTAGCCAAGCTCGAGTATCTGGCGACCTATGACATCGCGCTTTCTTAGCGCCGCAAGCGCCTCCATCGCGCCCTCAAGGGGATAGCGCCTCGATATCGGAACCGTCATCTCGCCCTCGGCGAAGAGGCGGATGGCATCCGTTAGGTCTTGTTTGGTGGCAGCTACCGAGGACACGATCGATGCCTCCGACAGGATGAGTTCGATCGGGTGGATGTTCAAATACTCCTCAGTGTACCCGGTCGAAACAAATCGACCATGCTTGGCGAGACACCGGATTCCAGCAACCATTGTCCTCTGCGTCCCGACGAGTTCGAAATATGCGTCGGCCCCTCTGCCACCGGTTAGGTCGCGGATGGTTGAAGGTAAGCTGTCGTATCCTCCATCATCCACCACCGCGACACCGTCGCTCGCGCCGTGATCCCGCGCCAGCTGCAGTTTCTCCTCTGAGTCGGCGACCGCCAAGACGATAGCGCCGGCCCTTTTGGCCACTTGAACAACAAGTATGCCGACCCCACCAATGCCGTGAACGATTACCGTTTCTCCGAACTGCAAGTGGGATAATCTGGTGGCGTGTATTGCGGTCATTCCGGCGCAGGTAAGTACGGCGGCGGTGCCGAAGTCGACCGCGTCGGGGATCGGCACCAAGTTCTGAGCGGGGAGAACAGCGTATTCGGCATCGCAGCCATCGCGGTTGAATCCAAGCTGCCCCGGCTCATCATCGCAGATATTTTGACGCCCATTGCGGCACTGTTCGCAGGAGCCGCAGAACATTTTGTTATACAATGCGACCCTTGTTCCTACGTCGAGATCTACGCCAGCGCCAACCGCCTCTACGACACCTGAAGCTTCGTGACCGAGGGTCATCGGGTAGGCGTCGGGCTTTATCATACCGTCGAGGATGTGAAGATCCGTTCCGCAGACGCCGGCAGCATGTACCCTCACCAGCGCTTCTCCCGCCCCCGGGCTGGGTGTCTCTGTATCCTCAATACGAAGGCTAAGATCCTCATGGATCCTTGCGGCTTTCATTTTCTTAAGTCTCCATTTGCTTGATTTCGCCGTAGGCGATATCCCAGAACTCCACTTCGAAACGTGTGGAGACTTCGAAGATCCAGGACAGAACACGCATTTTCTTCGTGTCATTCGGATCCACAAGCCGATCCAATAATGCCGTTGTCTCCCCGACGAGATCGTCGTATTCGTCGTCACCGAACATCCGGATCCACTCTGCGTATATGGGGTTATCGGGAAGGGCCTCGGCAAGTGGTTTGGCCAGCTCCCCATAACTCCACGGGCAAGGCAGAACAGCGGTGAGTCCTTCGGCGCAGTCCCCCTGTTGGGTTACGTGCAGAAGATGCCGAGTATATCCATATGTGACTGGCCCCATGGTGTCGATGGGATCTATCTCCTGTGGGTTGCCGCCCAACCGCTCGAGGAATCGCGAGTTGGCCGGAATTTCATTTTCGACGATGTGTGACAGGAAGCGTGTGAGACTCGAGAGAGCTGACTGATCCGACGCTTTTCCGATGATCAGGGCGATCGACCGGGCGTAGTCCTCTAAGTAGAGGATGTTCTGCTCAAAATACCGACGGAATTTTTCATGCGGCAACGTCCCGGCACCGATTTCATAGACCATTGGATGGCTGATGGCGGCTGTCCACGTTGCCATTGAGCGCTGATGCAACAGCCGGGAGACGCTTACTCTTTGCTCGTTGAGCATGAACCGGAACTAGATCGCAGAATTGAACACCAAGTCAAGCGAGGCGCCGGTCTTGTAGCATTGAACGGCAGCAGAGATTCATTGCCTAAGAATCGATTTCGGGGACTTGCTACCGAATTGGTAACGCGAGAGTAAGCGCACTTGCGTCGCAGCGCGGATCCCCCTCCTCGGTGAAACCGGCATACATGGGGCGCAACTCGTGCGCTTCGAGGTGTTAACGTTCGGCTACGGTGCGCGGTAACTTACACTGTGAAGTCGGACCGAATACCGATGCTATTAGGGTCTATTCGATTTGTTGCTGACGAAGGTTTCACCGACCTACGAGTCGATGATTCAACCCAATACGCGTGCAGCGCTTCGGTAGTCCCCTGTATGAAACATTGCACCTTATCTTCCATTACTAATATGTGCCATAGCTCAGCCAACGTAACGTACAAATCCGAAGAAGCGCTTGACAATACATCTTCTTGTTATTACTTGAAACAAGAGATTGTCCTTTTCGGGAGCAAGCTGGGTTGTGAGGGAACATCGTACAGAAGCGGCGATCAAAGTTTCGCCGACTAGTCTGCCAAAATCAGTTAAGATCGAGCAGATTCTCAGGCAACGGATCCGTAGCGAATACCAGCCTGGCGAGGTGTTTTCCTCCGAGCCCAAGCTTTCAAAAGAGTTTCAGGTCAGCCGTACTCTAATCCGGGGCGTGCTTGGTAATCTGGCGAGGGAAGGTTTTTTCAGTCGGAAGGCTCGATGCGGTACATTCGTATCGACTCAATTGGGAGACAAGCCTGAACCCGAGGTAAGCGACCTTATCGAGCGACTCTTGGAATACGGGCCGAACATGCAAGTGGACGTGCTCGAAATCAAGACCACACTCGGCGAAGTTGGCCTAAAGACTCGCTTGCGTTTGGCGGTAGCGGACCCTCTTGTGGCGGTTAAGCGGCTCATATATTACTATGAACAACCGCTCACTTACTTGGTTTCGCTTGTTCCTTATGAGATTGTGCGCAATCTTGAGGCCGAGGACATTGAAAAGACTCCAGTCACGACTCTGCTGAGGCAGCGAAAGAACATCCCAATCGAGCGCGCAGCTCAAACGATCGAACCGGCCGTTGCCGATATTGAAGTCGCGTCCCACCTTAAGGTGAATGTCGGCCCCCCAATCCTCCTTGTGGAGCGATTCCTTCACGGGAGACGGAGTTTGCCGATTTATTGTAGCCAAGCCTTCTATCGTGGTGACCGATACAAGTTTACGGTGGGCCTGCAGCTGGGGAGGGGAAACGGCGCAGGTCGTAGAAGCCCAGGGAGCAGATCGTAGAAGCCCATGGAAATGAGCGACGAAACGTTCAATAGGGTTCTCGACAGAGTAGACACGGACTTTGCGGTCTCGTTGACCCAAGAAATTGTCCGAATCCCTAGTGTCGTTGGGGACGAAGGGCCGATCGCCAACGCGCTTGAGGCAATACTGCGTCAGCTTGATGTTGGCTCCGTTTGGCAGGAGGAGGTCGAGCCTGGACGCAAGAACGTCTTGTGGGAGATCGAGGGCTCGCAGCCAGGTCCACGGTTTCTGTTTACAGGGCATATGGATACCAAACCAGTGTGTGAGGGCTGGACACGCGATCCCTTTGGCGGTGAGCGCGAGGGCCCCCGCGTGTATGGTCACGCGATTATGGACATGAAGGCAGGGCTCGCTTGCCAGATAGCGGCTATGAAAGCAATCGTTGAGGCTGGGCTCAGTTTTGGCGGCACAATGACATTCGCTGCGGTCGCCGACCACATGGGCGCGCAAAAGGGTAGCATTGCATTATTTGACCGGCACACGTTCGACTATGCTGTCCTGGGCGAGCTGACCGACATGCAGATTTATGTTGCTCACCGAGGGCGTTATTACTTTGACATTTCAACGATCGGGCGGTCGGCACACACCTGCCACAAGGACAAGGCGATCAACGCGATCGAGAAAATTATGCCTGTCGTAAAAAACGTTTCTGCGATTCGGTTCTACCCGGATATTGATCCGGTGCTGAAGGATCTTGTGGGCGACGAACTGTACATCGCTGTGGGCCGCATATATGGCGGACTATTCCCAGGCGGCCCCTCCATGATTCCGGATCGCTGTACAATACGGGTGGATACGCGGCCCCAACCGGGTGTGTCTGCAGATCTCGTTCGTGCCTTGCTGGAAGAGGCGGTCAGCAAAGCTCAAGCCGAGGATCCAGATATCGAAGTCGAGATAATGCTGGCGGATTCGAAGGACGGTTTCATCGTCCCGGTCGACGCGAAACTTGTTTGCTATATGAAGGCGGCCTGGGAGAGAGTAATGAACAGACCGCCGGTTCTGCGTGGAGGGTCGTGGCTCGGAGATACGGCGAGCTTTGGCAAGCTTGTGGAGACAGTTATCTTTGGTCCGGGCGGTGAGCCAGTCTATATGCCCGACGAGTATTTGGAGATTTCGGATATCGAACGCGCCGTCCAAATCAACGCCCTGACCGCAACTCAAGCGCTCGTGCCTGAGGCTCGGTTGTCCAGCAAGTAGGAGTCATCGGTTAGGGCGCAATCGAGGCAACAAACCCCACGAACGCGCTGCCTCCATACCCGCCGGCAGCGTCGTCGTCGCGGACCCGCCACCCTTGCCGGCAGACGCGTTCGCAGAGAAAGGTATCGACCATGGACCTTTATGCGGGCATTATTGTGGACGTTCATCCGCGGCCCCCGGCAAAGCTGTCGTGTGTCCAAACTCACAGCTTCAACCGCAAGTCCGAATGAACAACCTCCCTGGCAACGACATCTAGGCTACGGCCCATAGGGGAAAGCTACGATGATCCGTTTTGGGATCACGACGATGGCGGTCGAACCCCCGGATCGCTTCTTGCAGATAGTACAGACAGCGGACGACGGGGGATTCGATTACCTGTGGGTTTGCGATTCCTCGCTCCACGCGCGTGATGTCTACTCATACCTTACCTTAGCAGCCATGAACTCGGAGCGCATGCTTCTGGGCCCCAACTGCACACACCCCTACACCCGGCACCCGGCGATCAATTTCAACGCCATGGCCACGGTTCACGAGCTTTCGAGCGGGCGCGGCATAATCGCAGTTGCAACGGGTGATCGACCGGTCATGGAATTGGGATATCGCATGGCACGCGTGGCCGTCGTGCGAGAAATGATTGAAGTAATTCGTGCTCTACAGCAGAGCGAAACGATTAGTTTGGAAGGGCCAACGTTTACTCTCAGAAATGCGCGCATGTCGTTCAGGCTGCCATCGGAGATCCCCATATACATGGCTGCATCCGGGCCGCGCATGCTTCAGATGGCGGGAGAGTTGGCAGACGGCATCCTCTTCTTAAGCGGCTTGCACCCCTCCTGCGTTCGTTACGCCCTCGATCACATTGAGGCCGGTGCCAAGAAAGCGGGGCGGGACCTAAGCACGCTCGATGTTGGTTGCACCATCTACGGTTCGTTGAACAATGAGGAAGATTTCGCTCGCGAAGAGTGCCGGCCTATGGCGGCTTGGTTTCCACAAACGGCGCCACATTACGCCGAAATTGTCGGGATTCATTCAGATACGATTCAGCGAATTAGGCAGGCCTATTCGGGTGGACACTTTGACGATGCGAAAGAAGCATTGCGCTATGTAACCGACGACATGATCGATGCGTTTACCGTGGCGGGTCCAGCCAGCGTGTGGATCGCACAAATAAACAAGATTATCGAAGCGGGTGTCCGCCACATCAACATCTTCTTGCTGACGAAGGACAAGGTAGCGATGACGAAAGCTCTCGTGACGGACGTCCTACCCAAGGTAAGGAGCGCTTGAAGTGCCAACCGCGCAAATCAATGGAGTAGGACTGTATTACGAAGAGCACGGGTCTGGTTTTCCGCTCCTTCTCCTGATGGGATTTGGAGACGATTGCGGCGCGTGGTCCCTTCAACTACCGGCATTTTCAGCTCGATATCGGACAATCGTCTACGATCACCGTGGAGTTGGGAGATCGGAGAAACCGCAAGACGGCTATTCGATACAGCAGTTTTCTGATGACGCTATCGAACTTTTGAACCACCTTGACGCGTCTCAAGCTCATGTCCTCGGATACTCGATGGGCGGACGTATAGCGCAGGATTTGGCCGCCCGATACCCTGGTCGCGTCGCCTCGATCGTGCTTGCGTCATCAGCAGCGACGCCAAACGCACTGAATCTCTACAGCCTGAAGGCCGGTGCCTACCTATACAGGAATTTTGGTCCCGCGGCGGCAAGCGCTATTGGCCCACTCATCTCCTTCACCCACGACTACTTTGCTGAGCATCTCTCCGAGCTGATAGACAATCTGGGGAAACCGCCGGCACACCCGATGCCCGATCACGCATTCGAAGGCCATGTGCGGGCTATCGAGGAGCACGATACGACGGACGTCATAGGTGAAATCAAAGTGCCAACGTTGGTTCTCATGGGCGATCAGGAGTGGCTCAACCCACGATCCGACGCCGACGCTTTGCTCCGGGGTATCCCCAATTCGAATCTACGTGTGCTCGAGGGGGGAGGGCATGGGTTCATTTGGGAAATCCCCGATTCCTTTAATCAGGCTGTCTTGGAATTTCTGGACGAGCACGCGCTATAGGTAGGAACTCAACGCAATTGGTCTATCTCTTGCCCGGCGTTCCCAGTCATCCGCCGTCATCAATTGAGTCGATTGCGGCGGAGATCTACGCCACGCACGCGGGTTGCGTATTGAGAGTAATCGAAAAAGCACCTACTCATGCCATGAGCTTGACAATCTCATAGTTGTATTTGTAACATCTGAAAACAAAAGCTTGTCGTAAAGAATGCAAGCTGCGAGAAAGCTGAAACGGGGAAGGGGTGACTGAGAGTTGATGCCGCCTGCGGTGCTCTAACATGCGCTGCGCCTCGGCGGTCAGCGAACCAGCCCGTCGACAAGACACCTCGACACGACAGGGAGGTTGAACCAGCGGTGAGCACAGCGGTTGTCTGGGATGATCGCTTTGGCATCCACGACATGGGGGAAGCCGCTCTCTACATTCCCCCCGCTGGTATCGTCGAGTCCGATCTCCATATCGATAACCCCACCCGGATTGTTCGTACCAGGAACGTTATCAGTGCCGCAGGTCTGGACGAAATATTGACACTTCGCGCGCCGCGCGAAGCCAACCTAGACGAGCTCACACGGGTCCACTCGGCCGAGCACATCGAGCGGATGCAAGGGGTTTCAACAGCCGGCGGCGGAGACGCCGGCTGCGGGTATACACCTATGGATGCGCGATCCTACGAGCTTGGAATCCTCAGTGCCGGATCGACCCTCACGGCGCTGGATCTCGTTATGCAGAGACTGGTTGAGAACGCCCACGCGATGACGCGCCGTTCGGGGCACCACGCGTCACGGGATACCGGCTTGGGTTTTTGCATTTTCAACAACGTGGCTATTGCGGCGCGCGCCGCTCAATCGGACTACAAGCTTAGGCGCGTTGCAATCGTCGATATCGATGCGCATCATGGAAACGGGACCGAGACAATTTTTTACGCCGACTCGAGCGTTCTAACGATCTCGATTCAACAGGACAGATTGTTCCCGGTCGAGACAGGAGACAGCTCGTCACTGGGCGCGGACGATGCGATCGGGTACAATCTGAATGTCAACCTGCCGGCTGGCACCGGTGATGAGGGTTATCTCTACGGATTTGACCAAATCGTCTCGCCAGCGCTTCGCGCATTCCAACCTGAACTTATCCTAGTGGCTTGCGGCGTGGATGCGAGCTACTACGACCCCATGGCGCGTCTAGCCGTTACCGCACGCGGCTTTCGTGCCATCGGCGCGCGTTTGCGTGATCTCGCTCGTGAACTGTGTTCCGGCAGGCTCGTCATGTCGCAGGAAGGTGGCTACAGCCACCAGTATGCCCCTTTCTGCTGGTTGGCGCTCATCGAAGCGATTGCTGATGTTAGCAATGCACACGAAGATCCCTTCGAGCCGTTCCTTGATGGTGCCGGTGCGCGGGAATTGACGTTGTGGCAACAGAGCACCATAGACGCGACGACGCGTGCAATGGAAGGATACTGGCATCGATGATTGTGTATTGCTGGTGTCTCCTCGCTAGTCCGCACCAGCTTGGTGTGGTTACACGAAGAACGTTCCAGATCGAGGGTCGCTTAATCCCTTCGAGTACTAAAGCGTGCCAGCGTTAGAACTACACTATGAGCCTATTACCCAATCATACGTCGAGGGAGGTAACCATGTGGACTTCAAGTACGGACATCCGAGAGCGCAGTACTTGCCGGCGCCCAAGAGCGATATGGTCGCTTGCCTGTGCCACTCTTCTATCTCTTGCCATGGTCGCTATTTGCTTTGGTAGTGTCGCGCAAGCAGACCAAGCCAGAGTTGGCGGCCTTTTCACGCAGTCCGTCAGTCAGGGTAATTGGGATCCGGGAGGATATGCCGGGTTCAAAGCAATGTGCGAGAAGTACAACTTCCAGTGCTCACACGTCGAGCACGCTACCTACGAAAAAGCGCCAGCCATCCTGCGTGATCTCGCTTCCAAGGGATACGATCTCATCATCACCCATAGTGGGGGGTACGCGTCGGCAATTTGGGAGGTCGCCCCTGAGTTTCCGGACACCGAATTCGTCCTTTACAGCTGGGCTAATACGACAAAAGACTTGAAGAACTACTCCGCCTGGTCGATGAATTGGGACGAATACGGTTACGTTCTTGGCGTACTTGCAGGTGCAACCTCCAAATCTGGCCACATCGCATTGGTCGGAGGTGAGGCAATCCCTTCGACCAAAGAAACGATCAAGTTCATCTCGCGCGGTGCAAAGAGTGTAAACCCAGACATCAAGATCGATGTCAGCTACATTGGATCTTGGACCGATGTCGCCAAGGGGAAGGAGATCGGCCTCCAAGCGATCGAGCGCGGCGCCGACTTTCTGATCCCGATTGCTGACACCGCTGGCGCTGGCGTGCAACAAGCGGCAGAGGAGAATGGCAAGTTGACTATGGGAGAGTATATTGACCAAAGTGCCTCTTATCCGAAGTCAATTGTTACAAGCACGCTTCTAGATTACGTGGGTGCATTCGACGAGATCGGCGAGGCTTTTACTCAGGGTAAACTCAACGGCCAGATCGTCCAACTGAACATCGATACTGGCGACTTTACTATGAATAAGCCTTTCCAGCATGTTGCGCCAGATGTCGAGGAAAAAGTCATGAAAGTGTTTCACGGTATTGGCGAAGGCACGATCAAAGTGAATGAGTAACCGCTGAAGTGCCTGACGAACGAGAGCCACTCGCTCGCCTTGAGGGAATCACAAAGCGTTTTCAGGGTGGAGTTATCGCCAACCGAACGGTGGATCTCACCCTTTATGGGGGTGAGATCCACGCGCTTGTCGGCGAAAATGGCGCAGGTAAGACGACGCTAATGAACATCCTCTTTGGGCTTGTCGAGCCAGACGAGGGGAAGATCTTTGTTGGCAACAGATTAGTCCGCCATAGCACACCAGCCGACGCGATTGCCAACGGCATCGGCATGGTACATCAGCATTTCAAACTGGTGTCTCGGCTAACAGTGGCGGAAAACTTGATCTTGGGTCGTTTTCGCGACGCGGGATTGCGCCTTGCGCCTCGGCGAGTCGCTATGGAGATCGTAGAACTCTCACGCCAGTATGGACTTGATGTCGAACCCAACGCCATCGTCGGCTCGCTACCCTTGGCCGGTCAACAACGTGTTGAAATCCTCAAGGCTCTCTACCAGGACGCACGTGTATTAATCCTAGACGAACCCACAACAGTTTTGAACCCGGACGAGGTGGAGCGCCTGTACGAGGTGCTTGTTTCCCTAGCACTTGAAGGGCGTAGTATTGTTTTAATTACGCATCACCTTGATGAGGTATTTCGGTTTAGCAATTATGTTTCGGTGCTCCGGTTAGGGCAGATCGTGGGCTCTGGGTGGACCAAGAACATTACTCGGGAGAAGATAGCTAAACTCATCGTCGGTCGGGAGTTCAAATCCGCCGGCGATTTGCGGAGCGAATCAAACGCTAATTTAGGGCCGCTGCTGCTCGAGATTGACCATGTGTCCCTGCCTGGCTCAACGTTTTCAACCGGCCTTAACGATGTAACACTAAAGGTTCACGGCGGTGAAGTCATGGCTATTGCTGGGGTCGAGGGCAACGGTCAGCGCGAGCTGTTCGAAATTGTATCGGGCTTGCGTCGGCCAACGGATGGTCGGGTGGCAATCGGCGGCCTAAAGGGCCAACCGCGTAACCGAAAGCACTCGGCGGAACTTGGTCTTAGGGTTGTCCCTGAGGATCGTCACTCAGAAGGACTGGTACTGGATCTAACTGTGGCCGAGAACCTGGTGGTTGATTGCATTGACAGCCAACCATACGCCGAATTCGGCTGGCTCAACCGTAAGACCATCAGATCCATTGCGATCTCATTGCTGAAGCGCTTTGACATACGTGCCTCAAGTTCTGATGTAGCGGTAAGAACGCTATCCGGTGGAAATCAACAAAAAGTAGTTTTAGCGCGTGCTCTTCGGGACGGCGCCGGGGTCCTGCTCGCTCATCAGCCGACGCGGGGCCTGGACGTCGGTGCAACTGAGGAAATCCTCCAACAGATTTCGACCGCCGCGGATGCTGGCGCCGCAGTTCTGCTCATTTCAAGCAGCCTTGATGAAGTGATTCGTATGGGTGACCGCATCATCGTATTTTATCGAGGTCGGATCGCCGGCGAGACTTCAAGGCAAAACGCTTCTATCGAGCAAATCGGACGCTGGATGACAGGTGTTCGGTCAGATGAGGCGGCTTGAGGGAATCCATCTCGCAGCTCAGGCGTGTCCGCGCGACATTTCTGGCTCGGCTTGTGCGGCCGAGCCGACCAGGCAGCAACACACTTATTGTCTTGGGCGCCATTGCCGCTAGCATTTTCGCTGGCGCGTTGACAGTAACGATTATTGGCGTCTCGCCCGTGCAGGCGCTTATTGTAGTTATCCAAGGATCAGTCGGTTCACTTCGAGGCTTAGGCGATTCACTCGTATTCGCAACACCGCGTTTGTTCGTAGCCCTCGGCACAATCGTCGCCGTGCGCTGCGGAGTGTTTAACCTCGGCGGTGAAGGCCAGCTTCAACTAGGGGCGATTGGTGCCGTGCTCGCTGGCACAATGGTGGGTCAAATCGTTCCTCCGCTGCACATCGCATTCGCTGTCCTCTCCGCAATGGCATTTGGTGCTGCGTGGGCCATGCTCGCGATCTTGCTCAAGTTGTGGCGCGGCGCCGACGAGATCATCGTAACGCTTATGATGAACTTTATCGGAATCTTTCTTGTCGCCTATTTGGTGGAGGGACCGCTTCAGCCACCGGATTCCATTTTCAATATGTCGGAGAGGATAGAACAGACCTCCCGGCTACCAATACTAATTCCAGGCACGCGACTACATTTGGGTTTTGTGATCGCCCTTGCCGCTACTGCCGCGGTTTGGTGCTTGCTCTACCGAACGTCTCTTGGGGTACAGCTGCGTGCGACGGGTCTCAACCCCAAAGCGGCACGCCTCCAGGGACTGTCGACAGGTCAGCTGATGTTCGTGTCAATGGCGATATCCGGTGCCGTGGGTGGTTTGGCGGGAGCCGGAGAAGTACTTGGGGTACAGTTCCGGCTGATCGAGGGTTTCAGTTCCGGCTTTGGATTCGAAGGCTTGGCGATCGCGTTCCTTGGCGGTCTTGAGCCAATCCCTGTTCTGCTCATTGCTATCTATTTTGGCATCATACAAAACGGAACAACGGCGTTGCAGAGCACCCTCAGTGTGCCTGCTTCACTCGTTTACATCATGGTAGCGCTGCCAATATTGTTCTTGGCAGGCGCGCAGGGATGGCGGCTTATGCGCGGTGGGACCGCGTGAACGTGGACGAAATTACCATCATCGCGTTATTCCTCGCCTCGGCGATCCGCCTCGCTGGGCCGGTGCTGCTCGCGGCACTTGGCGAAGTCGTTTCGCAACGAGCCGGCGTCTTAAATGTTGGACTCGAAGGGTTAATGTTGGTTGGTGCCTTCGCCGCCGTGGTTGGTGCTGGCGCAACCGGATCGGCGCTGTACGGTGCAATGATTGGTGCCGGCGTGGCCTGCCTGTGCGGACTGGCGTTCGGGGTTCTCGTCGGCGTGCTTAGGGCAGATCAGATCGTGGCTGGAATTGGCCTTAACATATTGGCTCTTGGTGTGACCACACTGCTGCGGGAGGAGCTGATTCCAACACAGATCACACCGGTTCCAGCTGGCGTATTAGGCCCTATGGCAATCCCGTTGCTGAGTGAGCTACCCATCTTGGGCCGGGGGGTTTTTTCTCAAAGTCCCTTCATCTACGGAGCTTTGCTGCTAGCTATTCTTCTTTGGTACTTCTTGCGCTTCACATCGCCGGGTCTCGTTTTACGTTCGGTTGGAGAGGGTGCAACCGCAGCCGACTCCGCGGGCATCCCTGTCCTGTCGATACGGGTCGCCGTGGTAGCATTTGCGGGCCTAATGGCCGGGTTCGGCGGTGCCTACTTGTCGCTCGTTGCTGCCGGCGGTTTCTTCGTAGACAACATCACAGGTGGCCGCGGTTATCTTTCAATTGCCGTAGCAATTTTCGGACGCTGGCATCCTTTGTGGGTATGCGCGGCTGCGCTCTTGTTTGGGGCCGCTGACGCAC
This sequence comes from Alphaproteobacteria bacterium, assembly GCA_965247665.1. Lineage (GTDB taxonomy): Bacteria > Pseudomonadota > Alphaproteobacteria > SHVV01 > SHVV01 > CAUZWH01. The sequence goes on from CBDFHH010000004.1 coordinate 855,817, forward strand.
TCCAGTACCAAGGTCAGCTACTGGGGTTGGCAGTACCAACGTCTATTCTGCTCATGTTCCCCTTCTTGCTTGCACTCGTAACATGGGTGCTCCTTGGTCGCAGCAAGGCGGCTCCTGCGGATCTGCTCCGACCATTCGTGCGGGCACAGAACTAAGCGGGGCCAACACTTTGGAATTCTCTAGAGCGCATCATTATTCGTACTAAGACAGTTGAAGTATCGAGGGCGGGAAATCAAGCGCGTCGAGGATTGGCGGCTTCTCAGGGGCGGCGGCCAATATGTGGACGATATTCACGTCCCCAATGCAGCATACGCCGTCTTCGTGCGCAGTCCCCACGCGCATGCTGTGATCAAGCAAATTGAAACGGGCCAGGCAACCTCGATGCCCAACGTGCTCGCCGTGCTGAAGTCCGCAGATTGGGAAGCAAACGGCGGCGCTGACCTTCCGTGCATCCAAACTGTTCGTTCCAGCGATGGAACACCCGCGCGAGAGGTATGGCGTCCCGTATTCGCCAAGGATCGTGTTCGTCATGTCGGAGAAATCGTTGTACTCGTGGTTGCCAGCACTCCTTGGCGAGCCGCCGATGCTGCCGAAGCTATCGAGATTGACTACGAGCTTCTGCCTTGTGTGACAGATGCTTGCGAGGCGCTCGAGCTTGGTGCACCGCAGGTCCATGATGACGTTCCCGGCAATGTTGTTTACGACTGGTCGATCGGAGACAAGGTGGCGGTGGCGCAAGGCTTTGCGCGCGCAACACACGTGACGCGGACCGATCTTGTTAACAACCGCCTTCACCACCTGCCCATTGAGCCACGTGCAGTGATCGGTGCCTACGACCCAGCCAGGGAGCACTACACTCTGTGGTCGTCGACGCAGGTACCTCATTTGATCCGTCAACTTCTAGTTGAGCACACACTCCGGGTGGCCGAACCAAACCTGCGCGTTATAGCGCCTGACGTGGGTGGTGGCTTCGGTCTAAAGGCGGTGCATTACGCCGAGGAAGCTGCAGTACTCTGGGCTTCCCGACTAGTTGGCCGCCCCGTGCGCTGGACTTCGACCCGCACGGAGGCCTTCATCGCCGACGTCCACGGCCGTGCCCAAGTTGCGCACGCCGAGATGGCCTTCGACGCCGAGGGCCGTATTCTTGCGCTACGCGTCGACACGGTTGCCAACATGGGTTCTTGCCTTGCCACTCTCGGGCCGGCGATACCATCCAAGTTCGGCTTACCAAGCCTCTGTCAGCTCTATGCGATTCCTGCGACCTACGCACGAGTACGCGCGGTATACACCAACACTTTACCCGTCGACGCCTATCGAGGTGCTGGCCAGCCAGAAGCGACCTACATCGTTGAACGCTTGATCGAGCAAACCGCGCGCGAACTTAGGATAGATCCTTTAATTCTCCGAGAGCGCAATCTCATCCCCGCGAACGCGTTCCCTCACACGACAGCCACCGGCGCCGTGTATGACTCTGGCGACTATCCGGCCTTGTTGGCGAGAATGAAAGAGTTTGCTGGATATGAGGCGCTGCGGGTGCAGCAACAACAACTGAGAGAGTCTGGCACGCTGGTGGGTATCGGCATATCAGCGTACATCGAGAGTGCCGCTGACAGCCCGAGCCGTGAGACAGCCTCCGGTGGTAGCCGTGTCGGAAGTTGGGATGCTGCAAGCGTGCGCATCCACCCGAGTGGCGCGGTCACGATCTACAGCGGCGGCCATTCCCATGGACAGGGTCATGATACCACGTTCCGCCAGGTGGCTGCCGATTACCTCGGCTGCAAGCTGACTGAGATCCAACTCGTGTCGGGTGACACCGATCGCGTGCATGCCGGAATGGGCACGTTCGGGTCGCGCTCGATCACGGTGATCGGCAGTGCGATCGCGATCGCAGCTCAACGCGTCGTGATCAAGGGAGGCAAGCTCGCCGCGCACTTACTCGAGTGTGCCGAGACCGATATCGATTTCGAGAATGGCGACTATGTCGTGCGAGGCATACACCTCGCGGTCGTGCTTGTCGACCCTGAGTGCGGCTTGGTCCGTTTGCTATACTATGTTGCCGTCGATGACTGTGGCCGGGTGATCAATCCCATGATTGTCGAGGGCCAAGTCCAAGGCGGAGTCGCACAGGGCGTTGGGCAGGCGCTGCTTGAATGCATCGTCTACGATGTCGAGACGGGGCAACCAACCTCTGGCTCGCTCTTGGATTATGCTGTGCCACGCGCCGCGGATTTGCCGTCGTTTCGCAATGCGAGGATTGAAACTCCGGCTCCCGACAATCCGCTTGGCGTAAAAGGGATCGGCGAGGCGGGAGCCGTCGCAGCCCCACCAGCAATCGTGAACGCAGTTCTCGATGCGCTTGCGCCGCTCGGTGTCCGCCATCTCGACATGCCCTTGACGCCGTTGAGAGTTTGGGAGGCGATTCGAGCTGGAGGCAGGAGTTCCTAATACACGAAATGGCGCCCTGAACTCTGCGGTAAGCGGCGATGGCGAGCTGCGTTGCCCAAAGGCTCTTCAAGTTGCCCAAAGGCTCTTCAAGTTGCCCAAAGGCTCTTCAATATGACAGGGATTCTCAGTCTGAACCCAGCCGGATAATTGGAAATCGGAATATCTCGTCTCAAATGGTTTGCGGCTCGCCGCACCTACCTACCTGCGTTTCCTCTATTGCCGTTCGTCCTAACCCACAAAGGAGCAGCGCCCTGTCTTGGCTCGTTAACCAATACTGGGTAGCAGGCTTCCCAAGGGAACTGGCTTGATCGGCACACGGGGCTCGTTCACACCAAGGCTTTTCGGCGACACACCCAGAATCTGCGCTGCAACATGGGCAAGGCTCCAAGCGCAGACACGTCCCTGGCATGGACCCATCCCGCAGCGTGTCCACATCTTGATAGCCGCTGCGGTCTGAGCGCCGCTGTCAATTGCCTCGCGAACATCGCGTACACAGATGTCCTCGCAACGACAAACGATGGTGTCGTCCGTCATCAAGCCGACGGTAGGGTTCTTCGCGGTGAATGTCTTGTTCACGTGATCGGCCAGAGCTTGAAAGCGGCGTCGCCGACGTCGCGCGCGGTCGAGCCGCCGTTGAGCTTCCACCGTCCAGTGTCCCAGAGTCCGGCCCGCGCACAATCCCGCTATTCTCCCTTCCTCGAGCGCCGCTCGCCATCCCGCCACGCCGGTGACCTCACCCGCCGCATAAATCTTCTCAACTGAAGTCTCCCCGGTGTTGTGGTTCACGGTGCATATTCGACCTCCCTCAATGTCGCTATACCCGTGCTCACAGCCTGCTAGGGCGGTCAATTCCGTGGAAGGTCGAAATCCTTGTCCGACTACGAGAATGTCCGCCTGGACATCGTGCTTCTGTCCAGCTACCTGCCCACTTCGATAGTCGAGCGGGGAAATTGAAACGTGTTCGACGGCGCTCCGACCGTGAGCCGCCGTCACAACCGAACTCAAATGTACTGGGACATGGTGGCGACGAAGCGACCAGAGATACGTTACCAACTCGGACCAGATTTCCGGGAACTGCAAGGCGCCAAGCGCAGCGAGCGGCGCAAAGCGCGCAGATTCGACGTAAGCGGCGATTTCCACACCTGATTTGAGCAGTTGCTGCGCTACAACCAGAAGGAACGGGCCATTCCCCGCCAACACGGCACGCTGACCTAACCTCACGCCCTCCGCCTTTATCAAGCGCTGCGCTCCGCCAGCGGTTAGGACCCCAGGAAGCGTCCAACCTGGAAAGGCCAAATTCCGGTCGTGCGCACCAGTTGCAATGATCAGACGTTCGCTCAAGATCTCCTGGGAGATACCACCGCGATAGACAGTAATCCGGCGCTCAGGGAACAAGCCCCAGACCTGTACGCTGGCCCAGATTTCGGCTCCTGCATCACGCACCTGTTTCACGAGCTTACGTCCCCGTCGGATTTCGGCGGACAGGGCACCATCGGTTCGGCTCGCCGGGGTAGGCTGCATGAAATACTGCCCGCCCGGAGAGACACTCTCATCGAGCAAGAGCACTTTGGCGCCCAATGAAGATGCTTCGAATGCCGCAGCCAGGCCGGCTGGCCCGGCACCAACGACGACGACCTCCGCCATTATTACCATTACGTTGGCAACCGACCGAGTTCGACAACCATTCCTTCCAGCACACGGATCTGGCAGGCTCGTTGCGCCCGCCGGCCATCAACCGTTACCAAACACTCGAAGCAGACTCCCATCGCGCAGAACAAACCTCTCGGTTCTTGACGCAGTAGCGAATGACGTAGAACTCTTGTCTCATGCGCAAGCAGGGTCGCGGCCAGGGTTTGACCCTGCGGCGCATGTATCTCTTGACCATTGACCCACAGAGTAACCAATTGTCCCTCGGGCATTGCTCGGCTTGGGGAATTGGGCATGACTCTAGGTGGGCCCCATCGGAATTGAACCGACGCTAAAGCGAGTAGGGTCGTATAGTGCAATCGCCGGTGAGTCGTCCCCTTCGACTATTAGCTGAGCAAGGGTCTCCGCAACTACTGGGGCGCGAACGAAACCGACACCACAATCCCCTGCAGCCATGAGAAAACCTCGAACTGACGGGAACTGCCCTACCAAGAACCGATCATCGGGGGTGACAGCTTCGTAACGTACCCAGGAACGAAGTAGGGGTACATCTGACAGAGTTGGGAAAAGCCACAGCAACGTCTCAATTGAATTCAGGACAAAAGATAAATCGACGTCCAAGTCTCCGAGCTGATCGCTCTCTTCCCGCAAACCACCCGCGGGCACGGTGTTGAATAAAACCTGTCCGCTGTGCGCTTGTTGAATCTGTGTATATCCTGCTTTGGCACCACCAGCCGACTCACAGGATCCAACGACACAGGGGATCGTGGGGTCAAGGCGATCGGTTGCCAGACATTGTGCCTTGCGTGGCCGTATCGGGATTTCGAGGCCAACCATCGCAGCGAGCTGCCGCGCCCAAGGGCCAGTCGCGTTCACGAAGCAGCATGTTGCCACGCGATGCGAACCGGATCGTACGGCGCGGACCGCGCCAGCCTCGATTTCCACCGCCGTCACTGGGCTTTGCGATAGGACGACGGCCCCTTGTCGTACAGCCGCCTCAATCAAGGCTCGGCAGCTAAGAAACGGATTCACGGTGGCGTCATCTGATGACCAAGTTGCGCCGACGATCGGACCCGTCAGAGCCGGGACAATCTCCCGTACGGTCGCGGGATTAATGAGTTCAACCTGGAGGCCGAGCTTCCGTTCTGCCTCGACCCATTCGCGCGCGATGGCCAGATCGTCCTCACGCGCGATAAACCTCATTTGACCGCAGCGCTGATACTCGAAATCTCGGTCTAGTTCGTCGACCAAGTGCTCCCAGAGTGTGCATGCACGGCGCAGATAAGGGATCTCTTCGATATCGATCATGTGCGCGCCGATGCAAGCCAAGCTGGCGCCAGTTACCGCCCCACCAATGTTCCCCGTTTCCAGAATGACAACAGATAGGCCTCGTTTGGACAAAGCGTGGGCGGTCGCACAACCGACGATACCCGCGCCGGCGATGACCACGTCGGCAGTACTCGGGAACGTCATGATCGAATCTTGGTATCCGGTGGAGCGTCTGTCCAGAAACGGTCTTCAATCACTCCTTGCAGAACGGCATTGTCGATCTCCTCGCCCAAGGCCTCAAGGGCACTGACCGCCCGTGCGACGTGGACAGAATCGGGAAAGCCTAAACCGTATTCAAGCGTCGCACCTACAAACGTCAAGGCACGGATATCGCGAAGCTGCTTGTCCTGTTCCGTCTTTGACAGCCCAAACCAAGAGTCAGTGCAGATGTCCACCGCTTCTTCTCGGTTTCGAAAAGCCCAGGCCCAACCACTCAGCACCGTATTTACAACCGCCTGCACAAAATCTGGTCGTTCCTGCACCAGAGAACGTCTCGCGATCAAGCCGTCCTTGATCAAACTTGCATCGAAATCTTCTGGTACGAATAGATGCAGTTCATCGCGCGTAAGCCCCGCATCCTCAATTTGGTGTAGTTCGTGATAGACTGTGATCTGAGCGCACTTGGTTTCGCCGGCAATAAAAGGTGCGACCGTATCCTCTTGGGCCACGCGTTCGACAGCTTGTGGATCAACATTGGCGCGTCGCAACATCCACCGAAACTCAAGATCCTCTCCACCAGGCCACACGCCAACCTTTTGCCCGACTAACTGAGACAGCTGCGTGATGCCGCTATCCTTGCGTACCGGATAAACCAGTGGACTATCCTGCTGAATGACTAGCAGCAAATTCAGGTCTTGAGGCACGCTCTCCACGATGTGAGCCGGGCTGGCGACACCGAAATCGCTTGCCCCCGAGAGGACAGACCGCACTGGGCCCACGTCAAAATCTAGCGGTGTCGTCTCAAGGCGGATATCGAACTGTTCGCCCAGACTCAGCCGCTCGGCTACCAGATAGCCGGCAAATTGAGCCTGGGGATGCCACATCAAATTTATCGTCGCCGTTTCCATGCTGGATCCGTATGCTGTCCGACCTTGCCCCGATGGGCCACCTTGCTGACGGGTACGCCCAAGAGATTCCCTTCTCAAATCGCGAGATGCGTGTCGTAGCGCTTCTCTGACCAAGCTGGAACACCAACACAAGCGCGACGTCAGTCGACCGCGTCGCAATCATCTGATTGGTATGGCCGACACCGAATGCATCAGTGCCGTTGATCATAACGTTGGCTGGCTTTCGATGCGAGCCTGCGCGCGGTAGCTCAATGTCAGCGCCTTCCTCCCTGCAGCGACCCCTATCCGCTACAACGCGGGAACGGACGAACTGCCTCGTAACACACGATCAGGTGGATTCCCGTGGCCGTCAACGCACCAATCCCCAAATTGGGCAGTGTGGCAGCGATCGGAGCCGCCACCCCAGCGAAGTGAGGTGGCTCCGGAGAATTGGACAGGTAGCTAAGGTGTCTTCCCCCGAGTGAGGAGGGGTACGCGATGAGCAAGAGACGCAGGTTTTCCGGGGAGCTGAAGGCGAAGATCGCTCTGGACGCCCAGCGCGGGGATCGGACACTGCAGGAGATTGCTTCGAAGCATCAGGTTCATCCGAACCAGGTGAGCACGTGAAAGGGCCAGACGATCGAGGGCCGGGGCAAGGTCTTCTCGAACGGCGCCGAACGGCGGGTCCGGGATCACGAGAGCGAGCTCCGAGATCTTCACGCGAAGATCGGGGAGTTGATCGTGGAACGGATGAGGCGGTCGGAGCGGCGGGCCATGGTGGCGCGCGATCACCCGTCGCCGGCCAGCCTTGGTCGCGCCGCCGCTACCCCCACAGCTCCGGCCTCGGCGGCAGCACCATGCCGTCGCGGTATTCGAGCGCGGGCTTTCGGTCGCGCGCGAGCAGCAGCGGGCCGTCGAGATCGACATAGTCGGCGAGGCCAGCGAGCAGAACCGCCGGCGCCACGGCCAACGAGGTCGCAACCATGCAACCGACCATGATCTTGAGATCGAGGGCATGGGCCGCCCGCGCGAGGTCGATCGCCTCGGTCAGCCCGCCGGTTTTGTCGAGCTTGATGTTGATCATGTCGTAGCGTGCCGCCAGTACGGCGAGGCCGTCGCGGTGGTGGCAGGACTCGTCGCCGCAGACGCTGAGCGGACGTGCCATCGCGGCGAGCGCTTCGTCCGCGTCGGCGGGCAGCGGCTGCTCGACCAGCTCGACTCCGAGTTGCGCCAAGCCTGCGAGACCGGGCTCGAGTTGTGCGGGTGTCCACGCCTCGTTGGCGTCGACGATGATGCGCGCCTCGGGAACCGCTTTGCGCACCGCAGCGACGCGGTCCATGTCGCCGTCGCCGCCGAGCTTGAGCTTGAGCAGCGGCTGACCGGCCGCTTTACGCGCCTTCGCGGCCATCTCGCCGGGTGGACCGAGGCTGATGGTGAAGGCGGTGATGGCGGCGACCGGTGCGTCGAGCCCGGCGATCGCCCAGGCCGGCCGGGCCTGTTGCTTGGCTTCGAGATCGAACAGCGCGCAATCGACCGCATTGCGGGCGGCGCCAGCCGGCATATGTGCGCGCAACTCCTCGCGCGAGATCCCGTTTTCGATATCGGCGCGGAACGCTTCGATCTGTCCGACCACCGATTCGATACTTTCGCCGTAACGCGCGTAGGGCACACATTCGCCGCGCCCGGCGGCGTTGCCCTCCCGGATCACGCAGCTCACGACATCGATCTCGGTGCGGCTGCCGCGCGAGATCGTGAAGGTTCCCTCGGTCGGGAACCGTTCGTTGCGCAGCGCCAGGGTGCGCCTGGCGGAGGTCACGGCAGATTGTCGACGATACGCCCGATATCGCCGCTGATCGGATCGACGCAGGGCAGGCCGAGGCGGGCCTCGGTTTCCTCGAGGTATTTTGCGGCCTCGTCCGCGGGCAACGCGGCACTGTTGATGGCGACGCCGGCCATCCGGCAGCCGGGACTCGTAAGCCCGGCCCCGACCAGATTGTGTTCGATGCAATCGGCAAGATCGGGGATCGGTGCGTGCGGCAAACCGCGCATATGCGTGCGCGTGGGTTCGTGGCACAGCACCAGCGCGTCGGGTTGCGAGCCGTGCAGCAGGCCCAGCGAAACACCGGCGAAAGCGCCATGGAACAGGGAGCCCTGGCCCTCGACAAGATCCCAATGGTCGGGCTCGTTGTCCGGGCTGAGCCATTCGGCGGCGCCGGAGATGAAGTCGGCGACCACGGCGTCGATGGCGACGCCGCGCTCGGCGATGAAGATGCCGGTCTGCCCGGTGGCGCGGAAATCCGCTTTCATGCCGCGCCGACGCATCTCGCGTTCAAGCGCAAGGGCCGCGTATTTCTTGCCGCAGGAACAGTCGGTGCCAACGGTCAAGAGCCGCTTGCCCGAGCGCTTGACTCCTTTGCCCGTCGCGAAGATCTGCTCGGTGTGGCGTACATTGTGGAGCCGGCGGCCGTGGGTCGCGGCGGCGTCGCGAACCGCGGTAAATGATTCGAGCCGAGTGTGCAGGCCGCTTGCGACATCCATCCCGCGAGTCAGCGCCTCGACCAAGACTTCGGTCCAGCTCTCCGGCATGGTTCCGCCCGAGTTGACGACACCGATCACCAGGGTTTGCGCCCTGCGAGCGACGGCTTCTTCGATGCTGATGTCTGCGAGGCCGGTATCGGCCGCACAGTCAGGCAGGCGGAGCTGCCCGACGCACCAGTCGCGCCGCCAATCGGCGATGCCGGTCGCGGTCTTTGCGGCGAGCTGGTCGCGCGCGTCGCCGAGAAAGAGCAGGTACGGTTTTTTCACCGGAACTCCCTTGCCGCTCGGCTTTCCTCATAGCGTATCTTGGAGCGGCGATATAGGCCGCCATGGCTCGCCTCACTCGCTGTCGCTGTCGCGTTGGGACCGCTGCCGCAAACGCGGCCGCGGGCTAACGGGATCGGGCGACGGCTATCAGGCGGCCGCGCAGGACGGCGCCGTACCGGGATTGGCGAGCCGGTTGAAAGCCGCCAGCGATGCTTCGATCCGTTCGCGCGGCAGGTTGCGAACGATGAAGATGATGCGCGAACCCCGATCGGCGTCCGGCCACCGGTCGAGATGCGTGGGCGGGTGGACGACGTGCTGGACGCCGTTGATGACCACCGGCGCGTCGAGGCCGGCGACGCCGAGCATGCCTTTGACCCGCAGCACACTTTCGCCGTGGCGGTTGAGCAGCATGGTCATCCAGATCCCGAACGCGGTCCAATCCAGGGGCTGCTCGAAACGGAAGTAAAAGGACGAGATCCCGTGGGTGTGATCGTGCGCGAGAGCGTCGGCCCCCGCCGTGGCGCGGCCGAGCCAGCGATCGACCTCGGAGGCCTTGGCGTCGTCGTCGAACGCATCCTCGATCAGCAGCAATTCGGGCGCGGTATCGTCCGCCGCTTGGTAAATCGGCGCCGAGCGGTTGAGCCCGCCGAGGCGGTCCTTTAGCGCCCGCAGGTCGGTCTCCGTGCACAGATCGATCTTGGTGACGACGATGCGGTCGGCGACCGCCGCCTGCTTGACCGATTCCGGGAACGAATCGAGTTGGCTCGCGCCGTTGACCGCATCGACGACGGTGATCACGTTGCCGAGGCGGAAATGATGCTGCAGCATCGGTTCGATCAGCACGGTGTAGGCAATCGGCACGGGATCAGCGAGCCCGGATGTTTCGATCACCACCCGGTCGAACGGCGGCACTTCGCCGCGCTCGCGCTGCGCCCACAGATCGCGCAGCGCGTCCTGCAGGTCGCCGCGGATGGCGCAGCAGACACAGCCATTGTCGAGCAGGAGCGTGCCCTCGGCGACCGAGCTCAACAGCTGATGGTCGAGCCCGACCTCGCCGAACTCGTTGACCATCACCGCCACGTTCTGCAGCCGCGGCGAGGTCAGCAGGCGTCGCAATAACGTGGTCTTGCCGCTGCCGAGGAATCCGGTAACGACATTGACCGGTATCAGCTCGCCGTAGCCGGCCATCAGCTATGCTCCAGCCCGGCCAGGAGGTCGGCGTCGAGCGGGTCGCATTCCTTCTTGGCGAGCGCTTCGGCCGCCGCCCACAACTCGGTCAGATTATTTACCAGTTCCGTCTTGCCGGTATGGCTGCGCAGGATGAATGCGTTGGGCGGCCAATCGGCGAGCGAAAGCCCGTAGAATTTCAGCACCTTGTTGATCAGTTGGGTCCGCTGCTGCCGCTCGCCGGCGATCGTGGTCGGCGCCTGGGTGCGAAAAGCCTCGGGGTTGCTCGATCGATCGGCCCAGTGACCGCGCCCGCCGAGAACACCGCACAAGCTGCACATCCCCCCGGCTCCGTCGCTGGGCGCTACTCTGCCGCGGTCGCGGTTCCCGTGTCGCGCGGAAAACGCCGCCGAAAGTCTTTGGAGATTTCGTAGAACGTTGTGAAACGTACGCCGCTATGGTTGACGATATAGTCGTAGAGCCTCTCGAGCATCAGCAGCACTTGTGGGCGACCCGACACGTCGGGGTGGATCGTCATCGTGAACACGGCATAGTCGTACTCGCGGTAGACCCAATCGAACTGGTCGCGCCACAACTCTTCGATATCCCTCGGGTTGGTGAAACCGTAGCTGTTGGGTGCGCCCTTGATAAACATCATCGGCGGCAGGTCGTCGGTGTACCAGCTCGCCGGGATGTCGACGAGATCGGTCTCCTCGCCGCGCACCAGCGGAAACATCCATTCGCGTGCCTGCTTGGAGTAGTCGATCGGCGTCCAGCTATCGCCGACTCGAACGTAGAACGGAATAAAGTCGTGGTTCATCAGGCTGTGGTCGTATTTGATGCCCTTCTTGATCAGCAGCTCGTTGGTCACCGGGCTGAACTCCCACCACGGCGCGACATAGCCCTTGGCCGTGTGGCCCGTCAGTTCACCGATCAAATCGATGCACTTGTCGAGCACGTCCTCTTCCTGTTGGGGCGTCATCGAGATCGGGTTCTCGTGCGAGTAGCCGTGCAGCCCGATCTCGTGGCCGGCGTCGAACACCTCCTTGCACTGCGAGGGGAAGGTTTCGATCGAATGGCCGGGGATGAACCACGAGGTTTGAATGCCGAAACGATCGAACAGCTTGACCAGACGCGGGGTACCGACTTCGCCGGCGAACAGACCGCGCGAAATGTCGCAGGGTGAATCCTGACCGCCATAGGAGCCTAGCCAGCCGGCGACCGCGTCGATATCGATACCGAAGGCGCATAAGATTTCCTTGCGCCCGCTGCCGGTTGGCTGCGGCCGGCGCGACAGCTCGCCGCCCGGCCGCCGCGCGGCACCGGAAAAAGCCGGGCGCGGCTGATAACGGTCGCTGCGCTGCGCACGAATGACGCCGGTGCTCGCGCCGGGCACCCGCCGAACCGCAAACTGATCTCTCATTCTTCCCTCCCCGGTAGGTCTCGGAAGTCGACGGCGGAAGCTGCCCGCTGGCTCCGTGTGTAGCGGTGCCGCCACGGCGAATCAAGCGGCAACGGCTTGAGCTCGTGTACGGGCTCGCACCTGTCGTGCGCTCTGCTATTATCGCTGCTCGCGAAGGTTCGACATGATCCGCGCCGAACGCGAACAGGAACGCCCAATTGGAGACGGTGATGGTCGATTGGGAAAAGGAAACGCGCGAAGATTACAGGCGCAAAGGCCTCGCCGTAAGCTGCGGCTACGGCACCGGTCCGGCGCTTCTCGTGGTCGATTTCATCAACGGTTTCACCGATCCGTCGACCCCATTGGGCGGCGATTTCTCAGCTCAAATCGGCGCCACCCAGGAATTGCTGTCGACGTTCCGCGACGCCGGGCTGCCGATCGTCTTCACCACCATCGCCTACGAGTCGCACTACCGCGATGCCGGGATGTGGATCAAGAAAGTTCCCTCGCTGGAGATTCTCCGCAAAGGCACGCGCATGGTCGAGGTCGACGATCGCATCCGCCCGCGCACCGACGAATATGTCCTTGAGAAGAAATTCGCCAGTTCATTCTTCAAGACCGATCTGGAGAGCTACCTCAAGGCCCGCGGCGTTGACACGGTGATCATGGTCGGCTGTACCACGAGCGGCTGCGTGCGCGCCTCCGCGATCGATTCGATCTCCTGCGGCTTCCACACCATCGTCGTGGCCGAAGCGACCGGAGACAGAGCGCAGGGCCCGCATGAGGCCAATCTGTTCGATATCGAAGCCAAGTATGGTGACGTCGTCTCGTTGCGCGAGGCGACCGATTACATCAAATCCATCACCAGCGCCGGCGGCTACGCCCAGAAGGTGCAGGACGATTTCCATCGTTGGTGGAATCGACCGGCCGCCAGCGCTTGAATGACCGCCGCTGGTTAGGACAACGGGTATGGCCGGCGACCGACGCCCTTCATTGTCTTCCGCGTTCGACGATATGCTCGAACGCAATTGGCAAGAGCTCGACGGTATGTACGCCGGTACCGCCGATAGGACAGGCCGTCGCGAGCCCCGGGCGCCGTCGTTACCGAGCGCCGATTTTCAAACCCCGTTGTCGTCGGAACGGCCGATCGTGCAGCAGCTCAACGAACGATTCGGCGACAAATGGCGCTACGAGATCACGGACCGTCAGCGCGATGGCGACGACGTGGTCGTGCTATGCAAACTGACGCTGCCCGAAAAGAACGTCACCAAAGCGCAATTCGGGCTCGCCCGTATCGGCCGCGCCGGCGGTGGATCGGCAGTCCACGGCAGCGCCGGGGGCGTGTCGTTTTCGCTGGGCGCGAGCGAATCCGGTGCGCTGGCAGGCGATACCGAGAACGCGGCGTATGAACGTGCGACCGACGACGCCCTCGCCAAATGCGCTGCGATGCTGTGAGCGCGGGGAGTCGCAAGCAACCCCTTGACGATGACGATCGGCAATGCTGCGGCTAAATGAGCCGGCGCCACGCCTGCGCCTGCGCAATCAGTGCGGCATCGCCACCGGACTTACCGAATTGCACGGCCACATCGTGGTCATGTGGTGGCAGCGCACCTTCGAACATTCCATTGCCGAAATCATCGCCAGGTCGTTTCGTGATCGTCACGCCGACCTTACGGCGCGAAACGCGACTATTCTCGGTATCAGCAGCGACCCCTCGGTGCGGATCGCTCGATTCCACGAATCCCTCGGACTCCCTTTCGATCTGCTGAGCGATGCCACGGGTGAAGCCGCCGCGGCCTATGGAGCGGCGGATTGGTGGCGGGCCGGCCCCGACTTGCCGCTAACCTTCGTCATTGACGCCGGCGGGCTGATATGTGCCAGCCACCAAATCGACCGCGGACACGCGAATCATGTCGAGACGCTGCTGGCCGACGTCGCCCGCGCTGCAAATTGATCGCAAACCGGCCACGCTACGCGTCGCATCGATGATCGTTGTTCCGCTTGCTCCACTCTCGGCGCCCAAGGCCGCGAAATATGAGCGTGAAGCCGCCGGCCATATTCCGCCGGAGGAAGCGTCCCATACCCGCCGGCAAGGCGGCGGGATGGCGAACCAAGCGCCGCTCTAGGACTTCCTCGGCGGCTGGCGTCGATACTGCCAGCCGTCGCGGAACGCGCGCACCACGTGGTGCAGCAGATAGAACAGGATCGCCAGGATCACCAGCAGGATGATCGATAGCAGGCGGTCACCGAACCCCGAATCGATGATGGCACCGCCGCTGATAAGATGCTCGCTGAGCATGACAACCGCCTGGAGCGTAGCGCCCGCGAACAGGATCACCGCGATCAAGATCGCCACTTGCAGCGTCTCGAAAACCAGCGTTTCGACGTCGAGCTCGGTCACCGGGCGCAAGATGTTGCGGCGGAAGGTCTGCCAGTGGGCAATGAAGTAGCCGATGACTCCGACCAGCGACGCGAACCAGAAGATCACGTTGTCGCTGCGAATATGGCGGATTCCCTTCGACACATACTCTTCGAACGGCTGGTAGAAATACAAGAATATCAACAGGATAATCAGACCCACCAGGAGGATCCAAAGGCGCGGCCGCTGCCAGCTGTCGGAATCTTGTGCCATTCGTGGAGAACCCGAGGCGTACTGCGAATGCGGTCGGATCGTATACGACGGGGCAGCGGTTTCACAACCCGGGTATGGCATTTGAGAGATTGCGGATTGGCTGGGTGTCGATTCCGCCAAGTCGGTCTATTCGACGGAGGGGTTTATGGTGGAACGGTTTCGGGAGTGCTTGCCGAGTCGGATGATCTGGGTGCGGAAAATGCGCCGCGTTACGATCTTCGGGAGCTGGTGTTCATTGCCTTTTAGCCGGCTTGTGAGGCGGGCGGAGCTGCGTTGACATAGCTGAATTCGCGGCCGCCAAGGAGGATCGCGAAATCGGTCGAAAACCTGTTTAATTGCGTCTTCGGGCGCGCTACAAACGCCTGCTGTTCCGACCCGTTGGGTGATTTCCCGATGCCGTGGTCGGCGCACACTCCATCGGGGACGCCAAACAAGCGGCGAGGAGAAGGGCGTATGGCGAGTCGCTTGGGGATCGACGTCGGGGGTACCTTCACCGATCTCCTGTTGTTCAACGAAGCGTCGCGGGAAATCCAGCTGCTCAAAACCCCCTCGACGCCCGAAGATCAGTCGGTGGGTATTCTCACCGGTGTGCGGAAGATCATTGCCCAGTCCGGGATCTCGGCCGGCGACATCCAGGCGCTGCTGCACGGCACGACCGTCTCGACCAACATCGTGCTCGAGGAGAAGGGCGCTAAGGTTGGCCTGCTTGTCACCGAGAATTTCGAGCAAATCCTGCACATGGCGCGGTCGCAGACTCCGGGACCGCTGGCCGGCTGGATCATCATGGAAAAGCCCGACCCGCTGGCCGACCTCGAGCTCACCCGGGGCATCGTCGAACGCATCGATGCGCGCGGCGAAATCGTCACGCCGATCGACGAAGCCGCGGCGCGCCAGTCGATCCGCGAGTTGATCGAACGCGGCGTCGAGTCGATTACCATCTCGCTGCTGCATTCCTACGCCAATCCGACCCACGAACGGCGCCTCAAAGCGCTGGTGGACGAGATCGGCCCCGAGGTGCCGGTATCGGTATCGTCGGAGATCCTGCCCGAATTCCGCGAGTATGAGCGCACGCTGGTGACGGTGATGAATGCCTATGTCGGTCCCAGCATGCGCCGCTACCTGAGCAACCTCGAAGACAAGCTCAAGGGCGTGGAGTTCGCGCCGCACGTCCATATCGTGCGCTCCGACGGGGGACTGATGAGCGTCCAGCGCGCGTCCGAATCGCCGGTCCATACAATGATGTCGGGACCGGCGGGCGGCGTGTCGGGAGCGGCATTCCTCGCCAATCTGGCCGGCCATCCCAACGCCATTGGCTTCGACATGGGCGGCACATCGACCGACGTGTCCGTAATCCAGGACGGCAAGCCCAACATTTCGCGCCAGACCAGCCTCGGCTATTACCCGATCAAGGTGCCCTCGGTGGAGGTGCACAGCGTCGGTGCCGGCGGCGGGTCGATCGCGCACGTGCCGATGACCGGGGCGCTACGGGTCGGCCCGGAGAGCGCCGGTGCGATGCCGGGTCCGGCAAGCTACGGACGCGGCGGCGACAAGCCGACGGTAACCGACGCCAACGTGGTGTTGGGGCGGTTGCTGCCCCACCTGCTGGGCGGCGAGATGATGCTCGACGTCAACGCCGCGGAAACCGCAGTGTCGCGTATCGGCGGAGCACTCGGCCTCGACGTCAACGCGGCGGCGCAAGGTATCCTCGACATCGTCAACGAGAACATGTTCGGGGCGTTGCGCCTGGTCACGGTGCAGAAGGGCCTCGACCCGCGCGACTTTGCCTTGGTTGCTTTCGGCGGTGCCGGGCCGCTGCACGGTAACGCCATCGCCATGCTGGCAGGCTGCTATCCCGTGATCGTGCCGCCCACACCAGGCGTGCTGTCGGCGCTTGGTTTCCTCTATTCCGACGTCAAGAACGAATTCGCCCAGACCTATATCCGCAACATCGACGATGTCCGATCCGGCGACGTGAGCGAGGTGCTGTCCCGCCTTGGGCGCGAGGCGAAGACGTGGCTGCGCGAAGAGGGAATCGGCGAATCGAGCCAGGAATTGCGCTACGAAGCGGACGTGCGGTACTTTCGTCAGGGTTACGAATTTTCACTGGAGGTCAATCCCGAATCCGTTGGCAACGGGGGCATGCAGAACCTCGCCAGCCGCTTTGGCATCGCCCATGAACGCCTCTATGGCTTCAAGCTGGATGCGCCGGTGGAGCTGGTCAATCTGCGTGCGATTGGAACTGGAAACGTGATCAAGGTCGAGTTCCCCAAGTTCGAGAAAGAAAGCACCGACGCCAGAGGGGCGATCGTCGGTCAGCATCGCACGTCGTTCGACGGCAATTTCGTGGCCGCCAGCGTCTACGACCGTGACCTGCTCAGGGCCGGCAATCAGGTTCCCGGCCCGGCGATCATCACCCAGAAGGATTCGACGACCGTGATCCATCCCGACCATGTCGGCGCGGTCGATGAGTATCTCAACATTCTTATCAACCCCGTAGGTGGACCGGCATAGGAGGGCTCCGTGGTCGATCTTCATCCCCACGCCAAATCGGTCTCTCTCGACGACCTGCTCAAGGCCAACAAGGATCAGTTCGACAAGATCTTTGCCCGCCAGATGGACGAGGTCGGTCTGGTCGAGGCGCCGCACCGCCCGGCCACCCAGGAGGATCTCGAATCGGCGAGCCTCAAGGCGCATACCCCGGCCGATGACGTTAACGAGATGCTCACCGAACGGTTTGGCGTTGGCTGGTCTTCGGAAGTGGTCGAGCACAAGGTCGGAAGCGGTGTCGTGACCGTGTTGTGCAAGCTCACGGTCGACGGCGTCTCGAAGATGCAGTTCGGCTCGGCGCGGGCCAATGGCGACGAGGGCCGCGCCCTCCAGCGGGCGACCGACGAGGCGCTGACGAAATGCGCGGCGCAGTTCGGCAATGGCGGTAACGGGCACACGGCTGATGCACGCGGGACGCCGAGCCCGCAGACCGTGCCGAGATATGGCGAGGCGGAACCGGCGCCGGCGTCGGGGCGTGCACCGTCGCAGAAGCTCGACACAATTTCGTTGGACATTATCGAGAACGCCCTGCGCAACGCCCGCCATGAGATGGATGCGGTGCTATTCCGCTCCGCGATGTCGCCGGTGATTCGCGAGCAACACGATGAATTCCCGATGATTACCGATGCCAAAGGCCGCATGATCGTTGGCCAGTTCGGTTCGTATGTCGTCGAGATGCTCAAGGAGCAGAACATCTCCGTCGCGCCGGGCGACGTGATCCTCAACAACGATCCCTATCTGTGCGGCGGTTCGATAAGCCACATCAACGACTGGCTGGTGCTCGTGCCGATCTTCCACGAGGACGAACTGGTCGGCTTCAGCTCGATGTTCGGGCACATGATGGATTGCGGCGGCTCGGTGCCGTGCAGCATGCCCACCGCCGCCACGTCGATCTTCGCCGAGGGTATTCGCATCCCGCCGGTCAAGATCTACGACAAGGGCGAACTCAACCGGGCGGCGCTCAGCATCATCATGAACAACACGCGCACGCCGGAGATGAACTACAGCGATCTGATGGCGATCATCGCCGGCTGCCGCACCGGCGAGAAACGGGTGGTCGAGATTTGCGACCGCTTCGGCAAGGAGACTTACAAACAGGCCTGCGAAGCCCTGCTCGAGCGCACCAACCGGGCGATGCGCAAGCTGATCGTGCAGAACCTCCCGGAAGAGCCGCAAACCTTCGAGGACGTCATCGACGACGATGGCTGCGGCAACGGCCCCTTCAAGCTGCGCATGACGCTGTGGCGCGAAGGGGAGCACGCCTATTTCGACTGGACGGGAACCTCGCCGCAGGCGCCGGGACCGGTGAACTTCTACCTCAACGAGGGCATGTTCAAGATGTTCATCGGCGTCTACCTGATCATGATCTACGACCCGCAGATCCTGTTCAACGACGGCTTCTATGACTTGATCCATGTCACCATGCCGAAGGGATCGCTGCTGCACCCCGATTTTCCCGCTGCACTCGGCAACCGCACCCACGCGCTGTCGCGCCAGTTCGACGTGCTCGGCGGCGCGCTGTCGAAGAACGCGCCGCAGATGGCGACCGCGGCCGGCTACGGCTCGAGCCCGCACTTCCTCTACTCGGGCGTCGACAAGAAGGGGCGGCCGTTCCAGCTGATGGAGATCCTGTTCGGCGGCATACCGGGCCGGCCGGTCGGCGACGGCATGGACGGTCATTCCTGGTGGCCGCTGTTTGAGAGCATTCCGACCGAGTATCTCGAGGTCTACTATCCGATGATCATCGAGAACTACGAGACGATCTCCGACAGCGGCGGGCCCGGTAAACACCGTGGGGGCAACGGGGTCGAGAAGGTCTATCTCCTGCTCGAGGATGGCGAGATCTCGATCCAGGACGACCGCCAGGAATCGCAGCCCTGGGGCATCCTCGGCGGCAAGCCCGGCCAGTGCTCGGACAAGTGGCTGGTTAGGACCGACGGCAATCGCGAGCCGCTCGGGTCCAAGATCGACAGCTTCAAGGTCAAGGCCGGAGAGCGCGTGATCTTCCGTACCGCCGGGGGCGGCGGCTGGGGCGACGCGCTGGAACGCGATGCGATGCGGGTGCGCAACGACGTGGCCCGCCATCTCATGTCGGCGGAAGCGGCGCGCGAGCATTATGGCGTGGTGCTCAAGGGCCAGGTGCAGGAGCTCGACATCGGCGCCACGCAGGAGCTGCGCGGGAGTTTGAAACGAAGCCGCCCGGCGCTGCCGCCGTACGATTTCGGCGAGCGTCGGACGGGAGGAAACGGGGTCGGCGCGACGGGCTGACCGCAATCGGGGAGGTGAGGCCGGGCTCAGCCGATCCGGCCCGCATACGAAGTGTTAAGGAGGAGGGGGCCGCACCATGCTCGGAACCGTCATTTCCGTAGTCATCACAGCGATTGTCGTCATCGCAATCGCCTACATCATCTCGATCTGGATCTACAAACGCTCGCCGTCGAACATGGCGTTCATCCGCACCGGCTTTCTCGGTACGAAGGTATGCCTCGGACGCGGCGCGATCGTGCTGCCGGTTTTCCACGACGTCTCGTGGGTCTCGCTCGAGACGATTAAGCTGATCGTCGGCCGCACCAACGACCGGGCGGTGCTGACCGCCGACAACATCCGGGTCGATATCACCGCCGAGCTCTACACTCATGTCGGCCACACCGAGGCGGACATTCTCACCGCCAGCCGCAGCCTCGGCGAGAAAACCTTCGATGCCGAGGGTGTGCGCAACCTGCTTGAAGCCAAGGTGGTCAGCCAGGTCCGCAGCGACGCTGCCACCAAAACGCTGAAGGAGCTACACGAAAACCGCGACGCCTTCGCCCGTTCCATCAAAGAGAAGGTGATCGAGAGCTTCCAGGCCAACGGTCTGACGCTGGAAGAAGTCACCATCGTGTCGCTCGAGCAGTCGGGCAAGGAATATTTCAAGACCGACAACGTGTTCGACGCCGAGGGTCTCAAGGTCATCACCGAGATCACCTCGGACGCCAGGCGCAAGGTTCACGAGACCGAGAAGCGCACCGACGTCGCGATCCGCCAGAAGGACCTCGATACCCAGCTCGAAATGCTGATAATCGAGAAGAACGAGGCGTTGGCCCGCGCCAGCCAGGACCGCGAAGTGTCCAACGAGCAGGCGCTGCAGCTCTCGGAGAAGCAGAAATACGTGCTCGATCAGCGCCGCGCGGTCGAGGAGCGCGAAATCGACAACGAGAAGGACCTCGAACGCCTGCGCACTGAGCGCGAAATAGCGATCACCGAAGAGGCGCAAAAGCGCGAGATCACCGAAATCCAAAAAAGCCTGGCCATCGAACAGGAGCAGCGCGACCGCGAAATCGCGCTGATAGCCAAAGCCAAGGAGGAGGAGCTCTCCAACATCGCCCGCAACCTCGAACTCGAAAAGGCCGAGAAAGACCGGCACATCGAGCTGGTTGGCAAGACGCGCGACGAGGAGCTCGCGGAGATCGATCGAGTGCTGGCTCGCGAGCGGGCGGAAAAGGAGCGCGAGATCGATCTGTCGGCCAAGGAGCGCGAGCGGCAGCAAACCGATATCGCCCGCCGGACGGAAGTGTTGAAGTCGGAAGAGCTGGCCCGCGATGAGCGCCACAAGGCGGCGGAGGGGGCTACGATCTTGGTCCGCAAGCGCAGCCTCGACACCAAGCTGGCGATACTGCAGGTCGAAAAGGACGAGGAATACGCCAAGCTGCTGCAGGATCAAGAGATCTCGAACGAACGCGCGCGCATTCTCAGCGACAAGCAGCGCTTCATCATCGACAAGCGCTGGGAGGTCGAGCACGAGGAGATCGTCAAGGAGCAAGCGCTCGAGCAGGCCAAAATCCAGAAGGACACGGCGATCATCGAGGAAGCGAAAACTCGCGAGGCCGCGGACATCCGCCGTACGCTCGCGCGCGAGCAGGAGGAGCGCGACCGCGAGATCGCGCTGCTGGCCAAGGCCGAGGAGGTCGACCGTGCGACCACTGCGCGCAGCCGCAAGCGCGAGGAGAACGACCGCGACCGCCAGGTGGCGATCATCGCCAAGGACGAAGAGGTGCGCCGCGCCGAGGTCCGTCAGGCCCTGGCCGTCGAGCTCGAAGAGCGCGAGCGCGAGATCGCGCTGATCAACAAGGAATCCGAGCGCGAGCTGACCGATATCCAGCGCTATCTCGCGCGCGAGCAGGAGGAGCGCGACCGCGAGATCACCCTGGCCGCCAAGCTGCGCGAGCTCGAGGCAGCCGAAATCAACCGACTGGAAACCACGGCGGAGCGTGAAAAGGCCGAACACGGTGCGGAATCAGTGCGCATCGTCGCTGATGCCGAGCGCGAGAAGGAACTCGAGCGGATCAAGGCCGAGCGGGAAGCTACCGCGCGTCGCATCGACGAGGAGAACAAGGCCGACATCACGCGCATGCACATGCTGACCCAGTCGGAAGCGCGCAAGCTGGCCTCCGAGCAGGAAGCCGAAGCAACGCTGACCCGCGCCAAGGCCAACAGCGAGGCGCAGAAGATCACCGCGGAAGGCATCGAGCGCGAGGCCGGCGCCGAGGGCCGCGCCGAGATGGAGATCGAAGCGCTACGCACGCAAAACGTGCAGGGCCGGCTGGAGGCGGAGGCGGCGGGCATCGAATCCAAGGCCGATGCGCTCAAGCAGTACAACGAGTCGGCCGCGTTCCTGGAACTGGCGCAACTGCACATCGCCGCCGAGCGCGACGTCCACATCGACCAGGCCAAAGCGATGGGCAACGCGCTCAGCCAGGCGCAGATCCGCATGTATGGCGGCGGCGGCAGCGGCGGCGACGGCACCGTCGATACCATACGCGGTATGTTCACGTCCGGATTCGCGCTCGGCGAAGTCCTGGAAGGCGTGGCCCAGTCGCTGCCCGAGGGACTGCGGAGCCGGTTCTCGGAAAACGGCATCCGCGGCTTGTTCGGCAAGCCCTACCGCGGCAACGAGCTGAAAGAAGCGGTCGTTGCCCTCGCCGCCCTGGTGCGAAACCAGATGCGGGCGCGCAAGGATCGCGAAATTCCCTTCGCGGAGGCTGTCGCCAAGCTCGAAGCGGCGGCCGGCGACGATACGGCGGCGGGCCGCGGCATCGCAATCCTCAGAAACTTTAATGAGAACGGCGTTTTCGACGATGTCCAGTTCGAACAGGTCTGGGCACTGCTTCAGGCAGCCGCCAAGAACGGTAACTAGGACAAGGTTGGACAATGCCAACGCAGAGCTTCCCGCCCGCTCAATCCCTCGCCCCCGCCGGCGGGCGAGGGGAGGGTGAGGGGGACTGACTCCGAACGCGGGAAGGCCGGACGCGCATGCCGGATTACGACGTTGTCCTCGCTCACGTTGACAAGACGTTCGAGGGTGATGTCCGCGCGGTAATCGACTTCAATGCGGAAATCGAGCATGGCGAGTTCGTGGCCATGCTCGGTCCCAGCGGTTGCGGCAAGACCACCACGCTGCGCATGATCGGCGGCCTCGAGGAGGTCACCGAAGGCAAGATCTACCTTGCCGGCGAGGATGTTACCGACCTGCCGCCGTCGCACCGCAACACCTCGATGATGTTCCAGAGCTTCGCGCTGTTTCCGCATCGCACGGTGTACCAGAACGTCGAGTTCAGCCTCAAAATGAAGGGCCAGTCGAAGGACGAGCGCGCGCGCCAAGTGTGGCAGATGCTCGAACTGGTCGGGCTCGACCCGCTGTCAAACCGCCATCCGCGCGATCTTTCCGGCGGTCAGCAGCAACGTGTGGCGCTGGCGCGAGCGCTGATTAGCAAACCGGTATTGCTCTTGCTCGACGAGCCGCTCGGTGCGCTCGACTACAATCTACGTGCGACGATGATGGTCGAGCTCAAGAAGATCCAGCGCGAGACCGGCATTACCTTCATCATGGTCACTCACTCGCAGCAGGAAGCGATGTCGTTGGCCGACAAGGTGATTGTGATGAGCGACGCGCTGATCCAGCAGACCGGCACCTCGCGCGAAATCTACGAAACGCCGCGCACCAAATTCGTCGCCGAGTTCATCGGCAACAACAACATCTTCAACGGCACCATCAAGTCGCGCAGCGGTTCGATCGTGTTCGTCGAATCCGAGACCAATCTGTTCTACGTGCGGGTGCCGGAATATATGCGGCAGGTCACGATCGGCAGCGCAGCGCACTTCTCGGTGCGCGCCGACCTCGTGCATACCGGCGACCACCCGGATATGGCCAACAAGGTGGTCGGGTCGTACATCACCACCGAATTCATGGGCTCGCTCGAAACCGACGTGTTCGAGATCGAACCCGGGTTGTTCATCCATGTCGAGCAGCACCGCTCGGCCACGGATCGTTCCTACGAGATGGGCGAGCGCGAGGTGGTGTGCTGGCCTGCCGACGCCGGCATCCTACTCGATCAGGTAACCGCCGAGTCCGTTTCCAGCTAGCGCCTTCTCTACCTAAAAATATCGCTTCAGCACTACCGCGCCGCTGGGTTCCGTATCACCGGCGGCGAAGACGAGGGTCGGCGTGCGCGATCCGCACCATTCCAACAACGCGTCGACCGCTCCCGCTTTGGCGTCCAACTCGGCGACATGGCATTCCTGAATGCCGGCCGGCGTTCAGGCCGATGGCCGTACCATTGTGTAGGTCCGGCTCGGCGCGGGTCCTGCGGCCGAAGCATTGCAAGCGCGCTTCGGCCTTATCGTGCGTGGCTCGGCCCGACCCAGTGCGGGCCGCGGTCAGCGGCGCACATATTGCGTGGCGCCGAACAGCACCGACCAGCTCTGCTCAGTGAACTTCGGCGGTTTGTCCTTGGTCTTTTCCATGTCCTTGGCGACTGCGGATCGTGCCGCGATGACGTCGAACCACCGCACCACGTTGGGGAACTCGTTGATATCCTGGCCTTGCCGCTCGTAGAGCCGGCACCAGGGGAAGATCGCCATGTCGGCGATCGAATAATCGCCCGCGACATACTCCCGGTCGGCAAGCCGGCGGTCGAGCACGCCGTAGAGGCGCCCGGCCTCGTTGGTGTAGCGGTCCATCGCATATTCGATGCGCTCGGGCGCGTAGGCGTTGAAGTGGTGCGACTGGCCCAGCATCGGCCCGAAGCCACCCATCTGCCAGAACAGCCACTGCATCGCCTCGACGCGGGCGCGCGGCTCGGTTGGCAGGAATTGACCGGTCTTCTCGGCGAGATAGACCAGGATCGCGCCGGACTCGAACACCGAGATCGGTTTGCCGTCGGGCCCGTCATGATCGACGATCGCCGGGATCTTGTTGTTGGGGCTGATAGCAAGAAACTCCGCTTCGAACTGATCGCCGCGGCCGATATCGACCCAAGCCAATCGGTAGGGCAGGCCCGTCTCCTCGAGCATGATGTGGATCTTCTGTCCGTTCGGCGTCGCCGCCGTATAGAGGTCGATCATCGGTACCTTCGCTTGCTTGCTGGACGGAGCAACATGGACCGCCGCTAACGCGAGCGGCGATAGAGGATCGAGTAGATTACCAGGAACAGTGCGATCATCCCCAGCGAGAACAACGTTGAGGCGGTGCCGAGCGCGAACAGGGTGGGGCGTATGCGCTGGGTCATCGAGGCGTTGATGTCGAGCGGTAGGGTGTTGAACTCGCCGGCCAGCAGTGTGGTGCGCGCGAACTCGTCGTACGACAGCGTGAACCCGAACAGGCCGGCAGCGACAATTCCAGGCAGGATCAACGGGAACGTCACCTCCCTGAACACGGTCCACTCGCTGGCGCCCATATCGCGGGCCGCCTCCTCCAATCCGCTGTCGAAGCGGTTGAACACCGCCATCATCACCAGGAAACCGAAGGGCAGGGTCCAAACGACGTGGACCGCCAGCGCCGACGACCACCAGTGAGGCGATATGCCAAGGAACTGCAGCAGTGTGGCCATACCCAGGCTGAGCAGCACACCGGGTACCATTAGCCCGGCCATGATCGTGTAGAACAGCACGCCGGCGCCGAAAAACCTCTTGCGGAACGCCATCGCCAGCATCGTCGAGAACAGCGCGGTAATGACCATGACGATGAGTGCGAGGATCAGCGACCGCATCAGCGCCCCCTGCATGTCGCCGACGCTCGAGGGTTGGATCAGCTTTTCGTACCAGTAGAAGCTGAATCCGCGCATCGGAAAGCTCGTGCCCCCGCGCCGGCCCTGAAACGACAGCACGAACATTGCGAACATCGGGCCGTAGATGAACAGCAGGAACAGGCCGTAATAGACTCCGAATCCGCCCTTGATCCAGGCCTTCTTCTTACGTTCGGGCGTCCACCGCGCCATCTTTCCCCTACAGCTCCTTGCGGATGTTGACGATCCTCAGGATCACCACCACGCCGATCATCATCGCGAACATGAGCATCAACGCGTTGACCGCGGCGAACGGGTAGTTGGCCACCGCGTAGTAGTTGAGGATCACCGTGCCGGTCGTACTGGTCTTGCCGCCGTAAACCACGACGGCGGTGGCAAACTCCCCCATCAGCATGACGAAGATGAAGATCATGCCGATGGCGACGCCCGGCAGCGATAGTGGGCCAATGATTTCACGGAAAACCTGGAACGCCGACGCGCCCATGTCGCGCGCCGCTTCGAGGATGTCAGTGTCGATCTTGGCGAGCGAGAAGAAGATCGGGCCGACGGCCAGCACGACGTAAAGCTGCACCAGCGCCATGGTGTAGCCGAACTCGGAATAGAGCAGGAAGCTGACCGGCTTGTCGACGATGTCGAGGTTGACCAGCAGTCTGTTGAGCAGGCCGCGCCGGCCCAGCATTGGCAGCCAGGCGACGGCGCGGATCAGATAGCTGGTCCAGAACGGCACCATGCACACCAGGAACAGCGCCAGCTGCCATTTGAACGACTTCACCTGCATCGCCAGGAAGTAGGCGATCGGATAGCCGACCACCAACGCGAAGAACATCACGGTCACGGTGTATCGGAACGTCGCCCACAGGGTCTTGATGAAGATCGACGGAGTCAGGAACTTGTCGCGTGCCGGATCGAAGAACCCCTCTGAGACGAAATAGTCCTCATAGGATTTGAGCGTGAAGGTCGGCTCCATGCCGTAGCCGGTGTTCTGCCAGAAACTGAACACCACGATGCCCAGCAGCGGGATCACCAGGAACAGCACTAGCCATAGTGTCGCCGGGCCGATCAGCCAGCCGACCGGGAAACCGCCTTCGCGCCGGTAGACCTTGGCCTTCTCGACGATATCCTGCGGCGGCGCCGGTTGAGCGCCGATCAGTCCGGGGTGCGGTGCGTAGTCAAGCTGCGCCATGTGGCGACACGAAACGCGTCACGGATGCGTACGACCCGTACTCTAAACAAAGCCGGTCGGCCTGAAAACGACCAGACCGGGTCTCCCCGAAGGGAGCCCGGCCTGGTGAACAATATCGGTAAGCTCTGACCTAGGCGTTGAGGAACTCGGTCCAGCGCTTCACCAGATAGTCGTTCTCACTCATCAAGGAATTCCACACCTCGATGTTGCTGAACCGCTTCCAGTACGCGCCGCCGTCTCGGATCTCGCCTTCCGGAACGATGGGCGTGCCGAACGGATCAGTCAGCTCCTTGGCCGCGGGCTTACCCTCATACCAGTAATCCCACTCCTCCGGCTCGAGGTACTTCTTGACGTTTTCGGGTACCGACATGTAGTAGCCCTGGCGGGCGACGAACGCGCCGGCCCAGCCATCGAGCCACCAATTGATGTACTCGTAGGCTTGGTCAAGCGCCTTGCCGGTCGCCTTGGCCGAGATGGCGACGCCGCCGTGCCAGCCGCGGTAGCCCTCTTTCAAGTCCGCATAGATGCACGGCACGCCTTCCGCCTTGATCGCGGTCACCGCCGGCGACCACATGCTCTCGAGAACCACCTCGCCGCTGACCATCAAATTGACCGACTGACCGAAGGTTTCCCAGAAGGCGCGGAAGTGGCCGTCCTTCTTCTTCTCGATCAGGAAACGGACCATGAAGTCGATCTCCTCCTTGGTCATGTCGCCCTTGTCCTTAAACGTGAACAGGCCCATCGCTTCAATGGCCATCGCCGCGTCCATGACGCCGATCTGCGGTGTGTTCAGCAGAGCAACCCGACCCTTGAAGTCTTCGCTGAACAGCTCGGCCCAGCTCTCGATCTTGCGGCCGGTCTCCTCGGGGTTGTAGCCGAGCGTGTCGGCGTTGTGCCAACCCGGAATCATCGACACGTAACGCGACGGACCCTCAGTCCGGTTGCCGTTCTCGTCGACCCAGATCTGCCGCACCGGGGCGTCGCCCTGTCCGACCTTGGAGTCGGGGGTCAGCTTACCGGTTTTACTCAGGTTGGAGACCTTGTCCCATTCCTTGACGCGAGTGGTGTCGATCGGTTGGAACACCTTGGCCGGAATGAACAGGTCCATATCGTTGTAATAGGCCTCGGCGCACTCGTACTGATCGGTTTGGTTCAGCATCTTGGTGAGCATGGCGCCATAGCCTAGCGCCTGGCCGCGGATGGTAAAGCCGAGATCCTCGGCTCCCTGCGATTGGATCTCGTTGATGATGCTGACAGCGAGACCCACGGTGCGCAACGTCTCTGCACCGCGGACTATGGCCGGAAAACCGGTGACAGTGGTGGCGGCCGCCGTCGTCGCTGCCGCCGTTCCGAGAAACTTGCGCCGGCTGATACTCCTCTTCGCCAAGTTGGTTTCGAGCTTACGCTTCGTCATGCCTACCTCCATTGGAATGCCAATACGCAACGGGTGGAGAAATTCGCTATGTGGATAGTAGGAGAAACCCTTGTGCGGGTAAACTATGCTAGGAACGATCTCACGATCCCGTGTGCCAGGGAGGACCAAGTGAGCCTGTTGATCAAGAACGGCCGTATCGTGACGGCCGCGGACGACTACCACGCCGACATCTTCGTCGAGAACGAAACGATCTCGCTGATCGGCAAGAATCTGGTCATCGATGCCGATCAGGTGATAGACGCGAGCGGTAAGCTGGTTATTCCCGGCGGCGTCGATCCGCATACCCATCTCGAAATGCCGTTCGGCGGCACCACCACCTCCGACGATTTCGAAACCGGCACCCGCGCCGCTGCCCACGGCGGCACGACCTGCCTGATCGATTTCGCGATCCAGCCCAAGGGTGTTTCGACGATCGAAGCGCTCGACACCTGGCATGCCAAGGCGGCGAGCAAGACGGCGATCGACTATGGCTTCCACATGATCATCACCGACCTGCCGGAGGAGCGCACGCAGGAGATGCGCCGGCTTTCGGACGAGGGCATCACTTCCTACAAGCTGTTCATGGCCTACCCGGGCGCGCTGCTGTCGGACGACGGCACGATCTTCCGGGCCATGCGCAAGGCCGGCGAGGACGGTACCCTGGTGTGCATGCATGCCGAAAACGGCATCGTCATCGACGAACTGGCCAAAACCGCCTTTGCCGACGGCAAGGGGCCGGAGCCCCGCCAGCACGCTTACACCAGGCCGACCCGGCTCGAGGCCGAGGGCGTGCACCGTGCGCTGGCGATCGCCGAGGTCGCGCGGGCACCGTGCTACATCGTTCACCTCACGTGCTACGACGCCCTCAAGGAACTGCGCGACGCACAGGCGCGCGGGGTGATGGCGCATGCTGAGACCTGCCCGCAATATTTGCTGCTGGACATCTCGGCCTACGACGAGCCCGGTTTCGACGGTGCCAAGTACGTTCTGACTCCGCCCTTGCGCGAAAAGTGGAACCAGGACGAGCTGTGGCGCGGCCTGCGGCGTCATTCGCTCGACGTGATCTCGACCGACCATTGCCCGTTCTGCCTGCGCGAGCAAAAGGAGCTGGGCCGCGACGACTTCCGCAAGATCCCCAATGGGGGGCCGGGGGTCGAGAACCGCATGAGCCTGATCTACCACTACGGGGTCAGTGGCGGGCGCATCAATCTCAACCGCTTCGTCGAGCTGACCTCGACCGCACCGGCCAAGATCTTCGGCCTGTTCCCCAAGAAGGGCACCATCGCGGTGGGCAGCGACGCCGACATCGTCGTGTTCGACCCCGAGCACGAGGAGACCATCAGTTACCACAACCCGCGCACCCACCACATGAACATCGATTACAACGCTTATGAGGGATTCCCGGTCAGGGGTTACACCGAGACGGTGATCTCGCGCGGCCGCACCATCATCCGGAACGGCGAGTATATCGGCCGCAAGGGCGACGGCTCGTTTGTCAAGCGCGGTCTCTATGGCGGGCTCTACGACACCGCCGACCGTAGCGCGGTCATCGACGCGACGCCGGCGCAGCGCCCGCTGCAACGCGCGGCGGAGTAGAAGCGGCGCCCCGGCCACGCGGAAGTTGGTTCGGTCCGCGCTGGGAGGGCGTCGACCAATCTGGTTCGGGAATGGCTGATAAGGTCTTTGTCGGCAACTCGGGTATCCTGTCTTTCGAGCACGTCAACTTCATGGCGATCGGCGCCTACGTTGCCGCCTAGCTGACGATCGTACCGGTGACCAGGAAGGTGCTGTTGCCGGGATTGCCCGCATTTCTCGCGACTGCTCATTGGCCGCCGCTTTCGCGGTGGTGGTCGGGGTGCCGCTGGTGCGCCTATTGGGAATCGCAGCGAGCATCGGCACCTTCGCGATCCTGTCGATCGTCCACACCGTATTCTCGAATCGGGACTCGATGACCGGTGGCGCCGACTCGCTGTTCGGGTTGACGACCTACGCCGATACGTACGTCGCACTGGCCTCGGCGAAGGCTGCGGTGATCGCCGCCTTCGCCTATCAGGAATCGCGCTTCGGGTTTCGTTTGCACGGCGCACGCGCACTTTCCCGGTGTCGTCGTTGTCGCCGGCTTTTTTCTCAACCTCACTTTTCTCACTATTGCCATGCTCGTGATCGGCGGAATGCAAAGCCTGTCGGGAGCGGTCGCCGGGATGATCCCGGTCTCGGTGGCGGTCGAGCTGCTGCGTCACGTCGCGCGCGGCATGGATCTCGGCATCGTTGCCTTGCCGATCTTGCCCGGCATTCGCGAGGTCGTGCTTGCGGTGGTGATGTCGCTGGTGCTGATATTCCGCCCGCAGGGACTGCTTGGTGCCGAATTACGCCCACCCGCTGTGCTCAGGCGCCGGCTCGAATAGCCCTGTGCGCCAACCAACACGGCCTATCGGCAATAACTATATGGTCACGCCATGAACGACTCACCTTTTCTCGAACCCGGCCGCATCGGCGGCGTCGAGCTGAAGAACCGGCTGGTGCGCGCGCCGACCTCGGAATCGATGGCCGAGCCGGACGGCAGGGTCAACGACGCACTCAAGAAGCTGTACGGCGATCTGGCGCGGGGCGGCGCCGGGCTCATTGTCACCGGGCATGTCTATGTGGAATCGCGCGGACAGTACTCGCCGAATCAAATGGGCATCTACGACGACACCCTCGTGCCGGGCTTGAGCGAGTTGGTCGACGTGGTTCACGAGGCGGGGGGAACGATTTTCGCCGAACTGGCTCATGCCGGCAGCCAGTCGGTCATGCCCGATGTCAGACCGGTGGCGCCGTCCGTGATTCCCAATGCGATATTCGAACGCGAACCCGTGGAACTGGACGATGCAGGGATCGAAGAAGTCATCGCTGCGTTCGGCGCGGGCGCGCGGCGCGCTAAAGAGGCCGGCTTCGACGGCATCCACATTCATGGCGCCAATGGATACCTCCTCAGCGAGTTCACCTCACCGCACGCCAATAGGCGGAGCGACGATTGGGGCGGCGACCCCGAGCGCCGTGGTCGGTTCTTCGAGGAGGTCTATCAGCGCATTCGCGATACCGTCGCCTCTGACCTGCCGGTCACGGCGCGGGTGGGCATCGCGGACAGCGTCGAGGGAGGCCTCGCGATCGAAGACGGCGTTGCGCTGGTCGGGCGGTTGCGACAGCGCGGCCTCGATGCGGTCGAGACGACCCTCGGGGTGTTGGGCTCATACCTCGAGAACGTTCGGCCCTATGTCGCGGTGAGCGCGGCGCGCGCGTTGGCCAGCGGGCTCTATCCGCGCTTGTTCGAGCCGGCCGGATCGGAAGCCTACTACCGGCCCTACGCACAGGCGGTGAAGCAGTCGGTCGATATCCCGGTGATCCTGATCGGAGGCATGCGCAGGACCGAGACCATGGCCGAGGTGATCGATTCCGGCGATGCCGATTTCATCGCCATGGCGCGGCCGTTTATCCGCGAGCCCGACATTGCCAAGCAGATCGCGGCGGGCCGGCGCGGAATGGTCGATTGCGTATCGTGCAATATCTGCCTCTACCATGACGGCCGCGACCCGTTGCAATGCTGGCGGCGCGAGTGGCGCTCGCTGGCGCGTCACGCCTATTGCCGTTTGTGGCGCGACCGTTGATCGGGTTTAGGGTCGCCTGAAGCGGCGGCCCGTTCGCGGGCTCGATGGAGTGACCGTCGCGCAGCAGAGCGCCCTCGGCAACCCTTGCTCCGGTTGCCCCGGCAAGCTTGAGGTGCTCCAGCTAGACTAGGTGCTCTGGCGGGCGGCGTGGACGATCTTCAGCAGCCAGAAGATGATGCAGAACGCGGCGGTGAGGATCACCAGCGCCACCACGGCGGCGAGACGTTCGCCGAAACCGCTGTCGATTTGGCCCTGGCGCAGCAGGTGGATGCACAGGCTCTGCACCGACTGCAGCGTGGCGCCCGCGCTCAGTAGGATGGCGACAAAGGTCGAGCCGCGCAGCGAGCTCAGCACGATCGCTTCGATACTGCCCTGCTGCACGATATAAAGCCGATAGGCGCGCCAGTGGTAGCTGCAGAAGCCGATAATGCCGATGATCAGCGCGATCCAGAAGATCGAATTGTCGAAGGTGAGACCGTTGAGGATGAGCGTGAACAGGTCATCGAACGGCTGATAGAAATACAGGAAGATCAGGACGACGATGAACAGGAGGAAGCCCACCAGCGTCCAGAATAAGCGCCACCCACTCATGGCCTGTCCGATCTCCCTCACACCAAGCTTGCAACCCGGGGCGCGCGGTCGATAACCGCCCGTTTGTACCTGCCGCTCTTGCCAAACGCAATCGCACCTTCACCCTGGATCCCACGAAGCCGCGCTTGCGCGGTGCCAACGGCACGGCAGTCGCACCTTCGAACCCGCAACCGGGAGAGGGAACCCGGCGGTGCGTGTGAAGCGCTTTCCATACCCTCTAGCCTTCGCCGGGGACGGCACCGATCAGCAGAATCGCGTAGGCCGCCACGAACAGAAAGTCCTTGATCGCCGGCACCGCGGAGCGGGTGTCGGAATCGCGCCTCGCTACCAAGGCGATGATCTCGAGCACGAGGAAGATGAGCGCCAAGAAGAAGAACGGCCAGATCGAGCTCCACCAGCTCAAACCTTCCGGCAGCTCGACTCCCTGCACGGCGCGCCAGATCAGCAGTAGGACCGGCAGCCCGGTCAGATAGGCATAGGCGATCAGGAAACGGATACGAACGGCGGTGCGGTCGACGATCCAAAAAATGAAATAAAACAGCACCACGTTGATCATATCCCACAGCACGGCGCCGTATTCGTCACCGGCCTCGCTCTGCAGCAGGTTGAGGAAACCGAGGATCAGCAGGAACACGATCAGGTCGCAGAACAGCCATTCGCGCGTGGTCTCGCCGCCGCCATGCGCGCTCCAGGCGCGAGTTGCCTTGTCGAACAGCAGCACCAGCGATACGGCGACGCTGGCGGGATAGATCAGGTAGAGCATCAGCGCGTATTGCTGCGCCGCCGGTACGTAGATCCAGTTGAGCAACAGGAAGCCGAGCGCGAGGATGAACAGCCCGAGGAGATTGCCGCCGGTGCTGGTGGCAATCGGAGCGGCGGTCGCGACGGCGGCCGGTTGGGCGGCGCCTTCTGCCGGCACGCTGCGCGGTTGCCGCGGGATGCGGGTGAACGCGTAGATCAAGAAGCCGATCACGGCGATGCCGCCGATCGCCAACATGACGATGAAGAAGATCAGCGAACGGTCGTCGTCGACGATCTCGGTACGGGCGAGTTGGCTGTCGGCGCCGGGGCTCAGTTCCCAGATCAACAGCGCCGCGACCACAACCAGCAGAATGATCGCCAGCACGTAGACATACCATTGCGGCCCGGCCGGAACGGCGGGGCCGTCGGCGGTGGCTTCCTGCGCGCGCGCAGAGCGGGCGACCAGCGAGACCAGGAACGCGAGTACGCCGACGATGGCGATCGCGATCATCACCTCGATGAAGAGCCAGGCGCGGTCGTCCACTTGGGTTACCTCATCCCCTGAAGTCTATTGGTTGCGCTCGGCCAAGCTTCGGTGGAGTCCCGCATGGACGATTCGATTCGACCGGTATGGGCACCGCTGAAATGCCCCTTCGCCCTGGCCTCTTCCCCAGGGGTGAGAGGGTCGTCTTGGTCGCGTGCGGCGCGGACCGACTGCCTTGCGAGACGGCGGTCATGGATCCGGGAATCACGGCGGACAGTGGGTCGTGGCGTCTTCCGCCGAGCCGACCCGATCAGCCGCCGCGTAAGCGCCGGGTTTCCTGCTCGTTGACGGTTTCGGTCTCAGGATTGATGACCACACCATAGACCTCGCTCGCCTTCTCGAGCGTGACGAAGTCGTCGAGCCAGTCGCTCAGCACCATCTCGGGATCGCGCTTCTTGGGATCGCCGTAACCGCCGCCGGAGGGACCGACGATGCGGACCATGTCCCCGGCCTTCATCTTGGCGCCCGTCACCTTCGACGGCCAGTTCTCTTCATCGGGCTGGCCGGGATTCTTGATGAGCTGTCCGACCAGGCCGCTCTCGCCACCGAACACGCCGACCGGCGCCTCCTTGTGGCGGTCCGCTTCGCACGAGATGAAGCCGTCTACGAGGAAGCGGTTCTCGCGCACGATGCCAATGCCGCCGCGCCACTGTCCGGCGGCGGCCGGGTCGAGCCGAAGCTCGTAACGCTCGTTGTGCAGCGGGTAGTGCATGTCGAGCTCTTCGACCGGATTGTTGCGGGTATTGGCCATCAGATTGTCGACGCTGTCCATAGCGTCCTTGCCGTAACGGCCACCGTAACTGCCTTCGTCGACCTCGAGATACATCCAGTATTGCTGCTTCTCCTCGAGGAAGCCGCTGTAGGAGATAAAATAGAGCGAGGCCGAATTGCCGCCGGTCGCTTTTTCGGGGATCACCGGCGCCAGCGCCTGGATCGTGCAGTCGATCACCCTTTGGATCTGGGCGAAGCGCGAGAAGCAGGCGCGCGGGAAGTTGGGGTTGAAGATCGTGCCTTTCGGCGCGGTGACCTTGACCGGGCGGAAGATGCCTTCGTTCTGCGGCACGAATTCCTCGAGCTCGGCCTCGTCGAGCAGCAGCGTTCGCACGATGTAGTAGCAGGCGACCTTGCAGCTGCCCTCGAACGGTACGTTGAAGCCGGTTTCCACCTCCATCGCCGAACCGGTCAGATCGATCTCGATGTCGCTGCCCTTGACCCGGACGGTGACGTTGACCTTGAGCGGCACGTCACGGTTCTTGCCGTCGTCGTCGAGCCAGCCCTCGGCGTGGTACTCGCCGTCCGGGACCTTCTCGATCTCGCTTCGCAGCATGCGCTCGGAGTAGTCCATCCAGTAATTGGCCGAGCCCATCACCGTTTCGACGCCGTACTTCTCGACCAACGCGAGGAAGCGTTCGCGTCCCTTCTCGACCGAGGCGATCATCGCGTCGATGTCGGACGTGTCCATATCGGGCGTCCGCACATTTTCGATGATCATCTGCCACATCTCTTCGTTGCGGACGCCGCGGTCGTAGAGCTTGACCGCATTGAACAGCTTGGCTTCGGCAAACACGTCGACCACGTCGACATTGATGCCGGGCGCGGCGCCGCCGAGGTCGAGCAGGTGAGCGGTGTTGGCCGAGAAGCCGATCAGCTCGCCGTTATAGACGATCGGCACCATCACCCCGAGATCGGGCGTGTGCGACGAACCGTGGTAGGGGTGGTTGTGTATGATGACGTCGCCGTCGTTGATTTTGCCTTCGAGGCGCTTGAGCACCCCGCGGATATAGAAAGGCAGCGAGCCGATATGCATCGGCGTGCTTTCGCTTTCGCACAGTTCGTTGCCGTTCATGTCGAAGATGCCGCAGCCGAGATCTTCGGACTCGCGGATGATGCTCGAGTAGGACATGCGGTAGAGGACGTGTGCCATCTCCTTGGCGATGGCGTTGAAGGCGCCGCCGATTACCCGCAGCGTCACCGGATCGAGGTGGTCGTATGCGAAATCGGTGATTAGTCGTTTCGACGCAGTCGGTCGCGGCAGCGCCGCCGGTTCGGCGCTCGGCCTGGGCAGTCGCTCGGTAGCTGGTTGCGGTTCCGGCGCGCGCAACTGGGCCCGGGCCGGTTCCGGCGCCGCGATCTGCGCCCCCCGATCGGGGCCGACCGGAGGCGGCAGTTGGCGCTGCGGTTGGTCGGACCGGGCTTCGATGCGCGGCGCGCCCGGTTCCGGCGCAGGCATCGACTGGACCTCGTCGGGGAACCGGCCGTTGAGCAGCGTCGTCGCACATTTGCGCAGGCTGTCGTTCGATGCCCGCTCGAGCTGTTCGCCGAGCGACAAGGTGCCGTTGCCGTTGGCGTGACCCGTATCGCGGACCTCGGAGCCATCGGCCTTGAGGGCACCGGTTACTTCGACGCCACCGCCATTGCGACCATGGTCGATGATGTCGAAACTCCACGCATCGCCATAGGCGTCACGCAGTGCGGTGATCACCGCGGCGATCGGACCGTTGCCGGAGCTGAGATGGGTATCCATGTGTGTATCCCCGGGTTTCTACAGCTTGATCAGAATGTTGGCGTATTGATCGACCTCGGCGGTGAGGTCGGGTAGGACGAACGTGGTAGTGTCGGGTTGTTCGATGATGGCGGGCCCCCGGATGACGTTGCCGCTCCGGAGTTTGGCGCGATCATAGTGCGGCGTCGAGATGGATTTCGGTTTGCCTGTGCCGTCGTCGAAAATCACGTCACGATGCCCGTTCACCGCGTCGGCGTTCGATTCGCCGCCGCCCTGCTCGAGCAGCTTGGTGCGCAGCTCGGGAATGCGGCCGACGCCCACGACGCGAACATTGACCAGCTCGATGTCTTTCTCGTCGAAACGCTTGCCGTATTCGCGCTGGTGGACCTGGTGGAAGCCCTCGATCAGCTGTTTGACAAAGCTGTCGTCGATGGGACCGTCCGGCGCGTCGACGCGCAGCTCGTAGCCCTGGCCCTGGTAGCGGCATTCGGCAATACGGATGAACAACCGATCGGCCGCGCCGATGCGATCCTCTTCCAGCTGCTTGGCGGAGAGGCCCTGGAGATAGGCATAGTCCTCGTCGATCTTGGCCAGGTCCGGCTTGCTCAGGAGTTGCAGTTGGGTGCGGCTGTGGTCGTAGGACAGGTCGGTAGCCAGCAGGCCGAGGGCCGAGGTCAAGCCGGGATTGGGCGGCACGATCACCATCGGGATCGTCAGTTCGGCCGCCACCTCGCAGGCCTGCAGCGGACCGGCGCCGCCGAACGCGACCAGCGCAAACTCGCGCGGATCGTAACCCTTGCGTACGCTGTTCATCTCGATCGACTGGATCATCCCGTGGTTGAGGATCTTGATACCGCCGAGAGCCGCCTCCTGGACGGTCATGCCGAGCGGCCGGCACAAATGCTCCTCGATCGCCCGCTTCGATAGATCGGCCCGCAGCTCCATGCGGCCGCCGAGGAAGTTGTCCGGATTGAGGCGGCCGAGCACGACGTTGCAATCGGTCGAGGTCGGCAGCTCGCCGCCCCGGCCATAGCAGCACGGGCCCGGTACTGCGCCGGCGCTCTTGGGGCCGACCCGGAAAACGCCACCGCGGTCGACATAGGCGATCGAGCCGCCGCCGGCGCCGATCGTATCAATGTCGACCATCGGCACCATCGCCTGGTAGTCGCCGATCTTGGTGTCGAGCAGATGTTTCATCGACATCTTGCCGTTCGGCGCAACGCCGATGTCGGCCGAGGTGCCGCCCACGTCGAGCGTGACGATGTTCTTGTAACCGGACTGGCTGCTCGCCCAGATACCGCCGATCAGGCCGGCAACCGGACCCGACATCAGCAGCGTGACCGGCCGTTCCACCGCGCCCTGCGGCGTGGCGACGCCGCCGTTGGTCTGCATCAGGTGCAGCTCGGCGCGGAACTGCTTGTCCTTCATCGCCTGGTCGAGGTTGGTGATGTAGTTGGCTGTCTTGGGTCCGACATATGAGTTGAGGCAGGTGGTGCTGAAGCGCTCATATTCGCGGTATTGCGGGATCACGCGATGGCTGAGCGACAGATACACGTCGGGCCATTCCTTGCGGACGATCTCGCCGGCGCGAATCTCGTGTTCCGGATTGAGAAAGGCGAACATAAAGCACACCGAGATCGCGTCGACATTGGCCTTGCGCAGCTTGCGCACCGCTTCGACCACGTCTTCTTCGTTGAGCGGGGTCTGGATCTCTCCGTCGGGAGCGATGATGCGCTCGCGAATCGGCAACCGGTAGCGGCGCCGCACCAACGGGTATTTCTGCCATGGCAGGTCTTGCTGCAAGCTGAAATTGTAGGGCCGTTTGTGGCGGGCGATGTGCAGGATGTCGCGATAACCCTCGGTGGTGAGCAGGCCGGCGCGGGCACCGTTGTGCTCGAGAACGATGTTGGTGGCGATCGTGGTGCCGTGAAAGAACTGTTCGACCTCGGCGGGCGACACGCCAGCCATCTTGCACAGCTCCAGGGCTCCATCCATCGTGCCGATGGACGGATCCTGCGGTGTCGTCGGCACTTTGTTGGTGTGGATCGCGCCCGACGAATCGTCGGTCAGAACCAGATCGGTGAACGTTCCCCCGATATCGACGCCTAATCGAATCACGCTCAAGCCCCCCAATCACAATTCCGACGATGCGCCGACCGGCTTATCCTCGAACGACGCCGACGGGTCGTTGCGCAGTTCGAGCCCGTCGAGGTAGCTCAGCACCTTTTCCAACGGCTCGACGTCGCCGAACTTGGCATCGATGTCGAACAGGTTCCACTCGGTTACCCCGGGCACGCGATCGCCACACGCTTCACGCACCAAGATTGGGCGGAAGCCCTCGGCGATGGCGTCCTCGGTGGTGTGGCGCACGCAGCCGGCCATAGTCACGCCGGTGAGAATCACGGTGTCGACTCCGGCCGCCTTCAAGAAGCTGGAGAGAAAAGTACCGTGGAAGGCGCTGGCGCGTTTCTTGACGATCACGTGCTCGCCGGGCTCCGGGGCGATGCGGTCGTCGATCTGCGCCTCCCAGGTGCCGGCCTTGAGCAGCTCAGCCGGTATCTTGTGGTGCCACAGGCCCATGTCGGTGTTGTGGCCGTCGGTGTTCTCATAGGCGGTCGAGGTGAACACGATCGGGATGCGCTTGGCGCGTGCCGCAACCAGCAGCTTCTGGGTGGCGGGGATGATCACGTCCATGTTCTCGCAGGAAAACGCGTTGCCGGGCCGGGTCCAGGCGTTGGCCAGGTCGATGTTGACCAGCCCCGGACGGACCCCGAAACCGATGCGGCGCTGGAAACCACGGCCCCGATAAATCTCCGAATCCGCTGCGAAGATCTTGTCCAGAGCTTCGCGAATATCGTCTGCCATCTAACTACCACCCGCGATCAAGAAACCGGGTTGCTACTCCGCGGCGGCGGCGCGCCGGTTTGGTTTGTGGGCTTCGAGCTCTGCAATCACTTCATCGCACGACATCACCCGGCCCCACAGGCGCCGAAAGGTATCGTGATAGGCCTCCTGCATTGCGTCGCTGCAGGTGCCGGTGGCGTCGGAAACGATGACGGTGCCGTAGCAGCGATCGCTCGCTTCCTGGGCGGTCATTCCGACGCAGTTGTTGGTCGAGACGCCGGTGCATACGAGCTCGGTGATGCCGGCGGCCCTGAGCGTAGCCTCGATACCGCTCGAACCGAACGCCCCCATGGTGGTCTTGTTGATGACCAACTCGCCCGGCTCGGGCTTGAGCTCGTCGACGATTTCGTGCTCGCGAGTGCCTTCGTGATTGTTGGTTGCCTGGAAGAAGCCCTTCAGGTGGGCCGGCGCGTCGCTGTAGTCGGACCTGGTCGGACC
The DNA here is from genome assembly GCA_965247665.1 of Alphaproteobacteria bacterium. GTDB lineage: Bacteria > Pseudomonadota > Alphaproteobacteria > SHVV01 > SHVV01 > CAUZWH01. Next base: position 894,859 of record CBDFHH010000004.1, read on the forward strand.
CAGGGTGACGTAAACCACGCGCGCCTCGTTGGCCCGGAATGCCCGCAGCAGGCGTTGAATGTTGGGAATCAGCAGATTGTCGATGCGGTCAAAGCGGTACGACGCCTCGTCGAGCCGCCCCTGTTCGGCCAGAAGCTTGCCAAGACCTTGGTACCGGCTGCCGCTGGCATACTGCATGTCGATCACCAGCAGTGCGGCGGTTTCCGGCGACAGAGTGAAGGGGCGGGTGAACTCGTCGACATACGTGGCGGCCATTCGCCTTCTCCTGTTGTGGGGTTCCGACTCTGCCAAGAGCGGGACGCTGAAACAACCGATAAGGCCGCTTCGAAGCGAGCTTTTTCCGGGCTGGGCTGGTGGTCGAGGAAACCGGCAATCCCTCGATTTCGCGCAACAGTTTGCGCAGCACCACGCGCGGGAACGCAGCGTAGTCGTTGGCGACCTCGACGAAAGCGTTGGCGCCGCCGATCACGTTGTCGCGAAAGTGGGATTCCAGGGTCAATTCGCCGCTGAGGATGGCCAGCGCATTGATAGTGATATTGTTAAGGGTCACGAGGTCGCGCGCGCGCTTGGCCCCGAACCCGTCATTGTCGCTGCCGTCGCCGGAGAGGTCGATGATGCGGCGCGGCGCGGCGATGTCGTTCTCGATCAACGACTTGGCGGCAAACAGCAGCGCGTTGCCGATGGCGGTCTTGCCCGAGCTGGTGCGTGGCGCGGCCAGGATCGCGGTAGCGAAGGCTTCGGCTTCGGCGTCGGTGCGGATGATGTGCCAGTCGACCACGGTTGATTGCTCGTGGGCGCTCGACCACAGGATCAGGCTGACGGCGATGCCGCGCTCGCCGATTGCGCGAATAGCCCCGAGCAGCTCGGGGCTGCGGAACGCGTCGGCGTAGCCGTGGGTCTGCATGTAGTACTCCCAGCCGCCGACGCTGGCCGAGGAATCGAGCGCCAGCACCAGCTCCAGGTCGACGGTTTCGGGTCGTGCGGGCGCGGTTTGCAGCGCCAGCGCGGCGGCGAAGGCGAGGCCGAGAGCCGGCCGCGCCGGGGATCTCGGTAAATACCGCAATCTCACCAACCCGGACTATGATGCAGCAGCAGTTTTACCAGTAAGTGGGAGGTCGCAGTGCAAAACATTCGCGTGAACGGTCAGCGGCTCTATGACAGCCTGATGGAGATGGCCGAGATCGGCGCGACCGAGAAGGGCGGGGTGTGTCGTCTGGCCCTGACCGACATCGACAAACAGGCACGCGACCTGTTTGTTAAATGGTGCGAGGAGGCGGGCTGCACGGTCGGCATCGACAAGATGGGCAACATCTTCGCCCGCCGTCCCGGCAAGGATGATTCGCTGCCGCCGGTGATGACCGGCAGCCATATCGACAGCCAGCCGACGGGCGGCAAGTTCGACGGCATCTACGGCGTGCTCGCCGGACTCGAGGTGATCCGCACGCTCAACGATCTGGACTACGAGACCAACGCGCCGATCGAGATTTCGGCGTGGACCAACGAGGAGGGATCGCGCTTCGCGCCGGCAATGGTGGCATCGGGCGTGTTCGGCGGCGTGTTCGACCTCGAATACGGTTTGGCCTGCCGGGACCGCGACGGCAAGACTATCGGCGAGGAGCTCAAGCGCATCGGCTATGCTGGCGATATGGAGTGCGGCGGCCGCGAGGTCGACGCGTTCTTCGAAACCCACATCGAACAGGGCCCGATCCTCGAAGCCGACAACAACACCATCGGCGTGGTGCAGGGGGTGCAGGGCATTCGCTGGTACGAGATCGAGGTTACCGGCATGGAGTCGCATGCCGGAACCACGCCGATGGAACGTCGCAAGGATGCGTTGGCGAGTGCGTCGATGATGGTGGCCGAGATCATTCGCCGCGGCGAGGCTGTGACGAATGCCCGCACGACGATCGGCATGATGGAGGTCAGCCCGAACTCGCGCAACGTGATCCCGGGTCATGTCTTCTTCTCTCTGGATTTGCGTCATCCCGACGCCGACACCTTGGCCAAGCTCGGCCGGGAGTTGCAGGAACTGTGCGAACGGATCGCATCGGAGAGGAGCTGCGAGCTCAAATTCGACGAGATCTGGTACTCGCCGCCGGTGAAGTTCAACGCGGACTGTATCGGCGCGGTGCAGGAGGCGGCCGATTCCCTGGAACTCGCCAATCAACCGATCACGTCCGGCGCCGGCCACGACGCGGTCTATGTTTCCAAAGTCGCGCCGACGGCGATGATCTTCATTCCCTGCAAGGACGGGATCAGCCACAACGAGATCGAGGACGCTACCCAGGAACACCTCACCGCCGGCTGCGACGTGCTGCTCAACGCGATGGTCGCGCGCGCCAACGCGGAGGGGTGAGGGCGGCGCCCAACGCTGGAGCGATACGAAAACCGGTCGGCCCCGGAACCCCGCCATATTCGTCGGACGCGGGTCTCGCTCGGGCCATGGCGGCCGTGGACGGCGTGCCGGCCAGGCGGCCAGGACCGCCTGCGTCCCGGTCTCGGCGGCGGTGATCGCCCGCCTGTCGGCCGTGCTGTTGCGGGCCACGATCGTCCCCTGCCGACAACCGCGGAGCACCTGGGGGTTGCCGCGCTCGCGCTGATCGCGGCGGGGGGACCGCGCGCCGATCCTCGGGGTGCGGCGTTTTAGCGCTGGCGCCGCGCGGTCGACCCGTCTTAACCTGTCGGGCCATGACCGTTCCGAGAAGACGATGACCGCCGAGAACGTCAAACAAGTCCCGGTTTATTGCTACCAGTGCGTTGCCGGCCCCGACCTGCTCAAGGTCGAGGTGGCGGACGGCGTCGCCACCCGGGTCGAGTCCAACTACGACATCGCCGAAGAACATCCCGGTGGCGGCCGGATCTGCGTCAAGGCCTATGGGCTGGTGCAGAAGACCTACAATCCCAACCGCATTCAGCAGCCGATGAAGCGTACCAACCCCAACAAAGGGAGGGGCGAGGACCCCGGCTTCGTACCGATCTCGTGGGACCAGGCGCTGGATATCGTCGCCGGCAAGCTGCGGGAAATTTGCGAAAAGGGCTTGCTTGACGAATCCGGCTATCCCCGCGTGGCGGCGAGTTTCGGCGGCGGCGGCACGCCGACCCAGTATATGGGCACGTTCCCGGCGTTTCTTTCGGCCTGGGGTCCGATGGATCTGGGCTACGGATCGGGGCAGGGCATGAAGTGCTATCACTCCGAGCACCTCTATGGCGAACTGTGGCACCGCGCCTTCATCGTATCGCCCGACACGCCGCGCACCGAGTATGTGATCTCGTGCGGCCACAACGTCGAAGCCTCGGGTGGCGTCGCCGGAGTGTGGCGCCAAGCCGACGCCCGCACGCGCGGACTGAAGCGGGTGCAGGTCGAGCCGCATCTATCGATCACCGGCGCGATGTCGGCGGAATGGGTGCCGATCAAACCCAAGACCGACGCCGCGTTTCTCTACGCGGTCATCCACAGCATCCTGCACGAGCATGACTGGCGCAGCGTTTGCGACGTGCCGTTCCTGGCCGACGACACCAACGCGCCCTACCTGGTCGGGCCCAACGGCTACTACCTACGCGACCGTGAAACCCGCAAACCCCTGATCTTTGATCTTGCCGACAATACGGCCAAGCCGTACACCGCCGAGATCGTGCAGCCCGCCCTCGACGGCGCCTACACGGTCAGCGGGGTCGAGGTCGGCGCCGACGACGAGCTGTGGGAGCATGACGGCGTCGGAGCCAAACCGTCGTTTCAGCTGCTCATCGAGCACATGGCGGACTATACGCCTGATTGGGCCGCGGCCGAATGCGACATTCCCGCCGACCGCATCCGTCGCATCGCCGCGGAGTATCTCGCCCACGCCCATATCGGCGAGACCATCGACATCGAGGGCCGCACCCTGCCGTACCGACCGGTGGCGGTAATGCTCGGCAAAACCGTCAACAATGGCTGGGGCGGCTACGAGTGTTGCTGGGCGCGCACGCTGCTGGCCTGCTTGGTCGGCGCACTCGAAGTGCCCGGCGGCCTGCTTGGTACCAACGTCAAGCTGGTGCGGCCGGCCGACGACCGCCTGAAGTCGGTGCAGCCCGACGCCGACGGACTGATGGTGCACCCCTTCAACGAAACCTCGAAGGAGGGCTGGCAGCGCGATCCACACATCCGCAACGCGTACCGCACGCTGGTACCGCTTGCCGCCGACTCGCCCTGGTCTCCGGCGCTGGGCCCGGCCCACCTACCGTGGCTGTTCCAGAAGGAACCGCCGGACAACTGGCCCGCGCCGACCAAGCCCGAGATCTGGTTCTGCTACCGCACCAATCCCGCGATCTCGCAGCTCGCCGCGCCGCAAGTCGCGGAGCGGGTAGCGGAGTTCCCGTTCGTCGTCGCATTTGCCTACACCCACGACGAAACCAACCATATGGCCGATATCCTGCTGCCGGAGGCGACCGATCTCGAAGGGCTGCAGCTGATCAAGATCGGCGGTACCAAGTTCATAGAGTATTTCTGGCGCCACCACGGTTGGGCGATTCGCCAGCCGGTCGCCGATCCGGTGGGCGACTGCAAGGACATGACCGACATCGCCACGGAGCTGGCGGCGAGGGTCGGCCTGCTTGGGGAATACAACGAGGCGATCAACCGAGGTGCCGCCGGCATGAAGCTTGCGGGCGAGGGTTTCGACTACGCGCTCGAGCCCAATGTGCAGCACGGTTGCGAGGAAATCTGGGATCGCGTGTGCAAGGCGGCGAGCCACGAACTCAGCGACGGCGCCGAGGTGCACGATCTCGCCTGGTTCAAAGAAAACGGCTACATGCTGGCGCCGCAGGACGAGCTGTCCTGGTTCCTGTACCCCAAGGTTAAGGAGCAGGGCGTGCGCTTCGAGCTGCCCTACCAGGAGCGCATCAAGCGGCACGGCACCCAGCTCGCGCGCAGGCTGCATGAAATTGGCGTCAACTGGTGGGATAAGCAGCTAGAGGAATATCAGCCGCTGCCGCCCTACAAACAGTTCCCGGATATCTGGGTCAACTATGCGCGCGAGGTCGGGCGCGACCCCGAAGAGTTTCCGTTCTGGGCCCTGACCACGCGCAGCATGCAATACTCGTGGGGTGCCAACGTCGCCATCCCGGTGATCAACGAGGTCGCCAAGAACGTCGCCGGCCACCGCGGCATCATTCTTAACCGCCAAGCAGCGCGCGATCGCGGCATCGACGACGGTGATCTGATCACGGTCGAATCGGTAGCGGGCACGACCAGGGGCCGCGCGGTGCTGCGCGAGGGCATCCGGCCGGATACCATTCTGATGATCGGCCAGTTCGACCACTGGGCGACGCCGATAGCCAAGGATCTCGAGCTCGGCAGCCTCAACTCGCTCACCTCGATAGCACTGTCGTTGACCGACGCTACCGGCAGCGGCTCCGACATCGCGCGGGTGAGAATCTCCAAGGCCGGCGGCGGCACTGCGGCATGACCACGCGCTGGGGCATGGTCATCGACCTCAACCGCTGCGTCGGTTGTCAGACCTGCGTCGCCGCCTGCAAACACGAAAACGCGACGCCGCCTGGCGTGCAGTGGCGTAAGGTGCTCGACATCGAGCTCGGTACCTTCCCGGACGTGCAGCGCCTGTTCATGGTGACGGGTTGCCAGCATTGCGAGGAGCCGCCCTGCGTGCCGGTGTGCCCAACCGGGGCAACGCAACGGCGCCCCGACGGTCTGGTGACGATGGACTACGACCGCTGTATCGGTTGCGCGGCCTGCGTCGTCGCCTGTCCCTACCAGGCGCGCGACTTGGTCGGCTCGCCCGCTTCCTATTACGGCGGCGAACTCACCGCTCAGGAGCGCGCGGTTACCCATGATGAGCGCATCGACGTTGCCACCAAGTGTACGTTCTGCGTCGATCGTCTCGACGCCGGTCTCGAGGCCGGTCTAACGCCGGGCGTGGATCCCGCAGCAACGCCTGCCTGCGCCGCTTCGTGCATCGCCAGCGCGATTCATTTCGGCGACTTCGCCGAGCCCAACAGCAACGTGTCCAGCTTGGTACGCGATAATAAGAGCTTCCGGATGCACGAGGAACTCGGCACTGAACCGCGGATCCGTTATCTCTACGAGTTGCCGACCACGCCGGGCCGCGACGCCGAAACCAACGAAACCGCAGCCACGTCCGAACCGCTCGCCGGACGCCAACAGACCTATTGGGATTGGAAGGGTGCGATGAATTTCGTCTGCGGCGGGTTGGCGTCGGGCTTTGCCGTGATGGCGTTCCTGTTCGAGGTCCAGCGCGACAGCAACGATCCGTCGATCCTGTTCCTGATCGCGGCGGTCATCATGGCGGTCGGCCTGGGCTCGCTCTTGTTCAAGATCGGCCGACCGACCCGCGCCCTCTACGCCGCGCTGCGGCCGGGCTCGTCGTGGATGACGCGCGAACTGTGGGTGGCGGCGATGTTCTTCCCGCTGGTAGTGCTGAGCCTGCTGACGCGGGAGCCGTGGGCGCACTACCTCATCGGCTTGGTCGCAGTGCTGTTTCTGATCTGCCAGGCGCGCATCCTTTATGCTTGTAGAGGAATCCCGGCATGGCGGGCGCCCCAGATCCCGTGGTTGCTGGCGATGACCGGTTTGCTCGAAGGCACGGCGCTTTACGCGGTGGTCGAGCTGGTGGCGCCGAGTGTGGTCGCGGGCTCGACGTCGTTGCCGCTGATCGGTGCGGGGCTGATAGCGGTCAACGCGATCCTGTGGCGCCGCTATTGCCGCGGCACCGGGGACGGCGGGATCGGCCGGGCGGCAAGCGATGCGCTGGCGAAGATCACACCGTGGCTGCACGGGGTCGGCCACGCGCTGCCGTTGGTTCTGTTCGCGGTCGCGTTGTTCGTACCGATCGACGCCGCGCGGATCCTCGCGGGGGTCGGCGGTCTCGCGGCCATCGCCGGCGGAGCGGGGTGGAAGTTCTGGGTGATCCTGCGGGCCGGCCACCAGCAGGGCTTCGCCCTGCCCAAGGTGCCGCAGCGCGGCTCCGGCGCCTACGCCGCGCCGCCGCGCCTGAAGGTGGCATAGGCTCTCTGCGCGGCCGCCCGCCGAACGACGGGGAGACAATGGTTCGACCGTCAGCTTCGACGAGATGTATGCCACCGCGTACGGCCCCGGCGCACTGGCGGTGCGTTCATCCCTGACCGCGACCTGCGTCCGGAAGGCTCGCTATGCTTCCTTCGGCCGCAGATCGACGATTCGCTTGGCCTTGCCGATCGAACGCTCGACCGAATCGGGCTCCATCACGTTTACGGTTACGGTAATGCCGATGCGCGATTTGATGTGGCCGGCGAGATCAGCACCGGCGGCCATACGGGTCGCTTCGTCGCCGGCGCTGCACTTCGCCTCAACCACAACCGTGAGATCGTCGAGCCGGCCCTCGCGTCGCACCTCCAGGAAATAGTGCGGTGACAGGCGCTCATCCTCGAGCAGAATCTCCTCGATCTGGGTCGGGAACAGATTGACGCCGCGGATGATCAGCATGTCGTCGCTGCGGCCGGTGACCTTTTCCATGCGCCGCATTGAACGCGCCGTGCCCGGCAGCAGCCGGGTGAGATCACGGGTTCGGTAGCGGATCACCGGGAACGCTTCCTTGGTCAGCGAGGTGAGGACGAGTTCGCCGACTTCGCCGTCGGGCAATACGGCGCCGGTCGCCGGATCGATGGTCTCGGGGTAGAAGTGATCCTCCCAAATGTGCAGCCCGTCCTTGGTTTCGACGCATTCAGCGGAAACGCCGGGACCGATCACTTCCGAGAGCCCGTAGACATCGATCGCTTGGAGATCGAAGCGCACTTCGATCTCGCCGCGCATCGATTCGGTCCACGGTTCGGCGCCATGAACGCCGATCCGAAGCGAGGTCGCGCGCGGATCGAGGCCCTGGCGTTCGAACTCATCGGCGATCGCCAGCATGTAGGACGGCGTTACCGCCATCACGGAGGGCTTGAAATCGTTGATGATCTGGACTTGGCGCTCGGTGAACCCGCCCGACACCGGGATAACCGTGCAGCCCAGGCGGCTGGCGCCGTCATGGAACCCCAAGCCGCCGGTAAACAGGCCGTAGCCGAACGCGACGTGGACGATGTCGCCGGGCCGCGCGCCCGCGGCGCGCAGCGACCGCGCCATTACGTCGGCCCACATGTCGAGATCGTTCCGGGTGTAACCAATCACGGTCGGCACGCCGGTGGTCCCACTCGACGCATGTACGCGAATCACCTGCTCGCGCGGCACCGCAAACATCCCGAAAGGATAGTTCCGGCGAAGATCGTCCTTGGCGGTAAAGGGGAACCTGGCGAGATCGTCGAGCGCCGTGAGATCGGTCGGCCCAACCCCGGCGGCATCGAACGCGTTCCGATAATGCGCGACGTTGTCATAAGCGTGCTTAAGCGTCTTTTTCAAGCGTTCGCGCTGCAGCGCGGCGATTTCGTCGCGGCTGGCGATCTCGATCGGTTCGAGCTCGTCGCGGTCCGGGGGTTGAACGGCGGTGTTCATGTCCGACCTCTTCGCATAGCGACGATCAGTCGGCGGCATCTGCGACCTGCTCCCTCAATTCGAACTTCAGCACCTTGCCCATGCTGTTACGAGGAAGGGCGTCGACGAATATTACGTCCTTTGGATGCTTGAAACGCGCCAGCGCGCCTTCAAACCGGTCGATCACGGCCTGTTTGTCCTGGAAGTCGGCGTCACGGGGCACCACGACGGCGACCGGCACCTCGCCCCATTTGCTGTCGGGCCGGCCGACCACCGCGGCCTCGACGATGTCGGGACAGCCGGCGAGCACGTCTTCGAGCTCGGCGGGGTAGATGTTTTCGCCGCCGGAGATGACGACATCCTTGGCGCGGTCGTCGACATAGAGATAGCCCTCGGCGTCCCAATGGCCGATGTCGCCGGTACGCAACCAGCCGCCTGCGGCGAAAGCCTCGGCGGAGGCTTGCGGATTGTTCCAATAGCCGGTGGTGACGCCCGGGCCGCGCAGCAAGATTTCGCCGCGGATATCGGCGCCGACATCGTTGTCGTCGGCGTCGACCACCCGCGCCTCGCAGTAGGGCGCCGGCTTACCGCAGGAGCCGATTTTGCGCTCGGCATCGGCGACGGGCGTAACGGTCGATACGGGGCCGCTTTCGGTCAGCCCATAGACCTGTGTTACCGGAATGCTCCGGTCGAGCCAGGCACGCAGCAACTGCCTCGGGATGGTCGACGAGCCGGTCGTGAACATGCGCAGGCTGGAAAGATCGGTTTGCAGCCAGTCGGGATGATCGATCAGCGCCTGGATCATTGCCGGCACCGCGATGAATAGGGTCGGCCGGCGTTCCGCGATCAGCGCCAAGGTGGTCCCGGGATCGAAGCGCGGGGCGATGGTGACGGTGGCACCGAGATGCAGCGCCGGGGTGGTCTGGATATTGAGACCCCCGACATGGAACATCGGGATCGCCGTGAGCACGTGGTCGTCGCGGGTCATCCCGAGGGTTAGGGTCGCGTTGACGGCGTTCCAGAACAACGCCGATTGCGACAGCATCGCACCCTTGGGTCGGCCGGTGGTGCCCGATGTGTAGACGATCAGCGCCGTCGCTGCGTCGCGATCGTCGCGCGCCGAGGCGACGGTGTCGGCGTCCGACACGATGTCGCGGAAGTCGAGCCAATCGCCGTACCGGCTGCCAAGGGCAATGCAGCGGATGCTGCCGAGCCTGTCGGCAACCGCCGCCGCGGTGTCGTAGAACGGCTCCGCGACGAACAGCAGTTTCGGGGTGCTGTCGCCAAGAATGAACTCGTACTCGCGTGCCGCGAGGCGCCAATTCAGCGGCGTAAGCGCTGCGCCGAGGCGGGCGCAAGCGAACAGGAGCTCAAGGATCTCGGGCCCGTTATAGCCGAGGTAGGCGACGCGGTCCCCTTCGGCGACGCCGAGCTCGTGCAACCCGCCGGCGAGCCGAGCGATGCGTCGGGCCAACCACGCATAGGTGATGTCGTGGCCGGCGCCGTGCAGCGCCACCTTGTCTCCGTTCCACGCCGCCGCGTGGTCGATCCAGCGCGAGATTTCCATGGCTATGTCGCGCTCCCGCAAAAGAACGCGGAATCATTGGCACAGGGGTTGCACCCGTTTCTCAGGGTCCCCGCTCCCGAGGATTGGAAGAGGGACCAGGGCAGCCGTTTGCAATCTCGGCGGGGTGAAGTGTTGCCGTCCGACATCACGCTATGTCCGAGCAGTCCACTTTCCCCTTCAACGCGCGCAGCACACGCTCGGGCGTCAGCGGCAATCTGGTGAAGCGGATGCCGATCGCGTTGTAGACGGCGTTCGCCACCGCCGGCGCCATGGCCACAATGGGCGCCTCGCCGATCCCCTTGGCGCCGTAGGGGCCTTCAGGATCGTTGGTCTCGATCAGGCCGATATCGATATCCGGGATCTCGGTCGCCGTGAACACCTTGTAGTCGGCGAAGCTGGGATTGAGCACCCTGCCCCGGTCGATGAGCAGGTCCTCGGTGAGGGCGTAGCCCGCACCCATGATCACACCGCCTTGGATTTGACCCTCGATGCCGAGTTGATTGATGACCCTGCCGACATCGTGAACGCTCGACACTTTGAGCAGGCGCACGATGCCGGTCTCGGTATCGACCTCGACTTCGGCGATCTGGCAGGCCCAAGTGTAGGCGGCGGAAACATCGCCGCGATTGTTCTCGTCCTGCATCACGCTGGGCGGCTCGTAGTAATCGGAGACGACGATCACATCGCCGTCCTCGCGATCGAAGTGCAGCGAGCGCAGCAACTTGTCGAGTTTGATCACGGCCACCCCGTTGTCGGCCTGGACCACGTGGCCGCCGCGCAGATCGAGTGCTGCGGCCGGCACGTTCGCTTGGCGCGCGGCTTCTTCAAGGATCAGCTCGCGGGCCTTGCGCGCCGCGCGGAGGGCCGAGTTGCCGGCGATGAAGGTCGAGCGGCTGGCGTGCACGCCCACGTCCCACGGCGCGACCGCGGTATCGTTGGCAATGACGGTGACGTCGTCGGGCCGGAGCCCGAGCTCCTCGCCGATGATCTGAGTCAGCACCGTATCCAGCCCCTGGCCGATATCGGTGCCGCCACTGATCGCGGTGGCGTGGGCGAAATCGTCGAGCTTGAGGATCGTGCCGCAGCCGTCGGAGAGATAGATTTTGGCGCCGCCGCCGACATGGATGGTGGCGGCGATGCCGATACCCTTGCGGATCGCGCCGGTGGTCGTGGGTTGCGCAAGATTGGCGCGGTGCTTTTCGGCAAAGCCGCTGCGCTTGGCCGCCATCGTCAGGCACTCACGAAAACCGCAGGTCGTAAATCTGGTGCCCTGCGGCCCGACATCGCCGCGCTCGTGCGCGTTGCGCAGCCGAAACTCGAGCAGGTCCATGCCGATCGCGTCGGCCAGGCGGTCCATATGGCTTTCGACCGGAAACGTCGCCTGCAGGTTGCCGAAGCCACGGAACGATCCGCTGTAGGGATTGTTGGTGTAGACAATGGTGGTCTTGTAACGGCAGTGGGGCAGCCGGTAGAGCGAGGCGAAGGTCATCATCATCACCAGCGGCGTGCGCGCGCCCCATGACACGTAACCACCATTGTCGTGCATGGTTTGCACGTCGCGGAAGGTGAGGGTGCCGTTCTTGCGGGCCCCGCTGCGCAGGGTAACCTCAACCGGTTGCCGGGTGGGCGAAGCGATGAACTCCTCTTCGCGGTCGAATGCGATCTTGACGGGCCGGCGCGTCGCTCGGGCCAGAAACACCGCAATCGGCTCGAACGGATAGATATCGAGGCGGCTGCCGAAAGCGCCGCCGATCGTTGGCTGGATGATGCGGATCCGACCGGGGTCGACGGCGACCACCGGTGCGATCTCACGACGGTAGAGAAACGGCACTTGGGTCTGCGAATGGATGGTCAGATTGCCGCGCGCGTCGAACGCGGCCATCACCGCACTCGCGCCCATGCAACAATGGGTGACGAACTGCATCTCGAAGCGGTCTTCGATGATGATTTCGGAGTCGCGCTCTCCCTGCTCGATGTCCCCGTGCCCGTAATTAATCACATCAACGACGTTGCCCGGCCGCGCCTCGTGGATGGTCGGCGCGCCCTCTGTCAGCGCAGCCTCGGTGGAGAAGACGCTCGGAAGGTCTTCGTAATTCACCTTGATCAGCGACAGAGCCTCGTCGGCGATTTCCTCGCTATCTGCCGCAACCGCGGCGATCTCATCGCGAATGCAGCGCACCTTGTCGCCCTTCAACGGCGGATTGTCTTTGGCGAAGCCGAGGGGAACGCCAGGCGTATCCGCCGCGGTGATGACCGCGTGCACGCCGGACAGAGCTCTGGCAGCACTGGTGTCGATGTCGAGGATGCGGGCGTGGCTGCGGTCGGCGCGCAGCACCTTGCCGATCAGCATGCGCGGAATGACCAGGTCCTGGAGGTAGGTCGCGCGGCCGCTGGTCTTGTCGGGAGCGTCGCGCTTGGTGATCGGTTTGCCGATCAGCGTTTCCCCGGCGACCTCCGTCATGGCGTCGCTTCCGTCGCGGCAACGATCGCCTCGACGATCTTGCCGTAGCCGGTGCAACGGCAGACATTGCCCTCGATCTCGCGCTTGATCTCGTCCTCGCTTGGCTTGGGGTTGCGTGACAGCAGGTATTTGGTCTGCATGATCATGCCCGCGGTACAGAAACCGCACTGTACCGCCCAATTGTCGACGAAAGCCTGCTGGATCGAATCCAACCCGTCGGCCGAGTCCAGGCCTTCGATCGTCACCACCTCGCGACCGTCGCAATTGACCGCCAGCAGCAGGCAGCCATTGACGCTGTCGCCGTCGATCAGGATTGTGCAGGCGCCGCACTGGCCCTCGCCGCACGCGATCTTGCCGCCGGTCATTTCGAAATGCGCCCGCAGCATGGTCATTGCGTTCATGTGGACGGGCACGCTGGCGGTAACCGCGCGGCCGTTCAGCGTGAAGCGAATTTCACGCGTTGCGGAAGTCATCCAGCAATCTCCGGAGGAACACGCCGACCAGCTCGCGCCGGTACCAAGCGGAGGCCCTGGCATCGTCCAGCGGGTCGACCTCGCCCAGCGCCGTGGCGACGGCGTCGGTGATTCGCGCCGCGCTGATTTCCCGATCCGCCAGTACGCCCTCGGTACGATCGGCGCGCACGGCGTTGGCGGCAACCCCACCGAACGCAACCCGCGGGTGGCGTAGGATCCCACTATCGACAACCGCCGCAACGCCGACCGAAGCAACCGTGATATCGAGGGCAACCCGGCTGCCAGATTTCCGGAAACCGCCGCGCAAGTCGAGCGCCGACGCCGGGATGGAGATGGCGGTTACGATTTCGTCGTCGTCCCGTGCGGTTTTCTCCGTGCCGACCAGAAAATCGCGCAGCGGCAGCGAGCGGCGGGCTGTGCCCTCCTCCCTCCAGCTTGCCAGCTCGACCGTGGCGTCGAGCAGCAGCAGCGGCACGTTGAGATCAGCGGAGGGCGAGGCCCAACAGAGATTGCCGCCGATGGTGCCGAGGTTGCGGACTTGGCTACATGCCATCTGGCTGGCGGCGGATGCAAGAACCGGCACCTGCATGGCCAGAGCGGCATCGTCGATAAGGTCGCGGATGCGGGTCAGCGCGCCGATGCGGATCCCATCGCCGCCGCGATCGACGCCGCGTAGTTCCTGCAGTCGTTGCAAATTGATCAGCGTCGCCGCGTAGGCCAAGCGGCCGGCCTGGGCCTCCCGGACGACGATCGTCCCGCCGGCCACGAGCGTCGCCGGACCCTCCGCAAGTGCGGCGACCGCCTCGTCCAGGGTGGAAGGTTCGTGGTAACGCTCGATCCTCGCGACACTCGCCATAGGCGGCGCCTATTTGATCAGCGGCAGCACCTTGCGGAACGCATCGGTGTTGGCCCTCTCCAGCCATTCGTAGACCACCATTTCGGTGGTGGCGATGTCGACACCCTCGTGGCGCGCCCGGTCGAGTGCGGCGCCGTGGTTGGCGGACGAACGCGACGAGACCGCGTCGGCGACGATAATCGGCTCGTAGTCCTTGGCTTTGAGATCGAGCGCGGTTTGTAGCACGCATATATGCGCTTCCATCCCGGTCAAGATCACTTGCCGGCGTCCGAGATCGTCAAGTCGCGTCGCGCATGTGGGATCGTTGGTCGAGCAGAAATGTTCCTTTTCGATCGTGGCACCTTCGGGAATGAGCGGCACCAGCTCGTCGATGGTTGGGCCAAGGCCTTTCGGATACTGCTCGGTCGCGAGGATCGGCACCTCGAGCGCATCGGCAACATTGAGCAGCTTGATGGTATTGGCGACGACCCCATCCACGTTCTCGATTGCGGGGGCCAGTTTGGCTTGAATGTCAATCACCAGCAGCACCGACCGATCGCGCTTGATCATTGCCGTCTCCCTATCCATATCGTGATCGATCAGTCTACGCTCATCGCCAGCGTGCGGCTGACTTGGCATAGCGGTAGGTTGCTCTCGGCGGCCCAGGCGTTGAGCGTTTCTTGCGCCGCCGCGCGGGCTTTCTTGCCCCTGACCTCGCCTTCGACGCCGCCCCACTTGTTAAGCGCCTTGATGACGTCGGGCGACAACATGAAGGTGTCCTTGCCGGCCATGCGCAGGAAAAACGGGCCCGAAAAACCGCCGAGTTGGGTGAATCGCTTGGTGAGGGCGTCCCACAGGCCGAGACAATCGTCGGCCGGCCAGCCCGCAAGCCACGCGCCGAAGCTGCCGGCTTCGTCGGCGATCTCGCACATGGCGGCGGCGTTGGTCCTGGTCGCCTTGATCTTGCCCCAATGGCGGATGATGCGCTTTTCGTTGAGCAAGGCTTCCAGGCTCTCGTCGTTCATCGCCCGCACTCGCTTGGGGTCGAAGCCGAAGAATTTTTCTTCGAAGGCCGGCCATTTGTCTCGCACCATGCTGTGCTTGAGCCCCGCGGAAAAAACCCGGAGCGACATCATCGACAGGTAGCGGTCGTCGGTTTGGGCGCGAAGCGCTTTCGCCGATTTGGGTTTGGGCAGCAGCTTTTTCAGTGCGGCCTCGCCGCCGGCACGCTTGGCCGCCGTGGCCCGGATTTCTTTGAACGGTGTCATGAGCGCGAGCAAAGTAGAGGATTCGAACCGGGTTCGGACTCTAGTCGGGCAACCGCATTGCAGCAATGTGCAGCGGCCGTGATGGCGGCGGACGTGCTAAACTCTATCGATCAACCAATAAGGGAAGATGTCATGATCGTGCAATCCGCGCCGCCGGGCGAACCTCGTTTCGTGATAACGATGTCGCAGCACACGGCGTTCGCGGGCCAGGTCGGGCGGGCGTTCGGCAATGACGAATTCGAAGCGGTAGCACCGCACGAGGAAGTGCTGCATATCGTCGATCATCACGACGACGGTTGGGCGGATCTGGACGCCGAGTTTCGCATCGACCCGGACAGCGGGTTTCCCTATCACCTCGTTCACACCCCGCTCGAGGAAATCCTCACGACCAGCGCGCGCTCGCCGGCGCTCAACGAAGCGCATCATCCCTATTGTGGATTGCTGTCGAGCATGCACAGCTGGGGCTTGTACAACGGCCGCTACGGACTCTCGGATCACGTACTCATCGACCAGATCGATCCCGCCGTCCGCCCCCGAGTCGCCGCCATGCTCGATGGCGAGCTCGAGCGCCAGGGGCGCCTCAAGCAAACACTGACCGCCGATCCCGACGCCGCGGCATGGCTCGATGAGGCGCATTTAATGCAGAATTACAAACAGCTGCAGTTCTTCGATACGCTTTCGCTCTATTTCCACTGCACCCATGCGAGCGAGCGCAGTGCGGATTCGTTCCCTCACGTCCCCAAGAACGCGACCGATGACGTCACCGTCGAAATTGAACCCAGGGGCGAGGGGACGTATGCGCTGGCCCCGTTTCCCTTCGAACAGCCGAGAATTGAACTGTCTTTCGACGGGCGCTATCTGACGCCGGTGCCGCAAACCGGCGCAGGCGATCCGCAGGCTCGGATCGCCGAGACGCCGGTAAACCGGCAATTGGTCGCGCTTGTCGCGGGATAGAGGGGGCGTCGTCAGTCCCTTTTCGGAGCCACGATGCTGACAACGTCGATCGCGAACACCAACATCGCGGCGCAACCGATGATAGCGGGGAGAAAATACACCTCGCCATAGTTCACACCTTCGAACCAGTGGCCGAGAATCGGCGACCCCAGCCAGGCGCCGATCCAGCCGGCGACGACCTTCGAGAAGAACGAAGAAAGTCCTGGCGTGGCGTAATACTTGAAGCCGTAGTGCAGGATCGCCGACACGACGACACTGATGATGAGCAGTATGAAGAAGCTCACAAAATCCATCCCGAGCATGTCCAAGCCTCCCTCGGTCCGTTCCATGATGCCCGCCCCTTTGCGGGTGCGCGCAAACCTCGCGCTTCGAGGCGTTGATTTTGGTTAACGGGGACCGGCAACGCAAGGCGATCGCTTTGGCGGTGCCGCCGTCGAAGCCAACCTTGCGGTCGGGGTGCTTTTATTGATGTCCGGGCGAGCCTGCGCATCGGTCGCGCTCGCAGTTACCGATATCCACAAACGGTTCGGCCCGCTCGAGGTGTTGCGGGGCATCTCGCTCGAGGCCCACGAGCACAAGGTAATCACGATCCTGGGCTCGAGCGGCTCAGGCAAAAGCACGTTTCTGCGCTGTATCAATTTGCTCGAAATCCCCGACTCCGGCGAGATCCATGTACGCGGCGAACGTATCGAGATGACGCAGGACCGCCGCGGCCGCGCGCGGCCGCGCGACGCCAAGCAGGTCGACCGAATTCGCAGTCGATTGGGGATGGTGTTCCAGCAGTTCAATTTGTGGTCCCACCTCTCCGTGCTGGAGAATGTGATCGAGGCGCCGGTCCACGTTCTCGGGCTGCCGCGCAAACAGGCGATCGAACGCGCGGAAGCATTGCTGGCCAAGGTCGACCTGGCCGACAAGCTTGACGACTATCCCAGTCACCTCTCCGGCGGTCAGCAACAGCGCGCGGCGATTGCCCGTGCGTTGGCGATGGAGCCCGACGTGCTGTTGTTCGATGAACCTACCTCAGCCCTCGATCCGGAGCTGGTCGGCGAGGTGCTCAAGGTGATCGAAAGTCTGGCGGCGGAGGGACGGACGATGCTGATCGTCACCCACGAGATCGGCTTCGCCCGCGACGTGTCGACCGAGATGGTGTTTCTTTCCGAGGGTAAAATCGAGGAACGGGGGCCGTCCGACGAGGTGTTTCGACAGCCGAAATCCGATCGGCTCAGGCAGTTTCTCGCCGCGACCCGAAACTAGATGAACGCAACGGAGAACCCGATGAAAAAGCTATTGATGGCAGTTGCCGCTCTGGCGATAGCATTTACCACCACGTCAGCCGATGCGCAGATGCGCAAGATCCGTATCGGCACCGAAGGTGCCTACCCGCCGTTCAACTTCGTCGACAAGGCGCGCGAGCTACAGGGTTTCGACATTGAAATCGGCAAAGCGCTGTGCAAGGCGATGAACGCCGATTGCGAGTGGGTGACGCAGGATTGGGATGGGATCATTCCCGGTCTGCTGGCCAAGAAATACGACGCCATCGTCGCCTCGATGTCGATTACCGAGGAGCGCAAGAAGAAGGTCGACTTCACCAAAAAGTACTATGTCACCCCAGCCAAGTTCGTGCGCAAGCAGGGCTCGGGAATCGAGATCAATAAGACGAGCCTCAAGGGCAAGAGCGTCGGTGTGCAGCGCGCGACCGTCGCGGCGAATTTCCTGCGCGACAATTTCGGTGATGTCGTCACCGTCAAGGCGTACGGCACCCAGGACGAGGCAAATCTCGACTTCATCTCCGGCCGGGTTGACCTGCTGATCGCGGACTCTGTGGTGCTGCTGGAAGGGCTACTCAATACGGATGACGGCAAGAACGCGGAGTTCGTCGGACCCGACTACACCGACTCGAAGTGGTTCGGCGACGGTATCGGTATCGCGGTGCGTAAGGGCGAGGACGAGCTGCTCGGCATGCTCAACACGGCAATCGACCAGATCCGTGCCGACGGTACCTACCAGAAGATCAACGCCAAGTATTTCGACTTCGATCTATACGGTAGCCAACCGTAGGTAGTCCGAACGCCCGCGCCGCCGTCGAAGGGGGGGGCGCAGCGCGCGTCCATGCCGGACCTCCAGGGCTATGGCTGGATGCTATGGGCCGGCGTTCGGCTGACCCTTTTGGTCGCTGTCGCCGCCATGGGTGTGGCGATCGTGCTGGGGCTGATTGGTGCCTGGGGTAAGCTCGGCGGATCGCCAATCGCATCCGCGTGCGCGCACGCCTACACCACGATCGTGCGCGGCATCCCCGAGCTGCTGCTGATTCTGCTGGTCTATTACGGCGTGCCGACGCTGGTACAGGATCTGCTCTCGGATGCCGGTTATGAAATCCTGATCGACCTCAATCCCTTCGTTGCCGGAACCCTGACGATCGGTTTCGTCTACGGCGCGTTTGCGGCCGAGGTATTCCGCGGCGCCTACCTCGCGGTACCGCGCGGGCAAATCGAAGCCGCACGAGCGGTCGGCATGGACCGCGCACTGGTATTTCGCCGCATTCTGCTGCCGCAGATGTGGCGCTTCGCGCTGCCGGGGCTGGGCAATGTGTGGATGGTGCTGATCAAGGCGACGGCGCTGATCTCGGTGATCCAGCTCGAGGAACTCATGCGCAGCGCCGATATCGCCGCGCGCGCGACGCGCTTGCCGTTCACCTTTTTCTTCGTCGCTTCGTTGATCTACCTGGCGATTACGATGGTGTCGATGGCACTTCAGCAACGCGCCGAGAATTGGGCAAATCGCGGCGTGCGGAGGGCCTAAGGCGTGGATCTCGAAATCGTATGGACCAGCCTGCCACGGCTTCTCGAAGGGGCGGTGCTGACGATCGAGATTACCCTGCTGAGTCTGGCGATCGGCTTCGCCGTCGCCGTGCCGGTGGCGCTGATGCGTCTGTCGCCTCAGCTACCGCTGCGCGCCCCGGCCTACGGCTATATCCTCTATTTCCGCGGCACGCCGCTGCTGGTGCAGTTGTTCCTGGTCTACTACGGTAGCGGCCAATTCAACGCATTTCTCGAAGCGATCGGCCTGTGGGGGCTGTTCCGCGAAGCTTATTTCTGCGCGGTCCTGACGCTTACCCTCAACACCGGCGCCTACACCGCAGAAATCCTTCGCGGAGCGATCCAGGCGGTGCCTCGCGGCCACATCGAGGCTGCACAGGCCCTGGGCATGTCGCGCGTCCTGCGATTTCGCCGCATCATCTTTCCGAGCGCGTTTCGGATTGCCTTGCCGGCATACACCAACGAAGTGGTGTTTTTGTTACAGGCGACCTCGCTCGTCTCGATCATCACCTTGCTCGACCTGACCGGCGTGGCTCGAATCGTCGTTGCCCGCAGCTTCGAGCCCTACAAGCTCTACATCACTGCGGGACTTATCTACCTCGCGATCTCGTATTTCTTCATCTTACTCGGCCAGCGCCTCGAACGCCGACTGTCGCCGCATATGCGCGAACGCGCCTCGCTCGCCCGCGCCACGGCTGAGGTTCGCTGACGCCCGTGAACGAGTACAAGGTGACGAAACGAGCACCGGCGAGACGGCCGACACCCCATAATCGCTCCGCGTAGAACTCTCGGCACCGCGTGAGTTACTCGAAAGTGCGCGCCACCTGCCGGGCTACGCCGAGCGTTTCCGGTCGTAGCATGAGCTCGGCGAGACCCTTCGTGAATAGTTCGGGCTAACGGCGGCGGTACTGCGCTTCTCCCCACATATTGCGCCAGAACTCGTCGTCGATATCGATCACCGCGGCGCTCAACTTCTCCATGTCGCGCTCCACGGCCGGCCGCGCGGATATCGCATCGAACCAGCGCTTCAGCTGCGGAAAGTCCTCAAGCTTCTGTCCCTGACGTTCGTGCAGGCGGATCCAGGGAAACACCGCCATATCGGCGATCGAGTAATCGTCGACCAGGTACTGGTGCTCGCCCAAACGCTTGTCGAGAACGTGATAGATGCGACCCGCTTCCTTGGTATAGCGGTCGATCGCGTAAGGGATCTTTTCGCGGGCATAGGCGCGAAAGTGGTGCGCCTGCCCGAGCATGGGTCCGACGCTGCCCATCTGCAACATCAGCCACTGCAGGGTTTGCGAACGCGTTCGTAATTCGGTCGAGAGAAAACGACCGGTCTTGTCGGCGAGGTAGATCAGAATCGCGCCGGACTCGAACACCGGGAAGGGAGCGCTTCCGTCGAGCGGGTCGTGGTCGACGATCGTTGGCACTTTGTTGTTGGGGTTGATGGCGAGGTATTCGGGCGTGAACTGGTCGCCCTTGCCGATGTCGATGCGAATCTCGCGATACTCAAGCCCGATTTCCTCGAGCATGATGTGGATTTTCTGGGTGTTCGGCGTTCGCGCCGTGTAGAGGTCGATCATGGCGATAACCGGGTTGGTTGCGGGGTCAGCCGTTGCGGCGCCGGACCAACGTCCGGTGTTGCCGCCGCGGCGCTTTGGTCACGGGTTAGAGCGGTGTCGAAATCAGATTGGGCACGGCGTAGGTGTCGACGGTGACGATCATTTCCTTGAATTTGTGACCATCGCCGTTCTTGGCCACGACGGCGTCGTACTTGCCGGTGCTGAACAGCATCGACTCACCCTCGAGGTCGGTCTGGTAGACGATGTAGCTCGCCTTCAGATTCCAGCTATCGCCCTCGTCGCTCACGAGCACGTTGCTGACGATATGGCGGTCGTAGTGGAGGTTGTAGACGTTGGCTTTGCGCAGCGACACCACGCGGTCGATCAGCATGCCCTTGTTGTCGCAGTAGACCAGCGCGATGGGCAGGTTTAGCTCGGTATTCTCGCGTGGGATGATCTTGTAGACGCAGCTGTCTTCGAAAAACTCCGGCCAATCTTCGAGGCGGTCGTCATCGATACAGTGGATGTATTCGTTGAGGAACGCAGTGAGCTCCTCGGTCTTGCTTGCGTAAGTGGTCATGTCCCGCCCTCGTTTGCTGAGTATTCCATCAATTCGCAGTAATTTTTCCAGAAGCCGCGCACCGGCACTTCGGTCAGCGGCGTGTCCTGGTTCTCGATGGGTCCGGTCCCGCCCATCTCGATCACCGAATGGAATTCGCGCTCGCTGCGAATGCCGAGCTGAACCAAGCGGCCGACCTCCCCGTCTTCCATCGATACCAACCCAGCCGGGCCGACCAGATTGGTCTGACGCAAACGCATGGCGCGGATCTCCGGCGTGTCGTCGGCGAAGCCGAAATAAGTCCAGTAAAGTTCGAATTCGGAAGGGCCGCGGGGGCGGATCTGACGCGTCGCCAAGCTGTTCGAAAGCTGCTGCATCATCAGGTTGGGAAACACCGACATCATGCAGATCGCACGGTTGTCCCCGATTTCGTCCCGATACTCGATCAGCGTCGGATCCTCGAGCGTGAAGTCGGTGTTGAAGGCGCTGATCCCGTCGTAACCCTCGGCAATGGTTTCCTCATCGTCGGTGCCGAGCGTGCTGTAGTGCACCTCGTGGCGCCGCTTGTGATCGAAGATCGAACCGCCTTCCTGGGTGTTGCGGTAGATCCCGAACGTGGTCTGGAACTGATGCAGGAGCCCGGCATGGTTGGGGTCCTTGATGTTCTCGACATAGAGCTTCCAGTTGCCGGGGATGCGCTGGCGCATGTAGCCCAGGACTTCGACCGGCCGCATCATGAGGCGGTCGAGATAGTCGATCATCGGTTTGTCGAGATAGTCGAGCAGAGGCTCGGCATCCGCGCTGAAGCTGCAGAAAACGACGCCCTTGTAGCTTTCGACGCGCAGCCGCCTGAGACCGTGCTCGGCCATGTCGAAGTCACGCGGCATGCCGCCCTTGCCCTTTATTCCGCGCAGGAACGGTACGCCGATCAGGTTGCCCTCGAGGTCATAGCACCAGTGATGGTATATGCAGGTGAAGTCGTCGGCCCTGCCGGCGAGATCGCGCACCAGCAGCGTACCGCGATGAGCGCAACGGTTGACGAATGCATTCAGCGCGCCATCGTTCCCGCGACAAATGACCACCGGCGTTTCGCCGATATAGGCGGTCTTATAGGCGCCGGGCTCGGCGATCTCGGCCTCCAGCGCCAAATAACACCAGACCGGACCGCGAAAGATACGGTCCTGCTCGCGTTCGAACACCTCGCGCGAGGTGAACACGCCGTAGGGTACGCGGGAAAAATCTTCGGCCGGCCAGGTCAGCCCGCCCGTTTGCGCGATCGATTGATCCATGGTTTCGGCCCTTTTTGCGGCCTACGTGAGGGACGCTAATGTAGCGCTCCCGTGCGAACGCCAACAAGCGTGCAAACCGATGAAAACGGGATTATGTAGGTCGATATCCGGGGTCGTGGCGAGGGCCGCAAATCACCTTTTCGGCGTCGAAGACGACGGAGAGCAGGAAAAGGTCTGCCAGCGCGTCGTGGTGAAACCGATGGAAATGTTCGTGAACCACGACAACCAGTTTGGCGAGAATTGGCTTGGCGAGCGCGGCTACCCGATTCTCGGAATGCCGATCGGGTCGGGACTGCCGCGCGCGCGCGCGGCGTAGCCGGATCGTGGGGGAGGATATGGACAGACGCAGGCGGCGAAAGTTCTGGGGTTGGGGCTATGAAGACACCGTCCTCAGCGCGAGTGAAGAGCGGGCGTTGCTCGGACGGTATGCCGATCGGTTCGGGGTCGAGGCCTTCGACCGCCTCCCGCTGCCGTCCGCCGAAGAGATCGAGCTGGCGGCGCCGAGACTGACTCCCCCGTCCGCACTCGGCCGGATCTGCACCGCCGGTCACCACGAGCGCCTGTGCCACACCTACGGCAAGTCGTACCTCGAAACGCTGCGCGCTTTCTCGCGCGATTTCGCCAACGCGCCCGACCTCGTCGCGTTTCCGGAAACCGAAGCCGATATCGTGACGGTGCTGGATTGGGCGAGCGACGTGCGAGCTGCGGTGATACCGTTCGGCGGCGGCAGCTCGGTGGTCGGTGGCGTCGAGCCCGCGGTGGGCGAGGGGTATGGCGGCACGATCAGCCTCGACCTCTCCCGGCTCGACAATGTGCTCGAGATCGATCACACCAGCCGCGCTGCCCGCATCCAAAGCGGTATCTATGGACCGGCGTTGGAAGCGGCGCTCAAGCCCGAGGGGCTGACCCTGCGCCACTTCCCGCAGAGTTTCGAGTTCTCGACGCTGGGCGGCTGGATCGCCACCCGCTCGGGCGGCCATTTCGCAACGCTCTATACACACATTGACGACTTCGTCGAAAATCTGCGGGTGGTGACGCCGAGCGGAATCGTCGAGACCCGCCGCTTGCCGGGATCGGGTGCCGGGCCAAGCCCGGACCGACTGTTCATCGGCTCGGAGGGGGCGCTCGGCGTCATCACCGAAGCGTGGATGCGGCTGCAGCACCGCCCCAAATACCGCGCCTCGCTGGGGGTCGCGTTCGACGATTTCTACCGCGCGGCCGACGCCGTACGCGCGATTAGCCAGGCCGGACTGTTTCCCGCGAACCTTCGTCTGCTCGATTCGATGGAAGCGTTCCTCAACGGGGCTGGCGACGGCCAGCACGCGGTCGTGGTGCTGGCGTTCGAATCGGCCGACCACCCGGTCGATGCTTGGCTCGACCGTGGTCTCGACATATGTGCCGAATATCGCGGCGAGTTCGACAAGGCCTCGGCCGGGGCTGAGGCCGCGCCGCGCGCCGGCGCGTCCGGCGCGTGGCGCGATGCGTTCATCCGCATGCCCTACTTTCGCGAAGTGCTGGTGCCCGCGGGTGTCATCAATGTGACGTTCGAGACCTCGATCACCTGGGACCGGTTCCGCGACTTCCACGACCGCTGCAAACGTGCCACCGAGGAGGCGATCGGACGCGCGACCGGCCGGCCGGGCGTGGTCACCTGCCGTTTCACCCATGTCTATCCGGATGGACCGGCGCCCTATTTCACCTGGCACGCTGTCGGCGACCACGGCAAGCTTTCCGAGCAATGGGAGGAAATCAAGACCGCCGCGTCGGACGCGGTTATCGACGCCGGCGGCACCATCACCCATCACCACGCCGTTGGCCGCGACCACATGCCCTGGTACCGCAAGCAGCGCCCGAAGCTGTTCGGCGAAGCGCTGGCGGCCGCGAAGTCGACCCTCGACCCTGCCGGCGTGCTCAACCCGGGCGTGCTGGTGCCGTGAAGACGGAGAAGCGGAACTGGTCGGGCGTCGGCTGGGGTTAGGAGGAGCTAGGCGAGAGCCTAATCCACGGCTTCGAAGTTCATCCCGAAATCGTCGGGCACGCGAGGGCCCCACAGATAAAGCGCATCCTCGGCCGGCCAATCCTTGGCCTGCCAGCTGCCATCGTCGGGGATGTAGTCGATGTCACAGAAATACTCGGCCAGGGATCCCCAGGGATCGCGGATGTAGTGGAAGAAATTGGATCCGATGACGTGCCGACCCAGACCCCAGCCGTCGCGGTAGCCACGGTCCAGCAGCCGGAACGCTCCGTGGCCGACTTCATCGATGTCGCCGACCTCAAAGCTGCCATGGTGGAAACCGGTGCGCTCGTCTTGGATCAGGCCGAGGATGTGGTGGTCGCTGCCACCAGCGTGGTGGAAGAAGGCAACGATGTCGCCGGCCCGGTCCGACAGGCGCAACCCCAGCAGATTCTCATAGAACGCAGTGCGCCGGTTGATATCGGTGGTGAAATGCAGGACGTGGCCGAGTCGCCGCGGCCGCACTTCCCTATCGCGCGGCGGCACACCGCGGCTGCCGATGCGATGGTAGTGCCCCGGGGAGTTGATGGTCCACGGCGCGTCGTGCTCGGTGGCGTCGGGGCCGCCGCGCGAGGGTGCCGCGTCGGCGATTCGGACGTTGGTTAGCAAACCCTCCCAATCGCGCACCCACAGGCCCGGACCGGGAAGATCGTTGGGCGGATCAACCAGCGCGGCATCGGCGCTCGCCTCGATTCGCGTCTTGATCGCGGCAAGACCATCGGCGGTGGTGCCGAAACAGATGTGGTGCAGGCGCCGCCGCCCGCCTTCAACGAGGATGATTTGGTCTTGATCGCGGCCGGGACACCGTAAAACGAGCCGGTTGCCATCGGCGCGGCCTGCGAGCCCGAAATCCTCATAGAATTGCTTGCCGGCACTGGCGTCGGGAACGGTCAACGCATAGTGCTGGAGGTTGGTGACGGCCATGTGATCCTCCGGTTTGCGTCTGCTCCGGTTTCTCTAGTCTATGCGCACGCCGCTCCCATCGGAACCTCCGCACGCTCGTCGACCAGGCGCGGTGCTTTGAAGCTTTACGGGCGTGACATCTTCCAATCCGGACTCCCGTCGGTCGGGACAGGGCCGCCTAGTGTGTGCTCGGCATGCGGAAAAAGTCGTAGCGGTCGACCGACCTGACCCCGACCTCCTTGGCGTCGCCGTCGCGCACCAAGGTCATCGGCACGATGACACCGGCTTCGCCAAGGCCCCAGATCGCCTTGTAGAGCTCGGGCAGGCTCTTCACCCGCTGCTCGGCAACCCGCAGGATGATATCGCCCGGCTCGAGACCGGCATCGTCGGCAGGACCATCCGGCATGACGCCGGTGACCACCAGATGACCGAGCGTCTCCGCGGTAAACAAACCGAGCCAGGGGCGGGGCTGCTGAGCACCGAAACGCCGGCTTAACATGGCCGGAAGGATCGGCTCCAAAAGACTGATCGGGATAAACATGTTGCCCGGGAGACCGCCGGATCCCGGCAGCGCATCATTGACGAACAGCGAGCCCAACCCCAACAGCTTGCCGTCCATGCCCACCATCGCCGCGCCGCTCCAGCTTGGATGGGGCGGTGACGTGAAGAACGCATCGTCAAGCATGTATTCCCAATAGCCCGCGAATTCGCGACGCGAAACGACCAGAGCGGTCATGATGTTTTCATGCCCTCCGTAGGCGGCGATCAAGGCGGGGTCGTTTTCCTTGAGCGGGCCGGGGTCACCGATCGCAAGCGGCGAAACCGCCAACGGCAACGTTGCCTTGACCAAGCCGAAACCGCTCTCATAGTCATACCCGACCACCTCGGCGCTCGATATCATGCCGGCATCGGTGGTGATCGTTACTTCGGCAGCTTCGAGGATGATGTAGCCGATGGTGAGGATCAGGCCGTCGTCGTCGATGACCACGCCGCTGCCCTCGCGCTCGTTACCAAGCATCTGTGCCGTGAGCGCGTCCGGCGTCGTTTCGGCCTTGACCTGGACGACGCGCGCGCTGACCTCGTCGACATCAAACGGAAGGTCGTCGATTGTCGGGAGATCGGCCGACTTAAGCGATGGGTGCAGCAGATGCAGGAGGCCGGTTGGGCGGTGGCCGTTGACGCGCTGCGGTTCGTCGTCGCTCATGCCGCCGAATCGCTAGAGGTTCACGTCGTCAGACTCGCGCGGTGGCGCGCCGGCGCGACGCCGATCATGCTGTCGCGCGTGACCAGCCGGGCGAGATTGTCCGCGGACCAGCCATCGGTTCCAGCCGGGCGCAGGGGCAGAACCAGATAGCGTAGGTCGGCGGTGCTGTCGACCACGCGGATCTCGACGGTATCGGGGAAAACGGTTCCAAACTCGGCCAGCACGGCGCGCGGCTCGCTCACGGCACGTGCGCGGTAGGCGCGGCTCTTGTACCAGCTCGGCGGCACCCCGAGCAGCATGCGCGGATAACAGGAGCACAGGGTGCAAACCACCATGTGATGGACCTCGGGCGTGTTCTGCACGGCTTGTATCGCGGGCGAGCCGGTCAGGTCGATCCCCATAGACTCGGCCGCAGCTTTTGCGTCTGCCATGACGGCTTGGTGAAACGCTGCGTCGCTCCAGGCGCGAGCGACCAGGGCGGAGCCCTGCGATGGCGTACGCGAATCCATTTGGTCGATCTGCTGCTGGATCTCGCTCGCGGTGACGAAGCCGCGCTCGATACACAGCTCGCGTATCGCTTCTTCCAGAATCTCATGCTCGTGTGGCAGGCGGTGCTCGTCCTGGATAGGCGCGTGATCGTGATCGTGCTGCGGCACCTCGAGGGCGCGGCCATTCTCGTGGTCGGCGCTAAAGCGTTCGCGCACGACGGCGACGCGAGCATCGATCTTGCCCTGAGAGAGTCTATCGGTTTCGACAAGCAGGGTCGCGATCGCCCGGATCCAGCGCGCGTAGTATTCGAGGTTCTTGTACTCGTCAGCGGGCAACGATTCCTGGGCGCGGCGCTGGGCGTCGACCGTGAAAAATCGATTGGGCGGGGCGACGAGCAACATCATCAAGGCGTCGACCCGCTTGTCGAACAGCGAGGGTTGATGGGGCGATGGATCTACCGATCCTTCGCCGAGGCCGCCAAGATCGTGATGCGCACGCATTCCTGAGCTTCGAGGCTGGAGCGGCAAATCCGCGGGGCGATGCGGAGTGAAAAAGTATAGGGTTTGGCCTGTCGCAATGCGAGCCGCGTAGCAGCTCCGAATCCGGGGGGATGGGCCGTCATCACCGTTTCGTCTTCGTCCGACAGCGCTAATCCGACCCGCTGGGGTTTGGTCGCGTTGGCGGTTGGCGCGGGAATCTTGGCGGCGACCCAGTTGGGCAAGGTGCCGCCGGTACTGCCTGATATTCGCGCCGAGCTCGACATCGGCATGATCGGCGCCGGTGCCGTCGCGTCGACGTTCCATGCGGTAGCGGCGGTTGTCGCTATCCTGGTCGGGATCTTCGCCGATGGTTGGGGATACCGTCGCGTTCTCGCTGCAGGGCTTGTGTTCCTCGGGCTCGGGAGTCTGACGGGCGCATTCGTGACCTCTGACGTCGCGCTGCTGATCACCCGTTTCTTCGAGGGATTTGGCTTCGTCGCGGTGATCGTCGCGAGCCCGTCTCTGATCGCCGAAGCTTGCACCGATCCGCGCAAGCGCGATCTGGCGCTCGGAATCTGGGGCGCTTACTTCCCGGCCGGATGGGGCTTGATGGCGATCGTCGCACCGTTGTTCGTCGCCGTGTGGGGTTGGCGCAGCTTGTGGATCATCGGTGCGCTGATGATGGCGGCGTTTCTTGTTCTGATGCTGGTGGTCGGCCGGACCGCCACATCTCGCCGGCAGTTTTCGCCGCTGCCGACAGAGGCGACGAGCAGCGTCGCGGCCGTGCTGCGATTGCCGGGGCCTTGGTTGCTGGCGGCGGCGTTCGCAACGTTTACGCTGATGTGGGTCGGTCTAATGGTGTGGCTGCCGACCTATTTCATCGAAGAAGAGGGGTACTCCCAGGCGTTGGCCGCTGTCCTGACCGCGCTGGTGGTGATGTGCGAAATCATCGGCAATGTCGGCTCGGGCTGGCTCCTGGCAAGGGGCGTCGCCCGCTGGAAAATCATCGCGGTCGCGTTGCCGACCATGGGCCTCCTCTCGGTGGTCATTCTCAGCACGCCGGCGCCGGGATACCTCAAATTCGTCTGTGCCGGTATCTTCTCCGCGATCGGCGGGATGATTCCCGGCGCGGCGTTGGCCGGTGCACCGGTGCACGCACCGTCGCCGCGGCTGGTCGGCATCGTCAACGGAGTGTTGGTGCAGGGCGCCAATGTCGGCAACTTCCTCGGACCGATCGTGATGGGTGCCGCGGTGGCCTGGCTCGGCGGCTGGCAATCGGCCGGTTGGTTGCCGCTGGCGATCGGCGGGATGGGCATCGTCCTGGCGTTGGCGATCCGCAAGGTGGAGAAGGAACGGTTATGAGCGATACACGGTGGAGCATCGTGTTGCTGGTGGTCGCCGGCGGCGTACTGGCGACCATGCAGATCGGTAAGGCGCCTCCCGCGTTGCTGGTGATCCGCGACGAGTTCGAAGTCGGCATGGTGACTGCCGGCTGGATCGCCTCCATCGTTACCTTGACGGGAGCGATACTCGGCTTCGCCACTGGTATCGTGTCCGACGCGGTTGGACCGCGACGCATCGTGCTGATGGCTCTCGTCTGTCTCGTCGTCGGCAGCGTGGGAGGCGGCATGGCGATGTCTGCGAACATGCTGCTCGTGATGCGATTCCTCGAGGGCGTGGGCTACATCGCCGTCATCGTCGCCGGAACGCCGCTCATCGTGGCTGCTTGCGCACCGCGCGACATGGACCTCGCGATGGGCCTGTGGAGCGCCTATTTCCCGGCCGGGATCGGCATCATGATCGCGCTGTCCGCGGTGTTTCTGGAATCCTACGGCTGGCGCAACATGTGGTACGCCAACGCGGTGCTGATCGTGGCGTTCATACTGGTTTTCCTGTCAATGACGCGCGGCACCACGGCGACCCCCCGTTCGGCGACGGAGCGACAAACCTTGCAAGATGTGAGACTGACGCTGTCGCGCGCCGGTCCGTGGCTGCTCGCGGTGAGCTTCATGGCGCTCAGCACCGGCTCCTTCTCGATGATGACATGGCTGCCGACCTTCCTGATCGAGTCGCTTGGCCACACGCCGACGAGGGCCGCGATCTACACCGCGATATTCGCGATTCTCTACATCCCGCCGAATGTCTTCGCAGGCTGGATTCTCAGCCGGCCGGCGATCAAGCGCTGGTACCTGTTGGCGATCGGTGGCCTGGGGTTGGGCGTCCTGCCAATGGGAATCATGGGCGCGGATCTCTCCGAAACCGTGCGGATCGTTTGCGCAATCGCGTTCGTCCAGCTCTCCGGGCTGATCCCCGGTGCGGTGTTCGCCGGCGTGCCGGCGCACGCGCCGACGGAAAAGCAGATCGGCGCGGTGACCGGGGTTTTGCTGCAAGGCAACAGCATCGGTGTGATGGTCGGGCCCCCGCTGATTGGCGTGCTGGTTGCGGCGATGGGCGGCTGGGCTCAAGCGAGCTGGGTGATGGTGATCGTCGGCGCTATCGCGCTGGCCGCCGCATTCGGAACAAAAATAGTTGAAGACCGCGCTGCTGCCGAAGCCGGTGAGCCCCCATCGTGATCGCGCTCTTGCACGCGTGCCGGCGGGTTTTATAGTCGCGCAACCGGCTCGCTTCAGCGTCAGGGAGGATGGTATGACGAAATTCGGTATGGGGCAGACCGTTTCGCGCAAGGAGGACGACCGCCTCGTCAGCGGTCGCGGCGCTTATACCGACGACACTTCGCTACCCGACCAAGCTCACGGCATCGTCCTGCGGTCGCCTCACGCGCATGCGCGGATCAACCGACTCGACACCGCCCGGGCGAACGCTGCGCCCGGCGTGCTCGCGGTTCTCACGGCGGCCGACGCCCAAGCCGACGGGTTGGGGACCCAGCCCTGCTTCGCGCCGACCACCAACCTGGACGGCTCGCCTTATGTCAGCCCGCCCCATCCGCTGCTGGCCGACGACATCGTGCGTCATGTCGGCGATCCCGTTGCCTTCATCGTCGCCGAGACCCGCGATCAAGCGTGGGAGGCCGCCGATCTCGTCGACATCGACTACGAGATCCTCGACGCGGCGACCGATACCGCCATCGCGCCGACCGACGGTGCGCCACAAGTATGGCCGGAAGCACCGAACAATCTCTGCGTTCATTGGGGGCAAGGCGCCGCCGCCGCGACCGACACGGCGTTTGCCGGCGCGGCCCATATCGCGGAGATCGAACTGATCAATAACCGGCTGGTGGTCAACTCGATGGAGGCACGCGCCGCGCTCGGCGTCTACGACGCCGACAGCGACCGCTACACGATCACCACCGGCACCCAGGGCGTGAGCGGCATCCACGCCGTCCTCGCCGGCGTGATCTTTCAGGTGCCGGAGGAGAAAGTGCGGGTGATTACCGGCGACGTCGGCGGCGGTTTCGGTATGAAGGGGCAATTCTATGCTGAGATGGCATTGGTGCTGTGGGGGTCGAAGCGGCTCGGACGCCCGGTCAAATGGACCAGTGATCGCAGTGAAGCGTTCCTGAGCGACATCCATGGCCGCGATCACGTGACCAGGGCGCAGCTGGCGCTGGATGGCGACGGCAAGTTCCTCGGCCTGCGCGTTTCGACCCTGGCCAACATGGGTGCCTACCTGTCGACCGTGTCGGTACTGATTCCATGCGAAGCGTGCGCGGGCATGCAGACGGGGGTCTACGACATTCCCATAGCATACAACGAAGTGAAGGCCGTCTTCACGCACACCGTGCCGGTCGACGCGTACCGCGGCGCGGGGCGGCCCGAGGCCGCCTATATGATCGAGCGATTGGTCGAGGTTGCGGCCCGGGTCTCGGGCATCGACGCTACCGAGATCCGGCGCCGCAACTACATCAAAGCCGAGGCGATGCCCTACACGACGTCGCTGGGGCTGCTGTACGACAGCGGCGAATTCGCCCGCAATATGGATGAAGCCCGCGTCGCGGCCGACTGGGACGGTGCCGCGGCGCGGCGTAAGTCGGCACGTGAGCGGGGCAAACTACGCGGGATCGGCATGGCCTATTACATCGAGACCTGTGCCGGGCCGATGCTGGGCCCGGAGAACGTTACCCTGCGCGTCGAGGAGGATCGCATCGCGATGGTGATCGGTACCCAGTCGTCGGGGCAGGGCCATGAAACCGCCTTCGCTCAGCTGGTGTGCGAAAATCTGGGGGTCGATTTCGAGCAAGTCGAGCTTATCACCGGCGATTCCGACGTCACGCCACCCAGCATGGGCACCGCCGGGTCGCGTTCGCTGACCCTCGGCGGCGCCGCGCTCGGCCTTGCGGCCAAGGACCTCATCGAGAAGGGGCGGGGGCTGGCCGAAGAGGTGCTCGAGGCTGCGGCCAGCGATATCGAGTTCGGCGACGGCGCCTTTACCGTTGCCGGTACCGACCGCAGCGTGAGCCTGTTCGGGCTGGCGAATGCGATCCGTGACGGCACGGTGGCAGAGCCCGACGACGGCGCGGCGCTGTTTGGGCGCGGCGAGTGGCAATCGGAGAACGCCACCTACCCCAATGGCTGCCATATCTGCGAGGTGGAGATCGATATCGATACCGGCGCGCCCGAAATCGTCACCTACACCCTGGTTGATGATTTCGGCAAGGTGATCAATCCGTTGCTGCTTGCAGGCCAGATCCACGGCGGGATCGCCCAGGGCGCGGGCCAAGCGCTGATGGAGGTTGCGGCCTATGACGGATCGGGCCAGCTGGTGACGGGATCGTTCATGGACTACGCGATGCCTCGGGCAGTCGATTTTCCGATGTTTGAGGTCAAATACAACGAGATCCCCTGCACGACGAACGCGCTGGGCATCAAGGGCGCCGGCGAGGCGGGGTCCGTCGCGGCGCCCCCGGCAATAGTCAATGCGGTCGTCGACGCGTTGTCCGACCATGGGATCGATCACATCGAAATGCCGGTCACCGCACAACGCATCTGGGAGATCATTCACGGCCGCGCCCAGGCGGCATAGCCAGTGCGGTCCGGCGTAGGCGCCGGCCGCAACGAACTACTCGACGTACAGGCCGCGCTGACGGTGCCAGTGCTCGATCGATTCCTGAGGGTATCGGCCGAAATGCACCTCGTGGGCGCCCTCGGGCACCGCGACCCACGGCGCCTTGAAGTCGAGCATCATGTGGACGCGCTCGGTCGGTTGCGGCAACGGCGTGTCGATGGCCGACGCAAACGGGTATATCCAGTCCTGGTAAAGGTCGTTGGCGGCCCACAACATCGTACCGCAATGACGGCAGAAGAAGCGGTGGGCGGTGTCGAATTTGTCGGGATCGCGGTCGCGCCGTTTGATCCGATAGTCGGCGACGGCGTCCGAGTCACTGACGGTCAGCGTCGAAGCGTCGGCCATGATGTTGATGGCAAAGCCGCCGCCGCCGCCGACCTTTCGGCACAGCGAGCAGTAGCACCACATGAAAGGCTGCGGCGTGTGCGAGTCGAGCGTGAACGTCACCGCGCGGCAATGGCACGAACCTTCGAGCAGCATACCGTTCCTCCTTTGCAATCTTGCGGTTCGTGCGGCGTGAGGAGCCGCCCGCAAGGATCAAAACTACGCAAAAAAGACCCCCAGGCCCGCTTCTTTTGACGTTGCGGGAACCACGGGAAGAGCGGGATCAGGAAGCCTCGCGACGCTCGAAAACGTCGAGTTTGAGATCGAGCTTCTCGCCGAGCCAGATCGCGTGTTCGGCGTGGTCGGCATGGTTATCGTCCGTGATCGGGTGGATGAAGATGATGAGGCCGCACCGATTCAGTGCGAGCCAGGGTACGATCTTGTCGAACGAGCGCGGTTCGAAAGCGACCTGATACATCGATATCGGGTGCGGGCCGACCGGCTCGTCGCGCCAGCGACCGAGCACCACGTCGAAATGGTCGTCGAGCGACGCTCGCACCTCGGCGGCAATGTTCCTCGATTCTTCATCGTAGTAGATATGGGCGTGGTAGCCCGTGATCACGTCGGTCGGTCGATCGGTCATCAGCGGTTTTGCTCCCGAAGCTCGCGATTGACCCGCCGGTTTTGTTCGAGATATCCGAGTTCCCGGTCGACGCATTGATCGTATTCCGGGGCGCCTTTCGTGAGGCCCGCCGGCTCACGGCGCTGCTCCTGCCGCTCCTGCCAAGTCAATGGATTGGCCTCGTTATAAAGTCGCAAGCCAAGCCGGCGGAGAGTGCAATCAATACCCGGAAGGAATTGGCACCGGACCGCAGGGCGACAGACTAGCCCATGAATCCAGCCTTCGTCACGGCGTGCTGCGACTGCGCGGCGATCGCCGCGGCCGTGCGGTGCAGAATCGCATGGCGTCGCGCCAGAATATCAACATCGTTCGCGTAACCGCCGCCGAGAACGCAGGCGATCGGTAGTCCGCGGTCGCGGCAGCGAGTGATCACGCGGCGGTCGCGTTCGGCCAGTCCGGCGTCGCTGAGGTTCAACCGACCAAGCCGATCGTCGATATGGGGGTCGACGCCGGCATTGTAGAAAACGATATCGGGAGTGTCGTTCTCGAATAGCCGAGCGAGAGATTGCGACAACGCTTCGAGATAGTCGTCGTCGCCGGTTCCCGGCGACAATCCCTTGTCGATATCGCTTCGCTTTTTCTGTGCCGGGTAGTTGGCCTGGCAATGTAAGGAGAAGGTGAGGACCGATTCATCGTCGGCAAACATCGCGGCAGTTCCGTCGCCCTGGTGCACGTCGAGATCAATTACCCAGGCGGTGGCGATATGCGCATCGGCCTGTAGCGCGCGAACCGCCACCGCGACGTCGTTGAAGACGCAATATCCGGCGCCGAAGTCGGTGTGGGCGTGGTGGCTCCCACCTGCGGTGTTGCAAGCCACACCCTCTTCGAGCGCAAGCTTGCCGGTGAGGATGGTACCGCCGATCGAATGGCGCGATCTGCGGATCAGCGCGTCGGTGATCGGGAAGCCGATGCGCCGGGTCGCCGCTTCATCGAGGCTTCGGCTGAGCACGGCCCGCACATAGTCGGACTCATGGGCGCTGGCCAAGGCGGCATACGAAACAGGCTGCGGTGCGACCGTGTTGGCCTCGTCGGCGATCCCGGTGTCGCGCAGCACTTCGATCAGGCGCGCATATTTGGGCATGGGAAAGCGGCGCTTGCCAGGGATCGGCGCTGCGTAGGCCGGGTGATGAACGATCGGCAGCATCAGTGCAATCCGCAACCTCGGCACCCTCTCCGCAAGGGCGAATGACGATCGGGCAATGTTCTACGTCCGTTATCGGTTCTTTTTCTGCCGGTTCTTGGGCCAGATGAAAGACGAGTCCGGTTCCTTGAGGAAGCTGATTTCTTCAGGGGTACTGGTGCGCCCCAGGATTTCGTTGCGATGCGGAAATCGGCCGAAGCGCTCGACGATTTCGAGATGGCGGCCGGCGAACTTGATGTTGCGGGGCTTATCGGCGTAGTCGGGCAGGGCGTGGATCAATTCCATGCAACGCCGTTGGTTGGCCAATAGCTCGCTGTGCTCGAACGGCAGATAGAAGAAGATGCGGATGAGCTGTGGATAGCCTTCGTCATACCCACGATCGATCGCGAGCCGGGCGTAGTCGAGCGCAACCGCGTCGGCCTGGAACGAGCGGGGCGTAGCTCGAAACATGTTGCGCGGCAGCTGATCCAGCGTGACGATCAGCGCCAGGCAGCTTTCAGCATTCTCTTTGTGGGAGTCGAACTCCCCGGCGTACGCGGCCTCGTAGGTGCCGAGGAAGCGGTCGCGGATCGCGACGTCCTGCTCCTCGGTGCTTTCGAACCAGATCGAGCGCCGCTCGCCATAGTCCGGCGCGTCCTTGGACCCAAACCAGAAGTTCAGAACATCGTCTGGGAACGCCATCGCAACTCCTTTTCAGCGGCGCCGATAAACGACCGACAGGTTGTTGGCCGGCATCTCGACGGTCTCGACATGGTCGAGACCGTTCGCCGTGGCACACGCGATCACGTCTTCGAGGTTGCGGATACCCCATTCGGGATTGCGTGCGCGCAGCGCACGGTCGAACGCCTCGTTGCTGGGTGCGGTGTGGCCGCCGCCGCGGGCGTAGGGTCCATACATGAACAGCGGCGCGTCGGCCGGCAACAGGCTGCCGGCTTTTGCCATCAGGCCTTCGCAGGCGCGCCAGGGCGAGATGTGGATCATGTTGACGTTGAGCATGGCGACAATATCGTGATCCGGATCGGGCCATTCGGCGGCGACGTCGAGCGCCAGCGGCGGCCGCGCGTTGGTTACCCCTTCATACGCGATCCACGCCGCGATACTGGCGCGCAACCGCGCGTCGATGTCGCTCGGTTGCCAGGTTAGGTGCGGAAACCGGGATGCGAACCAAGCCGCATGCTGGCCGGTGCCGCTAGCAATCTCCAGAACCAGCCCGCCGCCCTCGCTCGGCAATATGCGGCGCAGCACCTCCAGGATCGGTTCCCGGTTGCGGTCGCAGGAAGGTGAATGTTCGCGCTGATCGAGGTTCATGCGGGGCGCAACTTAGGGGTTCGACCTCCTGCGCTCAAGCGCGCCAAAGCGTTTGGCGAGGGCCGGGCTTCCGTGTAAGAAAGTAGCCGCGTCGCCGGGCTGAGCGGCGCGGCAGCCTCTCAAAGAAATGGATCGCGAAAAGCGCAAGCGCACGCGCTCGGTCGAGGCCGGGGATGTTTTCCTTGTCGCTCTATGCGTGGCAAGCGCAGTCGCCTGCACCGTGATGCGCGGGTGGGAGGGGTTCGCCCGTGCGCTGTTGTTCGCGATCACACTGATCCTGCAGATCG
The DNA here is from genome assembly GCA_965247665.1 of Alphaproteobacteria bacterium. Lineage (GTDB taxonomy): Bacteria > Pseudomonadota > Alphaproteobacteria > SHVV01 > SHVV01 > CAUZWH01. The sequence goes on from CBDFHH010000004.1 coordinate 930,957, forward strand.
CGCCGATCATGTTGATTTCGATGCTGATGGCGGCGTACGTCCAGGTGCTGGTGCCGCACGATTCGGTGTCGAAATGGCTGGGGCGCGAATCCGGCATGCGGGGATTGCTGATCGCATCGGCAGCAGGTGCCATCATACCGGGCGGGCCGTGGGTGTCGTTTCCACTGGTGTTGGCGCTGGCGATCGCAGGCGCCGATATCGGCGCGCTGGTAGCGTTCCTCAGCGCGTGGGCCGTCATCCCGATTAGCCGACTGCTGGTTTGGGAGATGCCGTTCCTGGGCGGCGAGTTCGTTCTGGTACGGATGATCGTGTCGCTGCCGATTCCCGTTCTCGCGGGTCTGATCGCGCGCCGGATCCCGTTGGTTGTCGATCCCCCGGGGCGCGGTATGGCGCGGGTCGAGGATGAGTGACGCGCTGCTAATATCGCTCGCGGTGGTGACCGTGGTCACGGCGATCCTCGGTGCGATCGCCTGGCACCGCCCTGGACGCCTCGACGTCCAGGGCTTCAGACTCGCGACCCTGCAGTTGCGAACGATGGGGCCGCGAGTTCTTCTCGGGATTTTGGCGGCGAGCTTCATCGCCGAATTGCTGCCCAAGGACGTCGTCGCCGAACTCGCCGGCCCGGATTCAGGCTGGCAGGGCATCCTGTTAGCGACCGCGATCGGCGCAGCGGTGCCAACCGGTCCCATGGTGCTGTTTCCGGTCGCCGTCGCGCTGTTGGAGGTCGGGGTCGGGGTACCGCAGATCGTGGCCTTCGTAACGAGTTGGGGACTGCTTGCGGTTCACCGCTTGATCGTTTGGGAAATACCGCTGATGGGCGTGAACTTCGTCGTCGTGCGACTGGCGGCGAGTGTCCTGTTCGTACCGCTGAGCGGGTTCGGCGCCGGGTGGCTGATGCTGGCCTTCGGGATGCGGTAGCGACCGGGAGTGACGCGGTCGCGTCGTCGTGCGCCGGCTGGCGGCGCCCTTCCCAAGCCACTAAGATCGCGTGCCGAGCCTACGAAACCGATGGGAGCGATCGATGGGTGAGAGGGCTTACATCAACGAAGTCGGGCTGCGGGACGGCCTGCAGATCCATCCCTATTTCGTTGCTACCGACGACAAGCTGCGTCTGATCGACGCGCTGATCGAAGCCGGAATCGAGTCGTTCGAGGCCACCAGCTTCGTCTCGCCCAAGGCGGTGCCGCAAATGGCCGACGCGGGCGAGCTGTACGCCCGGCTGCCGCAACGCGAGCGGATCGCTTATCACGCGCTGGTACCGAACGAACGCGGCTACGACCGCGCGATCGAAGCGGGCGCGGAGTCGGTGGCGGTCGTTGTCGCCGCCAGCGACACGCTGAACCGCAAGAACATTAACATGACGCTGGAAGAGGCACTGGCGGTGTGCACGACCGTACTCGGCAGGGCCGACAAGGAGGGCATTGCTGCTCGTGCCTACGTGTCGGCGGCATGCGGTTGCCCTTACGAAGGCCAAGTCGCCGCGGAAACGGTGATCGCGGTGGCCGATCGGATGTTCGATGCCGGGGCCCAAGACGTGGCGATTGCGGACTCGATCGGCGCAGGCAATCCGGCGCAGATCGGCGCCATCTTCGCCGAACTGGTGAGGAAGTACGACACCGATCGGTTGTCAGGTCATTTCCACGATACGAGAGCGATGGGTTTGGCGATGGTTTGGGCATCCATCGCCGAGGGTATCCGGCGCTTCGACAGCTCGATCGGCGGGCTCGGCGGCTGTCCCTTTGCGCCGGGGGCGTCGGGCAATCTCGCAACCGAGGATCTGGTCTATATGCTCAACCAATCGGGGTTCGAGACCAGTATCGATATCGACAAGCTGCGCCATGCGGTCACCGTCGCAGGCCAAATCACAAGTCGGCATCTCGGCGGCCGTATTGCCGATTACTTCGCGTCACAGGATCAACGGGCCGCTGCGACCGGATAGCGGGGTGCGGTCAATGCAGTCGCACGCTTGAGGTTGCGCCACCCAATCGTCATAATCCGAACCGAGGTTCTTTTTGGTGCATCCGTTCGTTTTGGTTAACTCAATCCAGCCGACGTCGCCGGAGTAGCTGTGCGCATCGCACTGCGCATTTGCCTATTTGCGGTTCTGCTGACCTTCGCCTACGGCCTTCCGGCTGGAGCGCAGAACAAGGTTGGCGTGCCGACGACCTACGGCGATGCGATGCGCTGGTACGGAAATGCCGCCAAGGCCGGTCACCCGCAGGCCCAGTTCTATTTGGGATACATGTACGAGACCGGCGTGCGCATCGCCAAGGATACGGCGAAGGCTGCCCTGTGGTATCGCCGTGCCGGCGAGCAGGAACATGTTCAGGCGCAGTACAATTTGGCGCAGCTGTATCTGCGCGGCGATGGCGTTTTGCGAGATCCGGCCGCCGCCGCGGCGTGGTACCGCCGTGCGGCTGGAGCGGGAATGCTCGATGCTCAATACGCGCTGGCTGCGCTGCTCGAAGCGGGCGATGGTCTTGCCGTGGACCTGCGCGAAGCGGCCGAATGGTATCAGCGCGCCGCCGACCAAGGCTCGGCCGACGCGGCGAACAACCTCGCAATCCTGCTCATGCGGGGCGAGGTTATCGAGCGAGAGGTCTCACGCGCGCTTGAACTCTACCGCTTTGCCGCCGAAGCCGGCCTCGCCAATGCGCAGTTCAATCTGGCGGCGGCTTACATCAGCGGCGAGGGGATCGAGCCGGACTATGTGCTTGCTCACCGTTGGCTCAAAGCTTCCGCGAATCAGGATCAGGTCACCGCGGTGGCGGACCAGGCCAGACGCATCCTGCCCGAACTGGAAAAGCGCATGACGCCCGAGCAGCTCGAACGGGCGCGACAGGGGGCGGGGGACTAGCTCGTCGCTATTGAGCGCTGCGTTCCCGTTCCAGCACGCGCCATTTCGACAGCCGATATTCGATGAATTGCACGAACTGGGTGATCATCACGCCCATGATCGCGACCAGTACGATCGGCACAAACAGGCGGTCGGTGGCGAACGCGTTGGCAAATCGGACGATCAATCCACCGAGTCCGGTGACCGCGGTGAACAGTTCGGCTACGACCATGCCGATAATCGCCAAGCCTACGGCGAGGCGGATGCCTGCCATGATAAACGGCAACGCGTAGGGCAGCACGATCTTGAAAAAAATCTGCCGCTCGCTGGCACAGAAGGCGCGGCCGATCTCCATAAGTGAGCCGCGAACATCCTTCATCCCCGCATAGGTGTTGATGATCACCGGAAAAATCGCGATCGATACGATGATGGTGATCTTACCGCCGATCTGCAGCCCCGCGACCAGGGTAATCAGCGGCACCAGCGCGATGCGGGGAATGGCGTAAAGCGCGTTGACGTAGGGATCGATGATGTATTCGAACAGCCAGATCCGGGCCATGGCGACACCGAAGACAATACCGCCGATGATCGAGATCACCATGCCGATTGCGAACGGCACCATGCTTGCCATGAAGGCTTCGATCAGGGTGCCGTCGGCGGTGATGATCCAGGCGGCGCGGACGATCGCCGACGGGTAGCTCATGAACAGTTCATTGCCTTCGCGACCCGCGAATTCCCAGAAGATGAAGAACAGGATGACCGCGACGACGCGGACCAGGTTCGGCCGCTCTTTGAAGCGCGCCGAGAGCGTCGTCGGTTCGTCAGCCTGTACGGCCGGTACCGGCGTGGCTTTTTCGTCGACGGCCATTACCGCTCGCTCCGCAGCATCGCGCGAATCTCGGCCCGCGCCGAAACGAAGTCAGGGTTCGCGCGCACGTCGCTGTCCATGCGGTCGCCGGCAACCGGTGATTCGATAATCCGTTTGATCTTGCCTGGCCGTTGCGTGAACACCACGACCCGGTCGGAGACCACCAGCGACTCGTCAATCGAATGGGTGACGAACAAAACGGTGGTCTTCAATTGTTCCCAGATCTTGAGAAAGTCTTCTTGCAGCTGCTCCCGGGTCTGCGCGTCGAGCGCGCCGAACGGCTCGTCCATCAAGAGCAGGATCGGCTGCCGCATTAACGCGCGCGCAATACCGACGCGCTGCTGCATACCGCCCGACAGCTCATGCGGATAGTGACCTTCAAATCCGCGCAGGCCAACCAGATCGAGATATTGATCGGCGGTCGCTTCGCGTTCGGATCTCGATACGCCATCGATTTCGAGTGGGAAGCAGATATTGTCGAGTACGGTGCGCCAGGGCAGCAATCCGAAATCCTGGAACACCATGCAGGCGTCTTTGCGCGGTTCGTGGACGAGTGTTCCCGCGACCGTGATTTCGCCGCCTTCGGCTTCGAGCAGGCCGGCGACCATGCGCAGCAGGGTGGTTTTTCCGCAGCCGCTCGGTCCGAGCAGACACAAGAACTCGCCCGTTCTGACGTCGAGGCTGACATCGTCAAGCGCGGTCATCATGCCGCTTTCATCGGCCGCGAAAGTCTCGGTTGCACGCACCTTGAAGCGTTTGACGACGTTGCTGATCGTCACCATAACGCCGTTCACGGCGGCCGCATCGTTCATCTGATCACCCCAATCCGGCGCCGCTAGTGCAGCGTTTTCATATGTTCCCAGACGTCGTCATACATGACGAACATGACGTCGACGGTCTTGCGTACGGTGTGCAATACCAGCGCACGGTCGGCGTCGGTCGCTGCGAATTGGTCGAGGAGTTCACGTCCGGCATCGGAATGATCCTCGTCGGCCTTGTCGTGGACGTACCAATAGTCGAGCGCTTCTCCTTCGAGCCCGAACTTCTCTTGCAGCGTATCGGCGATACGACCGTAAAGCCCCGGAATCTGCGCCTCGCCGGCGAGCATGTGAGCCGCGACGCCCTCGACGAAGCGGCTGCACGCATCCGAGAAATACGCCTTGAAGGCCAACGCGCCCGCGCAATAGTCGACGCTGTACATTGCCCCCTTGCTGAGCCCGAGCCCTTTGGCGTAGTTGAGATAGAGCTTGTGGTGAGAGACGCCATTGGCGAACAGGCGGCCGGTCGCCTCTTCGTACGAAACCTCGGCAATGCGCTCACGCCAATCGGGATCGGGACAGGCGACGTAGAGCCGGCCGTGATAGTTGTGGTTGTGCAGCGTGATAATGCTGTGCTGCTTGCAGAAGTAACGGATCTGTTCGAGATTGTGAGTCCCCTCGACCATGCCCTGCCACAGGGGATGCCCGTAGTTGGGTCGTTGCTTGTGGATCGCGTTGATCCCGTCGAGTACGTCGGCGGTCGTCATCGCCATTGTCGTTCTCCGAACTAGGCTGCTTCCTGCATGACCCGCCAAGTGTCGGCGGTCAGCAGATTCATCATGTCGATGGTCTCGCGCACGACGCTGAGCACAAGCCGAAAATCGGTCTCGTCCTTGGCAAACTCCTCGAGAAGCTGCCGCCCGATACCAGAGTGGTCTTCGTCGGCCACATCGTGAACGACCCAGAACGCGACGTGCTCGTCGGCAAGGCCGAAGTTCTTCTTGAGATGTTCGGCGATGCTGCTGAAGTAGCCCGGCCCCTGCGCCTCGCCGGCCAGCATGTGCGCCGATACGCCTTCGAGAAAGGTCTTCTCGCACATGTCGGTAAAGTAGGCCTTGAAGGCGAGGGCGCCGGGGCAGTAGCGCGTGTTTTTCATTTCGTCGCGCGGGATCCCCAGACCCTCCCCGAAGCGGTAATAGAGCTCGTTGTGGGATACGCCGTCGGCATAGAGGCGGCCCGTACCTTCTTCGTAAACCACCTCGGCGATCATCTCGCGCCACTTCGGATCGGGGCAGTGGACGTAGAGCCGGCCGTGATAATTGTGGTTGTGCAACGGGATGATGCCGTGTTGGCGGGCGAATTCCTTGATCATTGGCAAGGGCAGCGTGCCCTGTATCAGCCCCTGCCACATCGGCTGTTCCCAGAACTTGTTCTCGGCATGCATCTCGTCGATGCGCGCCAGTGTCTTGTCTACATCCAGGCCCATATCGATCGCTCCCTGATGGATTAGCCCTGTACGCGTTCCTTTTCGAGGATACGCCAGCGCGAGATGCGCCGTTCCAGCGCCATCACGAGTTCGGTCAGGACTATGCCGAACGCGCCCACCACGATGATCAGGAAATACATCGGCGCGGTTTCAAACTGGTCGCTGGTCTCGCGGATCCAGCCGCCAAAGCCGACCATGGCGGTGAAGAACTCGGCGATGATCATGCCGATGATACCGAGTCCGACCGCCAGCCGGGCGCCCGACATGATGTAGGGTATCGATCCCGGCAGAATGATTTTGAAGAAGATCTGCCGCTCGGTCGCGCCGAAGGCGCGGCCGATATCGAGCATCGACCCGCGCGTGTCCTTGATGCCGACATAGGTGTTGATGATCATCGGGAAGATCGCCACCGACAGAATGAGCATCACCTTCGAGGTGGTTTCAAGGCCGAACCAGAGAATGAACAGCGGCACCAACGCCGGCTTGGGGATCGCGTAAAAGCCGTTGATAAACGGGTCGAGCACGTATTCGGCCTGCCACCATAGCGCCAGCACGACGCCGATCGCGGTGCCGATGACGATCGACAACACCGTGCCGATGATGAAGTGCTCCATGCTCTGGCTGAACAGCAGGATGAAGGTGCCGTCCTCGATCATCCGCACTGCGGCTTGGTAGATCTCCGACGGGGGAACGATGAACAGCGGGTCGGCGTCTTTGGCCCAGAACTCCCAACCGACAAAGAACACCACGAGCGAGGCGATGCGGACGACATTGGGGTGGTTCTTCAACCACTTGGCGATTGCGCCCAGCGATAAATCGCTGGCCAACGCGCGCGCCTCCGCTGTCGTGCGTTCGCTGTCGCTGGGTGCGGCCATGGCTAGTGAACGGCTTTGACGGTTTCGTAGATCGAGTCGTACATCAACTTCATCATGTCGAGGCATTCGCCGACGGTACGCAAGACGCGTCCAAAATCCTCCTCGGTCCGCGCGAACTCGCTGAGCAACTCGCGGCCGATGCCGGCGTGATCGTCGTCGGCCACCTCGTGCACGGTGAAGAACATGACGTCTTCATCGGACAGGCCGTAATGGTTGCGGAGCGCGTCGGCGCGTTTGCTGCCGTGCGCCGGCACCGGCGCTTCGGCGGCCAGCATGTGGGCCGAGACACCCTCGAGAAAATCCTTGCCGCACACGGCGCTGAAATAGGCTTTGAACGCGAGGGCGCCGCTGCAATACGGGGTCGCGTAAAGTTCTTCGCGGCTGATATCCAGCGCCTGCGCGAATCGCACGTAGAGTTCGTGGTGCGAGATACCGTTGGCATAGAGGCGCCCGGTACCTTCCTCGTAGCACACTTCGGCAATCCTCACCCGCCAATTGGGATCCGGGCAGATGACGTAGAGCCGGCCGTGGTAGTTGTGGTTGTGCAGCGGGATGATGCCGGCCTGCTTGACGCATTCGCGTAGTTGCGCGCGCGACAATTCGCCGGCGCCCCACTCGGTCCACAGGGGATGGCCAAACAACGGCTTGCTCTTATGGATCTCGGCGATTTCGTCGAGGGTCGAATCGACCGTCCGTACCACTGCCGCCTCCGTGCTTGTTAACCGGATGGGTTTTGCAGAATTAAAAGAAAAGAGGCTGCTGGCGGGTTGCACCAGCAGCCTCCAATAAATCTAGATTAGCCCTGCCACATGCCGATTTCGGCAATGACTTCGTTAACGATGCCCTTATAGAGCACGTCTTCCAGCATCATGGGTTCTTTGATGACCTTGTATTCGAAATAGGCCTTGGCGGTGAACTCCGTGACCTCGTCGGGAATGCCACCATTGACTCCCCATACCGGGATCTCGTTGAGCTTGCGCACCACCTTCTGGACCAGCGGCAATGGGTTCTCGGGCGCCCGCTTGATCAGGGCTTGGGCGGCATAGTCGGGATTCTGAATCGCGTAGCGCGCACCCAACACGAAGCCCTTGACGTACTTCTTCAGGGCGGCCCGACGCTCCGGATCGTCCAGCGTCTTTTCGCGCGCGACGAGGTAGACGTAGCCGATCCCACCGAGCTCCTTGGCAACCGGGGTAACGATATTGATCTGGTCGCCGGCACGCGTCGCGGTCAGGGTGTTGACCAGCGAAAGCTGCGCCTTGCCGGCAATCACCGCCGCGAGACGGTCGGAGTGGCCGCCGATCGGAACGTGCTGGTTCTGGGTATGGTCCAACCCGTTCTTCTTCATGATCATGGCGGTCATGTGGTTCAGCATGCTGACGCCGCCGCCGCTGGCGAATTTAAGACCGACGATATCTTTGCCCATCATCTTGGGGCCATCGGCGCCGGTGATCATCTGGTAGTCGACCCGGGGCTGCCAGGAGGCAAAGACCTTGACCTTCGCGCCCTTCTGCATGCCCAGCATCGTGGTCGATGGACCGACCAGCACCACATCCCCGGTGCCCGATACCAGGGTCCGGAACGCGTTGGCGTCGCCGAGCAGGTGCGTGTCTTTCACCTCAAGCCCCTGTTCCGCGTAAAAGCCCCTGTCGATCGCGACGTAGTGCGGAATCGCGAACGTGGTAGGCGGTGTCGGAAACACGGTTTCAACGGATTCCGCAGCGACAGGCGCGGTGCCTGCCATTAACGCAGCGGCAGTGACGCCCGCGCCGACGAGAAGTGCGCGGCGCGTTGCTTTAAACGGTGTCAGCATAGATTGTCCTCCCTCTGAATGCCGTCTCGCGAGCGCACTCAAACCGTGCAGCCCGATCGCGGATATTCTCACAGCGTAGCCGCGAGCGTCAATTGGGTAGAACCCGATAACGGCGTTCGAATCGAAGGTTTCCCGCGCTTATTGCAACCCGCTCGCTATTCGAGGAGAAACTCGGGCACCAGTTCGTTGGGTTGGTCCGGGTTTCGGTCCGTCGGGTGCTCGCATTGCGGGATACGGCCGCACGCCTCGAAGATCGCCAGGCGGGCGGTCGCTATGCGGGATGAGTCAAGCTCGAATTGGGGCTTCCTAAGCGAAGAACGCGCGTTGCTCACTGCCGATCTCGGCCAGCGCGGCGTAGGCCGGCGTGCGCTCGACGTAGAACTCGACCAGCAGACGATCCGGATCTTCCAGGAAAAAGCTCAGCTTGCGCGAATCGTCGATTTCAAAGACGGGTTCGATCCCGGCATCGGCGAGGTTCTTTCGGGATTGTTCAAGCGTGGCTTGGTCGGCGACTTCGCACGCAACGTGATGGTAGCCGAGGGGCTTGTCGTGGTCGTTGCGAATGAGCGCGATGTCGTAAGCCGACTGCTCCGCTTGACCACGCAGGTAGGCGTAGGAACCGTCCGGCGCGGCGTAGCATACGTCGAAGCCGCCGATCTCGGTGTAGAACGGCATCACGCTGTCGAGATTGGAGACGTGGAAAACCGTGCGGCCGGCTCGTAGGGCGCGCACCAGGCCGCCCTCCTGGTGGTGCCACTCGGGATCGGGATCCCAGTTGTGATCCTCGATCGGCTCCTGTTCGGCATCGGGGTCCCACTGGCGGGTCACCAAGCCGAGATCGACCGGACCGTGGAAGATCGTGCGCCAGTCACGCCGCGCGTCGGCGTAGAACTCGTGCACGATGCCGTCCGGATCATTGAGGTAGAGCGCGTAGGAACCGCCGTGGAACAGCTTCATCTTGAAGTTGACACCATAGTCGACGGCGCGCCGATAAGCTTCGACGAGCCGAGCCTGGTTGACGGTCTCCCAGCCGATATGATTGAGCCCGGCACGGCCGTGGTAGTTGTCGACGCTCTGTTTTTTGCCGTCTTTGCCGATACGTGGGGTGCCGTCGGCCTGAACCAGGCCGAAATCGTGATGCGAGTTGCCGTTGGAGAGAAAACCGGCCGGCAACGACCTCTCGAAGCCAATCCCCTCGAAACCGCAGACGTGGTTGTAGAACTCATAGCTGCGGTCGAGATCGTTGACGTAAAGATTGGCGTGACCAATGCGCCGGGTTGAAAATCTTGGCGCGGGCAGGGATTCCGCGCGGACGTCTTCGGCTACCGACATTTTGTTTCCCTCTCGGCTCATCAAAGAGAAATCGACTATACACCAAGAAAGCGCCGCTCACACATCCGGGCCTGAGGCGTCTTGCCCGGGCCGGACCTCCCGAGCGAGCTCCCTTCGTACCGTTAGATGTAGTAGGCGCGCTCGCTGGGCGGGATCTCGTTCAGGGCCGCGAAGTCCGGCTCCCGTTCGGCAAAGAACTCGACTCCCAAACCATCGGGATCGCGCAGGTAGAAGCTGCGCTTGGCAGTGTTGTCGATCGAGATCACCGGGGTGATCCCGCGCTCGGCGAGCGCCTGCTCGGCGCGCTCGACGGCCGCCTCGTCGGGCATCTCGCACGATACCTGTTCATAGCCAAGTCGCCGGTCGCCTTCGCGCTGCAGCAGGGCGAGGTCGTAGCCGCTTTGATGCGCGGCGCCGACGAGGTAGGCATAGCTATCGTCGTCGGCGCGATAAGCGAGCGCGAAGCCGGCGACGTTCTCGAACCAGCCAATCATCTTCGGCATGTCGTCGACGTAGAACAGCGTGCGGCTCGCGCGCAGCGGATGGAATGCCGCGCCATCGACCTCGACCCATTCGGGGTCGGGGTCCCAGTAGGGCGTGGAGTCCGGGGCGCTTTCTTTGGGATTCCAGTGTGAGGTCACCGAACTGACGTCGCCGCCGTCGAAGATCTTGCGCCATTCGCGCGTCGCGTCGGCATAGAACTCGTGGTAGTTGCCTTCGGGGTCGAACAGGTAAAGCGCCCATGATCCGCCGTGGAACAGGCTGCGTTTGACGTCGACGCCGGCGTCGAGCGCGCGGTCGTGCGCGGCGGCCAGGTGCGCCTGGTTGTCGGTTTCCCAGCCGATGTGGTTGAGGGTGCCCGGGCCTTTCCAATTGTCGATCGACTTGATCTTGCCGTCAGCACCGATGCGTGGCTTGCCGTCGGCTTGGCACAGGCCAAAATCATGGTGGGAGTTGCCGTTCGACAGGAAGGCCGAAGTCTTGCTGGTGCCGACGATGTCGAAACCGCACAGCTTGCTGTAAAAGGCGACCGATCGATCGCGGTCGCCGATATAGATATTTGCGTGACCCAAGCGGCGGGGCCCGAACTTGACGGCGGCTGCTTGCGAGCCGGCCATGATCTCTTCGGTGACGGCCATGAAATCTACCCCTGTCGGAAGGTTGTGAGCCCGAGCTCTATGCGGATCCTGTGCTTGAATCGATACCTATCATAGCAGCTTCGCGTGCGACATTGCGGATTCAACACGATCCGTCGCCGGTCGCGGTCTCGATCGCGTTGGCGGTTTCATCGTCCACATCGATGCCAACGCTCTCGATCAGGGACTCGAGCTGATCCTTGGAAGTGCAGCTCGACAGGACCGAAGCGACCCCCGGCCGGTGGCGCACCCAGGCGAGGGCGAGCTTGGCAGGGTCGTGGCCGATGGCGCGTGCGGTTGCGGCATAGCGTGCCGCGGCGGCCAACTGTTCGGTCCGACCCCAGCGAGATTGATAGCGCGGAAATTTGTTCAGGCGCGTGCTCGCCCGGGGGCGTTCGATGTCGTATTTGCCGCTGAGCACACCCATCGCCAGGGGCGAGAAAGCAAGCATCCCGACCTCTTCGCGCATGCACACCTCCTGGAGGCCGCGTTCGAACGAACGATCGAGCAGGTTGTATTGATTTTGCACCGAGACGATCCGCGGCAAGCCGGCATATTCGGCGGTGGCGGCGAACCGGGTCAGGCCCCAGGCGGTTTCGTTGCTGACGCCGGCGTGGCGCACCTTGCCGGCAACAATCAGGCGGTCGATCGCCTCGAGCTGATCCGCCATCGGCACGGTGCGATCGGGCCAGTGCAACTGGTAGAGGTCTACGTAGTCCGTGCCGAGGCGCCGGAGCGAACCTTCGAGCGCGCTGGTGAGGTGGAAGCGGTCGAGCGTGGTGTTGCCGCCGCGGATATGGGGGACGATTCCGGTCGCGCCGAGCACGCGCGTGTCGTAGGCGCCGCATACTTTGGTCGCGACGATGACGGCGTCGCGGGTGCGGGTTTTCAGCCAACGTCCGACGACCCGTTCCGATACGCCATATTCGCGGCGAACATTGTGTTGGAGGCCATCGGCCATTTCCGAGATGTCGAACAGGTTGATGCCGGCGTCGTGCGCTCGGTCCATCAACCGGAGGGCGGCCGCGTCGACCAGCGTTCCGCCTACGGTCATGGTGCCGAAGCCGACGGCGGACACGCGCAGCCCGCTGCGTCCGAGCCGGCGGTATTCCATTCTCGGTGAGCACCCGATCGGTGCGCGACGGCGCGCGCGGGCCGGCTAGTTCAGCTTCTTGATGCTCTCGTACATGCTGTCGAACATTAGAAAGGTCATATCGACCGTTTCCTGAACCACCTCCAGCACGCGTTTGCGATCGGAGTCGGAGGTGGCGAATTCCTCGAGTAGCTCCTTGCCGATGCCGGAATGGTCGTCATCGGCGACATCATGCACGACCCAGAACGCCACCGCCTTGTCCTCAAGGTCGAAATTCTGTTTGAGGTTCTCGGCGATCCCGGCGAACACGCCCGGACCCTGCGCCTCGCCGGCCAGCATGTGCGAGGAAACGCCTTCGAGGAACGGTCGCTCGCACATGTTTTGGAAGTAGTTTTTAAAGGCGATGGCGCCGGAACAGTAATGCGGCTTGCCGAGATCCTCTCGGCTCATGCCCAAACCCTCGCCGAAATCGTAGTAGAGCTGGTTGTGTGGCACGCCGTCGGCGTAGATGCGACCGGTGCCTTCCTCGTAGACGACTTCGGCGATCATTTCGCGCCACTTGGGATCCGGGCAGTGGACGTAGAGCCGCCCGTGGTAGTTATGGTTGTGCAGCGGGATGATGCCGAACTGCCGCGCGAATTCGCGGGTCTGTTCGAGACTGAACGAGCCGTCGATCAAGCCCGCCCATGTCGGATGTTCGTAGAACGGACGGCTCGAGTGAATCTCCTCGATGCGTTCGAGTACCTGATCGTTGGTGAGTCCCATAGCGGCCCCTGCTTCAGTCTTGAGTTTCCATGATGCCCAAAATGAAGCAGCCCGATCCGCCTTGGTCAAGCACCACCGCGATCTCTGGGAGGGGGGGCGTGCGGAGAGCAGTCTTTTGCTACGCTTCGCGCATGGAGCTCGCTTTGCGAATTATCGTCATCGCCGCGGCCGTCTATGGTGCCATCGTCGGGCTAACCTACATCGTGCAGCGGCAGCTGCAGTACTTCCCCGATCGCAGGATGTATTCGCCGCGCGAGGGTGGCGTGCCCGAGATGTCGATCGTCCGCTTTCCCGCCGCGGATGGACTCCAGCTTATCTCCTGGTACCACGCGCCTGTCTCGGACTTGCCGACGGTGATCTACTTTCACGGTAACGCCGGCAACATCGCCGCCCGCGGTGCGGTTGTGCGTCCCTGGATCGAGACGGGCTACGGCGTTTTGTTGGTGGGCTACCGCGGTTACGGCGGCGGCGACGGGCGGCCGACCGAGGAGGGGCTGTACGCTGATGGGCGCGGGGCGATCGCCTATGTCCTGAGCCGGGGCGTGCCGGCGCGCCGGATCGTGCTGTACGGCGAATCGCTGGGGACCGGGGTGGCGGTCAAGATGGCGGTCGAGCACAAGGTCGGCGCCGTGATCCTTGAAGCGCCGTTCACGTCGGCGGTCGAGGTTGGTGCCCGCGCCTATCCGATCCTGCCGGTGCGATGGTTGATGAAGGACCGCTACGAGTCGCTCGGCCGCATCGCCGACATCGATGCGCCGCTGTTGATCATCCACGGCGAGGCCGACCCCATCATCCCGGTCTCGCACGGGCGCAAGATGCTCGCGGCCGCGCGCGAGCCGAAGCGCGGCGTGTTCATTGCCAACGCCGGCCACGGCGATCTCGGGGCGCACGGCGCTGGTGCGGTGATCCAGGAGTTTCTCACCGAAACGTTTCCCTCTTGCTGTCCTCGGCGAGGGCTTCGGTGACGGCCTGGAAGGGCAGCAGCACGCAGGCGTGGCGGCTACGATGTTTGGCGACGGGTTCGAAAATCGCCAAGTCCCGCCAGGGTTCGTGGAGGGCGCTGCCCCGACCCTCGAGCATGGCTTGAAGCGAACTCCGGACCGCCTGCAATTCATCGGCCGTGCGTCCCCTGGCGTGCAGCGAAACCAGCGCCGCGGATGCGTTGCACAACACACAACCGCGGGTGTGATGGCTGATCTGAGCGATGGTTCCGTCGGCGAGCTCGAGATCGATCGTGACCCGGTCGCCGCACATCGGATTGTCGACGGTGGCGGTCGCGTCGGGCGCATCGAGGCGTCCGCGATTGGCGTCGTCGCGGGCGTGGCGAATAATCTTCTGCTGGTAGATCTCGTCGCTCATAACAATCGCCCCAGGGCATCGTCGAGGCCGTCGAGCATGGCGTCAATGTCGCCTTCGTCGTTGTAGGGAGCGAGGCTCGCCCGGCTGGTCCCGACGATGTCGAAATGGTCCATCAGCGGTTGCGCGCAATGGTGGCCGCCGCGCAATGCACAGCCATGGGCATCGAGGATCTGGCAGATATCGTGCGGGTGGGCTCCGTCGACGACAAACGACACCACGGGCAGGCGTTCCTGCAATCCCTCCGGGCCAAACGGCCTAACGATGCCGCGGCCGCGATCGAGCGTCGCCAGGCCGTCGAGTATTCTGGCCGTGAGGGCCTTGAGGTGCGCCTGCGTACCCTCGCTGTCAAGCGCGCTGATCCAGTCGAGCGCGGCGGCCAGCCCTACGGCTTGGGCGATAGGCGGCGTACCGGCCTCGAACCGGTGCGGCGGGTCGGCGTAGGTCGTGCGCTCGAACGACACCTGCCGGATCATTTCGCCGCCGCCGAGGAAAGGCGGCAGCGACTCGAGGATCGACCAGCGCACCCACAGGGCGCCGATACCGTTGGGACCGAAAGCCTTGTGGCCGGAGAAGGCGTAGAAATCGACCCCCAGTGCCTGGACGTCGAGCGGCCCATGCGGTGCCCGCTGCGCACCATCGAGCAAAACCTTGGCACCGACCCGCGCCGCCGCCTCGACGACCCGTGCGACATCGGTGACGGCACCGGTGACGTTGGAGACATGGGTAAGGGCGATGAGCCGGCAACGGTCTGTGACGATTTCGTCGATTGATGCGAGGTCGATGCGGCCGTCGGCGGTCGGCGGCAGAGGTTTGAGTACGATCGCTCTGCGGTCGCGCAGCAGCTGCCAGGGCACGATGTTGCTGTGATGCTCGAGGTCGCTGACGACGATTTCGTCGCCGGCCTTGAGCTGGTCGCCGCAAGAATGCGCGACGAGGTTGATCCCGGCCGTGGTGCCGGAGGTGAAGATCACTTCTTCGGGCCGGTTGGCGTTGAGGTAGCGGGCGACGACGCGGCGGGCGTCTTCATAGGCCTGGGTGGCTTCTTCGGCGAGCCGGTGTACGCCGCGCAGGACATTGGCGCGGCGGGCGGCGTCGTGATGCGCCACCGCGTCGATGACCGACTGGGGGATCTGCGCCGAAGCGGCGCTGTCGAGGTAGTGCAGCGGAACGCCGTCGAACTCGCGATTGAGGACCGGGAACTGGGGGCGGACCGTGGCGACGTCAAACGGCATGGTCGGGGTTCGCGACGGCGTTGATTTCCGCCAGGGCCTTGGGCGTGTCGACATCGACGAAAATACCGTCGTCGGCAAGCTCGACCTCGTGGACCTGATCGCCGTATTCGCCGATCAGATGGCGCGCGCCGACATCGCCGGCGAGCAGCGTGAGATCGGTAAAGAACGTGCGGTCGAACAACACGGGGTTGCCGCGCTTGCCGCGCGAGGTGGGGACACAGATGCCGCGGCCGTCGGCGGGGGCGAAGCTGTCGATCAGCCGATCGATGTGGCCGGGTTTGATGCGGGGCATATCGCCGAGGCAGATCAAGGCGCCGTCGATGTCGTCATCGAGCGCTGCGATGCCGGCGCGGACCGAAGTGCTCAGCCCCTCCGCGTAGTTCGGGTTGTCGATGAAAACGACATCGCGGCGCTGCAGCGCGGCTCGCACCGCGGCCGACTGATGACCGATCACGACGTAGGTCGATGCGACTCGCGACTTGGCGATGGCATCGACCACGCGCCGCACCATCGGTGCGCCGTCGATCTCGGCGAGCAGCTTGTTGATCCTACCCATACGCCGCGATTGGCCGGCGGCGAGGACAATGGCCGCGATATGCGGCTTGGCGTCGGGTCGGCGCCGGGCCGCGGCTTCGCGCGGGTAGGGACGGCTGGGAATGTCCTTGAGCAGGCCGCCGACACCCATCGCAGCGATATCGGCGGAGACGACCGGAATGCCGGCGAGCAAACGCCACAGGACGAAGTCGAAACCGCTGAGTCGCGGCGAACGGGCCGACCCCGGCAAGCCCATGATGCGCGTCGCTCCGTGCTGCGCCAGCAGCATCAGATTGCCGGGATCGACCGGCATACCGAGGCGGAGAACCGTGCCGCCGGCACGTTCGACCGCGCTCGGCACGACGTCTCGGCGGTCAATGATCGCCGATGCCCCGACCACGACGATCGGGTCACAACCCGCGGCTTCGAGCTCGCCGAGTCGCGCCGCGATCGCTTCGGCCGTATGTTCGCAGCGCCGCTCTTCGGCGACATGGCTGCCGAGGGCGACGACACGGGCGTCGATGGTGCGGACGGTCTTGTCGAGGATCTCCGGTTTGGTGCCGGGTAGATGGGAAAGCAACAGCCCGACGGCATGATCCTGGAATGGCGCTACCGAAATCGGCGGCGATCGCTGCGGCGTTGCGGCGATCCAGCTTTCGATCGAGCCGCGGGACATGCCGAGCGGAACCACTTTGACGGTCGCGACCAGCTGGCCCACCTGCACCGGCCGATCGGGTGTGACGGTCGCGACCGTCACACCCTCATCGATGGCGTTGAGCGCGTCGATCCGGGTCCGATCTATCTGCAGCAGTCCGTCGGCAAAGGCATAGAGGTTGCAGCGGCCGGTGAACGGCGTCGCGGCCTCTACATGCGGTCCGGCAATGGCCTCGGCCGCGCGACCGCCGGCTTCGTTCTCGCCGATGTCGTCGGCTTCGAGACGCGCGGCAACCACGTCGACGAATCCGGCGCCGCGGAGGTCGGCGATATCACCGCTATCGAGCACGTGACCCTTGGAGAGTTTGCGGCTCTTGAGGCGGAGTCCGTGCGCGAGGATGGCACCCTCGGCATCGTCCAGCGGCAGGGTGGTGAATATCATGCCGCCGCGCCGACGACCTCCGCCGCCTGGTCGGGTTGTCGCAATCGCTGCGTCACCTGAGCCAGAATCGCGACCGCGATCTCGGCCGGCGACCGCGCGCCGATCGCGAGCCCGACCGGGCCTTTGATCCGTGCCGTCTGGGCCTCGTCAAAACCTTCCATGGCGAGGCGTTTAAGGCGCGCGGCGTGGGTTTTCTTGCTGCCGAGCGCGCCGATATAGAAGGCCGGCGAGCGCAGCGCCATCTGCAGCGCAGGGTCGTCGATCTTGGGATCATGGGTCAGGGTGACCACGGCGGTGCGGGCGTCGGGCCCGAGTTCGACCAGAGCGTCGTCGGGCCAGTCGGATAGCAGCGCGACTCCGGGAAACCGTTCCTCGGTGGCAAAGGCGCGGCGCGGATCGACCACGGTCACCGCGTAGCCCACTGCGACCGCCATGCGCGCGAGGGGCTGGGCGATATGAACGGCGCCGACGATGATCATGCGGAGCGGCGGGTTGAACACGTGCACGAAGGTGCGGCCGGCTTCGGTTTCGACCGTCGTCGAGCGGTCGCTGGTCAGCGCCTGGTCGACGGCCTTGCGCAACTCCGGGGCCAAGCGCGCCAGCTCGCCCTCGGAGTCGGGATGAACCAGCTGGGCATCGCCGGCGCCGAGATCGGTGAGTATGGCGACCGCGCGCTTTGCCGCGCGATCGGCGAGCAGTTGATCGAGCAGGTCCGTTTTCACGATTTCGGCTTCAATTCAGAGGTTCGAGGTAGACCTGCACCTTGCCGCCGCAAGCCAGACCGACCTCCCAGGCTTCGGAATTGGTAACGCCATATTCCAACAATTTGGGTGATCTGTCAGCGATGACGTCGAGGCCTTCCTGGACGACCGCGCCCTCGATGCAACCGCCGGACACCGAGCCAATAAAGGCGCCGTCGGCCGAGACCGCCAGCTGGCTGCCGACCGGCCGCGGCGACGAACCCCATGTTGCGATCACCGTGGCCAGGGCAACCTCCTTGCCGGCGCGGCGCCATTCAACGGCCTGTTGGAGAACGTTTTCGTCGTCGATGCGGGTCACGGCATGGTCTCCAGTTTCGGGGGCGGTTCGATCTCTTCGTTGGGTAAGTAATCTGTAACGTCGAAATCGCTTATCCACTCGCCGGCGAGCGCCTCGGCGAGATCCGACAGGTTTTCGAGGCTGTGCACCGGCCTGAAATCATCAACGTGCTGGATGATGACCCTTATGCCCGAAGATTTTGCTTCAAACTCGCGATAACGCAACAGCGGGTTGAGCCAGATCAAGCGACGGCACGATTTTTGGAGGCGCTCGATCTCGGCGGCGAGGCCCGCGCCGGCGTCGCGGTCGAGGCCGTCGGAAACCAGCAGCACCAACGCGCCCTGACCGAGCACGCGCCGCGACCACACCAGGTTGAACTCGCGCAAGGTGTGGCCTATGCGGGTGCCGCCGGACCAGTCTTCAACCGCATCGCGCACTTTGGCCAGGGCAATGTCGACGTCCTTGTGCCGCAGGTAGCGGGTGACGTTGGTGAGGCGTGTCCCGAACAGAAAAGTGTGGACGCGATCCTGGTCGTTGGTGATGGCGTGGACGAAATGCAGGAACATGCGCGAGTAGTTGCTCATTGATCCCGAGATGTCGCACAGCACGACGAGCGGCGGTCGGCGGTAGAGCCGGTCGCGGCGCCGCAGTGGGATCAGCGAGCCGCCATAGCGCAAGCCGGCCCGGAAACTGCGGCGCATATCGATGCGCGGGCCACGGGGATCGCCGGCATAGCGGCGGGTGCGGACCGCTGTGATGGGCAGCTGCATGCGAGCGATGATCTCTTTGGCTTGGGCCATTTCCTCGATTGACATCGACTCGAAATCAATTTTTTGCAGAAGCTCCCGCGCGGAGTAGGTGAACGAAGCCTCGATCTCGATTTCCTGCTCCTTGTCACCGGCGTTGTCGCCGCCACCTTCCTTGGTGACGGCCTCCGAAACGCGTCGGTTGGCCTGCTGCACGTTCTCGGGCGGAGCAATCGCCGGCATCTCGGCGCCCAGTACCCGGGCCAGGATGTTGGGCTTGCGCCAGATGATGTGGAACGCCTGGTTGAAGACTTCGTGCTGGTCCTGGCGGTTAACGAACACCGAATGCAGGCCCCAATAGAAATCATCCTTATTGCGCAGGCCGACGGTCTCGACGGCGCGAATCGCCTCGATTACCGTACCCGTGCCGACCGGCAGGCCGGCAGCGCGCAGGACGCGCCCGAAATAGAGGATGTTGTCGGCGAGCTTGCTCGCGAGCTCGGAGTCGCGCTCCAGCATCAGCTCGCCGCGGCCAGCTCCGCGTTGACCTTGTCGAGGATCTGCGCTGCCTCGCTGCCGCGCACGCGGGCGATGTCGTCCCGATATTTTAAAAGGACGCCGAGGGTGTCGTCGACGAGTTCGGGATCCAGCGTCATCGCATTGAGCTGTATCAGCGCGTCCGCCCATTCGATGGTCTCGGCGACGCCCGGCACCTTGAAGAGGTCGACCTTGCGCAGCTCCTGCACGAACGCGACGAGCTCCTGCCCGAGGCGTTCGCTGGCGCCGGGCACCCGCACCGCAAGTATCGCGCGCTCGCGGGCCGCGTCGGGAAAGTCGACCCAGTGGTAGTAGCAGCGCCGTTTGAGCGCGTCGTGGATCTCGCGGGTGCGGTTGGACGTGATGATCACGATCGGCGGGGTTTCCGCCTTGCTCGTACCGAGCTCGGGGATGGTGATCTGGAAATCGGCCAGGATCTCGAGCAGGAAGGCTTCGAAGGGTTCGTCGGTACGGTCGAGCTCGTCGATCAGCAGCACCGGCGCGCCGTGATCATCGGCCTCGAGGGCGCGCAGCAACGGTCGCTTGATAAGGAAGCGCTCGGAAAAGACGTCCTCGCCGAGACGCGCGCGGTCGTGGACGCCCTCCGCTTCGGCCATGCGGATCTCGATCATCTGGGCGGCGTAGTTCCATTCATAGACCGCGGAAGAGACGTCGAGGCCCTCGTAGCACTGCAGCCGTTCGAGACGACGGTCGAGGCTGTGCGCGAGCACGTTGGCGATCTCGGTCTTGCCGACGCCGGCTTCACCTTCGAGGAATAACGGCCGGCCGAGCTTCATCGCCAGGTAAAGCGTGGTCGCCAGGCTGCGATCGGCGACGTAGTTGCCCGAGCGCAGAAGCTCGACGGTGGCGTCGATCGATTTCGGGACGTCTCGATTCATACCGCAGGCGGTGTTTTCGGCCGGTGCAATGGCTGCGGCGGCACCCTGAACCCGGATCCCGGCCGGGTCGGGTTACGCGGCGCCATTGGTGCCACGGTTCCACCCTCGAACCCGCAAGCGGGAGGGGGAACCTTCGGCTCGATGATCGCGATTCGGTCCAAGCGGGTCATAATACGAGGCAAACAAGGGGAGGCATGGCTCCCCTTGTCGGTCCTTGATATCGGTTTGCTGCCGCGGTGTTTAGCGGAGCGCTCCGCTAACCGCAACCGGCGACCGCGCGCTTGCTCAGCACCGTGACGAGATGGGCACGGTACTCGGCGCTGCCGTGGATGTCGGAGTTGAGCCCCTCGGGCGACACCTTGATGTCGGCGACGGCATCGGCCGAGAAGTTGCTCTTCAACGCAGCTTCCATCTCGGCGACCCGGAACACGCAGGGGCCGGCACCGGTGATCGCGACCCGGACATCATCGCCCTTTCTCGATACGAACGAGCCGGCGATCGCGAAACGCGAGGCCGGATTCGGGAACTTGATGTAGCAGGCCGCGTCCGGCGCCGGGAAGGCGACCTTGGTGACGATCTCGCCATCGTCGAGCGCGGTCTCGAACAAGCTGGTGAAGAAATCGTCCGCGGCAATCTCACGCTTGTTGGTGTGAATCGTCGCGCCGAGCCCGAGGATTGCGGCCGGATAGTCGGCGGCGGGATCGTTGTTGCAGATCGACCCGCCGATCGTACCGCGATGGCGCACATGCGGGTCGCCGATCTCGCCGGCCAGCGCGGCAAGTGCCGGAATCGCCTTCCGTATGTCGGCCGAATCGGCCACCGCTTCGTGTCGCGTCATGGCGCCGACCGTGACCGTGCCGCCGTCGACCGAAATGTCGGCGAGGTCGCCGATGCCGTTGAGGTCGACCAGATCGGAGTGGCTGGCGAGGCGCAGTTTCAAGGTCGGGACGAGCGACATGCCGCCGGCGAGGTAGCGGCCATCGGAGGCTTTGCCGACGAGATCGACGGCTTCGTCGACGCTGCCGACGCGGTGGTATTCGAATTCGTACATCGTTCTCTCCTGCCTTTACGTTACGACCGCATCGCCTCAGCGCCGGCGAGGATCGACTTGACGATGTTGTGATAGCCGGTGCAGCGACACATGTTGCCTTCGAGCTCTTCGCGAACCTGCTGCTCGCTGGGGTCGGGGATCCGCCGCACGATATCGAGGGCGGCCATGATCATCCCCGGCGTGCAGAAGCCGCATTGCAAGCCGTGATTGTCTTTGAACGCCTGCTGCATGGGATGCAGGGTCTCGCCGTCGGCGACAGCTTCGATGGTCTTGACGTCCTGACCGTCGGCCTGCACCGCGAACAGGCTGCACGACTTGATCGACTCGCCGTTGAGGTGAACGACGCAGGTGCCGCACTGGCTGGTGTCGCAGCCGATATGCGTTCCGGTCAAGCGGAGGTTCTCCCGCAGAAACGTCGAAAGCAACGTGCGCGATTCGACGGCAGCGCTGCGGTTCTCTCCGTTCACCGTCATCGTGATTTCATGGGTGGCCATTAATGTCTCTCCCCTCGCTTGAACCTGTCTCTTAAAATCCTTTTCACGGCTAAGCCCGGGCCGCCTGCCATACCTTTTCGCCGGTGGTCGGCATCTCGACATGGGCGACGCCGAGCGCGTTCGCCACCGCGTTAACCAGCGCGGCCGGCGCGGCGATGGCGCCGGCCTCGCCGCACCCCTTGACGCCCAGCGGATTGTGCGGGCACGGCGTTTCGATCATGTCGACGTTGAGATGGGGCAGATTGTCGGCCCGCGGCATGGCGTAGTCCATGTACGAGCCGGTCAGGAGCTGACCGCTCCCATCGTATACGCTCTGCTCGAGCAGGGCCTGGCCGACACCGTGGGCGACGCCGCCATGGACCTGACCTTCGACGATCATCGGGTTGATGACGCGGCCAAAATCATCGACGCACGCCCAGTTGACGATCTCGACACCGCCGGTATCGGGGTCGATTTCGACCTCGCAGACATGGGTGCCGGCCGGGAAGGTGAAGTTGACCGGATCGTAGAAGGCGTTTTCCTCCATCCCGGGCTCGACGCCTTCGGGATAGTCGTGCGGCACATACGCGGCGAATACCACCTCGCCAAAACCGATCTGCTTGTCGGTGCCGGCGACCGAATAGGTGCCGTTTTCGAACTGGATGTCGTCTGCGGCCGCCTCGAGCTTGTGGGCGGCGATCTTGCGTCCCTTTTCGATCAGCTTGTCCATCGCCTTCGAGATCGCGGACCCGCCCACCGCGAGCGAGCGCGAGCCATAGGTGCCCATACCGAAGGGAGTCTGGGCGGTGTCGCCATGGACGATTTCGACCTGATCGACCGGGATACCGAGACGGTCGTGGACCAGCTGGGCAAAGGTGGTTTCGTGGCCCTGGCCGTGGCTATGCGCGCCGGTGTGGACGATCGCGCTGCCGGTCGGGTTGAGCCTGATCGACGCGGCTTCCCAGAGGCCGACGCCGGCACCCAGCGAACCGACCACCGCCGACGGGGCGATGCCGCAGGCCTCGATGTAGGACGAGAGACCGATGCCGCGGCGCTTACCACGCGCCTCGGCTTGTTTCCTGCGGGTTTCGAAGCTGGCGTAGTCCGCGAGCTTGAGCGCCGATTCCAGAGCTTCCGGATAGTTGCCCGAATCGTATTCGAGGGCGACCTTGGTCGCGTAGGGAAACGCGTCCGCCGGAATCAGATTGCGGCGCCTGAGTTCGGCGGCATCGATGCCCATCTCGCGGGCGGCGACGTCGACGATGCGTTCCACGACGAAGGTCGCTTCCGGCCGGCCGGCACCGCGCAGCGCGTCCACCGGCGTGGTGTTGGTGTAGACCGCCTTGACCTCGCAATAGATGTTCTCGGTGGTGTATTGGCCCTGCAGCAGCGTGCCGTAGAGGTAGGACGGTACTGCCGAAGCGAAGGTCGACAGATAGGCGCCCATGTTGGCGAAGGTCGAGACCTTGAGACCGAGGAACTGGCCGTTTTCGTCGAGTGCGAGCTCTGCGTGGCTGACATGGTCGCGCCCGTGGGCATCGGTGACGAAGGACTCGGATCGGTCGGCCGTCCATTTGACGGGACGTCCGATCCGCTTCGACGCCCAGATGACCACGGTTTCCTCGGGGTAGATGAAAATCTTCGAACCGAAGCCGCCGCCGACGTCGGGCGAGACGACGCGCAGCTTGTGCTCGGGCGCGATCGCCACGAAGGCCGACAGCACCAGGCGAGCCACGTGCGGGTTCTGACTGTTGTAATAGAGCGTGAAGCCCTCGCTGGCCGGATCGTATTCGCCGATCGCCGCGCGCGGCTCGATGGCGTTGGGGATCAAGCGGTTATTGACGAGGTCGAGCTTGGCCACGTGGTCGGCCTTGGCGAACGCCGCGTCGGTCGCCTCCTTGTCGCCGATCGCCCAGTCGTAGCAGGTGTTGTTGGGCACATCCTCGTGCACCTGCACGGCGCCGTCCTTGTCGGCCCCTTGGACGTCGATCTGTGCCGGCAGCGTCTCATAGTCGACCGCAACCGCTTCGGCACCGTCGCGCGCCTGTTCCTTGGTCTCGGCGATGACGATGGCGACCGCGTCGCCGACATAACGCACCCGGTCCTTGGCCAGCGCGGGATGGGCCGGCATTTTCATGTCCGACCCGTCCTTGGAGACGACGTTCCAACCGCAGATGAGACTGCCGATCTCGTCGGCGGCGAGGTCTTCGCCGGTTAGCACGGCGATGACGCCGGGCGAAGCGAGCGCGGCCTTGGCGTCCACTGACACGATGTTGGCGTTGGCGTGCGGCGAGCGGACGAAGTGGGCGGCGGTCTGCCCGGGCCGCGCGAAGTCATCCATGTATCGACCGCGACCGGTGAGGAAGCGGAAATCTTCCTTGCGTTTTATGCTTGCGCCGATGCCCTGGTTGTCGTTGTCCGCCATCGTATGACCTCCTCGAAAGCACACATTCCGCGGCACGATCGGTTGAATCGCAACGGTAACCGCGCGCGGAATAGGTGTGAGCGTCCTCCTCGATTACCGCCCCGACGGGGTCGGCGCATTTGTCGCCGCGAGCGGCGTTGTTTGGCGGCAGTGTCGCGCCGCCACAGGAGCGGGTCAACCCCGGGGATCACCCCTGTGCGGGCGGCTACCAACCGGTCTGGTGGAGGTAGAGCAGCACCAGCATGACGACAAACAGGACCGCGGGGCCGACGAAGTAGCCGAGATCGCTCTTCGGTTTGACCGCCGCGGCAGCCGCAGGTGTCGGTTGCGCGGGTTCGGGTTTGGCATCGTCGCTCGGCGCGGGAGCCGCTTCGGTTGCCGCCGGTTCGGCCTCGAACTGCTGCACGAACGCGGTGAAGAACAGCTTGGCCTGCTGCTGGGCGACGCTGTCGATCAGGCGCGAACCGATCTGGGCGAGCTTGCCGCCGACCTGCGCGCTGACGGCATAGGAGAGCACGGTTTCATCGGCATCTTCGGTCAGCTTGATGTCGACGCTGCCTTTGGCGAAGCCGACGCCGCCCGCGCCCTGGCCTTCACCGGAAAGCGTATAGCTGTTGGGCGGGTCGAGGTTCGACAGGGTGACCTTGCCGTCGAATTTGGCTTTCAGCGGACCGACCTTGGCGTTCACGCTGGCGCGCATCTCGGTATCGGAAAGCTTCTCGATCGACTCGCAATTGGGGATCGACATACGCAGCACGTCAGGATCATTGAGCGCTTGCCAAACGCGCTGCTTGTCGGCCGGAATGCGGTATTCGCCGGTCAAATCCATGGCGGCGCTTCTCCGTGAGCGATGGTGATAATGGCGGCGAAGCTACTGGCTTGCCCGGAGCGGTGCAAGGGGCGGCCCGCATGTTCGGAACGCGCGGGTCCCGAAGAAGGCGCTCACCGTCTCGCCGCCTTCTTTGGGGCCGGCCATCAGCGACGGCGGAACCTTCTCGTCCGCCGGCGTGAAGCCCCGGGCCGGCGCTACCGGGGTCTTCTCCTGCGCGCATCCGAATGCGCGCATATTCCGCGGCCGCATGAAGTCGTAGAGATCGTGACTGTGCTCTTTTGACATAATGTTGCGTCCCCGCCACCTGTGAACGGTTATGACTTTACCGAAGTGTCGTCTTTTTCCAGGGTCGCGATGCCGGTCAGAGCGATAGGCGGACGGTCGGGGAACTCCGCCACCAAGCGCAATGTCCCATCCCTCGCTTCCACATACCCTCTGAGCGTGGACATCGGCAGGTCGCCGCGTTTCTCGATACGAGAAACGTTCTCCCGTTGATCCCGAGTTCCTTCGCTACGCGTACCTGCATCCGTTTTAGCGCCTTGCGCAGGTCCCGGATTTATCGCCGGCCACGAGCGGAATGGCCCTTGGCTCGGGATCAAGGGCAAAAGCGGCTCGCCGCACGCCCGCGGCTTGAAAGCGGACCCCTGCTGGACCGGATCGCCCCCCGGCCGCATCGCCTGAGCCCCTCCGGCAGTCTCGAACGGACTCCGATGGATACCCCGGGGGCGGGACCCTTGCTGCATCGGACAAGCAAGGGCTCGCGGACGGTAACGTCCGCCCATGACCGCGTGGCCGATGAGGTAAGCCGGGACCCGGCGCGCGTGCTTGCCGAGGTCACAATCGATAGGATGATGGCAGCGGGCGACGGCGGCACGACCGAAATCGCCGGCGCCGAGCGCGGTCATGGCTGGAGCCCGCGATCGGCCGGCGCGGACCATCGGCTGCCAACCGGCGGTCGAGCTGCCATGCGGTGTGGGCGGCGGCGTCCGCGAATGGACCGCACAGGAAAGGAGACTGACTGACATGTCGGAACCGCTCATCGAACTCGCGGATCGGATCGATCCGCCGCATACCGCGATCCTGGTCGTCGACATGCAGAACGATTTCTGCGCCGAGGGCGGCTACATCCACAAGATTCGCAACGCCGACATGAGCGGCAACGCGGCCCTGGCCGATCGCATCATGACGCTGGTCGAGACGGGCCGCGCGGCCGGCACGATGGTGGTGTGGATCAAGGCCAACTACGAGCGCAAATACCTGTCCGGTCAAGCGCTGGCCAAGCTCGAGGAGATGGGCGTCGATCGCGTCTGCTGCGAGGGCGGCAGCTGGGGCTGGGATTTCTTTCGCGTCGAGCCCCGGGCCGATGAGCTGGTCGTCGAGAAGCACACCTACAGCGCCTTCTACGGTACCGAGCTCGACGGCATCCTCCGCTTCAGCGGCATGCGCACGCTGGTGCTGACCGGCGTGGCGACCAACGTGTGCGTCGAATCGACGCTGCGCGACGGCTATTTCAACGGCTACTACACGGTGATGCCCGAAGACTGCGTCGGCTCCTACGCGCCCGATTTGCACGAAGCATCGCTCAGGAACGTTAAGAATCTGTTCGGGGACGTGCCGGTTTCGCAGGATGTGATCGACATCTGGCGCGAGGCGAAACGAAAGGGGAGGAAGGTCGGCGCATCCGCCGCGGCATAGCTTCATATCGAAGCTCGCCCGATATCGAAGCTCGCCCGGCCGAGCTTGGGACGTGTTCAGCCTCTAGCCGTTGGGGGGACAAAGCCGTTAAACTGAAACCAGGCGCCGATCGATTCGGCGTGTGAGATAGGGAGGTCAGTGCAATGAGGAGACGCGTGTTTCTTTGTGCCGTGACGGCGATCGCGCTGTTGGCGGCACCACCAGCCATCGCGCAGACCGTTAAAATCGGCCACATCAACACCTTCTCCGGCCCGCTTGCCGTTTTCGGCAAGGTTCAGCGGCAGGGCGTCGAGCTCGCGCTCGAGCATCTCGGCGGCAAGGTCGGCGGGATGGACGCAGAAGTTATCTGGGCCGACGATCAGCTCAAACCGGATGTCGGCAAGCAGATGGCCAAGAAGCTGATCCTGCAGAACAAAGTCCATTTCGTTACCGGTATCACCTTCTCCAACGTGCTCGCGGCGGCGCAGACCGAGATCCGGCGCGGCAAGGTGTTCGGCATTACCACCAACGCGGGCTGGTCGGGCATGGCCGGCAAGCAATGCGCCGACAACATCTTCTCGACCTCGTGGAACAACGATCAGACGCCCGAAGCGATGGGCAAGCTGATGATGGATGAGGGTATCGACAAGGTCTACATGATGGCGCCGAACTACCAGGCCGGGAAAAACATGATTTCCGGCTTCAAGCGCTATTACACCAAGCCGACGGTGGGTCAGACCCTGGTCCCGCTCGGCCACAGCGACTACGCGGTCGAGATCGCCAAGATCCGCGCGGCCAAGCCCAACGCGGTGTTCTACTTCCTGCCCGGACCGATGGGGGTCTCTTTTGCCAAGCAGTGGGCGGCAGCCGGCCTGCAGGGCGAGATCGGCCTCTACTCGGTGTTCAGCGTCGACTGGCTGACGATCCCGGCGCTCGGCGAGTTGGCGATTGGCAACTACCACACCTCGTTCTGGAGCCCCGATTTGCCCAACGAGCAGAACAAGCGCTTCGTTGCCGACTTCAGGAAAAAGTTCCAGTCCGAGCCCGAGATGTACTCGGCGCAGTCCTACGACATGGTGTTTCTGATCGACAGCGCGGTCCGCGCGGTCAATGGCGACCTCAACGATCGTGACGGTTTGCGCAAGGCGTTGCGGGCCGCTGACTTCAAGTCGGTGCGCGGCAAGTTCGAGTACAACACCAACCACATCCCGATTCAGAACTTCTACAAGCGTGAGGTGGTGGCCGGTGAGGACGGCAAACCGATGGTTGTTAACCGCGGCGTCGTGCTGGCGAACCACAAGGACGCCTACTACACGGAATGCGATATGAAGTGGTAAACGCCGGGAGCGTTCGAGGCGGGCCTTCTTTCGAGAAGGCCCGCCTTGCGTTAGGCGCCAAATAGCTTCGGGATATCGTCATGGCCGCACCGGATCGCCGCGCAGCCACGCGTCGCAAGTGGCTCGAGACGCTCGAATCCTATCGCCGTGATTTTGCCGCGCCCGGCGGCGCCGACCATTGGTCGCCGTCGCTCGACTGCGCGTCGCGCGACGAGTTGCGGTCGATCCAGGATGCCAAGCTGGCGGTGCTGACCCCATTTCTTTACGAGAACAGCGATTTTTACCGGCGCCGGTTCGCCGGCCTGGGCCTGACCCCCGACGATATCAAATGCGTCGACGATCTGGCCAAGTGGCCGCCGATCGACAAGAAGGAAATGGCCGAAGATCTGCTGGCCAACCCGCCGTGGGGCACCTACACCACCCACGACGACGAGATCTGGAAGAGTCGCGGTTGGAGCCTGTTCCCGACCTCGGGCACGACCGGCCTGCCGCGCATGTTCCGCTACTCCAGGTTCGATCTCGAGCAGTGGAAGTGGGCCAACGCCCGGGCCCTGTGGTCGTTCGGCGTGCGCCCCGGCGAGGTCGTGTTCCTGGTGGTCGGGTTCGGCCCGCATGTGTGGGCCTGGGGCGTGTTGCACGCGCTCGCGCATATGGGCGTGCCGTGTATTCCGGGCGGGGGCCTAACCGCCGAGCTGCGCTGCAGCATCATCCAGCGCTATCGCCCCACCGTGCTGGCGACGCTGCCCTCGCAATTGCTGCGCATCGGGCGGGTGATGCAGGAGTTGGGCGAGGACCCGCGCAAATCCTCGGTGACGCGGTTGTTCACGGGGGGCGAGCCGGCGGCGGGCGTGGCCAGCACGCGACAGCGCCTTGAAGATATGTGGGATGCCGAAATGGTCGAGTTCTACGGCTGCACCGAGGCATCGCCGCATTGCGGCGGATATTCTTGCGAGGCCTCGCATCTCCGCAGCAAACCGATGCATACCCACCTGATGGAAGATATCCAAGTGTGGGAGCTGATCGATCCGGACACCGGGGAGAACGTGCCCGATGGTGAGCGCGGCGTGACCGTGGTGACCAACATGAACTCGGAGAGCTCCTCGCAGCTCCGCTTCGTGGTCGGCGACTACACGGTGTTCGACCGCGACCCGTGCGAATGCGGCCGCACCCATGTGCGGGCGCTGGGCGGGTTCCGGGGACGGGCCGACGATCTTATCAATTTGCGCGGCATCAAGTTCTACCCCTCGGTCGTCGAGGAGGCGGTGCGCGCCGTGACCGGGGTCGGCGACGAGTACGAGGTGGTGTTGGCCACCCGCGAGGACGGCATCGATACGATGGCGATCCGCGTCGAGCACCCCGACCATGCGAACCCCGACGAGGTGGTTGCGGCGCTCCGACGCGAGGCGCGGGCGCGCATCGAGGTGCGTTTCGACGTCGAGGTGCTTGCGCCCGATACGTTTCCCAAGACCGAGTTCAAAGCGAAACGGATTCGCGACCAGCGCGCCAAAGACTAGAGCGGTTCAAGCTTGGGCGAAATCGTAGGTTTGTGGTTCGGTGTTTTCACAAGATGTTGTGTATATCGACTGTGGGAGCACGCTATGGGCCATGCTCATTCCTTGGATTTGCGTCGTCGGATGTTGGCTTCGGTGGCGGGTGGCGCATCGTGTCGGGCGACGGCGGAGCGTTTTGATGTTAGTGCGTCGAGCGTGATCAAGCTGGTGCAGCGTTGGCGGCGGAGCGGGGATTACGGCCCGGCCAAGCCGGGCGGCGGTCGCAAGCGCAAGCTTGGTGGTCATGAGGACTGGCTGCATGCGGTGATGCAGGAGCAGCCGGACATCACGCTGGCGGAGCTGCGAGGCCGGCTGGCTGCCGAGAAGGCGGTCACGATCTCGTTGCAGGCGATCAATGAGACGCTCAGGGCGCTGGGCTACAGCTTTAAAAAAACTTCTCGGGCGGGCGAACAGGACCGTCCCGACATTGCCGTTAAGCGCCGCCACTGGCGCCGCTGGCAGCACTGGCTAAGACCGGAGCGGCTGGTGTTCGTGGATGAGACCGGAGCCAAGACCAACATGGCCCGGCTGCGCGGGCGCTGTCCCCGCGGCCAACGCCTGAACGCCACCCTGCCCTGGGGCCACTGGAAAACCACCACGTTCGTCGCCGGGCTGCGCCTGGATGGCTTGCACGCTCCCATGGTGCTCGACGGCGCCATGGACGGTGACGCCTTCAGAGCCTACCTCGAACAGATCCTGGCGCCTTGCCTGCGGCCCGGTGATGTCGTCGTCATGGACAACCTGTCGGCCCACAAGGTCGCGGGCGTGCGTCAGGCCATCAAGGCGCGCGGCGCGTTCCTGCTCTATCTGCCAGCCTACTCACCCGACCTCAACCCCATCGAACAGGCCTTTGCCAAGCTCAAGGCGCTGCTCCGAAAGGCCGCCGCTCGATCCAAAGAGGCGCTCTGGCAAGCCATCGCCGAAGCAATCAACCAGTTCGACCCAACCGAATGCCGAAACTTCTTCCTCAACGCCGGATATGGGTCCAAATCAACTTGAAGTGCTCTAGTCTTGCCCGAAACCGCCGCGATGGTCCGGGAGTATTCGTTCTTGAGCCGGGCCCCGGGCATGGTCCGGCCGACGCTGCCGAGCTCTTTCCACAGGCTGCGTCGATCCGGCCGGCGCAACCTCCATGAACTCCTCGGCGCGGTCGTCGATCGCTTGACGCAGGATACGCTCGGTGCCTTCGCAAGCGCCGATCACGGGCGGGCCGATCTTTTCCTCACGGCCTTACGACCACGTCATCGCCCTCCGTCGAGCGCGCGATATCGCCGACGGTGAGCGGTGTTACGGGCGCGCGAATTCGGTAGTAACCCACATCGGCGGGCGAGGTTTCGCGTGCCGCGGCGATGGTTTCCACGACCGTCAATCCACACAAACGGCCCTGGCAGGGACCCATGCCGCAGCGGGTGTAGGCTTTGAGCTGGTTGGGGCCCAAGCAGCCGAGCGCGACCGCCTCGCGCACCTCACCGGCGGCGACCTCCTCGCAGCGGCAAATGATCGTCGCGTCCTCGCGGGGCACGCGGACCCAGGCGGCGGGTTCGTAGAGACGATCGAGGAAAGCGCGCGATCGCCTTTCGCGTCGCAATTCGCGCCGCAATGCCCGTGCGCGACGATCGCGTTCATCGGCCGACAGCTTGCCCGCCTCGCAAGCGATCGCCAGCGCCGCGAGCCGGCCCTCGAACGTCGCCGCCGCGGCGCCGCCGATATGGGCGCAGTCGCCGACGGCGTAGACCATGGGCAGGGAAAGACCGCCCCAGGGGCCGCGACGCGGCTGAAACGAGCGCTGTAGGGAGTGCCATTCCACGTCGGCGCGCAGCGACAGCCACAAATTGAGGTTGGGCGCGATACCCTCATGCACCAGAAGCCAATCGCAGGTCTCGCGCTGCGGCTCTCGCCGTTGGCGGTATGAAATTTCGCGGACCCGCTCATCGCCGTGCGCCTGCAGGTCGCTGACATCGCCGACGATCGCAATCCCGGCGCCGCGCAAATCGCCCAGCAGCGAGAAACCACGGCGTAGATATTTTTGGTGGCGCAAAGCGCTCAACGACCGCACCAGCGTGCGGGCGTAGTTGCGATGGCTGGTGGTTTCCAGGATCTTGGCTACCTGGACGCCGACGGTATGGAGCTGCCAGGCCAGCATGAACAGCAGCGGCCCCGAACCGGCCAGCACCACGCGCCCTTCCGGCACCGCGGAGGCGCTCTTGAGCAGGATCTGGGCGCCGCCGCAGGTCATCACGCCGGGCAGGGTCCACCCCGGAAACGGGGTTGCGCGCTCGACGGCGCCGGTAGCGATGAGAATGCTCGGCGCTGCGATCGCGACCAAGCCGCTCGGGCAGCGCGCAAACACCTTCGACCCGTCGATCTGCCAGACCGTCGATTGCGGCCGGAAGTCGGCGTCGCTGGCGCGAAAGGCGCGCACCAGTTCGGCGCCTTCGGCGTAGTCGGCACCCAGCGCCGCGATGCGGTGCGGGCGTTCGGCCGCGAG
This sequence comes from Alphaproteobacteria bacterium, assembly GCA_965247665.1. Lineage (GTDB taxonomy): Bacteria > Pseudomonadota > Alphaproteobacteria > SHVV01 > SHVV01 > CAUZWH01. The sequence goes on from CBDFHH010000004.1 coordinate 963,190, forward strand.
ACGCTCCAGGCCGCGATAGATCTGGCCGCCCGGTGCCGCCTGCTGGTCGAAAACGACGACCGCAAGGCCGAGTTCGGCGGCGGCCGTCGCCGCCGACATACCCGCCGGTCCGGCCCCGACGATGATCAGGTCGGTCCGATCAGTCATCGCTCCGACCGGTGACGGATCGGCCCACGCTCATGCCGTCCCGAACCGGCGTGAGACAGGCGGGCTGATTGGGCCGGCCGTCGATCTCGACCAGGCAGTCGTTGCAGATCCCCATCAGGCAATAGGGCGCCCGGGGCGCGCCGGTCACGATCGATGATCGAAAGCTGGTGAACCCGGCGGTCAGGAGAGCCGCTGCCAGGGTCGTCGAGGCGGCAGCCTCGACCGCTTCGCCATCGACCGTGATGGTAACGGTGTCGGGGTTATCCAGGCGCCGATACATCGAAGCGCCCACCGCTAAACGGTGCGAAATCGTCGGGCAGTCTGGCCGCGGCAATTGCCGGTGCCAGCTCGAAGACGTGCGCGGCGGCGAGGGTAACGCCGCTATGACTCGTCGCGACGAAAGCCCCGGGCTGGTCCGCCGACTGCTGATAGATCGGAAACCCGTCCGGTGTCAGTACCCGCAGGGCGGCCCAGCTTCGAATCACCCGCAGATGCTCGAGCAGAGGAAGCAGCGCCACGGCCTGACGCGCGGTTTCGGCCAGGACGCCCGGGCTGGTGCGATCGTCGAACCCGGCCTCCTCTTCGGAGTAGCCCATCATGAAGCTGCCCTCGCCGGACTGGCGAATGAAGCCGAGCGACAAGCTGAGAAGCGGCGGGCAGCGCTCGGTGACCAGGATCTGGCCGCGGTTGGGCGCGACCGGCGCGTTGAGACCGACCATCGGCGCCAGCTCGGCGCAACCGAGCCCTGCGGCCAGTATCAGGAGGTCGCCGGTCTCGGTACCGCCGCAGGTTTCGGCGACAAAACCGCCTCCCAATCGTCGAATTCGTCGCACCGGACGCGACGGGAGATGGCGCCCGCCGCGGTCGCGAAAAGCCCGGTGCAAGGCGCGCAGCAACGCCAGCGGCGAACAGTGGCCGTCATAGGCGGTGTAAATTGCGCCGACCACGGCAGGGCCGAGGTCGGGCACCAGCTCGAGCGCCTCGCCTCGGTCGAGCAGGCGATACTCAAAGCCGAAATCGCCGGCTTGTTCGCGAATTTGCTCCATCGTCGAGCGGCGCTTGTCGAGCTCATCGATCGAGAGGCAAGGGGTCAGTGCGCCGTTGTGACGGTGATGCTAGTCGATCCCCGTTCGCTCTTGCAGCTCGGTCGCCAGCTCGGGCCAGCGTTGCGCGGAACGACGCGACCAGCGGTGGTAGGGTGGATTGTCGACGCCTTTGGCCTGTACCGAGATCAGGCCGAAATTGCCGCGCGCTGCCCGCAACGCATCGTCGCCCTCGTCCATGATCGTGGCCTTGAGCCCCGAGCGCACCAAGCCATAGGCGATGGCGCTGCCCAGCAACCCGCCGCCGACGACCAGCGCGCGCTGCGTCATGCGTCCGGGCCGATATCGGGACTCGGTTTACTCAAGGGCGATCACGACCTTGCCGAGATGGGCTTGGCTCTTGAAATAGGCGAAGGCGTCTCGCGTGTCCTCGAGAGGAAAAACGCGGTCGATAACGGGGTGAAGCTGGTGGGTCGCGATCGCCCGGTTCATCGCCTCGAACATCTCGCGGCTGCCGACATAGACTCCCTGGACCGTGACCATGCGGCGCAGGATCGGCATCGGGTCGATCTCGGCGCCGCCGGACAGCAGCCCGATAACGTAGACAAAGCCGTCGACGCGCACGCATGCCAGCGATCGGGTAAGCGTGCCGGCGCCGCCGACCTCGACGATGTGGTCGGCGCCGGCGCCGCCGGTGAGGTCGAGCACCGCGGTGTCCCAGTCCGGCGTCTTGAGGTAGTTGACGAGTCCCGATGCGCCGAGCTTTTCCAGGCGAGCGAGCTTTTCATCGCTGGACGAGGTCGCGATCACGCGCGCGCCGAACAGCTTGGCGAATTGCAGGGCGAACACGGATACCCCGCCGCTCCCCAACACCAGCACGGTCTCGCCGGCCGCGACATGCCCCTGCGGAACCAGGGCGTGCCAAGCGGTCACGGCCGCACAGGGCAGGGTCGCCGCTTCGGCGTAGGTGAGATGATCGGGGATCGCTACGAGCCCGTCTTCATGGAGGACGACGTATTGCGAGAGCATGCCGTCGATCGCCCCACCGAGCGCCGATGCCTGAGCGTCGCCGGTGATGGCGCCGCCGATCCACCGCTGCATGAAAATCGCCGCGACCCGATCGCCAACCTCAAAGCGGGTGACGCCATCGCCGACCGCAACCACTTCGCCGGCGCCGTCGGAAAGCGGTACCAGATCGGGTTTGGAGGTGCCCCGGCCATAACGGCCCTCGACCACCATCAGGTCGCGATAGTTGAGCGAGGTCGCGTGGACCCTCACCAATAGCTGGTGGGCTGCCGGTTCGGGATCCGCGCATTCGACGAGTTCGAGGGAGTCGATACCCTTGGGGCTGTTAAGACGAAATTGCTTCATGGTCACGCTCGCATAGGCCGTGCAGCTCGCTTACCTGCACTTCCCTTATACGTCAAAAGGCGGGACAGCGGATCAGGATTGAACCATGAGCGGAAACGAAAACCGCACGATCGACCGGGCCCGCCAATGCGGTAACGCGCGGTTCGCGTTCAAGCTGCCGGCGGCGGAGATGCCGGTCCGAAGGCGGCGTGCGGCCGTGATTTCTTGACCGGACGCGGCCTCGACGCAACGCGATCCCGGAGCTGAGGGTCGCGGTGTCATGGCGGGCACGTCGTGCGCCGACCCGGTTTGCGCGTCGGCGAACTACAGCTGCGCTTTCTTGGCGGCGATGCGTTCGGCGGTTTTGGCTTTGTCGATGACGAAGCGGCCGTGGGAGCCGCGCGCGATCAGTTCGTCGACCGTGTCGCGGGCGGTCATATCGAAGGTCAGGCGGCGGCCTTCGATCGCCGAGAGTGTGACCGTCATCTCCACCCACATTCCGAGCGGCGTCGCCGCGAGATGCTCGATATTGATGAACGTGCCGACCGTGTCTTCGTCGTCGTCGAGGTGGGCGAGCACGGCGTTGCGGCAGCTACGCTCCATATCGAGGACCAGCGACGGCGTCGCGTAGACACGAAAATCCTCGCCCAAGTAGCCGATCGTGCGGTCGCGATCGACATCGAAGCGTTCGCTGGATTCGATACCCACAGCGAGAGTGTCTTTCATAAACGATCCCCCGATCCGAATGACGTTCGCACCCCGAACCGGTCTCGGGTAGCTCCGCGACGATCGAACGGCGCTCGCCGGCAAGCGCGCGCAGAAGAAATCGTCGAGCCTTGTTCCCACAACAGCATGGCGTTCGACATCAACGACCGCGAAACCGACATTTCGCGCGAGTGCTGGCAAGGTTCACCAAGGCAAGGCTCACTAAGCAAAAGCTCACCAAGGAGAGCATTGGCGACGCCGCGAGCAGCTCATCGCCGGCGCCGCCATACCGGGTCGTGCCGGCTGTCTTCAGGCCGCCGCGCCCAACAAGGCGTAGTGCATGCTCTTGGAGATCGGCGGCAGGCCGCTGACGATCTCGGCCCAATTTTCGCCGCCATCTTCGCTGGCCCAGATTTCGCCGCTTACCGTGGCACCGTAGACTGCGAACGAGTCGCCCCAATCCTCGAGGCTGACCGCCTGGAACGAGGGCGTCAGCCGGTCGGGCAGCCCGTTGCGCAAAGGCGTCCAGCTGTTGCCGCCGTCGCTGCTGCGCGATACCCGCGAGCCGGTCGTGCCGCGCGGTCCCCATTGGCCCGGCTCTGTTTCGGCAGCCGTGACGAAGATGGTCGTGGGGTCGTGGGGTCGCACCACCAGGCAGTCCGGGTAGCCGCCGATAGTATGCTCTGCGTCTGTACGCTGCTGCCAACTGGCGCCGCCGTCGTTGGATACGTAGGTCCCGACCCCGCTCGAGAGATAGATCTGATCGGGATCGGTCGGGTTGATCGCGGTGCGGTGCACGTCGTCGTCCATGCCCGACACCACGGCGAAGCTTGCGCCGCCGTCGGTCGTTTTCAGGAGCCCACCCTGCTCGATGCTGACATACATCGTCTGCGGATCTTTGGGATGGAAGCAGATGTGCTTGGTGTGCGCGGTGTGCGGCGGCCCCGGGAACGTCCAGGCCGACATATCGACCGAGCGCAGCGCCGGAAGTTCATGCCAATTGCGACCGAGATCGTCGCTGTAAAACAGATGTGCCGGCTCGGTACCGGCGTAGATGCGGCTGCTGCCGTTGGTGCGCGCCGCGGCCATGCAGTAGACGTCCGGTTCGGTCAGGCCGTGGTCGCGGCGCTCCCAGGTCGCCCCTCCATCCTCGCTGACATGCACCGAACCCTCATTGGCGCCGGCGACGATTGCCCCGCTCGCGGGCTCGATGAGCAGCGCGTGGATGTGCTTGTCGGCAAGCCAGCGCTCGTCCGGCTGCCACCGCTGCCCCGCCGCCTCGCGGGCGAGGCGAACGATCCCCTCTTTGGTGCCGACCAGGATTTCGTTGGACGGCGCGGAACATTTGAAGGTGGAATCACCACCATGCGACAGTGTCAGGGTCATGGCTGCCTCCTTTGTCGGCCGCCATTATAGCACCGCGGCGCCGAGAGGGTTTGGAGATCGGAATGTTAGAGATCGTCGCGATAGACCTTTTCGCGACGTTCGTGGCGTTCTTGCGCTTCGATGCTCAGGGTGGCGATCGGGCGCGCCTCCAGCCGCTTCAGGTTGATCGGCTCGCCGGTATCCTCGCAGAAGCCGTAAGTCCCGTCCTCGATGCGCTGCAGCGCATCGTCGATCTTCGTGATCAGCTTGCGCTCGCGGTCGCGGGTCCGCAACTCCAGGGCCCGGTCGGTCTCGGTGGACGCCCGATCGGCGAGGTCGATCTCGTGCTCGCTATCGTCCTGGAGGTGTTGCAGGGTCTGGCTCGATTCCTGAAGCAACTCGCCGCGCCAACCGAGGAGCTTGCGACGGAAATACTCCCGCTGGCGCGCGCCCATGAAGGATTCGTCTTCGCCGGGTTTGTAGTTCTTGGGCAGGCGTTTGACGCGTTTGCTCACCTTTGCCTTGGACATACTTTCTTCCTTACTCCGACGCTGTGAGCTGAGACAAAAGCGCGGGTTTATATCAACCTGCCGGTCGCCCAGCAAGGTCGTATCTCGGCCGCGAAATGCGCGGCGAGGTCGCTGACATTGCAGACCTGCGCGCGCTGCCGCGCGATCGCCGAGGCGGTATCGGTATGCGCTCGCGCCCCGGATTCGCTGTCCGATCGCCGGCGCCGGGGAGCGGGGGAAGCGCTCGGCGACGCTAGACTAGGCGTAGTAGAAGATCAGCACCGCGGCCAGCAGAATCGCGACCCACAGCACCATGCTGCCCGACGGCCAGTTGCGGGCCAGGGCGCCGTGCGGGCCGTGGTGGCGAAACACCTCGGCGATGATGCGATCGATCTGCAGGCGCACCGAGGAACGCACCTGATCGTCGATCGAGGCGATCGTCCGCCCCGCCGCGAGTGCCGCGCCCTTGCCCAGGACGCGATAGAACCAGTCCCAATCCAGGCTGATGGTCAGGGTACGCTGCATCCAGGGCAGCAGAACGAAGAAGGCGAGCCCGGCGAACAGCAGGAGCTGCAGCATGGTGACGATGTGGGCCGGCGTGTAGGGCACGTAGTCGACCGGGTAGGGGAGGATCGCGTAGAGCGGCGCCGGATAGACGCCGAGGGCGATGCACAGGAACGCGAACAGCAGCATCGATGCGCGCATCGTCCATGGCGGGTCGGGCGGGCGCAAGCCCGAGTCCTTCTGGAAAAACACGAACCATGGGAACTTGATGCCGGCGTGCAGGAATACGCCGGCGGAAGCGGCGGTCAGCAGGAACCACACCAGTCCGAACTGCTCGACCGCGGCGGCTTCGCTGATCATCGACTTGCTGATGAAACCCGAAGTAAGCGGGAATGACGAGATCGCCAGCGCGCCGACGATGCCGCAAGCGGCGGTGAGCGGCATGCTTTGAAACAGACCGCCGAGGTCGGAGCATTTGCGCCGTCCGGTCATCGCCAGCACCGCGCCGGCCGACATCAACAGCAACGCCTTGTAAATGATGTGGGTGAAGGCGTGGGCGGCGGCGCCGTTGAGCGCGAGTTCGGTGCCGATGCCGATGCCGGTGACCATGAAGCCGACCTGGTTGACGATCGAATAGGCCAGGATGCGGCGCATGTCGTTTTCGAGCAGCGCGTAGGTGATGCCGTAGAACATCATATAGAGGCCGAAATAGATCAGGATCTCGGCGCCGGGGAATCCGCGCAGCAGTACAAAGACCGCGGTCTTGGTGGTGAAGGCGGAAAGGAACACCATGCCGCTCGGCGAGGTTTCGGGATAGGCGTCGGGGATCCAGGCCGACAGCGGCGGTGCGCCGGCGTTGAGCAGGAAGCCGGCGAGGATCAGCCAGCGCGGCCAACCGTCGGTCGCCATCGCCTGGAACGCCAGCGAACCGGTCTCGCCGACATGGCCGATGATGCCGGCCATCAGCACGACGCCGCCGAGCAGGTGGATCATGACGTAGCGCATGCCGGCGCGCCGCGCCCCGTCGCCACCGGCCGACCAGATCACCAGGGTTGAGCCGACCGCCATCACCTCCCAGAACACGAACACCGTGAGCAGGTCGCCGGCGAAGGTCACGCCGATGGCGGCACCGGCGTAGACATAGGCGGCGGCGAGCTCGCCGCGATGCGCGTGGCCGATTGCGAACAGGCCGCCTGCGAAAGCCATGATCGCGAACACGGTGGCGAAGAGCCGGCCGAGCCGGCTGCCCTCGACCGGGGTCAGGCTGTAGTCGAGGAAGGCGATCTCGAGGGCGGCGCCGTCGCCGACCTGCCAGATCATGGCAAGCACGAGCAGCGGCAGCCCGAGCAACAACGCGCGGCGCAAGCCCTCGCCGACGAACGGCAGGATGAGGCCGCCGACGATCAGGATCAGGCCGGGCGGGACGGCGTCAATCATCGTTGCTTGCGGGCGCCGAATCGGCATCGCGGCCGTAATAGTCGTCGCCGCGCTTGATCGCGGCGCCGAGCAATTTGGCGCCGAGCACCATGGCGACGCAGGTGATGAAGCCGTACCAGGCGTTGAAGCCGACGCTGCCGTCGAAACCGAACGCGCCGTGGTGGTCGATGCCGAACTCGGCAATCACGGTTACGCCGAGAATGGCGTAGAGCGCCCACCACAGCCTGCGGATGATCTTGGGCCGCCGGAGCCAGTGGGTCGGCGGTGCGGGGTTGGTCGTCGGGTCCGCCACCGTCAGTCTCCGGTGATGCCCCGGACCAGAGCAAGCACCTGATCGGGAAACAGGAACAGGAGCACGGTGCCCGCCGCGGTCAGCAGGATGGCGCCGACCATCGTGGGCGGCGCCTCGCCGTGGCTCGGCGGCTGGTTCGGCGCGCGGAAGAACGCAGCATAGACGATCGGCAGGAAGTAGGCCGCGTTGATGAGCGTCGAGAGGATCAGCGCCGCCAGCGCGATCGTCGCACCGGCTTCGACCGCGCCGGACATCAGGTACCACTTGCTGATGAAGCCGGCGGTCGGCGGCAGCCCGATCATCGACAGCGAGCCGATCGCGAACGCCGCCATGGTGAACGGCATCGCCCGGCCGATTCCGTCGAGCTGGCCGATTTCGGTCTTGTGCGCGGCGATCAAGATCGCACCGGCGCAGAAGAACAGGGTGATCTTGCCGAACGCATGCATGGCGATGTGCAGCGCACCGCCGGTGATGCCGGTGCCGGTCGCCAGCATCGCTCCGAGCACGACGTAGCTGAGCTGGCTGACGGTAGAGTAGGCGAGGCGCCGTTTGAGATTGTTCTGACGCAGCGCGATCAGCGACGCCAGCAGCAGCGTGATCACTGCCGCGTACATCATCAGCCGGCTCGAGCCGAGCGCCTGGAGCAGGTCGATGCCGAAGACATAGACCGCCACCTTGAGGACGGTGAAGACGCCGGCCTTGACGACGGCGACCGCGTGCAGCAACGCGCTGACCGGGGTGGGCGCGACCATCGCCGCCGGCAGCCAGCGGTGGAACGGCATCAGCGCGGCCTTGCCGATGCCGAACACGTAGAGCACCAGGAGCACGGCGGCGGTCGCTTCGGAGGCATGGTGGGCGAGGATGCCGCCGTCCTTGAAGTCGAGCGTGCCCGACAGCGTCCAGGTCCACAGGATGGCGAGCAGCTGCAGCGCGATCGATGTGCCCAGCAACAGGCCGAGATAGGTGCGACCGGCGCGCCGTGCTTCGTCGCCGCCGCTGTGGGTGACCAGCGGGAAGGTCGAGAGCGTGAGGATCTCGTAGAAGATGAACAGGGTGAACAGGTTGGCGGCGAACGCGACGCCCATGGTGCTGCCCAGCGCGATCGCGAAGTAGGCGTAGAAGCGGGTCTGGTTCTCCTCCCCGTGGGCGCGCATGTAGCCGAAGGCGTAGAACGAGGTCGGAATCCACAGGAAGCTGGCGATCAGTCCGAACAGCATGCCGAGCGGTTCGACCGCGAAAGCGAGGTCGATGCCGGGGAGCACGGTGAACCAGGTCGCGCTCGGCCTGGCCCCGGCCTGTACCGGTTCGAGCAGGCTGGCGACCAGCAGGAACAGCACCACCGAAATCACCACCGTGACGGTCTCGCGCAGGTTGGGCCAGCGCCCGGTGAGCCCGATCAGGACCGAGCCTCCCAGGGGCGTCAGCACCGCGAGGGTGATGATCGACGCGTCGCTCATGGCGTGATGCCCAACAGGGATTCGGCCGCCCGGCTGGCGACACCGATCGAGAGCTCGGTGTCGAGGCCGAAATAGATGCACGCGGCGGCGAGCAAAAGGGTCGGGATCAGGATCTGCGGCGGCGCCTCGCCCTTGTCGGCATGGTCGGCGATGGGGGCGCGCATGTAGACGATCTCGACCACGCGCCAGACATAGACCACCGCCAGCAGCGAACTCAGCAAGATCAGGACCGCGACCGGCCACCAGCCGATATCGAGGGCGGCGCGCACGAGATAGAGCTTGCTGATGAAACCGACCGTGCCGGGGACGCCGATCAGGCTGAGACCGGCGACGACCAGCGCCGCGAAGGTCAACGGCATGCGTCTGCCGAGACCCTGCAGCGTGTCGCTGTGGACCGAGGCGTGGCGCAGGAACACCGCGCCCAGGCACATGAAAATCGCGCCCTTCATCAGCGCGTGGTTGAACAGATGGACGATGCCGCCGGTCAGGCCGAGCGTGGTGGCGAAGCTGATACCGAGCATCATGTAGCCGACCTGGGCGACGCTGGAATAGGCGAACATGCGCTTGATGTCGTCCTGGAAGATCGCCACCACCGAAGCGGCGAACATGGCGATCACCGCGAGCGGCAGCAGGATCGCGCCAACCTGCATGTCGGCAAATGCGAACGAGACCCCGAACACGGTGAACGCGAAACGCAGGAACATGTAGACCGCGACCTTGGTTGCGGTTGCCGCGAGCAGCACGGTGACTGCGGAGGGCGCGAAGGTATAGGCGTTGGGCAGCCACAAATGGAGCGGGAACATTGCCAGTTTGAGGCCGATGCCGACGGTGAGGAAAGCGAACGCCGCCTGCACGGTGCCGGAATCGGACAGCGGCGCGATGCGCTCGGCGAGGTCGCGCATGTTGAGCGTGCCGGTGACCATGTACAGAAAGCCGACGCCGATCAGGATGAAGGTGGCGCCGATCGTGCCCATGATCAGGTACTGATAGGCCGCAGTCAGCGCGCGGCGGTCGCGTCCCATGCTGATCAGCGCGTAGGACGACAGCGAAGAGATCTCCAGGAATACGAACAGGTTGAAGGCGTCGCCGGTGATGGCGATGCCGAGCAGCCCGGTGATGGTGAGCAGCATCATCGTATAGAACAGCGCGTGCTTTTCGCGCGGCACCTCGGCGTCGACGCTGGTACGGGCATAGGGCAGCACCAGAGCGGCGATGCCGGAGACGATCAGCAGCACGAACATGTTGACCGAGTCGACGCGGTATTCGATGCCCCACGGCACCGCCCAGCCGCCGAGCTCGTAGGAGATGGCGCCGCCGGCGCTTACCTGCACCAGCAGGGCGATCGAGATCGCGAACGCGGCCCAGCACACCAGCGTGGCGAAACCCCACACCAGAGTGGGGTGGCGCAGCAGCACGCAGAGCGGCGCCGCGACCAGCGGCACCACCACTTGCAGCGCCGGGAGATGGGCGGCGATCACGGCTCGCGCTCGAGAGCGACGATGTCGTCCTCCTCGACCGTGCCGTAGGCCTCGTGGATACGGACGACGAGGGCCAGACCGAGCGCGCTGGTGGCGACGCCGACGACGATCGCGGTGAGGATCAGCACGTGGGGCAGGGGGTTGGAGTAGATCTCGACCCCCGGCGCGGCGATCGGCGCGGTTCCGCCGATGACCTTGCCAATGCTGATATAGAGCAGGAATACCGCGGCTTGGAAGATGTTGAGGCCGACGATCTTCTTGACCAGATTGCCGCGGGCGATAACCGTGTACATGCCGGCCATCAGCAGGAACACCGCGACCACGTAGTTGAAGCTGCCGAACAGCTCTTCGAAGGTCACCGGCGTTGCCCCGCGAATGCGACGAAAGCCGCGATCAGAACCGAGGCGACGGTGATGCCGACGCCGAGCTCGATGATCAGGATGCCGTAATGCTCGCCGGTCGCCGGCTTGGGCCCCAGCACCGAATAGTCGAGGTAGTTGGCGCCGAGCAGCATGTTGACGACGCCGGTGCCGGCATAGATCAGCAAGCCGAGGGCAATGCCGGCCTCTACCAGCGCCGGCGGCAGCACCTGGCGCAGCGCGGTGCGGCCGAAGATCAGCCCGTAGAGGATGAAACCGGCGGCGAAGATGACACCGGCCTGGAAGCCGCCGCCCGGGCCGAAATCGCCATGGAACTGGACGTAGAGACCGTAGAGCAGGACGAACGGGATCAGCAGCTTGGCCATGACCCGCAGGATCGTGTAGTCACGCATCGCCGTCCCTCCGATCGGTCGCTTCGGGCTCGCGGCGACCGCCGCCGAGCAGCAGCAGCACGGCGATTCCGGCGGTGAAGATGACGGTAACCTCGCCCAGCGTGTCGTAGCCGCGGTAACTGGCCAGCACCGCGGTGACGATGTTCGGGACCTTGGTTTCGGTCGGGCCCCGCTCGATGTAGCGCGGGGCGACGTGCATGTGCGCGGGCGCGTTGGCGTCGCCGAAATCGGGCGAGTCCCAGATGCCGTAGACCAGCACGGCGCCGGTCATGATAACCACGATCAGCGGCAGCAGCGGGCGGTGCGCGGGGATCTTTTCTCGCCGCGTGGTCCGCGCCAGGGCACCGAGTGCCAGCACGGTCGATACGCCGGCGCCGACCGCGGCCTCGGTGAAGGCGACGTCGACCGCATCGAGGATCATGAACACCGCCGCCATCAGCAGGCTGAAGATGCCGGCCAGCATCACCACAGCGATCAGGCCGCGCTGGCGGATGATGGCCACGGCGATGACCATCAGGAACAGCAGCAGGGCGATGTCGGTTACGACGATGATGAGCTCGGCTCCGAGTCGGGCGGCGCCGAACGGCGCCACGGTTTGCGGCCGGCGAGGCGGGCAGCCCGGGCCAGCGCGTGGGTGGAGGTCGGGCTGGTGAACAGGATGAACACCAGGATGAAGATCAGCTTGACGGTCAGCAGCGTGAATCCGGACTGGAACATGATGCCGACCAGGATCAGCCCGGCGCCGGCGGTATCGGTGATGCCGGCCGCGTGGAAGCGGCTGAACAAATCGGGCAGGCGAACCAGGCCGATGCCGCCGATCACCATGAAGGTGCATCCCGCAGCGATCAGCAGCCAGCTGACGATATCGATCGGCTCGCTCACGGTTCGCGGCCCGTCACGCGGGGCGTTCCCAGGTCGCCGGTGGCGAAGAATTTGAGGAAGGTGACGGTGCCGACCAGGTTCAAGAGCGCATAGAGCAGCGCCAGGTCGAGGAATTCCGGTCGCCCGGCCAGGAACTGGGCGACGACGATGAGCAGCGTGGTCTTGGTGGTGAACGAGTTGACCGCCAGCACCCGATCGAATACCGACGGGCCCTGCAGCGCGCGAAACAGCGCCAGCACCATGGCCGCGAGGATCGCCAGCGTCGCCAGGGTGAACATCGATCGATCAGCGCCCGTCCCGTGCCGACCCGAGCTACGTTCCCCGGGCCATGCGGGTCGCCCGCGCATCCATCTCGCCGCCTTTGAGATCCTCGATCATGTCGGGGTCGAGCGCGTGCACCTCGACCCGACCGGGCTCGATGTCGATCGCGACCGTACCCGGCGTGAGGGTGATGGAGTTGGCGAAGGCGACGCGGCCGACGGCCCCGGTCTGGGTCGACGGCACGTTCTCGACCACCGGCTCGATCGGCATTTTCGGGTCGAGTATCAAGCGCGACACCTGGACAGCGCTCTTGAGGATCTGCCAGCTCAGCCACGGCCAATAGAGCAGGGCCTGGACACCGACATGGATGGGATGGCCTTCGTGATCGGCGAGGTCCATGCGGTGTGCGATCCAGCCGACCAGGAGGCAGGAGACGACGCCGCAGGCGATGATCAGCGCCTCGTCGTGGCCCGACAGGGCGAACCAGAAGACAAACAGGGTGATCGATAGGCTGACCAGACGCACAGCATTCGCTCCCGTTCCCCGTCGATCGGTGTTGAAGTGGGTGCCGCCGCCGCGGCGGCGGCACCGTGGGGCCGGCCGTTTATTAACCGAATTTGCCGCCATTGACCAAGAAATGACGCGCCGGGTCGGCGCGCCGGTGCAGCCGGTGCGGGCGCGCTCTCCGCGCTCTCACCGGTTTGTGAACATTTCGGGAAAATGCTAATAATTGAGGTCGGTAGGGAGGGTGCCCTGGCCATGGAAGATGAAAATCACGGGCCGGACGAAGTAGAGCAGGACGCCGAGGTAGTTAGCGGGACTGTCAAGTGGTTCAATAAGCTAAAGGGCTTCGGTTTCATCGCATTGCCGGACGATACCGGCGATGTATTTGTTCACCATTCGACGTTGAAAGCGGCCGGTTACGACGCAATCGACGAAGGCACGACGGTGGTTTGCGAGGCGGTGCGTGGACCCAAGGGGCTACAGGCACTGCGCATCGTCGAGATCGACGTCACCACGGCGGTGCCGAGCGCGGAGCGCCCGCCGCCGCTGCACCATGCGCGCCACGGCGAGATCGTCGCTGAGGGCCCGTTTATGGGAGCGACGGTGAAGTGGTTCAACGCCGACAAGGGCTACGGCTTCTTGCAGTGCGGCGAGGATGATCGCGACATCTTCGTCCACATCAAAACGCTGCGCCGGGTCGGCATCGAGGTGTTGCGTCCGGGCCAGGAAGTGCGCATCCGCGTCGGCCAGGGACCGAAGGGCCCGCAGGTCGCCGAGATCGAAGCGGAGTAGGGAGCTCCTCCTCGACCGAGCGTCGGCAAACGCACGATGTCGCGAATGCCGTTGCGCGCGCGGCGCCGCGAGCCCGTTCCGTCATAGATCTACCGCCATTTACCGGCCCCGCGAATCCGGCTAAGTGAAGCGATATGGGTGGGTTGCGGGGATCGATGCTGCGAGCGGCGCTGGTCGCCGTGGCTCTGCTGGTCGACGCCGGCGCGGCCCAGGCCGGAGCGCCCACGCCGCTGGTGATCGAGACCGGCACCGGTAGCCATGCCTTCGAGGTCGAGCTGGCGGCGACGGAGAAGCAACGCCGGCTGGGGCTGATGTTCCGCCGCAAGCTGGCGCCGAACGCGGGCATGCTGTTCGACTATGTTCGGTCGCGGCCGGTCGCGATGTGGATGAAGAACACCTACATCCCGCTCGACATGCTGTTCATCACGGCCGACGGGCGGGTGGTGAACATCGCCAAGCGCACGGTGCCGCACTCGCTGAAATCGATTTCCTCGGCCGGGCGGGTGCGGGCGGTGCTCGAGGTCAATGCCGGCACCGCCGACCGGCTCGGCATCGTCGCGGGTGCACTGGTGCGCCACCGCATCTTCGGCAATCTCGGCGAGTAGGCGGAGCGCAGGTGCGGGCGGTCGGGCTCCGAGTGCGTCGCCGCGTTGCTCGTCTCTAATCCTCGACAAGAGATCGCCAAGAGGAGATCGCCAAGAGGAGATCGGCAGAAGGAGATCGCCAAGCCGGCGTCGGGGCGGCGGTAGGCCTCGCAAGCGGCGCGGACAATTCGGCTTGTTGTAGCCCGAGCCTTGGTGTATCCCGCTCTGTGGCGGTTAGCGGGGCGTAGCGCAGCCTGGTAGCGCAGCTGCTTTGGGAGCAGCAGGTCGCTGGTTCAAATCCAGTCGCCCCGACCAGGCCGCGTCGGCGGGCGGCACGGCGATACGGGGTGACGACATGGAAGCGCGCATCTATCAACCGGCCAAGACGGCGATGCAGTCGGGCCGCGCCAACACCAAACACTGGCTGTTGGAGTTTGCGCCGCAAACGGCGCGCGGCATCGATTCACTCATGGGCTGGACCTCGTCGAGCGACATGGACGCGCAGGTACAGCTTAGATTTCCGACCAGGGACGCGGCCCGGGCCTTCGCCGAGAAGCACCGCTTGCCCTATCGCATCGACGAGCCCAAGCAGCGCCGCGTGCACAAACGCGCCTATGCCGACAATTACCGCTACGACAAGGTCAAGTAATATTAATTAGCTAGCTATAAATAAACCGGCAGCTCCTATAGCTGGCACATAAATGGGAAGGCGCAGAGCGCCCGTAGCTCAGTGGAGTAGAGCAGCGGACTTCTAATCCGCAGGTCGCAGGTTCGAATCCTGCCGGGCGCGCCACCAATGAGTTCAGCATGCCAGATCGCAGACTACAGGTATTCCTCGCCACTGCCCGGCAACTAAGCTTTACCAAGGCCGCCGAGGCCCTGCAGATGACTCAGCCGGCGGTGACGTTCCAGATCCGCCAACTCGAGGAGGAGTTCAATACCCGACTGTTCGACCGCGCCCACAGTAGCATCAGTCTCACCGAGGCGGGCAAGTGTGTCTATCGCTACGCCGGCGAAATCTTCGAGCTCTACACCGAGATGGAGAACGCGGTGCGCGAGCACATCGGCGACATGGGCGTGATCATGGTCGGTGCGAGCACGACCATAGGCGATTACCGGCTCCCGTTACTGCTCGGGGACTTCAAGCGCGAGTTCACGAACGTCGTGGTGCAACTGAGCGTGACCAACACCGACGACGTCGTCTCCATGGTGGAGGACAACGTGATCGACCTCGGCGTGGTGGAAGGTCCGGTGAGTAATGCCAATCTGGTGATGGAGACCTGCTGCACAGACCAAATGGTGGTCCTGATGCCGCCGGATCACGAACTCGCTCGGCAGGCTGCTGTCAATTCCGAGGATATCCTCAGTTATCCGTTCGTCATTCGCGAAGAGGGATCGGGCGGGCGCCGCTTCCTACTGGAGTACCTGCGCTCGATGGGGCTCGACCCGAGCGACCTTGACGTGGTCCTCGAGCTCAGCAGCTCGGAGGCTGTCAAGACTGCGGTGGAAGGGGGCATTGGCATCGCTGTTCTCTCGGCGAGCGCGGTGAGGAAGGAGCTGCGCCTGGGCACCCTGGCTGCGGTGCCGCTGGAACCGACACTGGAGCGATCGTTCTACGTCGTGCATCGGAGCCACAAGTTCCGTGTTCCCGCCATTGACGAGCTGATACGCTTTATAAGCACCCACCTCGATCGCCACCCGGACTGAGCACCTTGGGGTCGGGTGTCGGCGGTTGTACCCGCTGCCATCTCCGCCTCAGCAGCCATGCCCGTAACGCCGTAACAAGCTGACAAAGCGGTCGACAGCTTCTTCGACCGTGCCCGTGTTCTCCAACGTCACGAGGTCGTCTCCCGGCGGCAGGGCGTAGTGTGCACGCGCGAGCCGCGCGCGAATCGAGGCCGAGTCCTCTCGGCCCCGCTGCGCGATCCGCTCGGCGAGAACCTCCAGCGTCGCCGTTACGTTGACGACACAAAGCCTCTCGTACCGCGCACGCGCCGACTCGATCACCGAGCGCGACACGCTGGCTACGACGCAGCGCCGCGCCCGTAGATCGTCGACGATGGATCGTGGGATCGCGTAATCTAAGCCATGCGCTCGCCAAGACAGACTGAACGCGCCGGCGGCCTTGGCGGCGGCGAACGCTTCGGGCGTCACTTCGATATTGTCCTCGCCGCCGTCGTCGGGTGCTCGGGTGATGATCCGCCGCGCGAATACGAATCGATCGTCCCCGGCGAGAACCGACCGCGCGCCATTCAGCACGCTGTCCTTGCCGGCACCGCTCGGCCCGACGACGAGGACCAAGGTACCGTTGGTTGGGCTCATCCTCTCACTCGCAGCAAAGCCAACGGCCAAACTTCGATCGCCGCAGTGGCAGCCCGTGGGATAATTATTTTGATGCCCATATGGACAATATCTATTGCTATTATTAGCCGACTGATGTCGAGAACGCGATCACCACGCCGCATGAAACGTTCCAAAGCGGCCTGAGAGGGTATAGCCGTGGCCGCGATCCCGAGTCCGGCATAGAACATTGATTGTGTTGACAACCCTTGTCGTTGAGACCGTCGGCCGGATGTCAAAGCGCACGGAACCGCAAAGCGAGGCGCGGCCATGAACCGGTTGAGCGTCATGATCGCGCAGCGTTTCGCCCTAGCGGTCGCCACCTTGTTCGTCGTGTCGGCTTTTATCTCCCTCGGCGTTGAATTGCTGCCAGGCGATGCTGCGCAGGCCCTGCTCGGTCAGATGGCAACGCCGGAAACGCTGGACGCGGCGCGTCGGGAACTTGGCCTCTATCTCCCGCTCCATACGCGGTACTTCGCGTGGTTGGGCAAGGTTCTTCAGGGGGACTTCGGTACTTCACTTTCCAACGGATACGAAGTCTCCCATTTGGTGGGCGTACGCCTGTTCAACACGATCTTTCTCGCCTGCTTTGCAGCGGCCATCTCGATGCCCCTCGCACTGACGCTTGGTGTCCTTGCGGCGCTCTATCGCAACACGGCGTTTGACCGTGGGATCAACCTAACAACGCTGACGACGATCTCGTTTCCGGACTTTTTCGTCGCTTACATGCTGATCCTGGCGTTCTCAATTAATCTTGGCATTTTCCCGAGTATTTCGAAGATCCACCCGGACATGGAACTTACGGATCGTCTCTACCGGACGCTGCTACCGGCGGCGACGCTTATGCTCGTCTCGGTTGCCCACACCATGCGGATGACCCGGGCGGCGATTATCAACGTGCTGGCCAGCCCCTATATCGAGATGGCCAGGCTCAAGGGGCTCAGTTCCATGCGAATCATCGTCAAGCACGCCCTGCCGAACGCACTGGCACCAATCATCAACGTTGTGGTCATCAACCTCGCCTTCCTGATTGTCGGCGTTGTGGTCGTGGAGGTCGTCTTCGTCTACCCCGGCCTTGGCCAACTGCTGGTCGATGCGGTGGCAAAACGGGACATGCCGATCGTGCAGGCGTCCGCCCTGATCTTTGCGACGACCTACATCTCATTGAACCTGCTGGCCGATGTGCTGTCGATCGTCAGCAATCCTCTGTTGCTTCATCCGAAGCAGTGACGGCCATGACCGAAGCAAACAAGAGCTCGCCTCAGTCTGCGTTGGCCAAGGGTCTTGGTCAGGCGTCCTGGATCAAAGACTTTCGTCAAGCCCCTTGGACGTCCCAATTTGGACTGCTCGTCATCGTCGCATATGCGTTCGTCGCGATTTTTGCCGACGTTCTCGCGCCGTTCGGCGAAGTTGAAATCGTCGGCGACCAATACGAGCCGTGGAGCGACGAGTTCATCCTCGGAACCGACAATCTCGGCCGCGACATGCTGACGCGACTTATCTACGGTGCGCGCAACACAGTCGGTATTGCTTTTTTAATCACCGCCCTCGCCTTCGTGATTGGGGCCCTCACCGGCATGCTTGCCGCAACGATAGGTGGATGGGTCGACCTAGCCATGTCGCGGATCGTCGATATCCTGATGGCGATTCCGGGGCTCGTCTTCGTTTTGTTGGCGCTCGCCATCTTTGGCACGTCGATCCCTGTCCTGATAACCGTCATCACGATCTACGAAGCGACGCGCGTCTTCCGGTTGATGCGGGCCGTGGCGATGAACATCGACGTCATGGACTATGTGGAGGTTGCAAAGATCCGCGGCGAAAGCCTGTGGTGGATCATCCGGCGCGAAATCCTGCCGAACGCGACTGCACCGCTCGTCGCGGAGTTCGGCGTTCGGTTTACCTTCACCTTCCTCTTCATAGCGGGGCTTAGCTTCCTTGGTCTCGGCATCCAGCCGCCAATTGCCGATTGGGGAAGCATGGTGCGCGAGAATTCCGTTCTCATCACGTTCAACGACTTTATGCCGCTGATGCCGGCCGCCGCGATCGCGCTTCTGACGGTGAGCGTCAATTTCGTCATCGATTGGTTCCTTCACAAATCGAGCGGATTGAAAGAATGAGCAGCTAGATGAGCGACCGGAACGAACAAAAGAAGGGCGACATCCTGCTTGAGATGCGGGATCTCCAGATCGAGGGCCGCACGGACGACGAATGGCTGAGAATCGTCAACGGTGTGGATTTGACACTGCGCCGCGGAGAAGTGCTGGGGCTGATTGGCGAGTCGGGCGCCGGAAAGTCGACTATAGGACTCGCCGCCATGGGTTTTACCCGGGACGGCTGCCGCATCACCGATGGCACGATCATGTTCGACGGTATCGACCTGGTCAACGCCAGTGAAAAGCAGAGGCGGGACCTGCTCGGCGTCCGCATCGCCTACGTCGCGCAGAGCGCGGCCGCCGCCTTCAATCCGGCGTACAAGCTGATTGATCAGCACTCGGAGACGCCGGTTCAGCACGGCGTTCTATCGCAGGCCGAGGCCGAGGCCGACGCCAAGGAGCTCTATCGGCGGCTTGGCCTGCCGGAGCCGGACGCGATCGGCTTTCGCTACCCCCATCAAGTTTCCGGTGGGCAGTTGCAGCGGGCGATGACGGCGATGGCGCTCTCGTGCCGGCCGGATCTCGTCATCTTCGACGAGCCGACGACGGCCCTCGACGTCACGACGCAGATCGAGGTCTTGGCCGCCATCAAGGACGTGGTCGCGCAGTTCGACGCGGCCGCAATCTATATCTCCCACGATCTCGCACTTGTCGCGCAGATGGCCGACCGCATCATGGTGCTCCGTAACGGTGATTTGATCGAGGAGGGTGACACCCGGGAAATGCTGTCGAACCCGAAGGAGCGCTACACACGCGATCTCCTTGCCGTTCGTACCTTCCGCAAGACCGACACCGACGAAGCGACAGCCGAGACGCCCCTGCTCGAAGTGCGGAACCTGACGGCGGCCTACGGCAAGAAGACGGTGCTGCACAGCGTGAACGTCTCGGTGCCGGTCAGGCGGACGGTGACACTGGTCGGCGAATCGGGCAGCGGCAAGAGCACGACGGCGCGCGTCATCTCGGGCCTGCTGCGGCCGCGGGAAGGAGAGGTGCTTTGGCTCGGAACCCCGATGCCCCCCGATTTCCGCAAGCGCAGCAAGGCCGAGCTTCGCCGGATCCAGATGATCTACCAGATGCCAGATACGGCGCTGAACCCGAAGCAACGAGTCCGCGAGACGATTGGGCGCCCGCTTGCCTTTTATCTGGAGATGGGCCGAGCGGCGCGGGATGCGCGGGTCCGCGAGCTTCTATCGTTCGTCGAGTTGGAGCCGGACCAGTATATCGACCGCCTGCCAAGCGAGCTCTCCGGCGGCGAGAAGCAACGGGTCTGCATTGCCCGGGCTCTAGCCGCCGAGCCGGAACTCGTCATCTGCGACGAAGTGACGTCGGCGCTGGACCAGCTCGTCGCCGAGGAGGTCCTGAAGCTCCTCGATCGGCTGCAGCGCGAGTTCGATCTCTCTTACATATTCATCACGCATGACATCAGTACAGTGCGTGCAATTGCCGACGACGTCGTGGTCATGTTTGAAGGCCGCGTCGTGGAGTCGGGACCGAAGGCGGACATCTTCGTGCCACCACACCACGAGTATACGGACCTGCTGCTGGCCTCCGTTCCGGAGATGGATCCGGATTGGCTCGACAACTTGCTCGCGAACCGGACGCTCGATGCGGAGGGCCAACTCCCCGCGGGCAGCGAGCGCGCGAGTTAGCCACCGGCTCCATACGTCAACCGTGGCGTGCGTGACAATGGCAAATTGATCCCCGTATTAATTATCTCTATTATCGACTTACAGACGACAGGGAGAGACACATGACCAACGATCCCAAGATTCTTGAAAATGGCGCGGGCGGCGGCGGGATTACGCGACGCGAATTCACGAACCGTGCCGCAGCGTTGGGCGCCACCACGGCTCTCGCAACGACGATGAGCGGACTCCTGCCCAGCGAAGCAGTGGCGGCGACGCCAAAGAAAGGCGGCCACCTGCGGGTCGGCATGGCGCAGGGCGGCCCCACCGACTCGCTGGATCCGTCGACCGGGGCAGGCGAGTTCATTAGAATGATGCGGTATAGCACGATGAATCAGCTCGTGGAGGTCGACCACACGGGCGCTGCCAAGCCGGAGCTGGCGGAATCCTGGGAGCCTGGTAGTTCGGCAGCAACCTGGATCTTCAATCTCCGAAAGGGTGTCACGTGGCATGACGGCAAGTCGCTCGACGCGAACGACGTCGTCGGCACGTTAGACACGCACCGCGGCACGAAATCGAGATCCCAAATTAGGTCTATCCTCAAGTCCGTCAAGGACGTGAGGGCGGACACGAAGCACCGGGTCATCTTCGAGCTGGAAGAACGGAATGTAAATTTCCCGTTCCTGATGGCGGCCTTCCAGGTTCGCTCCATCAAGGACGACAAGATGTATGATTTCCAAAATGGTACGGGAACGTATGTGCTCAAGGAGTTTGAACCTGGCATACGGGTCGCCCTCGAGCGCAATCCGAACAAGTGGCAAGAAGACCGCGGCTGGTTTGACTCGGCCGAAATGACCCCGATTCTCGATGGCGGGGCCCGAAACAATGCGCTGGTGACGGGCGAAGTCGACGTCATCCACAGGCCGGATCGCAGAACATGGAAGCGGTTACAGGCGATAAAGGGCCTGAACGTCCAGAAGATTTCGGGGAAGAAGAACTACACCTGGCCGATGCATACGGACCAGCCGCCATTCGACAATAATGACGTACGGCTCGCGATGAAATACGCGGTCGACCGAGAGGAGCTTGTCGACAAGGTTCTCAACGGCACGGGTTCGGTTGGCAATGACCACTCGATCTCGCCGGTCTACAAGTACTTCAACACGGAGATCCCGCAGCGGGTCTACGATCCGGATAAGGCCAAGTTCCATCTGAAAAAGGCCGGGGTGGAGAATCTGACGGTGAAGCTCAGTGCTTCGGAAGGCATTTGGGACGGCGCTATCGACGGAGCTGTGCTGTACAGCGCGAGCGCAGCAAAGGCCGGCATCAATATTGAAGTCAATAAGGTGCCCCACGACGGCTACTGGTCGAATATCTGGAACAAGCACCCGTTCTGCGCCGCCTACTCGAGTGGGCGGGCGACCGAGGACTGGCAGTTCACGGTGAGCTTTTCCGACACCTCCAGCTGGAACGACACCAAGTGGAAGCATCCCAGATTCAATGAGTTGTTGAAGGCCGCGCGTGCCGAGTTCGACGAAAACAAGGCCCGCGACATGTATTGGGAGATGCAGCAGATCATTCACGACGATGGCGGCGTGGTCATTCCCGCGTTCGTCGATCATCTCCTCGCGCACTCAGAGAAGCTGGGCCACGGAGAGATCGCCGGCAACTGGGAGATGGACGGGTACCGGTTAATCGAGCGCTGGTGGTTTGCCTAAGGTGTATCGCCAGTAACGAGCACGAGCCCGGCCATGTAGTAACGACCCGCGCCCTCAATGCGGGGCGCGGGTCTTCTCTTGTCCGTGGAGACCAAGAATAAATCTCAGGGGAAGTCGCGAATGGCGGAGGTCGCGCTTCTGTCGAACTGGACGGCCGTCGGATTGTCCGCAGCCGCGCCACCGGAAGCCTCATTCAAGGCACTGGTTGACGACCATGAAATGGTGATCTGGCGCGGCCGCGATCAGCAAATCCGTGTTTGGGAGAATCGCTGTCCCCATCGCGGCATGCGTCTCTCGTACGGCTTCGTACGCGGCGACAGGTTGACCTGCAGCTATCACGGGTGGACATACGACGGAGAGGGGGCGTGCGTGATGATCCCCGCGAACCCCGAGATCCCACCCCCCAAAAATACACGGACTAGGAAGTACGCGTGCGTGGAACACGCCGGGATGATCTGGGCCGCATCCGAGCCTATCGAGGTTGATGCGCCGAACTTTTCCGGGGAGTGGGTGGGTTGTCGATCGATCGCGATCAGCCGATCGCCCGATGACGTGAATACCTATCTCGGTTCGGGGGATTTGTCCTTATCCTTGCCGGACGAGACCGAAGAGGTTAGGCCGGTTTCCTACAGCCTGAGCCTCAACGGCAACGGAACCTATTTGATCCAGTTGGGTGAGTCTCGATTGTTCGAGGCGGTGCTTTGCGCGATACAGCGGGTTTCCGACGATCAGACGTTTTTTCATATTTCAGTACTGCCGAAGGATGCCGCCGGGGGACGCGGAGATGCGCTCAAGCAGATCAGCGATTGGGCCAAGGATACGCGCGCCTTAATAGAAAGCTCGGAGATTCTGCAGTCAGCGGCGTAGCACCGTGCTCGATGCAAAGAATTAGTGGAAGGAAGCCATGGCTCTCGATGAATTCACCCGCTCGCATTGGTATCCGATCGGTAGGCTGGAGGATGTCCCCGAAGGCGGCGGGCGCAGCACTCGCTTGCTCGGACAAGCTATCGTCGCCGAGCGTCGCGGCGGAAAGCTAACGATTAGGTTGAAGGACGGCAGAACGCCACTGAAGGTCCAAGAGCGTTACGGCTACGTCTGGACTACGCTCAGCGACGATCCAAGACCGCTCTACGACATGCCGGAGTTCGAGGAAGAGGGCCGGCGCCTGGTGCCCGCCGGGTGCATTTCGGCCCGCTGCTCGGGGTTGCGGGCGGTTGAGAACTTTCTCGACCTGGCGCATTTTCCGTTCGTTCACCCGAACATCCTCGGCATCGAAGAGCAGGCCGGGGTCGAACAGTACGAGGTTGAAATAGCCGAGAGCGGGAACGAGATCTGGACGACCGAGTGCAAGTTCTATCGGCCGCTAGCCGGCGCGTTCGGTGAACGGTTTGGGGAAACTGCGCATTACAAATACCGGGTCGCCCATCCGTTTTCGGCCATCATCTACAAGACCTGCCCGATCAAGGAAGATGTTTGGGATCTGATCGGCCTGTTCATCCAGCCGGTCGAAGAGGACCTCAGCAATCTTCACCCCTTCCTTCTGGTGTTCGACGAGGACAATTCCGATACCGACCTGCTTCAATTCCAGCAGGCCGTCTATCTTCAGGATCGGTTGATCCTGGAGAACCAGGTCCCCTCGCTACTACCGCTCGATCCGCGCCACGAGCGGCCGACCCGGGCCGATGCCTCCTCGATCGCATATCGCCGTTGGCTCACGCAAAACGGCGTGACCTACGGCGCAATTCCGCGAGACAAAGCGGCGTGAGCGGGGAGCTGTCATGAAGCTCTACGACTTCGTACTTTCGGGTAACTGCTACAAAATCCGGCTACTGGCGACGTTTCTCGATATCGACTATGAGGCCGTAGGGGTCGATTTCTATCCGGGCCGCGAGCACAAGAGCGCCGCCTTTCTCAAACTCAATCCACTCGGCCAGATCCCGGTGTTGGAGGACGACGGGCTGATCATTCGCGACGCGCAGGCCATTTTGCTCTACCTGGCGAACAAATATGACACGGACAAGCGCTGGTGGCCGGCCGACGATCCGCAACTGGTCGGCGAAGTCGCCATGTGGCTGGCATTCGCCGATCAGATAACGACGACGTCGTCGGCAGCGCGGCTGCACGACATGCTCGGCTACGACCTGGATGTCGAGGGCGCGCGCGCCGGTGCCCGAAACATTTTCCGCGTACTTGAAGACCACTTGACCGACCGTGAGTTTGACGGCGACGACTGGATTGTTGGCAGCCACGCCACGATTGCGGATATCGCCTGCTTCCCATACACGGCCTTGTCCGGCGATGGCGGCATCGATCTCTCGCCTTACCCCGCGGTGCAACGGTGGGTGCGCCGGTTCACCGAACTGTCCGGGTTCGTCACCATGCCGGGAATCAACTGCATCCAATGAAGAACGGGGCCACGACTTCGCCCGACGGAACGGCGACGGATACGGGCCAAGACCCACCGGCGGCGTTGCTGGAGCTTTAAGTTTAAGGCATCACCAAAAGCTATCCGTCGGTCGTGGCGAATGGCTCTGGCGGGCGTCCTGCGGTGCAGGAAGGCCTCAAAGCCCTGGCCGACGAAGAAGGCGACGCCCCGGACGACGAGGAAGTCCGCGAAGTCCTGTTCGACTCGATACAGTATGAGCGGTGGTAAACGCACCGAGGAGCCCTCTCCCTCCAAAGGGTAGAGTGATTCCTTAGTTGCACGTCCTTCGCTCTTACCCACACGGATGCGTTCAGCAGGCCGAGCACCCTAGAGCCCAACAGAACCAGGGCCGGCGGCAGGGGTCCTGCCGAGACCTCGCGGGCAGGCGCCGACCCGCACCCCGTCCTATTCTGCGAGCTCGTCCCTGTAGCGGCCGAAGGCGAAGGCTATGTCCATCTCTTCGAAGAGCGTCTCACCCTCGCTACCGGTGACAGACATAGTCGCCATGTACTCGTTCCAGCGGTCGCCTACTTCTCCAGCGTGGCTGCGGGTGAAGTGCTCCTCAGTAGGCGCCGTCACGTAGAGATGCAGGCGCTCTTCGTGATGGAGAATGACCATGTTCACCTGGTTCTCGGTCATCGCCTTGGCCAGCTCCGGCCACAATTCGTCGAATTCGTCGTGAACCTTCCTATACTCCGGGTAGCGTCCCGGTTTCAGCTTGTAGGTGAGAGCTTTTGACCACATCAGCTTCCCGCGTTTGTTTGTGAAGAATGGATAAAAATAAATTTCAACATTGCAGTTGTACCGCGCGTACGAAGTGTCGTTGAGTTTCGCGGCACCCAAAGTGCCGTCAGGAATGTCGGGCTGCTGAGCGCGGCGGTTTCCTCGCCTACCTACCCGTCGAGGACCGCATCGGCGCGGTCGCCGAGCGTCGAAACGCTCCCCTCGTATGTTTCCATCGTGCGGCCACCCAGATACTTGGCCATTAGGTGTTTTCCAGCGTTTACTGGTGGGTACTTCGGCGGGTTGTCGTCGGAGCAACAAGTCGGCAGGCACTCGATCCAGTTGTCGAAGTTCCCTTCGCGAAAAAGCGGCACTGAGAGCCTCTCGGCTTTGTCCCCTTGGGGTTTGAGCGGGACAACCCGATGCAACGTGGAACGGTATCGGTCGTTGGTCCACTCTGCGAGCAAGTCGCCGAGGTTGAAGAGAAACGCGCCCTCGGCGGGAGACACGTCGACCCACTTGCCGCGCGGGCCAACGATCTGCAGCCCGGGTCCGGGTGTTGCATACATCGTCGTCATGATCCCGTAGTCGGTGTGCGGGCCAATGCCGAATTGCTCCGCGACCGGCGTCGGCGTGTCCGGCGTCACGGCGAAGTAGTTGAAGCGCAGAGTGTCGACGGAATGATTGACCTTGTCGACGAAGAAGTCGCCGTT
Source organism: Alphaproteobacteria bacterium (assembly GCA_965247665.1). Taxonomy (GTDB): domain Bacteria; phylum Pseudomonadota; class Alphaproteobacteria; order SHVV01; family SHVV01; genus CAUZWH01. Next base: position 988,969 of record CBDFHH010000004.1, read on the forward strand.
CAGGTCGAGCGCCAGTGCTAGTCGGCTCAGTACATAATCCGAAAGCCGGTTCGCTTCGACGTAATAGGTCTCCAACGCTTCCTGCATCCCCCCCGGGCGCTCCGGCCAGATGTTCGGATCGAAAAAGTGGTGCTCGGTGGTCTTGAACGCGGGGTCATCGTCCGGGTAACTGGGCCGGCCCAAGTAGAACGCCTGCACGAGGTCGGGCGGGGTCTCGACGCCCATGCTGTACGAGAAGCCCTCCGACGCTGGCCTGACAAACCCCCGTGCGATCTCGGGGTTATTCGGCGACGCCGCCATCTTCTCGGCGAGCGGCAGGCGGAAGAACTCAAACGAGATCTTGAGGCAATCGTCGATCACCCGTTGCGGTATCCCGTGGCCGCGGCATTGGAAGAAGCCGACCGTCGAGCAGGCGTGGTCGAGCTGCGCCACCACGTCCGGTGCCTCGAGGTCGATGATGGGGGCGATCGATTCTTCAGCCATGTGCGGCCTCCGTCGTTTCGCGGGTGCGTCGACCCGGCCCGCGTTGCCGTGTGCGTAAAGCGGGCCAAATAGGATAATAGATTAAAATTATACGGGCATCAACTATCCATTGTCTGGCAGTCGCAGTTAACGTATGCTTCCAGAGTGTAAGGAGCTGACCTCCCGACCATGCATTTTGAGGGGAAGACCCCACATTGTGAGGAGACCATGAATGGCCAACTTCAATACTGTGTCTGGAGATCAGATTGAGACTTTCCGGCGCGACGGTTTTCTCCACATCCCCGGTCTCATCGACGAACCGGCGCTCGCGCTGCTACGGGCGGCGTTGGACGATCTGTTCGGTGGTAGCGACGGCGACCCGGGGATCAATAACGTCACGGCATATGCTGAGAAGGCCAAAGCCCGTGGCGACACCGTGCTGGCCGATAGCGACGAGCCGGCGACGGGCCGGTTCCTGGTCCGCCAAAACACCTGGTTCGGGAATGCCCGCATCCGCGACTTCGGTTGCCAATCGCCGTTGCCCGAGGTTGCTGCCGCCCTTATGGGTGCCGATCAAGTAAGTTTTCTCGGCGACCACCTCTTCGTCAAAGAACCCGGCTCGCTTTACCGCACCGCCTTTCACCAGGATTCCGCTTATTTCCATTGCATAGGCGAGCAGTGCTGTTCGTTCTGGGTTTCTCTCGGTACGGTGACGCGAGAAAGCGGCGCCATGGGTTACGTACCGGGGTCGCACCGCTGGGGCCGAGATTTCAGGGCCGAGTCCTGGGTCGCGCACCGCGAGTACTGGGACGGCGAGGGCGAAAACGTACCGGCCATCGAAGAGGATGAAGCGGGTTGGGGTGTGCGCTACGTCGAGACCGCGCCTGGCGATGTCATCGTTCACCATTACAAGACGCTCCATGGCGCGACCGGCAATGTCAGTGCAACCTCGATCCGCCGCGCCGCTACTTTTCGCTATCTCGGCTCCGATATGCGCTACCGCGAGCGACCCGGCAAAACGCATACCCCCACCAAGAGCGCCGAGCTGAGAGAAGGCGATCCGATGATTGGCCGCGAGTATCCCGTGGTATGGCCGAGCCAGGCGGCAGTGGCGGCGGCTGTGCCACGCTAAGAAATTCGCGCAGGCCCGGGGAACAATGCGAGCCGATGTCGCGTAGGCGATCCCGGTCCGGAGGGGGAGGAAAATGGCCCCCCGATGGCGATCTGGACCGTTACGAACCCCACATTTTGCATAATAATTAGCAAGCTAATAAAGTCGCATCACGAGCGCTTCCTGATAGTCCGTCTCGATTTCCCCGGCGTCGAGGCCAGCGCCCCGATCGACGACCATCTGCCCCATCGTCGGCATCATGCTACGGTCGACCCGTGCCTCGGGATCCCACAATTTGGAACGAATCAGTGCTTTACCGCAGTGAAAGTAGGCTTCTTCGATACTTACCAGAATTCCCGCTTTCGGCGCCTTACCTTGAACCGCGAGCGGTTCAAGCAAGGCAGCATCCATCGTAATCCTGGCAGTACCATTGACGCGAAACGTCTCATTGAAGCCGGGGATGAAGAAAATTATGCCGATCTTTGGGTGGTCAATAATGTTTTTCAGGCTATCGAGCTTGTTGTTTCCGGCGCGATCGGGAATTAGAAGGGTTTTATCGTCGACGACCTTCACAAAACCTGGTGCATCGCCCTTGGGAGATGCACCACCGTGGGTAGCGAGTACGAGAAACGGGCTCAACGAAATGAACCGGCGCCCATGCTGATCGAGTTCTTTCAGTACCGACTCGAGGATCATCTCCTTCGGTTGCTTGTAGCTTTTTCGGAGTTGGGCCTCAGAACTAATCAGTGCCGTCGACATCTGTTTTCTCCCTCTGATGTACGGGTTGGCGACAGTCAAACGGGCGTGCAAGCCAAATAACGGAGACGTCCGTGTCTGGGAAAACCCTACCAGATCGGAGGGGATGCAGCACGGATGATGGATTCGAACGACAGAGGATTTCCGCGGGATCCTGGATCCGTGCGACCTCGATCGCGAGTTCGGACACAGCCCCTCCTTGAAGCGGGCCAAATAGGATCAATAGAGCGAATTTATACGGAGATCAATTCACCATTGTCAAGCATGCCGCGGCTGACGTATGGTTTCAGGGTGCAGGGAGCTGACCTCCCGACCCCGCATTTTGAGGAGAAAACGGATGGCCAACTCTGAGGAATTGCTGAGGCGGATTGACGTTTTGGAATCGGAGTCGGCGATCAGGAAGGTACAGGCCGCCTATATGGAAGCTTGCGATTTTAATCTCGGCTATCCGATTGGCGAGCTCTTTGCGCCCGATGGCGTTTGGGAGGGGACGGGACGGTTTGCCTCTGGATTTGGTGCCACGCGCGGACGCGAAAAGGTGGCGGAACAGTTTGAGGAAGATAAGAACCAGGACAGATTGCCCCTGACGGCGCATTATCTAACGAACGAGCAAATCTGGGTCGACGGGGATCGCGCAAAAGCAAAGTGGATGTTTTACGAACCTGCCGTACACAAAGGGGCAGGCGCGATCCTCATTGCCGGCCGCTATGATAATGACTTTCAGCGAATAGACGGGAAGTGGCTGATAAGTCATTTGCGGTGCCAGGATATCTTTGTATGTACCTACGAGGATGGTTGGGAGGGGTTTCCATGCGTGGAGACCGGCTGGGATCCCGACGCAGCGTAGGGTCTGTTCTGCCCTTGAGACTGCTGGGACTGATGGCGCGACGGGACGGCGCGCGCGGCCGCGTTCGAACTTGGGAACGTAGTCTTGCTTGGCCACGAAGTCCTTTTAAACATTGCCGGCGCCGTCGCCCTGCTGCTGTGGGCGACCCGCATGGTGCGCACCGGCGTCATGCGCGCCTACGGCAGCCGGCTGCGCCACGCGCTCAGCCGCTCGATCCGCAACCGGTTCAGCGCCTTTGTCGTTGGCCTGGGTATCGCCAGCCTGCTGCAGAGCTCGACGGCCACGGCGCTGATGGCGGTGTCCTTCGCCGGACGCGGCCTGATCGGCATCGCGCCTGGCCTGGCCATCATGCTCGGGGCCGACGTCGGCTCGACCCTGGTCGTGCAGGTGCTGTCGTTCAACATCTCGTGGCTGTCGCCGGCCTTGATCTTGATCGGGGTCTACTCCTTTCTCGTCGGGCGCAGCGCGCAGCGGCGCCACATCGGGCGCGTGCTGATCGGCCTCGGGCTGATGCTGCTGGCGCTCACTCTGGCGATCGGCGCGTCGCAGCCGCTGCGCGACAGCGCGGCACTGCAATACGTCCTGCAGCCCCTGTCGCAGGACCCGATCCTGGCCGTGCTGCTGGCCGCCGCGATCACTTGGTTGGCGCATTCGAGCGTGGCGATCGTCCTCTTGATCATGTCACTGACCTTGGCCGGCGTGGTGCCGCTCGGCTTGGCCTTCGCCCTGGTCCTCGGGGCCAACGTCGGCTCGGGCCTGATCCCGCTCGCGCTGTCGTTCTCGAGCGGCGCGATGGCGCGCCGCATCCCGCTCGGCAATCTCCTATTCCGCGTGCTGGGTGCCGCCCTCGTTCTGCCGTTTCTCGGCAGCATCGAACCGCTCATCGCGCAGCTCGGTGCCGACGCCGGGCGCCAGGTCGCCAATTTCCATACCGTGTTCAACCTTGCAATGGTGGCCGTATTCCTGCCGCTGACCGACCTGATGGCACGTTTGGTCGGCCGTATTTTGCCGGAGAGGCCCGGAGCCGAGGGCGGCCCGGTCCGTCCCAAGTATCTTGATCCCGACGCGATCGCAACGCCCTCGGTGGCGCTCGCCTGCGCGACCCGCGAAGTGCTGCGCATGGCCGATACCGTAGAGACCATGCTGCGCGACGCGATCCGCGTGTTCCGCGACGACGATACCGAGCTGCGCGGAAAGCTCAGCGACATGGACGACGAGGTCGACCAACTGCACGAAGCGATCAAGCTCTACTTGACAGATGTCAGCCGCAACGCTTTGAGCGACGAAGACAGCCGGCGCTGCATCGACCTCATCACCTTCACCACGAACCTGGAACACATCGGCGACATCGTCGACAATAACTTGCTCGATCTAGCGCAGAAGAAAATTCGCAACAAGCTGACTTTCTCAAAGGAGGGTTGGCAGGATCTGACTGCGATGCACGAACACGTGCTGCATCACATGCAGCTCGCGATGAGCGTCTTCGTCTCGGGCGATCTTGAGAGCGCTCGGCAGCTCATCAAAGACAAAGAGGTGTTCCGAGAGATGGAGATCCAGGGTAGCCAAAAGCACTTGGCCCGGCTGCGCTCTGGTCAGATCGAGAGCATCGAGACCTCGGCGCTCCATCTCGACATCTTGCGCGACTTGAAACGCGTCAACTCGCACCTTTCATCGGTCGCCTATCCGATACTCGACGCCTCGGGCGAACTGCGCGCCAGCCGCCTCACGACCGAGCGCCCCGGCCACGAGAGCCGCACCTCGGACCGCGTCGGGGTCGGCTGAGCGGCGGAGGCGCCTGGGAGTGGTTTTCACAACCCTCTGGGAACGTGCTTGACAACGATTTTGATGCCCGTATAGATAATATCTATTACGCGATCTAACGCGAATCGGGAGGAACTATGTCCGAACCCGCGATTGGCCGCCATAGCGCGTCGGTTCGGCCGGCGAATCGCGCCGCGCAGACTCCGGCGGCGTGTCGATCAGATTCGCCCGAGGTGTTCGTCGCGCGGCGCCTTCGGCTGTAGCGAGAGGAGAGTGAAGACATGACTCGGATTTCCAGTTTCATCGAGAAGATCGTCGCCGACCTGGAAGCGTCGACGACCGACGTCGAGAGCGCGATCACCAACCCGCATGAAATCTATAAGTCGGAAGAGTTCTATGAATTTGAAAAGGAAGCGATCTTCCTCAGGGAGTGGCTGGCAGTCGGGCACCAGAATCAGATCCCAAATCCCGGCGACTATTTTTCGCTAACGATTGTGGACGAGCCGATTATCGTCGTTCGCAATCAAGACGGAGAAATAAATGCCCTGTCCGGGGTCTGCCGTCATCGTGGCTATCCCTTGACCAAGGACGAGCCACACGTCAAGGGCAACTGCCAGTCTATTGTCTGCCCTTATCACAATTGGAGCTACGATCTGAATGGCGAGATCGAGACAGCGCCACATATGAACAAGACCATTGACCTGGAAACTCTGCGCGCCACCATGAAGCTGCCCAAGTTCCGGGTTGAAGTTGTCCAGGGCATTGTCTTCATCAATTTCGATTCCGACGCTGCGCCGCTCAAACCGACTGTGGCAAAGTGGGAGAAGGAAATGGCCAATTACGACATGGCCAACCTGAAGCCGGTGCCGACAATTGTCGCTGCCGACAATGGCTACAATTGGAAGATCCTGCACGAGAATGGCCTGGAGCCTTATCACACAATGTACGTGCACGCCGGTTATCACGAGACCGCGCCGGCTCAAAAAGCAACCTTCATGGAGTTCGAAGACGGCGACAATCAGGTCATGCATCCGACGGGTTTCGTCGAATTCGACGGGGGTTTCAACCCAAGCGGCAAGTCGGCATTCCCGATCCTCCCCAATCTCACCGACGAGCAACGCTCGCAGGTCTTGTTCGGATCTGTGCTGCCCACTGTCCTCTTCGCGGCTTTGCCCGACCAGGTCTTCCTGTTCTTCATAATACCAACCGGCCCCGCCAAGACGACACTTCTGATTACCTGGCTATTTCCCGAAAGCACGCATAGATGGCGGAATTTTCAGTGGGCTTTCGATGCGCAATCCTCAGCCAATGATGTATTCAACGTTCAGGACATCGTTGCCAATACGGAGTTGCAGAGGGGCCTGAATTCCCGTTTCGGTACCCGCGGTCGCTACAGTCACATGGAAAAGACGCTGCCGCAGATGAACCGTTGGCTCTACCTGCGGCTGCGCCGCTACATCGACGAGAGACGCTCTAAAGCGGCCTGAGATTTCATAGCCGTTACAGGCGGGACGAAGAAATTTCGTGTGAAACCCACGGCTTTGACGCTGGGATCGGCGAGTGATGCAGCACGAGTATCTGGAAACATGACATGAGCATTGAACGTGTTCTCGCAAACGCGCTGATCGTCCTGGGTGACGAGGTCGTTCATGGTGCGGTCCGCTTCCGTAACGGAACGATCGACGACATCTCAACGGGCGGCGCGGTGCCGGCTGGGGCCGACGACCTCGAGGGCGCCTACCTGCTACCCGGCATGGTCGACTTGCACACGGACGAGATGGAAAGACACATGATTCCGCGGCGCGGCGTGCAGTGGCCGCTTCCGGTCGGCGCAGTACTCGCCCACGACCTCCAGATAGCCGGCGCCGGAATCACGACCGTGTTCGATTCGATCTCGGTCGGAACATATCTCGAAGACAACGACAGGAAGGTGCTGCTGCAGCCCCTGATCGAGGCCATCCACCAGGCTGCGGCGAACGGCCTGTTCCGAATCAACCATCTGGTGCACCTACGCTGCGAACTCTCCGACCCCGATACGATCGATTTGATGCGGGACTTCATCAACTTTCCGTTGGTGAAACTGGCCTCGCTCATGGATCACTCGCCGGCCCGCGGATTTCGGGGCGAATCCTCGGGCCGGCCACTAAAGAAGAGGCAACCGGCCAACCCCGAGAGCCGGGACGCGGCGGTTGGCATGTGCAAGGCACGCAAACTTAGGATTGCGAGCCACGACGACACCACACCAGACCATATCGCCGAGGGTGTCGCGGACGGGATAACGATCTCGGAGTTCCCCACAACCCTGGAAGCCGCTCGCGCCGCGCGTGCGGCAGGCATGACCACCATCATGGGCGCACCCAACATGGTGCGCGGCGGGTCGATGGGGGGAAACGTCGCGGCCGCTGAGCTGTTGGAAGCCGAACTCCTCGACGGGCTATCGTCGGATTACGTTCCGTCGAGCCTTCTCCAGGCGGCGTTCTTGATGCACAACAAGATCGGAATCCCACTGCCGCAGGCGATCGCAAGCGTGTCCTCGAAGATTGCGGATGCGGTCGGGCTGACTGATCGCGGTGAGATCGCGGTTGGGAAACGCGCCGACCTCATACACGTCTACCTCGCGGACGGCTTGCCCGTCGTCCGCCAGGTCCTGCGCGATGGCGACCGCGTCGTCTGAACGAGGGCAACCGGACTATGGGACGTTACGCGATCTACTATGCGCCACCGAGAAACACGGCGATCTGGCAGTTCGGCACGTCGTGGCTCGGCCGGGATCCCGAGACCGGCGAGGACCTCACGCGCCCACGCTACGACGACCTGCCCGTCGACCTGATCGAAAAACACACGACCTCGCCTCGGCGATACGGATTCCATGCGACGATCAAGGCGCCGTTCCACCTGGCGGAGGGCAAGGACGAAGCTATGCTTCGCACGGCAATCGATAGCTTCGCCCGCACGCAATCGCGGTTCACGGCAACGACGGTCATCGGCATTATCGACGGGCGCCTCGGTCCAAACCCCGAACGGAGTCCAGGCCATTACCTCGGATTCGTGCCCCGCGCGCCGAGCGTCGAATTGGATGCGCTCGCGCCGGAAGTTGTTCGCACGTTCGACGAATTCCGCGCGCCTGCCAGCGCCGAGGAGAAGGCCTTGCGCCGGAGCGCAGGCCTCACACCGGAGGAGGAGGCCAATCTCGAACGCTGGGGCTATCCGAACGTCATGGACACATATATGGGGCTTCACTTGACCCTCACCAACCGCCTCGATGACGCACTTCGCCGCCAGTTCCGCGAGGTGCTCGAGCGCGAAACGGCCGAAATCTGTGCGGAAGGACTGTCGGTCGATGGGCTCGCGCTGTGCCACGAGCCCGCGCCGGGCGAGGATTTACGCTTGATTCATCGGGCGGCGTTCGCGGGCTGAGTTATCCCCGATCTTGGTGCAAGAAATGGCAAGAGCCGATTTCAAATTGATGAAAATGTCGCGGATAGCGCACCGGGACTCGGCAACCATTTGCTGAGTGTCTTGATCCGAGGAAAAAACGACATGATTAGGGGTATTAGAGGCATACACCACACAGCCATGTCGGTTCCTAATCTGGAACAGGCAATGGAGTTCTATGTCGACAAAGTGGGCATGGAACTCGTCGCGCCGTTCGACTTCGATGATGACCCAGACATCGACCAGGTGCTCGACTTGAAGCACGCCGCCGCGCGCTCGTGCATGCTGCGCGCTGGAAATTTACATCTCGAAATTTGGGAGTATTCCAAGCCAGTTGCCGAACTGCAGGACCCCAAACGCCCGGTTTGTGATCATGGATACACGCACATGTGTTTCGATGTCGGTTTGGAAGAACAGGAGTCAGTTTATAAGCAACTGGAAGAAGCTGGCATGAAATGGAATTGCGACCTCACCGGGGGTCCCGAATGGGGCGTCAGAATTGCTTACGGTCGCGATCCATTTGGCAATGTTTGGGAGCTACAAGCCCATTACCCCAATCACACTAGCTCAATTAAGAATCTGCCCCGCTGGAAGGACTAACCAAAGCGCCGATTTTGCGCCTCACATCAGCGGCAATCCAAATCTTGGCTCACAATTACAAGACTTGTCCGCACAAATAGAAGGACGAGTTAATACGTTGTTCTCGACCACGATAGAACGTCTGGGGTGCCAATGACATCTACGAATTCAGTAACGACGACCGTCTACGACGTCCTCGATCCGATTGCCGACAAACGCTCATCTGTGCGATGGCAAGGTGATCGGCTGTTAGAAATTGCCGACAAATTATCTACGGATGGTGGGCGTGAAGTCGACGGGGCACATCTCTGGATGCTGCCCCCGATCTATGATGCCGATGCGCATATGCCGCATGTGCCGTTTGGGGTGCGTCAATCAGATCTTTACCGGGCCATTGCGGGCGGTGTTTGTCACATGAACGTGGCGCTGCCCTTTGAGGATGCGAAGGAAATGGAACTCAGCCAACTGGTGGCTGACCTAGGTCGCTCGCAGCTTCCTGCAATAAAACCAATATTGTCGGTTTCCCCGGTTGACGAAAGTTCAGAGTTTCCTGCCTGGCTTTCACAGCATGGTCAGGAAATCACTGAGTTCATGCCACCAATCGTTAAGTTGTATTCGATGGACGACAACTTCGAACGCAATTTGGATGCAGTATTAAAAGCAAGCCTGATGCCGATGATATGGCACGAAACACTTGAAGCACTTGAGAAAGTCGTTTCAACCGTCGATGTGCCGATCTATTTAAGGCATGCAACGTCGGCCGCGATGGCTGAGGTGATGCGTTCAGCTAAACAGGCGACGGTGCAAACCTGTCCACATTTTCTTTTGCCCCTCGGTGATGAGCGCCGGGACGCGCTGATCGTGCTGCCACCGCCCCCGCCCGATGACGATAGGCGCTCGCTGTGTTCGGTGTTTCTCGATCAAGTTGATGCCATTTCAAGCGACCACAACGCACCGGGCATCGACAAATCGATCGGACCAGGCCTGCAAACCCAGCAACACTTTCTTCCGGCGCTACTGACGATTTGCGATCAGAACGGCTGGCCCCTGGAAAGAGTACTGCAGAAAGTGACCACAACCCCGGCGAGTATTTTTGGTACTGACCTGAAAGATGGATTCGTACTTGTCGATCCGAAGTTTGATGAGCCGGTTGAATGCTGGCCCCGACAAAGTGCCGAGCGAGCTCCTTTCCTCGGAATGACTTTCAAATATCGTGTCGTTGCAATTGCCTATGGTGGTCTTGTTCAACTCGTATGAGCCTATGTTTTGCTACGAATTGCATAGCCGAGACGTATTGGGGTTCGAATACCCGATCGCCCCAAAACCTTATTTGAGATCGCAAAACACATAGAAGGGGACGTGCAATGATCGACGTCTATTCATCATGATCGACATTTTCTCTTGGCCGACGCCCAACTGCCATAAGGTCCACATCATGCTTGAGGAGACCGGGCTCGAACACAACACGATTCCGGTCAACATTATGACGGGGGCGCAGTTCGAACCGGATTTCCTGAAGATCAGCCCCAACAACAAGGTGCCGGCGATCGTCGACCATGATGGCCCAGGCGGCCGGTCGATGAGCTTAAGCGACTCCGGCGCGATCCTGTTCTATCTTGCCGAGAAAACCGGCCAGCTCCTGCCGGCCGAGGCTGAGCCGCGTTACGCTGTCATGCAGTGGTTGATGTTTCAGATGGCCCATGTCGGGCCGATGTTCGGTCAAGCGCATCACTTCCGAAAGTTTGCCAGCTCCGAGGCCAAGAATAAGGAACTCTATGCGGCCGAGCGCTACACCAACGAAGCCGGTCGCCTCTACAACGTCATGGATCGCCAGCTCGCCGGTAGCGAATACCTCGCCGGTGCCTATTCGATCGCCGACATTGCCGTTTACCCTTGGGCCACCTACCACGAATACCAGGGCCAAAACCTCGACGAGTTCCCCCACGTCAAACGCTGGTACGCGGCCATGGGCGCGCGTCCCGCGGTGCAAGAAGGCCTCAAAGCCCTCGCCGATGAAGAAGGCGAAACCCCAGACGACGAGGAAGTCCGCGAAATCCTGTTCGGCTCAAAACAGTATGCGCGGCGGTAAACGCGCCGAGGAGCCCTCTCCACCCAATCCGCCGACTGATTGAACGCGCGCCCTCAGAATGTGCAGCAACCACGTGCTCGCGGTTGCTGAGTGGGTCTTCGTGAGCATCTGGCACTCTGCCAGGGTGCGGGCCGGTACAGATGATCGAGGAGAGCGCTGCGCGCCGGGTTGGTGTTGATCCATCCGTTCGCGCGAGCGAAGTCTATTATTCGGCGAAACGTCGAGTAGACGCGTCGCGCCATCGGATCGGAACGCCCTTGCTCCAGAGCGCGCGCAAAACTCGGCATACTTAGGGCCATTTAGCGTCGAGAGTTTGTGTCTCGCGACGGGAAACGGCGCCATATGGCACTCGAGGTGTTGTCGGTACGCCTCCAATCTGGACCGTTCGCGCTTCCGTGCCCGCACCAAGGTCTCAAAATGTGCAAGGAACGCTTTCCCGCGTCCACCATTGTCTGGCACGTCGCAGTTGATGTACGCTGCGAGAGTGCAAAGAGCTGACTTCGCACCGCCACGTTTTAAGGAGAACATGAACGGCCAACTCGGCAGATTTGCTGAGCTTGCCGAAAGTGTATGTGTGCTGGGCGCGGGTCCCTCTTAGACGTTGCCAGCTGAGGAGAACAACCATGAGTAGGATCTTGCTGAGCACCGCTGCCGTGGTGCTGCTGGTACTTGCTGTATCGAAAACGCAAGCAGGGGATACGTGGACCTATCCCGTGGTCATTAACGAGCCCGCGCTGGTCGCGCCGACCGCCGAGAACGTTAAGAGTACCCGCGGGACCTACGAAGCACTCGACCCCAGCGAGGTGACCAAGCCATGGCATGTGTGCGTCAACATGTCGAACATGGGTGACGACTACTACGTCGCCATGAACTTCGGCGCCGTGGAGGAAGCCAAGCGATTGGGCATCCAGATGACCATGACGTCGGCCGGCGGCTACGCCCATCTGGATAAACAGATCAGTCAGGTCGAGGACTGTGTCGCCCAGGGCGCGCATGCAGTACTGATCATGGCGATCTCGCCAACCGGCCTGAACGATGCCATTAAAGAGGCCCGCAAGAACGGCGTCGTGGTCATCGATTTGGCGAACGGCATAGATTCGCCGGATATCAATGCCCGTACCAAAGCGTCGTATTACGATATCGGCCGAACGCTTGCCGGCTACCTGGTCAAGCGGCATCCCAAGGGTTCGGGAGAGACCGAAGTGTTCTGGCTGCCCGGACCAGCTGGTGGGGGCTGGTCAGAGGACTTGAATCGTGGCGTCAAAGACGTGCTTGGTGAGATGGAGTCCGACATCATGGTCGTCGCCACGCAATACGGTGATACACACAAGGATGCGCAGCTAAAGCTTGTCGAGGACGGGTTGGTGACCTATCCCAACCTCAAATACATCGTCGGCTCGTCACAGGGCGCGGAAGTGGCCATGCAGCTGCTACGCGAGCAAGGCCGAGAGAAAGACGTTCACCTTGTGACCAGCTGGATTACGCCGTACATGGACCAGGTGATTCGAGAGGGGAAGGTCTTGGCGTCGGTGACCGACAGCGTGGTGATCCAAACGCGTATGGCGATCGATCAGGCGGTTCGTATCCTCGAAGGCAAGCCCTACATCAAGGACACCGGCCCGGAAATCCTGATGATCGACCCCGACACCATAAACACTTACGACAAGAACACGTCGATGGCGCCAAAGGGCTACAAGCCCATTTTCCGGGTCGACCCGGCCACCAATTGAAGCGCGACTAGATCCGTTCAGGGGAGGGTTGCGGCCCTCCCCTGTTTATTCGCCGGCCGCGAGGTAACGAGCGGCGGGAGGGAACCGCGCTGACCATCACCGGCTCATTGCCGCGGCCGACTTGGTTTACCGCGGGTCTCGAAGGGAAATCCTTCTCCTTGGGGATGGGCGATCGCACCTTTCGTGAGCAGTACATCGATGCCGTCCAGGTGATTCTCGACGATCAGACGCGGGCCGGGCTCGATGTTCTGGTCGATGGCGAAATGCGCTTCGACATCGATATCGGCGGCCGCTCATGGTTCGGATACATCTTCGATCGCATGGACGGCCTGGGATCGGTCGCCGCCAGGCCGCAAGCAGAATACTCCGGCGGTCGTGAATTCACGCCTGGCGATGATATCCTGCAGGAGGTGGCCGAAGCACGCCTGCCACCGGTCGTGGAAGGTCCAATCGGGCGCGGCCGCGTCGAATATGCCGACGTCCGGGAAGCGACCCAACGCCTCACCCCACAAGCCGGTGAAGCTAGAATGTTGCACGGTCGCGTGGATCGAAATCTTTGCCGACGACCGATACAACAAGAACCATGAAGACTCACTCATGGCGTTCTCGGAAGCGATGAACGAGCAGCACCATTCGCTCGCCGATGCCGGTTGCCCGATTATCCAGATCGAAGAGCCGACGATGCATTTCAACGAGGAAGGCGAGTTGGAATTGCCGCAGGATCTCTTCGTTGAGGCGTTCAATCGCCCGTATCCTTGGCCTCGCCGATGGTCTCGATGAGAGCGGTTCCGTCAAGTGACTGAACCTGGCGATCACACAAAACCGGCGCAGGCGGGCGCCCTCGAAAAGCCACGTTCGTCGCTCCCCCCTGAGAGGGTTGAGCAGGAGCTCCTGCGGTGCTCCGGCGTTGTGAAAACGTTCGGCGGCGTTCACGCCCTTGACCATGTCGATTTCGATCTCAACACCGGCGAAGTTCACATACTGTTTGGCGAGAATGGCGCTGGTAAGTCGACCTTTATCAACATTCTCGCTGGTGCCTTCCGGCCGGACGACGGAGAGATCGATCTATCCGGCGAACGGGTGGTCTTCGAGTCGGTTTACGACGCCCGTCAGCAGGGCATTTCGGCGGTGTTCCAGGAGTTCAGCCTGGCCCCCGATCTGACCGTAGAGGAGAATATTTTCCTCGGTCACGAGCCGATTCGCGCGACCATGCTCGACAAACGAGCAATCCGCGAGGCCGCACGCGAGATCATCGAGCGGTTGGGGTTTTCGATCGATCCGCAAGCGACTGTTTCCGGTTTATCCAGAGCGCTGCAGCAGATGGTGGAAATCGCCAAAGCGCTGTTGACCGATCCCAAGATTCTCATCCTCGATGAACCAACTTCGTCGTTGACCGAACGGGAAGTCGGTCAGCTCTTCGGCCTCATCGAGCAGCTAAAAGCGCATGGCGTTGCGATCATCTATATCACCCACCGGGTCGCTGAGATTCAGCAGATCGGTGATCGCGTGACCGTCTTGCGCGATGGTAAGCGGATCGACACGGTCGCCGTTGCCGACGTCACCCAAACTCGACTCGTAGAGCTAATGACCGGGCGCGCAGTCGGCGGGTTCTTTCCCGAGATCGAGCATCGACCCGGCGAATCTCGATTGGTAATCCACAACCTGACGACACGCGATCACCGCGTTCACCAGGTATCTCTCGAGGCGCGATCGGGCGAGATCGTCGGCTTGGCCGGCTTGGTTGGGTGCGGCAAGTCGGAGATCGGCCGCGCCTGTTTTGGCATTGAACCGATCAGTCATGGCACCATTCAGTATCTCGGCGAGAAACTGTCTCACGCCAATCCCTACAAAAACCTCATGAACGGGCTCTGCTACGTTCCGCCCGACCGCCGTCGGGAAGGTCTGATGCTCGAACGTCCCACCCGCGAAAACATATCGCTGGCGAGCCTCGATCTGCGGCAAATCTCGTATTGGGGAGTGCAGCTTCGGCGTGCAGCCGAGCGGCTAATGACGCGCCAGCTCGGCGAGCGCATGCGCGTCAATCCGCTGCAGATGGAGAGCGAGGTCAATAAATATTCCGGCGGCAACCAGCAGAAGATCATGCTCGCGAAGTACCTCGCGCGCGACACCCAGGTGTTCATTCTCGACGAGCCGACGATCGGCATCGACGTCGCCGCGAAGATCCAGGTCTACGAGTTCCTTAAAGAGCTCGTCAGCAAAAACGTCGCTGTCGTTTTGATCAGCTCGGAGCTGCCCGAAATCCTCAATCTGTGCAATCGCGTCTATGTGATTCACCTGGGCAGGGTGCGCGCTCATTTTGAAGGTGATCAGATTACCGAGCGAAACCTTCTCTCGAGCTTCTTCGAGGAAAGTGGCACAGCACCAGGGTAAAATTGCGCGATGACAGTCACGACGGAAAAAGGTGACAAGGGGCTCGGAAACTCGCTTGTCGATGCGGCGCGGTCGGTTTTCATCAGCATGGGAATTCTCCCCCTGCTGCTGATCGGGATCATCGTTCTGTTCGCCGCCCTGGAAGACCGTTTCCTTTCAACCCAGAACATCTTCAACGTCACGCGGCAAACCACCTATCTGGCGATCGCCTCGATGGGCCAACTGATCGTCCTGCTGACCGCGGGGTTCGATCTGTCTATGGGATCGACGATCGCGCTTACCAGCGTCGTCGCGGCAATGACGATGGCCAGCGTGATCGCATCCGATCCCAATGCAATCTTCCTGGCGATTGCCCTTGGTATTCTCGCCGGTGCCGGCGTCGGCATCGTTGTCGGCGCGATGAACGGTTTTGGCGTCGCCGTCCTCAACGTGCCCCCATTCATGATGACCCTGGGGATGTTGTCGGTGGTGTTTGGTGTTGCGCTCACACTTACCGGCGGGGCACCGGTCTACGGCATACCCGAGGCGTTCAAGCTGCACTTCGGTTACGGCAGGCTGATGGGTATCTCGGCGCCGATCTTCTTTACCGCCGGGCTGTTCGCGATCGTCTATTGGATACTCAACTGGACGCGCATGGGCCGCTATTTCTATGCCATTGGCAGCAATCGCCGGGCCGCCCGCCTGTCGGGCATCAAGACCGGCCGGCACCTGTTCGTCGCCTACATCCTGTGTAGTCTGATGGCGGCTTCCACCGGCCTGCTATTGCTGGCCCGGGCCGGAACGGGGGAAGCCACGCTTGGCACTACCATCGTGCTGCAACCAATCGCCGCGTGCGTGATCGGTGGCGTCTCGCTGTTCGGCGGCATCGGCAGGGTGCCCAACGTGATACTTGGCGCGTTCTTCATCGCGCTGCTCACCAACGGCATGAACCTGGCGCGGATCGAAAGCTACATCCAGCAGATCGTACTCGGCGGGGTGCTGATACTCGCGATCGTCGTCGACCAGGTGCGCCTGAAATATATAGGCCAGCAGGTCGTCGATTAGGACAACGCCCAACCGGGATCACGCAATAAAATCTGTCCGCCGACGTTCGTGTTGTTGGGCTTGTGATCGTTTGTAGCTCGGGCCTCGACCGCGGTGATGTGCGCCTCGATCGCGCCGTTTGGGGCCTCGTCTATTCCAAGATCGCTATACCGGCGATAGACGCGCAGCCCGCCGCTCGCGGAAGCGCTGCGCCGCCGCGATACGAGCGCGGGCCCCGTCGATACCGCGCCGTGCGGCGGTGGCAGCGGCACTTGAAAGCGAAGCTTCGGCGGAATGCGCCCGAGATCACGCAGACGATGAAATCTGCGATAGGACCTGATCGCGAAATCGGCATAGCCGATATCGCCGAAGCGCGGGTATTTCACATCGTCCTTGATCTTGAATCGTCAGGTATCGGCTTCGAGATCGGAGACATGCCAATGCGCACGCTTACCGTCCTGCATCGCCGGCTGGCTGACGGTCTCGAGGTCGGGGTGCCCATCGAGAACGCGGTACGCCAGAAACGTGTTGTAGTCCTTGACGGTGCATGAGACGGGTCCCGGCCTCGGCAGTGTCCTCGTTTGATAGGCTATACGCCTACCGTGCGAATGATACGGCGGCTACGCCGCATCGAGGGAGGTCTCCATGGCGATAATTCGGACTGTGCTCGGCGACATCGCGCCTGACGATGCCGGGGTCGTCCTCACCCACGAACACACGCTGATCTTTTGGCCCGGTACCGATCTCGATCATCGCCAAGGGCCCGTTTATGGGAGCGACGGTGAAGTGGTTCAACGCCGACAAGGGCTACGGCTTCTTGCAGTGCGGCGAGGATGATCGCGACATCTTCGTCCACATCAAAACCCTGCGCCGGGTCGGCATCGAGGTGCCGCGTCCGCGCCAGGAAGTGCGCATCCGCGTCGGCCAGGGACCGAAGGGCCCGAAGGTTGGTAGAGATAGATCGAGGTAAGGATAGATCGAGGTAAGGGACTTGCTTGGTGAGCGCGGCGGAGCGCTTCCTTGCCATCTTCGGTCCTCCTCGTTCCAAAACCTGAACATGGACCAATTCAATGGGGGAGGATCATATCGACGCGATCAGACCCTTCTTCCCGCCCCTCCAGTATCAATTTTGTCGCGGCGGCGACGCCAGCGCGAACGGTATCGGTAAGTCTCTTCCCGCGGGGCAGGTCGACGGGACGCCCGCCGGCGCATAAACAGGCGCGCACGGTGGTCGAAGCGCGCGGATCGACACGCTGGTCGCTCCCGACAAGCGCATAGAAAAGGTTGAGCGCGGCGTTCGCGGCGGAGAGATCATGGTCTACGACCAGGAGGGCGTGAGCCAGGGCATAGCCCCCGATGACGCCGGTCCCGGCCGGTCCTCCCCGCCACCGCTGCGCGGTGCCGGCCAGCTTGCGGCCCCGATGGATGAGGTTGAAGCGGCCATCGCAGAAAGCGCCAGACACCGCGCCGAGGTCGGTTTCGATACCCAGACCGCCCAGGGCAATTCGGAGCGGCTTGCACAGCGCCCGGTAAAGTGCCTCGATCGAGAATACCGGGGCGTCACTTCGGGGGAGCACAAGCGAAAGGTGGAGTATTCCTTCGCCATGCGGCACCGCACCGCCGCCGCTGTCGCGCACCAGCACCGGCCAGCCCTCCTGCGCGAGCCTCAGCGAGGCCGCCTCGAACCGTTGCAGGCGGCTCTCCCGCCGGCTTACCACCAGGGCGCGCTGGTTCTGCCAAAGGCGGAAGGCAGGCAGTGAGGCGGCTCGTGCCACTGCCTCGCCAAGCGCCACGTCGCGCCCCAGCCGGGCCTCGGGATCGCCGCCGGCGCGGTCGTCCCAGAAATGCCAGCGGGGGAAAGCGGAGAAGACCCTGTCTCCATCCGCCGCAACCGGTTGGGCCGCCAACCTCGTCGCCGCGCCGTCCATGTTAGCCGATCTGGGCGATGACCGTTCCCGGTGTAACCACCGTCTCCGGTGGGGCGAGGATGCGCAGCACGCCGGCTGCCGGCGAAACGATTTCGAACTGCGTCTTCTCGACCATGATCTCGACCAGCGGCACCCCCGCCTCGACCGTCGCGCGATCCCGGTAGTACCAGTTGACGATCACCGCCTCGGGCGTCTTGGTCGCGTCCCACATGTCCTTGGGGACGCGCACCTCCGTCATCGCTGGCCCTTCCTGGCTGGCCCTCCCTAAACGAGGGTCGCTTGGACTGCGGCAGCGATCTTGTCGGCGTTCGGCAGCGCGAACTGCTCCATTGGGCGGCTGTATGGCACTTGGATATCTGGATACGCCACCCGCTTCGGCGTCGATTTCAACATGCCGATGTCTCGCTCGACGACCGAGGCGATGACCTCGGCGGTGACGCCATAGCTCGTGTAGTCCTCATCTGCGACCACCAGGCGGCCGGTCTTCTTGACCGAGTTGGAAACCGCGTCACGATCGAGCGGGACCAGAGTGCGCAGGTCGATGACCTCGGCGTCGACGCCATTTGCCTCGAGCGCCTGCGCTGCTTCCAAGGCGCGATGCACCATTAAGCCGACGGCGACGATGGTCACATCCTTACCCTCGCGCCGTATCGCCGCTTCGCCCAACGGAAGCGCGTAGGGCTCCTCGGGCACCTCGGTCGCTGCGCCCGCGACCGACGCCATCCAACCGAGCCCCTGCATGCCCTTGTGGAACATGTAAAAAACCGGGTTGTCGTCGCGGATCGCGGCGGTCATCAGCCCCTTGGCGTCATATGCGGTGGACGGGACGACGACCTTGAGTCCGGGCATGTGGGCGAAGGTGGCATAGAGCGTCTGCGAGTGCTGGCCGGCGTCGGAATAGCCGCCGCCGACGGCAGTGGTGATGACCAACGGCATGTGAAACGCGCCGCCCGAGAAATAGATGTTCTTGGCCGCCATGTTGTAAATCGGGTCCATGCAGACTCCGAAGAAATCGACGAACATCAGCTCTGCGATCGGCCGCATGCCGGACATGGCGGCGCCCACAGCCGCGCCCAGGAACCCGGTCTCGGAGATCGGCGTATCGATAACGCGCTCGGCCCCGAACTCGTCGTAGAGCCCGGCCGTCGAGCCGAAGATGCCGCCATAGACACCGACATCCTCCCCCATCACGAAGACATTGGGATCGGTGCGCATCTCCTGCGCGATGGCTTCAGACATGGCTCGTGAAATGGTGAGTGTACGCTCTGAACTGGACATGATCGATTTCCTCCCTCTATCCCGTCCTGCCGCCCGTGGCGGCCGGCGGGCCGCGATTTCCTCGGCACGCCTGTCGGGGTAATTTGTGCCGTGTGTGTTTGTTTGGCCCGATAGTCCTGTCGTCAGCGCTCTGTGATCGCGCGCGGGACGCCAGGCCGACTAGACGAACACTTTCTCGAGCGCTTCCTCGGGTTCCGGGTAGGGACTGTTGCGGGCAAATTCGATTGCCGCGTCGACCTCCTTGTGCGCCTTGTCCGCGAGACCGTCGGCTTCCTGCTCGCCGACTCCGCCGTCGCCCGTGATGTAGGCGCGAAAAACGTCGATCGGATCCTTGCCCTTGAGTTCTTCGACTTCGCCTGCCGGGCGGTAGGCCTCGGCGTCGCCCTGGAAATGGCCGTAATAACGATAGGTCTCGATCTCGATCAACATCGGTCCTTCGCCGGCCCGGGCCCGCGCGATTCCCTCCCCGGCCGCCCGAAACACCGCCATGGTGTCGTTGTTCTCGATATATTCGCCGGGGATGCCGTAGGCGGCGGCCCTGTCGCTGTTGCGCTTGACCGCAGTCGATGCGTCTTTGGTCACCGAGATGGCGTAGCCGTTGTCCTCGACCACAAAAAGCACCGGCAGCTTCCACACGGCGGCAAGATTGACCGCCTCGTGAAACGCTCCCTGGTTCGTCACCCCTTCGCCCATATAGGATACCGCGACGCCGTCGGTGCCCTGCATCTTTCTTGCCATGGCAGCGCCGACGGCGACGCCGGCGCTTTCACCGATGATGCCGCTGCAACCGAAATTGACCGCCGGATCGAACAAATGCATGTGGCCGCCGCGGCCGCCGGACAAGCCGTCCTTTTTGCCGAAAATCTCCGCGGTCATGCGGTTGAGGTCGACGCCCTTGGCGATGGCGACATGGTGTGGTCGATGGGTGGCGGTGACCGAATCGTCCAGCCGCAGATGTGCGCACACACCCACGGCGCAGGGCTCCTGGCCCGCCGCCAGATGCATCTCGCCAGGCACGGTGCCGGCGCCGATGTCAAACGCGGGAGTCTTCCCCTCCATATAGATCGCCGCAATGGTATCCTCGTAGTAGCGTGCCTTGACCATGTTCTCATACATCCGGCAGAGCTGGTCCTTGGTCGCCACGATATTGGATTGTTTCATGGGTTCCTCCTGAGGCCGGGGACCGACCGGGCGGAACGTCCCGTCGCGATGACCCCCCGGTGTGTATTCTTGGCCGGTATTTCTTTCTTGGCCTACATGTCACCACGTAGCGCAGCCTAAGTCAGGTCGTACCCGCGGGCAACGAAAAGCGGCGCCGGCGATGTCAGGCATGCAACGCTATTTGCGCATGCGAACGCGCTTCCCGGATCAGCAGCTGGAAGAGAGCGCAACCCGGTTGCCCACATCGGTGGCGGAACGGGTTCTCGGGCACGGACCCGGCGCGGCCGCAAGGACTCTCGACCGGCTTCCGACCGTCGGCCCCGCCCTACTGTGCACTGGCCCTATTTTGACGGAACACTTGGCATACTGAAGGACGCTTGGGGATATCCTCGAGGCACATGCTTATGTTGGATGATATCAGCCCATCGAGATAATCACCGGGACGGAACGCGGCTGGCGTTGGACAGCGGAGGAGAAACTCCAGATTGTGGAGGAGACGCTAGCTGGCCGAGACAGCGTCTCCGCCGTGGCTCGATGCCATAGCGTTGCGCCGAATCTCTTGTCGTGGCCGGGATCAGCGCCCGGTATTCGGCATAGCTCTCCGCATCGGTCACCGCCACGTCGGCGATCACATAACCGGGCATGGTCCGCTCCGCTGTTGAAACATGGCCTGGAGGTCTCGCCACAGCTTGTCGAAAGAGGGGCAGGTGTGCCGGGCCTCCTCCAAGCTGAACCGAGAGGTCAGAGCGGGTTGATCGACCGTCGGGCTATAGGTTGCCCCTGCTGCCATACAATTCCGCTCGAGAAACTCCTTGGCACCGCGGATTGCCTCTGGGTCCGTCGGGGGAGACGCGTCGTCCGTGATCTGCCCGTCGCCGCGAAGCGAGCGAACGGCCCCGAGAAACCAGGTTTCGTATTCGGTCTTGGCGAACACCACGCTGACCGGAATGAGCTTGGCGGCAAGCGTTGCACGCGCCAGCAATTTCGGCGCCTCCTGCGCGGGGCAGTCATCGTCCGCATCGCCAATGATCAATATGGCGCGCCGCCCGTCATGCTGTTCCAATTTCCGCCGTGCGAGCGTAACAGCACTCTCCAGATGGGATCCGGAGATCATTCTCCCTTTCGGCAGCCGATGCGCGGGAAGAACGCGAAAATCGTATTCTCCAAACACCTCGTGCGCAAATCGACGAAGCAATATCGGAACGGCGTGTACGTCTCCATGTCTCTCTACAATTGGATACATGGACAACACGGCTCTATATCCGCGGGAATAGATCCGATTGACGCAGTGTATCGTTTTTTCGAGCCGGATCCGGCTGGAGTTGATTGTCCCTCAAGAGCTCGCCGGGTGTGTAAAGCTTGTCCCTGATGACCGAGATGGAGGCGGCATCGACCGGTGCCAACTGGGTTTCTCCTTCCGTCTTCGTAACGGCAATAATGTTGCTGCTTTCGAGCCCGAGATGGTCGAGCAGATCCGGGCTGTGCGTGGTCGCGATGATTTGCTCTCGCTTCGAGGCTTCGAGAATGGCGTCCATGATCGTCGCCGCTGCCGCCGGATGAACGGTGCTTTCCGGCTCTTCTACCACGACGAGGGGACCGACCCGTGTTGGTTTCCCGTGAATTGGAACAGGGCGACGAGAACACCGAGAGAGCGCAGCGTGCCATCTGACATCGCGGCTGCGTAGAACCGCCACGGATGCTTCTGTCCCTGGACTTCTTGTCGAAATTCCAGGGTTTCTCGCGGTCCCAGGGGCCGATGCTCGACGCCGTCGATACCGGGAACGATCCGCCGAAGATAGTCCTCGACGCGGGTGATGGAGTCGGAGCTCTCGTCTTTCAAGCGCCTGACGACGGAGGAGAGGTTGCGACCGGATCGGGAAAGGATCTCTCCTCGATCGTGCGGTTGGAGTTCCCTGATCTCGGCCGGGTTGATGTTGTAGAACCCCATCCGGGACAGCGCGTCGAACAAGGGCCGGAAAGCGGGCAAGCCCGATACGGCGCTCAGATACAGACGATCCTCCAATATTTTCGGCGGCGCCTGGAGTTGAGTGCTCGCACGTTGTAGCTCGCCGTCCTGAACGTCGTAATAGGCCTCTTCGAGGCCCTGACCCGAGATATGCGCTTGCTCGTGCTGAACACGAAAAGCACCCTCAGGCAGAGCGCCGATCTGGAATGCGAACGACGCATTCACGGTCTCTTCGAGGCGAAGCCGAAGGCTGATAGCGAAGTGGTTGGGATGACCGCCGGAGCGCCGCCTGACCTCCCCGATGCCGCTGCGCTGCCGAATGGCGTATTCGAGGGTTTCTCTCAGACTTTCCGACACGAGCCTCAGCGCGTCGATGAAATTGCTCTTTCCGGCCCCGTTGGGGCCGACGAGCAAGTTCAATTCCGCGAGGTCGACCTTGCACCGGCCGATGCTCTTGTAATTACGCAGCTTGACGTGTCTGAGCAGTATTGACATATCGGTCCCGCTCCGGCCCCCGGCATGGGGCGTCGTGCCACGTTTTGCCCATCACCCGGCCTCATAACGGTGTCGGGTCGACCAAGCGGCGGAGCACGCTGGTGGTCAGCCGGGCTGTGTTGTTGTCGTAGCCGTTCCACGGCAGGCTCGCAGGATAGCAGATCAAGCCTACCGAGAAGTGACCTGCCCACATGAACGATACCACGTTTGAGAGCAACTCCACCCGATCCCAGACGCCGCGACCGCGCTGGATCAGATCGCCGGATGGTTCGAGGATTGCAACGAGAACCACCCTTGCCTCAGGGCTCAGAATGCGCTCGCCTCGCGAGTTCAGGAGAGTCCTCTAACCCGCCGAGGTGTCCGGTCAAATAGGGGCAACTCCAGCCACGCTCAGGCGCAGACCACCGCGCGTTACAACCGCTTGGCCGAGCAGGGCGCCGGTCAGGGGGCTCGATGCCGGCACACCACAGGTCGCGGCTCAGGCGCTCCAACCAGATCAGCTGGATCATCACGGTCAACCTGGCGTTGGGAATTGGGGCGGTGGACATGGTGCAACAGGCCGCTATTGGGGCCAATCCCCGGGCACTTGCGCCAGACCGTGGCGAGCCACGGCGGCTCCGCCCGCGGCCGGCCCGGCGGGTGGTAGTAGTAGTGCTGCTCGCGAAAGCCTGCGGTTGTGACGTAGACGCGCCACGTTTCGAGATCATGGAAGCAGCTGTAGCGCCCACCGGACCATCCTTCCTCGTTGTTGCCCCGTGGGTTCGAGCAGAACAGGACGCTGCCGTGCTTGAGGGCCGCGGCGAGGTCGCCAAGGACCCGGACGAGCTGGCTGCTCGGCACGTGGAATGCCATCCAGATGCCAGTCCTGGCGCCGCCGCCATCGAGACCGGGTCAACGCTTCGGGGTATCCACCCGCGAAAACGGTTTCCGCGAGGTCGTCGCCAACGATCGGGGTTCGGGATGACCTTCTCCCCGTGATCCGGGCCATTGCGGTTGAGAGTTTTCCTGAGGAGACTTTAGGAAGGAGAACTCGATATGAAGCGCGAACGTTTCACCGAAGAACAGATTGTCGGCGTGCTGAAGGAGCATGAGGCTGGCGATTCCGTGGGATGATCTCGAGGCGTTCGTGGCCGCGGTTCGCGGATTTGTCGAAATAACGCCCGAGCTATTAAAGTGCTCGCGTGAGACAAAGCCATGCCACAGCCCGGTTTAAAAGCGATCCCAACCCCATCCTACGCCGGCCATCCGGCACACTGGACCGGTCGGTCGATGGCATCGACGCAATGGTGGCGTGCCATCGAGGCGGACGAAATCGCCGCGCTGGCGACGGCGGCCGCAGACGTCGTCGCGCGCATTGACAACGAACTGAGCGCCCTACGAACCTGCCCGCTCGACGATCTCATCGCCGAGCCAACGATCGCCCGCCTGGCTGATGAGATCCGCCGGGAATTGGTTGACGGCAAGGGATTCGTCGTGCTGCGCGGACTGCCCGTCGACGGGTGGCTGCGACGCGACGCCTTCATCGCTTACTGGCTGCTCAGTAACGTCCTGGGGCACCCAATACCAAACAATTCGCATGGCGATATGATCGGTCATGTCGCCGATCTCGGCCGCGATGTCGATGCGGCGACCACGCGCGGCTACGACACCAACGCCCAGCTCGCTTATCACTGCGATCAGTGCGACATCGTCGGTCTGATGTGCCTGCAAAAATCGAAAAGCGGCGGGCTTTCCAAGCTGGTGAGTTCGATGGCCTTGCATGATGCCATCGGCGCCAACCGCCCCGATCTGCTCGAAGTCTTATGCGGGCCGTTTTGCTACTCGCGGCTCGGCGAAGAGGCCGCCGGGCAACGCCGATGGTATTCTGCCAACGTGTTCGAGAGGGCCGGCGAGGGGTTGCACTGCGCGGCCGGCTTTCTTCATATCCGCAAGGGTCACGAGCTCCCCGAGGCGCCGGCGATGACCGCACGACAGCGCGAGGCGTTGCTCTACCTCGAAGAGGTTTGTCCGCCGATCGAGTTCGCCATGGACTTCGAGCCCGGCGACATCCAGCTTCTGAACAACGGTTTGGTGCTCCACAACCGTACCGCGTTCGAAGATTGGCCCGAGCCCGAGCGCCGCCGCCATTTGCTGCGGCTGTGGCTGCGCGTCCCCGACATGCATCGCGGCGCCTCGTTTTTCGAGAACTGGCGCAATGGTGTGATCCCAGCCGACGGAACCCCCAAGTTCCGCCTCTCACCCCTGAAGCAATAGGCGTTTACCCGGGCGCTCTTGCCGTCGGGGAAACTGCGGTGCTTTCTCCCGTCACCCGAATTGAATGTCGGTCCTTGCTGCGCTCGTCGCCCTCGGCGGTTGGCGTCCGGCTAAGCCCGCGCGATTTTTCTCCAGACGCTCCGCGAAATGTACCTCGACGATATCGAGAGCTTCCGGTACGTCGGATAGGCGCCGCAGGACGCAAAAACACCCTCCGGCCTGTCATGCGGCAAGCTCGTACAGGTGATGCAACCCGCCGAGGACGGGTCTCCCCATGATTTCGGTGCCCTTTCGGTTTCGGCCGCGCGCTGGAGCAACCGCCGCACACGGCGCTCGTTGTCCGATCGATCGGTGCGGGCGCCGGTGATTGAAGTCGGCGACATACTCATTCAAAGGAAATCACTTCCTTGATCGTGTACGGACAGAGATAGGTCGAAAGCGCCGCCTCGGGCTCAGAGAGCCTGCAGGCTGTTAACACTCCCCGTCAAACCCTTAAGATCGGATATGACCAGGTCGGAGCATCACGCGTACGGCCGGATGAACTTCTCGAAGAGCCGCTTGCTGGACGAAGTTGAGCTGATGCCAATTTCAGTACGAAGCTCTCGTCTGTCCGGCTCTCGTTTTGAACGCAGTCGGCACGTTGATCCACCTCACGCCGCCAGAGCTTCCTCCGCCCGCTGGTACTCGAACGCCAGACTTTGCGCCACCGGTTCGCAGGTAATGCGCCCAATGTGGACGTTGAGTCCGGCCCTCAAGTGGGGATCCTCCAACATGGCTTGCCGATAACCTTTGTTGGCCAAGGCGAGAGTGAATGGAAGCGTGGCGTTAGTAAGCGCAAAAGTCGAAGTTCGGGCCATTGCGCCCGGCATGTTTGTGACGCAGTAGTGCACCACGTCGTGCTGCAAGTAGGTGGGGTCGATGTGGCTGGTGGGTCGACTTGTGGCTATGCAGCCGCCCTGATCGATGGCGACGTCGACGACTACCGAACCACGGCGCATCGCTTTGACCAGCTCTTCGCTTACAAGCTCGGGCGCGGCTGCGCCCGGCGCCAGTACAGCACCAATCACGAGATCGGAGTCGAGCACTGCGTTTTCTACCGCATCGACAGTCGAGTAGAGGGTTTGCAGCAAAGCCCCAAAGGCTTGGTCCAGCTGCTGAAGCCGACGCAAGCTCTGGTCGATCACCGTGACTCTCGCTTCAAGACCCACGGCCATACGGGCTGCGTTAGACCCCACTACTCCGCCGCCAATTATGGTGACATTAGCCGCCGGAACGCCCGGAACACCGCCTAAAAGAACCCCTCTTCCGCCCTTTTCCAGGGCTAAGCATTGTGCGCCCACCAGGATCGACATGCGTCCAGCGACCTCGCTCATTGGCGCCAGCAAAGGAAGACCACCACGGGGATCGGTCACCGTCTCATAGGCGATGGCGATACAACCACTGTCCATCAGCGCCTTCGTCTGCTCTGGGTCGGGTGCCAAATGCAGATACGTGAATAGCACCTGACCCTCACGCAACAGCGCGAGTTCGTGAGCCTGCGGTTCCTTTACCTTGACTATCAATTCGGCACGGCAAAACACCTCGCTCGCGTCGCCGACCACCTCCGCCCCGGCCCTCCGATAGTCTTCGTCATTCAGGTCGATTGCACGACCAGCACTGTGTTCGACGATCACTTCATGGCCGTGGTATGCTGCTTCACGCACACCCATAGGGGTCATGCCGACTCTGTGCTCGTGCGGCTTGCTTTCCTTCGGAACGCCAATCAGCATGGCAGTCTCCCTCCCATTGGGATCGACGGACTAAATCAAAGCCGTTCCTCCTTGGAGTTTCTGTGGGAACGGCCTCTACGCGTCTGTCGATACAGGAGGCCGAAACTCAAAATTCTGGAACCCGTATCCGTTCATCCGGGATTCCCCATATGGAATCCTTCCAGCCCGTTGAACGTGACTCGAAACCGCTCGACGTGCAACCCGCCTTCGAATGACGGCCATCTTCGCGCCGATCCGGATGATTGAGGACCAATTGGCGGCGTTGGTAGCGCGGAATGGCTTGTTTTATCGGCGATCCGGGCGCACAGATCCTGTCAGCGGCGACGCGAAGGATCGGGGTCCCGTCGCTCATACCGGAGCTGGCTTGGGTCTGAGCCGGTCGATACGGCGCAGAATGTTAGCGAACAGCTCACGCGGAATCGCGACCTCGGCCATCTGGAACACGACGTAGGGGCCGTGGCGGACGATCTTCGCACCGATCTTGATGAGCTTCTCCCGCAGTTCTCGAAAAACGAGGCGCCGCGATGCATGTCGGGGACGCGCAGCCACAGGTGATGCAACCCGCCGAGGACGGGTCTCCCCATGATTTCGGTGCCCTTTCGGTGCGGGCGCCAGCGATTGAAGTCGGTGACATACTCATTCAAAACTCGCAAAACTCGCAAAACTCGGTGCAGCTGTCGCTCATTGCGGTATCGACGTCTGCCACGAGAACGTGCGGTTCCGGGGGCGCTGCTTCGGTCCGCTGTTTGCCGCGGAGATCCGGAAGCGCCGGGCTCGTCATCGCTCGTATTCGAACCGGCGCCGGCATCTTGATGAGGTGTTTGTCCGCATCGACGGCGCGACACATTGTCTATGGCGCGCGGTCGACCACGAAGGGGAGGTGCTTGAGGTTTTTGCCGCGACACGGCGGGATCGCAGGTCAGCGCCGAAGTTCCTGAAGCGCACGATGAAACGCTATGGCCGGCCGGCTTCGATCGTTACGGACAGGCTTGGTCGTACCGGGCGGCGATGAAGTGCGGCCGCCCAGACCTGCTGTCGTTGGCTCAATAACCGGGCGGAAAATTCACACCAGCCGTTCCGGCGACGGGAACGGTCGATGATCGAATTCAGGGATGTAAAGACCCTGCAGAAATTCGCCGCCGTCCACGCCTCGATCGACTACCGCTTCAACCACCGGCGCCATCTCAACCGCCGCGATATTTTCAAACAGAAACGAGCCGCCGCCCTGGCAGAGTGGCATCAACTAGCCGTCTGAAGGCCGCTCGATTGTAGGTTCTAAAAGTCCTGTCCAGTTAGTCTGACAATGCGTTCAGCAGCGGTTCAAACGAACGACACTCGGTGCACTGCTCGAAATTACGACCACAGCGCCGAGATCGGAACGGCGGCCATCTGGCTATCGAATGGAACGCTACTGTCGTGATCGTACAGGACCAGCCCCATCACGAACCTCTCGCCGGCGCCCGCCGCAAGACGGTGGAGGCCGGAAAAGTCTCGTGCGGAAACGGTCGCGGACGCTTTCACCTCGACCCCGACGATCTGTCCGCGTCCGTTTTCGATCACGATGTCGACCTCGTTGTGCTCCTTGTCGCGGAAGTGCGAAAACGCATAGCGGTCATCGGCCCAGGTCGCGAGCTTGAGAAGCTCGCTTAGAACGAAGGTTTCCAACAACGGTCCGAATGGCGTCCGGTCGCGGCGAAGGTGATCGGGCCTGATTCCTCTCAACGCGGCCAGCAATCCGGCGTCCAGGAAGTGCAGCTTGGAAGATTTTGTGAGGCGTTTCAGGGTGTTTGTGTACCAGGGCGGCAGCGTATGTACGAGGAAGAGGTTCTCGAAGACGCCCATGTATTTTTGCGTGGTAACGTGGTTCATGCCAAGCGGTGCGCCGAACCCGGAGTAGTTCACAAGCTGCCCCGCGTGTTCGGCGAGTACCCGCAGCAACCGCGGCATCGAGCTCAGTTGCTCGATCCGGGCGATGTCGCGGACATCGCGTTGGACGATCGCCTCGATGTAATCCAAATGCCAGTCCTGGCGCCGCCGCCATCGAGACCGGGTCAACGCTTCGGGGTATCCACCCGCGAAAACGGTTTCCGCGAGGTCGTCGCCAACGATCGGGGTTCGGGATGCTGGAATCTTGCCCGCAAACACCCTGTCGAGAAAGGATGGGCGTGCATCGTGAAGTTCCGCCTGGGCCAGGGGCAGCAGGCGAATGATACCCATGCGGCCGGCAAGTGAGTCCGCGACGCGCGGTAGCGTCATCAGGTTCGCCGAGCCGGTGAGGAGGAACCGCCCAGGGCGCGGATCGGTATCCACAGCGGTCTTGATGGCCAGGATCAGGTCCGGCGCCCGCTGGATCTCGTCGATAACCGCCCGGTCGAGACCGCGCAGGAAGCCGACCGGGTCGGCCAAGGCGGCGTCGAGGGTCGTAGCGTTGTCGAGGGTTACGAACGGGATGGCTTCGTCTGCAATCTGCCGCGCCAGCGTCGTCTTTCCTGATTGCCGGGGGCCGCAAAGCAGCACGACCCTGGTATCGATCAGGGCTTCCTGGACCCGTTGTTTGACGAAGCGTGGATACATGTTGCGATCCCGACCGTTTGCCCATTTGAAAGATGGTTCCCGACCAATTGAAAGTCAATGGCTGACTAACTGAGAGCACAATCCCGACCGATTGAAATAATTGAGCTGGTTCGATCATTGATGGGGAGGGCGTTGTCAGACAAAAAATGGATTGATGGGCAGAAGGGGCATCCATAGTTTTGCCGGATGCGAAATCCCTTCCGTTATTTCAACAGTTCGCCGGAAATCATCGGCCTCGCGGTGATGCCATATGTCCGCCACCCATTGTCGCCGAGACGGGTCGAGGATCTGCTGTTCGAGCGCGGCATCGACGTCTGCCACGAGACCGTGCGGTTCCGGTGGCGGCGCTGAGCTGTAGCCGACCTGGCCGGCTGCCGGTTTCACCCGGTCGGCATATCGTGCACCATATTCTCGAGGAACCGGAATGGCACAGGCGTTCGTCCGATCACTCTCCCCGTTAATGCCGTTGCGGCATGGATTTGCTGCCAACGGCATTTTCATTTTCAGCCATCTGCCGCTGGCTAGCTGAAGCGCAGCGTATTGTGCATGCTTACAGGCCGCACGTTCCGGCGGCGGAGCCGTTACGTTGTTTTAGATGGGGAAGGGAATCATGACTGACAAAGTTAGCGCCTCGCACATTCTTCTTTCATTTGACGGATCGCAGAACGCGAACTCG
Source organism: Alphaproteobacteria bacterium (assembly GCA_965247665.1). GTDB lineage: Bacteria > Pseudomonadota > Alphaproteobacteria > SHVV01 > SHVV01 > CAUZWH01. The sequence continues at coordinate 1,019,253 of CBDFHH010000004.1, forward strand.
GTGCGTTCGCGCGATGACGCACTCGAGGAAATCGGCGGTCTCAAGGCGCAACTCGCCGACGGTGCCGAGTTTGGCGCGCTCGCCAAGGAACACTCCGACTGCCCGTCCAGCAGCCAAGGCGGCGATTTGGGTGAGTTTGGTCGGGGCCAGATGGTGCCGGAATTCGAGCAAGCCGCATTCGGGATGGGCGTTGGCGATGTCAGTGACGTTGTCGAAACCGCATTCGGCTACCACCTCATCCACCGCACCGCATAAACCGGTTTCGCGGGCGAGGTGCGACAACCAATCCGAGAAAGTTGTTGCGCTTGCGGCTAACATCAACCGCGAAATGGCTAGCTCGGGAATGATCGATGTGAGATTCTCGAGATAACAACGACAAGGAGGAATCGACAATGGCAATCTCTATTCATCCCGCCGTGGATCAAGGACTCAAGCCTGGATCCGATGGTTTCTCGGGCGGCACGCTGACGTGCAAATGTGCGCAAGACCCCGTCGAGGTTACGATCTCGAGTCAGTCGGCACACAACCATGTGTGCGGCTGCACGAAATGCTGGAAGCCCGAAGGCGCGCTATTCTCGCAAGTCGCGGTGGTGTCCAAAGACGCGGTTAGCGTTACCGCGAATGAACAAAAACTCGCGATCGTCGACAGCTCGGCAGCGATCCATCGCTATGCCTGCCAGGACTGCGGCACGCACATGTACGGTCGCGTCCACAGCGACGGTCACCCCTTCTTCGGCCTTGATTTCATTCACACCGAGTTGTCGGGAACAGATGGATGGTCGGCGCCGGAATTCGCGGCGTTCGTTTCTTCGATCATCGAAGCGGGAACCAGTCCCGATGACATGGACGGCGTTCGCGCCCGGATTAGAGAGATCGGGTTGGAGCCCTACGATTGCCTGTCACCGGCTTTGATGGATGCGATCGCAACCCATACCGCCAAGGCAAGCGGCGCTTTGAGCGGCTGAACTCAGCTTTCATCGCATGATCGGGAGGGCGGTCTTGTTCGGACCGCCCTTTCTCTTTGCCCTGGCGCGTAAACAACCCTTCTGGTCTTACCGGCAAGCCCGGAAACAGAAACACGTAGATGAAGAGGTCGATGAGATAGGGCGGCATGAACAACGGCGCTGCCGCTTGGACGAAACCGATAATTAGGCCGATCGGCATGCAGCCGAAAATGCTGCCGACGCCGCCAGCCGGCATGATCACGAATAGGATACCGGCCAGGTTCGGTGCGAGGTCGGGGCAAATGACGATACCGGGGTATCGATCATGCCGCCCAGCACGCCCAGCGATGCGGCGAGGAAGAAAGCGTTGCGGCTGAGCTTGACGATGTCGACACCCCATCGGCATCGCCGTTTCGCGATCCTGAACGATCGCGCGCAACGCGCGGCCGAAAACAACCCGGCAAAGGTGATCGCAATGGAGATCGGCGCCGCAATACCAAGTGTTGACGATGCCGAACAGGCGGACGCGATCGTACAAATAGTCGGCAAATAGCGTGTGTGGGACCTGAGTGACACCGATCGTCGGGATTGGACAAATGATGACCGGAAATGGGTGGGATGTAGAGCCGTCGGAACCGCAATCGCTCCGTTCGCCACGGCAACGGCGCTATTACCAGAGCAGCGATCACGGCAGCAATAGCGATAACGGTGGCAATAGGGTCATTGACGGTCGAAGGTGGCATGCGCCGTCCAAATCCCGTACGCACCCGGCAGAATGACCTGCCCGTAGGCGATGAACGGCATGCGCAGGCCGCCAAACGGGATCGCGAAACCGGCCGCGAACGGCGCGAGACCAGACCGCCGCCGACCGGCGGCCCCTCAATAACAACGGTGCCCCCGAGCTCCATCTCGAACTCGGCGGTTGAGCCGGTCACGTCGCCGAAAGGTCGGAACGACACGGACTAGGCGGGCACTTCAAGCGGCGGAAAAACCCCTTGAAAATCAACCACGGTTTGCGCCGCCGCGACATAGCCCCGGCGCATCACCGACTCGAGCGGTTTGTTATAGACCACGATGATAATCGTTCCGGCGCCCGGCGTGTGTGCCGGCAGGTGCATGTTGTGGGGTTCGATGGCATCCATCCCACCGGCGCTCGCGGGATGCTCGGATACCAATCTCAGACCCGGGAAAGGACCGGATTGTTCCGATCTATCGGGCTCCCAACGCTGCAGATTGGAGCTGCCCTCGTAAATCCCATAGAGCGCCCACAAGGGACCATGATCGTGCGGCACCACGGCATGCGATTTTCCCTGGTTGGTTTGCTTCTGCGAGATCCCTCTCGCGAGCACGACGAAGCCCTGGTCCGGCTCCGCGTGCAAACAGACTTCGTCGCTATGGGCTCCGACTTCCTCGATTCTTTCACGCAGGAAGGTCGGGTTGGCGAGCAGATGCCCGAACCCGGGCGACAGCGCCGCCAACGCCGCCGCCGGCGATTGCTGATTGGCGATGCTGGCCCGCACCTCGTCGGCAAATTCACTCAATCCGTATGCATCCGTCATTTCTCACTCCCGTGTTGAGAACATTGCTCAATCCCTGCCTAGAATCGCGGGAGAGGTTCGGTTCCGCGATTCAGGATCGCCAGGTAGGTGTCGTACACGAACCGGCGGCCGCGCTGTTTTCCGGTGATCTCGCGAACGATGCCCAACCGCTCCATATGCCGGATCGACTTGCCGATCGTCGGTGCGGATATTCCAAGCCGTTGGGCCGCGTCCGGAATTGCGATGAGAGGCTGCTGTTGCAGCAACTGGTGAACCCGCAGTGCCGATGCGGCCGAACGGCCGAGGCTCTCGATGCGACCGCGGTCGCCGTCGAACAGGTTCATGATCTCCTGCGCCGCGTCGGCCGCCTGTGCGGAGGTCTCGGCAATCCCCTCCAGGAAGAACTCGAGCCACGTCTCCCAATCGCCTTGCTCACGGACCCGTTGGAGATGGTCGTAGTACTGGCGGCGGTGCGTCTTGAAGTAGAGGCTGAGATAGAGGACCGGCTCTTTCAGTATCCCCTGCGCACAGAGCAGGAACGTCATCAAGAGCCGTCCGAGACGGCCGTTGCCGTCGAGGAACGGATGGATGGTCTCGAATTGGACGTGAAGCAGGCCGGCTTTGACCAAAAACGGGATTTCTGGCGTGTCGGGGTGAATGAATTTCTCTAGATCCGACATCAGGTCCCGGACGTGATCCGGCGGCGGCGGGACAAACAGAGCGTTCCCGGGGCGGGTACCGCCGATCCAGTTCTGGGAGCTGCGGAACTCGCCGGGCTGCTTCGTACTGCCGCGGCCCGTGGTCAGCAGGACCTCGTGGATCTCCCGCATGAGGCGGAGCGAGATCGGAAAGTCTCCTCGAATCCGGGCGAGGCCATGGTCCATGGCCGCGACGTAGTTCGAAACCTCCCGAACGTCGTCCAGAGGCGCGCTCGGCGCCCCTTCGTTCTCGAACAGCAGCAGGTCCGAAAGGGAGGACTGCGTTCCTTCGATCTGGGATGAAAGCAACGCTTCCTTGCGGATGTACATGTAAAGAAAGAGCGGGGTACCCGGGAGGACCGACGTTACACCGTCCAGGCGGCCGATCGCCCGGTTCGCCCGTTCCAGCAATCGGTAGAGCATGTTCATTCGTACGGGCGGCTCGGGCGGCAGCGGCGGCGGGATAAAGGCTTCCGTCCTCTCGCCCGCGACCGTTGTCACGACATGCTTGCCCAAGCGTGTTTCTGCGCGTTGCGGTGGCATGTTGCGAAACGATTCTTTACCTTGGCTTCATCGCAACGAAAGAATTTGGTGCAATCCTTTCTTTGCGGTGAGTGTAACGAAAGGGTCGGGAGCGTGCAAAAGCCCATCAAGGTCGGCGGCGCAGGTCGCGGCGCTCGGCGTGCACCTCCTCGGAAACGGATGAATGGTCAAACATCAGCTTCCTCGGTCAGGACCAAGTGGACAACCTATTGAAAGATCACAGCTAGAGCACCAGATCTTTCGCCGCCAGCCCGTTCTGCTCCATGTGGTAGCGGATGGCGGCAATCGGATCCGGCAGGTCGATTGGGTAGTGCTTGGACTCCCAGGCCTCGACGAGGGTGACCAGAACATCGAGATGGTCGCCGTCGGCCGTATTGCGCTTCGCTGTCATCACGACGACCGGCATGCCGTTGAAGCTGAGGCTCCGGAATTGCCTGTTAGAACCCGAGAACGAGGCGGTCAGGTCGACGACCGGCCGGAACGGATTATCCGCGAATTCGTCCGACGGCGGTCCGTAGGCATCGGTCTCGGCGCGAACGCCGGAACTCAAGTCACCGGAGCCGGCCGAACGAGAAGGAGAGGAGGCCCTTCACGTGGTTATCGCCCGCCGCCGGCGTGCGGTCGACAACCCTGGCGCTGATGGCGGCGCACGGCGAGATCTCGCCCATGCCCGATGTCGCCATTTTCGCCGATATGAGCGTAACCCAGTGTCATCTGGAGAAACTTCGCTCCTCCTGATTACAACGCGGTCCTCATCCCAATCGGCCCATTCTTCGAGGCGCCTTCAAGTTTATCTCCCCAGGGATCACGATTGATGGCATGCTGGATATCGATGTCGCAGCAAGATCTTGTTCTCGGCGAATCTTAAGTATTCGGCGTATCTCTTAAGTATGATGAAGGTGTTCCTTTGACCGGTAGCTATCTCACGTCTGTGGCTCATTGGGGTGCGTTCAATGCAGAAGTCGATGACGGAGCGATCGTCGCGATCGAACCCTTTGCCGAAGATGCCGATCCTTCCCAACTAATTCATTCGATCCCCAGCGCCGTCCACGCGAAGAGCCGAATCCAAGAGCCGATGGTACGCGAGGGATACCTGCGCGGGGAACGGGACACGGGACATCTTCGGGGCGTCCAACCATTTGTCCCTGTTTCGTGGGACCAGGCACTCGAGCTCGTCGCGATCGAGATGAGACGCGTTCGAGACGAACACGGTAATCAAGCGATTTTCGGCGGTTCATATGGCTGGGCGAGCGCAGGCCGTATCAACCACGCGCGAACTTTACTACACCGGTTTCTAAACGGGTTTGGTGGTTGCGTGGAACAGGTCACGAATTATAGCTGGGGCGCAGCTGCGGTATTGCTTCCGCATGTTGTCGGGACCATCGCGCCGGTGGCCGGCCCTGTAACGGATTGGTCGAGCATTATCAAAAATACTGACGTCATGGTGATGTTTGGAGGTTTCAATTTAAAGAACGCACAGGTCACATCCGGAGGTGCCGGTTCGCATGAGTATACCGAGTGGCTCAAGCAGGCCACCGCGGCGGGCGTCGAATTCATCTCGATATCGCCAATTCAGTGTGAAGCAACGGACTTTATGCAGGACCGTTGGATTTCTATCCGTCCAAATACGGACACGGCGTTAATCCTATCGATTGCTTATGAGATCGAGGTCGGAGATTTGGTGGATCGCCGGTTTCTTGACAAGTACACGAGCGGCTACGAACGGTTTCGTGATTACTTGGTTGGGAAAACCGACGGGCAGCCTAAATCGGCAGAATGGGCCGCTTCGATAACAGGCGTTGATGTCGAGACGATAAGAGATCTGGCGCAGCGTTTGACACGTGGACGTACGATGTTAAGCGCCACATGGTCATTGCAGCGAGCCGACTTCGGTGAGCAGCCCTACTGGGCGATTTCAGCGCTGGCTGCAATGATTGGGCAGGTCGGTCTTCCGGGCGGCGGATTTGGATTTGGATATGGGTCGATCAATGGGATGGGTACACCTCGTTACCACCTGCCGGCTCCGACCATGGACGAAGGGGTTAATCCGATTGACATTTCAATACCGGTAGCCCGTGTTTCCGACCTTCTCCTACGACCTGGCGATGCAATTGAATTCAACGGGAAGGTGATTACGTTCCCGAAGATTGAACTGGTCTATTGGGCCGGTGGAAACCCATTTCACCATCAGCAAGATATTAATAAGTTACTTAGGGCATGGTCAAAGCCGAAGACGATTATTGTCCATGAACCCTGGTGGACCGCAACTGCGCGACGGGCGGACATAGTCCTTCCCGCAACGACACCGTTTGAACGGATCGACGTAGGGGCAGGATCGCGCGATCGGTTTATCATCGCAATGCCGCAAATCCTCCCGCCCGTTGGAAATGCCCGGAACGATTACGATATTTTCACAGATTTGGCAGATCAGTTGGGGTTTCGACAGGAGTATACGGAGGGGAGAGACATTCGGGGATGGGTAGAGCACGCTTACAATGTCTGCAGAGACAAAGCGGCGGCGCTTGAGGTTACGCTTCCGAGCTTTTCCGAGTTTTGGGACAAGGGATACGTGAATATTCCCCGTCCGTTAAACGAATATGTTCTCTTCGCGGAGTTTCGCGCCGATCCTGAGCGTTACCCCCTCAATACGCCTTCGGGAAAGATCGAAATTTATTCGGAAGTAATCGCGGACTTTAACTATAGCGATTGTCCGGGCCACCCCTGCTGGATAGAGCCAAAAGAGTGGCTCGGGTCGCAGCGGGCCAAACGCTATCCGCTTCACCTGTTGTCATCACAGCCTGCAACGAGACTGCACAGCCAGCTTGACGACGGTTTGGTGAGCGGATTGTCAAAGGTCGAAGGTCGAGAACCGTTGTCGATCAATCCGATTGATGCCCAGAGTCGGGGTATCGCCAATGGTGCTGTCGTTAGGGTCTACAACACCAGGGGATCTTGTCTTGCCGGTGCGGTAGTTACCGAAGCCATTCGCCCGGGCGTTCTCAATCTCGCAACCGGGGCGTGGTTTGATCCGGCTGCCTCCGATGTCAATGGTGCCCTAGATAAACACGGTAATCCGAACGTCTTGACCAGGGATGAAGGGACTTCACGCTTGGGACAAGGTACGTCAGCGCATTCCTGTCTCGTGGAAGTAGAGTGCTGGAATGCGCCTTTGCCCGACATTACCGTATACGAACAGCCCGCGATGGCTGCCAAACCGGAATGACGTGGCCCCCATCCCCTGCGAGCGGAACGAAATAAACCACACTGGGCGACCACGGGCCATTCGCCCTCCGATCTGGCACCGTTCAAGCTGGAAAGCGGTTCATGGGTTCCCAAAACAGCGTGTTCCGCAATTATTGGCGCCGATTTTGGAAGTCATTTGGGGAATGTCAGCTTACGATAGTCACCGCCCCTGTGCAGGCGGTAAAGCGAGGGAAAGGGGAAAATGACTCTACGGATTGGGCTGATCTTCACGGCCTGCCTTGTTGCTTGGATGGGGGTGAGCCCGGTGCTGGCGGCTGGGGTGTCGTGCGAGAGCTGGAACACAATGGAGTTCTTCGTGCAGGGCGGCGCGGAGGATATCTCCCGATGCCTGAAGACGAGGAGTCCGAACGAGCGGACTGAAACCGGAGTGACACCCTTGCATTGGGCGGCACAGTTCAGCACCACGCCTGCGGTGGTGACGGCGCTGGTGGAGGCCGGGGCCGAGGTCAATGCGCGGACTGAAAACGGATGGACACCCCTGCATGCGGCGGCGGTGAACAGCACCACGCCGCCTGCGGTGGTGGTGTCGTGCGAGAGCTGGAACACAATGGAGTTCTTCATGCGGGGCGGCGCGGAGGATATCTCCCGATGCCTGAAGGCGAGGAGTCCGAACGAGCGGACTGAAACCGGAGTGACACCCTTGCATTGGGCGGCACAGTTCAGCACCACGCTTACGGTGGTGGCGGCGCTGGTGGAGGCCGGGGCCGATGTCAATGTGCGGGATCAAGACGGATGGACCCCCCTGCATGCGGCGGCGGTGAACAGCACCACGCCTGCGGTGGTGGCGGCGCTGGTGAAGGCCGGGGTCGAGGTCAATGCGCGGATTGAAAACGGATGGACACCCCTGCATTGGGCGGCGGCGTACAGCGCCACGCCTGCGGTGGTGACGGCGCTGGCGACGGCCGGGGCCGAGGTCAATGCGCGGACTGAACACGGATGGACACCTCTGCATGGGGCGGTGTTCAGCAGCGCCACGCCTGCGGTGGTGACGGCGCTGCTGAAGGCCGGGGCCGATGTCAATGTGCGGGATCAAGACGGATGGACCCCCTGCATGTGGCGGTTGAGCGCGACAGAAACCCTTCAGTTGTGGCAGCCCTACTAGCTGCCGGAGCGGACTCGGCAGCTAGAAACACAGAAAACAAAACACCGTGGGACCTTGTACGACCGGATTCCCTGCTCAAACGAACGGACATCTATTGGGAGTTGAAAGAAGGGCGGTTCAGATAGGACCCTCTGCGCAGCCGTTTCCCACATCACTGGTGATTTTTCTCGCATCACTCTAGTCACTCCACCGCGGCGGAGCAGCTCGTCATGGGGACGGCGATGCAGGAGTCTCACTGCAAACACCCTCGACAGCTTGCGCGGAGTGACGGCCGCCGCGGTCCTGCTCGAGGCTTGTTCCAGATAAAGGCTCAAATAGCGATTCGTATGCGTATTTGGTGAAAGTGTCTGAAATCGATGAAGGACTTACGGTGGCGCGATCGGGGTTTCAGGGTTGGTTGCGCAGGTGGATGGACTGAGCGAAGCGCAACGCCCCGAGGCTTTACCCGAGGCTTTAGAAGTGTTGTCGGGGCAGCCGGAAGGGGCTGCGTCGTTGGCGGCCGCCGAGCTGTGGGTGGGATGAGGATCGCCGCTGCCCGCGTTGCGATACGCGTGGGGCTGTGTCACGGGCCAAGGCGCGGAGTCTGCGGCGTTATCGGGGCAAGGGTTGCGGGCGCACGTTCAACGCACTGACCGGCACGCGGTTGTCGGGCCTGCATCACAAGGAGCGGTGGCTGTCCTTCGGCAAGACCCTTTCGAGGGAGAGACGGTGCGGGCTCCGGCCGAGCCCCGCGCCGTTGCGGTGGCTGCGTTGTTTCTCCGGCGTCACGGACAATCTGGTTAAGACAATTTAGTCGAAGTTCAAAAAGGTTTCGTCATGACTACAGGTGTTTTTGATTCGATTTTGTTGAAGCACTTGTGGGGCACGGATGAGATGTGCGCAGTTTTTTGCGACGAAAATCGAGTACAGAAATGGTACGACTATGAGGCTGCGCTCGCCGTCTCCCAAGCTGAGCTTGAAATTATTCCTATCGAAGCAGCCGAGGAAATCACAAGAAAAGCAAAAGTCACCGGTGTAAATCTTGAGGCAATTGCCGAGGAGGTTCGCCGGACAAAGCATCCCCTTGTTCCTGCAATACGAGCGTTACAGGAAATATGCACGGGCAATTGTGGCGAGTTTGTACATTTTGGACCTACGACGCAGGACGTGCTCGATACGGGCACGATGTTGCAGCTGAAAGAAGCTCATACGATATTGCTTCGAGATCTCAAAGCAGTGGGTCGAGAACTTTTTCGACTTTCCAACGACTATAAATCTACTCCAATGGTAGGGCGTACTCACGGCGTGCATGCGCTCCCGATAACATTCGGACATAAGTGCGCGATATGGCTTGCCGAGGCAGGTCGCAATTACGAACGACTTACGCAGCTTGAAACGCGTACATTCGTGGGGAGCCTTGTAGGCGCCGTGGGCACCAAGGTATCGTTTGGACTGCATGCGTTCGAGCTCGACGAGCGCGTTATGAAGCGGCTCGAACTGGGAGTGGCGGATATATCTTGGCAACCGGCCCGCGATCGCCTCGTAGAATACGCCGGCATTCTTGGCCTTATTGGTGGTGGATTATCCAAGATAGCCAACGAAATCTTTAATTTATCGCATAGCGAAATAGGCGAATTGGAAGAACCTTTTTTTGAAGGGAAGATGGGGTCATCGACGATGCCCCACAAAAGGAATCCATCTCTCTCAGAGAACGTCGTGACTGTGGGGCGGGCACTTCGGTATAACGTTGCGCTGATGCACGAATCGCTTATCCAGGAGCATGAACGAGACGGAGCTGGATGGAAGATTGAATGGAAAGCGCTTCCTGAGATCTGTCTCATGGCTGGCGCTATGCTTTCTCAGATGAAATACATTTTGTCTCACCTGAATGTACGGGTTGAGAAGATGCGCCAGAATCTTGACTGTACTGGCGGACTTTTAATGTCTGAGCGCGTAATGTTTAAGATTGCGGCGAACGTTGGCAAGCAAACGGCCCATGAAATTGTTTACAAGACGGCCATGGAAGCGGTAGAGCAAGGGCTTGCTTTCCGGGAAGTTTTGCTGAATAGAGAAGAACTGGTGGGAGTTCTCAATTCTGAAGATATTGATGAGTTACTTGATCCGATCACGTATATCGGAATGGCTACTTCCATGGTTGATCGCGTATTATCGCAAACGCGCGCCGCAGGATGGTTGGAAGAAGCGGAATCAGGGGCGGTCGCCGGATGACCGTGCGGAGGTTCTACTGAGGAGAATCAACGGGAGAAACGGGAGATACGAACCGGCTGCATGGGCCCCCGATATTCCTATCGGCTCACGACAGCGATATCGAATTTAATTAGGAGAATGAGGAGGAAGGTCATGGCAACGTTCGGTGAATCAAAGTTTGGTCAGCAGATCATCTGGGATGGACAGCCGCCGATAGAACTTCGTTTTGAAGTTCTCCACCAGCCGCCACAAGAAATGTGGGAAGCGATGATGGCGGTCAATCCAGGTATGGCGATTGCGGGGGAGGACAAAGTTCTCAACGAACTCGAGGCGTACGCGGCGGAACTGACCGGCAAAGAGGCGGCGATGTTTTTGCCGACGACCACCAACGGCATGGTGCTGGCGCACATGAACCGTGACCTGCGTGGCAAACAGGTCATTATGGAAGCCAGTTGTCATATCTTTTGGGTCGAAGATCTTCATGTGAGCGATCTGTCTGGCGCCATGCCCCGGTTGATCCGCGGCGACAAGTTTGGCGCAATGGATTTCGATGAAGTCGAAGAGGTAATCGCATCATCGTGTTACGGCCATACGGTGCCGGTTGGCATGATTGACTTGGAGAACACGCACAACGTCTATGGCGGGACAGTCCTTACGCCTGAATATACCGAGCAGATGGCCGAGCTTGCCCATCGCAACGGCGCCGATCTTTTCTTGGACGGTGCACGCGTGGCGACCGCTGCGGTCGCACAAGGGGTGCCCATTCGCGCGCTCACCGAACCGGCAGACCACATTGCTATATCGCTCAGCAAGGATTTGGGCGCTCCCATGGGGGCGGTTTTGTGCAGCAGTGCCGAATTTATCGCCGGGGTCAGGCAGCTGGCGAAGCGAACCGGCATGATCGCGATTCACAAGGCCGGTATATTCGCTGCCGCGGGTCTCATTGCGCTGACGAAAATGGTCGACAGGCTACCCGAAGATCATCGCCGGACTCGCCGCCTGGCCGAAGCGCTGTCCGAGGTTGACGGACTGACGATCGATTTGGAGACGGTCCAGACCAATCTATGCCGAGTCAGCACCGAACAGCTGGGGTTGCCCGCGATTGAAGTGGCAAGTCGGGTTGCCGATTATGGTCTGGCTATCCATGTCATGGAGCCATATGTCTTTAAGCTAGGGGTCTGCTACGCCATTGATGACGACATGATCGACAAGGCAATTGAAATCTTCAAGCAGGTGATGGCCGAGATTCACGGCTCCGAGCGCCAGGCTGAAGTTGCGTGACCAAGTAGATTCCCGGTAGCGCCTTGCGATACGCGGAGCGGCGGCGCGCGGGGTGGAGGGCCTGTTGACCCACCGGGTCGACCGGGCCGTTTCCGTGTCGCAGCTTGGATCAGGCGTGGTTTTTGAAGCGCCAGTTCTCGTTGCCGGTCTCGATGATGTCGCAGTGATGTTTGAGGCGGTCGCGCGGTGCGGTGGTCATCTTGGGGTCACCGAACACCGTGGGGCCATTCGCCCAAGGCGAGGTTGGTGGTGACGATGATCGAGGTGCGCTCGTAGAGGCGGCTCATCAGATCAAACGGCAGCTGCCCGCCGGTATGGGCGAAGGGGGCAGGTAGCCGAGTTCGTCGAGGACGGCGAGGTCTCGGCGGGCGAGCCGCTCGGCGGTGCGTCCCTGTCGACCGGTGCGGGTTTCGGCCTCGCGGTGGGTTGACCAGCTCGACGACGTCATAGCAGCGGCCGCGGGCGCCGTTTCCAATGCGGGCGCGCGCGATGGCGACGGTCCGGGAAGCCGCCGGTGGCCAACTCCCGGACCAGGGGTTCGTTGACCGGGGTGGCGGAAAAGTCGAAGTCGGCCAGCTCCTTGGCCATCGGCAGGCTGGCGATGGTCATCCGGCACTTGATCGAGCGCGCCTTCTTCTCGGCGATCTCGGCCTTCAGCAGCTCGCCGATGATTTGCTGCGCCGGGTGGCGGCGCTTGAGCCCGTCGGCGACGATATCGTTGAAGGCGGAGGGCATGCCCGACAGCTTGAGCGCGCTCATCATCTCCAGGACCTCATGACGCGCCGCGGCCGGCCTCCCTCAAGCGGTCGTAACGGTGGCCGTCGGCCACCGGCCGATGACGAAGACGCAAACTCTCCGGGCTCAGGATGGACGCCGGGTGCTCAGGTTGGCGGCACCGGGCGAGGATGTTGAGCACCACATCGGCGCTGCAGGCGCCACAGGCGGTGTAAGTAATTCCCGGACGGCGATGTGGGATCATCTGACGGTTTGATTTCGGGTGCGCCGTTTTGCGGTTATCCCTCGGCTTTTGTCGGGAGAGAACATGTCAAAACGGAAGCAAACGAGACGAACGGCCGTGAAAGACTACGAACAATACCGCGTCTCAGTTACGCACAAGGCTTGTCGATACGCGAGGTGGCGGACCGGCTGAAGGTCAGTAAGACGACGGGATCGACCTATTCGTTGCGCCCGCGAGGCGGGCCTTGCGGTCTGGCCGCCGTCGTCGGACTACGAGGACGACGCGGCTCTAAAGCGGGCACTATTTGGCTGTCGGGGACGACCGCCGGGGGATTCCCGCGAGCCGGATCGGCCTTTTGCACGAGCTTTCAGGCCTTCCAGCGCCGCACCAGCGCGACCTGGCGCAACCGCCACGAAGCCGGCCCGGCCATGCAGGTCGATTATGCCAGGCATACGGTGGATCTCTCGTAGATCCGCAGACCGGCGAGATCCACGAGGCGCTGTGAGGCGTTGACGTTGTTCGGCGGGGTGCCGAAGAGCATTGTCCCAAACAAGCTGAAGGCAGCCCGAATCCACCATGTCGATCGGCCGCCGAGACTGGGCTCACCGAGGTTAATAATTCGTACCGTTGGTATCAGCCCTCGGCAGAAATATCCCGCTCAAATTCGAGCGGAGAGGGCTTAAGTGCAAGAGGCGACCAGAACTATTGTGACAAGTCCCATCCCCAGCTTGGCAATCAAAACGAACTCCGATCCGGTTCACGAACGCCAACCGCCTTTTCATTCACATCCAGATGGGAAATAGAATCTATCAAAATCTTTGTGTAATTCTTCTGCGGGTTTTTGAAAATTAAATCACTCTTTCCCTCCTCTACAATTCTGCCATTTTGAAGAACAATAATTCGATCACACATCATACGAACGACATTCAGGTCGTGACTGACAAACAGGTAAGTCATGCCGAAATCGTGCCGCAAATGGTGCAAGAGATTGAGAACCGTGGCTTGCACCGAGACATCGAGTGATGCGGTGGGTTCATCTAATGTCACCAAACTTGGGCGCACTGCTATGGCACGAGCAATACCAACACGTGCCATCTGGCCACCTGACAGCTGGTGGGGAAACCTCCAAAGCAATTCGGGCGAAAGACCAACCTGGCTCGCGACATCTTCCACTCTCCTTGTCAATTGTTCTGGTGCTGCGCGGCCGACAAGTCGTCGTATGGGATCCGCGATGCTATCAAAAACTTTAAAGCGCGGGTTCAGGCTTCCTTCGGGATCTTGGAATACGAGCTGAACCTCCCGTCGCATGAGAGATCTATGAGCCTCGCTTGCCGGGATACTGCCTATATCCTTGCCGTCAAGAACGACACGGCCCGCGCTGCTGTCAATCAATCGACTTACGACACGTAAGAGAGTTGTTTTCCCAGAGCCGGAATCCCCAACCAGTCCAACACTCTCCCCTTGGCTGATTTGAAAATCCACATCCTCAACCGCTGTCACACCGCCCGAGAAATGTTTTGTTAGACGCTCGACCTCCAATAGTACCTTGGCATTGCCAACTTTAGCGGTCTTGGAGACTACCTGATCAACCTGCTCGGCGTCGTTGTTTTCACCCACCAGGCTCGAGAGCGTCGAGTTCCGTGTTGGCGAAGCAGCGACAAGGCGCGCGGTATAAGCATTTTGCGGTCGGCTAAACAGCGTGAGCGGCGGGGCCGTCTCTACAATCCGCCCTCGTTCCATAACCGAAACACGCTGGCAATATCGGGCCGCTAGTCCAAGATCGTGCGTAATAAACAACATCGCCATGTCACGTTTTTCTACCAGCTCGGTAATCAGATTCAGAACCGTTCTTTGTGTCGTAGCATCTATTCCGGTGGTTGGTTCGTCAGCGATCAATAAATCGGGTTCGCAGGCGATTGCAATGGCAATCATGACACGCTGGCACATACCGCCCGAAAGTTCGTGGGGAAGCGCATCAATACGTTGTTCAGCGTTGCGAATTCGTACGGCGTTGAGGAGCTCAAGAGCTTGTCCTCGCGCAGCGCGGCGCGACAGGTTGCGGTGCGCGCGCAGCGCGTCTGCTATCTGGAGCCCTATCGTTCGGATTGGATTGAGTGCGCCTCGCGGGTTTTGGAATATCATTGAAATCGCCGACCCCCGCAGCGATCGCATGGTTTGCGGAGACGCCGCCGTCAAATCCGTTTGTTGGAATGTGATTTTCCCGCGGCTTATGCGTCCGGTATGACCCAGTAGCCCCATGACTGCGAGAGCCGTTACCGATTTACCCGACCCACTCTCGCCTACAACGCCGGCGATTTCGCCACGATATATCGACAGTGTTACGCCATCTATTGCTGTAACAGTCCCACGGCGCGTGGAAAAACAAACCTGTAAATCCTGAATCTCTAATAGTTGGGAATTCATGTGCGCATTCGAGGGTCTAGAATGTCGCGCATTCCATCACCCAGTAAATTAAAGCAAAGAACTGAAGATACTAGTGCCAAAGCGGGGAACGCAACCAACCACCATTTTCCTTGCGAAATGAAGTTGGCACCTTCCGCTACCATAATCCCCCATTCGGCTGTGGGCGGCCTTACTCCAAGACCAATAAACGACAACCCCGCACAGTTTAAGATGGCCCAACCCAAATTCAGAGAAATCTGCACCGACAGTGCCGGCAAAATGTTTGGTAGCAAAAATCGTAGTAAAACTTGCAGATGGCTGTTTCCGGACAACCGCGCCGCTTCGACCCACCCCGTATTTCGCCTTACATTAACTTCTGCACGCACGAATCGAATATAAAAAGGCAGGTTTATTACTGCCGTCGCGTATACGACATTTTCGATGCTGTTTCCCAGTGCAGCGACCAACGCCATCGCGAGAACGAATAGCGGAAACGCCATCAAAATATCTACAAACCGACCTATCCATTTATCCAAATATCCACCCGCATAGCCGCAAGCTCCACCAATCAAAACACCGACCGCGCACGACATGCTAACCGCCGATACTGCGACAGCTAGTTCTAATCGAGTTGATGAGACCAGTCGGCTAAAAATATCTCGACCCAGTTGATCCGTTCCGGCCCAGTGTTGAATATTTGGAGATTGAAAGGCGCCCGCGACATTGGTTGCCGTTGGATCGTATGGAACGATCCATGGCGCAAGGATCGCGATTACTACAATAATACCCGTGCCTACAAATGCCGCTACCGTAATGGGGTTTTGGCGAAGCACCCAAAAGATGTGGCTAACGGTTGATATGCTCATTCGAACGACACTCTTGGGTCCGCTATCCCATAAAGAATGTCGACCAATAGGTTGATTGCCACGCACAGCCCTGCCATCAAAAGAACGAAACCTTGTACCGCCGCGTAGTCCGAAGCCAATAAACCATCGAGTGCATATGACGCGACGCCGGGCCACGAATATACTTTCTCGACGAGAATGTTGGCGCCCAACATACTCGACAAAACAAGCCCCGATATCGTGAGAACCGGAAGAATTGCGTTACGTAGCGCGTAGACGACAATAATCTTTTGGCGTGGCAGCCCCACGGCCTCACCGGTTCTGACAATGTCGCTACCCAAGACCGCCAACATCGAAGCTCTGGTCATTCTTGTAAGCGGCGCCAATACAAACAGCGCCATTGTTGTACCGGGCAAAATGAGCCGGGTAAAAGCAACCGCAAAACTCTCATATTGTTGGGCCAAGAGTGAATCAACCAACATAAAACCGGTGACCTTAGGGGGAGCAGATACGAAAATATCAAAGCGACCGGTAGGATCGGGCGACCACCCAAGCTGATAATAGAAAACATATATGAGCAGGAGGCCGGAAACAAACATTGGGACGCAAACTCCAAGAGTACACACTAGTCTTATTACGTGATCTATAAGTGAACCCGGTCTAAGTGCTGCAACAACACCTAATGGAATCGACAATGTGAGCGCAATCAGAAGAGCAAAAAACGTTAATTCAAGCGATGCGGGAAGCCGATTCATTAAATCTTTTGTCACCGGCTGCCCCGTATTCAGCGAGTGGCCAAGGTTGCCGGTTGCAATGTCGCCAAGGTAGTACAACAGCTGAACCAATAACGGTTTATCCAATCCCAACTGCCTCCGAATTGCTTCGATTTCGGCTTCACCGGAGTTCGGCCCAGTTGCAAAAAATACTGCTGGGTCACCCGGCATGACCCGCATTAGGATGAAAGTAAATACAACCACACCTATCAGTGCAGGCACGGCAGAAATTAACCGGAACCCTATCCGAGATAGAATACGATAGATTCGCATCGGGATTACTTGTGCCGGAGAGACAAAGGGGCAGTCATGCGATTTCCCCACTGGACCGAATTTTCCGCTTTACAGCTGGCCATCTTAAGATGCACCTTTGCGGCTATCGGTCCATCTTGTTTGAAGTGCTTAGAAATTTGGTCGGACTTGCAAACTTGCACGCCCCTTCGCCGGTCAAGGCACTTTCAATCCATGAACATTCTTCATCAGGTAAATTAGTAAAACGCCGAAATAACGTCGACCTCGCCGTTTGAATACCAAGTCCATTTCAAACAACGCAGCTTATATTGTTCGGTTATCAACTGCTCCCGCTCAAGTAGCACCACACATCCAAAATGCAAAAATGTACGAATCCCGCTTTTTGGCGGCGAACTTTTGCTGGATCTTTACGTCCCTGAATTTCACCATTGTCGCTTCTCGTCGTCTGAATGGCGGGTGTGAATTTTCCAACCGGTTGTTGAGCCAACGACCGCGAATCCGGGCGGCCGCATGACCGGTCACATTCATCGCAGCCCGGTATGACCGAAGCCGGTCCGTGACGATTGAAGTCGGCCGGCCATACCGCTTCATCGCGCGTTTCAGAAACCTTGGCGCAGCCCTGCGATCCCGCCGTTTCGTTGCAATAAACTCAAGCATTTCGCCTTCATGATCAACGGTACGCCACAAATAGTGCGTCTCCACATTGATCCGCCCGAAAACGTCGACCAGATGCCGGCACCAGTTCGAATACCAATGATGACGACCCCGGCGCTTCCGGATCTCCGCTGCAAACGGCACACCACGTTCGGACGGCAGGTCCTTGACCTGCCGCAGCGACACCGGGGACCGAACACACGTCATCACTGCGAGCCGGATGATCTCGGGCGAACCGTTGAAACAACGGAAGGGATTTTGCATTCCTAAACGCAATGGCCTCGCGAGGCGGCTCAAGCTGATCTACTCTGACAATGCTATCGCGACTGCTTCAACGGGCCGTTAGGAATACAGCCGAGAAATTGTTTTTATGGTCGTGTAGTGCTGTGGCCCTTCAATGCCCCCTTCGCGTCCGTATCCACTGTCTTTGACACCGCCGAATGGAATTTCCGGCCCGGATGGCGCAAAGTGGTTTATCCCCAAATTGCCGCATTCCAATTGATCCGACAAATAATCGCTATTCCTGATTGTCTCCGTGAAGACATAGGCAACGAGACCGAATGGAAGGGCATTCGCCGCGGCGACAGCTTCCTGCAAATGTGTGAAGCGATTTACCAATGCCAATGGACCGAACGGCTCTTCCCGCATCGCAGCGGCTTCGCCTGGGACGTCGGCTAAAACCGTAAGCGGAAAGAAAAAACCGCGATTGCCGAGCCGCGCACCTCCACACATCAACCGAGCGCCTTTCGTCGTTGCATCGGCAACGAGGCGTTCGATTGCTTCCAAGCGGCGGCAATTGGCCAAGGGGCCCATTTCAACACCATCATCGAGCCCGCGTCCTACATTTATCGCTTTTGCCTTCTCAACAAATGACTGCATGAAGCGCTCATACACAGCGTCATGCACCAGGAACCTTGTTGGAGACACACAAACCTGTCCCGAAGTTCGTGATTTTGCCATCACGGACTTCTCAGCGACGGCAACCGGATCGGCATCCTCGCAAACAATCACAGGAGCATGTCCTCCCAGCTCCATAATTACCGGCTTCATATGGTGTCCCGCGAGGGCGGTCAGCTGCTTACCAACGCCAACTGACCCCGTAAATGTAACCAAGCGAACGCCGCTTTGGGCAATCAAGTATTCAGATATTTCCGCTGGCTCGCCAAATACCAGGTTCAAAACGCCGTGGGGCAGTCCAGCGTCGACAAATGCCCTGGCGAGGAGCATCGCCCCGGCTGGTGTTTCTTCAGCCGCCTTGAGAATTACCGAACAGCCGGCCGATAGAGCTCCCGACACCTTTCGTGCCGGGGAACCAACCGGGAAATTCCATGGCGTGAAGGCGGCAACGACCCCCACCGGCTCTCGAGTAACCGTCTTCCGTATCCCGGACTCACTCGGAACGACGCGGCCGTACAAACGCTGTCCTTCGGCGGCATCCCATTCAATTATTTCGCAAGCGCGCAAAACCTCACCTCGCGATTGGATCAGCGGTTTGCCCAATTCGAGCGTTACCACCATTGCGATCTCATCGATCCTTTCGCGAAGGAGTTGCGCGGCGCGATAGATTATCCGTGCCCGTTCGACAGGTGAAAAACGTCGCCAGACCTGGAAGCCCGTTTCTGCAGCCTCCATCGCAGCTTCCAATTCCGACCGCGCAGCCAGAGGCACCGCCCCGAGAATGCTCTCGTCAGCTGGATTAATTACGGGTTGGCTCTTACCGGTCGTCGTCCAGTCACCGCCAATTAAAAGCTTTAAGTCCGGATAACTGGACATCGATTACCTTCTATTTTGGCTCAATTAGCGAACGGGTTAGCGGCGCAGAAATTCCTTCAGCTGGCCGCCGTGGCGGTTGTTTACAGTCTGAAGTGCAGCGCGCCGCGAACCCGCTCTCCAGCCGACGTTGCCGCCGATAAACTCGAAAGGACCATAAGAGTCAGAGTCTCCAAATCGGACTAGGTGGCTGTACGGCGTTGGTGCGCTGTCGTATCCCCCTCATGGCCGGATACGTGCTCCTTCAACAATGCGGGCGGATCGACGCCATAGTCCCGTTTTGCCGCGGCTTCGGTTACGTAACCGTCAATCAGGTCATCGCACAGGTTCGCGACACTGCGGCCGGAAGGATGACTGAATCCGCCGGAACCAGGCGCTTCGAGGATTACGGTTGATCCGGCGGAAACCATGAACGCTCCCTTGCTTGGCGCGCGTCGTACCTCTCCGCCGGGTAGCCTTACCGACACGCGCCCAGGCGCTCCGCAAAGTCCACCATCCAAGCCGAAGGCAGGCGTAACGGTTCTTTCGCAACAAACTGATACATCCACGTCTCTTTGCAGAATATGCCAGGCGCGTCTCGGCGCGAGACCCCCACGCCAAGTTCCCGCGCCACCACTATCGGGAATCAATGCATAATCCTCGACCCGCAGCGGAAAACTCATTTCGAGTATTTCGATTGGTGTGTTCATCATGTTTCCAACGCTACTGGAAACGGCATTGATTCCGTCTTTGGTCGGCCGAGCCCCAAAACCGCCCTTAAGAACTTCGTAGCTTACAAAGCGCTCTTCTGTGCGGTAGTCCGTGCCGCCGAAAGTAGCAACACCTCCCGTGCCTTGCGATCCGGCCATAACATTATGAGGTGTAAGTTGGAACATGGCGGCGAACACCATGTCGGCAACCCGCTGCGAAATTTCATGATTTGCGTAGACGACGGACGCGGGCTCCTGAGCATTTACGACGGAACCTTCGGGAGCAGTAATAATCACGGGACGCCAGCAGCCCGAGTTGGGCGGGATCATGTTCTTGGCATCTACGATCATCTTGATCGCGCAGAAAACCCCCGATGCCGTCACGGTGAGCGGTGCATTCATCGGTCCGGCGACCCGTGGGTCGGATCCTGCGAAATCAATGTGAACTTCACTGCCGCTCTTAACGATCTTCATTGAGATATTGAACGTCTCATCTTCCAAATCACCTGGTGCGATTATCCCGTCGCCATCCAACACATCCTTATAGCTCGCTTCTCCATCCGGGATCTGGCTCAGAGCAGATCGCATCATGCGTTCCGAATAGTCGAGCATTTCGGACATAATCTGCAACAGCTGTTCAACTCCATACTTTTCAGCGAGTTCTTCGAGTCGAAGACACCCTCGGCGCGTTGCAGCAATTTGTGCGTTCAAGTCACCCTTTCGCTCAGAAGGATTGCGTACGTTGGCGAATATGATCGCCGCAATTCCCGGATCGAACGCGCCATCGCGAAACAAACGAACCGGAGGCAGCCGTAACCCTTCACCATATATTTCCGTAACGGCGCCGTAGCTTCCCGGACTTGCGCTCCCAATATCCGGCCAATGTGCCCGAACACATAGATAGCCCAACAACCGGTCACCAACGAACGCCGGGGTGATGACGTTTACGTCCGGAAGATGCGATCCGCCGTGATAGGGGTCATTGTGAATGAAGACATCGTCCGAACGAACATCTGGAAACGCTTTTACGACCGCACGCACCGTGTCAGGCATAGAACCCAAATGGAGGGGGAGATCCGGGCCTTGTGCGACCATATTGCCAGCCACATCAAAGATACCGCAGGAGTAGTCCCCAGCCACCTTTAACAGTGGCGAGTACGCTGTCTTTGCCAAGACAATTTTCATTTCTTCGGCAGCGGAACATAACGCGTTCTTAACAACCTCGAACCGCGCCGCATCGAGTCCAAGAGATCCTTGTATTTGCTCAGCCATGTCTATGCCTTGCCGATACGGAGATAGCCGTCGTTATCCACATTGGCCGACCATGTCGGCGGAATAACAACCGTAGAATCCAATGATTCTATAATCGTCGGCCCGTCTATTAACTCTCCTGCCCGAAGCCCAGACCGCCGGAGAATTCGACATGTGTTAACGCCTGCGTCGGCGAACCAGACGCTTCGGGTCCGCTCGCGCGCTGCTTCCGCATTGTATCTCTGTTTAATCCGCAAACTTGGTAACCGTCCAATCGCTTTCAAACGAACGTTTACCAATTGAACCGGCTCATCAAGATTGGCATGTCCGTATGTTTTCTCGTGTTGATGATGAAACAACCGTGCCAACGCATCGAGAGAATCCCGTGTCACCCCTCCCCATCGATCATCGTCGAACTGAACGGTGAGTTCATAAGCCTGCCGCCGGTACCGAACATCGACCGAGCGAACAAATCTGCGCTGGTCGTCGGGCACCTTTGCATCGTCGAGCATCGCGATGCCGCTTTCTTCCATCTGCGCGAACGCACCTTGTAGTTCGGCCGGATCTATAGACGCCAGGTCGGCGTAGAGTGTCCGGGAATAATCGCGGCGCAAATCCGTGGCAACAAGCCCAAGAGCAGAAAACGCGCCTGGAACGGGAGGAACAATAACGTCAATCATTTCCAATTCGGATGCGAGCGCAGTGGCATGCAAAGGTCCCGCGCCGCCAAAAGCCATAAGGCTGAAGTCCCGAGGATCATAGCCGCGTTCCACCGACACCATCCGAAGCGCGTGTACCATATTGGCGTTGACGACATCGATGATTCGGCCCGCCGCTTCAACGACGGTAAGTCCCAATGGTTCGGCCAGGTGGCTTTGAATTGATGCGTACGCCGCTTCGAAATCTATCTTTAAAGCGCCATCAAGAAGAGCGTCGGGATCAAGGTATCCAAGAACAACATTGGCATCGGTTACGGTTGGCCGAGTCCCGTCGCGGTTATAACAAGCCGGGCCGGGATCGGCGCCCGCACTTTGCGGGCCGACCTTCATCGCGCCGCCTGGATCAATCCAAGATATACTGCCACCTCCGGCGCTGACCTCTACAAGGTCCACGACAGGTACTCGGACAGGATGGCCGGTGCCGTTCATCCAACGTTTGGAGTGCCCGGTTCCGCAAACTTCGTACTCTGCTGTGACAGCCACATCACCTTTGATAATAACGCTCGCTTTGGCCGTTGTGCCGCCCATATCGAATGAGATCAGGTCGGATACGCCGAGTTGATTTGCGACAATCGATGCTGCCATTACTCCGGCGGCGGGACCTGATTCAACACACGCTACAGGCATACGTAGCGCTTCCGGAATATCAACCACGCCGCCGCTGGAGCCCATGACATATAGCGGTGGCAAACCCAAACCCGTGGTCGTGTTCTTCAATAGCTGTAGATAATTTTCTAATATTGGTCCGACATAGGCGCAAATCGCCGTCGTACTTGATCTTTCGAATTCCCGAATTTCAGGCAATACTTCGCAGGATAGGTAGACTTTGACGCCAGGGAGAGCATCCCGCAGCATTTCACCGACGCGCCGCTCATGCGCGCCGTTAAGAAACGAGAACAGGAAGCACACAGCCACCGTGTCGAGATTCGCGTCGCGAATGACTTCAACCAGGGCCGGCACCTCATCCTCAGCCAGCGGCGTGACAATTTCGCCCTGTGCATCAACCCGCTCCGTTACTTCGAATCGCCAACGGCGTGGGACCAAGACGGCGGGTCCATCCTGAAATAGATCGTAGAGATCCTTGCGAGAACCACGGCGGATTTCCAACACGTCACGAAAGCCGCGTGTAGTCACGAAACCGGCACGAGCACCCCGTTGTTCAAGCAACGCATTGGTGACTACAGTTGTAGCGTGAGAAAGCAGTGTAACGTCCGTCGGATCTATTTTTTCTTCTTCCAACCCAACAGTTACGCCGCTCATCACTCCCTGTTCCACATGCAATGGAGTAGTTGGGATTTTGACAATTTCAATCGCTCCGGTGGACTCATCCACCATTGCTACGTCCGTGAATGTCCCACCGACATCGATGCCGATTCGCCAAGTCATACTACCATCGCTTTCGTCCGGGTATTCTGTTCAAATTCTTGAGAGACGGTGTTCCATTCGGCGTTCTATAACGAGGAGGGTGAAAGGGTCAAAGAAATAGCGTGGTCTGCGACCGTATTGGGCGGCGTTGTACACACCAGGCTACACAATTGGCGGATAATTGCACTACCGCAAGCTTGTCGTGACTGCTATACTAAAAACATCACAATCCTATATCTGTGAGGGGAGCGAAATGAAATATTCATCACCCATTAGTAGTTTGGTATCGAAGAACGTGTCGCGGCGCGATCTACTCCGCACCGGTGGCGGCATCATCATTGCCGGTGGGATCGGACCGTCCCTGGTCGGGCGTGCGTTCGCCGCAACCCCGATGGTTATTTCCGAGGCGGTCCATCTCGGGATGTATGTTTCGATCTATACAGCGAGCCGCAAGGGCTTGTTCGAGAAGCACGGACTTGACACCTCGATCAAATCAGCCGGCGGCATTGCCTTGCCAGTGCCGGTGCTTTTGTCGGAACGGGGACAAGTTGCGGTAACCGGTGCTGGCATGTCGGTTAATTCGACCCATGAAGGCGGCAAGATGAAAAATATTGCCAAGATCGTCGGCGGCGTCGCCATGTGGGCGGTCACAAAACCCGGATCTAGAATCAAGTCGATCGAGGATTTTAAAGGTAAGACCATCGCCACACTGAAATTCCCGTCCTCGACCATCCAAACGCCTACCTACACGATGCGGGAATTCGGGAAATTCGACCCAGAAAATTCCGGCGTTAAGTTCCTGCAGCTTCCGTTTGGTGCGCAGCTCGCCGCGGTACAGGACGGTCGGGCAGATATTGCGACGCTGTTCGAGTGGGACGTTTCCATTGCCATGGAAAAGTTTGGAATGGAAGTCGTCTTTTCGTTCGCCGATGTGATTGGACCGCTGTGTTGGACGACGGCATTCGTCACCGAGGATTATATGAACGCTAATCCGCAACAGGTGCAGAGTTTCTGCAATGCCATCGCTGAAGCGCAAAAAATGCTGCACGAGGACATCGAGGTCTTCATCGAGGTATCCAAAGCCGAATTCCCGAAACTTTCGGAAGCCGTGATCCGTAATGCGGCCGGCAACTTCTTCGCGTCTCAGACCGTGGTGCCCCGTAATCCAACTATCTCTGAGGCAGAGTGGAAAACGGATATGAAGTTGGAACTTGCCGGCGGTGGCATCAAGTCGCCGCTCCCCTACGCCACGATGGTCGAGAATAGCTTTGCCGAAAAGGCGACGAAGGAGTTTGGACTCACCAGCTAGAGGTGGGCTGGCTCAGTTCGCTACAAACGATCATGGCCATACAATCAACGAATAGTCTGACCGCTCGCCCGGAGCCATATGCATTTGAGCCGCTATCGACAGCCCTGATAGTCGTGGACATGCAAAATGCATATTGTTCCCCGGGCGGATATTTCGACAAGGCGGAATTCGATATCGGCGACGCGCCTGCAGTGATTGATGCTGTGAGCGTGTTGATCCGGGCGTGCCGCGCGGCATCCGTTCCAGTGGTATGGCTTCAGAACGGATGGGACCGCGAGTTGGTTGAAGCGGGGGGTCCACTGTCGGTCAATCAACGCAAGGGCAATGCGTTGAAGCTGATGCATGAGAAGCCCGAGCTAAAGGGCGAGTTGCTGACCAAAGGAGGGTGGGACTACGCGTTCGTCGATGGGTTGTCACCGGTCGACGGCGAATATGTGGTGGCCAAACCGCGGTATAGCGGCTTCGCCAGCACCAATCTAGATATTCACCTGCGCGGTCTCGGTATTCGAACCCTGCTGGTGTGTGGCGTTGCAACCAATGTCTGCGTCGAGTCGACGATTCGTGACGCTTTCTTTTTGGAATACCACCCGATTCTCATCCGGGATGCGTGTGCGCCGGCAGGCCCAAGCAATTTGCAAGACGCGACGGTGTTCAATGTCGAAAGGTTCTTCGGATGGAGCTGCACTGTTCTCGATGTATGCAATATTATGCCGCTGGCAGGACTGACCGAGGCAGCAAAATAGTCTTTCTCAAGGACGAACCGGACACCTGACACCCATTTTTCAAGGGAGAACGTAATGCCCCGAACGCCAGTCATTCCCAAGGGGTCACCCGCGCCTCTCGCACCCTATTCGCCGGGCGCGATGGCAGACGGTGTGCTCTACGTCTCCGGCACCCTGGCAATTGCTGCGGATGGCACTACGGTGGGCGTCGGCGATATCGCCGCGCAGACCCAGCATGTGCTGGAGTCGATCAATGCCGTTATCGAAGCGGCAGGCGGTAGTTTGGACGATGTGGTTTTCAATCACATTTTTTTGCAGGATCTGGCCGACTATGCCGCGATGAATGTGATCTACAAGGAGTTCTTCCCTGCCGACCCCCCGGCGCGGTATTGCATTCGAGCCGATCTCGTGAAGCCGGAGTTTCTGGTTGAAATAGCCACAATAGCCCATGTCGGAAACTAACGGGGTACGCGGCAACTCGCCTAAACAAGCTCAGTCAAATTCTCAAGACGGAAGAGTTGGTCGGGCCGCCCGGGCCCGACGCGTAGGATTTGCGAAAATCACGCTGTACCAAATCATCCTGGTATGTGCGATTTTTGCTATTTGGGAATTTGCTATCCGAGCCGGATTCATCAAAGTCTATCTCTACGGCCAGCCCTCGGGCATCTGGGAAGAGATAAAATTAGGCATCGCCGACGGTAGTGTTCTGCATCATACCTGGATCACGGCCCAAGAAGCGGTGATTGGATTTGCCATAGGATCGTTCTTTGGCAGTGCCGCGGGCTTGGCGCTCTGGATTTCCCCAACGGTCGCAACTCTGCTGCGACCTATTATGGTAGCCGGTAACGGCGTGCCGAAGATTGCGTTGGCGCCTTTGATTATCGTCTGGTTCGGTGTCGGCATAGAATCGAAGATAGCGATTGCCGCAATCATTACATTCATCGTCGCCTTAATTACCGCCCATGCCGGAACTCAAGAAGTGGATAAAGACCTGGTCCGCCTGATGCGTTCGCTAGGCTCATCACGCTTCCAAACCTTCACCAAGATTGTCGTACCAGCTTCGATCCCGTGGGTGGTGTCCGGTTTCCGTCTCAATATCGGCTTTGCGCTTATCGGCGCGGTGGTGGGCGAGTATATCTCGGCCGAAGAAGGCCTTGGTTATCTCGTCTACTATTCGGGTGTTCTCTACAATCTCAATGCAACCTGGCTCGGCATTTTCGCGCTGATGTTGCTTGCGCTGGCGATGGATTTCGCCGTTGGTAAGTTCGAGCGGCGGTTTAAATGGTCATGATCAACCGTCGTGGGCAAATACCGGCAGCGGAGGAGCAACATGCCTAAAGCAGACATCGGAAACGGCGAAATCTACTACGATATCCACGGGGAAGGGCCACCATTGCTGATGGTGGCCGGTCTCGGCGGAACCGGCGATTATTGGAACCCGCAAATCGAAGAATTCGCCAAGCACTATACGGTCATCCTTCATGACCACCGCGGTACTGGCCAGAGCTCGCTCTGCGAGATTGAATACTCCGTCGATCAAATGGCCGACGATATGTTGCACCTCATGGATTTCCTGAAAATCGAACAAGCGCATATCGTCGGCCACTCGACCGGCGGCGTGATGGCGCTAATCCTCGCCATCGAGAAACCTGAGCGTATCGCCAGTAACGTCATCTACGCGGGCTGGACCAAGGCCGATCCCCACTTTCGCCGTTGCTTCGATGTGCGCAAGACCCTGTTGAGGGAGTCGGGTGCGCAGGCCTATTGCCGCGCGACCCCATTATTTCTATTTCCGTCGTGGTACATTCGAGAAAATGGAGATGCGATGACGGCGCAGGAGCCCAACGTCGTCGCAAGCTTCCCTCCGGCAAAGATCATGGAGAGCCGCATTGATGCGATTCTCGCCTTTGACCGCACCCAAGATCTTGGCCGCATAACTGTGTCGACGCTGGTAATTTGCGCCAACGATGACTTCCTGACTCCCGTCCACTGTTCGCAACAACTTGCCGACCTCATTCCCAATGCGGAATTGAATATTCTTGAAAGCGGCGGGCACGCCGTTTCCGTGACGCGTCCGGATCTATTCAACGAGGAAGTCCTCGCCTTTCTTGCGAGACAGTAGGCACCGCAGGGCTAGAGCATATGAAGCCGGTGTCCGAAAAAAAAGTTGTTCTGTCTACTGATCGGGTTGGTGTAGTTTTCAACGAAGGCGAGGAGAACGAAGTTGAGGCGGTTCGCGATACTTCGTTCGAACTCCATGAGAGTGAAACGCTAGCGATCGTCGGGCCATCGGGTTGCGGCAAATCAACGCTTTTCAACGTCATCGCTGGACTACTTCCGCCAAGCTCGGGTGCGGTCTACGTGCATGGCATACAAGTGGAAAATGCCACCGGGCATGTTGGCTACATGCTGCAGAAAGATATGCTGTTACCTTGGCGTTCCGTGCTTGATAACGTTCTTCTCGGGCTCGAAGTGCGTGGCGCAAACAAGGCTGAAGCGCGCGAAACGGCACTGCGACTCATCAAAAGTTACGGGCTTGCCTCATTCGAGAACGCGCGCCCGGCGGAGCTATCGGGCGGCATGCGCCAGCGTGTGGCTTTCATGCGCACCCTCGCCATCGACCCAGAGGTCATCTTGCTCGACGAACCGTTCTCGGCGCTTGATTTTCAAACACGGTTGCTGTTGCAGGCTGACGTGATGCAAGTTATCCGCGAACGTCGTAAGAGTGCGATCCTGGTCACCCATGACATCGGTGAAGCTATCACGATGGGCGATCGGATCCTGGTGATGACTTCGCGTCCCGGGACGGTCAAATCCTTTCACGATATCCCGCTCGACGATAGCCAGCGCAATCCGGTAACCGTGCGCGCTTCGTCAACCTATAACAAACTGTTCGCAACTATCTGGGGTGAACTGGGTATTTCTATCGGCGACGCGCAAGTGGACCCATCGGCCAATACAAGGTTAGACCACTGATTTTGATCCTTCATAGCCCCCCAAACAAAGCCGGCCTGTGTATCGGCAATTGCCTGAATTGCTGCACGGCATTGTCAGGAAAATCTGTTGCCCACTCTCGTGTTGGTGGGGTCGCAAAAACGATCGTTGTTTAGCGAGCAACGATCAAGCAGTCTTGATCCCTGGTTTTGAGGGTGTCGCACAAGAATCCGCAGACGCCCGATTCGCCAGCGGTCCGGCCCGAACACGATAGAACATGCCGCTCGACAACTCGGCCAGTTGGACATACATTTCCAGACCGTCGAGTAAATCCCGGTTAGTTTGCCGCAAGCTCGACCACGCCGCCAAATTATTCGTTCGATCACGCGGCGCAAACACCTCCTATCGACCTGCAGGTCACCTCGGTCTGGGCGACGAGCCACGCCGCCATCTCGGCGAGCTCTCGCTGTTCGGCCCGAGACACCGCATCGTCGAGCGGCGGATCGGGGTGGCGCGCTGCCGCGTGACCAATACCCTCAATAGCTTCGACTTCAAGGTCGACGAAGGCGATCCGCGACGCGCGCGGGTTAACAATCCGTTGAAGAAGTCGCGATGCGACCAGGAGCTACTCCAAGGTTGTCGCCGATTTTTTAGACATCGTGGGGGCCGATTTTGAATTGGCATCCGACGATGATGTCGCACTCACGAGCAACCAGTTGACCAAGTGGCTTTTTGCGGGCCTCACGCCCAGATGAGGGATACGGCGAAAGCCGTGCCGCCGCTCTGCCAGCCCCCCAGCGCTGCTAGTTCATGGTTCCGGTGCGCGTGAGCAGCACGAAATGCTGCGATATCTCCCCGCCACGGCCTCCCGCGCGGGTTCCAGCGCCGAGTTGGCGCATCAGCAACGATAGACGGGGCGGCAACGCGCAACCGATGGACTGGAGAATCGTTTGATCGCTGGTACGAATTCGGGGACGAACGTCGGCGCCTGTTGGAGCGATCCGGGGCCGGAGTTTTTCGGAACCATCTTCTTGTCGAGCTTCTGTTGATGATCTTTGCCATCACCTTGATAAGCGCATGGGTCGCCCAGCGAAGGATCTGCGCGTTGTCATCGCGGTCTTGCTTCTCCGGCAACTCCGCGATTTGAACGACGCGGCGACGGTGGAGGGCATGGCCTTCAATAGGGCATGGCACCATGCCTTGGACGTACGTGGCGAAGCGGACAGCTATTTTTGTGCGAAGACCTTGCGTAACCGTTGCCGTCCGTTCATCGAACAAGGTCTCGATGGATGGCCGTTCCGGCACTTGACGGACGTTCTCCGTCGATACCAACCGCCAACGTACTCAACCAACGGGCTGCAATAATCAACGGGCCGCAATGCGGCGTTGCGTTCGATCGTGCGCCGGGACGGCAGCGAGGGCTACTGCCGCGTTCAGGCTGTGCACCGAACCGGTCGAGCACTGCTTTGCCCACCTCCCCGATCGCGGCGCGTAAACGAGCTGGGTTAGGTCGCGCCGGACAAGCGCACGCTTGACGAAAATCTCAGCCGGTGTTAGAGAATCGTGTAATACTATGGGCACCATCTTCGAATGCCTATAATACTATGGGCATCACCTTCGAATGCCTATTTTTGGGAAATCTAGAGAGCTAACCCATTTGATTTTGATCACGCCAGAAAGTGATTTTGATCATGCCGGTCATGTGCCGGTCATGCCGGTAGCGCGATTTCCCTATTTTTCGAGACGCCCTTAATGAAACACGACAAAAGCAGGAGGTGAGGTCTGATGAACCACACCAAACGGAGTTCGCAGCCTAAAATTCGGTCAGGTCGTGGTTGGTTGCGTGGTTGGTTGCGTGCGACTTCTTCGGGGCCGCTATTTCTCGCAATATTGTTCAGTGCCGTTTTAGTTGTATTGCCGGCACAGGCGCAAACGAGGACTGAAACACTACGTCAGGTATCTGGAAAAACCTTAAATTCTGTCGATCCAACAACTATTGGCGCTACGCGCGAATCGCTGGGGTTCAGTGTAAATACCTACGACCGTCTACTTACCTTCGGGCGAAAAGGAGTACCGACAGGTTTTGCGTATGACTTTGGCGAAATTCGTGGAGAGATCGCTGAAAGTTATGACGTTAGTACGGATGGAA
Organism: Alphaproteobacteria bacterium; assembly: GCA_965247665.1. GTDB lineage: Bacteria > Pseudomonadota > Alphaproteobacteria > SHVV01 > SHVV01 > CAUZWH01. Next base: position 1,049,603 of record CBDFHH010000004.1, read on the forward strand.
AAACGATAACGTTCAGACTGCGCAAAGATGGGAAGTTCCACGACGGCTCGCCGATCACCGCGCAGGACGTTAAATGGTCGTTAGATCGGGCCGTCACCGCACAGACTTTATCAAAAAACCAGATGAAGACTGGTTCGATGACGAAGGCAGAGCAATTCACGGTTATTGACGATCTAACGGTTCAAGTTTCCTTGGATAGAGCCGATGGATTGGCGGTGCCGAATCTTGCCGTTCATCTGGCACCGATTTTCAATAGTGACTTGGCACGTCAGCATGCGACGGACGAAGATCCCTGGGCCATAGAATGGCTTAAGACCAATACGGCCGCTAGCGGCGCCTATATGGTTGACGATTTTGTGCCTGGCGAGCGGTTGATTCTAAAACGGAACGACAACTGGACGAGCCGCCCAAAGGATAGCCAGCTACCGTTCTTCAAACAGGTAATCTTCCAAACTGTTCCTGAAGCCGCGACACGCGCAAACTTGATCGAACGCGGCGATGCTGACATATCGATTGATTTGCGACCCAACGACATCGTTTCACTGGAGGAGAAGGGGGCGTTGTCGGTCGTCTCAATCCCGCAATACAACACCTTTACAGCGATCGCCTTCAACACCCGCATGGCACCGTTCGACAATGCGGATGTCCGTAATGCCATAGCCTATGCGCTTCCCTATGACGATATGTTGCAAGGCTCGATGGCCGGCCGGGCCGGCCCATTGTTTGGTGCGTCTTGGTCCGACTCGCCAACCGATGCCGTATTTCCACAGCCGATGCCGTTCCAGACGGATTTGGGAAAAGCAAAGGCGTTGTTGACGAAAGCAGGCTTTCCGGACGGATTCGCCGCAAACTTCTCGTACAACATATCGGGCGCGTCTCGCAGCGAACCGATCGCGGTGCTGATTAAGGAATCGCTCGGGAAGATCGGTATTGATGTCACGATCGACAAGCTTCCCGATGCCCAGATGAGCACGGCCTTGGCAGAAAAGACGTTGCCATTTTTGATTGCGAGATCTAGTGCAAACTTCCCGAAGACTGACTACTTCTTCAGGATATTTTTGCAGGGTGAATCACGATGGAACTACAGTTCTTGGAGCAATGCAAACGTCGATACCCTCATTGCAAATTCGCAGTTTGAACCCGATCAGGCCAAGTACAAAAGCATGGCTATAGATCTCATTGCGTTGTTCAAGAGAGAGTCACCAATGATCATGCTTTGGCAGCCAAACCAAGATGCGGTGATGTCCGCTGACGTCAGCGGGTTTACGTACTGGTATCACCGTCAAGTAGACTATCGAGACATGGCGCGTAATTGATCAAAGGACTTCTCGTCCATCCGCCGCTTTGTCGTCAGCACAAGGCGGCGGATTTTTTATTGGTGTACCCGTCTAGCCCGGATATTTCATGAAGCTGGGCGATTGGCGGTTTTGGTTCTGGCGGTGATTTTGCGGAACGATCAATCGGATATTTCCGGTGATTGGGCGATCGATTGTGATTGGCGGGTCGCGGCGAAGCTTAATCGGTGTTTTTTTGATTTCATAAACCTGCTTTCAGGCGACCGGCTTGGCGCGCCGGGCGCGACTTTTACAAGGTCTTTACGTCCCTGAATTTGGCCATCATCCGTTCCCGTCGCCGGAACGGCTGATGTGAGTTTTCGGCCCGGTTGTCGAGCCAACGTTGGGTCTCTTGGCGAACCTCGTTGCCGATCGCCTGCAACGCCGCCCGGCATGACCGAAGCCTGTCCGTGACGATCGAATCCGGCCGGCCATAACGCTTCATCGCACGCTTGAGAAACTGAAGGGCAGCCCCTGCGATCCCGCCGTTTCGGTGGCAAGAACCTCAAGCACGTCCCCTTTGTGTGTCTTGCCGTCGATCCGCACGAACAATCGATAGCGGACCCACATCATCATCCGGCAAAACTGTGGATGCCCCATCTGCCCGACAACGCCACCGGGCTCGTTCCGCACGCCTTTATAGTACTAAGGCAGCGGCCTCCTATCGCCGGTCCTGCAGGGGCGCTTACTGTTCAGGTAGCCTCGCGCAGACCCCCCTTCGTCACCCAGCGCTCGGTCGCATCAAGCGCTCGGGCAAAACGGTCAAACATTTCATCGATCTCGGCCTCGGTCATGATAAGGGGCGGACAAAAACAGATGGTGTCGACCAAGGCGCGCACGATCAAGCCTTCTTGTTCGCATCCGCTGGCCACATGTGCGCCAACACCCTGTGCCGATGAAAACCCGCGCTTGGTGGCCTTATTTGCGACCAGTTCGAGAGCCCCAATCAACCCGACACCGCGTGCGTCTCCCACCAGCGGGTGTTCGGCAAACTCGCGCAATCGCGCCTGGAAATGCGGCGCGACCTTCTGCACGTGGCCGATGATGTCGCGTTCTTCGTAGAGTTCGAGTGTTCGAATGGCAACCGCGGCTGATACCGGGTGGCCGCTATAGGTGAAGCCATGCCCAAAGGTGCCAATATTGACGCTCTCTTCGACCGCCGCCTGAAAGATATCCTCAGAGATCATCACCGCCGATATTGGCAGATATGCCGACGACAGCGCTTTCGCCAAGCTGATGGCGTCGGGCCTGAGATCGTAGGTTTCGGCGCCGAACATGTTGCCCGTGCGACCGAAACCACAGATCACTTCATCGTCGAGAAACAGAATGTCATGTCGGGTGAGGATCGGTTGGATTTTCTCGAAATAGGTTGGCGGCGGTGGCACGACTCCGCCCGCTCCCAGTACCGGCTCGGCGATAAACGCCGCGATTGTATCGGCACCTTCATCTGCAATGAGCGCTTCCAGGCTGGCGGCCAGTCGATCGGCGAATTCCTCCTCCGTCTCGCCCTGGTTGGCCTCGCGGTAGTAGTGCGGACTATCGGTGTGGAGAATGCGGTCGATCGGCAGATCGAAATCACGATGATTGTTGGGCAGCCCGGTCAGACTCGCCGTGGCGATGGTAACGCCATGATAGGCACCTTGCCGTGAGATGATTTTTTTCTTGTTCGGCCTCCCGCGGGCATTGTTGTAGTACCAGACCATCTTGATCGCGGTGTCGTTGGCCTCGGAACCTGAATTCGCGAAAAAGACCTTCGACATCGGCACCGGCACCAACTTCTTGAGCTTATCGGCGAGCTCGATAACCGGTTTCGCGGCCTTGTGATTGAAGTTGTGATAGTAGGGAAGCTCGCGCATCTGTCGCGCCGCCGCTTCCACCAACTCTTCTTCGCCAAAGCCGAGCGAGGTGCACCAAAGACCGGCGAGTCCCTCGATATACTCTTTGCCGCGTTCGTCGTAGACGTAGATTCCCCTGCCGCGTGTGATGACGAGCGGCCCAGTCTCGGGGTGCATGGCGAGGTTGGTGTAGGGGTGCAAGACTGCGTCGATGTCGGTCTTGGCGAGTGATGAGAGTTCCGATGCCATGGTGTTGCCTCCGACGCTAACGGCTTCTTAATAACTTTTGATAATAGGTTCCTGACTGTTGAGCGCAAGCAAGGCGAGGTGCATGAGGTCCTTGCCACGAAACGGCAGGATCGCAGGGCTGCGCTGAAGTTCTCAAAGGCGCGATGAAACGCTATGGCCGGCCGGCTTCGATCGTCGCGGACAGGCTTCGGTCATACCGCGCGGCGATGCAGGTGATCGGCAACGAGGTCGCCAAGAGACCAAACGATGGTTCAACAATCGAGCCGAAAACTGCACCAGCCGTTCAGACGCCGGGAAGGGGCAATGGCCAAATTCAGGAACGTTAAAGACCCTGCAGAAATTCGCCGCCGTCCACGCCTCGATCCACAACCACTTCAACCGGGAACGCCATCTCGAGCGCCGCGACATTTTCAAACAGAAACGAGCCGCCGCCTTGGCCGAGTGGCGTCTACTTGCAGCCTGAAGGCCGCTCGATTGTAGGTTCTACAAGTCTTGTCCAGTTGGTCTGACAATGCCGCCGCCACCGTATCTATTCTCGCCGTAGATTGGTCGAGCGGCGTTTGCACTTGCGATAATGAAAATCGCCGGCACCCGGGGCGGCGAGGTCTGCGAAGGAGGTTCGTGCTTGCGACGTGCCTCCCCAATGCCGACGCGCGAGGGATCGCGCTAAACGGCGTCAGGTCGGCTTAAGCACGATTATTGGTGGCAATGCGAGAACGGTCCCGCTTACGGTAGCGGCAAGCGTAATTGCTCGGAGAAAAGCGGGTGCTTGATCGCAATTGCCTCACCCCGGAAGAAACGGCCGATAATGCGCAAGCGGTGGCGCAACGGGGCTGGCGAGCTTGCGGCTGGCCGGTAAGGGAAAGCAAGGACCACAAGGAGATGGATCGATGAAGGAAGTCATACTGCCCACACGGACCATGCCGCCGGGACCCTTCGCCCTGGCCTACCGACACGGCGATCTGGTGTACGTGTCCGGCCAAGTCGCGTACGACGGCGAAAAAGGTGAGCCGGTCCAGGGGGGAATCAAAGAACAAACGCGACAGACCCTGAATAACCTCAAGAGCGTACTGGAGGGGGCCGGCAGCTCGCTCGATCAGATCATCAAGCTGACCTGCATCCTACCCAACTTTCCCACCGACTATGTCGGCTTTAACGAGGTCTTCCAGGAGTTCTTTCCCGGTCCCCGATTTCCCGCCAGGACGTCCATTCAGGCGGGATTGCTCGGCGGATTCATCGTGGAAATCGAGGCGATCGCGGTCTGCAAGGACTGATCGGACGTAAGCGCGAGCTCAAGGAGATCTCAATATGAGCGGCAGGACATTCTATGACAGCCTGATGGAGCGTCAGGCGGAAACCCGAAACTACAAAGGCAAGCTCCTACTCAAGAAGGAGGAGATCGACTGGCACACGAGTCCGCAAGGGCGCAACGGCACCATCGTCGATGCGACCACCGGGCTCGAGGCCAAGACCTTCGGTCTCCTCATTACCGAACTTCCACCCGGCGGTCAGTCAGGATTGCATAAGCATACCTTCGAGGCGGTTGGCCATGTGCTGGAAGGGCGCGGCTGCGAGATCATCGGAGATGAGCGTATCGAGTGGGAGGCCGGCGATACCTTCTATCTGCCACCCAACATCCCGCATCGCCACGTCAACCTGGACCCCGACGAGCGGGCGCGCATACTTCAAGTCGAGGCTTGGCCCTTGATGATCCATCTCGGCGTTTCCGAGCTCGTGCAGGTCGAGACGGCCGGCAATGCCGAATCGAAGACGACTGACGAGCCTATGCAGGAGAAGGCTGCATCATGACAACATTCGGTTCTTTGGCTGGCAAGGTTGCTTTCATTACCGGCGCCGGACAGGGCATCGGTCGAGCAACGGCCGTGCTGTTCGCCAAGCAAGGCGCCGCTGTCGGCCTGCTCGACATCACGGCCGACTCGGTCAGGGCCGTTGCCGAGGAGATAAAGTCGGAGGGGGGCAGGGCGCTGGCCTTAGAGGGCGACGTCTCTCGCAAGGCGGAGGTGGAGCAGGCGATCGCAGAAACGAACAGGCAGTTGGGCGGCCTCGACGTGCTGGTCAACAACGCGGGGGTGACGCTCACGCGTCCTTTCGTCGAGACCAGCGCCGAGGATATCGACCATCTCGTGGCCGTGAACCTCAAGGGCGTAATCTATGCCAGCCAGGCAGCGATTCCTTTCATGGTCGAAGCCGAAGGCGGGGCCATCGTCCATGACGCCTCGAACGCCGGTCTGGTTGGACGACCGTGGCAATCTGTCTACGGAGCGACCAAGGCCGGCATCGTTTCTTTGACCAAGTCGATGGCGTTGTCGTTGGCCAAGGACAACATCCGGGTCAATTGCATCTGCCCCGGCTCCATTGACACACCAATGTTGCGATCGGCGCTGGCGAGCAGTGGAGACTTTGAGGGAAATTGGCACAAGACCGAGCTGGTGATTCCGCTTGGCCGAATCGGCGCGCCCGATGATATTGCCGCCGCCACGCTGTTTCTTGCATCCGATGCGGCACGCTACATCACCGGCGTCGCCTTGCCGGTGGACGGCGGCCGCACCGCAGGCGTCGCCGAGGTTTCGCACGTGGGAATGGCGTTGGAGCGATAGTGACGGCACGCGTGTTGCGAGAGGAATGGACCGGATGATGCGGCGCCACGGCGAGGGGTCGTACCTGGAGCGCCTGTTCGACTTCTCGATCCGCGATCATTCCCTGATCGCGCTGCGGCCGTTGGACAATCGGCATGCGGTGACACCCTTCCTCTTGGAAAGCGACGGCGCCGCTGCGGGCTTTCCCTCCATGTAGAGAAGGGCAACCTGGAGAGTGCGCATCTTCCACCCGACATTCAGCTCCGCTACGACCGGCCTTATTTCACCTTCGACGCAGCCGAACGCGCCTCGGGTGGGTCCGACTCTTTGTCGATGGCGATCAGGCGGTGGCGGCCGGCAACGATCTGACGGTCGATTGCCGACTGCCCTTGGGATCGTTAACCAGTTGTCCGAGAGCTTCGCGTCGAAGTCGAGGAGGGACCAGAGATCGGTGCGGTAACGGCTACCCGAGCGCCACGCGCCGACACCGCGGCTCGCCGCAATCATGGATAACGAAATCCTCATGTCGGAGCCGCGCCAAGAGTCGCCGACCAACATATGGCATCGTCGCGCACATCTAAGAAAGGGCAGCTTCAAGCAGCGGCATTCGGGCGGTATATACCTGCGAAAACGCGTTCACCCCTCGATGCGCTCCGTGTTAAGCCCCTTGAAACGGTCGAAATCGCGGTCCTCGGTCACAAGCCGGGAGATGCCTCTCTCCCGGCAGAGCGCCACGATCTGAGCATCGAAGACGAGGTTGCCGATGGCATTCGCTTCGCGGACCGCTTCCACTAAAAGCGCCGGATAGTCGGCGCCGGGGCACATCACGGTCACGCTCGGCGAAGCAAGCAGCCTGGTCAGCGCCTCGCACGCCTCATCCGCCGAGTAGGGCGGATCGAACAGTCTCGGGTGCGTTACGACGCGAACGAATTCCCCGATGCAGAATACCGGAAGCCCCCAGCGGGACGGCGCCTCGGCGAGGGCGACAACGCGCGCGTGAGCTGCGCCGTGTTTGGGCGACTCTTCACGGTGTGCATGGACGAGAACGTTGGTGTCGACTGCGATCAATCGCGGGCGTCCATCCGCTCGTAGAGCATGTCCCGGTCGTCCAGGTTCACGCCGGGGACCGGCCGGCCTCGCTTGGTAAGTAGTTCGGCGCGAAAGGGAGGCGTAATACCGCGTGGGGGCTGAAGGTAATCGCGCAGGGCGCGCTCGATCAGCCGCGTGAGCGTTTCGCCCTCCCGGGCGGCACGCTCCTTGGCGGCGCGGATCAGGCGGTTATCGAAGTTGAGGGTGGTTTTCATACAGAAATATGTATCCTTGAAACCAGAGTTCTGTCAATTCCGTGACCGCCGGCAACACCCGGGACCGGGCGAGAAGACGGATTATGGCGTCCGGCCGAGATGCCGTTCGAAGAACGCCAGCATGCGATCCTGCGAAGCTTTTCGCGCCTCGGCGTTCCCCTGCACCGTATGGATGCGACCTTGGTAACCCCTGGCGTAATACGGTCCTTGCATGGGCAGATCGAAGGCGTGGTGCGAATCCGGATAAACCTCCAACTCAACGATGGGTTTTCTCGCGGATTCACCGGCACGAGCATGGAGGGCGACGCACCGGTATGCGGGTGTCCAATCGTCCTCGGCGCCGGCCAGAATCAACACCGGACGATCCAGAGCGTAGGCCCAGGACGGCTCGCACCAGGGATAATAGGCGACCAACGCGGCGTAAGTGCCCCGGCCGCTCTCGGCGCGATGATCGACGAAATGTCTCTGCGCCAAGCGCAGAGCGGTTCCGCCGCCCAGCGAGAGACCGACCAAGCCGATGCGGTCACCGTCGACGAACGGCAGCGATGCCAGATGATCGAATGCGGCGTACGCGTCGCGTATCTGCACGGAATAGTATGATTTCTGGCAGCCATCCGTGATGCGCCGCGGGCCGAAGCTGTCGACAATGAGCGTGACGTATCCGTTCTTGCCCAACAGCGCGGCGTGAAGGCCCAAGCCGCGCCATACAGTCTGGCGCGACGTGTTCTTCTCGATCCCGCTGCAGCCGTGCATCAGGACCACCGCCGGGAAGGGCCCGTCGCCGTCCGGCTTGGCGAGCCAGGATGCCGGCGTGACGCCTTCCTCGTCCGTGGCAATCGAGGTCCCGGTTCCTTGCGACTGGCACGCCGCGAGACCGAGCGCCAGAACGGCGATCGGTGCGACGAGGGCACGGAATTTCCCGGTGATGCTCATCCCCAACCCTCCGTTAATGGCGCGGCCGAGCGGGCCGGTGTATCGGTGTGCCTGCCAGACCGCTTGATCGTTCCGTCAAATGGCGCCGACCGGCCCCACTGACGGGTCCGGTTCGAACGCTAGAGCGTTTTTCGATCTGACAGAATCTTTCGTATTTTCAATTGGTTGTGTCTGTGATTCAAGATGCGTGCTGGTGAAGGAGGCCAGCCTGCATCCCGACTTTAACCCGATCGAGATGGCCTTCTCCAAGTTCAAGGCCTACCTCAAGCGTCGAGCCGCCCGCACCGTCACAGAACTCTGGGAGGCCATCGCCCAAGCCACAGACATCTTCACCTCGGCCGAGTGCCAAAACTACTTCGCCGCCGCAGGATATGACCGTAAGTGATCAGAAAATGCTCTAGTGCATGGACGGCGTCTCCGCCAAGCTGGGTGGCCGGCGTGAATCCCAAAGGAGCTCTCGCCGCCCCTCGTGCTCCCGCCGCCTCTTGATCGCACCACGCACGATCGTCTCGGCGGTTGGGTTCAGCCTCCCGACCCGGTCGAGATCGCCGTTGTGGCGCGCAGCATTGCGGCCCGGCGCAGCTTCTGAAGCCGGCGCTCGGCCGCCCTGACCGACCCCTGCATCCGGCCGTCCCGAACACAGATTCCCACCTGGCGCTTGGCCTTCGCGGCGTGACCTGCCTGGGGCAGGGTGTTCTGCTCTTCCTCGGAGCGCAATGCCGCGTCGCGGCTCTCACGGCACGCTACGCCCACCTCACGGCGGCCTCGGTCAAGCAGGCGGCGGATCATGTATCGGTCAGCCTCGAAGCTGCCGTGGGACGAACCGCGTGCGAATTGGTTGGTGTATCCATCAGGGAGCGAACGTCTTTGCGTATCCAAGCACCGTGTTAAAGGCGGCCCAACAATACTCCACGCGCGGCGGCTGGGCGGTGCGGTCGCGGCGGCGCAAGAATTGATGGAGTGGACGCCTCCTCCCGATGGCATCGCGGCGTGCCAAGGTTGTGGTGTCGAGCGGTTCGGTCAGGGATTTGAAGGCGATGCCGCGGTTGCCGAGTTCGTCGATAAGGTGGATGAGTTCGGAAAGGGTGCGGTCCAGGCGGTCGAGCTTCCGGACCACGAGGGTTTCTCTGGGTCGGACATAGGCGAGGGCCTCGGTTAGCTCGGGGCGTCGCGTGGCGGCGGCGGATCTGCTTTCGGAGAAGATCTTCTCGCAGTTCGCTTGGTGCAGGGCTTCGAGTTGCAGGGCCGGGTTTTGGTCCGATGTCGAGACCCTGGCGTAGCCGACAAGCATGGGGCTCTAGATTTCGAGATCATGGTCTGCGATAAAGGACCTGTGTGGCGATCCATGAGAGCGAAATTGCCCACCGATAAATCTTTCTTGAACGACAGCACGTGGCGGTATTTCTGGCACCCGGTGTGCACGGTCGCGGAGATGCGAGCCGCCGCGGCGGACGGGGGCCGCCCGCTCGCGGCGACCCTGCTCGGCGAGCGGCTGGCGGTAGCCGAGATTGGTGGCCGGATCGCCGCGTTCAAGGACCGTTGTATCCACCGCTCGACGAAGCTGTCGATGGGACGGGTGGAGACGGGAGGACTGCGCTGCGCATACCACGGATGGCTCTACGGAGCGGATGGGCGGTGCCGGGAGATCCCGTCGATGCCCGACCATGCGATTCCGGCCGACTGCCGGGTTCGGGCCTACGACGCGGCGGTCGAGTACGACCTCGTCTGGGTAAGGCTCGACTCCGCCGTCGATACCCGGATTCCCGGCTGTCCCGCCTGGGGTGACGACGCGTTTCGCTGTGTGCCGGGCGAGCCCTATACGTGGCCGACATCCGCGGCGCGGCGGCTCGAGAACTTTGTCGACCTTTCACACTTCCCGTTCGTGCATGGCGGCTCGCTCGGCGACCGGCGCCAGACAATCGTTCCCATCGCCGAGATCTCCCGAGTGAACCGGGAGTTGCGGTTTCAATTCATACCATCGCCGGAGATGCAGCTCCCCGACGTCGCCCTCATGGCGCCCACCGACTACCGGATCTGGGTGCCGTTCACGGTCAATCTGGAGTTCTTCTTCTCCGACGGGGAACGCAGCCAGCTCTGGATGTCCGCCTCGCCGGTGGAATCGGGGGTCTGCCGCAGCTTCTGGTTCACCAGCCGGACCGCGGACCGTGACGGGCCGGACCAGTCCCATCTCGACTTTCAGGACCTCGTGCTGGGCGAGGACCTGCCAGTGATCGAGGCGCAGGACCCGCCCGAGATCCCGCCCCCGATCGAGGAGTATTCCGTGCTTACGGACAAGGTCTCCATCGCCTATCGAAGATGGCTCAAGGAGTTGTCGAATGCCGCCGAGGAGGGCGCGGATGCGGTGGTCCGGTCCCTCCCGTCGACACGCACCAAGCCCGACCGGACCCAGGACGACCCGCCCCCTCCCCTATCGGTGGCGGGTGAAGCCGTTTCGCTGTCCGCCCGAGCCGAAAAAGGCTGAAGCGGAGACGGCCGCCCCCGTGAGGCCGGCCTATCCTGCGACCTCTTCGGGCATCAGGGCGTTGAGGATCGCGGCGGTTAGCCCCGAAACCACGATCCCCGAGACGAAGAGCGGGACCGACCAGGTGGGGAGAACGTCCACCGGTAGCGGACCGAACCCGGCGGCTCTCGCGAGCTGGTCAACCTGCCACAGACCCATTCCGAGCCCCAGCGAGATCGCCGCGATCAACATGCTGCGGGTGTTCAGCCCGGATTGTGCCACCAGCCTCAGACCGGCCGCCACAATCATGCCGAACATGACCACCGCCGCCCCTCCCAGCACCGGCTCGGGCAGCGCCGCGATGATCGCCGCCAGCTTGGGGATCAGGCCGCACAGGATGAGGAAGACGGCGCCGATGCTGACGACATACCGGCTCATGACCTTGGTGAAGGAGACGAGGCCGACGTTCTGGCTGTAGGACGTATTCGGCAGCCCGCCGAACAGAGCGACCACCGCGGAACCGAGTCCGTCCGCCATGATGCCGCCCTTCAGCTCTCGGTTGGTCGGTTCGCGGTTTGCGCCGCCCATCGTGATCCCCGAGATGTCGCCCACCGTCTCGATGGTGGTGATGAAGGCCATGATGACCATCAGCCCGATCAGGCTGAGCGCGGTCGTGGTAGTGAACTCGAGACCGAACCAGGTATCCGGCAGTCCGACCCACGCAGCGTCTCCGATCGCGCCAGCTTTCTTCCCGTCCACCATGCCGAAGGGAATGGCGACCAGGTAACCGATGACCAATCCGATGAAGATCGAGGCGGTGGACCAAACCCCCCGGCCGTAGCGGCGGATCAGCAGCGTGATGACGATGACGAACAGGGCCATCGCCCAGTTCGATGCATCCCCGAAGCCGATCTTCTCGCAGAAGGGGGCGGGGTAGGCGCCGCACCCGGCGGAATACTTGATGCCCACCGGCAACAGGGTGAAGCCGATAGTCATCACCACCACCCCGGACACGAGCGGGGGGATGAATCGCCGGATCTGGGGGATGAAGTAGCCGAGGACCATCTGGAACAGGCCGCCGACCAGGGAGGCGCCGAAGACCGCCGCCAGGGTGGCGCCGCCCTTGATGGCAGATGTCAGGATGCCGATATAGGCGAAGCTGGTTCCCTGGACGACCGGCAGCCGGGATCCGACCGGGCCGAGCCCAATGGTTTGGATCAGGGTTGCGACGCCCGCGGCAAGCAGTGCGATCTGCACCAGCACGGCGATGTATTGTGGCCCCGCGGCCAGGGCAATGAGGAGCGGTACGGTGATGTTGCCCGCGAACATCGCGAGCACGTGCTGGATGCCGAGTGGCACCGCTTCCGCCATCGGTGGGCGGTAGTTGGGGTCCTGAAGTTGACTTTCCGTTGCCATGGCCGCCTCTCTGTGTGGGTACGCCTGACTGTGTGGGTACGCCTGAGCCTTTGAGGCAGGAATCGCGAAGCGGCCGAAAAGGGGTTCGTCAAGGACCCCCGACCGCTCCCCGGTGACTGCTCCGGTCAAATGCTAGTGCATCTTCGGTTCTTCGCGCAAGGCGGGCGGCGGTTCAAGAGTGTTTTGGGACGCGGTTAGTGGTGCGGCAGGATCAGGCCCGGGGTGAATGTCTGGAAAACGGTCGTTTTTGGGAAGGGTTTGGCGGGGAGGTAAGGGGCTCGACTGTGCGGTGTGGTGGGTGCACGTGGAGGGAGTGCGGCGCAACTGGGTGGGTGGCTACCGCAAAGGGGCGTGTCAGTTCGGTTTGTGGAAGGGTCGGGCAAGGCGAACCGACTCGGCGCTGGCACCTTCGAAGCTCGTAGTTTTTTTGGAGAAATGCTTGCCTCGTCCAATCGAAGCCTGCGCCGCGGCGTTTTCGCGTTCTCGGAATTCGTAAGGCGCACCCCCCCTGCTGCTGCAGCTCTACTTCCTCTTCTATGTCCTGCCCGATGTCGGAATTCTCCTGTCTCCGCTGGTGGCCGGTGTCATCGGACTCGGCGTGCATTACGCATCCTATACGTCCGAGGTCTATCGGGCCGGCATCGAGAACGTTGCGCGGGGACAGTGGGAGGCGGCGAAGGCGTGCAACCTGACCGGCGGGCAGACCTGGCGGCACGTCGTTTTGCCCCAGGCAATCCCGCCGATGATCCCCCCGCTTGCGAATTACCTGATCGCGATGTTCAAGGAGACCCCGCTGCTCGCGGCGATTACGGTGCTCGAGCTCATGACCCAGGCCAGGATCGTGGCCAGCTTCAACTACCGGTACCTCGAGCCGCTCACGCTGGTTGGGGTGTTCTTCGTGATCGTAACGATTCCAGCCATGCTCGGGACCCGTTGGCTCGAGAGCGGGTTCGCTCGCTCCGAATAGTCCACAGCCTTTTACGCTTTAACGACGACTCCGCCAAACGACCGGGGGACCATCACGGGGGATCATCACGCCGCCAACGTCTTCACACGGCCAGGGTCATCTTTGCCCGTGGCGCGCACACGCCGCTTTACCTCCGTTGACGCGCTAATATTGGGTAAAAGTCCCGGAAAACGCCCATTGACGACTAAATTAGATAGCTGGCTAATATTTGAGGTTCGGGTTAGAAGCACGAACCCGACGAGGCCGTTCCCGTTCCGAGCGGACGGCTCGCTTGGGCTGTACATGGATTCGACAGGGCGCCCGTATAAGGCTCCGGACCGAAAGAAATTTCCTCAGCCTTCCAATCCGCAGGTCGCGGGTTCGAATCCTGCCGGGCACGCCACCAATTTAGTCTAGTAAATGTGGCCTGCTCTCCCGCGGCCTCATTGTTGATTTAATCGGTCATGCGGTCCCGGAACGTAGCCGGCGTCAGGATCGGCACGAAAAAAGTGTCTGCCATGACCAGCAGGTCCTTGTCGCCGGCAATCAGCGCGTCGGCCTTGGCTATTAACGCCAGTGCCAGGAACGGGCGGTCGCGGGGATCGCGGCAGTCGGGAACCTCGGTCGGGTCCGGCACGGTGACGGTTTCGCACCAGGGCAGATAGTCGCCCAGCAGTTCCTCGCGGTCCTCGTCGGTCAGTTCGAACCTGGGATAGGACAGGACGCGGATCAGTTCAGCCGTGGTATTACGGCTGGCCAGCGGGCGGATGACGTCCGACTGCCAAGCATGGCGCAGCCACGCCAAAGACCCTGCATGAAACAGCAAGGCCAAGAGCAACACATTGGTGTCGAGGACGAGACGCGGTTGGGTCATCCCGCTTTATCGGCCCCGTCACGGGCCCAGGAGACGGCCTCGGCTACGTCGTCCTCGGTGATGCCCAGGTCGGCCAGCTTCGAGCGTACGGCGTTGGCGCGGTTGAGTCGCACGGGCGTCAACACGATGCGCCCGTTGTCTTCGGATACGTCGAAGTATTCCGTCCCCTGGCAGAACGACAGCACCGCCTTGGGCAGGGTCAGCTGGTTCTTGGAGGTGAGCTTGGCCAGCATGGTACATTCCTCTAGTAAGGATGTAAGGAACCAATAAACTGCCTAGGGCATCGTTTCAATGATTGCCCCATCCATGCCGAGCAGACTATTTACGGCGCGGGCTGGTCTATGGGTGCGCGGTTTCGGTCCTTCACCGCCCCGCCTCGCGCGGCCAGGTCCGCATCGCGCTCTCGCGCCCGCGCTCGCCGACGCCGCCACATGGCGCGTCAATCTCGCCGTCGACGCCGGCGATGCCTATGAGGAGGTCGAGCCGATCGCCGAGGGCGACGTCAATTTCGAGGGGCTGAGCTTGGGTGCGGTGCGCCGTACGATGAGAGGTACAGGGGTGCGTTTCCCCTACCAGCGCAATTGTCCGCGCAGCATCACGCCATGGTCGGCCGTCGCGGTCGCACTCTCCCGGCGCTCGCCCTCGACGCTCAGATTGAGCAACGGCGCCAGCTCGAGCCGACCGCCCACGCGGTACCGCCGGGAGCCTTCGGCCGCCAGCAAAAGGCCGGCAAACGGCGTCACCACACTCCGATCGACCAGAGCGGAGAGACCATAGCCGAGCTCGGCCTCCAACCGGCCCGCGGGCGCGTTGTCGTTGGCCGGCGCACCGATCATGCCTCGATCCCACAATTTTCGCCCACCGCTCGCCGCATCGCCCCAGACCGGGACCAGGCTGAGAGACAGCCCCCGACCGTCGGCGCCCGGGTCGAGGCGGACCAGACCGCCGATGCCCCAGTCCTCATGGTCGTCCTCGTGAGCGACAAGCATTCTCCCGCGGCCCTCCAGCGTCAGACCCGAGGCCGGGTCCACATAGCGCAGACGGCCGCCCACCTCGACGCCGGCGCCGGTCATCGCATCGCCGCCGTCATGACGCAGGCCCAGCTCCAGGGACGGGGTCAGACGCCCGCCCGAGGCGAGTTGCCGCTCATGGCTGCCTTCGAGAGACAGGCGAAGACGGCGCACGTCCGAGGTCAGCGGGTTGATGCCGCCGTTGCCCTCGACCTCGACCCGCGCCAGGGAACCCTCGCCCTTGAGCCGCAGCGCCGTCGTGCCGCCCGCGAGCACATCATCGTCCGAGACCAGCGTGCCGCTCGCACCCACAGCCGCCGTCTTCATATTGGTGTCGCTCGACTCCCTGCCGCCCACATCGTCCAGGATCTCGATCTCGCCCTGGCCGTAGCCGACCGTTGCCCACAGACCCAGGCCCTCGGGCGAGGCCCAGTTCACATAAGGGTGCACGCTGGTCATGCGGCTCTCATAGCTGCCGCCCACCACAATGGCATCGGTCCGGTCCGTATAGTCGAACGAGCCCCGGGACCGGGACAGCGCCAGGCCGGCCAGGAGATCGGGCCGCACCCGCATGTCGGCCCCGAGATGGACGCTGAAGATGTCGCCGTCCCAATCGACCGTGCTGTCCTCGGCGCCGGAGAGCTTGCGGTAGTCGCCGCTGCCCCACACCGCGAGACCGCCCAAGCCGCCCGTCCCACCGTTCTCGGCGGCGTTGAGCGGGAGGGCGAACGATGAGCCGCCCAGCACCTGGGTCAAGCTCAATGTGCCGTCCTCCAGCGCCCGCTGGTTGGACTTCAGAGCATGGTAGAGGCTCGATCGGCCGGCCAGGTTCAATCCCGCCGGCGCGGCGCTCGAGACTGCCGCATCGATGCGGCCCGTGACCGCCGACAGCGTGCTCGCCGCCATCGCCTGCGCCATCCGCGGCAACACCTCTTCGTTGACCCGGTTCAGACGCGTCTCGGCAGCCGCCTCGGCATCGTCGACGATCGTCAGCTCGGTCCCCGTGACCGTCACCCCGCTCAGCGTGCCGCTCACGCTCAGCGTCTCGCCGGTCCCTTCGTCCACCCCGT
The DNA here is from genome assembly GCA_965247665.1 of Alphaproteobacteria bacterium. Lineage (GTDB taxonomy): Bacteria > Pseudomonadota > Alphaproteobacteria > SHVV01 > SHVV01 > CAUZWH01. The sequence continues at coordinate 1,065,632 of CBDFHH010000004.1, forward strand.
CCTGGGTCGGATCGAGGCTGAACTTGTCGTCAGCGGTCTCGTAGCCAACCGGGATTTCCAACGTGAAGTCGGCGACCGCCGCGTAGTCGGTCCCCTCCACCGCCGTGTCGCCGGACGCGCCCACCTTCACCGTCACGTCCTGGGCGGTGCCGAAGGTCGTGCCGCCGTTCACCGTCGCCGTCACCGTCACCTCGGTCGAGCCGGCGCCCTCGACCACGCTCGCCGGGGTGACCGACAGCGTGATCCCGGTCGGCGGCTCATCGTCGTCGGTGATCGTCAACGTGGCCTCGATTGTCGTGCCGCCCAGCTCGGCTTTCACAGTCAGCGTCTCGCTGACCCCTTCGTCCACAGTGTCCTCGATTGGCACGAAGTTGAACGTGTAGCTGCCGACCTGCTCGTTTTGCAGGATGGTCAACGCGAAGTCCTTATCGTCGTCGTTCGGTAAGTCATCGACCGTCTCGTAGTCGGCCCCCTCCGTCGCCGTGTCGTCGTTTAAGCCCACAGACACATCCCATTGCTGATCCGAGCCAGCGGCCGCGCCCAGGTCGATCGTCACCGTCACAACGGTCGCGCCGGCGTCCTCGGCCACGGTCGCCGGGGTGACCGACAGCGTCTGGGCACCGGCGTTGGTCGGCAGGGCCAGGGAAACCAGGGCCGTGAGCAGAAAAGCGGCTGCAGCGCAGCCCGCCCATCGCCTCGCCTTGGCGAAAACGTCAGAAAGGCGACAAACGAGACCTCCGACGTTCATGGCGCTGCTTCCCTTCTGTGCAAGACCTCGACCGGCAAAGCGGGCCATCCCGTCAATGCGCTCCACTGTCGGAAATATTTACATGAGGCTACGGCATCGGTCCACCGAAAGTCAGGATCTTCTGCCATTTGGTCACGGCACCGGACGAGGTTGTTCCCGGCCTGCCCTGGTGCAGCACCGGTGGTTGGGGGCGGATTCGACGCTACGCCTCGAGGCGCCGGGCCAGGAGGTTGAAGTCCGGCGCCACGGCGTCCCAATCGGCGGTCGGCTCGCGCTCGCCGGCCCGGTCGGGGCCATATTCCGCGGGGCGGGGCACGAATGCGGTCGCGAGGCCGGCATCGCGGGCCGCCGCGAGATCGCCATTGTGGGCGGCGACCATCATCACCTGCTCCGGCGCGAGCCCGAGAGCCCCGGCAGAGGCGCGATAGACCGCCGGTTGCGGCTTGTAGGCGCGGGCGATGTCGGCGCCGAGCAGGGCGTCCCAGGGAAGCGCGGCGGATCTGGCGAGGCGCGCCATCAGCGCGATCGAGCCGTTGGAGCAGGGCGCGATGAGACGACTTGCCTTCAATGCGTTCAGCCCGGCCACCGCATCCGGCCACGGCGGCAGCCTCTCCCAGGCCCGGTTGAGGGCGGCGCGGCGCTCCGGCCCGACGTCGCCGTCCAGGCCGAATTCCGCCAAGGTAGCGTCGAGGTTCTCACGGTGGAGCAGGTCGAGCGGCACATAGTCTCGCCGCCCAGCGCGGATCTCTTCCATCGCCGGCTGATATTTCGCCCGCCACGCATCGGCGAAGGCGAAGGAATCGACCGCCCGGCCCGAATCGGCGAAGAACGCCGCCGTCTGCCGCGCGATGCCGGTGCGCCAATCGACCACCGTGCCGAACACGTCAAACAGCAAGGCCTCGATCATCCCGGCGTCGTGGTCCTCTATCGGGCGGCAGGCCGCGGCGACGGGCGGGCGGTCAACGCGCCTCGACCGTCCAGGTATGGCCGCTGCGCAGGAGAGCGTCGATCCCGGTGGCTCCGGCCGGCCGCGGCCTTGGCCTCTTCGACCTGCGCGTAGACCGCGGCTTCGCAGCCCTCTTCGGGCTGGCAATAGAGCACGCCGAGGGCCGCCGGGAAGTCGGGCGGGTTCATCTCCGCCAGCATCCCGGCCAAGGTCCGGTTGGTCCGATCGTGGACCGGAATGTCGGCCTCGCCCACGCCGTCGTCGCCGGGCGCGACCACCTCGAGCGAAAGCGTCCCGGGCGAGAGCCGAAGCCCGCGATCCTCCTCCCGGCCGAAGATCGGCCTCTTACCGTGCTCGACGAATATCTGGGATTCCGGCGCGGTCTTCCGCTCGGCGAAATCGGAGAACGCGCCGTCATTGTAGACGATGCGGTTCTGGAAGATCTTGACGAACGACGCTCCTCGAAGCCGGTGGGCGCCCTCAGGCGGTAGCGGCAGCGCCGTCAACTCATGCACGCGCCGCGGCCGGCAGCTCCGGCGCCGCTTGTTTCGGCGCGGCGAAGTCGCGGTCGTGTTCGAGCGCCGGGACCATCGCCCGCGCCTTTCGCACCTCGGCAAGGTCGATCTCGGCGATCACGACACCGGGTTCGGATCCACCATCGGCCAGCACCCGCCCCCAGGGATCGACGATCAGGGAATGGCCGTAGCTGGCGCCGCCGCCGGCATGCGCCCCGCACTGGCACGGCGCGACGACGTAACAGCCGGTCTCGATCGCCCGCGCCCGCAGCAGGGTGTGCCAGTGCGCCTCGCCGGTGGTCTTGGTGAATGCGCTCGGCACCGCGATCACCTCGGCGCCGGCCTGCGCCAGCGAGCGGTAGAGCTGCGGGAAACGGAGGTCGTAGCAGATCGTCAGGCCGAGGCGGAATCCGAGCAGGTCGGCGACCACCGCTCGCTCACCGGCGGCGATGGTGGCCGATTCGCGGTAGCTTTCGCCGCCGGCGAGATCGACATCGAACAGGTGGATCTTGTCGTAGCGCGCGGCAATCGTGCCGCTCGCATCGAGCAGATAGGCGCGGTTGACGACCCGCCCGCGAGGATCCGCGATCGCCAGCGAACCGAGCAGCAGCCACGCCGCGTGCCGGCGCGCGAGATCGGCAAACAGCGGCAGCGCCGGATGCTCGCTTTCGGCGAACGATTCCGCCATCAGGACGCCGTCGCGCACGTCGAGCCCGGTGAAGTATTCCGGCAGGCAGATCAGCACGGCGCCGTCGCCGGCGGCGCGCGTCACGAGGTCGGCACACACCGTCAGATTCGGTGCGGTCCGGGCCCCGGCATGGTTCTGGATGCAGGCAACCTTGATCCGCTCCGCCATCGGCACCTCGTTTCTCGACCCACCCGACGTTTTCTCGACCCATCCGACGCGCACCGGCGCAGGCCGGCGCCGACAATATAGCGCAAACTTGGAGCGCCGCGGCATCCGCGCAGCCACGCCTCGGCGAGCCTCGCGCTTGCGCGGCCCACTGTGCCGCGATGCGCTCGACGCCGGGGCCGCCGCCGTGCACGAGGATGAGGCCGTTGTACTTCGCCCGTGCCTTTGTCGTTCGGCGCGTCGGTTCGATGCCGATCAGCACACTAACTCCTTGATCCCGTTGGCCAAGAGGGGTCAACCCCCGCGCCGGACAACATCGATGACTATGACATCCGAATAGTCCCCCGTCCGGGTGACGGGCGTCAGCCCGGCGTGGATGTCCTCAAGCATGGTGTTGCGGATGCACATCATGGCCATGAACTTCGCCAGATCGGCATGGCTGTGAACTTCGCCAGATCGGCATGGCCATGATCTTCGCCAGATCGGCGGCAACCCCTGTTTCGTCATCTCTTCATTCATCGGCATGCCATAACGGCAATTCAATCCGGTGGGAGTGGGTCGACGAGAATTAGGGTGAAGGCAATGTCTCGAAGGGGTCTACCGCCTCGATGCCGAGCGGCACGAAGTGTCGTAATTTTCGCGTCAGGATGGTCAGGCCGCGGCTGCCGGCGGTGGCCGCGATGGCAACATCGGCAAAGCCGGCCGTGTGCCCGGCAGCGCGCGCCTTGTCCGTCAGCTCCCCCGCCAACCGTGCTGCGGATACATCGAAAGGCAGCACCCGCTCGCCATAGAGATGAAGTACGACCTCGAGCCAATCACCGAGACCGGCGGCCCGGGAGGCGGATCCGGTCCGTTTGATCTTGGCGATGCCGCCGGAAACCTCGGCGACAGTCACCGCCGACAGGAAGAGCGCATCGGAGTGCGTGTCCATCCAATCGATCAACTCGAGAGAGCGCTCGCGCCGGCTGCGCGCCCCGACCGACAGCACATTGGTATCGACCAGGTACAGGAGACGCTCCTAGAGCGCGGCGTCCCGTGATGGGCTCATGTCGCGCGGCGGCAGGTCTCTTTCCTCCAGGGGGGCGGCAACCAACAGCCGGCCGAAGGAAGGAACATCTCGGAGGCGGTTCCATTCATCGACCCCGACGATGACGGCGCGGGGTTTACCGTGGCGGGTGATGACGGTCGTCTCTCCGTGCGCTGCCTCCTCTACCAGTGCTGACAGCGTCGCTTTGGCCTCGCGCAACTGAATCTTTCGCATGCCGGCCTCCCAAAAAGAACCAATGTAGTCAGTTTAGGCCAACGTCCACAATGGGACAATGCATACGGCGATCGGAATTGGTGCCGAGCCGCCGCGATCCGTCTAACGCTCCGTGCTGTTCCGTAGCTCCTTGCGTTTGGTGGCCCACCCGGCCACCGCATTCAGGTCCTGGTCGATGCTGTCGCCGATGCGGACGGCCGATGTCTTGACGGTATCTCGCGCCAGATGGGCGTAGCGGGCCGTGGTCTGGACCTGGGTGTGCCCCAAGAGCTTTCCGATCATCGGCAAGCCTTCGCCAAGGGCCAGAGCGCGAGAGGCGAAGCTGTGACGAAGGTCATGAATGCGCACACCGTTGAGGCCGGCGCGCTCCCGGATGCGCCGCCAGGGATGTTGCAGGTCGATCAGGTGAGAGCCCGGTTTGCGGCCAACAAGTATCCACGGGTTGTCTTCATCGCGGGGCAGTGAAGCGAGGAGCCGAACGGCCGACGGCGCCAACGGCAGGTCGTCCCGGCGCAGCGGCCGGGCTGCGGGCTAGTTCGCGAGCAGATCGGATCGCGCATCGTTCAGATGCGCGTCGATGATTCGGGTGGCCGATTCGACGTCGCGCCCGGCGACCGCGGTGAACAGGGCTCGATGCTGGCGGTTGTACTCCTCGATTCGAACCGGGGTGAGCACTTTGCCCTTCATCGCGTCCCATTGCGCATGGGCGCGAACATCGTTGATTTGCTCGTAAAGCGACATCATCAGCGGATTCTTCGTCGCGTCAGCCAGGCACTGGTGGAAGTGCTGATCCCATTTCGAGAAATAGTCGGGGTCGGCGTCCGATTTTTCGAGCGCAACGAGTATTTCTTCGATGCGTTCGATCTCCCGGGCCGTCGCATTGATGGCGGCCAGCCGAACCATATGGGGCTCGACGGCTGCGCGGACATCGACCAGCTGCAGCGGGCTCGTGATCTCGGCGACGTCGCGCTCACTGACCCTTGTTCGATGGCTGACGAAGGTTCCGCTGCCGCGGCGGCGGGTCACGAATCCATTGCGCTCCAGACTGCTCAGCGCTTCCCGCACGGTCGCCCGCGAGCAGGAAACACCGGCCGCCAATCGGCGCTCGGCCGGCAAGCGATCGCCGAATCGATAGAAACCGTCGAGGATCGCCTGGCGCAGGTATGCCGCGACACCGGCGGCACCGCCGACCGCCGGCAATTCCGAACTGCTTTCGATTCGGGCCCGGGAGCGGGGGGATTGCGGCCGGGCCGGCGGCATTGGGCTTGACAGACTCATCGGCAACGACTTTAAGATTCGGAACGATTCGGAATTGGTTAAACTGGTCTATTATTGGTATGTAGTATGGTTGGGCCAAAGGATTCGTCAAGCACTGAGGTGGATGACCTGCGCAGCCCGCACATAACCCACCGACGACAGCATCGTTGGCCCGGCGGCGATCGATCTCCGGCGATGGACCGGGGCAAGCCGAACGGCGAGGGAGGGACGGCACAATGGATATAGAAGCGTTCGTGAACGAATCCGGTCGCGACGATCTGGTCAAACAGGTCCGGGCGAAAATCGACGAACTCGGAATCACATACATCTATTATCAGTTCGTCTCCCTCACCGGCCGCATCATGGGCAAGGGCGCGCCGGCGGATCATTGGGAGAACTTCGCCGAGCGCGGCTTCCAGCTGGTCTATGGATCGACGGCCAATCTGTTTATCGATCGCGGCGGCAGCTATATCGGATACGGGCCCGAAGCCTGGGAACTGGTTGGTATTCCCGAGCCGGAAACCTTCGTGCAACTGCCGTGGGACAAGCGCGTGGCGCGTGTCTTCTGTACTCTGTTCCGCGGCCGCGAACATCCGCAGGGCGCCGGATCGTTCCTGACCGCGGATTGTCGCGGCAATTTGCGCCGCATCCACAATCAATTCAAAGACGACCATGACGGCCTGCATCTCCGCGCCGGAACCGAGCCGGAAATGATGTGGCTGAAGCGGGACGAAGCGGGCAAACCCGCCGGCGGGTACAGCAAGCCTTACTGCTACCACATCGACCAGTTCGAATCCCTGCGGCCGGTCTATATGAAGGTCATCGATTACGCGCGCGCCATGGGGCTCGACATGATCCAGGGAGATCACGAGGACGCGCCGGGGCAGCTCGAACTGAACTTCACTTACGACGACATCATGCGCAACTCCGACAAGCTGACGACTTACCGGCAGATCTGCGCCCAGGTGGCGCGCGAGCACGACATCATCGCCTGCTTCATGCCGAAGCCGTTTATGAACGTGTCGGCCTCGGCCTGCCATACCAACATCTCGGCATGGCGCGGCGGCGGGCTTGAAGCGACGCCGCTGGGCAACGATCCGCTGCCCGGCGCCGACGAGGTGTTTACGTTGCTCAAGGGCGGCGAAAACACGTTCTTGCCCGAAACCGACAATCCCAGGCTCCCGAGCCAGGTCGGCCTCTACGCGATGGGCGGTCTGCTCGAGCATCTGCGCGGCCTCACCGTGCTCGGATGCCAAACCGTCAATTCCTACCGGCGGCTCCTGGATCTTGGATTCTGGGCGCCGTACTACGCGAATTGGGGTTACCAGAACCGCACCGCCGGCATACGCAATTCGGCGCCGGGCCGCTATGAATACAAAGCGGTCGATTCGGCGCACAACCCCTACTTGCTCTGTGCCGGAATCCTGCGTGCGGTCGACGATGGCATCAAGCGCGAGCTCGACCCCGGACCTGCCGAGCAGCGCAACATCTACGAGCATTTGGATGAGATGAAGGAAAAATACCCCAAATTGCCCATGTCGCTCGGTGAAGCGATCGACGCGTTCGATCAAGACGATGTCGCCAAGTCGGCGCTGCCCGGCGAGATGTACGACGTGTTCATGCACTACAAGCGGGACGAGTGGGACAAGTTCCTGGCGACCGTGACCGAGTGGGATATCGAAACCTATCTCGACTGCCTGCCGTAGGCGCGTCGGGCAGTTGGTCCGGCTAAGGAGGCGACAACAGCAATGTGTGGAATCGCGGGGATCATTCATCGCGGCGATACCGGCGACATCGGCAAGGAGCTGACGTCGATGCTGCAATCGCTGCGGCATCGCGGTCCCGACTCGACCGGGTTCGCGGTTTACGGCGTACCGCAACCCGACGAGCTGGTAATGCGCTTCAAGGTCGCCGAGCAAGCGGACATGGCGACGGGGTTCGATATCCAACGTCAGGTGACGCAGCGCCGGGCCGAGGTCGATGAGCGCATTCGATCGATGGGCGCCGAGATCGTTTCGGCGGAACATGCGACCGATTATGCCTCGCGCTATCGCTTCAAATTTGCCGGCGATTTGCGCAATTTCGCCGATTTCCTCGAAGACATCGAGGGGGTTGAAATCCTCTCGATCGGCGATGCGCTGGAGCTGGTCAAGGATTTGGGCGACGCGACCAAGGTCATGTCGGATTACGATCTCGGCGGGCACATCGGCACCCATGCGATCGGCCACACCCGCATGGCCACCGAATCCGACGTCGACATCCGCTCGGCGCACCCCTACTGGGCGTACCCGTTTCGCGACATCGCCGTGGTCCATAACGGCCAACTCACGAATTATTGGCGAAACCGCCGCGATCTCGAGCACCGCGGCCATCGCTTCATGTCGAATTGCGATTCGGAACTGATCGCGGTGTACCTCGCCGACCGTCAACAGGCGGGGCTGTCGCTGGAACAGGCAATGCGCACCTCGATCGACGAACTCGACGGCGTGTTTACCTATCTGGTCACCACATCGGACAGTCTCGGCATGGCCAAGGACGTGATGGCCGCCAAACCGATGGTGCTCTACGAAAGCGACGATTTCATCGCGCTGGCATCGGAAGAGATTGCGATCCGCAGCATTTTTCCATCGGAGATCGAGACCACGGATCCGTACGAGGGCGAGGTTCGGGTATGGCAGATCTAGACCACCCGTCGGCGGCGGCGCCGCACCCGCGAGGGATAGCCGGCGAGTCGCTCGCCGGGCGTACGCAGCAGGTCTTTTTCTCACCGTCCGCGGAGGAGAACTTTCTCTATCCCGGCACCTTCGACGTCGATTTCAACAAACGGGCCGAGTTCGACGCCGAGGACATGGATCATGGCGCGGTCAATCGCCGGATCCGCGAATTGATGGCCGACGGCGTCGGCACGATCGTCGTAAAAAACCCGCTCGCCAAGCACTCGCTGGGAATCGGCATCCTCAACCGCTTGCAGCTCTATTTCGAAGGCAGCTTGGGGTATTTCGGCGTCGGTCTGATCGACGGTCCCAATGTGCGCGTCTCGGGCCGCGTCGGCTGGTCGTGCGCGGAGAACATGATGTCCGGCACGGTGGTGATCGAAAGAAACGCGGGATCGTGCTTCGGCGCTGCCATTCGCGGCGGCGATCTGGTTTGCAAAGGCGATGTCGGCGCGCGCACCGGCATCGACATGAAGGGCGGCACGATCATCGTCGGCGGCCGCACGGGCGCATTCTCCGGCTTCATGATGCAACGCGGGCGCATGATCGTGCTGGGGGATGCCGGCAAGAATTTGGGCGATTCGATGTATGACGGGACCATCTACGTCGCCGGCGAGATCGACTCGCTCGGGGTCGACGCAGTTCCCGGCGAGCTCACCGAGCTCGACGCGATCTGGCTCCGGCGCAAGCTCGCGATGTACGGGCTCGAAGCACCGAACGGCGCGGAGAGCATGAAGAAGATCGTCGCCGGCAAGAAGTTGTGGAATTACGACCAGCTCGAACCGACCGAGAAAAAACTGGTGCTGTGAGCATTCGTAGCGAACGGCGAGCCGAGGAGTAGGGGATGACGCAAGGCAGGGACGGTGGAGACCGGAACAGGGAAGTCCTGGGGCGGAACTTCCTGTTCACGCCGGAAGTCATCGACGACATCCATATCAAGGCGGAGCTTGGGCGCTACCGCATGCGCGGCATGGCGATCTTCAAGAAAATCCCCTCCTGGGACGATCTCACCTTCCTGCCCGGCACGCTGACCCGCTTCGTGATCGAGGGCTACCGCGAGAAATGCGAGACCACAACGATTCTCGGGCCGCGCGCCAAGCGGCCGCTCGAGCTCGACATCCCGGTTTACATAACCGGCATGAGCTTCGGCGCGTTGTCGTACGAGGCCAAGGTCGCGTTGGCGCGCGGCGCCACCATGGCCGGCACCGCCACCTGCTCCGGCGAAGGCGGGATGATCCCTGACGAACGGCGCTACTCGAGCAAATGGATCTACCAGAACATCCAGTCCCGCTACGGTTTCAACCCGCACCATCTGCAGCTCGCCGACGCCTGCGAATTCTTCATCGGTCAGGGCTGCAAGGTCGGCCTCGGCGGTCACCTGATGGGCCAGAAAGTTACCGACCAGGTCGCCGAGATGCGGTCGCTGCCGGCCGGGATCGATCAGCGCTCGCCGGCTCGTCATCCCGATTGGCTCGGTCCCGACGATCTCGCGCTGAAAATACAAGAGGTGCGCGAAGCAACCGATGGGCAGATTCCGATTCAGCTCAAGCTCGGCGCCGCGCGCGTCTACGACGATGTTCGCATGGCGATAAAATGCGATCCGGATTCGATCTATATCGACGGCATGGAGGGATCGACCGGCGCCGGTCCGCACCTCGCGACGGAGGAAACCGGTGTCCCCGGCATCTCCGCCATCCGCCAGGCGCGCAAGGCGCTCGACGATCTGGGTAAGAGCGGGGAGATTTCGCTGGTCTATGCCGGCGGGGTCCGCAACGGCGGCGATCTTGCCAAGGCGCTGGCGTTGGGAGCCGACGCGGTGGCGATCGGCACCGCGGCGATGGTCGCGCTCAACTGCAACAAGGACATCCCGGAGGCCAATTTCGAGGAAGAGATCGGTGTGCCGGCGGGCGAGTGCTATCACTGCCACACCGGCCGTTGCCCGGTTGGCGTCGCAACCCAGGATCCGGCGCTGCGCGCCCGTCTCGACCCCGATAAAGCTGCGGAGCGCGTCTACAACTTCCTGCATACGCTGGCGATCGAGTGCCAGATGATGGCGCGCGCCTGCGGCAAGACCAACGTCCATTCGCTGGAGCCCGAAGATCTCGCCGCCCTGACGATGGAGAGTTCGGCGATGGCGATGGTGCCGCTCGCCGGTACCCAATACACCGTTGGCCAACCCGATATGACGCGCTACTAGGAGGCGATGATGGGCGCAAACGCGGATGACGGTTACGTCACCTCCAACGGCGTCGACACCGGGCGTGAGCAGGAGATCGGCCAGCACATCGGCTATCGCTACGACATCAACCTGTTGCCGGATTATTCGCGGCTGACGCCATTCCTCGAGCAGTATATCGAGACCATGGGGTGGGACGATCTGAACTGGCTCGAAGACGTTCACATGGGTTACGAGGAAGGGCGCCCGGCCGTGTTCGACCGCAACATCAATGGTTGGGTAACGGTCCCCGAGGACATCGAATTCCCCGATAACCAGCAGGATCGCGACATGTTGGCGCGCGAACTGTTGGTCAAGTTCCAGATGTCGCCCCAGCATCCGCTGGTCGCGCTGAAAGATCGGTACAAGAAGTTCTAGGATGGTCCCGCGCGCTTCCGGGCAATCGAATCGAAGGACTCGGATCGGACGGGAGGGAGTGGAACGTAATGCCAGCCGGCAGACCGGTTATCGCCGCCGTGTTCCTCGTGGCCGGTGTCGTTTTCTTCGTGCTCACGGATGCGCGGATTGCCGATGCCCAGCAAATCGGTCCGATCTGCGTTGCGATTGCGATGGGCGTCGCGATCTGCGTCTTGCGAACGACGAGCAAGCCAGAAATCGGCATGGTGCGCGACGATAACGGTCTATGGTTTCGCGACTGGGGTTTGCCGCCGGCGCCCCGGCGTCGTGTCGCCGACGCATATCCGATCGGCGTTCGCCCGAGGCCATGATGCGTGTCGAGATGGATGATACCGATAGCTTTTCGACGGACTTGACGCGGCGATCCGGCACCGTCCGCGGCAATCCGCTGGTGCGCGCCTTAACGCCAAGTCCGTGGCCAAGTCCGTGGCCAAGTCTGCGGCCGAAGCCTCGACGCGGGGCTTGGCGAAATCGTCGCCGCAATCGATTCCTGCGGCGACCGATCCTGGTAAGGCGACCGCGCCGTCGCGGTCGTGCTTCCGGCGTCGCTGATCGCCGGTTTCCGGCTGCTCCAAGGAGTTGAACCATGGCCTTTCCGACCCGTGCCAAGTTCTTGATTATCGGCGCCGGCGTACACGGCCTCAGCACCGCCTGGCATCTCGGGTTGGCCCTGCAATCGAAGGGGCGACCGGCGCAATCCGACGGTGAGAGCGCCGACATACTCGTACTCGACAAAACCGGCATCGCCGCGGGTGCCAGCGGCATCGCCTGCGGGGTCATTCGCAACAACTACTCCCAATCGGCGATGCGCGAGTTGATGGCCCATAGCGTGTCGGTATGGGAAAGCGACCCCGAGGCGTTTAGCTACCACCCGGTCGGGTACATGCAAATCAGCCCCGCCTGCATGTTCGAGGACGTCGCAACCATCGCCGAACAGCAACAGGCGATCGGTTACGCGTCGAAATTCGTCGACGGTGCCGCCCGGTGCACGACCTATATGAAGGGGCTGTTCGAAGATTGGCGGGCACAGGGCGCCACCTCGGTCCTCCACGAGAGCAGAGGCGGCTTCGCCAACAATGCGGCGGCAATCTACGGATTGGCGGGCAAGGCCGAATCCGTCGGCACCCGCATCATGTCGGGCGTTGCGGTGACCGGCTTTCGCACCGACGGCGGCGCGGTCACGGCGGTGGAGACGGACCGCGGCACCATCGAAGCGGATTACGTCGTCGTCGCCGTCGGCCCTTGGGTCAAGACGGTCTGGGACATGCTCGAGCTGCCGCCGACGATCGAGGTCAGGGGTGCCGACGGCACGGTCCACGAAGACCTGCCGATGTGGAAATATTGGAGCCTTCAGGAAGGGACGCTCGGGGTCGATCCGGCGTTGCAAAAAACCAACGATGGCGGCCCGCCGCCGGTCATTCATCTCGACACCGACGTGCCGCTGACATCGGATGTCGACGGCAGCCTGATTACCGATCGGCTGTGGGGCATCTACTACAAGCCCGACTTCAACTTCAACGGAATCCAGGGCGGCGCGATGCCCTTCGAAGTCGAGGCCGACCCGGACGACGTTGCGGTCGACCCTTACGGGCCCGCATCCCCGGATTTCGTGGTCGACGACACGTTTGTTCACATGTGGTGCTCGGCCCTCGCGTTTTGCCAGGGTCGGTTCTCCGGCCAGATCGGGCACTACAAAAAGGAACCCTCCGGCGGTATCGGTTGCTTCACGCCCGACAGCTTCCCCATGTTCGACACGTTTCGCGAAAACGTCTACGTCATCGCCGATTCGAACCATGGGTTCAAGATGATCGGCGTCGGCGCTCTGGTCGCCGACGAGATGATGGGATCGCCGAGCGCGCTACTCGAACCGTTTCGCATTTCACGCTTCGCCGAAGGCAAGCAGTTGCCGGTGTCCAACAGTCCTTTCCCGTGGAGTTAGGCGGTTATCTCGACTCCGCCTCAACCGCTTCGTCCCGGGGTGTTTTCGCGGCAAAACGGGGACACACCCGAATTGCACGCGCGTCCCTTGGCAGGTCGGGGCATTCCTCACTGGGAGGGCCGATAGGCACGCACGGTCCATCGGCTCGGCGCGTTGAAGAGACGTTCTCGCGAAGCTGCACCGGGTCGCTAAGGACGAATATCGTCGCGACCGTGGCGCTGCGATCGGCGCACCGCAATGGCGTCTCCAAATCGATACGCGCGCTCTCGCCAAATCGTTCCTCGAGCTCGCGCATGATGGCGATATCCGAGCCGACCAAGCGGTAGACGGCCTGCCAGTCGTCGCTGACCGCGAACAGCCCGGTGGTCGGGGACCGGTCCGGCAACGCCTTCAACAGCCGCGCCCGTCCCGGCGAGATGTCCTGGAATTCGTTGACGAGGATGTACCGGACCGGCTGCGGTAACCTCCGCTCTCTACAAGGAGCGCAAGCCCGAGCGGTTCCTCGACAAGGGAGCCGATCGCCGGCATCGGCACGGCCACCGCCAGGTAGATCCTTGGCAACGCACTCCCGCCGGCGTAGCCCGGCCTGAACGGGGCTTCGGCGGCAACACAACGCCGATGCCGGTACGGCGGCCACGAGGGCCGCCCTCGCCATCGCCGGCATCCGTCCCGGCCGCGATGCGGTGCGCGTGACACCAAGCGCCGGCATCGTGACGCGGCGCGGACGAGCCGGCTGGCTCCCATCTGCGGCGTCCCATAGCCCATGCCGGCGCGCGGCCCGATCGTATCGGAGGTGCGGAGCGGGCCGATGAACGCAAACCGCGCGACCAGGCATGCCAACGGTCGCGCCGGACCGGATCCGGCCAACCGATCAAGCGGCTCACCGCCTTGATATGGAATTCCGGGGCGGGTTGGGGCTTGACCCCCGATGTTTGGTGTATTAGTATACTAGGACACTAAAAAACGGACCGGAAAATGCTGGAGATAGAGCAGCTTAGCTTCGGGTATGGTCGGGAAGAACTGTTCCGGGACACGAATCTCACCCTGGACCCGGGCAACGTCTATGGCCTGCTGGGTCTCAACGGAGCGGGGAAGTCGACTCTGCTCCGGCTCATGACGGGCCTCCTTTTTCCAACCTCGGGCACCATAACGGCACGGGGCTACGAGCCGGCCAAACGTCAACCCGGTTTTCTGTCCAGCGTTTTCGTGCTTCCGGAGGAGCTCAATGCTCCCGGAGTGACGGATCGGGAATACATCTCGGTACACGCCCCGTTCTATCCGGGTTTCGACCACGATTGTATGGAGCGTTGCCTCGGCGAGTTCGACATCCCTCGAGGGCGCAAGCTGACCGAGTTCTCTTACGGACAGAAGAAGAAATTCCTGCTCTCGTTCGGGTTGGCCTCCAATGCGGCGCTCCTCATGCTCGATGAACCGACCAACGGGCTGGACATTCCCTCCAAGGGCCTATTTCGGCGCCTTGTCGCCGAGGCGCTCAGCGAAAAACGGATATTTGTGGTTTCAACCCATCAGGTGCAGGACGTCGAGTCATTGATCGATCACATCGTGATCCTTCACGAAGGCAAGGTGGTCTTCAATCACACCGTTGCGCAAGTGACGGACAACCTGCGGATGTGCCACGGCACCAATCGACCGCAAGAAGGGTTGGACGGCTTGCTCTACAGCGAGCCGACCGTCGGCGGTTTCGCGACGGTGTGGAGAGACTCCCAGGCGGGCGACGGACGGTTGGATCTCGAGCTGCTTTTCAAGGCCGTCATCTCGAGTCCGGGCGCATACGCCACATTGTTGGAAACGGGGAAGTAGAGCCATGAACGAGATCTTCTCCGGGGAAAGACTCTGGTTGCTGCTTCGCCGTGACGTGATCGACGGCTATCGTTCGTTGTTGACGATCTCCGCGGCCTTGACCGGAATTATTTTCGTCACTGCGATGATCGCCACCGATGGCTCCGAGGTCGGTCGAAGCTTCTACCTGTCCTGGTTCGGAGCGCTGCTCTTCCTGTGGGGCATCTTCGCGACCAGCCGCGCATTCAGGGAGCTCCACGACAAGACCAGGAACGAAGCGTATCTCCTGCTTCCCGCATCCGAGGTCGAAAAGACGGTCGCGCGCCTGCTCATGGTTACGGTCGGTTTCGTGGGGTTCCTGCTGGTTTTTGTCGGTATCGCATCGCTGCTCGTAGAAGGGGTGAGACTGCTGCTGATCGGTGAACGAAACGCGTTTTTCGATCCCCTCGATCCGAGGGTCTGGAACTTGATACCCGGTTACCTCTTCTTTCAATCGATGTATTTCCTCGGGGCGGCCTGGTTTCGTAAAGCGCATCTCGTCAAGACCACGCTTGCGATAATGCTCATCTGCGTTTTCCTGGCGGCGTTTACGATGCTGGTCGTCGGCATCGTCTTCGCTCCCTACTGGGGCGGTGGCATCTTCGCCGCCGAATTGCTTTACCGGTCATACGGGAATGTCATCGAAGGCGCCCGCGTCGGCCTTCAGCTGTTGCTGCCGATCCTGTGTTGGTCGGTGGCCTGGATGCGGGTGAGGGAGACCCAGGTCAGCGATGGAGTTTAGCGAACCGAAAGGCATCTATCTGCAGATCGCGGATCGGATTCGCGAAGGAATCCTCCAGGGGAATTGGCAAGCCGGAGAAAGAATACCGTCCGTTCGAGAGCTGGCAGTTGAGCTGGGAGTGAATCCGAACACGGTGACGAAGAGTTATCAAACGCTGATGGACAGACAGATCATTACGAACCAGAGAGGTCGGGGCTATTTTGTGAGCGACAACGCTGCGAGCCGCGTGTTGGCTCAGATGAGAGACGAGTTTCTTCGCGACCAATTGCCAAGAGTACTTCGTGCCATGCGGCTCTTGGATATAGGGGTGGAAGAACTCGCCAAGTACCTGGATGAGGATACGGGAGATATCAAGACCGGAGATATCAAGATATGAAACAGAGTCAAATCGCAGTGTTGGCGGCGTGTGGAACCGTTGCCGGGTTTATTATAGTTGCTGCCATAGGTGCCCGCATCGCGCTTTCCCAAGTCGATATGGGCATGTCGGCAGACCCGATCTCCGCGAGTCGCGATCTCACCGGGTTCAGTGCGATAGAAGTCAACGGCAACTGGCAGGTCAATGTGACCCGGGGAGACGAATGGCAGGTCGAGCTGTCTTACTCCCGATAATCGCAAGGGCGATATCAAGGTGGCGGTTCGCGGCAACCGGCTCGAATTGAATCGCAGGACCTGGTTCTGGTTTCGGGGAGAACACGACCCCCGCTTTACGGTAGGCATCGTCATGCCTGAGCTCGAGAAACTGGAACTTGCGGGGACCGGTCAGCTTGACTTGTCGGGCTTTCAGGGCCGTCAACTCGAAATCGACATCAAAGGCAATGTTCGGTTGCAGGGACGCGAGGGACGATACGACGCGTTGGACCTCTCCGTGGCCGGCGCAAGCGAGATCGATCTGCGCGGCGTCGTCGTGACGAATGCAGAGGTAAATCTCGCGGGAACATCGGATCTCACCTTGGCCATGGGCGGCGGCGAGTTGTCCGGATCGATGGCCGGTGCGGGACAGATCAGGTATTACGGATCGGTCTCCGTGGAGGATGTCGATATCGCAGGCATGGGCCGCCTAAATCATGTGGAGTAATCCCTGACCAAGAAGCGACAGCGGGGCCGGTTGCTGTGGCCGTCGCCGGCGGACGGGGTCGTGCCGATCGCCGCGGCACGGCCTGGCCGCTTGTCGGAAGGGAGCGATCGGCCCAACGAGGTCGGGCAACAACATCGGCCATCTCGGCTATTTGCACGGTGGAGGTTACAAACTCGATCTCGCCACGCAGCCATGCCTGATACAGCCGGTCTGGCGGAGTACCCTTGGTGATAAGGGCGCCGACCAGGATGTTGGTATCAAGAACGACCCGCACGCGCGGCGTCCACCTCCTCGTCGATCAGATCCAGGACTTCCCGCTGGTCATATCGGGCATTGCGGTCCTTGACCTGGCGGACAGTAAGGTCCAGCACGCGGCGGCGCACGGCTTCATCAACAAACCGGGATAAATCGCCCTTCTTGCCACCGTTTCGGGCAAGAAAGGTGCGGACCGCCCGATCCGTCTCTTCAGGGATGGATAGGTTCCATCGAGTCATGGTTCCGTTCCCACACACAGGCGCATAGACACTTATACACCCATCTTTACACCCATCTTTACACCCATCTTGTCGGGTGTTGGACTGCGCCGTCAATTCCCCATCTATTCGGGCCAAACAAGGCGTCTGACGCCGAGGCGCCGGTGCTCGGCATCCGACAGGAACCGTTCGCGCTTCTCTTCGCGGAACAACCGGGCGGCGGGAGGACACGGCCAATATCGAGAGGCTGGGCCCGCAAACGACTGTCGATATCGCGAAAGTAAAAACCAACCTGATAAAACGGTTCGCCGGCAGCATCTCTCTACCCTGGCACTCCTGTTGATCGTATTCATCATGTAGATCAAGACCGCCTGATCTACTTTTGGGTCATGCGCCACATCCCGGTACCCCCCGCAACGTCCCGTGCGCGCACCTCGACGGTCTTGCGCTTCCACCGGGCGCTCGCGTTGGAAATGCACGGCGCACGGATTCGGGCACGCGAGTTGTGCTGCGGGGTGATCGTGCTAGGCTACGAAGCGAACGAGGGAGCGACGGGAGACACGCATGTGCGACGAGAGAACACTCCGTGACGCGGAGGACTACCTGCGCCGCTCGGGAAAGCTGAGCCGGCGCGAGTTCGGGGTGCTGTCGGTCGGGACGGGACTGGCCATGCTCTTGCCGCGGGCCGCGAACGCACTGGACGTGACGGCCGCGGATGTCGAGGTGTCGACACCCGACGGCACGGCGGATTGTCACTTCGTGCGCCCCTCGAGCGGCGCCCATCCGGGTGTGCTGATCTGGCCCGATGCACTCGGTCTGCGGCCCGCCTTCGAGCAGATGGGGCGGCGACTGGCCGAATCGGGGTACGCGGTGCTGGTCGTCAATCCCTACTACCGGAGCGCCAGAGCGCCGGTCTTGGCCGAGGGCGCCTCGTTTCGGGACGAAGCGACGCGCAAGACCATCATACCCCTGATGCGCTCGTTGAACGCCGAGACCAACGTGACGGATGCGAGGGCCTTCGTCGGCTTCCTCGACGCTCAGGACGCCGTGGCCAGCAACCGGAAGATGGGGACGATGGGATACTGCATGGGCGGACCCATCACCATGCGCACCGCGGCGGCGCTCCCCGACCGGATCGGTGCCGGCGCATCGTTCCATGGCGGCAGGCTCGTGACCGACGCACCCGACAGCCCCCATCTGCTCGTCGGCAAGATGCAGGCACGCTATCTGTTCGCGATTGCCGAGAACGACGACAAGAAGGATCCGAAGGCCAAGACCGTGCTGCGGGAGGCGTTTGCCGGCGTCGGGCTGTCGGCAGAGATCGAAGTCTACGCGGGCACCCTGCATGGCTGGTGCCCGCCGGACTCCCCCGTCTACAACGAAGCGCAGGCGGAGCGGGCCTGGAGCCGGTTGCTGAACCTGTTCGAAACCGCCTTGGCCTGAGGCGAAGGGCCCGCCCGCGTTTCCAGGTTGTCCCTGCACGACATGGATGCGCCGAGGTCGGTAACGTCACGGTGAATGAATTGGAGATTCCTGCGTAGTCAGGAAGTCCAACCTTCAGTTCCTATTCCTATTCAACCTTCAATGTGGAGGTTGAGGGCTCATCGGCAAAAACGTTCGCTGGAGGCGAGGATGTCGTCGGCGTTTTTGGTCCAGCGGAAGGGTTCGGGATCGCGGTTCTAGTCTAGATGCCCGCCTGAGTGGGGTGAGGGGGGCTTCTTAGGATTAATCTTGAAAGCGCGCCGCCTCACGCGCGCCGTTCACTCCGCGGCGATATTCGAGATCCCGGTTTGCGGGCCGATGCCCATCAGATCGCACCAATAACGC
The DNA here is from genome assembly GCA_965247665.1 of Alphaproteobacteria bacterium. Lineage (GTDB taxonomy): Bacteria > Pseudomonadota > Alphaproteobacteria > SHVV01 > SHVV01 > CAUZWH01. The sequence goes on from CBDFHH010000004.1 coordinate 1,084,453, forward strand.
CAGAACCCACGCACCGAGCTTTCGGTCAGCAGATGATCATCCTTGAGCGGAATATCGCCGAGCCCACCCATCGCCAGCACCGAATGGGCATCCGCATAGTCACCATGGATGCCGAGCTGTAGCAGCCGTCCGGCTTCCCCGTCTTCCATCGAAACCAGGCCGCCGGGGCCGACCAGATTGACCTGCTTGGCCCGCATGTGGCGGAGCTCCGCAGAGTCGTCGGCGTATCCGAAATAGGTCCAGTAGAGTTCATATTCGGTGGCGCTGCGAGGCCGGATCTGCCGCGTCGCCAGCGTGTTCGAAAGGCGTTGGACCAGCAAGTTCGGGAAGAAGGCGCACAGCAAAACTGCGCGCTCGTCGTTCATCTCGACGATGTATTCGTTGAACGAGGGATCCTGCAGGGAGAGGCCTTCTTCGTAGAGCGTGGTGTCGCCGTAGTCACTGGTGTCTCCGAGGACCTCCTCACTTGGCACCACATAGACGATGCGATGCCGCGCCCGGTCGTCCATCTCCGAGCCCCCTTTGTGAGTCGCCCGCGACAGGCCGAACGTCACCAGGAACTTGTGCAGCAGCACGCCGTGGTAATCGTCGAGCAGGTTCTCGTAATACAGCTTCCAATTGGCCGGGATGCGCTGGCGCGAATAGCCGATGATCTCGATTGGTTTGGCGAAGATGGTGTCGAGATAGTCCAGCATCGGTGGGCCCAGGAAATCTTCGAGCGGTTCGATCTCTTGGGCAAATGACACGAATACGACGCCGCGATAACTCGCGACCTTCAGCGTGCGCAAGCCATGCTCGCCCATCTCGAAGTCGGCCGGCATTCCGCCCTTGCCTTTAAGGCCGCGCAGGAACGGCACGCCGATCAAATTGCCTTTCCGGTCGTAGCACCAGTGGTGGTAGATGCAGGTGAAATCCTTGGCCGTGCCTGACGTCGTGCGCACCAACAACGTTCCGCGGTGAGCGCAACGATTGACGAACGCGGTCAAACTGCCGTCGTCGGCACGAACCACCACAACCGGTGTGTCGCCGATATAGGTCGTCTGGTAGTCGCCCGAGCCAGGTACTTCCGCCTCCAGGCAGGCATAGGCCCACACCCGGCCGCGAAAGATTCGCTGCTGCTCGAGCTCGTGGACTTCCTGATCGACGAACACGGAGTAAGGCACGCGGCTGAAATCGACCTCCGGCCAATCGTGGGTTTGAGGGTGAACCATCTAACTCTCCAATTGTCCGAGCAGATCCAATTAAGCCTACCGCGAATCGCGCGCATGACGCTGAGCAATCCGACGGCGACGACATTGCGGTGGGTTGCCGCCACCTAGCATGCCAAAGTCGCGCAGTAGCAGCATGGCGAGGCCGACCGACGCCTCGATAGGCACCATCGGACGTTCGCGAAATCCGCGCGTTCCATCGCGATTTCCAATACGCCCTCGCCGTCAAGGCGTGCAATCACCGGCGTTTCCGTGATTCGATTGCCGAGCCGTTGCTTGAGCGCGGCGATCACACCTTGCGTCGTCGCAACCAGTTCGCGCACCCGCGCCGGGTCGTCGTGCTCGAGCGACCACGCCAGTCGCACTCGCATTCGCAACACGCCGCGCCCATTTCACGTCGAGGCCTCGGGTAGAAGCCTCGGCCCCTGCTGCTGCGAATAAACGCCCCGTGGGCATAGGGCAGGCCTGGCGCGTGCAGATTGCCAAAACGGTCTTCAGCCAAGGTGCACTCGAGGTTCCCGCACAACGACTCTCCCGATATCTCCCGACTCAACACCGACTGCGACGATAGGGTGGGATCGTCACGCGGTAAACCAGCCAAGCCCGTGGTATCAATCCTGCGCCGGCTATTGCCCAATGATTGAGGGGTGCCTCACCGATCTCCTACACTAGCGAAACATGTCGATCGACAAACTCTTCGAACCCGGCCGGATTGGTGGGCTCACGCTCGACAACCGATTGGTGCGGTCGGCGACGTCCGAAATGATGGCGCGCGACAGCGGCGAGATCACCGACCAGTTCATCGACCTCTATCGAAACCTTGCGCGTGGCGGTGCCGGCCTGATGTTTACCGGCATGTTGTACCCCCACCGGGGTGGTCGCTATATCACCAAGCAGGCCGGCATTCATGATAACGCGATGATTCCGGCGCTGGCGCGCCTCACCGCGCAGGTTCACGACGCCGGCGGGATCATCTTCGCTGAACTCGGTCACGCCGGCAGCCAAAGCCGCGACCCCACCGTCACGCCGCTGGCCCCGTCGCCGGTCGAGAACTTCATCTCGCTGCGTGAGCCCCAAGAAGCCAGCGATGCCGAGATCAAAGATGTAATCGCCGCCTTTGCGCAAGCGGCGCGACGGGTGCGCCAGGCCGGTTTCGACGGTGTCCACGTGCATGCAGGCCACGGGTATTTGATCAGCGAGTTCAGCTCGCCCTATGCCAATCGACGCAACGATGATTGGGGCGGTGATGCTGACCGGCGAAGTCGTTTCCTGCTCGAAATCTACCGCGCTATACGCGCTGCCGTCGGCAACGATTTCCCCGTCACGTTCAAGCTCGGAATCGCCGATTCGATGGACACCGGCGGTCTCGCGACCGAGGAGAGCCTGCCGCGCGCGGCGCGACTGGAGGCCGAAGGAGTCGATGCGATCGAAGTCTCGGTCGGCATCATGCACCTAACCAGCATGAGCGCCGGCGAGTTCATCGGCGTTTCACCGGCGCGGGCGGTGCAGGATCTGGTGCTTCACCGATTGTGGATGCTGGCCGGCGACGAATGCTATTTCCGTGCCCACGCTCAGGCAGTCAAGCAAGCTCTGACCAGGATCCCTCTCATTCTGGTCGGCGGGATCCGACGCATCGAGACGATGGCTGAGATCTTGACGAGCGGCGATGCCGATTTCATATCGATGTCGCGACCCTTCATCCGAGAACCCGATCTTGCCAACAAGATCAAGGCCGGCAAGCGCGGTCTCGTCGACTGCGTTTCATGCAACATATGTCTCGAGCATGAGCTTACCGATCCCCTCCAATGCTGGCGCAACGACAAGCGGCTGCTACTCAAACACATGCTTTGGAAATTGACCGGCGGTCACAAGCACCACTGAATTGGTGCGCGACAGTGTCGTTAAAGCGAACGTGGTAGGATTTTCCCCGCCTTCGAACCGGAGACGCGCCGTGAGTGAAGCCGCGATTGCGAGCACCTACGCCAACGGAAATCTATCGGCGAGTGCGCCCACCGATCGTTCGCGCCACGTCCCCGGCTACATCTATTCATCGCCGCGCATCTATGAGCTCGAGAAACGCAACGTCTTCATGAAGGATTGGTTGTGCGTTGCTCGCGTTGAAGAAGTCGCAAACCCCGGCGATTACATGACGTTTCATATCGTCGATGAGCCCATCATTGTGTCGCGCGATACGCGCGGCGAACTCCACGCGTTCGCGAATATGTGCCGCCATCGTGGCGTCGAGGTTGCGACCGGCAACGGCACCACATCGGAGTTCCGTTGCCCCTATCACGGCTGGCTCTACGACCTCACCGGCAAGCTGGTTGGCGCCCCCTATATGAAAGAGGCCGAAGGCTTCGATCCCCGGGATTGTGCGTTGCGGCCACTACGCGCCGACGTCTGGGCGGGCTGGATATTCGTGAACTTCGATCTCGACGCCGAACCGCTGACCGCGTTCGTTGCCGATTTCGCGGCCGACTTCGATTTGCTCAGGCAGGAAGATTGCCGCCTCGCCGACAAGCTGGTTACCGACCTTGATTGCAATTGGAAGCTCATCAACGAAAACATCGTCGATGTCTATCATTTCCAGGTGCTGCACGCGCATTCGTTCGGCGGCGTGATCGACGGCGAGCGATTTCCGTTCAATACCAAGCGGCGTGGCGGTTACAGCTCCTTCTTCGACGCCTCGCCGACCACGCCCGACGGCAAAACCCGTTTTCGCAAGATGCCCTGGCTCGACGACCGCCCCGATAGTTTTGGTTGCGGCGGTTTCATGGCCCCGAACTTCAATCTCATCGCGCGCAGCGATGCGGTGCAACCGTTTGTCGCCTGGCCGATCGGACCGAAACGAACGCGCCTGATCACCTACACGCTGTTTCCGGTGGAATTCTTCGATGATCCTAATTTCGACGACAAGCTCGACGACTACCGCGAAGCGATGGTGACGTTGATCGAGGAGGATCGCGATATGTCGAACTCGCTGCAACGCGCGATGGATACCTCCAGTTTCAAGCCGGGCCCGATGTCGCGTCTGGAAACCCTGGTCCACAACATCATTGACGCGCATCTCCAGCGCATTGGTGAATTTCCGGAAGGTTGGGTGGGCGCGTCTCGCTAGTTCATACGATCGAGCGCCTCAAGTTGTGGGGTTTGCCATTGTTATGGGTGCAAAACTTAAAGCGGCGTACATATAGCGGCGGTTGAAACGCACATAGCCGGGGTTGCCACCGGGCCATCGTTCGAAGTCATGGAATTGTCCCGCGATCATTGCGGCCAATCCGGCCTCCTGCGCCGCCAAGTCGCCAGCAACTCGCGAACCGCCGGCAACTTGTCGGCCCCGGTGGCCTGGACAATGCGGCTGCACAGTCCCAACAAAAGGCGAAGCTTGGACAAGTAGCGCACGCCGGACTGATGGTTGCCGAAGCAATGGCTGGCCGTCTCGAAGTAGATGTCGGGCGATAGTTTGGTGTCGTCGAGAACGAAGATCTTTTACCACGGCACCTTCACGCCATCGCACACCACCATCGAGTCGGATTCGTCGTAGCGATAGGAAAGGGGCGCGGCGGCCATGCGCCACAGCTCGGCTTCGTAGCCCGTCGTGGCACCCTGGGAATCCCGCCCGTTGTCGCCATCTGTCTTGGATTCCCTCGGTCGACCCCGCGCCATGCGCTGTCTCCCTAATTTTCGGGCTGTCCTAGCGAACCGCCTGGACCTTGAGATGAAGCCCTTCGCGTTCCTGAAGGTGGCCGATGACCTCGAACAGGTTTCGCGCCTGCGGATTGCCGTTCGGGCCGAACATGCGCATCAGGCTCTTTGGCGACTTGTCGGTCAACCCGCCAAGTTCCTGAAAGCCAATGGTGGCATTGATGTAGGCGCGGAGGACCGCTTTGCCGGTATCCACGTCACCGGAAAGCAGGCACTCGACACCTTCCTTAAGCAGTTGCTCGCGAAAGGCCGGGTCGCGCTCCATCCGTGCCTGAACCGTCTCCTTGAAGCTTCGTGTCAGGGTCATGAGCTCAACCCTCCCATCGCTTGCGCCGCTTGTATTCCCGCCAGAGGTCCTTGGCGGTCTCGATATCCTGTTGCTGACGCTTCTTGGTCCCGCCACCCAACAAGACAATCAGGGCATTGCCGTCCTTCCCGAAATAGACCCGGTAGCTGGGTCCGAAGTCTATCCGGGATTCAAAGACGCCGGCGCCGACACCCTTGACGCCGGGCAGGTTCCCCTGCTCCATCCGAACCAGCGTTGTCGCCACTTTGGCAGCGGCTTGGGCGTTCAGCCGGTTGAACCATCGGGCGTACGGGCTACGGCCTTCGGCGTCGATGTATTCCCTGATCTCGATCATCTGCCATAAGGTAACTCTTGCGTTACCTCATGGCAAGAGCGAACCGCCGTTCGATTGCAGTGGAAAGCGATGCGATTGCAGGATCCAGTCCCGACGACGCCGGGCTGAAGGGGTCACATCGGCGGCACGATTGCGGTCGGCAGGTCGCGCGCCGGGCGGCCGGTTCGCGCGGCGGCGGCGCGCAAACCGTCTCCAAGCGTACTGCCCGCGTCACCGGTCGAGGTGGACAAGGGGGCAGGTCGATCGTCGGTTGACACCGCAAAACGCCGCTCATCTAATGTCGGCAACGACGGCAACGACGGCAACGACGGCAACGACGGCACGGCCAAGGCGTCGAAAGACGCGCAGGCCTCATCACGAAGGAGTCCATGATGATCATCTCCCGACGCACGTTCCTGGCGACATCGGGGGTCGCGGCCCTTGCCCTGCGCAGTCGACCCTCGTACGCGGCTTCCGTCAGGGTCGCCGGTATCCATACCGTGCCTGTCGAGAACGCATGGAACTCGCGGCTGCACACGGCCATGCAGGAAGCGGACGCGGCAGGATCAATCCGCTACTCATTCTCGGAATCGGTCGCCAACACCGATTATCCCAGGGCCATGCGCCAGTATGCGGACGAAGGCGCCCAACTCATCGTCGGTGAGTCCTACGGTGTCGAGCGCGATGCACGCCAGGTCGCCAAGGACTATCCGGAAACCGCCTTTCTGATGGGTTCCAGCGGCCAGCCCGATGGCAACAATTTCAGCGTCTTCGGCACCTGGAATCACGAGGCCGCCTATCTGACCGGCATACTGGCCGGATTCGTCAGCAAGGCCAACGTCTTCGGCGCGGTCGGAGGATTCCCGATTCCCGAGGTCAATCGTCTCATCCATGCCTTCCGCGACGGCGTGCGCGAAACCAGGCCCGACGCGAAGTTCCTGGTCGGTTTCATCGGCACCTGGTTCGATCCACCCAAGGCCAAGGAAGCGGGCCTGGCCCAGATTGACGCGGGTGCCGACGTTCTGTTCGGCGAGCGCATTGGCACCGCCGATGCCGCCAAGGAGCGCAACATCCTGGCCGTCGGCTCGCTCATAGACTACTTGCCGCGTTACCCCGGCACGGTGTTCGCCAACGCCATGTGGTACTTCCGCCCGATCGTCGAAGCGGCGGCGGCGGATGTGGCGGCCGGCCACATCAAGGCGAGAGATTACAGCGAGTTCAGCTTCATGAAGCATGGCGGCAACGACATCCTGTACGATGCCGCGATGGTACCCGCCGAGGCCGTCGCTCTGATGGCGGAGAAACGGTCCGCAATCAAAGCCGGCGCCCTCGAGGTTGCGATCAACGACAACAAACCGACCTGAACCCGGGCCGCCACGATTTTATTCGGATGAGGCGGCCGTGATGCCTGCCGCCGCCGAGGTGGATGTCTCCGCCCGGCATCGCCTGCCGACATCGGGGGCGGCGCGCCCACGCCAGGCCGGAGCCCGGTGCGGATTTCGGCACATGTTGACAAGTTCGAGAGTTCGCCCGGTGCGGTCGACCGGCCGTCTGGCGCGGCCGCGCGCTGTCATATCGGGAGCCTAGGCTGCTACGCGCCTTTCCCCGGATCGCGGTGCCGGCAACGGCTCGGGCGCCGCAATCAAGGGCTTGGGCGGATCGTCCATGCCGCCCGCGCGACGACTCCGCCGCCGTCCGCGGTCGCGTATGATCTCGAACCTGGCGTGACGGGATGCCCGGCAACCCGCGCCGCCCTCATCTCCTGCCGGAACATATTGACGGGCGCGGCGTAGCCCGCACCCCAGGCGCTGCGGCCGCGGCGTTCTCGCTTGCGCCTTCGCAAGCTCGGCGCGGCGCGCGCGGCGAGGGCACGCCATCCCCCGTCCGCCATATCCCCGAGCCGAGGTGCGCAGCGGCGGCGTCGCATCCGAACACGGCGCGGCCGGCGGCAACGCGCCGGTCCTCGAGGCACGGCGCCGAGTGCATTGGCGGTACTGCCGGTGCTGCGGCCGCGGCGGATGGCGCTCATCCCGGTCCGCTCGGGGCGGCATGTGGCCGCCGCGGCGTCAAACGGCGTCTGCGGGGCTGCGTGGAGCGGCACCAGCCGGCCGCGCCGCGGCGAAGTCCGGAGCAGGCCTTGTGAACGCGCCTGCAGGCGAGGTTGTGCTGCGGGTCAGGGGGATTACCAAACGCTTCGGCGACCTCACCGCCAATGACGACATCTCGCTTGAGCTTCGCCGCGGCGAAGTGTTGGGACTTCTCGGCGAGAACGGTGCCGGCAAGACGACCTTGATGAGCATTCTGTTCGGTCACTACGTGGCCGACGAGGGCCACATCGAAGTGTTCGGAGAGCCGCTGCTCCCGGGCTCGCCGCGGGCCGCCATCGCCGCAGGAATCGGCATGGTGCACCAGCATTTCACACTTGCGGATAATTTGAGCGTTCTCGACAACATCATCCTCGGTTCGGAACCCATGTGGCGTCTTCGTTCGAACCGTCGCGCGGCCGCCCACAGACTTCGGGAGCTCTCCGAACGCTTTGGCCTCGACGTCAATCCGGACTCGCTGATCGGCGAACTCGCGGTGGGGGAGCGTCAGCGCGTTGAGATCCTGAAAGCACTGTACCGGTCGGCGCGCATCTTGGTCCTGGACGAACCGACCGCAGTGCTCACACCTCAGGAAGCTGAATCGCTGTTTCGCACGCTGGCGCAGATGTCGGCGCAGGGCCTGTCCCTGATATTCATCAGCCACAAGTTGGACGAGGTTATCGCCGCATGCGGCCGCGTGATGGTGCTGCGAGCGGGGCGCGTGATAGGCGAGCGACCTGCCACCGAAACCGATGCGACCGGGTTGGCGGAGATGATTGTGGGTCACCAAGTTGCGGAAACGCGACGCGCAACCTCGACACCGGGAAAACCGGTATTGGAGCTGCACGACGTCAGCACCGCCACCACCGGACGGGACGCATTGCACGACGTCAGTCTGACCATCTACCGGCGGGAGATCGTCGGTGTGGTTGGCGTTTCGGGCAACGGTCAGGATTCGTTGGCACGGTTGGCCAGCGGTGATGTGGCCCCGGCCCGAGGACGGGCTCTGCTGTTTGGCGAGGATGCGACGCGCTCCAACGCACGCCGCGATATGCGGGGACGGGTCGCCAGAATTCCGGATGATCGACACGCGCTGGGTATCGTTTCGGATATGGCGCTATGGGAGAACGCCATCCTCGATACGGCCAACCGGCGGCGATTCACGCCGTTCGGCGTCTTGCGCCGCACCAGCGCCGTCACGTTCACCGAGGAGCTGATCAAACGCTTCGACATCCGTTGCACCGGGCCCGCGATGCCCACCGCACTGCTGTCCGGTGGCAACATGCAGAAGTTGATCCTGGGCCGCGTCTTTTCCATTCAGCCCCGGTTCATCGTCGCCAACCAGCCAACGCGGGGGCTCGACATCGGCGCCGCCGCCTTCGTTCGAGAGCGTCTGCACGAGGCTTGCAAAAGCGGTGCTGCGGTGCTGGTGATTTCGGAAGATCTGGACGAAACGTTGTCCATCGCGGATCGGATCGCCGTGATGTACCGCGGGCGGCTGTCGCGGCCGATGCCGGTCCAAAACGCCACCGCACGGATAATCGGGCTGCTGATGGCGGGGCAGTGGGATCAGGTTCGCGATGCGCGTTGAGCGTCGCGACGCCGCCAGCCCCTGGCTTGCCATCGGTGCACCGTTCGTGGCGGTCGGTGCAGCGCTCATGATCTGTGCCCCGCTCATCATTTGGCATGGCTCTTCGGTCTTCGAGGCATATGCACTGTTGATCAAGGGTACGTTGGGCTCGCGCGGCGCGGCCACCGAGACCCTGACGCGCGCCGCGCCTTTGATCCTGACCGGGCTCGCCGCGGCTGCGGCATTTCGGGCCAAGCTCTGGAACATCGGCGGAGAGGGTCAGTTCTTCATGGGCGCGGCGGCGGCCGCGGCGGTCGGCGCCGGCGCGATCGCGGCCCCGTCCTGGATTCTGATACCCCTGCTGCTGGTGCTGGGCGCGGCCGCCGGCGCGGCATGGCTGATCGGACCTGCCTTACTCAAGACACGTCTCGGGGTCGACGAGGTGGTAACGACACTGCTGCTCAATTTCGTGGTCCTGCTGTTCATCTCGATGATGGTCGAGGGTCCGATGAAGGACCCGCTGGCGTTCGGCTGGCCTCAGTCGGCACCGGTGCTGGATGAGGCGGTGCTTCCAAAGCTGGTTGCGAAGTCGCGCCTGCATCTGGGTTTCGTCATCGCTGTCGCGGCGGCGGTCGTTTTGTGGTGGGTCGATACCCGCACCCGGTGGGGATTCGAGGCGCGTGCGGTGGGCTCCAATCCGGCGGCGGCGCGGTTCGCAGGCATGAGTATTCCGACCGTCATGATCAGGGTGGCGATAATCTCCGGTGGGCTGGCGGGACTCGCCGGCGCCTGCGAGGTGATGGGGCTGCGGGGCTACCTCGCGCGCGACCTGTCACCGGGCTTCGGATATTCGGGAATCGTGGTCGCCATGCTGGCTCAGCTTCATCCGCTGGGGGTCGTCGGCGCGGCGATCTTCGTCGCCGGCGTGTTCGTTGGCGCCGACGCCATGGGCCGCACCCTCGGCGTACCCGGTTTCATCGCCGAGGTCATCGTCGCCGCGTCGCTGATGTGCATGCTGGTGGCGGTGTTCGTGGCTCAGTACCGGATTCGACGATGATCGAAGCGCTGGAAATCCTCGTCACCGTAAGTTTCTGGGCGGCGGCACTGCGCATCGCCACACCGCTGATCTTCGGCACTCTGGGGGAGTTGATCTGCGAACGCGCCGGAGTCTTGAATCTTGGCATCGAGGGCATCATGACCGCCGGGGCGATGATCGGATGGACGGCGGTCTATATGGGCGCCGACCTCTGGACCGGCGTGCTGCTGGCCGCGGCCGGCGGCGCGGTCTACGGCATGCTGCACGGGTTGCTCACCGTGCCGCTCGGGCTATCTCAGCACGTGGTCGGCCTCGGCGTGACTCTGCTCGCTTCTAGTCTGACCTACTTCAGCTACCGTCTCTTGCTGCCTGGCGCGTCGACGCCGCCGACGATCGAGGCCTTCCAACCCGTGACCATCCCCTGGCTCTCGGATCTGCCGTTCTTCGGCGCGGCGTTGTTCAGCCAAACACCGATGACCTATCTCGCATTGGCGCTCATCCCCGCCGCCGCCTATCTGCTGAATCGCACGCCCATGGGGCTGGCGCTGCGCATGGTCGGGGAGAATCCTCAGGCCGCCGAAGCCCAGGGTATCAGCGTCAATACGGTCCGCATGATTGCGGTCACCGTCGGCAGCGCCCTGATGGCCGTCGGCGGCGCTTTTCTGACCCTGGCCGCTTTCAACAGCTTTTTCTTCACCATGATCCAGGGACGCGGATGGGTGTGCATTGCGCTTGTCGTGTTCGCGTCCTGGCGTCCCGGCAAGGCGTTGTTCGGGGCCGTTCTCTACGGTTTTTTCGATGCCTACCAGCTGCGCCTGCAACACGCGGTGGCGGAGGATATCCCCTATCAGTTGTTCCTGATGACGCCTTATCTTCTCAGCATTCTGGCGTTGATACTGATGTCCCGGCGCGCCGCCTATCCGCAATCCCTGATGAAGCCCTACCGCAAGGGCGAGCGCAGCTGATCGCCGCCGCAGGATGTTCACGACTTGCTCGGGCGAACAGCGTCTGCGGCTCGTCTTGTCTTCATTCCGAGGGGTTCGTATGTGACCTGCTCCGCGGAAAATGGACCAATCGTCGGGAGCTGTTATTCCTATGTGGAAGGGGCGTTCCGGGGCTCGTATTTTCGTGGCATGACGGAGGCGAGGGCGAAGCCGGCGTTTGCCATGGATGCGGCTTCGGCGATCCGGATGGTGGTATCGACCGTTGTGGCACGGATGTCGGAAAGGTCTTTAAGAGTAAATTTCGGCGGAAACGGTACGGGTACACCTTGGTATTTATACATGTGCTCAAGCCTGCCTGAACCGTCTTTGCCAAAGCCGAGCCATGCGCCGTGGCAAAGCGCGTTGCGCCAGGGCCTGAGTTCGTTCAGCCGCGAGACGAGGTCTTCGCGAAAGGCGTGGGGAACTCGGTGGTCTTCGCGCAGAACACGTTCGATCTCAACGGTAAGGTCGTGCATGCTGTCGGTCCGGGACCGAATCAACCTGTCGAACCATTGGGAAAAGGCCTCATCTCCCTCGTCTCGCGCGTTAGTCGCTTTTTTGGCTGTAGCGAGGAGCGTGTAGCACGTCAACGCCAGGATGTGCTCCAGATGCCCGAATGCAGCGACTGTCCTTCCGAGTTCTTGCCAGAAGACCGACTCCCCTTCGTTCAACGGCCAGTCAGCGGGCAGGATGTCCCGGTCGATGGGCAGATACCTGCGCAGCTGTTGCCGGGCTTGCGACATCGCGTGCGGGTCACGAGATTCCGCAAGCCGCCGAATCCACCATGAGCCGTTTTTGTTATTGGGGTGCTGTTTCTGGCCCGCGATGCGCCCGGCGCGTAGGAGGCCGCGGAGCGGCAAGCCTTTCTTCCGGTCGGCCAGCAGACCCGCTTCGTCCAGCCAGACCGAGGCCTCGACGGCACGGACCTCATCACGCCATTCCTGCTCGAGGCGTTCCTGCAGGTGAAGGTTGATGGCGTAAAGGTCGAGCATCGGATCCTCAATGGTGCTGTGCACGGGTGTAGCGGGATGGACCGAGCATCGCTACGGGCCGCCGCGCATTCCGCGAAGATGCATCATCTAATGCCCTCCTGCGCAAGGGAGTGTCAACAAGCGGAAGGCGGTGCGCGCGGCTGCGTCGGGCAGAGCAGATCCTTGTCCGTGAAGCTCATGACCCTGTTGTCGGTTGCGGCGGTTTGGTACCTATTGCACCGTATACTGGTCGGCCTCGCCGTCCGTATGGCCGCGGATAATCCGGTCGCAGTGGAAACCCAGGGCGTCGTGCCGCCTGTGCCAGGGACTTGCCGACCCCCGTGCCGCCGCGGAGACCGCATCTAACGTCCGGGAGATCGTCATGCTCGACCTGCTCATTCGCAACGCCAACCTGGCCGACGGGAGTCGGGGAGTCGATATCGCAATCCGGGACGGCCGCATCGTCGAGGTGATGCCGCGTATCGAGGCCGACGCCCGCGAGACCCTGACGCTGGACAACTGGCTGGTGACCCCGCCGTTTGTCGATCCACATTTCCACCTGGATTCGACCTTGAGCGCGGGGCGCCCGCGCATCAACCGGAGCGGCACTCTGCTCGAGGGAATCGAGATCTGGAGCGAGCTCGCGCCGACGCTCACGCCGGACGACGTCAAGGCCCGCGCCCGGGAGCTGTGCCATTGGTCGATCGCCCGCGGCTGCCTGGCGATCCGCAGCCATGTCGACGTTACCGACGATTCGCTGCTGGCGGTCGACGCCCTGCTCGATTTGCGCCAGGAGCTGGCGCCCTGGATCGACCTGCAGCTCGTTGCGTTCCCGCAGAACGGCTTCTATCGCCACGCCACGTCGCGCGACAATCTGATCCGCGCCCTCGACAAGGGGGTGGACGTGGTCGGCGGCATTCCGCACTTCGAGCGTACCATGGCCGACGGCGCCGCTTCGGTCACGGCGCTGTGCGAGGTTGCGGCCCAACGCGGCCTGCTGGTCGACATGCACTGTGACGAGACCGATGATCCCAACTCCCGCCACGTCGAGACCCTCGCCTGCGAGACCCAACGGCTCGGCCTGGAGGGCCGGGTCGCCGGATCACATCTGACCTCGATGCACTCGATGAACAACTACTATGTGAGCAAGCTGCTGCCCTTGATGCAGGAGGCCGGTCTGACGGCGATCGCCAATCCGTTGATCAACATCGTCATCCAGGGCCGCCACGACACCTATCCCAAACGCCGTGGCATGACCCGCGTCAAGGAGATGGTGGCGCAGGGGATTCCGGTCGCGCTCGGGCACGATTGCGTCATGGACCCCTGGTACGGACTCGGCAGCCACGACATGCTCGAAGTCGCGCAGATGGCGGTCCATGTCGGCCTGATGACCGGAGTCGACGAGATGCGGGCGATGTTCGACGGCGTGACCACGACCGCCGCCGGCGCGCTGCTGCTCGAGGGCTACGGTCTCGAGCCCGGGTGCCATGCCGACCTGGTGGTGCTGCAGGCCCGCGACCCGGTCGAGGCGATCCGACTGCGCGCAACCAGTCTCTACGTGCTGCGCCGCGGCGAGGTGATCGCCAAAACGGCGCCGCGGGAAGCGACCCTGACGCTCGGCTCGACCGGCGCTACCGTTGATTTCCTTGCCAGCGAACTTGGAAATTCCGTTGCTTGACCACGACCTCGCATAAGCAGGATCGATATCGAGCCGACGCGGCAACAGCCTCCATATCGCGTTCGCCGCGCTTTGCAGATTTATCATTCCGACGAATACCGACGGGTTCGCGGATGAGTTCGTTGTCGGCGACATCGTTGCGCTCGGGGAGGGGATCAACGACCTCGATATCGGAGGTCGGGATCACGCCATGGCTGTCGACCTCGAGGGTTTTGCGGCACGGCTCGCCGCTGGCGACCTGGTGGATACCCGCGCCGATGAGGTCGCGCAGCATATGCCCGCCGCGGTCGGTGGTGCGGCGAGTCGGCGTCGTGAACCGCGATCGAGCCGATACCGGTGGAACGCTCCATCAACGTCTGAAATCGGGGCCTAAGCCGACAATCCGAAGCTGAAGGCCCGCTCTACTCCCAGGCCCGGACCTGTCTCTGACTCGGTCGGATAGGGCGAACGTCGCCAAAGCGGGACCTTGGCCCGATAAGGATATGGGTCGGCCACTGCGGCCTCGCAGGTCTCGCTGGCGGACTTCTCGTCGCCTACGCGATCTCGCTCCGCCTCAAGGGCATGTACCTGGCAATCGGAACTTTCGCGTTCGGCGAAGCGCTTGCCGTTTTCTGGCTCAATCTCGAATATGTGGGAGGCGCGCTCGGATTCCTGCGTATCCCGGTCATCACCGATTTGTGGCTCGTCTACAGCATCATCGCCGTTCTTACCTTCCTGTTGTGGCGTTTCGAACGCTCCAACATGGTGTTGGCGTTCCGCTCGGTGTTCGACGACGAGGTCACGGCAGCTTCGCTTGGCGTCAACGTCGCCCGCGTAAAGATACTGGCCTGGGCCTTCGGCGGCCTGATCACCGGCGTCGGCGGCGCTCTCTTCGCGCATCGGCTGAGCGTCATTCGTCCCGACAACTTCGCGTTCATGTTTTCCATCCTCATTCTGCTTGCGCCCTGTATCGGCGGATTCCGCACGTTCTGGGGCACCTATGTGGGCGCCGCGGTAATCGTATGGGGGCCATAGCTCCTCAACGTTACGGACCCTCTGAACAAACGCATCTTCATCGGTTTGCTCTACGTCCTGCTTATGGCGTGGCGATCGGAAGGCGTGATTGGCCGACAGGGACTACGTTGGTCCGAGCTCCTACCTTGGCGCAGAGCCTCCGACACCGCGCGTTAGGCATGGGGTAAGGCGCTCACACGCCGGTACCCGGTCTTGAGCCGGTTGCGCTTCGCGATCTCCTCAACCGACCACGGAAGTTGCGCTACGAAAATCGGATTAGGCGTCTAACGCGGGTTGACGGGCGAATCGGAACGGGAATAGCGACACAATGTCGCCTAATCCTGGGCTTGTGATCCAGTCTTGAGCGAGGGTCGCGGCGGAGTTCTACCCGGTTCTCCTAGTTCTACCCGGTTCTCCTAAGAGTTGCAGGGGTAGTTGAGGTTGTTCGTGACATCTGGACGTCCACATCGTCATGGACAATTACGCTACCCACAAGACCGCGGCGGTCGAGGCCTGGCTGGCGCGGCGGCCGCACTGGTATGTCCACTTCACGCCGACTTCCGCCTCTTGGATCAATGCCTCTTGGATCAATGCCTCTTGGGTCAATCAGGTCGAACGCTGGTTCGCCGAACTGACGTGCAAACAGCTGCAGCGCGGTGTGCACACTTCGACCCGCCAACTTGAAGCCGACATCCGCGCCTTCATCGAACAACACAACGAAGACCCGAAGGCCTTCAAGTGGACCAAATCCGCCGCCGACATCCCGGCCGCCGTCAAACGCTTCTGTCTCCGGGTCAATCAAAACTTATGCCACGAACCCTTGGATTCAGGTGACTGTCGCAGTTCCCGATTCCTGTTCGCGACTTCCAGCGAGGCTGCGGGCGGGCTGATCCCGGAACGTGGTTGCTCGTTTCATCAATGGTGTCTCCAATATTTTATGTTGAAAGGGAGCGTGGTGGAGTCCCGTAAACGGAGAGAACCGGAATCTCCGTTGCTTTGTGATTCACCCGCATATCTCAACAGGATCTGGCGTTATTCTGATTCGCTGTTTACACTCAAAGTATTATCAATGGGCCAAGCGGCGTTTTTGGATGGTCGGCTCTTTGATCTTTCTCCTTCTCCCGACGATGGTGTGGTCCAGGCCGACGTAGACGTCGGCGGGGTGAGGTTGGCGAGGCTTTCGTGGTAGCGGCGGTGGTTGTCGTACTCGACGAAGGCAGCGACGCTGACCTCCAGGTCGCCCGGCAGATCGTAATTCTCCGGCAGGACACGGTTCTTCAGGGTCTGACGCCAGCGCTCGATCTTGCCCTGGGTCTGAGGATGGTTCGGTGCGCCGCGGACGTGATCCATACCCTGATCCTCAAGCCAGTTCGCAAGATCGTTGGCGATGTAGGACGAG
Source organism: Alphaproteobacteria bacterium (assembly GCA_965247665.1). GTDB lineage: Bacteria > Pseudomonadota > Alphaproteobacteria > SHVV01 > SHVV01 > CAUZWH01. The sequence continues at coordinate 1,100,700 of CBDFHH010000004.1, forward strand.
CCGTTGTCGCTCGGTAACCGGGGTTTGTGAAGGACCTCTGCGCTGTCGCACCCTGACGCTTCGAGGGCCAGCTTGAGCGTAGCGGACATCCTTCTGCTTGTACCGTGCAATGCCGGGCTCCCGGTGGCGGGCTTCGACGGCAGCAGCAACCAGCGTCTTGCGGTGAACGCCGCAGCCTTCACCACGCGCCCGGCCTCCAACCCAAACTCCTTCGCGATCGAGCTTTCCGGCATTCCCTCCGGATGGAGAGGGGCACGCAGTCGTTGTGCCGCTATTGGGAAGCGCGGGCGAGGGGCCAGACGGCGAAACTCGCGAGAAAGAGGAGCACCGCCGCCGCCACGATCGAAGGGCCGGAAGGCAGATTGAACCATAGCGATCCGAAGAGGCCGAGCAAGCCGGATGCGACTCCGATCACTGACGCGATAATCGCCATCTGCTCGGGAGTGCGCGACAGCGCACGCGCTGCCGCCGCAGGGATGATCGCGAGCGCAACGATAAGCAGCACTCCCACGACCTTCATTCCCACTGCCACGATCGCAGCCATCAGCACGACGTACAGCATCTGGAGACGCGGAACCGGGATCCCTTCCGCCTGCGCGAGATCCGCGTGCAGAGTGGCGGCAACGAGCGAGCGCCAGACTGCGACGAGCACGACGAGGCAGACCGCTCCTCCCCCCCAGATTATGGCGAGGTCCCGGGTGGTCACCGCCAGCACGTCGCCGAACAGATAGCCGATCAAATCGTGGCGGTAGCCGCTCGCCGACACGGCCAGCACGACAAGGGCGAGGGCCAGTGTCGAGTGGGACAGGACCCCGAGCAGGGTATCGGTCGCGAGGCGGACGCCTCGACCGAGCACGACGACGAGGAGCGCGACGGCGACGGCGACCCCGAATACCCCTAACCCGAGGTCGATTCCCAACACCGCGCCGAGCGCCACTCCGAGCAAAGAGGAGTGGGCCATCGTATCGCCAAAGTAAGCCATGCGGCGCCACAGCAAGATGCAGCCGACCGGCGCCGCGACGCACGCCACCCCCGTGGCGGCGAGGAGCGCGCGCACGAAGAAGTCATCCAGCATCGCCCACTTCCATTCCTTCGGCGCCGCCGTTCGCCACTTCTCCGGCGAGGTTGTGCACGTGATCGTGGGTGTGGCGGTACGCAGCCATCGCCGCGCTAGGACCGAACAGGCGGCGGAACTCGTCGTGTGCGACGACCTCCAGGGGTGCACCGCTGCAACACACGTGGCGGTTGAGGCAGACGACCCGATCGGTAGCAGCCATCACGATATGCAGATCGTGGCTCACCATGAGCACGCCGCAACCCCGTCGATCCACGATCCCGCCGATCAGCTTGTACAGCTCGGCCTCCCCGGAGTAATCCACTCCCTGCACGGGCTCGTCCAGCACCAGCAGGTTTGGCATGCGCATGAGCGCTCGGGCGAGGAGGACCCGTTGGAGTTCGCCACCCGACAGGTCCGAGACCCGCGCTGTAAGGAGGTGCCCGACCGCAGTCTCCTCAAGTGCCTCTGCAACCGCCTCGGCCGGGTGCCGGCCGGTCAGGGTCATTAGCCGTCCAACGGTGAGCGGCAGCGTAGGATCGAAATGGATGCGCTGCGGCACGTAGCCGACACTCCCCGCATGGTCGCAGTGCACGGTGCCGGCATCGGGTATGAGGAGCCCGAGGAGCAATCGGGCCAGGGTGGTTTTTCCCGCTCCGTTCGGCCCGATGAGGGTTACAACCTCGCCGCTGGCGACGGTGATATCGATGTCGTGGAGAATCCATCGTCCCCCCCGGCACAGTCCGACGCCTCGAGCCTCGACCAGTGTTTTCCCGTGCAGCATCGGCTCAGGCTTCGCCCACCTTGGAGCACTCCTGACACCTTCCCGTCACCTCCAGCATGTGAGCGTGAACCTCGAACTCGAAAGCACCAGCGAGAGCATGGACCGTTCGCCTCAACCCGGCTGCGCTCGGCTCGGCAACTGCGCCACATTGCTCGCACACGAGGAACACCGTGCCGTGCCCCGCACCCGGCCCGCTGCACGCAATGTATGCATTACGGCTCGCGATACGGTGGACGAGCCCCAGCGCTTCGAGGAACGAGAGCGCGCGGTAGATCTGAGCGGGTGCCGGCCGCCGGTCCTTCCAGTCGAATCGTTCCACGATCTCGTAGGCCCCTGTCGGTTGATGTTTGGCGAGCAGAATCTCAAGCACCGCCCGCCGATTCTCGGTGAAGCGCTCCTGCCGGTCCTGGCAGACCTCCTCGGCTCGGGCGATGCCCTCCGAGATGCAGGCGTTGTGGTCGTGCCGCTGCGCCGGAAATAGTGGCGATTCAACTGGCATCAAGTCCCCTGATATTGGAGAAGGCGGTTGGAATTTCGATATTTACATTATAACATAACGAACTTATTACAGGCAAGTAGAAGGGCAGCTTTGGCCCAGCCCTGAAATACGGTTGTGGCAGTAAGAAATGCCTCGTCTTCTCAAATCACTGTTGGGACTCGGATTCGCGGTGCTCGCAGCGGGGCCAACCATAGCAGCCGCAGCCGATGCGCCGGTTGCCGTAGCGAGCATCAAACCGATCCATTCTCTGCTCGCGGGAGTCATGGAGGGAGTAGGCCAACCGACCCTCCTTGTCGACGGCGGGGCTTCACCGCATACGTGGTCGCTCCGGCCGCCTGACGCGCAGGTCCTACAGGACGCCGATATCGTGGTCTGGGTCGGCGAGAACCTCGAATCGTTTCTCGTCAAGCTGCTCTATGCGCTCGCAAGCAATGCCTATGTCCTCAAGCTCTCGCGGGCCGAAGGCATCACCCTGCTGCGAATGCGCGAAGGCGGAGCGTGGGACGAGCACGACGACGACCACCGGCGTTCCGAGGCTGACGACAAAGAATACAAGGATGTAAAAGAAAACGAGGATGTACATGTGCATCGTGAAGACGGTCACGAGCATCATGGCGGTGAATTCAACATGCACCTGTGGCTCGATCCGGCGAACGCGATCGTGATCGTCGCCACCATGGCCGACGCATTGTCGCGGCTGGATCCCGAGAGGGCCGGAACCTATCGGGAGAACGCAACCGCTCTCCAGGCGCGCCTTCGCGGTCTCGACGACGAACTGAAGGAAACGCTCGCCCCTGTCTCGGACCGGGGATTCATCGTGTTCCACGACGCGTGGCAATATTTGGACACCCGTTACGGCCTTCGGGCGGTCGGCTCCGTCACCGTGAGTCCGGATCAGGCTCCTGGCGCCGGGCGTCTTGCCGAGATCCGAGAGAAAATCACCAAGGCGAAGGTGAGCTGCGTGTTCGCCGAGCCCCAGTTCAAGCCCCGACTGGTTCGAACGCTGGTGGATGGCACCGCCGTCGCCACCGGCACCTTGGATCCGATCGGGGCAGCGCTCAAGGACGGCCCGGACCTCTACTTCACCCTGATGCGCAAAAACGCCGACGCGTTCCGGGCCTGCTTCAACCAATAGCCGGCGGTTTCCAGGCACTCCGGTGCAGAGACCCTGGAAGCCAGTTTTTTGCAAAGCCTGCCGAAGCGCCGCGGCCAGGCGCGGGCGAAGGTGGCGCTCGCCCGCCGGCTCGGCGTGATCCTGCACCGCATGTGGATGAATGGCAGCGAGTTCCGCTGGAGCCGGGAAGGCGACGCCGCGGCCGCCGCCTGAGACCGAGACGCAACAAGAAGGAGGAGAAACCCGAGCTTCCGCCCCGGCGGAAAGATGTCCCCGCAGGGACGAAGGACGAGGTGAGTTCGTGGTCGGCCCAGCCCCAATCCGTCGATGATGGTGAGAGGGCACAATAAGGATTGGGGGCTGTCCCGGACAATCACCTGAGATATCGCTTAACCCATTGCCTCAGTTGGGTTAATTGCGAGCCTGCATCCCAATCATGCAGCGAAGCGGATCGGCGGGAGCCGGTGGGATCAGCTCTGATCGAGCCTGTCCGCAGCGGGCTGGACGGCCACATTCATAGCGTTCAGGAACGTCCTCCCGATCAAGTCCATTTTCCGCACCAGTTCGATCCGCGGCGTAGCCTGAGCCAGTTCGCCCGAGGACAGGAGTGGGCCGAGGAGGCCACAGCCTTCCGCGAGGGTGATGATTACAATATCCCTAGGATCCGGAATCACGTTACTCAACAGCACCATTCTGATCCGTTGCATCAACTCATGCTCGATCTTGACGTCCACGACCGAGTAGCGCTGCGCTCCAAATATCCACAGGAAGCGGTCATTCTCTAGTTTCAGAATGCCGTTACCGATCAGCCGCTCCAAAGCGGCTTCACGAATTTCGTCGGCATGCCGGGTGGCATGATCCACCCAGTAAAGGACGTTATGAGTCTCTTCTGCTTGTGCAATTTCGGCGAGCATCGGATCGAGTAGAGAATCCCCAACCGGCGTCGAATCGATGAGGAACAACCGCTCGGCATCGGTATCGATGCGATTCTCGAGTGCAAGATCCATCAACACGGCGGCGCCGAGCGCGTACCGCACCAACCATTCCGCCGCCCGCGAAAGCGCTCCGTCCTCGTCGCGGAGCAGAAGGAGGATTTCCTCGGCGAATCTCATCATCCGGCGCTCGGAACCTAGACCAGGGTCAAGAGGGTGTGTCACACCAAAACACGCTTTTACAGCGCTCGACCGTTAGAGTAGGGTCGCAGTATCTCCTTAGAAAGACCTTTATATACAATGCGTTACTGTCCGTGTCAAGAAGACTTCCGGTCGAAGCGAACAACACAAATAGCGTTCCTGTTTCGTAAAACAGTTGCATTTGGGGAAGTAAGGTAGGGGGAGCGTTGTTTGGAGATAGACGCTATCCGAGTGGCTATTTATAATGATTTCGTGGTCGACACATGAACGACGCATGAGATTCACTATATGAGGAATGACCTAGGTTTTATATGCAATGTTCATCCATTGCAGGAGCTTCCTGTGTTGTGGTGTACATGGGCTGTTTCAGACGGACGGTGGTGGTGACGAGCGACGGCAGCGGGCGGCGGCAGCGCGCCGTGATGGCGACCGATGCCGAATGGGAACGGATCGCCCGGGCGGCCGCGGCGAGCGGCATGGAGCTGTCGCGTTTCTTAGTTCATCGGGCACTTGAGCGGGACGCACTGCCGGCGGAGGTGCTGCGCCGGGCGGTGCGCGAGATGCTGGTGCTTTCCCAACTCGAGGAGCGACGCCTGCGCGCGGCTGGCGCGGGGGAGGCGTGGGAGGATGCCTGCGATTCGGTAGACGAATGGATGGACCGGGAGGGTCTGCTGGACCGGCTAACCGATCCTGGTGCGGCGAACCGCTGGAAGGCGGTCGGCGTGGAACCGGAGACCGGGGACGGGTGATGACGGACGCGGCGGTGCCGACCGGGAGACGGCAGCGGAGCCTGCACTGCGGCCCGGAGGAGCAGGCGATGATCCGCGAACGAGCGGCGGCGGCGGGCAAGACGGTCTCGCGTCATGTGCTGGACCTCGCCCTTGCTGACGAACCGGACCGCCATCGCCTGGTGCTGACGCGGGAGGAGCAGGCGGAGTTGCGCGATGGGGTCCGGGCGGTCGAGGCATTCGTGGGAGCGCTCAGGCGCGAGCTTCCGGGCGGCAGCGGCCTGAACCTGCTGGCGGCGATCGCGGTCCTTGCGCGGGGACGGAGCGGGTGAGACGGGCTCGGCGTGGGCGCAAGGCGAAGGCCGGCAAGCATCTTTCGATCTCGGCGACGGACGCGGAATGGGAGCGTGTGCGCGGGAACGCGGCGCGGCGCGGGCTGTCGATCGCGCGCTATCTGGTGGGGCTGGTGGCACGGGACGGGTCGGAAGAAGACGCGGGCACGGTCCTGGCTCTCGATGCGCAAGAGCAGCGGGAGCTCCTGGAGGCGATGCGGGAGACCCGTGCGCTGATACTGGAGGGCGCGGATGCGGCTCCTCTGGTGCGCGATATGCAAGAGCGGATTGCTGTGCAGTTCACCGCGTGGGCGTCTGAAATGGCCGGCTTGGGCCGCGCCGAAGCGCTTCAGGCCGCGCTCGGCGCCGTGCTGGGCGAGGAGCGGGCCCGCATCGTCGCGGCCTCGGTCGTGCCGTCGGCGCCGAAGCGCTCAGAAGCTGGGGAGGCCGAGCAAGGGAGGAAGGACGAGGGCCCGCGCCAGGGTCTGCTTCTGTGAGGCCGGTGGTATCGCCGGTGCCCGGCAAAGTCCCTGAGGTTGTCTATACGAGGGGAGAGGAACCGTGATCGCGAAGGACGATGGAGACGGCCGACGGACAGCCGAAGCAGATCTGCTTGCGAGCTTGCCTGGCGATCGGCCGGCGGGGGGCGTCGACCCGGCCGCGTTCGAGGAACTGCGAACAGCCATGGTGAATATCGGAGAGCAATTGGCCGGGTTGCGGGAAGCGGTGCGAGCGGCACCGGTGACGGCGGAGGCGCTGGCGGCGTGGAGCGACGATCTCCTGAAACGGCTTGGCGCGGCGGCGCGGCCCGCGGACGCGCGAGCCGCGGAGGCGGCTGCAAAGACGGAGAAAGCGGCGGAGCCCATCGACCGGGCTCTGGCGCGGCTCTCGGCCGAGGTCGAGGGGATGGGGAAATCGCTGGCGGAGGACCGTTCCGAGATCCGGACGGGCACGGCGGGGATCGAGAGCGCTGCGGCCAGGATCGAGACGAATCTCGGAAAGCTCTCCGACAATGCCGGCTGGGATTCGAATTGGATACTCAACAGACTTGAAGACATCGAGAAACACATGGCCAGGTTGAGGTTCGGCTGGCGGGCGTTTCTCGCACCCTGGGTGGTCTTCGTCTTTATGCTGGGCATGGCGCTCGAGAGCCGCATCCATCTTCTTTATCGATGGTTGTGGGCCAGTTGAACCGGCAACGTTCCCTGCACCGGCGTCTCCGGCGTACGCCCGCGGGCGCGGCCTCCGGGACGGTCTGATCGGATGGTCGCGACGGTCGTCGAGCTTCGTTCCTCGGCCGTCGCGGTGGTCTATTACGAGCGGGACGGCTATTACGCGCGGAACGACCCGGAGCACCGCCAGGCGAGCTTTTGGCACGGGGCGGCGGCGGCGGCGCTCGGGCTGCGGGGCCATGTGCACCCGTCGCGCTTCGAGTCGCTGCTGTCGGGATGGGTTCCGGGGACGGATATCCGGCTCGGGCGGATGCGCGAGGGCGAGCACGAGCACCGACCCGGCTGGGACATCACTTTGTCTGCGCCCAAGTCGGTGTCGCTGGAAGCGCTGGTTATGGGCGACCGGCGGGTGATTCGTGCGCATGACGAGGCGGTGCGCGCGACGCTCGACTGGGTGGAGGGGGAGCTTTTGGAGACGCGGGGCTGGGACCCCGCGGCCTGGCGCCGTCCGCGGGTGAAGGCGCATGGCATGGCGGTGGCCGGGTTCCGACATCTGACCAGCCGCAACCTCGACCCGCAGCTGCACACCCATTGCGTGCTGGCCAACATGACGCGCAATGCGTCCGGGGAATGGCGCAGCGTCGAGCCGACGCGGATGCGGCGCAACGAGAAGCTGATCGGGGCCTATTACCGCAACGAGCTTGCGCGCCGGCTGCAGGCGCTTGGCATGGCGGTGGTACCGACCCTGGTGGGGCGGGTACCGGGGTTCGAGCTCGCGGGCTACGGACGCTCGTTCCTGGAGGCGTTCTCGGGCCGGCGGCGGGAGATCCTGGCGCATCTGGAGCGCTACGAACTTCCCTATACGGCGGCGCTCACGCAGATGGCGGCGCTGCACACGCGCCGGCGCAAGCGCGACAAGGGGCTCGAGGACCTCGTGCCGGCTTGGCGCGAACGCGCGAGGGCGCTCGGGTTGGCGCGGGCCAGGGCTGAGCTATCACCGCCGCGGCCCGCCGACCCGATGACGGGCAAACGGGCGAGGCCGGCATGTGTCGCCGCGCCCAGCCTGCCACCCAATGAGGTCCGCCGTCTGAAACGTGCACCGGCTCTGCCGAAGCTGCCGCGCGAGGATGCAGCGGCCTCGCGTGAGGCGCCCTGCACGCGCTCTGCCCGCGCTCCGGCGGCGCTTTCGCCGGAGCCGGAGCTGGGCGTGCTGGAGGCGGTGGCGCGGGCCGTGGCGCATGTCAGTGAGCGGCGGAGCACGATCCCGGAGAGTGAGATTCGGGCGGTGGCGCTGGGTCATGCGCCGGGGCGCTACGGTCTCGCGGCGATCGATGCGGCGATCGCGCGGCTGGTTCGCGGCGGCGAGCTCGTCGAGGCGCAACGCCGGGGCACGGACCGCGCCTTCGTCACCGAGCATGCGGTGCGTGCGGAGCGGCGCGTGCTGGCGTCGATGCGCGCCGGCCGCGGCAGGGGCATGGCGCTGGCCGCGGCGAAGGCGGTCGGGGCGCGCCTGGGCAAAACCCGACTCACCCGGGGCCAGAAGGAGGCGGTCGGAACGGTGCTGTTGTCGCACGACCTCGTGGTTGGGGTGCAGGGCCATGCCGGCAGCGGCAAGACGACCATGCTGCGCGAGGTCGCTGGCCTCCTGGGCGCGACGAAGATAGCGGGACTGGCGCCGTCGGCCTCCGCCGCGCGGGTGCTCGCGCGCGAGGCCGGCATCGCGTCGCAGACGCTGCAGTCCTTCCTCACCCGCTTCGGAGATCTCTCCGACTCGGAGCGGCTGGCAAGGGGCCGGTCCGAACTTGGCGGCGCGGTGCTGGCGGTGGACGAGGCCTCGATGATCGACACGGTGCGGATGGAGGCGCTGCTGCGGATCGCGCGCGATTTGGGCGTCGCGCGGGTCGTGTTGGTGGGCGACACGGCGCAACTGCGGGCCGTGGATGCCGGACAGCCCTTCCGCCTGCTGCAGAAGGCGGGCATGGCGACGGCCACGATGAACGAGGTGGTGCGCCAGCGCGACCCGGCGCTGGTCGCGGCGGTGGGTCTTGCGCGGGAAGGCGAGCCGGGCGCGGCGATCGCGGGGCTGGGCGAGCGGGTGCGCGAAGTCCAGCGCGGGGAGCTCGGCGCGGAGGCGGGACGGCGCTGGCTCGCGTTGTCTCGGCAAGACCGCGACGAGACGGCGATCATGGCGCCCACCCACGCGATCCGCCGGCAGGTTAACGAGACCGTGCGCGAGGGTCTTGCGCGGGAGGGCGTGCTGCACGGGCGGGTGCTCGTCGTGGACCGCCTGGTCAACCGACGGCTCACCCGGGCGCAAGCTGCGGATATCCGGAGCTACGCACCGGGTGATACGGCGGTGTTCCACCGCGACGCCTACGGTTGCCGTGCCAACGACGTTTGCCTGGTGACTGGCATCGATGAAGGACAGGTGGTGCTGGCCGACCCGGACGGCGGGGAGCACCGGTTCCGGCCCGCGGGCAATGCGGCGCGCTATATGGGCCTCTACGACACCGAAGCGCTCGAGCTCAGGGCTGGCGACCGGATCCGCTGGACGCGCAACCGCAAGGCGCCGCGGCCGCGCTTCGGCCGTGCCCCGGTGCCGGATCTGGTCAATGGGAGCGAAGCCGACATCCTGGAGATTGGACACAAGCGGGTGCGCTTCCGCAACGAGGACGGCCGGGCGATCGGGCTCGCGCGATCGGATGTGCAGCTGCGTCACCTGGACCATGCCTATTGCTCGACTGTGCATGGCGCGCAGGGCCGGACCGCGCGCTCGGCGATCGCGGTGCTGGAAGCCCGGGGTCCGGCGGACCGGGAGCTGTTCCATGTCGAGGTCAGCCGGGGTGCGGAGGCGTTCGTACTGTTGACCGACGACCGTGAGGCGCTGATCGAGCTTCTGGAGGGGCGGGCGGGCCGCGAGGACGGGGCGCTGGAGGCGCTGGGCCTCGACCCGGCCGAGATACCGGTCGTGGACCCGGAGGTGTTCGCGGCGTTGGCGGCGGACTGGCGGACGCTGCAGCGGGCGGGTGGGGAAACGGGCCCGTTCCTGGTGCCGGGCTACCGGGCGGTCATGGCGCGGGCGGCGGCGCTCTCCGCGATCGAGGATCTGCCGGCGGACATGCGCGGGCTTACCGACCGGATGCTGGCGGAGCATGCGGGGCATCTCGCCCGCGCCCGGGAGGTGAGAGAGCTGACCGGGCGGGTCCGGGCGCACTGGCAGCGCTGGCCGGAGTTCAGCTGGGCGGCCTCGGCACAGGAAGGCGCGGTGGAGAAGCTTCCCGAATACGCGGCCTGGCGCGAGGCGGGTGCGGCGCTTCTGGAGGCGGGCCGGGCGCGGCTTGCGGAGGACGGGCCGCACGCCGGGCTCGCCGATGCCGTGGAAATGCTCGAACACACGCGGCTCTTGGACGATGGCGACCGGTTCGAGCGCGGCTGGCGGGCGCTTTGCGAGCGGTGCGCTCATGACGGTGTGCCGGAACTGCATGCGGGCGGCTATGCGGCGCTCGCGGAGCTGGGCCACCGGCTCGCGGCGGCCCCGGAGCTCGATGCGCGTCGGCGGGGCGCTGTGGAGGAGTGGCAGGCGGTCCATGCGACGCAGACGGTGCTGGCCGAGGCGGTCCGGACCCTGCCCGGCCGCGTAGCGGGATGGCGCGCGCGCCGGTCATCGGACCTGCCGCTCGACAGGCATGGCGGGGCCGACCCGGCCGCGCCCGCCTGCCGCGCCTGGCGGGCGGAAGGCCGGGGTCTGGTGACCGGGGGCTTGGACATGCTGCAGCGCGGAGACGCCCATGCGCCGTATCTGGATGCCGTGCCGGGCGCTTGGGAGGGCGTCCGGCAGGCGGTGGCGGAGAGCCGGGACGCGCTTCAGGACGACCTGTATCTGCGGTTCGAGTGGCTGACGCGGGAGGTGGTCCGGCAGGCGCGTGAGACCCGGACCGAGGCATACCACGTGCCGCGCTACGGCGAGATGGTCGGGCAGGCGGAGCTGCTTTGCCAACAGTCGGGATTGGCGTCAGGCCGGCAAAGGGCCGTCGATGCCTGTTTGCGGCATCGCGAGGTGAGCACGCGGCTGTGCCAGGAAATACGGGACTGGCCCGAGCGGGCGGGCGCGCTGTTGGCCGAGCGCCCCGGGCCGGATGCGACGCTCGATGCCCTGATCGAGCAGCGAAAGCGCGTGGCCGCCCTGCTTGCCGAGGCCAGTGCCATGCGGGCGAAGGAAAGCACGCATGCGCCCCATCTGAACGCCCTACCGGACGAACGGGAGGCGTTGCTCGAGGCCGCTCGCCGCCTCGACCGCGGGCTGGTCGCTGCCGAGCTGGCGGAGGCGAACCGGCTCGCGACCATGACACGGCGGTTCGCGGAGAAAACAGGCGGGCTCGCGTTCGACGCCAGGGGCTATGCCGAGTTGATGGAGCGGGTGCGCTCGCTCGATGCCAGGCCCGACTTGGCGAAGGGTGACCTGCGCGGGAGGCTCCAGGGTCATCTGGCCAGGGACGAACGCTGGACCCGGGACCGGGACCGGGTCGTCGCATTCCTCGAACGGGCCGGAGAGGTCGAGCGTGCGCGGACCACGCCGGCGGAAGGAGGGCCGGATCGGGACGACTGGCGGCGGAAGGCGGGGCAGATTCTCGACGAGGCGAAGGCGCTCAGGAAGGACATTGTGAAACACGAGCTCGCCGCCCATCTGAGGGCCGTCGGCGCCGCACCGGACGCGCTCGAGGCAAAGGAAGAGACGATCGGAAACAGAATTGCCCTCGACGAGCGGGCGCACAAGGAGCAACTCAGTCAGGGCGGCGGGCTCTCGATGTAGACCCGGACCAACCGACGCCGATGCACGGTGCGGAGACATTGCCGGCGGCGGTGAGGCTTGTGGGGAGCGTTGGTGAAAGCGCGTGGTAATTGCTTGCGTGCCAGTGCGCCGGGAGGCCTGAACATGGGGTTCTTGTCCGCCGGCGACGTGAAAGCGAAGGGAGATCGATGATGAGGATGTGTTTTCGTTTGCTCGCGATGTGCTGCGGCGGGGCGATCATGCTCATGGCCGCGCCGGCGCCTCCGGTGGCGGCGTACGAGTACCGGTACAACCTGAGCTCTCACAGCGCGACGTTTTTCGAGGAGCTGCTGAAAGGCCGGGTCTGGATTCTGGCTCGGCGCTTAAAGCGCGCGGACCGTAACAAGGTGTGGGGTTTTTATTTCAATCCGAACGGCCGGATTTACAACTGCATCTTTTTCGACGGCCGCTATCGGATGGCGGAAACGTTTTGGCGGATAGTTGACAGCCGGAAGTTCGGGAGCTTGCTGAACAATTACTCCCTGAACGAGGAGCCGGATCCGAAGCAGATTCGAAAACATACGCCGGTCTTCTATGACCCGGATACGGGGCGGCTGCATGACGAGGGGTGGTTTAAAAAGCCGGGGGCATGGCTCGTGTCGAGGGATGGCTGGGTCCAGGACAGCTGGCCGCGGGCGCTTAAGCATGTTTGTCCGGACGTGCCTTTGCCGGCCGACATGGCGATTAATGAGCTCCAGACGTCGCGCAGGCTGGACAAGCTGCGCGAGCAGGATCCGGAGGCGGTGATTCGCAACTATCCCGGATCGGAGTTGCGCCGGCTGGGCGCGGTGGGGATCGGGGCGGCACGGAACAAGCCGACGGTCACGATCACCGACCTTGACCGCTTCTTTGCGGAACAAAACGGCCAAATCGTCGAGACTCCGTCTGGGAACCGCTATGCCGTGGCGATCGGCGGCCGCGACGATGAGCTGTGGCGTCTCGGGATGTTCGATGACGAGGAGATCACCGATATCGGCTATTCCTCGGTTTCGGACGACAGCAAGCACTTGGTCTGGTCGTTCGAAAAACAGAAGGAGTCCGGGCGGTATCGGATCGGCGAGGCGTTTCCGGCGCTACCGACCGGGAAGCGTTATGCGGCCCACCGGCTGATGGATTGGATCATCGCCGAGGGCCGTGCGATCGGGCTGCCGTTCCTCGACCGCGACAATGTGGGGTTGCGTTTCGAAGCCGAAGGCAAGGTGACGGCATCGACCAATTCGGGCGAGGAGATCGCCGGCAAGTGGTGGTGGTCGCGCGGCAACCTGAATGTGCAGCTGAGCGGGGTCAAGGAAGTGATGAGCTATGCGTGGCAGCCGCTGGCCGAGCGTCTCGGCTGGCCGGGCTAGTGCCGTGACGGTGCTTCGCTCTGCGCTGCCCTTCATGGTCGCCTGGCTATGGGCGGTGGTGGTGTTGGGACGGTCAGGACCTGGTCGGCTCGCTGCCTAGCGACCCGACGACATTCTCCATAAACAAAAAGTACGCTTTCTTCAGCCAGCGCGGCAAAGGAGCGCGGCTACTAAACTAGCCTTCCCAGCACACAGCCGCCTCTCCACACAACCATATTCCCAAGACTCGTCCCGCGGAGTATTCTATGACCATGGAAGGGGGATGGTTTTACGATACCCACGCAGCCATCCGCCGGCTCACCAAGGCCGGTATACCCGAGCCACATGCCGAAGCCATCGCGTACGAGTTCGACCGCGTGATAGAGCACCGACTGGCCACCAAGGCCGACATCGAGAAACCGGGCCTGACCACCAAGGTCGACATCGGATCCGCCCGCGTCGAGTTGGAGAAACTTGAGCGCGAGCAGACCCTATGGAAGATCGGCTACTTCGTCGTCATGGGGGCCTTGGTGATCGCAGCCATCACGCTCTAGCAACGCCTGGCAGCCCATTTCTGCGCCGGCCAGCTCGGCTTGGCCGCATCCAACACCGGCGGGGCTGTAGCCTTGGTCCCGCTTCTCCCGGCTTGCCGATGTTCATCAGGCTCCCGAACTTCCGGCTGTCCACAGTCCGCCAAGCCTGCTCGACCACCCCATAGTCCGACTTCGGGTTGCTGCAGATGTACGTCAGCCCCTTCGGATCGAAGTACGCGCCCCACACCTTGTTGCGCGTTTAAGGTTCTCCGGCCGGTGCACGATCCAGGCAGGGCCCGACATCAGCTCTTTGAAGAACGCCGCGCTGTGCGAGCTCAAGTTGTAGCGGTACTCATACGCCGCCGCCGCCCCGCCGCAGCACATCGCCAGCAAGCGAAACCGGATCATCGTCGATCTCCTTCCCGAGAGGAATAAACGCAACTCAATGAATCGATGTCGATTCAGGGAAGGGAGAATCGGTCATATCGTGAAGGCGATGGAAGGTCCCCAAATTATCGAGCCTCGCAGAAACGTCGACTACCACCTGGACCGCGGCGGCCATGACCTTTCTGAGTACAACGGCCGAGTACTTACGTTGTGACATGTTAGATAGGATCTTGGCCATCGCGCAGGCGGAGCGGATCGATCTCCTCTCGCGCGCCAGTTCCTCCTCGCTTTCGACGTCGGACTGGACGGCGCGATGGGCCGCGTCCCGCACGACTGCGCAAGCTCGCGGCATGAGCGCCGCCAACGCGGCGAGCACCTCGAGCTTCTCAATCGTTGATACTAAGAGGGCGATTGCCTCAAGGGTGTCTGTTAAAGACCCCAGTGCATTCGCCGCTACCCCGTCCGGGTCGTCCGTGCCGAACTCCATCGAGTCCACGATGCTCTTGGCCAAGTCGGAGATGGGCCCGGCCGCAAGAATGATCCGCGCCACCAAATCGTCCAAATCAGGATGCAGCACAAACTCTTTTCCTTCGGCAACCCATTCCTCGCATCCCGCCGCCAGCAGACATGCCGCGGCCGCGAGGTTCGCCACCACGTTCAATGTTTCTTGTGCGGAGACTTGTTTATTTGGCTGCAGGGCGATGTCCCGGGCGACCTCCATCGACACCGCCGTCGCCTGCACACAGCGGAGGAACGCCTCAAGGGCCACCGTCGATTTGGAGAGACTGCCAAGGTTGCGGGTCACCGAGTTCACGGCGTGGGCAACAGACAACTGATCATAACCGCCGCCATGGCCCTGGATCGACCTAGCCGCGGCGATCACCAACTCGGCCGCGCTGATGCACGCCGGAACGACGGGGTCCCACTCACTGAAGACCGGGGACTCACCGTCCTGTTCACTTCCTTCCAATGCGATGGCGGTGAGTGCGGTGGCTCCCGCCACGATGTCCGCAGCAAGACCGAGGATGTCCTCCGGTGCGGACAGCGTCGTTTTCGAGCCCGAAAGACAGGTTTGCGGTGGCGTGCTGTCATCCCCACTAAAATCAATAACAAGCTCTATTCCCTCGACGAGCTCGAAGTTCATCGCATTGAGGGTTTTCGAGACATCGGCCAGTGCGGAGCCGATCTCAACCGCGGCGCGCGCCACCAATGCTGTGCCCGGTATCGTCAGGCCCTCGACCAAGGTGCTGTCCGCGACACCACGCCAATCACGTGCCTCCCGCAGCGCTTCTTTGATGCGGGTGGGATCGAATCCGGCATCCGCCATCACCTCATCGGGTGCGTCTCCCTCCCCGACGGCGAGAAGGGCAATTGCCTCCAGCGTCTCCATCGCCTCCATGACGATGTCGACGCTGGTCACGATCTGCGGGGCAAAGGCCGCGAGCTTGTTCGCCATGTACACGCGCTCGCGTGCATACTTCTCGTCCGTATTCAGCTCGATCAACATTACGTTTCTCCGTAGTTACTCAAATAATCCAAACACCGTTCACAGATATATCGACCTGCCCGGGGAATTCCGCGAGGGCGGTCTCGACCGACGACGGAGCGCCACCGCCAGGAAAGCGCTGAAGTGGTGTCTGGCCTTGTCGTCGCGGCCGCCGATGCGCTCCATACTTCCGACACCGCCAACAGACGTCACCATCGTTGTCATGCGCGCCCAGGCGCATCTCCCGTTTTCGGAACGGCCTCGGCGATCTTCTCCGACACGATCGATTCGGTGGGCTGCTCGGACATGAGTACTGCCGCGAGCACAGAAGCCAAACAAACATTCAGCACAAGTGACCCAACCAGGTACATGGATCGAGATGGCCTCATCGCACCCTCCCGCGTTGGTCGAGACAACGCCCGGCTGGCGCCGGGCCGTTGCAATCCTCCACAGGTAAGTGCGGTGATCCCGTCTATTCGCCCTGGCTCAGGAGCTACCCGGTGCCAACGATTGGGCTGTTGTATTTGGCGGGCGACCCGACTGAGCGGGTGCCTGCGAAGGATTGCTGGAACGACCGTACTCAGCGTGTTCAAACATTGCAACAGGGGGACATCGGACAGACGTGATGGGGCGAATACGACGAGAGAAGAATGCACGATCCGTTGTTGAGCCAGAGTCGGCCGCCGAACTCGACAAGCTGAAAATTGGCGCCGGTCATCAGCCGCACGCCGGCCCAGGTCAGCCACAGAATCAGGACGACGTTGAAGATGCCGACGAAGTGGTGGGGGTAGATCGCTGCGGCGGTGGTCTCGGAGAATTCCTCGGCCTCGATCGCGAGCGACTAGATCAGGCGGCAGATATAGCAGGGGCCTTTGCGATCATGGATGGTGTAGGACGTATTCGCGTAAGGGTTCGGCAGCTGCGGCAGCTTGACCTCGAACGGGATGGTGAGGTCGCCGGCGCTGGCCGGATGTTTGCCGGCATCGAGCTCGGGGCTCCACTGGGCCGCCGCCGGCGCCGGCGCCGGCGCGAGCAGCGCCAGGGCGAGCAGGGCCGCGGCGAGCGCTGCGGTGCGGAACGGGATGCACGGCGTGCACGGGGTGCACATGATCGAGTTCTCCGCTGCGCCCCGGCGCGGCCGTGCCGGGGCCGTCGCGTTATTGGTCGGCCGTCGCCAGCTCCTCGAGCTCGGCCGCGATCTCCGCTAGCCGGTCGGTGAGGCGCGCGCGTTCGGCGAGCAGCAGCGCGCGCTGCGTGGCCGTATCGGCGGCATCGGCCGCCTCGGCCTCGAGCTCGGCCGGGGTCATCAGCCGCAGCCGCAGCTCGATGCCGGAGTCCGCCCACACGATGTCGTCGTTACGCCGGGTGACCATCGCGGTGCGCAGCCCTTCGGGTCCGCGCACATCCTTGAGCCGCGCCCCGGCCGGGTAGGTCTGGCGGATCACGTCCGTGTTGGGGTTGGCGAACCAGCCGCGTGCGCCAATCGCGATCACGGCGATGATGTGGGGGTTGGGGACCACCGCGACCGACATGTATTTCCACACCGTTTCCTGGCCGGTTTTTTTGTCCACGCTCACCGCGTTGTGCCGCCGCGCCAGGTGCGTCAGCGCCCACTCCTCGCCCTCGCCGCAGCGCGACGGGCCGTGGGTCGAACAGTCGATGCGCCAGGCCATGCGCTCGCCGGTCACGGTGTTGTGGGCCTCGGCGACCAGCCAGTAGTCGCGGAGGTCGATGGGCGGCGCCTGGGCGGCGGCCGGCGCGGTGAGGGCGAGGGCCAGCAGCGCCGGCAGCGCGAGGCGGTGGATCGGATGCATGGCTCTATCTCCTTTGGGTGGTCGGGGTTGGCGGGCGCCGCGGGCCGCCGCATGTTTTCATCGGTTTGGTGTTGCAGCCGAACGCCGGTAGCTATCCAGGTGGATAGCGCGAGGAAGCGCAGGATCCCGCGATGGCGAATCAACCGGAAATCCACACCCAACTGAAGCAGTGTGATCGCCACCACCAACACTACAGTGCTACCCATCGAAGCCGCTCGAAGGAGTCTGCCAGCCAGTATCCAGACAGAGCTTCCTGAAAGTCGATCTCGATAAACATGCCGATTGCGATAACCAGTCCCGCAAGCAAGAAGATCAATCGCGATATACGGCGGGCCATGGTGTGCCGTGCCGTTTACGCTCCGTCTTTCGAGCGACTCGGGCTCAACGCTGCCTGCCGCAGGCTCTCATTCTCGCCGCTCGTCGATGACGCGTTCGACCGGTTGTTGGCAGCGCTTTTCCCCATTCACTTACTTAAACCATTAATTTTATAACATCTGTTCCGGATCTAATACCCAGAAAGGAGAAGCTCGATACATGCGAATTTCTCGACGACTCTGGTAGAGCCTTCTGATTCTCTACGTGAGCAGTCGCCGTGTATACTAAACGAGCACTGCCCACTCTGTGGAAGCTCCCCCTATTCGAACCTGTGCAATTGCCCAACCCCAAGCGACCCGACCACGCCATGCCCGCCCCCCACGCAGCTTCCACGACTATACCTAGTGCATTGACGCAAACAAAGGATTCACGGGAGTATAGTTCTGTGTCATTCTCGTGTGATGGCACAAGAGCTCAACGTCATTGTTGGCGCCGAGGACCGTGCGCGTTTGGCGGCGATCGTCGGCGATCGTTCTCGCCCGCTCAAGCACGTACAGCGGGTCCGGATCATCCTGTCGTCGGCCGAGCGCTTGCCGGTGGCAGAGGTGGCGCGTCTGGCCGGCGTGAGCCGGCCGGCGGTGTGGCGTTGGCAGCGCCGGTTTGCCGAGGAAGGCGTCGAGGGCCTGCTGCGCGACAAGACCCGGCCGCCGGGAAGGGCGCCGCTGCCGCCGGAGACGATCGCTCGAGTGGTCGCCATGACCTGTCAGGAGGAGGCGCCCGGCGAGACCGCCCATTGGACCGGCAGGGCCATGGCCAAGGCCGTCGGCATCAGCCTGCGCTCGGTGCAGCGCATTTGGCGAGCCTGCAACCTGCAGCCGCATCGCATCCGTACCTTCAAGCGCTCCGGTGATCCCGCCTTCGCCGAGAAGGTCGAAGACATCGTCGGCCTCTACATGAACCCGCCGGCCCATGCCGTGGTGCTGTCGATCGACGAGAAGTCGCAGATCCAGGCCCTCGATCGAACCCAGCCCGGGCTGCCGCTCAAGCCCGGCCGCTGCGCCACCATCACCCACGACTATAAGCGCAACGGCACCACCACCCTGTTTGCGGCACTGAACATTCTCGACGGCACCGTCATCGGCCGCTGCATGCAACGCCACCGCCATCAGGAGCTGATCTGCTTCCTCAACGCCGTCGAGCGGGTCATCCCGCCAGGCAAGGTGATCCATGCCGTGCTCGACAACTATGCCGCCCACAAGCAGCCCAAGGTCATCGAGTGGCTCAAGCGCCATCCGCGCTGGGTGTTCCACTTCACCCCCACTTCCGGTTCCTGGCTCAACGCCGTGGAGAGCTTCTTCTCCGCACTCACCCGACGGCGCATCCGACGCGGTACCTTCCACTCCATCGCCGATCTCCAGGCCGCCATCAACCGCTACATCGCCGAGCACAACGACGACCCCAAACCTTTCGTCTGGACCAAACCCGCTAAAACCATCCTCGCAAAAACAAAATAAATGCCTGTACCTTCCGTCTGAGTCACTGCACTAGGAACGCGCGCAGCCGATCCGCCACTATTGCCGCACCCACTGACGCCGCCGTTAACCTTGTGGTGACGGCCGCACGGAACTGCGGAACATCCCGATTATCGGCCGTCGGCGCAGCGGGACGAACGAGCGCCGCGAAATGGCCATGCTTACCGGCGCTGCGACCGCACTAGTCGGGTCCCGAGCAGCAACCCAACCCGCCCCGCTTAAGCGCCCCTTCCCTTGAGACAAACCATAGGAGCCAGCGATCATGGTCACCAAGTTCACCGACGCCGAGAAAGCCGCGATGTCGCCGAATGTGCGCATTGTGGCAGAAATCAACGAGGCCTACGACCGCGGCGATGACGCCGCCGCCAGGGAGCTACGCAAGAAGCTCGAAATCCCCGCCGAAGCCCTTATGAACGCAAAAATAACCCGAGGCGCAGACTGGATCCGAGAACGGGGCCTGCGCACGGAAACCGCGGAACGCAAATATGGCAAAGACTGGCTTGATCGCGAAGATTGATGAACTGCTACTCGATGAACGCACCGTAGTTGCCGCCATCGCCGACTCCCGCGACGGGAAAGTTCTGGAAGACACCCGCACAAAACTAACCTCGGCCCTGGTCCAGCTTCGCAACACCGACAACATCGATCAGATCCTCGACATCGAGCGCTCTCTCCTCCAGAACGACCTCGATCATTACAAGACATCGCAAGCGATGATAACGAGCTTACAAAGGGCACTAACCGAACATCACGCCACCATGAAACTTGTCGCCTGCGTGCGCGATCCCGCGGCCTACCAGGCTATCGCCGACGGCTACACCCTACCCAAGAACCGCCTCGGCGACGTGCCACACGACGAAGCCCGCCAGTTCTTTCGTTCCCACGTCAAATGGATCATCAACATGGACAATACCTGTCTCGACCGAGCCGAGAAATCCGTCCTCCACGAGCGACGATCCAACATTCGAGTTGCCGAGCACATCTACACCGGGCTTCAGCGAGAAGCGCTCGGACTCAGCCAGAAACAGAGCGAAACGAAGGTCTGAGCCAGCGCGTTTAGGCGCCCCGCTCACGGCGTTTGATGATCACAACGCCGCAATCGGCCTCCGGCATCCGCACGGACGCCTTGCGCCGGCGCCGATCTATAGCGCGCCCCAGGCAGCGATCGAGTCGTGGCGGACGAAATACCGTCGCCGGCCACGGTGCCGGGTCCCGCCGCCGCCGCCGCGCCGCGGCGCAATTGCGCACGATCGCAGATCTGGCGACGATCGAACGCAGCCTGGGTCGCGCCGTCCACCTGTGGGCGTGTGTCAGAAAAGGAACTTAAGTAGATTAGAAAAGGAACTTTAAGTAGCCCACAGGTGGGCCTGTCCCCCAACTCGCAATGTGCCGCCTAAGCGCCGTCGGCGGGGCGGGCGGGCTCCGCGGCCACCTGTTCGGTGCTCTCGGCCGCCGCGTTCTGGGCCTCGCCGGGCTCGGCCGGCGTCGCCGTCGCGGCCTGGATCCGCTTCTCGACCTCGGCAAGCTTGCGGTCGGTCTTGAACTGGCCGAGCGCGTACACGGCCCAGATCGCAGCCGGGAGCCAGCCGACCAGCGTGAGTTGCAGCAACAGGCACACGCCGCCGGCGATCGGCCGGCGGATGGTGAAGAACAGAAGGCAGGGCAGCAGGAGCGCCAATGTCAGTCTCATGGTCTCAGCTCCGTTGATGTTGCTGCACCGGCTTCGCAGTTAACACCAGCCGCCCGACCTTGACCAGCCCCGCACGCCAACAGGCTCCAGCCAGGCAGCACGAAGGCGAGCACCCGCAGGACTAGGGCGAGCACACAGCCCAGCATCATACCCAGCGCCGCAAGCACGCCGATGACCGCCGGCCGGCGCAGCTGCGCCTGCCACCCGCCCACCGCGTTACCGCGCCACGCCAGGATCTGAAGCCACCGGCACGAGTTCGGTCTCGTCGCGCGCGTCCAGCACCCATAGGAACTTGGGATGATCGGCGCCGCCCATGAGGACGCTCTCGTCGCTGACGATCATCAGGTCGCGGCCGAACAGCGGCATCACCGTGTGGCTGAAGCCGCCGTAGGGCGGCGAGTTTTCCCAGCGCGCGATCAGCCGGGGCGCCGCCTTGTCGGAAATGTCGAGGACCAAGGCCCCGGCGTCGATGAAGCCGACATAGGCGCGGTCGGGGCGCTCGGGGTAGACGTTCGTATTGTGGGCGCGAAAGTCGAGGTCGGTATGGGCTTCGTGGCGCGGCGGCGGCTGGGGATCGCCGACGCGCGTCCCTGGCAGCCACCACCGGCCGACCTCGGCCGGCTTCTCGGGTCGGCGCACGTCGATGATTCGGTAGAACTGATCGTCGAGCGGGTTGTGAGGCTCGAAGTCCGGTGCCCCGCTCGCCATATGCACGAACTCGCCATCGCAGAACCACAGATTATGAACGCCGCGCGAGGCCGGCCCGGAGGCGTCGAAGAAGGCGATGGAGCGCGGCGCCTCGGGCTCTGCGATATCGAACAGCTCGAAGCCCGCGGGTTGCAGTCCGACGCCCGGCGCCTGATAGGCGACGGCGAGGATGTTGCCGGATACGCCGAGAGAGTTGGAACGCTCCGCCCCTGGCGGCAACTCGGTCTGGACGATGACGCGGGGGCGCGCCGGGTCGCTCACGTCGACGCCAGTGAAGCTCTTGGGCGCGCGCTCGTGGGCGAGCCACAGCACGCGGCGCCCGCCGCCGGCGAGCTGGAGGCGCACCCCCTCCCCGAGCGCCCCGTGCCCGCCGAGTAACTCATGCGCCAGCAGGCGTAAATTGTGGCTGATGCGCATGGTCATTCAGGCGATGGGCGGGCCAGGATGCGGGCGTCGACGGCCCAGGCCCCCTGCCCTTCCGGCAGCACGATCAGCGGGTTGAGATCGACTTCGACGAGTTCGTCGCGCAGGTCCCATCCGAGGCGCGCGAGTTCGCGCAGGCTGGTCAGGAGGGCCGCGACGTCGGCGGCGGGGCGGCCGCGCGCACCTTGGAGTAGCGCGTACGCCGGACTCGCAATCAGGAGTTCCTCGACCTCCGTATCGGTGATCGGGAGCAGACGGTATTCGACGGCGCGTAAGAGTTCCACGAAGATCCCGCCGAGGCCGAAGACGAGGACGGGCCCGACATCGGCATCGACCTTGAGGCCGGCGAGGACCTCGACCCCTTCCGGCAGCATGCGTTGAAGGCACAACCGGCCCTCGCCTTGGTCGCCGCCCAAGCCGGCCTCCGCTGCGGTGAGTTCGTGATAGGCCCGGGCGACGCTCTGCGAATCGGTAAGCCCGAGCCTGATGAGGCCGGCATCGCTCTTGTGTAGCGCCTTTGCCGAGAACAGCTTGGCGGCGACGGGAAAGCCGAGCCCGCCGGCGGCCGTAACGGCATCCGCCTCCGTCTCGACGAAGCGCTCGGCGACCCGGGCGATGCCGTAGAGATCGAGCAGGTCGGCCGCCGCTTCCGGCTCCACCAAGAGCGCATCGTCGCCGACCGGGTTTGCGCGCCGAACGAGGTCGCGCGCGCCCTCGACGGTCGTAGACCCGCTGTCGAAGTCCCCGCCGCTTGAGACATGAGGCGCCGCCCATCTCGCGAGGTGGCCGATGGCGAGCAACGCCTCGCAGGCGCCGTGCAGCACGGGTACGCGGAGATCGCGCGGCAGCTCTGGATGGGCGCCCACTCGCGCCGAGCGCGTATTGATATAGACGATCGGTTTGTCACTCTGACCGGCAACCGCGCGGGCCGCCTCGAGAGCGTTGTCGCAGTAGCCCTGATAGCCCGGAAAGCGGGCCGTATCGACGGGCATATCACCGTACACGCCGACGACATCGACGCCCGGATCGTTGCACAGGTGCAGGAGACATTTCTCCAGTTTGTGCGGCGATACCCCGCCGACTCCGCTGTCGACCGGGTTGATGCCGGGGCTATCCGGCCCAAGGATCGTGCCGATCGCGGCGACCGTCGCTTCGTTGAGATCGGCGAGGGCAACTCCCACGCCTTCGCACAGGTCCGCGTAGTACCCGGCCTTACCGCCCGAGGTGCCGATGAGCCCGAGCCGCGGCCCGCCCGGCACGAAACCGGCCGCGAACAACGCCAGCGTCTCGATGAACTCATCGAGCTCGCGCACCCGGGTGATACGGAATCGCGCGAAAAAGGCGTCCCACACCTGATCGTTGCCGACGAGCGAGCCGGTATGCCCGAGAGCCGCCGCGCGGCCCCTCTCCGAGCTGCCGATCTTGAGCACCACGAGCGGCTTTCCCAGGTCAAGCGCGCGCCGTGCCGCGCGCACCACCTGAGGAACATCGCGAACCGCCTCGAGCGCGAGGCCGATCGTTGCGATCCGCTCGTCCTCGAGCAGGTGCGTGAGATAGTCGGCCGCGGTCAACACGGCCTCGTTGCCGCGCGCGATCATCAGGCCGGGATGGAAACCGTTGCCGCTCGTGCGCACCGCATCGATAAAGCCCGCGCTCTGCGAGATAACGGCCACGGGTCCAGCGTCCGCCGCGCCTTCGGAGCCGATGAAGGCGGGAAACCCGTCGAGCCCGTTGATGAGACCGAGCGAACAGGGCCCACACAACGCGATACCGGAGGCCCGCGCCTTGTCGGCGACGCGTTCCTGCAGCCGGCGCCCCTCCTCGCCGGCCTCGGCGAAACCAGTCGCATAGACGATTGCGGCGCCGACGCCGGCTTCGCGGAGATCGTCGAGAACGGCGAGCACCGTAGCGGCCGGCGTGGCTACGTAGGCGCAATCCACGGGTTCGGGAATATCCTGGATTCGCGGGTAGCACGGCATCCCGCGAACCGACGCCCGGTTCGGATTGACAGCGAACAAGCCGCCGCCGTAGCCACTGAGCCGCAGCGCGTCCATTACCCGACCGCCCGATCCCTCCTCCGATGCGCCGACGATGGCGACCGAAGCTGGGCGCAACAACTTATCGAGGTTGAAGACCATCGGCCTTCGCCGCGCGGCTTCTAGGCGGTCCGACGGCGGCCGGCCAGCCCCGCGGTCAGGCCGATGAAGATCGAGACCGCGATAATGAGACTGGAGACGACGGACAACATCGGATCGATCTCGTCGGTGAAAGACGTGAACATTTTGCGCGGTAGGGTTTCGGTCTTGTAACCGGTCACGAAGAGCGCGATCAGAAGTTCATCGAACGAGTGAATGAAGGCAAGGAGTGATCCGGCCAATACACCGGTCCATGTCAGCGGCATGGTCACGTACCACAGCGCCCGGCCCCACGATGCGCCGAGGCTCATAGCCGCGACCTCCAGCGCCTCGTCGAACGACTTGAGCCGCGCCGCCGTGACGAGCACGAGGTAGGGAAGCGATACGACCGAATAGGTGAGCACCAGGCCGAGCTCGCGGTCGAACAGGTCGACCCGGCGGTAGAAGAAAAACAGCGCCAGCGCGTAAATGACGATGGGCACGATAAGGGGGCCCAGGAGCAGGCCGTTAAGGAGGCCCTTGCCGCGGAAGGTGCCGCGCACCATGCCGAGCGCGAGCGCCACACCGACCGGTATGGCGAGGACGGTGGCGAAGAAGGCCACGCGAGCGCTGAGGAGCGTGGCCGCCACCCAATCCTCGGAATTGAAGAAGGCGATGTAGCGCGTGAAGTCGTAGCCCGGGGGCGGGAACTCGATACCCCCGGTGGTGCTGAAGGAGATCGGCACGATAATGACGATCGGAAAGACCAGGAATGCGAGCACCAGGCCGCCGCCGACGCCAATGGCGATCTTGCCGATCATCGAGAACGCTCGACATGTCGTGCCGCCGCCGGTTCAGGCACGTCCGCCCCATATGCGGTCGAGCCCGAAATATCGGTTGAAGACGGCGACGATAATGAGGGTAGCGACCAGCAGCGGAATGCTCAGCAGAACCGCGCCCGCAAAGTTGCCGTCGAGGACCGCTTGCTGGTGAATGAGCTGGGCGATCATCACGTCGCGCGGGCCGCCGAGCAGGGCCGGCGTGATGAAGTAGCCGAGCGCCAGGATGAACACCAGCGTACAGCCTCCCCATACGCCGGGCATGCTCAGCGGGAAGATGACCCGGAGGAAGACCTGTAGCGCCCCAGCCCCGAGGGCACGCGCGGCCAGGGGCAGGTCGGGATCGATCCCACGCAGCGAGCTGTAGATGCTGAATATCATGAACGGCAGCAGGGCCTGGGCCATGCCGATATAGACAGCCTGGGTCGAAAACATGATGCGCAGCGGCTCGTCGACGATACTGAGCTCGATGAGGGTCGAGTTGACGATGCCGTTTCTTCCCAACACGACCAGCAGCGCGTAGGTGCGGACGATGATGCTGATCCAGAAGGGGATCAAGACGAGGGACAGGAGCACGCCGAGGAGCTGGCGCGGCGCGGAGTACAACATGTAGGCGACGATATAGCCGAGGACGAGGCACTCAGCGGTTACCCCGAGCGCCATCTGGAACGTATTGAGGTAAACGCGGACGTAGAGGGTCTGCTCAAAACTCGACAACGCCGGTAAGCGCAGAAAATCTCCTTCGACGAAGAAGCGCACCAGCATGAGCACGATGGGCAGCACGTACCACAGGACGAGCCAGGCACCGCCGAGCAAAGCGAGCAGAAGATAGCGGTCGGGAACGCGCGAGCGAACCGAAACGGCCAGTGGGAGCGCACGTTCGGACAGGGAGGTGGCCAAAGGCTGGGACCGCCGCGGACTAGGTCGGGAGGACGCGCGTATCCGGGATGCGCCAGCTCACATCGACCTCGGCGCCGATGTCGAGGCCGCTGGCGAGGTCGTGGGCGGGCATCTCAACCTCGAGCGTGTGCCCCGCGTTCACGGCGACCACGTACTTCATCATCGTTCCGCCGTAGATCGCCTCTCGGATCGTCGCCGGGTAGCTATTGTAGTTGTCACCGGGCGCCGCGCCTCGTGATAGCTGCAGGCGCTCGGGGCGCACCATCACCCAGACCTCCTCGTTGTCCGCGAACGGTGCCGGGTTGGGTAGGTCGGCCAGCAGGCTCAGCCCGTGATCCGAGCGTAGCCGGCAGTCGCCGCTGGCCACGCTGACGACGCGCGCCTGGAACAGGTTCGCGTTACCGAGAAAGCCAGCTACGAAGATGTTGGCCGGCGTCTCGAACAGCTCGCGCGGAGATCCCACCTGCTGCAGGCGGCCCTCATTCATCACGCCGATGCGGTCGGACATGCTGATCGCCTCGCCCTGATCGTGCGTGACGTAGAGAGTCGTGATGGCGAGCCGCTTCTGGAGCGCGCGAAGCTCGAGTTGCATCTCCTCGCGCAGCTTGCGGTCGAGGGCGCCAAGGGGTTCGTCCATGAGTACGAGCGGCGGGCTTGCGGCCAACGCCCGCGCCGTGGCCACACGCTGTTGTTGGCCGCCGCTCAGCTGTCGTGCATAGCGCTGGCCGAGGCCGGTGAGCCGCACCAGGTTGAGCATGTCGGCGCCGCGCTTCTCGATCTCGGCCCGCGCCATCCTGCGCATGCGTAAGGGGAACGCGATGTTGTCCTGCACTGTCATGTGAGGGAATAGGGCGTAGCTTTGGAACACCATACCGATGTTGCGTTTGTTGATCGGCACGCCCGTGATCGGATTATCGTCGACGTAGATCTCGCCGCTATCGGGCGCGAACACCCCGAGAACCATGTTGAGCAGGGTCGTCTTCCCCGAGCCGCTCGGCCCGAGGAGAGTTACGAACTCGCCGCCCGCGACCTCAAGGGAGACCCCGTCGGCGGCCGTGACTGATCCGAATTGCTTGTGGACGCCCTCGAACCTCAGGCCGCTCGAACCTGGCATGCCGCGCGCCTCGCTACCCGACATCGGCTCCGGACCGCACGGGAAGAGCCACAGTCAGCTCACCCGTAGTCACGACAGTGCCCTCGTTCTTGTCGTTCCAGATCTCGAAGTCGATCTCACCCTTGCCATCCTGCACCCTCTTCGCGGTGGCGCGCCCGCAGAACCGCAACATGTCATTTCTAAACACGAAGTCGCCGTAGCGATTACGAATCTTGCGTACCCGCGCCGCCGGGCCGCCCCAGGCCTGCGCCAACTGGATGAACAGCGCCGTCCGCCAGGCCCCATGTCGACGACGTCCTTCAAGCCCGCCTTGGCGGCGTACCACGGATCATAGTGTACGGCCGCCGGGTCCTCGCCCGGCGGCGGCAGGCAGCCCACCATGACGAAACGAACGAATTGATCGATTCGTAGCGGTCCCAGCGTGAAGGGCCCCAAGTCATCGCCGACGGCAACGTCATCGAAGAACCGCTGCTTCTCGAGGGTCGGCCTGTCGTCCACCGGCTCGGCCTCCGATTCGGGCGCCGTGACCGCCGCTGTGGCCGGTTGGGAAGCCGGTGCCCGCTGCAGGGCCTCGTCGCTCGTGTAGAGCACGCTGGTCTGCCGTTGGATGGCGACACGCACGGCATCCTGGTTCGTGTAGTCGGTCTGGGTGAACACCAGGAGGAGCGGGCCGAGCGTATCGCCTCCCGTCTCGCGCACTCCGGTGATGTGCGCCTCCGCGGTAATGCGATCGCCGACGTGCAGGTCGGCCAGGAATTCGTACTCCTGCTCGCCGAACAGCGAAATGACGTCCGGCGGGAACGTGTACATCTCGTAGCTCGGTCCACGCGCAACCATGTAGATGAAGGAGGGCGGAACCTTCAGGCCGTCATAGCCGGCCGTCTTCGCGGCGGCGGCATCCCAGTAGACGGCATCGCGCTCGTCAATGGCATAGGCCCAATTGCGCGCAAAGTGCTCGCTGACTTCGTTGAGGCGCTTGCCCGTGGGCGTGAAGCGCTTGCCTATTTGGGCTTGTATCTGCTCGGCGAGGAGCTTGAGGCCTGAGACTGTCATGGCGACTTCCGTTCGTTGGAGAAGTGAGCGAGGCCTATCGCCGCGGTCGTCGCGCCGAAGCCCCGGTCGGCCCCGAGCGATCGCGCCACTTCACTGCCGCCTGCGCCCCACGCTTGCGCCGAATGCGCGCCCACTCTTGAAACCCTCCTTCCGTCAGGGCTGAAAGCACGTTCGCATCATAAGCCGCTTCCATCACCTCTCGCAGCCCGGCCGACTCGAACGCGCGGTTCACGGTCCGCTTGCCGAAATAGGCGGCCTCTGGGGGCAAGTCCACGAGGGTCGCCACCATATCGGCGGCCACGTTCTCAAGTTCGCCCGCCGGCACGGCCTGGTTGATCAACCCCGCCTCCTCGGCCTCGGCGGCGGTCAGGGGGCGCCCCAAGAGGACCAACTCCTTGGTCTTCCTGAGGCCGACCGTCCAGGGGAGCAAGCCCAGGGCGATGGCGCCGAAGCGCGCCTCAGGGAGGCTGAAGACGGTGTCTTCGGCGGCCACGGCGAAGTCGCAGGTGCTCGCAATGATCAGCGCAGCGCCGACGCAGTGACCGTGGATCTGGGCGACGACGGGCTTTTCCAGGTCCCAGATCGCATCCATCCATTGCGCCGTGTAGTAGCGGCGGTATCGCTTGCTCATGGCGAGCCCGTCCTCGGTCATCACCCACCCGTTCTCCGCCGGGTCATCGGTGATATCGGCTCCCGAGCTGAAGGCCCGCCCGGCGCCGCGAAGAACGATGGCGCGAACATCGTCGTCGGCCTCGGCACGTTTCAAGGCCGCGCACAGGTCGCCACGCAGCTGATTGTTGAGCGCGTTGAGCTTGCGTGGACGGTTGAGCGTGATGCGCGCCGCGCCGTCGCCGGATTCATACAGGACCGTGGCATACCGCTTGCGCTTGGCGCTCCGGCT
This sequence comes from Alphaproteobacteria bacterium, assembly GCA_965247665.1. Taxonomy (GTDB): domain Bacteria; phylum Pseudomonadota; class Alphaproteobacteria; order SHVV01; family SHVV01; genus CAUZWH01. Next base: position 1,129,478 of record CBDFHH010000004.1, read on the forward strand.
CGCGCGGCTCAAGACAGGCCCTGCCCTCTCAGTCCGGATTGGTTTCGACGACAATGGCGCCGGTCGGGCACAAGGCTTCCGACTCTCGCGCAAGCGCCTCCTGCTTAGGCACGGGAGCTGCGGTCAACACGCGGGTCGCCCCGCCGTCGTCGGCGCGGCCGAACAGCGCCGGCGCGAGCTGAATGCAGTATTCGGTCTTGTGGCACCGCATCGGATCGATTCGGAGCCTCAAGCTCATAGATCGTCCAGACGGATGGGAAAGACCGCATAGTTGCCCTGCGGATTGTCGGGCTTGCGCTGCACCGGCAGATCAGGATCTGGCCGCATCCCGGCCCGATAAAGCTCGTAGAGGATGCGGACCATCAGCCCGGGGGGGGCGGCTCCCGCCTCACCGACCGCGAAGCCTTGGCCGATGCAGGTGTGGGCCCCGCCACCGAAGGTCAGACCGTAGGGTTGAGCGCCTGCGGCGCGCGCCCGCGGAATTCGGAAGCTGTCGGCCTCGGCGCCGAAGACTTCCTCATCCCTGTTGGCGGCCGCAAAATCGAGCAGGATATGCTCGCCTGCCCGCATCGCGCGCCCTGTGGTCAAGACCGTGTCACGCAGCGTGAGACGATGCTTCGGCGGCCCCGGGGGATGGAGGCGTAGCCCCTCGCACACGGCGTCGCGGAGAAAATCCATATCGTGGAGCCGATCCACGTCCTCGGGGTGCAGGCCAATCCATGCGCCGAGTTCGGTAACGATATGCGGCAGGGCATTCGTGGGCGAAAAGAGCCCACCGGTCAGGTACATCATCGCTTCACGAGCTGCGAGGTCATCGTCCCAAGCCTCGAAATAACGCCGATTGCGGATCATGAGCGTGAGGAGATCATCGGGATGCTCGCTCGCGTCCGTGTGCTCGGCAGCCACGAGGGCCAGCCGACGCGACCAGGACGGCTTGAAATAGCGCTCGACGAACCGTCGCTTGGCATCGAGCGCTTCGCGCATCACGCGGGTGCCCTCGCGCGGGGACCAGTGGACGTGGCTGCCTTCGGTGATCAGTTCGGCATCGGCGTAGAACTCGGTTGCGGCCTCGAGTCGGTCGAGACCGTCGATCCCCGCGATCGCGGCCGACACCGCCAGGTACATCGGCCTGACGAGAACTTGCAGATCCGCGCGGACCACCCCGTCGGCGCCGCCCCTGGATCGGCAGGCTTCGAGCCCACGGCGGATGGCAGGGAGCAGCACCCGGGTGTCGTAGTCGGCGGGTGCCTCCTTGCGGAACAGCACCGCCTCGAGGCGACGGCGCTCGAAGTGCTCGCCCCCTTTTAGCGCCGTCAAGGTGTGCGCCCGGAAGGGCGCGTTCGCGCCCTGCCCCCAACCCGGGGCAAAGTCCTTCGACTTAAAGATCTCCTCGACTTCGACGAAGGACGTGACAAGGGTCATGTCCGCGAATGCGGGGTCGGCCATGCCCTGGACGCTCATCCCCTCGTCGAAGCCGTAGGATCGTCCGTCACAAGCGTGCGGCTTGCTGGCCTCAGCGGGTCCGCCACTCGTTCCAGCGGGTCCGAATCTCGGCGAGCCGCGGGCTGTACCACTCGGGATCGATGACGACCGTGGTCTTCACGTACTCCGGTGCCGTCGACAGGATCGCGCGCACCTTGGGATCGATGAACTTGTGCGCGTTGAGATTGGAGACGGCGTAGTAGGAGCGGCTGGCGTAGGTCCCCTGCGCCTCGGCCGTTCCGCAATAGCCGATCACGTGAGAGGCATTCGTCGGGTGCTTGGCGCCCTTCGGAATGACCATCATGCTGCCGAGATCGCGGATGTGGGTCTCGGGCACGATCTGGAACGGCGCTCCCTGAACGACGGCGTCCCACCCGCGGCCGGTCCACGCCGAGATGAGGTCGACTTCCTTGCGCAGCATCGCCTGCGTCTGAACGGCGCCCTTCTCGTACCAGAAGGTGACGTGAGGCTTGAGCTCGTCGAGCTTCTTGAAGATGCGGTCGAGGTCCAGGGGGTAAGTCTGGTCGGGCGGGATGCCGAGCGCGCGCGAGGCGGCCTCAAAATTGCCGTTGGTGCGCGCGCGGGCGTCGATGCCGCGCGGACCCGGGAACTTCTTCGCGTCCCAGAAATCGGCCCACGTCTTGGGGTGATTGTCGCCCGGCCACTTCTCCTTGTTGTAGAACATGACCCAGCCGAAGGTATCGAACGTGATCGCGTAATCACCCCACTTGTGCTGGTACTGATTGGGGGTGAGCGTGCTCTTGTCGATAACGCTGTAGTCGAGCTTCTCGAGGTAGCCGCCCTCGATCGCGGAGGCAATCTCGGACGACGGGAGCTTGGAGGTATCGAATTGCGGCGTGCCAGCCTTGACCTGCGCCACGATCTGCCCGAGCGCCGCGCGGCCCTCGGAGTAGATGACTTTGATGCCGGTCTCTTTCTCGAACTTATTGAGGCACGCTTCCTCGTGCCCGCCTGCCCTCCGCCAACGCGGGCGGCTGGGCGCCTGGTAGGCGCGCCCGGATTCGAACCGGGGACCCTCTGATTAAAAGAATGTGTACCGCCATTTCTCGGTGTTGCACGCGTTTGCACAATAACCCACTATCGGGGGCACAAGTCCCGGTACAGCGTAACGGTTACAGCTAACTATCGCCTTACTTTTGATTGGCAGGGTGGCGACGCCTACCGGGTAGACTACGAGGATTACCATTGATGACTGAGCATGAAGCGAGGCGTCCCGAGAGGAGGCCCACCCATCCCGGCGCTATCTGGCGCGAAGACATCCTCCCGGAGCTTGGCCTAACCGTTGCCGGTGCAGCGCGCGATCTGGGTGTATCCAGACAGGCGCTGCATGATGTATTGCGCAGTAAATCCCCGCGTGCCGTCAGCTCTGAAATGGCGCTCAGGTTCGCCCGTCTTTGCGGTAACGACGAACTGGCCGGGGTCTGGATACGGATGCAGGCTGCTTACGATCTGTGGGAAGCCAGCCGAAAGATATCCCTCGAAGACATTCCCATCAGAGCCGTCACGGCATAAATCCGACCGGCTTTGAGTGGCCAGTATCCAATAGCAAGGTTCCTTCCCGTCGACGCCCGGGTCGCCGACACGTGGGGCGCGATGAGCGCCGTCCGCCCCATCCCGGTCGTCGACGGTCTACTCGCCGCGAAGGTGTTGCCACGCAGACAGGGATGAGGACTTCCGAAATGCAAGAGTTGTTCCACTACACGAGCTTCGAGGCCTTCGAGAGCATCATCCGCTCGCAGGTGCTTCGAGCCACACACTTTTGGCATACAAACGACGAAACCGAATTCGCGGAAGTTTCCAAGCCAATGCGGGCGGCACTCGCTCCCATCATTGAACGGATAGCAAATGATCGTCCGTCTGATGAGAAACTTCGGGAGGCTATCCGATTGCACGGAGGCGTGGACGCGTTTGTTCAATCTGAAGTAGGGCACATTTTCCGAGTAGCGTTTAACTACATGCGCGAATGCGGTCCCCAATTCGGAATGATGCCTGCGTTTATTTGTTGCTTTTGCGATCACTCTGATGATGACGCCTACACGCAGGAAAACGGCCTGCTCAGCATGTGGCGCGGATACGGATCAGACGGAGTCGCGCTCGTATTCGACCGTAAGGAGCTGAAGGCTTGTCTCGATCAGGAAAGAGAGGAATTCAAGTACTTCGGCTATGGTCAGTTGCTTGACCCAATTTCACCTACATCCCGGTCAGGCGCGGCTTCCTTTACCCAGTGGCGATCATGGACTGGGCGAGCCGCCAGGCTGTCCGAAAAGGAGAGGCCACCTCAATGACTGCATCCATCAAAGCGCTGATTCTGATGATGAGTCTCTGTGTAAGTGTGACGTTAGCCGCCAGTGAAGTGGATGTTGAAATGCAAGTGAATGACTTGTCATCGCCCATATTTATTAATGGTATTTTGTTGCGTTGAAAGCATCCTGTTTGACATATTTCGGGTTGCGTACTTGGACTATGCCACATGAAATATCCGGGCGCGGGCAGGTCACTCCATGATGTCTAGCTGTCCGCCCCAAGAAGGTGAGCCGAGTTTCGGATGGCCATTCGAGCGATGTCGTCTTCGGCAATACCTCGTTCGTGCAGACATTGGGCAAAAACACGGAGGGCCTCGGGCGGTCGTGGGCTGAAGGGCTGGCCCGTATCGCTTGAGATTATCGCCCGTTCAGGGCCGACCGCCTCAATCATCTCCTTCACTTGCTCTATGGAATTGGCCGGTGTCATGGGACCGCAGCTAACCGCACAAAATTCCATGAAGGCGCCGAGTTTGGAGATCTCTACCATCGTTTCGATATCCAAGTTTGGTACGTAATACTCAGGGTGGGTCACTAGTAATTTGTGTACGTTCTTACCCAGTGCGTAATCGAAGGTCGCAAATATTTCCTCCTTGGACACATGACCCGTGGCCAGGATCGCGTCGTAAGCGGCGATCAGATCGATGACCTCCTTCGCCTTCCCTGTGAGGCGCCCATTCTCCAAAACGGTGAATTCTTCGTGCAGTGCCGAGCCCTTGGATTCTATCGTCATGCTCTTGAATCCGTAGGTACCCGTGGCGCCAAACACCCGCGCGTGGTTTTGGGCGTCAAATGTCGGCAGCCACACAATTTTGGCGCCCTGATCGAGGGCGATTTCGACGGCCCCGGCGTTGACACCTCCGACGCCACGATTTAGTGCGATTCCGGCAAACACCCGGAAGTCAGGAAAGTATTTTGTCACCTCGCGCCTTGCGTGATGCACCTTTGAAACGGTGCTTTCAAAGTGACTCTTAATGACAATTCCCGCCATTCCCGCCCTTGCGCACCATTCGGCAATATCGACGCTGTCACCGATGCGAACAAAAGGAGCTGGCGCTGAATGGACGTGGAGATCATAAAAGCCATCGATTTTGATAGTGGCCATAAGTAAGGACTTCGCTCTTTCAGTCGAATTTCAACCGGCTCATCGCCCGTAGCCAAACAGATGCGGTAGGGCCAGGGGAATCGGCGCCAAGTACGTTATCGCAAGAAGGACAACAAAAAGCCAACCCAGGAAGGGCAGAGACTCATTCACGACCTCCTCTATGGGAACCTTCGCCACGCCGCACACAGTGAAAAGCACCGCTCCAACGGGTGGCGTCAACATTCCGATGACCGAACTCAATACGAACACTATCCCGAAGTGGAGGGGGTCAATGCCGTATTGCTCGGCCGTTGGTGTCAGAATCGGGGCGATCATGATCATTGCGGCGATATTGTCGAGAACACAGCCAATGAGGATGAGGAAGACGATCGCCAAGAAAAGGAAGACCGCCGGATCCGAGGAAATACCCCGAAGCGCGGATGCCAAGGTCACGGGCAACAGGTTTGCGGTCAGAAGCCAGGAAACGATACTGGATGTCGCTACAACGAGGAACACGACGGCACTGACCGTGACACACCGTGAAAGAGCGCGTGTCACGTGCCGCCAGCGAAGATCTTGCGTAATTACGGTGCCCACGAAGATCGCATAGGCGACGGCCACAGCGGCCGCTTCCGTAGCCGTAAAAATACCGCCCAGGATTCCTCCCAATATGATGACGGGCATGAGCATCGCCCAAATTGCTTCAAAGAAAGCCCTGGCGATTTCGTACAGACTCGCGCGACGGCGCTTCGCCTCGTCCCCCCGCTTGCGGGCAATTACGTAAACGATCGCCATCATGCCCAATCCCATGGCCAAGCCCGGGATAACGCCGGCGAGGAACAGTCCTCCGATCGACACCTTCCCAACCACGAACGCATAGATGATCATTGGGATGCTCGGTGGAATGATGGGTCCGATGACGGCGGACGCTGCCGTTACGGCGCTGGCGAACCTCCGGCTGTAACCAGCCTTTTCCATTGCTGGGATTAGGGTCGATCCCAATGCGCTGGCATCGGCAATCGCCGAACCGCTGATGCCGGCAAAGATCATGCTAGCCACGATGTTGACGTGGGCGAGACCACCTCGAATGTGGCCGACCAGGGTGTCCGCGAAGCGGACTAGGCGGGCCATAATTCCAGATGTCCCCATGAGTTCCCCTGCTAGAACGAAGAAGGGCACCGCCATTAGAGGGAACGTGTCCACGCCGGCATACATCCGTTGAGGGACGAGGCGTAGCAGTCCTGGATCGTAAACGAGAAACCCGATGACTCCGGAAATCCCCAGGGAAAAGGCAATCGGGGTGCCGATCAGCAGAAGCACAACAAAACTGAGGCCTACCGCAAGTAGCATTGGCTCGCTTACTCGATTGGTTTCTCTGGTGAGGACACCTTGGACTCACGAGCCAATATCATTGCCACCACTTGGATAATCATGAACGCGGCGCCCAATGGAACAATCAGGTATGGCCACATCATCGG